>NZ_CP107932.1:4802500-7372728 GCF_036032445.1 Nocardia sp. NBC_00416
TGGAACTTGAAGCCCATGGCGCCGAGTTCACGCTGGAACTTCGCGATGGTGGCGTCGTCCAGGTGCGCCTTCCAGTTGAAGGACGGCGAGCAGTTGTAGGCCAGCAGCTGGTCCGGGAACTCGCTGCGGACCGACTCGGCGAACTTGCGGGCGACCTCGAGGTCCGGCACGCCGGTTTCCATCCAGATGAGGTCGGCGTACGGAGCGTAGGCCTTGGCACGCGCGATGCAGGGCTCGATGCCGTTCTTCACACCGAAGAAGCCTTCGGCGGTACGGGTGCCGTCGAGGAACTCACGGTCGCGCTCGTCCACATCGGAGGTGATGAGGGTGGCGGCTTCGGCGTCGGTGCGGGCGATGATCACCGAGGGGACCTCGGCGACGTCGGAGGCCAGGCGCGCGGAGGTCAGGGTGCGGATGTGCTGCTGGGTGGGGATGAGCACCTTGCCACCGAGGTGGCCGCACTTCTTCTCCGAGGCCAGCTGATCTTCCCAGTGCACACCGGCGGCGCCGGCGGCGATCATGGCCTTCTGCAGTTCGTAGGCGTTCAGCGCGCCACCGAAGCCGGCTTCGGCGTCGGCGACGATCGGGGCCAGCCAGTTCTCGATCGAGGTGTCGCCTTCGACCTTGGCGATCTCGTCGGCGCGCAGCAGCGCGTTGTTGATGCGGCGGACCACGGCGGGCACCGAGTTGGCCGGGTAGAGGCTCTGGTCGGGGTAGGTGTGACCGGAGAGGTTCGCGTCACCGGCGACCTGCCAGCCCGACAGGTAGATGGCTTTGAGGCCGGCGCGGACCTGCTGCACCGCCATATTGCCGGTGAGGGCGCCCAGCGAGTTGATGTAGTCCTCGTTGTTCACCAGATCCCAGAGGATCTCCGAGCCACGCCGCGCGAGGGTCTGCTCTTCGACAACGGTGCCCTGCAGCTTCGTAACCTGCTCGGCGGTGTAGTTGCGGGTGACGCCCTTCCAGCGCGGGTTGGTGTCCCAATCCTGCTGGATTTCCTCGGCGGTCTTCGGGGTGCCGGTGGTCGACATCTTGCGACTCCACTTCCTTGTTCGGTCGGTCCGTCGGTCCGCGTCGACGAGGCGTTTCCGCGTCGCACTGCTGGGACGACGATTTGCAGGCTTGCAATGCCCAGTGGGTGTACTTCCACACCATGACATACGGAGAAAACGTCGTCTACCTGTTGCTTCTGTGAATCTCAGCTAGGATCGGCAACACGTTTGTTAAGCCTGCAAAAGTTGCCAGCACATAGCCACCGTTAATTCTACTCACGAGTAGCCCTGACATGGGGTTTTAGCGTAACGCTCGTACTGTTTTCGGTGGGGGCCGGGCGGGCGTGTATGCGTGACCCGACTTCATGCTTGTGAGCACCTTCATAACTGAGGTCACACGCCATCAGATGTGAGCCGCATGACTGTGGTCGCTGGGCAGCACCTGGGGGGCAGTGGCCCGGGACTGAGAGCTGAGGACTGAGGACTGAGGACTGAGGACTGAGGACTGAGGACTGAGGACTGAGGCTCGCGGAGGTGGGGCGTGGGCTTGCCCGCGAGGGTGGGGGTGCGGACCGTCGGGCTGGATCGGGGGACCGCGGGGTCACGGGCCGGGTCCGGGGTGCCGTGCACGAGGCCGCCGTGCGCGGCGGGAAATCGTCTCGGCGATCTCCGAGGTGCACACGGTGGGGTCGGGTCACGGGGTCGGCCGAACAAGGCCCGCCCCACACGTCCGCGTGGAGTCCCCCTTGCCTCTCTTCCCGCCGCCGGGGAGAACAAGCCGCTGGTGAAGCCGCAGAATTTCACAATATGCCCAGAAGGGGACTGTGTCGGCACACAACTCTTGGCCGATCATTCATGTACTCGTCCGACGAGATTTTCGCAGGCGTGCCAAATTCACATAGAACAGCGCTAGTGTGGCCGTCACGTGCGCGGTCATCGGTGACGGGTGCCGATGGTGAGCGCCTGCCCTCCGTCGCACGGTGGGATCGGAGCTGTTGATGCGCGACATCGTCGACGACCTGCTGCAGGTGTGGGGTTCGGGCCGGACCGGCGGGCTGGCCACCATCGTGCGCACGGGGGGACCAGTAGATATTCCGGTGGGGACGGCCATACTCGTGGACCCCGACGGAATGATCTACGGGACCATGGCGTCGACCGGCATAGAGGACACCGTCTACGAGTCGACTGTGCAATCGGCCCGGACCGGGCAACGCGCACTGCACCGGCTCACCGTGCCCGGCGGCGACAGATCCGACGAGGGCGGCATCATCGATGTGTTCACCGAGCCGTTCTCCCGTGGGCATTTCCCGGAATTCCCGACCATCGCCGCCGAAATCGCCGCGCACCGGCGGGTAACTGTTTTCACGGTCGTATGGAATCCGGAACCGGGAATGATCGGACAGCATCTGATCACCGATAAGCGGCACGCGACCGAATTGGTGTCGCTACCGCAATCCGATATCTTCGTCGCGTCCTTCGCCCCGCCCCCGCTGCTCGTCGTTTTCGGCGCGAATACCGTCACCGGGGCGCTCTCGGCGCAGGCCCAGCTGCTGGGTTACCGGGTCGCCATCTGCGATCCGCGGCCCACGTTCGCGGTGCCGGAATCCTTCCCCGGCGCCGAGGTGGTGTGCGATTGGCCGCACCGCTATCTGAACGTGCTGGTCTCCGAGGGAGAGATCGATGCCTCCACCGGGATCGTGCTGGCCTCCCACGATCCGCAGTTCGAGATCCCGCTGCTCACGGTGGCGCTGCGACTACCCGAGATGGGCTATATCGGCGCGGTCGGCTCACTCGTCTCCAGCGCCCGGCGCCTCGACGATCTCCGCGCCAGCGGGTTCGCCGAGGCGCAACTGGCTCGTCTGCATTCCCCGGCCGGAATGGATATCGGCGCGGCCACCGCCACCGAGACAGCGCTCGCGGTGACCGCGGAAATGGTGGCTGCGCGCAACGGGCGGCTCGGCCGGATCACGGTCCCGTTCCCGGCGGAGGCGGCCATCTGAGCGCGACACATCCGCGGCCGGCGCCGCTCGTGTGGCGACCGAAATCACCCCCGCGAACCAGCCGCCCGATCTTGCGCCGCGCCGCCACTCGTGGACAGTGGTTCTCGTGATCCTCACCGTGACAATGAATCCCGCCTACGATGTGACATACCGCGTGGAGAATTTCAGCCGCGGCCGAACGCATCGAGTTCGCTCGGTCGAGCAGCGTCTCGGCGGCAAGGGCATCAATGTCACCCGGGTGCTGAATCAGCTGGGTCGCTACGCCCGCGCCACCGGGTTCGCCGATCACGCCTTCGCCGCGGCCGCGGAGGCGGAGATGCCGGTGGATTTCGTCCACGCGCTGCCGTGGGTGCGGCGCACGGTGGTGATCAGCGAATCCGAGACCGGCACCGCGACCGCCCTGCGGGAACCCGGCGCGCGCATTTCCAATCCGCACGCTTCCGAACAACTCGAGGTGCGGGTATCGGGCATGCTGGCGCATATTTCCGGCCTGGTGATCGCCGGATCACTACCCGACGGCATCGATCCGGGGCTACCGGCCCGGATCGCCCATGCCGCCCTGGCCGCGAAAGTGCCCACGGTCTGCGACCTGCACGGACCGGCGCTGCGGATGGCCGCCCGGGTACCGGGGGTGGTGCTGCTGCCCAGTCTCGACGAATTCGAATCGCTCACCCACTGCCGTCCCGAAACCCCGGAGGCTCTGGTCACCGCGACCCGGCCGCTGGTGGATCGCGGAGTGGGCGCCGTGATCATCACCCGGGGACCGCGGGGAATGGTGGCGGTCACCCCGGACGGTTCGTGGGAGGCACGGCTGCCCGAACCCTTGACCGGAAACCCCACGGGCGCGGGCGATCCCGTAGCCGCCGCGGTCATCGCGGCCCTCGCCACCACGAACGCCCCGGATTGGCCGGCGATACTGGTCGACGCGGTCGCGACCTCGGCCGCCTCGGTGGTCATCCCGGTCGCCGGGGAGATCGATCGACGACTGCGTGGCCACCTGGCGCCCACCGTGGTGATCACCGAACTCGAAAAACCGGATACAGACCGGTGAACCCGCCTACGCCAGAAACCAGTGCCGCGGAACTCATTTCAGGACATACGGCGATACCGAACTCCGGTGTTCGCTGATATCCAGGGTTTTCCCGAGCGGCGGGAAGGCGCGCTGCGGACAATTGGCACGATCGCACACCCGGCAGCCCGCGCCGATCGGAGTCGCGTTGGCCTCCCCCAGATCTATCCCGTCCGCGTACACCACCCGCGCCGCGTGCCGGATCTCACAGCCCAGTCCGATCGCGAACGTTTTGCTCGGCTGCCCGAACCGGGTCGCCCGGCGTTCGACAGTGCGGGCCACCCACAGGTATTTCCGGCCGTCCGGCATCTGGGCGATCTGCGTCATGATCTTCCCTGGATACGCGAATGTCTCGTATACGTTCCACAGCGGGCAGGTGCCGCCGCTGGAGGAGAAATGGAACCCGGTGGCGGATTGCCGTTTCGACATATTCCCGGCCCGGTCGACCCGGACGAACGAGAACGGCACCCCGCGCAGTTCGGGCCGCTGCAGCGTGGACAGACGATGGCAGATGGTCTCGTAGCTCTGGGCGAAGAACGCCGACAACCGCTCGATGTCGTACCGGAAATCCTCGGCCACCTCGTGGAAGTAGGTGTAGGGCAGCACGGTGGCGGCGGCGAAGTAATTGGACAGGCCCAGCATGGCGAGCTTGCGCGCGTCCGGGCCGGAGAAGTTCCCTTCCTCCACCAGTTTGTCCAGTAGCCGGTCGCATTCGAAATAGGCCAGTTCGGCGGCCAATTTGAACAACCGTTGCCCGCCGGACAGATGTGGCGCGATCTCGAGCACCTGGTGTTCGGGGTCGTACCGGTGCAGGACGCCCTCACCGAGATCGATCCGTTCCACGATCCGCACACCGTGAGTGCGCAGCACCTTCGGGATCTCGCTGTGCGCGTCGCCGTTGTGGAAGCGGATCCGGTTGGCCAGCTCTTCGGCGGCGGTATCGAGTTCGTGGATGTAGTTCTGGCGCTGGTAGAAGTAGTCGCGCACTTCCTCGTGCGGTTTGCTGATCGTGGCGCTGCCCGCGCCGTCGGCGAACCGGTCCTCGGTGGCCGCGGCCAGCTGGGCACTGGTGTTGCGGTAGCGGTTGTGCATATTGACCAGAGCCCGGGCCATGCTCGGATGCGCCGACACCATCTCCGCGATCTCCCGGGCGTCGGCTTCGATGGCCAGCTCCTGGTCCATCACCACTTCTTGCAGTTCAGCGATGAGCCGGGTGTCGTCCTGCGGGGAGAAGAAGGTCGCTTCGACCCCGAATACCTCACTGATCCGCAGCAGTACCGGCACGGTGAGCGGTCTGACATCGTGCTCGATCTGGTTGAGGTAGCTGGCCGATATCTCCAGTTGCTGGGCCAGCGCCACCTGGCTCAGCCCGCGTTCGGTACGTAATTGCCGCAGCCGGGCGCCGACATAAGTCTTGGCCATGCGTCCAGTTTAGGGGGCGTTCGCACGATGCGATATCAGGGTTAGCAAGAATTGCACAGAGGGCGGAGTCAGTCCGATTCCATGGGCCAACTCGGTGGATCCATATGCGACAGCACCCGCCGCAGATCGACCTCGGACGGCATCTCGTCGGTGATCCCGAGGATCATCACCTCGATATCGGTCGGGCTGACCGACCGGATCGGCGAGTTCAGCACCTCGGCCGCGATATGCCGGACCTCCTGATCGGTGAGCCGACGCCGCAACAGGGCGACCAAGGGGATGTAATCGGATTCCGGGACGCCCTCGGGGTACCCGCGGCGCAGCCATTCGACGATCGAGCGGAGGACATGGGGCACCGTCAGCGGTCCTCGTCCGACTGCGCGATCTCGGCCAACGGCGAGGCCAGCGGCCAGCCGCCGGCGGCCAGATGTGACGCCACCCTGGCGATGTCCTCCGGACCGGCCTGTTCGCGGGCGTAGCGGCTGACGGCGGCTTCGACCTCGTCGTGGGTGATCTCCCCGTCACCACGGTCGTACACCAGCTCTTCGGCTACCAGCACCACCTCGTACTCGGTCAGATCCCGGTGCAGCACAGCGAACAGCGCCACATAGTCCGACTGCGGCACTCCCTGGGGATATCCGGCCCGCAACCACGCGAGCACCCGGGTCAGCAGACCCGACCGTTCCGGTGGCAGCCCACTTCCGGTGGCCATCTCAGGCCTGCCCGAACAGATGGATCCCGAACCGGTGCGCGAGGAACGCCTTGGCCACGAACAGCACCCCGGCGATCACCACGGCAACCACGGCGAACAGGCAGGTGTAGGCGCCGACCCGGGCCACCGCGCGCCGCCTTACCGAACCATCCGGGGCCACCGTCTCCGAGAGCGACCACAACCGCACACCGAATGCGAACACCATCGGCAGGCCGGCCCCCAGGACCAGTGCCGCCAGCGTCACCTGCCCGAGTGATCTCAGATTCGTCAGAACCGTGACCATGGAGCCTCCATCGAACTCGGTACATGCGGCCCGCGGAGGCCGCAGCGAAGGCGGAGGTACCGCATCATGAAGCCTCCAACGAACTCGGCACATGCGGCCCGCGGAGGCCGCAGCGAAGGCGGAGGTACCGCATCATGAAGCCTCCAACGAACTCGGCACATGCGGCCCGCGGAGGCCGCAGCGAAGGCGGAGGTACCGCATCATGAAGCCTCCAACGAACTCGGCACATGCGGCCCGCGGAGGCCGCAGCGAAGGCGGAGGTATCGCATCATGCCTCCTCGGACGTGGACCCTGCGACCGGCGGCTGCTGCACGGGCTGGATATGGGCCGCCCCGGGATCGGCCGCGGGGGGATCGTTGACATTACCGCTGGACACCTTGTCCTGCAGCGAACGCCGATAGATCAGGGTCGCCAGCGCGATGAGCAGCGCGAAGACCACCAGCACTCCCGCCAGCCCGCCGATGTAGTACGCGATCACCCAGCAGACTGCGCCGACGATCCCGGCGGCAGGCAGGGTCAGCAGCCAGGCCACGACCATCCGCCCCATGACTCCCCAGCGCACCTCCGCGCCCCTGCCGAGGCCGGAGCCCAGGATCGCGCCGGTGACCGTCTGGGTCGTCGACAGCGGCAGCCCGAAATGCGCGGAGGTCAGAATGATCGCCGCCGAGGACGATTCCGCCGCCAGGCCCTGCGGCGAATCGATGTCGACCAGTCTCTTGCCGAGCGTGCGGATGATCCGCCAGCCACCGAGATAGGTCCCGGCGGCGATCGCGCAGGCGCACGCGGCCATCACCCACAGCGGCATCGACGAGTCCGGGCCGAGCTCACCGTAGGCGACCAGGGCCAGGAAGATGACACCCATCGTCTTCTGAGCGTCATTGGTGCCGTGCGCCAGCGATACCAGCGACGCCGAGCCGACCTGCCCCCACCGGAACCCGGTGGTCACCTTGTCCGGATCGGCGCCCCGGGTGATCCGGTACACCGACCAGGTCCCGATGGTGGCCACCAGACCGGCGACGATCGGCGCCAGCAGAGCCGGGATCACGATCTTGTTGATCACCCCGCCGTCGTCGGAGATCCACACCACGCCGCTCCATCCGAGCGACGCCATGGTTGCGCCGATCAATCCCCCGAACAGCGCGTGCGATGAACTGGACGGGAGCCCGAACAGCCAGGTGAGCAGGTTCCAGAGGATGCCGCCGACCAGTCCGGCGTAGACGATGATGAGCAGGTCGTGCCCGGATACCTCGTTCAATCGCACGATTCCCTCGGCCACCGTCGCCGCCACCGCCACCGACAGGAACGCACCCACCAGATTGAGGAACGCGGACAACGCGACCGCGACTCTGGGGCGCAATGCTCCGGTGGCGATGGAGGTCGCCATGGCATTGGCCGTGTCGTGGAAACCATTCGTGAAGTCGAAAGCCAACGCCGTGACAATGACGACCAGAAGAATCAGCAGCTCAACCGTCACGCCTTGCATTGTGCGTCATCGGTGGCACCGCCCCGGCGGGCGGGATCGCATGGTTGCGAAAATGTGTCGATCACCTGTGGGAACCCGGCCGGTGTCGATCGCCGGCCAGACGGTCGCCGCCGCCCTCGGCGGCGGTGGTTCACCCGGGCGCGCGAACCGGCCTCCCAGCTGACCACAGCCGCCGGGAGGCCGCCCATCGGCCGCGGCCCCCGCGGGCCGTGATCAGGTCAGAACGCTTCCTCCGGCAGATCCATGATGTCGGTGTCGAGTGCGGCGAGGACATCCTTCGTGGCGCCGAGCGTGGGCAGGACATTCTTCGCGAAGAAGCGCGCGACCCCCACCTTGCCCGTATAGAACGGCCGATCACGGTCATCGGCCGCGGCCAGGGCCGCCGTGGCGACCTCCGCCTGGACCAGCAGCCGCCAACCGATCAGCAGATCACCGACCGCGAGCAGGAATCGCACCGAGCCGAGCCCGACCTTGTACAGCTCGGTGGGTTCGGACTGGGCGGCCACGGCGTACCCGGTCAGCGATCCCGCCATGGCCTGGACATCACCGAGCGCGACACGCAGCAGCTCCCGCTCGGCTTCCAGCCGCCCGGTGGGCTCGTCCAGGAACCGGGTGATCTGACCGAAGATGTGCCCCGCCGCGGCCCCGTTGTCCCGGATGATCTTGCGGAAGAAGAAGTCCTGCGCCTGGATGGCGGTGGTGCCCTCGTACAGCGAGTCGATCTTGGCGTCGCGGATGTACTGCTCGATCGGATAGTCCTGCAGATAGCCGGAACCACCCAGGGTCTGCAGCGATTCGGTCAGGTACTGGTAGGCCCGCTCGGAGCCCACGCCCTTGACGATCGGCAGCAGGAAATCGTCTACGCGGTGCGCGGTCTCGGCGTCCACACCCGAGACCAGTTCCGCCACATCGGCGTTCTGGTGGATCGCGGTGTAGAGGTAGACCGCGCGCAACCCCTCGGCGTACGCCTTCTGGGTCGCCAGGCTGCGGCGCACATCCGGATGGTGGGTGATCGGGACCCGGGGCGCGGTCTTATCCGTCATCTGGGTCAGATCGGCGCCCTGCACCCGCTCCTTCGCGTACGCGAGCGCGTTCAGATATCCCGTGGACAGGGTGCCGCTGGATTTGACGCCCACCATCATGCGCGCGTTCTCGATCACCTTGAACATCTGGGCGATCCCATTATGGGAGTCGCCGACGAGCCATCCGACGGCCGGCTTCTCGCCACCGAAGGTGAGCTCACAGGTCGGCGACGATTTCAGGCCCATCTTGTGTTCGACATTGGTGACGTACACGCCGTTTCGCGCACCCAGGTCCAGCGACTGCGGGTCGAACAGGAACTTCGGTACGTAGAACAGCGAAAGACCCTTGGTGCCCGGCCCCGCGCCCTCGGGCCGCGCCAGCACCAGATGGAAGACGTTCTCCGCGGTATCGCCGACGTCCGCGCCCGAGATGAACCGCTTGACGCCCTCGATATGCCAGGTGCCGTCGGGCTGCTGGACCGCCTTGGTCCGGCCGGCGCCGACATCGGAGCCCGCGTCCGGCTCGGTGAGCACCATGGTGCCCTGCCAGTGTCGCTCGAAACCGGCTGCGGCCCAATGCTTCTGCTGCTCGTTGCCGATTCCGAACAGCACCTGGGCCATGATCCCGCCCATATCGAAGAACACCGCCGACGGATTGGCGCAGGTGATCATTTCACTCACCGCCCAGTTCAACACCGCGGGTGCGGGTATACCACCCATTTCCTCGGGTTTTCCGAGACGGTTCCAGCCGGCCTCCCGGATGGCGTGCACGGTTTTGGCCAACGGTTCCGGGACGGTGATCGAATGGGTCTCCGGCACGAATTCCACCGGGTCCCGATCGGCGGCCGCGAACGACTCCGCGACCGGCCCTTCGGCCAGGCGTTTCACCTCGGCCAGGATCTCCTTCGCGGTTTCGGTGTCGAGATCGCCGTACGCGCCGGAGTCGAGAATTTTGCCCAGTTCGAACACCTCGAAGAGGTTGAACTCGAGATCGCGCAGATTCGCCTGGTAGTGACCCACGGTCGTCCTCCTGGTCGGTGCGGTCGCGGTCGAGCCGACCGCATGGTTACAGGCTTTTTGACATCGTACGAACTGAAGCGTGCCGGACCCGGCACGGGGTACGCAACCGTAGGCTCGGCGTCCCGCTCCGCGGCGTGCGGCCGGCGCCCGGGGCAGGCCCGCGCCGGGCTCAGCAGTCCGGTTGCAGCGGCCAGCACTCCACCGGACCTCCGCGCGCGGGCATGCTCGGCGCGATGGTGCTGCTGGGTGCCGCGGGTTCGGAGGCCGGACCGTCCGACAGCAGGGATCCGATGATCGCGGCCAGCACCATGAGCATGCCGAGCACGGCGACACCCAGGACGGCCCAGCCGAGGAGTTCCTGGGCGCGACCACTTTCCGGGCGACGCCAGCTCGGCCGCCCACGCGGCTTCTTCGGCGGCTCCGGCAGCTTTTCCTCGAAACCGGCAGCGAGGAGTTCGGCCCGGTCCGGCGCCCAGCCGATGAGCGCCCGGGTCGCGGCGCAGACCCGCCCCAGCGTCCAGCGCGGCGGTCCCGGCGCGAAATTCTCCAGGAAGATCCGCAGCTCGGTGAACTCGACGGCATTCCCGACCACCACGTCGAGTCCGGGCCGCAGCGTTTCCCGCCCGGGGCGCAGTACCGCGCCCCGCATGGGAACCAGGGCCACCGCCCCGCACAACTGGCCGGGATCGTAGTCGGCGCGCTCGAATGTCAGCCGCACCTCCTGCACCGCCGTCTCCAGCCGCCGCACGGGGTTCACCCCGAATTCCAGTTCCAGATCGGCCGCGAGATCGCCGACCCGCCACTGCTGATCCTGGGAAACCACCAGCACGCCGCTCTGCCTGCTCCGGAACCCGACCACTTCGATCACCAGCACGCCCTGGGGCGTCCAGATCACCGCACCGATCTGCCGGGTTCCGCGCTGCGTGCCGATCCGCAGGTCCACGACGGCCAGTCCGGTGGTCGGCAACTGCCGCAGGCATGTCACGAATTCCTGTTCGGCCGCGCATAGCTCCGCCCGATCGTCGACCTTCACCAGCATCGCGCTCTACCTCTGCCGTGTGTCGTTACCCCTCATGCCACCACCGACCCCCATGTCGATCATGGCCCGCCAGCCACTTTCGTACCACTCATTTGACCTGCGGCTCAGGCGAATCGGGAATCATCGGCCCGCATTTCGCGGTCGCGACACAGCGCAGACCGCGTGGGCGGCCCTCAGACCCACTGCACGAGCTGATAGATGATTCCGTTCGAATCGGCTGTCTGGAAGTAACGTTCACCCCACTCCTCGGTCTCGATCGGGGTGACGATCGGGGCGCCCGCCGCTCGCAGGCGCGCGTACTCGGCGTCGATCTCGTCCACCACGAATACCACCAGCAACCCGTCTCCAGCCGCGCCCGCGGCCCGCTCGGGTTTGAAGGTGGACAGGCCGGTGCGCAGGTAGATGAGGTTCATTCCGGAGTCGGGATGGGCCAGGGAGATGAAACCGTCGGCCGCCATCTGCTCGGTGAAGCCGAGGTGCGCGGTCACGAATTCCGCCGACGCGGCCGGATCGGCGACATTGAGCGATAGAGCGGAGCCGGTGATTCGCATGTGACCTCCACGTTCCAGAAACTACGTATGCTGTACGTAGTAATTTGTACCGCTCGCTACCGGAGTTTGAATTGTGATCCATTTCACACACGATGGTCTGGGTGTGCGCACGCACTCGGTCGTTCCGGGCACAACCGGCCCACGTTGGATAACCTCTTGCCATGTCTGACGCTCGGCCGGCCGAGAAGCCCACGATCGCACTGGTACTGGGGGGCGGTGGCCCGGTCGGAATCGCCTGGCTGAGCGGCCTCGCTCTCGGATTACGGGATGCCGGAATCGATATATCGCTGGCGGATCGCATCATCGGCACCTCCGCCGGGGCAGTCGTGGGTTCGATCATCGCGGCCGGAACCGACCTCTCCGCCCTGCTCACCCCCCGGCCGCCGCGTAGCGAACCGGCCCGCCACGATTACACGCCGCTACTCGAGATCGCCTCACTCCTGCGCGCCGTCGACCAGGACCGCGACCTGGTGCTCCAACGGGTCGGCGAGCTGGCGCTGGGCGCCGACACCGGCGACCCGGCCGCGCATATCGACCGCATCGGATCCCTCGTCGGATTCGCCGACTGGCCCGAGCGCGAATTGCTGATCACCGCCGTCGATATCGGATCGGGCACGCTGACCGCCTGGACCCGCGAGGGCCCGGCCACCCTCGTCCAGGCGCTGGCCTCCAGTACCGCCGTCCCGGGAGTCTTTCCGCCGATCGAGATCGCCGGCCGGCACTACATCGACGGCGGCGTGCGCTCCACCGTCAACGCCGACCTCGCCGTCGGTTACGACGCGATCGTGATCCTGGAACCGCTGGCGCACATCTATCCGCGCACCCGCGCGGACCGCGCGCTGGGCAACGCCCGGGAGGTCTCGGTGGTACCGGACGATATCGCGATCGCCGCGTTCGGCACCGACCTGTTCGCCGATGCCGCGCTCGGCCCCGCCTACGAATCGGGACTCCGCCAGGCGGGCGGGGCCGCGGCCGAGCTCGAGGAATTCTGGCCCGTCGCTCGCCCGGCCGGATAGGCGGCGCGGACCGAGCCTTCAGATCGCGCGGGGTCCGCGAGCGGCGCGCAATCCGGTCCGGGAATGGCCGGAGCGAGCGGCGGACGGCTGGATCAGCGCCGGGTCGATACCGATGCGCTGGGCGAATTCGCCGAGGCCGGGGGTCGCCGGATCCATACTGAGCAGATCCGCCACCGTCGACCGGACCGACTTGTGCCGATAGAGCCGTTCGGGGGCGAGCGCCTCCGCGTCCAGCAGTAGGGCGAGGGCTCGCTCCGGACTGCGGCGCTGAGCCCAGGCACGAGCCGTATCGATGAGCAACCGGACGTGGTTCGCGGGCGACAGGCGTTCCCGGTCGATCTTTCCGGCCAGCCTGATGGCGGTACCGGCGTCGCCGAGTTCCACCGCGGCGGCGACTTCGTACAGGTCCACGGCGGTGGGACCGAATTCCGTGTGGTGGTCGTCGCGGTCCGCACCGAGGTCGCCGGCGACCCGGCGCGCCCGCAGGATCAACTCGTAGGCTTCGTCGGCCTCTTCCGTGCACGCCGCGATGATCGCGAGCTGGAGGGTGAGCGCGCCGTACACACTCAGCGCCTGCGGCGCCGACCGGCCGAGTAAACCCTCGAGCACCTCGCACGCGGACGCGGCGGTCTGTTTCGCCTGGTCGAGCCGATGGGAGCGCTGGAACACGTCGGCGAGGCGCAGCGCGCCCGCTGCCATGAGAATCGGGTCCGCGGCGTGCTGAGCATCGGCCATCGCGCGATCGGCGGCCACCCAGGCCGCATCGAACTGCTGGAGATCGGTCAGCGCGATCGCGTAGGCCTGATAGGTCACGGCCAGCAGTTCTCCGGCCGCGCCGGAGTCGGCGTGCACCGCCGCCGCCACGAGGGCGGGCAGCAGCGACTCGAGTAGGTCCAGCAGTTCCGCGTAGCGGCCCTGCCGGGTGAGCGTCCAGGCGGATTCGGCGTCCCGGGCGAACCGCGCGAAGTCCGGCTCGGGGCCGGCGCCGGACACCATTGCGCGCAGGGCGTGATCAGTGGTCAGCAGCAGGCGCAGCGGTACGGCGTCCGCAGGGATCTGTTCAGCCCGGGCCGTGGGCGCGGTCGGCGCCAACTCCGCGACGGGCATATCGAGCACGTCGGCGATACGTTCGAGCACGTCGAGTGCCTTGACCGGGCGCACACCGCGCTCCACTTGCGACACCCACGCCTCGGATCGCTTGATCAGCGGCGCGAAATCACGCTGGGACAGTCCCTTTCGCGCACGGTAGTAGGCGATTTTGCGACCGATCGCGGAATCGTGGTCGGTCATCGGCCGAGCACGACCTGCGCCGTGACCGGAGGCCGGCCTCGTCCGTGCGGGTGCGCGGCGGGAGCCCACCGGCGGGATGCGGACGCCGGGTCGAGCGTTGCCGTACTCATCGGGTCGTGCGTTTCGAAGCGTGGCACCAGTTCTCGCATATCTGGCTCCTTCGGTGCGACTCCGGCTCGTGGCCGATCGGAGGACTACAGCTCTTCACAAATGCTAACCAGTAATTCACTACTGTCGGAGTAGTGAATTAATCCATTGTCGATCCGGATGCGGCGCCCCGGAACGGACCGCGCGGGAGCCCCCGAATAACCGAATACCGTGACGGAATCCCACCCCGCGGTCCGCTCGTCACCCTATATCGACAAGGGCCGGGTGAAACAGGTTCGATGCCCCATCCGACAGCGCCGGCCCGGCCCGGAATCGTTGCCGTACACGAATTTCGACCCGCCCACGCGCGGAGTCCCATACGGGTCGCACCCGCACGGTAGCTGCCCCGGACACGATGCAGTAATATAAGTCAAAACTTATACAAGGAGGAAGATATGGGTTTGCTCACCGACCCTGCCGCCATCGCGGGGCTGGTCACCCGCGAGGTGCGCACCGGCGAACGACTGGGGAACCCCACCCGGATCGCGATCGCCCGGCGCTCCTATGCCACCGACCGGGACGATCTGTGGGCGGCGGTCACCGATATCGACCGGATTCCGCGATGGTTCCTGCCGATCACCGGGGAGTTGCGCGTCGGCGGCAAGTATCAGCTCGAAGGAAATGCGGGCGGTGCGGTCGAGGAATGCGACCCACCGGAACGTTTTGCCGTGACCTGGGAGATGGGTCCCATGGTTTCCTGGCTCGAAATCCGGCTCGAGCCCGCCGCCGGCGGAACCACTCTGGAACTGGTGCACGAAGCACCGGTCGACCCGGATATGTGGAAGCAATTCGGTCCGGGAGCCGTGGGCGTGGGCTGGGATCTGGCACTGATGGGTCTGGGACTGCATCTGGACACCGGAGCCGGAGTCGATCAGGCGGCGGCACTGGAATTCCCGGGCACGCCCGAAGGCCTCCTGTTCGTCCGCACCGCCGCGGCCGGATGGGCCGACGCGGCGATCGCCGACGGCGACGATCCGGCACTCGCTCGAACGGCCGCGGAAGCGACCACAGCGTTCTATACCGTCGATCCCGAAGGAGAACCGCGATCCTGACGGCTCGTTCTTCGCCGGAGCGAGTGTTCGAGGCGCTCGGCGACCCGGTGCGACGCGCGATCCTGCAGATGGTGGCCGATGGTGAGCAACCCGCCGGCACCCTCGTCTCCGGTATCCGGGAGCACGCGCCGATCTCACAGCCCGCGGTGTCCCAGCACCTCAAGGTGTTACGCGAGGCCGGGCTGGTACAGGTGCGCTCGGAAGGCAACCGGCGAATCTATGCCCTGGAACCGGCCGGAATCGCGGTGGCGCGGGAATGGCTCACCGGGCTGGTGGACCCACTGGCACAGTTCACTCAGCCCCTCGATGCCCTCGCCACCGAGGTCGCGCGGGGCACACGCGCACGTCGTGAAAAGACAGCCGATCCGCGGCCGACCGGCCGCGAGATCCGCCCCGCCTGACCGTCCTCGAACGAGTGGTCGCTCAGCCCCACGCCTGCTATACAGCTGAGATGCGACGGTGGACGACAGGGGCGGCGATCAGCCTGACCGCCGTCCTGATCGTAGTGGTCGGCGGCTATTTCCTGATGAACTCGCGGACCCACCAGCTGTCCGGGCGGCTGGTGGACCGCGTGGACACCCGCGAGAAAGTGGTCGCCCTGACACTGGACGACGGACCCACCGAGCACGCTCGGGAAGTGCTCGACCTACTCGACGCCGCCGGTGTTCCCGCCACCTTCTACCTGAACGGCCGCGATCTGGCCGCACGACCCGAACTCGGCCGTGCGATCGTGGCGGCCGGCCACGAGATCGGCAATCACACCTACACCCACCGGCGGATGGTGTTCGTCTCCCCCGAAACGGTCGCCGGCGAGATCGAGCGCACCGACGTCGAGATCCGCCGGACCGGCTATCAGGGTGAGATCACCTTTCGCCCGCCCTACTGCAAGAAACTCTGGACGCTGCCGGACTACCTGGCCGACCACGACCGCACCACGGTCACCTGGGACGTCGAACCCGAGGACGGCAACACCACCACCGATGCGATGGTCGCCGACGCGGTGGCCCGGGTACGCCCCGGTTCGATAATCCTGCTGCACACCATGTTCGGCGGCGGCGCGAACGCCCGGGCCGCCATCGGACCGATAGCGGCGAAACTGCGGGCGCAGGGGTACCGATTCGTCACGGTCTCGGCCCTGCTCGGCCACGCGGACCCGGGCAGCTCCTGATCCCTCCGGCCCTGCTCGGGTGAGATGGACCGCATCGGCGGGTAGGTTCGGACGCAGAGCCGCACGACCCGCAGTCGCGATCCGCTGCCGCGGCCGGAACGGATTGTTTCCACCCGAAAGGTGCAGATTGATGGTTTCGGAGTCGCGACCGCGTATCGCCCCCGGCCGTATCCGCGAGCTGGGTCCGGTCAACTGGGCAGCCTGGCAGGTGCTCTCCCGAGCGTCCGGAACCGCCGACGCGCAACTGTTCAGCACCCTCGGCCGAGCCGGCCGGCTCTTCCGCGGCTGGCTGCACTACTCCGGAATGCTCATGCCGGGCGGGCGGTTACGCCGCCACGAGAGCGAACTGGTGATCCTGCGAGTCGCGCACCTGCGTGATTGCGCCTACGAGATGGATCACCACATCCGCCTAGGGCGCCGTGCCGGAGTCACCCCGGAGATCCTGGAGCGGGTTCGCGCAGGCGCCGACGCGGACGAATGGACCGATAAACACCGGGCGCTGCTCACCGCCGTCGACCAACTGGTCCGCACCCGCGATATCGACGACGCGACCTGGGATCATCTGTCCACCTACTACGATGACCGCCGCCTCATCGAAATCGTGCTATTGGTCAACCAGTACGAAGGACTGGCCGCCACCATCACCACATTGCGCATCCACCGCGACGAATTCTGACCTGCCCCGACCGCCGGAGTCACGCGAGCTTCCGTTGTCGCCCGGTGACGCTGGTCCGATCCGCGACGACATGCTGGTGAAGAGCGTCGACCGTTCCACTGCGGCCTTACGCGGCGCGGTCAGCGGCCGCCGATGAACACTGCCGCGGGCAAGAAGATCTCGTGTCCGGAGTCGAAACGGATCGCGACACCCTCCGGACTCCACCGCGCGGACTCGAGTTCCGGGTCGCGGTTGCCGGTGATCTCGAAATGCACCGGATGCCCGTACCCCAGTCCCGGATCGCGGCCCACCATGATCACATCCGGCAGGCGGCGGTGCAGCAGCCAGCTCTCCTGCCGCAGCAGACCGGCGTGATAGTTCGCGCCGTCGTATTCGATGCCGGCGGGCTGGGATTGCGTCCACACGACCCGGGTGCGCACCAGCTGGGTGTCCAGGAATACCGCGGTGAGCAGGATCGCGAACAACAACAGAGCCGCTGTCACGCCGAGTATCCAGCGCAGTCCGGGTATCCCCCGGCGTACGGGCGGCAAGGGGTCCGGGGTCACCGCCGGAATATAGCCCGGATGAGGGTCGCGCGTCCTGATAGATAGGGACATATCGGTGAAATCGGGCCAGGCCGTCGATATCGTGAACCAGATCCGTCGACACAGTTTTCCGCCGATACGAAGCGGCCCGGCGCCCGATGCAGGTCGCATCGGGCGCCGGGCCGGATATCGCAGGTCCGGGAAAACCGGAATCTGGTCAGAAGTTGATCATGTGCCCGGCCAGCCCGTGGATGGCCTCCTGGAGCGCCTCGCTCAGGGTCGGGTGGGTGTGCACATTGCGGGCCAGCTCGTTGACCGTGAGATCCCACTTCTGCGCCAGCGTCAATTCGGGCAGCAGCTCGGAGACATCCGGGCCGATCAGATGCCCGCCGATCAGTTCGCCGTACTTGTTGTCGGAGATCAGCTTCACGAAACCGGTCGCGTCGCCCAAGCCGTGCGCCTTGCCGTTGGCGGTGAACGGGAAGGTCGCGACCTTCACGTCGTAGCCCTCGTCGCGCGCCTGCTGCTCGGTGAGACCGAAGCTGGCGACCTGCGGCTGGCAGAAGGTGGCGCGCGGCATCATCCGGTAGTCGCCCAAGGGCAGAGTCTCCGCGCCGCCGATGGTTTCGGCCGCGACCACGCCCTGCGCCTCCGCGACGTGCGCGAGCTGCAGTTTCGCCGTGACGTCACCGATGGCGTAGATATGCGCGACATTGGTGCGCATATTGTCGTCGATGGCGATGGCGCCGCGGTCGGTGAGCGCGACACCGGTGTTCTCCAGGCCGAAGCCCTCCACCCGGGGCGCGAAGCCGACGGCCTGCAGCACCTTGTCCACGGTGACGGTCTCGACCGAGCCGGATTTGTTGTCCTTGATCGCGACGGTGACCTTGGAACCGTCGTCGTCGATGGACTGCACCGCGGCACCGGTGCTGATGGTGATACCGAGCTTCTTGTACGCCTTGGTGATCTCCTTGGAGACATCGGCGTCCTCATTGGGCAGCGCCCGGTCCAGGAATTCCACGATCCGCACGTCCACGCCGTAGTTGCGCAGCACGTATCCGAACTCCATACCGAT
This sequence comes from Nocardia sp. NBC_00416, assembly GCF_036032445.1. NCBI lineage: Bacteria > Bacillati > Actinomycetota > Actinomycetes > Mycobacteriales > Nocardiaceae > Nocardia > Nocardia sp. NBC_00416. The sequence continues at coordinate 4,821,042 of NZ_CP107932.1, forward strand.
GGCGCCGGCGCCGACGATGAGGATCGAGCCGGGCAGGTCGCGGGTGAGGATCTGCTCCTCGTAGGTGACCACGTTCTGGCTCAGCGAGGTACCCGGCAGCAGTTTGGTGTTCGTGCCGGTGGCGATGATGACGTTGTCGAAGGTGATCGACTCGGTGCCACCACTGCTGAGCTCGACCGAGAGGGCGTTCGGGCCGGTGAACGAGCCCTTGCCGTCGTACTCGGTGATCTTGTTCTTCTTCATCAGGAAGTGGACGCCCTTGACGCGGCCGTCCGCCACCTTACGGCTCCGGTCGAACGCCGCTCCGAAGTCGAACGACGCCTCCCCGGTGATACCGAAGGTCTTGGCTTCCTTGGTGAAGATATGGGCCAGCTCCGCATTGCGCAGCAGGGCCTTGGACGGGATGCAGCCCACGTTCAGGCACACGCCACCCCAGTATTTCTGCTCGACGATCGCTGTTCGCAGGCCGAGTTGAGCGGCGCGGATCGCGGCGACGTAACCGCCGGGACCAGCACCGAGAACGACGACATCGTAGTGGGAAGTCACGGTGTCGAGCCTAGCTCTCCCCTGGTGGCCGGGCCCACCCCACCCGTCACCGCTGGTGAGCGGGATCACGGCCCGCCCGGACCGCACCGCCGACCACCTCCGGCCTGCCTTCGGCCGGCCGCGTGACCACCCGGACGATTCCGGCGAGCACCAGGATCGCCAGGGCGATCGCCACCGCCGCGAATCCGAATCCGCCGGCGGCGAGCGCGAGGCCCCCGATGATCATTCCGGCGGGCACGCCCGCCGCGTTCACGAAACCTTCGACCGAGCTGAAACCACCCAGCGCCCGGGTCGGCAACGCGACCTGGACCAGGGACTGCCAGATGATCCCGGCCACCGACACCGCCCACCCGGCGATCAGACAACCTGCGAACAGCACCGCGTAACCGGCGCTGCCGCGGGCATAGCCGGCGATCGCCACCAGCTCCACGGCGACGGCGACGCCCAGCGAGAAGGACGTGAACCGCCATCCGGCCCGCGGCTGCCCGGCGGCCACCGATACCGACCCGGCCAGACCGGCCAGCGCCATACCGGTCGCCAGCGCGGCCCAGTACCCGCCTTCTCCGGTCCGCGCGACGGTCAGCGCCGGTCCCGCCACCGCCACCACACCGATGGCCACGGATACGGCGAACCACAATCCCACCGACCATCCGAGCCAGGGCATTTCCGCCAATGTCGCGCGCACCGCGCCCCCGTTTCCGGCACGCCGGAATGGTTCGCCGCCCGCCGGACTGTCCGCATCGGCCGGCCGGTCCCCGGCGCTGCGCCGGGCGTACATCAGGGCGAGCAGATTCATCGCGAAGGTCACCGAGTCGAATACCAGGATCCAGACGAACCCGGTCGTTTCCAGGAGCACCACCGCCAGCGCCGGGCCGGCCAGCACGCTCAGGTCGGCGACCATGGCGACGAGCGCGTTCGCGGTGCGCAGATCCGGCGCGGGCACCACCCGGGGGAGCGCGGTCTGCACGGCCGGCCCGTAGAAAGCGGTGGCCGCGCCGTAGATCCCGGCCGAGACCGACATCGCGAGCAGAGAATCGCGGCCGGCGACGACCGAGAACAGCGCCAAACCACCCTGCGCGGCTATCCGCGCCGCATCGGACAGGATCATGACGGTGAACTGATCGCGCCGGCCCGCGGCGATGCCCGCGAGCGGGGTACAGGCGAAGCGCCCGGCCCACAACGCGATCAGGATGATCGTCAGCGAGGCGGCGGAGCCGAATGCCTGCACCGAATACACGGCGAAGGCCACCGGCACGATTCCGTCGGTCGCACCCGAACAGACCGCGCCCGCGAACATTCCGCGAAACGGCCGATCACGTAGTGGGCGCAGCGAGCCGCCGAGGCGAACGCGGAGGGCGGCGGGGTCCATACCTTCGGCATCCTGCTCTCAACGGCGCGTTTTCGGAATCGAATTTTCCGGTGTCGTAGCGGGATTCACCCGAGTAAGAAGGCGACGATGAATCCAACGGCGGTCGCCATCCCCACCCACCAGCCGCCTTCCCGGTAGGCCTCGGGCATGAGGGAATCGGCGAGGACGGCGAGAGTGGCGCCACCGGCGAAAGCCTGGATGGCGCTGATGTGGGTCGCGGCGAGGTGATCGGAGAGCGCGTCTCCCGCGACGGTCACCACGACGAGCACCGCACCGGTGAGGAGCCATAGGGCGAATGCCTTACCGGTGGACACATCACGTTCCCGGTGCAGCAGCGCCGAACCGCCGATCGCCTCCGGCATATTGCCCGCGGCGATGGCGACCAGCAGCACCATGCCGCCGCCCGAACTCAGGGATACACCGAGCGCGGTGTTCTCCGGAACTCCGTCGAGCACGGTGCCGAGCATGAGGGCCCACCCCACCGCTGTCGCGCCTTCCCGCCGCTCCAGGATCCGGTTCGCCACCACGTACACGGCGGCGCCGAGAAAGAGCGCGAGGCCGGCGGTGAAAGCCCCCGCCTGGAGGAAGGCGGGTTCGAACAGTTCGTTGGACACCGCGGCGATCATGGTGCCCGAGCCGAATGCCATCAGCGAGGCGAGCAATGGTTTGGGCAATGTGGTGCGCAAACCGATCGCCGCACCGATCAGCAATGGAATTGCGGTACCCAGCCCATACAGCAGTGCGGTTCCCATAAGGTGAACACTATGTGTTGCCGCGTTGTTGCAATGGTCGTGCGCGGCCGAAACAAATTATTCTAGAATCTCCCTCTAAAATAACGCGGACCAGCGCGGATCCAAGTATTGTCCGTTTTGGCGGCTTCAACGGCGACCCGGTTGCGGGTAGCCAACTTTCGGCAAACCCCCACCGCGCCGCCGGAATGCCACGAAAGGCCCGATCGATGACGAGAAGATCGGGCTTTTCGGTATTGTTCTGCGCGATGTCACAGGAAGCGAATTCGGGACGAAGGTATGCCGGCCAGCCCGTAGAAGATCGGCAACGCGAACGGCGCGCGCGTTTTCTCGAATCCGGCCTGACGGTTTTTGCCCGAGACGGGTATGCCAATAGCTCGGTCGGCGCCATTTGCAAAGACGCGGGGTTGTCCTCGCGCCAGTTCTACGAGGAGTTCACCGGCCGCGAATCCTTACTTCTGGAACTCTTCGCTCTCATAGACCGGGAATCCCGGGCTGCGGTACTCACCTCGCTCGACGACAGCGCCGAGCAGAGCTCACTGGAACGGATCGACGCCGCGATCCGTGCCTATGTCCAATCCATCGGCACCGATATGCGACGGGCTCGGGTCGTGCTCGTCGAAGTGGTCGGCGCCGGAACCAAAGTGGAGAAGATGCGCGGCGAATCGCGCCGCGCCTGGAGTTCGGTGCTGGCGCGGGCCGCCGAGGACGCCGCCCTACACGGCGAGATACCGTCCGGCGACTACGACCTGCGCATGCTCGCCATCATCGGCGCCGTCAACTACGTGGTGGACGGATGGAGCGGCGCACAGCCCCAGCAGGCGCTCGATGAGGTGATCCGGGTGCTGAGCAGGATCATCGTAGGGGCGATCCGGGCCTGATCGCAGCAGCCGCCGGCCGCAGGGACCGGCGGCTAGCCTTGACCCGATGGAGACCGTTCCGATCCAGATGCCGGACGGCAGTACCGTGCCGGTCCGGCTGCTACCCGCCGCCGGACCGCACCGGCATCCGGTCACGCTGGACACACCCCGCCCGGTGCTGGTCCTGATACCCGGACTCGGTGTGCCCGGCGAGTACTACCTGTACTTCGCCCGGGAGCTCGCCCGGCGCGGTATCGACGTCGCGGTGGGCGAACTGCGCGGCAACGGCGACAGCCTGCCGAAACCGAGTTCGTCGAGCACCTACGGGTACCACGAACTCGCCGCCGTCGATTTCCCGGCGATATTCGAGGTGGTGCGCAACCGTTTCCCCGACAGCACCCCCTACCTGCTCGGACACAGTATGGGCGGGCATCTGTCGGCGCTCTACGCGGCACGGATCCGCGGCCGCCTCGCGGGACTGATCCTCGTCGCGTCCGGAACCCCCTACTATCGGGGCTTCCGCGGACTGCTCGGTCCCGGCCTGCTGGTCGGCACCGCCGCGGTCTCGCTGACCGCCGGCCTCGCCGGGGTCTGGCCCGGGGACAAACTCGGACCGAACGGTTTCGGCCGCCAGTCGAAGGTACTCATCACGGATTGGGCCCGGCTGGCCCGCACCGGCCGTTTCACCCCCGCCGACGCCGATATCGACTACGAGGAACGCCTGGCGCGGCTGAAACTGCCGGTGCTGTCCATCACCATGTCCGGCGACGAACTGACCCCCCGCGCCGCGGCACGCCACCTGCTGGACAAACTTCAGGCAGCGGACACGACCACCTGGCACGAGCCCCGGCCGCTGGGGCACAACGGCTGGATCCAGGACCCGCACAGCGTGATCGACCGTATCGAGAAATGGCTACACGACCGGTAGCCGTCCACCGGTCACTTCGATGTCCGGCCTTCGATGAGCATCTGGGTGAAGAACTCGTAGATGAGGGCCGCCTGGAACGCGGACTGCTTGTTATCGGCGGCGCCGCCGTGCCCGCCCTCGATGTTCTCGTGGTACCAGACCCGGTGCCCCTGGGCTTCCAGGGCCGCCGCCATTTTGCGGGCGTGACCGGGGTGCACGCGATCGTCGCGGGTGGACGTGGTGAGCAGAATCGGCGGATAGGTCGCCTCCGCGCCGGTTTCCAGCGCCTTCTGATAGGGCGAGTACCGACCGATGTAGTCCCACTCTTCGGGATTATCGGGGTCGCCGTATTCCGCGACCCAGGACGCGCCGGCCAGCAGCAGATGGTACCGGCGCATATCCAGCAGCGGGACCTGACAGACGATCGCGCCGAACAACTCCGGGTAGCGGGTGAGCATCACCCCCATCAGCAGCCCGCCGTTACTGCCGCCGAGCGCGCCGAGCTGAGGCGCGGTGGTGATCCCGCGGTCGACGAGATCCCGGGCGATCGACGAGAAATCCTCGTACACCTTGTACCGGTTGGCTTTCTGGACCGAGGTATGCCATTCGGGTCCGTATTCGCCGCCGCCGCGGATGTTGGCCATCACCCAGGTGCCGCCCTGGGACAGCCAGCCCATTCCGGAGGCGCCGCTGTAGCCGGGGGTACGGGAAACCTCGAAACCCCCGTAACCGGACATCACCGTGGGCGCCGGCGCACCGCGATTGTCCCGATGCCGGATCACGAAATACGGGACCATGGTTCCGTCGTCGGACCGGGCGAAGAACTGTTCGGTCTCGATACCGGCCGCGTCGAAGAAGGCCGGTTCCTGTTTCCATTCGGTCACCGCCGCGCCCACCGAACCCGCCAGCAGTGTGGTGGGCGTGGTGAAACCACTGGTGAGCAGCATGAAATCGTCCCCACCTTCGAGCGGATCGAGATTCATGACGCTGGTGGTGGCCATGGCCGGGGTATCGGCGAGCGGTTCGGTCCGCCAACCCTGGGCGCCCGGGGTGAGAACGTACAGTTTGGTCTGCACATCCTCCAGGGTCACCAGCAGCAGATGGTTCTCGGTCCAGCCGTAGCCGTGCAGCGAGGTGTGCGCGTCGGGCTCGAAGAGGACTTCGAATTCCCTTTCACCCGCAAGGAATCCGGTGAAATTCGTGGCCAGCAGCGCGCCGGCGGTGTAGGTGCGCCCGCCGGTCTCCCACGGTGATTTCAGCCGGACCAGCAGCCATTCCTTGTACCAGGACTCACTCGCGTCCGACGGTGTTTCCAGATGGGTCCGCGATCCGTCCGCACCGAGCAGGAACACCTCTTCGTTGAAGAAATCGGTGGCCTGGCCGATGTAGTGCCGCTCGTATCCGGGGGTCCGGTCATAACCCGCCGACACCGAGACATCGGTCACCGCGCCTTCGAATACCGTTTCCGCGGTATCGAGTTCGGTGCCCCGCAGCCAACGTTTGGCAATACGCGGATATCCGGACCCGGTGAGCGATCCCGGACCGAAATCCGTTCCGACATATACGGTATCGATATCGATCCAGCTGATTCGCGACTTCGCTTCCGGCAGGAAGTAGCCGCCGTCGGCGGGGTCGATGAATTCGCGCGATTCCAGATCGAATTCGCGCACGACCTTGGCGTCCGCGCCACCGCGCGACAGGCTGATCAGCGCTCGGGTCTGCGACGGGCGCAATACTCCGGCGCCGCCCCACACCCAGTTCTCGTCCTCGGCGGCGGCAACCGAGTCCAGGTCGATGAGTACATCCCAGTCCGGCTCGGGCTGCACGTACTCGGCGAAGGTGGTGCGCCGCCACAGGCCGCGCGGATGCGCCGCGTCCCGCCAGAAGTTGTACAGCCATTGCCCGCGCCGCCCCGGAAACGCGATCTTGGCGTCGGTGTCGAGCATGTCCAGGATCCGCCGCTGCAACCCATCGAACCGGTCGGCGGCGGCGAACCGCTCGACGACCGTCTCGTTGTGCGCCCGGGCGAAGGCCAGCGGGCGCTCACCGCCGACCTCTTCGAGCCAGAGATAGGGATCGGTTCCGCTGTCCGGTGCGTCGCTCATCCGACCATTCTCACCCGGCGGGGCGAGAACGGGGGACGGTGGTCAGCGCCTGGTCCGGCGAATGCCCAGGACCGCCGCCGCGACCACGGCGAGGACGACGACGACCCCGGCGGCGATCGCTGCCCAGATCACCGGCGATATCCCGGCCTCGTCGCCCGCGTCGGCCGCCTGCGCGGTCCCGTCCGGCGCGCTGCGCGATTTCCCGTCCGCACCGAACACCGAGTCGCCACCGGTGCTGTCCTGGTAGCGCGGCCCGGGCTCCGGGTCGCCGGTGACGTCGACTTCCAATTCCACCGGGACAGGTCCGACCGTGCGCTCGCCGTTGAGGGTCGGGCTGAGTTTGACCGCGATGTAATACCAGCCCGCCAATGCCTGGTTCGCGATATCGCCATCGGATTCCTCCCGATTGGCATAGCGGATCGGAACGGTCGCCATCGCGGGGTCATTGGCCGGGAGGATGTTCTCGGTGCCGTTGTAGGAGGTGAAATCGGTGTCGAGTTTCACCCGATAGGGCGAGTAGAGCGTCGTCCAGGCATTCGAGAGGTTGTCGACACCGCGCAACGGGCTCGCACCGAACCGCACCCGGTACGCCAGCCCTTGGCCCCAGTCGAGCTTCACCCGATAGAAGACGTACTCGCCGCGCTGCAACGTATCCGAGTATCGACCGGTGCCGGGTAGCTCGGCCGCGACATTGAACGACCCGCCGCCGACCACCGGCGCGGGCGCCCCGCTCGGCTCGGTGAATGTCACCGGGGTGGGTTCGGCCGCCGCGCCGGGGTCGGCGACACCGGGCTCCAGACCGACCGATACTTCCATCGGCAGCTCCGCCGGTGCGTCGTCGGCGACGGTGACCCATTCCAGCGAGAAGTAGTAGCGTCCCCCGCCCTTGCACTTATCAGTGCTCTGGCTCCCGGTTTCGGCTTCGGCCGCCCCCGCCCACGCGCTCCCGACCGTCAGGGTAACCCCATCGGAGGAGCTGGTGGACGCGTCGTACTCATAGGCGTAGCAGTCCTGGCCGTCGGTGCCGTAGACGTGCAGATCGAGTTGATTGTTCGAACGCTCGGTGCCATAGACACGCGGAAACGACACCGTGCCGCCGAAATACGCGGTCGCGCCGTCGGGCACGTCGACCGCGTAATACCGCGGCTTCTTCCCTTCCAGCACGTCCACGTACTGCCCCGGTGTGGCGGCCGGGGCGTCCCGGTAGGTCGGTGTGCCCGTGATCGGAGTACCCGTGGCGGCATAGTTGCGCAGCGCGACGGCGCTGACGCGCGGCAGTACCTGTTCGAGCGTCTTACCGTCGACGGCATCGGTGTAGGTGCCGCCGGTGCTCTGGGCGATACAGGTCAATTGCGCCCGGGAGGGATCGTCGACACCGAACCCGATCGCGTGCACGACGATCTCGTTGCCCTGCGCGCTGAGTTCTCGTGCGACGTCACAGGGGTCCGGCGGCGCGCAGGTGTCCAGCCCGTCGGAGACCAGCACGATCGAGCGTGGACCCTGCTGCGGCAATGCCGCGGCCGCGGCCCGCAACGAGGCGCCGATCGGGGTGTAGCCGCGCGGCACGATCTGGTCGGCCGCGGCGGTCAGCGCCGGCTTGTCGATGGTCTCGGCGGGTTGCAGTACCTTCACGTCCTGGCATCCCGCGGCCATTTCCGCATCCGAGGAACCCGTCGCGGTGCCGTATACGGTGAGGCCGACCTTCGACGCGTCCGGCGCCGCCGCCACGAAGGTGCGCACGGCGTTCTTGGCCGCGTCCATCTTCGTGCCACCGGTGGGATCGGCGGCCAGCATCGAACCCGACGCGTCCAGTACGAGCATGGTCGGCGCGTACTCGGTCGCCGGTTCCGGACCTTGCTGAGCCAGCGCGGGCATCGCACCCGGCACGAGGCCGATCACCCCCACCACCGCCGCGACCAGGACTCTCTTCACCATCGACACGCTGCCGGACCTCCATCCAGGACCGTCACGTCCGGCACAACGTGACCGATCGGACCCTACGGGAAGTTCCATCTGTACCGCCACATGTGGGAAATCCCCGGTAACGGCCACTCTCCCGGCGGCATGTCGCCGGGCCGTCGTTGTCTCGCCGGCGGGCTGTGAGAACCGCATCGGATTGCGGTGTGGGCCAGAGCAACAGCTGATCACGAACAGCGACCGCACTCGACGCCCGCGGTTTTCCGGTGCGAGATCCGGGCGTCCGGGGCGCTACTTCCGATCGGTGCGGTCTCGACCCGTGTCGAAGCGTGCCGGTACCTCGGCGCGGGCGGTGTCGAACAGATCGGCACACCGGGTGAGCAGCCGGCACAGGGTCTCCCGCTCGGCGTCGGAGAACCCGTCCCCGACGGATCGTTCCACCGCGATCGCGCGTGCGTCGGCATCGCCCATCACCGATTCGCCTTTCGCGGTGAGCCGCGTTTCCAGCATGTTCCGGTGCCACGGGTGGGGTGTGCGTTCGATCAGACCGCGGTCGACCAGGTTGGTCAGCACCGTGTTCATGGTCGGCGGGGTCACCCCGCACAGCCGTGCCAGCGCCGCGGCCGAGATGCCGGGGTTGTCGCTGAGGAACAGCAGTGCCGCGTACTGCGCCTCGGTGACGCCGATCGGTTTGAGCGCGGCGCTCTTGGCCGCGATTCGCGCTTGTTCGGCACGTTTGACATACGAACCGATTCGCTCCTCGGCGGGCATGGACGTCATGCAGGCATCGTAACCACTCGCCAGATAGTTAGAGCCTTGACGAGGGTTAGACCTCTAATCTAAGTTAGCCAACACATCATGATGTTGCTTCGTATTTCTGGCTTCGAGAAAGGCCACAGCATGCTCGACACCACCCATCGGCGCTGGTCCTCCGCGGTCCTCACGGTGGCCGCCGGCCTCGCGCTGGCCGGATGCTCCGGCGCGGAACCTTCCACGGCCACTCGGGTCGACACGGCGTTCGAACTTCCCGGGGAACGCGTATATCCCGAGGGCATCGCGGTGGATGAACGCACCGGCGCCTTCTATATCGGTTCATTCGCCGACGGCACCGTGTACCGGGCGACCTCAGGCGCCGACCGCGCCGAGGTCTTCCTGGCAGCCGGAACCGACGGTCGCCACACCGCGAACGGAGTGCGGGTGGACCCGGCCGGGCGGCTCTGGGTCATCGACTCCACCGCCGGTGTATCCGTCTATGACATCGACTCACGGCGGCTGCTGGCCCGGTTCGACGTCGCCGGTTCAGGAGACCGGTTCGTCAACGACATCGCCCTCGGGGCCGACGGTACGGCCTATCTCACCGACAGCCGGCGACATCGCGTCTACCGGATCACACCCGGCGATCTGACGCGCGCCATGGACGGGGACGGACACGGCCTACTGGATTCGTCCTTCGATCTCGCGTCCGCCCTGGAACCGCACGACCCGGCGGCCTACACACTCAACGGCATCGTCGCCGACCCCGGTGGCGGCTACCTGCTCACCGTCGATTCCACCGGCGGCGATCTCTACCGCATCGATCTCACACCGAATTCCACTTCCCCGATCACGAAGGTGGTCCTCAACGGCGGAGAACTCACCCTCGGCGACGGCCTGGAGCTGCGTGACGGCACGCTGTGGGCGGCCCACAACACCGGCGATACGGTCACGCGCTGGACCCTGTCCGCCGACGGGTCCACCGCGACCCGGACCGCCGAGTACCACGACCAGACCCTCGACACCCCCACCACACTGGTCCACGATTCCGAGCGCACCCTCGTGGTCGCCTCACAATTCGACAAGGGCGGACCGCTCGGGCCCGGCGCACCGACCCCGCCCTTCCGGGTGCTGGCGCTGACCGGAATCTGATCCCGCGAACGTCGCAACCGGCGGGACAACGCCGAAGGCCGGCCCACCTGACGGTGGACCGGCCTTCGGTTCGAAAAGAGGTGCCGGGAGGCGGGACTCAGAAGTCCATGCCACCCATGCCGCCGGTCGGATCGGCCGGGGCGGCCGAGGCCTTCTCCGGCTTATCGGCGACAACGGCCTCGGTGGTGAGGAACAGGGCCGCGATGGAGGCCGCGTTCTGCAGGGCCGAACGGGTGACCTTGACCGGGTCGGCGACGCCGGCGGACAGCAGGTCCTCGTACTCGTTGGTCTGAGCGTTCAGACCGCTGCCGGCGGGCAGGTTCGAAACCTTTTCCGCGACGACACCGGGCTCGAGGCCCGCGTTGAAGGCGATCTGCTTCAGCGGAGCCGACAGCGCCACGCGAACGATGTTCGCGCCGGTCGCCTCGTCACCCTCGAGCTTCAGATCATCCAGAGCCGGGGCAGCCTGCAGCAGGGCCACGCCGCCACCGGCGACGATGCCCTCTTCGACGGCGGCCTTCGCGTTGCGCACGGCATCTTCGATGCGGTGCTTGCGCTCCTTGAGCTCGACCTCGGTCGCGGCACCGGCCTTGATGACCGCAACACCGCCGGCCAGCTTGGCCAGACGCTCCTGCAGCTTCTCCCGGTCGTAGTCCGAATCCGAGTTCTCGATCTCGGTGCGGATCTGCGCCACGCGGCCCTGAATGGCCTCCGCGTCGCCCGCGCCCTCGACGATGGTGGTCTCGTCCTTGGTGACGACGACCTTGCGCGCCTGGCCGAGCAGCTCGATGCCGGCGGTCTCCAGGGAGAGGCCGACCTCTTCGCTGATGACCTCGCCACCGGTGAGGATGGCGATATCGGCGAGCTGGGCCTTGCGACGGTCACCGAAGCCCGGAGCCTTGACGGCGACGGACTTGAAGGTGCCGCGGATCTTGTTCACGACGAGGGTCGACAGGGCTTCGCCCTCGACGTCCTCGGCGATGATCAGCAGCGGCTTGCCGGCCTGGATGACCTTCTCCAGCAGCGGCAGCAGGTCCTTGACGGTGGAGACCTTCGAGCCGACCAGCAGCAGGTAGGGATCCTCGAGGACCGCTTCCTGACGCTCGGGGTCGGTGACGAAGTAACCCGAGATGTAGCCCTTGTCGAAGCGCATACCCTCGGTGAGCTCCAGCGACAGACCGAAGGTCTGCGCCTCTTCGACGGTGATGACGCCTTCTTTGCCGACCTTGTCCATGGCCTCGGCGATGAGCTCGCCGATGGACGGGTCACCCGCGGAGATACCGGCGGTGGCGGCGATCTGCTCTTTGGTCTCGACTTCCTTGGCGGTGCCGAGCAGAGCAGCGGTGACGGCCTCGACGGCCTTCTCGATGCCGCGCTTCAGACCCAACGGGTTCGCGCCGGCCGCAACATTGCGCAGACCCTCGCGCACCAGCGCCTGGGCGAGCACGGTGGCGGTGGTGGTGCCGTCGCCCGCGACATCGTCGGTCTTCTTGGCGACTTCCTTGACCAGCTCGGCGCCGATCTTCTCGTACGGGTCCTCCAGCTCGATCTCCTTGGCGATGGACACACCATCGTTGGTGATCGTGGGGGCGCCCCACTTCTTCTCGAGCACGACGTTGCGGCCCTTCGGCCCCAGCGTCACCTTGACCGCGTCGGCGAGGGCGTTCAGACCCCGCTCGAGGCCGCGACGGGCCTCTTCGTCATACGCAATTGTCTTGGCCATTGCGGTGAGATCCTCCAAGTAATGAGGCTGACACACAGGATGACCGCATTGTCGGGCCACCCTTTAGCTACGCTTGTGGCCAGGCTCGGTGCCCGCGACGGACGACCAGGGGTGTCGTGGTACCCGATCTCACCGTCCCGACCTGGCACTCACCGATCGGGAGTGCCAAGCCATTTTTAGCACTCGCCGGTGCCGAGTGCAAGGTCGGTGTTTATTGCGCCGCCTTCGGCGGCGCGGGTCGGGGCCCTCGCCAACCCCGGGCTGTGCTTATTTGCGCCGCCTACGGCGGCGCGGGTCGGGGCCCTCGCCAACCCCGGTTCTTCACTCCGCCGCTCAGTCGCTGCGCTCCTTCGCTCTGTCGCTCCAGAACCGGGGCGGGCCCCGACCACGAACGGTGACCATCCGGAGAAGGCGAAAGGTGAGTGCTGACGCGCCCCCTCGATCACCTGAGGAGGATTACATCAATGTCAGTGCTCGATGAACCTCGGTGAGCCATTCGATATCCGTGGGGGGGAAGGTCGCAACCGGGGTTCCGATGATCTCGGGGTCGCCGACCTCCGGACGGCTGACCGTCACACGCTTCGCTTCCCCGCTCCGTCGCTCCAGAACCCGGGCAGGCCCGACCATGGGGCAAACAATCCGGGGGGATAGGTGCAGGTTTCGAGGCTTCTCGTCCACGCCGGAAGCGGCGCCGGAGATTCAGAGGCTGTCGGTGACCCGTAGGGCAAGGGCGAGAAAGGCATCCGCGCGCCGCTCCTCCGGCGTCCGGGGCTCCCCCTCGTCGATCGTGACGAATTCGGCATCGTGCAGCAGCAACTCCGCTTCGACCCGCATGATGGCGCGAATGAACGGCGGCGCGACTTCCGGCGGTAGGTCGCCGTTGACCACATAACTCCCGTCCGACAGGGATTCGGTGGAGACATAGGTCAGTGCGCGCAGCAGATCGTCCCGGTGCTCACCGGCCACCAGGTCGGAGTCCGTTTCATCCGCCATTGCTATAGATTACCGGGACTCGGGCGCCTGTCGGGCGCACCGAAGCCTTCGCCAGTGGTGACACGGCCGCGCCGGGCGCAGGACCCGGCCCGCAGCGGGAGGTCGCGCGGCCGCGGAGCCCTCGAGAGCTCCGCGGTCTTTCTCATTCCTTCGCGGCGACGATCTGCTGCAGTATCTCGACGAGCCGGGCCTCGAGGGCATCCTTGCGCAGTCCGGCGGCGGTCAGGATTCCCGAGCCGTTCTCCTGCTCCAGCAGCGCGAGCAGGATGTGCTCGGTGCCGATGTAGTTGTGACCCAGGCGCAGCGCTTCACGGAAAGTCAGTTCCAGCGCCTTCTTGGCGTCGGCGCCGAAGGGGACCAGACCGCTCATCTTCCGGGCGGCGGTCGCGGCCGCGAGATCCTCCGGCGTGATCGCCGCGCCCGGCTCCGCCCCCGCGGCGGCGACCGCCGCGTTCCCCAGATCCGCCGTGGAGACGCCCTGATCGACGATCAACCGCACAGCCAGGCTGTCGCCCTCGCTGAGCAGACCCAGCACCAGATGAGCGAGGGAGATCTCGGCGCTGCCGCTGCCGTTGGCGGCCTCCTGCGCGGCCACCACCACCACCCGAGCGCGCTCGGTGAATTTTCCGAAGCCCGCGTTCGGGTCCATCTCGGCGGCGGGATCCCCCGGCGGTTTGGGCACGAATCGCTTCTGCGCCGCCTGCTTGCTGACGCCCATACTCGTGCCGATCTCGGTCCAGGAAGCACCGGAACGTCGGGCCTGGTCGACGAAATGCCCGATCAGATGGTCGGCCAACTCGCCGAGATGGCCCGCGGTCACCACCGCGTCGGCGAGTTGTTCCAGCGCATTGTCGGGCCGGGCCTTCTTGATGACCTCGATGAGGTCGTCCAAACGTACTGGTGAAGTCATGCGTCAACTATAGGTTGACGCATGACTATCGTCAACCAGTGGTTGACGCTGGGAGGTTCTAGTTCCGACCGCCGGGACGGCGCAACCGCAGCCGCGAATCGCCCCGCACCACCGGCCGCCTGATCTCCGGGCGGCGCAGCACCGGCAACCGGCGATCGGCCCGGCGCTGAGCGCGCCGCTCGGCCGGTTTGTACTGCCAGGTCTCGGGCCGGGCGGCCACCCAGCGCTGCGAATACCAGGCGAACGGGATATGCCCCAGATACAGCACGATCAACACCAGCAGCAGCACGATCGGGTAGGTGATGAGCGCGGCCCCGGCCAGCGCCACCAGCACCAGCAGCCCGGCGGCGGCCTGCGGGGCCACCGATACCGATTTCATGGCCAAGGTGGGAATTGTGCTCACACAGAGCGCTGCGGCGAAGACGGTCCAGGCCGCGACTACCGGGAAACTCGTCCACCAACCGGATCCGAACTGCACTTGCAGCGCGATCGGGGCCATCGCGATGAGCGCGCCGGCAGGCGCCGGGACCCCCACGAAGTACTCGCGTGCCCAGTCGGGCCGGGTGTCGTCGTCCAGCAGGGTGTTGAACCGGGCCAGGCGCAGCACGATGCTCACCGCGAACAACAACGCGACGATCCAGCCCGAGCCGCTGCTCTCGCCGTCGAACAGCACCACGTACAGCACCAGCGCCGGCGCCACCCCGAAGGAGATGGCATCGGAAAGCGAATCCAGTTCCGCGCCGATCTTGGTGGTCGCCGACAGCAACCGGGCCAGCCGGCCGTCGAGCGTATCCAGCACCGCGGCGGCACCGATCATGGCGAGCGCGATCTCCAGTTCGCCCTCCAAGCCGAACTTCACCGCGGACAGCCCCGAGCACAACGCCAGGATCGTGACGATACTGGGCAGCAACCGGATCGACCGGCGCCGCCTCCCCTCGATGACCTGCTCCATCACGCGTCGGCCGACGGCAGGACCGCCAGCACCGTCTCCCCTCCGATCGTCCGCTGCCCGATATTCGCGAGCAGTTCGGTCCCGGCCGGAAAATAGGTGTCGACGCGGGAGCCGAAACGGATCAGGCCGTAGGTGTCACCGATGGTGATCCGATCACCGGCCGCGGCATCGCAGACGATGCGCCGAGCCAGCAACCCGGCTATCTGGACCACCACCACCTGCTGCCCGGCGGCGGTGTCGATCAGCATGCTGCTGCGCTCGTTGACCGCGCTCGCGTCGGCCAGATCGGCGGATTTGAACTCACCGCGCCGGTATTTCACCTCGCGCACCACCCCCGAGACGGGAGTCCGTTGCACATGCACATCCAGCACCGAGAGGAAAATGCTCACCCGCGGTAGCGGTTGGTCGCCGAGGCCGAGCTCGGGCGGCGGCGCCGCCGTGTCGACGAGCGCCACTTCACCGTCGGCCGGTGCGACGACCACACCGGGCCGATTCGGGGGGACGCGGTGCGGATGCCGGAAGAAGGTCGCGCTCGCCGCGGCGGCCGCGAGCGCGGTCCGGCGGAGCCAGCGGCGACGGCGGCCGAGCACCGCGACGCCCAGCGGAACGGCCACGAAGGGCAATCCGGCCGGATGCATCGGCGGGATCGCGCTACGCACCAGATCGGCCAGATGACCCAGACCGGTGGGTTCGGGTGTGCCGGGCGGAGTGGGACGGCGTGCCACTGATTCCTCTTTCATACTCGGTTCGATCCGCGCGGACTCGGGTGGCGACCGGACTGCCGCGCGGCGTCCCGGCCGAACCTGTCGGCGCAAGCGTTCACACCTTACGCCGAACAGGCCGGGGGCACCGGGTGTCGAATCAGCGGCTACCTTCGCACGACCAACTTCACCAGGAACAAAAGGATGACGGCACCGGCCAGGCAGGTGAAGAAGCTGAACCACCAGCCGCCGCTGTCCACGTCGACGCCGAAGGCCGAGAGCAGGAAGCCGCCGAGCAGGCCGCCGACGATACCCACCACGATATTGAGCAGAATGCCCTGCTGCGCATCGGTTTTCATGATCTTGCTAGCGATCCAGCCGGCGATACCGCCGATGATGATCCAGCCGATTATTCCGAGACCGAGCATGAGTTGTTCCTCGCTTGTCCTCCGGTTCCACGCCGCGGCCGCGGACGTGTACCGCCGCAATACCCGGACCGGGTTCCGATAACCCCGGCGAATATCCGATAAGCGGGTGCCGTCCCGCGCACATGAGGATAATATGAGGGTGCCTCATGTCTCCGGATTGCCCGGTGGCCGCCACCGCACGGCCGGCGGGTGAGGAATCCACATCGAAATCGGGTCAACCCTCGCGGCGGCCGAGCCGCAGGTACATAGGAGAAGCACCATGGCTACTCAGATCGCCCAGACAACCGGGGCGCAGCACACCGCGATCCTGGGGCTGGGCGTGTACCGTCCGGCGCGAGTCGTGACCAACGACGAAGTAGCCGGACCCATCGACTCGAGCGACGAGTGGATCCGCACCCGGTCGGGTATCCGCACCCGCCGCTTCGCCGACGACACCGAAACGATCCACTCGATGAGTGTCGCGGCCTCGCGCGGCGCCCTCGAATCCGCCGGAGTCGCCGCCGACCAGGTCGACTGCGTGATCGTCGCCACCTCGACCCACCTGCTGCTGACCCCCGCTGTCGCCCCGCGCATAGCCACCGCACTGGGCACCAACGGCTCGGCCGCCTTCGATATCTCCGCCGGATGCGCCGGCTTCTGTCACGCCTTGGCGATGGCCTCGGATCTGGTGCGCGCCGGGACGTCGTCGCACGTACTGGTCATCGGCGTGGAGAAGCTGAGCGACACGGTGAATCCGGCCGACCGCAGCACCGCGTTCCTGTTCGCCGACGGCGCGGGCGCGGTGGTGGTGGGCCCAGCCGAAGACCAGGGCATCGGACCGACCGTCTGGGGCTCGGACGGCACTCAGCACCAGGTCATCCGCCAGGACAAGGACTGGCTGGAGTTCTTCGCCGAGATCGAGGAGAAAGGCGCCGACGCCGTCCGCCCGTACCTGGCGATGGAGGGCACCGCGGTCTTCCGGTGGGCCGCGCACTCGCTGGAGAAGGTGTGCCGCGATGCCATCGACCGCGCCGGAATCTCCACCGACGACCTCGACGCCATGATCCCGCACCAGGCCAACGGCCGGATCATCGAGATCATGGCGCGCGTGTTGAAACTGCCGGAGAACTGCGCGCTGGCCAACGATATCGAGGAGGCCGGCAACACTTCAGCAGCCTCGATTCCGCTGGCCATGGAGACCCTGCTGCGCACCGGCCAGTCGAAGCCGGGCGATACCGCTCTGCTCATCGCCTTCGGCGCCGGACTCTCCTACGCCGCGCAGGTCGTCACCCTGCCGAAGTTCAGCCCGCCTCAGCCGCTGACCTGATCTTCGCCAGGGATTCGTCCATCCCGCGCACCAGATTCTCCTCGAACGCCGCCTCGCCGCCGAGTACGGCGTTGATCAAGGTGCGGGACACCCAGGTGGTGCCGTTGGGGACGTCGCGGCGTTCCACGAGCCGGGTTCCGGCCTCGGTGGGTTCCAGCGTGTAGGTCCATACGGTGCGGTTCTGGCTGACCCGGAACGCCAGCGAACTGTTCTTCTCGTAGCGCAGGATTCGCGAGGTGGTGGGCCAGAACTTCCATCCGTCCCGGTTGAGATTGACCGTGAGCGTGCCCGCCTTCGGCTTGCCGATCGGGACCATCCGGACGCACTGCGGGCTGAACTCCGGCATCCGGGCCGGGTCGGCGAGCACCGCCCAGACCCGCTCCGGCGGCGCGGCGATCTCGATGCTGGTTTCCAAGTTCTTCGGCAACGCTGCCTCCAGGTAGATGAAACTCCAAGTATCAGAAAGGGTAGCGATTGGCGACGGCTCGGTCACATTTTCCCCCGCCGAGTATCGATAGCGCCGATCCGGAAGCAGAATCGATACCGGACCCAATCGGTCTCCGTACACGCCACCGCAAGCAAGACACGTCGCCAGCAAATAACCAGCTACCGTAAGGTGATGGGCCGTGAACCTTCGCTCGCTATTGCGCCGCCAGACCGCACCGGGACTGCCACAGCTACCGGCCGTCGAACCTGACGGCACCTCTGGAAACGACGAAGTCGACGAACGGCTGGAACGTCTGCTCACCCCCACCGAGCTCGATATGGTGCTACGGCACCGAGTCTGATCCCCCGATCGGTGCGGCCCCGGCTGCGGTCGGGGCCGCCGCGCTGCACCCGGTACGCTGCTGGCCACGCCGGAGGCTCCGGCGTGGCTGACCACCGGGGAATGCGTTATGAAGCGAATCTCAACTATTGCCGTCACCGCTGCCGCCCTCGCGGCGCTGGCGCTCTCGGGTTGCTCATCGGACGAGGAACCGGAAGCCGCCGGTCTCCGGAAGAACACCGCGACCGCGCAGACATCGCCGCAGACAGCAGCCGAAACGAGCACCGGAACCGCTGTTCCCGATGAAGACGCCGGAGCACCCGCGCAATCCTCGGAAACCACCGAACCCGAGATCGATTCGGCCGACGACGCCCCGGCCTCCGGCCGCCCCTCCGACACCACCTGCGGGCAGTTCAAACAGCTCGACGAACCGCAGCAACAACAACTGATCGGACAGATCCTCGCCGACAATCCCGACAGCACGTTCGTCGGCAACCCCAACGCCGCCCTCGGGACGGCGAAACTGGTGTGCAACTCCGGCAACGCCGCGGACCAGAAGGTCGCAGTGGTCGCAGGGATCGTCGTCAACGGGTAGCTGTGTTTTTTGGCGCCGCCTGCGGCGTCGCGGGGTTGAGGCCCCCTTGGTCCCGGCGTTCAGCCCTCGAGACTCGAGGCTTCGCCTCATGCGCTTTCGAGGGCTGAACGCCGGGACGGGCCTCAACCCTTTGTGGTGTCTCGCTGAACTCGACTCCGGCGGTTGCGTCGCATACGAACGCGACCCGGGCGCGGTAGTCGGCGCCGGTGCACCCTCGGGTGTTCCGCCAGGGCCCTGGACCCCGTCGCTGAAGGCGGCAGAATGAATACGTGGCAGAACTGGCGTTGACAGTCCGACTGAATCCGTCCGCCGCCGACGCCCGGCGCGGGGTGATCCGGCTTCATCCCGAAGCGCTCACCGCCCTCGGGCTACGCGAATGGGACGGGGTCACGCTGGTGGGTGCGCGGCGTACCGCCTCCGTGGTCGGGCGCGCTCCCGCCGGGACCCCGGCCGGTACCGCGCTGCTCGACGATGTGACCCTGTCCAATGCCGGGCTGCGAGAGAACGCCACCGTGGTGGTCTCCCCGGCCGTGGTGTATGGGGCGCGCCAGATCTCGGTGAGCGGCTCCAGGCAGGCCACCCAGTCGATTCCGGCGGCGACGCTGCGGCAGGCACTGCTCGGCAAGGTCGTGACCGTCGGCGATACCGTTTCGCTGCTGCCCCGGGATCTGGGTCCCGACATTCCGTCGTCGGTGGCCAGCCAGGCGTTGTCGCGGGCGTTCGGGATCGCCTGGACCTCCGAGCTGCTCACCGTGGTGGCCGCCGATCCGGTCGTGGGCCCGGTCAGCGTGCAACCGAATACGGCGGTCGAGTGGGCAGCGGGCGCGATGGCGGGTGACCAGCCGGCGGCGGTTCGGGTGAACGGGCACGCGGGCCCGAATCAGCCGATGGTGCCGAGCCATCTCGATACCGTGACCAGCGCCGAGCTCCCCGGAACCGTCCCGGTGGCGCGCACACCGGCCACCGAGGTGAACGTGGAGGAACTCGCGGGGGCACAGCAGCAGGCCGCGAAACTCACCGAATGGCTGAGCCTGGCGCTGGACGAACACGAGTTGCTGAAAGCGCTCGGAGCGACGCCGCGGCTGGGTGTGCTCATCACCGGACCGGCGGGAGTGGGCAAGGCGACGCTGGCGCGGGCGGTCACCGCGCCCAGGCGGATCGTGGAGCTGGACGGGCCGTCGGTGGGTGCGGCCGAGAGCGGGGCCCGGTTGCGTGAGGTCGCCGCCGCCGCGGCGGCGGTGGGTTCGGGTTGTGGCGGCATCCTGCTGATCACCGATATCGACGCGCTGCTGCCCGATCCGGCAGAGCCCGTCGCCACTCTCATCCTGGATCAGTTGCGCGCGGCGGTGGCCGAACCGTGTGTGGCGCTGCTGGCCACCACAGCGCATCCGGCGGCGATCGATCCCCGGCTGCGGGCGCCCGATCTCTGCGATCGGGAGCTGGCGCTCACCCTGCCCACGGCGGCAGTGCGCCGGGCCCTGCTCGAACAACTACTGCGCAGGGTGCCGACCGGTGCGCTGCGCCTCGACGAGATCGCCGCCGCCGCGCCGGGGTTCGTGGTCGCCGATCTGGCCGCGCTGGTCCGGGAGGCGGCGCTGCGCGCGGCGGCGCGAGCCAGCCGGGAGAGCTCCGAACCACGGCTCGAGCAGGAGGATCTGAGCGGCGCCCTGCAGGTGATCCGGCCGCTGTCGCGTTCGGGTACCGAGGAGTTGGCGCTCGGCAGTCTCGGACTCGACGATGTGGGCGATATGGCCGACACCAAACAGGCGCTCACCGAGACGGTGCTGTGGCCGCTGCGGCACCCCGATTCCTTCGCCCGGCTCGGGATCGACCCACCACGCGGGGTGCTGCTGTACGGCCCGCCCGGATGCGGCAAGACATTCCTGGTCCGAGCGCTGGCGGGGACCGGCCAGCTGAGCGTGCACTCAGTCAAGGGCGCGGAGCTGATGGACAAATGGGTCGGGTCCTCCGAACGCGCGGTGCGGGATCTGTTCCAGCGTGCCCGCGACTCGGCGCCGTCGCTGATCTTCCTCGACGAGGTGGACGCGCTGGCGCCCCGGCGCGGCCAGAGTTCGGATTCCGGGGTCGGCGACCGGGTGGTGGCGGCCCTGCTCACCGAGCTGGACGGGGTGGAGCCGCTGCGCGATGTGGTGGTGCTGGGGGCCACGAACCGTCCGGAGTTGATCGATCCGGCGCTGCTGCGACCGGGCCGGCTGGAGCGGCTGGTGTTCGTCCCGCCGCCGGACGCCGGCGCCCGGGAGTCCATCCTGCGGACGGCCGGCCGTTCGGTTCCGCTCGCGGAGTCGGTGGACCTGTCCCGGCTGGCCGCCGATCTGGCCGGTTTCTCCGCCGCCGACTGTGCCGCGCTGCTGCGCGAAGCCGCCCTGGCCGCGATGCGCCGCGATGTGGATGCCGCCGATGTGACCGCCGCCGATATCGCCGCCGCCCGCCGCGCGGTACGCCCGTCGCTGGACCCCGATCAGGTGGAATCGCTGCGCCGGTACGCGGACGCCCGGGACTGATCGATTTCCGACCTGTCCGATATGTCTGACCTGGTGTAACTGTTGCCAGAGGGTAGCCGGATGCAGGGCGAATATCGTTAACCTGTACGATTGTCCCAGTTCGTGCTCGCATATGATGAGCGCGCAATACCCCGCCGCCCCGATCCCGACGGAGGTAACGCTTGCTCGCCATCCTGCTCGCACACGCCTTGGCCGCGCTGATCGCGCCCGCCGCCGTGCGAGCATTCGGTCGCAACGCGTTCTATCCGCTGGCGCTGGTACCGCTGGGATGCCTCGGCTGGGTGATAGCCCGCTGGAACGATGTGGTCGAGGTCCGGCTGACCTGGGCGCCCACCATCCACCTGGCCCTGGATCTGCGATTCGATTCACTGTCCGCCGTGATGAGCGCCCTCGTCCTGGGAGTCGGCGCGCTCGTACTCGCCTACTGCGCACGCTATTTCACCGACGACGAACCGAAGCTCGGCTCCTTCGCCGCCTGGCTGGTCGCCTTCTCCGGTGCCATGTTCGGCCTGGTCACCAGCGACAACATGCTGCTGCTGTTCACTTTCTGGGAAGTGACCACGGTGCTGTCGTTCCTGCTGGTCGGACATAATTCCGACAGCGTTCCCGGACGCCGCGCCGCCCTCCAGGCACTGCTGGTCACCGGCGCGGGCGGTCTGGCCATGCTCGCCGGAATCGTGATTCTCGGGCAGTCCTACGGCAGCTACCTGCTCTCGGACCTGCTCGCGGCCGAGAGCCCGCCGGGCGGGATCGCGGTCCAGGCCGGCCTGGTACTCGTGCTGGTGGGCGCGTTGAGCAAATCCGCCATCGTGCCGCTGCACTTCTGGCTACCCGGCGCCATGGCCGCGCCGACTCCGGTGAGCGCCTACCTGCATGCGGCGGCCATGGTGAAGGCCGGTGTCTATCTGATTGCCCGCCTCGCGCCCGCCTTCGCCGACGAACCCGTCTGGCGTCCACTCGTACTCACCCTCGGTCTGGCATCGATGCTGCTGGCCGGACTGCGGGCCATGCAGGTCACCGACCTGAAACTGGTCCTGGCCTTCGGCACCGTGAGTCAGCTGGGATTCCTGGTCACGATGGTCGGCCTCGGCACTCCCGATGCCGCGCTCGCCGGTATCGCGCTGATCGTGGCGCACGCCCTGTTCAAGGCCTGCCTGTTCCTCGTGGTCGGCATCATCGATCACGGCGCCGGCACCCGCGATCTGCGCGAGCTGTCCGGGCTGGGCCGCCGCGCCCCCGTGCTCTTCGGCACCGCGGCGCTGGCCGCACTGAGCATGGCCGGTATCCCGCCGCTGTGGGGATTCGTCGCGAAGGAGTCCGCGCTGGGCGCGGTCCTCGACGCCGATATGCTCTCCTCCCCCACCCGCCTGCTGCTCTGCTCCGGCGTGGTGCTGGGATCCATGCTCACCGTCGCCTACAGCGCGCGCTTCCTCTGGGGCGCTTTCGCCGACAAGCCCGGCGTCCGGCTACCGGACTGGCACGCGCCCGAGGTCTCGCTCATCGCCGCACCGGCGCTGTTGGCTCTGGGCTCGCTGGCCGCCGGGCTCACGGCTCCCTGGATGGACCGAGTCCTCGCGCCGTACGCGAAGACGCTGCCCGGCGAGCTGACCGCGCATCTGCAACTCTGGCACGGCCTGACCGGGCCACTGGCGCTCACCGTCGTGATCATCGCGTGCGGCGTGGCCCTGTACGCGGTCCGCGACTGGTTCGGTCAATCGGCGACACTGCTCGGCAACGCCGACCGCGGCTACGATGCCGCACTTCGGGCGATGGACCGGATATCGCTGCGGATGACCGGCTCGGTACAGCGCGGTTCGCTGCCGCTGAACTTGGCCGTCATCCTCGGCACCCTGGTCATCCTGCCCGCGGTCGTCCTGGCCGTCGGCACCCGGACCGGAGTGGAACTGCGGCTCTGGGATTCCCCGCTGCAACTGGTGATCGGCGCGATCATGATCGCCATGGCGCTGGGGGCGACGGTTCTGCGCAATCGCCTGGCCAGTGTGCTGGTGGTCGGACTCACCGGCTACGGGTGCGGCGTGATCTTCGCCCTGCACGGCGCCCCCGACCTCGCACTGACCCAGTTCCTGGTGGAGACGCTGACGCTGGTGGTGTTCGTGCTGGTGCTGCGGGCCTTCCCGGCCGAGGTCGGCCCGGAGCGGCAGACCGGGTTCCAGGTCGGCCGGGCCGCGATCGCCATCGCGGTCGGGATCGCGGTACCGGTGCTGGCGGCGTTCGCGGGGGCGGCGCGCAGCACCGTGCCCATCTGGGAACGTATCCCCGCCGCGGCCTACGAATTCGGCGGCGGCAAGAACGCGGTAAATGTGCTGCTGGTCGATATTCGCGCCTGGGATACGCTCGGCGAGATATCGGTGCTGGTCGTGGCCGCGACCGGTGTCGCCTCGCTGGTGTTCCGCAGCCGCCGGTTCGGCTTGCCGCCACGCGCGGCCGACGCCCCGAACTACCTTCCCGGCAAGGTGAGCTGGCTGCCCGCGGGCCGTCTGGTGGACCGCCGCGACCGGTCGATGGTTCTGCAGATCACGACCCGGCTGGTGTTCCCCACCGTCATGGTCGTCTCGGTGTACTTCTTCTTCTCCGGCCACAACGCTCCCGGTGGCGGTTTCGCGGGCGGCCTCATCGCCGGACTGGCGCTGGTGCTCCGCTACCTCGCCGGCGGCCAGTACGAGCTGGGCGAAGCGCTACCCGTCGACGCCGGGCATCTGCTGGGCGCCGGCCTGATCCTCGCCGCCGGCACCGCGACGGTGCCGCTGCTGTTCGGCGCACCACCGCTGCACTCGGTCATCGTGGAGGCGACGGTGCCGCTGCTCGGCCACATCAAACTGGTGACCTCGCTGTTCTTCGATCTCGGCGTCTACCTGATCGTGGTGGGCCTGGTCCTGGATGTACTGCGCAGCCTCGGCGCACGCCTCGACGACGAGTTGGTGCAGTCATGAACGAGCGCAGCGGGCGAGCACTCGGCACGGCCGCGGCGGCCGGGCCGGAACCGAACGCCGCCGAGGTGACAGTATGACCGCCAATCTCACGCTCCTGATCGTCGTCGGAGTCCTGATCGCCTGCGGGGTGTACCTGCTGCTCGAACGGACCGTCTCGAAGATGCTGCTCGGCATCCTGCTCTTCAGCAACGCCGTCAATCTGCTCATCCTCACCATGGGCGGCGGCGACGGCGCCCCGCCGATCCAGGGCGCCGGCGATGTCGAGCACGACATCATGGCCGACCCGCTGGCACAGGCGCTGGTGCTGACCGCCATCGTCATCACGATGGGCGTCTCGGCGTTCGTGCTGGCGCTGGCCTACCGCTCCTACATCCTGACCACGAGCGAAAAAGTCGAGAACGATCCGGAAGATATCGGGATCGCCGGTCGTGAGCCGGAGGAACCCGAAGAATGACCCTCTCGCACGATCTGCTCACCACATTCGCGCCGCTACCGGTGCTCATTCCGCTGCTGGCCGCCGCCGCGACCCTCGTGGTCGGGCGCAGCCCGCGGGTACAGCGCGTGCTGGCGACCGTCGCGCTCAGCGCGGCCGTCGCCGTGTGCGGCGTGCTGCTCTACCTCGCCGATCGCGACGGAACGGTCGCGGTTCAGGTCGGCGGCTGGGAGACCCCGATCGGCATCACGGTCGTGGTGGACCGGCTCTCCGCCGCCATGCTGCTCGTCTCGGCGATCGTGCTGCTCGCGGTCGCGCTCTACGGTGCGGGGCAGAACATCGCCGACGCGCAGGTCAAACAGCCCACCTCCATCTTCTGGCCCACCTACCTGGTGCTCAGCGGGGGTGTGGCGATGGCGTTCCTGGCCGGTGACCTGTTCAACCTGTTCGTCGGTTTCGAGATCCTGCTGGTCGCCTCGTTCGTTCTGCTCACCCTGGGCGCGACCGCGGAACGCATCCGGGCCGGGGTCTCGTATGTGATGGTGTCGATGGTGTCGTCGATGATCTTCCTGATCGGCACCGCGGTCATCTACGGCGCCACCGGCACCCTGAACCTGGCCCAGCTGGCGACGCGCATGGACGCCATCCCCGACGGGATCCGCCAGGCCGTGTACGGCGTACTGCTGGTCGCGTTCGGCATCAAAGCAGCCGTTTTTCCCCTCTCGAACTGGCTGCCCGACTCCTATCCCACCGCACCGGCGCCGGTCACCGCCGTCTTCGCGGGCCTGCTCACCAAAGTCGGCGTGTACGCGATCGTGCGCACCCAGACCCTGCTGTTCCCCGACGGCGGCTTCGACAACCTCCTACTGGTCACCGGTCTGCTGACCATGCTGATCGGCATCTTCGGCGCCATCGCGCAAAACGATATCCGGCGACTCCTCTCGTTCACCCTGGTCAGCCATATCGGATACATGATGTTCGGAGTGGGGATCGCCAATACGATCGGTCTGGCGGGCGCGGTGTACTACATCGCGCACCACATTCTGGTGCAGACCGCGCTGTTCCTGGTCGTCGGTCTGATCGAACGGCAGGCGGGTTCCACCTCGTTGCGCCGGGTCGGCGGGCTGGCGGCGGCCAGCCCACTGCTGGCGGGGCTGTTCCTGATCCCCGCGTTGAATCTCGGCGGGATCCCGCCGTTCTCCGGTTTCATCGGCAAGGTCGCGCTCCTGCAGGCCGGTGCGCAGGACGGCAGCTCGCTCGCCTGGATCCTCGTGGCGGGTTCGGTGCTGACCAGCCTGCTCACGCTGTACGTGATGGCACGGGTGTGGAGCAAGGCGTTCTGGCGGCCGCGCGAACAGGCGCCCGACGGCCACCTGGTGTCCGCGACCCTGCCCTCGCTGGTGGAGGACAACACCGACATGCTCTACGACGAACGCGTCGACCCGGGCCGGCTACCGGCGATGATGGTGCTGCCGACCGCCGCCCTGGTCGGAGTGGGGTTGGCGCTCACGGTCTGGGCGGGCCCGGTGCTCGGCATCGCCGACCGGGCCGCGGTGGAACTGCAGGACCGCGGCATCTATATCGGCGCTGTCCTCGGCGGGGGGACGAAATGAGCACCCGTTCGGCACTGGTGAATCGCGACAATATCCTCCGCGTCGGCGTCCTGATCTGGTTGGCGGTGGTGTGGGTGGCCCTGTGGGGCCGGATCAGCATCGCCAACGTGCTGGCCGGGCTCGCGGTCGGCGCCGCGATCATGGTGACCCTCCCGCTGCCCCGGATACCGGTGAGCGGACAACTCCGGTTGCTGCCCCTGGTGAAACTCGTCGGGGTCAGCATCTACTACGCGCTCGAATCCAGCCTTCAGGTCGCCTGGTTCGCCCTGCGCCCCGGACCACCGCCGGTGTCGGGGGTGCTGCGGGTGCGTTTCGCGTTCCGATCCGATCTCGTGCTGGTCCTGTGCACCAATCTGCTGAACCTGATCCCGGGCACCATGGTGCTGGAAATCGATCGGCAACAGTGCGTGGTCTATGTGCACGTCATCGATATCAGCAGCGAGAAGGCGGTGGCGAAGTTCTACAAGACCATCCGGGTCGTGGAAGGGCTGCTGATCGCCACGTTCGAACGGCGCGCCACCCCGCTTCCACCGTCCCCCGGCCAGGAGGTGTCCCAGTGATCGTCGTGGCCGTGGTGGCCGCGGCCCTGCTCAGCGCGGCCGCGGTGATCACCGCGTATCGGATACTCGCCGGTCCGGACACCCTGGACCGGGTGGTCGGGATCGACTCGATCATCGCGATGGCGATCTGCGGGCTCGCGGTGTGGGCGGCCTACAGTCGCGATACGAGCGTGGTGCCCGCCATCGTCGCACTGTCGCTGGTCGGTTTCCTCGGATCGGCCGCCGTCACTCGCTTCCGGGTGCGGGATCGCCGATGAGCACCGTACTGAACTGGGTTTCCGGCACCCTTATCATCCTCGGTGCGTTGTTCGCACTCACCGCGGCGATCGGGATCGTCCGTTTCCCCGACATCCTGCTGCGGATGCACTCCGCCACAAAACCCCAGGTCATCGGGCTCAACCTGGTTCTGGCGGGCACGTGCATCCGGGTCTACGACGACCCGAACGTGTGGATGCTGGTGCTGGTGGGTCTGTTCACGCTGCTCACCGCCCCCGTGATCGCCCACCTCATCGGCCGGACCGCCTACCGGGAGCAGCTGCACCGCAAGGATCTGCTCGTGGTCAACGAATTCGAGGACGAGCCGGAACAGCGATAGTCGCGGCCTCGGGGCGGGGCGTCCCGGCCTCTGCCGCGGCCATCTCGAGCGGGACCGCGGCCCCGGCCACCGTATCCGCGGATCCGGCCGGGATCGTCGCGGCCGGATCCGGGCGGGCGCCGCGGTGACGGGCGAACCAGGTGGCATGGAACCCGGCCGCGACCACGGCGAGCAGCGCCGCCACGATCGAACCCGCCACCACCGGATAGTCGGCCATCTGCACCGCGAGGTACCGGTACCCCAGCAACAACGCGACGAGCACCGTCGCCCCGCCGCCGACCAGACGCACCCGGAACCAGCCCCAGCCGCGTTCCGGCTCCCGCAGCGCGGATTCCACCGTCAGGCACAGCACCGCCCCGGCGACCAGGTCCACGCCGTAGTGGTAGCCGAAACCGAGGGTCGCGGTCAGGGTGCACAGCAGCCAGAACATCCCGCCCCAGCGCAACCAGGTCGGGGCGAGGGAACCGTCGGCGTTGCGCCGGGTGTGCAGGAACAGCGCCAGCGCCCACGCGGTGTGCATGGACGGCATACAGTTGCGCGGCGCGATCGCGCTGAAGTCCATCGGTACCGGACCGCGATCCAGTGGCGGCACCATTCCGGGCCAGAAATTGCCCACCTGGAACCCGCCTCCGTCCGTCCCGTAGGCGAACATCGGCCCGACCACGGGGAACAGCACGTACACCAGCGGGCCTACCAGGCCGAGCACCAAGAAGGTGCGTACCAGGTAGTGGTTCGGCCACCGACCGCTCGCCACCACCGACCGCAACTGCCAGACCGCCACCACGATGGCCGCCGCGGGCAGTTCGATGTACACCCAGTGCAGCACCGCGTCGGGTACCGGTCCCAGGGTTTCGAGTACGCGGCCCATCACCCAGGCGGGGTCGCCCAGCGCATGATCGGCCAGCATCACGTACTGGTCCAGCACCTGCGGTCGCAGCTCCACGGTGATGTGCAGCCAGACATCGCCGACCTTCGTGGCCAGGATCAGCAAAGCGCCCAGCGCCGCGGCGTGCAACGCGTCCCGCCGCTCGGTGCCCGTCCAGCGCAACCAGGCCACCAGCGCCAACGCCGTGAGCACCAGCACCGGCCCGTTGCCGACGGTGAACGGCTCCCCCAGTAACAGCCGCGCCCCCGCGTAGCCGAGATCGATCACCACGGCCGCGCCCACGACGAGCACCCGGCGCCGGTTCGATATCCCGACCAGCGCGAGTACCAGACCCGCCCAGGGCACGGTCATGGACTTGGGGGTACCGAAGTAGTCCCGCGCCAGACTCGTCAGCGGCCCTTCGAAACCCCGCCACATCGCCACGCCCTGCAGTACCAGCAACAGCGCCGGAACCGCGGCGACGGCGACGACCCGAACCCCCCGACGCGGCACGGATCCGAGCGCCGCTGCTCCAGCTCCCATATTCGGGTTTTCGACTAGCACCCGCCTATCGTAAACGGCACGTGAACGGCAGGTCACCGGGCTGCTGAACAGCAGCGGACCAGCCGGTTCAGGAGTTCAGTTCGCGAACCAGCGCGTCCACCACCGCGATCAAATCCCCCTGGGCCGCCGCGGCCACCTGCCGCTGCCGCTGATAGCTGGCTCCGCGGCGCGGGATCTCGGCCACCGCGGCGAGTTCATCCGCACAGCCCAGCCGCCGCGCGGTCGGCTCCAACCGGTTCAGCAGATCGTCCAGGTCATCGGTGACCAAACGTTCCCGATTGTCATCGCCCACGATCACGATGGCGTCCAACCCGTAGCGCGCGGCCCGCCACTTGTTCTCCTGAACATGCCAAGGCGGCAGGGTCGGCAACGATTCACCACGCTCCACCCGCTCGTCCAGATGCACGATCAGGCAGTGGATGAACGCCGCCAGCGCGGCCAGCTCGGCCCGGGTGGAGATCCCGTCACAGATGCGCACTTCGATGGTTCCCCATTTCGGGGCGGGCCGGATATCCCAGTGCATACCGCCGAGTTGTTCGAACACACCGGTTTTCATCTCGTCGTGCGCGTAACGCTCGAACTGACCCCAGTTCTCGAACTGGAACGGCAGCCCCGCGGTCGGCAACTGCTGGAACATCAGCGCACGATTGCTCGCGTATCCGGTGTCCGATCCCGACCACATGGGCGAGGACGCCGACAACGCCAGCAGATGCGGGTAGGAGAGCAGCAGCGCGTTCAGGATCGGAAAGACCTTCTCCCGGTGGGAAACTCCGACGTGTACGTGCACCCCCCAGATCAACATCTGCCGACCCCACCACTGGGTGCGTTCGATCAGTTCGTCGTAGTGCTCGGACCGGGTGAGCTGCTGCGTGGACCACTGGGCGAACGGATGCGTGCCCGCGCAGAACAGGTCCACGCCGAGTTCGTCGGCGGCCCGGCGCACGGTGTCCATCGTGCCGGACAGATCCTGCACAGCGGCGCCGACCGTCTCGTGCACCCCGGTGACCAACTCCACGGTGTTACGGAGCAGTTCCTTGGACACCTGCGGTGTGCCGTCGTGCGCGCGCAGTTCACCGACCGCGTCGAATACCGCGGCCGCGGTATTCGACAGATCGCGACTCGTCTTGTCGACGAGCGCGATCTCCCATTCGATTCCGACGGTCGGCCGAGGCGACCCACGGAACGGCACCGGCTCGATCCGTGCCCCACCCATATCGGCCCCTCCGTCGTGCGTCTGTCTACTCGATGACACCGCAGGCGACGCGACCGCCCGCGTCACCGGTGCTCATCGTCTGCTGGTCCGGGCCGGTACCACCCTCCCGGGTGTAGCGGTCCGGGATATTGGCGAAGTTATCGGTGCCGGCGTGCACGATCAGCGCCTTGCCCTGGATATCGCTCATCGTGACCGTATCGGTGGTGGTCACCAGATAGCCGTGGCCGTCCTTACGGACCTGCAACGAGGTCAGGTCACCGCTGGCGGGATGGCCGGTGGCCCCGCCGACCTGCAGATGACCGCCCGCGGACAGGAAATCACCGGGTGCGCCACCGGCGGGCGGCGCCGAGTTCGGCTCGCACTTGCCTTCCTGGTGGATATGCAGTCCGTGGAAGCCGGGAGTCAGGCCGGAGGCATCGATCGTGATCTTCAGATGATTACCCTCGGCGGCGAAATTCGCCGTCCCGATCTTCGCGCCGCTCGGCGACTTCAGCTCGACCTCGGTACCGGTACCGGCCGGAGTGTCCTGCTCCTCGCCGTGCCCGCCGTGTTCGCCTTCACCGGCAGGCGCCTGGGACGAGGTCCACACCGGCGGAGTCGTTCCCGTCACGTCGCTGGATTCCTGGCTGTTCGTGCAGGCAACGAGGCCGAAAGCCGCGACAGCCAGCACCGGCGTCACGCTCCGCCAAGACGAGCGACGAGAAGTGGACGGTGCCATCAGGGAACTCCTTTACGAGTACCGAGTTTACGGATAGAGCGTTTCGACAACGATCTTTCGACGCTCAAGATGATGCCACGACGCCCATATCCGCCCGGGACGCCCCCGACCTCCGGCGGGCGGGATCACCGACCGGTCACCACCACGATGACGCCGGCACCGTCACCCAGACCCGGGACCATCGGCGCGGTGACCGCACCGATATCCGCCGCCACCGCGGCGGCGACGGCCTCGTCACCCGGCGCCGGACCGTAGTACACGGTGGTGGCCGCGAGTGTGGTGGCGGCATAGTTACCGGTCGTGGTGTTGGTCCACCCGTGCGCCGTGAGCTCGCTCGCGGTCGTGCCCGCCAAACCGGCGACCATGCTGTTGTTCAGCACCTTGATCGGTGCGGATCGATTCACCTCACCGGCCGCCGCCGAAGTCGAGGGTTCAGCGGCGGTGGTCGTGGAATCCGCGGCCGCGGTGGTGGGCGCGACCGCGGCGGGGGTGGTCGCGCGCGGCGCGGCCAGTGCGGTCGTCGTCGATGTCCCCGCGCCCTCGGAGTTATCGGAGCCGTCGGAATCCGCGCTCGACAGCGACATCGCGCCCAGACCGGCGAAAACGATCGACAGGGCGATCAGAACCATCGCCGTCGCACGCAGCGGCGGTCCACCGGAGCCAGGGTTCGAATTGCTCACCCGCCCGAGCCTAGCGCCTGATCTGTCGCGCTGTGCTTATTGGCGGCGCCTTCGGCGCCGCGGGTCTGTGTTTATTTGCCCCGCCTTCGGCGGGGCGGGTCGGGGCCCTTGTCAACCCCGGTTCTTCACTCCGCCGCTCAGTCGCTGCGCTCCTTCGCTCTGTCGCTCCAGAACCGGGGCGGGCCCCGACCTCGGAGGTGGACCCTCCGGACGAGGCGAGAGGTGCTGGCGGACGTGCTTCTTGGCCGGCGTGGGTAGGTTCACGACCCTGCCAGTGGTCGATGGTCGCCGATCTATGGACGGCGGTGCGCACGCGATCAGTCGCTGCGCTCCTTCGCTCCGTCGGTCCAGAACCGGGGCGGGCCCGACCACGGAATGGTGACCATCCGGAGAGGCGTGAGGGGGCCGGGGTCGGGCCGTGAACACCTGTGGAGGATCGCGGGATGCCGGTGCTCGAAACCCGCCTGCTCCCGGACATCGGCCACGCGCGGTCCCGGCCGGGCGGGCCCGACGGAAGGCGACCAGCCGAAGAAATACGCGGGATTCACAGGCGCGCGCCCGGCGAGCCGGTCGACCGTGCCAGCGACCCTCATAGTTTCGGACCCGGGCGCGAGTCGCGACCAGGTCCGATGTTCGGGCCGGGAACTACACCTGGAAGCCGAGCCGGCGGGCGGCGCGTGACTTCTGTCGGCTCGCCCGTAACCGGCGCAGCCGTTTGACCAGCATCGGATCGGCGACCAGCGCTTCGGGCCGGTCGATGAGGGTATTGAGCACCTGGTAATAGCGGGTCGGCGACAGCGCGAACAATTCGCGGATGGCCTCCTCCTTGGCGCCCGCGTACTTCCACCACTGCCGCTCGAAGGCCAGGATCTCGTGTTCGCGACGACTCAGGCCGCTGTCGGGATCATGGGCCGGTTCGGGGCTCGTATTCGCTGTATTGGCCGGAGGACTGCCCTGAATTGCGGAAAGATCCCGCGCTGCTGCGCCGTCCATCTTGCTCCTCGCCGAGTTACCACCGGACGCGATCGCCTTGTCGGGGCACGATCGGGTCACCGTGTTACTGCCCTGCGATATTCAACCACGCCGTCCGGGTAACCGTCGCCGTGTCCGCCCGGCGTGTCCTGGACGGCAGTACCAGAAATTCGCCGACGCCTCGCCCCACCTGCCCCGACCCGCTGTGCACGCCGCACATACCAGGCCCTTTTCACACCCGTAGGCGGCCCCCAATAAGCTCTTGTCCATGTCAATCCTGCCCATTGTGATCGTCGGCGACCCGGTGCTGCACGGTCCCACCGCGCCGGTGACCGAATCGCCGGCGGAACTGGCCGGGCTGATCACGGATATGTACGAGACCTTGGACGCCGCCAACGGCGTCGGCCTGGCCGCGAACCAGGTCGGAGTGTCCAAACGCCTCTTCGTCTACGACTGCCCGGAGCACGTGGACAAGGACCAGATCGTGCGGCGGCGCGGCGCGGTGATCAACCCGGTGCTGGAGACCTCGGAGATCCCGGAGACCATGCCCGATCCCGATGACGACGAGGAAGGGTGTCTCTCCGTACCGGGCGAGCAATTCCCTACCGGCCGAGCCGATTGGGCCCGGGTCACCGGAACCGACGAGCACGGCGAACCGGTCACGATCGAGGGCACCGGTTTCTTCGCCCGCATGCTGCAGCACGAAGTCGGTCATCTCGACGGGCATCTCTACATCGATGTGCTGACCGGCCGTTATGCGCGGGCCGCGAAGAAGGCGGTGAAACGCAACGGCTGGGGCGCCCCCGGCCAGAGCTGGCTACCCGGTATCGATCCGGACCCCTTCGGACATGACGACTGAACCGCACGAGCCCGCGGACGATCCCGCACTCGCCGATATCTCGGTGGGCGAACGGGTGGTGGTGCGGTACCGCCTGCCCGAGGGCAGCACCCCGCCGCTGACCGATGTGATCGGCGAGGTGGTGTCGACGAATCCGCTCACCGTTCTGGCCGCCGACGGCCATCCGGTACTCATCCCGGCGGCCAGCGTGGTGGCGCTGAAATCGCTGTCGCCCCGGACGATTCGCACCTCGGAGATCCGCGCACTGGAGACCGCGGCGGCCTTCGGCTGGCCCGGTTCGGAGTACGCCTGGATCGACGGCTGGCTGCTGCGCGCCGGCCACGGCTATACCCGGCGCGCCAATTCAGCTGTACCCATAGGTGATTCGAACGGGCCCGCGCGGGTGACAGCGGAAACCCTGCACCGGATCGGAGCCTGGTACGCGGCGCTGGGCCTGCCGCTGCAGCTCACCCTGCCGGACCGGCTGGCCACGGTGCCGCCGGGCTGGAACAGCTGGGGAGAAACCCGGGTGCTCGGGATCGACCTGGAGAATTCCGTACTCCCGCAGGGCCCGTCCATGGTGCGTATCGCCCCCGAACCCGATATCTCGTGGCTGGAGATCCATCGCTATCGCGGCGACGAACCGAGCGGTCACACCGCCACGGTCCCGCTGCCCGAGGTGCTCTCCGCCGTGCACGACGGACAATTGGGTTTCGCCTCACTCGGCCTGCCCAGTCCCATCGCCATCGCCCGCGGCGCACTCACCACCGCCTCGGACGGACGTCGCTGGGTCGGCCTCACCTGTGTCGCGGTCGTCGCCGCCCACCGCCGGCACGGCCTGGGCGCGCTGGTCTGCGGCGAGCTGCTGCGCTGGGGCCGAGACCGTGGCGCAACACACGCATATGTCCAGGTCGAGGCCGGTAATGTGGAGGCGATGAAGTTGTTCAGCGAGCTCGGCTTCCTCGACCACCACAGTTACCGCTATGCCGTCCCCGGCGGTTCCGCGCCCACCGCACGTACCGATGGCCGTCCGGAATAGCCCCACGACCGCACCGACGTCACTTCATCCGGATGACCGGCCCGTAGTGGGCCGGTCCCGGTTCCGGAGCGAGGGAGACCCCGCATCATTTCCCGGATGATCAGCTCCGTGGTCGGGGTCGACAGAGCCCCGGCCCGCGGTGCTGGAGACGACGCAATCCAACACAACCGGGCCACCAGGCCCCGACCCGCGACACAATCCAACCCGGTCGGGGCCCGCCCCAGTTCCGGAGCATCAGAGCGAAGGAACTCAGCCACAGCCCGACAGGATCGACACCCCCACTACCATCTCTCCGAATGATCACCCCCCTGGTCGGGGCCCGCCCCGGTTCTTGCGCATCAGAGCGAAGGAACTCAGCCATAGCCCGACAGGATCGACACCCCCACTACCATCTCTCCGAATGATCACCCCCCTGGTCGGGGCCCGCCCCGGTTCTGGAGCGACGGAGCGAAGGAGCGCAGCGACTGAGCGGAGGAGTGAAGAACCGGGGTTGACGAGGGCCCCGACCCCGCCCCGCCGAAGGCGGGGCAATAAACACAGTTAGGAAGTTCGTTGCGACTGGCCACCTGGAATGTCAATTCGATCCGTTCCCGGCAGGACCGGGTGCTGGCCTGGCTGGACCGCCAGGACATCGATGTCCTGGCGCTGCAGGAGACCAAATGCCGCGACGATCAGTTCCCGTTCGAACGGTTCGCCGAGGCCGGATACGAGATCGCGCATGTGGGGCTGAACCAGTGGAACGGTGTCGCCATCGCCTCCCGGGTCGGGCTCGACGATGTGGAGATCGGCTTCCCTGATCAGCCCGGGTTCGACCGTGACGCCGCCGATACCCTCATCACCGCACCGACCGTCGAGGCACGCGCGCTGGGCGCTACCTGCGGCGGAGTCCGCGTGTGGAGTCTGTACGTGCCCAACGGCCGCGCGTTGACCGATCCCCACTACGAGTACAAGCTGGCCTGGCTGGCCGCGCTACGCGGCAACGCCGCTCGCTGGCTCGCCGAGAACCCGCGGACCCGAACCGCCCTCGTCGGCGACTGGAATATCGCCCCCACCGACGACGACGTCTGGTCGGCCGAGTTCTTCGCCGGGAAAACCCATGTCTCCCAGCCGGAACGGGACGCGTTCTCGGCGTTCACCGAGACCGGTTTCACCGATGTGATGCGCCCCTTCGCGCCGGGCCCCGGCGTCTACACCTACTGGGACTACACCCAACTGCGGTTCCCCCGGAAAGAGGGAATGCGGATCGACTTCGTGCTCGCGTCGCCGGCCTTGTCCGCCACGGTCGTCGACGCCGGGGTGGATCGTGAGGAACGCAAGGGCAAAGGCGCCAGCGATCATGCCCCGGTGATCGCCGAGTTCACCGACTGAGCCCGGTTCACATCCAGTCGGCGAGCGGATCGGTGGCGAGGAAGACACCGAGCGGCTCGGGGATCTCGATATCGGTGCCGAACGGCACCGTCACCTTGCTGCCGTAACGGCCGTCGTCCGGCTCGCTGTACACACTGACCTCCGCGGCACCGCGATCGATCAGGAAGTAGAGCGGGATGCCCGTGGCCGCGTACAGGAACGGCTTGTCGAGCCGGTCCCGTAGTTCGGTGTGCTGCGCCCGCGAACTGATCTCGATGGTCATGAACACCGGCTGGGGATCCGACCATTCGCCTTCCCCGGCGAATGCCGACGCCGGGGCGAGAATCGCGTCCGGGCGTACCCGGCTACCGCCGGCGCGACCGGCGCGCAGGCCCCGATCGGCGAAAAGCCACAGTTCGGATCGGCGCGGCACCAAGAATCGTGCCAGCCACTGCACGACCCGAGTGTGGTTGGTGTCCGGGCGCGCCTTCGCGGCCAGCAGGCCGTTCAGGTATTCGAGCCGCAGCCCTTCGGAAATCCGCTGTGCCGCGGCGTCGAGTTCTTCGAACTCACCGACGCTCATCAGCGATCCATGCGAGAGGGTCACCATTAGACCCTATCGCTCTGTGTCTATTGCCCCGCCTTCGGCGGGGCGGGTCGGGGCCCTTGTCAACCCCGGTTCTTCACTCCTGCGCTCAGTCGCTGCGTTCCTTCGCTTCGTCGCTCCAGAACCGGGGCGGGCCCCGACCATGGATGCGGACCATGCGGAGCAAGCTTCGGGGGCTGCGTTCGGAGGGAAGTTCGGGGCGTGGGGAGGTGGCCCGGTGATCCCTGGCCTTCATTCCTGCCGCTCAACCGCTCCAAAAAACCGGGGCGGGGCTCCGACCAGGAAAGCGGCCATTCTACGGAAACGCCCGGGCACCGATCACCACCTGGCGACCCGGCCTTCACTCCCGCCGCTCAACCGCTCCAAAACCGAGTAGACACCCGAACCAGGAAAAGGCTCCATCCGAAAAACGCCCGGGCACCAATCGGGGCCCGGCGTCCCCGGATCTTCACGTCTGCTGCTCAGTCGCCAGCACCGAACGTGCCCCGACCGATCTTCTGGCGGCGGCCCGCCCCGGTGGGACGCTGGTCGCCGCGGGCTTCCTGGATCCTCGGCCCACACCCTTCCCGGGGGGCGCGGCACTCACGATCTACAGCTACCGGAGTTTCGAGCACACCCTCGACCCCGTGGTGGTGAAGCGCATGGCGGCTTTCTCGAACGCCGGTGTCCGCCTCGGCGCACTGTCGCCCGCCGCCGGGGACCGACGAAATCCACCCGCCGACCGACGGATCCGGACCTGGCCGAGTATGGTCGGCGGCGGAAAATCGCACATGCCAACGGGGGCTCGCACCAGCGGGCTGAGAGGACGGCTAGCTCCAGCGGGAGCGTTCAGGGCTGTCGACCGTATGAACCTGACCGGGTAATGCCGGCGTAGGGAGAAAATATGACGAGCACACCTGTCGACTCTGTGACCACTGGTCCGATCGAGGGAAGCGTCAAGCACTATCAGGATGTGGACGGTCTGCGCATCCCGGTGCGCCGGATCGGTCTGACCAACGGCGACCGGTTCGACGTCTACGACACGTCGGGCCCCTACACAGACGACAACGCGACCATCGATCTGGAAACCGGCCTGCCCGCGCTGCGTGACGGCTGGGACAAGCCGGATATCACCGGGCCGCCCACCCAGCTGGCGTGGGCGCGTGCCGGGATCGTCACCGCGGAGATGCGGTTCATCGCCGCACGTGAGGGCGTACCGGCGGAAAAAGTGCGCGCGGAGGTCGCGGCCGGGCGGGCGGTGATCCCGGCGAACCACAAGCATCCGGAGTTGGAGCCGACCATCATCGGCAAGCAGTTCCTGGTGAAGATCAACGCCAATATCGGCAATTCGGCGGTGTCGTCCTCGATCGCCGAGGAGGTCGAGAAGATGGTGTGGGCGACCAGGTGGGGCGCGGACACCATCATGGATCTGTCCACCGGCAAGAACATCCACGAGACCCGCGAATGGATCCTGCGCAATTCCCCGGTCCCGGTGGGCACGGTGCCGATCTACCAGGCGTTGGAGAAGGTGAACGGCGATCCGACCGCGCTCACCTGGGAGATCTACCGCGATACCGTGATCGAGCAGTGCGAACAGGGTGTCGACTATATGACGGTGCATGCCGGGGTCCTGCTGCGGTATGTGCCGCTGACGGCGAAACGGGTCACCGGGATCGTCTCGCGCGGCGGTTCGATCATGGCGGCCTGGTGTCTGGCTCATCATCAGGAGTCGTTCCTGTACACGCACTTCGCGGAACTGTGCGAGATCCTGGCACGCTACGACGTCACCTTCTCGCTCGGTGACGGGCTGCGGCCCGGTTCGATCGCGGATGCCAACGACGCGGCTCAGTTCGCCGAACTCCGCACGCTCGGCGAACTGACCAAGATCGCGAAATCGCTTGGCGTGCAGGTGATGATCGAGGGGCCGGGTCATGTGCCGATGCACAAGATCGTCGAGAACGTGCGGCTGGAAGAGGAGTTGTGCGAGGAGGCGCCCTTCTACACCCTCGGCCCCCTGGCCACCGATATCGCGCCCGCTTACGACCACATCACCTCGGCGATCGGCGCGGCGATCATCGCGCAGGCCGGGACCGCGATGCTGTGCTACGTCACGCCGAAAGAGCATCTGGGCCTGCCCAACCGTGACGACGTGAAAACCGGCGTCATCACCTACAAGATCGCCGCCCACGCCGCCGACCTGGCCAAGGGGCATCCGCACGCACAGCGCCGCGACGACGAATTGTCCAAGGCGCGTTTCGAATTCCGCTGGCGTGACCAGTTCGCGCTGTCGCTGGACCCGGACACCGCCCGGGAATACCACGACGAGACCATGCCCGCGGAACCGGCGAAGACGGCGCATTTCTGCTCGATGTGCGGGCCGAAGTTCTGTTCGATGCGGATCTCGGCGGATGTGCGCGAGTATGCGGAGAAGAACAACCTGACCGATATCGACGCGATCGAGGCGGGTATGGCCGAGAAGTCGGCCGAGTTCGCCGACGCCGGGAAGAAGGTCTACCTGCCGGTGGTGTCCTGATCGGCGGACGGCGGCCCACCGCGGCGGTGGGCCGCCGTCGACTCTCCCGGGAGGACCGCCATGACCGGCAGTATGGGGTCGGTCGTCGCCCCTCCGGCGGTAGATGGTGAATACTGCAGCCACAACACCCCGGGCGCCGCGGGCGCCGTCGCGAACGACACCGGAATGCCCGTCGTATCCTTTCCCGGGCCCAACTGCGAGGGGATGCCCATGGATCCGGCGAGCGGGTCGTTCGAGAGCGTGGTATTCCGCCCGTAACGCTCAGTCGATATCGGCGTTCACGCGACGCTCGACGGCGTGGGGCGCCGCCTGCTCGGGCTTCGACATCGACAGCGCCATCAGGATCACGCCGACCGCGACCACGACGACGGCGATCCACAGCTGATTCACGATTCCCCAAGCCGTACTGAGAACTCCGGCGGATACAGCGCCGACGATCCCGGCGAGCGCCGTCAGGGTTCGTATGTTCATCGAGACCCGTCCGAGCACTGCCGAATCCGCCGATGCGGTGACCAGGGTCGTCAGCCCGACGTTCCAGACGGATCCGAAGAAGCCCAGTACCGCTAGACCCGCGACAGCCCAGATCAGACCTGGGACCGATCCCAGGGTCGCCCCGACGGCGATGCACATCGTGCTCAGCGCGATTCCCGCCAGACCGAAACGATTCACCGTCCGGATTCCCCACCGATCACCGAGGCGAGGCGATATCCAAGCACCGGCGATCGCGGTCCCACTCGACGCGATGAACACGAGTCCGTAATAGAACTCCGGGAGGCCGAGCCGACGCAACAGGAGGATGGGCAGCATCGCCATGACCATCGCCTCCGCCACGGAAATGAGTAGGCCGAAGGTCGAGAATGCCTTCAGCAGCGGAATGCGAACCAAGAGGCGGAATCCGGCGGCGATATCCTCTCGGATCGTCGATTCGCGCCGTTGCTCCCGCGCGCCGTCCGGGCTCTTGATCAGCGTGAGGCATACAGCATTGACCGCGAAGGTCAGCACATCGATCACCAGTGGAAACACATAGCCGCCGACCCAGATGAGCGCACCGGACAGTCCCCGACCGGCCGACGATCCGAGCCGCTCACCGGCGATCAACCGGGACCGCGCCTGCAAGATCGTCCGATTGCCGATCACCGTCTGGAGGTGTGAGAAGTACAGTGCCTCGGCCACGAGGGTCAGTATTCCGAACAGGAAGGTCACCGGAAGTATCCAGTAGAAACCGGCCACATCGAAGACGATCCCCAGGCAGAGGCCGCCGATCGCGACCATCGAGACGATGTCCGCGGCGATCAGCCACCACCGCTTCCGTTCTCGTCGGTCCGACCACACTCCCACCAGGAAACCGAGCAGAACCATCGGCACCGCGGACGACGCGTGCAGGAGGCCGATCTGCCATTCGTCGGCCATGAACTTCTCGACGGCGATGACCGGCAGCACCACAGCGGTCAGCGCCGAGCCGAAGGTGGTGGACACCTGTCCGGCCATGAACAGACCGAAGTCTCCGGATTTTCCATCAACGGTCGGCGGCACGGTCCTGCTTTCGTAATGAGCCCAGCCCAATGGGTGCGGTACACGAACAGTCCATCAACGGACAGGTCCGGAGCGCGGCGGTTGCGCGCTCCGGACGAGTCGCGACCGGCTTCCGTCTATGGCATACAGAAGTCCTATGGCATATAGAAGTCGGGACTCGCCAGACCGAAGACGACGTCGTCGAAAACTGTTCCATTACTTCCCCCGAAATGCTCGCACTCCCCTGCGGCTCTTAATCGAATATATCTACACGCCGGCGCCTCGGTCAGCACGATGCACATCGCATCACAGTCGAGCGATATTCAATTGGAAATACCCGGCGCCTTGTGTATATACGAGCGGTCGGCCACCTGATCCAGCAGGAATTCCGCGATATCGGCCCGCGAGATCTTCAGGGTCAGGCCGGGTTCGTCGCCGGAGAACCCGCGCCGGTAGGCCCCGGTGCGCGGTCCGTCGGTGAAGGCGCTGGGCCGCACGATGGTCCAATCCAGATCACTGGCCCGCACATGGTTCTCCTGCTGCTGGTGATCGGCATAAGCCGGACGCAGCAGGAGACCGAACATGATGTACTTCCACAGGAAGTTCAGATTGCCGCGACTGTCGCCCGCGCCCAGCGTGGACTGGCAGACGAGCCTTTTCACCCCGGCGCGGTTCATCGCCTCGATCACTACCCGGGTGCCCTCCGCCCGGACTACGCCTTTGCGCCCGTTTCCCAACGCCACCAGGACCGCGTCCCGACCGGCGACCACGCGTTCCACCGCGACCGGGTCGAGCACATCGCCTTCCACGACGTGCAGATGTTCGTGCGTGCGGGCCATCCGGCCGGCATCCCGGGTGAGCGCGGTGACCTCGTATCCGCGCGCCAACGCCTGTTCGACGATGTGCTGCCCGACCGTGCCGGTGGCTCCGAAAACTGCGATTCGCATTGTTGCTCCTGACTCGAAAACCGTTGCCTGTTTGCTGAATCCAGTACACCAACCAGCAACGAGACGAACCATGGCTCGAACGCTCGACGACATAAGCGAGCGTCTACGGATTCCGACGGGCTGTCAGAGTGCGCGGAACAACCGCACCGTCGCCTCGTCGGCCGGGTAGAAGGCTTCGATGTGCAGCTCGTCGATCGTCACATCGGTGGCCGATATCGCCGACGCGGCGATGCTGAAGAACGAGTACTCCGCCGCACCGACCCGCAGTTGCAGCGGCACCACGACATCGTTGCGCGCCCGGCCGCCGTCGTCGTGGCACGGATAGGCCGACACCTCGTCGAGCAGGGCCTTCAACCGCAGGTCTCCGGTCGCTTC
Source organism: Nocardia sp. NBC_00416 (assembly GCF_036032445.1). Classification (NCBI taxonomy): domain Bacteria; kingdom Bacillati; phylum Actinomycetota; class Actinomycetes; order Mycobacteriales; family Nocardiaceae; genus Nocardia; species Nocardia sp. NBC_00416. Next base: position 4,862,637 of record NZ_CP107932.1, read on the forward strand.
CAACCGGCCGCGGATCTGGCTGAGCAGATGTCCGCGCCATTGGCCGAGGTTGCGGATGCGCGGCGCCAAACCGCCGGGATGCAGCGAGATCCGGATGGCGTTGACCGGTGGCTCGAGCAGTTCGGGGGCACAGCCGTCGAGCAGCACGTCGGTGGCGGAATTGCGGTCGACCACATCCCACCAGCGATCCAGTACCAGCGCCGGATGCGGTAGGTGCGCGTCGAGCAGAATCCGGAAGGCGTCCATGACGGCGTGCAACTCCGGCGCGTTCAGGTCCCGCTGGCCGTAGCTCGGGGCGTAACCGGCCGAGAGCAGCAGCTCGTTTCGTTCACGCAGGGGCACGTCCAGATGCGCGGCGAGCCGTTCGACCATCTCCCGGGTGGGCCGCGAACGGCCGGTCTCCACGAAACTGAGGTGCCGCGTGGACACTTCGGCCTGCGCGGCGAGCTGCAGCTGACTCAACCGCCGGCGTTCCCGCCAGGACCGCAGCAGTCCACCGACCGAGGGTTGCGCGTCCACTGTCACCACAGTTCGGATACTAGTCCGTCCGGTAACCGATCTCATTACCTCTGAGGTAATCGTCGCCAGGGCGAATCGCGGTGATGCTGAGTGCGTCTTGTTCAGCACGATCGAAGGGATCACCCCGATGAACGACGTTGTAGCCACCTACCTGCGGACCTGGAACACCACCGACGCACAGGTCCGGACCGCGCTGCTCGACCAGCACTGGGCGCCGGACGCCTCCTACACCGACCCGCTCGCCGCGGCCGTGGGCCGTGCGGCGATCGGCACCACCATCGGCGCGGTGCACGACCAGTTCCCGGGGTTCGTCTTCACTCAGGTCGGGGAGCCCGACGCGCACCACGGCCAAGTCCGTTTCCAGTGGGGCCTGGGGCCCGCCGGCACCGAACCCGTGATCATCGGGTTCGACGTTCTGGTCACCGACGAGCAAGGCCGGATCGATACAGTGCTGGGCTTTCTGGACAAAGTGCCGGGCTGATCAGGACGGCCGTCGTCGTGACGGTGACGGCCCCGCGGGGCGGGCGAGATCAGGCCCGCCCCAGCGCGAGGGTCACGTTGTGACCGCCGAACCCGAACGAGTTCGTCAGGGCGTAGTCGATCCGCTGAGCCCGGGCGCTGCCGTGGACGATATCCAGGTCCACGTCCGGGTTCTCCAGGTTGAGTGTGGGCGGGACGACCTGGTCACGGAGGGTGAGCGCGGTGAGGATGGTCTCCAGGGCGCCGACCGCGCCGATCGAATGACCGAGCGCCGATTTGGGGGCGTAGATCGAGGCGTCCGGGGTGACCGCACCGATGGCCGCCGCCTCCGAGGCGTCGCCGATGGACGTCGAGGTGGCGTGGGCGTTGACATGCTGGATATCGGCGGTGTCCAGTCCCGCGACGGCGATCGCCTTGCGCATGGCGCGGGCCGCGCCCGCTCCGGCGGGATCAGAGGCGACGATGTGATAGGCGTCGGAGGTTATGCCGGCGCCGAGCACCCGGGCGTGGATCCGGGCGCCCCGGGCGCGGGCGTGCTGCTCCGATTCCAGGACCACCAGCGCACCCGCTTCGCCGAAGACGAAACCGTCGCGGTCGCGGTCGAACGGCCGCGAGGCCGCCGCCGGATCATCGTTACGGGTGCTCATGGCGCGCATCATGGCGAAGCTGGCGATCGGGACCGCGTGGATATGGCCTTCCACACCGCCCGCGACCACCACGTCCGCCTCACCGGTGGTGATCAGCCGCCACGCCTGCGCGATAGCTTCGGTGCCCGACGAGCAGGCCGAGACCGGTGCGAAAACGCCTGCCTTCGCACCGATTTCGAGACTCACCGCCGCCGCCGGACCGTTGGGCATGACCATGGGCACCGACATGGGCGAGACCTTGCGGTAGCCGCCCGCACGCATCGCGTCCACCGCGTCGATGAGGGCGTCACCGCCGCCCAGCCCGGTGCCGATGCACACGGCGAGCCGTTCGCCCTCCACCTCGGGCCGCCCCGCCGCCGCCCAGACCCGCCGCCCCACCACCAGCGCGAGCTGTTCGACGTAGGAATGCCGGCGCTGTTCGATCCGGGTGAGCCCGGCCCCGGGGTGCGATTTCAGTTTGCCGCCGATGCGTACGGGCAGGTCGTACTCGGCGACGAAATCGTCGTCGAGGGTGGTGATGCCGGTGTCTCCGCGCAGCAGCCCGGACCAGGTCTCGTCCATATCGTCGGCGATCGAGGTGGCGCCCGCGTAGGCGGTCACGACCACCTGAGCGGCCCGAGTTTCTGAAGCGATCGGTACAGTCACGACGTCATGAATACCTGTAGCGTTCGCTACAGTCAACCCATGGCCCGCCCACTCGACCACGCCAAACGCGCCGAAATCCTCGACGCGGTGGTCCGCTACATCGCCGAACAAGGCCTCGCGGACCTCTCGCTGCGCCCCCTCGCCGCAGCTCTGGGCACCAGCTCCCGGATGCTGATCTACTACTTCGGCACAAAGGAAGAACTGCTGGTCCAAGCACTCGCGACCCAGCGTCCGGACCTCACCGCGGTCTTCGCCGAGGCCGCGGACGCCGACGCGCTACGCGAACGACTGTGGCAATTCTGGCGCTCGAACACCACCGGCCCCGGCGCGGTCAGCGTCAAGGTGATGCTCCAGGTCGTGGGCGCGGCCTGTGCATCGCACAGCCCCTACGCGGCGTACGCGGACGAGGCGATCGCGGTGTTCGTCGCGACCCTGGCCGCCGGATTACGCGGACTCGAATCGGTGGACGATCCCGAGGTGGTGGCGACGCTGCTGGTCTCCGGCCTGCGCGGCATCCTGCAGGACCGCCTGATCACCGGCGAGGTGGAGCGCACCGACCGGGCCGCCCGCCGGTTGATCGACCAGACCATTGTCTGACCCGTTCGGCAACGCCCGAGCCCGGCCCGGCGACTGCCCACGACCGCGCAAGGCCATCGGGGACCGGCATCGATACGCACCCGGATGCGGCCCGCCTTCCCGGCCGGCCCCGGACCGCCCCCACGTAGGGTGACGGCGTGAGATTGTTGCCGTTGGCGCCCCCGGGGCAGACCCCGGTCCGGGTGCTCACCATCGCCGGTACCGATTCGGGCGGCGGAGCCGGAATACAGGCCGATACGCGGACCATGGCCCTGTGCGGAGTGCACGCCCTGGTAGCGGTGGCCGCGGTGACAGTGCAGAACTCGGTGGGAGTGAGCGGCTTCCACGAGATCCCGCCGCAGGTGGTCGCGGATCAGGTGCGGTCGGTGGCCGGCGATATCGGCGTCGGCGCCGCCAAAACCGGAATGCTCGCATCGACCGACATCATCGAGGCCGTGGCCGGGGTCTGCCGCGAGGTCGGAATCGGCCACGACGGAAAGATTCCGCTGGTCGTCGACCCCGTCGCGGCCTCCATGCACGGCGATCCACTCCTGCACGCCGAAGCGCTGGACGCGGTGCGCTACACCCTGTTCCCGCTGGCCACCATCGTCACCCCGAACCTGGACGAGGTGCGGCTGCTGACCGGCGTCGAGGTCACCGATCCGGCGTCCGCCCGGACCGCGGCCGAGGCGTTGCACGCGCTCGGACCGCGATGGGTCGTGGTGAAGGGCGGACATCTGCGAACGTCGGCGGAGAGCACGGACCTGCTGTTCGACGGGCACCACTTCCTGGAATTCACCGCGCCCCGCATCACCACCGGCAACGACCACGGCGGCGGCGACACCCTGGCCGCCGCGCTCGCCTGCGCGCTGGCCCACGGCTACTCGGTGCCCGACGCGTTCGAATTCGCCAAAGAATGGACCCGGCTCAGCCTGGAAGCGTCCTACGACCTCGGCAAAGGCCACGGCCCGGTCTCACCACTGTGGCGTCTGGCCTGACGGCGATCGTGTCCCGAACCTGTCGGTGGCCGGGTACATACTCGTGGTGTTCCGGAACACCTCACCACAATGACGTGGCGACGCGAACAACGAGGTTCGGTAGTTACCCCGCCAGACCGGCAAGGCCGGCGCGCAGCCTTTCCGGATGGCACGTTTCCACGCAACTGGCCGTGTGCGCGCCGCAGCAGACGAGCCGATCCCACACGGTCGGGCCCCCAGTTCTGCAGCGACAGCTCGAAGGAGCGCAGCGACCGACCAGCTGAGGTGAAAGCCGGAAACCACCGAGTCCGGGCCCGCGTCACGACTTCCCTGTCGAATGGCCTGCTTCCACGGTCGGGGCCCGCCCCGGTTCTGGAGCGACCAGAGGGAGGGAGCGCAGCGACCGACCGCCGGGAGTGAAGAACCGGGGTTGACAAGGGCCCCGACCCGCCCCGCCGCAGGCGGGGCAATCCCACACGGTCGGGGCCCGCCCCGGTTCTGGAGCGACCAGAGGGAGGGAGCGCAGCGACCGACCGGCGGGAGTGAAGAACCGGGGTTAACGAGGGCCCCGACCCCGCCCCGCCGGAGGCGGGGCCATCTACACAGCAACCTCCCAGGTTGCCTGGAGCCCGGCCCCAGCCCGCGGATCGACTCTGGTCACTATGACCGAGACCGTGACCCTCGCCGGAACGGCGGAACTCACGGACGACCCGTTGTCACCGCCGGTGCTGGATGTGGTCGTTCCTGTGTACAACGAAGAAACCGATCTCGGCGTGTGTGTGCGCCGACTTCACGATTATCTCGACAGCGGGTTCCCGTTCCCGGCGCGGATCACCATCGCCGACAATGCCAGTACCGATTCCACCTTGGCGGTGGCCGAGATCTTGGCGGGTGAACTGGATGGGGTCCGGGTGGTGCATCTGGACGCCAAGGGTCGCGGCCGGGCGTTGCGGGCGGTGTGGCAGGAGTCGGACGCGCAGGTCGTCGCGTATATGGATGTGGATCTGTCCACCGATCTCGATGCGCTGCTCCCCCTTGTCGCGCCGCTGGTTTCCGGTCATTCCGATCTGGCCATCGGAACTCGGCTGGGGGCCGGTTCCCGTGTGGTGCGCGGGCCGAAGCGTGAGTTCATCTCCCGCTGCTACAACCTGCTGCTGAAGGCTTCGCTGCGGGCGCATTTTTCCGATGCCCAATGCGGTTTCAAGGCTGTCCGCACGGAGGTGGCGCGCAAACTGCTGCCGCTGGTGGAGGACGGGGAGTGGTTCTTCGATACCGAGCTGCTGGTCATCGCCGAACGCGCGGGCCTGCGGATCCATGAGGTTCCGGTGGACTGGATCGACGATCCTGACAGCCGCGTCGACATCATCGATACCGCTCGCAAGGATCTGCGCGGGATCTGGCGGATGGGCCGGGCGCTGACCACCGGTTCGCTGCCGTTGGCCGAGCTGCGCCGGGCTGTGGGCCGGGAGCCGCTCGTTCCCGGTGTGCCGCTCGGCATGGTCGGTCAGCTGATCCGGTTCGCGCTGGTCGGGGTCGCTTCTACGCTCGCCTACGTGCTGCTGTATCTGCTGCTGCAACCGATGGCCGGGGCGCAGGTCGCCAATTTCGGCGCCCTGTTGATCACCGCGGTCGCCAATACCGCCGCCAATCGCGCGTTCACCTTCGGCGTGCGCGGGCAGAGCGGGATGGTGTCGCATCAGTTCCAGGGTCTGTTGATCTTCGGGTTCGGGCTGCTGGTGACCAGTGGTTCGCTGTTCACCCTTCATCATTGGGCGCCCGGTGCGCCGGTTCAGCTGGAGTTGTTCGTGCTGGTCGTGGCGAATCTGATCGCGACGCTCATGCGGTTCGTCGGCCTGCGCTGGGTGTTCCGCGAGGCGGGCCGTCCGGCCCTCGGCGTCGAGGAGGCCGCCCGATGACAGTTACCGCGACTCCCCCTGACACCACGGTGCCCGCGTCCACCATGACCGGGCCCGAACCGGCGCGGTCGGGCCGCTGGGAATACCCCGCGCTGGCCGTGTTGCTGCTCGCGACCGGCCTCTCCTACCTCTACAACCTCAGCGCCAACGGCTGGGCCAACTCCTTCTACTCCGCCGCCATCCAGGCGGGTTCGGTGTCGTGGAAGGCGTTCTTCTTCGGTTCCTCCGATGCCGCGAACTCCATCACCGTGGACAAGGCGCCCGCGTCGCTGTGGCTCATGGAGCTGTCGGTGCGCCTGTTCGGCTTGAACAGCTGGAGCATCCTGGTCCCACAGGTCCTGCTCGGTGTGGCGACGGTGGCGCTGATCTGGGTGACCGTGCGGCGCTCGTTCGGCCCCGCGGCGGGGCTGGTCGCCGGGCTGGCGCTGGCGGTGACCCCGGTGTTCGCGCTCATGTTCCGGTTCAACAATCCCGACGCGCTGCTGGTTTTCCTGATGGTCGCCGCGGTGTGGGCGATCGTGCGCGCGCTAGACGACGGCCGGTGGCGCTGGCTGGTGCTCACCGGAACATTCATCGGGTTCGGGTTCTTGGCCAAGCAGCTGCAGGTCATGCTGGTGGTGCCGGTACTCGCCCTGGTGTACTTGTTCGCGGGTCCGCCGAAACTCGGTAAACGGATCGCGCAGTTGTTCGCCGCGGGCGCCGCGATGGTGGTCGCCGCGGGCTGGTGGCTGCTGGCGGTGGAACTCTGGCCGGCCGATTCCCGGCCCTATATCGGTGGCTCCCAGAACAATTCGATCATCGAACTGACACTCGGCTACAACGGGTTCGGCCGGTTGAACGGCAACGAGACCGGCAGCGTCGGGCCGGGCGGTGAACTGCCGCCGGGCGGGAACGGGATGTGGGGGCAGACCGGGATCACCCGCATGTTCGATCAGATGCAGGGCGGTCAGATCGCCTGGCTGATTCCCGCGGCGCTGGTCGCTTTGGTGGCGGGTCTGCTGCTCCGTGGCCGCGCGGCGCGTACCGACGGCCCCCGGGCCCAGGTGCTGCTGTGGGGCGGGTGGCTGGTGGTCACCGGCCTGGTGTTCAGCTTCATGGCCGGGATCTTCCACCAGTACTACACCGTGGCGCTGGCTCCCGCGGTCGCCGCGCTGGTGGGTATCGGCGGGGTGCTGTACTGGCGCAACCGGTCCCGCTGGTGGGTCCGCGCCGGTGCGGCCGTCGCGGTCGGGCTCACCACCGCCACGGCGTGGATGCTGCTGTCGCGTAGCGCGGATTTCGTGCCGTGGCTGCGCTGGGCGGTGCTGGTGGCCGGGATCGTCGCGACTCTCGCGATCGTGGTTCCGCTGCCCGGTCGAGCCGGTGTCGCCGCGGCGCTGCTCGCCGGAGCGGTCGGCCTGGCCGGGCCGGTCGCCTACACGGTCGACACCCTGAATTCGGGCCATGCCGGGTCGATTCCGACTGCCGGACCCAATAACGGCATGTTCGGCGGGATGCGCCCGCCGGGTATGCGTGGCGGGATGCCCGACGGGGCCGGCATGGACGGTGGAATGCCGGGCGGACCAGGGGGCCCGGGCGGAATGTTCGGTATGAACGGCGGCCCGGGCGGTATGCCCGGAATGCCTGGTGGACCGGGCGGTATGCCGGGGACGGACGGCGGGCCGAGCGGTATGCCCGGGATCAACGGTGGGCCGGGCGGCATGCCCAGTACGGACGGCGGGCCGGGCGGCATGCCCGGGATCAACGGTGGGCCGGGCGGCATGCCCAGTACGGACGGCGCCGCGAACGGCATGCCCGACGGCGGGGACGGTGGCACTACCGGAATCGACGGCGGACGCGACGGCGGCAATCGGCGGGGCGGTCCCGGCGGCGGGTTCCTCAACGCCAGCACCCCCAGCGCTGCCCTGGTAGCGCTGCTGCAGGACAACGGCGACGCCTACACCTGGGCCGCGGCCACCGTCTCCTCCAACGGAGCCGCCGGATACCAGTTGGCCACCGAACTCCCGATCATGCCGATCGGCGGATTCAACGGCAGTGATCCCTCGCCGACGCTGGCACAGTTCCAGCAGTATGTCGCATCCGGGCAGATCCACTACTTCCTCGGCGGAAGCGGTGGCGGCCCCGGCGGACGCCAGGCCACGACCGCCGCGATATCGCAGTGGGTGCTGGACAACTTCACCGCGAAGGAGGTCGACGGGGTCACGCTCTACGACCTGACCGCCCCCAAGTGATCGTGCGCTGAACGCCGATGGCCCGGACCTTCGAAAAGGTCCGGGCCATCGGTGTATCCGTCGTGTCCGAGCACAGAGCCCACGGAGTGCGTGAGCGAATGAGCTCGGGCGTACGCGAACGGACCGAGCTCAGGCGAACACCTGGGTGAGGTCACCGTAGAGGCGCTGTTCGGTGAACTTGTTGTCCGAGTCGACCGTCGCGTACACCGCCCCGGGGATGTTCAGTTCCTTACCGCTCTTCAGGTAGTACTGGATGCGGATCTCGAACAGGACCTCCGTCGTGCCGTCGACCGCCGGATGCGGCTCGATCCAGTGGAAGACACTGTGCTCGATACTCGTGCACTGGTCGAGCACGTACTGGATGGAGGCGGTGGCGGCGTCGCGACCGGTCACGGGTTCGGCATTGGCGAAAGTCAGCAACACATCGTCGGTCATCAACTGCGCGGCTTCGGCCAGCCGGCCGGAGTCGATGTGCTCGTAGTAGTCCTCCACGAGTTTCCGGACGGAAGTCATTAGCCAACTCCTTGCTGAGATCCCCAGGACGGGAACGGTTTTCGTATCGCGTGCCCAGGGTAATGGAAATCCGGCCCCGGCGCGCCCGACATCGGCGATCCAGCGAACCCTCGGCGGCTCGTCCCGCCCGGAGTTCCGTCCCTTCCTGTGCGAGGCCCGGCATCGCCCGTCGCGAGTCAGCCGGGCGCCGGACTCACCGCGCCGCAGCCGGAATCGCGGCCCGGATCGCCTCGGCCTCGTGCTCCAGCAGTACGTCCCCGCCCTGCGACGACACGATGGGCGTATAGGGGTCGGCTGCGAAGGGTTCGCCGAGCATTTCGCGCAGCACCGCCAGCCCGCAGAACGGGACGTAGTGCGGGCTGTATCCGCCTTCTTGGACGAAAGCGATACGGCCGTCGCACAGTTCGGCGGCCATATCCAGAACGCGGCGGGTGAGCTGCGCGAATCCGGCGCTGGTGACCATCTGCCGGGCGAGCGGGTCCATCATGCTCGCGTCGAATCCCGAGGCCACCAGGATCAGCTCGGGCCGGAACGCGCGCAGCGCCGGGAGGACCACCTGGTCCATGGCGTGCACATAGGCGGCGTCACCGCTGGCGGGCGGCAGCGGAATATTGATCGAATAGCCCTCCCCGGCACCGGTGCCCCGCTCCTCCAGGTAACCGGAGTTCGGCGGGAAACACAGATGCTGGTGCAGGGATATCGTCAGCACCGAGGGGTCGCTGTACCAGATGTCCTGTGTGCCGTTGCCGTGGTGGACATCCCAGTCCACCACGGCCACCCGCTCCAGACCCAGGACTTCCTTGGCGTAGGCGGCGGCCACCGAAACATTGTTGAAAATGCAGAAGCCCATCCCACCGGCGCGGTGCGCATGATGCCCCGGCGGGTTGACCAGCGCGTACCCGGTGTCGACGGTGCGCGCGACGACCTGATCGACGAGCTGGATCGCGCCTCCGGCCGAGAGCGCCGCGATCTCGTATCCGCCGCGCCCGAACGGCGAACAACCATCGCCCGCGTCGCCGCCCTTCGGCTCCAGGCTCTCCGCTTTGATCCGGGCCAGATGCTGCGGGGTGTGGACTCTGAGTATGTCCGCGTCGGTGGCCGGTACGGCCCGGACCGGTTGCAGCCGGTCGAGTAGCCCGGATACGGCGACCAGCTCGTGGAAACGACGTTTGGTATCGGGGTGGGCGAGATGATGCCCGATCGGCTGGAGTCCGGTGGTCGCATCCGAGGGGAACAGACTCCCCGAACCGGTGTCGGCCCATCCGTAGACCGTGTTCCAGACGTATCCGATTGTCATGGTCGAGCTCCTTGGTGTCGGCGTCCCGCACCGCGGGCGCCAGACGGCAAACCTCGCGCAATCGATCGACCGCGCCAGCCCATGGAGCCATAAGCCGGGCCGGCGTGCAACCGGAACCAGTTAGCTGTACGGGCATAGTTGCGCCTGGTACTCCCGACCCGATCGCCGGGGCGTCGCCCGCTGCGGAGCGGAAAACGGAGGTGTCGACCCGACGCCGGGTTTCGACGCTGCGGCGGCCCGGCTACGGGTTCTCAGCCCCGATCGAACCTGCCGTCGGCGATTCCGGCAGTGAACGCGGCCCATTCGCCGGGTGCGAAGCGCAGCGCCCCGGCTTTCGGATTCTTGGAATCACGAACCCCGATATCGCCCGCCCCCAGAAAAGCGACCTCGACACATTCGCCGGTGCCCTGGCTGTGGCTGCTCGTGAACCACTGTGCGGAAATCGGATCGGCGCTCACGCGAGGTACTCCTTCGCTACCTGCCGTAGCAGGTTCCTGCTGCTCACAGCATCCAAAGACCGTTGCCGGATGCGATCGTAGGTTCGATGGTATCGCTCGACATCGTGCGGTTTTTCCAGATACAGATTCCCTACCGTGCTCCCCTCGATGAAGACGACCGGCGGCTCGACCGGACTACCTGCCGGGGTGATTCCGAAGTCGAGAATCACGCAGGGCCCCACCCAGAGGCCGGTGGGGAAACCCGCCCGGAACGGGAGCACGCGCAGCTCGACGTTCGGCAGCGTGGACATATCGGCAAGCTTCCTCAGTTGCACCGCCATGACTTTCGGGCTCCCGTTGATCCTCCTCAGGGCCGCCTCGCCGATGACGGCACTGACAGACGCCGGGCGATGTTTGCGGGTCACCCTGTGCTGTCGCCGCAATTTCAGCTGCACCCAGGCGTCCTGCAACTCCTCGCTCGCATTCGGGAACGCGGCACGGTTCAACGCCCGCACATAGTCCCCGGTCTGGAACAGGCCGGGGATCAACTCCGGCTGAAATGTCGCGATACCGACCGCGGCGGACTCCAGTCCGACGTAGACGTCGAAATCTCTCGGGATGAGGTCCCCGAACTCGTGCCACCAGCTCTTCCCATTCGACTGCCGTGCCAACCCCGTGAACGCGGCGGCCAACTCCTCTGGCACCCCGTACAACTCACACGCCGCCTCGACCTGACCGATCTTGATCCGGCCGGTCTGACCGTGTTCGAGCCGGTGCAAACTGCTGTGACTGATGTCGAGCAGCTCGGCCGCGGTGACCAGGGTCAGTCCGGCGCGGGTACGCCAGTCCAGGAGATAGCGCCCGAGCTGGCGTCGCGGCACTGTCGATCCGGTGTCCTGCATGGAATCCTCCCACCTTCGGGCGGGCCGGGGCCCGCAACGGGTGACGCATCGGCGCTGCCGCGGAAGAAATGCTGGGCGTTTACGCGAAAAGAGTCGCGCGGTACCGCAATGACCGCCTCGCTCCCGGACAGCTGGTTCGCTGAAGCTCACCCGATGCCGCCCCCGGAGAATCCACCCTCAACCTAGCAGCATCGATGATCAGCGGAAATGCTTGTCCCAGCGAATGATCGGAGACCTACTATCCGAGACCCGACAGGGCGAAGCCCCGGCGCGGAGCCGCACCGTCCTGTCCGCAGGCGGCACCGGATCGCGACCTACCGGGCGTGGCCCGGCGCGACCGGGCGTCCGCCGGTGCGCGTCATTCGGCCGAGTAGCAGGTGTAGGTGATCCCGGACCGGAACGACAGGCTGTCGACGAGCCGGAGCTCCGGGATGGCGTAGCCGTCCGGGAAGAGCCGGCGGCCGCCACCCTGGACCACGGGGTAGGCGAACAGCCGGTATTCGTCCACCAAACCGGCCTCGATCAGGGTGTGGCACAGCGTGATACTTCCGGTGACGACGATGTCCTTGCCCGCCCGCTGTTTCAGCGCCGCGATCTCGGCGACCGGGTCACCCGAGAGGATCGTGGAGTTCTGCCAACCCGCGTCGGTCAGGGTCTTGGAAACCACGTACTTCTGCACCGTGTTCAGGTATTCGGTGATGCCCGTCGGGTCCTCGGTCTGCTGTGGCCAGTACGCGCGCAGATCCTCGAAGGTCCGGCGGCCGACCAGAAACCCGTCGGCGGCGCTGTCCTGGCGGTGGATCTCGTCGACCAGGTCCTGACTGTCCCCCTGGCCCTGCGGATCGAACCAGTCGCCGAGCATCTCGATCGCACCGTCGACGGTGATGTTCTGGGTTATCGCGAGCGTGCGCATAGTGCCTCCGGGCAGCGGTCGTACGTCGGATAGCAGGGCGGCGGTCCAGTATCTCGGATGTACGGACCGCCGCCCCGTACATCCCGACGGGACAGGCCGGAGAAATTCATCGGTCGCGCGAAAATTTCGGTGGACGCGACCGTCCCGCCGGCCGGTCGGCGGGACGGATCGCCCGGGATCAGGTGGGCGAGCCGGCGGCCGCACCGGTCGCCAAGTCCGCACCCCAGTGCGCGATGGCCGCGTCGAGGTCCAGTGGATGGGGCCGCATATCTCCGGATTCGGGCCAGTCGGCACGGGGCACCCGCCACATCACCTCGAATTCGATCCCGTCCGGGTCCTTGGCGTAGAACGACTTGGACATGAGGTGATCCGAGGCGCCGACCAGAGCGTTCCTCGACTGCAATCGGCGGCCGGTCTCGGCCAGCTCGCCGAGGGTGCCGACCTCCCAGGCGAGGTGGTACAGGCCGACGTTGCCCGGTTGCGGACCGGCCGCCTCGTCGCCGAGTGCGAAAAGTCCCAGGTCGTGGTCGTTCTCGGTATCGGACGCGCGCAGGAACGCCGCCCGGCCGGGAATGTGGTGGGCGACGACGAACTGCAGGGTGTCGGTGTAGAAGTCGACGGCGCGGTCGACCTCGCGGATGTAGAGGACAGCGTGGTTGAGTCGGCGCACGGCCATGGAGTGACCCTTCTGTCTGTGCGTACCGCCGAGGCGGACTGGTGGTGGCAGGAGTCTGTCAGAGTGCGGCGGCGACGGCGTCGTGCAGCGAGGTCGCGGGGCGGTTCAGCAGCCGGCGCAGATCACCGTCACGATCGAGTTACGCGGGTGTCCGTGCGCGGAAGAGAGCGCGATGAGCGGCCGGGCTGGTGCCGAGCAGGCGGTGGAAGTGGTGCCGCAGATTCACCGCGGTCCCGAAGCCCGCGTCGGCGGCGACGCTCTCCATGGTGTCGTCGGTTGTTTCCAACAGCAGCCGCGCGCGATCGGCGCGCTGGTGCAGCAGCCATTGCTGCGGGCTGTCGCCGGTGCGTTCACGGAACCGGCGGGTGAAAGTGCGCCGCGACATCAGCGCGGAGCGTGACCAGGTGTCCAGGCCGATCGGCTCGGCCAGCCGCGTGCGCGCCCAGACCATGGCTCGCTCGATGGGATCGTCGTCGGCGGCCTCGGGCACCGCCACCGGAATGAACTGGGACTGGGATCCGCTGCGGTGTGGTGCGAGGACGAGTCCGCGGGCGAGTTCGGCGGCGACGCGGCTGCCGAGGTCGGTGCGGACCATGTGCAGGCAGCAGTCGAGGGCGGCGGCGACACCGGCGGAGGTGATGACGTCGCCCAGATCGGACCAGAGCATATCCGCCCGCACTCGCACGTCCGGGTGCGTGCGGGCCAAGCGCTCGGCGGCGGACCAGTGGGTGGTGATCTCCCGGCCGTCGGCGAGCCCGCTGGCGGCCACCAGCCAGGACCCCAGGCACAGCCCGACTATGCGCGCGCCGCCGGCGTGGGCGGCGCGGAGGGCGTCGAGAAGAGGTTCCGGCGGAACAGCGTCGCGCAGCCAGCTCGGAGCGATCACGATATCGGCGCCGGATACCGCCTCCAGGCCGTTCGGCACCGAGATATCGAATCCGGCCGCGGTGGAGAGCATGCCGGGTGTCTGCGCGCAGATGCGGACGTCATAGGGCCAATCCACGGCCTTGCCGACGCCCGCCCGGCCGAATACCAGGGTGGGCACCGACAGATGGAAAGGGCTGATGCCGTCGAAGGCGATAACCGCCACGGAGATCATGGCCCGATATTAGCGGTACATGGCCACCGGGCCACTGTTGCGGACCGATCCCGGCGTCGAGACTGATACTCATGACGAACACGATCGCTCGCACCACTATCGAGGCACTGCACATCGGTGGACCGACGCTGCGCTTCCGGTACGCCGGCCTGACCTGGCTGACCGACCCCACCTTCGACGCGCCCCGCGACTACCCGGGCTCGGTCGTCCTGCGCAAACTCGACGGCCCCGCGATAGCGCCGGAACAGGTCGGCACGGTCGACGTGGTCCTGCTCTCACACGATCAGCACGCCGACAACCTCGACATCTCCGGACGCGAGTTCCTGACCACTGTGCCGACCGTGCTGTCCACCCCGGACGCCGCCGAACGAATGGAAGATGTTCGGGGACTGCGCAATTGGGAGACGGTCACCGTGGGTGGCGTGGAGGTGACCGGCGTGCCCGCGTTGCACGGACCTGAGGGCTGCGAGCCCTTCAGCGGTGTCGTCACCGGATTCGTGCTGCGGGCCGCGGACGAGCCGACGGTGTACGTCTCGGGCGACAACGCCTCGGTGGACGTGGTCCGCGAGATCGTCGAACGCGTCGGACGGATCGATATCGCGGTGCTCAATGTCGGCGCCGCCAATGTCGGCCGGTTCGGCGATACCGATGTCACGCTCAATGCCCGGACCGCGGTACAGGCCGCGGAACTGCTGAACGAGGCGGTGATCGTCGCGGTGCACGGTGAAGGGTGGTCGCATTTCTCGGAGACCCTCGACCGCCTGGCCAGCGCATTCGACCACGCGGGCCGCCGCGCGCAACTGGTGGTCCCACCGCGGGGCGAGTCCATCGATCTGTGAGCCTTTCCGGTTCCGCGGCTTTCACCACTGGCCGGGCATACGAACGGCGGGGACAACACCTATTGCCGCCGCCGTTCGTGGACAACTCGCCCGATGTGCCGTGACCGATCGCGGCCGGCCACGAGATCAGAAGTTCCCGGACATCCTCCCGTAGACGACCAGCAGGATCAGGTTGCCCACCGAGATCCCGACCGACGCCAGCCACTGGAGGGGCCAGTTCTTGCGCATCACGACGAAAGTTGCGGCGATACCCGCGAATCCGGCCGCGCAGTAGAGGACCTTCCACACGACGCCGTCCGAAGTCAGGCCGAGCACCGCGGTGATCGACGACAAGACCACGGCGGCGACCAGGAATTCGTTGCGCAACAGCCCTTCTGCCAGCAGAGTGCCGAGGCGATCGACGGCTACAGCCGCCGCACCCGGACGTCTCGAGCGACGCGTATATCCCATGCCCAAACCCCTTTCGCTACGGTGCCGCAGCATCGGCGGCGGCGCCTGTGTCCGCTGTTCAGAGTCCGAAATGTCCTACACATCGGGTGACGCCGATAACGCGAATCCTGCTGGTCAGAGCACCGGGCAGGCCGAGCCGAGATCCAGACCGGAGCCGACCTCGACCTGGAGGGATTGTGCACTGTCGATATTCACGGCATGCAGGTTGTGCGTGCCGGGTGTCTCCGGGGTCCATGTCGCGGTGGCCGTACCGGAATCCCCCACGAGTATCGCACCGGGTGGATCGAATGAGCCCTTTTGACTGTCATAGAAACTGACGTATTCACCGACTTCCGCGGTGGCGGTGGCGGTGTAGGAGCAGTGGGTGCCGTAGGGCGCCGACGAACTTCCCGAGCCGCTCCCCGGAGCCAACTCGAAATCGGTGATCGCGGCGGGCGCGGGGGTCGCCGCGGCGACGAGCGCGACTGTCAGCGCGCCGATTGCCGACGACGCGGTGAGGAAGGTCCTGCGGGAGCGCAACATCAACGATCCTTTCCGGAGACAGCGGATCGAGCGGAACCGCCGGCACCCGGGCGGCAGTATTCGGCCGGGATCGAGCGGACAGCGCGAGCCGGGGTTCGCGCACACTCGCGACCTGCCCGGGAACGCATCCATCACGCTACCGCCGGTCCCCGCGGACGCTGACCGTTTTCCCAGTTCCGGTTGCGTACGTTGCCGGCTGCGCCGCGAGCAGCGCGCGACCTTCCCGGCGTTCGAGGTCCGGTAGCCGCGCACCGCGCTACGGTCTGCGCATGAGTTCTTCGCACTGGACCGCGGCCGATCTGCCCGAATTCGACGGCCGGACTGTCGTCGTCACCGGCGCCAACAGCGGTGTCGGCTTCGGGACGGCGACCGCGTTGGCCCGGGCCGGGGCGCATGTGGTGCTCGCCGTTCGCGATATCGACCGCGGAAACGACGCCGCGCGCCGCATCGGGGGCAGCAATGAGGTCCGGCGGCTCGATCTGGCCGATTCGGACTCGATCCGCGAGTTCGCCGCGGAATGGGAGGGCGAGATCTCGATCCTGGTGAACAACGCCGGAGTCGCGATGGTGCCCGAGGGCCGGACGAAAGACGGTTTCGAAATGCAATTCGGAACCAATCATCTCGGCCATTTCGCTCTCACCAACCGACTGCTGCCGCATATCACCGATCGCGTGGTGAACCTCGCCTCCGGAGCGCATCGCGTGGGCACCATCGATTTCGACGACCTCGATTTCGCCGAGAGCGGCTATCGCCCGGTGCAGGCCTACGGCCGGTCCAAACTCGCGAATCTCCTGTTCACCCTCGAACTCGAGCGGCGGCTCCGGCGGGCGGGGTCGGCCGTCCGTTCGCTGGCGGCGCATCCCGGTTACGCGGCCACCGAACTCGGCACCAGGGACCGCAACAAGTACCTGGTCGGCATCGTGCACCTGGCGGGGCGCTATTTCGCGCAGCCCCCGGAGAAAGCGGCGCTGCCGACTCTCTTCGCCGCCACCCAGGATCTTCCCGGCGCGAGCTATGTGGGGCCGGACGGGCGCAACGAACTGCACGGCTACCCGACTCTGGTGGGCCGCTCGGCGCAGGCCAGCAATGTGCAGACCGCGCAGCGCCTCTGGGACGTCTCCGAGGATCTCACCGGGGTCCGGTTCGGCCTGGCTTGAATCCGGCGGCCGTAGTCGGTGCGCAGTACAGGTGACTGCCTGCGGTCGCCGGCCCGTGGTCGGTCATCCGCCGAGATCGTCGAACGGGACACACAGCGGTCCGGCCTGCGCCGGAGCGTGACCGCGCTGTTGAACAATGAGTGCTATCGACGATCACCGTGCCGCAGCGATCAGCACGGGATCTCCCGACCACGAGAAGGAGGCTCCCGATGTCGTTCACCGAAGAAGAGATCAGCTATCTGCGGTCCCAGCCGCTCGCGCGAGTGGCCACCGTCGACCCGGACGGGCAACCCGACGTCTCCCCGGTGGGCTACGAGTTCGACGGCGCCCATCTCTACATCGGCGGCCACGACCCGGTGCGGACCAGGAAGTATCGCAATGTCGAACGCGGCAACACGAAAGTGGCTGTCGTCATCGACGATCTGGTGTCCACCGACCCCTGGACCCCGCGGTACCTCCGGGTCTACGGCACCGCCGAACTCGTGCAGCGCGAGGGACAGTTCGGGCCCGCCCCCTATATGCGGATAACCCCCACCGTGTCGTGGAGTTTCAATCTCGCCGGACTCCCTTTCACCGACCGAGATATTCAGGTGCGGCGCACCGACCACACCCCCGCCTGAGCACAGTCGACCCGGGCACGAGCACCACCGCCATGCCCCGGTTCGGCGGACACCAGGAGAAGACCACCCGGGAGATCCGGCTCACCCCGCGACCGAGCTGAGACCCGCCGACGCTCACGGACGGCGGTCCGGGCGGCGACGACCTGTCACGATGCACGCGGAGTCCGGCGCAGCACCAGCAGGTACGCCTCCGCGGCCGCGCGCTGCGCCAGCCCGGTCAGCGGACCGCCGAGCCGGGTCAATCGGCTCGCCGGACGGGAGAAGGCGGTGATCACGCCGTACACGGTGTCGGTGTCGGTGTCGTATTCGACGGCGAAGAGTTCTTCGCCGCTCTCCGGATGTCCGGGCAGCGTGCCGTAGGCGAAGCCGATCCGTTCCGGTTCGTCCAGGACGTACACGACCCGGCACGGTGCGCGGAGCCCGAACCGGGCTACCCCGAGCACGACGGTGACCTCGGCGCCCGGTTCGGCCTTCGGTGTCTGCGCGTCCTCGAGGATGCCCAGACCGCGCTGTATCCGATATTCGAGCACCGCCGCACCCAGCCGGCGGAATTCTGCTTCGCCGTGCCCGAGCACGCGGCGAAGCCGCAGGTGGTGGTACCCCGGGGGCAGCTCCCGGCGGGTCGCGCCGACCTCGGCGTAGGTGAAGGAAGAGGGGTCGGACCGAGCGTTCATACATCGATCCTCGTCGTCGGACGCCTGCGGCGCGAGGCTCGGCCGACAATCTTCACCCGCGTAGGATCGTCGGTACGGGTCCACTCGCCGAGGAGGCTGGAGATGACCGGCAGCCCACGCTCGATCGCGGAAAACGATATAACCCTCCCACCGGGTGATGATCAGGAGCGGTTCGCCGGCTACGGAGTGATGGGGATGCCGTTCGCCGGCGGCCACTACCTGGCGCTCCGACATTTCCCGGCCAGCTCGATCGGTGCGGGGTACGACGCGGTATGGCATCGCGATCCGGCCGGCTCCTGGGTGATCTACAGCAGCGTTCCCGCAGCGGCCAGTTGTGCCCGCTATTTCGGTTCGGCGCTCGAAGACTCGCGGGTCGAAGACATCTCGGTGACCTGGACCGGCCCTTACGCGCTCACCGTGGAGATCCCGGACAGGCTCGTATGGGATCTCGAACTGGGCAGATCGGGGGCGACGGCGGCGATGACGGGGCTCGGTCGCATGCTGCCCACGGCGCTGTGGCGCAACCCCGCCGTCCTGTCGCTCATGTCGCGAGTCGCGGGTCCAGCGCTGGGTGTCGGGCGGGTTCGGCTCAGCGGCACTTCACCGAACGGTCAATGGTTCCGGGCCAGTCCGCGGATGCTGTGGACCGTCGAGAACAGTCGCGCGCGGATCGATGGAATCGATATCGGTCCACCGGGGCCGTTGGCCGAGCAGGCGAGGCTGGGTGAATTCTGGCTGCCGCAACGCGGAATGTTCGTGGTGGGCGAGTCATATTTCGAGCAATACGATTCGGCGCGACACCGGACGGCCCGACCCGGCCGCACCTGACGACTACCCCCATCCGGGTATCAGGGGCGGTGTCAGGTCGGCGTCAGGGGAGTATCAGGCCCGGTGCCGATAGTTGGTCTCATGACGAAGAACAGCACATCCTCGGCTCCCGCCACCGCCTCGGCGTGGACGGGCACGGTGCCGGTCGACGACACGTTACTGGCGGTCACCGATTCCGGCGGTTCCGGCGTCCCCGAGGACGCTGTCGCCGCCCAGGGCGAAGAAGCTGTCGTCGGCGCCCACCTGCGGTACGCCCAGCACCTCGACGAACAGTCCCGCCATCAGGATCTCCCGGGGAGTGACCCCACCGCCGATCAGGGCGCCGCGAACCACACCGGCTAGCAACCACCCGAGCCCAGGCGCGCAGCCATCGGCCGACCCGCCCGCTCGACCGATCCCCCTTTCACACAACAGTTCCCGAAGGAGCACCACCATGTCCATCACCCTCACCGACCAGGACAAAGCCACCATCCGGACCGCCGCCTACGGCGCCGTCTCCCTGCTGGCCGCCGCCGCTGACAAACCCCACAAGACCGCCACCAACGGTTCCACCGCCCTGTACTCGGCCACCGGTGTGGTCGGGCACGTGCTGGCCGCGAAGTCCAAAGACATCCAGCTGACCGGCAAAACCGTCGCCGAACTCGCCGACCTGGTCCTGCCCGCGCTGACCGCGGCGGTGGCCCTGCTGCAGAAACAGGATCCGGCCGAGGCCGACAACTTCCGCGGCACCGTCCGCGTCGCCATCGACGCCGCCCGGGCCCACGAGAGCCGGCCCGGCCCCGTCACCGCCGAGATGGTCCGCAAGATCACCGCGGCCCTCGACGCCGCCTGAGGTGACGCCGACTCGCGCAACCGGTGCCGGGCCGGGGCCGGGTTACCCACCGCCGGAAGCACTGTCGTGACCCCGTATCGCCGTCATCGCGGGTAGCCGTCGGGAACCGATTCCGGACCAGCCGCATCCAAGTTATCGAGGGGGCCACCGGGCTCGACTCGTACAGAACGAATCAACGGATGGAGCCGGAAATGATCAGGTCGACGATTCATGTGGGCATCAGGGCAGTCGCCGCCGCCGCGATAGCCGTGGCGGGCCTGGGTGCGGTCGCTGTCGGAGCGGGCACCGCGTCGGCGACGGGGGCAGGTGGCGGAGGGTGTCTCGCGAGCCGGGTGTTCGAACATGAAAACAGCTACACGCACACGTGCGTCACCGCGAACCAGCCGGAGTGCAGAACCTGGGCGTCGAACACGGCCGCGGCGACCGGAGGGATCATCGTCGACGGAACGTGTGTGTACGTCCAGGAAGGCCTGGGCGGCTGGCCCCACCCGGCCGGGTTCTACGGCGCGGTGGGCGTCGCCAAATAGCCGTCGGACCTCGGCGGGCGGGCTGACACGACCGCTCAGCCCGCCCGCCGAAGACCGCACGGCTCCGCCGACACGATCAGGGCATCGGATCGGAACTGCAACGGATTGCCGAGGTCTACGACGGATTGCTGGGTCGACGACCTCTCGGAATCAGAAGTCTCTGCGCTGCCGGACGCTGTTCGCGAAGGTATCCCACACGGCCGGAGCGAATACCAGGGCCGGGCCGGAAGAGTTCTTCGAATCCCGCACCCCGACCTGCCCGTCCGTCAGCCATGCCACCTCGACACAATCGGTCTGCCCGCCGCTGTAACTGCTCTTGAACCACTTCGTCCCGGATAGATCAGTCGTCACGCCTCGTACTCCCTTGCAACATGCCTCAGCAGTTCCCGCGAGCGCATTTCATCGTGTGCAGCAGTTCCACGTACATGTTGAACGTCGGATCGCTGTAGAGCCCCGCGAAAGCCGTGTACCACGATGTCACCTTCGCCTGTGCGGCCAGATCCAGTGCGCGCACGGTTTCCTCGCGGGGCACTTCGTACAGCTCGCACAGTGCGCGCACATCGATCGTGCGGACCTGAATGCGCACGCGCCGAGACGGTTTCAGCCGCGCCGGGCCTCCAGCGCTTCGTGCAGTGTGACCGCCCACTGGTGGACGATCTCTTTGCGGCGGACCGAATCGTCGGTCAGGACATCGGCCAGGCCCAGCCCGCGGGCCAGGTCCAGCGTGGCTTGGACCAGGTGGTGGGTGACCGGGTCGGAATCGTCTACGCCGAGGGCCTTGACCGCGCGGCGGTGGGCGCCGCGGCCGAAGCGAGCCTCCAGCGGGACGATGCGTTCGCGGAGTGCCGGATCGGCGGCGGCGTGGGTCCAGACCTGGAGGGCGGCCTTGAACAGAGAACTGGTGTAGGACTCGACCAGCCCGGCGACCACCGCCTCGGTGCGGGCCAGACCGGGTTCGGTGACCGCCGCCGACACCGCCTGATCGGTCCGGGTGTCGAACATATAGGTCAGGGCGGCGGTGATCAGATCCTCGCGAGTGGGGAAATGGTGCTGCGCCGCGCCACGCGACACCCCGGCCCGTTCGGCGACCACCGCCACGGTGGCGGCTGCCCAGCCTCTTTCGGCCAGACAATCGATGGTCGCCTCGAGGAGACGCTGCCGGGTGGCCCGGCTGCGGTCCTGTTTCGGTTCGTGAGGTGTCGCCATAACGGGCTATTCTGCCGAGCGCGTATCGGCGGCGGAGACGGCCCAGCGGGGTGGGCGACGCTGGAGGAACGCGGTCATACCCTCGATCACTTCCTCGGTCCCGAAGAAGCTTCCCGAGCGTGCCGCCAATTCGTCGGCGGATCGGTCGAATTCGGCGAGGATCCCGGCCGTGGTGAGGCGCTTGCTCTCCGCGAGCCCCTGCGGCGACCCTTTGCGCAGTTCGTCCACCAGCTCGGCCACCCGGGCGTCCGGGTCGCTGGTCGCCAGGGTTATCAGACCGATCCGCTCAGCGGTGTCGGCGTCGAACTTCTCACCGGTCAGGAAGTACCGGTCGGCGGCTCGGGGAGCCATCCTGGGCAACAGGGTCAACGAGATGACGAACGGGGCCAGCCCGAGGCGGGCCTCGGTGAGCGCGAAACTGCTCGCCAGGCCGGCGACGGCGATATCGCATGCCGCGAGCAGCCCCATGCCACCGGCCCGGACGTTCCCGTTCACCCGCGCGATCACCGGTTTCGGAAGTTCCAGGATCGCGCGCAGCAACCGCACCATCCACTGGGTGCGGATATCGGCGGCCGCGGCAGGGTCGGCGGCCACCGCCTCCTTCAGGTCGGCGCCCGCGCAGAAAGTGTTGCCGGTGTGGGTGAGGACCACACCGCGTACCCGCGGGTCCGCCGCGGCGCGATCCAATCCCGCCAGGAGTTCGGTCACCAGACGAGCGGAGATGGCGTTGCGGTTGTGCGGGGAATCGAGGGTGAGGGTGGCGAACCCGTCCTCGACGGCGTAGCCGACAACACGTTCCGCGGTATCGGTTCCGGTCACGGCGGTCCTGCCTTTCTTGCTGGAGTGAGCCCGGGCCGAGGCGCCCGGCCCGCCCGGTATTCAGTAGGACTTCGGCAGGCCCAAGGAGTGCTGGGCGACGAAGTTGAGGATCATCTCCCGGCTCACCGGCGCCACGCGCGCGATCCGGGCGGCGCCGAGCATGGCGGCCAAACCGTATTCGGCGGTGAGGCCCGCGCCGCCGTGGGTCTGGATGGCCTGGTCGAGTGCTTTGATACTGGCCTCGGCGGCCGCGTATTTGGCCATGTTCGCGGCCTCGGCCGCACCCATCTCGTCACCGGCGTCGTAGAGCGTGGCGGCCTTGAGCATCATCAGCCGGGCCAGTTCCAGCTCGATCTTCACCTGGGCCAGCGGATGCGAAATCCCCTGGTGTGCACCGATCGGGGTCTTCCAGACCGTACGTTCCTTGGCGTAGTCCACGGCCCGGTCGAGGGCGTAGCGGCCGACCCCGACCGCCATGGCCGCACCCATGATCCGTTCCGGGTTGAGACCCGCGAACAGTTGCATGAGCGCGGCGTCCTCCGTACCGACCAGAGCGTTGGACGGCAACCGGACATCGTCCAGGAACAAGGTGAACTGGTGGTCCGGTTCGATGATGTCCATTTCCTGCGGGGTCTTCTCGAACCCGGGCGCGTCGGTGGGGACGATGAACAGGGCGGGCTTGAGCTTGCCGGTCTTGTGGTCGGAGGTGCGGGCCACGATCAGGACCGCTTCGGCCTGGTCGACACCGGAGATGAAGATCTTGCGGCCGGTGAGCAGCCAGTCGTCACCGTCGCGGCGGGCGGTGGTGGTGATCTGATGCGAATTGGAACCGGCGTCGGGTTCGGTGATACCGAAGACCATCTTGGCCGAACCGTCGGACAGTTTGGGCAGCCATTCGGACTTCTGCTCGTCGGTCCCGTACTTGGTGATGATGGTGCCGCAGATAGCGGGCGAGACCACCATGAGCAGCAGACCGGCGCCCTGGGCGGACAGTTCCTCCATCACCAGCGCGAGTTCGTACATACCGGCGCCGCCGCCCCCGTATTCCTCCGGGAGGTTCACCCCGAGGAAACCGAGCCGCCCCGCCTCGTCCCACAGTTCGTCGAGCGGTTCGTTGTTACGCGCCTTCGGCAGCACGTAATCGCGGTAGCTGTACTTGGCGGCCAGGGCGGCGACGGCGGCCCGCAGCTCTTTTTGTTCGTCGGTTTCGATGAAGCTCATTGCTCACTCCTGGTTTTCGGCGGCGGGGTCGACCACGGCGAGGACTGCGCCGACCTCGACCTGCCGGCCGACCTCGACGTTGACGGCACTGAGCACACCGTCCGCGGGCGCGGCGATGGTGTGCTCCATCTTCATGGCTTCCAGCCACAGAATCGGCTGTCCGGCGGTGACGGTGCTGCCGACCTCGGCGCCGATCCGGATGACGCTGCCCGGCATCGGCGCCAGCAGCGACCCGGTCGCGACCTGGTCGGCGGGATCGGTGAAGCGGGGCAGTCGGCGCACGGACACCGGGCCGAGCGCGGAATCCACGCAGACGAGATCGCCGTAGCTGGCGACCGCGAACTGCCGCCGCACCGGTCCTTGCGCGCTGGGAACCGCGAGCACGACCTGATCGGGGGTGGCGCTGATCAGCTCGATCCCCTCGAAACCGGCCACGGTCACACCGGATCGGGTGAACCGGTAGTCGATCTCGTGCGTACCGGTGGTGCGGCTCTCATAGGACTTGCGCTGGGACTGCGCGGGTAGATTGCGCCAGCCGCTGGGCGTGCCCGCGACTACGGTGGCGCTTGTCCGGTTGGCGGCCGCGTCGGCGAGCGCGGCCGCGACAACCGACAGTTTCTCGTCGTCGGGGTCGAGCAACGGCGCGGCGAGGGTGTCCAGACCGTGGGTGGCGAAGAATGCGGTGTCGGTGTCACCGGCGAGGAACGCGGGATGGCGCAGCACCCGGACCAGCAGGTCGCGGTTGGTGACCAGCCCGTGGATCCGGGCCCGCTCGAGGGCCGCGGCCAGCAGCCGGGCCGCTTCGGCGCGGGTGCGGCCGTAGGAGATGACCTTGGCGAGCATGGGGTCGTAGTGCACGCCGACCACCGACCCGTCCACGACACCGGAGTCCAACCGCACGCCGGGACGTTGTAAGAGATCGAATTCGGTTGCTACCGAAGGTATTTCGAGACGCTGCACGGTGCCGCTCTGCGGCTGCCAGTCCTGCGCCGGGTCCTCGGCGTAGAGGCGGATCTCGATGGAATGTCCGTGCGTGGCGGGTGGTTCGGGATCGAGCCGGGCACCCTGGGCGATCTCCAGCTGGAGCGCGACGAGATCGAGCCCGGTGGTGCATTCGGTGACCGGGTGCTCCACCTGCAGCCGGGTGTTCATCTCCAGGAAGTAGAACTCCCCGGTCTCGTCGGCGAGGAATTCGACCGTTCCGGCCCCGGTGTAGCCGATCGCGGTGGTGGCCTGCCGAGCCGCGTCGAACAGCCGGGCGCGCATCCCGATTCCCTGGCGAGGCGATGTTTCCCGGACCGCCTCCGGTGTCGATGCGGCGGCCTCCCCGACCGCACGCGGGGAGCCTGCAAGCTCACGCACCGCTCCCGCCTCCAGCACTGGGTCGAGCGCAGCGTCGATCCGCTCGACCAAGGGAGAGGGCGCCTCCTCGACCACCTTCTGGTGTCGCCGCTGGATCGAACACTCGCGTTCGCCGACCGCCCAGATCGTGCCGTGCGAATCGGCCAGCACCTGAACTTCGATATGGCGGCCGGTTTCGAGGTAGCGCTCGCAGAAGACGGTCGGATCGCCGAACGCCGATTCGGCCTCCCGCCGGGCCCCCGCGAGCTGGTCGGGGAGCTCGGCCAGCGTGCGCACGACCCGCATGCCACGGCCGCCGCCGCCGGCGGACGCCTTGATCAGGACGGGCAGTTGCTCCTCGGTGACCTCGTCCGGATCCAGTTCGGCCAGCACCGGCACCCCGGCCGCGTCCATCATCTTCTTTGCCGCGACCTTGGAGCCCATCTCCTCGATGGCGCTCGCCGGCGGTCCGATCCAGACCAGCCCGGCCGCGGCCACGGCCCGCGCGAATTCGGCGTTCTCGGAGAGGAAGCCGTAGCCGGGATGGACCGCGTCGGCGCCCGCGGCCCGCGCGGCGGCGATGATCAGATCGGCGCGCAGGTAGGTCTGCGCCGGAGTGTTGCCGGGCAGCCGGACCGCCGCGTCGGCCTCCGCCACATGCGGGGACTCCGCGTCGGCGTCGGAGTACACGGCGACGGCGCCCAAGCCCATCCGGCGGCAGGACGCGAAGATCCGGCGGGCGATCTCACCGCGATTGGCGACCAGGACGCTGGTGATGAGTTGCTGCGAATTCGACACGACCGGCCTCACATTCGGAAGACGCCGAAGGATTCGGCGCCCTGGACAGGAGCAGTGTGGATGGCCGACAGCGCCATTCCGAGCACTGTGCGGGTATCGCGGGGATCGATGACCCCGTCGTCGTAGAGCCGCCCGGACATGAACATCGCCAGCGATTCGGCCTCGATCTGCGCCTCCACCATGGCGCGCATCCCGGCGTCGGCCTCTTCGTCGAACGCCTGTCCGCGGGCCTCGGCCGCGGCACGGCCGACGATGGAGACGACCCCGGCCAGCTGCGCGCCGCCCATCACCGCGGATTTCGCGCTGGGCCAGGCGAAGACGAACCGCGGATCGTAGGCGCGTCCGCACATCCCGTAGTGCCCGGCGCCGTAGGAGGCGCCCATGAGCACCGAGATGTGCGGGACCTTCGAATTGGAGACCGCGTTGATCATCTGGGCGCCGTGTTTGATGATGCCCTTCTGCTCGTACTCCTTGCCGACCATATAGCCGGTGGTGTTGTGCAGGAACAGCAGCGGTGTGTTCGTCTTGTTGGCGAGCTGGATGAACTGGGTGGCCTTCTGCGATTCCTCGGAGAACAGCACGCCGCGGGCATTGGCCAGGATGCCGACCGGATACCCGTGCAGTTCGGCCCAGCCGGTGACCAGGCTGGATCCGTAGAGCGGTTTGAACTCGTCGAAATCGGAGCCGTCGACGATCCGAGCGATCACCTCGCGCGGATCGAACGGGATCTTGAGGTCGGGCGGGACGATCCCCAGCAGTTCGTCGGAATCGAACAGCGGTGCCGGCGCCGAGGGCCGGGGCGCCGGGCCCTGCTTCTTCCAGTTCAACCGTTTGACGATGCGGCGGCCGATCCGGATCGCGTCCTGCTCGTCGAGCGCGTAGTAGTCGGCCAGGCCGGAGACCCGGGCGTGCATATCCGCGCCGCCCAGGGATTCGTCGTCGGATTCCTCACCGGTGGCCATCTTCACCAACGGCGGGCCGCCGAGGAATACCTTCGAGCGTTCCTTGATCATCACGACGTGGTCGGACATACCCGGGATATAGGCGCCGCCCGCGGTGGAATTGCCGAATACCAGTGCGATGGTGGGGATACCGGCCGCCGACGCCTGGGTGAGGTCGCGGAACATCCGGCCGCCGGGTACGAACACCTCTTTCTGCGTGGGCAGATCGGCGCCGCCGGATTCCACCAGGGAGATCACCGGCAGGCGGTTCTCCCGGATGATGTCGTTGACCCGCAGGGTTTTGCGCAGGGTCCACGGGTTGGAGGTGCCGCCGCGAACGGTGGGGTCCGGCGCGACGATCACGCATTCCACGCCCTCCACCACGCCGATCCCGGCGACGGTGCTCGCGCCCACCTGGAACTCGCTGCCCCAGGCCGCGAGCGGGCACAGCTCGAGGAACGGCGAGTCCTCGTCGATGAGCAGTTCGATGCGTTCCCGTGCGGTCAGCTTGCCGCGTTTGCGATGCCGGGCGAGCTTCTCCGGGCCGCCGCCCGCGATCACCTTCTCGAATTCGGCTTCGACCTCGGCGAGTTTGGCCGTCATGGCCTCGGCCGCCGCGGTGTACCCGTCGGCGGTGGTGTCCAGGGTGCTGCGCAATGTCGTCAAGACTGGTACCCCAATCGTTTCGCGGCCAGGCCGGTGAGGATTTCGGTCGTGCCGCCGCCGATACCGAGGATCCGCATATCCCGGTACTGGCGCTCCACTTCGGATTCCCGCATATAACCCAGCCCGCCGTACAGCTGCACCGCCTGGTTCGCCACCCATTCACCGGCCTCGACGGCGGTGTTCTTGGCGAAGCAGACCTCGGCGATCAGATCGGTTTCCCCGGCGGCCGCCCGAGCGGCGACATCGCGGGTGTAGACGCGGGCGACATCGATCCGCCGGGCCATCTCGGTGACCGTGTTCTGCACGGCCTGCCGGCTGATGAGCGGACGCCCGAAGGTCTCTCGGTCGCGCACCCAGTCCAGCGTGAGGTCCAGGCAGCGTTGCGCGCTCGAATACGCCTGCACCGCCAAACCCACCCGCTCGCTGACGAACGCGGCCGCGATCTGGAGGAAACCGCTGTTCTCCGGGCCCACCAGATTCGTCACCGGAACCCGTGCATCCTGGTAGGACAGCTCCGCGGTATCGGAGGCCCGCCAACCCATCTTCTCGAGTTTGCGGCCGACCGTGAAACCGGGCGTGCCCTTCTCGACCACCAGCAGCGACACCCCGGACGAGCCGGGGCCCCCGGTGCGGACCGCGGTGACCACGAAATCGGCGCGGCAGCCGGAGGTGATGAAGGTCTTGGCGCCGTTGACGATGTAGTGGTCGCCGTCGCGGCGGGCGGTGGTCGTCAAGTGCCCGACATCGGAGCCGCCCCCGGGTTCGGTGATGGCCAGCGAGCCGATCTTCTCGCCGGCCAGGGTCGGGATCACCCACCGCTCGATCTGTTCGGGGTCACCGGCGGCGATGAGATGCGGGACCGCGATACCGCAGGTGAACAGGGAGGCGAACAGTCCGCCCGAGACCCCCGCGTAGTGCAGTTCCTCGCAGACGATCGCGCCGTCGATCCCGTCTCCGGCGGACCCGCCCGCGGATTCGGGGAATTGGATACCCAGCAGACCCAGGGCCCCGGCCTTCTTGTGCAGCTCCCGCGGGATCTCGCCGTCACGCTCCCAGTCGTCGAGGTACGGCAGGATCTCGCGCTCGGCGAAAGCGCGCACGGTGGCGCGTAGTTCGCGGCGCTCCGGGGTGTTCCAGACAGTGCTCACGGCAGCAGCTCCAACGGTATGTCGAGATGACGGGACCGCAGCCATTCGCCGAGTCCCTTGGCCTGCGGGTCGAAACGGGCCTGATAGGCCACGCCCGCGCCGAGCAGACCCGTGATCAGAAAGTTGAGCGCGCGCAGGTTCGGCAGCACATGCCGGGTGATCTCCAGCGGCGCCGTCTCGGGGAGCAGCTCGCGGAGCCGGTCGACGGTGAGCGTGTGCACGAGCCAGCGCCATTGGGCGTCGGTGCGCACCCAGACGCCGATATTGGCATCACCGCCCTTGTCACCGCTGCGCGCCAGGGCTATCGATCCGAGCGGTACGCGCTTCGTGGGAGACACCGGAAGCGGTTCGGGGAGTTCGGGTTCGGGAACGGCGGTCAATGCCTGCGTCCGGGAAGGCGCGCCCACCAGCATCCGGCAACCGGCCGGGCGCATCGCCGTGTGCGCGACCTCCGCGGCGGCGACGTAGCCCGGCCGATAGACCCCGTAGGGCGCCCCGTTCCCGGGTGGCGCGGTGAAACTGCAGCCGGGATAGCTGGCCAGGGCCAATTCCACGGCGACGCTGGAGAAGGCGCGGCCGACTTTCTTCGGGTCGGGATCGCGGACCACGCAGCGCAGCAGCGCACTGGCCTGCTCCTCGGTCGCGGCGTCCGCGCGGTCCAGCCTGGCCAGGGTCCAGTCCAGTTCGGCGGGCCGTTCGGGCAGCCAGGATTCCAATTGCCGCCGGGCCAACGCGGCTTTTTCCTCGATATCGAGGCCGGTGAGGATGAACTCCATCTCGTTACGGAAACCGCCCAGGGTGGTCAGCGAGACCTTCAACTCCGGCGGCGGCGGTTCGCCCACGGTTCCCCGGATGAGCACCCGGTCGGCGCCGTCGGCCGCGAGTTCCACGGTGTCGAGCCGGGCGGTGACATCCGGTCCGGCGTAGCGCGCGCCCTGGATCTCGTACATGAGCTGCGCCGCCACCGTGTCCACGGTGACCGCGCCGCCGGTTCCGGCGTGTTTGGTGATCACGCTGCTGCCGTCCGCGCGTACTTCGGCCAGCGGGAACCCAGGGCGGCTCAGGTCGGCGAGTTCGGTGAAGAACGCGAAGTTCCCACCCGTGGCCTGGGTACCGCATTCGATCACATGACCGGCTACCACCGCCCCGGCGAGCCGGTCGTAATCCGTACGGCTCCAACCGAAATGAGCGGCCGCCGGGCCGACCACCACCGAGGCGTCGGTGACCCGGCCGGTGACCACCACGTCGGCGCCCGCGTCCAGACATTCGACGATGCCCCACGCGCCCAGGTAGGCGTTGGCGGTCAGCGGCGAGCCGAGCCCGAGTTCGGCGGCCCGGCCGGTGAGGTCATCGCCCTCGACGTGCCCTACCTGCACCTGGAGCCCCAGCCGCTCGGCCAGTTCCCGGACCCGCTGCGCGAGCGCGGCCGGGTTCACGCCACCGGCATTGGTGACGATCTGGACATTGCGTTCCAGCGCGAGTCCGAGACATTCCTCGAGCTGCCGCAGGAAGGTCTTCGCATAGCCGAGACCGGCGTCCTTCATCCGGTCGCGACCCAGGATCAGCATGGTCAATTCGGCGAGGTAGTCGCCGGTGAGCACGTCGAGCTGCCCGTCCTCGAGCATCTCGCGCATTGCGCTGAACCGATCGCCGTAGAACCCGGAACAATTACCGATCCGGATCACGTCCGGATCGGCAGCCAGACCACTCATCAGCGGTTACGCCTCCTACTGCGGCACCGGGCAGGGGGGATCGCCCGTGGCTGTCCACGTACGGCTCCAGCATCACAGCCTCCCCAGAAAAAAGCAAGCACGCGTGCTTGTAAATCCGGGAGGCCGCTGCACGTGGCGCGGGAGCCGCGGCGACCAGGCCGGGCGGGCCACCCCGCACCCGGCCGCCCGCACCCGAGACGACCAGGCAAAATGACATGCCGTGTCCCCCGATGTCGCTGCTGTCCTGTTGTTCACCCTCGCCGGATTCCTGATCGGCGGCGCCTACACGACCTGGAAGAACTCCCGGCCGGTGGCGATCAGCCTGGGCGTCTGCGCGCTACTGGCGGCCACGGGTGCGGTGCTCTGGCTGCTGTAGATCGGTGGTTTCCGCCGCCCCTCCACTGGGCAATCCTCGAGCGGCGGCGCCTCCGGACCGGGCCGGCCGCCACCGATGAGCTCGAACCCGGTGCGAACGGCGCCCGCGGGCGCGTAGGAGGAGAACGAGCAGTGCGATCCATCAAGGCGGGTTTCGTCGCCGTGGCCCTGGCGGCCGCCGCCGTAGCGGGCGCCGCACCGGCCCAGGCAACACCGGCGCCCGAGGGCCCGCCGGAGATCCTGTCGATCGATATCAACCTGTTGGGCTGCTCCATCGGCGCAGGCCTCGGCCTGGATCTGCTGCTCTCGCTCGGCAGCGGCAGCAGCAGCGGTTCCGGCGTAGCGGTGAACCAGAGCCTGGCCACCCGCCTGAAGGTGGCCGGCTGCCTCCCCTGGACCTGATTGCACAGCACCGGCCCTGCCCATCTGCGCCGGGCAGGGCCGGTGCACCCCGCTACAGCCAGCCCAGTTGTTCCGCGGCCCGGACCGCCTCGGCGCGCGTCGTGGTCGAAGTCTTGCCGATCGCCGCGGAAAGATGGTTGCGCACCGTGCCTTCGGAAAGGTGCAGGCGCTGGGCGATCACGGCCGCCGTCGCCCCGCCCGCGGCCGCGGCGAGCACTTCGCGTTCCCGTGCGGTCAACGGTGACGTACCCGCCGTCAGGGTCTCGGTGGCCAGCGCCGGATCCACGACCCGCAAGCCCATATGGACCCGGCGAACGGCATCGGCCAGTTCGCGGGCGGGAGTGTCCTTGACCACGAACCCACCGGCGCCCGCGTCGATCGCGCGGCGCAGATAGCCGGGCCGGCCGAAGGTCGTCACCATCAGCACCCGCACCTCGGGATACGCGGTGCGCAGCGCACTCGCGACCTGGACACCGTCCAGCCCGGGCATTTCGACGTCGAGCAGCACCACATCCGGCTTCGACCGCGCGACCGCGTCGAGGACCTCGTCACCCCGGCCCACCTCGGCGACGACCTCGAGATCGGATTCCAGTCCGAGCAGGGCGGCGAGCGCACCGCGCACCAGGGCCTGATCATCGGCGAGCAGCAGGCGGATCATGCCGGGTCCCTTCGCGTGGCAGTACTGCTGGCCCGGTGATACGGGCACGCGGCACGCCACGGCTCATCCGGAAACGGTGACGACAACTCGTACTCCTCCTCCTGCCGTTTCCGACAGCGTCAATATCCCGTCGGCGGCCCTGACCCGCTCCCGCAGCCCCGTCAGCCCGGACCCGGACGCGGCGGCGCCCAGCCCACGACCGTCGTCGACCACCTCGATGCTCGTCGGCGTCACCGTGACCGCGCAGTGCCGAGCGGCGCTGTGGCGCACCACATTCGTCACCGCCTCACGCAGCACCCAGCCGAACAGCTCGTGGTCGCCCGCCGGGAGCCGGGCCGGATCGGGCAGGTCGGCCACGATATCGGCGGCGGCCAGGGCACTGCGCGCGTTGGCGAGCTCCCCGCGCAACGTGACCTCGCGCAGACCGCCGACCGTATCGCGAACCCCGGTCAGCGCGTCTCTGGCGAGGTGTTCGATATCGGCGAGCTCGGACCTCGCGCGCTCGATATCGATATCGAGCAGTCGCTGCGCGAGTTCGGTTTTCACGGTGATGACCGTGAGCGAGTGGCCGAGGATGTCGTGCACGTCGCGGGCCACCCGGTTGCGTTCCGCGGCTACGGCGAGTTCGGATTGCTGACGGCGAGCCAGTTCGGTCAGCATCGCGCCGCGCAGCCCGAGCTGCCGCAGCGTCCAGACCACAACGGGCACGAACGCCACATACAACGGCACCTCGGACAACCGGGGCGTGACCAGCGGAAGCAGCAACAGCACCAGCGCGACCACCGCGCAGACCCAGCCCGACGAGCGGGCGGACAGGCGAAAAACCGCGACGACGGCGATATAGAGCGCGCTGGGCAGCGCCGCGGCTCCGAGCAGTACCACCAGCGCGACGGCGCACAGCACCATTGCCGCGAGGATCGGCCGCACCCCGTGGTCCACGGAAGAGGGCGCCGACGGGAGATCGCGACCGGGCCCGCGGCGGCCGATCAACGCCGTGACGATCAGGACCGTGTACCCCAGCAGAGCCACCGTCGCCAGCGCCGCGGCCGGCTGCTGCTGTTGCCGCCAGCTCTGCACGACCGGCGGGATCAGATAGACGAGCCAGACCACCGCCAGCAGCGCACCGAGCCAACCGCGACGCTTGCCGTCCAGCGCGAAAACGCCGTTCTGGGCCAGCCGGTCCAGGAAATCGGAGACACGACCGGCCGGCGGCGGGCCGAGGGGCGCGCTCATGCGGGATCCCGGCGAGCACGATGCGCGCCCGCCCCACTCTTGTGGGGGCGGGCGCGGTGGTCGATCACGAGGACCGACGGTACCGAAGGACGCGGTACGCCCGGCATCGGCACGGCCTGCTCAGCGCGCGGTGTCGCGCCGGAACATCATGGTCGCACCGCCCGCGAAGAAGGCAGTCCAGACCACAATGTTCAACATGGCGAGCGCGATCGAGGAGCTGCTCGTATCGCCGAACGGCATCCGAACCAGGGTCGCCACGCCGTGGGTGGGCAGCACCCCCGAGACGGTCCCGAACCAGCCGTGCAACGGGATGAACAGCCCACCGCCGAACGACAGAGCCGCCAGCGCGGGGCCGAGCAACTGCATGACGTTCTCCGACGGGAACAGATAGCCGAGGAACAGACCGAAGGCCGCGAAGACCAGCGAGCAGACCCCGGCCAGCAGGAAGCAGAACACCCAGGCAGTGAGAGTGAGCCGCGCGCCGACCACCGCGCCGACGGCGAAGACCACCGACACCGACACCAGTCCCAGCACCATCGCGACCGCGACTTTCGTGGCGACATAGGCGATCGGCCGCAACGGAGTCAGTCGCAATTGACGACTCCAGCCCTGCGCGCGTTCGATCGCCACCATCGCGCCGCCGCTGGTGGTGGCCACCATCGCGCCGTAGACGGCCAGCGACACCATCACGTAACCGGTCATATTGCCCGACCCGAAGGACTTCTCCCGGAAATCCGATTGCAGGCCGAAGATGGCGAAGAACACCGGCGGCATGATCAGCGTGACCAGCAGGGTGCGCCGATTGCGCAGCAGCCGGCGCAATTCCATGCGCAGGAATCCGACGCTGAACCCGCCGGGCAGACGTCGATCGGCCGACGATGAGCGCAGAGTTGTCGTGGTCATTTCTGCTCTCCGGTGGTGAGGGTCAGGAACGCGGATTCGAGGTTGCGCGAGGTGATCTCCAGCTCCGCCGCAGCGGTCTCGGTGAGCAGATAGCGGGCGAGGGCATCGGAATCGGTGGTGTGCACGACGACTCGATCCCCGGACAACTCGACATCGTCGACACCCGGAAGGTCCAGCAACCGCGCGGGCTCGGCGCCGGGCAGTCGCGCGCTGACGCTGCGACCGGCGGCCAGGTTCTTGATCTCGGCGGCGGTGCCGTCGGCGACCACCCGCCCCGCGCGCACCAGCACGATGCGATCGGCATAGGCGTCGGCCTCGTCCAGGTAATGGGTGGCGAAGACAACCGTGCGCCCGCGCCGGGAATCCTCGCGCATCGCGTTCCAGAACTCCCGGCGTCCTTCGACGTCCATCCCGGTGGTCGGCTCGTCCAGCACGATCAGATCGGGGTCCGGCAGCAACGCCAGTGCGAACCGCAGCCGTTGCTGCTGCCCACCGGAGCATTTGCCCACCCGGCGCGCGCCGATGTCGAGGAGCCCGGCACGGGTGAGCACTTCGTCGACCGGGCGCGGCCGCGCGTGCAGCGACGAGACCAGCTGCACTGTCTCGGTCACGGTCAGATCGGGCAGCAGACCGCCCGACTGCAGTACCGCCGAGATACGGCCCGCGGCCACCGCCCGGGCCGGCTCGTCGCCGAATATCCGGACGGTGCCGGAATCCGGTGTCGCGAGTCCGAGCAGCATATCGATGCTCGTTGTCTTCCCCGCGCCGTTCGGGCCGAGGAAGGCCACGATCTCCCCCGGCCGGATCACCAGGTCCAGTCCGTCGACGGCCCGGACTTCACCGGCGCCCGGAACGCGGAAACTCTTGTGCAGACCACGCAATTCGATCGCGGCCGGGCCACCCCCGCCGGACCCTCCCGCCGCGGGTGGCGCGGCCCCGTTTGTCACTGTCGATGTCATGACTCCACACTCGCCCGCGGGCGACGCGGATACCTCGCACGAGTGTCATCAACCGCCCATGACACTTGTCATGGGCACTCCCGTGGTGGGGACCAGCGGAACCCGAGGGCCGAACGTCGCGGAGCCCGAGGGCCACGGCTGCCGCGGAACGACAGCGATCAGTCGGCCTCGAGCAGCGCGGCTTTCAGGTTCCGCGCGGCGGTCTCCGGGTCACCGGCCGCGGTGATCGCGCGCACCACGACCACCCGGCTCGCGCCCGCGGCCAGCACCTCGGGCAGCGTCGCGCCGTCGATACCGCCGATCGCGAACCACGGCCGGGCCGGCGCCGCGGCCGCGGTCTCCCGCACCAACTCCAGCCCGGCGGGTGTACGCCCCGGCTTGGTGGGGGTCGCCCACACCGGGCCGGTGCAGAAGTAGTCGAGATTCTCGTCGGCCGCCGCCAGCCGGACCTGGTCGAGGTCGTGCGTGGACCGTCCGATCACCACATCCGGTCCGAGAATCCGGCGGGCGTACCAGGGCGGCAGATCCCGCTGGCCCAGGTGCAGCACATCGGCGCCGGCCGCGAGGGCGATATCCGCGCGATCGTTCACCGCCAGCAGCGCCCCGTGTCGGCGGGCGGCCGCCTTGAGCTCGGCGAGCGCCGCGAGTTCGTCCTTTGCCTCGAGCGCGCCGTACTGCTGCTCGCCGGGCGACCCTTTGTCGCGGAGCTGGACGATATCGACACCGCCGGCCAGCGCCGCGTCCGCGAACGCGGCCAGATCCCCCTTCTCACGGCGGGCGTCGGTGCACAGATACAGCCGGGCGGTCGTGAGACGGTCACGTGGCGGCAGGGGCCGGCGAGCGGAGGACGGTTGCACAACTGCCACGGTAACCGCGCTAACGTGGAGGCGTTGCAGGAGGTAGAACGTAGTGCGAACATCCGCGCGCACGGCGCGGCCGGCCGCCCGGACGCCGTATCACCGTGGCGCGGCCGCACCACCGTCGAGGCGTTGCCGCGCAGGGTCGTCCGGCCCGGATCCGCGCGATCCGACGCGACGGCAGAGTTCCGAGGAGGTGGCGTAGGTGACGACACGGGAACCCGCCGCCGGTTCGACACTCGCCGTCGTCGGCGGCGGCGTGATCGGTCTCTCGGTGGCCTGGCGGGCCGCCGCCGCGGGTTGGACGGTGACACTGTTCGATCCGGCCGTGGGGTCGGGCGCCTCCTGGGTAGCGGGTGGAATGCTGGCGCCGCTCTCGGAGGGCTGGCCGGGTGAGGACGAGGTGCTCGCGTTCGGCGCCGCCGCGCTGGCGCGCTGGCGCGAGTTCGCCGCCCGCCTCGAAACCGTCACCGGAGTGGATGTCTTCGTCGCCGCCGAAACGCTGACCGTCGCCCTGGACACCGCCGACGCCGCCGATCTGCGGACGGTCGCCGACTGGGTCGGTGGGCGCGGTCACGAATTGCGGGTCCTGGACCGCGCCGGTGTCCGGGAGCTGGAACCCGCGCTGGCCCGAACGGTCCGGGCCGGGCTGCTCGCCCCCACCGAGCCGGCCGTCGATAACCGCCGGTTGGTGACCGCGCTGCGCAAGGCCGCCGCCGAGGCCGGGGTGACCACACGTCCGGCGCGGGTCCGGGAACTCGCCGATCTGGACCAGCGGCAGGTCGTGCTGGCCGCGGGAGCCGCCTCGGCCGAGCTGTGGCCGGGCCTGGCGGTCCGGCCGGTGAAGGGCGAGATCCTGCGACTGCGCCGGCGGCCGGGGACCCAACCCCCGCCCTCCCGAGTCGTCCGCGCCCGAGTCCACGGCAGGCCGGTGTACTTCGTGCCCCGCGCCGACGGTGTGGTGGTCGGCGCGACCCAGTACGAGGCGGGATTCGATACCGCCGTGACCGTCGCCGGAGTCCGCGACCTCATCGCCGACGCCGAATCCGTGCTGCCCGGGATCGGCGAATACGAACTGTCCGAGGCCGGCGCCGGCTCGCGGCCCGGGACTCCGGACAATCTGCCGCTCATCGGCCGGCTGTCCGACCGCGTGATCGCGGCCACCGGACACGGCCGCAATGGCATGCTGACCAGTGCGCTCACCGCCGACGCGGTGCTCGCCGAACTCCGCGGGAAACCGCTGGCCGAGGCCGCGGCGGCCGATCCGCTGCGGTTCGCGGCGTCCACACCCTCAGGAGGAAGTCGATGACAGTGTCATCAGCAGAAGGGTCATCAGCACCCGGCTCGGCGGTGCCGATCGGGGTAACCGTGAACGGCGCCGAGCACGAGTTCGCCGCTCCGCTCACCGTGCGCGAACTGCTGGAACGGCTGGAACTGCCGTGCAAAGGTGTGGCGCTGGCGGTCGACGGCGCGGTCTTCCCGCGATCGCGCTGGGACGAGCCGGTGGGACGCGGCTGGGAGATCGATGTGCTGACGGCGGTCCAGGGTGGCTGACGACGCGCTGCGGATCGCCGACCGCACATTCGGCTCCCGGCTGATCATGGGTACCGGCGGGGCGGAGAATCTGACCGTCCTCGAGGAAGCCCTGCTCGCCTCCGGCACGGAACTGACCACGGTCGCCATGCGCCGGGTCGACGCGGCCGGCGGGACCGGTGTCCTCGACCTGCTGAAACGACTCGATATCGCGCCGCTGCCCAATACCGCGGGCTGCCGCACCGCCGCCGAGGCCGTTCTCACCGCCCAGTTGGCCGCCGAGGCGCTGGACACCACCTGGGTGAAACTCGAGGTGATCGCCGACGAGCGCACCCTGTTGCCGGACCCCATCGAACTCCTCGACGCGGCCGAACAGCTGGTCGACGCGGGATTCACGGTCCTGCCCTATACGAACGACGATCCCGCCCTCGCGCGGCGGCTCGAGGACGCGGGTTGCGCGGCGGTGATGCCGCTGGGCGCCCCGATCGGCACCGGGCTGGGCATCGGCAACCCGCACAATATCGAGATGATCGTGGGCCGCGCCGGGGTGCCGGTGATCCTCGACGCCGGGATCGGCACCGCCAGCGACGCCGCGCTCGCGATGGAGCTGGGCTGCTCGGCGGTGTTGCTCGCCACCGCGGTCACCCGGGCCCGGCATCCGGCCCTGATGGCGGCCGCTATGGCCGACGCGGTGCGGGCCGGTCACCGGGCCCGGGCGGCGGGGCGGATCCCGAAGCGGTTCTGGGCGCAGGCGTCGTCCCCCGAGCGGTAGATCCCTGAACCCGCGGGGTCCGCGAGCGGGTGGGTCGTCCGGGTCGTGTCATCCTCCAGGATGAGTACGGATCGCGACTATCGGGCGACGCGAGTACGCCGTGGATAGGGCATGCTGGTCTGCATGATCGAAGTCCGGGGCTTGACCAAGCATTACGGGCAGACCGTCGCGGTCCAGGACCTGACCTTCACTGTGCAACCCGGTCAGGTCACCGGATTTCTCGGACCCAACGGCGCCGGTAAGTCCACCACTATGCGCATGATCCTCGGCCTGGATCGGCCCACCGCGGGCACCGCGCTGATCAACGGCAGACCGTACCGGCAGTTACGCCACCCGTTGCGCGAGGTCGGCGCCCTGCTCGACGCGAAATGGGTGCATCCCAACCGCTCGGCGCGGGCCCATCTGGAGTGGATGGCCGCGTCCAACGCGCTGCCCAAGTCCCGGGTCGAAGAGGTGCTGCGGCTGGTGGGCCTCTCGGAGGTGGCCGGTAAATCGGCCGGCGGCTTCTCGCTCGGCATGTCCCAGCGGCTGGGCCTGGCGGGCGCGCTGCTGGGCGACCCCAAGGTCCTGCTGTTCGACGAACCGGTCAACGGCCTCGACCCGGAGGGCATTCTCTGGATCCGCCGGTTCATGCAGCGGCTGGCGGCCGAGGGCCGCACCGTGCTGGTGTCGAGCCATCTGCTCTCGGAGATGTCGCAGACCGCCGACCACCTCGTGGTGATCGGCCGCGGCCGGCTCATCTCCGATTCCACGACCTCGGAATTCATCGAACGGGCGTCGGAGTCGTCGGTGCGGGTGCGCAGTCCGCAGCTCGACGAGCTGCGCAGCCTGCTCACCTCGCACAATATGACCGTGAAACAGAATGAGGGCAGTGCCGACGGCGCCGCCCTGGTGGTCAACGGGGTGACCAGTGACGCGGTCGGCGCCCTGGCCGGTGAGCACAACATCACCCTCTACGAGCTGGCCCCGCAACGCGGCTCCCTCGAGGAGGCCTTCATGCGGATGACCGGTGGGGATGTCCAATATCACGGCGAGGTCGGCGCGCCGGGCGATGTCGCGGCCGTCACACCGCAGGCCGCGCCCCCGCAGCCGGTCGCGGCGAAGGTTCTCGGAGGTGCGAAGTAATGGGTGTGATCGCCGCGGAACGGATCAAACTGACCTCGACCCGCTCGCCGTGGTGGTGCTCGGCGATCGTGGTGGCCCTCGCGCTGGGATTCGCCGCCCTGTTCGGGTTCATCGGCCGGATCGCCGCCGACGACCCGCAGGCCTCCGGGGCTCCCGCGCTGACCGTCGACACGGCCTTCCTCGGGATCAGCGGGTTCGGGGTCATGGTGCTGGCCATCATGGCTACCCTGACCGTGACCAGCGAATACCGATTCGGCATCATCCGCACGACCTTCCAGGCCGTACCCAACCGGCTGCTCGTGATCGGTACGAAAGCGGGTCTGGTCGGGGTCTACGCGGCCGTGCTGACCACGATCTTGGCCTTCGCCGCGTACGCGATGGCCAAGGCGGTGGCCGGGGACGCGGGATCCACCTTGATGCTCGAGGGCAATTGGCGGGCCCTGTACGCGGTCCCGATCCTGGCTTTCCTCAACGTGGTCCTGGCCATCGGCATCGGGGTGCTGGTCCGGCAATCGGCGGCGGCGATCTCGTTGATCGTGCTATGGCAGCTGATCATCGAACCGCTGGTCGGCGCACTCGGTAAGGTGGGTCGTGAGATCAGCGCGTTCCTGCCGTTCCAGAATGCGAGCCGCTTCGCGCTGATGGACGAGTCGATGGCGGCCGGGAACTGGCATTGGGGCGTGTGGGGCAGCCTCATCTACTTCATCGCTTTCGTTGCACTCGTCACCGGCGCGGCGCTGCTGGTCGTGAACCAGCGCGACGCCTGACCTCGAACCACCCGAGCTGCTTCCCTCGCCGCTCGGGTAGCGGGTAGCGCGACCTTGTCGGGAGGATCGCGCAACCCCGCACTTCGGCAGCCACTGCCCGGCGGCCGGGGTGCACTTACCACCGGCCCGGCGCACCCCGCGCCGGGCCGGTGGTCGTGATCACACAGTTGGACATTTGTCCTGATCAGCAGCGCGCCGGTCGGAACCGCGAAGTGTCTGTAACCATGCGTTCACCTTCGGACCTGCGGTCGCCGCTACCATCGGGGCAAGGCACCACACGTTTTCCATCGGCGGACCCAACGGCGTGCCGCACTCCTCCGATAGAGAGGTGACAGGTGACGATTCTCAGCGTTCCTCCCACGTCCGATCCCCTGAGATACCCTCAGGGCGTGAACGAAAACCCCTCCGGCCGTGCCGTACCGGAGCCGGAGGTCGACAGCGCCGCCGCGCCGGGCGCCGCCCGCGCCGCCGCCGACGCGATCACGATAGGACTGACCCCCGTCCACGAGAACAACGCCGCCGACTCCGACGGTGCCGCCCGCCCGCGGGTGCATCCGCTCTCCGCGCTGATGAACGCGGCCAATCAGCGTCCGGACGTCATCGAGGTCCTGCGCCGGGCCCGCCACCAGCTCCCCGGCGACCCCGCGTTCGGCGATCCGCTCTCGGTCAGCGGCCCCGGCGGCGCCCGCGCGGTCGCCCGCGCCGCCGACCGGCTGGTCGGCGACAACCCCAGCGCCGCCCGGGAGATAGGTTTCGGGGCCCTGCAGGTCTGGCAGGCGATGCTCGAACGGCTCGGCCGCGGCAAGGGCACCGAGGAGATGACGGTGATGTTCACCGATCTGGTCTCGTTCTCGTCCTGGTCGCTCACCGCCGGCGACGAAGCCACCCTGGACCTGCTGCGCAAGGTCGCCAAGGCCATCGAACCCCCCATCGCCGACCGCGGCGGCCAGGTGGTGAAGCGGATGGGCGACGGCGTGATGGCGGTCTTCCCTTCCGCCGACCGCGCCGTCGCGGCCGCGATCGCCGCGAGACGCAATCTCGCCCAGATCGCCGTGGACGACTACCAGCCCCGGATGCGGATCGGGCTGCACACCGGTTCACCGCGGGAGATCGGCGGCGACTGGCTGGGTGTGGACGTCACGATCGCCGCGCGGGTGATGGAGGCCGCCGGAAACGGCAGGATGATGATCTCCGAGACCACCCTGGACGCCCTGGACCCCGAGACTCTCGCGGAACTCGGGTACACCGCCCGCCCCTACCGCCGCAGTTTCTTCGCCGCGCCGCTCAACGGCGTCCCGGAGGATCTGCGGATCTTCCGGATCAGCTCGTCGGCCTGACACCGCTTCGGGCGGGCCCGGTCAACCAGGCTCCGACATGAACAACGCGCGGTCGCTGTCGGGGATCCAGCAGCCGGGCGCGGTGGCACGGTCGTAGTTCTCCCGGAAGTAACCGACCAGTTCCGCGAGACCGGGATGCGGGTCGGTGTCGTCCCACACCAGCGCATGCGGATACGCCGGGGTCGGGTCGACGACGTGCACTCGGCGGATATGCGGGTGCCAGGGCAATTCGAAGCCCTCGGCGTTGAACGTGGCCAGCGTGTCCGACTCGGCGATGTGCTCGAGGATCATATCCATCGGCGAAGGCCCTCGACCGGGGTCCACACCCGGGAACATCTCGGCGCGGCGGGTGCTGTCGATGACGATTCCGCTGTACCGGCTCAGCTCACGGTAGTAGTCGGTCCATTCCGACTCCACGGACGTACCGGGAACCCAGACCCTGGAACCGGCGAGTTCGGCGAGCGGCACCGCGGCCCGGCCCGCCAGCGGATTGTCCTTGCCGACCAGCAGGTGCAGGGGATCCAAGCGGACCGGGATCGCCGCGATATGCGCCGGTAGCGCGCGAGGGCCGCCATGGGCGCGGGCGAAGGCGGCGTCGACCCGGCCGGCCAGCAGGGCGTCCCGGGACGTGACGAACGCGTTGGACAACACGATCTCGATATCGCGTTCGGGGTGACGGCCGAGGTAGTACCGCATCGCGCGCATTTCGATATGCCGCTCGCCCAGCACCGCCACCCGCAGCGGTCGCGGCTGCCGCACAAGCGTGGCCACGGCCTCGTCGGCGACGGCCAGCAGCGAGCGCGCGTGCGGCAGGAACCGGGCGGCCGCGGCCGTGGGCACGGCGCCGGTGCGGATCCGCTCGAACAGGGCGACGCCGAGCTGGTTCTCCAGCCGCGCTATGCGTTTGGAGACCCCTTGCTGGCTGATGCCCAGTGCCGCCGCGGCGGTGCTGAACTGACCTTCGTCGGCGACGGCGACGAAAGCGCGCACGGTGGCCAGATCGAGCTCCCCCACTCCACCTACTGATACATCCATCGGTTGTCGCAACCCTCATGTCGATTGTTCGACTCAGCCCTCACGAACTGGTCATATGTAGCCGAAATGACCATACCGGCCCGCCGGTTCGACAACCGAAACGGTGCGGGGCCGGTTCCACGGCACGGGGTGATCGATGACGAACGCGTCTTTCGTGCATCTGCACAACCACACCGAGTACTCGATGCTCGACGGGCTGGCCAAGGTGGCTCCGTTGTTCGCGGAAGCCGAGCGCCTGGGCATGCCGGCGGTCGGGATGACCGATCACGGCAACATGTACGGGGCGGCGGAGTTCTTCCGGCAGTCCCAGCAATCCCCGGTGCGGCCGATCATCGGCATCGAGGCCTACATCGCACCGGAGTCCCGGTTCTCCGCTACGCGGGTGCGCTGGGGCGAGCCCGGTCAGAAATCCGACGATATCTCGGGTTCCGGGGCCTACCTGCACATGACGATGTTCGCCAGAAACGCCGTGGGACTGCGGAACCTGTTCCGGCTGTCGTCGCGGGCGTCGTTCGAAGGGCAGTTGGGAAAGTGGCCGCGGATGGACGCGGAGCTGATCGCCGAACACGCCGAGGGCGTCATGGCTACCACGGGTTGCCCGTCCGGCGAGGTCCAGACCCGCCTGCGCCTGGGGCAATTCGACGCGGCCTACGAGGCGGCGGGCCGCTGGCGCGATATCTTCGGCCCGGACAACTTCTTCCTCGAGGTGATGGACCACGGGCTGGCGATCGAACGCCGGGTTCGCGACGATCTGCTGGCGGTGGGCGAGAGGGTCGGGCTGACCCCGTTGGCCACCAACGACTGCCACTATGTCCGGCAGCAGCAGGCCGCGGCGCACGAAGCGATGCTGTGCGTGCAGACCGGCAAGACGTTGTCCGATCCCACCCGGTTCCGGTTCGACGGCGACAGTTTCTACCTCCGGTCCCCGGCGGAGATGCGCGCGCTGTGGGACGACGAGGTGCCGGGAGCCTGCGATGCCACGCTCGCGGTCGCCGAAAGCATCGAACCGTACGACGAGGTCTGGGACTTCCGCGACCGGATGCCGGTGTTCCCGGTCCCCGCGGGCCATACCGAGGACAGCTGGCTGCGGCGCGAAGTGACGGCGGGCCTGCGCTGGCGTTTCCCGGACGGCGTCCCCGACAGTTACCACCAGCGCGCGGGGTTCGAGCTGGACATCATTCGCGACAAGGGATTTCCCGCCTATTTCCTGGTGGTCGGCGACCTGATCTCCTACGCGCGCCGAGTCGGCATCCGGGTCGGGCCCGGGCGCGGTTCGGCGGCCGGATCGCTGGTCGCCTACGCCCTGGCGATCACCAATATCGACCCCATCGAACACGGACTGCTCTTCGAACGCTTCCTCAACCCGGAACGACCGTCCGCGCCCGATATCGATATCGATTTCGACGATCGCCGGCGCGGCGAGATGATCCGCTACGCCACCGAACGCTGGGGCGCGGACAAGGTCGCCCAGGTCATCACCTTCGGCACCATCAAGACCAAGGCCGCGATCAAGGACGCGGCCCGCGTACAGTTCGGACAGCCCGGTTTCGCTCTCGCCGACCGGATCACCAAAGCCCTGCCGCCCGCGGTCGCCGCCAAAGACATTCCGGTGTCCGGGATCACCGATCCCGGACACGTTCGCTACGGCGAAGCCGCCGAGGTCCGGGCGCTCATCGACGCGGACCCGGATATGCGCCGGATCTACGACACCGCCGTA
Organism: Nocardia sp. NBC_00416; assembly: GCF_036032445.1. Classification (NCBI taxonomy): domain Bacteria; kingdom Bacillati; phylum Actinomycetota; class Actinomycetes; order Mycobacteriales; family Nocardiaceae; genus Nocardia; species Nocardia sp. NBC_00416. The sequence goes on from NZ_CP107932.1 coordinate 4,906,439, forward strand.
GGCCTGGAGGGAATGGTGCGCGGCGCGGGAGTCCACGCCTGCGCGGTGATCCTGTCCAGCGAACCACTGCTCGATATCGTCCCACTGTGGAAACGCCCGCAGGACGGGGCTGTCATCACCGGCTGGGACTACCCGTCGTGTGAGGCCATCGGCCTGCTCAAAATGGATTTCCTGGGGCTGCGCACGCTTACCGTGATCGGCGACTGCCTCGACAATATCCGCGGCAACCGCGACATGGACATCGACCTGGACACCTTGGCTCTCGGCGACGAAGCCACCTACGCCATGCTGACGCGCGGTGACAACCTCGGTGTGTTCCAAATGGATTCGGCGGGGATGCGGGAACTGCTGCTGCGCATGGCGCCCACCGAGTTCAACGACCTGGTCGCCTCCAACGCCCTGTATCGGCCGGGGCCGATGGGAGTCGGGGCGCACTGGGCCTACGCCGATCGCAAGAACGGCCGCGAGGCGGTGACGCCGATCCACCCCGAACTCGACGAACCGCTGCACGAGATCCTCGCCGAAACCTACGCGCTGATCGTCTACCAGGAACAGATCATGCAGATCGCACAGCAGGTCGCCGGATACTCCCTGGGCCAGGCCGATCTGCTGCGCCGCGCGATGGGCAAGAAGAAACCGGAAGTACTGGCCATGGAATTCGAGAACTTCCGCGAAGGTATGCGCGGCAACGGGTACAGCGACGAGGCGGTGACCGCACTATGGGAGGCCGTGCTCCCGTTCGCCGGATACGCCTACAACAAATCCCATGCCGCCGGCTACAGCCTGGTGATGTACTGGACCGCCTATCTCAAGGCGAACCACCCCGCCGAATTCATGGCCGCCCTGTTGACCTCCGTCGGTGACGACAAAGATAAATCGGCGACCTACCTCGCCGACTGCCGCAAACGCGGTATCCGGGTGCTCCCGCCGGATGTCAATCAGTCGGCGGCCACATTCACCAGCGTCGGACCCGATATCCGCTTCGGACTGGGCGCCGTCCGCAATGTCGGCGAACCGGTGGTGGACGCGGTGGTCCGGGCGCGGGAATCCGCCGGAGAGTTCACCAGCTTCTCCGACTATCTGGCCAAGGCCGATAGCGCCGCCTGCGGCAAGAAGGTTGTCGAATCACTGGTCAAAGCAGGCGCGTTCGATTCACTGGGCCATCCCCGCAAAGGCCTGCACACCATCCACGGCGAAGCCATCGACGCGGTGGCGGTTACCAAGAAGGCCGCGGCGCGTGGGCAATTCGATCTGTTCTCCGGCGATACCGACCCCGAGGCGACCGCTTCGGTGTTCGACCTGCCGGTTCCCGAGCAGGAATGGGATACCCACGAACGGTTGAGCTACGAACGGGAAATGCTCGGGCTCTACGTCTCCGGGCATCCGCTCGACGGTATCGCGACCGCACTCGCCGCCGCCGGTGACACCCCGATAGCGGCACTGCGCGACGGGCAGATTCCGCACGGCCGCCGGGTGGCGGCGGCCGGGATCATCGCGGCGGTCGACCGCCGGGTCACCAAGAAGGGCGAGCCCTGGGCGGTCGTGCGCCTCGAAGATCTGGAAGCGGGCGTCGAGATCCTCTTCTTCCCCGGCTCCTACGCGATGGTCGCCGGCCACCTCGTCGAGGACGCCGTAGTGCTGATCGGCGCGACGGTCAGCGTCCGCGACGGCCGCCGGTCCGTGCTGGGCGATCACGTGACGACACCGGACCTCACCGCCGCGGCGTCCGGCCGGCCCGTCACCCTGACCCTCGGCACGGCGATCTGCACGCCGCACAGTGTGCGCGCCCTACGCGAAATCCTGCAGCGTCACCCCGGCGCCACCGAGATCCGGATCAATCTGATCGGCGCGCGCGGTCCCCGGCTGCTCGCCCTCGACCCCCGGTTCCGGGTCGCCACCTCTCCGGCGCTGATGGGCGAGCTGAAAGCGCTGTTCGGGCCCGGCTGCCTGCGGTGAGGTGACGATCAGGACAGATCGAGATGCCGGTTCATCGCCATCGCCGCTTCGGCCAACTCCGGAAGTTCGAGCACGCTCACCCCGTCCGCCCGCAGTTTCTCCACACCCACGCAGTTCGTGACGAAGGTGGTGGGTTCACGCCAGGCGATCACCACGCGCGGGATACCCGCGGCGAGAACACGGTCGGTGCACGGCCGCCGGCTCTTGGTGGCCCGCTCCGAACACGGCTCCAGCGTGCTGTAGAGGGTGGCGTGCCGCAGCCGCGGGTCCCGCGGGTCCAGCTTGCCGAGCGCGGCTTCCTCGGCATGATTCTTCGGATCGGACTCCCGGGAGTAGCCCGTGGCGATCTCGACACCGTCGGCGACCAACACCGCGCCCACCGAGAAAGCCCCCGCGACCGGCGGGCTCTGCCGCGCGAGATCGATCGCCCGGTTCATCCAGCGGTGGTGGTCCGGTTCGGGCACCTGGCCTCCTAGGGTCGATATCTCAACACTGCCACATCCCCCACCCGATCGACCTCGACGAGACGCATCCGGTGGGTGGAGCCGCCCGGAAACCGCGCGGGATGCAGGAAACGCGGTGCGGCGGGGTCGCCGACGAGCGTGGGTCCGATCGCGAGCTGGAGTTCGTCGGCCAATCCGGCGGCCAGGAACGCGGTGTGGATCCGGCCGCCGCCCTCGACCATCAACCGCCCGATTCCGCGCGCACCCAGATCGTCCAGCAGCCGCCCGAATTCGAGTTCCGGACCGAGTGCGACGATTTCGGCCGGCGCGGGCGGCCGATCGCGCAGCCGCCGCGCACCCGCGTCGGTGGTGTAGACGAGCGGCGGATGCTCCGCAGTTCCGTACCGCCAGAATCGGGCGTCCGGATCCAGCTCGCCGCGCGCGGTCACCGTGACCTTCCGGGGATATTCCGGCCGGCCGGCGGCGAGTCGTTCTTCCCGGCGCCCCTCGTCGCGCACGATCAGCCGCGGGTTGTCCCGGCGCACCGTCTCGGCGCCGACCAGGATCGCGTCGGCCCACGCGCGGACTCCGTCCACCCGGTCGAAGTCGGCGTCGTTGGACAGCAGCAGTCGCTCCGGAGCGGTGTCGTCGATATAGCCGTCGACACTCACCGCGACGGACAGCAGCACATATGGGCGCGCAACGGGCGGTTGTTCCGCAACGGTGTCCATTCAGGCCTCGGGTCCCAGCACTCGGCTGCGCGGAATCCCCACCACCCGCGCTGCCGCGGCAGCCGGCGCACCGAGTCCGGCGCCCGGATCGCCCGCCGCGCGCACAGCCTCGGCGGCCGCGACGGATCCCGCGGGGTCCGGATCCTCCGGCGGGTACGGCGGGTTCAGCAGCACCGCGCGCTCACCGGGCCCGCCTGGTTCGGCGTGCAACCAGACGAACTCCGCACCCAGATCGATCGTGCGCGGCAGGGTCGCGGCCAACTCCACCGCGTCGGCCGCCGCGCAATCGTCCGGATCCACCCGGGCGAAAGTGGCCCGCAACGCGGGCCAGGCGTCGGCGAATCCGGCGTGCAGCGGGCGCCGGTCCACCTCCTCCTCCGGAACCCAGGCCAACTCCACACTCTCCATATTCGGGCGGACCGGCAACGGTTTGCCGGCGTCGGCGATCACGGTGGTGTAGGTCCAGCCGCTCGGCGCGGTCGCGGTGACCCGTTCGGCGCGCACCCGGATATCAGCAGCCTTGATCCCGGCCTCTTCGTCCGCTTCCCGGACCGCCGCGTGCACCGCCGTCTCGTCGCTGTCGCGCGCGCCGCCGGGCAGCGCCCACGTACCGCCCTCGTGGCTCCACAAGGCCCGATGCTGCAGGAGAACAGCGGCGCCGCCGGTGCCGAGGGGAGCGCGCAGCAGCAATCCCGCCGCACCGAATCTGCCCCAGTGCCGCACACCACCCGGGCTGAAGGACCACCCGTCACCATCACCGCGCATCTCGCACCGTCCTCGTCGACCGTCCCTCTCCATCCTGCCGCACGGGTCTGCGGTTGCTCGTTGTGGAGGTCCAGGGCGCGCGCCCGGGCAATACCGAATACGCTCATGGCAGCGGTGTGAGCGATATCGCGCCCACACCGGCGGAGCGATGCAGCGCACAGGCGCCCAGAGTTGGAGGGGTGGACATGACGCGGTTGGCGGAGGATCGGGTGGTTTCCGAACCCGACCCGGCCCACCCGGAACCTGCGCCCGCCACCGCGCGGGCACCGATAGTGCGTCCCCGGATCGCGCAGGCCTGGAAGTGGTTGAATCCGGCACGGTTACGAATGTTCGCCCAATCCTCCCCGGGGCGACTGATCGGAATCGGACTGCTGATGATCGTGCTCGCCCTCGGATCGGGCGGGATCACGGCGGCGACGGTGCACGACCGGCAACGCGACCTGGACATCCTGCTCGCCGATACCGAACCCGACGCCGATGCGGCGCACCGGCTCTACACCTCGCTCTCGGTCGCCGACGCGGCCGCGGCGACCGCGTTCATCTCCGGCGGTCTGGAACCCGAGCAGGTCCGCGACCGGTACAGCCAAGCGCTGGGAGAAGCGGGCGCCGACCTGGTGCGGCTGTCCGGCGACGACGCCGACGATATCCGGCAGCGCATGGGTATCGGCTCCGGGCTGCCGGTGTATTCGGGGCTGGTGGAGACCGCGCGAGCGAACAATCGCGAGGGGCACCCGGTCGGCGCGGCATATCTGAGCGAGGCGTCGTCCCAGATGCAGACGGTGTTGCTGCCCAGCGCCGATCAGCTGTACGTGCGACGCGCGGCGGCGGTCGACACCGCGCAGGACCGTCACGTCCGGCCGCCCTGGCTGGCGATCGCGCTACTGCTGGTGGCGGTGGCCACGCTCGTGTGGGGGCAACGAATGCTGGCCCGGCACTGGCACCGGACGTTCAGCCCGGGGCTGCTGCTCGCCTCGTCCGCGATATTGACCCTGCTGTTGTGGACCGTGATCGCCGGATCGGTCTCCGCGTTCGCCATGTCCAGCGGCCGCGCCGACGGGACGGTACCGGCCGCCCGGCTCACCGAGAGCCGTATCCTGGCGCAGCAGGCGCGATCCGCGGAGACACTGAAACTCGTCCGCCGCGACACCACCGGTGACTACGACCATGCCTTCGACGCCAACATCACCCGGCTCAACGAGTTGCTCGGCGGGCATACCGACCGGGCGACCACGGACGCGCGCGGCGCGCTGCTGCACTGGCTGGCCGCCCACCAGCGGATGAACGAGGCGCTCGATCGCGGCGAGTTCGTCCGGGCGGCCAATATCGCCACCGCACCGGGCGCGGAGAACGCCACCGTCCATGTCGAAGCCCTGGACAAGGCGCTGGGCGCGGGGATCACCGAGACCCGGGACACTCTGCGGAGCAATATTTTCCACAGCGCCCGGGTACTCGACTATCTGGCGCCCGGGGCGTTGATACTCGGTATCGCCGCCGCGGCGTACATCGCGTTCGGCATCTGGCCCAGACTGCGGGAGTATCGATGAGGTTTGCGCGACACCCGGTCCGATCGGCGGACCCCCGGCGATCGTGGCCGCTGCGGGTCGCGGTGGGCTGCGCCACACTGCTGCTCGCCGGATGCGCCGCCGGTCCCGGCCCGCACAGCGAGACCCCGCACGGCGATTACTCCCAGCCGCCGCTGCCCGCACAGGCGACCGCCATGGAGGCCGACGGCCCGCTGCCGCTGCCCGCGGCCGACCCGAACTGCGCCGACCCCACCGCCGGCCTGCGACCGCTGGGCCCGGGAGCGACCGGCCCGGTCCTGGACAAGATCCGCGCGCGCGGGCGGCTGGTCGTCGGGCTGGACACCGGCAGCAACCTGTTCAGCTTCCGGGACCCGGAGAGCGGGGTGATCGTCGGTTTCGACGCCGATATCGCTCGCGAGGTCGCCCGGGATCTCTTCGGCGACCCCGACCGGATCGAATACCGCAGCCTCGGTTCGGAGGAGCGGGAGGTGGCGCTGGTCGAGCACCGGGTCGACATGGTGGTCAAGACCATGACCATCACCTGCGCCCGCCTCGAGCGAGTCGCGTTCTCCACGGTGTATCTGAAGGCGCATCAGCGGGTGCTGGCGATGCAGAACTCCGGGATCCAGAGTCTGAAAGACCTCGCGAACAAACGGGTGTGCACGATCCGCGGGACCACTTCGCTCGAACACATCAGCCAGATCCAGCCGGACGCGTCCATTCTCACGGTCCCGACCTGGGCCGACTGTCTGGTGGTTCTGCAGCAGCGGCAGGTGGACGCGGTGAGCACCGACGACGCGATCCTGGCCGGGCTGGCCGAACAGGACCCCTACACCGCACTGGTGGGTCCGAGTATCAGCGAAGAACCGTACGGCATCGGCATCCCCAAAGGTGACGAGGATCTGGTGCGGTTCGTCAACGGCACGCTCGACCGCATCCGTGCGGACGGCACCTGGAATCGTCTCTACAACCAATGGCTGGCGGCCCTCGGCCCCTCCCCAGGACCACCGCCGCCGACCTATCGGGACTGATCGCCGTGGCGACGGACGAGTCCGGTAACCGATCCGGCTCCGGTGACATCGCGGAGTCGCCGCAGACCCGTGCCGTCGACGCCGCCCGGATACGGAAGGGGAACCCGCCCGAGACCCTCAGTGCGGCTACCCAGCTCGGCGCCGGTCGCGAGCGAGACAGCGAACCGGACACATCCGGTACCACCGCGGTCCCGGAGACATCCGCCGACGCGGAGAACACGGCGACCGCCGCCGTCGCCGGAACCGCCGCGTATCAGGGCACCGCGACAGCGGCCGGAACCGCGGAAACCGGTCCCGGCTCGGTCGGCGGGTCGGGGCGCGGCAGCGGATCCCAGTCGCGCACCGGGCGAAGTACCCGCACCGTCCGTTCCCGGCCCACCGTGCGCACCCTCGTCGCGGGGCTGATCGAGATACCGCCCGTCGAACCCGCCGACCCGGTGGCCGCGGTGCTGGTGGACCCGATGGTGTCGGAAGGGAAACGGTTCTGCTGGCGGTGCGGCAAACCGGTCGGGCGGGCGGACGCGAGCGGCCCGGCCACCACGCGCGGGGTCTGCCCGAATTGCGATGCCGCCTACGATTTCCGTCCGACACTGAGCCGCGGCGACATGGTGGCGGGACAGTACGAGATCCAGGGTTGCCTCGCGCACGGCGGGCTGGGCTGGATCTACCTGGCCGTCGACCGCAATGTCAGCGACCGCTGGGTCGTGCTCAAGGGACTGCTGCACGCCGACGATATCGAGGCGCAGGCGGTGGCCGTGGCGGAGCGGGAGTTCCTGGCCGAGGTCGCCCATCCCGGCATCGTGAAGATCCACAATTTCGTCGAGCACGAACCACCCGGGGATGAACCGATCGGGTTCATCGTGATGGAGTACGTGGGCGGCCGGTCCCTGCGGAGCATGCTCGACGACCACAAGCGCCCGGAGCGTATCCCGGTGGCGCAGGCCATCGCCTACATCCTGGAGGTCCTGCCCGCGCTGGACTATCTGCACGCCACGGGGCTCACCTACAACGACCTCAAACCCGACAACATCATGGTGACCGAGGACCAGGTGAAGTTGCTCGACCTCGGGGCGGTCGCGCCGATCGAGGCCTACGGAAACCTGTACGGCACCCGCGGGTTCCAAGCCCCCGAGATAGCCCGGACCGGACCCACCGTCGCATCCGACATCTACACCGTCGGTCGCACGCTGGCGGTGCTCACCTCGAATATGCCCACCGAGCACGGCGCCTACCGGGACGGGCTGCCCACACCGGACGACGACCCGGTCCTGGCCCGCTACGAGTCCTTCCACCGGCTGCTGTTGTGCGCCACCGATCCCGACCCGGATCGCCGGTTCCCGACCGCCGGGGTCATGGCCGGCCAGCTCGCCGGGGTGCTCCGCGAGATCCTGGCCCTGGATACCGGGTTGGAGCGGCCGCATCGATCCACCGTGTTCGGCAAGCAGCGCAGTGCGTTCGGCGCCGTGGAGCTGATCGGCCAGACCGATGCCTACGCCGACGGGATCGCCCGCGGCACCAAGCTGTCGGCCGCCGATATCGCGGCCGCGCTGCCGATCCCGCTGCTGCCCCGGACCGATCCGGCCGCCGCCCGGCTGACCGATACCCTGCAATCCGATCCGGAGCAGGCGCTGGCCGCACTGCACGAGGCGCGCGAGCAGCTCGTGAGCGATCCCGTCGCGGCGCCGGAGAATCTGGAACGCGAACTACGGCTGGCCGAGGCACGCATCCTGTTGGACCTGGATCGGGTCGACGCCGCCACCGACCTGCTCGACGCCATCCCGCGGCCGGGTCGCCGGGACTGGCGGATCGACTGGTACACCGGGATGGCCGGGCTGCGTGAAAACGACTACGAAAAAGCCTATTCCGCATTCGATGCGGTGCTGCGGGTACTGCCGGGCGAGCTCGCGCCGAAGCTGGCCCTGGCCGCCACCGCCGAACTCGTGCTCCAGCACTGGGAGCCCGATGAGACCAGGGCCTGGCGCGATTACGCCGAGAACTTCTACGCCACCGTGTGGCGCACCGACCACGGACTGGTGAGCGCGGCGTTCGGTTCGGCCCGGCTGCTCACCGCCACCGGCCGCCACCGGGAGGCCGTCGCCGCCCTCGACGAAGTGCCCGGATCGTCCCGGTATTTCACCACCGCCCGAATGACCGCGGTGCTGCTGCTGCTCACCAGCGCATCGGTCGCCGAACTGCGGGAGAACACCCTGCGGGAGGCGGGCACCCGGGTGGCGGCCCTGCCGTCGGACGAACGCCGGTCCGTCCAACTGCGGGTCATGGTTCTGGGCAGCGCCCTGGCCTGGCTGCAGGCCGGTAACACCCCGGCCGATCCCCGGCCCCCGCTGATGGGTGTCGCGTTCACCGAGCACGCCCTGCGCGACCGCACCGAAGCCGGGCTGCGCACCCTGGCCCGGCTGGCCCCCGGCCGCCGCCATCGCTACGCCCTGGTCGACCTGGCCAATTACATCCGCCCCACCACCTGGTTCTGAACCGCTCCCGGCAGCGGGTTTTCGCGCGGATCACCCCGTTCTCCGCCGGCCGAGGTGTGGGTAATGGACGGCTCCGATTTCCGGGCTTGCGCAGGCCGCGGCGGGTCCGGCCCCGCGATACCCATATTTACCCGACGACAGGCGGATGTCTCGGATCGGGCACTCGTCGTAGCCTTCCCGCGAAACCGGTAGTCCGCGCAGCGGAGCACGGCGCCGGCGCCGCCGACCACCGGTCGTCGACTTCCTCACCACCCCTGGCGACTTCGGTCCGATCGTCGGCCGGTCGCGACGGTAGCCTCACCGGGCGACCCCCGAGCACAACGAAAGCAGTTCGAATGAAGGACCTGGTCAAGTCCGCCCGAGTCGTCTCCTCCTCCGATATCGAGGAGATCGTGGCTCCGCACAATCAGTTTCTGGTTCCCTGCGTCACCAGCGATACCTGTGGAGCCGAAGCGATCTCCGCCGGTTTGGTGAACATGCCACCCGGCAAGGTGGCACGGGCGCACTATCACGCCCACTCCGAGACGATCGTGGTGTGCACCCGCGGGCATGCGGCGACTCTGATCGGCCCGGACCTGGTACCGCATCCGCACGGACCCGGTGAGTTCCTGTACATCCCGCCGGGTGTGGTGCACGTCGCCGTCAATCTCAGCGATACCGCTGATCTGGTGGCCCTCGATATCCGCACCGATCCGAAGTTCAGCGAGGACATGGTCCTGACACCGGAATTCGACGCGGCCGCGGCGGAGATCGCGGCCCGGTTACAGCGGGAGCGCGCGGCGGCGTGAGCGGCCGGATTCCACGCGGGGCCGGAAAGGACTCGGCATGACCACGATCCTGCGCCCTCGGCGCCGGCCTGTCGTGCGCAGCGGTCCGATAGACGAGGCCTTCGCGACACTGGCCGGGCGTCCCGACGTGATCTCGTTCGCGGTCGGCGCCCCGGACCCCGCCCTGCTGCCGGTCGACACCGTCGCGTCACTCGCCGCCGACGCATTGGCCGAATACGGCAGCACCGCCCTGCAATACGGTGTCACCCGGGGCTTTCCGCCGCTGCTCGAACAGGCGCGCGTCCTGTTGTCCGGCCGCGGTATCGAATGTCCGCCGGAGCGGCTGCACATCGCCACCGGCGGCTCCGGCGCGCTGCACAACCTCGGGATGGCGTTGCTGGAACCGGGTGCGGTGGTATTGGTGGAATCGCCGACCTACGGTCCGGCGGTCAAGGTGTTCCGCAGCCACGGCGCGGCGGTGGCCGAGGTCGAATCCGATGCCGAGGGCATGATCCCGGAGGCGCTGGACGCGGCGCTGGCGCAGCAGCCCGATATCGCCTTGGTGTACCTGCTGCCGACCTTCCAGAACCCGACCGGGCGGACGATGTCGGCGGCCCGGCGCGCACACATCGCCGACGTCGTCATCGGGCACGGCGCGCTCGTCGTCGAGGACGATGTGTACACCGATCTGCGCTATCGCGGCGAACCGGTGCCCGCGTTCTGGTCGTTCGCACCGGACAACACCGTCTACATCAGTTCGTTGTCGAAAACACTGGCCCCGGCCCTGCGCATCGGCATCGAGGTGCTGCCCGGCGAACTCGTCGAGCCCGTACTGGCCCTGAAACAGGGGATCGATATGCAGACGTCGGCGTTCGCGCAGGCCATCGCGGCCCGATTCCTGGCCGGTTCCGCGGCCCGGAATCATCTCGAGTTGCTGACGAAAACCTATGCGGAGAAATTGGATTCGATGACCGCCGCGCTGACCCGGCATTTTCCGCAGGAATACCGCTGGACCGAACCGGAGGGCGGCATGTTCCTGTGGGTCGAAGGCCCTCCCGGCCTGGACACCGATGCTCTCCTGGGGCCGGCACTGGATTCCGGAGTGGCCTTCCTGCCCGGGTCCGCGTTCTTCGCCGACGAGGCGCCCAGTTCGGCGCTGCGGCTCAGTTTCGCGGGAGTGCCGACCGACCGCATCGATCGCGGTATCGAACTGCTGGCCCGGGTGTGCGCGGCATGAACGAGCCGGATATCACCGGGGTGTGGGAGGTGATCATCGAGGACGCGCCGTTCCGATACCACGTCATGACCTTCCACGCCGACGGCACCATGCTGCAGTCGAATCCGGATCTCGGCAACCGGACCACCAGTGACAGCAACGGGATGGGCACCTGGCGTGCCGACGGCACGCACGTGTCCGGCGCCTTCGTGGAGTTCACCGTGGACCGCCGGTTCCGGGAGTCGATCGGCAAGGGAATCGTGCGATTCGCCCTCGATGTCGACGGCGATACGTTCGCCGGATCCGCGAGCGCGACCTTCTACGACCTGTCCGGCGCGCCGCGCGGCGGTCCGTCCACCAGCCGGATGACGGGTCGGCGCTTCGACGCGCTGTCGCTGCCACCGCAACCGTGAAACGGCGGGCCGACCACCGCGTCCCGCTGACCGCCCGACGAGAGAGGCCGGACCGGGCGACCCGGCCGGCCTCTGGCCGTCAGTCCTTCCAGACCGCGTCGATCGGCGTGGCCTCGCTCGGCGGCGGGGTGGGAACTCCGCTGGGGGTCCGGGAGAAGCGGGGCGCCGGGGCGTGCTGGGTGACGCCGTCCAGTTCGATGAGCGAACCGCGGGAGGCGATGTGTTCGTTCTCGCCCGCCTCGTCCAAGGTGAGCACCGGGCTCACACAGGCGTCGGTGCCGGTGAAGATCGCCGCCCACTCGTCCCTGGTCTTGCTGCGGAACTTCTCCGTGAAGAGCTTCTTCAGCGTGTCCTGGCCGGCCGGGTCCATCTGGAAGGGCAGGCCGTCGGGGTCGATTTCCAGGCCGGCCAGCAGCTGGGCGTAGAACTGGGGTTCGATGGCGCCGACCGCCATGTACTTGCCGTCGGAGGTCTCGTAGGTGTCGTAGAACGACATCCCGGTATCGAGCAGGTTGGTGCCGCGTTCCGAGGACCAGGCGCCCGTACCGCGGAAGGCCCAGATCATATTCGAGAGCGCGAGGGTGCCGTCGACCATCGCGGCATCGATGACCTGCCCCTTACCGGAGCTCTGGCGTTCCACCAGGGCAGCCAGGAGGCCGAACACCAGGAACATCGAGCCGCCGCCGAAATCGCCGACCATGTTCAGTGGCGGCACCGGCCGTTCGCCCTTGCGCCCGATGGCGTGCAGGACGCCGGTGAGGCTGATGTAGTTGATGTCGTGCCCGGCCCGGTCGGCGAGCGGCCCCTCCTGACCCCAGCCGGTCATCCGGCCGTAGACCACTCGCGGGTTGCGTTCGAGCAGAACGTCGGGCCCGAGTCCCATCCGTTCGGTGACGCCGGGACGGAACCCTTCGATGAAGACGTCGGCCTTGTCGACCAGGCCGAGCACCTTCTCGATATCCGCCGGGTCTTTCAGGTTCGCCTCCACGACCGTCCGGCCGCGCAGCTGCGGCCGGTCGGCCCCGCCGGGCAGCTGACCGGCCCGCTGGACCCGCACCACATCGGCGCCGAGGTCGGCCAGCAGCAACGCCGCATGCGGCCCGGGCCCGATCCCGGCCAGTTCGATCACGCGAATGCCCGCGAGCGGGCCCTGCTTGCTGGCGGTGGATGGTGTGCTCACGCCCTACCTCGGTTCGTCGTCGATCCAGTGTCTGCCCGCGCGGCCGCCCGCCGGGACATATTGACAGTATGACAACAGGCGGCCTCGCGTCACGGACTCGGTGCGCGCCGATCCCCTCGCCTGCCTTGTCGGTGGGTACGCGCACACTGTCGGTATGCCGGACAGTGCGGTCGCCGCCCTCGACGCGACAGAGTTCGACACTGCCCTCGGGCGGTGCGCCATCGCCTGGCGCGCGGACGCCGTGGCGCAGTTCTACCTGCCCGGCCACGACCCGGACACCACCCCGGCCCGGCTCATCGGTGCGGACGCCCGCTGGCTGCCCGCTCCGGCCGACGGCCCGCGCGCGGCGGCGATCGCCCGGATCCGCGCCCACCTCGACGGCGAGACCGACGATCTCCGCGCGATCGCGCTGGACCTTTCGGGGATCCCCGAATTCCACCGCGCCGTCTACGCCGTCACCCGCGCGATCGACCCCGGCCGCACCCTCACCTACGGCGAGGTCGCCGAACGGTCCGGCGCGGTGGGTGCGGCCCAGGCGGTGGGGCAGGCCCTGGGCCGCAACCCGATCCCGCTGATCGTCCCCTGTCACCGGGTGCTGGCCGCCGATCATGCCCTGCACGGTTTCTCGGCGCCGGGCGGAATCGAGACCAAACGTCGGCTCCTCGCGATCGAACGGACGCCGGGATTCGGCGAACCGACATTGTTCTGATCCGCCGGGTCGAGGAGGCGGTGCGGCGGGCCTCGCCGGGGCGGGTCGGCCGACTCCGCTCGAAACGTCCCGGCCCGCGCTCGCTCCGCCGGGTGCTCAGCGCCCGGCGAGAACCTCCAGGTAGTGGATATTGCTCATGATGCCGAGGACATTTCCGAAGGGATCCACCACCGCGGCGGTGACGAAGCCTTCGCCGCGCGTGGTGATCGGATCGTATTCGGTCGCGCCGAGTTCGAGCAGCCGATCGAGGGTCGCCCGCAGGTCGTCGACGTGCCAGTACAGAATCGCGCCACCGGGCCCGGGTTGGGCGCGCTCGGGCTGATACGCCCGGTCGACGAGACCGAATTCGTGCTGGTAGTCGCCGACGCGGAACTCGTAGTAGCCGGGCACGGCGAAGTACGGCGGCGCCCCGAGGAATTCGGTGTACCAATCTTTGGCGGCCGCCAGATCGTCGGCATAGAACGTCACGGTCGTCATTCCGCGCAACATCAGGTTCTCCTCGGTCGATGGTTTCGAGCTGTGAGAACCAGTTTCGCGGCAAAAGCGCTCAACCAATGATCACTTTTCCGGGAAGAATGAAACTATGCGAGCAGACCGATTGGTGGCCACCCTGCTGCTGATGCAGACCCGCGGCCGGGTCACCGCCGCCGAGATCGCGGCCGAGTTGGAAGTGTCGGTGGCGACGGCCCGCCGCGACCTGGAGGCACTGTCCACCGCGGGCGTCCCGGTGTATCCGCAGCCCGGCCGCGGCGGCGGATGGCAGTTGATCGGCGGCGCGCGCACCGATCTGAGCGGGCTCACGGCAGGCGAGGCGCGGGCACTGTTCCTGCTCACCGGCCCGTCCGCGGGCGCGGTTCCCGAAGCCCGGTCGGCATTGCGCAAACTGCTGCGCGCGCTGCCGGCGACCTTCCGCGGCGACGCCGAGGCCGCCGCCGACGCGGTGGTGATCGACCCGGCGGGCTGGGGCCACACCGAACGCGAACTGCCCGAGATGGTGCGGTTGTTGCAGCAGGCGGTGGTGGGACGGCGGAAAGTCACCATGCGCTACCAGGGGCGCGACGGCACGACGGACGAGCGAGCGGTCGATCCCTGGGGTCTGGTCGACAAGGACGCCATCTGGTACCTCGTCGCCGGCACCGAACGCGGCCGGCGCACCTTCCGCGTCGACCGCATCGTGCAGGCCGACCTCACCGATCAGGTTGCCGAGCATCCCGCCGATCTCGATCTACCCGCGCTGTGGGCCGAGGTCGTCGAAGAGATGGAACAGCGTCGTTCGACCACTTCCGCCACCGTCCTGATCGCCGCACGACTGCTGCCGATTCTGCGCGATCGGCTGGGCAGGCACTGCGAAGTAGACGGCCCCGCGACCGAGGGCCGGGTCCGGGTCCGGGTCACCGCGCACACCCCGCGGGCCCTCGCCCAGCAGCTGGCGGGCTGGGGTACCGATCTCGAGGTCGTCGAACCGACGTCGGTGCGCGGCGAGCTGGCCGCCTTGGGCGCGGACCTGGTCGAGCTGTACGGCGAGGATATTTCGACGACGCTGTAAAAGTACTCGGATAGTGAGCACTTATACCCGGAGGATCGAGATAGACCACCGCGGAATCCAGGAGGCATCCGGACATGACGGCACTCGACGAAACCCCCGCACTCACTTTCGGCTCGACCGACGACTGGGAGACCTGGCTCTCCGGGCATCACGACACCTCGACCGAGGTCTGGTTGAAGATCGCCAAGAAGAACTCGCCCACCCCGACGGTCACGATCGACGAGGCCCTGGACATCGCCCTGTGCTTCGGTTGGATCGACAGCCACCGCCGCGGCCTCGACGCCGACCACTACCTCCAGCGTTACTCCCCGCGCCGCCGCAGGAGCCCGTGGTCGCTGATCAATCGCGCGAAAGCGGAGGCGCTGGAACACGCCGGCCGGATGCGGGCACCGGGCCGTGCGGCGATCGCCGCCGCTGTGGCCGACGGGCGCTGGCCCGATCCACGGTCGGACGCCGGGTGACCGGGAGCGAACCCGGCCAGGGAGCCGCCCGCGACCCGGTCGCCACGCCCTCGGCGACCCGGGCGGCCGGTACGCCGTGCCGACCGGACACGACGCGACCCGAGCCGTCTCGGGTAACCCGCGCCGCGTGCCTCGGCCGGACACGCGCTGGTGCGATCAGCTTCCGGAGGTACGGGGGCAACCCGGTGCCGCGCACCCGGCGGGCGATCCGGATCGCACCGCACGCGCAGGCCGAGACAACCGTCAGGATCACCAGACCCAGCAGATAGGGACCGAAACCGTGCAGCGCCCGCGGCGCGGCCGCGGCGGCCTGCCCCGGTGCCCCGGACTCGGCCGCGACATTGCGAATATCGGGTGTGCCGGATCGCCACGGCGGGGACGGCTCAGGAAGCGGAACAGGAACTGCGGGCCCCGGGTCGGCGGGGTCGGCGGGGACAGACTGCTGCGGGGCCGGCGCGGGCCGCCGATTGGAGACGAGGTCCGTGGCGACGGCGGTGAACCATTTCAAGACGAGTCCGGCCGCCGGTTGTCCGTCCGGGGTGTAGCCGGCGTAGAAGTAATCGCCGTGTTTGCGCACGGTATCGGCGTAACGCAACCACACCACGGGATCGAGCAGTTCGGAGTTCTCGGCGCTCAACTGGCCGAGAGCGTTGAAAGTCTTTGTGACCAGGTTGAATACTGTGCGGCGCGGCAGCGGTCGCCGCGACCCGTCGATGATCGCGTCGACCGTTCGTTCCAGCCCGGTCAGCGGATCGGGAGCGGTCGCGATCGCGGCGACCTCCCGGGGTTCCAGCGCGATGCCGATGATCGCCAGCAGTGTATTGAGCGCGCTGGTACCGAGTTTGAGCAACGCCTCGCGTGCCTGCGGTTCACTGCCCGAGCGCGGATCGGCGGCCTCGGCCAGCCGGACCCCGAGCGGCTTCTCCGGGGTCAGCCTCAGCGTGCCGAGTGAGTATCCGCGCAGATCATGGGTTACCACCGCGGTCGCGGTGCGCGCGAGGGTGGCCGAGAATCCATCGACGATCGAGGACAGCGCCGCCACCGGATCCGTCGGGATCAGCTCGGCCTGGCCCAGGATATTGACCGCCATGTGCAGCAGCGGAGCATCGGTCGGGGCGTCGCAGGCGAGGTCGCCGGGGAGACAGAGCGAGGCGACTCGTCCGGTGAGTGCGCCGAAGTCCGGGGCGATATCGCGGAGGGGACCTATGCCGCCGCCGCCCGGCACGGGAATCCGCGGGAACTCCGGCACCGCGGCGAGTTCCGCGCCGGTCGTATCCGGGGCCGGATCCGGGCGGGCCTGCCCCGGCAGCCCGGGGAATATCCCGGCTCCGGGCGCCCGGGTGGGATCGGCCAGCAACGCGACCGCCGCGACACGGTCGGCGGGGACCGCACCGGCACCCAGACCGACCTCACGGGCGAACATCGAAACGATATGCGCGCCCTGCGAGTAGCCGATCAACCCGAGTTGGGTTCGCGGGCAACGATCGGTCACCGTGACGGCCATATCGCGCAGCCGATCCAGGCCCTCGCTCGCCGACGCCGAGTACGGTGCGGCGGCCGCCCCGGCCGCCGCACCACCGAAACCGGCCAGATAGGGCACATAGGCGCGCCCGACGGAGAGTCCGCCGAAAGTCTCCGTCAAAGGTCCCAGCACCATCGACAGCAGTCCGGCGTCCGCCGCGATCGGAGAGTTCGGTGAGGACTGCCCGGTCCCCTGCACACCGAGCACGAACAGGCCGGGGCAGCCCCCGGTCTCGGCCAATGCCGCCTCGACGCCGTCCTGGCCGGTCGCGATACCGGCCGGACCGACCGCGAGGACGGCGGTCCACGCCGTCACCGCACCGACGAACGCACAGGCCGCGCGCCTGACCACGCCGCGGGCGCACCTCATCCAGACCTCCGAAATCATCAGGACGGCGCGGACCCGAACGGGGCCGCGCCAGTGGACCTCACGGAAATTCGCTAGGGCACCACCAGGGCGATGACGAGGTCCAGCACCGTACCGACCAGCTGACCGACCACACTCAGAAGCAATTGATCTCCCAACCCCGAAACGGCGGATGCGCCGGCAGCGGCCGGCGCATCGTTCACGGAAACGAATGCGATATCGGAGTGCCCGCCCGGGTCGCCGACGCGCGGCGATCGGTTCGGGCGGGCACTCCGGGTTCGGATGCGCCCGAGCGGAGAGGCTCGTCAGGTGCAGTGTTCACGAGCACTTCCACCGGCGGACGACCGATTCAGAACAGCACGCCCCCGAGACCGCCGACCACACCGGCGAGGTTCGTGACGACGGTTCCGACGAGTTCCAGCAGACCTCCGAGCAGACCCATTTCCTACCCTCACTTCTCTGGTTTCGTTGTCGTCCGGGCTATCGTCCGGACCCTTGTTCGGTTGCGCTCCCACCCGAGCCCGTCCGTCGACCTAAAGACGACCACCCGACCGGATCAGCTGTTATTTCATTCAGCTATTACGCATACCACTGCATATTCGGCGCCGATCGACAAATGGATGGGCCCATCTCGCCGCGAAGTGAGGTGCGCTCCGAATCGGCTGCGCACAGGTCTGATTCGCCGCCCACATGGACCAGGAGGCGCGCGCCAGGAGACTGCGGCCGGGTCGGCGTTCGATCCGCCCGACCGAACCGCGCCGACGTCCGATCGAAAATCCGCTCCATTTCGCAGGTTTCGAACATCACACACTGCCCGACTCGCGAAAGAGACGGGCCCGCGCGGTGTTCAGTCGACCGCGAGCAGTGCGGCGGCCGCGACGGTCTCCACCCAGAAGTAGAACCAGACCGGATAGAACGGGACCGGGCCGTCCAGCAGTCGCGACAACACCCGGCCGACAGCCATCCCGGCCAATGCGACGGCGACCGCCAGGACGACACCGCGCCGCAGCTCATCGGATCCCATTGCCGACCAGCACAGTGCGGCAGCCAGAGCCAGTCCGAATCCACCGTAAACGGCGCGAACCTCGGAACGCCCCGCCGCGGTGGTGACGGGGATGGCGAAAGGTTCGGTCAGCCGCGCCGGCGCCACGAGGGCGAACAAACCCATGCCCGCGAAAAGCATTCCCGCCACGATCAGAACCACCGGACGCATGCCCACCTCCGTCGCCAGCTGTTGGTGGGCCCATCATCGCGCACAGGCACCGGCCCGGACTCCGGAAACGTGCTCCGTGGCGCACATCCCCGTCCACCCACGCGGCGCGGCGCCCACCCGGCGACCGACGCCGGAGATTCGAGAGTTAGGTTAGGCTAAGTTGAATTAGCTCCAAGGTGACCGCGCCCGCGGTGGTCCGGAAGAAAGTGGTGGAAGTCGTGCACGATGGTCAGCCGTCCGTGGTCGCCGTGTACGAGTTCGTCGCCACCGAATTCGAGCGGGTAGCCGAATTCCGGCTGACCGCGGCGGGCACAGTGGAACTGATCCTGGACGAACCGGACGGATGCCCGCTCGCCCAGGAGTGGTTCGACAGGGGGTTACGCCTACCCGGCCGGCCGGATCCGGTCATTCCGGCCGACGGCCCCGCGTTCCTGGAAGCGGTCCTGCGTCCGCGACGGATGAGCTACTGCCGCGTGGTCGACGAGAGCGCGAAGGGCGCCGAAGGGCCCGGACCCGGCACTTCCGCCCGGCAATCGAGCGGCGGTGGGCGCAGGCGCTGAGCCTCGTTCGGCGGCGTCCCGATGAGCACGCTCGGCCCGTGGACCCAGGCCGTCGACGATATCGCCCTCCGGCTGACCCGCGTGACCGGAGCAGCGGCTCGTCACCATCTCGGCCGACAACACGAGTTCAGCCACAGCCTGCGTTCGGCCGCGCATACTTTGCGGGACAGCGACACCGCACAGTTCGACACGCGCTCCTTCGCGTTCCCCGGGGCGCGGGGTGCGATACCTCCCAGCGGCCGGTTCGGCCGCTACGAACCGAGCCCACTCGAACTGCACGTACGCACCCGACGGCTGAGCATCGACGACCGACTGACCCGCGCGTTGCCTTCCAGCGCCAACGGCGTATACGTCACCCGCGATACCGACGGTTTCCTCTATATCTACAAACCGTTCCGCGACGAGATCTACGGCGACTACAACTGGCTCCCGCACGAGGACGGTCAACTGGCGATCAGAGAAGTGGCCGGCTACCGGGTCTTCGAACTCATCGACGCACCACGGGTACCGCCGACCGCGCTGGTCGACGGCCCCCACGGCCCCGGGATGGCGCAGCTCTACATCCCGCTCAAGCGCGGCAAGCGCGCGGACCGTTTTCCCGAGATCCAGCGGGCACACACCGCGCTCGGCCATTTCCTGATCGGCAACGCCGACGGCCGCGAGGGCAACCATCGACCGGCACACGACGGCGATCCCGCCCATCACCCCGACGACGATCTGATCGTCTACGACCTCGGCTACAGCTTCCCGGAGTCGGCGGACCCACTGCGCGGCGGGGACGGGATGGGTGAGGATTTCGCCTTCGTATCACCGTTCATCCGTGCGTGGGACGGCGAGAAGCTCCCGCAATCGGTACTCGATTCCGTCGACACCCTCACCCCCGGCCGGATGGGCAGCGCGCTGCAGGATCTGCGACTGAGCGACAGCGCCATCGACGGCGCCCTGGACCGCCTGGAATACGTTCGGCGCGAGCGGATGGTCCACGGGTAGCCGAGCAAATGACGATCGGACGGCGCTCATCTCGACCCGACAGCCCCTCCCGCGCCGTCGGCCCGACCACGCGAGTGCACCCGGCCGGGATCGCGATCGCCGACCGTGAGGGTGCGACCGTGGGCGGCCCCTTCCACCGCGTCCGCATAGGCGCCCGCGACCTCGGACACCGGCGTTCCGGCTCCCGCGTCCATACCCAGCGATACCAGCGTCTCCCGCACCCAGCCCGGACTGACCGCGTTCAGCCTGATACCGCGCGGCATCTCGACGGCGGCCGCGTGCACGAACGCCTCCAATCCCGCGTTGACCAGGTATCCGAGGGAACTGCCCGGCACGGGTGCGGCGAACCGGCCGCTGGTGAGCGTGATGGACCCACCGTCCGATACGTACCCGAGCGCCCGGCGTACCAGGTTCACCTGCCCGAGCAGTTTCGGCTCCAGCCCGTGCCAGAACTCGGTCTCCGACGGGGTGTCCAGTGGCGTCAGCTGCCCGCTCGCCGCGCAGCACACCACCGCGTCGACCTGTCCCACCTGGGCGAACAAGGCGTCGATCGACGCGATATCACTCATATCCACCCGCAGCGGTCCGCGGCGCGCGGCCGCGATCACTTCGTGGCGGCGGGCCAACGTCTCGTGCACCGCCGTACCGATCGTTCCTGTCGCACCGATGACGATGATCTTCACCGTGTCACTCCCTTGCCG
Source organism: Nocardia sp. NBC_00416 (assembly GCF_036032445.1). NCBI lineage: Bacteria > Bacillati > Actinomycetota > Actinomycetes > Mycobacteriales > Nocardiaceae > Nocardia > Nocardia sp. NBC_00416. Next base: position 4,927,021 of record NZ_CP107932.1, read on the forward strand.
CGAATCCGTTTGCCCGAGCAAGCTTGCGCCGATCTGTCCGGCCCACCCAGACCTCTGCGGTGGGTACATCCGGCAGGTACAGGATGCGCGGCCGCGGACCGGGAAGAATGGCCGTCATGCGGACACGGACCGAACTCGGTGAATTCCTGCGCGCGCGGCGGGCACGGCTGCGGCCCGAAGACGCCGGTCTGCCGACGTTCGGCGGCCGCCGCCGCGTACCGGGCTTGCGGCGCGAGGAACTCGCCCAGCTCGCCGGAGTCAGCGCCGGCTATTACACGCGCCTCGAACAGGGGCTGAGCCCCAATGCCTCGGACGCGGTACTGGATGCCGTCGCCCGTGTCCTGCGCCTGGACGATACCGAGCGCGCGCACCTGTACACCCTGGCCCGGCCGATGCCGCGAGCCCGTCGTCCGGCGGCGAAACCGGAACGCGCGCGGCCCGGGGTGCGGATCATGGTCGAATCGTTCGGCAGTGTCCCGGCGCTGGTCATGGGCCGCTTCCTGGATGTCCTCGCCTGGAATCCGATGGCGCACGCACTGCTCGCCGGCCACCTCGACCGCACCGCGCCGGACCGGCTCGCGGACCGCCCGAATATCGCCCGCATGCTGTTCCTCGACCCGCACAGCCGCGAGCTCTACGGCGACTGGACCCGCAAGGCCCGATCCACCGTGGCCGATCTGCGGCTGATCGCCGGCCGCTACCCCGACGCACCGGGCCTGATGGAACTGATCGGTGAACTCACCGTCGGCAGCTCGGAGTTCGCGAAGCTGTGGACCGCGCACAGCGTGGGCGATTGCGGAACGGCCACTCGCGCCTACCACCATCCGGTGGTAGGCGAATTGACGTTGATGGGTGAATTGCTGACGCTGCCCGACGAGGGTCAGCGAGTGGCGATCTTCAACGCCGAGCCCGGCTCCCCGTCCGATTCCGCCCTGCGTCTGCTCGCCGACCTGATCGCCACCGGAGCCGCATCCGGTGCGCAGCAACCCCTTCCGTTGCTGCGCACCGGAGAATCGGGCCGGTGAGCGACTCCGTTCGTCACCGCGCTGCCCTTACCTCGCGCGGAGAGCTTCGGCGACCTCGCGATCAGGGGGAAAGCGGTGTGCGCCGGGGCGTTATCCGCCGGTGCACGATCCGCCAGCCGGCCGGTGTGCGCCGCAGAACATCCTGGTAGGTCACACTGGCCGTGGTCCCGTCGGTATTCACGGCCAGCCCCTTCGAGAGCGCCTTCGCTTCCACGTCCGCGCCGTCGGTGATGATCGTGTTGGTGACGTGGTGCCCCAGCGGATTCCGATCGCCCAGCGCCACGGCCATATCCCGCAGGGTGCCGATACCGTGCACCACGCCGGAGCCGAATGCACTGAGGTCGTAGCCCACGTCCTCGGTGAACACCTCATCGAACCGATCGAACGCGCCGGTATCGCTGAGATGCCCGTGCAGCGCGATCACCTGCTGGATCTCCAGTTGGTCCGCAACAGATAAAGCCATGACAGCATTCCTAGCCCGACTCCGGCGTTTCCGCCACCTCCGCCGACCGCCACCGGGGCGGACAACGCGCCCCAGCGGAGTCACCCGTGCCGAACTCGGCAGGTTCAGAGGGTGAGGATGGTCTTGCCGATCGCGGTGCGGGCCTCGAAGGCACGGTGCGCCGCCGCAGCCTCGGACAACGGCAGGATCGCACCGATCACCGGGTCGAGTTCGCCTCGTACAGTGAGCTCTTCGGCACGACGTATCAGTTCGGGCCAGCGTTGCGGGCGGTAGCCGAGGCTGAAGGGTATGAGCGTGGCGCCCACCGGTAGCAGCTGCTGCGAACTGATCTCCACCGGATCACCGCTGGCGGAACCGAAGACGACCATCCGGGCATTCGGTGCGGTGAGCAGGCTGTAGGCCTCACGAGCGGTCTGCCCGCCGACGGTCTCGAGGACGACCGAAACCGGTCCGGCCTCCTCGGTCCAGCCCGATCGCGAGTAGTCCACAGTTGTGTCGGCGCCCAGGTCGGCGGCCACTCGCCGCTTGGCCTCCCCGCTCGCACCCGCCACGACTCGGGCCCCGGCACGTTTGGCCAGCTGGACCAGCAGTGTTCCGATACCGCCGCCCGCCGCTTCCACCAGAACGGTATCCCCGGGCCCGATTTCGGCAGTCTCGATCACGCCCACGGCTGTCGCCCCTTGGCCGAGCAGTGCCAGCGCCCGATGCTCGCCGAGACGTTCGTCCAGCGGGACCGCCGCCGCGGCGGGCACGACCACCAGTTCGGCGTAACCACCGGCGGCGACGGTGCCGACCACCCGCTCACCGATTCGGCGCTCGTCGACGCCGGGACCGACCGCGATCACCGTTCCGGCCACTTCGATGCCCGGAATGCGCGGCAGCGGCTGATCGAGCGGGTCCGGGGTCACCCCGGCCCGCACCTGCACCTCGAAGTAGTTGACGCCGGTGGCCGAAGCCTGGACGAGCAGCTCACCCTCCCCCGGAACCGGATCCTCGACTTCCTCGATGCGCAGGACATCCGGCGCTCCGTACTCGTGATATCGGACTGCACGCATAAGAACTCCACCTCTCGATACGGACTGATGGTCCGTTTACCTTCCGGTATCATACGGACCACTAGTCCGTTTCTGTCAACAGGAGGAGCGCAAGTGCGTGCCGACGCCGAACGCAATCGCGCCGCGATCCTGGCCGTAGCCGGTCGGCTGATCTGCGACGAGAAACGCGACAACGTCTCCATGGACGAGATCGCAGCGGCCACCGGAGTCGGCAAGGGCACCCTGTTCCGCAGATTCGCCGACCGCGAGGGACTCGTCCGCGCACTGGTCGAGGACCGGACCGAACGGGGCTGGCAGACCGCGCGCGAACTCGCGGCGAATACGACCGTGCCCGTGAACGATCGGATCCTGGCTTTCGTCGCGGTGGTCTTCGACCTCACCGCGATCGAATTGGCCCCGTTGATGCGCGCCCTGCCCGACGGTTGCCAGTCCGACAGCTGGGCGCCCTGGCGCGCGCTACTGGCCGACCTGATCGCCCAGGTCGCCCCCGACGCCGACACCGAATTCCTGGCCATGGCGATCTTCGCGAGCATGCGCCCGGAGATCACCGATATGGTCGCCGCCCCGCGCCACCGCGCCGGGGTACTGGACCTGACCGCACGCATTCTGGGACTGGGCGATTCCTGACGCAGATCCGGCCGGCCACCCGCTTGCCCACCCATCCGAACCACGGAAGTTCACCGGATCGGGAACGCACCGCGGCCGCGTCCGGGTGCGCGTCCACACGATCCGGCGGCAGCGCCCGATCCGGGCTACGTTGGACCGGTGAGCGTATGGGGAGAAATCGTTGTCGGCCTGGTGATCCTGGTCGGCCTGATCGGCATCGTGGTGCCGATCCTGCCCGGGGTGATCCTGATCTTCGCAGCGATCGCGGTGTGGGCGTTTCTCACCGGCGGAACCACCGCGTGGGCGGTGCTGGCGATCAGCACGGTACTGCTGATCGTTTCGGGCATCGTGAAATACACGTGGCCGGGCCAGAAGTTGAAAGAAGCGGGCGTACCGAACCGGACGCTGCTGCTGGGCACCGTCGTCGGCATCGCCGGGTTCTTCGTGATCCCGGTGGTCGGCCTGTTCGTGGGCTTCGTTGTAGGCGTATATCTTTCGGAACTGCAGCGCCTCCCCGACAACCGGCAGGCGTGGGTATCGAGCAAACACGCGATAAAAGGCGTCGGGCTCTCGATGCTCGTGGAACTGCTGGGCGCACTGCTGGCGAGCGGGGTATGGGTGATCGGCGCGATCGCCGCCTGACGCCCGGCATATCGGGATCCGCGCGCCGTTCGGACCGCCGAACCGATTACCTAGGGCCGGTGCGCTTCTGGACGATCGGCAGGGGCCGGGTCGTTCCGTCGTGGGCCGGGCTTCGATCCTTACGCGGCGGCACGAACAACGGCAGCGTCGGCGTCGGATCCTCGATGGTGCGATCTATCGCGGGCAATCCGTAGAACGCCCGGGCATTGTCCTCCAGGACCGCGTTCATATCGGTGCCGACCACATCGCAGATCAGTTCCACATCCGATTCCCGGAACGGGCGGCCGGCGCGCGTACCGGGCAGATCGCTGCCGAACATGAGTGCCTCCGGATTGACCGCGTGGATGCGGCGCAGCGCCGTGGCGACATCCATATCGACCCGGCCGAAACCGGTCGCCTTCACCCGCGCCCCGCGATCGACCAGGTTCAGCAGATACGACAGCCCCTCCTCGGACATACCGAGATGGTCGACCGACACCTTCGGCAGTTTCAGGATCACCGGTTGCAGCGAGGCCAGCATCTGGCCGTCCACATAGATCTCCACATGCCAACCGGCCAGCTCGTAGGCGCGCAGTGCCTGACGGGTCATACTCGCGATATCGGCGGCGGCCCGTTTGAGGTTGAAACGCACCGCCCGCACCCCGGCCGCGTGCAGGTCGAGGATCTCGGAATCACTGGCGTCCAGATCCAGCCGGGTCACACCGACCCAGCCCGGGCCCAGCTCGGCCAGCGCGGTACGCAGATAGCTCTGATCATTGGCCTGGAACGACGCGCTGACCACCGCACCACCGGACGGCCGGAACCGAGCCATCCGCCGCCGATAGTCGGCGACGGTGTAGGGCTCCGGCAGGTAGCCCTCGTTCTCGATCAGCGGAAAACGCGGATCGATGATGTGCAGATGGGCGTCGAACACGGATACAGCATGCCTGAAATGTCGGGGCGCCCGCTCCTCCCAGCCCTGGACCGAGAGGAGCGGGCCGCGGATTAGACCTTGTGCGGTTCGCTGGCGCGCAGCATGTCCTCACGCTCGACGACCTTGACCCGCTCCCGGCCTTCGGGTTCGCCCAAGGAGCGTTCGTGCGCGTCGAGGCGGTACCAGCCGGCCCAGGTGGTGAACGGGATACCCCGGCCCTCCAGGAACTCCAGCACGGCCTCGGGTTCCGGGCTCTCGGCCGCGGCGAGGGCGCCGCTGTCGTCGAGGAGGCAGGCGACCGTTTCGTTCGCATCGCCCTTGGTGTGACCGATGAGCCCCACCGGCCCGCGTTTGATCCAGCCGGTCACATAGGTGCCGGGCAGGTAGCGGGCGGCGCCGTCGGCGTTCTCGTCGACCAGTACGCGACCGGCCTCGTTCGGGATCACACCCGCCTGGTCGTCGAACGGGAGCTCGGAGATGTTCTGGGACAGATAGCCGACGGCCCGGTAGACCGCCTGCACATCCCAGTCCTTGAACGTCCCGGTGCCCTTGACATTGCCGGTGCCGTCGAGCTGGGTGCGCTCGGTACGCAGGCCCACGACCTTGCCGTCGGAGCCGACGATCTCGGCGGGAGATTCGAAGAAGTGCAGGAACAGCTTGTGCGGGCGGTCGCCCTGGTCCCGGATCGCCCACTGCTCCAGGGTGTTGGCCACCATATCGACCTGCTTGGAATGGCGGCGGGCCGCTTCGGAACCCTCGTCGTAGTCGATGTCCGCAGGGTCGACGATGACCTCGATCGTGGGCGAATGGTCGAGTTCGCGCAGCTCCAGCGGGGTGAACTTGGCCTGAGCCGGCCCACGGCGACCGAATACGTGCACCTCGACGGCCTTGTTGCCCTTGAGGCCCTCATAGACGTTCGGGGGGATCTCGGTCGGGAGCAGTTCGTCACCGGTCTTGGCCAGCACCCGCGCGACGTCCAGGGCGACATTGCCCACGCCCAGCACCGCGACCTTCTCCGCGTCCAACGGCCAGGTGCGCGGCACATCCGGGTGCCCGTCGTACCAGGACACGAAGTCGGCCGCACCGTAGGAACCGTCCAGGTCGATACCCTGGATCGGCAGCGCCCGGTCGGCGTTGGCTCCGGTGGAGAAGATCACCGCGTCGTAGAAACGGCGCAGATCCGACAGCGTGATGTCGGTGCCGTAGTCGATATTGCCGAGCAGGCGCACCTGCTCCTTGTCCAGCACCTTGTGCAAGGCGGTGACGATGCCCTTGATCCGCGGATGGTCCGGCGCCACGCCGTACCGGATCAGCCCGAACGGGGCGGGCATCCGCTCGAACAAATCGATCGAGACGTCGGCATCCGACTTCATCAGAGCATCGGCGGCGTAGATCCCGGCGGGCCCAGCCCCCACGATCGCGATCCGAAGCGGGCGGTTCGCTTCCTTCTGCTCGGTCATCAGTTACGCGCACCCTTATCGGTCGAAAGAATCACTGGCGTTGGTGTTAGCTTAGGCTAAGTTGACGCGTGGCTCGTATACGCCGTTGTCGCGCCGGTTCGCGGGCGGCTACTCGCCGTACGTCTTCCCACGTCGCCGCGGCTGCTGCCGTGCGGCAATGCGCGGTCTGCCCCGATTCTATCGGGGTGGGGCCGCACAGCCGATCCGGGGACCAGGGATGATCGTAGGCATGAGCAATGGCGGACCCGCCGACGAGCCGGCAGCCACCGAACCGGACGGCCCCGAGGACCCCCGCACGATTTGGCCGTTCATCGTGGCCGCGGTGATCGTGGCGCTGATCCTCGGCGGTGTGCTCATCGCCGGACTGGTGTCGCCCGTTGAGAAAAATGTCACAGATTCCGATCGGATCGCCGGAGCGGTCCGTGATTTCGCCCAAGTGAGCAACCGCTACGGGGTGGAACCCCCACGCGAAGCGGTCTGCCCAGGCTTCGTACCGGCCCGCTCACCACTGGCCGGGCAACTGAAGCCCGGCGAAACCGGGAAAGACATCGAAATCACGAAATTCGGGCCCGTCGACATCAACGGCGACACGGCGACCATCGAAGTGACCAGCCGAGTCGAGGGCGAGGAGAAGACCGCGGCCTGGTGGCTGTTCCTCTCCGACGGCGACTGGCAGGTGTGCAACCAGCCGGTCGAATGATGTCATCAGTGGCGTCAACCGAGGTTTGACACGGCCCGACCCCGCCGGGCAATCTTTTGGTTTGGGTCATGAGTGCCAGCGCCAAGCCCCGGCTCGCTGGTCGGCAACCCTCCTCCGCGGTGGGGTGCTCCGGGTGACGACCTGGCGCGCATCGAACCGATGCGGCAAGTGCGGATTCGCAGGAGGTGCCACGTATGAGTTACGCAGGGGATATCGGCTCGCAGCAGGCATGGGAACTGCTGACCGGTAATCCGGACGCAATCCTGGTGGATGTGCGGACCGAGGCCGAATGGAAATTCGTCGGAGTCCCCGACACCAGCGCGATCGCCAGGCCGACGCTGCTGGTGGAATGGGTGGACACCACCGGCGCCCGCAACACCGAGTTCCTGAACCAGCTGCGCAGCGCGCTGGCCGACCGGCCCGCCGACGCGCCCGTGGTCTTCCTCTGCCGGTCCGGCCAGCGGTCGGCACATGCCGCCGACGCCGCGACCGCGGCGGGTATCGCGCCCGCCTACAACATCAGCGACGGGTTCGAAGGTCCGCTCGACGAACACGGGCATCGCGGCATCGCCGGCTGGCGGGCCCACGGGCTCCCGTGGCGGCAGTCATGATCAACGGCGGCTCGTTCGAACGCCCGCTGCCCGAAGGCGTCGGGCCCGCGACGCTGGGCGTCCGCGGCGGCCTGAGCAGGTCGGGATTCGACGAGACCTCCGAGGCCCTCTACCTGAACTCCGGGTTCGTCTACTCCAGCGCCGAAGCCGCCGAGGCCGCGTTCACCGGCGAGAACCCGCACTATGTGTACTCCCGCTACGGCAATCCGACCGTGACCACGTTCCAGGAGCGGATGCGGTTACTCGACGGCGCCGAAGCCTGTTTCGCGACCGCCAGCGGTATGGCCGCGGTATTCGTCGCACTCGGCGCGCTACTGAAGGCAGGCGACCGGCTGGTGGCCGCACGCAGCCTGTTCGGATCCTGTTTCGTGGTGTGCAACGAGATCCTGCCCCGCTGGGGCGTGGAAACGGTGTTCGTCGACGGTGAAGACCTCGACCAATGGGAAGCGGCGCTGTCCGAACCCACCGCCGCGGTGTTCTTCGAAACCCCCGCCAACCCGATGCAGACCCTGGTCGACGTGCGCAAGGTCTGCGAACTCGCGCACGCCGCGGGCGCCAAGGTGGTGCTGGACAATGTCTTCGCCACTCCGCTGCTACAGCGCGGATTCGAACTCGGCGCCGACGTGGTGGTCTACTCGGGCACCAAACACATCGACGGCCAGGGCCGCGTACTGGGCGGCGCGATCCTCGGATCCGAGGAGTACATCGAAGGTCCGGTGAAGACGCTGATGCGGCACACCGGACCGGCGCTCAGCCCGTTCAACGCGTGGACGCTGCTCAAAGGGCTGGAAACCATGCCGCTGCGGGTCCGGCAGTCCGCCGAATCGGCGCTGCGCATCGCACGCTACCTCGACGAGCATCCGGCGGTCAGCTGGGTGCGGTACCCGTTCCTGGAATCCCATCCGCAGTACGACCTGGCGAACGCGCAGATGAGCGGCGGCGGCACCGTAGTGACCTTCGAGCTCGAAGCCGCGGCCGACGCAGCCAAGAAACGAGCGTTCGAAGTGCTGAACGGGCTGCGGATCATCGACATCTCCAACAACCTGGGCGACGCGAAAAGCCTCATCACCCACCCGGCGACCACCACCCACCGGGCCATGGGGCCGGAAGGACGCGCCAGCATCGGACTGTCGGACGGGGTCGTCCGAATCTCGGTCGGCCTCGAGGACATCGAAGACCTGATGGGCGACCTGGACCAGGCTCTGTAATTTCTGCCCCGCCTTCGGCGGGGCGGGTCGGGGCCCTTGTTAACCCCGACCTCGGAGGTGGGCTATCCGGACGGGGCGAGAGGTGGGGGCGGACCTACTTCTTGGTCGGTGTGGGTAGGTACACGACCCTGCCAGTGCTCGATGGTCGCCGATCTATGGTCGGCGGTGCGCATGCGCTCGGTTGCTGCGCTCCTTCGCTTCGTCGCTCCAGAACCGGGGCGGGCCCCGACCTCGGAGGTGGGCTATCCGGACGAGGCGAGAGGTGGGGGCGGACCTACTTCTTGGTCGGTGTGGGTTGGTTCACGACCCTGTCAGTGCTCGATGGTTGCCGATCTATGGTCGGCCGGTGCGCACGCGCTCGGTCGCTGCGCGCCTTCGGTCTGTCGTTCCAGAACCGGGGCGGGCCCCGACCATGAATGCTGGCCTTGTGAGGTGGGGTGAGTGATTTGTGGAGGTTGAGGACGACGCCCGAGACTCGCGCCTGCGGCGCATGCGCTTCGGGCGCTGACCAGCGGGCCGGGCCGCAACCTTTGTGGACCTCGCTGGACTCGGTGCAGGGAGGGTGCGGCCGCTCTTTTATTGCGCTCGTCCGGCCGAGTAGGCGGTTGCTCACGTTCGGCGCGCAGATCGGTTCATCCGAGGCGGTCGCCCGGTTCGGGGAAGGGGGTCCGGACTCGGCCCACCAGGTCGGCTACCGAGTTCAGGACCATGGTCGGCCGGTAGGGATAGTGTTCGATCGAGGTCCGGGTGGAGATCCCCGAGGTGACCAGGATGGTGCGCATACCGGCCTCCATCCCCGAGATGACGTCGGTGTCCATCCGGTCGCCGATCATCACGCTGGATTGCGAGTGGGCGTCGATCCGGCGCAGTGCCGAACGCATCATCAGCGGATTCGGTTTGCCGATGTAGTAGGGGTCGCGGCCGGTGGCCCGGGTGATCAGGGCGGCCACCGAACCGGTCGCCGGCAGTACGCCGTCACGGGACGGACCGGTCGGGTCGGGGTTGGTCGCGATGAAACGCGCGCCTCGCTCGACCAGCCGGATCGCGGTGGTGATCGCCTCGAACGAGTAGGTGCGGGTCTCGCCGAGCACCACATAGTCGGGGTCGACCTCGGTGAGCACGTAGCCGATCTCGTGCAGGGCCGTCGTCAATCCCGACTCGCCCACCACGTACGCGGTACCGCCGGGCCGCTGTTCGTCGAGGAAACTCGCCGTGGCCAGGGCCGAGGTCCAGATCGAATGCTCCGGTATCTCCAGGCCGGTCTGCCGCAACCGCGCCTGCAGGTCGCGCGGTGTGCGGATGGAGTTGTTCGTCAGTACCAGGAACGGGATCTGCTCGGCGCGCAACTCGGCGAGGAACTCGTCGGCGCCGGGCACCATACGGTCCTCGTGTACCAGCACCCCGTCCATATCGGTGAGGTAGGACAAAATCCGGTCGTCTGTGCTCACCCTCTCGATTCTGCGCTTCGGCGACCGCGCGTTGGGTATGCCGCGCCCGGAGCCGGGAACGTGAGCCGATTCCGGAGCCGCCACGCAGGGCGCCGGCCGTGTCCACGCCCCCTCGTTCCGGCCGCGGGTGGGCCGCGCCCAACTGCGCCTATTAGGGTCGAATCCGGGCCGGAAACGGTCCGACCACAACGCGACAGGAGTGGGCGAAAATGGGTGAGCTGAAGCTCGGGTACAAGGCGTCGGCGGAACAATTCGGACCCCGTGAGCTGGTTGAGCTGGCGGTACTGGTCGAAGAACACGGCCTCGACAGCGCTACGGTCAGTGACCATTTCCAGCCGTGGCGGCACAAAGGCGGCCACGCGCCGTTCTCACTGGCCTGGCTGGCGGCCGCGGGTGAGCGCACCGAGCGGATCATGCTCGGCACCTCGGTACTCACCCCGACCTTCCGGTACAACCCCGCGGTGATCGCGCAGGCCTTCGCGACACTGGGCTGCCTCTACCCGGGCCGGGTGATGCTGGGAGTGGGCACCGGCGAGGCGTTGAACGAGATCGCCACCGGCTATTCCGGAGAATGGCCGGAGTTCAAAGAGCGGTTCGCGCGGCTGCGGGAATCGGTGGATCTGATGCGGGCACTGTGGACCGGCGCGCGGACCGATTTCGACGGCACCTACTACAAAACGGTCGGCGCCTCGATCTACGACGTTCCCGAAGGCGGAATCCCGGTGTACGTCGCGGCCGGCGGCCCGGTCGTAGCCCGGTACGCGGGCCGGGCGGGCGACGGATTCATCTGCACCTCCGGCAAGGGCATGGATCTCTACACCGAGAAACTGATGCCGGCGGTCGCCGAGGGTGCGGCGAAGGTGGACCGCGAGATCAGCACGATCGATCGGATGATCGAAATCAAGATCTCCTACGACACCGATCCCGACCTCGCCCTGGAGAACACCCGCTTCTGGGCACCGCTGTCGCTGACCGCGGAGCAGAAGCACAGCATCACCGACCCGATCGAAATGGAAGAGGCGGCCGACGCCCTGCCGATCGAGCAGATCGCCAAACGCTGGATCGTGGCCAGCGACCCGGACCAGGCGGTCGAACTGGTGCAGCCCTACGTCGACGCGGGCCTGAACCACCTGGTGTTCCACGCACCCGGACACGACCAGAAGCGCTTCCTGGACCTGTTCCAGCGCGACCTCGCGCCGCGGCTGCGGAAACTGGGGTAGGACAGGGCGAGGCGACGGAGGGTGCGGGAAAAGTCGTCGGCGGTCGGACCGGCGCACGGTCTGCAGCACACAGTCTGCAGCCCACGGTCTGCAGCCCACGGTCTGCTCAGCGAACCACCGCACCCACCCTGCGCCGAGTCCAGCGAGGCCCTCGAAGGTTGCGGCCCCGCCCGCTGTTCAGTGCCCGAAGCGCATGCGCCGCAGGCGCGAGTCTCGGGCGCTGAACAGCGGGCCCTCTGGGGCCGCAACCCGCGACGCCGCAGGCGGCGCCAAAAACACAGACCTTCACGAGCAACCCCACCTCTGGCCTTCGCGGGCAGACCAACGTTGTGGGTGAGCCCCACGCTCCGCGAGCAACCCCACCCCGGACCGTGTTCACAGTCCGATCGACAGTTGCGCACACCGGGTGGGCCGTCGGTGTTACGCAGTAAAGGTGGCTAGGCTTTGCCCATGGCCGAGGTTGCTGCGTCCAGTGTGTACATCGCATCGCCCGAAGGCGATACCGGTAAGTCGACCGTGGCGCTCGGCGTTCTGCAGATGCTGTGCGCGACCACCGCGCGGGTGGGGGTGTTCCGGCCGATCACTCGTTCGGCGACCGAACCCGATTACATTCTCGAACTGTTGCTCGAGCACAGCACCGTCGATATCGAATACCAGCAGGCTGTAGGGGTCGGCTACGAGCAGGTGCACGCCGATCCGGATGCCGCGATCTCCGAGATCGTCATGCGGTACCACCAGGTGGCTGCCCTGTGTGACGCGGTGGTGGTCGTCGGCAGCGATTACACCGATGTGGCCAGTCCCAGCGAGCTGCGGTTCAATGCGCGGATCGCGGTGAATCTGGGGGCGCCGGTGCTGCTGGTGGTGCGGGGGGCGCAGCGGTCGCCGGGCGAGATCGAGCAGCTGGTGGAATTGTGCGCGGCCGAGTTGGCTGCCGAGCACGCGCAACTCGCGGCGATCATCGCCAACCGCTGCGCGCCCGGCGAACTCGAGTCGGTCCGGGAACGTCTCGCTCCTTTCGGCGTGCCCTCGTGGAGTCTGCCCGAGGTTCCCCTGCTCATCGCGCCCACGATGGCGGAGCTGTGTGACGCGCTCGACGGCGAGATATACAGCGGCGACCCCGAACTGCTGGATCGGGAGGCGCTGGGCGTGATGGTCGGCGGGATGACCGCCGAACACATTCTGGAGCGCCTCTACGACGGCGCCGTGGTGATCGCGCCGGGCGATCGTTCCGATGTGCTGCTGAGTGTCGTCAACGCCCATGAGGCGGAGAGTTTTCCGTCGCTGGCCGGGATCATCATGAACGGTGGACTGCTCCCGCATCCCGCCGTCGCCCGGCTCATCACCGGCTTGCGACCGCGATTACCCATTCTGACCACCGGTCTGGGCACCTACGACACCGCCGGGGTCGCGCACCGCACCCGCGGCCGGTTGTCCGCGCACAATCCGCGCAAGGTGGATACCGCGTTGGCGCTGATGGAGACCCATGTGGATGCCGCGGATTTCCTGCGCCGGCTGGAGGTGCCGATGACCAGCGTGGTGACCCCGCAGATGTTCGAATATCAGCTCATCGAACGCGCCCGGGCCGACCCCAAGACGATCGTGTTGCCCGAAGGCGACGACGATCGGGTGCTGCGCGCTGCCGGCCGGGTGTTGCAGCGCAAGATAGCGGCCCTGATCATTCTCGGTGACGAGACCGCGATCCGGGCCCGGGCCGCGGAACTCGGAGTGGATATCGCCGAAGCGCGGGTGCTCGACCCCCGGACCTCCGAGTATCTCGACGATTTCGCCCGCGAATACGCCGAACTGCGGGCGCACAAGGGGATGACGGTGGAGCGGGCGCGGGAAACGGTCACCGATATCTCGTATTTCGGCACCATGATGGTGCATCGCGGGATCGCCGACGGCATGGTGTCCGGTGCCGCGCACACCACGGCGCACACCATCCGGCCCTCGTTCGAGATCATCAAGACGGTGGACGGGGTCTCGACGGTGTCGAGTGTGTTCCTGATGTGCCTGGCCGACCGCGTGCTGGCCTACGGCGACTGTGCCGTGGTCCCGGACCCGAGCTCCGAGCAGCTCGCCGATATCGCCGTCTCCTCGGCGGCGACCGCGACGCGATTCGGGATCGACGCGCGCGTGGCCATGCTCTCCTATTCGACCGGCGAATCCGGCAGCGGCGCGGATGTGGACAAGGTGCGGGTGGCGACCGGTTTGGTCCGGGAGCGGGCTCCGGAGCTGCTGGTCGAGGGCCCGATCCAATACGACGCGGCCATCGAACCGACCGTCGCCGACGCCAAACTGCCCGGCTCCGCGGTGGCGGGCCGAGCCACGGTTTTCATCTTCCCCGACCTCAATACCGGCAACAACACCTACAAGGCGGTGCAGCGCAGCGCGGGCGCCGTCGCGATCGGACCGGTCCTGCAGGGGTTGCGCAAACCGGTCAACGACCTGTCCCGCGGCGCGCTGGTCACCGATATCGTGAATACGGTGGCCATCACCGCGATTCAGGCACAGGAGCAGTGACCGCGGCGCGGTCCGGCGATGAGGAGACGGCGATGGACGGCAACCTGGTGCTGGTGGTCAATTCCGGCTCGTCCTCGATCAAATATCAACTGGTGGATCCGGCTTCGGGCGCGGTCGAGGCGGCCGGGCTGGTGGAGCGGATCGGCGAGGCCGGCGGCGCGATCGAACACCGCACCGATGGGCGGACCGTCTCCGAGCAGGTCTCGATTCCCGACCACACGGCGGGGCTGCGCCTGGCGTTCGCGAAATTCGCGGAGACCGGCCACGATCTGACCGCCGCGGGGGTGACCGCGGTCGGGCATCGGGTCGTGCACGGCGGTGAGGTGTTCTACCGGCCGACCCTGGTCGACGCCGGAGTGCTGGCCGCCATCGAGGATCTGTCCGCGCTGGCGCCGCTGCACAATCCGGCGAACGTCCGGGGTATCGAGGCGGTGTGCACTCTGTTGCCGAATGTCCCGCAGGTCGCGGTGTTCGATACCGCGTTCTTCCATGGTCTGCCGGATGCCGCGAAGACCTACGCGATCGACGCCAAAGTCGCCGAAACGCACGGTATCCGCCGTTACGGATTCCACGGCACCTCGCACGAGTACGTCTCCGGCCGTGTCGCCGAATTCCTCGGCCGCCCGGCCGGATCGTTGAATCAGATCGTGTTCCATCTGGGCAACGGGGCTTCGGTGTCGGCGCTGCGCGGCGGGCGGCCGGTGGACACGAGTATGGGCCTGACACCGCTGGAGGGCCTGGTCATGGGCACCCGCTCCGGCGATCTGGACCCCGGGATCATCCTTCACCTCATGCGCACCGCACATTTGGACGTCAACGGTGTCGATCGTCTACTCAATCGCGGTTCCGGCCTGCGCGGGATGGCCGGGGTGAACGATTTCCGGGAACTGCGGCGGCTCATCGGTGAGGGCGACGACAACGCCCGATTGGCCTACGACGTCTATGTGCACCGCCTCCGGCGCTATCTCGGGGCCTATCTGATCGAACTGGGCGGCGTCGACGCGATCACCTTCACGGCGGGTGTGGGCGAGAACAACCCCGATGTCCGCGCCGACGCCCTCGCCGGACTGTCCCGGTTCGGGATCGCGGTCGATCCGGACCGCAATACCGCGAAAGACCGCTCCGCGCGCCGGATCTCTCCGCTGGACGCCGAGGTCGAGGTTCTGGTCGTCCCGACGAACGAGGAGCTGGCCATCGCGCGCGCCGCGGCCGCCGTCACCGCGACGGTCTGATCCGCGGGTTCGCTCAGTAGCAAGTGAGGGGCTGGAGCAGCTCGCCGGACTGCGGCCCGAGTGTCGCGTAGGCCGTCGCTATCGCCGTCACCGCGCGCCGCAGATCGGGTTCGGGGCTGGTGTAGGGCAGGCGCAGGAATCGTTCGAACGCGCCCTGGACGCCGAAGCGCGGCCCCGCCGCCAACAGCACACCGTGATTGGGCGCCGTGGCCGCCAGCGCGGTGGACACGGGAGCGGGCAGTTGGGCCCATACCGACATACCGCCGACACCGGGAAGCGCGTACCACCCGGGCAATTCGTCGGCCATCGCCTCCAGCAGCGCCGCCCGCTGGCTGCGCAGTTGTGCGCGCCGGCGGTCGAGGATGGGGCCGGCGTGCTCGAGCAGGTGGACCGCCGCGAGTTGGTCCATCACCGGCGTGCCCAGGTCCACGGTGGCGCGGATCCCGAGCAGTCGGGTGATCAATGATTCCGAGGTCCGGATCCAGCCGACACGCAGACCACCCCAGAAGGATTTGGACGCCGACCCGATGGTGACCACCTCGGCGCCCTTCGCGAATGCCGCGACCGGCGCGACCGGCGGCGCCTCGCCGAGGGACAGGTCCGCCATGGATTCGTCGATGATCAGCAGCATCCGGGTGTCGCGGGCGATGGCGGCCAGTTCGGCACGAGCCGCGTCGTCCATGAGGAACCCGGTGGGATTGTTGTGGTCGGGCACCAGGTAGGCCAGCGAGGCGGCGGTCTGCCGGGCGGCACTGCGCAGCCCGTCGAGATCCCAGGCGGCCTCCGGGTCCTCCAGGCGCAGCGGAACCGGAACCGGGCGCGCGCCCACATCGCGGATCGCCTCGATCGCGTTGGGATAGGTGGGATGGTCGATGAGAACCCGGCCGGCCGCAGGGGCCAGCACGTTCAGCAGCAGCCGGAGCCCGTGCTGGGCGCCGAGGGTCACCAGGATCTGGTCGGCACTGGTCGCAAGCCCGCGTTCGGTGTAGCGGCGGGCGAGCGCTTCGCGCAGCGGCTGGATGCCGACAGGGTCCATACCGTGGGTGCTCAGATACGACGGAATGCCTTGTAGGGCGATCGCATAGGCGTCTTCCATCTCGGGTGGAGCCGTCATCGCCGCATAAGTCAGGTCCACGGCCGGCGCGGCGCCGGTGGACATGGTGGCCAGGATGCCGCGGGCCGCGCGGCTGCCGTCGTGCGCGACGGCCGGCGGCAGGGCCACGGTACTGCGCGAACCCTGGCGGGTGATCAGGTAGCCGTGCTCGCGCAGCAGCGCATAGGTGGAGGTCACCGTGGTCCGGCTGACACCGAGGGTGGCGGCCAGATCGCGTTCGCTGGGCAGGGCGATCCCGAGCGGGGCGCGGCCGTCGTGGATCAGCAGCCGGATCCCCTCGGCCAGCGCGAGGTAGGCGGGGCGGGCCGACTTCCGGGCGGCGCCTTCGGCCGCACCGTCCGCGTTACGCCAGCGCCCCAGATCGCGAGCCAAGCCCGTGGAACCGATTACTCGTATTGCCATAAGGTCCAGTATCGGCGGATTGGCTCTTTCTCGGCAAGTCCAGTTATCGCATGCTTGAGACATGACACTCTTTGCAGCACTCGTGGGAGTGGGGACCTTCAGCTTCTTCGCCTATGAATACGCCGTGCACGAGACGCGGATACCCGAACTATTGGAACGGTACCGACCCCTCGGTTCGGTGACCGAGGACTCCGTCGCGCGGTACGACATGGAACGTAGGTACCGCGATCTGGACGCCGTGCGGTCGTACCGGGAGCGGGACGCGGCGTGATCCCGCACGAACCGGAACCGGGTAGCGTGAACCGCGCTCGCTGACCGGTCCAGTTGAACAACTGGACCGGTCTGTACTCATTTCAGCGGGTGGGCCCGGTAGTAGTCGCACGCCTCCCCGGACAGCAGTCCGTCTTCGCACGCGAAATAGGTCTGGATACAGGAATTTGTATCGCAACCCAGCTCATCGAGTTGGTCGCGGATCCGCAGGTTGCGTTGCTGAGGGCTCTCCGGCTGCGACGACACGGCAACCGGGGCGACAGGGGCGGGCACGGCGGTGCCTTCGTTGTCCGAACAGGCTCCGAGCAGCAGGGTTCCGGTGCACAGGCCCACCAGGGCGGCGAATCGAGTAGCGGACCTCGTAACCATGCGCACCTCCACGTCCCCCGGGGTGTTCGACGAGCGGCCAGCCTAACCGATACCGCCGCCGATGGGTACCGGACGGTTCGCGGCAGCTCTCCACCGATCGCGGCCCGCGCCCGCGCCGACGCGAATCGCCGCAGGCAGCCGGGTATACCGACGGTTCGTCAGCTCGACGATTCTCCGCGCAGCAGGGCCGCCAGAGATTCACGATCGGTCACGTCCAGTTTCGTACACGCCCGGTAGAGGTGGCCCTCCACTGTCCGGATCGAGACGGTCAGGCGGTCGGCGATCTGCCGGTTCGTGAGGCCGGCGGCGACCAGGTTCGCGATCTCGCGCTCCCGGACGGTGAGCGGCAACGGCTGGGCGGCCGAACGCAGAGCAGGGGTGGCCGCTCCCCCGCATGCGGCAGCCAGACGATCGGCGTGCGCGGCCGATTCCAGCAGGCGGCGCCGGTGCCCCACCCGGTCGTGCGCGGTAGCCGCCTGGGCCGCGGCGTCGGCGGCGGACAGGAGTGCGCCGAGGTGTTCGAAATCGGCGGCCGCTTCGTCCAGACCCGGACCGTCGTGCTGCGCCAGCGCGACCGCGTGCCGCGCCTGGATCCGGACCAGCGGTCCGTCGACGTGGTCGGCCAGATCGACCAGCCGCTGAGCCACCGCGCCCGAACCGAACCGGGTCGCGGTGTGCAGCGCCAGGGCCTCGATGGCGTGCTGATCCGCGCGCGCGGCGGCATCCGCGGCCCGCAGGGACAGCTCGACGGCCGTACTGACCGTGCCCTCCGCCGCGGCCAGACAGGCCCGGGCGATCTCGAGCTGGGGTTCGTAGACCGCGCTGTGCCGGCCGCCGCGCGCGTCGGCGTCGGCGATCACCTCCGCGGCGGCGGCCGTGCGACCGAGCGCGGAATAGGCTTCGGCCAGCCGGATCCGGGCGGGAAACATCCAGGCCGCGGCGCCCTCGGCGGTGAGCGCGGCCAATGCCTGTTCGAGGTTGTCGATACCGGCGCCGAACCGGCCGCGCGCCACCTCGACGGTGCCCTGCAGGATCTTCGACATCCCCCACGCGAGGTACTGTCCCGGGGCCGAATAACCGAAGTACTCAGTGGCGCACCGGGCGGCACCGGCCAGCTCTCCGGTGAGGATCAGCGCCAACACCTCGGCGTGGGTCGACATGAACCGGTTCAGGCCGTCGATATGTGGTTCCACCCGGTGCCCCCGCTCCGCGTAGTCCCGCGCGTCCCGCGCCCGGCCCATCAGCGCGGCCGCGAGCCCACCGCCGAACGACGCCCACCACACGGCCCACGGTGGCGCGTCCGCCGCGGCCATCACCTCCCCCGCCGCGGCGAGGGCGTCGGCGAGGCGATTCTCGCTGACCGCGCACGCCGAGGCGAGGCCCGTCCCGATGAGCGCTATCTTCGGTTGGGTGATCCGGGCGCGAACCAGTGCCAGCACCTCATCGGCACGGTCGGCGTCGCCCATCGCCCACAGCAGATTCGAAACCCGGGTACTGCCCCAGCGGGCCAGCTGAACCGCGTCGAGTTCGGCCGGGTCGAAACTGGCCAGTGTCCGTTCGGCTTCGATCCGATGCCCCTGCCACAGCAGCGCGCGAGCCAGCAGATCGGCGGCCTCCACACCGCCCCGGTGTTCCACCGCCGCCCGCGCGAACCGTTCCCCCAACGGCAGATTGGCCAGTCCGATCGCGTCCTCGGCGGCCGATTCGAAGAGCTCCAGATCGGCGGATTTATCGCTGTCCAGGGCGAGTTCGGCGAGCCGGATCCGGTCGGCCGCCGAATTGATGCGGCGCCGTTCGAGCGCGGAGTACAGCCGGCCGCGTAATCGGCGTGAGGTCGCGATCCCGAGACGACGCCGGATGACCTCGCCGAACAGCGGATGGTTGTACCGGACCACCAGATGGGCGCCGTCCTCCACCACCCGGATCATGCCCCCGTTCTCCGCCGCCTCCACCGCCTCTTCACCGGCGAGTTCGGCCATCACCTCCAGGTCGACCGGTTCACAGAAGGTGAGCAGCTCCAGCACCCGCAGCACTGATTCGGGCAGCTGTTCGACCCGGTCCTCCAGCAGCGCCGCCAATTCCG
Organism: Nocardia sp. NBC_00416; assembly: GCF_036032445.1. Lineage (NCBI taxonomy): Bacteria > Bacillati > Actinomycetota > Actinomycetes > Mycobacteriales > Nocardiaceae > Nocardia > Nocardia sp. NBC_00416. Next base: position 4,946,365 of record NZ_CP107932.1, read on the forward strand.
AGGTGACCACGGCCCGCCCGCGCAGCTGCCACACACCGTTCACCTGCCGAAGCGACCCGGCCTGGGTCGCGCCCTCCACCAGATGTCGCAGGAACAACGCGTTCCCACCCGAGGATTCCCACATGAGATCAGCGGTGAATCCCTCCAGCTGCCCGCCCAGCATGGATTCCACCAGCGCCACACTCTGCCGCTGGGTGAACGGCGCGAGGTGGATTCGCAGTAGATGACCGTCCTTCCACAGTGTTGTCACCGCGTCCGGAACCGGCACTCCGTCCCGGACGGTCGCGACGATCCGCGCGGCCCGGTCGGTGGCCAGTTGCAAGAGCAGGGTCGCCGAGAGCTGATCCAGCAGGTGCGCGTCGTCCACCCCGATGATCGTCGGACCACCGTCGAGCAGCGCCTCCCGTGCCGCCGCCATGAAGGTCACCGGATCGTGCGCGGTGTACACACCCACGAGGTGCGCGAATACCCCGAGCGGAATACTGCGCGCCGATTCGGTTCCCGCGACCCAGCGGATGTTCCCGCCGACCGCCGTCGCGACCCGGCGGGCCAGTGTCGTCTTCCCGACCCCCGGCTCGCCGATCAGGACCGCGCCCGCATGCTCGGGGCCGGTGAGTGTCGCGCGAATCGCTTCGAACTCGGTCGCCCGTTCGATCATCGGCCAGTTCCGAGCCATGGGTCTACTGTAAGCCCGCATCACCCGGCGGAACCGCGAACTCCGCACGTCGGCAACGGAACCGACCGCCGCGGCGGCTCCCCGGGATCAGAATTCGCCGACCTCGCAGGCCAGACCGTCGCCATCCGCGTCGAGCTGCCTCGAATAGCCCGGTTGGCCGCCGAACAGCGGGGTATCGGTCTCCCGGCGCACATGGCTGCAATCGATGTAGTAGGGCTGGTCGTCTTCTTCGGGCACGGAATCCGCGCGGTCGGCCGGCAGCGGATGGGAATCGTCGACCCGGTTGGGTGACCGCTGCGGATCGGCGGCCGCCGGGGCCGCGGCGAGCAGGGTCAACACGCATCCGGCGAGTACGAGTCGGACCGGCGTTCTTCGAGTTCGCATATCGAAAGTCCCAGGAGCGAAGTGGTTCCTCTATCCTCACGCGGACTTCGGGAAAGCGAAAGACCCTTGTTTCGCCGCGTCGAACATCGGTCGCGTCCACCCGAAACGGATAGATGACACCGGCATTCGACGATTTCGGGAGCAGAACGAAATCGGCGGCCGACCCGAAGGTCGGCCGCCGACTTGGAAACCTGTGCCGCAGCGGTGGTTACGGAGTGCCCGACGGCGGGTCGCACACCTTCCAACCGTCATCGGTTTCCCGCAGGTCGAAGGTTCGGGCGGTCTGCTCCGGGTCCGCGTCGGACTGCACACTGACCTGCGCGACAGCCGTCTTGTCGGTGATCTGGACCACGTCGACGCTGGTGACCTCCGGAATACTGCCCTCGGCAACAGCCTGCTGGTGCACGGCGCCGAACTGCTCCGCGGACAGACCCTGGTAGTAATCGTGCAGGCCACCGCAGGTCGCGGTGCGCAGCGCGGACAGATCCCCGCTCTCCAGCGCGCCGGTGTAATCACCGATCGCGGTACGGATCCGCGCCTGCGGGGAATTGTCGCCCGAACCGAAGCCCACCACGATCGCGATCAGCGCGATCACGGCCACGGCGGCGGCGCCCGCCGCGAGCAACCATTTGCGGTTTCCCCCGGACCCCGGCGGCGCGGGAGCGGGCGCCACCCGTTGCGGCTGCGCGATCTGAGCAGGCGCGGCGAACGGCGCCGGCTGCGCGATCCGTTGTTCGGCGACGGTCGGTTTGATATCGGCCGGCGACGGCGCGCCACCGGTACGCTGCGGACCCGATTGCGGCCGCCCGGATCCTGCGCCCGGCCGTTGTCCGGGCGGGGGACCGCCGGGTCGCTGCGGCGCGGGCTGGTCGGGACGGTTCGGCGTCTGCGGGCCCGGCCGTTTCGGCCCCGACTGCGGACGCGGGGTGCTCGGCGGTTTGGACAATCCGGGGGCTCCCGGCCCGACGCGATCGGTCCGGGCCGGCCCCGGTGCGCCACCCGACGGTTTCGTTCCCGGACGACCACCCGCTTTGCGCACCTGATTCATATCGATGCGCTCGGTGGCGTCGGCGTCGGGTCGCTGCGCCGGCATGGCGACGGTCCGCGCCTCGTCCGGCCGCTGCCGCGGAATCACCACCGTTTCGGCCTCGGTCCCGGTCGCCGCCGGTTCCTGCGCTTCGGCGGCGCTCTCGTCGGCAGCCGGGTCGTCACCGTCCGTCGCACCGGAGGCCGGCGCCGGATCACCGTCGGAGGTTCCCGCACTGTCGGAAACGCCTTCGTCCTCGGGCTCGCCGGCGGCCTCGGCATTCTCGGCTGCCGATTTCCCGTCGGCCGCCTCGCCTGCCGATCCCTCGGCTACCGTCTCGGCCTTCGCCCCACCGTTTTCCGCTGTGGTGTCGCCGTCCGTTTCGCCACCCTCTGTGGTGTCGTCGGCTGCCACCGCGTCGCCGTCCGCGGGGTCTGCGCCCGCCTCCGCGGCCGCTGCGGAGGCGGCCCCGATGGCGACGGCCGCGTCCTTTCCGCCCTCGCCCGGTTCTGTCGCGGCCTCGGTATCGTCGATGCTGTCGGCGGAGTCCTGAGCAGGGTCTGTTGTCTGCTGCTCGGCGGATCCTGCTGCTGAGACGGTGTCATCGGGTTGATCCCCGGCGGCCGGAGCCCCGGAAATATTGCGCGCCGCCGCTGATCCGTCGTCCGCCGTATCGTCTCCGGCGGGCTGTTCCGGAGAATCGGCCCCGACCGGCGTGGCCTGCGCGGTGGCGGCGGATTCGGCGCCGGCCACCGAGGCCGCCTCCGTATTCGAATCGTCGTCCGCGGTCGAGGCCCGCCCATCGACCACGGCGTCATCCGCGGGCTTCTCATCCGCGGACCTGTTCTCACCGGCCTCGGCCTCCCCGGCCTGGCTCGCGGCGGAATCGCCGTCGATTTCGGAAGCCTGGTCCTCGCCCGCCTCCGCCGGTTCACCCGGCTTCCCGGTGGATTCGCGCGCCGCGTCGTCGCCGCTGTCGGTCGTCGCGGCGGCCGCGGATCCGCCCAGCACGCCGGCGGCCGGGGTCACGGACTCGCCCGCGTCGGACACCGACCCGGCCCGGATGGCTTCGGTCGCCGCGGCGCCGTCGGCGGGCACGACCTCGAGAGCCTCGGTTGCGTCCGCACCGTCCGCTCCCTCGCCACCCGAGGACTTCCCGGCCGACGCGCGGGGCAGCGCCTCGGTCGGTGCGTTGCTCTCCTCCGCCGGACCGGTATCTTCGCCCGACTGCTCCTGCTCCGGCGCGGCATCACGCCCGGTCGCCCGGCGGATCCCGGAGGTCACCGCGTCCGCTGCCCGCGACAGCCGCGATCCGGTATCGGTCGTATCCGGCGCTTCCCCGGCGGGCGCGCCGGAGTCGGATTCGGAGCCGATCGGTTTCTTGTCGTCGGTCGGGTGCGACACCTATACCCCTCGTTGCTGGCGAACAGAATTGTGACGTAGATGGCCAGCCTATCGAGCATTCCCAGAGCCGTGCACAATGAAGCCCATGACCTCGTTCGGTGATCTGCTCGGCCCGCAACCCGTACTCCTTCCTGAACTGCACGCGGCGGAAGACGCGCTCGACGCCGGCACCGATCCAGTGCGGGTGGCGGCCGACAACCCGGCCGCCTCGATCGCCTGGGCGGCCCTGGCCGAGGCCGCGCTGGAGCGTGCCGAGGCAGCCGCGGAACCGGTCAACCACGATGTCGTCGCCGCGTACGCGTTCGCCCGCACCGGATACCACCGCGGATTGGATCTGCTGCGCCGGAACGGCTGGAAGGGATTCGGCCCGGTCCCCTGGGAGCACGAACCCAACCGCGGCTTCCTGCGCAGTGTCGGGGCACTGGCCAGGGCGGCCAAGGCAGTCGGGGAATCCGACGAATACGCGCGCTGCCTGGATCTGCTCGAGGACTGCGATCCGCGGGCGGCCGGCGAACTCGGTCTGGGCTGAACGACCCCGCTGCGTTGATCGACCCGAATTCACGGGTGGGCAGAGCCCGGACCAGGAGCACCGAACGGATTCGGCGATCCTGGAAACGTCTGCGCCTCTCGGCAGTCCCGATTCTGCAGTGTTCGCTCGCCGCGGCACTGGCTTGGTTCCTGGCCAAGGACATCGTCGGCCACGCGCTGCCGTTCTTCGCGCCGACCGCCGCGGTGGTCTCGATCGGCACGGCGTTCGGGGCACGGCTGCGACGTTCCCTGGAATTGGTGGTCGGGGTCGCGGTCGGCATCGGCGTCGGCGACCTGTTCATCTCGCAGGTGGGTACCGGGGTCTGGCAGATCGCCCTGGTGGTGGCCGTGGCGATGGCGCTGGCGGTCTTCCTCGACGGCGGACCCGTCATCGGGATCCAGGCCTCCGGCTCGGCCGTGCTGGTCGCCACCCTGATGCCGCCGGACACCGGCGCCGGCCCGTCCCGGATGGTCGACGCGCTGATCGGGGGCCTGGTCGGGGTCGTGGTGGTCGCCGCGGTTCCGTTGCATCCGGTACGCCGGGCCCGGGAGCAGGCCGCCGCCATCCTGGGCGTGATGGCGAAATCGCTCACCGAAGGCGCGCACGGCCTGCTGGAGCAGGACCCGGGCAAGGTTCATGCCGCGCTCACCGCGGTCCGCGCTACCCAGCAGCAGTTGGATTCGCTGCGCAAAACCCTCGAGGGCGGCCGGGAGGTGAGCCGGATATCGCCGATGTACTGGAATTCGCGGGGGCGCCTGGAGCGATTGCGCGCCGCGGCGGATCCGCTGGACAATGCGGTCCGCAACACACGGGTCCTGCTGCGCCGTTCGCTGACCCTGGTGCGCGATGACGAGATCCTCAATCCCGGCCTGATCGACGAGGTGGAGCAGTTGGCCGCGGCGGTCGATGTGGTCCGGCGCATGGTGCTCACCGATCCGGGCGAACAACCCGACCGCGCCGAGGCCGCCCGGGTGTTGCGGTCGGTGGCGAAACAGGCGCGACCGGACCTGGTTGCGGGGGCCGGTCTGTCGTCGCTGGTGGTTTTCGCGCAGATCCGATCCACGCTGGTAGATCTGATGCAGGTATGCGGAGTGCAGCGGGTGTCCGCGCTGGCCCTGCTGCCGCCGACCGTTCCCAATCCCTATGTGATGCCGCAGAAGTGAGCATTTCCCCGTCACTTCTCCACTCTGGTGCGGCAATTGTTCGCTACCGGGTTGCCGGACATCCCGGAATACGCGGATGCGAGGCGGGACGGATCCATCCCACGGCGATCGCCGATATTCGAGTAGCCGACTACTCGTGCTCTCACGCCCGGACTCCACTAATGTGAAACATGACCGAACCGGCCTACCGCCGGTTCGGTGGGACCCCTCCCGTGCGCCGCGTCGCCGACGGACGGCGCGTCAGCGCCGAAAGTTTCGGATACCCGGACGCCGGCCCGGGCGGGGAATCCGGGCCCGTCCGGCCGGCGCCGCGCCGGGCGGGCCCTCTCGGACAACCCGAGCTGCTACGCCCAGAACCTGGTCAGATACCCGCCGTAGCGTGACCACTGCTCCGATACCCCGGACAGGTCGTAGAGGGCGTACACGGCATCGAAGAACACCTGGTTGATCGTCGGCGTGAACAGCAAGGCGAACAGGATCAGCATCCCGAACGGTTTGAACTGCTCGAGACCCCGCCGGGTCTGGTAACTCAGCGACGGTTCCACCACCCCGTACCCGTCCAGGCCGGGGATCGGCAGCAAATTCAGCACCGTCGCCGTCACCTGGAGGAACGCCAGGAAACTCAGACCGAACCAGAAGGCCGGATGCTCCTGCGAACTGCCGAACAAGCGCACGACCAGCAACAGCACCACCGCGCAGACCGCATTGACGGCCGGGCCCGCGACACTGATCAACCGCTGTGTCCGGGCGGGCACCTGATGGGCGTGCACGTAGACGGCGCCACCCGGCAGCCCGATTCCACCGAGCGCGATGAACACCATGGGCAGCACGATCGACAGCAGCGGATGGCTGTATTTGAGGGGATTCAGGGTCAGGTACCCGCGCAACTCGACCTCGCGGTCCCCGGCCCGCCAGGCGATATAGGCGTGGGCGAACTCGTGCAGGCAGAGGCTGACCACCCAGCCGAAGACCACCAGGATGAAGACCCCGGCCTTGGCCCGGACCGAATCCAGCTCCGCGCTCCAGGCCAGCACCCCGCCGACCACCGCGAGCGCCACCACGAGCAGGAAGACCGGGCTGGGCCGCACGGCGCCGCGGCGTAACGAGGAGATGCTCAACGGACCAGCAGCCAGGGTTCGTGATGTCTGTAGAAAGTCGACCGCGGCACCGTCCGATCGCTCTGCACACCGTCGCGGTTGACGACCGCTCCCGGGGTGCCGAGCTGGGCGGCCCGTCCGGCGGTCCAGCGACGGCGGCGGAACCGGCGCGGAATACTCGCCCGGACCCCCGGTAGTTCCAGAGTCGGGGTCACGAACATCGCCCGGACCGATCCCGAGAACAACCGGGTGTCGTCCACATAGGCCTCACCGGTGAGATGGGCGCCGTCCGGACCGGTGATCTTGGCTCGGCCCACCAGCACGGTCCCGGTGTCGTCGCGCACCAGCGGCACCTGTTCGGCGGCGCCCCCTATCGCGCGTTTGGCCGCGGCATTGCCGGTGCCGAGCTCATAGGCCCGCGCCGCATAGGTGTCGTCCAACGGCACATAGCCCACCTCCACATGCAACCGTTCGGTCCGCATCAAGTGGGTGAGTACCGCGGCCAACGCCGCGTCACCGCCGAGCACGATCAGGCGCGGCAGGCTGTCGGCGGCCAGCACCGGCAGGATCTCGTCGATCAGGGCGGAGTCCGGAATCGTCTCGGTCTGCGTGGTGGACAGCGCGGCGAGCGCGATGGGTACCGGTGTGTCGGCACAGCGGAGAACCTGGGTACTCAAACGCCCAACACCCTCCCTCGGACCGGTCACCCACGAGTGTAAAGGGTGGCCCGTGACGACCCGCGCAACGGCCCGGGCACGGCGACCGTTCCCGGGCCGCCACGCGGGCTCGGCTAGACTGTGCTCCCGGCTTCCTCCTCATTACGGCAGGTAGCTGCAGCACGAGGTGCGTGCTGCGCGTCGAACCGTAGGAGACACGACCATGCCGGCAATCGTCCTCATCGGCGCCCAGTGGGGTGACGAGGGCAAGGGCAAAGCCACCGATCTACTCGGCGGCCGCGTGCAGTGGGTAGTGCGGTACCAGGGCGGTAACAATGCCGGCCATACCGTGGTGCTGCCCAACGGCGACAACTTCGCGCTGCACCTCATCCCTTCGGGCATCCTGACCCCCGGCGTCAAGAACGTCATCGGCAACGGCGTGGTCGTCGACCCGGGTGTCCTGCTGGACGAGCTCGCCGGGCTCGAGGATCGCGCTGTGGACACCTCCGGTCTGCTGCTCTCCGCGGACGCGCATCTGATCATGCCGTACCACGTGGCCATCGATAAGGTCACCGAGCGGTTCCTCGGCAACAACAAGATCGGCACGACCGGTCGCGGTATCGGCCCCTGCTACCAGGACAAGGTCGCTCGGGTGGGCGTGCGCGTCGCGGACGTACTGGACGAGAAGATCCTCACCCAGAAGGTGGAGGCCGCACTCGAGTTCAAGAATCAGGTGCTGGTGAAGATCTACAACCGGCGCGCGCTGGAGCCGCAGCAGGTGGTGGAAGAGGTGCTGACGAAGGCCGAGCGGTTCAGGCACCGCATCAGCGATACCCGGCTGGAACTGAACCTGGCGCTCGAGCGCGGCGAAACCGTCTTGCTGGAAGGGTCACAGGGCACCCTGCTCGACGTCGATCACGGCACCTACCCCTACGTCACCTCGTCGAACCCCACCGCGGGAGGCGCCGCGGTGGGCGCGGGTATCGGACCCAACCAGATCGGCACCGTGCTCGGCATCCTCAAGTGCTACACGACCCGCGTCGGCTCCGGCCCGTTCCCGACCGAGCTGTTCGACGAATCGGGCGCGTATCTGGCCAAGACCGGCGGGGAGGTCGGGGTCACCACCGGCCGGGCCCGGCGCTGCGGCTGGTTCGACGCGGTGATCGCCCGCTACGCCACCCGGGTCAACGGGATCACCGACTACTTCCTCACCAAGCTCGATGTGCTGTCCAGCCTGGACCGGGTGCCGATCTGCGTGGCCTACGAGGTCGACGGCGAACGAGTCGAGCAGATGCCGACCACACAGACCGGGTTCCATCACGCCAAACCGATCTACGAGGAGATGCCCGGCTGGTGGGAGGACATCTCCGGCGCACGCACCTTCGCGGAGTTGCCCGCCAACGCCCAGGCCTATGTGCGGCGGCTGGAAGAGCTCTCGGGCGCCCGGATCTCCTGTATCGGGGTGGGCCCGGGTCGCGACGAGACCATCGTCCGCCACGACGTCCTCGGCTGAGCGCCGGGCAGTTCAGCGGACCGCTTGGAACCCCAGCACCGTGCCGCCGATCCGGATCGAATCGCCGTCGGCCAGCAGCGCGGTATCGATGGGCTGTTCGTTGACGAAGACCCCGTTCGCCGAATCCAGGTCCTCGATCAGGAGCCCGGCCCGGCCCAGCTTGATCTGGGCGTGATAGCGGCTGGCCTTCGGATCGTCGAGGATCAGATCGTTGTCGGTCATCCGGCCGATCCGGAAACCGCCGTGGGCGACCAGCACCGTCCGCCCGTCCGGTAGCCGCAGCTGCCCGCTGCGCACGGTGCGCGGTACCTCGGTGACCGTATCGGTCATCGCCGCGGCCATCCGCTCCACACTCTTCAATTCGACGGTGCTGAGCGGTTCCTGCCGCAGCACCCGCCGTTCCAGCTCGACCAGTGCGGGACCGGGGTCGATACCGAGTTCCTCGGCCAGCACCGCGCGCACCCGCCGGCACGCCTCCAGCGCGTCGGCGTGCCGTTCGCAGAGGTAGAGCGCGGTGATGAGCTGCCCCCACAGCGGCTCCCGGAGCGGATGCTCGTTGGTCAGCGCGACCAGTTCCCCGATCACCGCGACGGAACGTCCGCAGGCGATCTCCGCGTCGAAACGCGCCGAGACCGCCAGCAGGCGTTCCTCTTCCATCGCGGTGGCGAAACCGTCCGCGAATCCGAGTCCCGCCAGGTCCGACAGTGCCCGGCCGTTCCATTCGCGCAGCGCGGTGGAGAACAGCCGGGAGGCGGACGCGTGATCGCCCGCGGCGGTGGCCCGGCTACCCGCGTCCCGGGCGGCCTCGAACCGGCCGAGATCACACGCGTCGTCGGCGATCTCGAGCCGATAGCCCGACGACTCGGTGCGCAGCACACCGGCCGGGTCGACGCCCGAATTACGCAGCGCCTTACGGATATTGGAAACGAAAACCTGGAGGCTGGCCGCGTAGGCGTCGGGCGGCTCCTCGTTCCAGACCATATCGGCCAGGGTGGACGAGGCCACCGCCCGGCGCCGGTTCACCGCGAGCGCGGCCAGCAGCGCCCGGGGTTTGGGCCCGCCGACCGGCACCGGCTCATCACCGACCAGTAATCGCACGGGCCCCAGCACACGGAGATCGAGGGTCATCTGGCTGCGGGTCTCGGGAACAGGTCAGGCACTGATGGAGCGCCCTGCGGACTTCAGGTCCGCACACGCCTGCAGCACCCGCTGGGCCATCGACAGCTCGGCCTTCTTCAGGTAGCTGCGCGGATCGTAGGCCTTCTTGTTGCCGACCTCGCCGTCGATCTTGAGCACACCGTCGTAATTGCTGAACATATGGGCGGCGATCGGGCGGGTGAACGCGTACTGGGTGTCGGTGTCGACGTTCATCTTCACCACGCCGTAGCGCAGCGAATCCTCGATCTCCGACTTCAGCGAGCCCGAACCACCGTGGAACACGAAGTCGAACGGCTGCGCGTCATTGGCCAGGGCCAACTTGGCCGCGGCCACCCGCTGCCCTTCGGCCAGCACCTCGGGCTTGAGCACCACATTGCCCGGCTTGTACACACCGTGCACATTGCCGAACGTCGCGGCGAGCAGGTACTTGCCCTTCTCGCCGGCGCCGAGCGCGTCGATGGTCTTCTCGAAATCGGCGGGCGAGGTGTAGAGCTTGTCGTTGATCTCGGCCTCGACACCGTCTTCTTCGCCGCCGACGACTCCGATCTCGACCTCGAGGATGATCTTGGCGGAGCTGGCGGCGGCGAGCAGATCCTGCGCGATCGACAGGTTCTCGTCGATCGGAACAGCCGAACCGTCCCACATATGCGACTGGAACAGCGGATTCTGTCCCGCGTTCACCCGCTCCTGCGAGATGGCCAGCAGCGGGCGGACGAACCCGTCGAGTTTGTCCTTGGGGCAGTGGTCGGTGTGCAGCGCGATGGTGACGTCGTACTTCGCAGCCACCACGTGCGCGAACTCGGCCAGCGCGACGGACCCGGTCACCATATCCTTCACACCCTGGCCGGAACCGAACTCCGCGCCGCCGGTGGAGAACTGGATGATCCCGTCACTGCCGGCCTCGGCGAACCCCTTGATCGCCGCGTTGATCGTCTCCGACGATGTGCAGTTGATGGCCGGGAAGGCAAAAGAGTTCGCCTTGGCCTGACCGAGCATCTCGGCGTAGACCTCCGGAGTCGCGATCGGCACTGTGAAGACCTCCGTGTTGTGCGGCAGAAGTGGGATTGTCTGTTTCTGCACATACCCTAAGGCAGGCAGGTTTCATCCGGTATAAGGGGATTGTTTGCGCCGCCGCACCCTGCGGACGCCGATGTAACCGGTACTGTGGGCCGGGTGATTGCGCTGGCAGCTACCGACGCGGTGACGAGCAATCTGGCTCTGACCGAACTGCTCGACCCGATGCACCTGTTGACCGAGACCTGGCTGAAGAACGCGGTGCTACCGGCCATCCTGGTGATCGTCTTCATCGAGACCGGCCTGCTGTTCCCCCTGTTGCCCGGCGATTCGCTGCTGTTCACCGGCGGCCTGCTGGCGGCGCAGCCCAACCCGCCGGTATCGATCTGGGTTCTCCTCCCGGCCGTCGCGTTCATCGCTTTCGCCGGTGACCAGTGCGGATACTGGATCGGCCGGGCCCTCGGTCCGGCGCTCTTCCACAAGGAGGACACCCGCTTCTTCAAGAAGAGCTACATCACCGAAACACACGAATTCTTCGAGAAGCACGGCCCCAAGACGATCATCTTGGCCCGATTCGTCCCGATCGTCCGTACTTTCATGCCGGTTCTCGCCGGGGTTTCCAAGATGAGCTACCAGCGTTACGTCGCCTTCGATATCGTCGGCGCGATCGCCTGGGGCGGCGGTGTGACGATCCTCGGATACTTCCTGGGCAATGTGGCGTTCATCCGCGACCACGTCGAGGCGATCTTCCTGCTCATCGTGTTCATCTCGATCCTGCCGGGGATCTCCGCGATCGCGAAGCGGCTGCTCGGCCGCAAAGCGGTCGCGGAGCCCGCCGGGAACGGCGCTCTGGCCTCCACCGCGGAGCTTCCGGCCGTCGATACGCACGGGCAGGTCACCAGCACCATGCCCCTCCCTGCGGTGCCCAACAACGGCAGGGTCGGCACTAACGAGACTTCCGTACGGTAAGTGGTGACCGTCCAGGCCCTGCCCCATGCGATGGGCAGCTTCGAACCCCTGATCTCCGCCGGGCCGGCGCTCGTCTGGACAGTGGTGCTGACCTTCGTCTTCCTGGAATGCGCCTTCATTCTCGGACTGTTCCTGCCCGGCGATTCGATGCTGCTCACAGCGGGAGTCGTGATGGCCTCGCACGCCACCGGCGAAACCCAGGTGTGGCTGCTCGCGGTGGGCGCCATGGTCGCCGCCGTCGCCGGCAACCAAGTCGGTTACATGGTCGGGCGACGTACCGGGCACAAGATCGTCGCCCGGCAGAACGGGCGCTATATCAACACCCGAAATCTGACGCGCGTGGCCGATCTGCTGCAACGGCACGGGTTCGCGGCGGTACTGATCGCCCGATGGATTCCGTGGGTGCGCACCCTCTGCCCGATGGTGGCCGGAGCCGCCGAGATGGATCACCGCCGCTACACCGCCGCCAGTACCCTGGGGGCGATCATCTGGGCTCCGGTACTGCTGCTGATGGGGTACTACGCGGGCGGCTTCATCCAGCGGATCTCCTGGCTGATGCCCATTGTGATCGGGTCGCTGGTGTTCTGCCTGATCGTGGGCACGATCATCGGTATCCGGCAGTACCGGCACGAGATGGCACAGCCGGAAGAGGATTTCGATCTGGATTCGGCGCCCGCCGCCGACGCCGATACGATGCCGCTGCCCGGACTCCGGCGAGCCGCCCATGAGCCGGGACGGCATCTCGGCAACGGCCGGGAACGATGCGATCTACAGTCCGGCCGCGGTGACCATATGGGCGGCTTCCATGAGCATCCAACCCGACAGTTGTACCGATAGGTCACGTTCGGGCACTTTCGACGAGCTCACCGCGCCGTTCGTGGTGAGCCCGCCGGCGCCCCTGCTACCGCTGGGCAGCTGAGCCGATACCGACCAGTCGTGGCCGAACAGCGGTTCGCCCTCGACATCGAGCCGGTTCCGCCACGCCGCGGCCGCCGATTCCTTGACGATCCGAGCGGCCGTGCGCCGGTCGGCGACCTGCTCGTGCTCTTCACCGGGCAGCATGAGCGCGACCTGCGCGAGATAGCGGATGAGGATTCCGTTGAACAGTCCGCCGTCACCGCCGGACCCGCCGCGCACCACCGCCTCGGTGGTCAGCTGGTCTTCCACAGCGTCCAGCAGGCGGTGCACCCGATCCAGGTGGCCGGGATCGCCGGTGTGCACCGCGAGTTCGGTCTCCAAGCCCAGCACGACACCCTGGCAGTAGCTGTAGATCGGACGTTCCAGGTCACCGGCGGGGAGATGGATACCGTCGAAGATCAGGCCGGTCTCCGGATCACGCAGGGTGGCATCGATCCAGTCGGCCATATCGGCCGCCCGCTCGTACCGGCCGAGCCGGGCCAGTGCGATACCGGCGGGACCGTTGGCCGGCGCATTGTAGAAATCCGCCCCGACCCGCCAGGGGATACCGCCGCCGACGTCGGGGTTCCATGCTGTGTACAGCTTCTGTTCCAGCGGCCCCAGGGCGCCGACGGCTTTTCCGTTGTCGTGGATGCGGGCGGCACGCTCCAGGGCGATGGCCAGCCAGGCCATATCGTCGTAGTAGCGGTTGGTCCAGCCGCTGAGATTGCGCAGCCGATGCGAACGGACCAGACCGGCGACCCGTTTGCGGCGTTCGATGGTCGGCGCCCGGTTCGCGGCGTCGACGGCGCAGTCGATGAGATGGGCCTGCCACCAGTAGTGCCAGGTCAGGAAGAATCGCTCGCGCCGGATCGAGGGCCAGCCGACCACGCCGAGCGCGGTACCGGGCAATAGCCAGACCGGTCTCAGATGACGCGACAGGATCGCGGCTTCGGCCCGGTCCGCGCGTTCGGACCAGAGCGACGCGGGGTCGCCCAGCGGCCTGCGCTGTCGCCCGCCCGGGCGCCGGGGCACGTCGAGATCGTCGCTGGGCGGGGTCATAAAACCCATAGTGCCAGGCGAATCGTCTTTTCCGCCGCTCAATTGTTATCGAGTCGACGCGGAACCGTGCGACTTTCCACGGATTCCTTCCGGACCTCGCAGAATTGCTCCCGGCCAGGCCTACGAAGCGAGCCCCCCGGGCTGTCAAGTGGGGTTAACATCTGGTTATCGGCATCAGCCCCGAGCGGCCCTGAGCGGGGCGCTGTGCCGCGCCAGCCGGTAAACCTGCGTTCGCGCAACGCATTTCGAACGGACCAGACCGAGCCGGTGCGGTCCCGCCCGCCCACACTACGATCGTGCCGTGACGAACCCAGCACCACCGGCCGACGCGAACCCAGCCCAGCCCTCGGGAAAGACCCCCGGGGGCGCCGCTACGAATACGCCGGGCTCCGCGCCTATCGCCCGGTACGACTCGGCCACGGACGACCGGGAGGAAACCGGGTCCGGTCCCACCGAATGGGGTGAAAGTCCGCACGGCGTCGGCCCATGGGACGTCGAACACGACGGTCCACCGCCGGAGGACGATCGGCTCGACCCGGCGCTGCTCGCCGCGGGGGACCGCCGGAATGTGGTGGACGCGTACCGCTACTGGACCCGGGAAGCGATCGTGGCCGATATCGATCGGCGTCGGCATCCGTTCCACGTCGCCATCGAGAACTTCGGGCACGACGCGAATATCGGCACGGTGGTGCGCACCGCCAACGCCTTCGCCGCCGACGCGGTCCATATCGTCGGCCGCCGCCGCTGGAATCGCCGCGGCGCCATGGTCACCGACCGCTACCAGCACATCGCGCACCACGCGGATATCGACGCGCTGCTGGAATTCGCCCGCGCCGAGGACCTGAGCGTGGTCGCGGTCGACAATGTGCCGGGGTCGGTACCGCTGGAAACGGTACGGCTGCCCCGGCGTTGCCTGCTGCTGTTCGGCCAGGAGGGGCCGGGCGTCACCGAGAGCGCACGCGACGCCGCCGTCCTCACGGTGTCCATCGCTCAATTCGGATCCACCCGCAGTATCAACGCGGGGGTGGCGGCGGGTATCGCCATGCACGCCTGGGTCCGGCAGCACGCGGATCTGACCACGGCCTGGTGAGCGCCGCCGCGCCCGCAGCGGGCACCGCGCCGGAGCGCGATCGTGCGGGCTGATCAGGAACCGGCGCCGGCTCCGACTGCCACCACCACGACGACGATATAGACGACGACCGCGAGTACCGCCAGGATCAGCAGCGCCGAACCGACGATCCCGAGCACATAACCCACCATCACATTGCTACGACCACCGATGGTGCCGCCGGAGGCATCGATGTCGTTGAGCGCTCTCCGGCCCATCACCCACGCGAACGGTGCGCAGAACTGGCAGAACATCATTCCGAGGATGCCCAGGATCAGCACCGTGGTCGCCTGCGGGTGGTCCGGCGGCGGCGGACCGTACGGGTAATAGCCGTACGCGGGCGGCGGATAGCTCATCCGTGGATGGTATCCGCCGCCGCCGAAGAGTCACCAGCGGAAATACGTTCGGCCCCGGGCCCACCGGAATGTCCCCGCGTATGAACTGCCGGATCGGCCAGCAGGAACTGGGCGGCGCCGTAGGTCGCCAGGATCACCCCTTCGATCACCCGGCGGGGCCGATCACCGCGCGCGAACAACCGCCGCAACACGATGAGCCCGTCCGACACGGTGAACAGCAGAGCGCCCACGCCGAGCCGGCTGCGTGGATCCGCATTCGGAATATTCAGTCCCACAACGTTGTCCGCGTCCGAGGCCAGCGCCGGATCGGAGGCCAGCACCGCCGCGGCGCCCAGAGTCGCGCCGTAGGCGCTCAGCGGCGCGGCCAGTTCCGGCGCCTTGGCACGCAACAGGGCGCCGGCGCCTATCCAGGCCAGCACTCGCGGCAGCGCGACGGCGAGCGACGGACGTGCCCCGTACCGCCGCCACAGCAGCGCGTATCCGGTCTGCATCACGGCGAACGACGAGGCCCCGGCAATGAGCCGGCGGTCGTCGTCCGGAGCGATGAGCAGCACATCTCCGACAGTGGCGGCGCCCAGCGAACTCAGCAACAGCGTCCGGTCGGCCGGTGCGATATCGGCGCCGCTGGTCGCGACATCCGCGGCGAGCAGCGGCATCATCAGCGGTTTGGACACCCACTGCAGTCGCTCGCGGCCGCTGAGCGCACCCACCACGGTCACCGCCGTCGCGGCCAGGTAACCGGCGCGCAGCGGACGCATCTCAGAGACTCGACTCGTCGGGCGCGGGCGGCAGGATGACCACCTGACCCGCATAGCTGAGCCCGGCGCCGAAGCCCAGCAGCAGCGCCAGCTGGCCGCCCTTGGCCTTGCCGGTGGCCAGCATTTCCTCCATGGCCAGCGGTATCGACGCGGCGGAGGTATTGCCGGTGTTCTCGATATCGCCTGCCATCGGGATCTCGTCGGCCAGACCCAGGTTCTTCTTCATCAGCTCATTGATCCGGGCATTGGCCTGATGAGGGATGAAGACCTCGATATCGTCCTTGGACACTCCCGCCACATCCAGGGCGGTGGACAGCGCGCGGGGCAGGGTGACCGCGGCCCAGCGGAAGACCCGGGGGCCTTCCATGCGCAGGGCCATCCGGCCCACCGGTTCCACAGCCGGGTCGGTGCCCTGTAGATCCTGGGCGCGCTGCATGTAGTCGATGAAATTGATGTCCTGTTTGATCGCCTCGGCGTTCTCGCCGTCACTGCCCCAGACCGTCGGCGAGATACCGTTCTCCTCGCTCGGTCCGATCACCACCGCACCCGCGCCGTCACCGAAGATGAACGCGGTGCCGCGATCGGTGGGGTCGATACCGATGGTCATGGTCTCGGCGCCGATGAGCAGCACGTAGTCGGCGGAACCGGCGCGGATCATATCGGTGGCGACGCCGAGTCCGTAGCCGAAACCGCCGCATCCGGAGGTCAGGTCGAACGCCGGGATACCGTTCATACCCAGATCACTGGCGACGATCGGGGCGCCGTGGGGGGTGAGCATGGGCCAGCTGGAGGTCGCCAGGATGAGGGCGCCGATCCGCGCCGGATCCACACCGCTGTTACGCAGGGCGCGCCGAGCCGCCGCCACCGAGATGGACCGCAGCGTTTCGTCGCCGCTGATCCAGCGCCGGTTGCGGATACCGCTGCGTTCGAAGATCCATTCATCGGAGGAATCCAGGACCTGGCACACCTCGTCATTGCTGACCACACGCCGCGGCCGGTAGGCGCCGATGCCGAGCATTGCGACGTTGTCGTGCCCCTTTTTGCCGGCAATGCTCACCACGACATTCACGACCCTTCACTTGCAGTACTGACGGATTCTCAGGCTAACCGAGCGCGATTTCGCGGGTGCACAGCCTGTCGATATTCAGCTCAGCGCCAGATCCTCGAGACTCAGGATCGAGCGGTACTCGAGCCCTTCTTTCGCGATGATCCGGTCGGCGCCGGTTTCGCGGTCCACGACGGTGGCCACACCGACCACCGTGGCGCCCGCGTCGCGCAGGGCGCGGACCGCGGTCAGCGGGGAATTGCCGGTGGTGGTGGTGTCCTCGACGACGAGCACCCGTCTGCCCACCACATCGGGACCCTCGATCTGCCGTTGCATACCGTGGGTTTTCGCCGCCTTGCGCACAACGAACGCGTCGATCGGGCGGCCTGGAGCGTGCATCACGGCCAGCGCGACGGGATCGGCCCCCATGGTCAGTCCGCCGACGGCGTCGAAATCCCAATCGGCGGCCAGGTCCCGCAGCAATTTGCCGATCAATGGACCGGCCCGGTGGTGCAGGGTGGCCCGGCGTAGGTCGACGTAGTAGTCGGCCTCGTTACCCGAGGACAGCGTCACCTTGCCGTGCACGACGGCTAAATCGCGCACCAGCCCGGCCAAAACGTCCCGGTCGGTCGTTGACTGGTCGATCATCGGTGTCCTTCCGCCCACTGAGGCGAGCCACGGCAGTATTGTCCCGGCGCACGCTGCGGCGCCTGCGAAGCAGGATACGGGTGTGCTCCGCGCGGAGTTGTCGCAGGTCGCGCGGAGTGCGTACCGGGAACTTACTGCGGTACCGGGCCCTGATAGGGACGGAACCCCGGATGGAAGGGACCACCGGGCTGATGCTGTTCCTGCTCGTCTTCCGGATCGGATTCACGACGCCGCGGGGTGCCGCCGTCGCGATCCGGTTCGGAGCGCGCGGAACGGTTCACCGACCGGCCGTCCGGAACCACGGCCAGGCTCGGCCGCCGCGGCGCGTCGCCGGATTCGGGTTCACGGCGGGCCGGTTCGTCGAGGTCGCCCGGATCGTCCTGGCGATAGCGGACATTGGGCGCCGGATGGTCGTAGCGGCCGCCGCGGTCGTCGTCGGCGAAATCGTCGAAGTCCTGGTCCCGGTCCGCATCGTCGTATTCCGCCGACCGGATCCGGGCCCGCGGACGCGCGGCGCCGGGTTCGGCGTCCTCGGGCCGGGGTTCGGTGACCGGCGGCAGCACGTGCAGTAGACCCGAGAGTCGTAGCACGGCATCGATTCCGGTCTCCCAATCCTTGGCCGCGGTACCGACCGGGAGCATCCCGAGGGTCCAATTGCCCTCACTCCACAGCATCTGCACCGTATCTGCCAGGGTCTCGATGAACGCGACCATCCGCTGGTCGACCGCGTGCCGCGCGATCTCGGGATTGGTCGCGAACACCACGCGGTCGCCGATGGCGCCGAGCAGTTCGAGATCGGCGTCCTTGGGCGGATTCATCGTCTTGAGCCGCATATCGACATCGATATCCGAACCGATCTGCCGGCGCACGGCGACCAGGGTCGCGGAATCCTCGAGGTCGAGCAGTACGAACTTCTCGCCCTTGCGGATACCGGTCACCACGTCGACCGCGGTCAGATACCCGAGCTTGGCCAGCGCACCGCGCCGCCACGTCGAAGCGAGCGCCGGCTCCACCGACACATAGGTGTATCCCTGGGCTTTCGCCCACACCTGGCGCGCGTGACCGGTCCGCTGCCGCTGTCGCCGGTCGAAATAGAGCAGCACTATCGCACCCACGAGGGTGATTGCCGCCAGCCCGAACCACATTGCCGTCATCGTCGCCTAGCCTATCGACCCGCCCGGCGTATTGCCGGGCACCCACACTGCGCGCCGCGGTTTTTCATCGCCCGCCTCCTTCGAGGGCGGTGCTGATGATGACCTCGGCCTGGATGGATCCGTCCGAACTCTTCTGCCCCTGCACTATCACCAGGTCTCCGGTGGGCAGGGCCTCGACGGTGGTCCCGGCCAGCGAGATCACCTGAGTGGACGGCGTGGTGTGCACGGTGACCTCTTTACCCGCGAGGGTGCTGAGGGTCAGCGTCCCGCCGGAATTCGTGCTGATGGTGCCCATGGTGGTGCCGCCGGCCTCGGGGTCGCCGGTGTCGGGCATATCCGGGAGACCGGGCAAGCTCGGGAGCGCTGGGCCGGAATCGCCGGGAGCGGTCGGCACCTCACGACCGAGGGTGCGACTGGTCGTTTTCGTATCCGAGGCGGTCGGCTGGGAATCGTCGCCGCCGAAGAGCAGGCCGGCCGCGATACCGGCGAGGCCGATCAACACGATGGCGGCGGCCGCGATACCGACCCACATCCCGGTCTTCCGGGGCGGTCGCGGCGGTTCCGGCGGGCCGCCCGGCGGATACTGCCCGTACGCGCCCCACTGGTTGTCGTAGGGCTGACTCTGATAGGTCGGCATCTCGCGAGTGGGGTTCGGACCCGGCCCCCAGCCGCCGTAGGGATCGTTGCCCGGATAAGCCGTCGTCGACTCCCCGTATCCCGCCGGGCCGCCGCCGGTGGACAGCTTCTCGGTTGCCGATTCCCCCGGCTGACCCAGGTGCTGGGTCGGATCGTCGTCCGGCCGCCTTGCCCAGGGATCGTTCGGGTTGGTCATGCCACCCAGACTAAGCGCACCTCCTCCTCCGCTGCGGCCGTGCACGTCGTTATGGCGACTCCGCGCCCACAACACCAGCCGTCCCTCGCCGCGGCCGAACGCGGGTCCCGGACGAACACAGTCGTCCGGGACCGGGCCGCGGCCTTCCGACGGGGACAGGGTTCGGCGGCCGCCTACCCCTGCGGACCGGCCACCACCGGCGCCGCGGCACGATCGCGCGGCCCCACGACGAGCCCGTCGCCGTCGGGAGTGACCGTGACGTCGACCGTGTCGCCGTCGACGACCTTCCCGGCCAGCAGTTCCTTGGCGAGCGTGTCGCCGATCGACTGCTGGATGAGCCGCCGTAGCGGCCGGGCGCCGTAGACGGGGTCGTAACCGCGCACCGCCAGCCAGAAGCGGGCCGAATCGGTGACGTCGAGGGTCAGCCGGCGCTGCGCGAGCCGCCGCTGCAATTGATCGATCTGGATATCCACGACGTGGGCGAGCTGATCCTCGTCGAGCGCGGAGAACATCACCACATCGTCGAGCCGGTTCAAGAACTCCGGTTTGAACGCGGCGCGCACGGCGTTCATCACGAACTCCGCGTCGGCCCCGGCGCCCAGATTGGAGGTCAGGATCAGGATGGTATTGCGGAAATCCACCGTCCGGCCCTGGCCGTCGGTGAGCCGGCCCTCGTCCAGTACGGCGAGCAGGATGTCGAACACATCGGGATGCGCCTTCTCGATCTCGTCGAACAACACCACGGTGTAGGGTCGCCGCCGCACCGCCTCGGTGAGCTGTCCACCCTGGTCGTAGCCGACGTACCCCGGCGGAGCGCCGACCAGGCGGGCGACCGCGTGCTTCTCGCTGTACTCGCTCATATCGATGCGGACCATCGCCCGTTCGTCGTCGAACAGGAAATCGGCCAGCGCCTTGGCCAGCTCGGTCTTGCCGACGCCGGTGGGACCGACGAACAGGAACGATCCGGT
Organism: Nocardia sp. NBC_00416; assembly: GCF_036032445.1. Lineage (NCBI taxonomy): Bacteria > Bacillati > Actinomycetota > Actinomycetes > Mycobacteriales > Nocardiaceae > Nocardia > Nocardia sp. NBC_00416. Next base: position 4,966,783 of record NZ_CP107932.1, read on the forward strand.
CGGCCGGTTCGGGTCGGCGACACCGGCCCGGGCCCGGCGCACCGCATCGGATACAGCCCGCACCGCGTCGGTCTGCCCGACCACCCGGCGGCCGAGTTCGGCCTCCATCCGCAGCAGTTTCTCCGTCTCGCCCTCGAGCAGCCGACCCACCGGGATACCCGTCCAGGCCGAGATGACCTCGGCGATATCGTCCGGGCCGACCTCCTCCTTGAGCATGACCTCCCCGTCGGCCGCCGCACCGGAGATCCGCTCGGCTTCGGCGAGCTCCTTCTCCAGGGTCGGGATCCGGCCGTATCGCAGTTCGGCGGCCTTGCCCAGGTCACCGTCGCGTTCGGCGCGATCGGATTCGCCGCGCAACGCCTCGAGCTGCTCTTTGAGCACACGGACCTGGTCGATCGCGGTCTTCTCGTTCTGCCAGCGGGTGGTGAGCTGATTGAGTTTCTCGCGGTCGTCGGCCAGTTCGGCGCGCAGCTTCTCCAGCCGCTGCGCGGACGCCGCGTCGGTCTCCTTCTCGAGCGCGACCTCTTCGATCTCGAGCCGGCGCACCGCGCGTTCGACCTCGTCGATCTCCACCGGCCGCGAATCGATCTCCATCCGCAGTCGCGACGCCGCCTCGTCGACCAGATCGATCGCCTTGTCCGGCAGGAAGCGGGAGGTGATGTAGCGGTCCGAGAGCGCGGCCGCGGACACCAGCGCGGAGTCGGTGATCCGCACTCCGTGGTGCACCTCGTAGCGCTCTTTGATCCCGCGCAGAATGCCCACGGTGTCCTCCACCGAGGGTTCGCCCACGATCACCTGCTGGAACCGGCGTTCCAGCGCCGCGTCCTTCTCGATGTGCTTCCGGTACTCGTCGAGCGTGGTCGCGCCCACCAGCCGCAGTTCACCGCGCGCCAGCATCGGTTTGATCATGTTCCCGGCATCCATGGCGGATTCACCGGTAGCGCCCGCGCCGACGATGGTGTGGAGTTCGTCGATGAAGGTGATGATCTGCCCGGCGCTGGACTTGATCTCCTCGAGCACCGCCTTGAGCCGCTCCTCGAATTCGCCGCGGTATTTCGCGCCCGCGACCATGGCGCCCAGGTCGAGCGAGACGACGGATTTCCCGCGCAGCGATTCGGGTACGTCGCCGGCGATGATGCGCTGGGCCAGGCCCTCGACGATCGCGGTCTTGCCGACGCCCGGCTCGCCGATCAGCACCGGATTGTTCTTGGTGCGCCGCGACAGCACCTGCACCACCCGGCGGATCTCGGTATCGCGCCCGATCACCGGGTCCAGTTTCCCGGCGCGGGCGGCGTCGGTGAGGTCGGTGGAGTACTTCTCCAGCGCCTGGTAGCTGCCCTCCGGGTCCGGACTGCTGACCCGGGCGGTGCCGCGCACGGCGGTGAAGGCCTCCCGCAGCGCCGCGGCGGTGGCGCCGTATTTCTCCAGCAGCATGGTCACATCGGTGTCCCCGGAGGCCAGGCCCACCATCACATGCTCGGTGGAGACGAATTCGTCGCCGAGTTCGGTGGCCAGGTGCTGGGCCGCGGTGATCGCGGCGAGCGCTTCCCGGCCCAATTGCGGAGTAGTGGTGGCGCCGGTGGCCCGCGGGAGCCGGTCGACGATGTCCTGGGCCTCCCGTCGCACCGTCGCCGGATCGGTGCCCACTGCCTTGAGCAGGGGGGCGGCGATCCCGTCGGTCTGGTCCAACAGGGCAACCAGCAAGTGGGCCGGCCGGATCTCCGGGTTACCGGCGGCCGACGCGGCCTGCAGTGCGGCAGTGAGCGCGGCCTGAGTCTTGGTGGTGGGATTGAACGAGTCCACGAAGCACCTTCCTGCTAGTCGATATCTCATCCGGCAGCCGCACCTGTCCCGGTGGCTCGTGCCGTTCTGTCCGATTCAACGTCCGAAAGGTTGAGTCTGTTCCGCTCAACTTTGAAATTTTCGCCGACGAGTTTCCGCCGCCCGGTTGCCAGAAAAGTGCTGGGTCACGGCTCACAACGACGCGTCGATACCCGCGAACAAGATCAACCAAACCCGGTAACCGTATTTCACACCCACCATCATCTCTTTTTTCGGGGATACTGGTCGGGTGAAGGACCGCCGGTAACGGTTATGTCCCTCCGGGTCGGATATCAGGGAAAGGAAGCTCCACGCCGTGGATGCGCGTTCGGCAGCGCTGGTCCGCGCCAATTTCCAGTCGGTGATCGACGCACCGAGTGGACCCGAGCGGTTGGTCAGCGCGTTTTACGGTCACCTGTTCGCGGAGAATCCGCGGCTGCGGGAACTTTTCCCGCCCGCCATGGATATGCAGGCGAAACGGGTGGCCACTGCGATCCAGTACATGCTCGATCACCTCGAGGACTGGGATCGCGCCCAGAAGTTCCTCGAACAACTGGCGCGTGATCACCGCAAATACGGGGTCGAAGCCGAGCACTACGACCAGGCCGGCCCGGCGCTCTACGCCGCCTTCCAGACCTACAACGGCCCCTACTGGACCCGCGAGTTGGCCGAAGGCTGGCGCGATGTCTGCCTGCTCATCTCCGCCGCCATGGCCATCGGCGCCAATTCCGATGATTCGCCGCCCTACTGGGAAGCCACCGTCGTCGGGCACCGGCACGTCCTCGACGACCTCGCGATCGTCCGGCTGCAGTCCGACGACCCGATCCCCTATCTGGCCGGCCAGTACGTCCCGGTATCGGTGCCGCAGCGGCCCCGCATGTGGCGCTACCTCTCCCCCGCGATCCCGTCGAATCCCTACGGCGAGATCGAATTCCACGTCCGCAAGGTGCGCGGCGGCTGGGTGAGCCCGTCCGTCGTCGGCGAGACCAAAGTCGGCGACCGCTGGCTCATCGGCGGACCGCTCGGCGGCCTGCAGGTGGATCAGGACACCGGCCGCGATGTGCTCATGATCGGGTCGGGCACCGGCGTCGCGCCACTGCGCGCGCAATTGATCGAAATGGGCCGGCGCGGTATCAATCCCCGGGTGCACTTCTTCATCGGCGGGGTGTACCCCTGCGATCTCTACGACGTCGAGAACATGTGGCAACTCTCGCAGAGCAATCCGTGGCTCACCATCGTCCCGGTCTGCGAACACAAGACGAACCCCTGGTGGTACCCGCACCCCACCGAAGACGCGCCCTACGGAATGCACCGGCGCCTGGTCGGCAACCTCGGCGCGGTCGTCGCCAGTTTCGGCGCGTGGGAGGATCGGCAGATCCAGATCGCCGGTTCGGCGAAGATGATCGCCGACACCCGGCGCGCGCTGCTCGCGGTCGGCACCCCCGAGGAGATCATCAGTACCGACCCGGTCTGATCGGTATCGGCACCGTATCGAGTACCGGGGACAACGACCCGGCCCGGCATGTCAGGTGAGAGAAGGTATGACCAACGACCCCAGCGTGTCTCCCGGCCATTCGTCCCAGCGTTCGCACTGGCTGGCCAACGTCGCCGAGCACCACCGGTTACGCCACGATATGGCAGTCGTCCGGCTGATCGGCGAATACGTGCCGTTCACCGCGGGACAGTCCCTCCAGGTCGAGGTCCCACAGTTCCCGGGGATGCGGCGCCGGTTCTCCCCCGCCCTCCCGCCGTCGCTGGACGGAAAGCTGGAATTCCATGTGAGAACGGTGCCGGGCGGTTGGTGCAGCGGCGGGATCGTGGCCGATACCGTGATCGGCGACCAATGGAAACTATCGGTGCCCGAGGGCATGTTCACCGTCGACCCCGACGGTGACGAAGTAGTGATGATCGCGGGCGGCACCGGCCTGGCCCCGCTGCGCGCCCAGATCCTGGAACTGGCCAGGGAACAAGATCCGCCCACCACCTACCTCTTCTTCGGCGGCTCCTCGCCGCGCGAGCTCTACGCCGCCGATATGCTGGTCCTGCTCGCAGCCGACCTGCCGTGGCTCACTGTGGTGCCGGTGGTAGAACGTGTGGACGACCCGTCCTGGCCGGACCGATGGTACGAAAGCCACCGGGTGGACATAGGTTTCGACGAGGACGACCTGCTCCAGGGCACCCTCGCCGAAGTCGTCGGCTCCTACGGCTCATTCGATCGGCACCAGGTCCTGGTCTGCGGTTCCCCCGCCATGACACGCTCCACCGTGGAGCGCCTCCTCGACGCGGGCACCCCGGCGGAGCGGATCCAGTTCGAAGGCGCCTGAGCTGTGTTTATTGCCCCGCCTTCGGCGGGGCGGGTCGTAGCCCTTGTCAACCCCGGTTCTTCACTCCGCCGCTCAGTCGCTGCGCTCCTTCGCTCTGTCGCTCCAGAACCGGGGCGGGCCCCGACCACCAAGGGGTGACCATCCGACAGAAAAGATCACAGCACGAGGGACGTCCTCGCGATCACCCCGACACTCAGCCACTGCGCTCCCTCGCTTCGTCGCTCCAAAACCGGGCGGGCCCCGACCACCAAGGGGTGACCATCCGACAGAAAAGATCACGGTACGAGGGAAGTCCTCGCGATCCCCAGCCCTCACCCCGCACTCAGCCACGGCACCTCTTCACCCCACCGCTCCAAGACCGGGCGCCCCAACTGTGTTGAATTGCGCCGCCCGCGGCGCCGCGGTGTCCGGGCCTGTCAATTGCGACTGTGTTGGATTGCGCCGCCTGCCGTGCCGCTGGCCGGGCCCTGTCAGCCCCGGTCCTTCACTTCTGCGCTCGGCGGCTGCGCTCAGTCGCTCTGCCGCTTGCGGAACCGGGGCGGGCCCCGACCATGAATGTCGGCCCCGGAGGCGGTCGTTCAGCGCTCGGGACTCGCGCCTGCGGCGCATGCGGTTCGGGCGCCGAACAGCGGGCCTCAGGGGCCGCAACCCGCGACGCCGCAGGCGGCGCCAAAACACACGGCCTCAACGCCGCCGATTACGCGGTTGCCACACCACCAGCGCGGTGTTGTGCTGCGGTGGAAGCAGTTCCGGCCGGTAATCCGGCCGGGACCGCTCCTGCGCCAGTTGCGCGGTCAGTTCCACCAACCGCTGCTGGAGTTCGTTCACCTGATTGGTGAGTTCGATGATCCGTTTGATCCCGGCCAGATTGACGCCTTCGTCCTGGGACAGCCGCTGCACCTCGCGCAGCAGCTCGACATCCCGCTCCGAATAGCGCCGACCGCCACCCGAGGTGCGCTGCGGCGTAACCAGACCCAGCCGGTCGTAGGTGCGCAGGGTCTGCGCGTGCATACCGGCCAGCTGGGCGGCCACCGAGATCACGAAGTATTCGGTGCCCGATGGGCGACGCGCCGAACCACCCTCGGGTGCCCGTTTCGGATCAGCGGACATCACGCACCTGCCCATCCCGCTCTCGGATCGAACCCGCTGGCCTTCTCCGCCTCCTGCAGCGCGCGCAGCGCCACGATGGCATCGTCGTCCAGCTTCGGCGGCACGGCGACCTTCACGGTGACCAGCAGATCACCGGCTCCACCAGTACGTTTGGGAACACCGCGGCCGCGCACCCGCAGGATGCGCCCGTCCGCGGTGCCCGGCGGCACTTTCACGCCGACCCGGCCCTCGAGTGTGGGCACCGATACGGTCGTGCCGAGCACCAGTTCACTGTAACTGACCGGCAGTGCCAGGGTCAGGTCATCGCCTGCCCGGCCGAAGACCTTGTCCTGGCTGACGTGCACGGTGACGAACAGATCTCCCGAGGGCGCCCCGCGCAGGCCCGCCTCACCCTGACCGGCGAGCCGGATGCGTTGCCCGTCGGCGATACCCGGTGGGATCCGGACGTTGATGGTGCGGGTGCGATTCTGGATTCCGCTGCCGTGACAGTCCACGCACGGGTCGTCGATGATCGACCCGGTGCCGCGGCAGTCGTCGCACGGTTCGCTGAATCCGAACGCGCCCTGGTTCCGGCTCACGACCCCGCTGCCGTTGCAGATCGGGCACACCCGCGGGCTGGTACCCGGTTTGGCGCCGCTGCCGTGGCAGGTGGTGCACGGTGACGGGCTGGTCAGATACAGCGGCACGGTGACGCCCTTGGCCGCCTCGCGGAACCCGAGGGTCGTCTCGGCCTCCACGTCGGCGCCCCGCCGGGGCCGGCTGGTGCGCGTACCGCCACCGCCCCGGTTGAACAGGCCGCCCAGAATATCGCCGATCCCGCCGTCGGCGGTGGTCCCGGCCTGGCCGAAGATATCGCCCAGATCGAAACTCTGCGAGAACCCGCCACCGCCGGCGCCCGGAGTGAAACCGCCACCGCCCCGGCCGTACCCGCCGCCCGAGAACAGGCGGCGGGTCTCGTCGTACTCGGCGCGCTTGGCCTGGTCCGACAGCACGGTGTGCGCCTCGCTGACCGCCTTGAACCGCTCTTCGGCCTCGGCGTCCCCGGGGTTGGCATCCGGATGCAGGTCACGGGCGAGTTTGCGATACGCCTTCTTGATCTCGTCCGTGGAGGCGTTGGAGGAGACGCCCAGCTCCTTGTAGAAGTCCTTCTCGATCCACTCCCGCTGACTCACCGGGCGGCTCCTCCTCTCTCGCTGTCGCTATTTGCCCGAGCCGGCATCAGCATCCGATGCCTCCGCTCGGTCGGGTCCCGCCGCGGCCGCGGAACCCGGGGCCGCCCCGAGATCGTCCACGCCGTCGGTGACTCCGACCAGCGCGTGCCGCAGCACCCGCTCGCCGAAGCGGTACCCCTTGCGCATCACCACGCCGATCACCGGATCGTGTCCGGAACCTTCGTGCTGAACTGCCTCGTGCAGGTTCGGGTCGAACGGTTCGCCCTCGGACCCGAACTCCTCGAGCCCCTGCTTGCGCAATGCCTCGATCAACTTGTCGGCCACCGAGCGCAGCGGTCCCGATTCCAGATCGCCGTGTGCCTTGGCGCGGTCCAGGTCGTCGAGCACGCCGAGGAGCTCGGTGACCACCGCGGCCTTGGCGGAGTCGGTCGCGGTCTTGCGATCACGTTCGACCCGGCGCCGGTAATTGGTGTACTCCGCTGTCAGCCGTTGCAGATCGGCAGTGCGCTCGGCCAGTTCGTTCGACGGATCCGCCGGGGCGGCGGGCGCCGCTTCGGCGGCGTCGCCTTCCAGTCCGGACTGCGGCGCCTGGGGGGCGACGCCCTCCTCGGCCCCGGCCGGGGCGGCGCCATTGGCCGCCCCGGCCTGTTCCCGGACCTCACCGGTCTCCGGATCGATCTTGCGTTTGTCGACGAAGCTGACCGGCTCCGGTGAATCTCCTGTGTTTCCTGCGTTTCCCGCGTTCGTCACTTCTTCTCCGTGTCGACCGGCTCGTCCACGACCTCGGCGTCGACCACTTGGTCGTCACCGGCATCAGCGTTGGCGGACCCGTTGCCGGCGGCCGCGCCGTCGGCCGCCTGGGCCTCGTAGATCGCCTGACCCAACGCCTGCGATTCGGTGGCCAGCTTTTCCACCGCGGCCTTCACCGCGGCGGTGTCGGTGCCCTCGAGCGCAGTCTTGGCCTCGGCGATCGCGGACTCGACCTTGGACTTCACATCCGCCGGAACCTTGTCCTCGTTGTCGGCGATGAACTTCTCGGTCTGGTGTACCAGCGATTCGGCCTGGTTGCGGGTCTCGGCTTCCTCACGGCGCGCCTTGTCCTCGGACGCGTGCGCCTCGGCGTCCTTGACCATCCGGTCGATCTCTTCCTTGGACAGGCCGGAACCGTCCTGGATCTTGATCGTGTTCTCTTTACCGGTGCCCTTGTCCTTCGCGGTCACGTGCACGATGCCGTTGGCGTCGATATCGAAGGTGACCTCGATCTGCGGCACACCGCGCGGAGCCGGCGGGATACCGGTCAGCTCGAAGGAGCCGAGCAGTTTGTTGTGCGCGGCGATCTCGCGCTCACCCTGGAAGACCTGGATCTGCACCGACGGCTGGTTGTCGTTAGCCGTGGTGAAGGTTTCCGAACGCTTGGTCGGGATGGTGGTGTTGCGCTCGATGAGGTTGGTCATCACGCCGCCCTTGGTCTCGATACCCAGCGACAGCGGGGTCACGTCGAGCAGCAGGACGTCCTTGACCTCACCCTTGAGCACACCGGCCTGCAGCGCGGCGCCGACGGCGACGACCTCGTCCGGGTTCACGCCCTTGTTGGGCTCCTGGCCACCGGTCAGTTCCTTGACCAGTTCGGACACTGCGGGCATCCGGGTGGAACCACCGACCAGCACGACATGGTCGATATCTGCGACCTTGATGCCGGCGTCCTTGACCACGGACTGGAACGGCGCGCGGGTCCGGTCGAGCAGGTCCGAGGTGATCTTCTGGAACTCGGCGCGGGTCAGCTGCTCGTCGAGGAACAGCGGGTTCTTCTCCGAGTCGACGGTGATGTAGGGCAGGTTGATCGAGGTGCTCTGCGAGGAGCTCAGCTCGATCTTCGCCTTCTCGGCGGCCTCACGCAGCCGCTGCATCGCCATCTTGTCCTTGGTCAGGTCGATGCCCGAGCTGGCCTTGAACTTGTCGACCAGCCATTTCACGACCCGCTCGTCCCAGTCGTCACCACCGAGGTGGTTGTCACCGGAGGTTGCGCGGACCTCGACGACGCCCTCGCCGATTTCCAGCAGCGAGACGTCGAAGGTACCGCCACCGAGGTCGAAGACCAGGATGGTCTGTTCCTTGTCGCCCTTGTCCAGGCCGTAGGCCAGAGCCGCGGCGGTGGGCTCGTTGACGATGCGCAGCACGTTCAGGCCGGCGATCTGCCCGGCCTCCTTGGTGGCCTGGCGCTGAGCGTCCTCGAAGTAGGCGGGGACGGTGATCACCGCGTCGGTGATCTCCTCGCCCAGGTAGGCCTCGGCGTCACGCTTCAGCTTCATCAGCGTGCGCGCGCTGATCTCCTGCGAGGTGTATTTCTTGCCGTCGATCTCCACGGTCCAGTCGGTGCCGATATGACGCTTCACCGAGCGGATCGTGCGGTCTACGTTGGTCACGGCCTGGTTCTTGGCCGGCTGCCCGACCAGCACCTCTCCGTTCTTGGCGAACGCGACGACCGAGGGCGTAGTGCGCGAACCCTCCGAGTTGGCGACGACGACCGGCTCACCACCTTCGAGAACGGCGACGACCGAGTTCGTGGTCCCGAGGTCGATTCCGACCGCACGAGCCATTAGTTTCCTCCTCATTTCGACTGCTTGTGTCTGTCCGGGCTTCAGCCCATGGCGCCACGGGCCCGCGAGCCCACAGCATGGACCAGCCCCGGGCAGAACATAGAGCACGGTCCCAGCAATACTGAGCGTGGTCGGCTCAATCCTGCCCGGCTTCAGAGAGGCCGTCAAGTCAAACTTGAGCCGATATCACTCAACATTGTCGATCGGCTCAACCCGGGCCGCCGGCGATCTATTCCCGCCCCGTACGCCGGCGCCCGCACCATTCTTCCCCGCACCCACCACGGCAAACCCGATCGGTGCGACATCGTGACCCAGCCGTGCCGCTCCCGGCACCTCCGAAGCGGTTGGTCCCGGATCCGCAAAGACGGCTCATCGGCGCTATTGTCAGTTCTCCGCCCACGGTGACCTCGGCGCCCCGCGTTGCGCGACGATGGTGCGCGGCCGAACCCGTACCGTGGTTTTTGGATGAGGAAGTCGAAGCGAGGATCCGAGAATGGCCACTGGGGTGGGCCTGCACATCGCCGAGCACGCGTGCACCGCGGCGGTCGTCGACGACGACGGGGATCCGCACTTCATCCTCCGTGAGCCGGTGCTGCACATGTCCGACGACGGCGACGCGGCACTCGGCGGCGCCGTGCCTCCGCCCGGGCACACCCATACGATCACCGGTTTCGTCGCGGCTGTCGGCGACCCGGCGGGCGTCGCTGTCGACGACGGCGAGGCCTATCGCGGTGAGGATCTACTCGCCACCGCCATGTTCTGCCTGATCAACCTGACCGCTGAATACCTCAACGGCCCCGCCGAATTCCTCGCCACCCATCCGGCCGAATGGCCCGCCGCCCAAGTACTGGCGCTGCGCGGCGCGCTCGACTACCTGGGCCTGAAATCAGTGGCCCTGATCGGCGAGGACGAGCTCCCGGCGCGGCCCCGCGGCCTCACCCCGGTGGAAACCGGCAGGTACTTCGCCGAAAACGCGGGCCGGGCCGCGCTGGCCGCCGTCCTGGAGACTCCCGCCGGCGCCACCCCGCCGGACCCCTCCACCGCGCAGAACTCCGCGCTGGACACCCTTGTCATGCCCAAATTGCGCGACGGCGACACCCCGGCCAAGGCGTACTCCGCGGTGGTGCCCGCCATGGATCCCGAAACCACCTACGGGGGACCGAGTCTCGCGGTGCTCGCCGCCGGGCTGGGCCCCACGCCGGGTCCGCGCATCGCCACCGGATCCGTCGCGGCGATGGCGGCCGTGGATCCGTCGAAACCCGAGAAACCCGAGAAACCCGAGGCAAAGGCCGCCCCGCCCGAATCCGCATCCGACTCCGGCGGCGCCCGCCGCACCGCCGCGCTGGTCGCGGCCGCCGCCCTCGGCGGCGTGGTCATCGGCGCACTGGGGGTCACCGCGATCCTGCGGCCCGGCGCCGCGGAACCGAACACCCAGCCCGCGACCTCGGTGACCGAAACGCCCGCGCCGCCCGCCCCCGAGCCACCACCGATACTGCCGCAGCCCATCGCGCCGGAGCCCGAGGCGGCCTATACCTCCACGCCGACCTACGAGCCGGAGCCGTCGTATCCCGTGGAACCACCGGTGACCACGCCGGCTCCGACGACCGTCACCGAAACGGCCCCGGCGCCCACCACCGACCCGTCGAGTCCCACCACCTGGCCCTCCGGTCCGACGCTGACCGAGCCCACCGAGACCGAAACCACGACCACCCGCACCCGTCCCAGGTTCTTTCCGTTCCCGGTGCCGTTCCGCACCGAAGACCCGGATGTAGAACTTCCCGACACCGGATCCAAGGAAGGCGGTCAAGAAGAAGCCAGATAGCGTTTTGTGCCCTAGAGTGTTGCGCTGACCGGTGTTATCCCGGCCACCCCGGCAGCCCGGTCGAAGCTCGAGCAAACTTGTGCGCCAACGGATTCAACCCGTGGCCCACGGAATTATCTGGCACACAGTGCCGACGAAGGGACTCCATGCGCAAGTCGGTGGCGCGTCGCGCCGCGGTCAAAGCTGCCATCATCGGCTCGACCGTTCTCCTGACTCCACTGTTCGGCGCGACACCGGCGACGGCCGCGCCCGCGCCGGAACAGCTCGGAGCGGGGGACCTTCCGGCGGAACTGGTCCAAGCACTGTCCCGCGATCTGAATATGACCCCGACCGAATATCTGGATCGCGCCGCCCGGGCCCAGCAGCTGCAGAACTATGCCTCGGAATTCCGCACCGAGCGTCCCGATGTCTTCGCCGGCGCCTGGATGACCCCGGAGGGTAAACCCACCGTCGCCGTGACCTCGCCGGATGCGGCCAAGGTCGCCAGCGCCGACGGATACACGACCCGCCTTTCGCCCTTCTCGGCGGCCGCGCTGGAAACCTCGCTGACGCAGCTGAATCAATGGGTGGCCGCCCAGCCTCGCGATATCTCGCAGCTGATCAATTCGATCGCCATCGATTTCCTCAACAGCCAGCTGGTCGTGAACGTCGCGAATACGCCACTGGCGCATGTGCTCAACCTGCCGACCCTCATCGCCAATATCAAAGTCATCCTTTCCCCGGAGGGCGGCGGCCCGGTCGAGCACCGGCCGATGGGCGGCGATACCTATATCAGCGCGCCCGGTCCACTCGACGATTCCGAACTGCGCAGCGTGGACGTCTGCTCGTTCGGCTTCAACAGCGTCGATTCCGCGGGAAACGCACTGAATATCAGTGCCGGACACTGCAATCCCAATCTCGACAAGGGTGACGAACGCGCGGCCGTGTACGGCCCGAATATCCGCAACATCCCGGCCAGCCCGCAGCTCGGCACTTTCGTGCACTCCGAACTCGGCGGACCCAGCACCCTGGACTATTCGGTCATCCAGCTGAACGAGCGGGCGGTCGGCGCGGGGATGGATCAGCCCTCGGTGCGCGGTGCCAACGGCACCACCCTGAGCATCACCGGCACCGCGGACCCGGTGGTCGGCGCACCGGTCTGCAAGTCCGGACAATCGTCCACCTTCACCTGTGGCTTCGTGGTCGCCGACCGGGTCGAGACCCAGCTGTTCACCACCGAGGGCGACGCGAAGGTCGTCCGCGGCTTCGCCAGCTCCGCCTGCACCCTGGGCGGTGACAGCGGCGGCGCGATCGTCACCGGCACCCTGGCGCTCGGTATCACCAGCGGCTCCAACGCCGCCGACGCACCGGATTGCGAAAAGGCCAATATCGCCCTCGCCCAGTACGGCGGCACCGCTACGCTGGGTATTCCGATCCGCGGCATCCTGTCGCACGCCGACGCGGCGGCCGGTGGCGGCGTGGGCAGCGGTATCAGCGTACGAACCAGGCCGATCGCAGGCTGAGCCCGATATAGTCTCTGCATGCTCATGCCACGCATAGGTAAACGAAGGTCGGCGCCGACCAGAACTCGACTGCAGCGCGCCGCGGTCGCCGCCTCGGCGGCCGTGCTGCTGCTCGGCCCGACCGCGGTCTCCTCGGCCGCCCCCGATCCAGGAATCGGCCTCCCGGCCGACCTGGTGGCGGCGTTGAATCGGGATCTGCACATCTCTCCCGAGCAGTACTTGGCGCGCGCCGATACCGCGCAGCAGGTGGCGGCCTTCGCCACCACCGCCCAGCGCCAGTTCCCGCAGGTGTTCGGCGGCGCCTGGCTCGACGAACAGGGACACGGTGTGGTGGCGCTGGCCCCCGGCCCCGGTGCCGACGAAGCCCGCAGCGCGGCCGAATCGACCGGATTCGTGGTCCGCAACGTCGCCAAGAGCGAATCGACGCTGCGGGGCGAGAAGAGCGCGTTCGAACGCTGGCTCGACGGCCAGCCCGACGCGGTGTCCGCGCTGGTGCGCGGTGTCGTGATCGATACGGTCAACAACAGCATCGCGGTGCGGGTCGACAAAGCCGGACTGCCGATGCCGAACTTCATCGATCCGGCCCGGGTCATCGTCATGGCCCCGCCGATCGCCGCCGAGACACTCCCCCAGGCGACCGCGATCGCCGAGGACGGCGGCACCCCGGTCGGCGGCGGCGCCGGATTCGCCTCGATCGCCGGTGACAGCTCGCTGCGCTGCTCGTTCGGCTTCAACGGGATCGGCCCGGCCGGAAATACCGTGAACATCACCGCCGGACACTGCAACCCCGACCTGAACAACGTCGGCGCCGCCACCGTGCACGAATCGCTCGGCGGCAACAAGGTGGGCCCGAAGCTCGCCACCTTCCAGAAGTCGGTGCTCGGCGCCCAGGACTACTCGATCCTCGGTATCGAGGACGGCGCCGCGAGCCGCTTCCAGAACAACATCGTCACTGTGCCCGGCGCCGCACCGGTCGCCGTCGACGGTGTGGCCACCCCGGTTGTCGGCGCCCCCGTCTGCAAATCCGGTTCCCGGACCGGGTTCAGCTGCGGCGTGGTCAACGCCGTGGACCAGACCGTCCAGGTCGGTGACCGTCAGCTCACCCAGAGCTTCTCCGCCAATATCTGCGCCCTCCCCGGCGACAGCGGCGGGCCGATCGTGACCGGACGCCAGGCCCTGGGCATTTCCAGCGCCTCCTCGGTGGCCGACTACCCGATCTGCGAGATCCCCAACTTGCTGGGCGTGCTCACGGGTAATGCCCCGCAGCTGTTCGCGCAGCCGGTGAGCGTGGTGCTCTCCGACAATCCGGGACTCCGCATCCGCACGAGCTAGTGGTCCGTCCCGCCGCCGCTCCGAGCGGGCGCGGCGGGCGTGACATCGGCGCCGCGCCTCGTGCGCGACTCGCACCGAGCATCGAGCAACGAAAGGGCCGGCAGCATTACGCTGCCGGCCCTTTCGCCTGTCCCGAACTTCCCGCTGCCACGTCGGCCGACCGACCCCGGCGGCGCATAGTCGGCACTATCGCCGATACGGGGGCGTCTGCTCCTTCCCGCCCTCGTGCGATCCCCAACGCCACAGCCGCTTCCCGCACCGACACCCCGGAATCGACCAACCGGGCCAGCTGCTCACCGAACCGAGCCGCATCCTCCGAAAACGACACGATCGCCGCAACCTCTCGAATCAAGAGTGTTGCGACGATCGCGTGAACCCGCCGAGGAGGCGGGGCCTTTGTTGTTGTACGAGAGCCGATGGAGGCTTACTTCGGCGCCTCGACTGGAGCTTCCACCGGGGCTTCGGCCGAAGCCGGCGCAGGGCCCTCCCCACCGTTCGCCCATTTGGTGCTGCCGGCCGGCGCCTGGATCGTATTGATCAGCTCGATACCTGCGGCGACCAGTGTCGGACCACCGACAGCGATGGTGCCGAGGATCCCGCCTACGCCGGCGCCCGTCACCAAACCGGGAATGCAACCCGCGACGAGCGTCGCCACACAGCCGATGGCGGCACCGATGGCGGTGCCGACAAAACCACCGATCGCAGTGGCGATACCGAAATTGCTCGCGAACTCGCCCTGGGCCTGCTGGTTCTCCGCCGGTGAGGCAATCGCCTTCACCGCAACGGGCTGGCTCGTGTCCAGGCCGGCGGGCTTCTCCGGAGTGATCTCCAGAACAGCGCCGTCCTTTTTGACCTCGGACTTCACCGGAATCTCGGTGCCGGCGATGCTGAACGCGAGCGGCCAGGTGATAACCGGGTTGCCGGCCTTGTCCTTGATCTCGACGACCTTCTGGACGTCTTTCTTACCGTCGTCCGCGATGGGGTCTCCAGCCGCCTCCCCCGCGACCGGCTCTTCGTGCGGAGCGTTCGGCTCCTGCTCGGAGATTTCCTTCTCGACGATGGAGAAGGTTCCGCCGTTGATCGTCGCGACCACTGTCTTTTCCAACAGCTGAACGGCATAGTTGACGGTTTCCTGCGGCGCCGCCACCGGTTCCGCATGAGCCGTGCCGAAGCCCATGGCGAGTGAGCCACTGACCAGTGCTGCGACCACGGCGGATCTCGGGAGTGTCATCCATTTCCAATCGAATGTCCGGCGTCACATCTCAATGCGAGGGGTCGTTGTAGAGCTGACCCGGAAATCCTCCCCGAGCGTTATGAGATGTCACGCAACCTGATAGATCGGGCTGAGCGTAGTCGAATGCACTGGCAAAAGGCGAGATTCGTTTCCCAGGCGTAAGAAACCGGCCGGGTAAGTATGGCCTTATCACCACCGCGCGCAGGGGGCCCTTTACGGTGTTAATCAGCCCTTATGGGTTATGGACAGCCAACTCAATAACGTGATGTTGATCACGCCGCGATCCACACGGAAAAGCCCAGGCAGATGCGCCACCGGGCTGCCGCAGATCGTACAGTGGACACCACTAGTTACTGGTGGGTAACTTACTGGCGGTTACGATACGAGCCGGACGGGTACTGCTCAGTTCCCCGTACCTCGTGTTGCCTCGAAAGAAAGGTCGCGACATGAATGCCCTGACAGTGACGCTGGGCACTTTGGGAGCGGCGCTCAGCCTGCTGTGTTGGGCGTCGTTCTTCGGCGGCGTCCGCAATATCGTGCGCGCCATCATGGTCGGCCAGCCCGCACCCGAGCGCTGGCAGCCGTTCTTCCCACGCCTCAAGCAGATGCTGGTCGAGTTCATCGCACACACCCGGATGAACAAATTCCGCACCGTCGGCTGGGCGCACTGGCTGGTGATGGTCGGCTTCCTGGGCGGCTTCATCCTGTTCTTCGAGGCATACGGCCAGACCTTCGATCCGGAGTTCCACTGGCCGATCATCGGCGATCTCGCGGTGTACCACCTGTGGGACGAGATCCTGGGCATCGGCACCGTGATCGGCATCGTCACGCTCATCGTGATCCGGCAGCTCAACCACCCGCGGGTACCGGATCGCCTGTCCCGCTTCAGCGGATCCGCGTTCGCGCCCGCCTACGTCATCGAGAGCATCGTGCTCGTCGAAGGCCTCGGCATGGTCTTCGTCAAGGCCGGAAAGATCGCGACCTACGGGCACGCGAACATGACGACCGATTTCTTCACCATGCAGGTCGCGAAACTGCTGCCCGCGAGCCCGGTTCTGGTCTCCGGCTTCGCCTTCGTCAAATTGATGTCGGGCAGCCTGTTCCTGTACCTGGTCGGCCGCAACCTCAACTGGGGCGTGGCCTGGCACCGGTTCTCGGCCTTCTTCAACATCTACTTCAAACGCGAGGACGACGGCGGGGTCGCGCTCGGCGCCGCCAAGCCGATGATGTCCAAGGGCCGCGCCCTGGATATGGAGAACGTCGACCCCGATACCGACACCCTGGGCGCCGGCCGGATCGAGGACTTCTCCTGGAAGGGCTGGCTCGACTTCACCACCTGCACCGAATGCGGACGCTGCCAGTCGCAATGCCCGGCATGGAACACCGGTAAGCCGCTGTCGCCGAAACTGCTGATCATGTCGCTGCGCGACCACGGTTATGCCAAAGCCCCGTATCTGCTGGCCGGTGGTCGCACCGATATGGGCGGCGACGAGATCGGCCTCGTGGACGCCGAGGGCAACGCGGACGAGAAGAAGCTCGCCGCAATACCCGCGGCCGCCCGTGACGAAGCCACCCGGCCGCTGGTCGGCGAGGCCGAGGTCCGCGGCATCATCGATCCCGAAGTGCTGTGGTCGTGCACCACCTGCGGCGCATGCGTCGAACAGTGCCCGGTGGATATCGAACACGTCGACCACATCATCGATATGCGCCGCTACCAGGTGCTGATCGAATCGGATTTCCCGTCGGAGCTCGCGGGTCTGTTCAAGAATCTGGAGAACAAGGGCAACCCCTGGGGCCAGAACGCCAAGGACCGGCTCAACTGGATCAACGAGGTCGACTTCGATATCCCCGTCTTCGGCCAGGACGCCGACAGCTTCGACGGATACGAATACCTGTTCTGGGTGGGTTGCGCCGGCGCCTACGAGGATCGCGCCAAGAAGACCACCAAAGCTGTCGCCGAACTCCTGGCGACCGCGGGCGTGAAGTTCATGGTGCTGGGCCAGGAGGAGACCTGCACCGGCGATTCGGCCCGCCGCGCGGGCAACGAGTTCCTTTTCCAGCAGCTCGCCGTGCAGAACATCGAACTGCTGAACTCGGTGTTCGAGGGCGTCGAGCAGAACAAGAAGAAGATCGTCGTCACCTGCGCGCACTGCTTCAACGCACTCAACAACGAGTACCCGCAGGTCGGCGGGACATACGAGGTCGTACACCACACTCAGCTGCTGAACCGGCTGGTGCGCGGCAAACAGCTCGTTCCGGTCGCCCCGGTCGCGCAGAACGTCACCTACCACGACCCCTGCTACCTGGGCCGGCACAACAAGGTCTACAACGCGCCGCGCGAACTGATGGCGGCCTCCGGGTCGACTCTGGTGGAAATGCCCCGGCACGGTGAGCGGTCCATGTGCTGTGGCGCCGGCGGCGCCCGGATGTGGATGGAAGAGCAGCTGGGCAAGCGGATCAATATCGACCGGGTGGACGAGGCGCTGAGCACCTCTCCGGCCAAGATAGCCACCGGCTGCCCGTTCTGCCGGGTCATGCTCACCGACGGCGTCACCGCGCGCCAGGAGTCCGGGCAGGGCGAGGGCGTCGAGGTCGTGGATGTCGCGCAGCTGATGCTGGACTCGATCGAGCGGGTGGAACCGGCGACGCTGACCGCGAACCTCACGGTCATCCAGGAACCCAAGGCCGAGCCGGAGCCCGAACCCGAGCCCGAACCCGAACCGGTCGCCGAAGCGGCGCCCGCGGCCGAGAAGGCGGCGCCGAAGGGCGGCGGCCTGGCCATGAAGGGGCCGGCGAAGGCTCCCGGCAAGGGTCTCGGGATGAAGGGCGCCGCCAAAGCACCGGGCGCGAAAGCTCCGGCCGCTGCAGGCGATACCGAGGACGAAGCCGCGGCCCCGGCCGCGAAGGGCCTCGGGATGAAGGGCGCTGCCAAGGCGCCCGGCGGCAAAGGCCTGGCCATGAAAGGCGCGGCCAAGGCGCCCGGAGCAAAGGCCGAATCGGCCCCGGCCGCCGAAGAGACCGAGGCTCCCGCCGCTCCGCCCGTGAAGGGTCTGGGCATGAAAGGCGCGGCGAAAGCACCCGGCGGCAAGGGTCTCGCTATGAAGGGCGCGGCGAAAGCACCGGGCGCCAAAGCACCCGACGCCGAGGCACCCGCCGAACCTGTCGCGCAGGCCGAACCGGCCGGCGAAGCCGTGGCGGAATCCACCGCGAGCTCGGCCCCGACCGAAACCAAGCCCACGGTCGCGGCCAAGGGTCTGGCGATGAAGTCCGGGTTCAAACGTCCGGGAGCCAAGGCTCCGGGCGCGAAGACCGCGGCTCCCGCACCGGCGTCCGGCCCGACTCCGGCCGAATCCACGGCTCCGGCCGAATCGGCTCCGGCCGAATCGGCTCCGGCCGAAGCTGAGCAGACAGGCACCGCCGCCGCACCGGCCGAGAGCAAGCCGTCGAAACCCGCCAAGGGTCTGGCGATGAAGTCCGGGTTCAAACGTCCGGGAGTCAAGGCTGCGGGCGCGACGTCCGCGGCTCCGGCACCGGAACCGGAAGCCACGCCGGCCCCGGCCGAACCGGCCTCCGAGGTCACGGCCGAACCGGCTCCCCAAGCCACCGCCGAGGCTCCCGAAGCCGACGGTAACGGCACCTCGGGGAACGGAGCCGATGCGACGCCCCCGCAGGCCAAACCGGGAGCACTGGGCTTCAAGTCCGGCGCCAAGGCGCCCGGGCGCAAAGGCTGACCAGCACATCGAAGGAACAGCAGGGCCCGGCGGAAATTCGCCGGGCCCTGCTGCGTTCGGTCATCGCAACCGTCGCCGCTGACACACCGGTTGCGCGGGCGAGATCGGCGTCGCGGTTTCCCAGACGACCAGGCGCCGGATCAGTCTCGGAGCGCGGCTCTCGACTCTTGGCCCGTTTGTCCGTGCAGCCCGAATTCGAGCAGGTCGAAGATGGCGTCCAGGGCCGCGCGAGGGTCGGGCTCCTCGCTGACGAACTGCGGGATCTCCAAGACATAGCGCGCGACCGCGCGGGCGGTGAGGTCGTGGGGCTCGCGGCCGAGTTCGGCGGCGAGGGCTTCGGCCAGCGGCGCTTCGCAGCGGATCCACAGTTTGCGTGAGTAGTCGCGCAGCGCCGGGGTTTTCACGATCAGTTCGGTGCGCCTGCGCATCTCCGGGGTGGGATCGGCGAGAAAAGGCCCGCGGCCGGACATGAATTCACGCAGCGCGGCCAGCACCGACTGCCCGGCACGGCGTTCCCGAACCGCCGCCAGCAGGCTTTCCCGGCGCTCGACGCCGTCGTCGAACATGAGGGCCTCTTTGCCGTCGGGGACGTGTTTGAACACCGTCGGCACGGAGATATCGACCTCCTCGGCGATCTCCTTGACGCTGACCCGGTCGTAGCCCTTGTCCAGGAACAGCCGCTGCGCGGCGTCGGCCAGGGCCCGGCGAGTCTGCGCGTTCTTGCGTTGCCTGCGTCCGGGTGGCTCAACGGTCATGCCTCGACCATACCAGATGACTTAACTCACTAAATATCTTAAGTCAGTTGCTATTTTTAGTGGATTGCGTTTTCCTGGACGGGTCAGCGAATCGACCGAGCTTCACCAAGGGGTGATCGATATGAATTCGAACGGCAACGAGACAACATCCGTCCTGATCGTCGGCGGCAGCCTGGTCGGCCTGTCCGCCGCGGTTTTCCTGGCCTGGCAGGGGGTGCCGGTGGTGGTCGTCGACAAGCACGACGGCAGCTCACTGCATCCGCGGGCCATCGGCTTCACCACCCGGACGGTCGAGCACTTCCGGCAGACCGGGATCGAGGTACCGGCATCGTCGCAGGGTATGAAGCCGCCGCGGCGGGCCCGGGTGGAGAGCCTGACCGGCGCACGGCTCGAGGAGTATCCGTGGACACCCGGCAACCACGGCGCGTACGGCGCCGAGGAATCGCCGGTGCACGCGGTCGCCATCACCCAGGATCGACTCGAACCCATCCTGCGTGAGCGTGCTCGCGACCTGGGCGCACAACTGCGACCGGGTACCGAACTGCTCGGCCTGGACAGTGACGACCACGGCGTGACAGCCACGCTGCGCCGCCGCGCGGACGGCCACGAATACCGGCTGCGCGCCCAGTACGTGGTGGCGGCGGACGGCGCGACCAGCCCGCTGCGGGAGGCGATGGGCATCGGCCGCCACGGGGCGGGAGCGTTGTCGGTGCAGCGCAGCATCCTGTTCCGGGCGCCGCTGGACGAATACCTGCGCGACGGCGTCGTCCAGTTCGAGATCGAACAGCCCGACCTCCGGGCATTTCTCACCACCTACTCCGACGGCCGGTGGGTGCTCATGCTCGGCGACGATGTCGAACGCGACGCCGACGAGCAGATCCGGGTGGTGCGGCGGGCGATCGGCCGCACCGATATCCCGATCGAGTTGATCACCACCGGCCGCTGGGAGCTGGCGGCCCTGATCGCCGACCGTTTTTCGGACGGGCGAGTGTTCCTGGCCGGCGACGCCGCCCACCAATTACCTCCCAATCGGGGCGGTTTCGGCGCCAATACCGGTATAGACGACGCGCACAACCTGGCCTGGAAACTGGCGGCGGTACTCGCCGGGAAAGCGGAGCCACGCCTGCTGGACACCTACGATGCCGAACGTCGGCCGATCGCCGACCTGCGACACGACCAGCTCTTCGCCCGCGCCGACTACAAGGCGTACCTGCGGACCCCCGAGTCGGCGGCACCGATCCTCGACGACACCGCCGTCGAACTCGGCCAGCTCTATCGGTCGGCCGCGGTGCTGGGCGCGGACGATCAGCTACCACCTGCCCGGCGACCCCGCGAATGGGCCGGCCAGCCCGGCACCCGGGCCCCACATCTATGGGTCGTGGCCGGCGACGAACAATTCTCGACGTTGGATCTGTTCGGGCGCGACTGGGTGCTGCTCTCGGAGGATGAGCTCTGGTCCGCCGCCGCGGCGCACACCGTCGAACAGCTCGGCGCCTCCGTCACCTTCGTTCATGTCGGAACCGAGATGAAACCAGTGGAAGCCGGGACCTTCCGGACCGCCTACGGCGTGGAGGCCGGTGGGGCCACCCTGATACGGCCGGATGGATACATCGCATGGCGGACCGTCACCACCCCGGCGGACCCCGCCGGCGCCCTGACCACCGCGCTCGCCACCCTCGCGGTACCGACCGGGGCCGCCACGGCAGCGGCCGCGCCCGTCGGCTGAACCGGGCGGTGACCGATCAGCGCAATGCCGCGCCGTATACGCGTTCGACCGCCAGCTTCATCAGCACCCGGCGGTCGGACACCATCACGGCCCGGTATTCGTCCCAGTCCGGATGTTCTCCGGCGGCCGCGCGGTAATAGTCCACCAGCGCCTCCACTTCGGGGCCGTGCGGATCGGCGCCCGGACCGGTGAGGGTGACCGAGCCCTCCGCGGTCGCCCAGGCCCAACCGTCGGGCCGGGTGACCTCCAGCGCCGCCCGCGGGTCACGCCGCAGGTTCACGGTCTTGGCGCGACCTTCGGTCATCGAGACATAGATGATCTCGGCGGCCCGGTCGTAGTAGGGGGTCACCGGTGACAGCTGCGGTAGGCCGTCCGATTTGATGGTGGCCAGGACGCCGAGGCGGCTCTCACTGAGCAGGGTGCGCGGATCGAACTGCGTACTCGTCATAACCGGTCCAAGTCGGCAGGGCGGGAGGGTATTCCGGGCGCACGCGTCCGGTCCCGGAAAATTCGCTGGCGTGAGAACCCGGGCACCGGTGCAATGGTCCCGTGCTCGACGACGTAGAAGTGGCCTCGTTCATCGATAACGGATACATCCACATCGCGGAGGCGTTCCCGCGTGCACTCGCCGACGAGTGCCGCGCGCTCGTCTGGCGCGATCTGGACGCCTCGCCCGACGACCCGGACAGCTGGCCCACGCCGGCCGCTTTCCGGCCCGATTACCTGGACGAACCCTTCGTATCCGCCGCGGCGACCCCGCGCCTGCACGCGGCCTACGACGCCCTCGTGGGGTCCGGGCGCTGGGCGCCGCGGCGCAGCCTCGGCAGTTTCGTGATCCGCTTCCCGGGCCGGGAGACCGCCACACTCGACGGCTGGCACGTCGACGCGAGTTTCCCGGGCCCGGAATCGGCGCCGACCGACTATCTGAGCTGGCGAGTGAATGTCCACTCGCAGGGTCGAGCTCTGCTCATGCTCTTCCTTTTCTCCGACACCGGCGAGTCGGACGCCCCGACCCGGCTCCGCGTGGGTTCGCACAAAGCGGTGGCCCGGTTGCTCGAACCGGAAGGCGATGCCGGTCTCGACGCCCGCGAACTCGCCGCACGGGTCGAAACGGCCACCGCCGACTTCCCCACTGCCTGCGCCACCGGCAAGGCGGGCGACGTCTACCTCTGCCACCCGTTCCTGGTCCACGCGGGTCAGCCCAATCGTGGCGTCCACCCCAGATTCCTCGCCCAGCCGCCGCTGCACCCGGCACAGCCACTACGTATCAGCGGGCCTGGTCCGTTCTCGGCGATCGAGACGGCGATCCGTTCCGCGATCGAGTGATCGCGTGCTTCCGACCGAGTGGTTACAGGCCTGACCAGACATACGATGGTGGCATGTCCCTGCCGCACACCGAACGGCCCGAGCTCCCGGAGTACATGACATGGGAGGAACTCGAACAGCTACCCGAAGAGATCGCTGAGCAGATCGAGCTGTGGGACGGTCGCGTGGTGTGGCTACGCCGGGGTCCCAGCGAGCATCAAGCGTTCACCCGTCGTATGACCAATGCCTTCGAACGGTGTGCCCGCAAAACTATGTCGGAGCGGCCGGAACATTGCTGGCGCGTCGAAGCGGAGACCAATGTCTTCCTCGGGACCAGCGGCAAATCGAATTTCCTGACACCGGACTTCCTGGTCTTCCGCTGCCTCGAAACCCCGTTCCAGGATATTCGCGCCACCGGCGCCCTCCTCGTCGGTGAAGTGCTCTCACCGTCGAACACGCAAACGGATATGGAAGCGAAGAAGGGCCGCTACGCCAGCGCTGGAATTCCTTGGTACTGGGAGGTGACCCTGGCGCAAGCGAAGAGCGCGATCGCAACTATACGGGCGTATGCACTGGAAACAGGGCACGGGCGGCTACCGGAGGGCGTGCATCCGTTGCGCACCGCGAATTATATTCTCGCCGGGGAGTGGACCTCGGCAGACGAGGACGGCATCGGAATCGGTTTTCCCTTCCCGATCCATATTCCATGGACGGAGCTGGAGTACTGAACCAACCGGACCGCGCAGCGATCCCCTCTCGAGGGTCACCGCGCGGCTCGGTGGAATGATCCACACCCACTCGGCACGGTGTGAGTGGGAGACGGATCCGATCAGGATTTCGTCGACGCGATATAGCGCGCGAGATGATCGGAGCTGGAACCGAATTCGTATTCTATGGCGGTGAGGCGCTTGAAATAGTGGCCGATGGCCAATTCCTCGGTCATTCCCATCGCACCGTGCAGCTGGACCGAATTCTGGCCGATGAACCGGGTGGCCCGGCCGATCGTCACCTTGGCGGCCGATACCGCGCGGGCCCGCTCGGCGGGCTCGGCTTCGACGGCGTAGGCAGCCAGGTACGCGGCGGCGATGCTCTGCTCGAGTTCGATCAACATATCGACCATCCGGTGTTGCAACGCCTGGAAGCTGCTGATCGGAACGCCGAACTGCTGCCGTTGCTCGGTGTATTCGACGGTGTCGTCGAGGACTTTGCGCATGAGGCCGACAGCTTCGGAGGTGACCGCGGCGATCGCCTCGTCGATGGTGGCGTCGATGGCGGGCCACGCCTGCCCCTCGGCGCCCAGCAGCGCGCTCGCCGGAATCCGGATATCGGCGAAAGTGAGGTCGGCGGCGACGCGGTCGTCGATGGTGCGGTATTGGTGCACCTCGACTCCGGCGGGCGGAGCGGCCGGATCGAATTCCAACAGGAACAGCGAGATCCCGTCCTGATCGCGGCGCTCACCGGAGGTGCGGGCGGAGACGATCAGATGGGTCGCGACGGGCACGCCGGTCACCACGATCTTGGTGCCGTCGAGCACCCAGTCGTCGCCGTCGCGGCGGGCGGTCGTGGAAACATCGTGGCGCACTTCGCCGGACTGCGGTTCGAGCGCGGCGAAGGCCAGCCGGACGCTACCGGCCGCGATCCCCTTCAACAATTCCGCGGCCCGCTCGCCGCCCGAACGGCGCAGCAGGCCGCCGCCGATCACCACGGTGTCGACATAGGGTTCCACGACCAGGGCACGGCCCAGTTCCTCGGCGATGATCATGCCCTCGATCGGGCCGCCGCCCGAACCACCGAACTCCTCCGGCAGGGTCACACCCAGCACATCCAGTTCGGCCAGCCCGCGCCAGATCTCGGGCTGCCAGCCGGGCCCGGATTTGACCGCGGTCCGGCTCTTGGCCAGGTCGTATCGGGCGGCGAGAAAACCGGAGACCGCATCGCGCAGCATCTGCTGTTCGTCGGTGAAGGTGAAGTCCATCAGAGCCCCAATGCTGCCTTGGCGAGGATATTTCGCTGGATTTCGTTACTGCCCGCGTAGATCGACCCGGCGCGGTCGTTGAAATAGCGCAGCGGCGCGACGGCCTGCCAGTCGGCGCCGCTGAGGTAGCCGTCGGCCGGCGGGGTGTATTCGGCGATCGGGCCGCCGGGCGCGGTGGCGTGCGGCTGATAGATCCGGCCGCGCGGCCCGGCCGCGGTGAGCGCCAGCTCGGTTAGCTGCTGGCTGAGCTCGGTGGACAGGATCTTCAGCATGGACGAGGAGGTGCCCAGATCCTTGCCCTGGGCCATGGCGGCCAGGGTCCGGAACTCCAGCACTTCCAGCACCTCGGTACGGATCCGCGCGTCGGCCAGCTGCGCCGCGAAATGCGGGTCCGCGCTGAGCGGGTTGCCGTCCCGGCCGGGCTGATCGGCCGCGGCGGTGGCGATGTTCTGCGCCATGGCCTGCAGCGCCGGGGCCATCGCACCGCCGCCGCGTTCGTGGACCAGCAGGTATTTCGCGACCGTCCAGCCGTCGTCGATCTGCCCGAGCACATTGCTCTTGGGGACTCGCACATTGTCGAAGAAGATCTGGTTCTGGATCTGTTCGCCCGAGCTCATGACCAGCGGCCGGATCTCGATACCGGGCGCGGTCATATCCATCAGCAGGAAGGTGATCCCCTGCTGCTTCCGGCCCTCCCGGGAAGTGCGGACCAGCATGAAGATCCAGTTGGCCTCGGTGGCGTGGGTGGTCCAGATCTTGCTGCCGGAGCAGACGAAATCATCGCCGTCGGAGACCGCGGACATAGTGAGCGCGGCCAGATCGGAACCCGCTTCGGGCTCGGAATACCCCTGGCAGAAGAAGACCTCGCCGGTCAGGATCCTGGGCAGGAAATAGTTCTTCTGCTCGTCGGTGCCGAAGGCGACCAGCGCCGGTGCGACCATCCGGATACCCATCGGCGATAGCGCGGGGGCACCGGCGAGGGTGAGTTCCCGGCTGAAGATGTAGTGCTGGGTGAGCGACCAGTCGCAGCCGCCGTACTCGACGGGCCAGTGCGGCGCCGCCCAGCCCCGCTCGTGCAGGACGCGCTGCCATTCCAGGCTGGCTTCGTGATCGGAGTAGACACTGGTCATCAGCCGGCCCGCGGTGCTCACCTCGGGCGTCAGCTTCTCGGCCAGGAACGCTCGTACCTCGTCTCGGAAGGCCCTGTCGGCCTCCGACCAGTCGTAATCCATACACGCTCCCGAAGGCTTCATGCGTCGTCGCAGCAGCTCCGGCGATTACCGGCGCTGATGCGAATGTATCCAGGTCACCGCTGTCCAGTCAAACTGAAGGCACATGCCATCATAACTGACCCACTCACCTGTTCCACTCCCCGGAATGTCAGCAACCACAGCCCGGGTCACGAGGGCCCGGCGCAGGCGGCGCAAAGCAACACAGTCGGGCCCCGACCCGCCGCGCCGCAGGCGACGCAATCCAAGACAGTTCTGGAGCGACAGCGCGAAGGAGCGCAGCGGCGCGGTCGCGTGCCCTCGGCGGCCCATGGACAGCGACCATCGAGCACTCGAGGCGTTGCGGGTCCACCCAGGCCAACCAAGCGCACATCCTGCGCATACCTTCCGTCTACTCCGAATGGACGGCATTCATGGTCGGGGCCCGCCCCGGTTCTGGAGCGACGGAGTGAAGGAGCGCAGCGACTGAGCGTAGGAGTGAGCGTAGGAGTGAGCGTAGGAGTGAGCGTAGGAGTGAGCGTAGGAGTGAGCGTAGGAGTGAAGAACCGGGGTTGACGAGGGCCCCGACCCGCGCCGCCGCAGGCGGGGCAATCAAACACAGTCGGGGCCCGCCCCGGTTCTGGAGCGACCAGAGGGAGGGAGCGCAGCGACCGACCGGCGGGAGTGAAGAACCGGGGTTGACGAGGGCCCCGACCCGCCCCGCCGCAGGCGGGGCAATCAAACACAGTCCTCGAAAATCGCTTTCGCGTACCCGACGGATTGGTAGACGTAGTCGTAGGCCCAGCGCGCCACCGACAGCCGCGGCCGGGTGTCGGTGAACAGCATCTCCCCGTCCCAGCACTTCCCGATGACGAACCGCGCGCGAGAGATGTGCGGGGTGAAGGTGATGACGATGACCCGCTCCCACCCGTGTGCTCGCGCCTGGTCGGCCAGATAGCGTCCTTCGCCTCGGGTGGTCCGGGGAGACGGGTCGAAGCACACCACCTCGAAGCTGTACCCACCGTGACAGATCCGGTTGACCAGCGGACTGTCCTCATAGGGATTCGAGATCAGCACCCGGGGGGCGTATCCCGCCCCGGCCAGCCGCAACCCCAGCTCTTCGCGACCGTCATGGGCTCCGCCGAGCACCAGGATCGCATCGGCCGGAGCGGGTTCTTCCCGTTGCGGACGTACGTAAACGGGCCACAGCGCGAGGATCAGCGCGACGACAGAGGCCACCCCCGCGGCGAGGACGAGTCTGCGGCGCACTGCCGCGATACTAATGGTCGCGGTTCATCCACAGACCGCGCACGGCCGAAGAGTCGGGGAGGTACGCGGCGAGCGCACCGCCGCAGCGAACGCGAAGGTACACACACAGCGCACCGCCGCAGCGAACGCGGAGGTACGCACACAGCGCACGGCCGGAGCGAACGCGGAGGTACGCACACAGCGCACGGCCGGAGCGAACGCGGAGGTACGCACACAGCGCACGGCCGGAGCGAATGCGGAGGTACGCCCGGGTGCGAACCGGATCCGCGCAGGTCGGCGAGCGGTGTCGTCCGATATACATCTGCTGTTGCCCGGTACCTCGCCTCGGTTTTCTGATGCGTGCACCGGCGAGGATTACCTATCGATCATGCGATGCACAGTCTTCGGAACCGGGTACCTGGGGGCCACGCACGCAGCGTGTATGGCCGAGCTCGGACACGATGTGATCGGAGTCGATATCGACCCGGGCAAGGTCGCGAAACTCTCCGACGGTGTCACTCCTTTCTATGAACCGGGCCTCGAGGCGGTGCTGCGCCGCAATCTCGACTCCGGCCGGCTCCGGTTCACCACTTCCTACGCGGAGGCCGCCGACCACGCCGACGTCCACTTCCTCGGCGTCGGCACACCCCAGAAGAAGGGTGAGTACGCCGCGGATCTCAAATATGTGCACGCCGTGGTGGACACGCTGGCCCCGCTCGTCGCCCGGCCGTCGGTGATCATCGGCAAATCCACCGTTCCGGTGGGCACCGCC
The DNA here is from genome assembly GCF_036032445.1 of Nocardia sp. NBC_00416. NCBI lineage: Bacteria > Bacillati > Actinomycetota > Actinomycetes > Mycobacteriales > Nocardiaceae > Nocardia > Nocardia sp. NBC_00416. The sequence continues at coordinate 4,994,417 of NZ_CP107932.1, forward strand.
GCCGACCTCGGGCGCCGCGCCCGCGCGCTGAGCCCGGTGGATATCGAGGTGGCGTGGAACCCCGAATTCCTGCGGGAGGGCTTCGCGGTCACCGATACCCTGCGACCGGACCGGCTGGTACTCGGCGTGGACGGACAGCGGGAGCGGTCGTCGTGGGTGCGCGAGGTCGTCGAGGAGCTCTACGCCGAGCTGCTCGCCGCCGAGGTCCCGTTCCTGCTCACCGATCTCGCGACCGCCGAACTGGTCAAGGTGTCGGCCAACGCGTTCCTGGCGACCAAGATCTCGTTCATCAACGCGGTTTCGGAGGTCTGCGAGGCTACGGGCGCGGACGTCACCGTATTGGCCGATGCGCTGGGCTATGACGCCCGGATCGGCCGCCGCTTCCTCAACGCCGGACTGGGTTTCGGCGGGGGCTGCCTGCCCAAGGACATCCGGGCCTTCATGGCGCGGGCCGGTGAGCTCGGAGCCGACCACGCGCTGGCGTTTCTCCGGGAAGTCGACAACATCAATATGCGCCGACGCACGAAATTGGTGGATATGACGGCCCGGGCCTGCGGCGGTTCGCTGTTGGGCGCGAATGTCGCGGTGCTCGGCGCGGCCTTCAAACCCGAATCCGACGACGTCCGTGATTCACCCGCGCTGAACGTGGCGGGCATGATCCAGTTGCACGGCGCGGTGGTCACCGTCTACGACCCGAAAGCGCTGGAGAACTCGCGACGGGTTTTCCCCACTTTGAACTACGCGACCTCGGTGGTGGAGGCTTGCGAACGTGCCGATGTGGTGCTGGTGCTCACTGAATGGAACGAGTTCGTGCGGCTGCGACCGCAGGATCTGGACGGTGTGGTGCGGACCCGATCCGTCATCGACGGCCGCAACTGTCTCGATCGGGCCGCCTGGCGCTCGGCGGGATGGGTGTACGCGGGGCTGGGCACCCCGTAGAGTCGTGGGGCCGGTCGGCCCACAACAGCGGTGTTCACCGCCCACAACAACGGGACCGGGCGGTACTGTCGAAAGAGTCAGCTGGTTCGGGGGATGAGAGCCGTCACCATCGACCGGGCGACGCTCGCATATCGTGAAGCGGGAAGTACGGATGGGCTGCCGATGAGTTCAGCACTGGGAGTGTCGGTGGGGGCCGGCGCGATCCGCTTGGCGCGCCCACCGGCGGGTGGGGCGCCCGGTCCGGATTCGTTCGAATTGCGGACCTTTGTGGTCCCGCCGGAGACGCCGAGCGCCGAGCGCGCCGCGCTCTCGGTCGCCGCGGCCCTGAACTCCGATCCCGATATCGTCCGGACGGTCCTGGCCTGCCGGGACGAACAGCAGGCCGGGGCACTGCACACCGCGCTGGCCGAACAGGGACTGCGCGCCTACGAGGTGGTCCCCGATCTGGACGCGACGCTCGAATTCGCCGTGGCCTCCGGCGCCCTGCAGGGGGTCACCACACTCGGCGTCTACGATCTGGGCGCGTCCGGCCTGTCGATCACGATCCTGGACGTCGCCACCGGGAACATTCTGCACACCGAACGCACTGGTGATATCAGCGGCGAATACTTCGATTCGCTCATCCGGGAACAGCAGATCAACTCCGGCCGGATCGCCCACCCGCCCGATCCGGCCGGTCTGGCTCGGCTGGACGCGCTGTGCCGCTCGGCCAAGGAGCGGCTGTCGTCCACCTCCGCTGTCGCCCTGCCCAGCGACTACGGGCCGGTGCTGCTCACCCAGGAGAATTTCACCGCGCTGATCGGCCGGGCCGTCGAATCCTCGGTGCGGGCGACCCATCAGGTCATCGGCCGTTCGAGCCGGGAGGTGCAGGCGCTGCTCGCGGTGGGCGGCGGCGTACGCATCCCGCTGGTCAGCCGGACGCTGCGCGAAGTTCTGGAGATGCCGGTTCTGGTTCCCCCGGAACCCGAGGCGGCGACAGCTCGCGGCGCCGCGCTGCTGGCGCGGCGGCCGTCGGTGACATCTCCGGCGCCACCGGCCCCGGCCATCGTGACCGAATCTCCGCAGTCGCCGGCCCAGTTCGGAACTCCCACCAGCACACCGGACACCGAGGTTTCGCCCACTGTGGTCGCGGCAGCGGCTCCGACCGTCTCGCGTCCGGACATACCGGTCCCGCAAACGGGGATCTTCGGCCCGCCGGCCGGTACCGCCGCCGGTCTTCCGCCCGCGCCGATGCCGCAGCCCGGTCTCGTCACGGCACGGCCCGGTGCCGACACGTACGCGGGTAGCGCGGCACCGGCCGCGAGCTCCGCCGGTCCGCGGCCGGCGGGTTCGGCGGTACCGCAGCTCTCGGAAGAAGAGGATCCGCCGACGATCGCGCTACGGATTCCGCAGAAGCTGCTGCCCCGGCGCTCTTTCGGTGAACCACCGCACCGCCCGCACCGGGAACTCGGTGCCGCGGCAGTCGCGGTGAGCGCACTGGTTGTGGTGGCCGCCATCGGGATCGGACTCGGCTACGGGCAGCACATGTTCCGCCAGGAGTCGACCACAGTCGAGGGCACGACGCAGCCGCAGAGCAGTCCGGCGACAGCCCCGACTGCTCGTCCCGGGATAGCGGGCGCCTCGATCACCACTCAGCCGGAGCACGAGTCATTGGCCGAACCCCCGCCGGTTGCGGCGCCCCAGGAGACCGAGGCGCCGACAACCACCAGCGGCCCGAACACTTTCCAGGTACCGGGCCTGCCGCCGATCGTCGTACCGACCATCCCGCCGCTCCCCTTCCCGCCGCCCCGGCGCTGATCGGAGGTCGGAAGTGCCGATCGGGCCGCCGCCGGAGACCGGGTGGGCCGATGGAGACCGCGGCCGCTGTCAGCCTTCGCCGTAACCCTGCCGGGCCGGGCCCGGACGCGGCGGCGGCCGGCGGGCCTGTCGTTGCTCGCCGGACCACGGCCGCTGGGTATCCGGTCGCTGCGGGCCGGGTTGCGGTGCCCCGGGATCCGGTGCCCCCGGATAGCGCGAGGCGGGCCGCGGCGGCCTGCCCCGGCCACCGGGCGGCTCCGGCGACTCACCCGTGCGCGGGCCCCCGCGCTGGTCACCGGGGCCCGACCGCGGAATCCGTGGCTGTTCACCGGTCGTCGGCCACGGCTGATAGTCGCGCCCGGAACGTTTCTGTCGCGTGGATTCACCGCCGCCCGTCTCCGAGCGCGCGACCTTGCGATGCGTACCCGTATCCGCGCGCCGCCCCGCTCCGGCGCGGCGGGTACGAGCGGGCGCGCCACCTGAGTTCGTGTTGCCGAAAGGCCGGGCCAGCAGGACCGCGATCCCGGTGGTCAGCGGCACCGACAGCGCCAGGCAGATACCGCCGACCGCCGACCGCGCGATCTCGATCGCGACCGCGTCCCCCACCAGCACATCGTGGATGGGCCGTCCGGCCACGCTGAACAGCAGCAACAGCGGCAGCGCGCCGCCGGCGTAGGCGAGCACGAGGGTGTACACGGTACTGGCGATATGGTCGCGTCCGACGCGCATGGCCGCGGCGAAGATCTCTCTCCGCGTGGCCTTCTTGTCGAGTTCGGCCAGTTCGAACGCCGCCGAGGCCTGGGTGATGGTCACATCGTTGAGGACGCCGAGCGAACCGATGATGAACCCGGCCAGCAGCAGGCCGGTGATGCTCACGTGCTCGATATAGGTCGCGACATTGGTGTTCTGTTCTTCGGACAGTCCGGTGAGGGTGGTCGCCTCGATGGTCATCCAGGACAGGACAGCCGCGATGACCATCGAGGTGAGCGTGCCCAGCAGCGCGGAACTGGTGCGCAGGTTCACCCCGTGCGCCAGATAGAGCACCGAGTACAGAATCAGTGCTCCGGCGACCAATGCCACCGGTATCGCCGGTTTTCCGTCCAGTAGCGCCGGCAGCAGGAACATCACCAGTACCGCGAACGCGAACACCAGGCCGAGCAGCGCGCGCACACCGCGCCACCGGGCGACCACGATGATCACCACTACGAAGGCGAGCACGATCAGACTCAGCGGCAGTCCGCGCGAGTAGTCGTCGAAGGAGTACAGCGGGGTGCCGTCCGGCGCCTCCTGCCGCACGATCCGCAGGTCGTCACCCGCGGCGAGATCGGGTTGCCCAGGGCCCGGCGCGATTTCGAGCAGGGTGTGTTTGCCCTCGTGCGGGCCGGATTCGATGGCGATGAGGCTGCGCTGGCAGTCGTAGGCCTGCATCGTGGGCGGTTGGGGGTCGCCGTCGAAGACTCGGCCGATGGAGGCACTTCCGCAGGCTCCGATGTCCTGGCGGATCACCTTTCCGGCTTCGGTGACCACTGCGGAACCGTCCGCGTTCTGCATGGGCACCGGGATCTCGACCTGTTGCCGGTCGGGCCAGAGGGCGATCGTGGCGATGACGACGACTATTCCGATGACGACCAGCAACCCGACTACGACGCGTGCCGCGGGCGCACTGATGGCGATCGGCCTGGAGTGGTCGTGATGGTGATGGTGGTCGCTCACCCAGGTGAGCCTAGAGGATTCACCAACTGGCCACTTCACCGACAGATGGGCCCTACGCTGCGATTTCGCTGGTTTTTCCGAGAATATCGGGAAGGGGCGGCGGAGAGCAGGGGGATGTCTCCGCCGCCCGCAGGCAGGCGCCCAGGGGGGTAGGCGGCCTTACCCGAGGACCAGGTTGCCCAGGGGGGGTAGACAACCTGGTCGGGCACTTGAAGTGCCGAGGACCACTGTACACACACGATCCTCTTTTGTGCCAGTAGGTTCAGAAAATTGGGATTAATCCGGATAGAGGGTCTGTTTCAGCCCATAGTTACCCGCCCCGCTACTGGCGATAGCTCGCGAGGAAATTGCCGAAACGCTCTATGGCAACAGCCAGATCGCGGGCCCAGGGCAGGGTCACGATGCGCAGATGATCATGATCGGGCCAGTTGAAACCGGTGCCCTGCACCATCAGGATCTTCTCCTGGAGGAGCAGATCCTGAACCAGTTTCTCGTCGTCGTGGATCTGGTGTACTTCGGGGTCCAGCCTAGGGAACGCATACAGTGCGCCTTTGGGTTTCACACACGACACGCCGGGAATCGCGTTCAAACGCTCCCAGGCGATATCGCGCTGCTCCAGCAGACGTCCGCCGGGCAGGATCAGGTCCTCGATGCTCTGATAGCCGCCGAGCGCCACCTGAATGGCATGCTGCGCAGGCACATTCGGGCACAACCGCGACGACGCGAGGAGATCGATTCCCTCCAGGAACCCGGCCGCGTGCTCCTTCGGCCCCGTGATCGCCAGCCACCCGGACCGGTAGCCGGCCACCCGGTACGCCTTGGACAGGCCGTTGAAGGTCAGGCACAGCAGATCGGGCGCCAACGTCGCAAGGGAGATGTGCTTGGCGTCGTCGTAGAGGATCTTGTCGTAGATCTCGTCCGCCAGCAGCAGCAACTGATGCTTGCGCGCCAGGTCCACCAGTTGCTGGAGGACCTCCGCCGAGTACACGGCACCGGTCGGATTGTTGGGGTTGATCACCAGCAGCGCCTTGGTGCGATCGGTGATCTTCGATTCGATATCGGCGATATCGGGCTGCCAGCCGACGGTCTCGTCGCACAGATAGTGCACCGGGGTTCCGCCGGCCAGGCTGGTCATCGCCGTCCACAGCGGATAGTCGGGGGCCGGGATCAGCACCTCGTCCCCGTTGTCCAGCAGCGCCTGCATGGTGATGGTGATCAACTCGGAGACGCCGTTGCCGAGATAGACGTGTTCGACGTCCAGTTCCGGGAACCCCGGCACCAGCTCGTACCGGGTGACGATCGCCCGCCGCGCGGGCAGTATGCCCTTGGACTCGGAATAGCCCTGCGCGTTCGGCAGGGCGGCGATCATGTCCCGCATGATCACATCGGGCGCCTCGAACCCGAACGGCGCGGGATTGCCGATATTGAGTTTCAGGATCCGGTGCCCCTCGGACTCGAGCCGGGCCGCGTGTGCGTGTACCGGTCCACGGATCTCGTAGACGACATTCTGCAGCTTCTTGGACTGCTCCAGAATCCGGGGCGCGGGGTGCGAATGGCCAGTACTCACCCGGTCCATGGTGCCACCAGGTGCAAGCGGATATCCGCCCCGCCCCGGCCCGGTGCAGGACCGTTACCGCTGACCGGCGGCACGGGACAGCCAGGTAGGGCGGTCGCCGTGATACCCGGGAACCATCGCGTGGCGCCACCGGCGACCTGTCCCTACCCTCCCCGTAACGGACGGGCTACCCGCTACCCGGCGGCAGGCCGCGGGTCGCGGTCGATCCGCAGAACTCCTCGATCCGCTCGTCCAGCGCCCGCGCCTCGCTGACCCCGCGGAAGGCGGGGGCACAGATCCGGCGGCGCAAATTGGTGAGCCGTTCCTCCAGCTGCGCGATGCGCTTGTCCTCGTCGAGCGCGAGCACCGGCAGCAGGGCCGCCTCGGCCCCGTCGAGGCTGCCGTTGATCAGGTGCGCGGCGGCCGAGTCGACGCGGGCCAGGGCCTCGGCCCCATAGGAGCGCTGGCGCGCCGGGCCGGTGCGGTACAGCTCGATCGTTCGTTCGGTGGCCGCCAGCGCCGGTTCGGCCAGACCGAGGTGAATATAGGTCGCGCCCGCGTAATAGCTGGCCTTGGCATCGGAGAACCCGAACACTCCGCCCACCTCGTCGTGCAGACTGTCCAGGCCCGCGCCGTCGCTCGCCTCGGCGGCGGCCCGGATACACCGCTCGGTATCGGCGGCGCTACCGATCTTCGACCAGATCCTGGCCTCGATATTGTGCAGGCGCACCGCGGCCGTGGGCGTATCCGCGTAATGCTGCCCGTTCTGTGCCAGTTGCAGCGCGCGGTGCGGACGTTCGGACCAGTATTCGATCAGGGCGTGCATACCCCGGGCCCACGCCCGTAACCCGTTGTGCCCGCTTATTTCCGCATATGCCCAGGAGGCGCGGATCTGCTCCCCGGCGGCGTCGAGATACCCCAGATCGGTGCTCGCGTTGGCGAGCAGCCCCGACAACGACCCCGCCAGCAGATATAGATGGCTGGTGTCCGACGGCCGCTGATGACCTTCGAGCAGCCGGTACACCCGACGCCGCACCCGCAGCATCTCCACCATCATCGGCATCGGCGGCGTGTGCACGTAGTCGTTGGCGATCCGGGTGACATCGGCGTCGAGCTGATCCAATGTGCTCGGACCGATATTCGTACCTTCGGCCCGACCGGCGTGATCACTCGCCTCGTGCGCTGCCGCCATGATGAGATCCTTCTCCGAAATCGCCGCGAGCCCCGTCCCACGGGCCGCACCGGTATCGATGAGGGCCAGGAGTTCGGCGTCATTGGAATAGCCGCTGGGCGCCGTGAACCGGCCGGCGTCCCCGAGCGGGCCGGAAACGGGCTCGGGGGCGGTCAATGCCGCGAACCGGGACCGTTCGACATCGTCGGATCTGGCCAGACAGGTGTCGAGGGCAGCCTGATTGACAGGACGCGGATGAACCCGGTCGCCCCCGGCCTCCCATTTGGATACCAGTCGTTCGTGCACACCCAGATGTGCCGCGAACTCCCGGATACTCATCCGCTTGGCCTCGCGAAGCGCCCGGGCCTCCCTTCCAGACCACTGGCCGACCACGTTGTCACCCTTTCCGAACGATTTCCTTTTCCAGGGTACGAGCCGAATGTGACTGCAACCACAGGTAAATCCGCCACCACGGCCAATGGCAGCGCAAGGGCAGTGGAATGTGGGCGTGTAGGCGTTTCCGACGCGCCGATCCGGGCGCGATCCTGGAAAGACAGGCCGGCGAGGCCGGCACCAGCCGTGGCTCGGTACGCCAGGGAGGCTCGGCAGCAGGAGGCAAGGGGATTCACCGTGAACGTGGAAAAGCTCAGAACGGTCGACGACTGGGCCGCTTATTATCGCCACGAATTCGGGTTACCGGCCACCGAACGCGGCGGATTCGTGATGCTGCCGATCACGAGCAGGGCCAGTGTCATCCATCTACCCACCCAGCGGGCCAGGGCGGTGCGGGATCTCCTGGACTCACACGAGATCCGGGTTCCCATGCTGGCCAGGCAGATTCGCTGGAGCTTTCTCACCTACCCGGACCGCCGCACGGACCCGGAGGTGGTCGAGATGCTGCAGCGGATCGATATCGATATACCCGGTATCGGCAGCGCCGTGATGCTGCCCACCGGCATGGGACGCTGGAACCGCGAGGGATGCAATTGGGTCGTACCGCCGGAACGCGACGGGCTGCTGCCGCCGCTGTCCTCCGTGATCAACGCCGCGCTCCTGGTCGGCGACGACCGGGAATGACCGGGGATGGGACTACGTCCGGTATCCCGCCGGGCACGCCGGACGTAGCCCACCCGCATCGGCATGCACTTCCCGGCCGCCGACCGGCGATCACCGACCTGACCGGTGCAGTGCCGCCGCGCTAGCTCGGCGCGGGGAAATTCAGATATGCCCGCGAGGGCGTCGGACCGCGCTGCCCCTGATACTTCGACCCGGCGCCCGCGCTGCCGTACGGATTCTCCGCCGGACTGGTCAGCCGGAACAGACACAGCTGCCCGATCTTCATCCCGGGCCACAGGGTGATGGGCAGATTCGCCACATTCGACAGTTCCAGGGTGATGTGGCCGCTGAACCCCGGATCGATGAAACCGGCCGTCGAATGCGTGAGCAACCCCAGCCGGCCCAGACTCGATTTGCCCTCCAGGCGCCCCGCCAGATCGTCGGGCAGGCTGCACACCTCCAGCGTGGACCCGAGCACGAATTCACCCGGATGCAGCACGAAAGGTTCACCCTGCGCCGGTTCGACCAGGCTCGTCAGCTCGTCCTGGCGCTGCGCGGGGTCGATATGGGTGTAGCGGGTGTTGTTGAAGACGCGGAACATCCCGTCCAGCCGCACGTCGATACTGGACGGCTGGACCAGGTTGTCCTCGAACGGTTCGAGCCCGAGCCGCCCGGCGGCGAACTCCGCCCGGATATCACGATCGGATAGCAGCACGCCACGAGCGTAGCGACCGCTGCCGCGACCCGAAGTCCCCGGTCCGGCAGCTCCCGTTTCCTGTCGCCCCACCCGGGCATACTCCCCCCATGTCCGAGACGAGCGCGCACATCCATCACGGCATCGATTACATCGAGCTCGGCGTCACCGACCTGGACGCCGCCAAACGCTTCTACCGGTCGGCCTTCGGCTGGAAGTTCAACGACTACGGCCCCGCCTACGCCGGAATCCGCCGCTTCGACGGTTCCGAGGGTGAAGCGGGCGGATTGGCGGCGACGGCCGAAGTCCGCGTCGGCGGCCCCCTGGTCCTGCTGTACTCCGCGGACCTCGACACCACCCTCCGCGGCGTCGGCGCGGCCGGCGGCACCGTGACAGAAGGCCCCTTCGACTTCCCCGGCGGCCGCCGCTTCCATTTCACCGACCCGAGCGGCAACCGGCTGGGCGTCTGGTCCGAGCGCTGACCCGGCGATCAGCGAGTGCAGGGGCCGGCCGGAACGGACGAAAAGATTTCGGGCTCGAGCCCGGCCTCTGCTAAGCTGCCCTTCGCGTCTACGGGCGCGTCGCCGGTGTAGTTCAATGGCAGAACTTCTGCTTCCCAAGCAGATGGCGCGGGTTCGATTCCCGTCACCGGCTCCACCATCACACCGGCAGTCCCTGCCATGTTCGCCCGCCTCGCTCCGCATTCCTCGGACACCAGGTCCCATCGGTATCGTGTTCGCCCCCGGCACGGTTACGTCGTCGTCTACCGTGATCCGATGGAAGGCGTTCGGTCCGAGGACGAATACGTCGAAACGCTGCAGCTGGAGCGGCGGCGCTTCGCCTGGGTGCAGGAGCGATACCTCGGGAAAACACCGGCAGAGGCAGCGGCCGCCGCGCTGGACTTCTACAAATACGAGCCACCGGGCACTCCGTACCGCGATCTCGTTTTCCACGACCACGCATGGCACTGGGCGCTACCCGGTTACTACTGGAAGACGCACCCGGAGTTGGCCCGCCCCTGCGAAGCGTACTTCGACGTCGAATAACAGCGACCGCTGTCATTCGATCCGCCGTCTCCGGCGATGTGTCGCGTATCAGCCGGCCGCGGGGATTTCGAGCGCTTCGACGGCGAGGTGGGCGGCGGCCGCCACGAGCGCGTTATCCGGTTCGGCGTCCTGCTCGGATTTGGTGGTGAGTACGGCGATGACGAGCGGAGCCCGTCCCTGCGGCCAGGCGACGGCGACGTCGAGGGCAGAACCGTAGGCAGGGCTTCCGGTCTTGTTGCCGACGGTCCAGTCGGCGGGCAGGCCGGCCCGAATGCGGTTGCCGCCGGTCTTGCTGGCCACGAGCCATGAGGTCAATTGCGCGCGTTCGGGTTCGGCGAGAGTGCCCTCGACGACGAGCTTGCGATAGTCGGCGACCAGCGCCGCGGGCGTGGTGGTGTCGCGCTCGTCACCGGGGATCGCGGTGTTCAGCTCGGTTTCCCAGCGGTCCAGTCGCGAGGTGTCGTCACCGAGGGTGCGCAGGAACGCGGTGAAGCCCGCGGGGCCGTCGAGGAGTTTCAGGATTTGGTTGCCGGCGGTGTTGTCGGACACGGTGATGGCGGCATCGCACAGGGCCGCGACCGTCATACCGGCATCGACATTCTTCTCGGTCACCGGCGAGTTCTCGACGACGTCGGTGCGCGGGTAGTGGATCACCTGGTCGAAGAACCCGGACGACAGGGGATGGTCGCGCAGTAGGGCACCGCAGGCCAGGCCCTTGAAGGTGGAAGCCATCGGGAAGCGCTCGCCGTCGCGGTAGGCGACGCTTCGACCGCTGGCGGTGTCGAACGCGAAGACACCCAGGCGCGCGCCGTGTTCTGTCTCCAGATCGGCGAACGGCTGGGCCGTGCCGACCTGGGTGGTGGCGCCCGCCGGAGAAGTCGCGACCGTGGTGCCCGAATCGGAATCACATGCCGTGGCAACCGAGAGTGCGGACATCGCCAGCGCGGCGGCAGCGAGCCGGCGACGATCGAATGGGACGAGTTGAGCGAGTCTGGAGAGGATCACTGCCGCAGCACATCACCGCCGCTGCGGGCGAGGCCAATAGGAAATCCCGCCGCTGACGAGTCGGGTTCGATATCGCCGCAGTTCACCGCCGATAGGCGCTGCGAACGACGATACGGGGCGGGTTCACTCGCGACGTCGCGTCGATGGTTTCCGCGCCTGCTGAACGCGTGAGATCAACCCCCCGCCGTTGACGACCAGGGCGACCGCCAAGAGGGTCAGCACGAATACATTCTGGCTGGTCCGTAGCACCTCCGCCGCGCAGATGGTGAGACAGACGACCACGACCCAGTTGATCACCACCGACGGTTGCACACTCAACTGCGCCCCTCCTCCCGAAGCCGTGTCCCCGCCGCGCCGGCGCCGCAGCCGGTCCACGGGGGTTTCCCAGGTTACCGTTCGCTCATGTCGAGCGGTCTGCACGCGATCGTTTTCACCCCCGAAGCGGAAAAGGTACGGGCATTCTTCCGGGACATGCTCGAGCTGGAATGGATCGATGCCGGGGGCGGATGGCGGTCTTTGCGATGCCGCCGGCCGAATTGGCCGTGCACCGGCGGAGCAGCCGGGCCACGGCCGCTATCCGATGTGTGACGACATAGAACAGACACTGGCTCAATTGCGCAGTGCGGGTGTGGAAATCGCATCCGAGATCACCGATCGATGTTGGGGTCCGGTTGCCGGAACTCGCCTGTCCGACGGCACTGAGCTGCCCGTTTATCAGCCGCTACATCCTTCACCCGGGCGGTGATTTTCACTCACCGACGCCGTGCTCTCGATTCACGGACTACGCCCGGCCGTCATATTCTGCGATTAGCGGACCTGAAATCCGGTTATTCGGGATAACGTGACCGCTTGACGGATTCGAACGAAGATCGGGCAGTATGCGCACAGATTGCGGGAACGCGAATATCCCGGCGTCAGTCGACTGGATATCGGATCCGGCCGACCGGAAACCGGTAGGCCCTGTCCGCCGCCCGGCGCGCTCGACAACACCGATCTGACCGACCGGCACAGAGCGGATCACAGTCAGCGATTCCGTCGCAACGATCGAGGAGATACCCCATGCTCAAATACCTGTCCGCCGCCGCCGTCGCCGCTGTTTCCGGGCTCGCGCTCACTGTCGCCGGTGGTGCGTGGTCGGCCGACGCCGAGGCAGCCGCATTGCCCGGCGTGCCGGCCGACGTCCAGGTGCACGGGCGGCTCGCGGTACTGGGCGCCGACCGCCCCGACGCCGTGGCGCTGGGTGAACAGGCGTGCGCGACGCTGCACGCGAACCCGACGTCCAGCGGTAAGCGGGCCGCGCAGCGGCAGCTCGCCGGCGCGGGGGTCGCACCCGGCGTTCAGGAGGGCTGGGTGCTGGGGACGACCGTCGACGTACTGTGCCCGGATATGGTGCCCGTGGTGACCGCAGCGGACTAGCGCTGGCAAGTCGCGAATTCGGCCGAGATCACCCACCCACTCACCCGAGTCCGGTCATCACCCCTAGTAAAGGAATCCGGCCAGCGCCCTGGCCACCGTTTCCGGGATCGTCGACGGCGCGAAATGCGTCTGACCGGCGAAGGTCTCGAGGGTTGTGCGGGGCATCCCCGTCGCGAGCCGTTCGACGGTCTCCGGCATCGGCTCCCAGGTATCCGAGCCCCGCATCAGCAGAGTCGGCGTGGTCACGGCCGACCAGCGATCCAGGTAGGCCGTATCCGCGATCATCGATTCGAGATCCCGGCTCCAGCCGTAGGAATCATCGGGCTCGTCCGCGGTCGGTCCAGCGTCTCCCGCGGCATCCAGCAGTGCCGTCGGAACACGGGCCACCTTCTCGGCCAGCAGTCGAACAGCCTGCTGTCGTTCACCTTTCGCGTTCAACGCGTCGTACCGGGCCAGGACGGGCGCGAGTTCGGCGCCCGCCGCGTAGAGCGGCGGCTCCCACAGGGCCAGCGAGCGAACCGGGAGTCCGGCCGCCGCGGCGTGCAAAGCGACCGTGGCTCCGTAGGACATGCCCACCAGATGCGCCGGGCGGCCGATCATATCGATGATCGCCCCGAGGTCGCGTACCTCGTCGGCGAAATGTTTCGGCGAATGGCCGGGACCGCTCGGCGCGTATCCGCGGCGGGCCGGTAGCCACACCTCGAATTGGTGCGCCAGATGTTCGGCGACCGGCTGCCACGAGTGCAGCCCGCCGCCGGAGCCGTGGATCATGATCACCGGGGATCCCGCACCGACCCGCCGGTAGTAGATCCTGGTCCCGTCGAACGACTCGAAGGACGCGGGCGGCTCGCTGGTGAATATCGGCATGCGGCTACTCTCGCAAAGCCGGGCTCACTCCTCCAGCGAATGGCCGCCGGTTTCGCCGGATAACCGATCTGGCCGGCGACACCACCGCATATTCGCTGGTTCCCGCAGTTCTCAGCGGCTTCCCGCTGGCCGAGAGGGCCGTCAGCTGGCGTGCAGCAGCCGGAAACGAGAACCGTGGAAGACCAGCGGGTCGCGATCGGGATGGATGGCCAGGCGGTGGATGCGCAGGATCACCACGGTGTGGTCACCGGCGGGGACGTGCGCTTCGGGCGTTCCCTCGATCCAGACCGAGGCGCCCTGGATGAACACCGCTTCGCCGGTGCCCGCGTGCAGTTCCAGGTCATGGAAGCGGTCGCCCGTGCGCGAACTCAGCGAACGCGCTGCCCCCTGCTGGTCGGTGCCGAGCAGGCTCAGGCCGAGATAGCCCGCGTCGACGAGCCGGGTCCAGGTGGCCGAGCTGTTCTGGATGCAGAACGACACCAGCGGCGGGTCCAGGGAGACCGGGACGAAGGTGCTCACCGCCAGGCCGTCCGGTTTGCCGTCGATCTGGGCGCAGACCGCGACGACCCCGCTCGGGAAGTTGGCGAAAGCGCGGCGCAGGCCGGTGCCGTCGGCGGGTGTTTCGAAGACTTCGTTCATGATTCGCCCTTCACTTCGAGTGGGAAACCGCAGACAGCGCCTGCGCCACCGGCTGCCACCGCTCGGCGTACGCGTCGAGGACGCCGTCCTCCGCGAACGTCCGGTCGGCGAGGTAGAGCCCGGGTAGGGCGGTGGTGGCGCCCAACTCCACCAGGACCGGTTTGAGCAGCAGATCCGGGGCGAGCGCGTGGGCGGGCCCGGCGCCCAGCATCAGCGGAACGGCGAGTACCCCGGCGAGTCCGGTACCGCCCTCGAACTGTTCCAGGAACAGCTTCAGCAAACCCGTGTAAGTGGCCTTGAACGTAGGGCTGGCGAAGATCACCAACTCCGAGGCCGACACCGCGCGCGCGGCCTCGCCGACCGCCGGATCACCCCAGCTGAGCAGGCCGGGCCCGAATTCGACCAGGTCGATGACCGCGGGCTCGGTATCCGGGCGCAGTGCCCGGGCCAGGCCCACGGCCGCCGTCAGAGTTCGGGATGCCGGTTTCGGGTTACCGACCACAACCGTCACGGTCACGCCGTAGCCTCCTGTCCCCGGCGCAGGCCGGTTCGACTCGTGCTGTCCTGTCAGTTCAGCATCCGGGGCCCTGCTACGGGAGGGTTCGGCTCTGCGCGATCGGAACCGGCCGACCGGGTCAGCACATACAGGCCCTGTAGAGACCCGGGCGAACCCTGATGAACCGGGCGGTCGACACCGGGCGGGAAGTACCCGGCCAGGCGGCCGCGACCAGTGGCGACAAGGGTGAGATCGGTGGTCGCGGCGATCGCGCCCAGCGATTCCGGGGTCACCGATTCCACCAGGAAGGCGCCGCCCCGTTCCACGAAAGACGCGATCCGGCCGGAGGTCTCGAACGAACTGTCGACGGTGACGCCGACGTAGCCGTCGAAGGCGATGCGACCGACGGGTCGCTGGCCTCGGGTGTGGTGACGGGCGGTTGCGGGCAGCCCGACAGACCGCCGCGGGCCCGCGGACCCGGTGGGACGCCCACCCGCCCGCGTCTCGTCGCGCAGTGCCGCGCGATCGCGGTCACTGTAGAGGGCGACGTCGAAGCCGGCGTCGAGCAACCCCAGCGCCGCGGTGACGCCCGCGGGGTCGGCGCCGATCACCGCGGCCGTACGGGCCGCGGTGACAGGCGAATTCTGTGGTGTCATGCAGGCATGCTGCAAGGTCGTGATCCCCGGAAGCAGTATTGCGCTCAGCGAGAATCATTTCCGACTGTTCGGATTCAGTGAAACATCCCGTCCCACTTATGGTTTCGAACAACCACAGGGCTGTCCGGAATCCCGGACGGGACAGGCTCGGCCGGAGGGGCCTACTGAGTCTTACCGAGGCATTCCGAGACGATCTTGTTGGTCGCGGCGCGCGCCTTGTCGGCGTCCTCCTGGCTCATGCCCAGGGTTTCCGGGTCGGCCATCCGGGTGTCGAATTCGTCGCTGACCATGGTCTGCAGGCCGTCTTGCGAAATGCCCTCCGAGATGTACAGTTTCGCGGCGCAGTCGGCGAAGGCCGGATCCTGCAGCCCCTTCTCCTGCAGAGACTTGGACAGATCCGCCTCGGTCAGCGCAGGCGCGGATTCGGTATCGCTACCGCAGGCCGCCGCGAACAGCGGCAGAATCACGAAGGTCGCGGTAATCAGGGTCTTCCGCACCGGGTTCCTCTCTCAGATGTATCGCACGGATGCCGCGTCGACCGGGGAACAGTTACCCGCGGCCGCCCGCATGACGTCCACGCATGTGTGTAGTCGCAGTCACACTCGGCCCGCAACCTGGGGCCCGAAATTTCGACATGACTCACACTGGAGATCCGCGCGGTCGCGCGCCGGATATCCGGAATTCGCACACCGTGTTCCAGGCTCCGAGTCGCGGTACAGACGCATGAAAGCTACATTTCCTCGATCATGTCTCTTATAATCCGGCCGCCGGGACGTGCTCCCGGCCCGTCAGCCCCGCTTGCCCCGGGCTCCCCGAACAGCGGCGACGACACCTTCTCCGCCGCGCGAAAAGCAACTGAGGGCTAGCGCCTGCTGTTAGGCTCGGCACCCGCAATCCCGCATCGCGATCGGAGAGCCGGAACATGACGACCCTCAACCACCACCGCGTCGGCCGCGGTGAACCCCTGGTGCTGGTCCACGGGGTCGGCAGCCGGTGGCAGGTCTGGGAACCGATCATCGACGCGCTCGCCGAACATTTCGACGTGATCGCGGTGGACCTCCCCGGTTTCGGCGAATCGGCCCCACTGCCGCGCACCACGGTCGACACGCTGACCGACGCGCTCGCCGACTTCCTGGCCGACGAGGGCATCGACCGCCCCCACCTGGCCGGCAATTCGATGGGCGGCGGGATCGCGCTGAACCTGGGTGCGCGCGGCCTCGCCCGCTCGGTGACAGCCTTCTCCCCGATCTTCTTCTGGGACACCCCGGGCCGGATCTGGTGCCAGCAATCGCTGGGACAGTCCAAGAGACTCGGTCGCATCCTCGGGCCGACCATGCCCAAGGTCCTCGGCACCGCACTCGGCCGAACCCTGTTCCTGGGCCTGGTCTTCGGCAAACCGTGGGCGGTCGGCAGCGGGATCGCGCTGGACACCGCACACGGCGCCGTCGATTCCCTGGGGTTCTCCCCCGCCCTGGACTCGTTCACCGACGCCGGGCTGCACGATCCCGGCGCACTCGCCGAACTCCCGGTCACGATCGCGTGGGGCAACCGGGACATCCTGCTCACCTACGCTACGCAGAGCCGCCGCGCCCGGAAGGTGCTGCCGCGGGCCCGCCACATCACCCTCGAGGGCAGCGGCCACACGCCGTTCTACGACGATCCCGACGCCTGCGCCCGCGTACTGCTGGACTTGCTGCCCACGCAGCCGGGCGACCACGGCGGCGGCCGGCCCTGATCCTTCGGCATCCCGCTCAGCGGCCCTGCCACACCGGGTCGCGCTTCTCCGCGAAGGCCAGCGCACCTTCGGCCGCGTCCTTGGAAACCAGTGCTGGAAGGGCGATTTCGCCCTGCTTCGCGAATCCCTCCGCCGCACTCCAGTCGGGGGTCTCGTCGATGATCCGCTTACTCGCCGCCACCGCGAGCGGGGCGGCGGCCGCGATCTCACCGGCCAGCTCCAGCGCGACCTCGAGCGCCTCGCCCGGTTCGGTCACCCGGTTGACCAGGCCCAGCTGATAGAGCCGCTCCGCGCTGATCCGGCCGCCGGTGAGGGCCAGTTCGGCGACGATACTGCGCGGCAGCCGCTGGGTCAGCCGCATCACTCCGCCCGCCGCCGCCACCAGGCCGCGTTTCACCTCGGGGATACCGAATTTCGCGTCCCGCGCCGCGACGATCAGATCGCCGGACAGCGCCAGTTCGAAACCGCCGGCGAGCGCGAACCCTTCGACCGCGGAGATCATGGGTTTCGCCGGCGGGGCAGCGGCGATACCGAGCGGGCCACGACGCTCCGTCATCGGCACCTCACCGCGCGACATCGCGATCAGATCCATTCCGGCACTGAAAGTTCCCTCGGCTCCGGTGAGCACGAGAACCCGGGCCGAGTCGTCGGCCTCGAACTCGTCGATCGCGGCCTCGATCGCCTTCGCGGTGGCCAGGTCGATGGCATTGCGCGCCCCGGGCCGGTTCACCGTGAGCACGGTTATCGCATCGCACCGGTCCAGGAGCACGGTGTCGGTCATCAAGCTGTCCTCTCGCTGCGCAGAATGAAACGGTCGGCGGCGGTGATATCGATGGCGGCGCCCAACCGGTCGCCGGTGGTGCAGGCCGCGATGGTCTCCTCGTCCGTCGCCCGGATCAGTATGCGGGCCCCGGCCGGGTTGAGAGCACTGGCCACCACGGCTTCGGGTTCATCGCCCGCGGACCCTTTGCGGTGCGGGACCGTGTACGCCTCGAGCACCGCCGGGCCCGTATAGCCGGGGGCGGTGGCGCGCCGGGCGACCGGAACCTCGGCTTCCACGGGACCGAACAGCTCCGCCGGCGGTTTCGCCGAGTACACGCCGACGCCGTGCTTGGTGATGTACCAGCCGAGAGCGGTGGTCAGACCGTAGTCACCGGGATGGCGACGCAGCACCTCGACCATGGTGGCGATCCCGTGGGTGCTGTAGTTGTTGCCCGGGCCGCCGCCGAAGGTCAGGCCACCGGTCACGGTCAGCGGTCGCGTGGGATCGTCGAGGGGCAGGCCCAGCGCCGCCGCACCGACCTGCACGGCCACCGGGAAGCACGAGTACAGGTCGATATGCGCGATATCGTCGATTCCGATTCCGGCGCCCGCCAGGGCCGCCCGGCCGGCCGCCGCGATCGCGGGAGACGCCGCCATATCCGTCCGTTCGGAAAGGAACCAGGTATCGGTGGCGGTGGCGCCGCCGTGCGGGAAGACCCAGAGGTCCCGGGGCACGCCGGCCGCGTCCGCCGCCGCGGCACTGCACAGGATCAGTCCGGCTCCTTGATCGACGGTCAGGTTCGCCATCAGCAGTTTCGGATACGGAGTGGAGACCATCCGGTTGTCGGGCCCGGTGGTGATCAGTTCCGACGTGCTGCGTTCGCGGGGCAGCCAGGCATACGGGTTGGCCGCCGCCACCCCGGAGAACTGGGACCACAGCCGGCCGATCCGGGCCAGATGCGCATCCTCGTCCAGCCCGAGCCGGTTTCGCATCGCGGATTCCATCAGGGCGTACACGTAGATCGGGCCCCACAGGCCGGCCGCGGTCTCCATCTCGGTATTGGGCGCGTCATCGGCGCCGACGACCTGGTCGGGACGCGCGCGCTCGTCCAGTTCCGGCCAGTCCGGTTCGATGCCGGACTTCTTGGCGACGTTCCACGAGAACACCGCCTCGGCCCCGCAGAGCAGGGCGATATCGGATTTGCCCGCGGCGATATCGCGTGCCAGCAGGTTCAGCAGCCGCTGCGGCGCGTCACCGCCGTAGGGCGCCGACTGCAGCGTCCGCTTCGGCGTGGCACCCAGGTCGGCCGCGACCAGGGTGCCCAGGTCGGAGTACTGACGGCTGACCGGAGACACCGAGGCGATCACGTCGGCCGCCCGCAGCAGCGCGTCCCCGGTTCCGCTGTCGGCACCGGCCCGGCGCAGCGATTCGGCCGCGAGCTCGACCGGTCCCGGCAGGCCCGGTTCACCGGGTCGGTGCACGATCTGTCCTACGCCGACGAGCACCGGTGTGCGCGGGTCCATTCCGGTCGGCAGCATGCGTCCTCCGCTTCCTCACTGAAGTAACCCGCTGAAATGCGCGGTTAACTTCTCGATTAGACCATGGAGTGATCTATGTCGCCTGTGGACCGACACCCGGACACCGCCTATCGCATGACAAATCACCGCTTCTACCGGCCGCGCGCATGACACCGGCACGGAACCGCCGATATTGCGTCTGATCAGGCCTGATCCACTGCTAACATGTCCGCGTTCTGCCAGCCAGTCGAAATGTTCCGTGTATCCATCGAGGCGCCCCCTATATGACCGCGGCGTCTTTGACATGACCCGGAGGTCCGACGGTCTTGAAGAGAACCGGTTCCATACTTATGTCTTTGCTGGCGGGCGCCTCGGCCGCACTGCTCGCGACCACCACACCGGCAACCGCGAATCCCAACGCCATCAATCCGATTCCCGTACTGAACGGCACCAACGGACTCCCTCAGTTACACGGAGCCACCCGGGCCGTTTTCCAGGCGACCGGAATGGCCAGCCCGAACGGAACCCAGAACTACAACATGCTCGGCACCGATCTGGGCATCATGTGGGACAACGGGCAAGGCGAAATGCTGACCGCGTTCGGCGATACCGCCGGATTCGGTTTTCCCAATCTTCTCGCGGGCAGCATGTGGGCGTGGCGCAGCAATGTGCTGGTCCGCAGCCACACCCGCGATCCACGCCAGGGCATCTACTTCGACAGCGTGGTCCGCGATGTGTTCGGCCAGGCCAGGGACCTGATCCCCAGCCCGAAGATCCCGCTGCTGGAGATCAGCCGAATTCCCACCGCCGGTATCTCCGTGGGCGGTGTTCAGTACATGAGCCTGATGTCGGTGAAAACCTGGGACACCCCGGGAGAATGGACCACGAATTACTCCGGCCTGGCCGCCTCTGCCGATAACGGTGAAACCTGGGCCGATCTCGCCTTCACCCGCCGGCCCAACGAGGGCGCGAACCGCAATTTCCAGATGAATTCCTTCCTCAAAGACGGCGGTTACGTTTACGTCTACGGCACCGCCTCGGGCCGGGACAATGCCGCGTACGTTTCCCGGGTACGAGAGCCGGATATCCAGAACCTGGGCGCCTACGAATACTGGGACGGTGGCGGCTGGAAACATGGCGACGTGAATGCCGCGCGACCGATCATGCACGGTGTCGGTGAACTGTCGGTCATGTGGAACGACTATTTGGGGCAATTCGTATCGCTCACCACCGACCCGTTCAACTCGGTGGTCATGCGTACGGCCGGATCTCCGGCGGGCCCGTGGAGTGAACCGCGCGTATTGATCGATACGCGCGAATTGCCCTCGGCCTACGCGCCGTCGATTTTCCCATATCAAACCGGTAGCGATCTGTACTTCCTCACCACCGTTCACAATCAGTACAACGTCGTACTGATGCGCACACAGCTGTGAGCATCGCACCGGATTTTGCTCCACCGCTTGACCTGAACAATAGTTGAGGTGTGAGGCTGGGTCGCGACACTCCGACGAACCAGCAGGAGACCCCGTGACCACGACCTCGACCCCACTCGGTGACACCGACGCGATCCACGAGTGGCTGCGCAGCGCGGCGCAGCCCATACTCGGCACCGACGCCACCGATACCGGAACAGACCTGCGCGAACTCACCGACAGCCTGGCCGCCGCCACGGTAGTCGGGCTCGGCGAATCCACTCGGTTCTCTCGGCAGACATATGGCATCCGGGACCGGATCTTCCGAACGCTGGTCACCGAACACGGTTTCCGCACGCTGGCCATCCAGGACAACGCCCGGTCCGGCGCCCGGCTCGACGCCTATGTGCGCACCGGCGCCGGTGATCCGGGGAGCCTGCTCGCCGGAGCTTGGCGCCCCTGGCGCACCCGGGAAACCGTCGCGAGCCTGGAATGGATCCGCGCCCGCAACCTCGCCCACCCGGAGGATCCGGTCGGCGTCATCGGTGTGGAGCCGCCGACCGCCGAAGACGCCGACTACGACGAGTTGCTGGCCTATGCGCGCCGCTGGTCCCCGCGGCGGCTGGCGGAACTGGAAGCGCACCTGACACCGATCCGCAGCGCCCATCGCATCGACGAACACGTGCAACGCCACCAGGGCATCCACCCGGGACGCCCGTTCGCCGAAGATGCCCGCGACGCGCTCGCGCTGATCGAATCGCTCCCGGCACCGGCCGATACAGACGCGGCGGCCGCCCGCACCGAAGCCCTCGGACACGCCCGGTTGATCGTGGAATTCCACGAGAACAGCGTCGCGGGTCGCGGCGGTTTCGCCAATCCCGTAGCACCGGCTCAGCCGTTGATCGACCATCACCACCGCACCGGAGCCCGGATCGTCTACTGGGACGGCATCAGCCATACAAGCGGTTCGGACCCCCGGCTCGTCGGGACCGCCACGGACCGATTCAACGCCGAAGGCGGGCAGTTGCGGGCCCACTTCGGCGCGGCCTACCAGTCGGTCGCGATCGGCTTCCACCACGGGGACCTCGGCGTGGCCGTCGCGCCCGATCCGGGGCCCGAACTGATCGACGCCGCCCTCGGCACGGTCGACTTGCCCGCCTATTTCGTCGATCTCCGCGCCGACGCGCCCGCCGCGGCGACGAGATGGCGAACCGCGCCCGCCCGGGCCCGGGTCATCAGCGGTGTCTACGACCCGGCTCGCGACGAAGACGCCTATATCGCGGTGGAATCCCTGGCCGCGGCATTCGATGTGCTGATCCATATCCGCGAAACCACACCGGTGCGTTGGCTGCCCGAATTCGATGCCACCTGAGCGACCCTGACCCCCCGCCGGCCGCCTCCATACACTGACCCGTATGAAGGCGGCCGAATGGGACGCACGCTATGTGCAGAGTGAACTCGTATGGGGCGCGCCCCCCAACAGCACGGTCGTGGAGTACGTGCACGGCCTGGACCGGCGGGTTCCCCGCCTGCCCGGACCGGACGGGCAGACCCCCGAATTGCCCCGCGCACTCGACCTGGCCTGCGGGGAGGGCCGCAACGCGCTGTGGCTGGCAACCCACGGCTGGCAGGTGCACGGCATCGACTTCTCCCAGGTCGGCATCGACAAGGGCCGGACGGTGGCGACCCGGCTGTCCCGATCGATCCGCGAGCGGATCACCTGGCAGTGCGCCGACCTCACCGACTCCGAGGCCGATTTCGACGGCCCCCGCGAACTGGTCCTGATGGTCTTCCTGCATCTACCCGCGGCGGAGCGGCGCGCTCTGCTCCGCCGCGCGGCCGGGTTGCTCGCACCCGGTGGTGTGCTGCTGGTTCTCGGACACCACAGCGACAATCCAGCGCAGGGGTTCGGGGGTCCGCAGGACCCTGGCATCCTGTTCACATCCGAGGACGTGGTCGCCGATCTGGGCGCCGATTCCGGCGTGGAGATCGACACCGCCCGGCGAATATCGCGTCCGACCGAGGGCCGGGACGCGATCGACGCACTGGTCGTAGCGACGAAATCAGCACCCGAGTAGTTACGGCGGTCACGAACTCCAGCGCTGGAACCAGGGCGTAAGGGTCTGCGCGATCGTGTCGAATCCCTTCCGGAAGGAATGCGGCTGCCCGGGTATCACTCGGACCTCCGCGGCATCCGCGGCATCCGGGATCCCGAACGGATCGCTGCCGCCGTTGATCACCACTACATCGGCGTCCCCGGCCGCCAGCAGTTCGTCCCGCCGCGATTTCTCTGGTTTCCCCGGTGGATGCAGCGGAAAGGACACTGCCACGATCCCGCGGGCGCCGACCTCGACGGCGGTCCGGCACGCGACCCGGGCGCCGTTGCTGCGCCCGCCCTGCACCAACGGCAGGTCGGGCCCGAGGTCCGCACGCAACGCGGCGATCAGTTCGACCCAGGATCTGTCCTGGGGTTCGGGTTTACCGGGTGCGCGCCGCCCCGCCACCCGGTAGGGCTGCAGCACCCGCGCGACGGCCCCGCCCGCGGCCAGCGCGGTATCGCGAACGGTGTCGATATCCGGGGTATCCACACCGCCGCCCGCGCCATGGGTGAAGACCAGTAGGAAGGCAGGTACGTCCGGGCAGTCGATCTCGGCCTCCGCGGGCCCTGAGCTCGTCTCGATCCGCACGCCTCACCCTAGCCAGCCCGGAGGCCGGGCGGCCACGGCGGCGACGGACACGCCGCTGAGGACGCGGGCGACCGGCCCGTTACCGGAAAACCGCCGCTGACGACGCTCATCTGTTTCTCGCGTCACATTGCGGTGCGAGCCTTTGCCCACCGCCTTACCCGTCGGTAATATACACTGTAAGTTACCCGTGGGTAGCCCCTGTCCAGGGCCACTACCGCGGCAGCCAACGGGCGGGAACGGCAGCTGAACCGACCGCACCCGACTCAACGGAGAGTGAGTATCACAATGGGTCATTACAAGAGCAACGTCCGCGACCTGGAGTTCAACCTCTTCGAGGTACTCGGCCTCGGCAGCATCCTGGAATCCGGCGCCTACGGCGATCTCGACGCCGACACCGTGAAAGAGATGCTCAACGAGGTGCGACGCCTGGCCGAGGGGCCGCTGGGCGAGTCCTTCGCCGACGCCGACCGCAACCCGCCGGTCTTCGACCCCGAAACTCATACGATCTCCATCCCCGAATCGTTCAAGAAGAGCTACCGCACCCTGCAGGAAGGCGGCTGGGACTCCTACGCCGTCGACCCCGAACTCGGCGGTATCGACTTCCCCCGCGCCGCCTACTGGGCCATCGCCGAACTGGTCCTGGGCGCCCAGCCCGCGGCCTTCATGTACGCGGCCGGCCCCGGCTTCGCCAACATCTTCTACAACAACGCCACCGACGAGCAGAAGAAGTGGGCCAAGATCGCCGTCGAGCAGGGCTGGGGCGCCACCATGGTGCTCACCGAGCCCGACGCCGGCTCCGATGTGGGCGCGGGCCGCACCAAGGCGGTTCAGCAGGAGGACGGATCCTGGCATATCGAGGGCGTGAAACGCTTCATCACCTCGGCCGACTCCGATGACCTCTTCCCGAACATCATGCACCTGGTGCTCGCGCGCCCCGAGGGCGCCGGACCCGGCACCAAGGGACTGTCGCTGTTCTTCGTGCCGAAGTTCCACTTCGACCACGAAACCGGTGAACTGGGCGAACGCAACGGCGTTTTCGTCACCAATGTCGAACACAAGATGGGCCTGAAGGTCTCGGCCACCTGTGAGGTCACCTTCGGCGGCCACGGCGTTCCGGCCCAGGGCTGGCTCGTGGGCGAGGTCCACCAGGGCATCGCGCAGATGTTCGAAGTCATCGAACACGCGCGCATGATGGTCGGCACCAAGGCGATCGCCACCCTGTCGACCGGTTACCTGAACGCGCTGGACTACGCCAAGCAGCGTATCCAGGGCGCGGACCTCACCAAAATGACCGATAAGACGGCCCCGCGGGTCGCCATCACCAACCATCCCGACGTGCGCCGCAGCCTCGCCACCCAGAAGGCGTACGCGGAAGGCCTGCGTGCGGTGTACCTCTACACCGCGGCCCACCAGGACACCGATATCGCCGCCGCCGTCTCCGGCGCGGACGCCGACACCGCGGCCCGCGTCAACGATCTGCTGCTGCCGATCGTCAAGGGCGTCGGCTCCGAGCGCGCCTACCAGTACCTGACCGAATCGCTGCAGACCCTGGGCGGATCCGGATTCCTGCAGGACTATCCGATCGAGCAGTACATCCGCGACGCCAAGATCGACTCGCTGTACGAGGGCACCACCGCCATCCAGGCGCAGGACTTCTTCTTCCGCAAAATCGCCCGCGACCGCGGCGTGGCCCTGGCACACGTGGCGGGCCAGATCCAGAAGTTCATCGACTCCGAGGCAGGCAACGGACGGCTCAAGGCCGAACGCAAACTGCTGACGACCGCGCTCGAGGATGTACAGGCCATGGCCGCCACCCTCACCGGCCACCTGATGGGCGCCCAGGAACAGACCGACGAGCTGTACAAGGTCGGCCTGGGCTCGGTGCGCTTCCTGCTCTCGGTCGGCGACCTGCTCATCGGCTGGCAGCTGCTGCGGCACGCCGAGGTCGCCGGCGCGGCCCTCGATGCCGGCGCCGAGGGCGCGGACAAGAGCTTCTACCAGGGCAAGGTCGCCGTGGCCCAGTTCTTCGCCCGCAATATCCTGCCGGAACTGACCGCCACCCGGGCGATCCTGGCCAACCTCGACAACGACATCATGGAACTGGACGAAGCGGCGTTCTGATCTGATTCGCACGCACGACACAGCGACCCGGGAAACTTCCCGGGTCGCTGTGTTTTTCGATTCGCCAGGACGCGGAGACGCGGGCTCGCCGGCCGGCCCACATCCACACCCGCCGACCTCGACACACCCGGCCACACCGCCGGCGATCCCAGCTTCGGGCGGTGTCCTGTTCATCAACATCCATCCCCAAGCCCCTGGAGTCGCCTTGCTGCCGGCCCGAAATCCGCAACGGTTCATGGCAAGATGGCCCGCACACCCGTGCAGTTCCGCAGGAGGACATCGACAATGAGCCGTCGCCCGCTGTCCGTACTGGTACGCGCCGGAGTCGCCGGTGCGGCCGCGGCCCTCGTTCTGGCCGGTCCGGCCGGCGCGGACCCGAACAATGTGAACCCCATCCCGGGCATCAACGGTCAGCCGCGTGGCCTCCCGCCGCTGCCGGGCGATACGCAGGCCGTCTTCCAGGTGACCGGGATGGACAGCCCCAATCAGACCCAGCGGATGAATGTGCTCGGCACCGATCTGGGCGTGATGTGGGACGACGGCGGCGGCACGCTGCTGACCGCGTTCGGCGATTCCGCGGGGCTGGGGGTGCCGAACCTGCTGGCCGGCAGCATGTGGGCGTGGACCAGCAATGTGGTTTTCCAGAGCCACACCCAGGATCCGTCACGGGGGATCGTCTTCGACGGCGCGGTACCCAATCCGCTGCCCAGCCCGAAGATCCCGGGTATCGAGATCAGCCTGATCCCGACGGCCGGTATCTCGGCGGGCGGGGTCCAGTACATGAGCATGATGTCGGTGAAGGAGTGGGGCGACCACGGCCGATGGACCACGAATTTCGCGACGCTCGCCGCGTCCGGCGACGGCGGACGGACCTGGGCCCAGCTGCCGAACACCCGGCGCGGGAACGTCGACGGGCACGAACGTTTCCAGCAGAACGCGTTCGTGAAGGACAACGGCTACGTGTACCGGTACGGCACTCCGGCCGGCCGCAACCACTCCGGGTATGTCTCCCGGGTGCGTGAACCCGATATCGCGAATATCGACGCCTACGAGTATTGGGACGGTCACGGCTGGAAGGCCGGCGATGCCAAGGCGGCGGCGCCGGTGGTCGAGGGCGTGGCGGAACTGTCGGTGCAGTGGAACGAGCACCTGCGCAAGTACGTGATGACGACGACCGATCCGTTCAACTCGGTGGTCCTGCGTACCGCGGACGCGCCGGAGGGACCGTGGAGCCCGCCGCGCGTGCTGGTGGAGGCGGCAGCGCTGCCCACCGCGTACGCCCCGATGATCTTCCCGTACCAGACGGGCGGCGACCTCTACTTCCTGCTCACGGTGCACAACCAGTACAACGTGCTGCTGATGCGTACACCGCTGTAGCCGATCGGGACAGTGACCCGGTCACAGACGACGGCCCGCCCTACCGAGTCCGGAGGGCGGGCCGTTCGTCGTTCAGGTGGGTGAGCCGTTCGTCGTTCAGCGTGAACCGGGCCGATTGCGGGAGCTGCTCGGTTGCGCTCCGGTCGTCGGTTGCGCGCTGGTGGTGGGCTGGGGTTCCCCGCTCGGCTGGGCTTGCGGGTCTTCGGCCTTCTTGTCCTCCGGAGACTCGCACTTCACCTCCGGAACCGGATCGTATTTCACCGTCCGGGTATGGCGGGAAACTTCCTGACCCGTATTGACATCGCTGATCACCCGGGTATTGGAGATCGTGAAGCCCGGCGCGCCGGTGGAGGCGATGCAGTCGTCGCCCTCGGGCAGCGTGATCGTCTGCGGATCGGTCGGCTTGGTCTTCTCACCGGTGATCGATTCGACGTTCACGGTTTTGGTGCCCCAGATCCGGACCGTCACATCCGAACTGTCCGCGAAGGCCTGGATGTAGAGCCCGTGCGGGGTGTTGTTGCGGAACGACAGATCGATAGCGCCGTCGAACACAGTCGCTTCCCGGGCCGCCGGGTAGCGGGAGATGTAGTAGCTGTGCTCGGTGTGGCCGGCATCCTCCAAACCCGCGAAATACGACGCGTTGTAGAGCGTCGTAGCGAACTGGCTGATCCCACCGCCCACAGCTTTACTCGGGCGCCCGTGATCGATGATGCCGGATTCCACGTACCCTTCGGCCGCGGTGCGCGGGCCGGTGAACCCGTTGAGCGAGAAGGTGTCGCCCGGTTTGACGACCGCTCCGTCTACCTTTTCCGCGACGGTACGGATGTTCACGCCTGACGGGCCGCTGAAATCACCGGTCGTGAACTCGCCCATGACCTCGGTGATGCCGAGGCCTTCGGCCGCCTGCGTCGTGAGTTTGGGTTCGATCCGCTCGTAGATCCCCGGTGTGGTGCGCTGCGGCCCGGCCGCAGCCAGCATCGCGGGCAACTGGTCCAGCGTTTTGGCCCAGTTGATCTTGTCGCCGACCACCGCGGGAACGACGCTGGGCGCGCCCGAGAAGGTGAACGTCGCGTCCTTCGGTTCCACCTCGGTTCCGGCCAGTTGCGGGGCGAGCAGATCGGTGGCCACCTTGTGGTCGAATTCGACCCGCAGCCCCCCGTGACCGTCGGGTACGAAACCGACGATCGTGGCGATCTGCTCGGGGCTCAGGGCGGCGTTCGCCGAACCCTTGCCGGTGTAGGCGACCGGCGCACTCACCGCGGGTTCGGCGATCTGGTGCATCGCCTGATCGATCGCGTCCTGTCGCACGGCGGGCGGCGCGGCGGCGACGGGCAGGTCCAGGGTGGCGGCGGTGGCCCACTGCTCGGTCAACACGGTGCGCGCGGCGGGCAGGTCCAGCACCCGCCCGGAGACCGGGTTCACCTCGACGGGCCGCGTGCCCTCGAAATGGATTCCGCCCTCGACCGGCGGCTGGTCGTGCACCCGCAGTTCCGCGAAGGTGCGGTCCAGCGCGGCCTCGTCGACCGAGCTCGCGACCCCGACCTTGCGGGTGGCGACGAACGACAGCAGCCGGGACGCGGGGTTGAGCGGCTGACCGCCGATCCGCTCCCAGGTCCCCTCCCAGTCGACGCCCAGGCCCGCGGCGGAAGGCACCAGTTGGGTCTGCACATCGGCGATCTTCACCGGGACCACTTCGCCGGAACGGGGGTCGAGGGTGGCCTGCAACTTCGTCCGGGCGGCTTCCTCGTCCATACCGCCGATGGCGACGCCGGCGACCTCGACTCCACGGGGGATCTTGCCGGAGGTCATCACCAGATCGGCGATATAACCGACGAGCGCGACACCGAAGACGATCGCGGCGACCAGCAGCACGCGCCGGGCGGCGGCGGAATCGCGCAGCCAGGTCCGGGCGCCGGAGAACCGGCCACCGCCGTCACCGGAACCGCCGGAACCACCCGGGCGCCCTTTCGGACCCCGAGGCGGCACGCGCGAACCGGAAGAACCCTGCGCCAGGACATCGGCGCTGGTCGGATTATCGGGATGACCGGGCCACGACGCCGGTCCGCCGGACAGCCGCCGGGTGAGCGCCGCCGAGTCGAACACCTCGGTCGGCGCGTCGTCGGTATCGCGGAAATCGTCGCCCGCCGGAGTCGTCGCGGCGGTGGGCGCCGCGGGCGAGGCGACGGTGGGCAACGGGAACTGCTGGGTGGCGAAATCCGATCCGGTCGGATCGGCGGGCGGGCCGCTCCCGGCTGGAGCCGGGGGATTCGGGACTCCCGGGCCGCGACCGGCAGGCCCTTGCGCAGCCGGACCACGATCGGCGGGACCACGACCGTCAGGACCCCGATCAGCAGGCCCTTGCCCGGCCGGACCACGACCAGCGGGCCCCTGCGCGGCCGGACCACGGTTCGCGGGTCCACGATCGGCGGGTCCACGGCTCGGCAGCGCGGGATCGGCGACACTCGGGCGAGCGACCCCCGCGAGGGGCCCCGAGGTTTGCGGGGGCGTCCCGGCGGCAACAGAACCCGGTGCGGCCGGAGCACCGTTCGTCTCGGACGACGAGCGCGGGCCGGGAGTCCCGTCCGCGGGGGGATTCAACCAGGAGCTGCCGCCCCGCCAACCGGGGGCGACATTCTCCGCCGAATCCGGTTGCGCGGGCGGCTGCGGTGACGGCTGAGCACGACCGGCGTCGGACCGACGTAGACCGCCATCGATCGGCTGTGGGCGGCCGGGGTCGAGTCCGTCACCTCGGTCGGTGTGCGATTCGCCGCTCACGAACCGTCCTCCCCAATCGATACTTCCGGGGACTCGCGGGTGCGAGCCTTCGCCAACGATAGTTGTCCGAACTGTAATCTTCAGTGCCTGATCGATCACAGCTGCGCCATCGGGATACCGATGCGACGTCGCAGTTGGGACATTCCACCCGAACCGAGCCCCGGACAGCAAAGCGGCCCCGTGCAGTCGCCGGGTCGGGGGTCAGGCGAATGCACGGAGCCGACCGGTATATCGGCGGCACGGACAGGTCGTTACACACGAACTCGACGCAACATTTCCACCGGCGGGCAGAATCGGTGACGACGTGCGATCCGGACTCCTACGCGAAGGGGACGTGAGATGCAGTTGGGCATGATCGGGCTCGGCCGGATGGGCGCCAATATCGTGCGGCGGATCGTCGCGGCAGGCCATACCGCGGTGGGATGTGAACGCCACGCCGACGTCATCGACGACCTCACCGCCGAACTCGGCGGCAGTTTCCGGGGCAATACCGACCTGGCTGCGTTCGTGGCCGACCTCGACACCCCTCGGGTGGTGTGGGTGATGATCCCCGCCGGTCTGACAGGTGCCACGGTCGACCAGCTGGCACGCCTGCTGGAGCCCGGGGACATCGTCATCGACGGCGGCAACAGCCGTTACCACGACGACATAGCCCGGGCCGCGCAATTGACGCCACTGGGCATCCACTACCTCGATATCGGGACCTCGGGCGGAGTGTTCGGCCGCGAACGCGGGTTCTGCCTGATGATCGGCGGCGAGACCGAACCCGTGCGGTACGTGGAGCCGCTGCTGCGCGCCATCGCGCCCGGGGTATCGGCCGCGCCGCGGACGCCGGGGCGGTCGGGCGAACCGGGCCCGGCCGAACAGGGATACCTGCACTGCGGTCCGGCGGGGGCCGGTCATTTCGTCAAAATGGTCCACAACGGGATCGAGTACGGCGCCATGGCGGCCTACGCCGAGGGCTTCAACATCCTGCACAAGGCCGACTACGGCAACCGGGACCGCGGCGAATACTCCGCCGAGGAAACCCCGCTCGAGCATCCCGAGCACTATCGGTACGACATCGATATCGCGGAGGTCGCCGAGGTGTGGCGGCGCGGTTCGGTGGTGGCGTCGTGGCTGCTGGACCTCACCGCGGCGCAGTTGCACGCCGACCCGAATCTGGATTCGTTCGGCGGGCGGGTCTCCGATTCCGGGGAGGGGCGCTGGACCCTCGACGCGGCGATCGACATCGGAGTACCGGCGCCGGTGCTCTCGGCGGCGTTGTTCCAGCGTTTCGCCTCGCGCGGGGAATCCGAGTACGCGGACAAGGCGCTGTCGGCGATGCGCGAGGCCTTCGGCGGACATCACGAACTGCCCGAGTCGGGTTAGGCAACGTCGGGCCGCCAGCGGATTTCCGACCCGCAGTGCCGCCTTCGCTCCCGCGTCCGAGGGAAGGGAATGCCCGTGTTCGAGCCGTCACCGGCCCCGGCCACACGCAGAGGTGCCCCGATCGTGTCGATCGGGGCACCTCCTATCCCCTGCGCCGGACCACGGCCCGTCTCGGCTCGGGGTGCTTCCTTCACCCACCGGACGGGCCTGTCGTCGACCGGCTCAGCGCTCCAGAATGGCGACCACACCCTGGCCGCCGGCGGCGCAGATGGAGATGAGCGCGCGGCCCGACCCCTTCTCCGCCAGCTGCTTGGCGGCCTGGGCGACGATCCGGCCGCCGGTGGCGGCGAAGGGGTGCCCGGCGGCCAGCGAGGAGCCGTTGATATTCAGTTTGGTGCGGTCGATCGAGCCGAGCGCGCCGTCGAGGCCGAGGCGCTCCTTGCAGTACTGATCCGACTCCCACGCCTGCAGCGTCGCCAGCACCACCGAGGCGAAGGCCTCGTGGATCTCGTAATAGTCGAAATCCTGCAGGGTCAGGCCGTTGCGGGCCAGCAGCCGCGGCACCGCGTAGGTGGGAGCCATGAGCAGGCCGTCGGGGCCGTGGATGTAATCGACGGCGGCGACTTCGCTGTCCACGAGGTGCGCCAGCACCGGCAGATTGCGCTGGGCCGCCCATTCCGCACTGGACAGCAGCACCGCCGAGGCGCCGTCGGTGAGCGGGGTCGAGTTGCCCGCCGTCATCGTGGCGTCGCCCAGCTTCACCCCGAACACCGGTTTCAGGGTGCCCAGTTTCTCCAGCGAGGAGTTCGGGCGCAGGTTGTCGTCGCGGGTCAGCCCGAGGAACGGGGTGACCAGATCGTCGAAGAATCCGCGCTCGTAGGCGGCGGCCATATTCTTGTGCGACAGGTAGGCCAGTTCGTCCTGGGCCTCGCGGGCGATACCGAATTCCTTGGCCGTGACGGCCGCGTGCTCACCCATGGACAGACCGGTGCGCGGTTCGGCATTGCGCGGGATCTCGATCCCGACCATGCCCGGGCGCAGCTGACCCACCAGCTTGAGTCGTTCGGCGTTGGTGCGGGCGCGGTTGATGTTCAACATCCACTCCCGCATCCGCTCGCTGACCCCGATCGGGGCGTCGGAGGTGGTGTCGGTACCGCCGCCGATCCCCGCCTCGATCCGGCCGGCCGCGATGGCGTCGCCCACGGTGACGATGGCTTGGAGGCCGGTTCCGCAGGCGAGCTGCAGATCGTGTGCGGGGGTGTAGGGGCTGAGCCGGCTGCCGAGCACACTCTCCCGGATCATTCCGTGCTCACCGACCCGCTTGAGCACCGCGCCGCCGGCGACCATGCCCAGGCGTTCGGACTGCAGGCCGAACCGGCTCACCAGTCCGTCCAGAGTGGCGGTGAACATGTCCTGGTTGGAGGCGTGGGCGTAGGCCTTGTCGGACCGTGCGAACGGGATGCGGTTACCGCCGAGGATGGCTACCGGACGGGTCGAACGGGATTTGCTGGTCACTCGGATCTCCCAGGTTGTCGAGTTGGCGAGAGGGTCGGGTGCTCCGGGCCCGGGCCGCGGTCCCCGCCGCGGCGTCCGACGCCCGCCCGCGCTCGGTTTACGATAAACTTACTCCGGAGTAAGTTCAATGTCGACACCGCTTCCGGCGACTGTGGGCCAGCTGACCTCCGGTCCCTGCCCTTTCCACAGGTCAGAGCCCGATGAGGAGATATGGCGGGCACCGGAAGACCGGTATCGGGGACTACCGGTACCGACACCACATCGAGCAACAGAAAAGGTGGGAACAGTGGCAGCCAAGAGCAAGGGTGCACCCAACCTCTACGGATCGTTCGTCAATTCCGCGCCGGGCGGGTTCCTCGCGAACAAGCTGGGCCTGCCCAAACCGGAGAAGCTGCGGCGCTACGTCGCCGGCGAACCCGCACTGCCGGGGCCGGTGCTACTGGGCGGCAAAGGCCGGGTCGCCGAACCGGTGCGCGCCCTGCTGGCCGACGACTACACCTTCGCCGATTCCCTCACCGCCGGAACCAAATACGGCGCGCTGGTCTTCGATGCCACCGGTATCGGCACCATCGAGGATCTGTCGCAGCTTTTCGAGTTCTTCCAGCCCGCGATGCGCAGTATCGCGCCGTCGGGCCGGGTCCTGGTCATCGGCACCACCCCGGAACTCGCCGGCAGCGTAGACGGCCAGATCGCGCAGCGGGCTCTGGAGGGTTTCACCCGGTCGGTGGGTAAGGAACTGCTGCGCGGCGCGACCGCGCAACTGGTGTACCTGCACCCCGACGCCTCCCCGGCGGCCACCGGTCTGGCCTCGACGCTGCGCTTCGTCCTGTCCGCCAAATCGGCGTTCGTGGACGGCCAGGTGATCCGCGTGGGCAAGGACGACGCGGTCGCACCGGCGAACTGGGACAAGCCCCTCGACGGCAAGGTCGCCGTGGTCACCGGCGCGGCCCGCGGGATCGGCGCCACCATCGCCGAGGTGTTCGCCCGCGACGGCGCGACGGTGATCGTGGCCGATATCCCGGCCGCGGGCGAGGCGCTCGCCGAGACCGCGAACAAGGTCGGCGCCACCGCGCTGGCACTGGACGTCACCGCGCCCGACGCCGCCGAACGGCTCGCCGAATTCGCCACCGAACGATTCGGCGGGATCGACGTCATCGTGCACAACGCCGGCATCACTCGCGACAAGCTGCTCGCGAACATGGACGAGGGCCGCTGGAACGCGGTACTCGGCGTGAACCTGGCCGCACCGCACCGGATCACCCAGGGCCTGGTGGCCGCGGGTGCGCTGAAAGCGGGCGGCCGCGTCGTCGACGTGTCCTCCATCGCCGGTATCGCCGGTAACCGCGGGCAGACGAACTACGGCGCCTCCAAGGCCGGGGTCATCGGCATGGTGAACGCCGAGGCCCCCGAACTGGCCGCCAAGGGCATCACCATCAACGCCGTGGCACCCGGTTTCATCGAAACCGCCATGACCGCGGCCATCCCGCTGGCCACCCGCGAGGGCGGCCGGTTGATGGCCTCGCTGAACCAGGGCGGCCAGACCGTGGACGTCGCCGAGACCATCGCCTTCTTCGCCAGCCCGGCGTCGAACGCGGTGAACGGCAATATCGTCCGGGTCTGCGGCCAGAGCATGATCGGCGCGTGATGACCGAGACCATCACCCTCGACGCGCCGCCGAAGAACGGCAGCCTCTATGTGAAAGCCGCACTGGGCGCGGTCCCGCTGCCCCTGGTATCCGCGCGCAAATCGGCCATCCCGGACCGGGAGGTGCGGCTCGACGGATTCCGGCTCGACCCGGACCATCTGGCCGCCTACTGCCGGGCCACCGGGCTGCGGTTCGGCGACACCCTGCCACTCACCTACCCGTTCATCATCACCTTCCCGCTGGTGATGAAACTCGTGGTGCAGCGGGACTTCCCGTTCGTCGCGGTCGGTGCGGTGCACGCGGAGAACCTGATCGAACGCACCCGGGACATCTCGCTGAGCGAGCCGCTCGACATCACCGCGCATATCGAGAACCTCCGCGAACACCCCAAAGGTCTGCTGGTGGACGCGATCAGCGAGATCCGGGTGGGCCGGGAACTGGTGTGGCGCCAGGTCACCACCTTCCTGCACCAGCAGAAGACCTCACTGTCGGGCGGGCCCAAACCCGAACCGAAACCGGACGAGGTTCCCCCGCCCCCGCTGCGGACTTTGCAGGTGGACCAGAAGACGATCACCCGCTACGCGAACGCGTCCGGCGATCAGAACCCGATCCACACCTCGGCATTGGGTGCCAAGGCGTTCGGTTTCCCCCGGGCCATCGCCCACGGGATGTGGTCGGCGGCAACGATCCTGTCCACGCTGGAGGGCCGGATCCCGGACAAGACCTCCTACGCGGTGAAATTCGGGAAGCCGATCCTGCTGCCGTCCACCGTGAACGTGTACGCGGACCAGGTCGAGCAGGGCTGGGACCTGGCGCTGAAGCATCCGAAGAAGGGGTACCCCCACCTCACCGCCACGCTGCGCTGAGCCGCCCGGGAGCTACACGCGAACCCCGCTCCGGAACTCTCCGGAGCGGGGTTTTCCGCCCTTGTAGAACTCGGCGGTCGACGCCGAGTTGCGCTCGGCGAGATCGGTCGACATGAGCGCTACCTTGTGACCGAGCATCCGGACAGCACTGTTGTTTGCTCGCCGACAACAGTTGTGAGTCTTCGTCCCGAATGTTGATCGAGTAGTCGCGGCACAGGTCACTCAATGTCGCCGGCCGGAATCACCAGGTTCAGAGCTGGCCGCGACGGCCGCGTGGCTATCCGTTGAACACCTGTTCGATGGTGTCGGCAGTGACGGAGCGACGGAGCCAGGTCCGGATCTCTTCTGGGCTGCCGGTCTCGATCTTCTGGATCGCCGCCCGGGGGAGCGAACCGAACTTGGTATCGAGAAGGTCGACCAGGGTCTCGGTACGCGCACGGGCCTCACCGCGGGCCTCACCGCGGGCTTCACCTTCGGCGCGGAGCCGTTCGGCGGTTGTCATCAATGCCTCCTTGGCTCGGGGGCCCAACTGCTCGATCACTGGCTGCGCAGCGGCATGAAGCGGTCGCTGCGGCTCTGATGTTCGATGAGCAGATAGATATAAGCGGGGTAGTCGTCGAGGCGAACGCGATACAACACGTCGCTATAGCGTGACCGCAACTGAGCCGAGACGAAACTGCCCGGCTGCAGGACCAGCTGGTTCCAGTCGATCCGGTGGGTGATGTTTTCCGGTAACGCGGAACGCAATTCGGAGGCTGCATCTACTGGGCGGCTGAGGACGTGACGGAAATAGGCGTCGTGTGGGTTCGACGGATCGGCGGGCACGGCCGCGAAACTACCCGGGAGGGCCGACACCTGAAATGTGCGGCACTCTGTCGCCGACCCGAGGCAGCGTCCGATGCCTCGATGCTCACCGCATCCGACCGATATGACCGACTCCGCCGGTCACCTGGGACGCCGCGCACCTGGCGGTTCCAGGTTCTGCTGCGCCACCGGCCCGGCACCGGATTCTTTCGTCATCGCTGACGTCACGGACGGGGGTGCGCGTTCGTCTGTTCGCGTGCTCGACGGTGACGTTCCACCTGCTCAACCGCGCGGTCGGCTGCCTCTTGCGTACGGCCGGCACGCCTGTCCCGATCTAACTCACTGGCGAAGTGGGCGGCCGGAATATCCGACACCCTTCCGCTCGGCCTGCTGGTCGAAGCGGTGGGCAAGGGCTTACCCGTGGTCGCTGTGCCGTTCTCGAACCGGCACAGCTGAGCTTTCCCGCTGTGCAGGACGCCATTCGCAAGCTCGCCGAGTGGGGCGTCACCATGCTCGTCGGCGAGGAGGTCTACGAGCAGCCCGAACCGGGCGCCGGCGAACGGTATATCGACCGCTTCCCGTGGAAAATGGCCTGGCGCGCGGCACTCGATCACCCGCGGCTCTCGATATCTGGCTGACCATCGCGCTTTGTGGTGAACCGTCTGCGGGTCTCATGGAATGCGCCGGGAGCGTGCGATACCGGGCCGCGACGGTGCGGGAGGCTGCTGCGGAAAACAAAGTGCCCCGGACCAGCGGCCCGGGGCACTTCCTGTGTGTTCTTATCTCAGAGGTTCTTCGGGAGTTTGATCGTCTCCGTCGGAGCGTCCGCGTCACCCTGGCGGGGCAGCGTGGTGGTCGGCGCTTCCGAGGCCGCGACCGAAGACCCGCTGGGCCGCCGGCCCGAGGGGCCGGTGGGGCGGGCCGGGTTGCCGGAACGGCCGCCCAGCACGCCGAGCGCGATACCGGCGATCAGCGCGAGGACACCGATGATGCCGAAGACGATCGGCAGCACCCGGCCGAAAAGCGACAGCTGGTCGATATTGTCCTTGGCCACCGCGAGCTGCGATTCCACCGTGTCGGTGTCGAAGACCATGTTCGCCTTGAGCGCGGGCACCTCCGGCTTGTCGGCGGTGCGGCCGTAGAAGATGTTCAGCTGCTCACCGCCCTTGACGATGGTGCCGGTCTCCGGCTCGACCCACACGTCGCGGGTGTTGCCGTAGAAGCGGTACATGGTGACCGGTTCCTCGCCGCCCTCGACGCCCCATTTGGCGGCGGGCAGTTCCAGCTGGTTGGTCGGGGCCTTGGAGACGTCCGCCAGCTTGGTCACCGGGACGTTCTGCCGGAAGTGGTAGACCTTGGTGCCGTTGATCTCGGTCTCTTCCAGGAACTCCATATCGGTGGTGGTCCGGGCGAGAACGTCGAAGTACGGGTAGGTCTTCTTCTCGGTGCCGATCGGGAAGCGGTACTGCAACCCGGTGTGCTGCACCGGGTCGGCGAGGCTCTCGCCCTTGCTGTTGGTGGTGATCGCGATCGAGCCGTTGGGGTCGGCGGCCACCGGCTCGCCGGACTTGCGGTCGATGGTGACCCGGTCGACGTAGGCGGTCAGTACGCCGGTGTCGCCCGATTTGTCGATCCGGCGCAATGTATTACCGGCCTGGATGGTCATCTCGTCCGCGTTCGACGGGTCCTCGACGGTGAGAAAGCGCTGGGAGACCAGCGGCACGTTCTCGTTGACCTCGGCCGAGCGTCCCGGAGCGGTCAGCGAAGAGGAGTCCAGGACCAGGCTTTCCTGGTCCTTCTGGTTCACCGCGACGGTGGTGATCTCGAGATCGAGGGGAGTTTTGGCCATCTTGCTGACGGTGTAGGTGGGGATCATCAGCGCGGCGACGATCAGCAACGCGCCGAGACCCACGAGCACGCAGGCGACCGTCCTTCTGGTTCCGGCACTCAGTGCCATGCAAAGTCTCCTCGTCGTAGAACACAGGTCGTTCCGCGGGTACAGCGGGACGCCGCGGCACTCGTGAGCCCTGACACTAACAGCCGGGAGGATACCCGGGCGTTGGCGAGGCCGGAATCGGACCGAAATCGGGGGGAGTCTAACCCGCATTGTGAAATACCGGCTTCCTCCACGCGGAAGCGGCCCGGCAGACTGGGACCCGATGACGACCACCCCGACCACCGAAACCGGCGCCGGGCCCGACAGCGGCCCGCCGCGGCCCGCCGCTGACCAGGCCCGGTCCGGCCGTGACCCGAACCCGCCCGGCCGAACGGCCGCGTCCCCGACACGTCAGCGGGGGTTTCTCCCCGCGCTGGAAGGTATGCGCGGCCTGGCCGCACTCGGCGTGGTGCTCACCCATGTGGCGTTCCAGACCGGCGCCACCGGCACACCCGTACTCGGCCGTCTGCTGGAACGTTTCGATATGGCCGTCGCCGTGTTCTTCGCGCTGTCCGGTTTCCTGCTGTGGCGCCCGCACGCGCTGGCCGCGCGTGGTCTCGGCGCGGCCCCCACGCTCGGGTACTACCTGCGGCACCGGGTGGCGCGGATCGTGCCCGCCTACTGGGTCGTGGTGTGCGTGGTCCTGATCCTGGTCCCAGCGGCCGCGGATACCGCGGGTTTGCAGGTGTGGGTATCGAATCTGCTGCTACTGCAGGTTTTCGTACCGCTCACGCTCACCGACGGACTCACTCAGATGTGGAGCCTCTCGGTCGAGGTGGCCTTCTATATAGTGCTGCCGCTGCTGGCGTGGCTGCTGCACCGGCTGCGCGGGCGCGCCGCCGCGGCCCGGGTTCCCGCGGTGCTGGTTTTCGGCCTGATCTTCCTGAGCTGGAACTTCCTGCCGGTGCCGACGCCCGACGCGATCCACGCCGACAATTGGCTGCCCGCTTATCTGCCGTGGTTCGCGGGCGGAATGCTGTTGGCCGAATTGGGATGCGACGACCGGCCGGCCCGGTGGCGGCGGATCCTGGGCAACCAACCGCTCATGTGGACGATCGCCGTCGCGGCGTTCGTGGCCTCGGCGACTCGGCTGGGCGGGGTCGCCGGGCTGACCCGGGCCGAGCCGTGGCAGTACGCGGCGAAGATGGGGCTGGGCGCGGTGCTCGGCTTCGCGCTGCTGGCGCCGCTGGTACTCGGTCCGCCGGGCGCACCGCATCGCTGGCTCACCGCGGCCCCGGTCGCGATATCCGGGCGCTGGTCCTATGGGATCTTCATGTGGCATCTCGCCGTACTGTCGGTCATCTTCCCCGTGTTCGGGATCTTGCCGTTCCAAGGAGATTTCGGGGTCGTCCTGGTACTAACGGTGGCGTTCACCCTGCCGCTCGCGGCGGCGAGCCACGCCCTGGTGGAAGAGCCGTGCCGGCAGTGGGCCCGGCGTCGGGACCGGCCGCGCCCGGCTCAGCAGGAACAGTCGCAGCCGCAACCGTCGCAGCAGTCGCAGTTACCGCAGGTGCTTCCGCAGTCCGAGCAGCAACTGCAGCACTCACAGCAATCGCCGCAACCCTCGCAGTTACAGCCCCGTCCGAACCAGGACTGCTGACGCTCGCCGCTGCACGGGCTGGTGTGTTCGGCGCAGCAGACATAACCGGTGCAGTACTGCGTGAGGATCAACTGGATCGACTCCCCGACACCGGGGCGGCGCGGTGGGGACTGCTGGTCGGCGGAGTGCGGGGTGAGCAGGTTCCGGTGGATCGACTCGCCGGGTGGCGGCGCGATGGTCCGGCCGATCCGGCGCAGCGCTGTGCTCAGCGGGTCCAGCAACGCCCAGCGCAGGACGGGCATCCGGGCCAGTCCGGCGGTGCGCAGGGCATCGCGCAGCGACCGGTCCGATTCGCGGATCAGCGCGTAGGCCTGCGCCGGTGAGGTACCGGTGGCGGTGAGTGGATTGAACCGATTCGCGGCGGCATCCGCTTCGTGATCCACGAGGGCGTCGGCCAGGTGCGCGATCCGGCCGAATTCCCCACCGGCGGCGCGGAGTGGTCCGGCGTTCTCCGGACGGTCGGCCAGGACCGCCGTATGCGCGAAGAATTCGGCGGCGCAGCGGCGGCTGGCCAGGGTGAGTTCGTCGAGCGCGGAAGCGTCGAAGGCGCCGGGACCGGCGGCGATCCGGTGTTCGGCGCCGGTCTGTGCCTCGATGGCGGCGATCAAGGGCGCGATATCGAGACCGATTGTGGCGGCGCGGGTGTGCGCGCCCGCCGACCAGCCGGCCGCCACCCGGCGCATCGGGCGGTGCAGCCGCGGACGGGTATCGCCGTCGTCGATATGGTCCTGGACTTTGGCGGAGCCCAGCAGCAGCGCGGCGGTGGCGGCGAGCTGGACCGGGGCCGAGGTGCCGACCGGCACCCGGGCGGTGCGCATACCGCGTAGCGGACAGGGCCCGGCGGTCCGGCGCAGGGCAGGCGCTCCGGCCTGCGCCTCGGTGAGCAGGGAGAGCACGATGGCATCGGTATTGGTGGCACTGCGGGCCACCTGCCCGTCGCCGTCGCGCAAGCCCAGGCACAACCCGCACATATGGGATTGCCAGAGCTCCGGGTCCACCCCGTGCCTGGCGGCGCCGTGCCGGCACGGCCGCAACATTCCGAACACATCACCCTCTCGGTCGGATGTGTCCTCCACACCATCCGTTCTGCGCTCGAAACTACGGAGTGGCCCCACCCGACGCAACCGGGAAACAGTGCAGCACAGCCAATTAGGACTATTCGGGCGGTTCGGCGGAATCCTCCGCGTCGGCCGACCCGGGTTTGCGCCCGGAGAGACCGCGCCAGGCCAGCGTATCCAGCAGGTCCACGGCTTCGGACACATCGATCCGGCCGTCGGCGACGGTATCGGCGATGGCCTCCCCCGCACCGATCACGGCGACCGCGACGATATCGAAGTTGGTGCCCGGGTCGGCGTGCTTGGCGCTGGACTCCAGGAGTTTGGCGGTCAGTTCGATCACCCGCTCCCGGGCGTTCTCGATCTCCGACGCGAAGGCCTGCTGGCCGAGTGCCTGGCGGTACAGGACCTGCCAGGAGTTGCGGTGCCTGTCGACGAAGCCGAGGAACCCCTCCAGCGCGGTGCGCAGTTGTTCGTGCGGGCTGAGCAGCGGGTTGCCGGCCGGCGCGACGGATTCGATGAAGCGCAGGCCCTCACGCTGGATGCACGCACGGAAGAGTTCGTCCTTGGAGCCGTAGTACAGATAGAGCATCGGCTTGGAGATCTCGGCCTCGGCGGCGATGGCGTCCATGGAGGTCTCGTGGAAGCCCTTGCGCGAGAAGACTTCGACCGCAGCGTCGAGCATCTGCTGCTCGCGCACCGCTCTCGGAAGCCTTTTCGTACCGCCCGCCATCACGTCTCCTACTGCAGTGAGCCCTTTATATTACTCCAAAGTAAGTTCCGCAGGACCGGAACCACCGGCCGCGATCCACTCGCGCCGGTGTTTTTCCGGGTGAGGGCCGGAAACCGATCCCGCACCGCCCGCGCCGTGCGCGGGCGGTCGCGACATCAACCGTCAGCAGGGACGTGGCACGTGCTTGTAATCGGCCATCCGCAGGACCGACGCGTCCACCCGCTCCATGGGCAGCCGACCGGCCGCCACCGCCTGCTCGAGATGATCGAGGACCCGGCCTACGGCATCGGTGCTGATCCACAGGGCATTATCGGCGCCCGCCACCAGGGCGGCCTCGACCGCCTCCTCGATCGAGAGCCGATCGGTGATGGCGGCCATACCGCTGAGGTCGTCGGTGAAGATCGGGCCGTCGAACGGCGCCGCGCCGTAGCCCGAGCCCTCGCGGAGCAGGCTCATCACCTCGGGGCTGATACTGGCCGGCACACCCGGAGTGGTCAGGCCGGGCACATCGAGGTGGCCGACCATCACCGCGGACCCCGAATCGACCAGTTCCCGGAACGGCACCAGATCCCTGGCGCTGAGCTCCGACAGCGGTGGAACCTGCACCGCGCCCAGATGGGAATCGCCGGAACTGGAACCGTGACCCG
This sequence comes from Nocardia sp. NBC_00416, assembly GCF_036032445.1. NCBI lineage: Bacteria > Bacillati > Actinomycetota > Actinomycetes > Mycobacteriales > Nocardiaceae > Nocardia > Nocardia sp. NBC_00416. Next base: position 5,036,026 of record NZ_CP107932.1, read on the forward strand.
GGAAATGCTTGAGCACGGTACCGAGACCGACCTCGTGCATCGCCCGGATATAGGCGTCCGCGTAGTCGGTGACCACCGCCGGATCGTCGGAGAAGGAGCGATCGCCGATCACCGAATCGTCGGATTGCGAGCTCACATCGATATCGGGCGCGAAATCGACGGTGATACCGAGCTCCCGCATGGCGCGGGCGCGGTCCAGGGTCGCGGTGTAGAACTCGTCGGCGGTCATGGTCTGCGCGGTGACCCGGGCCGACGGCGCGGTCCCGATCAGGTCGCTCAGGCGCGATACCCGCCCGCCCTCTTCGTCGGTGGTGACCATGAGCGGCACCTTCGCCGCGCCCGCCACCTGTTCGATCCCGCCGTCGGACAGCATCGACAGATCGGTCCAGCTGCCGACGAAGATCCCGCCGACCTGATGGTCGCGCACCACCGCGAGGGCGTCGTCGACGCCGGTCACACCGACGGTGAGCAGCTGCGCGAGTTTCTCCCGGGTGCTGAACTGCCCGAGATACTCGGCGGCACAGTCACGTTCGGCCGTGGTGCTGGGGCCGGGCGCGGCGCTGGGCGCGGCCTCGAGGCTCCCGCCGCCCGGGGCGGCGGTGGTTCCGGTACCGGAGCCGCCGCCGTCACCGCCGGAGCAGGCTGTGAGGACCACGGCGAGCACCGCGAGCAGGACGAACGGTATCTTCCGCATCGTTCGACGGTAGCCCGCGCGCGGCAGCCGCGGAACCTCGGCTCGGCCTACCGACGGGGTAATCTGGAAACACCCGTCAGGAGTCCACCCTGGAGGTCGCCGTTATGCCCTGCGATCTGATGCTCATCGCCTACGACGGTTCCGAACACGCCAAACGCGCGATCGAATACGCCGGGCGTTTCCTCACCGCGAACCGGGCGGTGGTGCTCACCGCCTGGGAGCCGATGGTGCGCCAGGCCGCACGTATCTCCGGAATATCCGGCATGGTCCAACCGGAATGGGTGTCGGACGAGGAGATGGAGGACATCGCCTACACCACGGCGCGCGAGATCAACGCCGAAGGCGTGCACCTGGCCGGGCTGGCCGGGCTCAACGCCGAAGCCCGCACCCAGGACTACGCGAACAGCGCCTGGCAGGCGGTCGTCGACGTCGCCGACGAACTCGATGTGGACATCATCGTCGCCGGGACCCGCGGCGCCACCGGCCTGCGGGCGTTGGTCCACAGCAGCGTGGCGGACGCCGTGCTCAAACACTGTCACCGCCCGGTCTTCCTGGTGCCCCCGGTGCAGCGGGCCGATGCGCGAGCGGACGGACGCACCGATCACGTCGCGCAATAGCGTGGCCGGACCCGGGCACGGCGCTACGGTCGGATCATGACCGGGTTCCTGCTGGCACGACCCGACAGCGTGGTGCGCGGCACCGGTGTGCGCACCACCCACCGCGACCCGTGGCAGGCCGTACAGGCGCTGCGCGACGGAAACGCCGTGGCGATCGCCGGGGCCCTGCCGTTCGACCCGCGGCTCCCGGCCGCACTGGTCGAACCCGTCCAACTGCTGCACACCGCGGGCCCGTGGCGTCCGGCCGCGCTACCGGAACTGCCCCGGGTGCGCGTGGTGGACGAGACGCCGAGTCCGGCCGAACACCATGACCGGGTGGCGCGACTGGTCGAACTCCTCACCGAACCCGGTGCCCGGCTGCGCAAGGTGGTGGCGGCCCGATCGCTGCGCGCCGAAGCCGATTCGGCGCTGGACCCGCAGGTCGTCGCCGCGTATCTGCTGATCCGGCACCCGCAGGCGAACGTCTTCGCGGTCGACCTCGGGCCTGCCGGGCGCACCGGGGCGACGCTGATCGGTGCGAGCCCCGAGACGCTGGTGCAGCGGCGTGGGAGAGCGGTCTGGCTGTATCCGCTCGCCGGGACACTGCCGCGGCGCGCGGACCCGGCCGCCGATACCGCGCAGGCCGATCTGCTGGCGACGAGCGCCAAGAATCTGGCCGAACACGCGTTCGTCGTGGACTGGATCGCCGAACGGCTCGCCCCGGTGTGCGCCGAACTCTCGGTACCCGGACGCCCCGAACTCGTCGGCACCCGCGAGGTGTGGCATCTGGGCACACCGATCCGCGGGGTGCTGCGTGATCCGGCGCCCAGCGCGCTCGAACTCGCCCTGCTGTTGCACCCGACCCCGGCGGTATGCGGCACGCCGACCGCGGACGCGCTCGAGTACATCACCGCACACGAGGAGGACCGGGGGTTCTACGGAGGCGCGGTCGGGTGGTGCGACGTCGGCGGCGACGGATCCTGGGTGGTCGCCATCCGCAGCGCGGAACTGGCCGCCGACGGGCTCTCGCTGCGCGCTTACGCGGGCGGCGGAATCGTCGCCGATTCCGATCCACGCGCCGAACTGGCCGAGACCACGACCAAACTGGGCACTCTGCTCGGCGCCCTCGACTGCGCTGCGCCGCCCGACCCCGAGTGAACGGGTACCGCGGAGTAAGTCTCGCGCCCCGCCCGGGCGGCGGTTGCGGCCGACCCGGCCACACCCGTTATGGTGAAACGCTGGACGGTGCCTACCCGGACCCGCCCGGTCCTGCTAGGTTGGCCCAGATATCTGCCTGCCGCGAGTTTGGAGTGCTGCGATGAAGTTTGCTGTCCCCGGTGTTGCGAGTGCGGTCGGCGGCGCCCTGCTGGGCGCGATCGCGGTATTCGCCATCACCGCCGCGCTGCAGCAGAACACCCGGCCGGAGGTCGACCGCAGCGGTAACGCCGACAGTTCGCTGCTGAACAACGTCGAATACGGCAAGCGCTGAGACCCGACCCGATCTCGTACCGTCCCCGTCGGAGTCTTCCGGCGGGGACGCCGAACGCCTGACCCACGGTGCCCGATCAGTCCGATCCCGTCGACTCGGCCGACGTGGCCCACCGATCCACCCCGGACCCGGCGACCACCGGTGAGCTGGGCCGCCGCTGGTTCCTCGGAACCGCCTTCGCCGCCTTCCTGCTGACCTTCCTGCAGACTCCCGGCCTCACCGTCGCCGACACCAAATACGATCTGGCCGAGAATCCGCTCGGCTTCCTCACCCGAGCCGCGCACCTGTGGAGCAGTCAGGCGCCGATGGGCCAGGTGCAGAACCAGGCCTACGGCTACTTCTTCCCGCACGGCGCTTTCTTCGCACTCGGTGACCTGCTGCACCTCCCCGCCTGGATGACCCAGCGGGTCTGGTGGGCGCTGCTGCTGCTCGCCGGCTTCTGGGGTGTGGTCAAACTCTGCGAAACCCTCGGGATCGGCAGTCGCGGATCGCGAGTGATCGCGGCCGCCGCCTACGCGCTGTCCCCGCGGGTGCTGACCACCCTGGGCTCGATCTCCTCGGAAACCCTCCCGATGATGCTGGCGCCGTGGGTGCTGCTCGCGCCCGTCGCGCTCGGTACGGCCTATCGGCGGCACCGGCGCGGCGGTATCCGGTCCCCGGCCGGTAGTGCGGTGGCCTTGGCGCTGATGGGCGCGGTGAACGCGGTGGCCACGGTCGCGGCATTCCTGCCGGCGCTGCTGTGGTGGGCCAGTTTCCGGCCCAACCGCGCCTGGTGGCGGTTCACCCTCGCCTGGGTGCCGCTGCTCGCGCTGGCCGTGGCCTGGTGGGCGGTGCCGCTGCTGCTGCTGGGCCGGGTGAGCCCGCCGTTCCTCGACTACATCGAATCCTCCGGGGTGACCACCCAGTGGGCCTCACTGGGCGAGGTACTGCGCGGCACCGACAGCTGGACCCCGTTCGTGTCCCCGGAGCGGATCGCGGGCGCGGTGCTGGTCACCCAGCCCGCCGCGGTCCTGGCCACCGGATTGATCGCGGCGACCGGAATGGCGGGGCTGGCGCTGCGGTCGACCCCGGCCCGCGGCCGGCTGGTGCTGATCCTCTGCGTCGGACTGACCGGTATCTGCGCCGGTTATGTGGGCCAGCTGGGCGGGCCGTTCGCCGAACCGATCCGCGTCTTCCTCGACTCCGGCGGCGCGCCCCTGCGCAACGTGCACAAATTGGAGCCGCTGATCCGGCTGCCGCTGGTGCTGGGCACCGCCCAGTTGCTGGCCCGGGTTCCGCTGCCCGCGTCGGTGCGGCCGGAGGTCTGGCGCGCGACCTTCTCGAATCCGCACCGGGACCGCCGGGCCGCGGTCGCCATGCTGCTGCTCGCCGCGCTCGCGCTGTCCACTTCGCTGGCGTGGACCGGCAAACTCGCCCCGCGCGGCGCCTACGGCGATGTGCCCGTCTATTGGCAGCAGACCGCGGACTGGTTGCGGGACAACGCCGCCGACACGCGTGCGCTGGTGGTGCCCGGCGCGCCCTTCGGCAGCCAGGTCTGGGGCTTGACCAGGGACGAACCCTTACAGGCGCTGGCCGAAACCCCGTGGGCGGTACGCGACGCGGTCCCGCTGAATCCGCCCGGCGCGATCCGCGCGATGGATTCGGTGCAGCGGCTCATCGCCGACGGCCGGCCCTCCGACGGATTGGCGGCCGCGCTACGCGGGCAGGGCATCGGTGTGCTGGTGCTGCGCAACGATCTAGATCCGGACACGTCCCGATCGACCCGCCCGCTGCTGGCGCACAGCGCGGTGGAGGGATCGCCGGGACTGCGCAAGGTCGCGGAATTCGGTGAGCCGATCGAACACGATCCCGACAGCGACGATTTCGTGGCCGACGCGGATCTGCGGCCCGAGTATCCCGCGGTGGAGATCTACCGGGTGGAGGCGCCGGCGCCCGGCGTCCCGGCCGAGATACGCAGTGGGACCGGAGCACCCGGGCAGTTCCCGGGTGCATACACCGTCCCGCTCGATTCGGTACCGGTGGTACAGGGCGGGCCGGAGGTCCTGGAACGCCTGCACCGCGACCCGGCCACCGCGCACGAACCCACCCTGTTGGCTGCCGACGCCGCCGCCGCGGGATTGCCGGTGGGACCGGTGACGGTGACCGATACCCCGATGAACCGGGAAACCGACTTCGGCCGGGTCGACAACCACAACTCCGCCCTGCGCGCACCGGGCGACGCCCGCCACACTCACAATCTGGTCCCCGACTACGACGTTCCCGGCGCCGAACGAGTGCAGGGCGGCTGGGCCGACGCCACCATCACCGCCTCCAGTTCGGCGGCCGACGCCACGCAGATCGGTGGCGCCGCGCCCGGCAACTCGACCGCCGCGGCGGTGGACGGTGATCCGGCCACCGCCTGGATGAGCAATGCGGGCGAGTACGCGCTCGGTCAATGGATGCGCATCGATCTCGGCAAGCCCTTCAAGTCCGGGCTGCTGCGGTTCACCACCACCCCCGCCGCCATCGGCGATCCGGTGAAATGGGTGGAGGTCCGCACCAACAACGGCAGTGTGTCGGCACGGATCAGCAAACCGGGCGAACCGGTTTCGGTCGCGTTGCCGGTGGGATCCACCGACTGGGTGAAACTCACCGCGATGCGCACCGAACGCGGCACCACCGGCGGCCAGTTCGGGATCAGCGAACTGGGTATCGACGACTACACGGTGCGTGACGCCCCGGTTCCCGTCGATCTCCGCCATCGCAGTGTCCTGCCCGCGACCCCGCCGGATGCCACGGTGGCGAGCTGGGACCTGGGACAGGAATTCCCCGGACGCAGTGCGTGTTTCGACGCTCCCGACCGGGTTCGCTGCGGTAAAGGCCTGGCCTTGGCGCCGGAGGAGCCGGGCCCGTTCTCCCGGACCCTGTCCGTCCCGGCGCCGGTCACGGTCGACCCGCGACTCATGGTCCGCCCGCGACAGGGTCCCGCGCTGGAGGCCCTGCTCACCGATCCGGCGCGCCCGGTGGCCCGCGGCGCCTCCGATGTGGGCGATCTGCGCGGCTCGGCCTTCGCCGCCACCGACGGTGATCCGCGCACCAGCTGGACCGCGCCGGAAGACACGGTCCGCGACACCCTGGGTCCGAAACCGACTCTGACGATCGAACTCCCGCAACCCACCCTGGTGACCGGATTGGAGTTGACGCCCTCGCTCGGCGGCCTGCCCGCGGCGCCGACCTCTGTCGCGGTGAACCTGGGCAACGGGCCACAGGTGCGGGAAATCGAAGAGCCCCAAGAGGTCTCCCGGATCGAACTGCATCCCACGGTGACCGATCGAATCGAGCTGAGCATCCGCGGCTGGGAACCGGTGCTGGATCGGACCGCGCTCGGTTACCCCCAACCTCAGCCGCCCGGACTGGCCGAGATCGGCGTATCGGGCCCGGAGTATCCGCCGCCGGCACCGGCGGACCGGCCGGTGACCGTCGGCTGCGATATCGGCCCGACCATCGCGGTCGGCGGACGGGTCGTGCACACCAGCGTGACCGCCACGGTGGGCGAACTACGTTCCGGCGCACCGGTTCCCGCGCAGCCCTGCCCGGACGTCCCGCCGGGGGCCGAGGACGCCGGGGCGGCCGTCCAACCGGTTTCGCTGCCGACCGGCGCGGTCGATGTGCTGGTGGCGCCCTCGGAGCTGTTCTTCGTGGACCGGTTGCGGCTGGTGAACACTCAGCCGGGACCGCCCGCCGCCGCGACCGGGACGCAGCTGCTGACGCTCCCGCTGAGCACCAACACCGGCTGGTCGGCTCATAGCGCCGATGGGCGCGAACTCGAACCGATCGTGGTCGACGGCTGGCAGCAGGGCTGGCTGCTGCCCGCCGACGCCGCCGGGCCCGTCACCGTGTCCTTCCCGGCCGACCGCTGGTACCGACTCGGCATCTTCGGCGGTCTGCTGCTGCTGATCCCGCTGCTGGCACTCGCGGTCGTGCGCGGGCCCCGCCGCGATCCCGCCGATCCGGCGCCGGAGGTCCGCTCCTCGCGGGTGCTCGGCGCGCTCGCGCTGGTCGCGGCGGCGACGGTGATCGCCGGCGCGGTCGGCGCCGTGCTCACGATCGCGGGCCTGGCCGCACTGCGCTTCTCCCCTCGGTTACCGCGGCGCGCGCTCGCCGCTGTCGCCGGGATCGGCACCGTGCTCTCGGCCGCCGCGCTGTCGACCGGACCGTGGCGCATGCCGGGCGGATACATGGGCGATTCGGTATGGGTCAATTTCCCCGCACTGGTCGCGGTGGTCGCGGTCGGTCTGGCCGCGCTGCCGGGGATCAGGCCGGAGCCGCCACCGGACGGCGGACCGCCGCCCGGATGACCAGTATCGCGACGAGCGTCGTGGTCACCCCCGCCACAGTGGCAGCGGTCGCGATGAGTCCGGTGACAGTCGTCGCCAGGGTCAACATGAGGACCACCTCGAGCGCCAGCCCCGCCCACGCGAGTCCCGCCAGCGCCGTCCGGTTCACCGCGATCGCCGACAGCAGTGCGCCCTGGAGCACCGCGAGTATCGCCCCGTGCAGAGCGAACAACCACAGCAGGCCTTGGATCGGGGCGTAGTCCTGTCCGGCGAACAGGGGTGCCAGCGGCGCGGCCACCGCGGCGCCCAGGACAGCCAGCACACCGACCCCGGAGAGCACGGCGAGTGCCGACCGCACCGCCGACCGCGAGGAAGCGGGTTGCGCCATCCTCGGATAGAGCACGACCCCGACCGCCTGCGGCAACCAGAACGCGATCTTGGTGGCGATGGTCCCCAGGGCGTAGCGGCTGGCGTCCGGTTCGTCCAGCACGATCCGGACCACGATCAGATCCGCGGAGGACAGCGCCATCAACGCCGCCTGCACCTGCGCGGCCTGGAGCACCGCGAGCACTCCGCCGAACCCGCCCGCCACCCGGCGTTTCCCCACGCCGACGACCGGAGCAGCGGTATCTCCCGCCGATTCGAGCGTGTCGCCGCCGGACCGATCGCCGTCCCGGGCGGCTCCCGCCACCACCCGCGCGTACACCGCGGCCGCGGCGATACCGCCCGCGGCAGCCCACAGCGCCGGAGTCGCGCCACCGCCGCAGGCCAGGACCACCAGTGCCGGAAGCACTTTCGCGATACCGGTTACGCCGAGCACCACCGCGAGCCCGCGGAACCGCTTGGCCCCCTGCAGAACCCCTTGCTCCCCGGCCAGTACCACCAGCGCGGGCGCCGAACCCAGCGCGGCCGCCGCGGCCCCGACTCCGACCTCGAGCACCATGCTCACCAGCGGCACCAGCACCGCCACCGCCACGGCCACCAGCAACGCACAACGCCAGCGCAGCACACGCAAGGCGGCGATATCGGCCCCGTGCACGAGCTCCCGCGCCACCACGTTCTGCAACGCCAGCGCGGGCACCGCGCACAGCAGCTGCACGGCGAGCAGGCTGGCGAACTCGCTGTACCCGGCCACACCGAGCCAGCGCCCGGCCAGGAGCTGCAGCAGGTAACTCGCGATATTCGCGGTCATCGCGCCCGCGGTCACCAGGGTCATGTCCGCCACGGCGGGAAGACGGCGAACGGACTGCACGTGCGCAAGTCTCCCACCCGGCCCGGCGCGGATACCGGTCCGCCCCGGCGCGGCGAACGAACGTAGGGTGTCTGGCCGTGGGTGCGCAACGAACTGGCCGGTGGACGTTCTGGCTCCCGGCCGCTTACAGCCTGCTGCTCACACTCCTGATCACGGCGCCCCTGCTGCGGCCCGGTTACCTACTGCTCCGCGATGCCGTCAGCACCCCGCGCTCCTATCCGACCGACGCCGCCCTGGGCCTGGGCGACGCGGCACCGCGTGCCGTACCCCAGGACGGACTGCTGGCCGCGCTCTCGACGGTGATCGACGGCGGTCTGCTCGTGAAGATCATCCTGCTGGCGGCGCTCTGGGCCGCCGGCTACGGCGCGGCCGTCCTGGTCCGGGAACTACTCGGCGTCCCGCTCGTCGCCCAACTGGTCGCGACCACGCTGGTGGTCTGGAACCCTTTCGTCGCCGAACGACTCCTCCAGGGGCACTGGAGCCTGCTCACCGGCTACGCGGCGCTCCCCTGGACCGCGCTCGCCGCATTTCGGCTGCGGACCACCGCCCGGGCTCGGATCGCGCCGAACCTGCCCGGTCCCTTCCCACCGAGCGCGGGCCACGCGACCGACGAGCGCGGTGAAACCACCCCGCGAACCGACGCCGATCCGACCGCCGCCCCGCCCCGCTCCGACCGCTACCGGACCTGGGCCGCGCTGGCCGGTTGCCTGGCCGCGGCCGGCCTCACCCCGACCGGCGCGCTGCTCGCCGGGATCGTGGCCGTGACGGTCGCCGGGTGGCGACGGCTCGCCGGAGTACTCACCCTGGCCGCGCTCGCCTCCATTCCATGGCTGACGGCCACCGCCGTCTCGGGTGTCGCGGCCGAGCCGTCCGATCCCGCCGGGGTGACGGCCTTCGCCGCCCGCGCCGAACCCTGGCTCGCGACCGTGGGCAGCCTCGCCGGGCTGGGCGGTATCTGGAACGCCGAGGCCGTGCCGGGCTCGCGGACGACACCGCTCGCCGCGATCGCGACTGTCCTGCTGCTGGCCGTCGTGCTGCTCGGTATCCGGCGGGTGGCCGCGGCGGACGGCGATCCCGGACGGACCCGGGTCCGCCGGATCCTGCTGGTTCTGGCCGCGGCGGCAGTCGTGCTCCCGGCGCTGGCGGCCACTCCGCCGGGGCTGGCGGTCATGGAATGGCTGGTCGTCGAGGTGCCCGGCGCCGGGCTGCTCCGGGACACCCAGAAGTTCGTGGCGCTGGCCGTGCCGGGGTACGCCCTCTGCGCCGCGGCGGCCTGCCTGAGATTCTCCGACTCCGCACGAGCGAAGTGGAGTATCGGGTCCGCCGGCGCGGATCAGCCGTCCGAGGGCAGCGCCGAAAGCCGGACAGACGACGACAGCGGATCCGCGAGTCGCCGCGCTCCCGCGGGCGAGGCGCCCCGCTGGGCTCCCCTGCTCGCCGTGCTGTTCATCGGAGCGCTCACCTTCCCGCTGCTGGATCTGGGCTGGGGCGTGAGCGGGCAAATGCGCGCGATCGACTACCCGGATTCCTGGAGCGAGGTCGCCGGACGAATCGACGGGCCCGGGGATATCGCGGTCCTACCGGGCGGCATGTTCCGTCGCTTCCCGTACTCCGGGTCGGCCCCGGTCCTGGATCCGGCACCGCGGATGCTGCCGCGCGATGTACTGCAGACCGGTGCCCTGCCCGTCCGCGGCGAGACCGTGACCGGCGAGGGCGCCCGCGCCCAGACCGTCGAGGATCTCCTGCTCACCGGCGGCCCGGCAACCGAACTGGCCCGGCTCGGGGTTGGGTGGGTCGTCGTCGAGCAGGACACCCCCGGCCCGCACGGGGATTCGGCGGCCACCCTCGCCCAACTGCGGCAGGTGCACAGCACCCCCGAACTCACCCTCTACCAGGTCCCGGATGTGCACCCGCGTCCCGCGCCGGAACACCGATCCCTGGTGGTCGCCGCGCATATCCTCTGGGCGCTCCTGCTGATCGCTCCACTCGTCGCCTACGGGTACAGCAGCCTGGCCCGGCGATTCGAGCACTGAGATCGACAGATCCGTCTCGGTCAGACCCCGGCCGGGAGTTCGGTCTGCGGACTGTCCGCCGAATCCTCACCCGGCGAGATCAGCCCGCTGATCCGCCGGCCCGCCGCGGCCGCCGCCAACACTCGACGCACACCCGAAGCGGTGTGCTCCCAAGAGAACTCCCGAGCCCGGGCCCGAGCCTTCTCCCCCATGATCGTGCGCGCCGTCGCGTCCTCGAGCAGATCACCGACGATGGCGGCGAGCTGGTCGGCATCATCGGCCAGCACCCCGGTCACGCCGTCCACGATCGAATCGGTGAGCCCGCGCGAGGACCGGTACCCCACAGTCGGGACACCGTGCTGTGCCGCTTCGATGACCGCCAGGCCCCAGCCCTCTTTACGCGACGGCAGCACATGCACCCACGACCGAGCGAGCAGCTCGTGTTTGCGACCCTCGTCGACATGGCCGTGGAAGGTCACCGCGTCGGCGATGCCGAGGGCAGCGGCCTGATCCTTCAACTTGCCCGCCCACCAGCCGTCGCCGATCACGTCCAGCCGCACCCCGGGGATCCGAGACCGCAACCGGGAGACCGCGGTGAGCGCGTCCTCGATCTGCTTGTGCGGAACCAGCCGCGACAGCACCACCACGCGAGGCTCGGCCGAACGGACGCCGGCGGTCCCGGTGGGAACATGCGCGGGCACCGGCTCGGCGCCGTTGCGAACCACCGCGATGCGCGACCGATCGACCCCGAGCGTCGCCAACTCCTCGGCCGAGGGCAGCGAGACGGTCAGGTACTGGTCGGCCCGGTGCACCCGGGGCGAGAGGGTCGATTCGATCCACCAGCCGATCCGACCCACCAGCCGGCCCGCCACCGGCCACTGCTCCCGATGCCCGTGATGCACCAGCACCACCGACGGCACGCCCGACACCAGCCGAGCGAAGAAAGGGATGCCGTTCTGGGTATCGATCACCGCGTCCGGTCGCACACCCTTGAGCGGGCCCAGACCCAGCCGACCTAACGCGATCGCCGCCAGCGCGCGGGGATACACCGTGAAACGGCCCCCACCCCGGCTGATATCGATACCGTCGATCCGCGCCCGCCTGGGCGCGCCCGGGTAACCGGCGGTACGCAACGTCACCTTCACTCCGTGAGCCGCGAGCTGCGCGCCCACCTGTTCCAGGTACCGTTCGCTACCGCCGCCCTGTGGATGACCCGTATCACGCCAGCAGAGCAGAAGTACTTCGCGCACGTGGGGCTTCTCCGGTCGGTTCGGGTCCCGCGGACGGGACATCGGCATCGCGATACACCTTAACGCTGCTGTGCATATTGCCCCGCCTCCGGCGGGGCGTGGTCGGGGCCCTCGTCAACCCCGGTTCTTCACTCCTACGCTCAGTCGCTGCGCTCCTTATTTATGGCGCCGCCTTCGGCGGCGCGGGTCGGGGCCCTCGTCAACCCCGGTTCTTCACTCCTACGCTCAGTCGCTGCGCTCCTTCGCTCCGTCGCTCCAGAACCGGGGCGGGCCCCGACCATGGAAGGTATCCATCCGGACAAGAAATCAGGAGGTGGACAGACCGGCCATGGCATCTACGGAAATCACGGCCGGGTACTGCGGACCCGGGATGGGCGGCGGAAGCCTCATGCCAGGAAATCGGCCGCGACAACGCCGCGGGCACCATGCCGGCGGTCACCGACCCGCCGCGGCAAGACAGCTCCATTTCCTCGGACACTCCTCCACGCGCGCTCCCGAACCCGAGCCGGCCCCGACCACAGAACCTAACCATCCGGACAAGAAACCAGGCGGCAGACAGACCGGCCATGGCATCCACAGAGATCACGGCCGGCGACTACGCAACAGCGCGTCTCCTCGGACGGCCTTCCGCACGCGCGTCGGAGGCGGCCCCGAGCACGGATGCCGACCGTCCGGTCGAACATGGCATCCCGGCGGTGGCGCACTGTGAACACCTGTGGGGACCGGCAACGGCCCGCGCTCAGTAGGTCACCTGCTCCGGATGGCCGCGGGCACCCGCGCCGGAACCGGGGCGGGCTCGACCACGGCAGGCGGCCGTCCGGAGACGGCGCGGGGGAGCGGGTCTTCGCAGGTTGTGCACACCTCGCGGACTATGAGCGCCTGCGGAAGCCACACCTACGCCGGTGCTCGACGGCTCACCCGCTCGGCAGGGCTTTCCGCAGTCACCGGGCTCCTGCACTCTGTCGCCCCGGCGCCGGGCGGGCCGTGCCGGCGGATGGCGGGATTTGTCGCCGACCACAATATGCGAGACTCGGCATCGTGCTCGAGGCCGAGGAATCAACTGTGGACCGGATACCGACCGCCGGCAGCGAGGTCGCCGCGATCATCAGCCCGCCCGGTGCCCAGCGGCGTGATCCGGCCCCGCGCCCTGCGCCGAAGCGTTTCCGGTTCGCCCGGCGGGCCTCGGTGCGCCGGTCGCTGCGCCTGCTGAACAGTTTCCGCTTCGAACAGACCGATCCCGCACGGTTCTACGGCGGTATCGCGACCGACAGCGCCCACCTGATCGCCGATTTCTACGCCGATCTCACCGGCCGGGATCTGACCGGCGCCACGGTTCTGGATGTGGGGGGCGGCCCGGGTTATTTCGCCGACGAGTTCGCCCGCGCCGGCGCCCGCTACATCCCGGTGGAGCCCGACCCCTCGGAGATGCACGCGGCGGGTATCTCGGTGCCCGCGGCAGTCCGCGGCTCCGGGATGGCGCTGCCGTTCCGGGACGACGCGGTGGATGTCTGTTTCTCCTCCAACGTCGCCGAACATGTCCCGGACCCGTGGCGGATGGCCGATGAAATGGTCCGGGTCACCCGGCCGGGCGGCATGATCGTGCTGTCCTACACGATCTGGCTCGGCCCGTTCGGCGGCCACGAGACCGGACCCTGGCACTATTTCGGCGGGGAGTACGCCGCGCGACGGTACCGCCGCCGACACGGCCGGGAACCGAAGAACCGCTTCGGCACCTCCCTGTTCGCGGTCCGCGCGGCGGACGGTGTGCGCTGGTCACGGCGCACATCCGCGCAGGTGTACACACTGTTCCCCAGGTATCACCCGCGGTGGGCATGGTGGCTGGTGCGGGTACCGGGCATCCGGGAGTTATTGGTCAGCAATCTCGTGGTGGTCGCGACCAAACCCGGCTGATCGTTACAGCGCCAGTTGCGCCCGGCTGCGTTCGACGCGACCGCGCCAGCCGCTGCGGACCACCGGTTCGGCCCGCCGCCAGGGTGATTCCTGAATGGCCAGCCCCACGGTTTCGAGAGTGGTGAGCCCGACCAGGTCGGCCAGGCCGCCGACCACGGCCACGGCCTCGGCCGCCTGCATGGCCGCCATAGCCTGCTCCGTGGTCAAAGTGCGTCCCGGTAGGAACGAGACGACCCAACCGCCACTGCCAACGCTTTTCGCCTGATGGTCGGTCTGGTCGCTGGTCATCAACGCCCGGCCGATCACTTGCACCGCCATGAACGCCTCTCCCAATCGCGGGTATTCGGTTCGATGAATGGAGCGAGCTGATATCTGGCTAACATCATGCGCCCACCAGCAACAAAACGCAATAGTGCGTTCGATGAAACACGAACCGCGAGGTCGGATTTCGGGGGAATTGGACGGCCCACGACGACGTCCGGAACGGTCACGGACGAAAAGGGCAGTTCACGAGTTCGCTTCGCGCACAAGACGAAACCCGTGCCGCACGAAACTCTGCCACACGACAGGGTTTCCGGCACGGCGCAACGCCGCGCATGCGAAAGAAGGGTTACGGCAGGTCATCTCGATGAGCGCCGAGAAACTATTCGTGTAGCAAACTAATCGGTAGCCAGCAACGCCCGCAGCACAGGCTGGGCGTCCGAGCCGGACTCCGCGGCATCCACGACCTCGACCTGCCAGCCGTCCGGCAGCGCCGATTGCAGCCGCCCCGCGGCGCGATGCAACGGTGTGCTCACCGGAAGATCGTCACAGGACTCCGAGGGGACGAATCCGTCGGCCATGTTCCAACCACCTCTCGGGGGCGATCGACTCGGCCACGGATCGCGCGACGGGTGAGCCGATCAGGGGATAGAAGGACAATCCGGCAATCGGAATTGCGTGGTCGTGAGATTCAGGACACTTTCAGAATAAGGCACATATCCGCCGGGATCCCGCTCCCGCTCCAACCGGTTCCCGATCCACAGGCGGCACGGCCCCGGACCAGGACACAGCACGACCCGCGGTGAATCGAATCCACCGCGGGTCGTATCCGGAAATCGTGCCATGACGTCGGGCTCGGCAGCCCGGACGGTCAGCTACTCCTGCACGCGCTGTTTGAGGGCCTCGAACTCGTCGCGCACGCCGGAGGGCAGTTTGTCGCCGACGAACTCGAACCACTCCTCGATGAGCGGGATCTCCGCCCGCCACTCGTCGACGTTCACCGCGAGCGCCGCGTCGACATCGGCCGCGTCCACGTCCAAGCCGGCCAGATCCATCTGGGCGGCTGTCGGCACATGACCGATCGCGGTGCTCTCGGCATCGGCGGAACCCTCGATCCGACCGATGATCCACTCCAGCACGCGGGAGTTCTCGCCGAAGCCCGGCCACAGGAACCGGCCGTCGTCACCGCGACGGAACCAGTTCACGTAGAAGATCTTGGGCAGCTTGGCCGCGTCGGCGTTCTTGCCGAGGTTGATCCAGTGGCCCAGGTAGTCGCCCACGTGGTAGCCGAGGAACGGCAGCATGGCCATCGGATCGCGGCGCACGGTGCCGACCTTGCCCTCGGCGGCGGCAGTCTGCTCGGACGACAGGGTGGCACCCATGAACACGCCGTGCTGCCAGTCGAAGGATTCGGTGACCAGTGGGACCGTGGTCTTGCGGCGGCCGCCGAACAGGATCGCCGAGATGGGCACACCCTGCGGGTCGTCCCATTCGGGCGCCAGGGTCGGGCACTGCGACATCGGGGTGCAGTAGCGCGAGTTGGGGTGCGCGGCCAGCGTCTCGGTCTCCCGCAGATACCAGTCGTTGCCCTTCCAATCGATCAGATGATCGGGCTCGCCCTCGAGACCCTCCCACCACACATCGTTGTCATCGGTGCGCGCGACATTGGTGTAGACGGTGTTACCGGCTTCCAGCGTCTCCATGGCATTCGGATTGGACGACCGGTTGGTGCCGGGCGCGACACCGAAGAAACCGAACTCCGGGTTCACCGCGTACAGGCGGCCGTCCTTGCCGAACCGCATCCAGGCGATATCGTCGCCCAGGGTTTCGGCACGCCAGCCCGGCACGGTCGGCTGGATCATGGCGAGGTTGGTCTTACCGCAGGCGCTCGGGAAGGCCGCCGCGACGTAATAGGCCTTGTCCTCCGGGGAGATCAGCTTGAGGATCAGCATGTGCTCGGCCAGCCAGCCCTCATCGTGGGCCATGGCCGAGGCGATCCGCAGCGAATAGCACTTCTTACCGAGCAGCGCGTTCCCGCCGTAGCCGGAGCCGTAGCTCCAGATCTCGCGATCCTCGGGGAAGTGGGTGATGTATTTGGTGTCGTTGCACGGCCACGGCACATCGGCCTGGCCCTCGGCCAGCGGCGCGCCCACCGAATGCAGTGCCTTCACGAAGGGCCGATCCGTGCCCAGCAAATCCAACGCCGCCTGTCCCATCCGGGTCATCACCCGCATGGAGACCACGACGTACTCCGAGTCGGTGATCTCGACGCCGAGTTTCGGGTCGTCCGCGCCCAGCGGGCCCATGCAGAACGGCACCACGTACATGGTGCGGCCCTTCATCGAGCCCCGGTAGAGCTCGGTCATGGTGGCGCGCATCTCGGCGGGATCCACCCAGTTGTTGGTCGGCCCGGCGTCGGCGGCGGTCTTCGAACAGATGAAAGTGCGCGATTCGACCCGGGCCACGTCGGAAGGATCGGATAAAGCCAGGAACGAGTTCGGCTTCTTCTTCTCGTCGAGCTTCTGGAACGTGCCCGCCGCGACGAGCTGCGTGGTGAGCTGGTCCCATTCCGCGTCGGAACCGTCCGCCCAGACGACTCGCTCCGGCTGAGTCAGTTCGGCGACCTCTTGAACCCAGGCGAGCAGTTCGCTGTGTTCGGTCGGCGCGGTGCCGTCGGATCCACGAAGACCGGGAATGGTCGCTGAGGTCATGAAAACTCTCCTGAAATGGGCGGCGTGAAATGCCTCCGCCCTGGCCCATGGGCCCGTGACCAGCGCGAAAACACCTAGCGCCACCATTGGCGGGTGAGGCTTCCGCAACGGCCCGTCGTGTACACCCCCGGATCGTGGCGGTGTACATAGGGCGAAGCGGACGCCCAGGTTCCTGTCTAGAGGTTAACGCGGTATTGCGCCCCCTATGGAATCGGGTTGCCGATCAATAGGGGTGAACAAACTAATTTCCGGACGCCGGCGCCCACTGCTCCAGTATCTGCCGGTCACGGGCGCAGGCGGCCAGCCGACCGGGTTGTCCGGTGGTGGCCCGGCGCAGCGCCGACTCCAGTTCGGCGACCCGCCGATCCACCCCGACCATACTCGCCGCGGCCGCCCGCACCATGCCGTCCGCGAGTTCGGTTTCGGTTTCCACCAGCGCGGTCACCGCCCGCTGCTCGAGCTGGGCTTTCACATTCGCGACCGCGTCGGCCACCCACTGCCGCAGATGGTCGCGGTCGGCGAGCTGACGGCGGGCCCGCACCACCCAGGCGGCCGCACCCGCGCCGAGCAGCAGGGTGACCGGGATACTGGCCGCGTCCAGGGCGGGCAGGAGAGCCAGCGGGGACACCATCAGACGTCCCAGACCCACCCCGGCCGAGGCGCCCAGAACGATCATCAGGTGATCTTCGACACCCCCGCGGCGGGGTTGCGGATCCGGGCCGAGCGTGGGCGCCGGTTCGTACCGGAGCCCGTGTGTCTCATCCAGCGGTTCCCCGCCCGCGGGCCCCGCCGCGGCCGCTCGCACGCGCAGTTCGGTCAGCCGCGCGGCGATATCCAGATCGACCGTCGCGGTCAGCTGACCGACCGCCTGCCGCAGCCGTTCCGGGAAGTCACGGCGGCCCGCCCGGTCCATCCGGTCGAGTTCGGACCGCGCCTCGGCATGCAGTGCGCGGACCCGGGAACCGACTTGGGTGAGCAGATCCACCCGGGCCAGATTGAGCTGTGCGCGCAGTGTGGAGACGGCCACGGCCCGACCGCCGTCGCGGTCGGCGAGCAGCCGGGATCGTTCGGCCCGGAGCAGTTCGGTCTCGGTTCCCGACCGCAGCATCGCCTCCTCCTGCGCGATGCGCTCCCGAGTACCCGCGACCACCTGCGCCGCCGCCGCGGCGCGACGTGCGGCGGCGGTCGCGGTGTCGGTGGTGAGCGCCACGAGACGGGCGTGCAGGGCCGCGAGACCGGAACGGTCGAGCAACCCCGAATCGGCCGAGGTCCGGGCGGTCAGGGCCAGCCGGGCCGATACCGGCACGATCTCGCAGTCCAGCCCGGCGGCGACCAGCAGCTCGGCGCTGCGGTCACGGACCAACTGCCAGTCCTTGTGCGCATGCGTTCCGTTCAGGACGAGCAGCACCCGGACCCCGTCGTCACAGAGCCGCCGCACGGTGTCCAGTTCCGCCGCGCCGATCACCACACCGGCGTCCAGGACGAGCAGCACCACCGTCCCGGGCGCCGCACTCACCCACGGATCCGACGACGGCGCGCTCAGGTCGATCCGCGGTTCGAAGCGGGTCAGTTCGGTGCGCAGCAGCGCGGTATTGGCGTCGTCGGAGCCGATGAGCCGCACCTCAGCCGCGGTGCCGGAGACGGTCATCGTGCGCAGCAATGCCATACCCTGCGGATTCCAGCGCGCCACCACCTCCGCGACCGGGTCGGGCAACGTGATCACGGGCGTCGGCTCCGCCGCGACCTCCTCGGAATCCGCGTGCCACGGACCCCCGGACCCGGATACCGGACCCTGGTCAGAGTCCGACACTGCTCATCCGTTCCCACATGCGGACGTATCCGTTGTGCACCCGCACGGCCGCCCGGCGCGCCGCCGGGGACATCTCGCCCGCGACCACCGCCCGCCACCGCACGGCCCGGGCCAGCGCGTCGTCGGCGTCGTCGGGCTCGGGCCGGGCGTATCCGGCCGCCAGATGCGAGACCTCGGGGTCGACCAGCCCGCCGCACAACGCGAGCCACCGGGCTTCGTCGGTATCGAGATACTCGGTGATCAACGCCCGAGCCCGGCTCTGCCCGTGCGGGACGGCCCGGGCCGCCAGCCGGGTCAGTTCGTCGATCAGAGTGCCCGCGCGCCGCGATATCGCCTGCTGATAGCGCTGGCCCAGCAACCGCGCGACCGGTTCGATCCCGCTGATCGTGTGCAGGATCTGCAGCACGGTCCGGGGCGCCAGATCCGGTTCCCGTTCGAGAGCGGCCAGGACGCAGGCCAGCCCGTACAGATCCCAGCGCTCCAGCAGTTCGGTGCGGTCGGCGGTATCGGGCCCGGCAGCCGGCGAGACGAACGCCTCGGCGGATACGGTCACCGCGGAGCCGGACTCCGCCAGCCTGCGCAGCAGCGCGAGATCGGACTCTTGGAACGCTCCGGACACGGTCCGCGCGGCGAGCGATCCGACCATCGGAAATGTCGGCAGGCCGAATTCCCGGGCGTACTGCCGGGCCGCCTCCACCGCGTCGGCCCAGCCGGTGCCGATCGCGTCGGCCTTGTTCAGCACCAGGATCGTGCGTTCGGGCCGCAGCGACGCGAGCAGTCGCCGGTCGCCCGGCGACGGGGTACTGGCCAATACGTAGACGACGATATCGGCGTCCAGTACGGGATCGGGAAAGCCCGGCTCGTCGACCGGCGCGGTCTCCACCCCGTGCTGCAGGCCCAGCGCTTTGGCCACGGTGGTCCGTCCGGCCCGGGTACGCCCCGCGACCTGCGCCCGGGGCAGGGTCCGCCAGCGCTGCGCCGCGGCCTCGATACCGTTCGCGATCCCGGCGTCCGCGCCGTCGCCCATCCGGAGCGTGGAAATCATTCGCTCCAGCGGATCCGCCGCCCCCGCCTCACGCATATACCTGTCCGATCCCTGTGCTGCCGACACCCGCCGCGCCCCCTTCTTCCGGTGCGCATTCTGTCAGAAGAGGGCAGTGACGCGCCGGGTGACGACCGGGTCCCTCCTACCAACGGGTAGGCCCGGCCGGTCCGCTGCGGCCCGGAACCGGCCATGCTGGACAATAGGGCTGTGAACGACGCCGTGCACCCCCGCTCCGAGTCCGTTCCGGTGGCACTGTCGGAAACCTCCGGCGACACCGGAGGCCCGCGGCGACGGCACGCCGGGTCCCGGCTCTATCCGCGGGTCACCAGCTTCCGTTCCCGGCGCGGCGCGCTGACCCCCAACCAGCAGGCATCCTGGGATCGCAACTGGCCGACACTCGGCCGCGAGGTCGCCGACGAACCGCTCGACGCCGCCGCCTGGTTCGGCCGTGCGGCGCCGCTGGTCATCGAGATCGGCTGCGGAACAGGTACCGCGACCGCCGCCATGGCTCAGGCCGAACCGGACCTGAATCTCATCGGCATCGAGGTCTACCAGCCCGGACTGGCACAGCTCGTCCAGCGGATCGAGCGCGAGGAGATCGGTAATATCCGGCTGCTGCGCGGCGATGCGGTAGATGTGCTCGAGAACATGATTGCTCCCGGATCGCTGACCGGCGTGCGTGTGTTCTTCCCGGACCCGTGGCCCAAGGCCCGCCATCACAAGCGCCGGCTACTGCAACCGGCCACCCTCACGCTCATCGCGGACCGGCTGCGGCCCGGCGGGGTTCTGCACGTGGCGACCGACCACGCCGGCTACGCCGAGCACATCGCGGAAGTCGGTGCGGCCGAACCCCTGCTCATCGGCCTGAACGAGACCACCGGCGGGGTGAGCGCCGACCATCGCGACTCCGCGCCGATCGGTTTCGAGCGCCCGGTCACCAAATTCGAGGGCAAGGCACATCGGGCCGGTAGTGCGATCAACGAGTTCATATGGGGCAAGATCGAATGATGAGCGTCAGTGAGATGGCCCCGGCCGGCGACGAGGTTGCCGAAAGTCTGCACGAATCCGGCAATGAGCCGGAAGGGTCCGATGCGGACGGTCTCCGGAGAGTCCTGCTGGTCTGGGACGCGCCGAACCTGGATATGGGCCTGGGCGCCATCCTCGGAGGTCGGCCCACTGCCGCCTACCGGCCGCGGTTCGACGCGCTCGGCCGGTGGCTGCTGGCGCGCACCGCCGAGCTCTCCAGCGGCGACAAGCAGCGGCTGGAACCCGAGGCGACCGTTTTCACCAATATCGCCCCCGGCACCGCCGATGTGGTCCGGCCCTGGGTCGAGGCCCTACGCAATGTCGGTTATGCCGTTTTCGCGAAACCGAAGATCGACGAGGATTCCGACGTCGATTCGGACATGCTCGGCCATATCGCCCAGCGCACCCGGGGCTCGGGCCTGGCCGGGATCATCGTGGCCTCGGCCGACGGCCAGGCGTTCCGGGAGCCGCTCGAGCAGCTGGCCACCGAGGGCATCCCTGTTCAGGTGCTCGGCTTCCGCGAGCACGCGAGTTGGGCAGTAACATCCGATACTCTCGACTTTGTCGACCTCGAGGACATCCCGGGTGTTTTCCGTGAACCCCTACCGCGGGTGAGCCTCGATTCGCTGCCCGACGAGGGTGCTTGGCTGCAGCCGTTCCGGCCGCTGTCGGCGCTACTCACCTCTCGCCCCGCACAAGGAGTCGCTTAAGTGTTCACCCGCTGGGGCGATCTGGTCTATCGGCTGCGTTTCGCCGTTATCGGAGTCGTTGTCGCAGGGATGCTGGGCCTGGGCGCCTATGGTCTCGGGCTGGCGGACCACCTCAGCTCCAGCGGGTTGTTCGATCCGAACTCGGAGTCGGTCGCGGCCGCCGAGCTCTCCGACGAGGCGTGGGGCCGCGACCACAACGCCGATGTGCTGGTGCTGTACACCGCGCCCGAAGGCCAGACCGTCGATAGCGATCCCGCGTTCCGGGACAAGATCGTCGACAGTCTGAACCGGCTGCCCAGGGAGCATCCGGACCAGATCGCGAAGATCAACGGCGCCTACTGGAAAACCGAAACCGGCGAATCCCAGCCCTCGGTGTTCGGGTCCCCGGACAAAACCAAGACGTTCGCGTCCATCGCGATCGTCGGCAGCAACGACACCGAGATGGTCCGCAACTATCGCGCGGTCAAGGATGTTTTCTTCATCGACGGCATCGATGTGCAGGTCGCGGGTCTGCAACCGGTGGCCGGGACGCTCAACGACACCATGGCCCACGACCAGAAGCGGATGGAGATCCTGGCCATCCCCGCCGTGGGGATCCTGCTGTTCTTCATCTTCGGCGGTGTGGTGGCCGCCGCGCTCCCGCTGATCATCGGCGGTCTGACCATCATCAGCGCGAACGGCATCATCATGATGCTGACGAAGGTCACCGAGGTGAACTCGTTCGTCGGGGCGGTGGTCTCGATGATCGGCCTCGGCCTGGCCATCGACTACGGACTTTTCATAGTCAGCCGGTTCCGAGAGGAACTCGCCGAGGGTTACGACACCCCGGCCGCCGTCCGGCGTTCGGTGATCACCGCCGGACGTACCGTCATGTTCTCGGCGACCATGATCATCGCCAGCCTCGGCGGTCTGCTGCTGTTCCCGCAGGGCTTCCTGAAGTCCATGGCCTACGGCACCATCGCCACCGTCGCGCTGGCCGCGCTCGGCTCCATCACCCTGCTGCCCGCCATGCTGAGTGTGCTGGGCCCGCGGGTGGACATGCTCAGCTTCAAGCAGATCCGTAAGACCAAATCCGCCGAGGAGGTGGAGTCCAGCTTCTGGGGCCGGGCCACCACCTGGGTCATGCAGCATCCGCTCAAGATCGCCATCCCGATCTGCGTCCTGCTGCTGCTGCTCATCATTCCGGTGAAGAACCTGGCCTTCGGCGGTATGAGCGAACGCTACCTGCCGCCCGACAACGCGACCCGGATCGCGCAGGAGGAGTTCGACCAGACCTTCCCGCTGCGCCAATCCGATCCGATCCAGCTGATCTTCATCGGCGAGAACACCAGGTCGATCGCCAAGGTGATGAAGGAGGCCGACAAGGCTCCCGGCTTGGCGGACTCCTCCGGTTTCTCGGTTCCCTCCCAATCCCCCGAGCGCAAGGATCTGTTCCGCAGCAGCGCGACCCTCCTCGATTCCGAGAACTACGAGCCGACCGTCGACTATCTCCGCTCGATCGAGGTCCCCGACGATGTGACGATGCTGGTCGGCGGTCAGCCGACGCTGCAGATGGACAGTATCGACGCGCTCCTGGACCGGATCCCGTTGATGATCGCGCTGGTGGTCCTGGTGACCACGGTGCTGATGTTCCTGACCTTCGGGTCGCTGGTGCTGCCCATCAAGGCGGCGCTGATGAGCGCGCTCGGGCTGGGCTCCACTCTCGGCATCCTGACCTGGATATTCGTCGACGGGCACGGCGCGGGGCTGTTGAACTTCACCCCGCAGCCGATCATGTCCCCGGTCCTGGTGCTGATCATCGCGATCATCTACGGCCTGTCCACCGACTACGAGGTCTTCCTGCTCTCGCGCATGGTGGAAGCCCGGGCGATGGGCGCCTCCACCACCGAAGCGGTCCGCATCGGCACCGCGCACACCGGCCGCATCATCACCGCCGCCGCGCTGATCCTGCTGGTGGTGACCGGCGCGTTCGCGTTCTCCGATCTGGTGATGATGCAGTACATCGCCTACGGCATGATCGCCGCGCTGATCATCGACGCCACGATCCTGCGGATGCTGCTCGTCCCGGCGACCATGAAATTGCTCGGCGACGACTGCTGGTGGGCCCCGGCCTGGATGAAACGCATCCAGCAGAAGATCGGCCTGGGCGAACCCATCCTGGACGATGAGCGTCCCGGCGGCGGCGATGTGGTCGACCTGGTCAAGACCACCCCCGTCACCGATCCGGTGACCATGCAGATGCCCGCGGTCGGGAACGAGAAGCAACGCCGGACACCGGTGCTCAAACGCACTCGCGAGGAGATCGAGGCCGCCGCGCCGACCGCGCATATGCAGGCGGTGCCCAAGGCTTCGCGCAAGGGCGGACGCAAACAAGCACCCGCCGGCCCGACCGCACCCAAGAAACCGATGCCGAGCGCGCCGGATCCGACCCGACCGCGGGCCGCTCAGGCGGGCGACGGTCCCGGCGCCGGTGAATCCGGACCCGGTACGACCGACGAACCCGGCACCGCGAGCCGGGGCGCCCAGCCGCCCACCGAGGGGCCCAGCGCACCCGCCCACGGACCGCAATCTCCTCCGGGACGCGTCCCCGGCGGACCGGAGCAGAGTGCGAATCTCCCGGCCGGATCCGGGCCGGGACGGCCGCCGGCCCGCCCCGAGCCCGGCCGCGCCCCCGGCGCCGCGCCGTCCGATCCCGACCGCGGCGCGCCGGGACGCGGTCCCGGCGGACCCCGCAACGATTTCCGGCCGCCCCCCGGCCGTGTCCCGGGCAGCGAATCCGGTCCGGGCCGGCCCCCGGCGACCCCGCCCGGCCCGGAGCGACCCGCTCCCCCGGCCGGTGCTCAGCGCACCCCGGCCGGACCGGGCGCCCCGGGCCGTCCGCCCACCGGACCGCCCCCGGGCCGGGCCGGTTTCGCCTCCCCGAATCGGCGCGGGCTCTTCGCATCCGAACCGACCGAGGACGCCGACGGCCAGAACGCGACCGGTCGTACGGTCTACCCGACCCCGGCCGACGCGCCCCCCGTCCCCCCCACCCCGCAGCAGGCGCGGACCACGGGCGCCCCGCCGCAGCCGCGGCCGGAGAGTTCGCTGCGGATCCCCGGCGCGCCCGGTCGCACCGGAGGCCCGACCAGGCCTCCCGCTCCGCCGCGCCCGCCCGCGCCCGAGAGTCGCCCGCCCGCCCGGCCCGGCCCCGGTCAGCAACCGTCCGGTACCCGGCCCGCGCCCGATCAGGGGCCCGCACGGCCGCCGGTCCCGCCCCGCCGACCCGCACCGATTCCGCCGGGCTCGCCGCGGTCACCGCAGGACCAGGGTTCGCAGCCACGTCCCATGCCGCGGATCTCCAACCCCGGCAGCGGAACTCCGGGCGCTCCGGCGTCGGGCCTGCCCGAACTCCCCCGGCGGGTGCCCGGCGCACAACCACCGGAGATGCCGGGGCAGTACCGCGCACCGGAACCGCCGACCCGGCCTGCCGAGCGACCCGTCCCCCGCGGGCCGCGACCCGACAGCCTCGCTCAGCAGTCCGCCGAAGAGCCCGGTCCACAGCAGAGTCCGGACCCGCGCGAACGCAACAGCATCGAATCCTGGATGGCCGGCTTGCGTTCCGCGCGCCGCCAGCAGGCCGGACAGCCCGGACAGCCCGTCGACGACGCCGGACGGCATCAGCACGGTGAAGGTCGTTCGGTCAGCGTGAACGAGCTGCTGCGCCGCCGCGAACAGGACTAGCTCCGGCCGAGGCGCGGATCAGTTCCCGAGCAGCCGCCGCCAGTGGGCCATGAAGGGCTGTTTCGCGGTGACCGATCCGAACCGGACCCGGCCGTGCACCAGCAGGTGCAGCGGGCCGATCGGCGGGCCGCTGCGCACCCTGTTGTTCACACTGGAACCGACCAGTTCCAGCCCGTCCAGATCGACGGTGGCCTCCTGCGGCACCACCAGGGTGAGCGAACTGGCGTAGTCGTCGACCTGGACCTCCACCACCTGGGTGGTCATGATCGCCTGGGTGAAATCCAGCGTCACGCCGGACAGCCAGCTGTTGAC
This sequence comes from Nocardia sp. NBC_00416, assembly GCF_036032445.1. Lineage (NCBI taxonomy): Bacteria > Bacillati > Actinomycetota > Actinomycetes > Mycobacteriales > Nocardiaceae > Nocardia > Nocardia sp. NBC_00416. The sequence continues at coordinate 5,061,144 of NZ_CP107932.1, forward strand.
CCGCAGTACCGGCGCCACCTGCCAGTTGCCCCGGCGGTTCACTCCCGACATCCGCGGCCGGATAACCCCGCCCTGGACCATTCCCGACAGCGCCGAGCCCGCGGAATCACCTGGTCGCGGCAGTGGAACGGGCCGCCCGTGCGCGGACTGCCGGGTCGCGGGTTCACCGATCAGCCGCACACCCGGGAGGTCGACGAGCACCGAGTTCAGTTCGCCGCGGGTCTTCGCGGCCAGCGCGGTGTCCATCCGCTCGGTGAATTCCCCCAGCGAGAGCATCCCCAGCCCGACCGCGCGCTGCAGCAGTTCCCCGACGTGCTCCCGTTCGGCATCGGAAACACGCAGGTCCCGGTTGCCCACCTGGCTACCGGGACCCGCACCGTCGAATACCGGATCGGGGCGGTTCATAGGTCCGAGATTACCCAGCACCGGCCGAATCCCGCATCAGGGCATTCCCGGATACGGGGGTGACCAGCGCCTCCTTCAGTCGCGCTGACCTCCGATTTCCTTCCCGGCGAGGGTCTCGCCCGGCTCGTCCGCTGGATCGGTTCGGCGCGGTTCGGGGCCGGGGTCGGCGGTCCGCGCGATCGGCAGCCGTCGCTGTGCTTCGGCGAGCAGTGCGCCGAGATCGAAACGCCCCGCGATGTCCGGCCCGCCCGCGAGTTGGTCACCGTCCTCGGGTGTATCGGGTTCGGCGACATAGATGCCTTTACGGTCCGGTGTCGGCTCGCCGAGCATTTCCTCGGGGTCCTCGGCGAGCAGCGAACGGATCGCCGTGTTGAGCACCGCGACCAGCGGCACCGCCAGCAGACCGCCCGCGATCCCGCCCAGAACCACCCCCGCGGCGATCGCCAGCACCACCGCCAGCGGATGGATCCGCACGGCACGCCCGAGCAGCAACGGCTGCAGCACATGCCCCTCCAGCTGCATCACCGCGACGATGATGCCCAGCACGATCAGCGCGGTCACGAAACCTTTGGTCACCAGGGCGATGAACACCGCCACGAAACCGGCCAGAAAGGCGCCGAGGATCGGTACGAACGCGCTGATGAACACCAGCGACGCCAGCGGCAATGCGAGCGGGACCCCCAAAAGCGCCAGCCCCGAACCGATGCCGATCGCGTCGACCGCGGCCACCACGACCGTCGCCCGGACGAATCCCACCAGCGAACCGAACCCCAGTTCGCCGGCAGTACGTACCCGCTCCCGATGGGCCCGCGGCACGATCCGGGTGACGAAATGCCAGATCTGGTAGCCGCTGTAGAGGAAGAAGATCAGGATGAACAGCGTCAGGAAGGTGCCGGTCAGAATATGCCCGATCATGGTGGCGGTGGTGAGCGCGCCACTGGTGAGCGTGTCCTGATTGGACTGGATGGCCCGGATCGTCGCGTCGCCGGCGTTGCGGATCTGGTCGTCGCTCAGATGCATCGGACCGTTGATGGCCCAGTCCTGGACCTGGTGGATGCTGTGGGTGAACTCGTCGGACAGCTGCGGGACACCCACCACGAACTGCTCCACAACGAAGGTCACCACCCCCGCGACCAGGCCGAGCGAGCCGACCAGCGCGACGAAGACCCCGATCCCGCGCGGCACCCCGCGCCGCTGTACCCAGTTCACCAGCGGTGCGAGCAGCGCGGCCGCCAACATGGCGATGGCCAGCGGAATCACCACGGTGTCCAGCCTGCGGACCGCCGCCGCGAGTACCGCTACCAGGGCGAAGATCACCAGCAGCCGCCACGCCCATTCGGCGGTCTGCCGGACGATCGGGTGAACGGCGTCTGCAGCAGCTGGTTTCGGCTCGGTCACCCGGCCGAGCCTAGTGAGCGCAGCCGGGCGGAGCTCACCCGCACGCCGCGCACGGCCGCAGAGGTATGCACAGAGCGCACCGCCGCAGCGAACGCGAAGGTACACACACAGCGCACCGCCGCAGCGAACGCGAAGGTACGCGCAACGCCCCACCCCGGCAACATCAGGAGGGTCGGCGCCGGGCGCTAGATTGGTACGCGTGTCAGCGCCATTGGAAGCGGTCAAACAGACCATGCATACGCGCTGGCCCCTGTACCTGACCTCGATGCTGCTCGCGAACGCCTTCGGCGCCGTACTGGTGTGGGCGTTCATCCAATACGGGTTGCCGGTACCCGAAGGCGAGGAGCCGGGTACCCGGCAGATCGGGCTGCTCGTTCCCGCCATCGTCTTCCTCACCGGGGGTGTGCTCAGCGTGGCCGCCTCGGCGCTCATGCTGCGGCCGGTGATGCGCTGGCAGGTGCGGGGCGGCCCGCCGAGCCGCCAGGAGCAGATGGCCGCCCTGCACGCACCGCTGCGGCAGGCGATTCTGCATCTGGCGCTGTGGATTCTCGGCGGCGGAGTGCTGGGCGCGGCGATCATCTCCGAGACCCCGGCGCTGGCCGGCACCGTGATCATCACCGAGTGCATGGCCGCGACCATCGTGTTCGGTTTCACCTACATGCTCGGTGAACGCATTCTGCGACCGGTGGCGGCCGAGGCTCTCACGGCCGGTCGGTTCGATCACACCCTCACCCCGGGCGTCGGCACCCGGATGGCGATGACCTGGGGAATGGGCACCTTCGCCCCGACCATCGCGATCGTATTGCTGTGCGTCACCCAGATCTCGTCGGACGTCAAATTCTCGGCGCAATCGCTGGCGGTGTCGATTCTGCTGCTCTGCGGTGTGGTGATCATGCAGGCGCTCGCGCTGTCCATGCTGACCGCGTCCAGTATCTCCGACCCCGTCCGCCAGCTCAGCCAGGCCATCGACCAGGTGCAGAACGGTGCCCGCGACGTGCAGGTCGAAGTTTTCGACGGCAGCGAGATCGGCCTGCTGCAGGTCGGTTTCAACCGGATGATGGAAGAGGCGGCGACCCGCCAGCGGCTGCAGGAACTGTTCGGTCAGCACGTCGGCGCCGAGGTGGCGCAACGGGCCCTCGATTACGGCACCGAACTCGGCGGGGAAACCCGATTCGTGGCAGTCCTGTTCGTGGATATGGTCGGTTCCACCGCGACCGCCGCGGAACATCCGCCGACCGAGGTGGTGAGCCTGCTCAACGAATTCTTCCGGGTCGTAGTCGATGTCATCGACCGCCACCACGGATTCGTGAACAAATTCGTGGGTGACGCCGCGCTCGCGATTTTCGGCGCCCCGCTGGACCGGCCGGACGCGCCCACCGCCGCCCTGGCCGCGGCCCGTGACCTGCGCGAGGCGCTGCGCACGGTTTCCGGGCTGGATATCGGTATCGGTGTTTCGGCCGGCCTGGCGGTCGCGGGGAATATCGGGGCCGCCAACCGCTTCGAATACACCGTGATCGGCGACCCGGTGAACGAGGCCTCGCGACTGACCGAACTGGCCAAGGATCATCCGGGCCGGGTACTGGCCTCCGGGTCGGCGCTGTATTTCGCCGAGGACAGCGAGCAACGGCACTGGACGGCGGGTGAGGAAGTGCAATTGCGCGGCCGGCGCCGCAAGACCCGCCTTTCCTGGCCGAGCGGGTCCACCCGCTGATCCGGCCGCAGTCGCGGTATCGGACCAGGCAGCGGACTCCGGCGGGGGGTGTCCATTAGGCTGGGCCCGTGACGGCCAACGGTGATGCAGCGGGTACCGCTGCCGTGCCCCCGGCCGAAGACTCCGGAACCCCTGAGAATCGCCGCCGGAAATTCGGCTGGTTGAAATGGCTGGCCGTTTCGATCGTGCTGTTGCTGCTGATCGGTGAGGCTTTCTATCTGTGGCCCCGATTACACGAATCGTGGCGCAAACTCAGCGAAATCCATTGGGGCTGGGTAGCGGTGTGCATCGCCGCGCAGATGCTTTCCATGACCGGGTTCGGCCATGTTCAGAAACAGCTGTTGCACGCGGGTGGCGTCGAGGTCGGCCAGCACAAATCGGTGGCGGTCGTCTACGGCGCCACGGCCATGTCGGTGACTCTGCCGGCCGGTCAGGTTTTCTCCACGGCGTTCACTTATCGGCAGACCCGGCGCTGGGGCGCCAGCCCGGTGGTCGCCTCGTGGCAGCTCGTCTTCTCCGGTGTGGTCTCCGCGGCGGGCCTGGCCCTGATCGGGGTGCTCGGCACCGTGCTCGCGGGTGGCCGGATCGGCCCGGTCAACCTCATCGTGTCGGTGGCCGCGGTGGTGGCGCTGGTGTGGGCGGGCAACTATGCCGCACGGCATCCGGGCACGCTCGGCGGAGTGTTGCGCCGGGTTCTGATCTTGATCAACCGGGTGCGCAAACGTCCGGCGGACACCGGTATCGACAAGCTCCGGGAAATGCTCGACCAGGTCGAATCGGTGCAGCTGGGCACCCGGGACGGCGCCTGGGTGACCTGGTGGGCGGTGGTCCACCGGCTCGCCGACGTGGTCTGCCTGGGCGCCGCCTGCTACGCGATCGGCGGGGATCCCCGGTGGGCCGGACTGCTGATCGCCTTCGCCGCGGGTAAGGCGGTCGGTTCCATCCCGTTCGCGCCGGGCGGAATCGTCTATGTCGACGCGACCCTGATCTACGGCCTCACCGCCGCCGCGGGACTGCCGGCGGCGCAGGCTGTCGCCGCCGCGTTCGTGTACCGGCTGGTGAGTTTCGTATTGATCGCGATCATCGGCTGGATCGTTTTCGCGTTCCTGTTCCGCACCCGCAATGCCGAGGACGACGAGTACGAGAAGGAATTCTCCCAGCGCAACAACTGAGCCCGCGCGGCGATCCGGTCCCGGCCGGGGTACGCGATCGGTGGTGCGACCAGCGGAGACTAAGCTGCTGTGAGTGAAATGGTTCGTAGCGATCGGCGCCGATGTACTACTGGTGGTGCTGTTCTGCGTGATCGGTCGCCGCAGTCACGACGAGGCCGTGCTGACCGGGCTGTTGCATACGGTGTGGCCGTTCGTGGTGGGGCTGGCAGTCGGCTGGGTCGCCACCTTCCTGCTCGATCGCCGACGGCCCGCCGAGGTGCCGTTCGACGGTTCGCGCCTCTGGCCCACCGGGGTAACGATCTGGGCGTGCACGCTGGTGGTCGGCATGCTGCTCCGGGTGGTCTCCGGTCAGGGTACGGCCGTCAGCTTCATCGTGGTGGCGGCCCTGGTGCTGGCGTTGTTCCTGCTCGGCTGGCGCGCAGCCGTGCGGGCGATCAACTGATCCTCCGGTACCCTTCGTCCGCCGCTCATTCGTCCGGTTTGGCCAGCGCCTGCAGCATCCGCTCCCCCATCCGGACGACCATATCGCTGCTGTCGACGTCGGCGATATGGATCGCGAAGGCCAGATCACCCATATTGGCGATGAGCCAGCCGTCGTCACCGGCGGTCGCCGAGAAGCCGGTGACGTCGCGGAATCCACGCAGCCGCGCCATATGTGGCGCGTTCATCCCGTCGCGCAGGGCCGCGCGCAGGGCGGCGTCGACCGGTCCCGGCAGCGGACCCATCGGGGCGTCCGTTCCGCTCGGCCGGCCCCGTTCGATCATCGGCGGCCGCGCCGTGCCGTTGGTGATGGCCGCCGCCGCGATCGCCATGCCGAACGGGCTGACCAGCAGCGCGTCCGAACCACCGCCCTGGCGAACCGGTTCGGCGTCGCCCGCGCTCGCCGGGCGCCCGGTGACCTCTTCCAATCCTGGTACCCGGAAATCCACGCCCACGCCGAGCATCGCCGCCGCCTCCACGGCCTCCTGGTCGGTGACGTCCTTGGGCGCTTTGCCCTTGGCCGCGCCGGCCGCCGTCCGGAACAGCTCCATGGCGCCGCCCGCCGGGTACAAGCCGGTGAACGCGACCGGGCCCTGGGCACTGGAGTAGTTGTTCTGCGCGACCGCGACCACGGCGCCGGTGGAAGGTTGGGTCACCACGATGGAAGCCGGCGTGCCCGCGCTGACGACCGCGTCCTCGGCGGCCCGCTGCAACCGCTGGTCCATGGTCCCGGCGATATCGGGGCCGGCCGGGCCCTGGTAGCCGGCCAGTTGTTTGACGAACCGCCCGTTCTCGAACAGCTGCACACCCCAACCGGAATGCTTGTCCTGGCTTTCTTCGAAGACTTTGTTCATGGCGTCGAGCACCGGGGAGAAGATGCGGCGATCGGAGACGATGAGCCGCGGCTCCTGTTCCATCACCACGCCCGGGATGGGCGCCATCCGCGGTTCGAGGATCGCGAAATCGCCTTCGCGCAGGCTCACCGCGGTGACGGGCTGTCCACCGGAGGCGGCGAGTTTCTCCCGCAGGGTGGCGCCGGTGATCAGCGGCGCCACCGGTTCGATGGCGCGCGCGAGCGCGTCGGTGGAGGCCACCTTGTCGGGCATCCGGTTGGGATCGAGCTTCACGACGTTGATGGTCTGCTGAGTCATCAACGGTTTCCCGATGTTGTCGACCACGCGCGGGGCGGGTTCGGGAGTGGTGCGCACCAGTTGGACACTGCGGTTCTGGTTGAGCTCGGGCATGACCACGGCGGGGTCCCAGGAGATCCGCCAGCCGTTGGCGAGTTTGCGGACGGTGCCTTCCAGCCCGTACGACCAGTTCTTCTCTTCGCCGAAGCTCCACCGCACATCGAGACTGAAGATCCCGGACTCCGCGTCGAGGCCGATGAATTGGGTCTGCTCGTAGTCGACGGTCCCCGACTCGAGTCCCTTGAACATTTGCTCCAGGGTTGCCGAGGCGGCCGACGGGTACGAGGTCAGTTCGGCCGCGGCGGTGTAGTCACCCTCGTCGAGGCGATCGGTGAATTGTTCGACGACCGCTTCGGGTCCGGCCGCCTCGGTACCGGACCCGCACGATCCCATCGCAATTGCCAGAGCCGCCACCCCCGTAAGGGCCATTGCGCCCCGGAAGCGAAAGCGGCGGGATCCCCACACATCCATGTCGCCCACTCTTCACTCTTGCCACTCCAGTAACAAGACCACCGTACCTGAAAAAAGCCTGCTTGCGAGTACTCGCAAACCCGAAACCATAGCCGGTCCTACCGTGTGTAGTTGTGGCCGTGCCCAACTCACCGCGGGGGCGGACCATGATCAATTGGCGAGGCGCCCGAGAACACCCGGCGACCTACGCTACCGATCGACCCGAAGCGGTGTGCCGTTACCCCGCCAGTCCGCGTTCACCGAAGAGATACCCCGTCACGGTAGCTCAGAATCATCCGGACGCGGGTGAGGTGTCGGTAGGGTTGCTGTCATGTCCGATGCCGTCGTCCCGCAAACCTCGAGCAGCCCGATTCTGGTCCTCAACGGCCCTAATCTGAATACGCTCGGCACCCGGCAACCCGAGATATACGGGTCGGAAACCCTCGACGATGTAATCGAATTGTGTCGTCGGGCCGCTGCGGCGCACGGCCGGGAGATCATCGATTTCCAGTCGAATTCCGAGGGTGCGCTCATCGACCGGATCCATCAGGCGCGCGGCACGGTATCGGCGATCGTGATCAACCCCGGCGGATTGACGCACACCTCGGTGTCGCTGCGGGATGCGCTGGTGATTCCCGGAGTGCCGATCGTCGAGGTGCACATCAGCAATGTGCACGCACGCGAGGAGTTCCGCCGGCATTCTTACATCTCGCCCATCGCCGACGCCGTGGTCGCCGGGATGGGCAGCCACGGCTACACCGCGGCGATCGAGTTCCTGTTGACCCGCCCGGCGGCCTCTTGACCTGCCGGCTCCACGGTCAGTTCGCGCGCTCGATCCGGAAAACCGGGAAGCCGGGGGCGATCTGCGCGAGTTCGGCGTCGGTGGAGTCCTTGGTGATGCCCTCGAAGAACCGGCCCACCTCCCAGCCCCAGCGCTCGAGGTAGAGCCGAAGCAGGGGCACCTTGTCGGCGTCGGCGATCTCGACCGCGGCGAACTCCTCGGTTCGTCGCCCGAGCCGCAGTTCGCCGGTGCCGGCGACCCGCAGGTTCCGGACCCACTGGGTGTGGCCGCGCGGCGCGACGAGATAGCGCTGCCCGTCCGCGGCGGTCATCAGGTTGACCATGGTGGTGCGCCATTCTCCGGATTTGCGGCCGCGTACCGCCAGCAACCGAGAACCGGCCAGGCTGATCCCGAGTTTCGGCAACAAGTTGGCGATCCGGCTGAAGATCGGGTCGAAACCGGTGGGGGCGAGGTAGCGGGTGGCGGTAGTGGTGGTCATCTTCATCTCCTTGTGAGCGGTGCTCTCTGTTGTGACCAACGATCGCATCTCGCAGCGCCGAAGTCAAGAGCAGTGCTCTCTTTTCTTGGCGAACCTGCCCGCGCAGTGCCATCCGCCCCCACCGGCCCAATTTCCGATCGCCCCCGAACCAGGTACCGGACGCCGGATTTTCTGACACCGTGGTCGGTACGCCCCCGGGAGTTCTGGGAGTTCTCGCGAACACCCGGCGCGCGTGCAGGAGCGAATGGTGAGGAGAGTCGCGTGCAGGCCGCAGTTTTCCACGGAGTCGAACCCCGATTGGTCGTCGAGGACATCCCGGTGCCGGTCCCCCAGCGGGGCGAGGTCCTGCTGCGGGTCACCGCCTGCGGGGTCTGCCACACCGATCTGCACGTGCTGCGGTCGGAGGTGAAATTCCCGACGCCCGCCGTCCTCGGGCACGAAGTGTCCGGGGTGGTCGAACGACTCGGCGAAGGGGTCGGCAATGTCGCGGTCGGCGATAACGTGGTGTGCAGCTTCATCATGCCGTGCGGCGACTGCCGCCACTGCGTGCGCGGAGCCGAGGACCTGTGCGAGAAGTTCTTCGCCTACAACCGCTTGAACGGCACCCTCTACGACGGCACCTCCCGCTTGGCCCGCGCCGACGGATCACCGCTGGCCATGTACTCGATGGGCGGATTGGCCGAATACTGCGTCGTCCCGGCCTCCGATGTCTTCACGGTCCCCGCGGAGGTCGGGCTGGAGGCCGTATCGATTCTGGGATGCAGTTCCTTCACCGCACTCGGCGCGGTGCGCACCGCCGAACTCGACCTCGGCGACCGGATCGCGGTCGTGGCCGCCGGCGGCGTGGGGTCCTCGATCGTGCAGTTCGCGGCCGCCACCGGGGTCGCGCAGATCATCGCCGTCGACATCAGCGACGAGAAGCTTTCCGCCGTCGCGAAACTCGGGGCCACCCACACGATCAACTCGCGCACCGAGGACGTCGGCGCCCGTGTCCGCGAGCTCACCGGGGGGCACGGTGTGGACGTGGCATTCGAGGCCCTCGGCAGCGCGGCGACCTTCGCGACCGCGCTGGACATCCTCGACGACGGCGGCCGGGCGGTCATCGTCGGTATCGCCCCGGCCGGATCCACCGGCGAGATCGACCTCGCCCGGCTGGTCCGCCGCAAACTGCAGATCCTCGGCTCCTACGGTGCGAAGGCTCGCACCGATATGCCCGCGCTGCTCCGGATGGTCGCGGCGAACACGGTGCGACCGCAAGAGGTCATCACCCGCCGCTATCCGCTCGACCGGGCCGACGAGGCGTATCGAGCGCTCGCCCGCGGTGAAATCGTCGGCCGCGCGATCATCGAGATGACCTGAGCCCCGCCCCGCCCGCCGACGCGCCTGCGCGCCGCGCGGATCAAAGCGAAAATTCACCGCCGACCGAGTAACGTCGAGCCATGCCGACGGAGGTCCGCAACAACATCGCATTGGAACGCTTCGAGATCACGGTCGACGGCGAGGTCGCGGGCTATACCGAATATCAGGACACGGTCGGCGAGCGCGCATTCGTGCACACCGAGATCGACCCGCGGTTCGACGGGCGTGGCTATGCCCGCACCCTGGTCGAATCCGCCCTGAACGAGACCCGCATCGACGGGCTGGGCGCACTGCCGATGTGCCGAACGGTTCAGCATTTCATCGAAACCACGCCGCAGTACCTGACGATGGTCCCGCACTGGGCGCGCGACCGGCTCGGACTCGCGCAGTAGCGGCGGACGCCGCGGGACGGCGCACTCAGTAGGCGGCCACCGCCCCGTCCAGCGCCAGCTGGAGGTCGGTACGCACCACCCGGGATATCTCCGCGGGGCGCACGGGTAGTTCGGTGCGCGGCACTCCGAAATGGAAGCTCGCCGATTTCGCCTCGTCCTTGGTCGGCTCCACCGCCGGATCCGCGCGCGGGCCGTAACTCAGCCCGAGGGACACCAGCGCGGGCCGGACGTCGAGCTTCGCGGTCCGGAACGCGATATGCCCGATACCCGTCCCGATCGCCTGCACCTGCGCCGGGTCGATATCGTTGCAAGTCCCCTCCGGGAAGATCGCCAGGCTGTCCCCTTCGGCCAGGCGCTCGGCGCAGATATCCATCATCCGCTGCCCGGCTGCGTTCACCGCCCGCAGCCCGTGGTCGCTCCCCCGGAACACCGGTATCCCGCCCATCATGTCGATGCGCCGGCGCAATTTCACTTCTTCGAACAACTCGTCCTTCGCCAGTACCCGGGTGCGGCCGATGATGGGCCGCAGTTCACTGCGCCAGGCGGCCGCCGCGAGGCTGTAGGGGTCCAGGCGGGACAGGTGGTTCACCGCGATCAGCAGCGGGGTCCCGCCGCGAATGAGGTCGCGGATCGCGGTCCGCGCCCCGTGCGCATAGCTGATCCGCGGCCGGTAGCGACGCCCGAGCAGGGCGTAGGCGCCCATCGCCTGCAACCGCTTCTGCCGGTGTTCACGGTAGAAGTCGTAGACGTCTTCACTGTTGCCGAGGGTCACCTCAGGGACACGCATACGGCTGACTCTACGAGTCTGCTCCGGTATGTCCAGATGGCCCGGAATCGTCGGCCGAGCGAACTCCGGGCGAAGAGAAGAGTCGATCAGAGCGGCGTGATCGCCCAATAACTGCGATGATGGCCAGGTGGCGCAGGCAGATGACCCCGATGACCGCAAGACCCGGGGCGGCCGCGGTGACGGGCACGAACCCGCCCCTGGTCGTCGCGGTAACCGGCAGAGTGAGCAGGCGGTGCGAGCCGGCACGCTGCTCGTTTCCTCGACCGAACTGGCCGAGCCCACGTTCCGCCGCACGGTCGTCTACATCATCGAGCACAACGACGCGGGCACGCTCGGGGTGGTGCTGAACCGGCCCAGCGATACCCCCGTGCACGATGTGCTCCCCCAGTGGGCCGAGTTGTCCGCGCAGCCGCACACGCTGTTCGTGGGCGGGCCGGTCAAACGAGACGCCGCACTCTGCCTGGGCACGGTCCGGGTGGGGACGTCCATCGACGGCGTGCCCGGGCTGCGACGGGTGGACGGCCGGGTGGTGCTGGTGGACCTGGACGCGGAACCGGAACGCATCGGACCGCTGGTCGAAGGTGTCCGGATCTTCGCCGGATACGCCGGGTGGACTTTCGGCCAGCTCGACAGTGAACTGGCCAACGACGACTGGATAGTGGTGTCGGCGCTGCCCAGCGACCCGATCGCCGGGCGCCGCACCGATATGTGGGCCCAGGTGCTGCGCCGCCAGCCGCTGCCGCTGTCCCTGCTGGCCACCCATCCGATCGAGGTCGAACGCAACTAGTACCGCAACGGCACGCTCGGATCAGTCGAGTGGGTGTCCGCGTCGCCGGTAGCGCGATGAGCGGGCCTGTGGTCGGCGTCGGCGGCGCGAACGGACAACCGCTGCCATGAGCGGCCCGGCAACTCGCCGGTCGGCGCGGTCGGCGCGGTCGGCGCGCATGGTGACCGGGTCGTCGACGACTGACATCCCGCTCGCGGGCATCGACACCAGCGGCGCGTAGATCAAGACGGTGGTGGGGCTTCGGCTTCGTCGGGGTGTAGTGCGACGCCGTGGGTGGCGGGGTGGGCAGGCAGCCGGTCACCATCCGCCTTTCCAGAATCCTTTGGCGGCTTTGCGTTTCATGCCACTGATGACGCGGTCGATGCTCGTGTCGCGTTCGAACTGGGCGAACCTGCCCAGCATCCGCCTCATGTCGCAGAGGCATCGAAAGAATCTGTGGCGGAGCGGGTTAGGCGATTCGGATCGACGACATCTCGCCCTCCCGCGCGACCAGGTCACAACGGAACTACGAGGGATACGGCTTCGGCATACTGAACATCCGACCAGCTGGGCGCAATCCTCACAGGTCAGGAGTCAACCGACCTCGGGGCAGTCCCGATCGTTCCGGCTGTCGGCAGACGCTGGGCGACTTCGGAGGCGCCCCGGCGAGCTCCGAGAACGCGCCTGGACAGCGCCCGGTACGTCAAATCGATTGAGTCACAACCATGTCCGTGCATCTTCTCTCCCAGGAATGGGAGCACTCAGCCCTTGACTAGTGACCCACTACACACCAAACTCTGATTACTCCAGCAGTTCTGGGGACTTGTCGGCCGACATGGTGAGTTCTAAGCGAATCGAGGGTTCGGGCTATGACGACGAGTATCGCGGCCGTATCGGCTGAAACCGAAGTACCTGCGGCGGATTTCGACACGACCCATCTCAAGGAGAACCTGCGCTGGGGCCACTTGTTCTGGCCCGGCTCCACGGCGTTGACCGAGGAGCAGATCGACGATCGAGTAACCCGCTACCAGCGGTCGCTCGAACGCTTCCGGGCCAGCGGCATGCAGGGCAACTACCTGCCCGACGATCTGGAAGTCGACTCGGCGTGGCATGCGCACCAGTGCGATCCGGTCGGGTACGCGAAGTTCTGCACCGACTATTTCGGCGGCATTCTCGCCCACACGGTGACGCTGTGCATCTGTAAACTGGTCGATCTCGACCAGCAGTGATCCGCGCCTTGTGGTAGCCGGAACACATATCCGCGCCTCGGCCTCCGATTCATGCTTGCGCAGCTGAAAAAGAGGTGGCTCGTGGAATCGATCCTGAACGAGAATGCTGCTCTCGTCGCAGGGCCGGAACCACCGCGGCTCGCCCCTGTGGGCTACTGCAAGAGTTGATCCGTCGGTGTAGCTCCCCTGCCGGGGAGCTACACCCCGGGGGCAAGTATCCGACCGTATGTGCGTCCGGTGACGGCCGGCCCGCCCACTGCTCGAGTGGACCGACCACGCTGTTCATTCGGTCATGAATCACTGTGCAGCCGTAGCGCTTTCACTGGAGCCAGCGATGACGATTTCCATCGAGCAGCAGATGGGCCGACCTCGGGTATGCGTCACATTACGTCATCGGAAAGACCCACCCGCTCGAGTGGTGGGTCACGCTCTGGCATATGACGGTGGAAAAGATCGTCCAGGAAGGACAGTGGCACGATCCCGTGTCACACCGTGGCGCATCTCGGGCCACTGACACTTTCCGGCCATATCATGCGAGAGAACTGCGCGGATGAATTCTTCGACGAAGTCCTCGGCGAAATATGTTCCTTCCTGGGCAGATTCGAATCTCCGACAGCGAGATCGGGCCGACTTTCTCCCTACTCCGGTTGCCCCGCGGAGCGCGAATACTCGATGGCCCTTGCGAATTCGACCGTCACGCCGAATCGTACAGTCGGTGCGGCTATCACATGGCCGGTACAGATAACTCGCCGAAACAACTCGACGACGTCCGCCGTCGATATCCTGACTGCACCTTCGTCCTGACAGATAGGCGAACGCCACCCGCGGGTCCATACGACTCAGCTCTCCACCCGTGGACCGGCTTCGACTTCTTCGACACCCGCGAGGAAGATCTTGCCGGGCTAACGGCTTGGGCCGATTTTCTCGTGCCCGGGGCAAGCTCGTCATGGAAATCGATACTCTCGAATATTTCGAGCATCGTGCACCCAACGGTGGCGAATTGATCAGAACGTAGCGGGTTCAACGGTCCGATTTCGTCGGACACGCTCGTATGATCGGACCATCCAGGACTCACTTTCCATGGTGCTGTTCGGAGAATTCCGAACTATCACCGGCCCGCGGGATCCTCATTCGGCGGCAATTCCTCGGCGACGCCGGGATCGAACCATTCAGCCACTGACGTCCACTGCTGGTGGATGTCGGTGGGCACCTGACACGATGCCCACCAGCCCGGCGAATCGCCTACTTCTTCTCCACGGTCCTGGCGAGGAGGCCGAGCGAGGCCCGCAGCACGGATTCCTGAAGAACCGGGAAGATTCCCATTGCGCGGTATTGCAGGCCGATCTGGCTCCAGTCGTAGTACGACGTCACCCAGGTGCCGAGCTCGCCGGGTTCCAGGCGGTATCCGTAGCGGTGGTCGACCGGCGCCTGGCCCTCTCGGGAGACTGTCCACGCGAGATGGGCGTCCTGTTCGAATGCGGTGATGGTCACCGTGACGTCATACTTTCCCATCAGTGGAAAATCATTGAGCGATTCGCGGTCCATATGCACGACGAATTCATCGCCGACAGCGGTAATGGCTTTTTCTTCAGCGGATTGCAGCATGCCCGTGCTGTCGATCGATACATGCCCTTCGGGTGAGCACAGCAGGGCGAAGATCTCGGCCGGCTGTGCCGCGATCTCCCGTCGAACCTCGAACCTATCAGTCATAGGATCCATCCTCGCACAATCGTCGCGCGGACGCTGGCGTAAGACGGCGATTCGGCAAGGCGGTTCGGTCGTCGTCCCCGGCGGGGATCCAGGGGTGCCAGATCGGTCGAAATAGATGTCGGCACAACGCATTCAGTAACGCTTCACCGCCCGCAGTTCCGTGGTTCGGATATCATCCCGACGAACTTTCGACAGCCCCTGTAGCCTGCCCTCGAGGGCCTCGGAATCTAATTTTGCAGTAGCACAAGGATATTCTGCTCGATCGACTCGTACAGATCTTGAATTTCGCAGCCGTACAACGACATTGTTCGATATCACCGCCGCGCGATTCGTTCATATCTTCACTATCGCGCCCGGCCGAATCTCCGAGCCGGACGAATAGCGACACTGATCACCTTCGTTGTTTCAGACAAATCCCCCATAATCGTGCGGGCGGACTTTGCTGTCGACGACGGCACCCTCAGAACTGCTCGACACCGGAACGAGCCGACCGAGGTGGTTGGCAGGATCCGCCGAATGGCGGCCTGTACGGGGCAGCCGCGGACCTCGCCGAATCTGCGGCGGCCACCCCGGGACTGTCCGGCCTTGCCCTATCTGAGTTCACGTTTCAGGATCTCGCCGCTGCCTGCCCGGGGAAGATCAACGACGAACTCGACGATCCTCGGGCGCTTATAACGGGCAAGCCGACCCTCGAGCCAGCCGAGCAGTTCTGTCTCGTCGAGCTCCTGACCGCTGCGCAGCACCACGACCGCTTTCACGGTCTCACCCCAGTGCGGGTGGGGTACGCCGACGACGGCGGACTCGAGCACCGCGGGGTGCGCACCGATCGCGTTCTCGACCTCGACCGAGTAGACGTTCTCGCCGGCCAAGATGATCATGTTCTTGAGCCGGTCGTGGACGTAGAGGAATCCGTCGTCGTCGATCATCCCGATATCGCCGGTACGGAACCAGCCGTCGGCGGATATCGCGGCCGCGGTCTCCGCAGGTTTGTTCCAATATCCTATGGTCAGTTGCGGTGTCCGCAGCCAGATCTCGCCGTCCTCACCGGTGCCGAGATCGCGACCGGTGGAAACATCGACGATCCGGCACTCGCAGGTGGGGTGGAGGCGGCCGACGCTACCCGGATGCCGGTCGACCTCCCCCCGGCGGTAGCTCGGTGCGACCGCCACTCCGGCACAGGTTTCGGTCAAGCCGTAACCCTGCGAAAAACCGGTCTGCGGCAGCATCTCCATCGCCTCCTCGATCAGCGAGCTGGTCGAGGGCGCCGAGCCGTAGATGATCAGTTCGAGACTGGACAGGTCGAAAGCGTCGGCGGAGTTCTCGGCAACCAGACCGGACAGCAAGGTCGGCACCAGGCTGGTGTGGGTGACACCTCGGTCCTCGACGGCGCCGGCGATCTCGGCGACCGAGCTCCCCGACGGGATGACCACCTCGCCGCCCATGTGCACGCAGCACGTCACCGAGCTCATCCCGCTCATACGAAACATCGGCAGGCAGGCCATGTACCTCATCTCCGGGTGCAGCGCCCAGGCTGCGGCCGCCTGCTGGGCCATCTCCCGAAGATTTCGCTCGACCAGCTGGATGCCTTTGGGCTCGCCGGTGGTGCCGGTCGTGTAGGACAGCAGCACGACGGACTCGTCGGTTTGATCGGCATCCGGCGCGTAGCCGGAATCCCCTGTGGCATACCAGTGCTCGAATTCGAAGCCTTCGGTTCCGTCCAGCCGGACCACCGGGCACCGTGGGTCCGACCCCGATGGCAACTCCCGATCGGCGAAGAGCAGGGACGGGTTGCAGTCCTCCAGAACAGCCCGGAGCTCGGCTCCGGTCAGCCGCCAGTTCAGGCCGACCAGGACGATACCGGCCCAGGAGGCGGCGTAGACGAGCTGAATGTAGGCCAAGTCGTTGTGCGCGAACACCGCCATCCGGTCTCCCCGGCGCAGACCGGCAGCGCGCAGCCGGTCCGCGATTCGCGCCACGTCCCCGGCGAACTCCGCATAGGTCTGCGACCCCGCGGGCGCGCTGATCGCGCGGCTTTCGGCGCGGTCCCGGGCGTGCCCGGCCAGCAGGCCGGCCAACGTCGGAGAGTGCGGGATGGTCATCGGCGTCTCCTTGAATCCTGGCCGCGACCGCAGCCATCTACCCGGCGTACCGGATGGTCGATATCCCATGCGTGCCGGATCACCTGCCCGGCGGTTCGATCTCGTCGACGACGAATTGCCGCACCCGGAGAAGAATCGTGGATCACCTGCTCGGCTCGCTCGGCCCGCATGTGCCCATAGACGACCGCTGCACGAGCAGCGTCGCCTGGGACTGTGTGTTCGACGCGCAACCGACCCCCTGTCGACGGGTCAGCCAACCGGACAACCTCGGGCGAGGTCGGTCGCCGCCGGAGTGGCCGACATCGCGCCCGCGAGCACGAGCGTCGCTCCGACATCCTGATTCAGTTCCGTTCCGGCACGACGAACACAGGTCGCGTCGAGTTCCTCCAGCAGCAGATCATGCAACTCGCCCGCCGGTCGGTTGGCGGTGGATAGTCCGGTGCCCACGAATGACAACGTTATGGACTCAGCCGACACAGATACCCTTTCGCGAGCTACGTCCTGATCGTAGCGTTGCCCGAGATTCCATGTGGCGCAATGGCGTCGGTCCCCGGATGGCAAGGGTGCGCGGCGATCGGAAGCGGGCGGAACCGATCAGATGTCGAGTTCTTCCACGGGGGCCATCTCGGCGATATCGGAGATCCGCTGGTACATCTGATCCGGGATCTTGCCCTTCAACTCGTCCAGGGTGTCGGTGATGGTGAGCAGGTAGTCGCCCCAGTCCTGTTCGATGCCGAGCATCCGGCGCCAGTTCTTCAGATCACGGACCCAGTTCTGCGTTTCGGGATATTCCGACCATTTCGAATACTGGGCGTGGAGCACGAATTTGCCCTTGCGGCTGCGGTATACGCGGACGTGCTCCATCTGCTCGTCGTTCGCGTCCCGGTACTCACCGAGCAGCGACCCCTGGAACCGCACCTGCCGGACCCCGTTGTGCCCGACTCTCAGCACCACCTCGTCGTACCCCTCGAGCTTGCCCTCCTCCAGCTCGATGAACCGCCGCAGAGCGGTGACGACCGCGCCGGACAGATTGCCGCCGACCAACTCCTGCGCTCGCTGGAACAGGGGCAGGTCGTCGTCGGCGACGTAGATGGTCTTGTTCGGCATGAACTCACTATACGTAGACATATACGCATAGACAAGCGGGTGTCCGGCATCTCCCGCATTCCGCGCCGCCGCGACAGTCGCGCCGGTCACCCCTCTTGACGCCTACCTATTGAACGTACCGTTGTTCAGCGGTACGGTAGGTGATGTTCCGATAAAGCACCGCAAAGGTGCGACCGCCCCCCAGTCCAGACCGGGGCGTGACGAGTGAGGACCCACCGATGAACCGAAACCCCGAACAGCGCACCCGCCGCCTCGCCGCGCGAATCGCCGCGATCGCGGTCATCGCCCTCGCCCCCCTGGCCGTCACCGCCGGCCCCGCCCTCGCCGACCCCGGCCAGGCGACCCAGATCAGCGATTCCAGCGACAGCTTCGGCGATAGCAACGGCTGGGACAGCAACGGCTGGGACGACAACGATCACCAGGCCTGGGACGGCGACGACTGGGGCGACAACGGCGACTTCGGCTGGGACGACAACGGCCAATACGGCTACAAAGACCACAACCGCCAGAACTACGACGGCTACGAAGACCACCTCAACAGCGGCGCAAACAACTACCCCGGCCGCGACTCCCACAACAACGGCAATCGCGGCCGCGACTACGACCAGCCCGCCACCTGGGACCGCGACAACCACGGCGGCACCCAGAACCCTCCGGTCTGGAACATGCCCAACCCTTACGTCCCGCCGCCCGCGCCCAGCCTGCTGCCCCAGGTCCACCTGCCGTCCCTGATTCAACTGCCGTTCGCGCTGCCGGGCCTCCCGGGCACAGGAAGCGCACGCTGATACAGCCATCAAGTAGCCGTTAGATAGCGGCACATAAGCAAGCGAGTCGTTGTAGAGCAGCAGAACGGGCCGAGTCCGCTCCGGCGGACCCGGCCCGAACCAGAAGCGTCCGCCGGACTCGTGCCCGCCGACGATAGGGCAGTAGGTGATCCGCTCGGTGGGCAGCCGGGCCGGCTCGGTCCGCGGGTCCCGGCCGCGGTGCCCTGCGCGCCCCTGCCCGTCGAGCACGGTGGCCGGACACGGCGGCGCAATACCGGGGAGTGCCCGGCCACCTGCCTAGGGTCGGACACCATGAACACTGCCCGATTGAGATCGACCGTGAAATGGTCCGGCTCGCACTCGGGGCCGGGCAGCTTCGTCCCGCACCGCCGACGGCGGCGCGGGTTCGCAATAGCGGCATTCACGCTGGCGGCGGGCCTCGGGCTCGTTTCCGCACCGGCGACCGCCGAACCCACCGGACCGGACGTGTCGTCCTGGCAGCACGGCGGCGGACGGCCCATCGACTGGTTCTCCGTGCGCGCCGCCGGCCACCACTTCGCCATGGTCAAGGCCACCGAGGGCCTGGACTACGTCAACCCGTTCTTCGTGCAGGACAGCCTGCAGATGCGGGTCGCCGGAATGGCCCGCGGCACCTATCACTACGCCCGTCCCGAACTCCCGCCCGAACCACAGGCGGCTCTCTACTCGACAATCGTGCTCGGCCAGAACGGCCCGCTGGATCTGCCGCCGGTACTGGACATGGAGAATTCCGGCGGCCTGGCGCCGGGCGCCCTGATCGACTGGACCCACCGCTATCTCAACACGGTGCGTACCCTCACCGGCCGGATCCCGATCGTCTACACCTACCCGAGGTTCTGGCAGACCGCGATGGCCGACAGCGATCAGTTCCACGGCTACCCGCTGTGGATCGCCGACTACCGCGACCGTCCGGGACCGGAAGTACCCGGCAGCTGGCCCGCCTGGACCTTCTGGCAGCAGACCGACTCCGGCTCGATCCCGGGTATCCACGGCGCCACCGATGTGAACGTGTACAGCGGCGCACAAGGCGATTTCGCCCGCTTCGCGCGGATGGGCGGGCTCACCGGAAGCGGTTAGCCCCGTGCGCCGCATCTGTCACTGGACCCCGATCCGGCCGCCACCGGATCGCCAGACCGCCACCACGGCCGGCCGGGGCTGGGAGGTCCCGCCGTCCGGCCAGTGCGACGCGGGCCGCTCCACCGACGCGTCGTCGGTCTCTCCCGGATGCTGCACACACACCAAGACCCGGTCTTCGGTGACCACCGGCCCGCACGTCTCGGCGCCCACCGGCACCGACAGGAACTGTTTGGTCTCGCCGCGACGGTCCCCGTCCAGTACCACGGCGAACAAGCCGTCGTTGGCGTCCAGCGCATTGCCGTCGGTGCTGATCCAGAGGTTGCCGTACGGGTCGAACGCCAGGTTGTCCGGGCAGGAGATCGGGCTGACCTTCGTCTTGTCGTACCCGGCGAAATAGGTGTCGGCGGCGGCCGGGTCACCGCAGACGAGCAGCAGCGTCCAGGTGAAGTCCGTACCCGCGTGATCATCGGTGATCTCGAGGACCTGACCGTTCTTGTTCTTGTCGCGGGGGTTGGCCTCATCGGGCGCGGGCTTGCCCTCGGCACCGCGCTTGTCGTTGTTGGTCAGGGCCACATAGACCTTGCCGGTCTTCGGGTCGGCCTCGAAATCCTCCGGACGGTCCATCTTCGTGGCGCCCGCCTTGTCACCCGCGAGGCGGGTGAAGACCGCGACCTCTTCGGCCGTCATCCCGTCGACCAGCGATTCACCGCGACCGTCCGCGGCGGTACGCAGGATGGGGATCCAGCGGCCGGTTCCGGTGAAACCCTTGTCCGACGGGACCGCACCCGATCCGTCGATCCGGTCCGGGTGGTCGTCGGTCAGTTTCGCGACGTAGAGGGTGCCCGCGTCCAGGATGGTCAGGTTGTGGCGGCGCGCGGCCGCACCGGCGCCCGGCTCGATCTTGCGCGAGGAAACGAATTTGTACATGTAATCGAAGCGTTCGTCGTCACCGCAGTAGGCGACGACCGTGCCGTCCGCGGTGACATGGATATTCGCCGCCTCGTGTTTGAAGCGGCCCAACGCGGTGTGTTTGACCGGTGTGGACGCGGGATCCCACGGGTCGACCTCGACCACCCAGCCGAACCGGTTGGATTCGTTGGGTTCGGCGGCGATATCGAAGCGCCGGTCGAACTTCTCCCAGAAATGCGGGGCATCGGACTCGCCGATCCCGTACCGCTCCAGCCGCGCGGCCGCGACCGGGTCCGCGGCCTTGCCCACGAAGTAGGCGTTGAAGTTCTCCTCACCGGAAAGCACGGTGCCCCACGGGGTCACCCCGCCGGAACAGTTGTTGACCGTGCCGAGGACCTTGGTGCCGGTGGGGTCGGCGGAGGTCTTCACCAGCGGGCTACCCGCCGCAGGTCCGGTCAACCGGAACTCGGTGGTGGCGGTGATCCGCCGGTTGTACTTGCCGAAAGCGGGCGTGAGCGCACCGGTGCCGGGCTCGCCGTGCACCTCCACCACGGACAGGCCGTGCGCGGCCATGGCGATATCGACTTGCTCGCGGGTGATCGCCTCGGGCCGGTATCCCGGGAACATGAACAGTTCGGTCGTGTACTCGTGATTCACCACGAGCAGGTATCTGCCCGGTTGTCCTTCGATCGGCAGCAGACCGGCGAAATCGTTGTTGTAACCGAACTGCTTCGCCTGCGCGGCGGGCGTCTGCGCGAAGAAATCGAACTTCGGCGCGTCATCGAACAGCGGGTCACCCCAGCGGATGACCACGCCCTGTTCGTAGCCGTCCGGAACGACCAGCGCGTCCTCGGTGTTCGGCGCCACCGGTGTGAAGTCGGTCCCCGTGCCCTCGCTACTCCCGGTAGGGCCGACCTCCGTGTCGGCACCACAGGCCGCGAGCGCGCCGGCCGCGCCGATCGCCACCACCGCGGCCGCGCTGCCCTGTAACAGGCGGCGCCGCGAGATCCCCGCGACGATATCGCCGAAATAGGTGTTCGGCGAGGTATTGGGCACCGCGTGGAAGCAGGCGTTTCCGCATTTGTACTGACACGTGACTCGGGACCGCGACCCGGCCGGGTCGTGAGCGACGAATAGCGCAAGAGGTTTCACAGTGGACTCCTGTTCCGGGCTGAACGCACGCACGCTAGCGGACGCAGGCGAGTCTCAGGAGTACCGCAGATTAACAGTGTCTATTGCGCCGCCTCCGGCGGCGCGGGGTCGGGGCCCTATCAACCCCGAGTCTTCCCTCCTGACGGTCGGTCGCTGCGCTCCCTCCCTCTGGTCAATCCAGACTCGGGGCGGGCCCCGACCGCTGATGTGACCATGCGGGGGAACTCCCGCATGTGCATCCTTTATCAGCCGCAACATCCGCGGCGGGTCGGTCGTGCATACTCGGCCGGCTCTGGCTCCCGGGTCGTGTTCGGTGAACGCCTGTCGCCGGATACACCCGGAATTGGCTGCCGGACCGACCCGCTCGCCACCGGTCACCACCGCCCCCGCCGGACAGGTCTTCCCGACTCCTACACCGCTCACGGCCCTGGTCAGCGACCCCGGCAGCGGCAACCTGGCCGGGCTCGACGACGCCGGAACCCGTCCGCACGCTACGCACCCCCGCCACCGAGCTGTTCTGGTTCGGACCCTGCTGGAAGGCATGATCAGCATCCCGGCGGTACGAGCGGTCCGCGGCAGCCGATTCACAGTGCGTACGCGCCTACCGGGTCACCTTCCGGATAGCCGTTCACTCCTCGGTGTCGAGTCGGCGAGGCCGAAAAGGTCGAGGCCAGTCCCGCAGTTCAGCCCTCGAAGCGCATGCGCCGCAGGCGCAAGTCTCCAAGACCGAACGGTGGGACCTCAGGGGCTACCTCGTACCGCCGCAACGGGCGCCTACAACGCAGCGACGATGTTCACCAAACGGCCCGGCACCACGATCAGCTTGCGCGGGGGCTTGCCGTCGAGCAGGGCGGCGATCTTCTCGTCGGCCAGCGCGGCCGCTTCGATCGCGGCCTGATCGGCCTCCGGATCCACCTGGATCCGGCTGCGGACCTTCCCGTTGACCTGGATCGGGTACTCCACCGTCTCCGCGGTCAGCAACGCCGGATCGGCCACCGGGAACGGACCGTGGGCCAGCGAGTGGGTATGCCCCAGACGTTCCCACAGCTCCTCGGTCATATGCGGGGCCAGCGGCGCCAGCATCAGCACCACCGGTTCCACCGCCGCGCGCGGCGCACCCTTCGGGTAGGCCTTGGTCAAGTGGTTGGTCAGCTCGATCAGTTTCGCGCCGGCGGTGTTGTCGCGCATGGCGGCCAGATCCTCGTCGACCCCGGCGATGGTCCGGTGCAGCAGCCGCAGCGTCTCGTCGGTCGGATTGTCCTCGGTGACCCGCGACCCTCCGGTCTCCTCGTCGACCACCAGCCGCCAGACCCGCTGCAGGAACCGGTGCGCGCCGATGACGTCCTTGGTCGCCCACGGCCGGGAGGTGTCCAGGGGGCCCATCGACATCTCGTAGAAGCGGAAGGTGTCGGCCCCGTACAGATCACAGATCTCATCGGGCGCGATCGCGTTCTTCAGCGATTTGCCGATCTTGCCGTATTCCTGGTTCACCTCGACCTCGGCGCCCGCCGCATCGGTCCAGTAGAACTTGCCGTCGCGTTCGGTGACCTCCGCGGCCGGGACATAGGCGCCGCGCGCGTCGGTATAGGCGAAGGCCTGGATGTACCCCTGGTTGAACAGGCGACGGTAGGGTTCGCTGCCGGTCACATCACCCAGGTCGAACAGCACCTTCTGCCAGAACCGGGCGTACAGCAGGTGCAGCACCGCGTGCTCCACTCCGCCCACGTACAGATCGACCCCACCCGGGTCGTCGGCGCCGTGTTCGGCCGGGCGCGGGCCCAGCCAATAGTTCTCGTTCTCCTTCGCGCAGAACGCCTCGGTATTGGTGGGATCGGCGTAGCGCAGCTGGTACCAGGAACTGCCCGCCCAGTTGGGCATCACATTGGTATCGCGCCGATAGGTGCGCGGGCCGTCGCCCAGATCCAGCTCCACCTCGACCCAGTCGGTGGCCTTGGCCAGCGGCGGGGACGGTTCGGAATTCGCGTCGTCGGGGTCGAAGGTGACCGGGGCGAAATCGTCCAGCTCGGGCAGCCGCACGGGCAGCATCGATTCCGGCAACGCGTGCGGGGCGCCGGACTCGTCGTAGACGATGGGGAACGGTTCGCCCCAGTACCGCTGCCGCGCGAACAGCCAGTCCCGCAGCTTGTACTGCACTGTGCCCGCGCCGTGGCCGTCGGTTTCCAGCCGGGCGATCACCGCGGCCTTGGCGTCGGCGATGGTCAGGCCGTCCAGATAGTCGGAATTGATGGCCGGGCCGTCACCGGTGAAGGCCTCGCCGTCGAATTCCGCGGGCGGGCGCACAGTACGGATGATCGGCAGGCCGAAAGCCGTCGCGAAATCCCAGTCGCGCTGATCCTGGCCCGGTACGGCCATGATCGCGCCGGTGCCGTAACCGCTCAGCACATAGTCCGCGATGAAGATCGGGATCCGGGCGCCGTTGACCGGGTTGGTGGCGTAGGCCCCCAGGAAGACGCCGGTCTTCTCCTTGTTCTCCTGCCGCTCCAGATCCGATTTGGCGGCGATGCCCTTGCGGTATGCGGCGACCGCCGCACCCGGGGTGGCGGCGGCCCCGGTCCACCGCGCGTCGACCGCGTCCGGCCAGGCGGCCGCGGTCAGCTGGTCGACCATCTCGTGTTCCGGGGCCAGCACCATGTAGGTCGCGCCGAACAAGGTGTCGGGGCGCGTGGTGAAAACCTCCACGTTGCCGGCGGCGGTCGCGAACTCGACCCGGGCGCCGCGGGAACGCCCGATCCAGTTGCGCTGCATGGCTTTGACATTGTCCGGCCAGTTCACATGGTCCAGATCGTCGATCAGCCGGTCCGCATAGGCGGTGATCCGCATCATCCACTGCCACAGGCGTTTACGGAAAACCGGGAAATTACCGCGTTCGCTGCGCCCCTCGGCGGTGACCTCTTCGTTGGACAGGACCGTGCCCAGTCCCGGACACCAGTTGACCATCGAATCCGTCTGATACACCAGCCGGTACGAGTCGATCACCGCGCCGTGCTGGGCCGCGGACATGGCCGACCAGTCCTGTCCCTCCGGCGCCGGGCGGGCGCCGGAGGCGAACTGACGCTCCAGTTCCGCGATCGGCCGTGCCCGGCCGGCCTCCTGGTCGTACCAGGCGTTGTAGATGCGCAGAAAAATCCACTGCGTCCACCGGTAGTACTCGGGATCGGTGGTGGCGAACGAACGCCGACGGTCGTGGCCCAGGCCCAGCCGGTCCAGCTGACGCTGCATGGTGGCGATATTGGACTCGGTGGTGTCGCGCGGATGCGCGCCGGTCTGCACGGCGTACTGCTCGGCGGGCAGGCCGAACGCGTCGTAACCCAGCGCGTGCAGCACATTGCGACCGTGCATCCGGTGATAGCGGGCGAACACGTCGGTGGCGATGTACCCCAGCGGATGACCCACGTGCAGCCCCGCCCCCGACGGGTACGGGAACATGTCCTGGACGAACAGCTTGTCCGCCGGAACCTCACCCGCCAGCGGGCCGACCGGGTTCGGAGCGTGGAAGGTGCCGCGCTCGTTCCAGCGCCGCTGCCACCTGCCCTCGATCTCCCCGGCGAGCTCGGCGGTGTACCGGTGGGCAGGCGTATCGTCGGCGCGGCCCTGGGCTGCGCCGTTGTCTACCGAGCTCTGCCCGGCCGTCTCGGTTGCGCGGGTGTCCTGCACGGTCCTGCCTTCTCTAGCTGCTCTCGGGGAGAATTCCGTCGTCACAGCCTAAGACTTGGGCCCTGACAAGCCCAAAAAGGTGTGTCCGCGACCTGCCTCCAGCCCCGCGGGCCGGTGTCGTTCGGCGGCACACTCTGGGAGATGTCGAGCCCCTGTCGCCCGGCCGCTATAGCAGACCGCCCCGAGCACACGTGAGGGATATCACGCGACTTCGCCCCGTCTCCGGCCGCCTCCCAGCCATACGGGGCTCGCCGGACATAGCCTGCCGTCCCGGCCGTCGCGAGTCCGGTATGCGACGTCACCGCCCGGCGTCGCGTTCAGCGAGACACCACAAAGGGTTGAGGCCCGTCCCGACGTTCAGCCCTCGAAGCGCATGCGCCGCAGGCGCGAGTCTCGAGGGCTGAACGTCGGGACCAAGGGGGCCTCAACCCCCGCGCCGCCGCAGGCGGCGCCAATAAACAGAGCACTGATACTCTCACCTGGTGTTCTTTGTCGCGATTCTGCTTTTCGTCCTGGCTGTGGTGGCCCTGACGACGGGTGTGCTCGGGCTCATCGGCCGCCTCCCCGGAAACCGCTACCTCGGCGTCCACACCGAGGCCGCGCTCCGCGACGAAGCCGCTTTCCGCGCCGCCAACCGGGTCGCGGCCCCCGCCTTGATCGCCGGCGCCGCGCTGTTGAGCGCCGGCGGGCTGGTCGTGCTGGCCGCGGGCGGTTTCACCGGCGGGCTGGTGGCCGTCGGTGTACTGGTCATCGCACTGTTCACCATCGGTTCGGGCGCCACCGCGGGGGCCCGTGCCGCTGAAGCCGTCGCACCGCCCGAGCCCGCGACCGGCGGGTGCGGTGGGTCCTGCGGCGGATGTTCGCTGAAGGACATCTGCGAACCGGCCGCCGGAGCCCGGACGGTCTGAGATTCCGAGCCGGTCTTCGGGCCGCTCAACCCAGCCAGTCCAGTACCGAGGCCGCCGTCCACGACTGCTGCATACTGCCCAGGGGCGCCCCGGTGAACGGCTCGTAGTACTCGGCGAAACTTCCGTCGCTGGCCTGCCGCAGGGCTTCGGCGCGCAACATGTAGGAACGTTCGGCCCAGCCGCGATGGGCGAACACCCAGGAGAACAGCCAGCTCATCACCGGCCATACCGGGCCCCGCCAGTATTCGCGAGGCCGGAAATCCTTCGAGACCGGCGAGGTGGAGGGCGGCAGCGCGTAGCGCAGGTCCGGGTGGCCGCAGAACCGCGGGCCCTCGAACAGGCGCAGCAGATTGCTTTCGGTGGCTCGGGGCAGGCCGCCGCTGATGAGAGGTGCGAACATGGCCAGCGTCTCGGTGGTGATCCAGCGCTGCGCCCGGGTGTCGTAGTCGCGGGCGGCCCCGGTGCGGGCATCGGTCGTGGCGACGACTCCGGCGCGGAACCGTTCGGCCCAGGCGAAGAGATCGCGGGTATCGGATCTGGCCTGGTGGTAGTCCTCGCCGATCTGTCCCAGCACCTCGCAGGCCAGCGCGAATATCGCGGTGACGAACACGTCCTCGACCGCGAACCCCATCACCGAGCTCAGCATGTCGTCGTCGTAGCGGGCGCGGCGCATCTGCTCCACCAGCCACAGGTACCGGTCGTATTCGCGGTCGGTGGGCCGCTGGGTGGGGTCGGCGACGATCAGTACGTCCTCGCGCCGGTAGGGCGGCAGGTCACCGGGCACGACGTTCTCGTAGGCCCGGTCCCAGCGCGGGGAGTTGTCCATCCCGGATTCCCAGCCGTGGTAGAGCGTGATCCGGCCACTGCCGAACGGGTCACGGGCATGGGCCAGCCAGCGATGCCAACGCACCAGATCCGCCCAGCGGCGGTTGAGGAACTCCTCGGCCACCGCCCGGGTGCTGCGGCCGTGCCGACGGGAATGGTCCAGAATCCGCTGCACCGCGATGGCGTGCACGGGCGGCTGGGTGATCCCGGAGGTATCCGGTCCGTCCGGCGCGTTGGCGGCCAGCAGCCGGCATTCCCAGCGGGCGGGCCCCGGGAAGTAGCCGTCTACTCCGTTGGCGAAGACGATGTGCGGGATCATCCCGTTCTTCCACTGCGCGGACAGCAGGGTGTCGAGTTCGATCACCGCGCGTTCCACGCTCAGCGGCGCCAGTCCCACCGCGACGAAAGCCGCGTCCCAGCTCCACATGTGCGGGTACAGGCGGGGTGCGGCGCTGGTCATGGTTCCCAAATCGTTGCCGCGCAGCAGATAGGCCGCGCGGGCGGCGAGCTGCGTGGGAGTGAAACCTGGGTGTGCCATCTCTATATCTTGCTGCCTCGGGTCGGCGAGCGCTCGATCG
The DNA here is from genome assembly GCF_036032445.1 of Nocardia sp. NBC_00416. NCBI lineage: Bacteria > Bacillati > Actinomycetota > Actinomycetes > Mycobacteriales > Nocardiaceae > Nocardia > Nocardia sp. NBC_00416. The sequence continues at coordinate 5,088,606 of NZ_CP107932.1, forward strand.
GTGAGCGTGATCGCAATATCTACCGAGTCACGGTTTCGCTCCAGTGTGCGCCATATTTCGGGCGCGCTACGCGAGGGCGCCGAACCCTCGCGTCGCGGACCCGGCCGCGGTGCGGTGTGGTACGCACTATCCGGCGAGCTGTTCGCGGACCGCTCGGCGACGGAAGGGTCCGAGCGAGTACGGGCGGGTCCCGGCGACGTAGAGCGAGGAGTGGGCGATATGCGGCAGGAATCCGACGGTGAGCGGTGGGAACGGCCGGTAGCGCTGGTCACCGGCGGCGGTCGCGGGCTCGGCGCGGCCATCGCGCGCGAACTGGCGCCTGATCACCGGCTGCTGCTCGGAGCGCGCACAGCAGCCGGGCTGGAACCGATTCTGTCCGAACTCCCCGATGCCACCGGATGGCCCGTGGAGCTCACCGATTACGCCGCGGTGGCGGTGGCGGTGCGGCCGATCGAGCGGCTGGATGTCCTGGTGCACAACGCCGGTATCGCGGACCTGAGCACGATCGCCGAGTCCTCGGTACAGCAGTGGCGCGATACCCTCGAGGCCAATCTGGTCGCCGTCGTGGAGCTCACCCGGCTGCTGCTGCCGGCCCTGCGCGCCGCGAACGGCCATGTGGTGCTGGTCAATTCGGGAGCGGGGCTGCGCGCGAACGCCGGCTGGGCCTCGTATGCCGCGAGCAAGTTCGGTCTGCGGGCGTTCGGCGACGCACTGCGCCTCGAAGAGCCTTCGATCCGAGTGACCTCGATCCATCCGGGACGAATCGATACCGATATGCAGCGCGCGATCGTGGCCGATGAGCGGCGGTCCTACGATCCGGACCAGTTCCTGCGGCCGCAGACCGTCGCCCGGGCGATCCGGTCGGCGATCGATACACCCCGTGACGCCCATCCGACCGAAATCGTGCTCCGGCCCTGGTGAGCACCGGATGGCCCGAACGCCTGGTCGTACGCCCGTGGGCGCCCGGCGACGCTGATCGTGTCGCGGCCTGGCGCTACGACGGACCGTGGGGCGTCTACGATATCGGCGCCGCGGACGAACTCCCCCGCGCGGCAGGCGAATACCTGGCGCTGGTCGGTGCCGACGATGATCGGATGGTCGGGTTCTACTGCACCGGCGCGGAAGCGAGGGTCCCGGGACTGCGCGCCGAGTTCGGGGTGATCGACCTCGGTGTGGGTATGGATCCCCGCTGGGTCGGCCGGGGCCACGGCCGCAGCTTCGGCAGCACGGTGATCGCCGATATCCGCCGCGCACATCCGGTTTCGGCGCTGCGCGCGGTCGTCCAGTCGTGGAACGCCCGCAGCCGGCGCCTGCTCGGGAACCTCGGATTCGTGGAATCCGGCAGCCATACCTGCGTGCAGAACCAGCGATCGATCGACTATGTCGTGGTGTTGCAGCCGCCACCCTGACGGACCGGTCGCTCGGCAGATCCGGCGGAACCATGCTGGCCATGAGACATACGGGAGACCCGACAGTCCCGCTCGCGCAGGCACGGCATCCCAACGGGGTGTTCTCGCCACCGATACCGAGAATCGGCGCGGCACTGATGCTGTGTGACCCGCGGCGCCGGCCGCGTATTCGACTTCAGGTGGCGATGGACGGTACGCCGTCGATCGCGATCCTCGATGAAGAGGGCGCCGTCGTCAGGCAGCTCCGGTACCGGACGGCGCCGCCGCGAAGCCGCGGCGGCGCCGGGTCGGCACGAGACCGGCGGTCTCGTCCCGCGGAGGTCAGTGCTCGTCGTAGTGGCCGTTGTGGGCGGCGTGCCGGTGGCCTTCGTGGATGTAGTCGACGTGGTCGCCGTGCGGGACCGCGACATGACCGCAACCTTCACCGTGCACGTGCTCATGGGAGGTGTGTTCGGCATGACCCTGGGTTTGACATTCGTCGTAGTGCCCGTCGTGTTCGCGGTGCAGATGGCCGTCGTGGACGTAATCCACGTGATCGCCGTGCGGAACCGCGACATGACCGCAATCCGGACCGTGCACATGCGTATGGTCGGTGTGCTGATCGTGTGCCGTCGTCATCGGTGTTCCCTCTTTCCTCGAAGCGGTTGTTTTCCTCGAAGCGTTCAGCTGGGACTACACCCCTCCATTACATCACCAAGTGCGCATAATTGCAGTTAGCCGATGGTTCACCCCGGATAACGAAGATGCGGCCGTCACCGGTTGTGTCAGACCCCGGAGTCACACTGGAACGGCCGCACTCGCGACCACTGCTATCGCGGGGGAACCCGGCGCAGCCGAGCGGGGATGAGACACCTCGGCGCGGCGGCCAACGAACGCACCGCCCGATCGGTACAGACCGCAACCCAACAGTGTTACCGAATCATCCGACCTTTAAACCTCATTCGGAATATTTTTCGCAAATTCAGTGTCGTTCATTGTTCCGGCCACGTAACGTCGGTGTAGTTCGAAGCCGCCGCGGCAGCCCCCCTTCGGCCCCGGCGAGTCAGATAGCTGCGCTTGCCTGGCCGGAATCCATCCGGCAACACGTGACGAAGATCGGACACAGGAACTCATGATTATCCGCAAGATCGCTACCGTTGTGGTGCCCGTACTGGCCACCGCCGCCGTAGGCGCGGGAGTCGTACGCGCAGAACCCGTCGCCCCCGATATCGAATACCGCGCCGAACTCATCGGCAACACGGTCGTCACCACCCTCACCAACGGCACCTTCGATATCAACGGTGAGGCGGTGGAGATCAAGGACAAAGCCGGAGCGACCGTGGTGTCCCTGCCACTGGCCGTGGTCGAGGGCGAGACCGAATACCCACTGCCGCACGCGATCCGGGATGACGGGCGTGTGCTGGAACTGACCGCGATCAAGGACGCCGCGGCGGCGCGTCCTGCGGTGAAGCCGGTGGCTTCACCGCAGGAGAACTACGCCGCCCAGTCGAACTTCGCCTCCCAGTTCGGTATCGCGACCGCCATCGGCGGGTTCATCGGCACGGCACTCGGGGCGGCCGTCGGACTCATCACATTCCTCGGCGGGCCGGGTACCGGAATCCCCGGCATCATCACCGCAGCCACGGTCGGCGGGATCATCGGCACCATCGTGGTGGGCGGACCGGCGCTGGTGATCGCCGGTGTCGACCTGTTCAACACGCTGGCCGCCGCGCCCGGCACCTCCAAATGGGCTCCGCGGCAACAGGTGTCGTCGACGAACTGACCCGCCGAACGAGAGCCGGTGACACTCCGGCCCGGAGAGATCCCCGAACACGTGTGGCCCCTGGTGCCGGGACAGCAGGGGCCACACGTACGGAGCGGGTCAGGCGATACCGCTGACCGGCTCCGGATTGGTCTGATCTCGCCAGGCGAGCGCCTCGTTCACCTGGGTCAGGTCGTAGTCCGGCCCGGTGATCCCCACCGTGAACAGGGTCGCGCCCGCGTCGAGATACTTGGGGGCGGCCTCCGCACCGGGCCAGGCGACCGAGCGCTCGATCTTGCCCGATTCGGTGCCCACCCGGGAGCAGTGCTCTTCGAGAACCTGACTCTTGTGGGTGAAAACATCCAGCTCGCCGAAGCTGTGCCAGATATCGGCGTATTCGGCCACCAGTCGTAGCGTCTTCTTCTCCCCGCCGCCACCGATCAGGATCGGGATCTCCCGGACCGGCTGCGGGTTCAGTTTGGCCAGCCGGGCGGTGATCCGGGGCAGGTATTCCTTCAACAGGTTCAGGCGACCACCGGCGGTGCCGAACTCGTAGCCGTACTCGTCGTAGTCGCGTTCGAACCAGCCCGAGCCGATGCCCAGGATGAGCCGGCCGCCACTGATCTGATCCACGGTGCGGGCCATATCCGCGAGCAGGTCCGGGTTGCGGTAGCCGCCGCCGGTCACCAGCGCCCCGATCTCGACCCGTTCGGTCTGCTCGGCGAACGCCCCGAGCATGGTCCAGCATTCGTAATGCGCGCCATCGGGGTCTCCGTACAGCGGATAGAAGTGATCCCAGTTGAACACGATGTCCACCCCGGCGTCCTCGGCCCGCAACACCGCGTCGCGGATGAGTCCGTAGTCGGGGGCGTGCTGGGGCTGGAGTTGGACTCCGATCCGAACCGGTCGGCTCATCTGCTTGACTCCTCGTCGTCGGTGGGTCTCCCGGACCGAGGCTACCGGGGCGGACGCGACCCGGCCCGGCGGCAATCGGCCGTGACGACACGGCGGCACCGGAGGAAGAATTCCGCGTGAATTCCGGTCGGGCATGGATTCCGTAACAGATGAATACACCCCTTTCCTGGGAGTCTTCCGTCGGTAGCATTTCGACCGCGTCTCGTTGTCACGGCCCGAGCAGGTCGGCGTCACGCACAGAAGGAGGACTTACTCATGCCTGTGTGCACGACTCGCGACAATGTGAACATCTATTACAAGGATTGGGGCAACGGTCGCCCGGTCGTGTTCATCCACGGCTGGCCGCTGAACGCCGACGCCTGGGAAGACCAGATGAAGTGCGTGGCCGATAACGGCTACCGGGGGATCGCCCACGACCGGCGCGGCCACGGACGCTCGGACCAGCCGTGGCAGGGATACGACTTCGACACCTTCGCCGACGACCTCAACGATCTCCTGAACAGCCTCGATATCCGTGACGCGACGCTGGTGGCGCACAGCATGGGCGGCGGTGAGCTCGCCCGCTACATCGGCCGGCACGGCACCGAACGGGTGCACTCGGCGGTGCTGCTGTCGGCGATACCGCCCCTGATGATCAAGAACGACAGCAATCCGGAAGGTGTGCCGGAAAAGGTCTTCGACGAGATCAAGACCGGGATCCTCACCGAGCGTTCGCAATTCTGGAAGGACACCTCGGAAGGATTCTTCGGCGCGAACCGCCCGGGCAACAAGGTGACCCAGGGCAACCGCGACGAATTCTGGTTCATGGCCATGCACGAGAGCATCCAGGCCGGCGTGAAATGCGTCGACGCATTCGCTTATACGGATTTCACGGCGGATCTGCAGAAATTCGACGTGCCCACGCTGATCGTGCACGGCGACGACGACCAGGTGGTTCCGATCGACGCCACCGGCCGCAAATCCGCTGAGATCATCAAGGATTCGACGTTGAAGGTGTACGAGGGCGGATCGCACGGTATCGCCTTGGTCCCCGGGGACAAGGAGCGGTTCAACGCCGACCTGCTGGAGTTCCTCGACAGCTGACCGCGGGTCCCGGACCGAACGTGGTCGGTGGTGTATCGGTCACGACGATGAGCGGGCCCCGCGCAGCGGTTCACCACTGCGCGGGGCCCGCTGTCCCTGTTCTCCGGCCCGCCCCTGCCCTCGGTTCGGGTCTCAGCCCCTGACCAGCGACATCAGCGCGTCCAACGATTCCGCCGCCGGTAGCGCGAGCGCCCGCTCCGCGACCGTCGCCGCCTGCACCGGGGACAACCTCGCCTCCACATTCAGATCGAATTTCAGGGTGAGTTCGTCGTCGGAGAGCGGATTCGCCGGACCCCCGCGATTGTGGTCGACCCGCGCCTCGTGCCAGATATCGTCGCGCGTACGTACCCGGAGCACAGCCGGGAACTGGTGCGGGTAGATCTCGTCGCACCGAGCGTCGCTGTTCGCGACCACCAGCGCGGCCAATTCGAGCGTGCGCGGGTCCTTGGCCGCCTCATCGGTGAAGTCCGCGTGCCCCACGCCCAGTCCGGATCCGCCGAGCAGCGCCCGTGCCACGGTGAACGGACCCGAGAAGGCGGCGTGATAGCCGGATTCCGGTGCGGCCTTGGCCGCGGGCGGCTCCGCGATGGTGCGCAGCACCGGTGTCGGCACGCCCAGCACGATTTCCACGATCTCGTCCGGATCGAGTCCCCCGGCGCGCAGGGCGCGGGCGGCATCGATACCGGCGTGGGTGAAATGGTTACAGGGGTAGGGCTTGAAGAAGATGCCGGGCAGTTCCCAGTGCTCGCCCAACCGGTCGACCACCTTCGCCGCGTCCGCGCGGTCGCCGCAGAACGCGTGCAGGAAACCGAACCGGCCCTCGATCACCGTGGGCGGCCCGGTGAGTCCGTGCCGGGCGAATTCCGCTGCGGTGACACCGGAATGCGCGGCCCACCCGCAGTGCGCGCGTTTCACCGTGCCGCCGGTCCGGTTGGCCTCGAGCAGGCCCGCGCCGAAACTGGCGGCGATCCCCATCGCGTCCGCGATGCCTTCGGCGTCGAGGCCGTACAGCATCGCCGCCGCGGCGGCGGATCCGACGGCGCCGCAGATCGACGTGGCGTGCTGACCGCGTTCGAAGAACTCGGAATTGCCGAGTTCCTCGTCGTAACCGCCCATCCCCAGGCGCACCGCGATCTCGATCCCGACGCCCGCGGCGTCGAGCACCGCGGCGCCCGACGCACCGGTCGCCTCCCCGACCGCCAGCGCCGCGGGCACCACCGACGCCGACGGATGCAGCACGGACGGAAGGTGGGTGTCGTCGGAATCCATCGAATGCGCGAGGGTGCCGTTCACCAGTGCGGCGGTGGCGGCGGGAAAGCGTTCCCCGGTACCGATACCGCTGGCCGCGGCGGCGCCGGCCCAGCCGCGGGCCACCGCGGTCACGGCGCGGGCGGACGGCTGTCCCTGGGCGGCCAGCGAGTTGCCGAGCACGTCGAGGACGCGCCGGGCCACATCTCGGCGCAGCTCCTCGGCGAGTCCGGTGGTGCGGGTGTGGTCGGCGAGGGCGGCGAGGCGGCCCACGACGGTGCCGTGCAGGTCGTGGCGAGCCGGGACGGTGGCGGCGGCGGTGCTCATGCGGGCACCACCGCGACGGGGCGCACCGGCGATCCGGTGCCGCCGGTGATACGCAGCGGCGCCATCACGAAGGTGAACTCGGTGAGGCCGCGAGCGCTCGCGTCCTCGAGGTTCAGATGCTCGATGATGTGGATCCCGTTCTCCACCAGCAGCACCCGGTGCACCGGCAGCACGCTGTGCCCCTTGCCCGGCGGAATGTGCTCGAACGCCGTGGTGTCCGCGCCCGCGGCCACGATCCCGGCGGCGGCCAGCCAGCGGGCCGCGCTCACATCGGCGCCCGGAACTCCGTCCTGCTGACCGAGGTAGCGCTGGGCGTCGTCGAAATGCCGGGCCCAGCCGGTGCGGATGAGTACGACATCGCCGCGCCGCGGGGTCACCCCGGCCGCCTCGGCGGCGTCGCGTAGATCCTGTTCGGTGACGGCCTGGCCGGCTTCGAGGGCATCGACACCGCGCACCCGCGGCACATCGAGCAGCAGACCGCGCCGGAGCATGAACGGGATCGATTCCGCGCCCAGTTCGGAGAACCGTCCGCCGCGCTGCGCGTCCTGGGCGTCCACGCCGCCGTGCAATTTGCCCTCGTGGCTGACGTGGGAGAGGGCGTCCACGTGGGTGCCGACGTGCCCGCCGGTCACGATGATCTCGTTGGACGCCGACCCGCCGTCCGGGCGGACCATATCGCCGTGCCGGCGGATCAGGGTCATCCGGAACCCCGGATGGTTGGGTGAGCAGGGCATTCCCGTGGTGTGCGGGTGCCCGAGCTCGACGAAATCGACGTCGCTGCTCACCACGGCGTGCAGCAGCGCGTCCGGTGCTGCGGTGACGGTCTGTTCGGTCATGCTTTCACTCCTCGTACTGCGGTGGCAGCTGCTCGGTCGAGAACCACGCGGGCATTGGCGACCACGGCGGGATCGATGAATCTGCCGTTCTCGTCGAGAACCGCGGATTCACCCGCCGCCATGGACGCGGCCGCACACTCCACGATCCGTCGGGCCCGGTCCTGTTCCTCCGGCGACGGCGTATAGGCCTCGTTGACGATGTCGATCTGATTCGGGTGGATGACGGAGCGCCCGAAGAAACCCTGGGCGCGGCCGACGCGCGAGGTCGCCGCCAATCCGGCCGGATCGTCGACCGCGGTCCAGACGCTCTGGACCGGTGAGGCCAGTCCGGCCGCACGTGCCGCGGTGACGATCCAGCCGCGTGCCCAGGTCAGGCCGTCGCCCTCGGTCCGCAGGTCGGCGGCAAGGTCGGCTTCGCCCAGCGCGATCCCGGTGACCCGCGGATGGCACCGCGCGATCCGGGGCGCCGCCAGCAGGCCGGCGGCGGATTCGACGATGGCGTGGACTTCGCAGGTGAGCCGGTCGGCGGTCGCCGCTACTGTGTCGGGATCGTCGGCTTTGGGCAGTCGCACGCCCGCGAGCGGGACCGCGGCGGCGGCCAGCGCGGCGAGTTCGTGATCCAGCCATTCGGTGCCGATCGCGTTGAGCCGCAACCAGACCCGGCGATCTTGTGGCACGACGCGCAGGGCGTCGAGCGCGTTCGCGAGGGCGCGGTCCTTCGCGCCGACGGGGACCGCGTCCTCGAGATCGATGACCACGGCATCGGCGGCACTGTCGAATGCCTTGCCGATGCGGTCGTCGCGGTGCCCGGGCACGTAGAGCCAGCTGCGTGGTGTCATTTCGTCTCCGAGGCCGGGTTTTCCGGGGCGCGGTAGCCCAGAGCACGCGAAATACGCTGCGCCGCTTCGACGAGCGCGCTCTCGTATCGGTCGCAGGCGGCTTCGGTCATCCGATAGCTGGGCCCGCAGACCGATACCGAGCCGATCACGGCGCCGTCCGCACCGAACACCGGGGCGGCGATCGACCCCGCCCCTTCCTGTCGTTCCCCGGAGGATCGGCACACACCGCGCTCGCGCGCTTCCCGGAGGATGACGCGCAGCGAGTCGGGGTCGATGATCGTGGTGGCGGTCAGCCGGGGCAGCGGTTGCGCGAGCAGATCGTCCTGCTCCGCTTCGGAGAGGTGGGCCAGGATGATGCGGCCCGACGAGCCGCTGTGCAGCTCGAACCGGCGACCCAGCTCGACGGTCATCTTGATTTCCTGGGTACTCTCTACCTGGTCGAGGTAGACGCGACCCCCTGGTAGGCGGCCTGTGACGGTCGCCGTCTCGCCGGTGGACCGCTGTAGGTCCACCAGTGCCTCGCGGGCCATCCGCCGCAGCGGGGACACATCCAGTGCGCGCGCGCCGAGAGTCGCCGCCGCCGGGCCGAGCAGGTACCGGCGGGTCGAGGGCTCGTAGAGGAGCAGGCCGCATTCGACGAAGGTCGTCAGGATGCGGTGGGCGACCGCCTTCGACATACCGGTCGAGCGGGCGATCTCCGAGACGCCGAGTGCGCTCGACCGCCGGCCGAACTCGAGCAGCACATCCGCTGCCCGCGCGGCGGACGTGGTGCCTCCACTGGAGGACTCCATCGTGGCTCCGTTCTGCGGGGTCTTCTGGTTGTTCCGACGGGCGACGCTACCGGCGTGAGCGACTTATATCTGAACAAAGTTGTACCGCTTAGCGAAACGATTGTCCAGGGGCCTGAAGCGCCCCGGCCTCGAGTTTCTGCGGCGTTAATCCTCTCTACAGGCACTTGTGTCCGGATTGTCAAACGTGCATAGTGCAGGGGACCACATTCTTGCGTTCCGCTGAACGGAACATGATAGGAGGAAGCGTGGACGGTCCGGATTTCGATCTCGTCGTCGCCGGTGCGGGCGGCGGACTCGTCGCCGCGCTGCGCGCCGCCGAACTCGGCGCGAATGTGCTCGTCGTCGACGCCGACGAGCACTTCCAGCGGGGCAACAACACCTCCATGTGCACCGCGATGATCCCGGCCGCCGGAACCCGCTGGCAGCAGGCCGCGGGCGTAGCGGACAGCCCGGACCGCTTCCTCGACGACATCGACCGCAAAACCGCCGGTACCGCCGACCGCCGACTGGCCCGGGCCCTCGCCGAAGCGGGCGCGCCGCTGGTCACCTGGCTGGCCGACGCCCAGGGCCTCGACCTCGAACTGGTCACCGACTTCCGCTACCCCGGCCACAGCGCCGACCGCTGCCACACCATCCCCGGACGGCACGGCTCCCGGCTGCTGCGCCATCTCGTGGAGCGCGCCCGGGCACATCCCCGGATCGAGCTCATCGCCCCGATGGCCCTCCGCGAGGTGCGCACCACCGACGGACGGGTCACCGGTGTGGAGATCGCCACCCCCGACGGGAACACCGAGCACGTGACCGCGCCGGCCGTGCTGCTGGCGACCAACGGGTTCGGCGCCGACAGCGACCTGGTCCACCGGTGGATTCCGGAAATCGCCGAGGCCCACTATCACGGCGGCCAGTTCAGCCGGGGCGACGCCCTGCGGATCGGGCGCGACCTCGGCGCCGACAGCGCCTTCCTGGACGCCTACCAGGGCCATGCCGCCTTGTCCTCGCGCAGCCAGACGCTCATCGGCTGGGCCACCGTGGTCCACGGCGGCGTGATCGTCGACAACACGGGCCGCCGTTTCGCACCCGAGACCACCGGCTACTCCGAATTCGCCGCCATCCTCGCCGCGCGGCCCGGCAGCTCCGGCTGGATCGTCATCGACGAACACATCGAGGCCCTGTGCTCGGTGTTCGACGATTTCCGCACGGTCGCCGAGAGCGGGTCGCTGGTCCGCGCCGACACCGCCGCCGAACTGGCCGAGCGGATCGGCGTTCCGGCCGACGCACTCGAGGACGAACTCGCGGCCGCCCAGCGCGCCGCCGTCGGGACCGAACCGGACCGGCAGGGCCGCACCGATGCCCGCCACCCCCTGACTTCGCCCTATATCGCGATCGCCATCACCCCGGCGCTGTTCCACACGCAGGGCGGTCTGGTCGTCGACGAACACGCACGGGTACTCGCCGACGGGTCACCGATCCCCGGCCTGTACGCGTCGGGCGGCGCCGCCATCGGCATCTCCGGCCACGGAGCCGGCGGCTACCTAGCGGGCAACGGACTCATCACCGCGCTCGGGCTGGCGTTCCTCGCCGCCGAGCACGTGAGCAGCGCCGTCACGGCCTGAACAACACAAAACATCTATCCAGATATTCGCCAGGAGAAGAGATGACCACGTATCTGATCAAGAACGGCACCGTCGTGCGCACCGGCAGCGCGGCCCCCGAAGAGGGTGAGACCGCGGATGTCCTCGTCGTCGACGGCAAGATCGCGGCCATCGGCCCGAATCTCGAGGCCGCCGACGCCGAGATCGTCGACGCCACCGACAAGCTGGTCTTCCCCGGCGTGGTCGACGCGCACCAGCACTGGGGCATCTACAACGCCCTGGCCGAGGACACGCAGACCGAATCCCGCGCGAGCGCGCAGGGCGGTGTCACCACCGCGCTGACCTATATGCGCACCGGCCAGTACTACCTGAACAAGGGCGGCGCGTACGCCGACTTCTTCCCGGAGGTCCTCGAGGCGTCGGCGGGCCGCAGCTATATCGATTACGCGTTCCACCTGGCGCCGATGTCCAAGGAACATATCGGCGAGATCCCGGACCTGGCCTCGGATCAGGGCGTGACCTCGTTCAAGATCTTCATGTTCTACGGCAGCCACGGCCTGCACGGGCGTTCCACCTCGCAGAGCGATTTCCTGATGATCCCCGAGGACGAGCGCTACGACATCGCGCATTTCGAGTTCGTGATGCGCGGTGTCCAGAAGGCCCGCGAACAGTTCCCCGAACTGGCCCCGCACATCTCGCTGTCGCTGCACTGTGAGACCGCCGAGATCATGAGCGCCTACACCAAGATCGTCGAGCAGGAGGGCACGCTCAGCGGGCTCGCCGCCTACAGCGCCTCGCGTCCGCAGCACTCCGAGGGCCTGGCGGTGACCATCGCGTCCTTCCTCGCCGACGAGACAGGTCTGCCGAATATCAACCTGCTGCACCTGAGCTCGGCGAAGGCGCTGAAGGCCGCCATGAAGATGGCCGAGGCCTTCCCGCACGTGAACTTCCGCCGCGAGGTCACCATCGGGCACCTGCTCACCGATATCGACAACGCCAACGGCCTGGGCGCCAAGGTGAATCCGCCGATCCGCCCCCGCGAGGACGTCGAGGCGCTGTGGGAGCACCTGCTCGCCGGGAACATCGACTGGGTGGTCTCCGATCACGCCTGCTGCAAGGACGAGGTCAAGTTCGGTGAAGACCGCGACGACGTGTTCGCCGCCAAGTCCGGCTTCGGCGGCACCGAATACCTGCTGCCCGGTCTGATCAGTGAAGGACGCAAGCGCGGCCTGTCCCTGCGCCGGATCGCCCAGCTCATCGCCTCGAACCCGGCCGACCGCTACGGCCTGCCCGGCAAGGGCCGCCTCGAAGAGGGCGTCGACGCCGATATCGCGATCGTCGACCCGAACCGAACCTGGACCGTGCGCGCCGCCGACTCCGAATCCACCCAGGAGTACACGCCGTTCGAAGGTTTCGAGCTGACCGCCGCCGTCACCGACACCTTCGTGCGCGGCAACCGCGTCCTCGCCGACGGCGTCGTCACCGGCGAGCCCGAGGGCCGCTACATCGCGCGTCCGTACTGAGGGGTCCGGAGTTGAAGGACGAGACGAACGAGAACCAGCCGACAGGTCCGCTCCGGGGGATCAAGGTCCTGGACGCCTCCACGATTCTGGCCGGACCGCTGACCGCGCAGATCCTCGGTGACTTCGGCGCCGAGGTCATCAAGATCGAGCATCCGCAGAAACCGGACGGGATGCGCGGCCACGGGCTGGACAAGGACGGGATCCCGCTCTGGTGGAAGATGGTCGCCCGCAACAAGCAGACTGTCACGCTGAACTTGAGCACCGCGGACGGCCAGGCCGTGTTCCGGGACCTGGCCGCCGAAGCGGACGTGGTGATCGAGAACTTCCGGCCGGGCACCTTCGAACGCTGGGGTCTGTCCTACGCGGAACTGTCGGCGCACAATCCGGGCCTGATCATGCTGCGCGTCACCGGATTCGGGCAGCACGGCCCGTACGCCAAACGTCCCGCGTTCGGCACGCTGGTCGAATCGATGAGCGGTTTCGCCTATCTCACCGGCCAGCCCGACGGACCGCCGACCCTGCCCGCCTTCGGGCTCGCCGACTCCATCGCCGGTATCGCCGGTTCGTCGGCGATCTCGATGGCGCTGTTCGACCGGGAACGCAACGGCGGGACCGGGCAGGAGGTCGATCTGGACCTGCTCAGCCCGATCATGACCGCGGTCGGTCCCGGAGTGATCTATGCCGATCAGCTCGGCATCGATCAGGAGCGCACCGGCAACAGGTCGCAGAACAACGCCCCGCGCAACCTGTATCGCACCAAAGACGATCACTGGGTCGCGATCTCCACCAGCGCGCACGCCATCGCCGAGCGCGTGATGACGCTGGTGGGGCATCCCGAAGTGATCGACGAGCCGTGGTTCGCCACCGGGCGCACCCGCGCCCAGCACGCGGACCTGCTCGACACCTACGTCGGCGACTGGATCGCCGAACGGACCCGTGACGAGGTCACGAGTGTCTTCGAAGAAGCCGGCGCGGCCGTCGCGCCGGTCTACCGTCCGAGCGACCTGCTCACAGATCCGCAGGTCGTCGCCACCGACATGGTCACCACCGTCGAGGACAGCGAGCTCGGTCCCGTCCGCATGCAGAACGTCATGTGGCGTATGACCCGATCCCCCGGTGCGATCCGTCACACCGGACGACCCGCCGGTGCCGATACCGACAAGGTCCTCACCCGCCTCGGGCGCAGCCCCGAGGACATCGACGACCTGCGGGCACGCGGGGTCATCTGACCCGCGACAGCTTTAGGAGTTCGCTATGAAAACGCGTTGGTGGACCATCGCCATCATTCTGGGCCTGGTGGTGGTGAATTATATTGATCGCAGCGCCATCTCGTTCGCAGCCAGCCATCTGCGGGACGAGTTCGGGATCACGACGGCCCAGTACGGCATCATCAGTTCCGCATTCTCGATCGGCTACATGCTCTTCGCCCTGCTCTCGGGGCCACTGGTCGATCGGTTCGGTTCCCGCCGGGTGCTCATCACGGGCATGTTCATCTGGGCCGCGGCCACCGCGCTGACCCCGTTCGCCGGCGGATTCATCGGCCTGATCCTGCTGCGTATCCTCCTCGGAGCCGGTGAAGCGCCCTGCTTCCCGGCCGCGACCCGGATCGCCAGCCGGTGGTTGCCGGCGCACGAACGCGGTAAAGCACTCGCCATGATCGGTGGCGTCGCCGTTTCGGGCAGCCTGTTGATCGGCGGACCGATCCTCACCCAGCTGATCGCGCTCACCAGCTGGAAGGGCATGTTCTGGGTCCTCGCGATCGCCGGGCTCGTCTGGGTCGCGGTGGCCTTCCCCTTCCTGAAGAACTCGCCGAGCGAGGCGTCGTTCGTCTCCGAAGAGGAACAGCGCTACATCCGGTCGGGTCAGACCGACGGTGAGGACAGCGGCCACGAGTCGAAAGTCGACTGGGGCGAGATCCTGCGCAACCGTAACCTGTGGCTGGTCGGCCTCGGCTACTTCTCGTGGGGCTTCATGTTCTGGGCCTTCATGTACTGGCTCCCGCAGTACCTCGAACACGAATTCGGTCTGTCGATCAAGGCCGTCGGCGGATTCTCGGTGGCACCGTGGGCGGCCGGTGTCGTGGGTGCGCTCGCCGGCGGGATCCTGGTGGACCGCGTGTACAAACGCACCGAGAGCATCCGGTCCCGCTTCGTCATCATCGGCGTGGCACTGCTGCTCGCCGGGGCCTCGATCGCCCCGATCGTGTTCTTCCCCGGCAATCTCACGATCGCGCTGATCTGCATCTCGGCCGGCGTCGGCTTCGGCTTCGTCACCGGCGGTATCTGGTGGGTGGCCTCGATCGACGCCGCACCGTCGCAGCCCGGTACGGCCGCCGGTTTCGCGGACGCCTGTTTCGCGCTGTCGGGCATCATCGCGCCGACGGTCATGGGCTTCATCGTGGGCCGGACGGGCACTTACAACGGTGGCTTCCTGGTCATGACGATCCTGTGCCTGGTGGGTGCGGTCGCGATGCTGTTCTTCACCAAGGAACCGGAACGCGAACCGGCCGCAGTGGTTCCGGGCGCGCCGAAAGGCGAGTTCACCACCGCGAAATAACTGCCCGGGCCCCGGTGTGATCCGCCGGGCAGGGCGAGGGCGTGCGCCCCACGTGACGATGAGGGTCACGTGGGGCGTACGCGTATTCCGTGCGGAAGTCGCGCGGAGACAGGCTCACTCACGCAACGACTGACCGATCCGCGCCGCCTGCAGGTTGAGGTGATGTCGTTCGGCCAGGTTGGGGGCCACTTCGGCGGCGTCGGCGTACAGCCGTGCCGCGGTCGGCAGGTCGCCCGCCTTCTCGTGCAGGTAGGCCGCGGCCGCGGTGTGGCGGGGCAGGCCGGGGTCCACCGCCGCCAGGGCCGCGAGCCCGGCCCCGGGACCGTCGGCCTCGCCGACTGCGACGGCCCGGTTGAGTTGCACGACCGGGCTCCCGGTGAGCCGGAGCAGCTCGTCGTACCAGTCGACGATCTGCACCCAGTCGGTCTCCTCCGCGCGCGGCGCATCGGCGTGCAGGGCGGCGACCGCGGCCTGCGCCTGGAACTCGCCGAGGCGGTCCCGGGCCAGTGCCGCCTGCAGGATGGCGACGCCCTCCGCGATGAGCGAGGTGTCCCAGCGGGAGCGGTCCTGCTCGGCCAGCGCGACCAAGCTGCCGTCGCGGCGCGTTCGCGCCGCTCGCCGGGCGTGATGCAGCAACATCAATGCCAGCAGCCCCGCGGTCTCCTCGTCGTCGGTCATCGACGCCAACTGCCGGGTGAGCCGGATCGCCTCGGCCGCCAGGTCGACGTCGCCGGTATAGCCCTCGTTGAAGACCAGATAGAGCACTCGTAGCACGGTCGCGAGGTCACCGGGCTCGGCGAATCGGACGTCGCGAACCGTGCGTTTGGCCCGGCTGATCCGCTGCGCCATCGTCGCCTCGGGCACCAGATAGGCCCGTGCGATCTGCCGGGTGGTCAGACCGCCCACCGCGCGCAGCGTGAGGGCCACCGCGGCGGCCGGGGTCAGCGACGGATGGGCGCAGAGGAAGAAGAGCTGCAAGGTGTCGTCCGCCGACTCGGTAGGTCCGGGGGGCGGTTCGGCTTCGATCCGCTGCTCCCGGTCGCGGCGCGCAGCCGCGGAGCGGTGCGCGTCGAGGAACTTGCGCCAGGCGACCGTGACGAGCCAGCCCTTCGGGTCGGCGAGGGGCTGACCGGGCCAGGTGAGCGCGGCCTGGATGAGTGCCTCCTGCACGGCGTCCTCGGCCGTCGCGAAGTCGACTCCGCGATGCACGAGGACACCGATCACCGCGGGCGTCAGCTCCCGCAGCAGCAGTTCGTCCATCACCCGATCCTCCCCCGAATGCGCCCTGACCGGTCCGTCACTCGGTGACCGTCGGCGGTGCGCTCATGATCGGGCGCACCTCCAGCCACTCGTGGATCGGCCGACCGCCGGCGCCGGGGGCCGCCGACAACTCGGCGGCGAGTTCGAGTGCGCGGTCGTAGGTGTCGACGTCGATCATCGTCCAACCGGCGATCAGATCCTTGGTCTCCGCGAAAGGTCCGTCGGTGACCGGCGGCCGGCCCGCCCCGCCGGAGCGGACGAACGTGCCCTCCGACGAGAGGGCCTGGCTGTCGACGAACTCGCCGGTCTGCTCGAGCCGGGCTGCGAAATCGGTCATGTACTGCACGTGGTCTTCGACCTCTTGCTGGGTCCACTGGTCCATCGGGACCGCGTTCACCGCTTCGGGGGCGCCGCGATAGTGCTTGAGAAGCAGGTACTTCGCCATGTTGGTCTCCTCGGTCCGGTTGCGGCCACGGTGACCGCTTCCGCCCCTGGGACGGAACCGCCGTGCCGTTCTCGACATCCTCCGCCAAGTCTTTCTTCGGCACGTCCGGGCGGAGCGCTGCCCGGCGGCCACCAGGTCCTGGGTCGGTACCACTGGCCGGTAGACGCACCCGCCGCCGAGTGATCCGTATCACACCATGTCAGGATTCCCGCCCCAGCGGTGTCTTGTGCTCGACCCCCTCGGAGCAAAGGAGACATCATGGGCAAGAACATCGAAGTGGTCGTGATCGGCGGCGGGTATGCCGGAGTGATGGCAGCCAATCGCCTGACCCAGCGTGACGACGTGACGGTGACCGTGATCAACCCTCGGCCGGTCTTCGTCCCGCGGCTGCGTCTGCACCAGCTGGTCGGCGGGACCCACGACGCGGTCGTCGACTACCGGGAAGTCCTGGCCGAAGGCGTCCGGCTGGTCGTCGACAGCGCGGCACATATCGACGCGCCCGGGCGCAGCGTGACGCTGACCGCGGGCGGCACTGTCGGGTACGACTATCTGATCTACGCGGTGGGCAGCGACAGCGCAGGCCCGCACGTGCCGGGCGCGGCCGAATTCGCCCACCCGATCGCGACTCTGGAGGCGGCCCGGCGGGCGCGTTCAGTGCTGTGGGACACCCCGGCGACGACCCCGGTGACGGTCGTCGGGGGCGGTCCGTCCGGTATCGAGACCGCCGCGGAGCTGGCAGAGCAGGGCCGCGCCGTGACGTTGATCTGCGGTGGTGAACTCGGCCCGTACCTGCACCCCCGGGCTCGGCGAACCGCCCGCAAGTATCTTGCCGGGCTGGGCGCCGACATCCTCGAAGGCCCCGGTGCGTCGGTCACGGCGGTGACACCGGAAGCCGTGGAACTCGCCGACGGCCGCACGGTGGCGAGCCGGATCACCATCTGGACCGTGGGCTTCGGTGTGCCAGATCTGGCGGCCCGCAGCGGGCTGCGCACCGACGCGACCGGGCGCCTGCTCACCAGCGAAACGCTGACCAGTGTCGACGACGAGCGCATCGTCGCGGCCGGCGACTCGTCGGCGCCGTCGGACCTTCCCTTCCGGATGAGCGCCTACGCCGCGGGATGCCTCGGCGCCCATGCCGCCGACACCGTGCTGAACCGGATCGCCGGCCGGGCGGCCGCACCGATCGACCTGTCGTTCCCCGCCATGTGCATCAGCTTCGGCCGCGGTGCGGGTATCTTCCAGCTCGCCCACAAGGACGACACGGCGATGGGCCTCTACTTCACCGGGCCGGTGGGCAGGAAGCTCAAGGAGATCTCGTGCGCCGCGAGCGTCGCACACCTGGTGACCGAAGCACGCAAGCCCGGTTCACACTCCTGGCCCAAGGACGGCAAGCACCGGCCGCGGTTGCTGCAAGCGGCACGCGACCTTCCGGCGACGCCGGCCGCCGAGGACACCGGAATCCCCGTCGCCGCGCTCGGCGACCGGTGACTTCGACTATCCGAGATATGGCCCGACTCCGACCGTGCAGGTGTATCGCATGCGCGTCGTCGCCGAAGCCCGGCGGCACCGGATCGACCGGGCGCCGACGAGACAGGAGAGATCCATGCGAACAGGTGAGCCCGGCGGGCAGCGGTGCACCGACAGCGCGGCCGCCGCTGCTGACGGCGGCGGCGGCGACCGCACCACAATAGAAGCGACGGAAACGTTCCTCGCCCACCGAAATCTGCTGTTCACCGTCGCCTACGAGATGCTCGGGTCGGCGGCCGACGCCGACGACGTCCTCCAGGAAACCTGGTTGCGCTGGGTCGGGATCGATCCGGCGCACGTCGACGAGGCTCGCGCGTATCTGGTCCGGATCACGACCCGGCAAGCGCTGAACCGACTGCGGTCCGTGAAACGCCGCAGAGAGGCGTACGTGGGATCCTGGCTACCGGA
This sequence comes from Nocardia sp. NBC_00416, assembly GCF_036032445.1. Lineage (NCBI taxonomy): Bacteria > Bacillati > Actinomycetota > Actinomycetes > Mycobacteriales > Nocardiaceae > Nocardia > Nocardia sp. NBC_00416. The sequence goes on from NZ_CP107932.1 coordinate 5,107,106, forward strand.
GCCGTTGCTCACCACACCGGATGTGGCCGCCGACTTCGAGCTCGCCGAAAGCGTGTCGATGGCGTTGATGCTCGTCCTCGAGACACTGACCCCGACCGAACGCGCGGTATACGTACTGCGCGAGGCGTTCGGAGTCGACTACGACGAGATAGCGGCCGCTGTCGGCAAGACCCCCGCCGCCGTACACCAGATCGCCCACCGTGCCCGACGCCATGTCGAAGCCCGCCGCCCGCGCCGTTCGGTCACCGCGGGCCAAGCCGAGGCGGCTCTCGACGCCTTCCGGCGGGCGGTCGACACCCGGGACCTACAAGGTCTGCTCGATGTGCTGGCCCCCGACGTCGTCTCGATCAGCGACGGTGGCGGTATCAAGCAGGCCGCGCCACGGCCGATCATCGGCGCGGACAAGGTGGCCCGCTTCATCGTCGGCGGCCTCACCAAGAACAACGTCGCACTCACCACCGAGCCGACCACGGTCAACGGCAGCCCCGCACTGGCTGTGCACTTCGACGGGGTGCTCGACGGCGTCATCGCGATCCGGATCGAGCAGCAGCGCATCATCGGCCTCTACTACGTCCGCAACCCGCAGAAATTGACCCACCTCGGGTCCGAGACCCCGCTCACCCTGCGATGACACCGAGTCGCACTACGACGGAGCGTTATTCGTGCGGGGGCTCGCCGGTGATGAGGTGGTCGGCGTGGCTGAGCCCCTCCCGGATCACGCGGGTGATGTGGCCGCCGTGCAGGCGGTAGATGATGCGGCGGCCCTCTTTACGAGTATCGACCAGTCCCGTGAAGCGGAGTTTGGCCAGATGCTGGCTCACCGCGGTGCGGGAGGCGCCGCACGCGTCGACCAACGCGGTGACATCGGCTTCGCCATGGGTGAGCAGCCACAGGATGTGCAGGCGGGTGGGGTCGGCCAGCATCTGGAACATGCCACCCGCGGCCTCGAGGCGGGCGGCGTCCGGGGAGACCGGGTGGGTGAGGCTGGCCGGTGCCGGCGCGGGTTCGTCTGCACGCTCGGCCATCGTCGTCACCACTTTCATCGGACCAGCACAGCCGCCGCGGCGGGCTGGTGCGCGGGCCACACGCGTGCGGCTGTGATGGACCCGAGTGTAGCCAGCAGGGCCAGGACCACCATGGAAAACGTATGGCCGGCCGCGGCCGCGACCCATCCGGCGATCGGATAGGTGAGCAGGAAGCAGGCGTGCGAAAGGGAGAACTGCGCGGTGAACACGGCCTGACGTCCGGGTTCGCCGGAGTGCCGGCGCAGCAGCCGCGCCGCCGGGGTGCTGATCATCGAGGTTCCCGCGCCGAGTGCGAGCCAGGCCGCCACCAGGATCGTCCAGCCGACCCCCGGGCCGGGTCGGACGGCCGGCAGCAAGGCGGAAAAGAGCAGCGCGGCGGGGACGACAGTCGCGCCGGTGAGCATCAGACTCCGCTCGGGCAGGTCGGCGAGCAGACCTGGCAACAGCAGCGCGACCAGCATCGATCCGGCGCCGAAGCAGCCCAATGCGACCGCCGTCCCGGTATCGGTGCCGTGCAGCAGATCGCGAACGAAGACCACGGTATCGACCATCACCAGCCCGGTTCCGCTGGCTACCACCAGGTTCAGCGCCAGCAGGCCCCGCAGCGCCGGGTGCGAACCCAGCACCCGGGCCCCGGTGAGGACCCGCGCGATCAACGGCCGGGATCGGTCCGGCGGCGCGATAGCGGGCAGCGGGGTGGTCAGGACCAGCAGTGCCGACGCCAGGAAACCGGCGAGCGTGCCGAGGAACAGGGAGTGATAGCCGACGACGGTGAGCGCGGCGGCGGCCAGCAAGGGCGACAGCAGCGCTTCGAGGTCGTAGGCCAGACGCGACAGCGACAGCGCGCGGGTGTAGTCGCTCTCGTCGGGCAGTACCGCGGGAATCATCGCCTGGAAAGCGGGTGTGAAAGTCGCCGAGGCCGCCTGCAGAACGAATATCAGCAGGTAGATCTGCCATGTCTGGCCGACGAACGGCAGCAGCAACGCCACCGCGGCGCGTACGGCGTCGGCGGTGATCAGCACCGCTCGTCGCGGCAGCCGGTCGGTCAATGCGGCGATCAGCGGCGCCACCGCGACATAGGCCACCATCTTGATCGCCAACGCCGTCGCGAGCACGGCGCCGGCGTCCGCGCCGGCCAGGTCGTAGGCCAGCAGACCCAGCGCGACGGTCAGCAATCCGGTCCCGGCCAGCGCCACCACCTGGGCGGCGAAGAGCCGTCGGAACACCTGGTGTCCCAGTACATCCAGCACCGCCGCACCCAACCTTCGTCTCCGCCGAACGAGCATCCACAGAACATCCTATATGTGCGCACATGAGCACGTATAGGTCGGGCCGGGCGGGCATCGGCCGACCCGCGCATCGCTCAACGGGTGGACAGTCGTTGCGTTCGCTGGCACGATACGCAGCGGAAAAGTACAGACCATGCGGAGCTCGAGAACACCAGCGGTAGCCTCTGACGCCATGACCACGCACATGTTGCGAATTCGCTCCACTTCGCGTGTTCCAAACGGTGAAGGGAAGTGAACAGCCGTGGCCACGGTGACTTTCGATCGCGCCACCCGGCAGTACCCGGGGGCGAAAACGCCCGCCGTCGACCAATTGCGGCTCGAGATCGCCGACGGTGAATTCCTGGTGCTGGTCGGCCCGTCCGGGTGCGGTAAATCCACATCGCTGCGCATGCTGGCCGGGCTGGAGGATGTCACCGACGGACGCATCCTCATCGGCGACCGCGATGTCACCCACTCCGACCCCAAGGATCGCGATATCGCGATGGTCTTCCAGAACTATGCGCTGTACCCGCATATGACGGTGGCCGAGAACATGGGTTTCGCGCTCAAACTGGCCAAGGTCGGCAAGGACGAGAAACAGCGGCGGGTACTGGAAGCGGCCAAGCTTCTCGATCTGGAGCAGCTGCTGGACCGCCTGCCCAAGGCGCTGTCCGGCGGCCAGCGACAGCGGGTGGCCATGGGGCGCGCGATCGTTCGTGATCCGCAGGTTTTCCTGATGGACGAACCGCTGTCCAATCTCGACGCGAAACTGCGGGTACAGACCCGCACCCAGATCGCGCAGCTGCAGCGCCGCCTGGCCACGACCACCGTCTATGTCACCCACGACCAGGTCGAGGCCATGACCATGGGCGACCGGGTCGCGGTGATGCGCGACGGGCTGCTCCAGCAGTGCGCGGCACCGCGCGACCTGTACCGCGACCCGGCGAATGTCTTCGTCGCCGGTTTCATGGGATCACCGGCGATGAACCTGTTCACCCTGCCGGTCACCGACGGGGCGATCCGGATCGGCGGATTCGCGTTGCCGTTGCCGCGCTCGGTCGCCGACGCGGCGGGAACGTCGGTGACGGTGGGCATTCGCCCGGAGCATCTGGAAACCGGCGACTCGGGGATCGAGATCGAGGTGGACGTGGTGGAGGAACTCGGTTCCGACGCGTTCATCTACGGTCGCCCCACCGATCACACCCAGGGCGCGGACACGATCGTCGCGCGCACCGATTGGCGCAATCCGCCCGCCAAGGGCACCCGGGTCCACCTGGCGCCCGGCCCCGAGCACGTCTATTTCTTCGCGGTGGACGACGGTCGGCGACTGAGCTGATACCGCCCGCCCGCCGGGGCAGCTGAATCCACAGTGCGCCCGCGGCCCCGACGGTTCACCGCCGTCGGCCCGCGCGCCACTGTTCGTTGAGCCGGACACCCAGGTCGTCGACGCCGATCTCGCGACCCGATTCGCTGCGCACCTGGACCCGGACCGGATCCCCGGTAGCGGCCTCCACCAGATCGAGCGGCGGCGGCCCGGGTTGCAGGTGCGCATTGCCCCATTGCATCAGCGCCAGCACCACCGGGAGCAGATCGCGCCCCTTGGCGGTGAGCACGTACTCGTGCCGGGTGCGTTTGCCCTCCTCGCGATACGGCTGCCTGGTGAAGAGCCCCGCGTCGGTCAGTCTGCGCAATTGGCCGGCTACGGCGGCGTCGGTGATGCCCACCCGGGACGCGAAACCGTCGAACCGGGTGGTCCCGTAGTACGCCTCCCGCAGGATCAGGATCGCCGAGCGGGTGCCGACCACATCGAGCGCCTTCGCGATCGAGCAGTGGTCGGGTTTCCACGAGTCGAGATCGGCCAGGGGGCCTTCCATCACGGCTGCCATCCGCTCATCATAGCCATGCTGACTTGCCTCTACTAATGTCAGCACCTACTCTGGCTATAGATAACTTTAGCCAGAGGAACGCTCTGGTGGCGGAAGGAATCAACATGCGAGACGCGGTGATCGTCGATGCGGTACGAACCCCCATCGGGCGCGGAAAATCCAGCGGCGCCCTGCACGGGATCCACCCCGTGGACCTCATGGCGCACAGCCTGAGCGCCCTGGTCGCCCGCACCGGCGTGGACCCGGCCCTGATCGACGATGTGATCGGCGGGGTCGTGAGCCAAGTCGGCGAACAGGGAGTGAACATGACCCGGCGGGCGGCGCTGGCCGCCGGATTCCCGGAATCGGTGCCGGCGACGACGGTGGACCGCCAGTGCGGCAGCAGCCAGCAGGCCGTCCACTTCGCCGCACAGGGGGTGATCGCCGGCGCCTACGACATGGTGGTGGCCACCGGCGTGGAATCCATGAGCCGGGTGCCGATGGGGGCCAGCGCCCGAATACCCGCGGGCGCGGGCGATATCTCGGGCGTGGGTTTCGCCCAGCGATACCCGGAAGGGCTGGTCCCCCAGGGGATCAGCGCCGAACTCATCGCCGCGAAATGGGGGCTGTCCCGCGGACAGCTGGACGAATTCGCACTTGCCAGCCACGAGAAAGCCGCCCGGGCCACGAAGGACGGCCGGTTCGCCGCGGAACTCGCCCCGCTGGCCGGACTCGAAACCGACGAAGGCATCCGCACGGGTTCCACCCTGGACACCTTGGCCGGGCTGAAACCCGCGTATTACGACGCGGCCATGGCCGAACGCTTCCCCCAGATCGGCTGGAACATCACCGCCGCGACCGCGAGCCAGATCAGCGACGGCAGTGCCGCGGTCCTGATCACCACCAGCGAGCGGGCCCGCGAACTCGGCCTGCGCCCGCTTGCTCGGCTGCACAGTTTCGCGGTCGCCGGGGACGACCCGTTGTTCATGCTCACCGGCGTCATCCCCGCGACCCGCAAAGTATTGGACCGGGCCGGCCTCACCCTCGCCGATATCGATCTGATCGAGATCAACGAGGCGTTCGCGTCCGTCGTCGCGGCCTGGGCGCACGACACCGGCGCCGATCCGCGGCGAGTGAACGTCAACGGCGGCGCGATCGCGCTCGGGCATCCGCTCGGCGCGTCCGGGGCCCGGCTGATGACCACCCTCGTCCACGCCATGCGGGAACGCGGCGCCCGCTACGGCCTGCAGACCATGTGCGAGGCCGGCGGGCTCGCCAACGCGACCGTCCTCGAACTTCTCTGAATCGAGCCCGGCCGATCGTCCCTGGATCCGCGCGCACCCGCCGCGGATCCAGGGCGGGGTGCGAGGCGCGTCGGATCCGAGGGTCGGCGGCGCACCCCGAACGGCGGCCCGTCGGGTTCACCAGGTCTGGCCTAGTGTGATGCCGGTGAGCGAACTGCCCCGGCTCGACGCGATCCACGTCTACGCGATCCCCATGCGGTCGAAGTTCCGCGGGATCACCGTGCGCGAAGGCGTGCTGGTACGCGGGCCGGGCGGTTGGGGCGAGTTCTGTCCGTTCGTCGAATACGACGACCGCGAGGCGGCGCACTGGCTGGCCACGACAATCGAACAGATCACCGTGGGCTGGCCGGAACCGCTGCGGGACCGGATTCCCGTCAACTGCACCGTCCCCGCGGTGACACCGGAGCGGGCCCATGAACTCGTGGCCGGATCGGGCTGCCGCACGGCGAAAGTGAAAGTCGCCGATCACCCGGACGCACTGGCCGAGGATCTGGCCCGGGTGGAGGCCGTACGGTCGGCGCTGGGCCCCGCCGGGGCGATCCGGGTCGACGCCAACGCCGTATGGGACGTGGATACGGCGATCCGCGCTATCCGCGAAATCGACAGGGCGGCCGACGGCCTGGAATACGTGGAACAACCCTGCCGCACACTCGAGGAACTCGCGGCGGTGCGGCGCCGTGTCGGAGTCCCGATCGCGGCCGACGAATCCATTCGCCGCGCCGAAGACCCGCTACGGGTGGCGGTAGCCGGCGCCGCGGATATCGCGGTGCTCAAATGCACCCCGCTCGGGGGCGTCCGGCGAGCGCTCGACGTAGCCGCCGCGGCCGGACTGCCGTGCGTCATCTCGTCGGCGCTGGAAACCAGCGTCGGACTCGCCGCACAACTCGCCCTCGCCGGGTCGCTGCCGCACCTCGACCACGCCTGCGGCCTCGGCACCGTGACCCTGTTCGAAGGCGATCTGGTCACCGATTCGCTGCGCCCGGTGGACGGCTACCTCCCGGTACCCCGTACCAGCCCGGATCCCGACCCGGCCCTGCTGGAGAAATACCGCCACCCGGACCCGGATCGCACGGCCTGGTGGACCGAGCGGTTCCTGCGCATATGGCGCGCTTACGGCACGCGGGACTGAACCCCTCGGACGGCTCGGCGAACTCCGGACCGTCGTACCCACCCCGCGCCGAGTTCAGCGAGGCTCACAAAGGTTGCGGCCCGGCCCGCATTTCAGCGCCCGAAACGCATGCGCCGCAGGCGCGAGTCTCGGGCGCTGAAACGCGGGCCCTCAGGGGCCGCAACCCGCGCCGCCGCAGGCGGCGCAAATAAACACAGCTCACCCCAGCCGAACCCCGCAGTCGTGCAGCGTGACGCGCAGCAGCAGACCGGCTTCCGGCCCGATCACCCCGTCGACCAATTCCACGTACCGTCCGCAGAATCCGGGCCCGTGCGCCGCCACCGCGGCGGGCCGTGGTTCGAGGTGATGGGCGAGTTCGTGCAGGACCACCAGCTCCCGCAGCGCCCACGCGGATCTGCCGCCGCGCGACGCGCGATCTGCGTGCACCGGCACCGCCAGCACGGCGGGATCCGATTCGTAGTGGGCGGCGACAGTCCCGGCGCGGGCGCGAACCCGGATGGGCACCCCGGCGCGGGCCCAGTTCGAGGCGACCCAGCCCAGGGCGAGGACGCGATCGCAGTACCGCTGCACCGATTCCACCGAGGCGAATTTCCGTTCGTCGGGCAGGGTCAATCGCGAACCGTGCAGTTCGATCGTGCGATGCCCGAATTCGGCGGCCCGGTCGAATATCACGCGTACCAACTGCTCGGCGTCGTAGACCCTCGCGCGCTGCGTATCTCGCACCGCGGACACCGCTACTCCCCCACGCCGCCGATGAGCTGTCCCCGACCGGAATCCAGTTCCGGCGCGAAGCCCAGCCTGGCCGCCCGACCGGCTCGGTCGCCCGCTCGCCGGGCGTCCGGAGCGTAACCGGTGGATGTATGCGGTCCCCGCCAGGTACCGCGGGCCTCAGAGTTACGCGTGTAGAAATCCGCCAGTTCGATCTCCTTGCCCCGCAACGCGAGCGCCGTTCCCGCGGCCTGCTCCTGGGAGATCGGGTCGGCGGCGTGCGTGTCACGGGTGGTCGCGGCGCGTTCGACCTCCTGTTTGGCCTCGGCCAACCGGAGGCCGATCCGTTCCGCGAATGCCATCTGGAAGTTCAGGCGGGCCGTCACCCCGGCGACCGGGACCCGCACCACCCGGCGCACCCGGCGGCCGCGCCGGCGTTCGGCGACGACCTTCTCCATCGTCGCCGACCGGTACTCGCCGGATTTGATGTACCGGTCCGACGCCCGCACCATCTGCACCAGCAGGCTCGAGTACAGCGCCTCGCAGACCGTGATATCGGCGGCGAAACCGTAGGCGTAGACCTGTGTCGAGGTCCGGGCGACATCGCAGCGCACATCGTTGGCCCCGGCGATGGCGACGAACAACTGCACATAGGTGCGCAGACCCTTTCGGCCGGGTTCACCGATCGGGATCATCCGCTGGATCAGCTCGGCGGGCCGTTCCCGGTCCCGGGTGTGTGCCCGCGCCACCGCCAGATCTATGGAGGACCGGGTGGCCAGCCGCTGGGCCGCGGCGAGGAAGGCCTCGGCCTCGTGTTCGTTGTCGGTGGATTCGGCTTTGCGCAGCAGTCCGCCGATCCTGGTGAGCAGGCGATCGGATACTGCGTCGGCGGAGGACATCGCGGACCAGCCTAATCGGCGTAGCCGCACGGGCTCCACCCGCGGCCGGTCCGGCCCGGAGCCGGGGAGAGGTTCACAAACCCTCTCACCTGTCGTTATACCTGAACCGCACTATTCGCCCGGGCCGGGCCGGGAACCGGCAACCGGAGCCGCCGTTCACTCCGGTCCGGGGAGAACCCGGCACGCGACGTGCACACCATGTATGTTGCCTTGTGCTGCCGCTCACGTGTCGACCCTGGAGTTCCGCGATGGCTTTCAAGAAGGTGCCGTCTCTACGTGCCGCGCTCGTCCTATGGCCGATCGCGCTGCTGACCGTGACCTTTGCCACCGCATGCAACACCAGCGATACCGACGAACAGCTCGGCAGGAACCAGGACGGACGCGGCCCGATCACCTACGTCGAGGGTAAGGACACCACCGAAACCGGTGCGGTCAAACAGGTGATCGACAACTGGAACGCCACCCACCCGGACGAACAGGTCACCTACAAGGAACAGTCCAACGACGCGTCCGCGCAGTACGACGATCTGGTCGAGCACATGCGCGCGAAATCGTCGGACTACGACGTGGTGGCGCTCGACGTTCCGTGGACCGCGGAATTCGCGGCGAAGGGCTGGATCCAGCCGCTCGAGGATCAGTTCGCCATCGACACCTCCCCGTTGCTGTCCCCGCCCGTCGCCAGCGCCACCTACAACGGCACCCTCTACGCCGCCCCCCGCAACACCAACGGCGGCCTGCTGTTCTACCGCAAGGATCTGGTCCCGGTGCCGCCGCGTACCTGGGCCGAGATGCGGGCGAGCTGCCCGCTGGCGCGCGATAACCAGATCGGCTGCTATGCGGGCCAGTTCGCGCCGTACGAAGGTCTGACCGTGAACACCGCCGAGGTGATCAACGCGTTCGGCGGCACCTTCGTCGGCACCGACGGCCGCACGCCGACGGTGAACAGTCCGCAGTCGCGGGCGGGCCTGGAACAGCTGGTGGACGCCTTCCGGGTCGGTGATATACCCCGTGAGGCGATCACCTTCCAGGAACCGGAGAGCGGCGCCGCCTTCAACCAGGGCAAGCTCATGTTCCTGCGCAGCTGGCCGTCCACCTACGGCGACGCGTCTTCGGAGGCCTCGGCCGTGAAGGACAAGTTCGGCGTGGCCCCGCTACCCGGCGACACCGGCATCGGCGCTTCGACTCTCGGCGGCTACAACGCCGCGATCAGCGCGTATTCCGAGAACAAGGCCACGGCACTGGATTTCCTGAAGTACCTGATCAGCGAGGAAGCCCAGCACATCATCGCCTCCGGCGCACTGCCGTCGGTGCGGGCCTCGATCTACGACGATCCGGCGCTCATCGCCAAGATGCCGTACCTGCCCGCCTTGAAGGATTCCATCGCCAGCGCGGTGCCCCGACCGGTCACCCCGTTCTATCCGGCGGTGTCCAAAGCCATTCAGGACAACGCATATGCTGCCCTGACCGGAACCAAGTCCGTGAACGACGCGATCATCGGCATGCAGAAGGGCATCGAGACGGCCGGATCGTAGTGATTGTTCAACCGGACCCGGCGAGCCAGGAGAGAGAACGGTGTCGGATCCTTCCGGAACGGACGCGCAGGCGTCGGTCCGTACAGATGAGCCCGCGAACGCAGCGCGTAATCGTGGGACGGCCATGAAGCTTCGCGACGAAGCGCGGATGTCGGGCCGGGCGTGGTTGTTCGTCGCGCCGGTGCTGATAGCGCTCACCGTGGTGATCGGTTACCCGGTGATCCGGGCACTGTGGATGTCGTTCCACTTCGACGATCAGCTCGACGAGACGACCGGCCGATTCGTCGACAGCGGCCAGGGCACCTTCTACAACTACCTGCACTGGCTGCTCGGCCAGTGCCAGGTCATCACCGGGGGCGTCACCGAATGTCCCACCGGCAACCTGGGCGCCGAATTCTGGGGCGCGGTCGGCGTGACCCTGTTCTTCGCCGTCGTCACCGTGACACTCGAGGTGGCGATCGGGCTGGGGATGGCGATGGTGATGGGCAAGACCTTCCGTGGCCGGGCGCTGCTGCGGGCGGCCGTGCTGATCCCCTGGGCCATCCCGACCGCGGTGACGGCCCGGCTCTGGGAGTTCATGTTCCAGTACGACGGCATCGTCAACACCGTGTTCGGCACGGAAATACTGTGGACCTCCGATACCTGGCCCGCCCGGTTCGCGGTGATCGCCGCCGATGTGTGGAAGACCGCACCGTTCGTGGCCCTGCTGCTGCTGGCCGGTCTGCAGATCATCCCCGAGGACGTGTACGAGGCGGCCCGGGTGGACGGCGCCTCGGCCTGGCAGCGGTTCACTCAGATCACCATGCCGCTGCTGAAGCCCGCGCTGCTGGTCGCGGTGCTGTTCCGCAGTATGGACGCGCTGCGCATGTACGACCTGCCCGCCATCATGACCGATAATCTGCCGGCCACCAGGACCCTGTCGGTGCTGGTGGTCGAGCAGACGCGGCAGGGACCCAACAGCGCGGCCGCACTATCGACGATCACCTTCCTGTTGATCTTCGCGGCGGCCTTCGTACTCGTGAAGATATTGGGCGCGAACGCGGTGCGGACGCAGGAAGAACAGCGGAAGGCGTGATGGCCGCGGTGACAACACACAAAGCCGGTACCGCCGGACCGGCGCCCGCGTGGCGGCGCAAACTCGGTTCGGCGCGCATCTACGTGGGTGCGCTGATCGTGCTCCTCTGGGGGCTGGCCCCGTTCTATTGGATGGCGGTGACCGCTTTCCGCGACCCCGCCTACACCTTCGACTCCACACCGTGGCCCACCCATGTCACGTTGGACAATTTCCGCGACGCGTTCGACACGAGCCGCGGTAACGATTTCGGCAAGGCTCTGCTCAACAGCGTGATCATCGGTGCGGCCAGTACCGCCATCGCGCTGATCATCGGGATCATGGCCGCCTACGCGCTGGCCCGGCTCACTTTCCGCGGCCGCTACCTGGTGTCCGGGCTGATCCTGAGCGCGTCGATGTTCCCGGTGGTGGTTCTGGTCACTCCGCTGTTCCAGCTGTTCACCGATATCGGCTGGATCGGCGAATACCAGGCGCTCATCCTGCCGAACATCTCGTTCGTGCTGCCGTTGACCGTCTACATCCTGGCCTCGTTCTTCGCCGAACTGCCGTGGGAACTGGAGGAAGCCGCTCGTATCGACGGCGCCACCAAGATCCAGGCGTTCCGTCTGGTCATGCTGCCGCTGGCCGCGCCCGCGGTGTTCACCACCGCGATTCTGGCCTTCATCGCCGCGGTCAACGAGTATCTGCTCGCCCGGGTGCTCTCGGGCAGCGAAACGGAGCCGGTGACGGTGGCGATCGCCCGATTCTCCGGTAACAATCCCCAGGTAGAGCCCTATGCGGCGATTATGGCGGCGGGCACGCTGGTGACCGTGCCGCTGGTGATTCTGGTGCTCATTTTCCAGCGGCGCATCATTTCGGGTCTCACCGCCGGCGGCGTCAAAAGCTGATCACTGGGTATCCTGAGGACTGGCGATGGTACGCCTGAGTTGTTCCGACGCTCCGAGAGGAGATGATCGTGAGCTCGTCCCGTTCTCGCCGTGGTCCGCTACCACCGCAGTACCCCTCCATTGCCGGATGGAAACAGCTGGACGACTCCGGTCCCCGTCCCCGCCCACCCACCTATAACCGCCCACATCGGACGCGCGGCCAGCGCATCCGCCACCTGGTGCTGTGGCTGTTCACCATCCTGGTCGCCATACCGGCGCTGCTGGTGGCGCTGGTTTATTGGAGCGCGGAGATCCCGCCCGCCGGAACCGTGCCGATCAACCAGACCGCGCGGATCACCGCCTCCGACGGCACGACCGTACTGGCCGAGGTCGTACCCCCCGAGGGCAATCGCATCCCGGTGCCGCTGTCCGATGTGCCCGACCACGTGCGCGACGCGGTGCTCTCCGCGGAAGACCGCAACTTCTACACCAATCCCGGCTTCTCGGCTTCGGGTCTGCTGCGCGCCGTCCGGGACAACGCCTTGGGGCGGGCCAACGCCGGCGGCGGTTCCACCATCACCCAGCAGTATGTGAAGAACGCTTTCCTCGGCTCCGAGCGCACGGTCAGCCGGAAGATGCACGAACTGATCATCTCCTCGAAGATGTCGAAGGAATGGAGCAAGGACGAGATCCTCGGCGCCTACCTCAACACCATCTACTTCGGCCGCGGCGCCTACGGGATCGCCGCGGCGGCCACGGCGTACTTCGGCAAACCGGTCTCCGAACTCACCGTCGCCGAGGGAGCGGTACTGGCCGCGTTGATCCGGTCCCCGTCCGGCCTGGATCCGCAGGCCCAGCTCCCCCAGCTGCTGCAACGCTGGAACTACGTGCTCAACGGCATGGTCGAGATGGACACCCTGGCCCCCGGCGAACGCGACACGATCGACTTCCCGCCGACGATCCCCCCGCCCGCCCCGGACGACGTCCGCAGCACCCGCGGCCCGGAAGGGCATATCAAGACGCAGGTGTTGCGCGAACTGTCCGACGCCGGGATCTCCGACCGGGAACTGAACACCGGCGCCCTGCAGATCACCACCACCATCGACGCGAAGGCCCAGCAGGCCGCCACCGCCGCCGCCGGCGAGACTCTCGACGGGCAGCCCCCGGAACTCCGGGCGGCGGTGGCGTCCATCGATCCACGGTCCGGGGCGGTTCGCGCCTACTACGGCGGCGCGGACGGGATCGGTTTCGATTTCGCCCAGGCCCCGGTGCAGACGGGTTCGGCGTTCAAGACCTTCGCGGTACTCGCGGCGCTGCAACAGGGCATCCCGCTGTCCCGGGCGTTCGACAGCGCGCCCGTGGACGTCAACGGAGTCCTGGTCCGCAATGTCGAAGACGAATCCTGCGGCGCCTGCAGCCTGGGCGAGGCTTACAAACGTTCGCTCAATACCAGCTTCTATCGGCTCACCCTGGCCATGAACAACGGTCCCCAGGCGATCGCCGACGCCGCCCACCAGGCCGGTATCCCCCAGGACATCCCCGGTGTTCCGGGGCAGTCCCTCACCGAACTGGGCGCCCCGCCCATGCCGTCCATCGTGCTGGGCACGTACCTGGTCCGTCCCTTGGACATGGCCTCGGCCTACGCCACCATCGCGGGCGACGGGCAATACCACCAGCCGTACTTCGTGCAGCGGGTGGTCCGCGGCGACGGCCGGGTACTGCTGGACCGCGGCGGCGACCCGCAACAGCGGACCGGCGCGCAGCCGCCGCCCGGCGAGCAGCGGATACCGCAGACCATCGCCGCGCAGACCGCCGCGGCCATGCTGCCGATCGCCTCGTACTCCAACGGGCACGGACTCAACGGCCGCCCCTCTTCGGCCAAGACCGGCACGACCCAGCTGGGCGATACCGGACAGAACAAGGATGCCTGGATGGTCGGGTTCACCCCGTCGCTGTCCACCGCGGTCTGGGTCGGCACGGAGCTGAACCTGCCGATCATGACCGCGGGCGGCGGGCGCATCTACGGATCGGGTCTGCCCGCCGATATCTGGAAACGAACCATGGACGGCGCCCTGGCCGACACTCCGACCGAACAGATAGGCGCGCCGGGTCCCGCACCGGCCCCGTCATCCAGCGCCCCGTCCGCGCCCGATCAACCCTCGCGCAACCCCTACGACATCCTCAACCCGCCGCCCCCGCCACCGGAGCCACAACCGCAGGAGCAGCAACCGTCGCAGCAGCAACCCTTCATCGTGATCCCGCCGGCTTCCGAACCGTATGTACCCGAACCCGAGCCGGAACCCGCGCCGGTGCCACGGGCTCCCGCCCCGCCCCCGGTGGAAGCACCCCCGGCGGCGCCGCCCCCTCCGCCGCCGCCCCGGGTCGTGGAAATCCTGCCGGGGGTAACGATCCCGGTGCCGTGAACCACGGATTCCGGTCGTGATACCACCGAAGGAACGGTCGGCATGGCAGCATCGTTGGCCAGAGTGAGATGTCGCCCATCCGACCGACCGGCCCGGGCCGACGCCCGTGCCGGGACGGGCGTGCGGGAGGATAGCGCTCGAGCGACGACGTATGACGAGACATAGGGGCTATGCCGGTGGAATTCAATGTCGTTGACCGCCCGGAAACGCTGGTGGCGGGAATGGTGCTGCGCAGCCCGGCACTCGCTGTGGAAGGACCGCGCCGCACCAGAGTCGAAGAAGCCTGGAAACGCACTCTGGCCCGAGCCTTACCCGGCCCCCCGGCCAGCGCGTTCGTCGACCACGCGCCGGAGATCAACTCCTACCTCACCCATATCATCGGCTACCGCTGCCGCAGCCTCGACGACCTGCTGCCCGGCGATATCCTCGCCCGCATCCCCGCCGGCCGCTATGCCCGCTTCACGCTCAGCGGCGACGATCTCGGCGAAACGATCGTGACCCTGTGGCGCGCCATCTGGGACGCCGAAGCCGGCGGCCGGCTGACCCGTTCCTACACCGGCGACCACGAACGCTACCCGGACCGGAACACGGTGGAAGTGTTCGTGGCACTGGCAGAAGACGATTCGGCGAGCAGGTAGGAAGAGCTGTGGATTTCGAGATTGTCGAACTGGACGAAAGCCTGGTAGCCGGGCTCACCATCCCGCTGGCCGGTCGTGAGGTGACCGCCCGCGACCTCGACCTGGTGAACTTCACCTGGGACCGCTACCTCAGCCGAGAGAAGAACGTCCCCCGGGTCGCCGCCTATATCGGCCAGCAGGACCACGCGGTCGCCGTACTCGGCTACGAGATAAAAGCTATGGACGACTTGGATCCCGGCGATGTACTCACCCGAGTCCCGACCGGCCGCTACGCGAAATTCGTGGTCACCGAGAAACCCTACGACCTCCTCCGCACGGCATGGGCGAGGGTCCGCGAAGCGGAAAAGGCGGGCACGATAACCCGCTCCCACACCGCCGAACTGGAACGCTACATCGGCCCGACCTCAGTAGAGGTCTACGTCTCCCTCGACTGACCGTGTTCCTCGTATCGCGTCCGCTGTCGTGACGGTCGGGCGGCGCGTCCTCGGCACGTAACCGTCGCGAGCACCCGCACGCGAATGAGCAGCCGCTGAGTCAGGCCCGGACAATGGGTGTCAACGTCTCGATCAGCCGGTCGGCGTATGCCGCGTCGATTCGCGCACCGCTGACGAGGAGTCGATAGTAGAGCGCTCCGTAGATCAGATCGATGATGACGTCGGCGTCGAGGTTGCGCCGGAGGTCGCCGTCGGCGATCCCTGTGGAGATGAGCCGGCTCACCTCGGCTCGCCGGCCGTCGAGGAATCGTTCGCGTAGCGCGTCGGCGAGTTCGGGATCGTGCTGGGCCGCCGCGACAAGGGCGACGAACGGACGGCGAGCTTCAGGAGTGTTCATCAACTCCGCCACCCGCCGGGCCTGAATCCGCAACCGGGTCAGCGCATCACCGTCGGCCGGGGCCTCCATCCGGTCGGCGAATGCTTCTGTGAAGGCATCCATCAATACCGCCGCCTTGGTCGGCCACCACCGATAGATGGTGTTCTTGCTGACCCCGGCTCGTGCGGCGAGGTCGTCGACGCTCAGCCCGGGCAACCCACTGTCGGTCAGCAGTTCGTGTGCCGCGGCGAGAACCGCTCGGCGCGACCGTTCGCTGCGCGGTCGCCCCGGTCCGCGCCCCTCCTCCGATTTCATCATGGCGCCACTCTATCATTTCAGATACGATACGATCAGTATTAAAATAGTTCGAAGAAGGAGATCGACAATGAACACCGATCGGGTATGGCTGATAACCGGCGCTTCCTCCGGATTCGGCGCGGCAGTGAGTCGAGCGGTGGCCGCCGAGGGCGCACGCGTGGTGGCAACGGCTCGGAACCCGTCACACGCGCAGTCCTTACGCGAACTCGCGGCAGCGCATCCCGGCCGCATCCTCGTCACCCGGTTGGATGTCACCGACGCGGAGCAGGCGCAGCAAGCCGTGACACAGACGGTGAATACCTTCGGTCGCCTGGATGTCGTGGTGAACAACGCGGGGTACGGGGTATTCGGCGCCACGGAGGAGGTACCCGACAGCGCCGTGCGGGAGATATTCGAGACGAACGTTTTCGGATCCCTGAACGTGATCCGCGCGGCCCTACCTGTACTGCGCGGGCAGAAGAGCGGGCATATCGTGCAGATCTCGTCGGTAGCCGGTGTCGCCTCTCCCTCACCGGGATTGGGTATCTATGCGGCCACCAAGTTCGCGGTCGAAGGGTTGAACGAGGGGCTGGCGCGGGAGATCGCCCACCTCGGAATCGGGGTGACGATCGTCGAGCCCGGGATGTTCGGCACGAGTTTCGTCGCATCGCTGGGAATCACACCCACAAAGGACCCGGACTACTCCGCCAGTGTCGAAGCCGCACACGACCGGCTCGCCCAGCTCGATCCGAGCATTTACGGCGACCCTGACCGGGCGGCGCGCCAGATAGTCGACGCCGTCGAATCCGCTGCGCCGCCGCTGCGGCTGCCCGTGGGGCGTGACGCCGTCGACGCGATCCGCACCAAACTGACCGGCCAGCTCGCCGCGCTGGACGAATGGGATGTTCCCGTCGCGCCCGTCGGCTGAATCCGATAAGCGAACTGCCCGACACCTACGGCATCGCTCGGTGGCGTCACACCTGACCGGCCGGACGAATCGCGTCGGCGCCGAGACGGAACGAATGATCGCTACCGGGGTTGAACAATACGTCCACGCCTTCGGGCAGGGCCTCGTGCAGCTGGGAACCGACAACTGGTACCCAGTCCCGCACGCCCAGCTGTTTTTTGTGAATTTCGGCGGTGACGACGACAACACATCGGATGCCGTCCGGGGAGAAAGCTATCCGCGGCTGGTCCTGCTCGTCGCATGCGATCTCGACGATTGTGCGCAGGAGCGTCGGAACGATCCGGTCGCCGCGGTCCTCACCTAGGTCGATGAGGCGCAGCAGGGCGTCGATGGGATCGCTGGGGCTTCGGGGGGATTGCGGAAGGTAGCCGGGATTCGGCTGGAAAGGCCCTAGTTCTCCGTCCTTTTCGCGCCGCCATCCGCCGACCAGGACTTCCAGCGGAGGATCTCCGGGATGACCTTCCGAGATCCAGCTCGGGTCGAGGAGCACGAACCAGTCGCCCTGACGGACTGCTGCGGATGGATCCATCGGCTGTGTCCCGTTCCTGTTCGTTGTCACGAATCCTGAGGTCGCGCCGACTCGCGTTCTGGTGCCGAGTAGGTCTCGAACAACTGACGATCAGGGCTTTCGCGCTTCACATACAAGTCGGTCGGCATTCCCGCGTGCTCGGGAATCGGCGTATTCGCCACGTCGGTGGGGGCGTGGATATTACCGGTGACCACCCGCTTCGAGTGAAGGTACTCGGCGGCCCCCGGTGCCGCAGAGGTGGCGGATCTCGCGGTTTCGCACGCTACGAGTACCAGCTCATCGGCCGGGTTCAGGCCGAAGAGAACGGCGGAGGTCTCGTGCGCCTCGAGCATTTCCCCGCCTTCGCGTCCGTCCAAGTACACCGAGATCCAGTTGGGGTCGGATCCGTTGCGGATATCGGACTCATGGTTGCTGCCGGCTCCTCGGTTGACACTGACCAAGAAGTGGTCGCCGGAGTCTCCTCCTCGGATCGCTCCCCCATGAATGAAGGTGTACTTGGGTGGTCGACCCGACCGGCGGACGGCCTCGGCCCACGGGGCATCTTCCGGTGGAAGATACTTCCCGTGCACCTTGGGGACAACCTCGGTATCAGCCCGTCTCGTCTCCTGTTCCGCCCACCTGACCAGATCTTCGTACCCGAATTTGTCCCCCCCGTGTTCGAAGGTGACTCCGATGAGGTTGCCATCGGAGTCGTTCAGCGGCCGACTCCACACATCCGATGGCCGGAACCTGACCCGCTTGCCCTCGAAAGTCGTGCCGGTCAGCGATTTCACCCGGTCGTATGCTTCACGGTCACCGTGGTAGTACGCGCGGGCTGCCTCTCTCAGTTCATCGGCGAGACCAGAGGTCATCTTTACCCGAGCCAACGCCGTGCGCTGAAACTCCAGCCGGATGAGATCGCGCGCATATCGACACGCCGGACCGATCCCGATCGTGCTGAAATCGATCATTCTGGGATCGATCATGCTGCTCCGCCCTCCTCACGCACCGGGTCGAGGACATCTCTCGCAGCACCACACAAATCTATAGCGGCTCGGCACCTATCGACGGTTTTCACAGCTGAGGAGTCGAATTCAGCCGACATCTCAGAGGTCGAACACGCCGAAGACGCGCGGATGAACGCAGAGCTTCACGAAGGAGCTGACCTATCCGCCTCGGCGGGAGAGCCCCTTCTCACCCGGGTGAGCCGACCCGACTTTCAGCGTTCACGCCCGGCCTACTGCCACCTTCGCGGGTAGGCCGCCCGGACGGGAAAGCCCGGTCGGCCTGTCCCGTCCGGCGAGCCGCACACTCAGGCGTCGATGATGAAAGCCTCGAGCTGGGTGCGGGCGATATCGTCGGCCAGCTGCTTCGGCGGGGATTTCATCAGGTATGCCGAGGCCGGGATGACCGGTCCGCCGATACCGCGGTCCTTGGCGATCTTCGCGGCGCGGACCGCGTCGATGATGATGCCGGCCGAGTTCGGCGAGTCCCACACCTCGAGCTTGTACTCCAGGTTCAGCGGCACATCACCGAAGGCACGGCCTTCGAGGCGGACATAGGCCCATTTGCGGTCGTCGAGCCAGCCCACGTGGTCGGAGGGGCCGATATGCACATCGCCGGCGCCCATTTCCTTCTTCAGGTTGCTGGTGACCGCCTGGGTCTTGGAGATCTTCTTCGACTCCAGCCGCTCACGCTCGAGCATGTTCTTGAAGTCCATATTGCCGCCGACATTCAGCTGCATGGTGCGGTCGAGCTGAACACCGCGGTCCTCGAACAGTTTCGCCATCACGCGGTGGGTGATGGTGGCACCGACCTGGCTCTTGATGTCGTCGCCGACGATCGGGACGCCCGCGGCGCGGAACTTCTCGGCCCATTCCGGATCCGAGGCGATGAACACCGGGAGCGCGTTGACGAACGCCACATCGGCGTCGATCGCGCACTGGGCGTAGAACTTGTCGGCCTCTTCGGAACCGACCGGCAGATAGGACACGAGGACGTCGGCCTCGGCATCCTTCAGCGCCTTGACGACGTCGACCGGATCGGATTCGGCCAGTTCGATGGTTTCGGCGTAGTACTTGCCGATGCCGTCGAGGGTGGGGCCGCGCTGGACGGACACGCCGAGCGGCGGTACGTCGGAGATCTTGATCGTGTTGTTCTCGCTGGCGAAGATCGCCTCGGACAGGTCGAAGCCGACCTTCTTGGCGTCCACATCGAAGGCGGCCACGAACTGCACGTCACGAACGTGGTATTCGCCGAACCGCACGTGCATCAGTCCGGGCACCGTCGTGGATTCGTCGGCATCCCGGTAGTACTGCACGCCCTGGACCAGCGAAGAGGCGCAGTTGCCCACGCCTACGATGGCGACGCGAACACTGGGGTTGTTGGTATCTCCACTACTCATGGCCGGTATTTCCCTCTTTCTGTGGTGGCGCCTTCGTCGATTGCTCCGCCGCAATCAACTCGTTGAGCCAGCGCACTTCGCGCTCGCTTGATTCGAGTCCGAGTTGATGGAGCTGGCGGGTGTAGCGATCCAGCGAGCCACTCGCTTTCTTGATCGCCTCCCGCAGCCCCTCTCGGCGCTCCTCGACCTGACGCCGCCTGCCCTCCAGGATCCGCATCCGCGCTTCCGCGGGGGTGCGGCTGAAGAAGGCGAGGTGTACGCCGAAGCCGTCATCGGTGTAGTTCTGCGGACCCGTATCGGCCAGGAGGTCTTTGAAACGCTCCCGACCCTCCGGGGTCAGCTGGTAAACCCGCCGCGCGCGGCGGGCGGTCACCAAGCCTTCGAGCCCTTCCTCCGCGATCAGCCCATCCGCACTCATACGTTTCAAGGTCGGATACAGCGATCCGTAGGAGAAAGCCCGAAACGCCCCGAGCAGACCGGTGAGCCGTTTCTTCAGCTCGTAGCCGTGCATGGGCGATTCCAGGAGCAGCCCGAGGATTGCCAGTTCGAGCAACGGGCTTCACCCCCTGACTTCCGTACAGACCTAACCGATGGATGCGACTACCCACTATATCGGACCGATATAACCACGCATAGTTCAGCGCGATGCATCACACATAGGACCAGGTGAACCCATATCTTCGTGACCGTCGTCGAGGACTGTCCTCACCCGGAGAGTCCGGCCGGTCAGGGGCGGACGACGCCACGGTCACGGTCACGATGCTCGATCTGCGGGCACGGCCCGAGCCCGGTGTAGAAGGACGCCGCGGACGGGCGCGGGGCGTGCCCATCGTCCGGCCTCGCCGCGGCCCCGGTCCTCAGTCGATCGGTCGGACGTCGAGCGGTTCCCCGTCGAAGGCCAGGTCGAACCAGCCGCGGTCGGATTTCGCCGCGTTGTCCACGAAAACCTGCACGATCGGCTCGGCGTCGGCATGCCCCGATGTCTCGTATTCGACCGAGATATGGCTCACGGCGCCACCCTGCGCGTTCAGGGTCCGCGGCGCCCCCGCGAGCAGTCCCGCCAGTGCGGCCAGATCGATCTTCGCCACGTCCACGGTGCGTTCGTCGGCGTCACGCGAGGTGCTGGTGGTCCATTCGTCGAACGCACCGTCACGGAAGTTGTAGGAGGTCCGCACCCCGGTCCCGGGGTCGTAGCGGTCGAACGACGCGTGATCGGGGTAGAAGGAGAACTCGTCGGCGACCGTATCGCCGAACTCGGCGCGATAGGCCTCCACGAAACGGGCGATACCGGCGGCGGTCGTCGTATCCGGCTGCACCGACCGCGGACCCGGGGAGTCGTCGCCACGCGACGAGAATCCGCCCACCGCGCCGAACGCCAGCGCCGCGACCACCACACCGACCGTGACCCGCCAACGAGGTGCGCGCCGCCGGCCGACCACGACCGGCGTGCTCGCGAGTTCGCCGGGAATCTGTAGATCCTCGATCAGGGCGTCGAGTTCGCCGAACGATTTCGCGCGCATCGCGGCCGCGGTGCGCTGCTCGTGCTCACCGGCGGTGAGCTGACCGTCGGCCAACGCGGTATCGAGGAGACCGCACGTATCGGACCGATCGCTGTCGCGCGCCCGGAGTTCGTTCGTCGCCACGCTCTACCCTTCGAAAACCTGGACGTCGAGAACCGCGCCGCGGGGATCCAGATAGATCGAGCCCGATTCGTCGAACTTGTTGCTCACGACGATCCGGACGACCGGCCGGCCGGCGAGATCCCCGCCGGACTCGGTATCGACGATGATCATGTCGGCCGCCCCGTCGGGCACCCGGGTGGTCTCGGCCGCGGTCGCGACCGCCGCGGCGACGGCGGCGGGGTCCAGGGTCGCCAGGTCCACCGTCGGGGTGTCGGACTTGCGCGAGGTGATATCGCCGGACTGCAGGAACCCGCCGCGATAGTCGTATCCGACCTCCCGGTTCGGGGCGCCCGGCACCGCCCGGTCGACTGTCGCGAATTCGGTGTAGAGGTGGAGACTGTCCGCCGTCAGATCGCCGAATTTCGTGCGATACCGCTCCAGGAAGACGGTCATACCGTCGGCCGTCAGGAGATCGGGGGTCGCGATCACCACGGGTTCCACGTCGTCGAGTCCCGACACGGTCTCGGCGGTGGCCGCCGGTGCGGGAGGTTCCGCATCGCGACTGGTCACGGCGAAGCCCACGAAAGCCGCCAGCAGGCCCACCCCGACCAGCAGCGCCGGATACCACCCGGGCCCGTCCGATCCGGCGGGCGCCGGGCGACGCGGCACCCGGCGGCTGCCCTGGATATCGGACACCAGATCCGATATTTCGCCGAGCGTGCGCGCCGAATCGAGCAGTTCGGTCAGCGTCCGGTGTTCCTCCTCGGTGAGCTGACCGTCACGGCGGCCGGCATCGATGAGCTCGCCGGCGTTCGCCCGGTCGGCGTCGCGGGCCCGCGTACGCGGCGAATAGTCCGGGCGCGATCCGGTCCGCCGTACCGTCGGGCCGGTATCGCCCTCCGGTCGCGGCAGCAGACCTCGCATTCCCGCGGGCACCTGGAGATCCACCACCAACGGCCGCAGTGCACCGAGAGTCTTCGCGGCCCGCGCCCGCGCCACCCGATCGTGGTATTCGTCGGCGTCCAGTTGCCCTTCGGCGTACGCGGCGTCCAGCAGGGTGGACGTCTCGGCGCGATCGATATCCCGTGCGCGGGTGGGATCGTCGGGTACTGCGGTGGCCACCTCAGGATCGTACGGGCCACCTGGGCCGGTACCGCGTCCTTCCGCCGTTCCCGCGACCGCTACCACCGAAAAGCGGCGTCCGAATGGCCCAAGTGCGCCAAAAGCGGGGTAATCGGCATGTGAGATACGCATTCACCACCGCCCGGCGACCGGGCGCCTCCGCACCGCGGGAGCGGAAAAATCCCGCGTCGTGCGAATACGCCGCCGGCCGCGGCAGGTCCGACCGCGCCCAGGCGACCCGGATCCGCTCGGACGGATCCAATGCGGGCGCGGGCGGCGCAAATACAACACCGCTACTCTGGGAGCGTGCGAATTCAGCGGCAAGTGGTGGACTATGCGCTCCGGCGCAAGTCGCTGCTGGCTGACGTCTATGCGGGCCGTGTCGATGTCGCCGAGGTATGTGACGCTAATCCCTACCTGCTGCGTGCGGCCAAATTTCACGGCCGGGGGAGCGAGGTCACATGCCCTATCTGCCGGAAGGAACAACTCACCCTCGTATCCTGGGTCTACGGCGACGGCCTAGGGCCGGTCGCGGGTTCCGCGCGCAGCCCGGAAGAACTGGTACGCCTGGCCGAGACCCGAGAGGAATTCTCGGTTCACGTAGTCGAGGTGTGCCGGACGTGCAGCTGGAATCATCTGGTGCAGTCCTATGTACTCGGGAAGACGCCGGAGCGGCGGCGTTCCGGCTCCCGGGTGAACCGGCGCACCGCTGCGGAATAGGCACCACCCGGCCCGCCGATGGTGCACGCGTCGGCCCCGCGGGGGGCTGTGACGCGAGCCCATCAGACCGATACGAGCTTTGGAGACCTTGTCAGTGACTTCGCCCTACGAGACCCCACCCGGCGATGACCCGCGCGGTGGTCGTACCCAGCGCGGACCGCTTCCGGGTCGAGAGCCGCAACCCCGTCCCGGGGCGGCGCCGAACCGCGGTCCCGTACCGAACGCGAACGCACCACGCCCCGGCCCGGGTGGACGCCCACCGGGGCCCGGCGGGCCGCGGCCGGGACCGAACGGGCCACGACCGGGACCGGTGACGGGTCCACGTCCCGTCGCGAACGGGCCGCGTCCCGGACCGAACGGCCCACGGCCGGCGAATCCCGGGCACCCACCGGCGCCGGGTCCACGGCCGGGCCCCGATGGGCGACGTCCGGGTCCGAACACCGGCGGGATGCCCGGTGCGCCGCGCGGTGCGCAACCGCCGCAGCGGCCCGGCCCGCCGCCGGGCCGACCGCCGCAGGGACAGCCGCCGAATCAGCCGACCCAGCGCATGGGCCGGCCGGGTGAGCCCGGCGCGCCGCGCGGCGAACAAACCACCGCGAAGGTCGCACAGCCCGGTGCGCCCACCGAAACCACACGACGCGACCGGCCCGCGACCGGCCCGCGACCGGTAACGGGCCGGCCCGGCTCGAATACCGGTGAGCGCCGGGCCACCGGCTCGGACAGCCGGACACCGGGCCGCTCCGGTCCCGGTGGCGGAGCGCCGCCACGACGGCCGGGCGGCCGCGGCGGCGGCCCCGGCGGGCCCGACGGCCGCGGACCGGGCCAGAAGCGCAGGAACTGGTGGAAGATCGCGCGGCGGGTCACCTACGTGTTGGTCGCGCTGGCCATCGTGGTACCGAGCACCGTCTTCCTGATCGCGTACTCCACGGTGTCGGTTCCCGAACCCGGCGATCTCAAAACCAACCAGGTCGCAACGATTCTCGCGGCCGACGGCGAAACGGAGATCACCCGGGTCGTGCCCCCGCAGGGCAACCGCACCGATGTGACGATCGATCAGATTCCACCGCATGTGCGCAATGCCGTGATCGCGGCCGAGGACCGTGACTTCTACAGCAACCCCGGATTCTCGATATCCGGTTTCATGCGAGCGGCGCGCGACAATGTGCTCGGCCGGGAAAGCGCCGGTGGTGGTTCGACGATCACCCAGCAGTACGTGAAGAACGCGCTGGTCGGCGACGAACACAGCCTCACCCGTAAGCTGCACGAGCTGGTGATCTCGGCGAAGATGGCCCGGCAGTGGAGTAAGGACGAGATCCTCACCGCCTACCTGAACACCATCTATTTCGGGCGCGGCGCCTACGGAATCGATGCCGCGTCCAAGGCCTACTTCAACAAACCGGTGCAGGAATTGACGCCGGCCGAGGGCGCGGTACTCGCCGCGACCATCCAGCTCCCCTCGCTGCTGGACCCGGAATCCAATCCGGAAGGCGCCAAGACCCGCTGGAACTATGTGCTCGACGGTATGGTCGCCGGCGGCAATCTCGACCGGACCGAACGTGCGGGCTTCACCTACCCCGCCGTGGTGCCGTCGTCGATGGCCGGTCAGAAGACCGAAGCCACCGGACCGGAGGGCCATATCAAAGCGCAAGTGCTGCGCGAACTCTCCGAGGCCGGTATCAGCGAACAGCAGATGAACACCTCCGGTCTGCAGATCACCACGACCATCGACGCGCAGGCACAGAAGTCCGCGCTCGACTCCGTCCACAAGAACATGGAGGGCGAGCCGGACAAGCTGCGGACCGCGGTGGCCTCGATCGACCCGAAATCCGGTGCGGTACGCGCCTACTACGGCGGCGAGGACGGTTACGGCTACGACTTCGCCAACGCCGCCCTGCAGACCGGCTCCTCGTTCAAGGTGATCGGCCTGGCGCAGAACCTGGAGAACGGTGTCCCGCTGTCCCAGATGTACGACAGCGCGCCGATCACGGTGAACGGTATCGATATCACCAATGTCGAGGGCGAGCAGTGCGGCACCTGCACGATCGCCGAGGCCCTCAAGCGGTCGCTGAACACCAGCTTCTACCGGATGCAGCTGGAAATGCAGAACGGCCCGCAGAAGATCGCCGATATGGGGCACAAACTGGGGATTCCGGAGGAACTTCCCGGAGTCGGCCCCACGTTGACAGAACCCGGCGGCGCCGGTCCGAACAACGGGATCGTGCTCGGCCAGTACCAGGCCCGGCCCCTGGACATGGCATCGGCTTACGCGACGCTGGCGGCATCGGGTACCTACCACAAGCCGCATTTCGTGACCAAGGTCGTATCCGCGGACGGTACGGTGCTGCTCGATCGCGGCGACGTCGCCGGAGAGCGGCGGGTCTCGGAGGCAGTCGCCGACAATGTCACGGCGGCCATGGAACCGATCGCCCAATATTCCCGCAACCACGGGCTCGCCGGAGGTCGTCCCTCGGCCGCCAAGACCGGTACCGCGCAGTTGGGTGAGACCGGGGAGAACAAGGACGTGTGGATGGTGGGCTACACGCCGTCACTGGCCACCGCGGTCTGGGTGGGCAGTACCGACAACTCGCCGCTGCGCAACTACGGCGGCGCGATGATCTACGGTTCCGGCCTGGCGTCGGATATCTGGAAGGGCACGATGGACGGGGCCCTCGAGGGCACGCCCATCGAGAAGTTCCCCAAACCCGCGCCCATCAAGGGCCAGGCCGGTGTACCGAAGTGGACAGCCCCTTATACGGCGCCGTCGACGACGATGCCGACTTTCGAGCCGCCGGTGGTGATCCAGCCGAGCCAGGTCGAGATCCTGCCCGGTATCACCATCCCCGTCCCCGGAGTGCAGCCCAACCCGCGCAGTCAGACGCAACCGCAGAACCAGCCACAGGGCAACAACAACAATGGCGCGGGACCGATGCCCGGACAGCCGACAGCCGGACAACCGACCGGTTCGTCGCCCACGATCACCCAGGCCCCGAACGCCGCCGGAGGCACCGACAGCGGCGGTGACGGCGGTGGTCCCGGGGACGAGGGCGACGACGGCGACGACGGATAGAACCTCGAACACCGTCCGGGGGCCCGGCTCGGTCCCGGCCCGGCCCCCGGTAACAGGTAACGTCGGATGCCGTGAGCGAGCAGCGACTGGTGGGTGGGCCGGACGACGGGGTGGATCCCGGTAACGGGAGAACCCGCCGGGCCGCTGTGGTCGCCGGGTACGACTCACCCGCCCCGCTCGCCCGCGATCTGCGCTCGGCCGACGCCCGCGACAAACCGAGCCGCAACGATTCGATGACCGCCCAGTTGTGCACCGTGGTGGGCGGCCCGGTCGGCGACCACGCCCTCATCGGACGGACCCGCTTCTGGACTCCGATGCGGGTGCTGTTGGCCTTCACCGTCGTCTTCCTGGCGCTCGGCTGGTTCGCCAAGGCCGGCTGCATCCAGCAGACCACCACCTCGAACGGCCTGCTCACCCTCGACTGGAACAACGGCCGCCAGTACACGGCCATGTGCTACTCGGACACCGTGCCGCTCTACGGGGCCGAACGACTCAACGAGGGCGCATTCCCGTACAAGAAGTCCTGGGTGGAGGAAGCTCCCGGCGGCGATACCGAGATCCGGCATATGGAGTATCCGGTGCTGTCGGGCATGTACCAGTACGTATCCATGCTGGTGGCCAAGAGTTGGGACGCGAGCCCGCTGCCGGGCGCGCTCCAGGTGGTCCTGTACTTCAATGTGGTGGCGCTGGGTCTGGCGGTGGCCTGGCTGGTCACCGTCTGGGCGACGGCGCTGCTGTCCGGACGACGGGTCTGGGACGCGGCGCTGGTGGCGTGTTCGCCGCTGGTGATCGTGCACGCCTTCACCAATTTCGATTTTCTCGCCACCGCGTTCGCGGCGCTGGGCCTGCTGGCCTGGGCCCGGCGGCGGCCGCTGCTGGCCGGTGTCCTGCTGGGTCTGGGTGGCGCGGCGAAACTGTATCCGCTGCTGCTATTGGGTCCGATCCTGGTGCTGTGCCTGCGCGCCGACACGATGCAGCGCATTCCGCGGTCACACCTGGCTACCCGGCTGCGCGATATCGACAGTGCCGCGGCGCTGCGCGCCTGGTGCGCCGGACTCCCCGCCCGGGTCCGGCTGCTCGCCGACCGGCCGCTCGGCGCCGCCGGGTTGACCACCGGCGCCGCGATGGTCACCTGGGTGCTGGTGAATCTGCCGATCGCGCTGCTGTACCCGGACGGTTGGCGGGAGTTCTTCCGGCTCAACACCACGCGCCACGCCGACCCCGATTCGCTGTACAACGTGGTGATGTCGTTCACCGGCTGGTCCGGTTTCGACGGTGTGCTGCGGCACGGGGAAACACCATCCATCCTCAATATGGTGTCCCTGTTGCTGTTCGTCGCGGCATGCCTGGGAATCGCCTACATCGGCCTGACCGCGCCGCGCCGGCCCCGGCTGGCACAGCTGTGCTTCCTGGTGGTCGCGGCTTTCCTGCTGACCAACAAGGTGTGGAGCCCGCAGTACTCGCTGTGGCTGGTGCCGATCGCGGTGCTGGCGCTGCCACATCGGCGACTGCTGCTGGCGTGGATGACGATCGACGCCCTGGTGTGGGCGCCGCGCATGTTCTACTACCTCGGTATCGACCGCAAGGGCCTGCCGGAACAGTGGTTCACCGCGACGGTCCTGCTGCGCGATGTGGCGGTGATCGGGTTGTGCGGGTTGATCATCCGGCAGATCTACCGATCCGATGAGGATCTGGTGCGGCGCGACTACCTCGACGATCCCGTCGGCGGAGTGGTCGATCGCGCCCCGGACCCGCTGCTGCCGTGGCTCCCGGAAGTATTGCGCCCGCAGATCTCCCTGGATACCCACTGGACCGGTGCGGCGACCGCCGCACGCGCACCCCGCCGGGACACCGCACCCGCGGCGCAACCGATTCCGCCACACCGGGAACCGGTCGCGCGCACCTCGGATCCGGTGGCTGCCCAGCCGCCCGCACGATCGGTCTGATCCCCGGACCCCGGTGCTCTGGAGCCGATCTCGATACCGCGGGCGCCCCCCGGCTCAGCACGCCCGCAGAATCCGCGCCCGCTGTTCGGGTTCGTGCGGCAGCAGATCCAGATCCAACTGCCAGGCGTTACCGGTCCACGGATCGAACAGCGGGGTTCCGGTGACAGTCGGCAGATGACGGCAGGCTCGCGACAGCGTGGCCACTGTGCTGTCGCCGGACTCGGATTCGTTGCCGCCCAGGATCACCGTCGACAGACCTATCAGATCGCCGCGGGCGACCAGCGCCACCAGCCGCTGCGCGTCCGCGGCCTGGTAGCCGTGCGGAAAATCCGCGGCCAGCAAGATGCGGTGCTCGGCGGGCGGGGCGCCCTGCCCGGAGTTGTGGGCCATCTCCGCGAGTTCGGCGGCATCGACCAGTTGTTGCAGTCGCGGCGAGATATCGGAGTGATCGGTGATCGGCGGACCCGCCAGTACCGGTGC
Source organism: Nocardia sp. NBC_00416 (assembly GCF_036032445.1). Lineage (NCBI taxonomy): Bacteria > Bacillati > Actinomycetota > Actinomycetes > Mycobacteriales > Nocardiaceae > Nocardia > Nocardia sp. NBC_00416. Next base: position 5,135,778 of record NZ_CP107932.1, read on the forward strand.
CAGCATCCCGGTGAAACCGGTGAAAGCGCCGGTGAGATCGATGATGTCGACCACGGTGCGGCGGCCCGGCGCGGCGCGCAGCAGCCGGGCCAGCAGAGCGCCGACCACCGGCGCCACCGCGGCCGACGATTCCGTATCCACCCACAGCGGCCGGTTCAACGGCACCGGCACACAGTACGGGACCCGGAGCTCACCCCGGTCGAGGGCGTAGAGCTCACCGAGCCGGATACCGTCCGCCGGGGCGGCCGGTCGATCCCAGGCCGGTGAGTGCCACGAGGCCAGCGCCGCGGGCAGGACCGCGTCGGCCTCGTTCAGTTCGCCCCGCAATTGGATACTGTCGCGCCGGTAGCTGCTCTCGGCGGTGGCCGTGAGTTCATCGTGACGCCGTTGGGCCTCGGCACGCGCCGCGTCCGCGGCAGGTGTGTTGCGCGTGGCGGGATCGGATACCGCGGCCGAGAGTTCCTGGTCGAGCCGTTCGGCCGCGTAGCCGCGCGCCAATTCGAGCGCCGCCGCCGACCGCGCCGCGTCCTCGAAGATCATCCAGAGTCGTTCCAGCCCGTGTCCGACCTCGATCGGCGTGACCTCGGCCGAAGCGGTCACCCCGGCCGGGGAGACGACAGTCGCGTCGAGCACGGTGGCAGCGGCGGCCGCCGTCGCGGGTGCGGGCGTCACATAGCCGTCCGCCCCGTGCGCCCGCAACAGTTCCCCGATACCACCGGCGTAGCCCTGGCCTACCGCGCGCAGCTTCCAGGCCGTTGCGCGCCGATACAGTTCGAAGCAGATCAGGGCGGTTTCCCCGGCCTGCGGAGCGATCACGAACTCGGCCACCGGAATATCGTTCTCGGACAGCTGCGCGGTCACCACCCCGATTCCGCTCTGCGCGGCGGCCACCAGGAGCACCGCCTGGGCGTCGGCGCGCACATCCGCCGGGGTGACGACCACCGTGGCGCCCCCGTGGTCGACCCGGACGCCCGGGCCGGTCGGCCGCTCCGTCACCAGCACATCGGCTGCCGAACCGACCCGCAGATCGCCCGCGACCACCAGCGCCGAAACCGTCAGCGGTACCGCCGCGTTCACCTGGAACCGGGCGACCCCGCCGTTGAGCGGTATGTTCTGCCCAGCCTGCAACTGCGTCATATCCTGTCCCCCGCGACCGCTCATATCCCCAGGAACCGACCCACCTGCGGAATCGCCTCACCGGGATGTTTGGCGTTGAAGCCCTCGCCGATGGCCTGCATCTTCCAATCGCCGCCGACCCGGAACAGCTTCGCCATCGCCATCGCCGTGGTCGGGGTACCGCCGGTGAGCGAATACCGCGCCATCTCGGCATTGCTGGCACCGTCGATCAAGCGGCAGAACGCGTTCTGCACCTGACCGAAAGTGTGCCCCTTGTAGGAGGTCACGACGAAGATCAAGCTGTTGACGTGCGCCGGGACGCGGGTGAGGTCGACCAGGATCACCTCGTCGTCGCCCGCGCCCTCGCCGGTGAGGTTGTCACCTTGATGGCGGATCGAGCCGTCCTTCGAGGTCAGCTGGCCGTAGTAGGCGACATCCACCGGGTTCATATCGGCGAACATCATTACCGAGGCGTCGAGGTCGATATCCACGGTGCGGCTGCCGAACATGCCGCGCTGCTGCACCGGATCCCAGCCCAGACCCATCTTCACGAAGGTGAGCGCCGCGCCGTCCTCCTTCCGGAGACTGACCCGCTGACCTTTCTGCAGGCTCACCGGGCCGGTCTTGCTGAGGCTGATCTCGGTCGGATGCTGCTGGGTGGGCGCGGGCTGGCCGGGCTGCTGGGGATACCCGGGACCCGGCGGCGGCGGGTAGCCGCCACCCTGCGGCGGGTAAGGCGCGGCCGGCGGCGGGTAGGGTGCGGCCGGCGGCGGCTGCGTGGGGTAGGCCTGCTGGGGCGGCGGGGGCGCGCTCTGCCGTACGGGCTGCGGCGGGGGTGGTGGGGCCTGGGACGCGGGCGGAGCCGCGGCGGTCTGCGTCTCGGCCGGGGAATCGTCCACCGTGACACCGTGGTCGGTGACCAGCGCCGCGAAACCACCGGCATAGCCCTGGCCGACCGCCCGCACCTTCCATGTCCCCTGGCGCCGGTACAGTTCGAGCGCGATCACGATCGACTCGGAAGCCAGCCCGTCGATGCGGTACTCGAACAGTTGGGCCCCGGACTGATCGGATACGGCGGCGACCGGGGGCGCGAACTGCCCGAAACTGGTATTCGGGTCGTCGAGTGTGATCACCGCCCGTACCTGCGCGATATCGGCGGGCACCGCGCTGAGGTTCACGGCCAGTGACGCGGGCTGCCCGGCCGGGCCCGGCCGCAGGTCCACCCCGGGACCGCTGGGCTGGTTGTAGAAGACGAAATCCGCGTCGGTCCGGACTTTGCCCTGCTCGGTGACCAATAGTGCGGACAGATCGGCCGGAGCCGCCAACTGGATGGAGACCACCACGTCGTTCGTGGCCAGTGGACCGTTCTGGCCCTTGGCGAGTGTTGCGGACAAGTCAGACCCTTCGCTTGTCGGTGCGTATGCATGCCACTCTACGAGAAACGTGCCGACCACGAATCGCGTTAACACAGGTGGCGAACGGGACATGGTATCGCCGACCGATGGACTGTGTCCCACCGCGCACATTAAGGTGACGGCGACGGAAGAGCACCGGCCGCTGTCCGGTGCTCGGGGCGGCGACGACAGGCGATTTTCGCATGGCACAACTCTTCGAACAGTCGAAGAAGGTGATCGAGGCACACCTCGCGAACACCAGTATCCGCGCCATCTCCGGCTCGATGGTCGCCTACGAGGGCGCCGTGCAGTTCAAATCGGCCGGGTTCGGTGGCGGTGACGGTGTGCTCGCGGGGATGAAACGCCGGGCCACCGGCGAGAAGTTGTCGCTGATGGAATGCGGCGGACAGGGGCGGGTGTTCCTGGCCGTCAACGGCCAGTACGTCTCGGTGGTGAACCTGAACAACGAGACCCTGCAGGTCGAATCGCAGCAGTTGCTCGCCTTCGCCGGGAATCTGCGCACCGATGTGCGGTTCGCCGGAGTGCGCGGGGCGTCCAGCGGTCAGGGACTGTTCACCACCACGGTCAGCGGCCAGGGCCAGGTCGCGCTGCTCTCGGCGGGCGGCCCGCTCATCCACCTGGAGGTCTCACCCCAGTTCCCGCTGGTGGTGGACCCCGACGCGTTCGTCGCCGCGCGCGGCAATCTCAACCAGTCGTTCGTCACCGACGTCTCGTGGCGTTCGGTGCTGGGACACGATGGCGGAGAGGCTTTCTCGCTGCGCTGGGACGGCCAGGGCGTGGTCTCGATCCAACCGGCGGAACGGTAGGGCATGTTCGAGAAGATCAATTCCAAGGTCGTCGCGGTCGATATCGGTATGGCGGGCGGTGTGGTCGCCCGGGCGGGCGGCATGCTGTTCTACACCGGCGACGTGTCGTTCGCCCCGCACGAGATACCGGGCGGCGGCGGGATGGGCGGCGGCGGTCTGGTCCGGATGGCCGGCCGGATGATGGCCGGGGAGCACCAGCGCACCATGCTCGCCCAGGGCACCGGTCGCGTCCACTACGGGTTCGCCGGACTGGAAGTGCACGTGGTCGCCGTGCAGCCGGGGGCGGTGCTCCAGGTGGAGGCATCCCGGCTGCTCTCCTACACCGCCGGATTACAGACCTCGGTGGTATCGGTGGCCGGTTCCGGCGGCGGAGGCGGCGGGGGCCTCATGGGCGCGTTGCGTGGCGCCGCATCCGGCGCGCTGACCGGCCAGGGCATGTTCACCACCCAGCTGTCCGGGCAGGGCAGCGCGGTACTGCTGGCGCACGGCGGTTTCCTCGAATTGCCGGTGGGCGGGCCGAATCCGGTGGTCGTGGACCCGCAGGCGTTCATCGCCTCCTACGGAAATGTGCAGACCGACCTGAAAGCCGCGGTGAGCTGGCGGGACGCCGTCGGCCGCGGATCCGGTGAGGCCGTGCAACTGCAGTGCGCGGGTCAGGGCACGGTGTACGTGCAGGCGTCGGAGGAGAAACTGTGAGCGAGATCCTCAACCCGATGAATCTCGGGGAAAGCGATAACGTCCCCGGCAACAGCTACGCCTACTGCATCGATCTCACGAAGCCGTGGTTCATGCGCAAGGGCGCGATGATCGCCTACTACGGGCAGATGCGATTCCAGGCACTCACCCACGGCCTGCAAGGCCAGCTCCTGCACATGGTGGCGCATCAGTTCTCCGCGCCGCTGTTCACCGGCGACTATGTGGTGGCCGAGGGGCAGGGCAAACTGCTGATCGGCGACCGCGGTTACGACATCAACTCCTACGACCTCGACGACGGCAACCTCACCATCCGCGCGGCGAACCTGCTCGCCTTCGAGCCGGGGCTGTCGCTGAACCAGTCGATCGTGCCCGGGTTCCTGACGCTGATCGGCACCGGGAAGTTCCTGGCGTCGTCGAACGGCCCGGTGATCTTCGCCGAACCGCCGCTGCGCGTAGATCCGGAATCGCTGGTGGGCTGGGCCGACTGCCCCTCACCCAGCCACCACTACGACCAGCGTTGGGTATCGGGTTTCCTGGCCGCGGGCGCGGCCGCGTTCGGTGTCAACTCCGGTGAGGAGCGGCAGTTCGATTTCACCGGCGCCGGAACCGTACTCATCCAGTCGAGCGAGAAAGTGCTGAGCGACTCCGCCCTGATCCGCACCATCGAGGGGCAGCTGCAGAGCGGGATCACGGTACCCGGCCTGCAACGTCTGCAAGGGGTCATCGCCGGGCAGCTCGCGGGTCAGCAGCAGGGGTACTGACCGGCTGAGCGGGCTGTCCGGTGCGGCCGGACCCGTCGGACTGCGCACCGCGCGGCCGCCCGTGCAGACTTGGCGGATGCTGCATCTGCGGATAATGGCTCCGGCCGAGCTCACCGACGACGTGGTGGCGATCCTCGAAGCCGACGACGCCGTCAGCGGACTGGCGGTGCTACGGGGCAGCGCGATACGGCCGCCGGGCGATATCGTGCTGGCCGACCTGGCCCGCGAAGCCGCCAACGATATCCTCGAACGCCTCCGCGCCACCGGCTTGCACCATCACGGAAGTATCGAACTGCAACCGGTGCACACCTGGATGTCGCTGTCCGGATATCTCGCCGAATTACGCACTCCCGGTTACAGTTCCGACGCCGTGATCTGGGCGGACGTAACTCAGCGCTCCTATGAGGAAACCGAACTCAACTGGACCTACCTGAGTTTCATGACGCTGGCGACCGCCCTGGCCAGTATCGCGATCGTGGTGGATTCGCAGATCCTGATCATCGGCGCGATGGTGCTGGGGCCGGAGTTCGGCGCGATCGCCGCCCTGGGCGTGGCGCTGGTCCGGCGCCGGGCCGCGTTGTTCGGGCGCGCGGTCGCCACCTTGCTCGCGGGCTTCGCGGCGGCGATCGCCATCGCTTTCGCTCTCGTCCTGGTCGGGCGCGGGCTGGGTTGGATCACCATCGAGGCGGTGACCGGGGACCGGCCGGAGACCGCCTTCGTCTACACGCCCGATAAATGGTCGTTCATCGTCGCGCTGATCGCGGCGGCGGCCGGGGTGCTATCCCTGACCTCGTCGAAGTCGGGAGCGCTGGTCGGGGTCTTCATCTCGGTCACCACCGTGCCCGCGGCCGGCAATATCGCGCTGGGACTGGCATTCGGCGTCGGATCGGCCATCTGGGGCAGCACCTTGCAATTGGCGGTCAACCTGGCCGGGATGGCGCTGGCGGGCTGGGCGACCCTGGCGTTGCAGGACCTCGTGTGGTCGCGGGTCTCGCTGCGCCGGGCCCGCGCGCAGGCCCGGGCCCGGCGGCGCATGCTCTGACTCGGTCGTGCCGGGCTCGATCCGGGTGCGCGAGAAGAGGACCAGCGTGCTCGAGCGCACACGAGCGAGCAGGCAGCTAGGACGTCGGTTCGGCCGCGAGCACCTGGTCGGGCAGCGCGGCGGTGAACCAGTCGATGATCTCCGCGCCCGCCGCGATTCCGGTGGCGGCGGTGACGATCAGGCCGGGCCGCTGCCAGCCGAGTTCTTCGAGTTCGCCGTGCCGGGGCCGGATGGCGTGATCGGCGGCGACGAGCATTTCGGCGTCCAGGGCGCCGTCACCGGCGGCGAGTGTCGGCGCCGCCGCGTCCAGGCGACCCGACGCGATGAGCCGGGCACGGACCTCGGCCACCGCCCGGCTCTTGCACACCGCCGTCGGCATCGTGTAGATCTTGCGTCCCTGCCGGGACGCGGACCAGCCACGGTCCCGGCACCAGGTATCCCATTCGCTGACGAAATCGGCCGGGGTCGCCGCGAGATCCACCACCAGATAGCAGAAGAGATCATCGGCTTCGCGGAACTTGAGCACCCAGGAATCGTCGATCCGGGCGCGCAGCGCCGTCGCGATCTCGGCGAGCGTGGCGCCGCCGGTCCGCACCGCCGCGTCGATTCTCCGGCGCCACTGCCCGTCGGGCCTGCCGTCGACGAGAATGTTTCCGCCGTTGCTGGTGACGGCGTACGGCCAGGGCTCACCGGGAAACCGGATCCGGCCGAACTGTGCGATGGTCCGGGTGGTGGTGGGCAGCACCGCCGCCGTGGCGGCGAGCCGGCGCATCCGGTCGGCGCCCCGGGCGGTCATATAGGACAGCGGGGCGCCGTCGAGATGTTCCACGCACACGGTCGCCGACTCGGTCGCGCCGGCGGCAGCCCCGGAGTAGATCATGGTGCGATCCAGATCCGTGGCTACCAGTAGCGGTTTCGGGGCCGGCATCTACCGCTGCACATCCTTGATCAGACCCATACACGAATACGCCAGGTCCGGTACTACCTCCACCGGTACCCCGCGGGCCTGCGCCAACAAGCGGATATGCGCGTGCTCGGCGGCATCGGGTTCCCGGACCAGCACCCGCCACGGCACCCGCCGCAGCAGCACCCTGGTGGTTTCCCCGACCCCGGGTTTCACGAAGTTGACGGTGTCGATCCCGTACTCGGCCCGCACTCGCTCCACCGAGGCCCAACCGGCCCAGGTGGGTGCGCGGTCGCCGGTCCGCAACGCCGCGACCTGCTCGTCCACCCGCGGACGGACGGTTTCGAAAGCCGCGGTGACGGTGTCGATCAGCCGCGCCGAGGCGTCATCGGCGCCGAGTTCGGAATAGAACTTGGCGCCGTGGAACTCGTCCGGACCGATCAGGTCCCGGTTGAGCACCGTGCGCGAAACCAGTCCGGAGACCGTGGAGTTCAGGCACGCCGAAGCGATCAGGAAATCATCGCGCGTCCCGAAGGTGCGCGCGCAGTGGCCGGGATCGGCGAGCACGGCGAGATCGTCGTCGAACCGGGCGCCGCCCGCCGCGTGATAGGCGTCGAGCGCCTCGGTGAGTTCCCGCGCGATCGCGCCCTTTCCGGTCCAGCCGTCGACGAACACCACCGAACCGGGATCGTGATGGTGGGCGAGATAGTCCAGTGCGACGGAGTCGATGCCGCGATCACGCACGATCGACACCGCGTAATGCGGGATATCGAGGCCGGGGCGGGCATTGTGCCCGGTTGCCAGCCAGCGCCGGATGAGAATCCCGATGGGGGTACCGGCGCGGGCCAATGACGCCAGCACGATATCGGTACCGCGTTCGGCGACGACGACTTCGGCTACCGTTCCCACCGCGAGCGCCAGCCGCTGTGCGCTCTCGGTCAGCACCCGGTCGAATAATTCGCGGTAGGCCGCGTCGGGCTGGTATTCGATGGGCAGTGATTCGGCGTAGTGCGCGACCCCGGCCTGGATCCGCTCTTCCCGGTATGCGATATCGGCTTCCAGGTCGACGCCGGAAAGATCCTTCAGCAGCCAGGCCACATCGGCACGGCCGTAGGATCCGAATTCGGGACCGTACAGCGGATCGGGTCCGGCGAACTCCACCGTGCGCCCCGACCGCGCGGCGGCCAGGGTTCGTGGGTCCGCACCCGGAACTACCGCGACCAGAACGTCGGAACCCGCGGCGGTGAGCACGTCCACCAGTCCGCCCGGGGCGTACAGGCGTGCGCTGTCGGCCGGAGTATCGGCCACGAACACCAGCACCGGATCGGCGGCGGCGCCGGATTCGGCCGGCCAGCAGGCATTGTAGAGATAGCGCGGCTGCTGCTCGCCCGATTCGGGAGCCGGGAAACGGAAGCCGCGGCGCAGCGGATAACCGGGTTCGTCGAGCACATGCGCGGGCGAACGGGTAGTGGTCTGGTACCGCACCGGAACACCGGACTCGGCGGTCGCCACCGCCAGGCACAGCGGTAGATACATCAACTCCTCGTGGGCGAGCACGACGACCGGACGGCCGGAGTATTCGGTCACCAACTGGTCCCGCAGGATCTTCGCCGCCACGGTGGTGGCCTGTTCGAAGGCGGCGCGGTCCGCACGCAGGAACCCGTGCCGGCCGCCCTCGGGTACGTCCGGCGGCCAGGGCAGATCGAGTCGCGCGGACCGGCCTCGCCGGTCCGCGACCGGATTGAGTTCGGCCCCGGGCAGCTCCGCGACGGTGGCGACCAGCCCGTCCGGCAGGACGATGCCGCCCGACGCCAGGCAGACCGTATCGATGCGCGCGCCCAGTTCGGCGGCCGCCGCCGCGAACCGATCGCGGTCCGCCTCCGTCCGCATATCGACCAGCGCGGCCAGCACATAGTGGGTGCGCGGCTCGAATTCGTGCAGCGCCGCAATCGCTTCCAGCGCGGTATTGCCGGTGGAGATCTCGTCGTCCACCAGCACCAGCGGCAGCCCGGCGGTGAACACGTCCCCCGGCATCGGCTGCAACAGATGCGAGGTCGCGTGCGAATGCCCTTCCTCGAAGCCGGTCAGCGTCACCGCCCCGGGTACCGTCCGGCGGGTCGAGTGCAGGTAGCACGCGGCATCGATGCGGGTCGCCACACAGTGCCCGAGGCCGGTAGCGGTCTCCGCGAATCCGAGGACCACCGCGTCCTGTTCGCCGAGAACCGCGCGGACGAGATCGCCCAGCCGGTTGCCCGAATCCCGGATCCGCAGCGGATCGGTCGGCAGATGTTTGCCCAGCACCGTGGACACCAGCAGATGGGCGCGCCGCGGATTCTTGCGGAGCCCGGGTTGCAGCAGCTCGGTGATCGCCGGTTCGTCCGGCAACGTATCGGGGGTGTCGCCGAACCGGAAAGTGTTCCGATGCAGCAGTTCGATACCGAGAGTGCGAGTCGCCCAATACGACTCACCGCCGGTTCGTGCACTCATCCCTGCACCAGTGCCGATAGCAGATCCACGAAGGACACTCCTTTCTTCGCCACTCCGAAGACCCGCGCCCGGGCCAGCGTGTGCCGGGCCCAGCTGCGGTGTGGCCGCATCTCGTTCATCTTGTTCCGGTAACCGGACGCGGCGACCCCGCCCACCTCGACCTGCAGGATGTCCAGCGCATCCGAATACTCCTCGTGGGTGACCACCGACAGCGCGTGCACGGCCGCCACATGCGAGGGGTGGATGACAGTCTTGCCCTGGATGCCGTTGGCCCGGTCCAGCGTGATCTCGCGCAGCAGCCCGTCGAGGTCGCGGCTCACCAGGTAGCTGCGGAACGGTACCGCGTCGGATTCCTCGAACGGCGCGGTGCGCAGCAGCGGCCGGAACATCCGCTCATGGTCGGCGAAATACTCCCAGACCGGCCCGGTGATCACGAAGCCCGTGCCGTCGGCGCGACCCAGATAATTGACGATATCGGCGATCACATCCGCGATGACCCGCACATCGTAGATGGTCAGGTCGCGGTCGCGGCGGATGCCGAAGGTGGCGCACATATCGGTCGCGCCGATCCGCACGGCGAGAATGTTCTCCCGGTGCTCGGCCAGTATCGCCGCGATCTGGGTGAGTTCGATATCCCTGGTCTGCCGGTGCACCAGCGACGCCGACTCCAGCACCGGCATCCCGTAGACAGGGCGGGCCGACCGAGCCGCCGCGGCGGACAGGGCGGCGAGGTATTTGGGCGCCGAAGCGCTGTCGAACTTGGGGAAGACGAAACCGGTGAGCACCTGCGCACCCGCGCCCAACTGGTCGAGCAGTTCGGGGACGGTATCGGCGTCACGGACCCGGACGAACAGCAGCGGGCTCGGATCCGGGCGGGCGGCCAGCTCGTCGAGCGTGCGCACGGTCTGCCGTTTGGCGGCCTCTACCTCGTGGTCTGCGACAGCGTCCTCGAGATCGATGACCATCGAGCACACACCTTGATCGGCGCGGCGGACGATCGTCGACGTCAGATCGGTCCGGGTGGCCGGTACATACAGTGTGGCGCCCAAGGCCACCGCCAGCGTCTCCCGGTCGGCGTGATCGTCGAGCGTTTCCGGTTGGCGGTGGAACAGGGCTCTGGCGTCCGGACCCTGTAGTTGCCTGAAATGTCGGCGCGGTACCCGTTTGTGCAGGGAGATTTCCTGCCGGACGGCCATGCCTGCGGTCATCGAGCCCCCGTCTCATCCTCGTCTTTGTCCCGGTGGTGGTTGTTTCCGCATCCGCTCGACCACCCCGGCAATGAATTCGGAGATGGTGTCGAGTTCGTTTACATACGCCCAATAATCGGGGTGCCGCCCCGTGAGCGATGCGGTGACCCTGTCGAGGCGTTCGACCTGAGCGTCGAGTACCGAACCCCATTCGGCGACCAGCCCCCGCGAGACCGCCAGCATCTGAGCGTCCCGGAGCCGGAACCGTACGGCCTCGGCGCGTTGGCGCGGATCGTCGCGGACCGCCCGCAACTCGGCCAGCCGCTTTGTCACGGCGTCGACAAGTTGTTCGGCGTCGGCGAGGTGGCCGCGTGCAGTCGTGGTCAGGTCAAGGGCCGGCTCCGGGTTGTGCTCGGCCGCGGCGGCGCGCGCCCCGGCGAGGGCGGTGTCCGCGGCGGTGATATGACGCTCGCTTGTGCGCTCATTGTCGGCCAGATCCGCCGAACTCGCAGCATTGAACTCACGCAGCAGCGCCGAGTGCGCGGGCCCGATCCGCTCGGCCCGCGTGCGGACCGCGGCGATCCGGGTGGTGACCGAGGCGATCGCGTTGCGGGCGGCTGCAGCGCGAGATGGGGCGTGGGCCAACGCTTCCGACAATTCGCCGGTGGTGGCCGCCAAGCGGTTCGCCGCCGCCCGGACCCGGCCGCGCGCGTCCGCGGGTAACGCGGCGAGTGTGACGAGCGCCTCATCCACGGCGGTCGCGGCCGCATGTACAGAGGGGTATCCGGCGTACTCGGATTCGGCCGCGACTCCGCGAACCCGCGCCGCGGCCGCGGTGACCCGGTCGACCAGTTCGGGCACTGTTCCTCGCACCGCGACCGCTTCCTCCAGCGCGCCCTTGTCACCGTGGTAGAACCGGTCGACCCCCTCCGCGGCCCCACGCAACTGGCGCAGCACGGCGTCCACCCGCTGTTGCCGGTCGGGCCGGCGGGTACCGGCCTCTTCGTCCTCGTCGAGCGCACCGGTGAACTCGAGATAGGCCGCCGCGGCCGCGTAGCAGGTATCGCGCACCGGCGCCCACCGGCGGCCCAGCTCCCGCTCCGGGAAGATCTCTTCGGACGCGACCACGGCCGCGTCGGCGGCCGACTGCCGCCGGTCCATGTCCAGGAACGTCGTCGTCAGCGCCGAGCGGACCTGTTCGAACCACGGATCCTCCCCCGACCGGAACCATCCACGCCTACGGCCTGCCACAGACCCGATGGTATGAGATCCCACCGTGTACGCGCCGCCGCAGGTCACGACATCCGGTCGGGCGTGCACCGCACCGCAGGCAGTCAACGCGGCCGGTCGGCGGCGGCGGGCCCCGAAACCGTGTCGCACCAAACCATCCGGGCGCGCGGGGTGCCCGGACCGATGTCGGGCTTGCCCGAGTTTCTGCGCAAGTTCGCCGAAAGCCACTACTGTCGTATTTCGTACCCGGCGATCACGGACATGCTGGGAACCACAGACAACTACGAAAGGGAATCCCGCATGGGTGTCAGTTTGTCCAAGGGCGGCAACGTCTCGCTGAGCAAAGCGGCTCCGGGGCTCACCTCGGTCGCTGTCGGCCTCGGCTGGGATGTCCGCACCACCACGGGCACCGATTTCGACCTGGACGCCAGCGCGATCGCCACGGGGGCGGACAAGAAGGTCGTCTCCGACCAGCACTTCGTGTTCTTCAACAACCTCAAGTCCCCCGACGGCGCCATCGAGCACGTCGGCGACAACACCACCGGTGAAGGCGAGGGCGACGACGAGGTCATCAACGTCGACCTGGCGAACACCCCGCCGACGATCGAGAGCGTCTTCTTCCCGGTCTCGATCTACGAGGCCGACGGCCGTCAGCAGTCGTTCGGTCAGGTGCGCAACGCCTACATCCGCGTCGTGAACCGGGCCAACGGCGAAGAGCTGGCCCGCTACGACCTCTCCGAGGACGCCTCCACCGAAACCGCGATGGTGTTCGGCGAGCTGTACCGCAACGGCGCCGAGTGGAAGTTCCGTGCCATCGGCCAGGGCTATGCCTCCGGTCTGGCCGGTATCGCCCGCGACTACGGAGTGAACGTCTGACGATTCACACCCACGGGTAGCGTGAGGGGGTCCGGCCACGGGCCCCCTCGTTCACCTTCCCAGTGAGGCGTGAGGGGACAAATTGGACAATTAGGCGGTGGACGGCAACGCTGGTGACAACTGGTCGTCGACGCCGCCGACCAGGTTTTCGTTCAGGCCGGTATACCGACCGCAGTCCGGCCACCGCACACGAAAGGTCCCAGCGTGGTCCTGCGCATATTCGGTTTATCGTTAGTAGTCACGGTGATATCGCTGGGGGTGGCCTTCCTCTACGGCGGCCCGACCGCCCTGGCACTCTGCCTCATCCTCGGCATCCTCGAGGTTTCCCTCTCCTTCGACAATGCCGTCATCAACGCCACCATCTTGGAAAAGATGAGCGAGTTCTGGCAGAAGATCTTCCTCACCGTCGGCATCCTGATCGCCGTCTTCGGTATGCGACTGATCTTCCCGCTGGCCATCGTGTGGCTCAGCGCGGGGCTCAACCCGGTTCAAGCCTTCGACCTGGCGTTGAATCCGCCGGCCGATGACGCCGCCTACTTCCCGGACGGCAGCCCCAGCTACGAGACCCTGCTCACCGACGCGCATCCGCAGATCGCCGCGTTCGGCGGAATGTTCCTGGCGATGCTGTTCCTCAACTTCATCCTCGCCGAACGTGAACTCACCTGGCTGACCTGGCTGGAGCGCCCGCTGGCCAAGGCGGGCAAGCTGGATATGGTCTCGGTGGTCATCGCCGGTGTCGGGCTGATCCTGGCCGCGGAGTTCCTGGCCGACGAGAACGACCGGTCCACCGTGCTGCTCGCGGGCCTGCTCGGCTTGGTCGTCTATATCGCCGTGGACGGCCTCGGTTCGATGTTCAACGCCGAAGAGCACGCCGAAGAGGCGGCCGGAGGACCGTCCGGCCTGGCCAAGGCCACCGGTAAGGCCGGGTTCTTCCTGTTCCTCTACCTCGAGGTGTTGGACGCGTCGTTCTCCTTCGACGGTGTCATCGGCGCGTTCGCCATCACCTCGGATCCGATCATCATCGCGCTGGGCCTCGGCCTGATCGGCGCCATGTTCGTCCGGTCCATCACCGTCTATCTGGTACGCAAGGGCACCCTGTCCGAGTACGTGTACCTGGAGCACGGCGCCCACTGGGCGATCGGCGCGCTCGCGCTGATCCTGCTGATCTCCATCGGTGTCCACGTCAACGAGCTCATCACCGGTCTCGTGGGCATCGCCTTCATCGGCGCCGCGGTGATCTCGAGCATCCGACGCAACCGCAAGGAAGACGAGGAGAAGCCGGCCGCCGCCTCGGAGCCGACTCCGGTCGCCTGATCCCACGGCGGCCTCGGCCTGCCGATTCGAACCGCCCGACTGCGGCAGCGGACATCCTGTCCGCTGCCGCAGTCGTCGTTCGACCCACCCGATCAGTGCTTGCATCTACGAATACGACTCATCTCGGCGCAAGAGTTGAAACGGAATGATCCGTTCTGCTACTCTCTTAACAGAACGAAACATTCCGTTCCAGACAGGAGTTCTACGATGACCTCTCTCCGCCCGTTCACCGTCCAGATCCCGCAGGCACAGCTCGACGACCTGGCCGACCGCCTGCGCCGGGCGCTGTGGCCGAACGAGCTGACCGGGGTCGGCGACAGCTACGGCGTACCCGGCGCCCGGGTGCGCGCGCTGGCGCAGTACTGGCTGGCGGAGTTCGACTGGCGCAAGATCGAAGCGCGGCTCAACGACCACCCGCAGTTCGTCACCGAAATCGACGGGGAGGACATCCACTTCCTGCACATCCGCTCACCCCGAGAAGACGCGACGCCGGTGATCCTCACCCACGGCTGGCCCGGCTCGGTGCTCGAATTCCTGGACCTCGTCGCACCGTTGACCGAACCCGGGTCACCCGAATCACCCGCCTTCCACCTGGTGATCCCCTCGCTGCCCGGCTTCGGCTTCTCCGGACCGACCCGCAGCACCGGCTGGAACTCCCAGCGCACCGCGAAGGCCTGGATCGAATTGATGGACCGGCTCGGATACGAGCGCTTCGGTGCGATCGGCAACGACGGCGGATCGATGATCTCGCCGGAGATCGGCCGGCTCGTTCCCGATCGGATCGTAGGCGTGCACGTCACCCAGCTGTTCTCGTTCCCGTCCGGTGATCCGGCGGAATTCGAGAATCTCTCCGCAGACGATCTGGCCGGGCTCGAACATCTGCAGTGGTTCCAGGACAACAAGATGGCGTTCAATCTCCTCTGCAGCCAGCAGCCCCAGACGCTGGCCTACGCGCTGACCGATTCACCGCTGGGCCTGCTCGGCTGGAACACGCAACTGTTCGGGGAGAGCCTCGACCCGGAATTCGTCATCGCCAATATCGCGCTCTACTGGCTCACCGGCACCGCGGCCTCCTCGATCCGGTTCTATTACGAGAACGCCCACACCACCGATCACCCGACCGGGCCGACCACGGTGCCGACGGGACTGGCGATGTTCAAGGGCGATTTCCAGTCGATCCGGCGGTTCGCCGACCGCGACCACGCCGATATCGTCAGCTGGAATTCCTACGACGCCGGATCGGTCGTCGGCGGACCCAATGACGCGCCGGGACACTACGCCGCGCACGAAGCCCCCGAAGTGCTGGCCGGCGATATCCGGAACTTCTTCGCCGCGGTCGCCCGGCGGACCGTCACGACAGCCGGATGATCCGGAACGCACGCCGGGCCGGTCGGTAGGCCGGGCGCCGTGCCCACCACGCCGCATCACCGTGCCCGCCACGGTGATGCGGCAGGATCATGCCATGGCGACCGACAAGCAACGTATGCTGCGCGGCGATCTCTATCGCGACAACGACCCCGAACTGGTCGCGGAACGCCGCACCTGCCGCACCTTGATCGCCCGCTACAACGACACCGCCCCGGACGCGGACACCGAACGCCGGGAGATCCTGGATCGGCTCCTGGGTTCCTGCGGCGCGGACACGGTGATCATGCCGCCCTTCCGCTGCGACTACGGTTACACGATCCAGTTGGGTGCGAACACTTTCCTGAACTACGACGCCGTCATCCTCGACTGCGCCCCGGTCACCATCGGCAACGACGTGTCGATCGGTCCTCGCGTCCAGATCCTCACCCCGCTGCACCCCATGGAAGATCACGAACTGCGCCGCCGACGCTGGGAATCCGCCGCGCCCGTCACGATCGGCGACAATGTCTGGCTGGGCGGCGGGGTCGTCGTATGCGCGGGCGTCACCATCGGCGAGAACGCGGTGGTCGGTGCCGGCAGTGTGGTCACCCGCGATATCCCACCCCAGGTCTTCGCGGCCGGAAACCCGTGCCGGGTCATCCGGGAGCTGTAGGGTCCCTACGACCCCACGGACGGACCTCGGTCACCCTGAAATCGAATGCCGTGTGGGTGATCGAACCCGAATTGCACGGTAACACAATGCTGTTGACCCGGCCGGATACGAGATCCTCCCGTACCGGTCCCCCTCCGGCGCGCACCGCGCCCGATCGGACCGGGACCGATCAGCCGAGCCCCAGGTTCCTGTCGGTCGCTCCGTTCGGCTCCGGTGTCGGCGGTGCGGACTTCGTATCGGCCGGCGCGGGCAGCACGGTGTCGGCGCCCAGCCCTTTCTCCGCCGCCGCGGTCCGGACCGCGTCCACCACGAGCAGCAGTGCCGCTCGGCGCGCCGTATTGGTGCGGTAGGCCAGCGACACGGTCCGGGTGAGTATGTCGCCCAGCGCGACGATGTCCACTCCCGGCGGGCGCAGCGCCAGGCCCAGGTCCGACACCAGTGTCACACCGAGTCCGGCCGCTACCATCGCCATCGCGGTCGCCTGCTCCTCCACCTCGTGGTCGATCCGCGGCTCGAGCCCGACCGACTGGAACGCCAGCCGAGCCGCATTGCCGAAATGCGAGCGGGCAGGCGCGAGGATCCACGGGTGCTCGGTCAGCTCGGCCAGCGTCACGCTGGCCGCCGGCACCGCGCCGGGCGGGACGGCGGCGTAGATCCGCTCGACCGCGATCACCGCGCGTTCGAGACCGCGGTCCCAGGTCATCGGATAATTCGAGTAGTCGAGTACGAACGACAGATCGAGTGCGCCGTCGCGAACCGCGGCGGCGGTCGCCTCCGGAGCGAGTTCCCGCGTCCGCACGAGGATGCCCGGGTGGGTGTGCGCGAGGGCGGTGAGCGCGTCGGGCAGCAGGCCGGAGGCCACCGACGCCCACACCCCGGCGGTGAGTTTCGCCGCCACCGATTCGCCGGCATCCTCGAGGGCCTGGGTCGCCCGCTCGACCGAGGCGAGGATCTCCTCGGCGTGCTCGGCGAGCAGCACCCCGAGATCGGTCAGCTGCACCCGCCGCCCCCGCCGTTCGAACAGCCGGGTGCCGACATCGCGTTCCAGCTGCGCGAGCTGCTGGGAGACCGCGGACGCGGTGTAGTGCAGCGCGGTCGCGGCGGCCGTAACCGTGCCGCGCCGGTGCAATTCACGCAGCATTCGCAGACGAGCCAGCGACAGGTCCATGTATCCGAGCCTAAGCGTTGTGCAGCAACGCTGAACACTGCCGTGAACGAACCGTAAATAGACGCGACGGCACGTACACCCGCACCCTGGTGACACCGGATGCGAACCATCGGCGAGACGACGGAGTCCGCACGGGAAATGACGTAGCCCCGTATTTCCCTGTGGGTGGTGGTGACCGGCACCGAGCCCGACGAGGAGGTAGTTCGCCGTGACGACGATGCAGAACCCGGTTGATGGCACCCCGCACATTGCGGTTACCCCACAGCTGACCGCCCAAACCGTTCCGACCATTCCCGCCGCAACCGTCGCCCCCGCGATCCGTCGTTCCGAGCCGTATATGCGCCTGCAGTGGACGGACTCGCTCACCGGCGCGGTCGGCTACCTCGTCGTGCACACCCTGCGGGCCGGCCTGGCCACCGGCGGTACCCGGATGCGGGCCGGCTGCACCTTGACCGAGGTCGAGGACCTGGCCCGCGGTATGGCCAACAAGACCGCCACCTTCGATCTGCCGATCGGCGGCGCCAAGGGCGGGATCGACTTCGACCCCAAGGATCCGCGCGCCATCGAAGTGCTCGAACGCTTCTGCGAGGCCATGCGCCCGTGGCTCGATTCGCACTGGGTGACCGCGGAAGACCTCGGAGTCCCGCAGCACCTGATCGACGAGGTTTTCGAAAAGCTCGGCCTGGGGCAGAGCTACCACGCCGCGATCAGTCGCGCCGACAACCCGGCCGCAACCCTCGAACGGGTCCGCAACGGGCTCAACGCGGCAGTCGAGGGAGGGTTCCTGCTGGGCGACGTGATCGGCGGCTACGGGGTCGCGCACGCCTGTCTCGCCGCCTCGGTCTGGTGGGGGCAGGCGCCCGCCGAGACGACCGTCGCGATCCAGGGCGTCGGCACCATGGGCGGGGCGGCCGCCTACTACCTGCACGAGGCCGGAATGAAGGTCACCACCGTGGCCGATGCCGTCGGCACCCTGCACTGCGCCGACGGCCTGGACGTTCCGGCGCTGCTGGACCTGCGCAACGGCTACGGCGAGATCGACCGCTCCCGGCTGCCGGCGGGAATCGCGCAGCTGCCGCGTAACACGATCATGTCCGCCGACGTCGATATCCTTGTCCCGGCGGCGATCTCCTACGCGATCACACCGGACAACTCGTTCGATGTCCGCGCCCGGATCATCGTCGAGGCCGCGAACGCCGCCACCACACCGGAAGCGGAGGCCATGCTCGCCGCCCGCGGCATCCCGGTGCTGCCCGACTTCGTCGCGAACGCCGGGGCCGTGGCCTGGGCCTGGTGGCTGCTGCTCGGCGAGGTGGACGACACCCCGGAGAATTCGTTCGACCGGCTCCGCACCGTCATGCACAACAAGGTCGCGCAGCTGCTGGCCGCGTGGGCCGACCACGGCGCCACGCCGCGGGAGACCGGCCACCGCTGGGCCGACGACCCGCAGCCCCTCGCCGGCCCGGTCGTGGTTCCCTGATCCCGGACATACCGAACGCATCCGCCGACCGTTCCTTTTCGGAGCGGTCGGCGGATTTCGCGTATCACGACGCAGCAGATTCGCGGCAGTGACACCGGGCAGCCTCGAGTGGCGGATTCCGCAGCGTCACAGCTGGATCGGGCCGATATCGGCGGCCGTGCGGGCCAAGGCGCGGACGGCCGCGCTATCGGCGGTGGAACGCCAGGTCAGCGCCCATTGGAGGTCGGGGGCGTCGGGCACGGGCAGGAAGACGATGCCCGGAGGGCTGTGGTAACGGGCGGCGATCTCGCCCAGCGGGTGGACGCAGTTCCCGGACGCGACCAGCGAAAGGATTTCGTGGAAGGTCTTCGCGACCGGCCCGCGGGGGATCCGGCGACCCTGCGGCGTGCGAGTGGGGACCATGGACGCGACCCAGTACTCGGGGGCGTCGGGGCCGAAGTCGACGACACGATTGTCGGCGAGATCCTCCAGGGACGCCGTACCTCGCTCGGCTAGCGGATGAGCGGCGGACACCGCCAGCACCCGCCGGCCGGTGAGCACGGTGGGGCCGACGGTGAGGTCGGGTTCGAGAACCGGCAGCCAGAGCACATTCACATCGTGTTCCCCGGTGCGCAGTGAGGTGAACGGGTCGCTGCCGTTGATCTCGCCGAACGCGATATCGCTGCCCGGGTAGCGAGTGCGGAATGCGTCTGTCAGAGGGCGCAATTCATATCCGGCGTGCCCGAACACGCCCATTCTCAGCGTCTGGCCCGCGCCCAGGCCCGCCGCTTCGGCACGGGCCAGCGCTTCCTGGAGGAGGTCGTGGACTTGTTGCAGGTCTTGCTGGAGACGCCGGCCGACCGGCGTCAGGCTCACGTGCCGGCTGGTGCGCTCGAACAGGGCCGCGCCGATACGCCGTTCCTGCTGCCGGATGGCCTGGCTGACACGCGCCTGCGATACGTGCAGTCGTGCGGCGGTACGGCCGAAGTGCAATTCCTCGGCCAGCGTCAGGAAGATCTCGATATCACGTAGCTCCATAAATAACTCCAGCGTTATGGATCAGTACACGAAGTTTACGTTGTTCGGTCGGTGGCCTGCGCCGATGCTGGATCTGTCGCCGGGGCAGATCCCCGGTGGAGACCGATAAGAGAGGTGGACCCGATGAGCGACCAGCTGGACATCGCGGACCGGATCGAAGTCGAGGCGTTGTGCGGCGAACTCACCGACGCGGTGATGATGCGCGACTTCGATCGCGTCGCAGCACTGTTCACGCCCGACGCGGTGATGCGGTGGCCGCATATCGACAGGGAGTTCGTCGGCCGCCAGGAGATCCGCGCGGGCATCGAATGGGGGCAGGGACTGTGGGAGTTCTTCATTCAGAACGTTCACCCGGGCATCGTCCGCGTCAGCGGCGACACCGCCATGGGCCGTGCCTACATCGAGGAGTTCGGGCGGATGCACGACGGCAGCTCGCAGCGCAACTACGCCCTCTATCACGACCGTTACCGGCGCACCCCCGACGGCTGGAAGTTCAGCGAACGCGAATACGAGGTCAGGTACTTCGATTCGACGCCGCTGCCCGGCTCGCCGCTCCCCACGAACCACTGACACATAAGGAAGCACCCGTGAATATCGGTATCTGGATCGCGACCGTATTGCTGGCACTCGTCGCACTGGCCGGCGGAATCAGCAAAACATTCGTTCCGAAGGAGAAACTGGCCGCTCAGCACGGCGGCGAATGGACCCGGGACGCCAGTGCCGGGTTCATCAGAACCCTCGGGATCCTCGAACTGCTCGCCGCCGCCGGTTTGATTCTGCCCGCGGTACTCGATATCGCACCGGTCATGGTCGCGGTAACCGCGACCTGCTGGGTACTGCTCATGATCGGCGCGATGATCACCCATGGCAGGCTCGGCCAGTTCAAGCTGGTGCTGCTCAATGCCGTTTATCTCGCGTTGGCCGCCTACGTAGCGTGGGGCCGCTTCGTACTGGAGCCCTTCAGCTGAGCACCGCGTTGCCGCGCAACAGCACTCGATCCGCTCGTCAGCTGATCGGCGTCGGCGACCCCACCGAGGACACTCGGATCGCGGGGGACCTGTCGATCTCAGCTGACCAGCGGATCCCTCAGCTGTCTCACGGGATGCACTGCGGCTCGAATCCCGGTTCCATGGCATTTCTTCGGACGGTACCGGTCCGGTCCTTCGGCCGCGCGTTATCGCGAGATGCGGGCTTCGATGCCGTCGAGGAGGAAGTCGAGGCCGGTGCGGAAGGTTCGGTCGGCGTCCCAGTGGGCCGCGTCGCGGATGACCGTGGCCAGCGCGGGAAACCGGCCGGTTGCGAGGGTCCGCTCCAGATATGGCCCGAAGGTGGCCTGCCATTGCCTCTTGTCCATTCCGGTGGCCCGCTCGGCGCGCCGCTCGGTGATCTCCCGGCGCACCACGCCGACGACATACGCATTGACCGCGTCGACCACCGGCATGACGCTGTCCACATCGACGCCGCCCATCGCGGCCACCACAGCCTCTCCCCGTGCCAGCGCGTGCGGCCCGAGCTGGGGCCGCCCGCCGATCAGGTCGGCGAACCATTCGTGCTGGTGGGCGACCGTCCGGGTGGTTTCGGCAAGGGACCGCAGCACCTCTCGCCAACCGTCTCCGGTCGGCCGCATCTCGGCGTAGATCGCATCGACCATCAGGTCGAGCAACTCCTCCTTGGTGGCGATGTAGCCGTACAGCCGCATCGGCCCCACATCCAGTGCGGCGGCGACCTTGCGGAGCGACACCGCCGCCAGCCCGTCCGCGTCCGCCAGCCGGATCGCCGCTCGGACGATCCGCTCCCGGCTCAATGGGGCCGGCACCGGTCTATCCGGCGGCTCCGGCCGCTCCCACACCAACATGCAGCTGACGATATAGCGCCTGGCGCGATACAGTGTATTGGCTAATGCAGTGTATCGGAAGGCTGACCATGACCATCACCATCGTCGGAGCCGGACTGGGCGGCCTCGCCCTCGCCCGGGTGTTGCACGTGAACGGAATCGACGCCGTCGTGTACGAACGTGAAACCTCGCGCGCCGCGCGCGGTCAGGGCGGCATGCTCGACATACATTCCGGGCAGCGCGCGCTACGTGTGGCCGGCCTGATCGATCAGTTCCACGCGATCGCCCGCGGCGAAGGGCAGGACATGCGCCTGCTGGAGCCGGACGGCACCTTGCTGCTCCAAGAGGACACGCCCGAGGACGCCCCACTCGCTCGACCCGAGGTCGACCGCGCCGATCTGCGCAACCTGCTGCTGGATTCCCTCCCCGAAGACATGGTGCGCTGGGGGCACGCGTACGAATCCGCCGACAACGGACTGCTGCACTTCGCCGACGGCAGCAGCGCGACCTACGACCTACTGGTCGGCGCGGACGGCGCGCAGTCCCGGGTGCGCGCGCTGCTCACCGACGCCCGCCCGGCGCATATCGGTCAGAACGTCGTCGAGGTCGGCATTCCCGATATCGACCGCACGCACCCCGACCTCGCGGCGAGGGTCGGGCGCGGCAACTACTGGGTCCTCGGCAACGGACTGTCCCTGGCGGCGCAGCGCAACGGCGACGGCCGTGTTCGCATCGGCCTCAACTTCTACAACACCGCCGAGGACTGGTTCACCACCAGCGGGATCCCGTTCGACGACCCGGCCGCCGCCCGGGCGCGGCTGATCGAACTGCTGCCCGGCTGGGACCCACGGTTCACCGCACTGATCGCGGCCTGCGACGACACGGTCGTGCCGCGGTCGATCACCACTCTCCCGGTCGGCCTGACCTGGGCGTCGAGCCCTGACCTCACGCTGGTCGGCGACGCCGCGCACCTCATGCCGCCGGCGGGCGAGGGTGCCAACATGGCGCTGTTGGACGGCGCCCTGCTCGGTCTCGCGCTGGCCGCGCACCCGGCCGACCGTTCCGCCGCCGTCGAGGAGTACGAACGCGAGATGTTCGAACGCACCAGCGCTGCCGCCCGGATGTCCGCGCAGATACAGGAAATCCTGACATCGCCGGACGCCAGCCGGCGAATGCTCGCGTTCTTCCAACCGGGCTGAGAACAACCGAGAAGGCGATACGCACCCGGGTGACGTCTCCGGTGGGCGCGCTGCCTCGTCGTCCGGTTGCGTCACCGAGCAACTAGAATCCGGGTCGGCGTCTATGGCCGGTCGGGGAGGCCCGGCCGAGACGGGAGGGTTTACCGGGCATGACTGGTTCTCCGCACAGTTCCGGTGATCAGCCGAGGGTGAGCGATGCCGATTCCGCTGTCCGGCAACAGGATCGGCCGACAGACGGCCGGTCGATCCCGGACACTCGCATCCCACCCGTGTCGGGTTCCGACTCCGGCCCACACGTTTTCGGCTATCAGCAAGGCGGTCAAGGATATCGGCCGCAGCAGCAACTTCCGCCGACGGCGTATCCGCCGCGGCCGACCGGTCGCGGCACATCGGGGCTGATCGTCGCCGGTGCTGTCGGGGCGGCCGTGGTGGTGCTATTGATCGGTGTGGTGGTCGGTGTGATCCTGGGCGGCCGAGATGACGAAATTGTTGCCACCGCTGGGCCGGAACCGGCGACTTACTCGATGAGGGGGGTCACCGATGCATGCGATCTGGTCGATCCCACGCCGTTGACCAGGTGGGCGTCCACGCCGCGTCCCGATCCTGCCCATGAGCAGACTCCGGCGTCCGGCAACTTCGGCAACCTGCAGTGCAGTGTCTACTACGACAATTCGACCGGCGACGAGTTTCCGATGAACACCGCCGCAATGAGGGTGTGGGCCGACGTTGTGGACGGCTCTGCCGCGCGAAAGTACGACCACTGCACACGCACGACCGCCGAACTCGCCGATAGCGGTTCGGAGGTGACGTCCGGGGAGTTCACCGGAATCGGCACCCGGGGCTACTGGCAGTTCGAAGCCGACAACTTCGGTGGCATCGTCGACGCCGAATACGGGGTGTGCGTATTGGACGGTGGTGTCGCGGTGCAGGTGCAGATCGAACTCTCCCGTGAGAAGGATTCCCCGGCGGTGGGTCGCGACGAACTCGATACGGTCGCCAGGGCCCAGGCCCGCAAGGTGCTCGACGGACTGCGGCAGAACTAGAAAGACCAGCCTGGTGGAGACTGTTCAGGGACTACTCGGCCAACGGCACAGTAGGATCGGCGCGGCATGGAAGGTCGGCGGGGAGCACGTCGAGGAACGGAAGGGTCGCGGGAGATGACGGACCCTCGACACGGGCCCGACCGGCCGCTCGCAGGCAACGCCGATCCGACTGCACAGCAACCACATTTCTCGAAGGGCGAGGAGACACACCCCGTCACCGGGTACGGTCGGCCCGGACAGGGATACCAGCCGCCGCCACCGCAATTCGTACCCGCACCGACCGGCCCCGATAAGGCGGGCCTGATCGCCGCCGGTGTCGTCGGGTCGGTGGTGTTGCTGGCCGCGGGTGTGGTGATCGGCGTCATCATCGCCGGTGGCGGCAGTGAACCTCGGCCCGCCGCTGACGCGGCGTCCTCCAGCACCCCAGCGAGGCCATCCCCTATCCCCACCACTACACCGCCCCCGGCAGCGGCACCGGGAACGTATTCGATGAACGGGATCGCCGATGCGTGTGACCTGGTCGACCCCAGTCCGTTGCACAAGTGGTCGTCCGCACCGGACCGAGCGCCCTACCACCACGAAACTCCGCCGACTGATGACCGCCCCGGCCGGCTGTCATGCCAATTCACCTACAAAAGCCAGTCCGGTGACGGCGTCCACTGGAATCAAGCCGCCATCGACCTCGAGGTCGAGTTCACCGCCGCCGGAGCCGCACCTGCCTATGACGAGTGGAAACACGAGGACACCACCGGGCCCGGAGCGAATTCCGGCGAGGTCACCGAAATCGGCTCCCAGGGTTACTGGCACACCGCGACGTCGGACTCCAGCGATACCACCGGACTGGACTACGTCGTGGGAGTGCAGGACGACAATGTCTCGCTGCGAGTACGAATCCCCGTACTGCGCCAGCACGGCGAGCCTCCGGTGAATCCGGACGAGCTCGGCGTGATCGCCCGGAACCAAGCCCGGCAGACTCTGGACGGACTGAAGCGGCGGTAATCAGGCCGCAGCCGGTCAGCCGCGGGCCATATCGACGAAACGCGACAGATGCAGCTGATGGGCGACTGTGATGGTCGCCGTGGGCCCGTTACGGTGTTTGCCGAGGATCAGATCCGCTTCACCGCCGCGCGGATCGTCACGCTCGATCGCGTCCGGCCGGTGCAGCAGGATCACCATATCCGCGTCCTGCTCGAGCGAACCGGACTCACGTAGATCCGAGACCTGCGGTCGCTTGTCGGTGCGCTGCTCCGGGCCACGGTTGAGCTGGCTGATCGCCACCACGGGAACTTCCAGTTCCTTGGCCAGCAGCTTGAGATGCCGAGAGAATTCGGAGACCTCCTGCTGGCGCGATTCGACCTTCTTGCCGGAGGTCATCAGCTGCAGATAGTCGACCACCACGAGCTTCAGGTCGTGGCGCTGTTTGAGCCGCCGGGCCTTGGCCCGGATCTCCATCATGGTGAGGTTCGGCGAATCGTCCACGAACAGCGGCGCTTCGCTGATCTCGCTCATCCGCCGTGCGAGTTTGGTCCAGTCGTCATCGCTCATCCGCCCGGATCGCATATCGCCGAGTTTGATCTTGGCCTCGGCCGACAGCAGGCGCATCACGATCTCGGTCCGGCTCATCTCCAGCGAGAAGATCACACTCGCCAGCCCGTGCCGGATCGAGGCACTGCGCATGAAATCCATTCCCAATGTCGATTTTCCGACACCCGGCCGAGCCGCGACGATGATCATCTGACCGGGGTGCAGACCGTTGGTGACCTCGTCGAGTTCGGTGAACCCGGTGGGCACACCGAGCGAGATTCCACCGCGGGAGGCGATGGAGTCGATCTCGTCCATGGTGGGCTGGAGCAATTCCTCGAGCGGAAGGAAGTCCTCGGCTGTACGGCGTTCGGTGACCTCGTAGACCTCGGCCTGGGCGCGGTCTACCACTTCGGCGACGTCCTGGCCGTCGGCGCCGGCGTAGCCGTACTGCACGATGCGGGTTCCCGCTTCCACCAGCCGCCGCAGGATCGCCTTCTCGGCGACGATCTCAGCATAGAAACCCGCGTTCGCCGCGGTCGGAACGGTCTGCGTGAGCGTCACCAGATACGGTGCGCCGCCGATCCGCTTCAGCTCACCGCTGCGGTCCAGGCCGGCGGCCACGGTGACCGGGTCGGCGGGTTCACCTCGACCGTAGAGGTCGAGGATGGTGTCGTAGACGGCCTGGTGGGCGGGCCGATAGAAATCACCGGAACGCAAGACCTCGATCACGTCGGCGATGGCATCCTTGCTGAGCAGCATGCCGCCGAGCACCGATTGTTCGGCCGCCATGTCATGGGGCGGCTGACGCCCGAAATCCTCGCCGGGCGGCTCCGGGGGGAAGTCCGTGTGCCCGCGGTCATCGACGACTGCCATCCGACTCGACCGTCCTCTCCTTCAGACCGGACGCACCCTTAGACGACCGGTTCTACCCCACGGGTCCGACAATGTCGCTTTGTCGGGTGCCGGAGTGCCGGTGACCAGTGGTCAGGCATACCAGCTATCACCCAGATAGATCCGATCCGCCGCGCCGCGCCGGGATATCGCCGATGGTGCTGCGATGAACGTAGGCGAGGTTCTATCCACATGCCAACCAGTGCTGTGCACAGACCTGTGGATAACCTGGGGATAGTTCACCTCAGGTTGTGCACAACTTGTGGATAACTTGGGGAAAACGCAGGTCAGCCGCCAGAAATATCCAGCTAGATCGGGATTTCTGCGGTCAGCGCAGTGTGGATAAACAAAGTGTCGGCGTGTCGGAGATGTTGAACATCCGGGCGTGTTGAGTTAACAGACAAGCGAACAGATATGAGCTGGGTCACATTACGTCCGGTTGGTTTTGTGATTGATCCACAGGACTCACATCCTGTGGATAAGACACGCGGAGCCGAAACGGGCACGGACAGCGGCAACGCTGGCGCCCGCCAGCACTCGAATGCTGGCTAATAATCAGCAAATCATGGCTAGCTGTGACAGTACACAGCCAGCCGGAGATCACGTCCGTCCGTGGGCGAACGAACGTGATCTCCGGCTTCGGGTGCGTATCGGGGCCGGATCAACCGGCGGCCACGACCTCCAGCGCGAACTTCGCGGCGACGTCCGGGTGCAGATGCACGGTCACCTGATGCTTACCGGTGGCCTTGATATGCGACTTCGGCAGTTCGATGCTGCGCTTGTCCAGAACCGGGCCGCCGGCCGTCTTGATCGCGGCGGCGACATCGGACTGGGTGACCGAACCGAAGAGCTTGCCGGTGCCCGCTGTCTTGACCGACAGCGAGACCGCCTCCAGGTTCTCGATGGCCTGCTTCAACTCGTTGGCATGGCCGAGGTCGCGCACCCGGCGGGCCTCCTGGGCCCGTCGGATTCCGGCGACCTGCTTCTCCGCGCCGCGGCTGGAAGCGATGGCCAGCCCACGGGGCAGCAGGTAGTTACGGCCGTAGCCGTCCTTGACCTCAACTGTGTCGCCGGGAACGCCGAGGTTGTCCACATCGGCAGTCAAAATGAGCTTCATTTGCTTGACCGACCTTTCTCAGCGAGCCGTCGAGACGTAAGGCAGCAGCGCCATCTCACGCGAGTTCTTCACCGCGATGGCGATATCGCGCTGGTGCTGTACGCAGTTGCCGGTAACCCGGCGAGCCCGGATCTTGCCGCGCTCACTGACGTACTTCCGCAGCAGCGGAACGTCCTTGTAGTCGATGTTGACGATTCCGGTCTTGCTTTCTTTGCAGAAAGTGCAAGCCTTCTTCTTGAGCACCTTTTCGCGCGCCGGTGCCTTGGCCATTTGCGTTCACTCCGTATTCTTGGTGGCCCGCCGTCGCGGGCCGGTGCGGGCCGTCTCAGAACGGCGGTTCATCATCCATCCGGCCGCCCCCGAAGGAGCCGGCCGCGGGCGCGCTACCCCACGGGTCTTCAGCTGCGCCCTGCTCGGATTTTCCACCGCCACCGTTGCCGGCGTTGTAGTTACCACCACCGCCGCTGTTGGAACCGAATCCACCGCCGCCACCGCCACCGCGACTGGTCTTGTTGACCTTGGCCGTGGCGTATTTCAGCGAGGGACCGACCTCATCGACCTCCAGCTCGACGACTGTGCGCTTCTCGCCCTCGCGGGTCTCGAAGGAGCGCTGCTTGAGTCGTCCGCTGACGATCACGCGGGATCCCCTGGTCAGGCTTTCGGCGACGTTCTCCGCGGCCTCGCGCCAGATATTGCAGCGCAGGAACAGCGCCTCGCCGTCTTTCCACTCGTTGGTATTACGGTCGAAAATGCGGGGCGTGGAGGCCACGGTGAAATTGGCCACCGCCGCGCCCGCGGGCGTGAATCGAAGCTCGGGATCGGCCGTCAGATTGCCGATGACCGTGATTACCGTATCGCCTGCTGCCATGGGGGTTCCTCCTGCTCGGTGTGCAGTCCGGGTGTACTCGCCTGTTGCGCTAGAGCCTAGAGACAGGCTCCGACGAATCGGCGGTACCGCCGGAACTACTTGTCGTTGCGCAGAACCTTGGTGCGCAGCACCTGCTCATTGAGGCCCAGCTGGCGGTCGAGTTCGTTCACCGTGGCGGGCTCCGCGGTCAGATCGACCACCGCGTAGATGCCTTCGGCTTGTTTGCGAATCTCGTAGGCGAGGCGCTTACGGCCCCAGATGTCGACCTTGTCGACCTTTCCGCCCTCGGTGCGAACAACACCGAGCATGGTTTCCAGGGACGGCCCGACAGTGCGCTCGTCCATGCTCGGATCGAGGATGACCATCACTTCATAATGACGCACGAACCAATCACCTCCTGTGGTCTGTGATCGGCCACGGACGGTCCGTGGCAGGAGGTCGTCGCGTCAGCAACCGGGCAAGAGTACCCGAGCGTGCGGTCCGGAATGAAATCGATCTTGCCCGGCCCGTGCGGCCCGCTCACGGCAGCCTCGGGCAGGCTTCCCACGATCGATGGGCGGCCGGTCTCCGATCCGCTCCGAACCCCGATGATCTGGCTGTACTCCCACCTCGCCGACGGCCGGCAAGGATTCGACCGCGGCCCGGGTAACGCCCACTAGGGTGTCGTTATGTCGATCGGACCGGCCACGGGTGTGTTCGGGGCCGGTCGCGCTTCCCGTCTCTCCGCCGTGATCACCGTGATGCTGCTGTGCGGCGTCACCCTGGCTGTGGCTTTTCTCAATAAGGCGCGCTGCGCCGGATCCCCGTTTCGCTCCGACGGACGCAGTGCCGCTTTCGATTCCGTCAAGGACGCCCGAGTCTGTTATTCCGATATCCAGTTCCTCTGGCTGGGCCGCGATATCGATCAGCACATCTTTCCGTACGTGCACGGCGGGATCACTCCGGACGGCACCCTGACCGGCGGGGCCGTGGAATATCCGGTGCTGAGCGGCCTGCTGATGTGGCTGGGGGCGCTGGGGGCGCACAACGACGCGATCTTCCTACTGCATTCGGCGCTGCTGCTGACACCGTTCGCCCTGCTCACAGCCTGGTTGCTGACCCGGCTCGCGGGCCGGGCCGCGCTGCTGTGGGCGGCGGGGCCGCCCCTGGTTCTGTACGCGTTCCACAACTGGGAACTGCCGGTGGTGTGTACGACCGTGGCGGCGGCCGGGGTGATGGCCCTCGCGCCGTTTCCCCTGCGGGCTCGCGGAGCGCTGGCGGCGATGCTGCTGGGACTGGGATTCTGTTTCAAGATCTATCCGGCGATCTTCGTGATCCCGCTGGCGCTGTATGTACTGACCGGCGGCGACCAGCGCGACACAGGTCCTGGGAGCGCCCGGCTGGACGTGCGGGGCGCACTGGGCACGGTTGCCGCCGCGCTGGGCACGGTGGTGGCGGTCAATCTCCCCTTCGCGCTGGCCGGCTACGACGGCTGGCGCGCCTCGATCGAATTCCAGCAGCAGCGCGAAGCCGATATCACCACGAACTCGATCTGGTATTGGGGTCTGCGACCGCTGTTCGGCTCGGATCCGCTGAGTAGCGCCGCGTTCTCCGAGACGGTGGCGATCGCCTCACCGACGCTGATCATCACGTCGTTCGCGATCGCGCTGTGGGTGGGCCGGCGGCGGTTCGCGGAGACGGGAGTCTATCCGTGGCTGGGTGTCAGCGGGGCGATGCTGTGCGGGTTCCTGGTCTTTCACAAGGTGCATTCGCCGCAGTACACGCTGTGGTTGATCCCGTTCCTGGTACTGCTGGCGGTCCCGTGGCCGGTGGTGTGGAGCTATCTGGTCGCCGATATCGCCATCGGCGTGGGCGTCTTCCGCTATTTCTACGCGATGGGGACGGGGCATTCGGTCGAGTTGATGGAGGCGGTGGTGCGGTTCGGGGTGTGGGGCCGGGCCACGCTGCTGGTGCTGTTGTTCTCCCTCTTCCTCAAGGTCCCACTGCGCGCGCCGCGCGCACACGGAGTGGAGATCGGGAGTCGCACGGCCGGGTCGGGGCGGCCGGTTCCCGAGGCGCGCGGTTGAATCGGTTCCATTAAAACTAGAACGTGTTACATTCAAAGTGTGACACCCGTCGGGATCGTGCGCACCGCCTGCCGTTACCTGCGGTACGCGGCGCTTTCGAGCGCGGAGGGTGGCAGCGGACGAATCAGCCGCCGCGCGGCATTATGTAACTTGTTCCAGGCATAGGGAGAGCAGCACCGCCATGCGTACCGATATCTGCGACCGGCTGGGGATCGAGTTCCCCATCTTCGCCTTCACCCACTGCCGCGACGTGGCGGCCGCGGTCAGCAACGCCGGCGGTCTCGGCGTACTCGGCGCGGTCGGATTCACCGCCGAACAGCTGGAGGTCGAACTGGCCTGGCTGGACGAGCACGTCGGTGACAACCCCTACGGGGTCGATCTGGTGATCCCGTCCAAATACGAGGGCAAGGGCATCGACGGCCTCTCCCCCGAGGAACTCGAGGCAGAGCTGGCCAAGCACGTGCCCGAAGGGCATCGCGAGTTCGCCGAGAAGATCCTCGCCGACCACGGCGTCCCGAAGCTGCCCGAAGAAGAAGTGCATCCGCAGCTGCTCGGCTGGACCGCCACCACCGCCGGACCGCAGGTCGAGGTGATCCTGCGGCACCCGAAGGCGAAGCTGGTCGCCAACGCGCTCGGCACCCCGCCGCCGGAGTTCGTCTCCCAGATCCAGGAGTCCGGGCGGCTGATCGGCGCGCTGTGCGGTTCGGTGAAACACGCCCTGAACCACAAAGCGGCCGGGCTGGACTTCGTGGTCTGCCAGGGGACCGAGGGCGGCGGCCACTGCGGCGAGGTCTCCTCGCTGGTGCTGTGGCCGCAGGTGATCGATGCCGTGGGCGACCTCCCGGTCCTGGCGGCCGGCGGTATCGGCGACGGCCGCCAGGTCGCGGCGGCCATGGCGATGGGCGCGGCGGGCGCCTGGACCGGCTCCATCTGGCTGACCGTGGAGGAAGCGAATGTGCCCCCCGCCCAGATGAAGACCTATATCGACGCCACCAGCCACGACACCATCCGCTCCCGCGCCTGGACCGGCAAACCGGCCCGCATGCTGCGCAACGATTGGACCGACGCCTGGGAGTCCGCCGAGAACCCGGATCCGCTGCCCATGCCGCTGCAGATGATGGTGGCGCTCGACGGCGTGAAACGCGGCCACCGGTACCCGGAAGCCGCCAAGGATGTGAACTTCAATCCGGTCGGCCAGGTGGTCGGCATGATGAACAAGATGGAGCGCTCCGCCGATGTCATGAGCCGCCTCGTCGAGGATTACGTGACGGCCTGCGAACGACTGAACAAGCTCAACGGCTCGATCTGAGTTCGAGGCGCGGCGGCGGGGTGGACGTCCGGCCGGATTGTCCCGGCCGGATCCCCGCCCGCACGCGGCGTCGGCCCGACGCGGACACCGGCCCCGTCCCGCCGGGCCCGACAACTTGTCACGTCGCCTTCGCCGGGCGGCCCCGGCGCGATTCGCGCCCTAGGCCATCGTGATGACGACCTTGCCGAACGGGTCGCCCTCTTCGAAATGGCGAAAGGCGTCGACGGCCCGCTCGAACGGGAACACCCGATCGAGCACCGGGCGCACGCCGTGTTCGTCGAGCGCGCTGTTCATGGCCTCGAAATCGGCGCGGCTGCCGACCGCCGGACGCCGCAGGGACAGATATTTGGCGCCCAGCGGGTCGGCGAGCCCCTGGCCAGTCGGCGCCGGGAAGGCCCCGATCAAGTTGACCCGTGCGTTATAGCCTGCCGCGGCCAGTGATTTCGGCAGGGTGGGCATACCTACCGCGTCGATGACATGCTCCACGCCTTCGCCTCCGGTGAGTTCCAGGACCGCGCGCTCCCAGTCCGGAGTCGCGCAGCGGTCGACGACCTCGTCGGCGCCGATCTCGCGCAGCCGAGCCGCTTTCTCCGGCGACGAGGTGATCGATACGACCCGTGCGCCGAACATCTTTGCGTGCCGCACCGCGAACAGAGCGACGGGGCCGGTTCCCACCGTCAGCACCGTCTCGCCCGGCGCGACCGGGGTGGGCGTAGCGATGCCGGCCCAGGCCACCACGCCCGCACAGGTGAGGCAGGCGGCCTCCGCGTCGGTCAGATGCTCGGGTGGATGGACGACGGAGTCCTCCTCCAGCACGATGTAGTCGGCGAGCCAGCCGTCGAAGTTCGCGCCGTACTGCTGCGAGCCGAGCGCGTGGGTCTGACGGCCGTCCACCCAGTGCACGAAATACGTGCCCGTCACCCGGTCGCCGATTTCGGCGCGAGTCACCGTGTCGCCCTTGGCGATCACCTCGCCGACGCCGTCGACGAGTGGAACCGCGCCCGGTCGCATGGGCACCGGGTAGGTGCCCGCCATGAGCAGGAGATCCCTCCGGTTGAGCGAGGCCGCGCGCACCCGCACGACAACCTGGGCGGGCCCGGGTTCCGGAATGTGCTGGACACGGGTGGTCAGGCCGTCGCGGCCGCGCCGCGGATCTACTCGATAGGCAATGGCATTCATGGTGCGAGCATGTCCGCGGCCGGTACATCGCGCGATTCCCCGCAGGGAATGAGCGCGCCGGAAATGAACTCACCGAATCCCCGCTGACCGAATCCCCGGCCGCCACCGCTCTCGCGGTGCACGGCGGAGCGGAACGAAAAACTCAAGCGGTCGCGGCGTGAACTTCTTCTGCTTGTCCGTCGGCGCCGAGCAGCTCTTCGAACCGGGCGACCACCTTGGTGTGGTACATCCCGAACAGGTCCTCGAACAGCGCGAGCTGCGCGGGTGTGGGGCCCGACTCCGATTCCCAGACCGCGATCAGCGCCCGCCACACCAGCACGTGCAGATCGGCGGCGCCCGCGAAATAGGCTTCCACCGCTTCGGGTACCTCGAGCACCATTTCGCCGATGGAGTTCAGAATGGCGCGCTGCATACTCGACTCGAGGGCGACCAGCAGTTTGCGCACTACGTCGATCTCGATGGCCAGAATCCGGCGGTAGTCGGGAACATCCAGGCGCGCCAGGGTTTCCAGAGTATCGATCTCGGCCTTCAGTTCAGCGAGGTCGATACCGGCCGCGGCGGCCACACCGTGCGCGAGGCCGGTATAGGAGAGCAGAGCGTCCATGACGATGCCGCGTTCCACCTCGACGATATCCCGGAACATCTCGATGGCGACCTCCGGCATCGGGACGGAGAACCGGAACAGATGCCGATACACGTCCAGGCCGCCGGCGGCGCGCACCTCGCGGATGGTGAAACCTTTTCCGCGCCGGGCCTCGACGAATCCGTAGGACTCCAAGCGGCCGAGGGTGAGCTGGGCGGTGGCGCGGTTCATCGCGAACTCCTCGGCCACCTGACGGACCGAGGGCATCAACTCGCCCGGCTGATACTCCCCTGCGGCGACCCGCCGGGCCAGTTCGTCGGCGACGTCGGCGACCACCGTGCGGGACCCCATGGATACACCTTTCTCGGCAGCTGTTACGTCCCAGACAGTCTATGCGCAAATATGCCAGACTGCACAGGAGAACAGGCGAATCGGTTCATGGGATGGGGTATGAGCAGTCGACGTGATCCTGGCGCGCCGCCGATGCGGCAGGCGCTGCGCAGCGCCAAGCTCATGGCGCTGCCGGTCGCCTTCGCGGGCCGGCAGGCCGCGGGCGCGGGACGCCGGGCGTTGGGCCGCCCGGCGCACGAGGTGAATCGGGATATCCAGACCCGCACGGCCGAGCACATGTTCGAGGTCCTGGGCGAACTGAAGGGGTGCGCCGCGAAGCTGGGCCAGCTGCTGGCGATCTATCAGCTGGCGCTGCCCCGCGATATCGCCGCGCCGTACCAGGTCGCACTGGCGCGGCTGCAGGATTCGGCGCCGGTCATGCTGCCCGCCACCGTGCACGGCGTACTGGCCGACCACCTGGGCGCCGACTGGCGCGACCTGTTCCGGGAGTTCGACGACCGGCGCGCGGCCGCGGCCTCGATCGGCCAGGTGCACCGCGGGATCTGGCACGACGGCCGCGCGGTCGCGGTGAAGGTGATGTACCCGGGCGCCCGGGCGGCGGTGGAGTCCGACCTCGTGCAGTTGCGGCGGATATCGACGCTGGCGTCGGTCTTCCTGCCCGGGGCCGACGTGAAGTCGATCACCGAGGCACTGTGCGAGAGCGTGCGCGCGGAACTGGACTACGCGGCCGAAGCCGATAACCAGCGGGCTTTCGCGAAGGCCTGTGCCCAGAGCACGGAATTCCGGGTGCCGGAAGTGCTGGAGCAGCGCGGCGATGTGCTGGTCTCGGAATGGCTCGACGGGATTCCCGCGACCCGGATAATCGACTCCGGGAACCGGGCGCAGCGGGACCGGGTCGGCGAGTTGATGATGCGGTTCGTGCTGACCGGGTGGGAGCGGCACGGGCTGCTGTACTGCGATCCACACCCCGGTAACCTGCGGCTGCTGCCGGACGGGCGGCTCGGGGTGGTCGATTTCGGCGCCTGCGCGCCGTGGCCTCATCCGGGTTTCACTCAGCTGACGGTCGAGATGTGCGACGCGATCTTCAACGGCGGTCCGGCCGCGCTGGAGGCCGCGGTGCGCACGCACGGGTTCGCGCTGCCCGGAAGGGATTTCGACGCCTCAGCGCTCGATTCGGCGCTGGCGGCGTGCGGTGAACCCGTCCGGCACGAGCGGTTCCGCATCACCACGGCGTGGCTGCGCAAACAGGTGTTGCGCACGACGAGTCTGCGCCTGACGAATGTGATGCGGGAGCTGACCCTGCCGCCGGGGTGCACGCCGTTCGCGCGTGCTTCGCTCACCATGGTCGGCACGTTGAGCCAACTGGAGTGCGAATGCGACTACGGCGCCGAACTCGTGCGGTCGGTTCCCGAACTGGGGGCCGTCTTCGACGCGATGGGACGAGACCCGGCGCCGGGCGTTCCGGCGAGCTGAACGCCCGGCCCGGCCGCTCGCACCCTCACCGTCTGGGACATTTTCCGGTGAGCACGACTATTTTGCGGAAATTCTATCCTATTTATCCGCGGGATCGCTCAGTAATCGAGCCATTTCCGCCACGTGGGCAACAGCAGGTCCGCGAACGCGGCGTAACCCTCCGCTCCGGGATGCGCCCCGTCACCGGCCCGTACCTGCTCCATCCAGACCGTGTCGGCCACCAGCGAACGGTAGGACGCGACGTAGCGGATCCCGAGCTCGGCGCAGGTCCGGTCGAAGTACGCGTCCAACTCGGCTATCCGCTGGTTGTGCGCGGAATCGTCGACCGGCGGCGGCCCCACCACCAGCACGGACCAACCCTGGTCCCGGGCAGCCGCGAGCAACACCGACAGGTTCGCCGTCGAAGTCTGCGCGTCGACCCGGGGGCGGCCGTCGACGAAAATGGTGTCGTTGACCCCGAACGAGAACACCACCCGGCCGTCCGCCGCGGCCGGCAGCCGCACCAGACATTCCGCGGACCACCGCGCGGCGATATCCACCGATGTGTGCCCGCGGACACCCAGGTTGTACGCGGTCGCCGCCACCCCGGCGGCCCGGGCATGCGCCGTCAGCCGCCCGCTCCAGCCCAGGGCTCGCTGGTCTCCCACGCCGGCGACGAACGAATCCCCGACAAAACAGATGCGCAGATCACTACTCACCCCCCGATTCTGACAGCGTGTTGGTGTGTATCGTCCGGCTCGGGCTCCTGCATACTCACCAGCTAGTGGGCGTGGGCGGCCCGATAGCTCCACCTCGATCCGAAAGTACCGATACGACATGCGAGTCGATGGGCGGGAAATCCCGGTCACGGGCAGCCTGCTACAACCGCTCACCCGGCGAACCAGCGATATCCTCCGCGTCGTATTCGCGGCCGTCGGCGTGGCCGTGGTCATCGCCGGTTCGCTGATCACCCGGCCCGAATGGCTGGCACTGGAACGGTCGGTCTCCAATATCGTCGGGTTCCTCAATCCCGACCAGTCGAACCTGGTCTATCTGCTGTACGGGATAGCCATCCTCATCCTGCCGTTCGCGATCCTGGTGGAACTGGCGTTCGGGCGGCAGTGGAAACTGCTCGCCGGCTATGCCACCGCCGGGCTGGTGGCGGTCCTGCTGCTGTCGATCACACCGAGCGGCCTGTCGGCCCCGCAATGGCATCTACAGGTCCCGGAGAATCTGGACGACAAGACCTTCCTCCAGCAATTCCTCGACGATCCGAGATGGATCGCCATGCTGGCGGCGGTACTCACCGTCGCCAGCCCCTGGCTGCCGGTGCGTACCCGCCGCTGGCTCTGGGTACTGCTGCTGGCCTTCGCCCCGATCCACCTGGTGGTCAGCACCGTGGTACCAGCCCGAGCCATGTTCGGGCTGGTGGTGGGTTGGCTGGTGGGGGCCGTGATCGTCCTGCTGGTCGGAACCCCCGCCCTGGAAGTGCCGCTGGACGCGGCGGTCCGGCAGCTGGCCCGGCACGGGTACACCGTCAATCGGTTCACCGTCGTCCGTCCGGCCGGCCCCGGAGCGCTCATGCTCTCCGCCACCGTGGAGGAACGCGAACGAGCACTGGTGGTGGAGCTCTACGGAAAGAACCAGCGCTCGCTCAGCGCATTACGGCAGCTGTGGCGCTGGCTGACCTTCCGCTCCAGCGAAACCGCCCCGCTACACGGCTCCATGCACCGAGCCGTCGAACATCGCGCGCTGATGGCGATCGCGCTCGGCGAACTGGGCCTGTCCGCGCACCGGCCGGTGACGGTCGCCGGCCTGCCGCGCGGCTGGATGCTGTACGCCCACACACTGCCCGCCGGCCGCTCGATCGAACAGGATCCCGGTGACACCGATGCGCTCGACGCGGTGTGGCGGGCACTCACCGTCTTGCGGGACCGCGGGATCGCCCACGGTGAACTGCGGCCCGCGGAGATCCGGATAGGTCCCGACGGCGCGCTGTTCGGCGGTTTCACCGCGGCCGAGTTGTGCGCCTCCGACGCTCAGCTCCAATCCGATATCGCCCAGCTGCTGGTCTCGATGACGGCGGTGTTCGGCCGGGAAGCGGCGGTACGGTCGGCGATCAGCGAACTCGGTGAGCAGACCGTGCTCACCGCGTCGCGGCGCCTCACCAAATTCGCGATGCCGGGCGGGATCCGCAAATCCATTCCGGGCTGGAAGTCGGTGGTGACCGCGGCCCGCGACGAGGTCCGCACCCAGACCGGCCAGGACCGTATCGAAGCCGAACAGATCACCCGGTTCAGCCGCAAGAGCCTCATCCAGCTGGTGCTGCTGATCGGCCTGGTCTACGTGGCCTACCCGTTCATCAGCGCGGTCCCGACCTTCTTCACCCAGCTCAAAGAAGCCAACTGGTGGTGGGCGCTCGCCGGACTGGCGCTGTCCTCGCTGACCTACCTGGGCACCGCCGCGGCACTGTGGGCCTGCGCGTCCAATGTGGTGAAGTACTGGCCGCTGGTCCTCATGCAGATCGCGAACACCTTCGCCGCTACCACCACCCCCGCACGGGTGGGCGGACTGGCCCTCAGTGTGCGGTTCCTGCAGAAGGGCGGTGTCGGGGCGGTACGCGCCACGGCCGCGGTCGCGTTGCAGCAAGCCGTGCAGGTCTGCACCCATATCGCGCTACTGGTGTTGTTCAGCGTCGCCGCCGGGACGTCGACAGACCTCTCCCATTTCGTCCCCTCGCCGACGGTTCTGTATCTGATCGCCGGAGTCGGGGTAGGGATCATCGGCACCTTCATGTTCGTGCCGAAACTGCGCCGCTGGCTCAACACCTCGGTACTCCCCCAAGTGCAGGAGGTGGTCAGCGAACTCGCCCTGCTGGCACGCGACCCGAAACGCTGCGCCATCATCGTGCTCGGCTGCGCGGCGCTCACCCTCGGGCAGGCCCTCGCACTGTTCGCAAGCGTGCAGGCGTTCGGCGGCGGCACCACTTTCGTGACCGTCACCATCGTCACGATGATCGGCGGCACCCTGGCCTCGGCCGCGCCGACGCCGGGCGGCGTCGGCGCGGTGGAGGCCGCGCTGATCGGCGGTCTGGCCGCGTTCGGCCTGCCCGCCGAGGTGGCGGTGCCCTCGGTCCTGCTCTACCGGGTACTCACCTGCTGGATTCCGGTGTTCTGCGGCTGGCAGGTGATGCGCTGGATGACCGAGAAGAACATGATCTGAGCTGTGTCTAATTGCCCCGCCTTCGGCGGGGCGGGTCGGGGCCCTTGTCAACCCCGGTTCTTCACTCCTGCGCTCAGTCGCTGCGCTCCTTCGCTTCGTCGCTCCAGAACCGGGGCGGGCCCCGACCATGGAATGGTGACCGTTCGGTGTGGTGGTCGTGGGTCGTCATTTCTGGGGGTGGGTGGCTGCGCTGCTTCGCTTCACCCCTGCAGAACTGGGGCGGGGCTCCGACCATGGGACGGTGACCGTTCGGTGTGGTGGTCGTGGGTCGTCATTTCTGGCGGTCGGTGACTGGGCTGCTTCGCTTCACCCCTGCAGAACCGGGGCGGGCCCCGACCACGGGAGGTCAATCGAGGTCGTCGAAGGCGTCTGCGGTCGTGCGGAGGCCTGCGCTCACGAGCGCGATATTGGCCAGTGATGCGGTGTGCACCTGGTGGTCGGCGGCGGCCACGCAGTCGGCAACCGTATAAACGGTGAAGCCGAGGTCTGTTCCGTGGCGCGCGGTCTGCTCGACGGTGAGGTTGGTGGCGACACCGGTCAGGAACAGTGTGTCGATATCGTGCTCGGCCAGCCAGCGAGGCAGATCGTTACCGGCCAGACCCGACAGTTTCTGGTTGTCGACGATCCGGTCGGCCTGGCCGGCTATCTCATCGATCAGCTCGGCGCCCGCGGAATCCGGCCGGAACTCGTGCTGGGCCGCCCCTACCGACTGCATGAATCCGGTGTTGCGGACCAGCCGGCCCTCTCCTTCGGGAACGGTGAACCGGGTGCAGATGATCGGCAAGCCCAGTTCCGCCGCCTGTTTGTGGAAATCCGCAGCCCGCTGCACCACACCGCTGGCGGCCACCGGTCCGGCCAGCATCGGGCCGAAGAAACCTTCCGGCCGAATAACGTTCACCTGCCAGTGCAGGGCGAGAACTGCAGCATGTTGATCCGACATGGCGTAGATACTCGACTATCCGCGCCGCGGGCGCACAGCTCCCGGGAAAAATCCTGGCCACCGGGCGCGCCGGAGTCGCCCCCGCGGAGATGCGCCGGATCGGCGAGCCACCGGCCCGGCCGATCCGGCCCATGATTCACGTGAAACGTTGCCTACGAATCACCCTTGCGCAGCTCCACTTTCACGACCTTGCCGCTGGCGTTACGCGGTAGTTCCGCCACGATCACCAGTTCCTTGGGGTGCTTGTAGCGGGCCAGGTTCTCATTGAGGAACGCGCCGAGGTCTTCGAGCGTGAGCTCATCGTCCGGATCGTTGAGCGCCACGACCGCGACCGGAACCTCGCCCCACTTCTCGTGCGCCTTGCCGATCACGGCCGCCTCGCGGATCTTCGGATGCGCGAACAGCACGTTCTCCACCTCGGCGCAGTAGATGTTCTCGCCGCCGGAGATGATCATGTCCTTCTTGCGGTCCACCACATAGATGAAGCCCTCTTCGTCCGCGCGAACGAGATCACCGGAGTGGAACCAGCCACCGGCGAAGGCGTCCGCGGTCGCCGCGGGCTTGTTCCAGTACCCGGCCATCATGGTGGGGCCGCGGTAGACGATCTCACCGACGTCGCCGGGCGTCACATCGTTCATCTCTTCGTCGACGATGCGGGCCTGGATCGTGGGGATGACCTTGCCGACCGAGCCGAGCTTGCGGATCGCGTCCTTGCCGTCGAGCACGCAGGTGATCGGCGACATCTCGGTCTGCCCGAACACCGCGACATTGAACGCGTCGGGGAACGCGTCGGCCATCGCCTTCAGCACGGTGTCCGACGCGGGGGCCGCGCCCCAGCTCAGGGCCCGCAGCGCGAGTTTGCGCTGTTTCACGGTCGGATCGTCGCAGATCAGCTGCCACTGAGCGGGCACACAGAACGCGGAGGTGGCCTGCTCGGCCTCCACGGCGTCGAGGAACTCGGACGCACTGAAGGCCCCCAGCGGATGCAGCACCGTTTTGGCGCCGAGCAGGAAGGCCGGCGCCAGGCTGCCCAGGCCGGCGATATGGAACAGCGGCGAGGTACAGAAGCCGATCGATTCCTGGTCCAGCTGCATCGCCCGGATACAGGTGAGTGCCTGGGAGTTCATATTGCCGTAGGAGAGGATGGCGCCCTTCGGGCTGCCGGTGGTGCCCGACGTGTACATGATGAGCGAGGGCGTGTCCTCGGGGATATCGAGCGGGGTGTGCGCTTGCCCTTCTTCGGCGAGCGCGTCCTCGAAGCCGATCACCCCCTCGCCGCTGTTCCCGCCGATCACGAAGCAGTGCTCGAGTCCCGGCGCCTGGGCCTGCACCGCGGTGGCCAGCGGCTGCAGCACCGAGTCGGTGACCACGGCCTTGGCGCCGCTGTCGCCGACGATATAGGCGACCTCGGGTGGGGTGAGCCGAAAGTTCACCGGGACCGCGATCGCGCCCAGGGCGTTGATACCGAACACAGCCTCCAGGTATTCGGGGTAGTTGAGGGCCAGAATGATCACCCTGTCACCGAACCCGATGCCGCGGCGCGATAGCGCGTCGGCGAATTTCTGGGACCGTTCGTGCAGTTGGCGCCAGGTCGTATCGGCGCCGCGGAAACGCAGCGCCACCTCGTCCGGCCGCATCACCGCGTGCGCGGCGATCTGGTTGTTCCAGTGATTGCGACGCGATCTGATCGGCTCGTCGAGGGCCTGCGCACCGGTGGTCATCCCACGTACTCCTCTCGGTACCGCGTGACCCCACCGGAGTGTCCGGCGCCACACGCGGTGTGAACGTGTCGGCAGAATAACAATTCACTTGAGCACCGGCAAGGAAATCAGGACCGAATAGCGGTTAATCCCGAGGAACCGGACCAGGGAACAAGTTCGCGCTCGTTGAAGCGTGTATTTGCGATGATACGCGGCTATCGATGCATCACCCAGCTACACCAGATACCATCACTTATGCGAATCACGACTCACTTCCAGGGTTGATCGAGCGTCGATTCCCGTGGCACCATGCAGCAGACGCGGACTATCCGCGGAAAGTAGAGGAGAGCACCGATGCTGCGGACCAGGTTCACCGAAACCTTCGGTATCGAACAACCGATCGTGCAGGGCGGGATGATGTGGGTCGGCCGGGCCGAACTCGTCGCGGCCGTGGCCAACGCCGGTGGGCTCGGTTTCATCACCGCACTCACTCAGCCCACCCCCGACGATCTGCGGCGCGAGATCGAGCGCACCCGCGAACTCACCGATAAGCCGTTCGGGGTGAACCTGACCATCCTGCCGTCCATCAACCCGCCGCCGTACGAGGAGTACGCGCGGGCGATCGTGGACAGCGGCATCAAGATCGTGGAGACGGCCGGCAGCAACCCCGAGCCGTTCCTACCCACCTATCGCGAGGCCGGAATCAAGGTGGTGCACAAGTGCACCAGCGTGCGGCACGCCCTCAAGGCGCAGAAGATCGGTGTGGACGCGGTCAGCATCGACGGCTTCGAATGTGCCGGGCATCCCGGCGAGGACGATATTCCGGGTCTGGTGCTCATCCCCGCCGCGGCACGCGCGCTGACCATCCCGATCGTCGCCTCCGGCGGTATCGCCGACGCGCGCGGTCTGGTCGCAGCCCTGGCGTTGGGCGCCGACGGAGTGAACATGGGCACCCGTTTCCTGTGTACCCAGGAATCCTCCATCGATCAGCAGGTCAAGCAGCAGATCGTCGCCAACTCCGAGCGCGATACCAAGCTCATTTTCCGCACCATGCACAACACCGCACGTGTCGCCGCCAACGAGATCAGCCGCAAGGTGGTCGAGATCGAGAAAGCCGGCGGGAAGTTCGAAGACGTCCGTGAACTGGTTTCGGGCGCCCGCGGCCGCCGGGTCTTCGAGGAAGGCGATCTCGACGCCGGTATCTGGTCGGTCGGCCTGTGCCAGGGCCTGATCGAGGACATTCCGAGCTGCGCCGAACTCATCGACCGGATGGTCACCGAGGCCGAAGAACTGATCAGCGCCCGGTTGGCCGGTTACGTGGCGTCGGCCTGAACGATCCCGTTTCCACGGGAGTCGGAACACCCTGCGCCTCGTCGGACCAATGGCGATTCGATCCGACGCAGGAGGGCGGGAAGTCATCCGGGAAAGGTTGGCTTCCCGCACTTTTCCACCGCCGGCCGGGCGGATAGCCGGCTCGTGCGACGCCGGTCGGCTCGGGCGCCCATGGCCGCCCGATGCGGCGTAGTGCCAGGGCGGGCTCGGCGATAAGTGGGCGAGCCGAACGGTTCGGGGCGGGCGAGCAACCAGTCGGCGATGACCTCACCGCAGGCACGCACGGTCTCGAGTGGTCGGCTCAGTGCGCGGCGAGCGCGG
The DNA here is from genome assembly GCF_036032445.1 of Nocardia sp. NBC_00416. Taxonomy (NCBI): domain Bacteria; kingdom Bacillati; phylum Actinomycetota; class Actinomycetes; order Mycobacteriales; family Nocardiaceae; genus Nocardia; species Nocardia sp. NBC_00416. Next base: position 5,178,228 of record NZ_CP107932.1, read on the forward strand.
CCACCGCGTCGTAGTCGTGCGCGGCGACCACCTCGATACCGTCGGGCAGCGCATGCAAACGATGGATTGTCTCGAAGGCCTTGTCCCGGTCTGCGTCGAACAACTGCCCCGGCATGGGTGCCTTCTCCCGGATCAACTCGATCTGCAGCCGGTTCCACACCGAGTCACCGGCCAGCAGCACCCGGCGACCGTCGCGGGTGGCCAGCAGCACACCGATACTGCCCGGCGTATGCCCGGCCAGGTCCACCAGTAATACCGAACCGTCCCCGAACAGGTCCCGGCTGCGCGCGAAGGTGAGCACCGGCGGTCCATCGAGTTCGAGCGGATCCAGCGACCGGCCCGCCAATGGACCCCGCACCACTCCGGCCGGGGCGTGCGGACCGTCCAGCGCCCAACTCAGTTCCGCGGACGGCAACCGCATGGGCACCGCCTCGGGCAGTTCGAGCACACCGGAGATATGGTCCCAGTGCAGATGGGTGGGCAGGACGAAATCGAGCGCGGCCGGGTCGATATCACGGGCGGCCAGCGCGTCCGCCAGTCCGAGTACCGGTTTGTCCGGAGCGACCAGCAGGGGAAGCGGGAACGGCAACCCCGGCAGCACCCGCCGGTGCACCTGCGCGCACAGCGCCGGGTCCACCACGAACCGTGCAGACGGATGCTCGACGATATAGGCGGCCATGGCCATCGGCAGATGGCCGAGACTCCGCACACCCTCCGCCACGACGGTCGTCGGCGCGGACATCCGGCCCTGCACCAGAACAGTCAGCCCCACACTCGCCCGCACCGGTGGCAGCGGCGCCGATTCGAGCCCGGCCAGGAACCCGGTATCGGCACGTCGAGGGCGTAGCAACCGCGCCGGCGTGGCGGCCAGTGCCGCGCAGCAGCTCAGCAGAGTCGGCAGCGTGCGGGTTCGTCCATCCGTGGAATCGGCCACCCGGCAACGGTACCGCCCGGCACCATCGGAGATCACCGAACTCGGCCGTCGCACCCAGCACCCAGCACCCAGCACCCAGCACCCAGCACCCAGCACCCAGCACCCAGCACCCAGCACCCAGCACCCAGCACCCAGCACCCAGCACCCAGCACCCAGCACCCAGCACCCAGCAAGGATGACGCGTACCGGGCAGTTGGGCAGGCTACATCCCTCGACCGATCGGCCGACTCCGGAAGACACACGGCGCCAACAGAATCGAAAATCCGTGCGGCCCGAGTTCTCCGGCATAATCGAGGCGTGAGGCCGGACACGCAGCTGCTGTGCTGGATTGACCCCACCACGGGGATCGCTGCGTGGTCACTGTCCGCTACCCCGGATTCCGGCATCCGCCTCGGACGCTACTGTCCGGCCGACCGGCTGTCCGGAGCGCGCAAGGCCGATATCCGGGTATCCGCTCCGCCCACCCGGCCTGCGGCCGTCGTATCTGCGCTGTCGCCCGAATGAACGATTCTCGCGACGGGGTGGTGTTCCTGTTCCCGGGCGAAGGTGGGGAGCACGAGCGGATGGGTCGAACGCTGGCCGCCCGCTACCCGGTGTTCGCGGCAGCGGTGACCGCGGCCGGTGACGCTGTCGCGGCCGCGGGCGGACCGCGCGTATGGACACCCCGATACGGTTTCCGCCCGGCCGGTACCGCGGTCGGACCGCCGGGCGCCGAGAGTGCGTACGCACAACCGGAATTCACACAACCCGCCCTGTTCGCCTACCAGGTCGCGCTGGCCGGCTTGCTCGTCTCCTGGGGTGTGACGCCGGACGCGGTGGTCGGACACGGGATCGGAGAGGTCGCGGCGGCCGTGACCGCCGGCGCGCTGCCGCTGCCCGATGCCGCGACAGTCGCGGTGGCGCGTGGGCGCGCGGTGGCGCGTGTACAGGATTCCGTGGCCGTCGCCGAACTGCTCACCTCGGAATCCGAGGTGATCCGATTGGTGGAGCCGATGGGTGAGAAGGTCGCGATCACGGCGGTCAACGGTCCGCGGTCGGTACTGATCTCCGGGGCGACCCAGCATGTGGACGTGGTGATCCGCCGGGCCGAACGTCGCGGGATCGCCGCCGCTCGCACGGCGCGGGGCGGTACCGCGCACGGCCCGAGCGCGGGCGAGGTCGTACCCGAATTCCGCACCACGCTGGAACGGATCGGTCCGACCGTGCCGCGTATCCGCGTCTACTCCGGTAGCCGAGCGGGCCGGGTCATCGATTCTGCCGTGATGTCGGCGCCGTACTGGGCCGAGAACCTCACCCGCAGAGTCGAATTGCACGCGGCGCTGCGGCAGGCGGCCGACGACGGTATGACCACGGTTCTGGAGCTGGGTCCGGAACCACTACTGGCGGAAGCGGTCCGGGCGATTCCGCGGTTCACCCACAGCACCTACCCTGTCGCACAGCGGGACGACGAGGGCACGGCCTTCCTCACGTGCCTCGCCCAGCTCCACGCCGCACGAACGCTCGGTGCGGCGGCGGCCGGCCGGCCGGGGCGCACGAAGAATCGGGAAAATCCGTATTCGGGTACCACCCGAGTTCTCGATCGGGAAGCGGGACGAGACGACGGAACCCATCGCATCGGTCGAACCGAGATGCCCGAGGGCGCAGGGAGCAGTTCTCCGGCAGTTGCATTCACCGAACGGGAAGGTGACCGCGATTCGGCGCAGCCGGATCGCCCGCCCGGCTTCGCACCCACCACGGACCGCGGGGCCGATCGCGACCGGGAATCCGGCGGGGAGGATTTGCGGGCGGAGGTCACGGGTGCCGGAACGCTGGCATCGATACGGCTCGCCGATGACCCCCCACCCACGGATATCATCGCATGGACCCGGATGGTCGATGCCAATAGGGCTATCCGGTTCATGGCGGGCCGGGTCGCCGTGGATACGCCGATGGAGATCGACAGCGCCGGTACGTATGTGGTCAGCGGCGGACTCGGCGCACTGGGCTCGGTGATGGTGCGCCGACTACTCGCCGCGGGTGCCCGCGATGTCGTGGTCCCGACTCGCTCGCCGCGGCCGGTGCCGCCGCTGCTCGAGGGTTTCGAAGACCGGATCGTGGTGGTGCGCTGCGATACCGCCGACCGTCAAGACCTCGACAACGCCCTGCGCGATATTCGCGAAACCGGATGCACGATCCGTGGCGTCGTCCACGCCGCACAGGTTTTCGAGGACACAGTGGTCGGCGCGGCCGTATCCGCAGATTCGGCGATCGGTCCCGAACTGGTGGGACAGTCGCGTACCGGGCACCCAGGATCGATGTCCGAGGATCCGGCTCTCGATGCCGGACGGCTGGCACGGCGGTTCGCGCGGATCTCGGCGGCCGCGGCAAACCTCATCGAACTCACCGCGGCCGACCCGGTCGCCTTCATCGCTGTGTTCTCGACTCCGGTCACCGGCTCGTCCCGGCCCACCGGACCACCGGTCGACAATTCATGGGTTTATCCGGACACCGCCGACCCTCGGGGGAACTGACCATCGCGGCGGGACCCGAGCACGTAGGGCGTGCCGTGATGACCGGACCACCGAAGAGGCGGTGTGCCGACGAGTGCTCGGTCGTTGTGGATCATTGATCGGTCCGGCCGAGCAGTCGATCGGTTTCCCGGCGCTCCCGTTTCGTGGGGCGGCCGGTCCCGCGGTCACGCTGCGGGAGGGTAGCGAGAACTTCTTTGGGCGGCGGCGGTGGACTGCGATCGATCATGCACTGGGCGGCGATCGGAGCACCGACCCGTTTGGTGATCACTCGCTCGACGACGACGATCCGCTCGACACCACTGTTGCGGATACGGATCTCATCGCCGGGTCGCACCGGTTGCGCGGGTTTGGCCGTCACACCGTTCACACGCACATGCCCGCCTTTGCAGGCGGCCGCGGCAGCCGACCGAGTCTTGAACAGCCGTACAGCCCAAACCCAGGAGTCGACCCGGGCCTGGCTGGGGCCGTCGTTGTACTCGGTAGCGGCTCGGTTCACCCGCTATACGATACGACGCGCGGTGACCACATCGTCGGGGGAAAGGTGGGTGTAGGTGACCGGCTCACCGGACTGCACGGCGTTCAGGAGCATGCCGTCACCGGCGTACATCCCCACGTGGCCGCCACCGTTGGTGATGACGATATCGCCGGGCTTCAGGCTCTCGAACGCGATCGGCGCGCCGACATGGGACTGTTCGAAGCTGGTGCGCGGCAGCTTGATACCGGCCTGCTTGTAGGCCCACTGGACGAGGCCGGAGCAGTCGAAGTTGGCCGGACCGGCGGCACCCCAGGAGTACATGGCGCCGACCTTGGACTTGGCGGCGTCGAGTGCGACATCACCGAGTGTTTGCTGCTGAATCGGCGCGGGGGGCGCGAAGTTGGGCAGAGCGGGCGCGGCGGGCATGGCGTGCGGAGCCTGCTCCAGCACCTGGTTCAGCTGCTGGTTGAGCTGCTGCGCCGGTGCGGCGTACTGGTCCGGCACCTCGACATCGAATTTCCCGATACCGGGTACATCGATCGTGGCGGTCGCGGCCGAGGCGATCGCGGGCATCGTGCCCGTGGTCGCGGCCAGCGTGCCCATGACCAGCGCACCCTTGACAGAATTAGGCAGCTTGGATTCTCGCTGCAAGCTGTGCTTACCCACCGAGCTACGTCTCCGATCTTCGTGCTCTCCCGTCGCTCCGATCGCGCGTCCTGCTCATATCGCGGCGGTCGGCGGCGGCGGTGACCCAGTGGCGCCGCCTCACTTACGAAACGACTCGACTCCACTAAGTCACAAGAAGGTTACGATGCCCGACCGGTGTTGTCCAGCCGAACACGCCGGTATTTCTCGCGAACAGGGAGTACAGGTGTAAAGCCCTGCGCCGCCAGCATCTTTCGGCCCACCGAGCAGGTCACGGCGAGGTCTCGCCCGGGCGTGTTCGCCGGTAGTTCACTTCCGGATCCCCGGGGCACTCTGATATCGAGCCTCCGCTAACCCTCTCTAGGACATGAAATAGATGCGCCCAGATTTCCCGATCGGCCCGCTACGGTATGAGGGCATGGACCCCGTGCGGAACCCGTATGCGCCCGGCGCAGGTCAGCGTCCACCCGAACTTGCGGGTCGCGGCAAACAGCTCGACGCGTTCGATATCGTGCTCGAACGGATCGCCCGGGGCCGGCCGGAACGCAGTGTCATGCTGACCGGGCTGCGCGGTGTCGGGAAGACGGTCCTGCTCAATCAGTTGCGCTCGGCAGCAGTTTCGCGCGGCTGGGGCACCGGCAAGATCGAGGCCCGCCCCGACCAGGAACTGCGGCGGCCGCTGTCCTCGGCCCTGCACATGGCGGCGCGTGCCATCGCGAAGACACACCGCAATCCGGAGCGGGTCGACGATTTCCTGGGAATTCTCAAGGCATTCGCCCTGCGCGCGACCGCGGACAGGGGGATGCGGGAACGGTGGCAGCCGGGTATCGATGTACCGGCGGTGACCGGGCGCGCCGATTCCGGCGATATCGAGATCGATCTGGTGGAGCTGTTGATGGAGGCCGCGGCGCTGGCCCAGGATGTCGGCGCGGGGATCGCCGTGTTCATCGACGAGATGCAGGACCTGGGCGCCGCCGATATCTCGGCGATCTGCGGCGCGTGCCACGAGCTCAGCCAGGACACGGCGCCGTTGATCGTGGTCGGGGCGGGTCTCCCGCATCTGCCGGCCGTTCTGTCGGCGTCGAAGAGCTACTCCGAACGACTGTTCAGCTACCACCGCATCGATAGGCTGGACCGGGAGTCGGCCGACCTGGCGTTGATCGCGCCGGCCGAACGCGAGGACGTGAAATTCTCCGACGAGGCCCTCACATCGCTCTACCGCAAAGCCGACGGCTACCCCTATTTCGTGCAGGCCTACGGCAAGGCGACCTGGGATCAGGCGCCGGGCAGCCCCATCAGCGCCGAGGACGTCGAGGTCGCGGCGCCGACCGCGGAGGAGGAACTGGCGGTCGGTTTCTTCGGTTCCCGATACGAACGCGCGACCCCCGCCGAACGCGAGTACATGCGGGCGATGGCGGATCTGTCCGGCGACGACGGCCCGGTCGCCACCTCGGCGGTCGCCACCGAACTGGGCCGCAAACCCGCCTCGCTGTCGCCGGCGCGCGACGGTTTGATCAAGAAGGGCCTCATCTACTCCGCCGAACGGGGCACGATCGGTTTCACGGTCCCGCATTTCGGCCGATACCTGCGCGGTGCGGCGACATGACCACCTCGCACCAGCGGACTCTTCACTCCGCAATCGGATCCGGTAGATACCGGTAGCGAGTCCTGACAGCCGGAGAACCGGTCGATCAGGACTTTCTATAGCTTTCTTGTAACAGCGCTAGATCTCTGTATATATCGCGATCGACCTCACTCGAGGGCTATATACGCACGTCTAGAACTCGCGCTATAGGCCCGTACAAGTCCGAAGAGCGCCCACCGGGCACCGCGACAGCCGACCGCCGGCACCAGCGACCACCAGTGGTCGAGTTGTGCACACGACCCCCAACCGAAACCTGATCTTGATCATCCGGCGAGCCGGAATCGAGATTTTGCCGTACTGTGTTGTAGATCACCTTGTGTGGTCGGTCACAAGCCACGCCGGAAGGCCAACGCAGCCCGGGCGGCGTTCGCACCGCGACCGGTGAGCAACTCAGGAGGTATCCATGACACGCAGCGACTTCGCGGAACTCCGATACGCCGTAAACCAGCTCCGCCAGTCCATCGGGGTACTGCGCGCCAACTACGGAGACGCCGGCACCGTCCGCCGCCTCGAGAACGATCTCGAGCGGCTCTGCATCGATGCCGACGAACTCGAGCAGAGCCCGCCACCGCAGGTGGCGGCACGCGGCCAGGAGCCCATCTACGTCCCGGACAGCAAGTCCGACGAATCGGCCTGGATGGGAGCCCAGGACGAAGGACTCGGCTTCCACTCGCGGCCGCGCACTCAATAACCGCGGGGAATTCACCGTCGAATAACTGAACGCCGGACATCGGGCCCGAGCCCGATGCGCCATGGGCGGCCGGTCGCCGGACAGGCGACCGGCCGCCCATGTTTGCGACGTGTTCACCGAACAAGAGCGGCAGTAAATGTGGCGCAAATCACCCACCCTCGAGGGCATCGGGATTGCGTGGACCCTGCTCGTCCGATAGCGGGCCGGGCGTATGGTGCTCAGCATCACATTCGATCGCGGAGGTACCCATGACCACCCGCACCGCCGATCAGCGAGGCATCGACCAGTGAGTGCCGTAACGACCACAGCCCCTCCCGAATCGGGCACAGGTGTCTTCAGCAGGACCCGGGCACGGATCGCCGCCCGCACCCTACGCACGGATCGGTGGTGGCTACCGCCCCTGATCACGGTGATCGGCCTGGCCGCGTTCGTCACCTACGCGACCATCAGATCGTTTGTGCGAACGGCGTATTGGGTGCCCGATTTCCACTACCTGACACCGTTCTACTCCCCCTGCCTGAGCACATCGTGCGTCGAGGGCTCGAGCCATTTCGGAACGCCCTTCGGCGACCTCCCGATATTCCTGCCGCTGGGCTTCCTGGTGTTGCCGTTCCTGCTCGGGTTCCGGCTGACCTGCTACTACTACCGCAAGGCCTACTACCGGTCGGTGTGGTTCTCGCCGCCGGCCTGCGCGGTCGCCGAACCCCACGCGAAATACACCGGTGAGACCCGGCTTCCGTTGATCATCCAGAACGCGCATCGCTACTTCTTCTACGTCGCGGTGCTCATCTCGCTGATCAACACCTACGATGCCGTCATCGCCTACCACGGCAAAACGGGCGGCTTCGGGATGGGGCTGGGCAGTGTGATCATCACCGCGAATGTCGTCCTGCTGTGGGCGTACACCCTGTCCTGCCATTCGTGCCGGCATATCGCGGGCGGACGGCTCAAGCATTTCTCCGCGCATCCAGTGCGGTACTGGTTCTGGACGCAGGTCTCCAAACTCAACACCAGGCATATGACCTTGGCCTGGACAACGCTGGGCACCCTCGTGCTCACCGACTTCTACGTGATGTTGGTTGCCAGCGGCACGATTTCGGATCTTCGCATCATCGACTGAGGAGTTTGTACGGCTATGCCCGAAGTGGAGCGGCACACCTACGACGTCGTGGTGATCGGTGCCGGCGGCGCCGGCCTGCGCGCGGTGATCGAAGCCCGAGAACACGGCCTGAAAGTGGCGGTCGTGTGCAAATCACTTTTCGGCAAGGCCCATACCGTGATGGCCGAGGGCGGCTGCGCGGCGGCAATGGGCAATGCCAACGAAAAGGACACCTGGGAAACCCATTTCCGCGACACCATGCGCGGCGGGAAGTTCCTGAACAACTGGCGGATGGCCGAACTACATGCCCGGGAGGCGCCCGACCGGGTGTGGGAGCTGGAAACCTACGGCGCCCTGTTCGACCGGACCCCCGACGGCAGGATCAGCCAGCGCAACTTCGGCGGCCACACCTATCCCCGGCTCGCCCACGTCGGGGACCGCACCGGGCTCGAGTTGATCCGCACCATGCAGCAGAAGATCGTCTCGCTGCAGCAGGAGGACTACGCGGAAACCGGTGACTACGAGTCGCGGATCAAGGTTTTCGCCGAGTGCACGATCACCGATCTGCTCAAGGACGGTGATCGGATCAGCGGCGCCTTCGGCTACTGGCGCGAATCCGGTCGATTCATCCTGTTCGAGACCCCCGCGGTCGTTCTGGCCACCGGCGGTATCGGCAAGTCCTACAAGGTGACCTCGAACTCCTGGGAGTACACCGGCGACGGGCACGCGCTGGCGCTGCGCGCGGGGGCGCGCCTGATCAATATGGAGTTCCTGCAGTTCCACCCGACCGGGATGGTGTGGCCGCCGAGCGTGAAGGGGATCCTGGTCACCGAGGGCGTCCGCGGCGACGGCGGAGTCCTCAAGAACACCGACGACAAACGGTTCATGTTCGACTACATCCCCGCGGTCTTCAAGGGCCAGTACGCCGAGAGCGAGGAAGAGGCCGATCAGTGGTTGCGGGACAACGATTCCGCTCGCCGCACGCCTGACCTGCTGCCACGCGACGAGGTGGCCCGGGCGATCAACGAGGAGGTCAAGGCTGGTCGGGGAACCGAACACGGCGGTGTCTACCTGGATATCGCCTCCCGGCTGACACCGGAGGAGATCGTTCGCCGGCTGCCGTCCATGCACCACCAGTTCAAGGAACTGGCCGATGTCGACATCACCAAGGAACCGATGGAGGTGGGCCCCACCTGCCATTACGTGATGGGCGGTATCGAGGTCGATCCGGACACCGGCGCGGCTCAGGTCCCCGGCCTGTTCGCCGCGGGTGAATGTTCAGGCGGTATGCACGGTTCCAATCGTCTCGGCGGTAACTCCCTGTCCGACCTGCTGGTTTTCGGTCGACGTGCCGGGCTCGGGGCGGCCGAGTACGTCGAGCGGCTCCCCGGCCGCCCGGCTGTCGCCGATACCGATATCGCCGCGGCCGCCCAGCTGGCGCTCGCTCCGTTCGACCCGCCCGAGGGCGGTTCCGGCGAGAACCCGTACACCCTGCACACCGATCTCCAGCAGACCATGAACGATCTGGTGGGGATCATCCGCAAAGAGCAGGAGGTCCGCGAAGCGATCACCCGTCTCGACGCGCTGCGGGATCGGTTCGAACACGTCACCATCGAAGGTCACCGGCAATTCAATCCGGGCTGGCATCTGGCACTCGATATGCGGAACATGCTGGTGGTCAGCCAGTGTGTGGCGCAGGCCGCGCTGCTGCGCACCGAGAGCCGCGGTGGACACACCCGCGACGACCATCCGGGGATGGATCCGCAGTGGCGGAACAAACTCCTCGTCTGCACGGTGGGCGACGACGGAGTCTCCGGAGTACCGGATATCTCGGTGACGGTGCAGGACCAGACACCCATGCGCTCGGAACTACTCGCCCTTTTCGACTTCGGCGAGTTGGAAAAGTACTACACCCCAGCCGAACTCGCGGGCCACCCGGCCGCGGCGGACGACGCCGCGGCGGGGTCGACCCCGGTCAGCGGCGAACCGGACAGCAAGGAGGCGTGAGCCGATGAGTTACGACGCCGAGTTCCGCGTATGGCGCGGCGATACCGAGGGCGGCGAACTGCAGGATTTCACGGTCCCGGTGCACGAGGGCGAAGTGGTTCTCGACATCATCCACCGGCTGCAGGCCACTCAGGCATCCGATCTCGCGGTCCGCTGGAACTGCAAAGCGGGAAAGTGCGGTTCGTGTTCGGCGGAGGTGAACGGAAAACCGCGCCTGCTGTGCATGACCCGCATGTCCACCTTCACACCCGAAGACGTTGTCACAGTGACGCCACTTCGCACCTTCCCGGTGATACGCGATCTGGTGACCGATGTGTCCTACAACTATCAGAAGGCGCGGGAGATACCGTCGTTCACGCCGCCGCCGGATCTGAAGCCCGGTGACTACCGTATGCAGCAGGTGGATGTGCAGCGGTCGCAGGAGTTCCGCAAGTGCATCGAATGCTTTCTGTGCCAGAACACCTGCCATGTGGTACGCGACCACGACGAGAACAAGGACGCTTTCGCCGGGCCCCGCTACCTGATGCGGATCGCCGAGCTGGAGATGCATCCACTGGATGTGGCCGATCGCCGGGACGCGGCGCAGGAGGAACACGGACTCGGCTACTGCAATATCACCAAATGCTGTACCGAGGTCTGCCCGGAAAACATCAAGATCACCGATAATGCGCTGATCCCGATGAAGGAGCGAGTCGCCGACCGGAAATACGATCCGATCGTCTGGCTCGGCAACAAGCTCTTCCGGCGCTGACCGGTCTCGGAAAACGGGTCACAGCATCGCGACCACACCGGTCGCGACCAGCCCCACGAGCACTCCGACGAACAACGCCGAGAGCACCGAGCCGGTGAGTGCGAATACCCCCACCGCCGACACCGCAAAGAGCAGCCCGACGATCAACCATTCGATGCCGTCGCCGGGCCCAAATTTACGGAGGCGGGGATGAGAATTCTTTATCCCTCGGTCCACATATTGTTGTCTACCCGTTACCTAGCGGTCCAAACCCCGTGCTCGCGGGCCCGACCATCCCGGTGAACAGCGTTACGGCCGGTCGAACTCACCATCGCGGACCCCGGCCGTGAAGGCCGCCCATTCGCCCGGGGTGAAGACCAGCACCGGCCCGTCGGGGTTCTTGCCGTCCCGCATTCCGACATGGCCGTCGGCGAGCATCGCGATCTCGACATTGTGCGATCCCGGCGTGTCGACACCTTCTCCGGTCCCGCCGTTCAGCCACCGGGCGCCGGACAGGTCCACATTCGTACCGTTGCCGATGCTCATCCAGATTCTCCTTCACCAGCCGCGAAGTCGCCGTTATTCGTGTCGATGGTTCGGCGCAACGCGCCGTAAAGCATGTAGCGCGATGCTACGCGCTGGGCCCGATCGCCCGGTTGTACACCCGTCTACACGAAATTCGCCGATCCGATGCCGACAAAGTCGCCGAATCTCACACGATCTGCGACGTTCTCGGCCTATGGTGAGCTGTTGGTCGTATGTGCACACCCGGAAAACCACCGCGGACAACAGGAGTCGACCGCGGGTTCAGAAGGAGGTCGTGTGATGCGGTTGAATCTGGACGCCCCGATCCCCACCCTGCTCGACTGCGGTGACGATCCCGGCGTTATGACCCTCGATCAAGCTCATTCGGCGATGCAACTACATCTGGACTGCACCGTCGACGAGTGCCGGGTCCGCCGGCGTGCTCGCTCCACCCTGGTGGACTCCGGACGCTGCGTGCTGGACAATCGCGCCCTGCAATAGCGCATCACGACCTTCGCCCGCTCCGGCGATCCCCCCGTCACCAGCAGCGGTGGGTCGATCGAGCGCGCGCTGGAGCCCGCCGTTCCCGCACCGAGCTCCGCGGCCGGTCTCAGTGCCAGCGGTGATCGGTGATCGGGGTGCGCGGCCCGAACCGCGGCTTACGCGCCTGGCCGCTGATCTCCAGCAGGCGGATGGTCCGGTAGCGATGTGGGCGTACGGGTTCTAGATAGTCGACCATCTCGGCGTCATCGATATCACGGCCGAGCAGGGTCCAGCCGACCACCGACGCCAGATGGAAATCACCCACCGAGAGCGCGTCCGCGTCCCCGAAGGCGCGTTGCGCGGTTTCCGCGGCCGTCCATTCACCTATTCCCCTGATGGTGCGAAGCCGGCGAGCGGCCTCACCCGGCGGTAGCGCGGCGGTGCGTTCCAGCGAATCGGCCAGCCCCGCCACCCGGACGATGGTCTGCCAGCGCTGCGGTCCCACATTGGCGCGGTGGAAACTCCACGACGGGATCCGGCGCCAGGTGTCGGCGTCCGGCGCGACGCGCATCCCCTCGGGGGCGGGCCCGGGCGCCGCGCTGCCGAAACGATGCACCAGGCAACGCCACGCGGCATGGGCCGAAACGGTGTGGACCTTCTGTTCCAGGACCGCGGGTATCAACGCTTCGAGCACCAGGCCGGTTCGCAGCATTCGCAATCCGGGGTACCGCTGATGCGCCGCGGCCACCGTGGGATGAATGGGGACGAAATCGTCCAACTGGTCGTCCAGACACAGCATATGGTCGAGCCGGTCGAGGAATTCCGCGGCGCCCGGGCCCCAGGCGTCCGCTGTCACCGTGGCCGGATCGGCCTGGACCAATCGGTAGGTGACCGGCCCCGTCGGCATCCGCGACGCGTGCCAGTGCGCGCCGTCCGGAGTGATCTGGTGACAGGGGTCGCCGGGGCCCCGGCGCAGCGGCGCCAGGGTATGGGCGAGATCTATCGGTGCACCGGCGGACAGAGTCCGGGTCGCCCGCGGTGCGCCTGCCGCAGGGCCCGCTGATCGGATGGGCATCCTGCCATTGTGCGCCCGGCCGAGTAACGGCATCTCACCGCGGGCCGATGGACGGTTTAGTTGAGCAAATACCTAGTTGTTGCCTTGACCGGAGGTTCCTATGATCACTCAGGCGCTCAATTGGCTGCTCGATATCTGGGGCTCGGTTTTCGCCGGCAGCTCCGGCTACGAAGTCGGGCCGGGCACCCTTCCATTCGGCAGTTGAGCCGCCGCGGTGGGTGGCCGGACCCGAGGTCCGGCCACCCACCGCGGATATCGAAGCCCTTTGCGAACCGAAATCAAAAGTCCCCCAATAGGATTTGAGCCAAATGGCGTCCGCGTCGAGTCGCGAGCTGGGCAGCCTGGGTACGGCAGGAGAATCCGTCCGCCGCTACGACCGCGTCCGGTTCCGCGGCGGCCAAGGCCGGCAGTATCCCGTTTTCCGCCACCGCGACCGATATCTCGTAGTGCCCCTGCTGCATGCCGAAATTACCCGCCAGTCCGCAACACCCGGCGATCTCTGTCACCTCGACCTCCATCTGGGCAAATATTCGGCGATCGGATTCGAAGCCCAGCACCGAATGATGGTGACAATGCGGCTGCACCACCACCGAACGCCCCGGATAGCGCGGCGGTCGCCAGTCCGGTTGCGCCGTGAGGAACTCCGCCAGCGTGCGGACCGCGGCCGCGACCGGACCGGACCGAGGATCCTCGGGCAGCAGTTCCGGTAGATCGGCTCGGAGTGCGGCGGTGCACGAGGGTTCGAGACCGACGACCAGCCCCCCGGCGCGGACATGGGGATCGAGTTCGGCGAGGGTGGCGCGCAGCTTGGCCCGGGCGCCGTCCAGTTGCCCGGTGCTGATCCAGGTCAGTCCACAGCACACCTGGCGGCGTGGCAGCACCACGCGATATCCCAGCGAGTTCAGCAGCTGGACCGCAGCCACCGCGATATTCGGGTCGAAAGCGTTGGTGAACGTATCCACCCACAGCATCACGGTGGCCACTTCAGGGTCTACTACCTGCTGTTTCTCCGATTCTGCGCGCCAGATCCGCCGGAAGGAGCGGTCGGCCAGTTCCGGCGCCTCCCGGCGCGGATCGATACCGGCCGCCCGCAGGCCCAGCCGCCGCAGCGGCCCGGCCCCGGCCAGTGCGTTGACCAGTCGCGGTACCCGGGTAGCGACGGACAGCCAACGAGGGAGCATCCCCAGCGTGTAGTGGTCGCGCGGGCGCGGCCGCCGGCGATAGCGGCGGTAGAGGGTCTCGGCTTTGTAGGTCGCCATATCCACACCGGCCGGACAATCCGAACCACAGGCCCGGCAGGACAGGCACAGGTCCAGCGATTCGGACACCTCGGGCGCGGCCCAGTCCAGCTCCCCGCGGACCACCTCCTGCAGAATCCGCGCCCGGCCGCGCGTGGTGTCCTTCTCGTCGGCGGTCGCCAGATACGACGGGCACATGAAACCACCCGTCGCGCGGGTATCGGCCCGGCATTTACCGACGCCGACACAACGGTGGACCGCGGTGGACATATCCCCCGCGTCCCGGGCCAGCGCGAAACCACCCACCCGAGGCAACGGCGGGAACCCTGACAACCGCAGATCGGCGTCGAGCGGGCGCGGGTCCACCACGACACCCGGGTTGAGGATGTTCGCGGGATCGAAGAGCGCCTTGTAACCGGCGAACACCGCCAGGACCTCCGGCGAGTACATGATCTCCAGCAGTTCGGAACGGGCCCGCCCGTCGCCGTGCTCGCCGCTCAACGAACCGCCGTGGCCGACCACCAGATGCGCCGCGTCGGTCAGGAAAGCGCGGAACCGGTCCGGGGCGGCGGCGATGGGCAGATCCAGCCGGACATGGATACAGCCGTCGCCGATATGCCCGTAGAGCAGCCCATCGAGTTTGTGCTCGCGGGTCAATTCGTCGAAATCGCGCAGGTAGGCCCCGAGCCGGGCAGGCGGGACCGCGGCGTCCTCCCAACCCGGCCAGGCCGGTTGCCCGTCCCGGGTCCGTCCGGCCAGACCCGCGCCGTCGGCCCTGATCCGCCACAGCGCGGCCGCCGCGCCCGGATCGTCGATGATCCGCGTGTCCAGCGCACCGGTCACCCGGCACAGTTGTCGCGCGGCGGCCGCGGTCGCCGCGGCGTTCTCCCCGGCCAGTTCGACGAACAGCCACCCGTCACCGCGCGGCAGGTCGGGAACACGACCCCGGTGCGCACGCACGGCCTCGACCACACCGGCGTCGATACCCTCCACCGCGACCGGCGCGACCGAGACCACCGCGGCGATATCGTCGGCGGCGGTCGCGAGATCCGGGTAGCCAAGTACGACGAGAAGGGTCGCGGCGGGGATGTCGACCAGTTCGACCTCGGCTTCGAGCAGCACACCGCAGGTGCCCTCGGTACCCACGAACGAACCGGCCACCGAGGTTCCCCGCTCGGGCAGCAGATGTTCCAGACCGTAGCCGGACGCCTGCCGGTCGAACCGGCCGAGATCGGTGCGGAGCACGGCCAGGGAAGCGGCGGTGAACTCCGGCAGGCCGGGAACCGCGGTCAGTGCGTCGGCGAGATGACGGGGGGTACCGGTGCCGTCGAGGATCCGCAACCGCCGGACCCGGTCGGATGTGCGGCCCCAGGCGATCGCATGCGGCCCGCAGGCATTGTTTCCGATCATCCCGCCGAGGGTGCAGCGGTTCTGGGTGGATGGATCGGGCCCGAACCGCAACCCGTGGGCTCGCGCCCGGTTCTGCAGATCCGACAGCACCACACCCGGCTGGACCCGCGCGGTCCGGCCGTCGGGATCGATCTCGAGTACCCGGGACATGTATCTGCTGAAATCGAGCACTATGCCCGCGCCCACCGCATTGCCCGCGACCGAGGTGCCGCCGCCGCGCGGGGTCAGGGCCAGGCCCTCGGCCCGTGCGATCTCCAGCACCGCCGCCACATCCCCGTCGGACCGGGGAAAGACCACCGCCTCGGGCAGCACCCGGTAATTCGACGCGTCCGACGAGTACTCGACCCGGCGGCGGCGGGTGACGTCCACCGCGTCCGCACCGATTCGGGCGCGCAGATGCCGCGCTAGAGTGTCCCGTCGCATGTCCTGGTCGGTCACACGCACCAGCCTAGGCTCGCTACCCCGTTCTGTTCGCCCGCCACAGCCCACGGCCTCGAACTCACAAAGAAACTTCTGGCGGCGATGGAACCTGTCTCCATCTGGTGCCGTCCAACCTTGTAGCAAAGCAGGATTCGGGTCGAGGAATCCCGAAACCTGTGGCCCGTGGTCACGAGCGGGCCGCGGCGGTGAGGGATCTACCGCCTGAGCACGGGGAGGCACCGAGATGTTGATGGATGTCGGGGCGGTGCAGGGCATCGCGGGCGCACTGCGGAATTCGGCAGGAGCGGTCAACGACGCCGCACTGCGCACCGCCGACAGCTTGCGCGCATTCGAGACCACGGACGCGGGCCGGGATTACGGACCGGCGGGCGAACGGCTGGGCCAGGGGTTCGACGAGATCCGCCGCTACCTGTTCTCCTGGGCCAACTGTGTGCACGATTGCGGGACGGCGTTGCAGGCCAGCGCGAACAGCTGCGCCGGTGTGGATCAGAGCACGGCCGCCAACCTCGGTGCGGTGGCGGGAGTATTCGAATGAGAACCACCGACCAGAGCAGCGCCGACGCGATCCTGGACACCGGCGCCGCGGGGCTGCGCTTCTTCGAGGTCTTCCTCCCGCGCTACCGCGAATGGACCGGCCGCGCACCGGCGGGCGGCGATTACCACGCGCTGGCGGCCGGCTACGACCAGCAGCGCGGTATGGACCTCGCCGCCCTGCGTGATTTCGCCTCCATATTGGCCGAAGAACTGGATGGGCGGGTCAATGACGAGGCCGGCACCCAGGCGGTGCGCTTCGGTGAGCTCCCGGGTTTCTGGAACGGTTCCGCCGCGGCCACCAATGCCCAGGAGTTCCTCGCCGACGCCGGCACCCGCATCACCACTGGACTGGACACCCTGGCAGCCGTCCGGACCGCCGCGACGACCGCGGTCGACGGAATCGACGGCGCCCTGCGCCAGAAAGCCGAGACCGCCCGGACGGGATTCGATCCGGCCACCGCCGCGGGAAAGAGCCCGCAGCAGATCGACTGGATCATCGATACCGCACGCGGCCGCGACGATACCGGTAGCGAAACGGTGCCGGACAGCCTGCGCACCGAACTTCCCGGACAACCCACCGGGGCCGGCGATCCGAAAACGGTCTGCCGCGACTGGCTCGACCAGGTCTTCGTCACCGAGATCGATACCAAGGTAACGGAGTTCACGACCCTGTGCGCCGATGCGCACACCACCGTGTCGGGCGCCTACGACCAGCTGCTCACGGCGTTGGACGGGGTGGAAGCCGGCGGATTCCGATCCCCCGGCGGTCTGCCCTCCCTCAATTCGGAGCTCACCTACACCGCGGGACAACCGACGTACCTGGCAGCGGTCGGATCGCCGACAGCGGCCGTCGAACCGGACAGCGGCACACCTGAGCCCGGGTCGAACCCCGCTGGTTCCGGCCGGAATCAGAACGACGGCCAGAACACTCCGTCCAGCCTGGCCCTGAACACGACACCGGCGGCGAACACCAGTGAGTCAGGGGTACCGGTCGCCGCCGGCAACCCCGCTTCCGCCCCGAACGAAAGCCCGTCCGGAACCCCGAGTTCCACCGCAAGTCCCAACTCGACCGGAACCCCGAGTTCCACCGGAACTCCCAAATCGACCGGAACCCCCAACTCCACCGGAACCCCCAACTCCACCGGAACCCCCAACTCCACCGGAACCCCCAACTCCACCGGAACCCCCAACTCCACCGGAACCCCCAACTCCACCGGAACCCCCAACTCCACCGGAACCCCCAACTCCACCGGAACCCCCAACTCCACCGGAACCGACTCCACGGTGTGGAAGCCCGCTGATTTCGCGAACATGGTGACAGCGGTCAGCCAGATCACCGGCACCATTCCCGACCTGATCACCGCGGTGAGCGGTCTCGCCGGAAACCTCGACGAGATCATCACGGCCACCGGCGACGCCGTGGCCACTGTCATCGACGCCGTCGACAATCAACCCGCCGGGATCAGTGATCCATCGGGAACCGACAACTCGGCAGGAGGCCTGCCCGGCTCGTCCGGGGTTCCGGACTCGGGTGCGAATTCCGGGGTTCCGAACACGGGCGCGAGTTCCGGAGTTCCGAGCACGGGCGCGGATTCGGGAGCCCCAGGCGCCGGGACGGCCGCGGAGGCCGGCAGCACCGCTCCGGGTTCCCAGGCGGCCGGCGACAAAGCCCAGAACGAGGGGCTCGCGGGCGATTCCGGGGAATCAGCGGGAACGAAAACCCGGTCCGGCGAGGGGACCGGCGCACAGGTGCAGGAACCTGGACCGTCGAAGGCGGCGCCGGTGGCCGACACCCACCCGTCCTCGAGCGTCGCCTTTTCCAGTCTGCGCGGTCTGGCGATCACGGCGGCAGCGCGGTCCAGGTCCGACGACCACCGGGTATCGCCCGCTCTCGCCACAGTGAGTGAACCCGAGCCGGGAGGCGAACCCGTCGCTTAGGTCCGAACTCGGGCCGAGCGGTGCACCTCGTTCCCGGGACGACCTCATCGCGACCACCGATCGACCGACCGCTTCGCGGACGGCGCTCGGCACGATATCCACCTTCTTGTCACCGAGGTGGAGTAAGACAGAGGCGTGGCCCGATGGCTGTTGCATGTCGACCTCGACCAATTCCAGGCCGCGGTGGAGTTCCGGCGTCATCCCGAACTGCGCGGTCGCCCGGTGATCGTGGGCGGCAACGGTGATCCGGAGGAACCGCGCAAGGTGGTGACCTGTGCGTCGTATCCGGCGCGCGCCTTCGGGGTACGGGCGGGAATGGCGTTGCGGTCGGCCGCGCGCAAATGCCCGGACGCGGTTTTCCTACCGTTGGACGTGCCCAGCTACGAGGAAGCGTCCGAGGAGGTGATGGCGCGACTGCGGTCGTTCACCGATCAGGTGGAGGTCTGGGGGTGGGACGAGGCGTTCGTCGCGGCGGATACCGACGATCCGGAGCGGCTGGCTCGCGCTATCCGAGCCGCCATCGCCGAATTGGACCTGACCTGCGCGATCGGCATCGGAGACAACAAGCTCACCGCCAAACTGGCGACCGGCTTCGCCAAATCGGTCGGAAAGTCGGCCGATACCCCGGCCGACCATCCCGGATCGCAGGAGGGCATGTTCCGGCTCACCGCGGCCAACTGGTCCGAGGTGATGGCGCATCGGCCGACGAATGCGCTCTGGGGGATCGGCAACCGGATCGCGGCCCGGCTGGCCGAGTTGGATATCCACACGGTCGGGGATCTGATGGTCGCCGACCGGTCCCGCCTGGCGGCCGAGTTCGGTCCCGCCAACGGGCCCTACCTGTGGGTCATGGGCCGGGGTGCGGGCGATACGGAGGTAGTGACGAAACCACCGCCGGCGGTCGGGCGGAGCAGATCGGAGACCTTCCCGCGGGATCTCGACGATCGCGCGGAGATCAGCGCGCAAGTCGCCCGGCTGGCAGCCGAGGTCGCCGCGGAGATCACCACGGCCGGCCGCATCGCCGTCCGGGTGGCCGTGACCGTCCGCACCAGTACCTTCTACACCCGCAGCAAGCAGTCCAAGCTGAGCGAACCGACCACCGATATCCCCAGCATCGTCGATACCGCGTTGCGCGTGCTGGACCGATTCCCGCTGGACCGTCCGGTACGGCTGCTCGGGGTCCGCCTCGAACTGGCGCCCCTGGCAGCGGCGGGCGACACGGACACGGACTTGACCTGAATAACGGTTGAGCTTTTAGTGTCGGTGCACTGGAGTTGAATCGAGCTCCGGAGCGGAAGGACATGTCAGATGAGCATGGAATCGGTGGCCTGGGACCAGATGTACCGGCGCATGCACGCACCCGAGGAGAAAAGGGCGTTCAGTCTCGCCACGGCACGGCGCATCCTGCGCTTCGCCGGGCCGCATCAGCGCCGGCTGGTCGCCTTTCTGGCACTCAGTGTGGCCGCGGCCGTCCTGGTGGTCGCGACGCCGCTGCTCGCCGGCCGCGTGGTCGACAATATCTTCGCCGGGTCGGCGCCGCGGACCGTGATACTGCTCGCGCTGGCCATCGCGGTCCTCGCGGTCCTCGACGCCGGGCTGGGATTGGCGATCCGCTGGTTGTCGGCCCGTATCGGTGAGGGCCTGATCCTCGATCTGCGCACCGCAGTGTTCGATCACGTACAGCGGATGCCGATCGCGTTCTTCACCCGGACCCGCACCGGCGCGCTGGTGAGCCGGTTGAACAATGACGTGATCGGGGCACAGCGCGCGTTCAGCGACACCCTGTCGGGTGTGGTCGCCAATATCGTCACCGTGGCGCTCACCCTGGTGGTGATGCTCCAATTGTCCTGGCAGATCACCCTGCTCGCATTGCTCCTGCTACCGGTTTTCGTGATTCCGGCGCGCCGGATGGGCGACCGGCTCGCCGATATCCAGCGCGAGGCCGCCGGCTTGAACGCGTCGATGAGTACTCAGATGACCGAGCGCTTCTCCGCGCCGGGCGCGACCCTGGTGAAACTCTTCGGCCGGCCGGCACAGGAATCCAGCGAGTTCGCGCTGCGCGCGCGCCGGGTACGCGATATCGGCGTGCGCACCGCAATGCTGCAGACCGTTTTCGTGACCGCGTTGACGCTGGTCTCGGCGTTGGCCGTCGCGCTCGTCTACGGTCTGGGCGGATGGTACGCACTGCACGGACAGATGGATGCCGGTGCGGTGGTGGCGTTGTCGCTGCTGCTGACCCGGCTGTATTCACCGCTCACCGCGCTGGCCAGTGCCCGGATGGAGATCATGTCCGCGCTGGTCAGTTTCGAGCGGGTCTTCGAGGTGCTCGATCTGCGGCCGTTGATCGAAGACGCACCGGACGCGCGCCCGGTGCCCGCCGGCCCCGTCGCGGTGGAATTCGACGATGTGCGGTTCGGGTATCCCGCCGCGGACAAGGTGTCGCTCGCTTCTCTCGAGGAAGTGGCGACTCTGGACACCCGCGGTGGTGAGGAAGTGCTGCACGGCGTTTCTTTGCGGGCCGAGCCCGGCCAGTTGATCGCCCTGGTCGGCTCCTCGGGCGCGGGAAAATCGACCATCGCGCAGCTGGTTTCACGCCTCTACGACGTCGATTCGGGGGCGGTCCGGCTCAACGGCGCCGATATCCGCGAGCTGACCACGACATCGATCCAGGAAACCGTCGGCCTGGTCACCCAGGACGGCCACCTGTTCCACGACACCATCCGGGCGAATCTGCTGCTGGCCGCCCCGCACGCCGCGGAGGAACAGCTGTGGGACGCATTGGAGCGGGCCCGGTTGAGCGAGCTGGTCGCCGGCCTGCCCGATGGACTGGAAACCGTGGTCGGGGAACGCGGCTACCGGCTCTCCGGCGGTGAACGTCAGCGTCTGACCATCGCCCGCCTGCTGCTCAAACAGCCGCGGGTGGTGATTCTGGACGAAGCCACGGCCTCGCTCGATTCGACCTCCGAGGCCGCCGTGCAGGCCGCGCTGACCGAAGCGCTGCAGGGGCGCACCGCCCTGGTGATCGCGCACCGGCTCTCCACCGTGCGGGCGGCCGATCAGATCCTGGTGGTGGAATCCGGGCACGTCGTCGAACGCGGAACGCATACCGAACTACTCGCCGCGAGTGGGCGATACGCGGAGCTGTACCGGACGCAGTTCGCCGACGAACCGGCACCGGCCGCGGCCTGATGGGCGCGGCCGTGCGCGCCCGCGCACGGCCGGAGCGAAGAGAGAGGTACGCACAGCGCACCGGCGGTCACCGTCACCCGACGGTGACCGCCCGCGAATGCCAGCCCGTCGCACCGTCGGGTACGGGACTGGCGCGCTGTTCGGTCTGTACGCGACCCACACCGTCGGTGGCCCGAACCCGCAGGGTGTGCGAGCCGGGCGGCGCATCCCAGCGCCAGGTCCATTGACGCCAGGTGTCCAGGGAGTATTCCGGGGCGAGCTCGGCCCGCTGCCAGGGCCCGTCGTCCACCTGGACCTCCACCGCCGCGACCCCTCGATGCTGCGCCCACGCCACCCCGGCCACAACGGTCGGTCCCGGGGACACGGTGCCGAAGGCCGCGGGCACGTCGATCCGGGACGCCGTTTTGATCGGGCCGAGAGCGGACCATCCGCGCTGGGTCCAATAGGCCTCGGCCAGATCGAATCTGGTGAGTTCGAGGTCGACCACCCATTTGGTGGCACTGACGTATCCGTAGAGTCCGGGCACCACCATGCGGGCGGGATATCCGTGCTGCACCGGAAGCGGTGCGCCGTTCATACCCACCGCGAGCAGCGCATCGCGGCCATCGGTCAGGGCCGCGACCGGCGTCCCCGCGGTGAAGCCGTCGGCACTGGTGGACAGCACCATATCCGCGTCGGGACGGACTCCGGCCTCGGCGAGCAGGTCGGCGAGCGGATACCCGATCCACCGAGCGTTGCCGATCAGGTCGCCACCGACTTCGTTGGAGACACAGGTCAGCGTGACCATCTTCTCCACCGCGGGCCGCCGCAGCAGATCGTCCATGGTGAGTTCGATTTCGCGATCCACCATTCCGTGGATGCGCAGACGCCAGTCCGCACTGGTCACGGCCGGTATCCGCAGGGCGGTGTCGATCCGGTAGAAGGTTTCGTTCGGAGTGACGAATTCGGTGATTCCCGGTACCGGCGGGTCGGTGCCCGGCGGCGGGGTCGGAGCGGCGACCCGGGGCCGCGGCACGACGAAACGTTCCAGATCGGCGGTGACCGCCCGGGCCCGCTCCCCCACCCAGCGACCGGCCGCCGCGGTCCCGGCCGCGAGTACGGCGGCCCCGGCGGCCAACGCCAGGAACCGGCGCCGGGACGCGTCGGTCGTCTGCTGCGCGACGGTCTCCTCGGCAGCCGTGGCGGGTTCCGCCGCGCGACGCGGCGCACGCGCGATCAACAGCCGCAGCGTGACCACACCGGCCGCGACGCCGAGCACGATGGGCAACGCGAACACCGCGGTGGCGTTCGGGCGCTGCATCGTCGCGACGCAGACGACCGCACCGAGCACCACCAGCAGCGCACTGCCACAAGGGGGTCGACGGCGTTCCAGCAGTCCCGCGGCCACGGCGAAAACGACCATCACCACGCCCATGCTCAGGAACAGCACGGGTTTGTCGTGGGTGCCGAATTGTTCGATGGCGAACTCGCGCAACGCCTCCGGCGTGTGGTCGACCACGGTCGAGCCGGTGGCCAGGAAAGGCGAGGCTGCCGGGGCGATCACGGCCGCGGCCAGTTCGCCGACCCCGAGCACTACGGCGGCGGCCAGCAGACCCGACAGTCCCGCCGCGAGCCGTCCGACGGCGCGCCTGGCCGGCCCGGCGGAACCGGCCGAACTCGTGGTGTCCTGCATCAGCGTCCTCGTTCATCGTCGGGCGGTGGCCCCGGGCAGCTGGGAATTCGTAACATCACCCGCTGCGGATGGTGTCACTCCTGGCCACGCCAGGGAAGACGCCGGCGCACGGTGTCACCGAACCGTCAGATATCGCTCGGCGATCATCGAGCCCGCGCCGCCGCTCCAGACCCCGCGGAACGCGACAGATTCATCGGGTCCGGCCCGGTTCGCAGGGTGTTGGTGCTGTCGTTCGATGCCAGGCGCGGGCAGGCCTCCGCGGAGTTCCGCTGCCGCGCTCGCCCGGCGATATCCGGATCCGGGTCGCGGCACCCTTCGACTGCCCGATCTGCCCGGCCGCGTGCCGACCGGGCAGTCGATGCCGCCGCGCGGTCCCCGGTCGGCATACCCGATCGGGGACGCGTCACCATGCCGGCCAGGATCGTCACCGCGGTGTACTCATGCGGGAACGAACCGTGGACCGCCCGCGCCTCCGCCTGCTGTGCGCAGGTCAGCCCAGGGTGATCGCGGCGAGTGGATCACTGGTCGGCGCCAGTGACCCACCGTCGGGTTCCAGCGTGATCGCGAGCTGATCCGAACCGGTGAACCGGGTGACGTACGGGGCGCTCGCGGCCGGGAGATCGGTCAGCACCCCGGCCGAACGCGGCACTCCGCTCCCATCGATCAGCCACAGTTGGTAGTCGCTGCCGTCGGGTGGCGCCGGTGTCGCGTCGAAGGACACGGTGGCCGCGCTGAGCGCGTCCGATACGTGAACGGTGAGAATGCCGCCGGCGCCGATCGAGGTGGTCGCGGTCCGGGCGTCGGGCTGGGCGAGCACCTCCTGCGCGGTCACGGTCCCCGCCGGCTCGTCGCCGCGCTGAACGACCGCCCCCACACCGATCGCGATACCGATGGCCACCACTACCGCGGCCGCGGCACCTGCCACGGCCCACCTGCGCGGAATCACCCGTTTGCGTGCGCGTGCGACTGCCAATTCGTCGGTACCCCCGGCGTCCGTGCGCGGGACAGTCGAGCCGGGCGCCTCGCCGAGCGACGAATCCGGCCGCGCTGTTTCGACATTCAGCTCGGACCGAGCGCCCGGCGCGGTGTCGAGTGCGGCGAGAATTCGCGCCTCGACCCGGGCCGGGGGCGTC
The DNA here is from genome assembly GCF_036032445.1 of Nocardia sp. NBC_00416. Classification (NCBI taxonomy): domain Bacteria; kingdom Bacillati; phylum Actinomycetota; class Actinomycetes; order Mycobacteriales; family Nocardiaceae; genus Nocardia; species Nocardia sp. NBC_00416. The sequence continues at coordinate 5,202,602 of NZ_CP107932.1, forward strand.
TGAGCGTCGAGAACCGACAGCGCACCCATGGCTTCCCGTACATCGCGGACGGTGTCCTCGAAGGCGCGGGCGGTCGCGGGATCAGCGGCGTGCAGCCGCTGTTCGATTTCCGCGCTCTCGGTGGATTCGACCGCGTCCAGGGCGTAGGGAACCGCTAGATCCAATAGGTCGCCGTGATTTTCCGGCGAATCGGGTGGTGATTTATCGGGCATCGGAGGCAACCCCTGAGAGGCAATTCTGGAGCCGTTTCAGTCCATCGCGGATGCGGCTCTTGATTGTGGGTAGCGGAGACTCGAGATGATCGGCGACCTCGCGGTAGGTGCGCCCGCTGTAGTAAGCGAGCGCGACCGCCTGACGCTGGGTGGAGGTCAGCACGTCGAGACAGTCGCGGACCGCCTGCTCGTCGAGCCGCTGGTCCACCGTTTCGGAGACTATGTCGTGATCGCGTCCCAGATGGGTGTGCCCGTAGACGATTTCCCGGCCGGTGGCCGATTCCTCGGCCCGCACCCGGTCGACAGCGCGCCGGTGGGTGATCATCATCAGCCAGCCGATGGCGCTCGACCGAGCCGGGTCGTAGCGGGCCGCCGCGGACCAGACCTGGAGATACACCTCCTGGGTGGCTTCCTCGGCGGCTGCCGGGCTGCGCAGGATCCGCCGCGCCAGCCCGAATACGCGCGGACTCGTCTCCCGGTAGAAGCTCGTGAACGCTTCCCGGTCGCCGTTCCCGGCCGCGGACAGCAGCTCGGCGAGGCGCCGCTGCGCGGCCCGGTCGTCGTACCCGTCGGTGCGAACCGGGCACGCGCCCTCCGTGTCCGCATCGACGAGCCGCATCGGCCCGGAGCCGGACCCCGGCCCCTTCGTCATGATCGCGCCCTTGACTGCATGGCAAGGCGTTCGCCGTGGCCGACGACCCGGATGGGCCTGCCTCCCGGACTGTTGTACGGATCACTGTGCCGAGCCCGACGCATCATCACGCCAGTCTGGCGTAACCGCCCCGCACCCGCTGGGAAACGATCAGGCAGGCGGCATGAGGACCTTGTCGATCATGTACACGGTGGCGTTCGCGGTCTGTACCCCGCCGCAGATCACCGAGGCATCGCCGACCTCGATGTTCTCGCCCTGCCTGGTCACCGTGACAGCGCCGCCTTCCACCGTCGGATGGTCCCCGGCGATGGCGTCGGGACCGATCCGGCCGGGAACCACGTGGTAGGTGAGGATTTTCGTCAATGTGGCGGAGTCGGTCTTCAGGCTCTCGAGCGTCGCCGGATCGATCTCGGCGAAGGCCGAATCGACCGGGGCGAAAACCGTGAATTCGCCGCCGTTGAGCGTATCGACCAGATTCACCTGCGGGTTGAGCTGACCCGACACCGCCTGGACCAGGGTTTTCAGCATCGGGTTGTGCGAAGCCGCCACCGCGACCGGATCCTGTGCCATACCGCCGACCGAACCCGCTCCGGTGGGAACCTGAGCCGCGTAATCGGCACAACCGGGTCCGACGGGACCGGCGCCCGGATCGTCGGCTACGGGCGACGCGGCGCCCGCCATCGGACTGCTCGTGGTCGCGGCGGCGGAGTCGCCGGATTCGTCGCCGCTGGAACAAGCCGTCGACCCCAGCAGCGCGGTGGTCGAAACGATCGCCGCCAGCATCACAACACGTTGCATGCTCTTCATGGATTCTCATCACCTTCAGCCAGGACGACCCGCAGCGGCCGCACCGCGAACATTGCAGGACGGAATTCGGGTGGATCCGCACGTCGGATGGGCGCAAGCCGGGATCAGCCGAAATCGACGCCTCCGGATACAGCAGAAGGCCGCGGCAACCCTCGAGGATTGCCGCGGCCTGTAGGACCGGCTCAGGCGCTGGCGGCCAGCACCCGGCTGTCCAGAGCCGGCTCGCGCACCGGTTCGATGGCGTAGGCCAGGATCTCGGCGACATCGCCTACCGGGCGCACATCGAGATCGGCCAGGACATCGGCGGGGACATCGTCGAGATCCGGCTCGTTGCGAGCCGGGATGAACACCGTCTTCAGTCCGGCCCGCTGGGCGGCGAGCAGTTTCTGTTTCACCCCGCCGATGGGCAGCACCCGGCCGTTCAGTGTGACCTCGCCGGTCATTCCGACATCCGAGCGCACCGGCCGCCCCAGCGCGAGCGACACCAGCGCGGTGACCATGGTGACACCGGCCGACGGGCCGTCCTTGGGTACCGCGCCCGCCGGCACGTGCACGTGCAGACTGCCGTCCAGCACCGCCGATTCGATACCGATCTCGCCCAGATGCGACCGCACGTAGGTCAGCGCGATCTGCGCCGATTCCTTCATGACGTCGCCGAGTTGGCCGGTCAGCGTCAGGGCACGGTCACCCTCGGCGGTGTTCGCTTCGATATAGAGGACATCGCCACCGAGACCCGTGACCGCCAGTCCGGTCGCCACACCCGGTACCGCGGTGCGTTCCGCCGAATCCGGGGTGAAACGCGGGCGGCCGAGATAGTCCTTCAGGTCACCGATATCGATGGTCAGGGCTTCGTGACCGGCTACGGCGTCCGCCGGACTCGGCGAGTCGGCGGCGGCCGGCGCGACTTCGGACAACCGGGTGGCCGCCTTGCGCAGCGCCTTGGCGATCAGCCGTTCCATCTGCCTCACCCCGGCCTCCCGGGTGTAGTCGGCCGCGATCTCCCGCAGCGCCGCGTCGGTGACCCGGACCTCCGCGGCGGTCAGCGCGTTGCGCTCGAGCTGCCGGGGCAGCAGGAAGTCACGCGCGATGGCTACCTTGTCGTCCTCGGTGTACCCGTCGACCGTGATCACTTCCATCCGGTCCAGCAGCGGGCCGGGGATGGTGTCCATGACATTGGCGGTCGCCAGGAACAGCACATCGGACAGGTCCAGGTCCATATCCAGGTAGTGGTCGCGGAAGGTGTGGTTCTGGGCGGGATCGAGCACCTCGAGCAGCGCCGATGCGGGATCACCCCGGAAGTCCGAGCCGATCTTGTCGACCTCGTCGAGCAGGACGACCGGGTTCATGGAGCCGGCCTCCTTGATCGCGCGCACGATCCGTCCGGGCAGCGCGCCCACATAGGTGCGCCGGTGGCCGCGGATCTCCGCTTCGTCCCGGACACCGCCGAGCGCCACGCGCACGAATTTGCGGCCCAGGGCCCGCGCGACCGATTCACCGAGCGAGGTTTTGCCGACACCGGGCGGACCGGCGAGTACCAGTACCGCGCCGGACCCGCGCCCGCCCACGACTTCCAGGCCGCGTTGTGCGCGCCGTGCCCGGACGGCCAGGTATTCGACCATCCGGTCCTTGACCTCGTCCAGGCCGTGGTGATCGGCGTCGAGCACCGCCCGGGCCGCCACCACATCGGCGGAATCCTCGGTCTTGACGGTCCACGGCAGTTCCAGCACGGTGTCGAGCCAGGTCCGGATCCACCCGGATTCCGGGCTCTGATCGCTGGACCGCTCCAACCGGCCGACCTCCCGCAGTGCGGCTTCGCGGACGGATTCGGGCAGGTCGGCCTGCTCGACCCGGGTCCGGTAGTCGTCGGCGCCGTCGGGTTCGTCCTCGCCCAGCTCCTTACGGATCGCGTTGAGTTGCTGGCGCAACAGGAATTCGCGCTGGCTCTTCTCCATGTTCTCGCGGACCTCGTCACCGATCTTCTCGGTGACCTCGGCCTCGGCGATATGCGCCTTGGTCCATTCGATCAGCCGGTTCAGCCGCTCGGCGACGTCCGGGGTTTCGAGTAGTTCACGTTTCTGTTCGTCGGTCACATAGGGGGCGTATCCGGCGGTATCGGCGATGGCGGACGGGTCGGTGAGCTGGTTGAACGCGTCGACCATCTGCCATGCTTCGCGCCGCTGCAGCACCGAGACGACCAGCTTCTTGTAGTCCGCGGCCAGTTCCCGGGTGCGGCCGTCGGCGGCGGGCGTCTCGACCGGTTCGGCCTCCACCCACAGGGCGGCGCCGGGCCCGGTGACGCCGTGGCCGATCTTCGCGCGTCGTTCCGCCTTGAGCACCGCGGCCGCCGCGCCGCCGCGCACCCGGCCGATCTGTTCGATGGTGGCGATCACCCCGTAGGCGGCGTAGCCCTCGGTCAGCCGTGGGGCGAGCAGGACAGTTCCGGTTTTCCCGGCCTGCGCCGCGTCGATCGCCGCCTGTGCGGATTCGTCCAGTTCGATCGGTACGACCATCCCGGGGAGCACGATGGGATCGGTCAGGAACAGCACCGGAAGATTCAGTGGTGTAGTCACGAACACAACCTCCAATAGTTGAGCTAATCCCACTCAACTTGGTCGATGGCGCCTTTGTTCCATCCCGGGCCGGTGTTCGCCCACGGCGAAGAAGAAGAGATGTCAGAACACGTTGAAGAGCCGGGTACCGGCCCGGTTATCGCAGAGCGTCGTCGGTACGGGCGGTCCAGATCGCCAGGGCGGCGAGCAGCGCGCAGACACCGCCGAGCCACAGCACGCCCTGGAGGGTGAGCGTATCGACGATGACGCCGCCGACCAGCGCGCCGAGACCGATCGACAGGTTGAACACCGCCACCCACAGCGACGACGCCGCTTCCACGGCGCGGGGGGCGGCCTTGATCATCCAAGTCTGCAGGCCCACGGACGCACCGCCGTAGGAGAGACCCCAAGCGATCAACAGGACGATACCGCCGGCCCTGGTCCCGCCCAGAAGCTGGAAGAGCGGCATCGCGACCGCCAAGGCCACGGCGATGGTCAGCACGGTTCGGTGTGTGCTGCGGGAGAGCGCCGAGCCGGCGACGAAGTTGCCGGTCATGCCGGCCACCCCGAATGCGAACAGCAGCGGGCCGATATAGCGTTCGTCGATACCCGACAGCTGCTGCAGTGCCGGGCTCACGAACGTGTAGGCGGCGAAGTGCCCGAACACGATGAGCACTGTGGCAATGATGCCGATGCGCACTCCTGAGCTGCGGAACTGCGCCCATCGGTCTGCGCAAACGGCGACTAGGCGCCCGTGGACACAGCCCACAGCGGCATCCAGGTCCACTTCGCCGGTATCGAGACCTCTGCCCGGTAGACCGTGCCGCCCTCGGTTCGAGGCTCGTATGCGATCTCGTGGTGGTTGTTGCGGCTCTCCGCCGTCGCCGAAGTCTTGTCGGATCCGCGAAGAACACGCTCGGTCAGCCGCTCTTCAGGCGCCGCGATGATCGGGTCCGGAAAGATTCCGGATTTCCCGCGCCGCGGATGTCGAGAACCTTCGGGCGGCTCCGTCCCTGGGATACGAGCAGCCGAACCGGCCGCGACGACACCGACCGAGGAGCGACCATCATGGGACCGAACCAGATCACCGCGATCCTGAACCTCCCGACCAGCCAGGAACTCCTGGCCCGCGACCTGCTCCGCATGGCCTACGTCGCCAAGGACGGCGCACCCCGCAACATCCCGATCGGATTCACCTGGAACGGCTCCCAGATCGTCGTCTGCACCTCGAAGAACGCCCCGAAACTCCCCTCCCTGCGGCACCACCCCGAGGTCGCGCTGACGATCGACACCGAGGTGCACCCGCCGAAGATCCTGCTCATCCGCGGACGGGCGGAGCTCGACGTGGTGGACGGCATTCCGGCGGAGTACCTGCAGATGAACGGCAGCTACGAGATGACCCCCGACCAGCGCGTCGAGTGGGAGGCCGAGGTCCGCTCGCTCTACGACGGCATGGTCCGGATCGTCATCACCCCGACCTGGGTCAAACTCATCGACTTCGAAACCACCTTGCCCACCGCGGTCGAGGAGCTGATCCAGCAGCGAGCCGAGCGTCAGCGCGCCTGAACCGGGCAACGCGACCGACGACGCTGGTCAGTGCCCGGCGAAAGCCTCCGCCAACCACCACGCACCACCGTCACTGGCGATCTTCGCGTCGATGACCAGCGGGCGGGCCCGGCCCGTCGTCCGGTAGCCGTCGAGCCAGCGCCGCACCGGTTCGAGATCGGCGATCGACCGCACGGTGACCCCGGTGGCCCCGAACCCCGCGGCGATGGCGGCGATATCGGTTTCCGGAAACGTCACCGTGGCGTGGTCGGCGCCACCGAAATGATGCACCTCGGCGCCGTACGCGGAATCGTTGTAGACGATCGCCACCAGCGGCAATTCGGCGCGGACGGCCGTCTCCAGATCGGCGATCGACATCAGGAACCCGCCGTCGCCGGTACCCAGTACCGGAAGCCGGCCGGGTTGCGCGAAAGCCGCGCCGATCGCGGTGCCCAGCCCCAGTCCGATCGACTGGAAAGCCTGCGTGAAGCAGAACCCGTTCTCGTCGGGCACCGACAGATGTGTGGCGGGATAGCCCATGAAGTTGCCGGAATCGATCGAGACGATCCGCTGCGCGGGCAGTAACTCGTCCAGCGCGATCGTCAGTATCCGCGGATCGATCCGCTCGTCGGTGGTGGAGTCGTCCACCGGCATATCCTGCCAGCGGCCCGTTCGCGCGATCCGGGACGCGACGTCCGCGGTGCGGTAGCCCTCCGGCACGTTCGCGCCGGGCGGCCCCAGCGCGGCGAGGACATCCCGGGCGGTCAGGAGGCTGTCGCCGAGGACCCCGAACTCGACCGCGCGCTGGGCTCCGATGGCGTCGATATCGTCGTCGACCTGGACGACCTTCGTTCCCGCGCCGATGAGCCGGCCGTGCCGCATCGTCCACATGTTCAACGCGCAGCCCCATCCGACGATGAGATCGGCGCCGGCGATCAGATCGGCCGTGGTCGGCGACGAGAAGCCCCCGGAAATGCCCAGGGCGAACTCGTCGCCGGCGAAGAGCCCGTTCGCGACGGCCGAGGTCGCGAGCAACGCACCGCAGGCCCGCGCCAGCGCGGCGATGTCGGGGCCCGCGTGGCGACCGCCGCGCCCGGCCACGAAGACCGGCCGCCGCGCGCCGCGCAGCGCTTCCGCGAGCCGGACCACCGAATCGATGTCGGGTCGTACTCGCGTCGAGGGCACCGCCACCGCGATCGGTCCGGTCGTGGTGGCGGGGGCGGCGGCGATATCGATCGCCACATTGAGGACCACAGTGCGTCGCAGGGTCAGGGCCGTGCGGTATGCCCTGGTCACGTCGGCGACCGCCGTCTTCGCTGAGAAGACCCGATCGCTCACCGCACCCACGCTGCGGACCATGGCGTCCTGGTCGATCCGGAAGTTGGACCGCAGTGCCGCGGCCGGGGTGTCCGCGGCCAGGACGATCATGGAGGTCCGGCTCTTGGCGGCCTCACCGATTCCGGTCATCGCGTTGGTCAGTCCGCAGCCCTGGTGCAGCGAGACCACACCGACTCGCCCCGACATCCGCGTGTACGCGTCCGCCATGGTCGCCGCACCGCCCTCGTGCCGTGCCGCGGTGAACGGGACCCCGCCTGCGCGCAGCGCGTTGGTCAGCACGAAGTTTCCGCTACCGACGACACCGAAGACATGTCCGGCGCCGAGGTCGGCCAGGGTCCGGCCCACCACATCGGCGACCGTCGGGCCGTAGACGCGTTGCCCGGTGGATGCGGGGGGATCGGCCCGGACGCCGGGCGTCACGCGGCCGTCCGATCGATCACGGCCAGCACCCGCGACGGGCTACCGGTACCGCCGACGACCGGTAGCGGGCTCACGACCAGCATCGCGCCGACGGCCGGCAGGCGCCCGAGATTGCGCAGGGAGGTGATCCCGTACTTGTCGTTGCCGAGGAAGTAGTGGTGCACCGGGAACGCCGGATCGAAGCCCCCGGCCAGTCCGGCGTCCACGCCGACGGTTTCCACCCCGAGCCCGGTGATTTCGCGTTCCGTGGCCAGCCACCGAGCGCATTCGACCGCTACTCCGGGAGTGTGCGAGCCGGTGTCGTCGGCGTTGAGGAATTCGGCCTCGGCCTCGCCGCGCGATTCCCAGCCGGTGCGCAGCAGCAGCCACATCCCGGCGGCGAGCGGGCCGTGCTCCCGCTCCCATGTCTCGACATCGGCGACGGTGAGCAGATAGTCGGGGTCCGCGGCCACCCGATCGGTCAGATCCAGCACGGCGGCCGGTCCGATGAGCCGGCGCACCGGGATCTGGGACACATCGTCGCCGTCCCGCCCGGTGACCCAGTGCACCGGGGCGTCCAGGTGCGTGCCGACATGCTCCCCGGTGTGAATGTTGTTGTGCCGCCAGAACGGTCCGGGCTCGTTGTAGGCGCTGACCTCCTCGAGGCTGAAATCGATCAGGTTCGCGAACGGCTCGGGCAGCCGCAGGGCCGGTGTCGCACTACTCAGCGGGGTGGTCAGATCGATCACCTCGAGACGCCCGGCGGCGAGGGCGTCGAGGAAGGCGGGGAGCACCGCGGTGGACTCGGGGTTGGTCATATCGGCACCTTATTCCGGTTTTCCGCAGTCCGGCAGGCCGGTGATCGAGGGCCACCGGACCTGGTGGCGCACCGGCCCGGCCCGATTGACACCCGGGACGACCCGATGACAATGTGATGATCTCTGATCCACAATCCGGCCGAGGGGGAGCGCGCGATGATCACACTCTCGTCCGGAGTGTTGATCAATTGGGAAGAACTCACCGGTCAGAGCAAATTCGTCGTCGACCTGATCAGCTTTCCGATATTCAGCGCGGCGGCCGGTTGGCTCACCAACTGGACCGGCGTGGTGATGCTCTTCTGGCCGCTGTTGTTCCGCGGAATCCGCATTCCCGGTCTCGACGTGCTGTATCCCTATCTCCCGCGCCGGGTCCAGGTACTGCCGACATTTTCCGAAGACGGGTCACGTCTCGGTTTTCAGGGTTTCATCCCGGCGCGCGCGGAGAAAATGGCCAGCATCTGTGTCGACAAGGCATTGATGCGGATCGGCAGTCCCAAGGATTTCATCCACGAACTCGATCTCGACGGTATCTCCGATTACGTCGCCGCCCTCGCCGGCAAACAGGTGAAGAGCATTGTGGACGAGGTGATGAACCGGGAGAACCCGGACCTGTGGCAGACACTGCCCCGGGCCATGCGCCAGCTCATCTACCAGCGGGTCGAGCGGGAGATGCCGGACCTGTGCGGTAAGGCGTTCACCTCACTCGGCGACAATGTGGATCAGCTCATCGACGTCAAGGGTTTCGTCATCCGGTACCTGCAGGACAATCCGCAGATCCTGAAGGACCTCACCACCACCATCGCCGCCCCGGAACTGAAGTTCATGGTGCGGATCGGGCTGCTGGGCGCCCCGTTCGGGCTGCTGCTGGCCCTCTACCTGCACATCCACCCGGATATCCCGGTCTGGGGCTGGGTGCCGTCCTGGGTGATCGTGCTGCTCGCGTCGGCCCTCATCGGCGTGGTGGTGAACATTATCGCCGTACGGGTGGTGTTCACCCCCGGCGATCCGCAGCCGCGGTACAAGTACCTCTGGAAACAGGCCCTGCTGGCGAAACGGCAACCCCAGGCGGCCACCGATCTGGCGCATATTCTCGCCTATCAGGTGCTGACGTTGCCGAACCTGTCCGACGAGCTGCTCAACGGACCCAACGGCGACAAGACCCGGCTGCTGCTGGAACAGCTCATCTCCGACGAGATCCACCGGCAACTCGGCCGGACCACCTCCGTGGTGCGGGCAGCCTTCGGCCGGCGCCAGTTCGACAATTTGAAGGTCGGCGCGGCCGGGGCGGCCGTCGGATTGGCGCCGTCGCTGGTCGAGGACGCGGACTTCATCCGGGAGCAGGCCGAGAACATCGACGAGTTCGCGGCCCGCAAATTGCAGCAACTCACGCCCGGCGAGTTCATGGAGATGTTCTACGCGTCCATCGAACAGGACGCCTGGTTGCTCTATCTGCACGGAGCGGCTCTCGGGCTGCTGGTCGGCGCGACCCACCTGCTGGTCTTCGGCTGGTAGTCGTTCGCCGGACCGGCAGAATACAAGCAGGCGTGCTTGTATTTCTCACCTCGCGCTGCAATGCTGAACGCGCACCGCGGGCGTAAGCGACGAAGACGAGGAAACCGATGGCCGATCTGGACGCGTTCCTACGCGACCTCGCCGCCGAGAGCGCCGACCTGGAGGCCCTGGTCGCCGACCTGCCGCCACAGGACTGGACCCGGCCCACCCCCGCCGAAGGCTGGACCATCGCCCACCAGATCGGCCATCTCACCTGGACCGACGAGGTCGCCACACTGGCCGCCGCCGACGCCCGTACCGGCGGGACCACCTTCGCCGATCTGCTGACCGAGGCCGCGCCCAGGGTGACCACCTTCGTCGACGAGGCGGCGGCCGAAGCCGCCGGCGCACCGGCCCCGGAGCTGCTGCGCCGCTGGCGTCACGGCCGGACCGAACTCGCCGACACGCTGCGCGCCGTCCCCGGCGACGCGAAGGTGCCCTGGTTCGGCCCGCCCATGCGCCCGGGCTCGATGGCCACCGCCCGGCTCATGGAGACCTGGGCCCACGGCCAGGATGTCGCCGACGCGCTCGGGGTACACCGCGTGCCGACCGACCGGTTGCGCTCGATAGCCCATATCGGCGTACGGACCAGAGATTTCGCCTATACCGTCCGAGGACTGCCCGTACCCGGCGAGGAGTTCCGGGTGGAATTGCGCGCCCCGTCCGGCGAGCTGTGGACCTGGGGTCCCGCCGACGCGTCCGAACAGGTCACCGGTCCGGTCCTCGACTTCTGCCTGCTCGTCACCCAGCGCCGACATCCCGACGATCTGACACTGCGCGCGACAGGCGAGAGCGCGGCACAGTGGCTGAACATCGCGCAGGCATTCGCCGGGCCGCCGGGCGCCGGACGGAAGCCGGGCCGAGCGGGCTGATCCGGGGCCGGCGAGCATCACACCAGGTTTCCGCGACAGCCGGACGACGTTGGCCGGATGCGTGCTCACGGCAGTCGAGTACGACACCCGCCGGCTGGTGATAGGTACCCCGGGCGGGGTCCACGAAACCTGCCCTGCTCGCGGATCGGCTGGGCTTCAAGATCATTCACCGTCCTGTGACCCTCGTCTCGAGCGTTCAGCCGGGTGATCATCGGCCGCCACGCGTCTACCTGCTCTGATACGCTCGCTCAACGATTCGGCGGTACATCACAAGTGGTGTCCAACGGCTATCGAATCCGCAACTGCCTGAAATAAACCGGAAAGTTATAGTACTTTTGTCGGGCAGCCATGGAGGGAGGGCCCGTGGGCTTCATCAAATACGCGAGCGACGTAACGGCGCCGATCACCGTTGCCTTCGCCTATGCGGACGATCCCCTGTCCATCCCGCATTGGATGGCGGGAGCGGACACGATCACCCGGCGTGGCGATCCGGAGCGCGGCGTGGGCGCACGGTACGGGATCAGCTACCGGCTCGGCCCCTGGCGACCCGTCCTCCACTGCGAGATCGCCGAGCATCGCCAGGACGCGGTCCTCGGCTACCTGCTCAGCGGGCCGGTCACCGCCCGCCTGACCCTGCGTTTCGACCCCCTCGGCCGCGGCCGGTCCGTCCTGACCTCCGAACTCGATTACCCCGGCGCACAAGGCTTCGCGGCCGAGCTGCGCGACCGCCCACGCGACGCGCTACTGCGCAATATGCTGCGCCGCACCGAGTCTCGATTGCGCAGGGCCATCGAGGAACTGCACGGTACCGATCTTGTCGGCCGACTTGCGTAGGGTACTGCCATGATCATCGTGAGTACCGACGGATCGTGCCTGCGCAATCCCGGCGGAGCGATCGGTTGGGCATGGGTGGACCACGCGGGTGGCGCGGAGAGCGGCGGCGAGGCATCGGGAACCAATCAGATCGCCGAACTACGTGCCGTGCTGGAAGCGGTCCGGGCCCACCCCGGTTCGGATCCGCTGCTGATCGAAAGCGATTCGCTGTACGCGATCAAGTGCGCGTCGGAATGGCTGCCCAACTGGCGCAACAACGGATGGCGCACCTCCACCGGCGCCGCGGTGAAGAATGTCGAACTCATCCGGGATATCGACCAGGCCATCGCCGGCCGGCCCGGACCGGTCCGATTCCGCTGGGTACGCGGCCATGTCGGCAACTACTTCAACGAGCAGGCCGATGCGCTGGCCGGCGCCGCCGCTCGCAAGGCCGCGGCCATGGCGGCCCCGCCGAGCCGGGCGCTGGCCGGCGCCGCTCGATCCCCCGAAACCTCCGCGGCAGCAGGGAAGGCTGCGGAACAGACGGCCGTACCGGCCGCCGACTACGCGACAACAGCGCAGGCGCTCCACCTGTTCTGACCCCGGCCCGGCCGGGATGCGAGCGCCCGCGCTGTTGTCGCCGTAGTACTCATAATTCGATACCACCCGAATAGCCTCCGGCGGTGGTGGCTCGACCCACCGCCGGAGGCGCCCGGGCTCAGTTTCCGGGAGCCGGAGCCGCCGGCTGCCCGCCGTCGGGAGCCGCCGGTGCGGGGCCGCCGGGCGCGGGCTGTCCGCCGCCGCCCACACCCGCCAGCATGGCCAGTTCCCACTGGTTCACGATCCAGCGGTCGCCGTCCTTCTCCAGGCTGGCGGTCACCGCGATGTCCTGCCGCTTCGGCTCGGGAGTGACCGAGTTCGTCTTCATGAGACCGATATTGACCAGCACCTTGGCGGTCTTCTCGTCACCGGACTGGAAACCACAGGTCGCGTCGTCGACCCAGGATTTCACCTTCGATTCGGTGAGCAGCTGGCGCAGCACATCCCAGTTCTGCTCCAGCGAGGACACCACGTTATCGGTGGCGCCGTCCTTCATCGCGCGCAGGAAACCGTCCAGGTCGCCCTGGTAGTCGTAGGTATTGGTGGATCGGGCGAAATCGCACGCCGCTCGCGTGGATTGATCCTGCGCGGCCAGTTCGCCCCGGTTCTGCTGGAATGCGCGGAAATACACCACTCCCGCGGCGACCAGCGCCACCAGCACCACACCCGCCACGAAGGCAGCCGCCACCGGCAGCAGACCGGACTTTCCGTCGGTGTCCGGTGCCGGCGAGGTCTCGTTCTCAGCCATAGCTTCGAGTCCTAACTTCTGTTTCGTCTCGCGGCTGCAACTACTGCTGCATCATCGGCGTATCGAAATCGGCGACCAGCCAGGTGCCGTCGACCTTCTTCATGGATACATTCGCCGCTACCTTGACCTGGCCCGGCCCCTGCTGCTGCGGCACATCGGCCGTGGTGAACTGCTGGTCGATGACCAGCACCACCCGCGCGTCGTCGCCGGACCCGGATTCGTAGCCGCACTGCACCGCGCTGGCGGAGGAGGTGACCTTCGATTCGGCGAAACGAGCCTTCAGATCCGGACCGATCTGCGACACCAACTTCTTCCAGTCACCGGTCGAGGACTGATCCAGGCGTTGCAGATAGTCGTCGGCCTTGTCGCCGGTGTAGGTGGCGAAATTGTTCCCGAAATCGCAGGCGGCCTTGGTGGCCGCGGCGCGGCGGTCCAGTTCGTCCTGCTTGTTCCCGGCGAGGAAGAAGAACACGCCGACCGCGACGAGCGCCGCGACCAGCAGTACCGCCGCTCCGATCAAGGCCGGCAACGGAAAACGCCGACCGCCGGGCTGCGCGGAATCGGCAGCGTCCGCCGGCTTGTTCCCGGCGTCGTCCTTCTTCGCGGAGTCGTCGGCCTTCTTCGCGGAGTCGACGGCCTTCTCGGAGTCGTCGCGCGGCGCAGCCGGTTTACTCACTGCGACCGTGTCGCCGGAGTCCGCCTTCGCGGTTTCAGCCTCCGCCGTACTCGCTTCATCCTCATCGGCGGCAGACGCCTTGCCGATCGTGACGGTCGCATCGTCGGCGGCGGGCGCTGCGCCCGCTACCACCGATTCCGTGGTTTTCGGGGCAGAATCCGAGTCCGTGGCCGTACCGGCCTCCGCGGTGGCCGCCGGGTCGGCAGCTCCCGGCGTAGCGGCGTCGGCCTCGTTCTCAGCGTTGTTCTCGGCTTCGTCGCTGCTCGTCACAGCTTCGGATTTCTCGCTACCGGAGGTGGTGTGCTCAGCCGCGGCGTCCGCTGGCACACCAGTGCCTTCCGGCTCCGAGGGGTCGGAGACGGGTTTTTCTGAGGACATCAGTACTGTTCACACCTTTCCGGCGCGGCTGGAATCGCGCCGTAATCTACCGGTAGAAACCGACCGCCGGGTGTGGCGGGCATCTCTGCGAGAGTATGCACCGTCGCACCCGGCGCCGGACGACCGGTCCTGTTACCGCACGGGCGGCAGTGTACGTTCGTTCGGATCCACTCCCGGTGGGATGGTCGCCCCGTTGTCCGGGATGTTCGGCCGCGGCGCGTTGACGGCGCCACGGATCTGCTGGCCCGGTCCGGGACTATCGCAGTAGTTCCACATCGGCAGCGTTCCGTCCTGGACCACCTGGGTTTTCACCGGCGTGGACTGGTACTGGCAGTAGGGCCGGAACCAGATATCCAGAATGGTGTGGAACTCGTTGTCGTGCGCGGGCACTCCGAGCGCCGCACCGCCGAGCTCGAGCGCGGGGAACAGCGCCGCCAGTGCGGGCGTGCGCAGCTGGGCCGCCCGGGTGAGGGCGAGGAAATTGCCGGCCAGCGCGGTGATCGGATCACTGGTGGTGTCCAGCGTGGCGGTCACGCTGGCGAACTGTCCCGGCGCCTGGTCGAGCACCTTGATCAGTTCGGCGTTCGCCTTGTTGAACTGATCGAAGAGAACCCGCGAATTGTCGGTCAACGTGCCCAGATCCGGTTGCGCCTGTGCGGTGGTGCCCGCGATGGTGCGCAGGTTCGCGATCAGGTTCGTCGTCTGCGGCAGCAGCGAGTCCATACCCGCGGTGACCAGGCTGACTCCTTCGATCAGCGAACGCAGCTGGTCGGGCCCGCCGCTGAGGGCGATATCGAGTTCGTTCAGGATCACCGAGAAATGTTCCGGATTCACCTGGGCGATCAGATCGCTGGAGTTCTCCAGCACCGACGACACCGGCACGGGGGTGCTCACCCGCTCCGGATCGAAGGTGATCTCCGAACCGTCGCTCAAGTACGGACCCTGATCGGTGGCCGGCCGGAAATCGATGTACTGCTCACCGGCCCCGGACAGTGCCTGCACCGCGACCTTGGTGTCCACCGGAATGTCGTACCGGGAATCGATCTCGGCCTTCGCCTGGATCCCGGCGCCGTCATCGACGAGCTCGAGGTTGCTCACCTCGCCCACCCGGTACCCGCGCAATGTGACATCGTTGCCGGGCTGCAGACCGCCGGACCGGTCGAGGTTCACCACGACCGTGTAGGTACTGCGCAGCGGGTTGACCCGCATGACGTTGACCAGCAGATACGTTCCGCCGATCAGGAGGGCCAGGACCAGTCCGACATTCGACAACAGGATCTTGTTCTTGGACAACATCACTGGCCTCCAACACGGTACTGGACGACCTGGAGGATCTGGATCAGGCTGCCCGCGAAGTCCTGTAGATCGCGCACATCGTAGAAGTGGCTGGTCCCGGGTGCGGTCAGCATCGCGATATCGAGGTTGGTGACGTTCACCTGGGCGGCCAGGCTGCTACCGCGGAAGGTGGCGTTCACCGGGGCCTTCAGATCGTGCAGGGCATCCATCAACGCGCCGAAATTGTCGCCGGTGGCCGCAAGAGCCGCCATCAGGCTGTTGAGACTGTCGAGCGTTCCGGCCAGATCCCCGCCGGTGGTGTTGGCGTAATCGCCGAGCGCCGCGCTGGTGGTGGAGATCTTGCTCAGCAGATCACCGAGCGCCCGGTTGTTCTCCGCGACCGCGCCGATCATATCCGGCAGAGTGTCGGCGACCTGGCCCAACTCGGCGCGCCGAGCGTCCAGCGTGTCGGCCAGTACATTGAATTCACCGAGAACACTGTCGATCTGCGCGGAATTGGCATTGATACTCGACACCACACCGGTGATCTCGTTGACCAGGTGCACCAGCTGATCGCTGCGGCCGCCGACGATCGAATCCAGTTCCGTGCCCAGCCTGGTCAGGTGCGCGATTCCACCGCCGTTGAACATCAGCGATACCGACAGCAGCAGTTCCTCCACCGTCGCGCCGGCCGAGGTCTTGTCGATCGGCAGCGAATCGCCGTCCTCGAGCAGTTGCGTTCCCGGCTCGGTCTGCGGTTTGGTGACCGCGATGAACACATCGCCGAGCGGCGTGGCCTGGCGGAGTTCGGCCGTGGTGCCGACCGGCAGCTCGATATCCTTGCGGATCTGCATATCGACGAAGGCCTGGAAATTCTTGGTCTCGATATTGGTGACCACGCCGACATCGGAACCGCCGACCTTCACCTTCGCCTGATCGGGCAGGTTCAGCGCGTTCTCGAACACCGCTTGCAGTGTGAAGGTCTCACCGCTGGTACCGGGTTTCGGCAGCGGCATGTCCTCCACTGTCAGGCCGCATCCCGAAGCCAGCACCACGGTGCCGGCCGCCGCGAGAGCGGCCATGGCGCGGCGGGCGCGTCGGATCGTTCGCATCATTTCGTCAGTCCCAGCAGTGCGGCGGTGAGTCCGAAGTCCGGTCCGAAATCTTCGGGCCGGCCGGTCCGGCAGCCGTCGGACTTCATCTGTATCCGTTCGCAGAACAGGCTGACGATTTCACCGTTGGCGAGGTTCGTGCCGATCAGCGCGTGCAGCCGGACGTAGCCCTGTTCGTAGTTCATCGACCGGTGGATGTTCTGCAGCAACATCGGCGCGACATCGACGACCTCGGTCACGCCGTGCGCGTTCTGCCGCAGCTGGTCGATCACCGAGTTCATCCGGGTCAGCGTGTCCACCAGCTGATCCTGATGCGTGGCGAAGATCGAACTCGTGTTGTTCAGGAAGTCGTAGAGCTGCTGGAGCGTGGCCTGCAGACCGGGAGCCTGTTCGGCCAGCATGGTGGTCATCTGGGTGGCCTGGTTGCTGAAATCCCGGACCGACTGATCGTTCTCGGCCAGCATCGTGGTCAGCTCGTTGAGCTTGATGATGATGTTGGAGATGTGGTCCTTGTTGTCGACACCGAGTTTCAGCGCGCCGGAGAGCGCGTTGAGGGTGTCACGCATCTTCGCGCCCTGGCCGTTGAGCATCGGGTAGAGCACCCGGCCCGACAGCGGGCCGATGCCCTCCTGTCCTTCCTGGGGTTTCAGCGCGTCGGCGAATTTATCGATCGTCTTGAGCATCGTGTCCAGTTCGACCGGGACATCGGTGCGTTCCAACGGCAGATGGTCGCCGTCCTTCAACTTGTCGCCCTCGACATAACGCGGGGTCATCTCGATATGGCGGTCGGTGACGATGGAGGGCGAGACCACCACGGCCATGGCGTCCTTCGGGATCTCCACACCACCGTCGATGGTCATATGGACCTCGACCAGATCACCGTGCGGCACGATCTTGTCGACCTTGCCGACCTCGAGTCCGAGCACGGTGATCGGATTGCCCTCGAACATGCCGGCGATGTTCTCGAAATCGGCGGTGATCTCGATATCGCCGCCCCCGACCACACTGTTCACCATCGAGCAGCTACCGAGCGCCAGCGCCGATACCCCGACGACCAGCGCCTCGGCGGCCTTCTTCACCTTGTTCTTGATCATCCCTGGCACCCTTCGGCGACTTGGGCGAAGCACAACCAGTTGTCCGGGAAGAGCCACGGAATACCGACCTCGGCGTAGTTGCCGTTACCCCAGGCGTTGGCGAGATAGCGCACCGACGGCGGCATGATCGACAGCAGCCGATCCAGGTTGTCCTTGTTCTTCTGCAGACCCGACGCCATGGTGTTCAACTGGTCCAGCGTGTTGCTGAACTGGTTGTTGTTCTGCGCGCCGATGGCCTGCAGCTGGGCGGTCAGCGTGGCCACGTTGTCGAGCAGGGTTCGCAGCAGTTGCTGGCGTTCCACCACCCGCGACGCGATGGCCTCACCCTGGGTGATGATCAGCAGCGCACTGTTGCGGTTGTCGGCCAGGATGGTGGTCACCCGGTCGAGGTCGTTGAGCAGCTGCTCCACATCGCTCTTGCGGTTGTCGATCACCTTGGCCAGCGCGCCGATGCTGTCCAGCGACTGGACGACCAGCTCCGGTGAACCGTTGAGCTGTTCGTTGAACAGGTTCAGCGATTCGGCGAGCTTGCCGGGATCGAGTTCCTGGAACTCCGGGGTGCCCTTCTGGACCACATCGGCCAGGTCATAGGGAACCGCGGTGTTGTTCTTCGGGATCCGGTCGTCGGGCAGGCCCGAACCGTCACCGGGATCCAGATCCACGTAACGGGCGCCGAGCAGGGTCGCCATCTTGATGGAGGCCCGCGCGTCGGGTCCGAGCTTCACGCCGTTCTTGATCTGGAGGGTGAGCAGGACGTGATCGCCCTCCAGTTCGGCGCCGGCCACCCGGCCCACCGGCACACCGGCGACATCGACCTTGTCGCCGACGGTGATACCGGCGGACTGTACGAATTCGGCTTTGACGGACTGTTCACCGATGCCGAGGTTGCGCCATCCGGTCGATACCACCAGCAGTATGCCCACGAGGATGACGCCGATGATGCCGAGGCCGAAGTAGCGGTTGTTGTCGAACCAGGTCTTGACTTTGCTCATGGACGGCACACCGCCGATTGCGAGTTTCCGCCGATCTGCGAGAACAGCCCGCGCGGGAAGAGAACGCCGTAGAGCGAAACATCGAGCCGGCAGATGTAGGCGTTCGCGTACGCGCCTTCGGAGGTGAAGCGGCCCGCGTCGGCGAGGATGGACGGCAGGTCGATCGCGGCCTGATCCAGTTTGGCGCCATTGGCGAGGAACAGGGTCAAAGCGTCACGTGTCGAATTCTGAACGGCCTCGAGCTTCGGCTGGATATTGCCCACCATGCCCACGAGTGCGGTGGTGGCGCCGGCGATCTGCTCGGTCGAGCCGAGCAGCGACTGCCCCTGCTCGTACAGGCCGCCGATCAGCGCCCTGGTCTGGGTTATCAGCGTCTCCAATTCGTCCCCTCGTTTGGCCAAACCCTGCATCACGCCGCTGAGGTTGGTGATCACATCACTGAGGATGGCGTCGCGCCGCTGGAAATCGGTGGCCATGGTGGCGGCCTGGGTGATGAACGAGCTCAACGAGACCCGGTCGCCCTGCAGGGCGAGGATGAAGGTCTCCGAGAGCCGGTTCACCTGCTCGGGTTCGAGCACCTGGAACAGCGGCTGGAATCCGTTGAGCAGCGCCGAGATATCGAAAGACGGCTCGGTGCGGTCGACGGGGATGGTGCCGTCCTCCGGAAGTTGGGACGCATCCCCGCCGGAGCCCGGCGCCAGCGCGACATAGCGCTGACCGATCAAGTTCTGGTAGCGCACGAGCGCCTTGGTATTGCCGAACAGGGTCTGATCGTCCTGGACGATAAAGGTGACCTGGGCGTTGTGGTCATCGGTCAGGTCGATCTTCTCGACCTTGCCGACCCGAACACCGGCCATCCGGACGTCGTCGCCTTCGCGTAGACCCAGCACATCGGTGAAGACCGCGGAATACGATCTCGTACCACCGTCGACCGTGCGGGCCAGGGTATTCCACACCAGTACGGTGACCAGCACCGAGACGATTGCGAACAGGCCGAACCCGATCAGCGGTTTCCGAACTCCCCTCACGAGGTGGCCTCCTCGGTCACTCGCAAGTTTCCGCCTTCCAGAATCGAACTCAGCATCAAGTACTCCATCGAGCTCGGCTTGCGGCCCAGCAGCGCTGCCACCGCCGCGTCGCCCTCGTAGCTGATCGGCGCGGCCGCGGGCACCGTGCCGTTACCCGGGGCGGTGCCGCTGTCCGCGGCCGGGGCAGGCGCACCCGGCTCGGCCGGCGGATTCTGCGGCTGCGCACCGGGCTGCGCGGCCGGACCCGGCGCGGGGGCGCCGGGCAGGCCCGGAATCTGCGGAAGTCCCTGCGGGAACAGCCCTTCCAACGGCGTACCGGAGAACGGGTTGTTCTGCGGCTGAACCGGCGCGGGCGCCCCGGCCTGGGTGGTGACCCCCGGGATCTCCGGCAGACCGGGGATCGGCGGCAGCACCGGCAGACCGTCGGCGGCCGGGAGCCGGCGCGGTTTCACCTGTTCCGGGAGGTAGCCGGGGTCGGCGACCGCGGGCGCGGTGGCGCAACTCGGACCGGCCAGGTCGCCGTAACGTGGGCAGTCGGCCACGGTGTTGGGATTGAACGGAGTCAACGTGACACCCGCGTTCCACACCATCTGCCGTTGCGGACCCCAGGTGAACACCGTGTTCAGCTTGCGCGACGATGCGTTCAGGTTGCTGATCGCGTTGGTGATCGACGCCGGATTCGCGGCCAGCGCACCGAAGGTC
This sequence comes from Nocardia sp. NBC_00416, assembly GCF_036032445.1. Lineage (NCBI taxonomy): Bacteria > Bacillati > Actinomycetota > Actinomycetes > Mycobacteriales > Nocardiaceae > Nocardia > Nocardia sp. NBC_00416. Next base: position 5,222,763 of record NZ_CP107932.1, read on the forward strand.
TGATTCATACCCACGGTGAGCTCTTTGCCGACATCGGGGTTACGGGCGAACAGATCGTTCACCTGGTCGACCGTGCCGCTGGCGCCGCTGATCAGGTTCACCAGTTCCTCGCGGCGGTCGGCGATCGTGCTCGCGGTCTGCACCGACGAGGCCAGGACGTCCATCAGTTCGGGCGCGGACTCGTTGAGCGCGTGCACCGAACCCGAGAGGTCGCCGAGGAAGACGCCGAGATCCGGGATCGATCCGTCCACCGAGGTGAGCCACCGGTCGAGCCGCTCGATGGTCGAGCCGGGCACCCGCCCGCTGCCGTCGAGCGCGTAGGACAGGGTGCCGAGCACCCGGCCGAACTGCATCGGATCGATGGCGTCGAGGATGTTCTGCACCGTGGTCAGGGTGTCCTGCAGGGCGATGGTGCCGAGGCTGCGGTCCTCCTGGATGACCGAACCCTCGTCGAGATGGTCCTGGCTGGGCCCGTTGTAGACCAACTCCACCGAGGTGACCGCGAACAGGTTGCTGGGCACCACCCGGGCGGTGACCGAGGCCGGGATGCCGTCGGCGAACTCGGGCTTCAGCTCGATGTTCACCTGCTGTATTTCACCTTTGGCGGCCACGGACACGGTCTTGACCGCGCCGACCAGCACACCGCGGAACTTCACGTCCGCCTCTTCGGGAAGCCCGTCGCCCGTGGTGGTGAGCTCGGCGACGACCTTCACCTTCGCCACGAAGTAGCCCTGGTAGCGGGCCATGAGGAACCCGAGAATCACAGCGAAGACGACCAGGCCGCAGACGCCCGCTATGAGCAGCTGTTTCATCGTGGGCCCGCGCCCACTCGGATCGATGATCATTGCCTACCCCGAGATCCGGATGCCGGGGTTGACACCCCAGATGGCCAAGGTCATGAACAGGTCCGCGAAAACGACGATGATGATGCACATCTTGATCGCGCGCCCGGCCGCGACACCCACACCCTCGGGGCCACCGGAGGCGAAGAAGCCGTAGTAGCACTGGATGAACGTGGTGATCGCGACGAAGACGATCGCCTTGAGCAGCGAATACAGCACGTCCGTCGGAATCAGGAACTGATAGAAGTAGTGCTGATAGGTCCCGCTGGCGGTGCCGCCGATCAGCTGCACCGTCAGCGCGCAGGAGATATAGGCCATCGCCAGGCCCAGGCAGTACAGGGGCAGGATCGTGATCATCGCGGCGATCATCCGGGTGCTGACCAGATAGGGCAGCGGGCGGATCGCCACCGACTCCAGCGCATCGATCTCCTCGGAGATGCGCATGGCGCCGAGCTGCGCGGTGAAGCGACAGCCCGACTGTGCGGCGAAGGCCAGGGCGGCGAGTAGCGGGCCGAGTTCACGGGTGGTCGCGAAGGCCGAGATGGCACCGGTGATCGGACTCAGGCCGAGCAGGTCGAGCGAGGTGTGGCCCTGGATGGCCACGGTGATACCGCCGAAAGCGCTCAGGATCAGGACTACGCCGATGGTTCCGCCACCGACGATCAGATTGCCGTTTCCCCAGGTGACATCGGAGAGCAGCCGCCAGACTTCCTTCGGGTACTGCTTGAAGGCCAGTGGCATGGAGCCGACCGAACGCAGGAAGAAGAAAACCTGATGGCCGAGCCTGGCGAGCAGATCGACCGGCGCGCCGGCTGCATTGCGTAGCTGCTGAAGCGGTTTGAGCAGCGGAGGCACATACGTTGCGGACACCGGCTCACACCACCTGTGGGGGGAACAAAGTGTTGTATACCTGGGTGAAGATCACATTAGCTCCGAACAACATCACCGCGGACATGACAACGGCGGTATTCACCGAGTTGGCGACACCACCCGGACCACCGCGAGTGTTCAATCCGGTATCACAGGCGATGATTGCCGCGAGCAGACCGAACAACAGCGATTTCAACAGTGCGACAAACAGATCGAGCGTTACCGCAAACGACGCGAAAGTCGAGATATACGAACCCGGTGTGCCGCCCTGGGCGAAAATATTGAAAATGTAGCCGGTCAGAAATCCGACGAAGACCACGAAACCGCAGAGCAGCACGCTGACCAGCATTGCGGCACCGAGTCGGGGCGCCACCAGGCGGCGCAGCGGATCGACGCCCATGACTTTCATGGCGTCGATTTCTTCGCGAATGGTTCGAGACCCGAGATCGGCGCAGATGGCCGAACCGACCGCGCCCGCGATCATCAGCACGGTGACCAGCGGTGCACCCTGTTGAATAATGCCGAGACCGTTGGCCGCACCGATGAAAGAAGTGGCGCCGACCTGCTGGGCGACGGCTCCCACCTGGATGGATACGATAACGCCGATCGGGATGGCCACCAGCAGAGTCGGCGCCGCGGCCACATTCGCCATGAACGCACACTGCCGAATGAACTCGTTCAGCGGGAACCGGCCGCGAAATATGCTGACTACGAGTTCGGTTACCGCTTCGACGGCCATGGTCATCTGGCGGCCGAGTGTCTCCACTGAACGCCTGGGGTGGTCGCGCCAGTAGTCCCGCGTCCACTCGACCGCTCCGCTCAACCTGGAACCTGTTGGTGGACTCTTGGTCGACTGCACTGACTAACCCCTCTCGACGTCGGTTACCTACCCCGACGGCTGGTTTGCTTGAGGCACCTTACTACGTAGTAGTGCGGAACACACCATAGACGCGTGAGCGCGGTCATAGATGTTCACCACTTCGTGGCGTGACCACCTGGTTATCGCAGGTTTCTTGGTGTGTGTCCCAATGAGAGTTCCACGATTCTGGAAGAACATACAGCTGACCCGCACTAAAAGCCCCGTAGATGGCGGGAACCAGGGTGAATCGTGGTTCACTTAAATAACGGAGAGTATTCCTTGAAATTAACCCTTTCGCGGCGGTGTGGAGATTCGACCGTTACTCGACCCGCGCCCCCAAATCCGGCACAATTTATAGCGTTCGGCTATTCTTCCCAGGGTTATCGTGGCCGGAGTTCGCGCGGTGTCCGCCGTCGGCGGGAGTCGCCCGGCCGAGTGCACGACCGAAGAGCCGAACTCCGCAGTGACGCAATGGAACTCGCGAGTAATGGCGACTCGGGGCGCACGTCGGGGCCTTTGCTGCCACGATGAGGTGCCACACATTGATATCGTGCGGCTTCAAGGTCTGGAGGGATATGTTCAGGAAACTCGCCCAGGCGGCCAGTGCCGTCTTCGCCGTCGCGCTCAGCACGGCGCTGATCGGCACAGGGACGGCGGCCGCCGATCCCGGCCGGCCCGTACTCGGTGGGGGGTCAGGACTCATCATCTCCTCTGAGTCCGGTCACATGTCCGAGTACGCGATTCAGTGCACGCTCACCACGATCGGACGTGACGGAGCCGGCAGACTGGTCGGACTCACCGCGGGACACTGCGGAACCCCTGGGCACGAGGTGTATTCGGAACAGGACCCGGGCGCCGGAGTGCTCGGCCGTTTCGTCTACTCCAACCAGGACCTGGACTACGCGGTCCTCGAGTTCGATCCCGGCCGGGTCACCCCGGTCAACCGGGTCGGCAACCTCAGCATCACCGGAGTCGGCGGGCCGGCCCAGTTCCCGGCGATCGTCTGCAAAGAAGGCCGCACCACGGGCAACACCTGCGGTATCGCCTACGGCGATGTCTTCGCGAGCAGTATGGAGACCTGGTCGCAGATGTGTGTGATGGAAGGCGACTCCGGCGCACCGGTAGTCGTCGGGTCGACGCTGGTCGGCATGGTCAACGCCTACCTGGCGATCGCCTGCTTCGGCCCCGAGGTGGGCACCAATATGGCGACCATCATGGGCGATATCAACAGCCGGGGCGGCGTCGGTTCGGGCTATCTGCCCATCTGAGCCGGTATACGAAGAGACGAAACGAGCGGGCCCGAGGGCCCGCTCGTTTCGTATCCGTACAGGTACCGCCGCGCCCCCGGCAGAACCGGAGCAGACCTCAGAGCTCCTCGACGCACACCACGAAGCGGCGCTCCGGGTACACATACCCGCTGCTGCCCGAACCGCAGGCGCTCACATCCTCGGCGTTCTCCTCGATCGCGACGACCTTCACGCCGTCCGCCGCCGAGGTAGCGGTGCAATCGATCCGCTCCGGGCCCGTGGCCCCGCCGCCCACATCCATACACCCGCCGATCACCCAGTCGATATCGAGGCACAGCGCACCCATCTCGATACCGTTGCGGCTCTCGGCGTAGTAGTTGTCGGCGTCGCTCACACACTGGGTGCTCTGCTCGGCCTTGCCGATCACCTTGTAGTTCGACTCGTTGCTACCGCAGGACGCCTCTTCGATGCTCGCGTCGGTGGTGGTGCCGCCGAGCGCCACGCACGCGCCGATCTCGGCGTCGAAGCTGACATCGCCACCCGTTGTGGTCGTGGTAGGCGCGCTGGAGGTGGTGGTCGGCGATTTCTCGCTGGTATCGGGGGAGCCGGTCACATCCACCGCATTCACCGTCCCGGTTTCCATCACCGGCTGCGCCCGGCCTTCGATGGTGGAACTACAGCCGGCGACCACCAGCCCGGCCGCTACCGCGGCCCCGGCAACCGCCATCGTCATTCGAGATGAAGCCCATCCAGACACGCACAGTCCTCCCGCTGCGACGCCGAACTCTCCCCCGCCCCGAATCCGAACCTCACTACAGCTTTGCCAGCAAATATCACGCCATGAATACACCATGGCGGCGCGAGCGTCGACTCGATAGCCCCGGACGCGGGGAGGCCTCCCCGGCGGCTCACCGGATCGCGCCCGACCCACCCGGCAGGTCCGTGACATATGTCATCAATTGGTTTGGACACGTCGGCGGCCGGGCTCTCGGCCAAGTCCGCAGGCGGGGCGGGAAACCCCGGCACACGTGGCGTCCGCCGGGCAATCGGAGCCGACATCACAGGAGGGTGGCGGGGGACGCAAATCATGCATAACGGCTATGTAACGGAAATCGGGGCTGGTCACGACTTAGTAAAGGCAGTACGAAGGAACTCGGAGCGGAGGCGCACCAGTTCGATCGGTACGAGCTTCCGTGATGCGCCACAGCTCGTCGGGACCGCTCCACAACTCCACGACCGGCGGCGCGCACATGCCTTCTCCGGACAGGCTCACCAACCGTCGGCAGCCGTGGAGGCGCTCCACATACTCCGCGAACACTCGCCGGGGTGCTCCGAAGGACGCCGGTGGCCCACAGGCCCCGTGCGCTCCAGAGTCGAATGGACGGACGAACACTCTTATGCATGTCTTCAACAACACCGGGTCGCTGTCGACCAGTCGCCGGACAACGCGGCGGCTCCGGCAGGGTGTCCTGTTGACGGCCGCGATCGCCACCGCCACCACGGTGGCCACCGCGCCCGCCTACGCGCTGCCGGAACTGCCCACGGGGTCGGCGGCCGGCGTCACCGAACCCGGGCCGCCCGCGGCCAACTTCGCGCCGCCGGCGATCAACCCCTCCGAAGGCGAAGAGGTCGGCGTCGCGCAGCCGATCATCATCAACTTCAAGGAGCCGGTCGGGGATCGGGCCGCGGCCGAACGCGCCATCAAGATCACCGCGACGACCGACGTCCCCGGACACTTCTACTGGTGGAGCGATAAGCAGGTGCGCTGGCGGCCCACCGAGTTCTGGCCGGCGCAGAGCGATGTAGTGGTCGAGGCCGGCGGCAGCCGCAGCGCCTTCCACGTCGGCGACGCCCTCATCGCCACCGCGGACGACAACACCAAGATGATCACCGTGACCCGCAACGGCGAGGTCGTGCGCACCATGCCGACCTCGATGGGCAAGGTCGACCACGAGACGCCCAACGGCACCTACATCGTCGGCGAGAAGGAGCGGCAGATGGTCATGGACTCCTCGACCTACGGTGTGCCGATCGACGATCCCGAGGGCTACAAACTCGACGTCGAATACGCGACGCGCATCTCCAACAGCGGCATCTTCGTACACGCCGCACCGTGGTCGGTGGGGTCGCAGGGCTACGCGAACACCAGCCACGGCTGCCTGAACGTCAGCACCGAGGACGCCAAATGGTTCTTCGAAAACGTGAAGAAGGGTGACGCGGTGGTCGTCCAGAACACCCAGGGCGGCACCCTGAACGCCGGCGACGGACTCGGCGACTGGAACGGCGTGTAAGAGCTGTGTTTATTGCCCCGCCTTCGGCGGGGCGGGTCGGGGCCCTTGTCAACCCCGGTTCTTCACTCCGGCGCTCAGTCGCTGCGCTCCTTCGCTCTGTCGCTCCAGAACCGGGGCGGCCCCCGACCTTGGGATGGTGACCGTCCGGAGGGGTGGCAGGTAGCGGAGATGGGCCTCGACCAGCTTGGATAGGCCAGTGGTTCCAGAAACCTCTGGACTGGGTCTGCACACGAACGCGCTGCGGACTCGGGGGCCGGCCCACTTCGGAACCTGTGCGACCGAGAATTGAGAACGGTGGCTGCCCGAAGCTTCGGGCAGCCACCGTTTTCGTCAGCGGGGCGTGATCACCAGATCTTGACCCGCTGTTCCGGAGCCAGATACAGGGCATCCTCGGGTTTCAGCTCGAAAGCCTCGTGGAACGCGTCGATATTGCGCACCACGGCGTTGCAGCGGAACTCCGGCGGCGAGTGCGGGTCCACCGCGAGCCGGCGGACAGCCTCCTCCGGGCGTGACTTCGTCCGCCAGACCTGCGCCCAGCCGAAGAACACCCGCTGCAGCCCGGTCAGACCGTCGATCACCGGCGGTTGCTGACCGTCGAGCGAGATCCGGTAAGCCTGCAGCGCGATCGACAGACCGCCCAGATCGCCGATGTTCTCGCCGATGGTGAACTCGCCGTTCACGGTGTGCTCGTCCGGGAGCTCGGTGGGAGAGAGCACGTCGTACTGGTCGATCAGCGCCCGCGTGCGCTTACCGAACTCGGCGCGATCGGTTTCGGTCCACCAGTCGACCATATTGCCGTCACCGTCGTACTTCGCGCCCTGATCGTCGAAACCGTGCCCGATCTCGTGCCCGATCACCGCGCCGATACCGCCGTAGTTGGCGGCGTCGTCGGCGTTCATATCGAAGAACGGCGGCTGCAGGATGGCGGCCGGGAAGACGATCTCGTTCATTCCCGGGTTGTAGTACGCGTTCACCGTCTGCGGGGTCATGAACCACTCGTCACGATCCACCGGGCCGCCGAGCTTGTCCAGATCGCGATCGTGTTCGACGGCGTACCCGCGGCGGTAGTTTCCGACCAGATCGGCCGGGTCCACCGAGATCGCGGAGTAGTCGCGCCAGCGGTCCGGGTAACCGATCTTGGGGGTGAACTTGTCCAGTTTCGCGAGCGCGGCCTGCCGCGTCGCCGGGCTCATCCACTCCAATTCGGCGATATTGCGCCGGTAGGCTTCGCGCAGATTCGCCACCAGCCGCACCATCGCGGTCTTGGCCTCGGGCGGAAAGTGCTCGGCGACATAGAGTTTGCCCACGGCCTCGCCGAGCAGATCCTGCACCAGCGAGACGCCGCGCTTCCAGCGCTCCCGGTTCTCCTGGGCGCCGGTCAGCGTACGGCCGTAGAAATCGAAGCTCTCCTCGACCACCGCGTCGGTGAGATAGGCGGCGCGGGAGCGCAGTACCCGCCACTGCGCCCACAGACGCCATTCCTCGAGTGGTTCGGTCGCCCACAGCTGAGCGAACGTCCGCAGGTAATCGGGTTGCCGGACCACCAGTTCCGCCAGTACTTCCGGACCGCTCGCCGCGACGCCCTCGGCGAGGCCCTCGGCCCAGGCGGTCCAGTCGAATTCCGGATCGGTCGCCTGCAATTCGGCGAAAGTGGTGAGGTTGTAGCTCAATTCGGCGTCACGACGGCGTACCACGTCCCAGTGGCCCGCCGCGAGTTCGCGTTCGATCTCGAAAACCCGCGAACCCACCGCACCGGCGGGCAGCAGCTCCGCGACCCGGGGGTCCGCGGCGGCCAGCGCGAAAATCCGGTCGATATGGGCGATATATCGCTCGCGCACCTCGGCGTAGTCCTCGGAGCGGTAGTAGGACTCGTCGGGCAGCCCGATACCGGACTGTGTGGCGTGGACGAGGTACCGCTGGGAGTTCTTGTCATCGGTGTCCACATAGACCGCGACCGCACCCGATACGCCGGTGCGCTGCAGCCGGCCCAGCAGTCCAGCGAATTCACCGCGGTCGGCGATCCGGGCGAGCGCCGACAGTTCCTCGACGATCGGCCCCAAACCGGCCGCCTCGACGGAATCGGTGTCCATGAACGAGGCGTAGAGGTCGGCGATCTTGCGGGCATCGCTGCCGGGTTCCCCGGCGGCATTGCGGATGATCTCCTGGGCGTCCAGCTCGGCCTGGTCGTAGAGCTTGCGGAAGGCGCCGTCCACCGCCCGGTCGGGCGGGATCTCGTACCCGGCCAACCATGCGCCGTTGACATGCGTGAACAGGTCGTCCTGCACTCGGACAGCCGGGTCGAGATGGGTCAGATCGATGCCGGAGAGGCTGCTCAGGTCGGAAGTCACACAATCCAGTATGCCGGTGCCCGGCTGTACCGGGCGGGTTGTGCGACCACCACACCGTGTCAGTTCGTCGGCTCCGGAGGAGCGATCGTCACCCCGTACTGGTCCTCGAGCCGCTGGTTGAACTCGTCTTCGCAGCGCGATACGGCGCTCTGGTCGCCCCCGGCGTTGCTGACGCAGTCGACGAAATCCCGGCCGCCCGAATCCTGCCAGATACCCCAGCCGACGATGCCGACCACGATCACTCCGATGATGGCGAGCACGCCCAGGATCAGGCCGATCACCGCCATCACCATGCCGCCGCCGGTACCGCGATTGACCTTCACCATCGCGATCACACCGAGGATCACCGCGAGCAACCCGAACAGCACGCCGCCGACGATGGTCCAGAAGCTCAATACACCGAGAATGCCGAGAACCAGCGCGGCGATCGCCATACCTTTGCGCTTCGGCGATTCCTGCCAGTACTCGGGCTGTCCGCCGGGACCCGGGTACGGTCCCGGCGCGGGATAGCCACCGGGTGGTGGGTAGGACATACGTTCCTCCTCAGCTGAGCTGCTCGCGACCTGTCGGTATCGCTCGAGCGATCTCGGTCCGCACATCATTGTCGATGGTCGATACCATTCGGGTCGACCCCTACCCGGACTTTTCGGACGTTACCCGGCACCCAGCCGCGCGTGCATCTCCCAGATCAGCACTTCCGCCGGAACCAGCGCGGTCAGACGCTGGCCGCCGGAAAAGGTCAGGCGCACCGCGTCACCCGCGTCCAGCCGGCCCGAACCCTCCATCTCGACCGTGCCGCGAGCGACGAAAACATGCACATAGGGCGCCTCGGGCAGCTCCACCGACGGCTGCCCGTCGGGCGCCAGCTCCGCCACGTGCAACGCCGAATGGCTGCTGTTGATGGCGATGGCGGTGCGGTCGCGATACCGCGGCAGACCGGAGGCGACGGTCACCAGCCCGCCCGCGGCCAGTTGATCGTCGATCTCCAGTTGCTGATAGCCCGGCTCGATACCGGGCTCATCGGGCAACACCCACATCTGCACGAAATGAACCGGTTCCTCGTGCTCGGGCCGGTTACCGTCGACACGCCAGGAGTCGTTCTTCTCCGAATGTCGGATACCGGTACCGGCGCTCATCCGCTGCGCGAGGCCGGGGTAGACGACGCCGCTGTGACCGAGCGAATCCTGGTGCACAAGGGAACCCTCCAACACCCAGGTCACGATTTCCATATCGCGATGCGGATGAGTATCGAAGCCCTCACCGGGCAAGACGATATCGTCATTGTTCACCAGCAACAGGCCGTGATGGGTGTTCTCGGGGTCGTAATGCGCGCCGAAGGAGAACGAGTGCTTGGAATCGAGCCAGGATATCCGGGTCTTCATACGATCACCCGCACGATGGACATCGATATGCGGTGTCGGCAGCGTGGACATCGCACGTCTCCTTTCCGGCTCGGGCACAATTACCTTTCCGCATGTAGTACCTAGGCGTCGTCACCCCGCCGCGTCGATTGTCCGCACTGGGCATTTTACGCGAGCGACCTCGGGATGAACGGATGGTGAGCAACGGTGGGCGGTAATAGCGGTGTGGCACGCGTTGATCGAAAATGGATATACCGAACCGGGAGGTGAAGGATGCACCCCGAAACACTCGCGCGGATCGAGCAGCGGCTGCGTGCCGCCGCCCGGCGCGACGGCGTGACCGCCCTGGTCGTCGGCGTCGCGGTATTCCGGAACGGAAAACTGCTGGTCGTGCGCCGAGTGCCGGGCGACTACCTCGGCGGCATGTACGAGCTGCCCGGCGGCGGGGTCGAATCCGGGGAATCACTCGCCGAGAGCGTGATCCGGGAGCTGTTCGAGGAGACCGGACTGGTCGCCCGCCGCGTCACCGATTTCCTGGGCTGGTTCGATTACGCCACCCGCACCAAAGCAAAAGTGCGGAAGTTCAGCTTTCTGGCCGAGGCCGAAGCCGGCGAGATAACGCTGGCGCCGAACGAGCACGACGACTACGCCTGGATAGACGCCGACGCGCTGGAGGACCTCCCGATGGCCCCCGATATGCGCGAGGCCGTCGACCTCCTGATCACCGAGCGGGAGCGCGGACCTGCCCGAATACCTCCCGGCCTGCGGGGCAGGTAGCGTCGCGGCGGTGTCCAGCTCTGCGCCCGAACCCGCCGCCACAGACCGGACACCCGCCGGAGGGCGGCGCTACAGGCTCAACGCGTTGCGTGCCGCGGTGGCGGAGAGTCCCGGCGCCGTCCGCCTGACCCTGGTGCGGTTCACGAGCCAATTCGGTGACGGCATGTTCCAGGCGGCGCTGTCGGGCGCCATCTTGTTCAACCCCGAACGCGAGACCGATCCACTCGCCGTCGCGGCGGGTTTCGCCGTCCTGCTGCTGCCTTATTCGCTGATCGGACCGTATGCGGGGGCCCTGCTGGACCGATGGGATCGGCGGCTGGTGCTGCTGGTCGCAAATATCGTGCGCGGGCTGCTGATCGCCGCCGTCGCACTGGGGTTGCTCGCCGGCGTCGGCGCGAGCCCACTATTGCTGCTCGCCCTCTCGGTGGTGGGGATCAGCCGGTTCACCGCCGCCGGTGTCTCGGCGGCGCTGCCGCGGGTGCTGGCGCAGCGGCGTCTGGTACCGGCCAACTCCGTCCTGGCGACAGTGGGTTCGGCCTGCGCCGCCGCGGGCGCGGCGACCGCGGTGGCGGTGATCGGCATGGTCGGCGCGGGCGACGCCGGATCAGCGCTCGCCGTCGCCCTGAGTGTGACGGGCTCGGTGGCCGGGGTGGTACTCGCGGCGGGGTTCCGGCCCCGGGCTCTGGGCCCGGAATCGGAGCCCGGCGACACGGTGGGCGCGGTGCGGGCCGTACTCACCGGACTGCTGGTCGGGGCGCGCGCGGTGCGGCACTCGGTCGATGTGTCCACGGCGATGATCGGGATCGGCACCCATCGAATCGTCTTCGGCGCCGACACTCTCGTCATGGTGCTCGTGCTCCGGGAATCCCCGTCCCACGGCGCGGCGGTGGACAGCGGCCTGATCGGCTTCGGTGTCGCGATCACCGCCACCGCGGCCGGAATGCTGCTCGCCGCCCTGCTGGCCCCGTTCCTCATCCCACGCCTGGGTCGCCCCCGGACCATCCTGCTCGGACTTTCCTGCGCGATCGCCGTGCAATTGGCGCTGGTGCTGCCGACGGCTCTCGCCCACTCCGCCGATGCCGTCCACCGCGCCCACCAACTGCTGCTCATCGGCGCATTCCTGTTCGGCCTGGCCGGCCAGACGATCAAACTCACCGGCGACGCCGCGATGCAGATCGACGTCGCCGACGACCGGCGCGGACAGGTGTTCGCGCTACAGGACACGGTGTTCAATATCGCGTTCGTGCTGGCCGTCGCGGTGACGGCGCTGGTGGTTCCGGCGGACGGCAGGTCGGCGGCCGTGGCGCTGGCGGGAGCCGGCTGCTACGGGGCGGGGATCATCGCGCTCCTGCTCAACAACCGCCGCTCACGGGCGGCGGCTGTCCGGATCAAGTGACGCCGCGTTCGTCACCGACGCGGCGGCAGCGGAAAGAACCCACTGGTGCGGGCTACGTAGTCGTCGAAGGCAGCACCGCGCCGACGCCGCATACCTTTCTCCAGCAATGCTTTTCCGCTGTATCGCACCAGTAGGGTCGTCATCACGGCGGGGGACAGGACCGCGACCAGTCCGGCCGGGTGACCGAGGCTCAGTAACCACAGACCGGTCCATACACAGGCGTCGCCGAAATAGTTGGGATGCCGCGTCCACGCCCACAGACCACGAGCCATGATGAGCCCCGCGTTGGCCGGGTCCTTTTTGAACCGTGCCAGCTGCGCATCGCCGACGGCCTCGAAAAGGAACCCGACCAGCCACACCGCGATCCCGAATACCCCCAGCACGCCGAGCGGGCGCGGTTCGTACATCGCCAGCTGCACTGGCAAGGAGATGACGAGCAGCAGTACGCCCTGCAACCCGTAGATCTTGCGGACAAGGAACCCGACGAGGGAGCCGGTCCGGTGTCGCATGATCGCGGTGTAGCGAGGGTCCTGACCGTGTCCCCGGTTGCGATTGCCGATATATGCGCCCAACCGCAGGCCCCAGATCGCGGTGAGTGCCAGCATCACAGTTCGGCGCACATCGTCGCCGCCCGCTCCCGTCGACGCCCAATAGCTCACCGCCGCGACCAGAACGAAGCCGGGCCCCCAGAAGATATCGATGATCGAGTGGTTGCGGATGCGGATCGCCACCGCCATGACAACGCCCAGGTAGGCGAGCACGGCGAGCGCGCACAGCACCAGGTTGAGGGCGAGATCGCCCCAGGCGAGATCGTGCACAGGTGCCTCCGTTGTGCTCAGGTCTGATTCGGCGGCCGAACGCAGACCGTTGTGCCACCTCGGCCGTGCCCACCGGACAGCTGATTCGGCCGTCCGATGGGCAGGCCGTCGTCAACGATCGCCGTATGTCTCCCGCAGCTGCCGCTTCAACAACTTGCCGCTGGCGTTCATCGGCAGCGCATCGACCACGATGACCTCCGTCGGGCACTTGTAGTGCGCCATCCGATCACGTGCCCACGCGATCAGCTGGGTACCGTCGATCGCGGCGCCGGCGGCGGCAACGACCACCGCGACCGGCGTCTCGCCCCACTTCGCCGACGGCACACCGACCACCGCGACCTGGGAGACCGAGGGGTGACCGGTGAGCACGCTTTCGACCTCGGCCGGATAAACGTTCTCACCCCCCGATACGATCATGTCCTTGAGCCGATCGTGCAGATAGAGATATCCGTCCGCATCGAGGGAGCCCCCGTCACCGGTGCGCAGCCAGCCACCCTGGACGAACGCCGCCGCGGTGGCTTCCGGATTCCGCCAGTAGCCCCGCATCAGCTGGCCGCCGCCGATGAGCACCTCGCCCCGTTCACCAGGACCCAGATCCTCCAGCGTGCCGGGATCGACCACCCGAACCGCGGCGTTGTGCACGACCCGTCCGACCGACCGGAGTCGATGCACGGTCTCGGCGGTCGGCCGATGATCTTGCGGGCTCAGCATGGTGATACCGCCGGTGGATTCGGTGAGCCCGTAACTCTGCATGAACCGGCAGCCGAAGACCTCTGTCGCCTCTCGCAGCACCGGCTCGGGCATCGGCGACGCGCCGTAGACGATGCACTTCAGTGCACTCCAGTCACTCGCCCGCACATCGGGCAGGGTGAGCAAGAACTGGATCACCGTCGGCACCGCGACGCCGTGCGATACCCGATAATCACGCAGAATCCGGCTCAAATCTGTCGGCGAGGCCGCGTTGAACAGCAACATCGAAGCACCGTTGACAGCGGATACCAGAGCCAGACCCAGGCCTGCCACATGGAAGAACGGCACGGGCGCGAAGGTCACCGATGTCTGGTCCAGGTCCAGCTCGTGCTGCAGGGCCCCCAGCGCCTGGCCGATATTCGCGCCGGTGAGTTCGATGCCCTTCGGATGCCCTGTCGTGCCCGAGGTGTAGAGGATCAGTGCCGTTTCCTCGGCAGCCCGCGCGAAGCCGGGGTCGTCTTCGGATGCCGTCGACACCCACTCGTCGTATGTCACCGCACCGGAGTGTTCGGCAAGGGTGACGACGACCCGGACCCCGGCCGCTTCGGCTGTCTCGACGAGATGCTCACTGCCGATGCCGAGCACGATGACCTGCGGCTCGCAGTCGCGCAGGATGTATTCGACCTCGGCGGGCGCGAGTCGCGCGTTGAGGGCGGTAGGTATCGCGCCGATCTTGCTCGCCCCGTACAACGTGAACAGGAAATACGGGGAATTCTCGCCCAGGTAGGCGACGCGGTCGCCGGGCTGCACACCGATATCGCTCAGGGCATTGGCCAGACGGCTGGCCGCCCGGTCGAGCTCGCCGTAGGTCGTGGTCGCTGTGGTCGTCACCATCGCCGGCGCATGTGGCGTGGCCGCCGCTCGAAAACGCGGCAGGTCTTCCAAACGCTCGACCCGGGTGCCGTCGGCATGGTGTCCGTAGGTGGGTTCGATATCGGCCCAGAGTTGCACCAGATCGTGGTCGCTCATGCTCCGGTCCTCAGCTCGTCGGCGAAAAGCAGTTTGCCGAGTCCCTTTTCGTAGCGCACGGGGTCGCGCGCCAGCCGAGCCCGGGAATCCACCGCCATGAAGTCGGTGTCGAAGGTCCACTCGCCGCGGGTCATCGCCGCCAGCCCCGCCACGGCGATATCGCGCGGATCCTCCTTGCGACCGTTCACGTGCGCCGCCATCCGGGTGTCGACAGAACCGACGATGAGCGAGGTGACCGTGATGCCGTGGGGTCCCAGCTCGGCGCGAGCGATGCCGCCGAGGTTGAGGGCTGCGGCCTTGGACGGGGAATACCCGCCCATGAACGCGGTCGGAGCGATCGCCGCCACCGACAGGACGTTGATGAAGGACCCGCCGCCTTCCTTCGCCAATACCGGGGCGAAGGCGCGGGTCATCCGCAGCACACCGAAGAAATTCACTTCCATCTCGGCACGCGCGGCGTCCGGGTCGGCGGCCTCGATCAGACGCGTGCCGGTGAACAACCCCGCATTGTTGATGACGATGTTCGCGTCCGCGCATATCGAGGCTGCCGTGGTGACGTCCTCGTCGCTGGTCACGTCCAAGCGGACCGGGACCGCCCCGGTCGCCCGCAGCTCGTCGGTGATGTCACCGGGGTCGCGGACCCCGGCGTAGACGGTGGCCGCGCCCTGCGCCGAAGCCTCTTGCACGAACGCAAGACCGATACCCCGATTTGCGCCGGTGACGACGATCCGTGCCCCTTCGACCGGGACGCCTCGTAACTCGCTCACGCCGACGCCTCGACGCCGACGCCGCCCTGGTAGAGCACATCGTCGGGATACTTCTGGCTGCGCCGCATCTGCTCGGGGGCGCCGAGCATGCCGAAGACCCAGGTCTCGGTGGGTTCCATATCGTGGTTCCAGTCCCAGCGCAGCGCCCGGTGACGGATGCCCCAGCGCCCGTCGAGGCATTCGAGATCGTCGACCATCCGGGCCGCGGTCAGGGTGTCGCCGGGGTTGCCGTCGGGGCGGCGTACCCGAGCGAAGGCCAGTACGTAGGACTCGGCACGAGCGCGGTCGCCGTCGACCTCCACCAGGACGTTCGTGAGAGCGTGCGTGGTGAGGGCCTTCGGATGCGTCAGCGTCCGAGCGATCGACTCGATGTACTCGGCGGCGGGGCCCTCGAAGAAACCACCGTGGTCCTCGGTGGCACCCGGGAGATAACAGGATTTCAGCGTCGCCAGATCCGCCCGGTCGATCGCGCGCAGGTAGCGTGCGAGCAGATCCTGCACCTCCTGCTTGGCGATCAATATCGCCAGAGCTGCCGCTGTGGTTTCGGGAAGCGCGTTGATCCGCGCCGAGGTGGGGTCCACGGGTGAGTCCTTCGGGCCAGCGTCATCGACGAGTAACTCTGTTTGCAAAAGCAAGAACTATCACACTGTCAACTGAAGTGCTGGTTGAAAGCATCACCCACCGGTTCAAGCAACGCCTGCCGCACCGGGTATCGCCCGCCTCGGCCCGACCTCGGCAGGTGTGGGCGGGGCCCTCACACAGCTCCGCGCTTCCCGGGATGCAGGCGGCACACGGACGAGCCGAGGGTGACAAGTCTTGGATTCGGTCGGGTCCCGGACCCGTGCCGACTCACCCCGCGACCACCGTGAACCGCACACCACCGATCAGCACCGGCTCGCTCGGGACCGCCGCGCCGGAGACCGCCGACACCTCGACCGCCGAGAGCATTCGCCGCGGTCCGCTCGAGAAACGCACACTGCGCGAGCCCAGGCGCAGCGTCGGCACGCCCGACGACTCGTCGATCCCGGTCCCGAACACCGCGGCCCACCGCAGGGCCTGTGCTGTCGGATCCGGTGTGCTCACCCCGACCGCGCGCACGTCGTCGATGATCGGCGCGACCGGTTCGACACGCGGCACGTCGTCCCAGAACCACACGCTCGGATCCTCGATCTCGTCGAGCTCGATCAGCAGCCCCATATCCCCGGGATGCAGCTGCACGATACGGCGGCCGTAGACGTTCAGGTCGGCCGCGACCCGTACACCTTCGGCGGCCGCCCGGTCCACGTACGGCTGTACCGAGGGCACCTGTATCGATAGCGCGTACCCACCACCACCGCCCTTGCGAAGCCAGGACGCGAGCGCGACATCGTCGCGTAGCGGGGCAACGACTTCCAGGTGCGCTTGGGGGCCGACCCGAATGGTTTCATCCGCCAGGCCCATGGTCTCCAGGATGGGATCAGCGAAACCCGGCGCCAGCCCGAAGCTGCCCGACAGCTGCTCGGCGACACTCTCGACATTCGCGGCGCCGAGCACCACCTGGCGCAGAATCGGGAATTCGTCCTGATCGATCACGAAATGCTCCTGTGCTGATCGGGTCGCGCATCGGCGCGGAAGGGCGTGACCACGGGGCGGGTGACCGGACCGGGCGGTGCGTCACAGACCGCGGGAATCGAGTTGACCACCGCCGCGGCCAGCGCGTACTGCTCGGCCGACATCCGGGACTTGTCCTCGGGATGTTTGTGGAGGTCGACCGAGATCGTCAGCCCGGGCCGGCCGGTCACCGCGACCTGCCACAGAGGCGGATCGACGCGTTCGAGTTCAGCGGTGTCGACATACCAGTGGATCGAGATGGTGAGGGTGCGCTTATCGCCCACCACGCCGTGCCAGCGCCAGTTCGTGTGGCTGACGGTTCCTTTCCGGACGACTCCCGCGCGCAGCTCGATATCGTGGTCGGCGGCGTGGATCCGATGGTCGGTCTCGACGCGGTCGAGGTCGAGGCCGAGCCGGAACGCGATGGCCCCGATCGCCTCTTCGTACATTCCGTTGAGGGCGGCCACCGGCGCCCACCGCGGATCATTCGGGTCGATGGTCGCCGGATCGGCGCCGAAACCCAGTACGCCGAAGAGATATTCCGGCTGCCGAACCCCTCTGCCGTCGACGGACTCGACAATCTCCAAGTGTTCCAGCTCGTTGGTCAACCCCGACGCGACCACAGCGAGCTGCTCCCCGACGAATCCGGGATTCAGCCCGGCCGACATCAGGCTCGTACCGCCCTCGGCACACGCGGACTCCAATGCCGCCAGCCGCTGCCCGGCCCAATATTGCGGCCGGCTGTAGCCATTGATGGAGATGACGTTCTTTCCCGACCGCAGCAGCCTGATGATGTCGGCGTCGTGGGTGCCGTACGGTCCGAGGCGAGCGGAATGGATGACGACATCGGCCTCGAGGGCGAGTATGTCCTCGACCGACTGCGTCGCGAGCACTCCCGTTTCGGGTCGCCGCGCCAGAGCTCCGGCATCCCGTCCTGCTTTGTGGTCGCTGTAGACGTACAGCCCGACCAGCTCGGTACCCGGGTGATCGATGACTGCTCGCAATGAAGCGGTGCCCATGGCTCCAGTGGCCCATTGGACGACGCGATAGCTCGTGATGGCTCTATCCCTTCCCGGGTGGTGGCCGCAGGCGCAATCCGCGTGTCACCTGAGCCGTCCTCATATCTCCCGATCCGCTCGTGCCGGACCACAGCGAACGGTTGTCTCTGGTGTCCCGTCCGGACCACAGCGCACCATCGGTCCCGAGGCTACTACAACAGTCAGAGTTACCGACCTGTCAACGACAGGCAATACCGCGCGGTGGTCCGGACACCGAAGAACGGCGGTTACCTGGACATGACGTCGACATCCTCGCCACGCAGCGTTCCCGCGCACTGATCACAGGTGAGTACACCGCGAAATTCCGCACCGCATTCTCGGTGCGTCCACAGCATCGCCGGACCTTCCTCGGCGTGATACCAGCGCTCGGCCCATTGGAGTACGGTCACGATCACCGGGAAGAACGCGCGGCCTTTGTCGGTCAACCGATACTCGACCCGATCCGGGCGTTCCGGAATCCGAACCGTGCTCAGCACACCGTGTTCACACAGGCATTGCAGGCGTTCGGTCAGCAGGCTGGGCGGAACACAGAGCGCCTCCTGAAAATCCGTGAACCGACCGACCCCTTGAAATGCGGCGCCGACCAGAGCCGAGGACCACCTGTTCCCGCAGACGGCCATGGTCTCGGGCAGGAAACTCGGACGCTCGCCCCGACTGCGCCCCGGCGAGCGACGCCGGGTGGTGGCATCCGGAACCGAACGCGGCCACGATCCGCTCGGACCCCAGCGCGTGCCGACATTGCCGACCGTGACCCGCTTGCCGCAGTGCGAACAGCACAACACCGCGGAGAAATTCCGACCACAGACACGGTGACGTACGGCCGCCGCCATCACCTCGGGTTGTTCGGGGATCCACCGGCGCTCCCAGTCCCAGATAGCGACCAGGACCGCCCACACGGACCGACCGCGAGGCGTCAGTACATACTCTTTGCGGATCGGATTTTCCTGGTAGGCATGGCGGTCCATCATATTCTCGCGAACCAGCGTCTCCAGTCGCGAAGTAAGCACGGCGTAGGAGATCGGCAACTCGGCACGGAACTCGCTGTAGCGCTTGGCCCCCAGCAACGCACATCGCAGAATCAGCAGGGTCCACTCGTCACCCAACAGTCCGAGTGCTCGCGCCAATGCGTTCGCCCCGCCGGGAGGCAGCGGTGTCGACGCCCCCGCATCGTGCACCGGCCCGTCTCCTCCCCGACAGATCGGCCCGCCTGCGGGCCGACAATTTCCACGACGCTACCCCAGCCCGCCCTGCCTCCGCGGCAGAACATTCCGTACCCCCCGGGCCGAGGACATGTAACCGTACCCCGCGTAGCCGACCGCGCCCCTGCCCTGAACGCGTTGCACGACAATAATTTCGGGAAATCCGGGGTGATCGACGCAGATCCGGTCGTTCGGGTACACCCCTCCGGGGGCAATGACTCGGAACGAGACGTCCAACACCGCCGGTCCGCTCCCGCGGAACCGTGCGGGCGCACCATCCGCTCGATTCATCCTCCCCACGATCAGCGAGGCTCGACGCCGGGCGTGCGGACCAACCGGCGCCGCGAAGTCGGGTGTCAGCAGCTCGAGACCGCGGCGTCCGCATGCTTGTCGCGGCCGGACGAGTCACCCGACACGACGCGCACTACCTGTCGAGGGTGCGGGTCGGCGGGTGGTCACTGCGGCCGTCGTTGTCGGTACCGAGCCGGGGGCCGTGCGGGCCGCCGCGGCTGCGTGAACAATGGAGGCAGACCGGAAGGAGGGTCGTCATGGGGCTGGACCTGAACAGTGACCTGGGGGAGGGGTTCGGAGCCTGGAGCATGGGGGAGGACGCCGCCATGCTGGATATTGTGACCAGCGCGAATATCGCGTGCGGGTTCCACGCCGGCGACCCGTCGATCATGCGACGCACCACCGCGGCCGCGGTGGAGAAGGGGGTGCGGATCGGGGCGCATATCGGGTACCGGGATCTGGCCGGATTCGGGCGGCGAGCGCTCGCGGTCGCGCCGGCGGACCTGCGGGATGAAACCCTGTATCAGATCGGCGCCCTGGACGCGTTCGCCCGCGCGGCCGGCGACCGGGTGCGGTACGTGAAACCGCACGGCGCGCTCTATCACGCCGCCGCGGCCGATTCGACCCTCGCCGATGCCGTGGTCAGCGCTGTTCGTGACTACGACCCCGCCCTCGTGCTGCTCGGACCGGCCGGCACGCACTTGGAGAAGGCCGCCGTGGCCGCCGGAACCCAGTTCGCGAGCGAGGGGTTCGCCGACCGCGCCTACACCGCCCAGGGCGGGCTGGTCTCGCGGGATACACCGGGCGCGGTGCTGAACACCGATATGGCACTGGCCCAGGCCGTATCGCTGGCCGAGACCGGCACCGCCCGAGTGGCCGGCGGGGGTGGTTCGATCGCCGTCTCGCCCGACAGCATCTGCGTGCACGGCGATACCCCGGCCGCGGTCGAGATGGCTCAACGAATCCGCGCCACGCTCGAGGACGCGGGGATCGCGGTAGCGTCCTTCACCTAGCGAGCTGGAACGGGGTGAGGTGAATTGTCGCGAGCGCCAGGAGCCCGGGGGCCGGATCCGGCGGTGCGTCCGGCCGGTGATCGCGCATTCCTGCTGACGGCGGCCGACCCGGATCGGGTCGCGCGGCTGGTCGCGGAGTTGGCCGCGCAGCCGGTCGAAGGCGTGGTGGATATCCTGCCCGCCGCGGAGACGGTTCTCGTCACCCTCGATTCGGTGCGATCGGCACACCGGGTCCGCCGGGAACTGGAACGCGTCGTCGGCGCGGTGCGCGCAGCCGGTGCCGGCGATGTTTCCCGTGGAACATCGCCGGACACAACAGAACCCGTACGCATCCCGACCCGCTACGACGGGCCCGACCTCGCCGCCGTCGCCGAAACGCTCGATATGCGACCGGACGAGGTCGTCACAGCGCACACCGCGACGATATGGCGTTGCGCTTTCGTCGGATTCGCACCGGGGTTCGGTTACCTGTCCGCGACCGACTGGCGGCTGACCGTATCCCGACGTCCCACGGCACGCACCCGGATTCCGCCGGGATCGGTAGGCCTGGCAGACGCTTTCTCCGCGGTGTACCCCCGGCAGACCCCGGGCGGCTGGCAACTCATCGGTAGTACGGAGCTGACCATGTGGGATACCGAGCGGGACCCGCCCGCGCTCATCCGAGCCGGCACCCGCGTCCGGTTCGTAGACGTGGACGCCGAACCGTGATCGTGATCGAGCGGGTCGGTCCGGCGGCGACCATTCAGGACCTGGGTCGCCCCGGCTGGTTCGATTCCGGCGTCGGACCGTCCGGAGCCGCGGACCGTGGGGCGCTGCGACTGGCGAATCGCCTGGTGGGAAATCCGGAAGGCCACGCCGGGATCGAAGTCCTGCTCGGCGGGCTGACGCTGCGGGCCGAGGTTCCGGTGCTGGCGGCGGTCACCGGGGCGCCCGCGCCCGCCACGGTGGACGGCACTCCGGTGGGCCATGCGAGTGTGCTGCACCTCGCCCCGGGACAGGTACTGCGCCTGGGCCTCGCACGCACCGGATTGCGCAGCTATATCGGCGTGCGTGGGGGAGTGGACGTCGCGCCGGTACTGGGCTCCCGCAGTCACGACACGCTGTCCGGTATCGGTCCGCCTCCGTTGCGCGGGGGCGAAGTTGTCCCCATCGGTCCACAACCAGCCGAATGGCCGAATATCGACCAGGCGCCACAGCCGGGATCATCGGGAACGCTGGAGATCCGTGCCCTGCCCGGTCCCCGGGACGACTGGTTCACCGATCCGGCCGCCCTGTTCACAGGTCACTGGACAGTCAGCCCCGACACCGACCGGGTCGGCGCGCGCCTGGACCGCGCCGACGGGCCACCGCTGCGGCGGATCTCGACCGCCGAACTTCCCACGGAAGGAATGGCACTCGGATCCGTGCAGGTTCCACCCGGCGGGCAACCGGTGGTGTTCCTCGCCGATCATCCGATCACCGGCGGCTATCCGGTGATCGCGGTAGTCGCCGACGCCGATATCGACCGCATGGCCCAGGCCAGGCCGGGCCAGCGGATACGGTTCCGCGGGGCGGCGCGCGTACCGACGCAGTAACAGGCGAGACCGCTCGGGGAGCAGAGCCGGTACCGCTTCGCCGGCCTTCCTCAGGCGGGCGGCGTCAATCGGGCGTGCACGAGGTAAACGTTGTACGAATCCCACTCGGAGATCGTGAAATACAGGTCCCGCGAGGTGGACCATGGATGAATGAAACCGCCGTAGGCCTTCGGGTAGTCGTCCGTCGACACGAGTGGCACCGGTTCGGTCCAGGTCCCCTGGGGGTCGGTCGCGGTTCGCAGGACTATCGCGGCGCGTGCCGGATCGAGATAGGTCATCTGCCACAGGCCGGAGCCGGGATCGACACGCACCGACAGTTCGCTGGCCATCCCCGCCACCAGCGGGGTCGCCTGGTTCTCCACGGCCGGCGCCCAGTTGCCGCCCACCCAGTACTGGTATGCCGACTTGTTCAGCACGTCGTCCTTGGGGACCCGGGCCAGTCCGATCACACCGATACGGCCGTTGGGCGTACCGAACATGTAGACGTAATCGCCGTGCGGAACCATGGCCGCGACCTGAAAACGGCCCAGCCCGAACAGGTTGTCCCACCTGGCGTGCTGATCCTTCACCCAGGTGCTGCCGTTGTCGTCGGAGTAGGCGATACCCCCGTAGTTCGTCCACCAGAGTCCGGGGATCCGGCTCCACCGGTTCACCGACATGAAGCTGAGGTACTGCCGACCCCCCAACGCGAAACCCGAGGTCGGGATGGTCGTGGTCTCCCAGTTCTTGATCTTCCGACTGCCCAGTAGTTCGGCGGCGTGACAACGACTGTCCTGCACCATGGTGTCGAACCGCAGTCCGTCGGAAAGGTCCGTGTCGGTGCTGTAGGCCAGCACATTGCTGCGCCAGTCCTCGTCGTCGCCACCCGCACCGCCGGGCGACCAGCCCTTACCGAAGGTGTCACCGAAGACCACCGCGACCTCACCCGGCCGCGTCTCCCACATCAATCCCAGATCGGTGCCGTCCACCTGCCAGCGCATATCCGTCCGATTTCGCGAACCGTGCCCGGTGATCTGTTCGACCAGTCGCACCGACTCGACCTGTGGTCCGGCCACCGGCGCGGCCGGCGGACCGGGTTCGGCCGGCGGCTGCAGCTGCGGCGGCGCGGGCTGCGGCGGCACGCCTTCCCCGCCGGGAACGGGATACGGGATGGGTTCGATCTCCGGTTTGATCTGGATCGTCGGAAACCGCGGCGAATCACCGGAACCGGAACCACTCGCCGAACCCGAACTGCCGCCACTCGACGAGCCGCCCGGCGGGGCAGGGGGTGTGGATTCGTCTGTCTTCGGCGCCACCGGTTTCGGCGTGTCACGAATATCGGGACACGGATTGTGGCAGGGGTCGGCAGGCAGCGGATCCGGCGTGATCCGAGTGTTGTCCGGCGGCGGATCGGGCACGGGCACCGGCTGGAGTTGCGGCACCGGAACCGGGATGTCGATCTGCGGGGGCACCTGAAGCGGCGGCGGGGGTGGGACCGACGGATCCGGTTCGCGGGCGAGCGGATCGAAACCGACCTCGCCGCAATCGTTCACCGGCGGCGGCGCCCACGGGTGCGGCGCGGCGCGCGCGGGTATCGGCACCACCACATAGCCGACGAGAACCAGGCCGAGGAAAGCCAGCCCGCAACGACTTCGGTGGCGTCCCCGAATCACCTCGGTCGACGCAGTTCTCAGTCTCTTGTCGAGTCCCATTGCGGGAGTGAACCTACCCGAATCGGGCACCGCCCGCGGGGATTGAACGCCGGCGGCGCCGATCGAGCCGCGCGCCCGGCGGGCCCGCTTCACCCCGGCGGCAACCGTGACCTGCACGACTCCGGATGGTCCGCGGCCCACCCGCCCAGTACTCTCGTGAGTGATCATGGCCGCCTACTTCGATCCCCGATCGGCCAACCCGTTCTCCGCGCTGCGGGCCGTCGACCTCGGCAAACGTCTGTTCGAGCAATCCTGGCTGGAGCAGTGGATCGGCTATACCACCGCCTGGGTGGAACCGATGGCCGATCTGAGCGCGGGAACCGTCACCGCACTGCTGCCGGACACCCTGCTCACCGTGCTCAGCGAGGGAATCCTGAGCCGCTTCGGCGGACAGGAGATCAGCGCGACACTGCTCGGCCATGGGCTGACCGGAACCCTGGACGTTCTCAAGGTGCGCCGCCGCGGCGCGCACTTCCAGACCAAGGCCGTGCTGCGGAAGCTGCGCTGGGACGATCGGCCCATCGACGAGGTCACCGTCATTTCACACGAGGTACGGCTCGTCCCGGGCGTGCCGACCCGGGTCCGCGCCAACCAGGTCGATATCGAGGGCGTGGTCCCGGTGGAAACCGTGCTGGGCTGGCTCGCGACCCGTCAACGGGAATGGAAGCTGTCGATCACCGAGCGCGGACTGGTCCGCGCCGTGCACCGGGGCAAACGGATCACCGCCGAGCTGGACGCCTCGGTCACCGACGATGTGCTGCGCCTGGAAGTACGGCGCGCCACCTGGTCCGGTCTGCCGGTACCGCGGCGGTGGCGGACGATGGCCCCCATCCCGATTGCGGAGTTGCCCAGCGGCGCCCGGGTCCGGCATGCCGTGCGCGACGGCGACATGGTGCGGTTCCGAATCGAACTCGCGCCGGTCAGCGGGTCGTTCGATCTGGCCCAGATCCGGTCGGCGATCGTCGCCGGCACCACCCTGATCGTGTTCTGACCGGGCGGATCACTTCTGGTTCTGCCACCATTGCTCGAGTGCGGCCTCGGCTTCGTCCCGGGTGAGCGGACCACGATCCAGGCGCAGTTCCTTCAGAAAGCGCCAGGCGCGCCCGACATCGGGTCCCGGCGACAAGCCCAGCAACTCCATGATCGCGTTGCCGTCCAGATCGGGCCGCACCCGGGCCAGATCTTCCTGCTCCCGCAACCGCGCGATCCGCACCTCGAGTTCGTCGTAGGTGGCGCGCAGCGCGGCCGCCCGCCGCTTGTTGCGGGTGGTGCAGTCGGCTCGGACCAGTTTGTGCAGGCGGGGTAGCAGATCTCCCGCGTCGGTGACATAGCGCCGCACGGCGGAATCGGTCCACTGGCCTTTGCCGTACCCGTGGAAACGCAGGTGCAGGAACACCAGGCGGGCCACATCCTCGGTGAACTGCTTCGGATACTTCAACGCGCGCATCCGCTTGCGCACCATCTTCGCGCCCACCACCTCGTGGTGGTGGAAGCTCACCCCACCGCCCGGCTCGTTGCGTTTGGTGTCCGGTTTGCCGATATCGTGCAGTAGCGCCGCCCAGCGCAGCACCAGGTCGGGATCGCCCTCTTCCTGGTCGATGGCCTGGTCCAGCACGGTGAGCGAATGCCAGTAGACGTCCTTGTGCTGATGGTGCTCGTCGATCTCCAACTTCATCTCCGGCACCTCGGGTAGCACCCGCTGCGCCAGGCCCGTTTCACACATCATGTTGATGCCGTCGATCGGATGGTCGCCGCCGATCAGCTTGTCCAGTTCCGTCCGGATCCGCTCCGCGGTGATCCGGTCTATCTCGGGAGCCATCGCGGTGATCGCGGCGCGCACCCGCGGATGCGCCTCGAATCCGAGCTGCGAGACGAAACGCGCCGCGCGCAGCATGCGCAGCGGGTCGTCGTGGAACGAGTCCTCCGGAGCGGCGGGCGTGTCCAGCACCCCGGCCAGCAGCGCGGCCATCCCGTCCAGCGGATCCACGAATTCCAGCGCCCCGTCGGCCGCGACCTTGACCGCCATCGCATTCACGGTGAAATCCCGCCGGACGAGATCGCCTTCCAGGGTTTCACCAAAGCTGACCTGCGGATTCCGCGAAACCCGATCGTAGGTGTCACTACGAAACGTCGTGATCTCCAACTGCTGCCCGCTCTTGGCCGCACTCACCGTCCCGAACGCCAGCCCGCCGGTGTCCCACAGCTGATCGACCCACCCGCGCACGATCTCCTGCACCTGCTCGGGCCGGGCATCGGTGGTGAAATCCAGATCGGTGCCGAGACGGCCCAGAACCGCGTCCCGCACACTGCCCCCGACCAGGTACAGCTGGAAACCGCGCGCGGCGAACATTTCCCCGAGCGGGGTCAGGACATCGGCATGCGCACCCAGGGTGATCGCGGCGGACGCGAGCAAACGGGTACGGCGATCCTGCACTGCGTCGTCGGACTCGGTCGAAACCACAGCAGAACCTTACCGAGTACCGGCAAACGCGATTCTCGGGCCGACCGGCGGCGGAGTCCCGCGCCGACGGGCGGCGGGGAAGCGGGTTCACCGCGCGCAGGTACGAACCGCACCGACCGCCTCCACAGTCGCCGCCCTCCGAGTCCCCTCATCCCGCGCCGCCTCCGAGTACCCCGCACCCCTCCAACGCCCCGCAACACATCCCTCCAACGCCCCACACGCGCCCCTTCTACGCGCCACATACATCCCTCCGACGCGCGATATACGCCCGGCGAACGCGCGAATATACGTGCTCCACCTCGCTCGATGTCCGCCCCGTATGGTCGGGGCCCGCCCCGGTTCCGGAGCAACAGAGCGAAGGAGCGCAGCGACTGTGCGGCGGAGTGAAGAACCGGGGTTGATAGGGCCCCGACCCGCGCCGCCGAAGGCGGCGCGAATAAATACTGCTCTAGTATTGCGTAGTGTCTCCGGCCGATCGCGCGAACAGTAGACGCCGCCAGCCGCGGCGCCGTGGTTCGACCGGTGGTGCGGCGAAACCTCGTATGCGTACCGTGCGAGAGACCTCGGCCGGGGGATTGGTCGTCGACGGTTTGGACGGCCCGCCCGATGGGCGCTGTGCCGCGTTGATCGGCCGCACCGACCGCCGCGGGCGGCTGCTATGGTCGCTGCCCAAAGGACATATCGAAGAGGGCGAATCCTCGGAACAGACGGCGATCCGAGAGGTCGCCGAGGAAACCGGTATCCAGGGCGTCGTGGTCGCCGAACTGGGCAGTATCGATTACTGGTTCGTCACCGAGGGCCGACGGGTACACAAAACAGTGCATCATTTTCTGCTGCGCTCGGTCGGTGGAGAACTGTCCGACGCGGATGTAGAGGTCACCCAGGTCGACTGGGTACCGCTGAGCGAATTGAACTCTAGGCTTGCCTATGCCGATGAGCGCAGGCTGGCCGAGGTGGCGAACCGCCTGATCGACCGGATGGAGACCGGCAAGCGATGACGCGTGGACTGAGTCGGATCATGCTCGTGATCCTGACCATCCTCGGCTCGATGACGGCGCTGCCCGCGCTGCTCGTATCCCAGGCCCATGCCCAGCCGACGGGGTCGGCGGAGGATTCCTCGGCGCCGCAGTTCTTGAAGCTGTCCCTGGATTCGGTGAGTCCGGGCACGGTCACCGCCGAGAGTGAACCGGTGCTCACAGTGGCGGGCACCGTCACCAATATCGGTGACCGCGGAGTCGACGAGGTCGCGGTCCGGGTGCAGCGGGCGCGGGCCGTGTCCGACCCCGGCGAACTTCGCACGACATTGAAACTCGATCAGGCGAATTACGAATTCCCGACTCCTTTCCAGGATGTGTCGGTGCGTCTGGAACCAGGCCAGCGCCAGCAGTTCACCCTGACCGTCCCACTGCGGGACGCTGCGGGTACTTCGCTGAACATCACCGAGCCGGGTGTCTATCCGCTGTTGTTGAACGTGAACGGGACCCCGGATTACGGCGGTCAGGCCCGGTTGGACGACGCGCGGTTCCTGCTGCCGGTGCTGGGACTGCCCGCTGCCGCGGACGGTAGTGCACCGCCGCTGCCCGCACCTGCCGCGCCGCCGGTGCAGACCACCGTGTTGTGGCCGCTCGCCGATCGTCCCCGCATGGTGGCCGGGCAGACCGGCGATCTGGATCGGATGGTCGAGCTGACCGATGACGAGCTGGCGGCTTCGCTGAGCCGGGGCGGTCGGCTGGACGAGCTGGTGGGGGCGCTGGAGTCGGTGTTCGGTGACGATGCGGCCGCTGATGGTCCGTCGTCGGCGGTATGTCTGGCGATCGATCCCGACCTGCTGCTCACGGTGCAGGCGATGACCAGTGATTATCGGGTGTTGGCCAGCCCGTCCGATCCGGACGGCGCGACCCGCCCGGGTGCCGGAACCGAATCCGCGAAACTGTGGCTGGACCGGTTGCGCACCCTTGCGTCGTCGATGTGCACGGTGGCGTTGCCGTTCGCCCAGGTCGACATCTCGGCGCTGGCGGCGGCCGCCGACCCCGCGCTGACCGCCCGGGCGCTGGATTCGCCGGCGTCGATCGTCGATTCGATTCTGAACACCCGGTCCGTCCGTGGTGTGAGCCTGCCCGATGCCAGCAGTGTGGACCCGGCCGCTGCGCAACTGCTCAAGGCTCAGGGGTTCGGTACCGCGGTGCTGGCCGGTAATGCGGTGGCGCCGGAGGGCGGGGTGGGCGATCCGTACGCGGCCGTGCCCGATGTGGTGCGGCTGCCCGGTGTGCCGGGTGCGGTTCCACCGCCCGCGCCGGCCCCGCAGTCCGGGGATACCGCCGGGGCGGTCCCCGCCGGGGAGACCGAAGCCGGCGAACAGCCGGGTCCCGGGGCGCAGGGACAGGTGCCGGCGGGCTCCGCACCGACCCAGTCGGGCAGTGGAGGCGCTTCGACGGCCGACCCGGCGCTGCGGGTCGCCACCTTCGACATCTGGCCGGCGGCGGCTCTGGCAGGTGTCGGTTCCAATCCGCCGACCCCGGCCTATGTACCCGAGTCTGCTCGATACCCGGTGACCAACGATTCGCGTAGCGCGCGCCTGCAGGACGCGCTGGGTGCGGTGTCCTGGCGGGCGCTGCAGTCGGATCCGGGGCGGCCACGGTCGCAGTTGATCATGCCGCCGCAGCAGTGGGGCGCGAACCGCGACGAGGCCGCGGCACTGTTGCGCCAGCTCGACCTGCTGGTCGAGAACAAACTGGCCGATCCCCGGCCGTTCGACGCTCTGGTCGGCCAGACGCCCGATCCCGCGCCGTATCAGCTGGCCCCGCTCACCGAGGCGACAGTGGAGGCGGTGCCCGGGTATTTCGCGGGACCCGCGCGGGATCAGTCGCATCGCATCTCGCAGCTGCTGCAGGCGATGGTCGAGGTGCCCGAGGCGGAGCCGACCCCCCGCGCCTATCTCGACCCGTTGCGCGACGACCTGGTGCGCGCGTTGTCGCTGTCCGATCGGCGTGGCGGCCCGACCGCGCAGGCCGAGGTCTTCGCGCAGCGACGGATCGAAAAGGCCACGAGCACGGTCGACGAGATCTTCCGGTCGGTTTCGGTGCTGCCGCCCGGAGGTGTGTACACGCTGGCGTCGGAGTCGAGTCCGCTGCTGCTGGTGGCACGCAACGATCTGCCGGTTTCGGTGCGGATCCGGTTCCGGATCGACGCCCCACCGGAAACCAAGATCACCGACATCGGCGAGCAGTTGCTTCCGCCCCGGGGTACCCGGTCGTTCCAGATTCCGACCGAGGTCAGCGACAGCCGCAAACTCGTGGTGCCGATATCGCTGAGCACTCCGGAGGGAGTGCCGCTCGGCTACGCCACCTCGATCTCGGTGCGATCGAACGCCTACGGGCAGATCCTCGCGATCATCACCGCGTGCGCGGCCGCCCTGCTCTTCCTGCTGGCCGGCCGGCGGCTGTGGCGCCGGTTCCACGGTCAGCGCGACCCCGCCGACAAGGGCATGGATCCCGGGCTGCGGCAGCGGGTCGTCCGGTTGGGTCGCGCCCGGCGGCGCCGAGCCGGTCGGGGCCGCCGCCAATTGAGCGACGAGGCGCAGCAGACCGCACGCCGGCAGGAGCGGGTGTAACAGCTGACTCCCTGGTCGGCGCGGCGACGGCAGCAGATCGTGTCGCCCGCGCCCACGGGAGGGTGACCCGGGCGCGCGACCCATGGAAGATAGAGAAGTGCGCACCGGCTGTCCGGATTCGTCCGGGTGCCGGTGCGCAGTCGGACGCGCTACCGCCGACGAACCGGACGGTTCGTCGCGCGTTTGTGCCGAGCCGATGTGTTCGACGCGACACAGGGGACAACCGCCACGCGGGGTCCGGGCGATACAGGAGGCATGATGAGCGACGATGAATCCTCCGCTCATCGGCAACAGCCCGGTCGACAGCCCGACGGTCCACGAGTCCGCCGGGCCCCCAGAGCACCGTGGGAGCGGGTCCAACCGGACCCGGAGGCGGAAATGAGCGGTCATCCGGGCGAGTCGGAACTGGACCGCGAACGTCCTGACGCCTTCCGCGAACGTCCCGACGCCTTCCGCGAAGCACCGCCGCAGCTGCGCCGGCCCGAGCGTCCGGGTGGTCCGCCGCCCCAGGGAGCCCCACCCGGTCAACGCCCGAACCCGCGCCCCGGACCGTATCCGGGCGAGGATCGGTACGCACCGAACCGCCAACCGGATCCGCGGCTTTCCCGCGGCCCGGCGCCCGGCCGTCCGGCGAACCCGCCCTCGGGGTCCCGGCCGGCAGTGCCGCCCGAGCAGCGGTCCGCGCCGCCGTCGGTCCCGCAAGCCGCGGTGCCGCCACCGGGAAACCGTCCGCAACCCGCACCCCAGGGCCGCCCGCCGGGGCCCGGTCCCGGGCACCCACAGCGTCCCGGCGCTGTGCCCCCGCCGGCGCCCGGACGCCCGGCGGACGGGCTGCCCCCACCTCGTCCCCGGCCCGACGGTGGCTTTCCCCCGGCGGGACCCGCTTCCGAGCCGTTCCCCGCGCAGCGGATGCGGCCGATGCAGCCGCCGCCCGCGCCCGGTAGGCCCGCGGCCCGGTCGGGCCCACCCGACCGGCCTCCCGTGCCCGCATCAGGGCGCCCACCGGAGTCCCCGCCGCGGGTGCCGCCGAACCGGCCCGGGCCGCAACAGTCGTCGCCACCGGGCAGGCCACCGCATCCACCGGCGCCACCGCACCGGCAGGCGCCGCCCTCCCAGCCGTTCCGGCAGGTAACGCCCGGCCGCGAGGCCGCCCGCCCCGTGCCGGCAGCTCGGAGCGACGCCCCGGTTCCCAGCCGCAACAGGCCGGGTACCGGGGCCATGGTCGCCGTCGCCGAGAAGCCCTCCGCCGATACCTCAACGGAGCAGACCGACAACAGTCAGACCAAGCTGCTCAAGGATTCCGGCTCGATCGCGATCGCCACGCTGATCAGCCGAATCACCGGGTTCGGTAAACAGCTGCTCCTGCTCACGGTCCTGGGTCCGGCGATCGCCAGTTCGTTCACCTCCGCCAGCCTGATCCCCAATATGATCGCCGAACTGGTGCTCGGCGCCGTGCTGACAGCCATCGTCGTACCGACGTTGGTCCGGGCCGAACAGGAGGATTCCGACGGCGGCGCCGCCTTCATCCGGCGGCTCGTCACCGCGGCCTCGGTGATCCTCGGTACCGCGGCGATCCTGGCCACGGCGGCCGCGCCGCTCCTGGCCACCCATGTCTTCGTCTCCTCCGAAGGCAAGGTCAACACAGCACTCACCACCGCGCTGACCTTCCTTCTGGTGCCCGCCGTGCTGTTCTACGGCCTGTCGGCGATGTTCACGGCCATCCTCAACACCAGGGGCGCCTTCAAGCCGGGGGCATGGGCTCCGGTGCTCAACAATGTCGTGGTGCTGGTCGTCCTCGGCCTGTACGCGCTCTCGCCCGGCGAAATCACCCTGGACCCGGTGCGGATGAGCGATCCGAAACTGCTCGTCCTGGGTTGCGGCGTAACTCTCGGCGTCATCGCGCAGGCGGCCAGCCTGCTGCCCGCGATCCGCCGCCAGGGTATCGATCTGCGCCCGCTGTGGGGTATGGACGCCCGGCTCAAACAGTTCGGCACCATGGCCGGCGCCATCATTCTCTATGTGCTGATCAGCCAGATCGGCGGCATTTTCGCGAACAACATCTCCTCCCAGGCCGATGAGGCCGGGCCGGCGATCTACCAGAACGCCTGGCTGCTGCTCCAGTTGCCGTACGGCGTCATCGGCGTCACGCTGCTCACCGCGATCATGCCCCGGCTCAGCCGCAACGCGGCCAACGACGACACTCCCGCGGTGGTCGACGATCTGTCCGCCGCTACGCGGTTGACCATGATCGCGCTGATCCCCATCGTCACCTTCCTGACGGTCGCGGGTCCGCAGGTCGGCGACGCGCTCTTCGGGTACGCCCGCTTCGCCGAAGACGCCTCCCGGCTCGGCACCGCGGTCAGTTTCTCGGCATTCACCCTGATCCCGTATTCGCTGGTGCTGATTCATCTGCGGGTGTTCTACGCCCGGGAGCAGGCCTGGACACCCACCTGGATCATTCTCGGGATCACCACGATCAAGATCCTGTTCTCGGCGCTGGCCCCGTTCATCGCCGACAGCAGCGAACAGGTGGTGATCGTGCTCGGGATCGCGACCGGTCTCGGGTTCACCACCGGCGCGGTGATCGGCGGCTATCTGCTGCACCGCAGCTTGGGCGATCTGCGGATGGCCAATGTGGGACGAACCGTCAGCCGAGTGTTGCTGGCCTCCCTGGCGGGCGGTGCGACCATGCTGATCGCGGACCGGGTGATGGGCCTCGACCGGCTGACCGAATCTCTCGGTGGTCCCGGCTCCTTCATCCGGGTGGGTATCACGGCGATCGTCATGTTCGCGGTGGCCTTCGGACTGATGCGCCTGGCTGGTATCCCCGAGGTGGTAGCGATCACGGTGGCGATCTCGCGGCGTCTCGGTATCACCCCGCCGGCTCCGGAAATCGACCTCGGACCCGCCGAGGACGAGTACGCCACTCGGATCATGCATCGCCCCGACCCGTATCTCGCGTACTCCGGCTTCGACGGGACCATGGACGCGCAGAGCACAATGGTGCTGCCGGTGATCCGGCCGGACTCGGTTGAGCGCACCGGCACGGGCCAGTTCCCGTACCCTGTTCGGCAGACGAGCACAAGAGGCAGGACCGCCGAAGTTGCGGCATACCAGGGCGAAGGAGGTCCGAGGGTGAGCGACGACGCGGTGGGCGACGACCCAACCGCCGATTCTCCCGGGAATTCGGCGAGTGGCCGCCTGTCCACCGATGTTCCCCCGGAACAGACGGAGCCGGGCGACCCGCACACCCGGCGGGGGGTCACGGGACCGTCCGCGCCCGATTCCACCCACCCGCCGGGTCCGGGACCATATCCCGACGACGAGGATGCCACCGGTTTCGCGGCGACATCGGGCCAGGAACACCGACCGGAGGATCCCGACGATCATCTGTCGGACGAGCATCTCCATCAGACCGGCGCGACCGTATCGGCCACCGATCCGGTCTACGACACCGGCATGATCCCGGTGCCGCCGATAACGCGGTCCAGCCGCGTCCAGCGCGGGCCCGAGCTCATCCCCGGCGCCTCGGTCGCCGGCGGCCGTTACCGGCTGCTGGCGGGCCACGGCGGGGCCCGTGGGCTGCGGTTCTGGCAGGCGCTCGATATCAAACTCGATCGTGAGGTCGCGTTGACCTTCGTCGACGCGGATCAGAAGTCAGCAGGTAATTCCGGTCAGGACGGACCGCAGGCGATCCTGTCCCGCACCCTGCGGCTGGGCCGGATCAATTCACCGGGCCTGGCCCGGGTCCTGGACGTGGTGCGCGGTAGTTCCGGCGGCATCGTGGTGGCCGAGTGGACTCCCGGCCGATCGCTGCGCGAGATGGCCGAGACCGTCCCGTCTCCGATCGGCGCGGCCCGCGCCATCCGCGTCCTCGCCTCGGCCACGGAAATGGCGCACCGCAGCGGCGGCGCGCTTTCCATCGACCACCCCGACCGGATCCGCATCAGTGCGTCCGGCGATGCGGTGCTGGCCTTCCCCGGCACGCTGGGCGACGCCGATCCGCAGAGCGACGTCCGGGGCCTGGGCGCGATGCTGTACGCACTGATGACCGCGCGCTGGCCGCTGCGCCAGACCGGGGTGAGCGGGAGCGCCGTCACGGTCGGCGGGTTGTACCCGGCCGACTTCGGTCCCGACGGCACCCCGGTGGAACCCCGCCAGATCCGGCCCGAGGTCCCCTTCGAGATCTCCGCGGTGGCGGTGCGCTCACTGGAGCCGAACAAGGGTGTCCGGACCGCGGCCACCGTCCAGCATGTGCTGGAGCAGGCATCGGTGGTCGATCAGAAGACCGATTTCATTCCGGTGCTGCGCCTGGGCCAGCGTGCCCCCGCGCCGGTCGACGAATCGTTGGCCGATCCCGAACTGCTCGCCGCCGAACGCGAGAAGTCCCAGCGGATGATGTGGATCATGGTGGCCCTGGGCATCCTGACCGCCCTCGTCGTCGGGATCGTCATCTGGTGGCTGGTGAGTGTTTTCGCGCCGGGCGATTCCAGCGAGCCGCTCAACGAACAGCAGGTCATCGGCCTCACCACAAGTCGCGCACCGGAGGAATCGGGGACATCGGAGGGCACGTCCCCGGCCCCCGCCGCGGCCGACGGCGTGCCGGTTCCGGCTAGCGGAATGGTCGTGTTCTCCCCGGAGGGCACCCCGGACGATCCCGGCGGCGCGGCCGCGACAATGGACGGCGATCCGGCTACGTCCTGGGGTACCGATCAGTACTTCCAGCAGTTCCCGGCGCTGAAGAAGGGGGTCGGGCTGCTGGCCACGCTGCCCGCGCCGGCGACCCTCACCAAGGTGGCGATCACCTCCTCGACCCCGGGGACTTCCGTCGAGATCCGCACTTCGCCGACCGAGGCGGCCACGCTGGACCAGACCCAATTGGTCGGCACGGCGGTGCTGGGTGACGGCGTCACCGAGGTACCGATACACACCGATCAGTCCGCCCGCTACGTCTTGATCTGGGTCACCGGGCTGGGTAATTCGGGCGGACAGTTCCAGAGCTCGATCTCCGAACTCGGATTCGAGGCGAAACCCTGATCGGTGCGTCAGATCAGTCGGCCCTGCCCAGAGGGACCGAGCCGAAAACGGTTGCCGCCGAACGAGTTGCCGGGATATGATCGCGATCCGCGCTCTCAGCAGGGAGCCCGGTGGGATCAGGGGTACGATTCCGCACGCTGCCTACACACAGTAATTGTCGGATCGGGGTGTCGGCCGTCGAAGCTGTCGCGAGCGCTGTCCAAGGGGTTGGCTATTGTCGTCCGAACTGAACGCGGGGGGTCGCGCAGGGACAGGTACGGCGGGAACAGGGGAATCCCAGCCGGACGCGACAAGCGATATAGATCTGCTCCGGGCCCACGCCGACGGCGCCCCGCATGCTTTCGCCGAATTGATCCGCAGGCACAACGATCACCTCTGGCAGACCGCTGCCCGAGTCTGCTACACACCGGAGGACGCGGCCGACGCTTTGCAGGAGGCGTTGCTTTCCGCGCACCGGAACGCGGGCTCTTTCCGCGCGGAATCCGGAGTGCGCACCTGGTTGCACCGAATCGTGGTCAATGCCTGCCTGGACCGGATCCGGCGTAACCGCGCCCGGCCCGCGCTCTTCCTGCCACCGGAGGTCTGGCCCGAGATATCGGATAACTCAGACGATTACGGCCGGGTGGACATCTCGATCGTCCTCGAACGCGCGCTCTTCCAGCTGCCACCGGATCAGCGGGCGGCCGTGGTCGCGGTCGACGTGGAAGGGTACAGCGTCGCGGACGCCGCGGAGATGCTCGGCGTTCCGGTGGGTACGGTCAAGAGCAGATGTGCGCGCGCCCGCCAGCGCCTGAAAACGGAGCTGGATTCGTTGTACGCGGAGGGGAACCAGATGTAACCCCGCCGCGTCAGTATCAGTGAAATATTTTCCCTCCCGAACGGTATGTACCCGAGGGAGTACAGAAACACCGGCCGCAGGAATCGGTACCCGAGTCAGATGGACGCAGCAGCATTGGAGGTGTGCAGGTCATGAGCCCTATTCCGCAACCTCCCTTCGCGGCGGAGTTGCTCGCCGATCTGCACGCCGGAAATATCGACCCGGAGCTCAGCGCCCGACTGTGGCCCGCCGTACAGCGCGACCCGGACGCCAAACGCTATCTGGACTCGCTCGACGAGGTACGTGACACCCTGGCAGGCCTGGGATCCTCCGAGCGGATCACCCGGCCGATCCCCGGCGATATCGCCGCACGGCTCGACGCGCTGGCCGAATCGCTGGGTTCGGCCCCGAACGACTCCTCCGGTGGGGCCTGGCCGGTAGAGATCACCGACCCGCTGGGCGGCTGGTCGCCGGCCCCTTCGGATCCTCCGCCCCCACAGCTCCCCGCCGGGCCCGCGTCCCTCGTCCCAGCGCCCGACAACGCAAGTCCCGGAACACTTCCGGAGGCCGCCGGGGTCTCGGCGCCGATCTCCCTGGACGCCCGTCGCCGGCGGCGCCGGATCGCGGCCGGTCTGGCCGCCGCGGCGGCGATCGTGATCGCGGCCGGTGCCGCGCTGTTCATCAGCGATCCCGAGCGCGATACAGCGCCGATCGCCGCTCCGCCCTCCCAGGGCGACGAACCGGCCGCCGGGCTCGATACCGCCGTGGCGCTCCGCACACTGGGTCGTCACGATGTCGGCGGTCGGCTGGCCGACCCCGCGGCGCTCGCGGCGTGTGTCCGGGCCAACGGGATCGAACGTCCTGTGCTCGGATCCTCCGATATGAACTTCCGCGGGCGAGAGTCGGTGCTCATCCTGGTCGGCGGGCGTAACGGTGCCCAGATCACCGCTCTGGTGGTCGGCCCGGGCTGCGCGCCGGGCAGCCCCGAGTTCATGACCGCAACGGATATCGGCTAGCACGATGGCGGGGCGGAGAGCGGGGAACAAAGCGCGTCTACCCTGTTGTTGACCGAATCGTCCCCGCTAGCTTTCCTGGAAGGGTCTCATGAGCACGCCAGTTCGCGACCTGATCATCGTCGGCTCCGGACCGGCCGGTTACACCGCCGCCGTGTACGCCGCCCGCGCCGAACTCCAGCCGCTGGTGTTCGAGGGCACCCAGTTCGGCGGTGCGCTGATGACCACCACCGAGGTGGAGAACTTTCCGGGTTTCCGCGACGGCATCATGGGCCCCGACCTCATGGAACAGATGCGTGAGCAGGCAAAGCGGTTCGGCGCCGATATCCGCACCGAAGACGTGGACGCGATCGACCTCAGCGGACCGGTGAAGAAGGTCACGGTGGGCGACGACGTGTACGAGGCGTACGCGGTGATCCTGGCCATGGGTTCGGCGGCCCGGTATCTCGACGTCCCCGGTGAGCAGGACCTGCTCGGCCGCGGTGTGAGCGCCTGCGCCACCTGCGACGGTTTCTTCTTCAAGGGCCAGGACATCGTAGTGGCCGGTGGCGGCGACTCGGCAATGGAGGAGGCGATCTTCCTCACCAAGTTCGCCGCGAGCGTCACCGTGGTGCACCGGCGCGACGAATTCCGCGCCTCGCGCATCATGCTCGAACGGGCCAAGGCCAACGAGAAGATCCGCTTCCACACCAACGCCGAAGTGGTCCGAGTGCACGGCGAAACCAGTGTCACCTCGTTGACTCTGCGCGATACCCGCACGGGTGAAACCTCCGAACTCGCCGCGACCGGCCTGTTCGTGGCCATCGGCCACGACCCGCGCAGCGAACTCGTCCGCGGTCAGATCGATCTGGACACCGAGGGTTACGTGCAGGTGCGCGATCCGGGCACCGCGACCACCGTCGACGGCGTTTTCGCCGCCGGTGATCTGGTGGATCACACGTACATGCAGGCGATCACCGCCGCCGGCACGGGTTGCCGAGCCGCGATCGACGCCGAACGCTGGCTCGCCGAAAAAGGCGATATCACCAGCAATACGCTGCCGCACGCCGATCAGCCGATCGCCGTTCCCGCAGCCAACTGACCCGGGGCGAACCCGCCCGGAGATCAAGGAGAACACCCATGTCCGAGAGCACCAACACGGTCACCGTCACCGACAAATCGTTCGTGGATGCGGTGTTGCAAAGTGAGAAGCCGGTGCTGGTCGATTTCTGGGCCACCTGGTGCGGCCCGTGCAAGATGGTCGCCCCGGTGCTGGAGGAGATCGCGGGCTCGCACGGCGATAAACTCACCGTGGCCAAGCTGGACATCGATGCCAATCCGGATACCGCTCGCGATTACCAGGTGATGAGCATCCCGACTATGATCCTGTTTGCCGGTGGCAAGCCGGTGAAACAGATCGTCGGAGCCAAGGGCAAGGCCGCTCTCCTTCGCGAACTCGAGGACGTTATCTGACGTCTCGATTACGCCATCAGGCGGCCATGACACGGCGACGCGCCGTAGTATGCCCTGACCAAGATTGTCGAATCCCGGTCCGGGTCTGACAGAATCGACCACGCTCCGTCGTGCGAGGGTGTAGGCCGTCGCATGAGTGGGTACCCGGGATTGACGGAAGGAAGGGCCCTCACGCATGCACCGACTTCGTCACGGCGACACCGGTCCAGCCGTAGCAGAGGTTCGGAGCACCCTGGCAAGTCTGGGGTTCTTGCACGCACACAACGGCGTGGACACCGATGGCGCGGGCGAATATTGGAAAGACACCGAAGCCACCTTCGATTATCAGCTCGACTCCGCGGTGCGCGCATTCCAGCAGCACCGCGGTTTGCTGGTCGACGGTGTGGTCGGTCCGGCGACCTACCGCGCGTTGAAGGAAGCGTCCTACCGTTTGGGCGCCCGCACCCTCATCTACCAACTCTCGGCACCGCTCTACGGTGATGACGTCGCGACACTCCAGCGGCGTCTCCAGGACCTCGGCTTCTATGTGCACCGCGTCGACGGATTCTTCGGTCCGCACACGCACGAGGGGCTGACGTCGTTCCAACGCGAGATCGGACTGTCGGCCGACGGTATCTGCGGTCCGGACACTTTGCGTTCGCTGGAACTGCTCGGGGCGCGGGTCACCGGCGGAAATCCGCACCGGATCGCGGAGGAAGAAGTGGTGCACCGGGCTGGGCCGCAGCTCACCGGTAAGCGCATCGTCATCGACCCCGGTCTGGGTGGAGACCACCGCGGCCGAGCCGTACCCGCCGAGTACGGGGACGTGTACGAATCGGAGATGCTGTGGGATCTGGCCAGCCGACTGGAGGGCCGGATGGCCGCCACTGGGATGGAAACTTTCCTGTCGCGGCCGTGGGGGAGTAATCCCACCGACGTGGAGCGCGCCGAAACCTCCAACGCCTTCGACGCCGACCTGATGATCTCGCTACGCTGCGCCTCCAACTCCAGCCCGATGGCCAACGGGGTCGCCGGCTTCTATTTCGGCAACTCGCACGGCTCGGTCTCCATGATCGGGCAGGTGCTTGCCGGGTTCATCCAGCGCGAGGTGGTGGCACGAACCTCGCTGCAGGACTGTCGCACCCATCCGCGCACCTGGGACCTGCTGCGACTCACCAAGATGCCTACCGTTCAGGTGGATCTCGGCTACGTCACCAACCAGTACGACGCGTCGGTACTGGCCAGCCCACGGATGCGCGATGTCATCGCAGAAGCGATCCTGATCTCGGTAAAACGTCTCTACCTGCTCGGACAGGACGATCAGCCCACCGGCACATACACTTTCGCCGAACTGCTGGCCGAGGAACTCGCCGCCGCCGACAGCGGATAGCGAATTCCCCGGCCCGGGTCTGGTTCAGAAGGTGAGTACCCGAGTCGGCACGGTCATGGACGCGGCGGCGAGCAGCTGATCGAGGGCGTGTTCGACGTCCTCTTTCCAGCCGTGGTCGGAGTCGAGTTCCAGCCGCAACCGTGGAAAGCGATGGTGTGGTGCCACCACCTCGAATCCGACTTCCTCCAGGAAATCGGATTCGATCATGCAGTTCTGTGGGCTGCAGTCCACGCCGGACCGTCGGCGATCGGGAGCGCCGATCCGTTCCATCAGCCGCATCGTCCCGGTGGGCCGATCGGAGAGGGCAGTGCTCGCCGGCGCCCCCCGGATGCCGAAGGCTTCCAGCGCCCGGACGCCACGCCGGACCAGATCGGTAACGACCCCCTGCACCAGTCGGTAGGCGATATCGCCGTCCAGGTCGGGGTACTCGGTGCCGAGAGTGGTCAGCAGGACCGCATCGGGGCTTACGGGCGAGGTGGGGAAGAGGCCGGCGCGAGGAACGACTCGTGGGGGTGAGTAGAGCGCACATCCGACGGTTTTGTCGTCGACGGTCGCGAGTTGTCCGCAGGAACCCCACTCGAGCATCACGGTCGAGATCCAGGCTTCCTTCTCGAAACCCGGGTCGCTGAAACTGTAGGAATCCGCGGCCACCGCGGGGTCCATCTCCCAGAACACACAGCGTCGAGCATGCGCCGGTAGTCGGCTGATGCTCTCCAAGGTAAGTCCTGTGACGCTGGTCGACACCGCTCTGCTCAGCCTCCAGCTATCCGATTCGTCTACGCTCACGCCGCATCATAGTTTTCTCGCCAGCCAGAATATGCGATCAAGCGAACCTGCCTCATCTCGCGTCACCGTGGTCTTCGGTCCATGCCTGTCGCCGCGCAATGACTCCCGCAATACACCACTGTCACAGTGACGTTTCCTCTCCGAGGGAGAGGTCGCGCAGTAGACGCGGCACAATTTCAATTCTCGAGCGCGGTTTGGAGCATCAGGTCGACGATCCGTTCCAGATCGGCCACGTTTCCGAACTCGACCACAATTTTGCCCTTTCGCTTGCCGAGACTCACCGAAACCTGAGTATCGAACGATGTCGACAATTTCTCGGCAACATCCTGTAAGCCAGGGGAGTGGATCGGCGGCCGCTTCGGTGCCGGCGGCTTGGGCGGCTCCTGCTCCCTGTTCGCGAGTTTCACCGACTCCTCGGTGGACCGGACCGAAAGTCCCTCGGCAACGATCCGAGCCGCGAGTACTTCCTGTGCGTCGGCTCCGCCCTCCAAACCGAGAAGTGCCCGAGCATGCCCGGCAGACAACACACCGGCCGCCACCCGCCGCTGCACCGGAATAGGCAGTTTCAGCAACCGGATCATATTGGTCACCACAGGCCGGGAACGGCCGAGCCGAGCGGCGAGCTCCTCCTGGGTGACCCCGAACTCTTCCAGCAACTGCTGATAGGCGGCTGCCTCTTCGAGCGGGTTGAGCTGGACGCGATGAATGTTCTCGAGTAGCGCGTCCCGCAGCATCGCGTCGTCGTTGGTCTCACGGACGATGGCCGGAATCGCTTCGAGCCCGGCCTTCTGGCAGGCCCGCCAACGGCGCTCGCCCATAATGAGCTGATAGCGGTCGCCGCCGGATTCCAGTTCGCGGACCACGATCGGCTGCATGAGCCCGAACTCACGAACCGAATGAACGAGTTCGGCGAGTGCCTCATCATCGAAATACTGACGCGGCTGCTTCGGATTGGGCTCGATCCGGTCCGGTGCGATCTCGCGATAGACGGCATCGCCTACCGAGGCGAGATCCGGGGCCTGGGGAGGCTCGGGCACCTGATGCAGATAGGTCGACGCTGGTCGGGGTCCAGGGTCCAAGCCGATCACGGCGTTGGCCGCCTCAGTCCCCAACCCGGCGGCGACAGGCGCCGGGCCCGTCGGAATCAATGCCGCAAGACCGCGTCCCAGCCCGCCCTTTTTCGCCTGACTCACCGGCCTACCCTTTCCCTTGCCCGCGTCCACAACCACACCCGATCACACCCGATCCGTTCACTCCGCGCCATCCGCCGCGACGGCGTACTTCACCGCACCGCGTGCGGCCATCTCCCGGCCGGCATCCAGATAGCTCATGGCGCCGCGGGAGCCCGGATCATAATCCAGCACTGTCATCCCGTACCCGGGCGCCTCGGAGACCTTCACACTGCGCGGAATCACCGAGCGCAGCACCACATCACCGAAGTGACTGCGAACCTCCTCAGCAACCTGGTCAGCCAATTTGGTACGGCCGTCGTACATCGTGAGGACCACCGTCGAGACATGCAACTCCGGGTTGAG
Organism: Nocardia sp. NBC_00416; assembly: GCF_036032445.1. Lineage (NCBI taxonomy): Bacteria > Bacillati > Actinomycetota > Actinomycetes > Mycobacteriales > Nocardiaceae > Nocardia > Nocardia sp. NBC_00416. The sequence goes on from NZ_CP107932.1 coordinate 5,264,554, forward strand.
ATGCGATTGCACCAGGCCGATATTCCGGATCAGCTGACCCACACCCTCGAGGGCGTAGTACTCACATTGGATCGGAATCAGTACCTCGCGCGCGGCGACCATGGCGTTGATGGTGAGCAGCCCGAGCGAAGGCGGGCAATCAATCATGACGTAGTCGATGTCGTACCCGGCAATATTGGCTTCCTGGATGGCGCCCTTGAGTCGGGCCTCGCGCGCAACCATGGAGACCAGCTCGATCTCGGCGCCGGCCAAATCGATCGTGGCGGGAATGCAGAGCAGATTATCGCTGTGCGGGCTCTGCTGGATCGCGTCCTGGACCTTGATCTCGCCGATCAACAGTTCGTAGGTCGACGGCACCCCGGAGTGGTGCTCGACCCCCAGCGCGGTGCTGGCATTGCCCTGCGGATCCAGATCGATCACCAGCACCTTCATCCCTTGGTGCGCCAGGGCTGCAGCCAGATTCACCGTTGTCGTGGTTTTCCCAACCCCGCCCTTTTGGTTGGCCACGGTGATGATGCGTTGCTCATGCGGTTTCGGCACTGTCACCTTTCCTGGATGCATTAGCTGGCTAGCGCGGTGCGCTTCGGCGGCAATCGGCGTCTCGGTAGGGGAGATATGGCCGTACGGCGTACTCCCGAATGCTTCCGGACCGATATTGCTGCCATCCAGCATTCCCGGTACGCGTGATGTTTCCCGTGAAACATTCGCTGAACCGCTCGACATAGACCGCTCCTAACGCGAGAACTGCAAGATCACGTGGCCTGACGGACGTCGGCGTCGTGTCGTCAACAAAGCCGTTCCTGATCGAAATCCTGATCTGTGACGACAACCGCGGCGCCTATGCGCGGACCGGACAGCTTCGCAACGATGCGTGGTCACGCGAAGCTACCTCCTCCGACGCTGACGCTCAGCCGCCAGTCGACCGAGCGGAGCTTCACCGTTGCAACACCAAGATTTCTCCGTGGCACCGAAGCTCACGCCCGACGTTCATTAGCTTGCCAGCCGCAGGCGCGATTAGAAAGCTGAATCGCGGCGACGCGCCCATGACACGCGTAAGTTTCCCAATTCGGTGGCACGATGACCGGTTCAGCCGAGTCGACTGACGATGTTTCACGGGAAACATCGGTGCACGAGCGCTGGACGGTCGGCAACGCAGCCGGGCCGCAGTGTCGTCGAACATCCGTCTCGAGGGTGGCCCGTCGGTCGGTTGTCGCCCCAACGAGAGGCGCGCAGAGTGGCATCATCGACCAGCCTCGATGGTCGACACCCATGCTCCACCCATTGCACGGACCCCTGGACACCAGACCTTAATGTCACAGTGACGTTCAGTGCGCAGGGTTCGATGCCCACCCGACACGAGCCGGGCAAGGTTCAGTGGTCCAGTCGGCTGACAGAACGGCTCGCCGATCCGGATAGACGCGAGGACACGGCCGGAGGTAAGTCACCCTCGCGACCCGCGCAGCACTGGGTATCGACCACGTCCACAGCGGCCGTCCGCCGAGGGCTGACCACGCCCATCAAGAGGCCACCAGCCCCGCACGGCTATCACGTGGCAGGACTGCTGATCCTCGCCAGCCCGCTGATGCTGCCTGTGGTTGTGCACGGGCTGTTGCCACCGCAGGGTCTGGTGCGAGCGGGAAATCCCGGCGGCGGGGACACCGAGCCGTTCGTCCAAGTGATCACCGGTCAGATCGCCGATTTGCCGCCCGCCGGTCCGATCACATTCGCCTACCCGGTCGCCCGCGGATGCAGCGCGGAGCAGCCTGCCACCGACGAAGAGCTGCCGTCCGATCGCATCGGCAGTCCGATCACCCTCGGCGCACGCACGATCGGCCGGCGCCCACAGGAACTACGCCGCGGCCCGCTACAACACCGCGCCGCGGTCACCACCGTCCCTGCAGATGCAGACCAGAGAATGAACCGCATGCGCTGAAGTACGTTGCCCATCAATCAAACCCGTGAACCCGCTATGCCGGGGAGTTTGTGGCCAGACCTGCCCGATATTGGCGGCATCCTGGTCCAGCACCCGCTGGTCCCGTGCACATCTACCGGGGAGACCCCGCGACCCCGCGACCCCGCGACCCCGCGACCCCGCGACCCCGCGACCCCGCGACCCCGCGACCCCGCGACCCCGCGACCCCGCGACCCCGCGACCCCGCGACCCCGCGACCCCGCGACCCCGCGACCCCAGGACTCCGCGACTCCAGGACTCCGGGACTCCGGGACTCCGGGACTCCGGGACTCCGGGACTCCGGGACTCCGGGACTCCGGGACTCCGGGACTCCGGGACTCCGGGACTCCGGGACTCCGGGACTCCGGGACTCCGGGACTCCGGGACTCCGGGACTCCGGGACTCCGGGACTCCGGGACTCCGGGACTCCGGGACTCCGGGACTCCGGGACTCCGGGACTCCGGGACTCCGGGACTCCGGGACTCCGGGACTCCGGGACTCCGGGACTCCGGGACTCCGGGACTCCGGGAGGATGATCGCCTCTGGCTACAACTACGGCAAGGGAATGTTTCACGGGAAACATTCCCTTGCCGTATGCCCGGGGGAGTGGGACGTAGTCCTACTTGCGACCGACCCGCCGCTCCGCGCGGGCGATACGCCTACTCGCTTTCTTGGGGGAGCGCTCCGATCGGCGCAGACGTTCGGCCGATAGCACCATGGTCGGCGTCTCGACGATTCCCGCGCCGCACTCGAGTACGGTGAAGTTGCCGGCACCGACTCGTTCGACCTCCGCGCGGTCGCGATCCAACTCTTCGGCGACGCTGGCGCCTTTGAGGGCGAGCATATGACCGTGGTCGTGAAGCAGCGGGATCGACCACTCGGCCAACCGGGCCAGGGGAGCCACCGCCCGGGACGTCACCACATCCGCGCCGCCCGCCTCCTGAATGACGCCCGGCTGCTCCGCGCGACCCCGGACCACGGTGATCCCGAGCCCGGCCGCGTCGATGAACTCCTTCAAGAAAACGGTCCGGCGCAACAACGGCTCGACCAGGACGATGCGAAGATCCGGCCGAGCGAGGGCTAGGGGGATTCCGGGCAAGCCGGCACCGCTGCCGATATCGACCACCGATGCGCCTTCGCCGATCAGTTCGCCGACAACGGCACAGTTGAGAATATGCCGCTCCCAGAGTCGCGGGACCTCCCGCGGGCCGATCAATCCACGTTCCACTCCAGCAGTCGCGAGGGCGGTCCAATAGTCACGCGCCAACTCCACCCGGTCACCGAAAACGATCTCCGCCTCGGCCGGTGGCAGCGACTCCGGCGGCCCGGGCTCCGAATCGCCGAGATCTGGTTTCACGTGAAACACCCTTCTGTGTGGTCGTGACTACGAGCCCCAATGGGCCAATTCTCGGGTCTTCCACCGTAGTGCCGCACCGCAGGAGCAGGGGCGCCCCGGTCCGGCGCTGGATACGGAAAAGGCCCGGGTCCATGAGACCCGGGCCCTATCCAACCACTGACCGCCCGGATACCGCACGTACCGGACCGACCGGATTACTCCGGTACGACTACCACCCGGCGGTTCGGCTCCACGCCCTCGCTCTCGCTGGCAACGCCGTCGATCGCCGCGACAGCGTCGTGCACGATCTTGCGCTCGAACGGAGTCATCGGCGCGAGTTCCTCGGGTGCACCGGTCTGCAGCACGCGCTGCGCGGCCGCCGCACCGAGTGTGCTCAGATCCGCCCGACGCTTCGCCCGCCAGCCGGCCACATCGAGCATCAACCGGCTCCGGATACCAGTCGACTGCTGCACCGCGAGCCTGGTGAGTTCCTGAAGCGCGTCGAGTATCTCACCGCTGTGGCCGACCAGTTTCGACAGATCGTCACCTCCGTCGATACTCACGATCGCGCGATCGCCTTCAACGTCGAGATCGATATCGCCGTCGAAGTCGAGCACATCGAGCAACTGCTCGAGGTAGTCGGCAGCGATCTCACCCTCTTCGATGAGCGCCTCCTCGGCGTCGCTCACCCCGTCATCGGAGTCCGCTTCCACGACGGTCGTGGATACGGTGGCGTCGCCGCCTTCGGTCTCGAGAGTCATATGTTTCCTTTATCTGCTCGCCGGATTCCGATCGGCCCACCGCCCGGAATCATGATCACATGGGGTCTGGGGGAGTGGTTCAGCGCCGACGCTTCTGATTGGCGCGGCCGCGATTACCAGGTCGCTTCTGCCCACTCGACCTACGCTGATTCGACTGCTTGCCGCCCGATTTGGCGGCCGGCTTATCGGGAGCCGAACCGTTGGTCTCCAAGGCCCCGGCGTCGTCCACCGCATCGGCGTCACCGCCCGCCTTCTTCTTGGTGGTGTCTACCGGTTTCGCCCCCGGCTTCGGGGCGTTCTGCGACTGCTTCTCCAATTTGGCCTGGCGCTTGGCTTCCTCTTCTTTGGCCATCCGGCCGAAGACGAGATGCTGCTGCCCATAGGTCCAGATGTTGTTGGAGACCCAGTAGAGCAGGATGGCGATAGGCAGGAACGGGCCACCGACGAGGACACCGAACGGGAAGACCCACAGCGCCAACTTGTTCATCAGCGCGGCCTGGGGGTTGGCCGCGGCCTCGGTGCTCTGCCGGGCGACCGAAGCACGCGCGTTGAAGTGGGTGGCGATCGCGGCGATGATCATGAGCGGGATCGCCACGGCGGCGATGCTCACCTTGCTCGGGACCCCGCCGTAGTCGGCGAATGCCAGCAGTTCGTCGGCCGGCGCGGTGATGAACGCCGAGATCGGGGCGCCGAAGATACGAGCGCTGAGGAAAGACTGCACATCGTCTGCGTTGAAGACGTAGTTCGGGGTGTGCGCGTTGGTGTAGGGGTCCATACCGATCTGACCGAACCCGTGTCCGGTCCGGTTGAACGATCGCAACACGTGGAAAAGCCCGAGGAACACCGGCACCTGAACCAGAATCGGCAGACAACCCATGAGCGGATTGAAGCCGTGATCCTTCTGGAGCTTCTGCATCTCGGTCGCCATTTTCTGGCGATCGTTCTTGTACTTCTTCTGCAGCTCTTTGATCTGCGGCTGCAGTTCCTGCATCTGCTTGGTGGTACGCACCTGCCTCACGAACGGCCAGTAGAGCACCAGGCGCAGCGTGAAGACGAGGAACACGACGGCCAACGCCCATGACAAGCCGTTGTCCGCCCCGAAGGCGAAGCCGAAGACCCGGTGCCAGAACCAGAGGATCCAGGACACCGGATAATAGATGAAATCGAGCACGGCGCTATGCACTCCCGTCGGTAGTGTCACCGATCACCGCGTGCGGTGATCCCTTACAAGCTTCGGGCCGCGGATCGTCGTGGCTGACGCTGCGCCGCCGCTCCGGCACGGGATCCCATCCACCAGGGTGCCAGGGGGCGCATTTGGCCAGTCGCGCGACCGTCAATCCGAGGCCGACCACCAGGCCGCGGGTGCGCAGCGCGGTGACCGCGTACTCACTGCAGGTCGGAGTGAATCGGCACACCGGCATCCGAGTGGGGGAGACGTAGGTCCGGTACAGCTCGATCAGAAAGATCAGAATATTCGCCGGCCAGCGGCGCAGAGCAGCCGCGCGTGAACGTCGGCCGGTCATTGTGATGCACCGCGGCCGGCGGCTGCGGAAGCCGGCCGGATACCGAGTTTGCGCAGGCCGCTCTCGAGTTGCCGGCGCAATTCGCCGCTATCGGCGGTGGCGGCGCCGGGTAGTGCGCGAATCACGATATCCACCTCGGCGGAGACGTCGGCGGTCAGTTCGGCGCAGATATGACGCAGGCGGCGGGCCACGCGGTGTCGTACGACCGCATTTCCCACCGCCTTACTGACGATCAGCCCGAAGCGCGGACCACCGAAACGAACTGGCGCGTCTGTCGCTGCCATATCCGGGTGGTCCATCAGGGCGTGCACAACCAGATCCCGCTTTCCCGTTCGCCGGCCGCGTCGTACCGTTCGGGAGAAATCGGCACGATCGTGCAGCCGGTGCGGCTCAGGAAGCACCCGGAAGTCCGGGGTTCGTCAAAGCCGCCGATCCGGCTGGGTTACCGGCGGCGCGGGTTACGGGGTTCGGCGGACCCGGCATCGGACACCGAATTCGACGGGAAATCAGGCGGTGAGGGAGCCGCGGCCCTTACGGCGCCGCGCGGAGACGATGGCGCGACCCGCACGGGTCCGCATCCGGAGACGGAAACCGTGGACCCGCGCCCGACGACGGTTGTTCGGCTGGAACGTCCGCTTGCCCTTGGCCACGGTCAACACTCCTCGAATTGGTGGATGCCCAGCGGCACCCGAAGCTTTTCGGTGATTCTGATGATGTCTGCCCGGCATTGTGGTTCTGGCGAACGGTCAGCACAGAACAATCACCACGCCGGGGGTGACTGTACGAGGGTACTTACCCAGTTCTACCCGGTCAAACTCGCCCCCGTCGCGGCGATCCGCGGACGCCGCCGGCACCCGGCGCACTCCGGGTCGCGGTGGCGATGATCACCGTACGATCGTGGTGGGCCACAGGCTCGCAGGTCGTGCGCCTGCCATCGCTCCGGCGCAGCACGCGACCAGAACGGTGGTCCGCCGAGATTGTCCCCATCTGTGGATAATTGTGTGGAAATACCCTGTGAATGGCATATTCGTAGGGCCGAAGGTGCTATGCCGCAGCCGGGAGATCGGGGACTCCGGGCAGCGTCCCCGGGCGCGTATCCACGGGATACGGCAGATCTGGTGGTGCGGACGTATGCGGTGTCACTGAAACGAAACCAGTACAGTAGACGCACCGCGAGCCCCGGACGTCTGCGCCGAGCAACCGACTCCCGGGGAGGACACTGGATGGACGACGAGCAGAACGTACTGGCCACCGTGTGGCCGGAGGTGGTCGCGGAGTTGACCACCGGTTCGCCCGACGGTGGCATCGGCGCGGTGACCCGAGCTCAGCAAGCCTGGCTCAAACTGGTCAAACCGCTGATGGTCGTACAGGGCTTCGCTCTGCTCTCGGTTCCGTCCTCGCTCGCCCAGGAAGCCATCGAACGCGATCTGCGCGAACCCATCCTCCGATCACTCGGCCGACGGCTCGGGCCACAGGTGGAAGGCCTCGGGGTTCGGATAGCCGCGCCGCTGCCGACCGGTCCCGACAACGGGCCGACCCGGAATCCGCGGATGACCAGCCGGCCGGAGTCGGCCACCGCCCGGCCGGAACATTTTCCCCCCGGCCGTACCCGGCCGAATACATTTCCGGCGGCCGGCCCGGCCGAGCCCGCCTGGCCGGCCGACAGCATCCGGGAATCCGACGGGGGCGAGTTTCCGGCACGCGGGTACCAGCGCGACCCCGGTTACCCGCGCACTCCCGAACCCTCCGGCGAGCCACGTTTCCCGCGCGGCGGCTTCTCCCATGAGGCCGAACTGCCGCTCAACGGCGAACTCCCGCGCGGATCGGATCCGATCGGTGCGGAACCCGTGCGACGGCCGACGCTGCCCGAGCTGCCGCACGGCACGGAATTCCCGACCGACCCCGGAGTCACCCGGGTGGCAGAGGAGCCGCCCCGGGAGCCCTATCCGGCCCCGCGGACCTACCCGCGCGAGTACGCGCCCGGGGCGGACTACACGCGAGACCCGGGTTATGAGCGGGAGCGGGAGTATCCGCCGAGCGAGTACCGCGCGCCCTACCCCGCGAACCGCGCCGATATCGCGGATCCGACCAGCGGCCGCGAGCGCACCGCACCTGTCGCCCGGGAACCGGGTCCCGAATTCGATCCGATGGCTCCTTCGCGGCGCACCGGCCGCCCGGCTCAAGAAACATTGTTCGCCCCGGACCTCGCCGCCGATGTCGCGGCGCGCGATCCGATGCGGGACCCCGATCGCGACAGTCTCCGCGAGAGCGTCCGCGATTCGGGCAGCGACGCGGAACCGGATGTACACCATGAGGACGAGAAGGTTGTCAACGTCCGGGATTCCTGGCCCACCTTCTTCGCGAAATCGCCCGACGGCGACGACAGGGCCAAACCGGCCGCGAGTCTGAACGCCAAGTACACCTTCGAGACGTTCGTCATCGGCGCGTCCAACCGATTCGCCCATGCGGCGGCCGTGGCCATCGCCGAAGCTCCGGCCCGCGCCTACAACCCGCTGTTCGTCTGGGGCGCCTCCGGACTCGGCAAAACTCATCTCCTGCATGCCGCCGGCCACTACGCGCAGCGACTGTTCCCGGGAATGCGGGTCAAGTACGTCTCCACCGAGGAATTCACCAACGACTTCATCAACAGTCTGCGCGACGACCGGAAGGTGGCCTTCAAACGCCGCTACCGGGAGACCGACATCCTGCTGGTCGACGATATCCAGTTCATCGAGGGCAAAGAAGGTATCCAGGAGGAGTTCTTCCATACCTTCAACACCCTGCACAACGCGAACAAACAGATCGTCGTGTCCTCTGATCGCCCCCCGAGGCAGCTGGCCACGCTGGAGGAGCGACTGCGCACACGATTCGAGTGGGGTCTGATCACCGATGTACAGCCGCCGGAGCTGGAGACGCGGATCGCGATCCTGCGCAAGAAAGCGCGGATGGACCGGCTCGATGTACCGCACGATGTCCTGGAGCTGATCGCCAGCCGGGTCGAGCGCAATATCCGCGAGCTCGAGGGCGCGCTGATCCGGGTCACCGCGTTCGCGTCGTTGAACGGGCAACCACTGGATCAGTCGCTGGCCGAGGTGGTGCTGCGTGATCTGATGCCCGAATCCCAGGATGTCGAGGTCACCGCGTCCACGATCATGGGTGTCACGGCCGAGTACTTCAACACCTCGATGGAGGAGTTGACGGGCCCGGGTAAGGCGCGGCCACTCGCACAGGCCCGGCAGATCGCCATGTATCTCTGCCGTGAGCTCACCGACTTGTCGCTGCCGAAGATCGGACAGGCGTTCGGGCGTGACCATACGACGGTCATGTACGCGGAAAAGAAAGTCCGCAAGGAGATGTCGGAGCGGCGCCGGGTGTACGACCAGGTCCAGGAGCTAACCGCCCGGATCAAACAGCGCTCCCGGTAGGAGATCGGGCCGCCGCCGAATAGCGGGTCCGCCCGGAGGTGGAGCTGTCGTGTCGTGGGCCGCAATACCGGTGACGGCGGCCTGGTCGCATCTGGACGCGCGGTCGGGCTTCGAGGTCGTCTATCTGCACACCGTCGGCACCGGATACCGGATCGAGGGCTGCACCACGGCCGTCGAGGACGGGCGGACCTGGATCGTGGAATACGAGATAACCCTGGACGCCGATTGGTTCACCCGGACAGCAAGGGCGACCGGCCTGTCGGCGACGGGACGGCGCGCCGTACTGCTCGAGGCCGACGGCGCGGGGCATTGGCTGGTCGACGGCGCTGTCGCCCCTCATCTCGACGGCTGCCTCGACGTGGACCTGGAATCGTCGGCGCTGACCAACGCGCTACCCGTGCACCGTCTGGCACTGCCCGTCGGTGGTCGCGCCGCCGCGCCGGCCGCCTACCTTCGCACTGACGACCTGTCGGTCATGCGACTGGAACAGGACTATCTGCGCACCTCGGATCAGGGCGCCTACCAGTGTTACGACTACACCGCGCCGGCCTACGGGTTCGCCTGCCGCCTGACCTACGACGAGTCGGGTCTGGTCCTGAGCTATCCCGGAATCGCGGTTCGCGTCGCCTGAGTCACCGAGTCGCGCACCGATCCGGCCCGTTCACCGTCCGAGATCTTCCGGCCGGAGCGCCGGCCGCACCCGGGATACGGGAAAGCTCTTCCGGCGCAATCGGGTTGGGAAATCGGACGAATCGCACCGCGCAGCCGTCTCTGGTGGCGGTCGGCGTGTCCAAACCATCCACAGGTGTGTCGCTAACAGGGTTATCACTCGCTGACCAGGCGCTTTGTAATAATTCTGCCTGTGGAATCCCCAGGTTGTCCACTGGTTCATCCACAGGTTTCGAGCCCTGGTGGGGACAGGTTGTCCACAGGCTGTTTATCCACAGTTTCCACAGGCAAATTCGTCCACAGGAGCTGACCAGCGCAGGATCCGGTCAGAGGGCTGGGGACAACCTGGGGAATCCCTGTGGAATCCTCGAGGAATCCACAGGTTATCCACGGATCCATGCACAGTGTGCACAACTGGCCCAAATCTGGGGACCAACCTGTGGACGCGCTGTGGATGCAATGTGGACAACAAAACCTGTCCACAGCCGAGGCAGATTCATCCTCGAGTTATCCCACGGCCATCCACAGGCGGACACGCGCTATGAACTGGGATAACAGGGGAAATCCACAGTATCCACAGGACCTATTACTACTCCTGTTCTTCATCTAGAGAATTCCTCTTCAAAACAGGAAGTGTGGACAAGTCTCGAGCGGACCGGACGACCGAAACCGAACCAGGAACGAGGCAAGGACGGAGTGGGCAGTGGTCGACCCCCGCTCCCGTCCCGTCCGGAATCTCTCCCTGTCGTCCCGTAGGTCTCGCACCGGTTCGCCGGCACCCGAGCCCCCGCATGCCCTCCCCGATCGCGGGGCGCTCACCGAAATGACCCGGGGGAGTCCGATGCCGCCTGTCCGCACCGGCCACCATGCCGATCCGGAAACAGACCGGCATGAAGTTGTCCCCACCTCGGCCAGGGGATGGCTGTGGAAGCGTCCCGAGTCGGCGGCCTGTTCGTCCACAGCCGTCCACAGGTGATCGGCGCAGGCCGGGGCGGCGCACCCATATCGGAACGACCGGCCTGGCCTGCCGGACCCAGGAGGACGTATCCTCCACTCGGAGGGGCAGCCGACCCGGTGGCTCGATACGGGGTACGGTCTGATGTCGGTCGCTCGTGCCAGACTCCTGGGGCGGTCGGTCCGGATCTCCGACCGCCGCATCGACCGCCGCGTGATGTGCCGGCGGAGTCGGCGCAGCGGGATACACGGGGGCAGGACAGCCGCCGATCCACACTGAACGGGAGAGGACACCTCGGGCGATGGACCTTGCAGGCATGAAGTTTCGGGTCGCGCGTGAGGATTTCGCGGAGTCGGTCGCCTGGGTGGCACGCAGTCTGCCGTCGCGCCCGCCGGTCCCGGTACTCGGCGGAGTCCTGCTGGTCGCGGACGAGGACGGGTTGACCGTCTCCGGCTTCGACTACGAGGTTTCCGCGCAGATGAGAGTCGCCGCGGAGGTCGCGGGGCCCGGCCGGGTCCTGGTCTCGGGCAAACTGCTGGCGGATATCACCAAGGCGCTCTCCAACAAGCCCGTGGACGTCTCGGTCGACGGCACGCGGGTGCTGATCCAGTGCGGGAGCGCGAAGTTCTCGCTGCCGACCATGCCGGTCGAGGACTACCCCCAGTTGCCCGAGGTGCCGCAGTCCAGCGGCGAACTGGCGGTGGAGGTGTTCGGCGAGGCGGTCGGTCAGGTGGCGGTCGCGGCGGGGCGCGACGATACGCTGCCCATGCTCACCGGTATCCGGGTCGAGATCGAAGGACCGCAGGTGGTCCTTGCGGCGACCGACCGGTTCCGGCTCGCGGTGCGGCATATCCAGTGGCAGCCCGCGCGTACCGATATCGAGACCGCGGTACTCATCCCCGCCCGGACCCTGTCCGAGGCCGCCAAGACGCTCGGCGCGGCCGATCGGCCGGTGCAACTGTCCCTGGGCTCCGGCGCGGGCGCCGACGGCCTGCTGGGGATCGTGAACGGCGGACGGCGGACGACTACCAGGCTGCTCGATGCCGAGTTCCCGAAATTCCGCCAGCTGCTCCCCAAGGAGCACACATCGATCGCCACACTGGAGGTCGCGTCGCTCGCCGAGGCGATCAAACGCGTCGCGCTCGTCGCCGAGCGAGGCGCGCAGGTGCGGTTGGAGTTCTCCGGTGAAGGCCTGCTGCTGTCGGCGGGTGGCGATGACGCCGGACGGGCCGAAGAGTGGCTCACCGCCGATTTCCGGGGCGAGCCGCTGACGATCGCCTTCAACCCCGGATACCTGATCGATGGGCTTTCGGCGTTGCGCTCCGACCGGGTCACCTTCGGCTTCACGACGCCCAGTCGCCCCGCGGTCCTGCTGCCCGCGCGTGAGGAGGAACCGGAGCCGCTCGACACCGGTGCCTATCCCGCGTTGGCGAGCGATTACATCTACCTGTTGATGCCGGTCCGGCTTCCGGGCTGAGTGGGCGTGGGTTCGGTAGCGACCACTCGGCGCGTAGCTGTTCGGGAGGCCGTGGTGTCCCGCATCGCGATCGCGGCGGGGCACGACAGCGATACCTCCGCAAACCACCGCTCCGACCTGCACTGTCCGGAGTTATCCACAGCTGTGGATAACTCGGTGCTCATCTCCCGGACGGTGTGAAAAGGTGCATATCCGGGCTCTGACCTTGCGTGACTTCCGATCCTGGGAACAGGCTGAGATCGAGTTATCCACAGGCCCTACGGTTTTCCTGGGGGCGAACGGTAACGGCAAGACCAACCTGCTGGAAGCTCTGGGCTACCTGTCCAACCTCGGATCGCACCGGGTTTCCGCGGACGCTCCGCTGATCCGATCGGGTGCGGACCGGGCTCGGATCGGCGCGAATGTGGTGAATCTCGGTCGGGAGCTGCGCGTCGACATAGAACTCAACCGCGGTGTCGCCAATCGAGCGCAGATCAATCGTTCACCGGTGCGTCGTCCCCGGGAGATTCTCGGCATTCTGCACACCGTGTTGTTCGCGCCCGAGGATCTGGCTCTGGTCCGGGGCGACCCGGGAGAGCGCCGCCGCTTTCTCGACGAGTTGTGCACCGCGCGGCGCCCCGGTCTGGCCGGGGTCCGCGCGGATTACGACCGGGTGCTGCGGCAGCGGTCCGCCCTGTTGAAGACCGCCGGTCGGTCGGCGCGGGCAGATCTGAACACCCTCGATGTGTGGGACGGGCATCTCGCCGCGCACGCGTCGGTGCTGCTCGCGGAACGCCTGAGTCTGGTGCACGAGCTGCACCCCCACCTGGTGCGCGCCTACGCGGCTCTCGCACCGGAGTCACGCCCGGCCGCGGTCGGCTACCGCAGTGGCGCGCTGCCTGCCGAACTACTCGATCCGGACCGGGTGCCGGAACCGGACGATCCCGCGATGCTGGAGGAGATACTGCTGCGGGAACTGGTGGCGGCGCGGTCCAAGGAACTCGAACGGGGTATCTGCCTGGTCGGTCCGCACCGTGACGATCTGGACCTGATGCTCGGCGCGACCCCGGCCAAAGGGTTCGCCAGCCACGGTGAATCCTGGTCGTTCGCCCTGGCCCTGCGGCTGGCGGCGTTCGAGCTGTTGCGCGCCGGCGGTACCGAACCTGTGCTGTTGCTCGACGATGTGTTCGCCGAGCTCGACCGGCGGCGGCGCACCGCACTGGCCGCGGTGGCGGCCGCCGCGGAGCAGGTACTGGTCACCGCCGCCGTGCCCGAGGACGTGCCGGCCGAGCTGGTCGGGAACACGGTCCGGGTAACGACCACGGGTGACCCCGAGCACCGGGTCTCCGGCCTGTTACCCGCGCCGCCGGAGTCTCTTCCGCCGCCCGCCGCGGACCTGCCGGAGACGGTCGCCGGTGATCTGCCGGGATGACGGACACGCACCCGGTGCTGCCTTGCATGCGGGCCGGGGCGTTCGTAGAGTGAGCCGGTACACCGGGCCGTTATCCCCAATCGGCCTGCAGTATGCAAGTTATCCACAGCCTGTGGATAACTTGTTTCACCAGGTCGTCGCTCCGTAGCCCGGCCGGCGACCGGCCCCGGTCGGCGGCAACCGGCGCAGGTGCCGCAATAACTACCTTGACCTGGGTGTTTATCCAGCAAGGCAGTCGCTTGCCCGATTCGGGAACTTCGGTACCGAAGTTGGGTTCCCGGATGTGCACAGCCTGAGGAAAAACCGGTCAGCCTGGGGATAACTCGGATCGGTGAGCGGAGCAGCGATGATCGACCAGCCCGGAACGCCCGGTGGCGCGACGCCCCCGCCCGAACCGGAGTTGCGCGGTGTCGATCTTGCCCGCCGTGCGCTGGAGGAGGCCCGGGCCGCCGCCCGCGCGAGTGGGAAATCAGTCGGTCAGGGCCGTTCGTCGCCGCGCCGCGGCCATCGTTCCGGTGCTCGCCGCCGCGGTGGCTGGTCCGGCCCCCGGCCCGACGACCGTGATCCACAGCCGCTGTCCAAGCTCGCCACCTCGATCGCGCGCAGCCGTGGCTGGTCCACCAAAGTCGCCGAGGGCACGGTCTTCGGGCATTGGTCCGGTGTGGTCGGCGAGGATATCGCCGCCCACGCGAAACCGGTGAAGCTCGAGAACGGCGTGCTCAGCGTGGCCGCCGAGTCCACCGCTTGGGCGACTCAGCTACGCCTGTTGCAGTCGCAGTTGCTCGCGAAGATCAGTGCCGCCGTGGGCCCGGGGGTGGTGCGCTCGCTGCGCATCTCCGGTCCGACGGCGCCGAGTTGGCGTAAGGGGCAACGGCATGTCCGTGGCCGGGGCCCGCGCGATACCTACGGATAGCACCCGGTTTCACGTGGAACGCGACCGCTTTTGCGGCCTCGGCCCCACAGTGAACTCTCAGGACGAATCTGATGGTCGGAAACCGCCGCGCTGCGAAGGGACCCGTGCCGGTCTGATTTCTCCCATCCTGGAAGCCGTCAGGGGTGTCGCAGATGCACTGTAAGTTGGACTGCGAAGTAGGATGGAAACGTAAATCAGCGGCGATACCTTCGGCGCGTTGTGTGCAGCCCTCTGAGCGATCCCGGGCCCACCTGCGCTGTCCCACCGCCGTCCCGGGGATCAGCAAGTAAGGAGAGCTACCGACCAGTGGCTGCCAACGACTCCAAAGCACCAGGCCCGAGCAAGGCATCGGACAAGAAGGAATACGGCGCCTCTTCCATCACGGTCTTGGAAGGGCTCGAGGCCGTTCGCAAGCGGCCGGGTATGTATATCGGTTCGACCGGTGAGCGCGGTCTGCACCACCTGATCCAGGAGGTTGTGGACAACTCGGTCGACGAGGCCATGGCCGGCTATGCCACCCGGGTGGACGTCACGCTGCTCGCCGACGGCGGTGTACAGGTGATCGACGACGGCCGCGGTATTCCGGTGGGCATGCACGCCCAGGGCATTCCGACCATCGAAGTCGTCATGACCCAGCTGCACGCGGGCGGCAAATTCGACTCCGACTCCTATGCCGTGTCCGGTGGTCTGCACGGAGTCGGTATCTCCGTCGTCAACGCGCTGTCCACCCGGCTCGAGGCCGAGATCGACCACGACGGCTATCACTGGACCCAGACCTATAAAGACGCGAAGCCCGGCAAGCTGGTGCAGGGTGAGGCGACGAAGGCCACCGGCACCACCATCCGGTTCTGGGCAGACCCGGAGATCTTCGAAACCACCTCCTACAACTTCGAGACGGTCGCGCGTCGGTTGCAGGAGATGGCGTTCCTCAACAAGGGTCTGACCATCGTCCTGACAGACGAGCGGGTGACCGAGAGCGAAATCACCGACGATGTGGTGAGCGAGACGGCGGACGCGCCGAAACATGTCGACGAGACGGCGCCCACCGAGCACAAGGTGAAATCGCGTACCTATCACTATCCGGGTGGGCTGGAGGATTTCGTCCGGCACATCAACCGCACCAAACAGGCGATCCACAATTCGGTGGTGGGTTTCACCAGCAAGGGCACCGGGCATGAGCTCGAGGTCGCCATGCAGTGGAATTCCGGCTACTCGGAGTCCGTGCACACCTTCGCCAACACCATCAACACTCATGAGGGTGGCACGCACGAGGAGGGCTTCCGCGCCGCGCTGACCACGGTGGTCAACAAGTACGCCAAGGAAAAGAAGCTGCTCAAGGAGAAAGACGGCAACCTCACCGGTGACGATATCCGTGAGGGATTGGCGGCCATTGTCAGCGTCAAGGTGAGCGAGCCGCAGTTCGAGGGCCAGACCAAGACCAAACTCGGCAACACCGAGGTCAAATCCTTCGTGCAGCGCACCTGCAACGAACATCTGTCGCATTGGTTCGAGGCGAACCCGGCCGACGCGAAGACGATCGTGAACAAAGCGGTGTCCTCGGCGCAGGCCCGGGTGGCCGCACGCAAGGCGCGTGAGCTGGTTCGCCGCAAGAGCGCCACCGATCTCGGCGGATTGCCGGGCAAGCTGGCCGACTGCCGGTCCAAGGATCCGAGTAAATCCGAGATCTACATCGTCGAGGGCGATTCGGCCGGTGGTTCGGCGAAATCCGGTCGCGATTCGATGTATCAGGCGATCCTGCCGCTGCGCGGAAAGATCATCAACGTCGAAAAGGCGCGAATCGACCGGGTCCTCAAGAACAACGAGGTCCAGGCGATCATCACGGCGTTCGGCACCGGTATCCACGACGAATTCGATATCGCCAAGTTGCGGTATCACAAGATCGTGCTGATGGCCGACGCCGACGTCGACGGCCAGCACATCTCGACCCTGCTGCTCACCCTGCTGTTCCGCTTCATGCGTCCGCTGGTCGAACAGGGTTTCGTTTTCCTGGCGCAGCCGCCGCTGTACAAGCTGAAATGGCAGCGTTCCGAGCCCGAGTTCGCCTACTCCGACCGTGAACGTGACGGGCTGCTGGAGGCCGGGCTCGCGGCCGGTAAGAAGATCAACAAGGACGACGGTATCCAGCGCTACAAGGGTCTGGGCGAGATGAACCCGAAGGAACTGTGGGAGACCACCATGGACCCGTCGGTGCGTGTCCTTCGTCAAGTGACGCTGGACGACGCGGCCGCCGCCGATGAGCTGTTCAGCGTGCTGATGGGCGAGGACGTGGCAGCGCGTCGCAGCTTCATCACCCGCAATGCCAAGGACGTCCGCTTCCTGGACGTGTAGCGACGCGTACCGCCGCGGCTGATTCCGGCCGCGGCGTGTTCTCCGCGATCGCCGCACCCGACTTCCTCCCGGACAAGGAGATTCCATGACCGACACCACCCTGCCGCCCAACGGTGCGGGCGACCGGATCGAACCGGTCGATATCCAGCAGGAAATGCAGAGCAGCTATATCGATTACGCGATGAGCGTGATCGTCGGCCGTGCGCTGCCCGAGGTTCGCGACGGCCTCAAACCGGTGCACCGCCGGATCCTGTACGCGATGTACGACAACGGCTACCGCCCCGATCGCAGCTATGTGAAGTCCGCGCGCCCGGTCGCCGACACGATGGGTAACTATCACCCGCACGGCGACTCCGCCATCTACGACACCCTGGTCCGGATGGCGCAGCCGTGGTCGATGCGGTACCCGCTGGTCGACGGCCAGGGCAACTTCGGCAGTCGCGGTAACGACGGTGCCGCCGCCATGCGGTACACGGAGTGTCGCCTGACTCCGCTGGCCATGGAGATGCTGCGCGAAATCGACCACGAAACGGTCGATTTCATCCCGAACTACGACGGCAAGACCATGGAACCGGTTGTGCTGCCGAGCCGGGTGCCGCACCTGCTGATGAACGGCAGCAACGGTATCGCGGTCGGTATGGCGACGAATATCCCGCCGCACAACCTCACCGAGTTGGCCGAGGCCATCTATTGGGCGCTGGAAAACTATGAGGCCGACGAGGAAGCCACCCTGGCCGCCTGTATGGAGCGGGTCAAGGGTCCGGACTTCCCGACCTCCGGTCTGATCGTCGGTAACCAAGGCATCCACGATGCCTACACCACCGGGCGTGGATCGATCAGGATGCGCGGCGTGGTCGAGATCGAGGAAGACCAGCGGGGTCGCACCACGATCGTCATCACCGAACTGCCGTACCAGGTCAATACGGACAACTTCGTCAACGCGATCGCCGAACAGGTCAAGGACGGCCGAATCGCGGGTGTCGCGGATATCCACGACGAGTCTTCTGACCGGGCAGGCCTGCGGATCGTCGTCACCGTCAAACGGGACGCGATCGCGAAGGTCGTGCTGAACAATCTCTACAAGCACACCCAGCTGCAGACCAGCTTCGGCGCGAATATGCTCTCGATCGTCGACGGCGTCCCGCGCACGCTGCGGCTGGACCAGATGATCCGGTTCTACGTCAAACACCAGTTGGACGTCATCATCCGGCGTACCCGGTACCTGCTGCGCAAGGCCGAGGAACGGGCCCATATCCTGCGCGGCCTGGTCAAAGCGCTGGATGCGCTGGACGAGGTCATCGCGCTGATCCGGCGCTCGGCGAATACCGATACCGCGCGTACCGGCCTGATGGAACTGCTGGACATCGACGAAACCCAGGCCACCGCGATCCTGGATATGCAGCTGCGCCGGCTCTCGGCGCTGGAGCGGCAGAAGATCGTCGATGAATTGACCAAGATCGAGGCCGAGATCGCCGATCTCAAGGATATTCTCGCCAAGCCCGAACGTCAGCGCGCGATCGTGCACGACGAGCTCGCCGAGATCGTCGAAAAATACGGCGACGGCCGGCGCACTCAAATCGTCTCCGCCGACGGAGATGTCGCCGACGAGGATCTGATCGCCCGCGAGGACGTGGTGGTCACCATCACCGAAACCGGGTACGCCAAACGCACCAAGACCGATCTGTACCGCAGCCAGAAGCGGGGCGGTAAGGGCGTGCAGGGCGCGGGGCTGAAGCAGGACGATATCGTCAGGCACTTCTTCGTGACCTCGACCCACGACTGGTTGTTGTTCTTCACCAACAAAGGCCGGGTCTACCGGGCCAAAGCATACGAACTGCCCGAGGCCAACCGCACTGCGCGTGGGCAGCACGTGGCGAACCTGCTGGCGTTCCAGCCGGACGAGAAGATCGCCCAGGTGATCCGGATCAAGTCCTACGAGGACGCCTCCTATCTGGTGCTCGCCACGCAGAAGGGCCTGGTCAAGAAGTCGCGGCTGGTCGATTTCGACTCCAACCGCAGCGGCGGGATCGTCGCGGTGAATCTGCGCGACAACGACGAATTGGTCGGAGCCGTACTGTGTTCCGCCGAGGACGACCTCTTGCTGGTCTCGGCGCAGGGACAGTCGATCCGCTTCTCCGCCACCGACGAGGCGTTGCGCCCGATGGGCCGCGCCACCTCCGGCGTCCAGGGCATGCGGTTCAACGCCGAGGACGCCCTGCTGTCTCTGAACGTCGTCCGTTCCGGGACATATCTGCTGGTCGCGACCTCGGGCGGGTACGCCAAGCGGACCGCCATCGAGGAGTACACGGCGCAGGGTCGCGGCGGAAAAGGCGTATTGACGATTCAGTACGACACCCGGCGTGGCACCCTGGTGGGGGCGCTCATCGTCGACGACGACGACGAGCTGTATGCGATCACCTCCAGCGGAGGGGTTATCCGCACTGCCGCCCGGCAGGTGCGCAAGGCCGGTAGGCAGACCAAGGGCGTGCGATTGATGAACCTCGGCGAGGGCGATACCTTGCTTGCGATCGCACGTAACGCCGACGAGCCCGAGCAGATCGACGGCGGCGGTTCTCCCGAGCAGTAATCCCATATCGGCGGCAAAGAACGGATCCGAGGATTCCCATTGACCACTCCGAAACAGCCGAGCGACGAGCGGCAGCAGACGAACGGTGTGACCGAGCGGGTCACCCCGTCCCCGATTTCGCCGCGCCCGACTCAGCGGCCGGGCGAGGCCGCGGACCACGAACAGAGCGGTGGCCAGCCGGGTGGTAATCCGCCCGGCGGTTCGCCCGCCGGTGGTCCGCAGCCCGAAAAGCAGGAGCAGCAAGGCGAATTCGCGTCCGAATCGCGCAACACCCCTGCGGACCGGAATTCCGGTCCGCAGGCCGGTGGCGGGCCGGGCGATCAGCAGGGCGGGAGCGGTAATCAGCAGGGCGGCAACGGCGGTGACGCGGGCCGCTATCAGGAGGGTTGGTCGCAGCTGCCGCAGCGGGAGCCGCAGTCGAACCTCTCACGGCCCGGCCATATGCCGGTGGGCGGTGCCCAGCAGCGCTCGGGCGGGCTGCAGGGCGGGGGGCTGCAGGGCGGCGGGCTCCAAGGTGGGGTCACCAATGCCCGCACCACCAGCGACCTGGCTGCCAAGGCGGCACGCAAGGAAGCGGCCATGTCCAAATCCGTTGGCCTGGACGGACCGACCCGCAGTATCGCCCGGCCGGAGCTGGTGAAAGATATGCCGGATCTGTCCGATATCCGGCATCCACTACCCCCCGAACCCCAGGCTCAGCACCCACAGCACAACCCGTACACGCCGCCGCCCCCCGCGGCCCCGTCCGCGCCGCCCGCTCCCCGTGGGCTGCCGCAGGCGGTGCTCGGCGGAGAACCGTTGCGCGCCACCGTTCAGTTGCGCCGCATCGATCCGTGGTCCACGCTGAAGATCACCCTGGTGATCAGCGTCGCCATGTTCTTCGTGTGGATGATCGCCGTCGCGCTGCTGTACATGGTGCTGGCGGGTATGGGCGTCTGGGAACGGCTCAACAGCACCTTCACCGATATGGTCTCCCCGGACAGCGGATCGGTGGGTCTGATCGATGCGGGCACGGTCTTCGGTTACGCGGGGGTGATCGGCCTGATCAACGTCGTGCTGTTCACCGCGCTGGCCACGGTCGGCACGTTCATCTACAACCAGTGCTGCGACATGGTCGGCGGAATCCAGGTCACCCTGGCCGACCCGGACTGATCGTTCGCACTACGAAACGGCCGGCGCCCGGTTACGGGCGCCGGCCGTTTCGCGTTGTGGGCGATCCCATCGGCGAACAACCCCTGAACGGCTGTTCTTCTCTCGGTCTATTTCGGGGCTGGAACACAGCCGGTCGACCGGGCGAAGTGCCGCGGATCCATGGTCGACCGCGGACGTAGGTACGGCTCTCGGTCCCGAGCCTGCCGGAACCACCCGTAACGTGGGAGTGATCACCGGCCCTTACCAGGCGTTTTGTCTTGTCATCGAGTGTTCCTGTAGTCTCTGTTCGGTCGTTGACGATAGTAAAGTCTCGCTAGCGTCCAACGATCAAAATCACGGGTCTATAGCTCAGGCGGTTAGAGCGCTTCGCTGATAACGAAGAGGTCGGAGGTTCAAGTCCTCCTAGACCCACAGAACAGAACCCGATCTGTTTCCGGCTGGTTTGTACCGCGCGGAACGGGTCGGGTTTTTGCTGTGCGGTGGCCATTGCGCTGACCGGTTCGGGCCTCGACGCGTATTGAATCGGCAACCACTAAGCTGTGCTCATGAAATACGTTCTCACCATCGGAATTGTCGCTGCGGTTCTCATCGGTATCAACAAGCTGCGCCGGCGTGATGACGACGATGCGTGGCACGCGGTTACCACCCGCTGACGCATCCTCCATCGTTGCCGGATGACCCGGTGCACACCGGGGAACTCATATGATCACGGCCGGGCCAGCAGTTCGATGACCGAGTACACCTGCTCGGTGGTCGGTATCGGCAGATTGTCCCGGCCGTGGATCAACCCGAGTCCGATGTACACCATCGCGCCGGCCCGCAGGCCGGCCTGATTCTCGTCGAAGCCGAGATCCAGCATGATTCGGTAGACGGTTTCGAATACCCCCTGATCCAGTTTGCGCACGGCGGCCGCGACCTTCGGATTGCTCCGCGACCATTCCCGCACTGTGGTCTCCACGATCCAGTGCCGGTGATCGACGAGCATCGCGGCCATTTTCTCGATACGGTCTTCCACCGGTATCGCCGCGAAGGCGCCGAGTTCGCGCACTGTGTCGCTCTGTACCGCGCTCCAGCGGTCGGCCATCGCCGCCATGAGCTGCTCGATATCGTCGAAGTGCCAGTAGAAGCTACCTTTGGTGACGCCCAGTTCCTGGCACAGTCGCGGGATCTTGATCGCCCCTACGCCTTCGCTCGACAGGAGGTGCAGCGCGCCGTCGACCCAGTCGTCGTAGGACAGCCGGGCCGGGCGTCGGCGCCGGCTCTGTTGGGCTCGAGCCTTTTTCGATTTCGGTCGCTGCGTCGCCGTCCGGGCATCGGGCGGGTCGGGGTGCGAAGCGGTGGACGGATCCGCCGTCATCGGTCCGATGGGTCAGCGCTGGGACTCATACCCCGATGGTAGGGGAGCGGGTCGGGGGCCTCGACGTATTCGTCGATCGCGGTGGTCGGCCCGATTCCTGTCCGGGGTCCGGCGTCCGCGCGTCTCGGTCTTCGCGACTCTGCTCACCGGTCCTTCTTCTCCGTACTCCATGGTACTGCGCTTCCATACATGTCAGTATGGTGTGGCCGCGCGACCGCGGCGGTGCACCAGAACGGCGACAGCCGGTCGATACACGGCTGTCCCGGCGAGGGAGAACAGCGATGTCGATACCAGCGACGACCCCGGACAGCAGCACCGAAAAGGCCGCCGGTCGGTGTCCGGCGGCCTTCCGCTATTGGCAGGCCCGGGAGAACCCGCGGGTCCGGTGGGCCGAACGGATGGTTCGCAGGCTCACCGGCAGTGAGCTGTTCCCGACCGATGAGCAGGCCGCAGCATTGTGCGCGGATATGTTCTCCGGCGATCCGGTCGCGGAACGGTTCGTCGCGGAGGTCGTGCGCGGTGAGATCGGGCGCGAACGCGGACGGTCGCTGCTGGAGACCGCCCTGCGCGACGGAATCGACGCCGTTCCCGGGGCCCCGGACGCCATGTGTGCCCTGTTCGACGAGTTCGAGACCGTTCCCGACTGGGTCCAACCCGAACTCGTGGAGCGCGGTGCCGCGGTATGGCGGCGCTGGGGCACGATGCTGTTCAGTTTCGCCGGCGCCGAAACCCTGGAGATGTACACCGAATCCGCGGTCGCCACACCCTTGTCGCTGGCCGGCGGGTACGCGGGCGACAGCGCATTGCGCCGCTTCCTGGAGACCTGCCGGTTCTGGATGGATGTCTCCCGGCCGGGCGCGCTGCTGACGCCGGGGTCGGCGGGGCGGGCTACCGCACTGAAGGTGCGGATCATGCATGTTTCGGTGCGCTCCGGAGTCGAGCGGCACCCGGAATGGGATATCGAACGGTGGGGGCTGCCGATCAGCCAGACCTACCAGTTGCTCACCCTGATCGCGGGCAGCACCATCCCCGGCCTGGGGCTGTGGGCGCTCGGCTATCAGACCACACCCGCGGAATTCCGTGCGCTCCTGCACTTTCAGAAGTACCTGGGATACCTGCTGGGTGTCCGGCTGGCCTGGCATCCGGAGACCGTCGCCGACACACTGCGGGTGATGGCGATGACAATGGTCGCCCGCGCCTACGACTCGGGCGATCACGGGGCCGAGCTCATCGAGTCCTATCCGGAGGCGTTCGCGCCCAGGAAGGAGCACCGCGGCCTAGCCCGCGTGCGCGCGCAGTACAACTACCGGATCAATTCGGCCTATCCGGCCCTGTACATGCTGCCCACCACGCGCCGGAACTATCGCATGCCGTCCGCGTTCCCGTGGGTACTGCTGCCCATCGCCCGGATTCCGCTGGTGACCGTCATGGAGGTCGCGCGGCGGATCCCGCCGATCGGACGCCTGCACGAACAGATCATGCTCTGGCATCGGGAGAACTGGTATCGCGAGCAGATGCAGGGCCGCGAGGCGGAGTTCGAGGCCAGCGGTGCGCTGCGCAGGTGATACGCCGTCCGGGCCGGGTACCCTTGTTTGACGGTGTACGTGCCGGAACGCTACTGTTTCGCAGGCGACTCGCGGCGCGCCCGCCTGTCCGGCCGGGGCCTTAGCTCAATTGGCAGAGCACTGCCTTTGCAAGGCAGGGGTTAGGGGTTCGATTCCCCTAGGCTCCACTTCAAAACGCCTCCTACCTGTGAGAACAGGCCGGAGGCGTTTCGTATCTCAGGTCCGTGCCCTGCTCACCCGAGTGCCCTGCTCACCCGAGTTCATCGGCGGAGGCGACGACCACTCCGTACAGGTCGGCGATCGTCGCCAACGCGCTGTGGTGCAACCCGTCGGCCGGTATTTCGGATACGAGCCCGGCCAGCGGCCGCGTCGCGCAGGCGTCCGCGACGACAGTCGGCCTGTTCCCGCGGAGGAAGGCGCCTTCGGCGGTGAAGGTGACACACATGTGGGTCATGAAGCCGGCGATGACCAGATCGGTGTTACCTGCCCGATATCACCTTCGCGGAGGTCGCGACTCGCGCCATCGACACCCTGGTGGTTCCGGGGGCGGTCGAGTCCGACGAGCGGCGCCGCGTCCGGGCGGTCGCCGACGCCGCTGTCGCGGAACGGGTCCGCGAGCTCGCCGGCAATACGCGACGGGTCGCATCGGTATGCGTCGGAGCGCATCTCCTGGCCGCCGCCGGGCTCCTCGACGGGAAACGGGCGACCACCCACTGGTCGACGGCGCGGCAACTCGCCGCCGAATATCCCGCGGTCACCGTCGACGCGGACCCGATATATATCCGGGACGGGGATGTCTGGACGGGAGCCGGGCTGAGTGCGTGCATCGATCTCGCGCTGGCGCTGGTCGCGGACGACTTCGGTGAGGCGTTGGCGCTGCGCGTCGCGCGACAGCTGGTCGTTTACCTCAAACGTCCCAGCGGCCAGAGTCAGTTCAGTGTTCCCCTCGACCCCCTTTCGACGACGCGGCGGATAGACGAGATCCGCCACTACATCACTCGCAACGTCACCGAACATCTCACCGTGGCCGCACTGGCGGAGCGAATGCACGTCAGCGAGCGGCAACTCACCCGCGTCTTCAAACAGGAGCTCGGTACGACACCGGCGGCCTACATCGAGCGCGCCCGGGTCGAGGTCGCCCGCAACCGGCTGGAAACCACTGACGACACCCTCGAACGCGTCGCCGCGATCAGCGGGCTGAACACCGTCGACACCCTCGCGCGGGCTTTCCGCCGGACACTGCGGGTCACACCCGCCGATTACCGGAAGCGGTTCCGGACGGGTTGATCGGAACGCGCTCGGATGGGCTCGCGAAGCTCACGGCCGTGGGTCAGCAGGCCGCTCGGCCGAGCCGGTCGCGGTGCCGGTCACCCCACTCCTCCAGTGGTCGCAGGGCCCGGGCGAGATCCTCACCCAGTGGAGTCAGGGAGTATTCGACCCGCGGCGGGATCTCCGGGTACACCTCGCGGTGGACGACGCCACTGGTTTCCAGCTGACGCAGATTCTCGGTGAGCACCTTCTCGCTCACTCCGGTCAGGTTCCGGCGGATCTGCCCGAACCGCCGGGGGCCCTCGCCGAGGATCCACATCAGATGCAGTTTCCATTTGCCGCCGACCACGTCGATGGCCACCGACATACCGCATACCTCGTGATCCGTATCACCGATACCGGTCACTGCGTCCTCCCGACCTCGATACGGACCTCGCGGTAAGCAACCACACCCGCGAGTGCGTTCTTTCCGACTCTACCTGCGGCGACGAGTATCGATACCGGCGCCGAAACCATCTGAACCACTATGGAAGAGGACACCCGTATGTCTCAGCAGAACAGTCGGTCAGTCAGCGTGATCGGGCTGGGCCCGATGGGCCGGGCGATGGTCCGTGCGTTGCTGGCCGCCGGGACCGAGGTCACCGTGTGGAACCGAAGCGCTGAAAAGGCGGACGCGATGGCCGCACTCGGGGCGAAACGGGCCGCGACCATAGCCGAGGCCCTCGACGCCAACGAGGTGATCGTGCTGAGCCTGACCCACTATGCCGCGATGTACGACGTACTCGGCGGGGCAACCGACCGGCTTCCCGGGAAGGTGATCGCCAACCTATCGTCGGATTCGCCGGACAACGCTCGGAAAGGGGCGGGGTGGGTGCGGTCCCACGGCGCGGAGTTCGTCTCCGGCGGATTCATGTCCGCAGGCGACAATATCGCCCACCCGGCTTCGTATGTCTTCTACAGCGGCCCACGCGCGGTCTTCGAGGCGCACGCCGAACTGCTGCTTCCGCTGAGCCCCCAGGAGTATCTGGGCGAGGACGACGGTCTCGCCCAGGTGTTCTACCAGGCGCTGCTGATCACCTTCCATCCGTGGATGCTCGCGTTCGATCAGGCGTTGGCCGTGATCGAGCGATCCGGCAACGATATCGATCAGTTCTTGCCCTACGCCCAACGTTCCAGTGCGGCCTACCCGTTCTTCATGGCTGAATGGGCAGCGGCAGCGAAGAACGGTGGACAGGGTGATCTCGCCGCGTTCCAGATGATGGATGCGGGCGCGCAGCACATCATCGACGCGAGCGAAGAGGTCGGCGTGGACGCCACGCTTTCTCATGCGGCACAGGGCCTGTGGCGCCGGGCCCGAGCCGTCAGCGAACAGGCCGGGCGTCCGGTGTCGATCTTCGAACTGATGGGCTCCCGAGTTTCCTGACCGTGCGCCGGCGTTCGGCTCGGCACCGGCCGCTCGGCGTACCTCGACCCGAATGTCGATCGTTATGCGCGGTGGCCCGCACCGGGATTCGCCTGGCGCGCCTTCTCGGCGATCTCCTCGGCGTACGCCTGGTGGCCCACGCCGGGGAGTTGCTCGAGGGTCAGGCTCTCGATATCCCAGCGCGGTCGGGCGTCGGCGATGAACCGGATCGCGTCGCGGACATTGCGATCGTCGGCCGGTTTGCCGATATGCGCCGACGGGGTGTGCAGCCGGAGCCAGCCGAGCAGATCCGCTGCCGTGCCTTCGATGCCGGTGGCGGTGACGACATCGTCGGAGCCGGAGGTGTCGGGGAGTAGCAGACTGGTCGGGGAGACGCCCAAGGCGACCGCGAGCGCCATCAGATCGTCCACATCGATGCGGCGCTCACCCCGCTCGATCCGCGACAATCCGAGTACCGGGATCGGCCGGCCGAGAGCCTCGAGCCTGCGCGCGAGATCGGCATAGCCCAGGTTCATCCGGTTGCGATACCGAAGGACATTGTTGCGAACAGTATCCCCGGTGGGGCCGAAGGGGTTCTTCTTGATCACCACCTGACCAGGTTGATCTATCGAAATGATGGCGTCAAGGATCGTCTTGATCAGTCCAGGTCGGGGGGTTCGGAGCGGTCGAACGCCACCGTCAGATCATCTTGATAGCTATCGAAATGATCTGATGTAGAAGTGTTTTGATGGCATTCGGTCATCTATCAACTCGAGCGGGTGGCGAGAAGGTAGGCCTGCGGGGTCGGCTCCTCACCCCGGGCTCGGCGACCGAGCCGCGCGTCGACTGTGAAGCCGACGCCCTCGAGCAAATCCTCGATCTCCTCCGGTACGAGCCGGTGGAAGTCGAGGGATATGGCGTGCCCGAATCCCTCGTCGTGATGACTCACGTCACGACCGGCTTGGAAGGCGAGCAGGAGTGGTGCACCCGGTCGCAGCACCCGGTGGAACTCGGCGAGCACCGCGGCCCGTTCGGCGGGTGGGATATGGATGAGGGAGTACCAGGCGAGCGCGCCGGCCAGCGAATGATCCGCGATATCGAGTGCCGTCATCGAGCCCTCGTCGAATCGGATATCCGGAAAGCTGCGCCGGGCCATCTCCACCATGGCCGGTGACAGGTCGATCCCGTGCACTCGGACCCCCGCCGCGGACAAGAAGGCGGCGACCCGGCCCGGGCCACTACCGATATCGGCGACCGGTCCGGTATCGCCGACCAGTTCCGCGAACGCGGTGAGCACCGCCCTGGCCCAGGGGTCGCCTTCGAGTACCCCCTCGAAGTGCTGGGTGTAGGCGGTCGCGATCGCGTTGTAACCGGCACGAGTGGCGGAGAGGAAGGGAGGTTCGAGCACAGGGGCACAATAGCTTCCGGCCCCGCGAACCGGAGGCGACAGTGACGCCGCCGCTGCCGGGGCGTAGTTTTGAAGGTGTCGACCCTGATGGAGTGAGTGGAGAAGACCTGGTCATGTCCGCTGCGGAGCCTGCCGTACCCGGGATCGACGGCTCGGATTGGAGACGGGGAAGAGTCTTCTGGTTCGACTCGGAGAAGGGGTTCGGCTACATCAAACCCGATGACGGGACCGAACAGGTCTTCGTGGAATACCGGTGCATAGAAACGGACGGCTACCGGACTCTGCGTGCGGGTCAGCCGGTGCTGTTCGTCAGTACCGCCCGACCCCGTGGCCACGAGGCGGTGACCGTCCGCCCCGACGGGGCAGGTTAGTCCGCTGGAGCGGTGGTCAGCGCCGGACACCCATCGCGCCGCATACCGGAGCAGGCCAGTCCGCGACCGAGGTCGCCAGTTCGCGATCGAGGGCGGCCGCGATATCGGCGGCGAACGGTGTGGCCGATCTGGTGCGCAGATCGACGTGGACGGCGGTGACCTCGACGGTGCAGCTGAGCCGCCGGGTGGTGTCGTTGACCAGCAGCGCGATGATGTGCACGACCTTGTCGGAACGGTCGACACCCCGGACATAGATCGAAACGTCCTGGCCGACCAGGGTTTCGGCATAGTACCGGATGTGGTGTTCGGCGGTGAAGAATCCGACACCCCGGGTGCCGCGGTACTCGTCGCTGATCCCGACCCGATCGAAGACCCGGGTGGCGCCCGCTACGCACAGGTCGAAGTAGTGCGCGATGTTCATGTGATCGTTCTCGTCGCGGTAGGACTCCGGGACGGTGATCGGCCCCAGTTCCCGGGGCAGCGCGACCACCTGGTCGTAGTCGGGTATCGAGACGACGCCGGTCATATGTACTCCGCTCGGTTGGGCACGGCAACAGTGTATCGACACAGAACCGCCCCGGATCCGGGCGGATCAGGGGCGGTGACTGCCGGTCGAGTGGAATCAGAGCGGGCGCACGTCGATGACCTTGCGCAGCCGCGCCTTGTCGCGTTCGAGTTTGCGGGCTTCGTAGGCGATGGGGAAGTACCGCAGCCGCTCCGGCAGCAGCGGTATCAACCGGGCGACGAACCAGCCCAGAATCCGCAGTTTGCGTTCGTCGGACTCGCTCCAGGTGAGGCCGAGCTTCCGCCGGGCCGCTTCCGGTGTGGTGCCGACGGTGACGAAGTACTGCATCCGTCCGAACGGGTCGGTCAGCGCGCGCCATACCGGGTGCAGGACCCGGGGCAATTGGGTGGGCGCGGCGATGGTTCGGATGACCCGCAGGTAGTCCTTCGAGGTCTGAGTGGCTTCCAGGTGGTTCTCCACCTGATCCGCGAAGAACTTCTCGAAGTCCGCGTAGGTCGCCGGCAACTCCTTGGGCGGTACCGAGAAGTTGCGCATCAACTGGAGGGCTTCGCGGTAGTAGTCCTCTTTCTCGGTGCGGGTGAGCGGCCGTTTCGCGAAGTACTTCGCGTTCTCGGAGAACGCGAAGGTGCCGGTGTGCAGCACCCAGGCCCACGGGCCACTGGACAGCGCGGTATGGCGGACGCCTTCGGCGTCGGTGGTGTTGAGTGTCGCGTGCATCTTGCGCAGCCGGTCGGTTTCGCCGAGGGATTCCTCACCGCCGTAGGTCCACATCATCACCGCGGACAGACTGCGCACCGCGCGGCCGATCGGGTCGGTGCGGAAGGTGGAGTGGGCGTCGACCACCGCGGAGATGGTGGGCTCCATGGTCTGCAAGAGGAAGGCCGAGCCCGCGGTGAGGGAGAAGGTGATCAGGCCGGTTTCTTCCCAGGTCCGGGTGCCGGGACCGAATGGACGACGCTCCGCCGGAGCGTGCGTGTCGATGGCTGCGACGGACGCGGTCATGCGGATCTCCCTTGATCTACTGCATCGAGCTGGTGAGACGATGATACTGCAAATCTCTCACCATTGCGTTATATCGTCAGCCGCGGCCGACCGGATACGGAGCAGTGGGAAGCAGCGCGGGTCGCGAGACCGTCCGGCTCGAGAGTCTGGGTGTTGGGTGGCGTGTGGGGGCGGGGCGGGCCGTCGAGTGAGGGTGGAACCCCGAAATATGAGAGCGGGCCTCGGCGAAGGGGGGGAGTTAGCCGAGGCCCGCATAGGGTCGGCCCGGGGGGGAGGGGCCGACGGTGTCGATCCTACGCGATGTCGCCAATATGCGCGCACAAGGGGCCCAAGAGTTTCGAACTTTTTCTGGTGCGGATCACAGTGCTGCGAGCGGGTCCGCCGCTCGGTCATGGGTGGGTCGAAAATTATTGGTGCACAGCATGTTCCGCGATAACTCCTGGCTCATTCCGTCCAGCGGAACAAGGGTTGGCGCGACCGTCCGGGGTCATGCCCCGAGGCGCCCGGACGAACCTGTCGGACTCCGCTGTCACCATGCCGCTATGCCCTGTGATCGTGAGCACGAACACCCCTGCCGGGGTGATTCGGCGACGAACCGAGTATCGGCGCGTGCCGAATCGAGTAGTGCGCTACGCACGACCCGCCCGGCCGCCGCGGCGACGATGGAGTCTGTCGCACCTCGGACCGGCTACCCCGAGCACAGCCGGTCCGCGGTGCGGCTCCCGAGGTTCGGGGAGGTCACCGGGAAACCGGATAAATCGGATGAAAACGTCGGCGAGCGAGACAATACTGCTCACTATCGGCCGGTTGCCGAAGCGTTCAGGTCGGTGGCTCGATACCGCCACCGGCGATCTACGACTCGTCCTCGACAATCACTCGAACCAGGAGAATCATGCCCGACGCAATAGTCGCCGAGGGTCTCGTCAAACACTACGGCCGCCGGGTACGCGCCCTGGACGGGCTCGACCTCACGGTGCCCGAGGGCACGGTGACGGCCCTGCTCGGACCCAACGGGGCCGGAAAGACCACCACTGTGCGGGTGTTCACCACCCTGCTGGTGCCGGACTCCGGCCGGGCGACCGTAGCCGGGATCGACGTACTCGCTCAGCCCCGGGCGCTGCGCTCCCGGATCGGCACCTCGGGGCAGTACGCCGCGGTCGACGAATACCTGACCGGTTTCGAGAACCTCGAAATGGTCGGACGGCTCTATCACATGGGGACACGGCGCAGTAAGGAACGTGCTCGCGAACTACTGGACCGGTTCCGCCTCAGCGATGCCGCCGATCGGCCGGTCCGGGGCTACTCCGGTGGGATGCGCCGCCGGCTCGACCTGGCGGGTGCGCTGGTCGCCGATCCGCCGGTGCTCTTCCTCGACGAGCCGACCACCGGCCTGGACCCCCGGGCCCGGCTGGACCTCTGGGATGTGATCGAGGAACTGGTCGCGGGCGGTACCACCCTGCTGTTGACGACCCAGTACATGGAGGAGGCCGACCGCCTCGCGGATGCGATCGCGGTGATCGACCGGGGCCGGGTGATCGCGCGCGGCACCGCGGACGAACTGAAGAGCATGGTCGGTGGCGACCGGATCGAGCTGACCGTCGACCACGCCGACAATATGACCGTTGCGCAGCAGGCGCTCGCCCCGCTGGCCGACGGCGAAATACATCTCGAACCCGGGTTGCGCCGCCTGGTGGTACCGGTGAGCGACGGCTCTCAGGCGCTGGTCGCCGCCATCGGCAGGCTGACCGATCGGGGGGTGAAGATCCACGATGTCGGACTACGCCGTCCCTCGCTCGACGATGTCTTCCTCACGCTCACCGGTCACGAGGCCGAAGAGTCGGCGGACGGCGACGGAGGATTCGAGGATCGCGACGACCGATCCGACGGCGCTCGCGGTCCGGAACGGTCCACCGACGCCGGAACCGGATCCGGATCGGCGCCGACGGGCGAAGCAATCGAGGCGATGGAAGGAAAGACAAGATGACCGCGGTGGCGACGGCCGGCGATGCCCGGGATTCCCTGCCCTTCGCCGAACGAGTGTCCATGGTGGTCAGCGACAGTCTGACCGTCACCAAGCGCAATGTGATCAAGATAAAGCGAGTCCCCGACGTGCTGATCTTCAGCACGCTCTCGCCGATCATGTTCGTCCTGTTGTTCGCCTACATTTTCGGCACCGCGATCGAGGTGGAGGGTTTGGAGGGTGGCTATCGCGAATTCCTCGTCGCGGGCATCTTCGTCCAGACGGTCGTGTTCGGCTCCACCTTCACCGGGTTGAGCCTGGCCGAGGATATGCAGAAGGGCATCATCGATCGCTTTCGCTCCCTGCCGATGGCCCCGTCCTCGGTGCTGATCGGGCGCACCGTCAGCGATGTGGTGATCAATGTGGTGAGCCTGGTGGTGATGTCACTCACCGGGCTGGTCGTCGGCTGGCGGATCCGCGGTTCGTTCCTGGACGCGGTGCTGGCCTACGTCCTGTTGCTGCTGTTCGCCTACGCGATCTCCTGGATCATGGCCGTGGTCGGGCTGTTGGTCCATACGCCGGAGGTCTTCAACAACGCCAGCTTCATGGTGATCTTTCCGCTCACCTTCCTGGCGAACACCTTCGTGCCCCTGCAGGATCTGCCGACACCGTTGCGCGTATTCGCGGAATGGAACCCGGTATCAGCCCTTGCTCAGGCGACCAGGCAACTGTTCGGGAACACCTCTCCGGTTGTCGACAACTCCACCGCGTGGTCTCTGCAGCATCCCATCACCACAACACTGGTCTGGGTTGTGATCATCATGGCCGTCTTCGTACCGCTGGCGCTGCGTCAGTACCGCAGAACCGTCAGTCGCTGATCGGCCCGGGATCAGCGCTCGGTATCCGCGGTGGCTCCGGTATCAGGGGCTGCCGCCGCGCCGTTGCGGGTATGGCCGATCCGGGGCGGTGCGGGCGCTGGTTCAGGAGGTTGGGGGCGTTTACTGCGCACCAGCCAGGCCGTGCCGCCCGCCGCCGCGACCGCGGCGGCGGCCAGCAGCTTATAGCGCGAACGACTGGATGGACGCAGTGGCCTCGAGCTCATGGCTCAACTTTGGCACAGCCCGGCGGATAACGCAGACCGGCAGGTCAGGGCCCGCATCAACCGCCCTCGGTGTCAGCACCGGCGCGCTCCCGGTCGGGGTGCACCCGTGGCACGATGGGCAAGTGAGTACGACAAACCGGACCAGGTCGGCATCGCGTCCTGCGTCGGCCCAGCTGTCCGCGACCCGGAGTGATCGATGAATCCGCAGCAGCCGTCTCCGCCGGCCCAGGTCTGTGCCCGGCACACCGACCGTCCGACCGGCCTGTCCTGCACCAGGTGTGGTCGTCCGGCCTGTCCGGAATGCTTGCGTCCGGCCTCGGTCGGTCAGCACTGTGTCGATTGTGTGCGCGCTGATCAGCGGAGCACGCAGAAGGTGCGGACGGCCTCGGGCGCGGTCGCGTCCCGGAACTCGGTGCCTTTCGTCACCTACAGCCTCATCGCGCTGAACGTGCTGGTCTACGCGATCACCGTGGCGCAATCCCGTAGTCTGATGGCCAACGAAGGCGGATCTTCGCTGTTCGTGGATTGGGTCATGTACCCGCCGGCGGTCGCCGCCGGGGACTGGTTCCGGGTGATCGGCTCGGGGTTCCTGCACTATGGGCTGATCCACCTGCTGCTGAACATGTTCGCGCTCTACATCGTCGGGCGCGATATCGAGATGGTGCTCGGCCGGGTCCGCTACCTGGCGGTGTACCTGATCTCGTTGCTCGGTGGCTCGGCCGCGGTGATGCTGCTCGCTCAGAACAGTCTCACCGCCGGAGCGTCGGGCGCGGTGTACGGACTGTTCGGTGCGATCACGGTCATCCTGATCCGGTTGCGGCAGAACCCGAACAGCATGCTGATCTTGATCGGTATCAACGTGTTCATCAGCTTCTCGCTACCGGGGATCTCCCTGTGGGGTCACCTCGGCGGGCTTGCCGCGGGCACACTGGCAACCCTGGGAATCATGTTCCTGCCCGCGTGGGTGCGCGCCCGTACGCCGGAACGGGCAAGGCTGGTCGGCTTCATCGCACTCGCGGCCCTGGGTTTCGCTGCCCTGGCGGTGATCGCGCTCGCTGGTGCCGCGCTGCCCTGATCAGTACTACCGCGGCGCCGGCGGATCAGCACCGCGGACTGTTTTCGTCGCGCTATCAGGGGCTTGTGAAATAACGTGCCGCGCCGGGAGCTGAATGTTCTACGTGAAACATGCTGGCACCGGATGCGTGATGCGGCGATACCGTCGGGACGGCGGAGCGTGAACCACTCAGTGCGCTGATTCCCCGCGCAACCGCAGTTGCGTCCGCAACGTGTCGTAGACGTCTTCGGGATTCGTTCCGAGATCCCACCGGCCGAAGATGAGCAGCCGTTCCGACCCGAGATGGTCGACGTCGATCTCCAGCATCGGTGATTTACGGCCGAGTCGGCGATACCCCACCACCCGCGCACGCAGAATCTGGTCGCGGGTGTACTCGGTGACGCCGGTGAGAGTCCGCAGGACGAGTAGCGGGCTTTCGCCGGGTATCACCGATAGGCGGGGTCGCTGCCGCAACCCGAGCGCGGCCAGACCGAGCAGCGTCACAGCGGCCAGACCGAGGAGGATTTTGCCGGGGGCGTCTGCGATCAGCACCGCCCCGACCGCGAGAACCACGCCGCCGCCTGCCGCCGCGATGAGCGCGGGCAACGGGGTTGTCCAGGCCAGACGTGTTTCTGCGCCCTCGGGCTGCACGCGGCGTCCTCCCCATTTCCTCTCGAGGGTTATCCACAGGCTTATCCACAGGTGTGCATTAATTACACCCGTGTAATACCCGGGTCGGCGACGTCAGCGCCACCGCATGGTCATGATCAGACCGACCACCATCAGCCCGAACCCGATCAAGAAGTTCCAGGCATTGAGGTTGCTCATCCAGCTGATCTGATCGGCCGCCAGGTAGTAGACCAGCAGCCATACCAGGCCCGCGAGCATGAAGCCGAGCATGATGGCGACGTACCAGACGGGTGATGGGCCGACTGCTTTCACCTTCACCGGCGTACGGCTGGCGGGGTTGATCGTGTAGTCGGTCTTCTTCCGGACCTTCGACTTGGGCATGATGTCCTCGTGTTCAGCGTGCAGGTCGTGTTCCAAGGCTATCCCACCAGGTGATCGGTGTGACGCCCACCGGCCGAACCGTACGTGCCCCAGCAGGTGAGTCACCCCCGCGCCGTGCCGCGGGGGCACTGTGCGGACACATCGACCCGGATGCAGCGGCGGGACCGTACCCGGCATCGCCGCGCAACCCCAGGCCGGGCGGGGTGCGGTAGCCGCCGGGCACGTAATCTTTGTCCATGCGTGTACTCGTCGTCGACAACTACGACAGCTTCGTGTTCAACCTGGTCCAGTATCTGGGTCAGCTGGGCGTCGAGGCAGTGGTCTGGCGCAACGACGATCCGGAGCTGGCGGATCCGGGCGCGGTCGCCGGCGATTTCGACGGAATTCTCATCAGCCCCGGACCCGGCACCCCGGAACGGGCGGGCGCCAGTATCGATCTCGTGCGCGCCTGCGCCGATCGCGGAACTCCGCTACTCGGGGTCTGCCTGGGTCACCAGGCCATCGGCGCGGCCTTCGGCGCCACGGTGACCCGGGCTCCGGAACTGCTGCACGGCAAGACCAGCTCGGTGTTCCATATCGGCACGGGAGTGCTGGCCGGGCTGCCCGACCCGTTCACGGCGACCCGATACCACTCGCTCACCGTGGTGGAGAAGACGCTGCCGCCCGAATTCGATGTCATCGGCCGCACCGAGAGCGGCATCGTGATGGCGCTGCGCCACCACGAACTTCCACTGCACGGTGTGCAGTTCCATCCCGAGTCGGTGCTCACCCAGGGCGGGCACCGGATGCTGGCGAACTGGTTGGAAGTCTGCGGTGAGCGGCCCGAGGAGGGGCTGGTGCAGATGCTGGAGGCCGAGGTCGCCGCGCTGGCGATCCACTGACCGGAGAGCCGCTGCCGGGACGGTCCCGGCAGCGCCTCACGGCGGGCCGAGCGGGAGAACGCCGGTATTGATGGTCACCGTCGCCGAGGACGGCACGGTCGTCCCGGCGGAGGGCTGCTGGCTGAGCACCTTGCCGGCCTGATCGGAGTTCAGGGTGATCTGAGTGATCTGGCGGACCTGGTTGACGCTGCCCTGCCAGCCGCTCTCGCGGAGTTTGTCCACGACCTCGGCCGCGGTCAGACCGACCAGGCTCGGCATCGCGATGCGATCGCTCTGCGCCACCTGGACCGTGATGGTCGAACCCTTGTCGGCTGTGGAACGTCCGGCCGGACTGGTGGACAGCACTTCGCCGCGCGGACGCGCGGACTGAACCTGCTCGACCACGATCTTGAACCCGGCGCCTTCCAGGTTCGGCTGGGCCACATCGATCAGCTGCCCGGCCACATCGGGCACGTAGACCTGCTCGGGACCGGAGCCGACGGTCAGCGTGATCTGACTGCCCGCGTCCATCTCGATACCGGGCGAGGGATCCTGGCCGATCACCTTGTCCTTGTCCTGCGCGCTGGACGGCTCACGCTTCACATCCGGGTTCACCTGGAGCCCGGCATTGTTGAGTTCTTGTTCGGCGTCCTGCTGGGACAGCCCCGTGAGGCGGGGCACCGGCACCTGCTGAGGTCCGGTGGACACCTGCAGCGTGATGGTGCTGCCCTCGGCGGCGCGCGATCCGCCCAGCGGCTGGGTCGCGATCACCTTGCCCGCGCTGATCTTGCCGTCGGGTTTCTCCTGGATCGCGACATCGAACCCGAGTGAATCGAGTTGGTGTTCCGCTTCGCTCGCCGAGGAGTCCGACAGATACGGAATCGCGACCTGATCGGGCCGGCTCCCCGGGCCGATCAGCATCCAGAACAGCCCGAACGCGGCGGCGACCACGGCCACCACACCCGCCGCGATATAGGCGGTCCGCCGGGAATTGCCGCCGGATCCGGGCCCGTAGTCGTCGAGGTCCTCGTCGTCGTCCAGCCGACGGTAGCCGCGCGCGGAGGGGTCCGCCGGGCCGAGCATGGTGGTGCGATCCTCGTCGGTCATCACCATCGGTGCGCCGGGTTTCTGTCCACCCAGGACACGGATGAGATCCGCGCGCATCTCCGCGGCGCTCTGATAGCGGTTCGCGGGGTTCTTGGCCATGGCTTCGAGCACGATCGAATCCAGTTCCCGCGGCACACCCTCGTAGACGAGTGAGGGCAACCGCGGATCTTCCCGGACATGCTGGTAGGCCACCGCGACCGGAGAGTCACCGGTGAACGGGGGTTCACCGGTAAGGATCTCGAAGAGCACGCAGCCCACGGAATAGACATCGGACCTGGCGTCGACCGTCTCGCCGCGCGCCTGCTCCGGCGACAAATACTGGGCGGTCCCGATCACGGCCGCGGTAGCGGTCATCGGGTTGGCGGCGTCGGCGATCGCCCGCGCGATACCGAAATCCATCACCTTCACCGCGCCGGCGCGGTTGATCATGATGTTGGCGGGTTTCATATCGCGGTGCACGATCCCGGCCTTGTGGCTGAAATCCAGTGCGGCGCACACATCGGCCACGACCTCCATCGCCCGCCGCGGCGGGATGGGGCCTTCGTTGCGGACGATATCGCGCAGGGTGTCGCCCTCCACGTACTCCATCACGATAAAAGGCAGCGGTCCGCCGTCGATCTCGGCCTCACCGGTGTCGTAGACGGCGACGATGGCGGGATGGTTCAGGGCCGCGGCGTTCTGCGCCTCGCGTTTGAAGCGAAGGTAGAACGTGGGATCCCGGGCCAGATCGGCCCGCAGTACCTTGATCGCGACATCGCGATTCAGCCGGAGATCGCGCGCCTTGTGGACCTCCGACATCCCGCCGAACCCGATGATCTCGCCCAGCTCGTACCGCGAGGAGAGATTCTTCGGGGTCGTCATGGCTGTCCTTGCGGAGTATGGGCCGGCACGATGATGGTGGTGTGGTTCTCCACCGTCGGGAGAGGGATCGAGGGAAGCGTCGGGCGGCGACGCGTGGTGGTCGTCTCCTCGTCGGTCGTCTCCTCGCTGGCCGTCGTCTCGGTGGTGCTCGGCGCCACGGACGTGGTGGTCGAGGGCTCCGAGGTGGTGGACGACGGCGACGGTGTGGTCGTGGTGGCCGGGGGCTGGGTGGTCGTGTATTCCTGGGTCGGCGTCCAGACCGGGGGCTCGGTCACCTCGTAGGTGGGGGTCACCGGGGGCGGCAGCGGACGGGTGGTGGGCGCCGTGGACGAGATGCCGGGCGGCGGCGTCCCATCCGGATTGGTGTCACCGCCGAACAGCAGCCACAGCACCGCGCCGCCGAGCAGCAGGGCGCCGATACCCAGTCCGATCATCCATTTCTGGTTCTTGTTGAGGCCACCACCGGCACCGCCGTCGTGGTACTCGTGCGCACCCGGGTCGTCGACGCCCCGATCGAGGGCGGTCGCGGGGCCGGCCATCGCGGCGGGCGGAGTGCTGTAGCGCATGGTCGCGCTCTCGTCGTAACCCGGGTGCGGCGCCGAGATCACACTGGTGGCCCCGGTCGCGGGCAGGTTCCGGGGCGGCGGCGGCCGACGACCCGACCGCACCGCGGCGACCGCGTCGGCGAATTCCCCGCCGTCGGTATAGCGCTGGCCCGGATCCTTGGCCAGAGTGATCTCGACCAGCTCCCGCACATTCGGCGGCAGGTCCGACGGCATCGGCGGCGGAAGATCGCGCACATGCTTCATCGCGACAGTGAGTGCGCCGTCGCCGGTGAACGGGCGTTGACCCGCGAGCGCTTCATAGCCCACCACACCGAGTGAATAGACATCGCTGGCCGCGGTGGCATCCTCACCGACCGCCTGCTCGGGGGCGATG
This sequence comes from Nocardia sp. NBC_00416, assembly GCF_036032445.1. Lineage (NCBI taxonomy): Bacteria > Bacillati > Actinomycetota > Actinomycetes > Mycobacteriales > Nocardiaceae > Nocardia > Nocardia sp. NBC_00416. The sequence goes on from NZ_CP107932.1 coordinate 5,302,857, forward strand.
TACTGCGCGGTGCCCATCACCATGCCGGTCTTGGTGACCGGGGAGGCGTCGACCGCCTTGGCGATGCCGAAATCGGTGATCTTCACCTGACCGGTGGGGGTGACCAGGATATTTCCCGGTTTCACATCGCGATGCACCACACCGGCGAGATGGGCGACCTGCAGTGCGCGCCCGGTCTGCTCCAGCAGGTCCAGGCCCTGGACCACCGACAGCCGGCCGAGCCGGTTCAGCACGGTATTGAGCGGCTCGCCCTGGACCAGTTCCATCACCAGGTAGGCCGTCTCGCCGCCCTGCGGATCGTAGGTCTCGCCGTAGTCGTAGATTCCTGCGATGCCGGAATGATTCAGTTGCGCGGTGGTTTTGGCTTCAGTGCGGAACCGGTGCCGGAAGGTCGGGTCCGCCGAGAACTCGGATTTGAGCACCTTGACGGCGACCCGGCGATCCAGCCGGGTGTCCAGGGCTTCCCAGACCTGGCCCATCCCGCCGGTGGCGATCAGCCGGTGCAGCCGGTAGCGGTCCGCGATCATCGCGCCGTTTGTCAGCATCGGGTTCCCCGCAGATTCACTCGCACATCCATCTCGTTCAGCGACCTCGCAGACCTGCGTCCAGCACCGCGCGGGCAACCGGCGCGGCGACCGATCCGCCTGTCGCCGCCAGCGCCCGGTCACCACCGTTCTCCACGATGACCGCGATGGCGATCTTCGGGTTCTCGGCGGGCGCGAAAGCTATGTACCAGGCATGCGGTGGTGTATTCCGCGGATCGGCGCCGTGTTCGGCGGTACCGGTCTTCGACGCGATCCGATAGGCCGTTCCGCCGCTACCCGCGGTGTTCTCCTCGGAGGCGACCATCAGGTCGGTCAGCGTAGACGCTACCTCCGCGCTGACGGCCTGGCCGACCGACACCGGCTCCGTGGTGGACAGTTCACTCAGATCCGGGTTCTGCAGCTGATCGACCAGGTACGGCTCCATCCGGACGCCGCCGTTGGCCACGGTCGCCGCGATCACCGCGTTGTCGAGCGGGGTGATCGCGACATCACGCTGACCGATACTGCTCTGCGCGAGCGCGGCGTTGTCCGGGATACTGCCCACGGTGCTCTCGGCGACCGGCATCGGGATGCCGCGGTGCGGTCCGATGCCGAACGCGGCGGCCTCGTCTTCGAGGGAGGCGGCGCCGACATCGACACCGAGTTCCACGAACGCGGTGTTGCACGACCGCCGGAAAGCGTCGTACAGGGACGCGGTGGGGCCGGAGCCACAGGTGGATCCGTTGTAGTTCTCCAGCGTCGTGCTGGTGCCCGGCAAGGTGATGTTGGGCGCCGCGGTGAACTGGGACTGCGGATTCGCCTTCCCGTTGGCAAGTGCCGCCGCCGTGACGATCACCTTGAAGGTCGAACCGGGCGGGTAGGTCTGCGAGATGGCTCGGTTGATCATCGGCTGGTTCTCGTCGGCGCTCAGGTTCTCCCAGGCCTGGGTGCCCTGGGCGCCGTCGTGCCCGGACAGCAGGTTCGGGTCGTAACTGGGCGTGGACACCATGGTCAGGATCTTGCCGGTGCTGGGTTCGATGGCAACCACCGAGCCGGTGTAGCCCTTGCTGGTGAGTTCGTTGTAGGCGACCTGCTGCATGGCCGGATCGATCGTGGTGACGACATTGCCGCCGCGCGGATCCCGGCCGGAGACCAGATCCACCAGCCGGCTGCCGAACAACTGTCCGTCCGACCCGTTCAGCACCGGGTCCTCGGCGCGTTCGAGCCCGGTGCTCCCGTACTGCATCGAGTAGAAGCCGGTGACCGGGGCATATGCCTGCGGATCGGTGGGGTAGACGCGCAGGTACTTGTAGCGGTCGTCGGTGGCCACCGAACTGGCCAGCACGGCGCCGCCGGCGGAGATCTGGCCGCGTTGGCGCGAGTACTCGTCGAGCAGGACCCGCGAGTTACGCGGATCGGCGCGGTAGTCGTCGGCCTTGATGACCTGGACATAGGTTGCGTTGAGCAGCAGGGCGACGATCATCGCCATGACCGCCATGGCCACCCGGCGTAGCGGTGTGTTCAACGCTGATGACCCCCTTGCCGTCGTGACACCATCACGGTCTGCGCTTCGGCCAGCGGGGCGGGGGTGGGTTCGCGCCGCCGGGCGGGAGCAGGTTCGCGTGCCGCGTCGGAGATCTTGATGAGCAGCGCCATGAGTGCGTAGTTCGCCAGCAGCGAGGATCCGCCGTAGGAGACGAAGGGTGTGGTGAGCCCGGTGAGCGGAATCAGTTTCGTCACGCCGCCGACGACCACGAAGACCTGGATGGCGATGGTGAACGACAGCCCGGCCGCGAGCAGCTTGCCGAAACTGTCCCGGATGGCCAACGCGGTGCGCATCCCGCGCAGGACCAGGACCAGGAACAGGATCAGGATGGCGGCCAGGCCGATGAGCCCGAGTTCCTCGCCGATCGTGGTCACGATGAAGTCGGTTTTGGCGAAGGGCACCTGCGAGGGCCGGCCGCTGCCCAGCCCGGTACCGGCGAGACCGCCGGTGGCCAGGCCGAACAGCGACTGCACGATCTGGTAGCCGGTGTTGTTGTAGTCGTCGAACGGGTGCAGCCAGGTCTCCACGCGCACCCGGACGTGTCCGAACATCTGATACGCGAACAGGAAGCCGAGGGCGAGCAGCCCGCTGCCGATCAACAGCCAGCCCACTCGCTCGGTGGCGATGTAGAGCATCACCAGCACCGTGCTGAAGATCAGTAGCGAAGTGCCGAGATCCTTCTCGAAGACAAGGACGCCGATGCAGACGATCCAGACGGCGAGGATCGGACCCAGGTCGCGGGCGCGGGGAAACTCCATGCCGAGGAAATGCCGCCCCGCGGCGGTGAACAGTTCCCGCTTGGAGACGAGCACCGAGGCGAAGAAAATGATCAGCAAGATCTTGGCGAACTCACCGGGTTGCAGGCTGAAACCGGGCAGCCGGATCCAGATCTTGGCTCCGTTGACCTCGGAGAACGAACTGGGCAGCAGTGCCGGGATGGCCAGTGCGACGAGTCCGACCAGACCCAGGGTGTAGGCGTAACGCGCCAGGGTGCGGTAGTCGCGCAGCACGATCAGGATCGTGACGAACACGATGATACCCAGTGCGGTCCACAGGATCTGCTGGTTGGCGTCCGGAGAAGGGATCTCCCAGGAGTTGTAGGCCGCGGTCTGTTGATCGGCGAGGTCGAGCCGGTGGATGAGAACCAGCCCGATGCCGTTGAGCAGCGCCACGATGGGCAGCAGCAATGGATCGGTGTAGGGCGCGAAGCGGCGCACCGCAAGGTGGGCCACGGCGAACAGTCCCAGGTAGGCGAGACCGAGTTTCGCGATATCCCAGGTCAGCGAATCTTCCTGGCTCGCTTCGACCAGGGCGAGTGCGGCGGTGGTGATCAGGGCCGCGAATCCGAGCAGCACTAACTCGGTATTGCGCCGGGTCGTCGGCGACGGCGCCGGAGCGAAACCGCCCGGGGGACTCGGAAAAGCCCCGGCGGACGGTGGTGCCGGTGCGGACATCAGTCCGTCACCCGGCAGTTCTCCCCGGCGATCTGGGGCTGAGCGGTGGTCGTCGGCGCCGGGGTGGTCGTGGTCGGTGGTGCGGGCGGCGCGGGGTTGTCACCGTTGGCGCCGGGCACGGGGGGTTGGGTGGCCGGGGCGGGCGGAGCCGCCTCGGCGGGGGTGGGGGCGGCCGGCGGCGCCGGGGCCGGGGCCGGGGTGGTGGTGACCACACCCGGCTGGGCGGACGCGTTCTTCTTGCACACCGGCAGCAGTTCGCGGTCGGCGAGGACCCGCATCTGTTCGCGGGCTTTGTCCAGGGTGCCGGGCGGCAGCCCGCGCTCGACCTGGTCCCGGCCGGTCTGTTCGAGATCGCTGACCTCGAGCGCCCGGCAGTTCGCGGGCAGTGCCGTACCGCTGTCGATGAGACTGAGCTCGTCCTTGGTGGTCACACAACCGACCTGGTGCACGTCGTGGATGGAGTAGCCCAGAATCGATCCGGGCAGTCCCTGCATGATCACGACACCGTTGTTGTCCGCGCCCACGTAATAGTTGGACCGGATCATCTTGTAGCCGACGACGAGTCCGACGCACACCGCGAGCACGAGCGCTACCGCCAGCATCAGCCAGCGCAGTTTGTGTGACTTCTTGGGTTGCGGTTCGGGTTCGCCCGCCGCCCGGCGCGGGGCGGCGGCCGGCGGGCGCATGGCCGCGGCCCGCCCGGCGGCGGTGTTCGGGGGCGGATTGTCCTCGGTCTCACCGGAGGCGGCGCCCGCGACGATCGGATGGCTCTGCCCGTAATCGAGGTCGATCACATCGGCGACCACGACGGTGACATTGTCCGGGCCGCCGCTGCGCAGGGCGAGTTCGATGAGCCGGTCGGCGCATTCGTCGGTACTGCCCTCGCGCATGGTGTTCTGGATGGTCTCGTCGCTGACGACGTCGGACAGCCCGTCCGAGCACAGCAGATAGCGGTCCCCGGCCCGGGCCTCGCGCATGACCAGCGTCGGCTCGATCTCGTTGCCGGTGAGCGCGCGCATGATCAGCGACCGCTGCGGATGGGTATGAGCCTGTTCCGCGGTGATCCGACCTTCGTCGACCAGGGATTGCACGAAGGTGTCGTCCCGGGTGATCTGGGCCAGTTCGCCGTCGCGCAGCATGTAGGCGCGCGAATCGCCGATGTGCACCATGCCGAGTTTCTTGCCCGCGAACAGGATCGCGGTGAGCGTGGTGCCCATCCCGTCCAGTTCGGGCTCTTCCTCGACCTGTTCGGCGATCGCCGAATTGCCGGCATGGGTGGCTCGGTTCAGTTTGCCGAGTAGATCCTCGCCGGGCTCGTCGTCGTCGAGATGCGCCAGTGCGGCGATCATCAGCTGCGACGCCACTTCGCCGGCCGCGTGGCCGCCCATGCCGTCGGCAAGGGCCAGCAGGCGGGCGCCGGCGTAGACGGAATCTTCGTTGTTGGCGCGGACCAGGCCGCGATCGCTGCGCGCTGCGTAGCGGAGAACAAGTGTCACGATCGGAGCTCGATCACTGTCTTGCCGACCCGGACAGGAGTGCCGAGCGGAACGCGGACTGCGGTGGTGACTTTGGCGCGATCGAGGTAGGTACCGTTGGTCGAGCCGAGGTCTTCGACGTACCAGTCGTCACCGCGTAGGGACAGCCGGGCATGTCGGGTAGAGGCGTAATCATCGGTGAGCACCAGTGTCGAATCGTCCGCACGGCCGATCAGCACCGGTTGGGTACCGAGCGTTATGCGGGTACCGGCGAGAGAACCTTGAGTCACCACAAGATATTTGGCGCCCTTCTGGCCTCGGCGCATGGACGGCAGCACCGTGGAACCACGCGGTCCGCGGGTCTGGAGCCGTATGCCGGAGGCCGCGTAGATATCACTGCGGAGGGTACGCAGGATTGCCCACACGAACAGCCACAACAGCAGGAGGAACCCGGCACGGGTCAACTGCAGAACCAGTCCCTGCACGGCGCTCCACCTCCTGTTCGACCGTGTGTCGGTGCCGTAGGTGTGGTGCGACCCACCCCACTGCAGTGCTCGTCGTGGCGGCCCGTGGTGCGGTGCCGCACATGTGTTGGCACATCATAGGGCCGCCGGACGAGACAGATCACGATTGGACCGCCCCATTATGCGAGAGCCGCCTCGTGATCCGCACGGCGAGCCTACGGCATCAGACAATACGGATGAGGATCTCGGAGTGCCCGGCGCGAATCACGTCGCCGTCGGCGAGTTGCCAATCCTGCACCGGGGACCCGTTGACCAGCGTGCCGTTCGTCGACCCGAGATCGGAGAGCATCGCGGTCTGACCGTCCCAGCGCACCTCGATATGGCGCCGGGAGACCCCGGTGTCGGGGAGCCGGAAATGCGCGTCCTGGCCGCGGCCGATGATGTTGCTGCCTTCCCGCAGCTGGTAGGTCCGCCCGCTGCCGTCGTCGAGCGCGAGCGTCGCCGAGAAGCCCGGGCCGGCGGCAGGCGCGTATCCGCCCTGGGCGCCGTAACCGGCCTGCTGGCCCTGCGGGTAGCCCTGCCCGCCCTGCTGGGCGTAGGCCTGTTGGTCGTAGCCCTGGTCGTACCCGGGCTGCTGCGCGTAACCCTGTTGGTCGTAGCCCTGGTCGTAGCCGGGCTGCTGCTGCGCATAGCCCTGCTGGTCGTACCCGGGCTGCTGGGCGTAACCCTGTTGGTCGTAGCCCTGGTCATAACCGGGCTGGCCCTGATAGCCCTGGTCGTAGCCGGGCTGCTGGGCATAGCCCTGTTGGTCGTAGCCCTGGTCGTAACCGGGTTGCTGGGCATAGCCCTGTTGGTCGTACCCGGGCTGCTGCGCGTAGCCCTGTTGGTCGTACCCGGGCTGCTGGGCGTAGCCCTGCTGGTCGTAACCCTGCTGCGCGCCGTAGCCCTGTTGGTCGTAGGACGCGCCGCCCTGCTGGTAGTCGTAGCCGTTCTGATAGTCCGGGCCGCCACTGTAGGGCGCGCCGGAACCGTAGTCCTCGGGGTACGCGCCGTTCTGCGGCCCGCGTCCCGCGGGTCCGGGAGCGTACCCGCGATTGCGTGGATCGGACTCCGCGTGCTCACGGCTCGGGTCGTAGCCAGAGTTCTGCGTCATGGGGCCAGCTCCTGGTTGCGGGTTAGCGGGTCGTTGTAGCGGTTCCGGGCGGCGAGCTGGGGCAGCTCCACGGCCTGCGTCGGGGTCGACGCTGCCGCTCGTCCTGAACATTCCGGTGTGCAGCGTAGGGGATGCCTCGAACGCCACGTGCACTTCGCCGTACGTCTGCCAGCCTTGATCACGGATGTAATCCTGCAGATGCTTGGCGAAAGCGCGGGTGGTGAGGTCGTGATCGGCATCGAGCTGCCGGTGGTCCGACGAGTTGATGGTGATCACATAACTGTTGGGTGCGAGCAGATGCCCACCGCCGAGATCTCGGATCTTGTCGGCGGCCTCACGCTGCAGCGCTGCCTCGACCTCCTGGGGAACGACGTTCCCGCCGAAGACCCTGGCGAAGACGTCACCGACGGCGCCCTGTAGGCGACGCTCGAAACGCGAGACGATCCCCATCTGGGCCCTCCCTTCGGTGAGTCTCTCCTCATTCTTTACGACGACACGCGAGTACGGCGTGTCGCACTACGAGCACGTTCTCTGCATGATATCCACGATCGGCTATACCTGTAACTACCGGAACCGTGCCGGAGTTCCCCCGGCGTGTGAAACCCGGCGCCAACCGTGGTCCGTGTCCCGTTCAGTGGGCTCGGACCATGCGATTTCGTCTCCCCGACTTCTCCGTGTTAGTGTCTGTCCGTCGCTCGGGCGAGTGGCGGAATGGCAGACGCGCTGGCTTCAGGTGCCAGTGTCCTTCGGGACGTGGGGGTTCAAGTCCCCCTTCGCCCACTGAGAAGAAGCCGTGGATCCAGTGGATTCACGGCTTCTTCTGTTGTGTCCGCCGAGGACTTTCCGGGTACTGCCGTCGAGCGGTGAATCGGCTCGCTCCACCACTCCCCAGATATCTAGAACGTGTTTCAGAAACGTGCCGGAAAATCGATGGAACCCGTTGACTCCCGATGCGAACCTGTTCTAATTCAAGCCATGCGGAGATATGAAGGCCGTCGAGTGCTGGTGACAGGTGCGGGTTCGGGGATCGGCCAGGGTGTGGCCCTGCGGCTGCTGGACGAGGGCGCCCGGCTCGTCGCCGCCGATATCAATGAACCGGGTCTGGCCGGCACGGTGGAGAAGGCCGGCGACGCGGCAGACCGGCTGAGCACGGTGGTGGTGGACATCGCTGATATCGAGTCCGTGCGGGCGGCCGCCGACACGGTGTCGCGAGACCTGGGCGGGCTGGATGTGCTCGTCAACTGCGCGGGCATCCTGAAACCGGCCCGGACTCACGAGATGTCGCTGGACGACTGGAACCGGATCATCACGGTGAATCTCACAGGAACATTCCTGATGACGCAGGCGCTGCTGCCGCCGCTGCTCGAATCCGGCCGGGGTGTTGTCATCAACCTCTCGTCGACGTCGGCCTTCCAGGCCGCCCCGTACCTGGCCGCGTATGCCGCGTCGAAGGGGGGTGTGGCGTCCTTCACCCACGCGATCGGCCTGGAGTACGCGAAGCAGGGGCTGCGGGCGGTCAACATCGTCCCGGCCGGCATCACGAGTGGGATCACCACCGAATCCATCACAGAACAGCCGGAGGACGCGGACTGGACACTGTTCGCCCGGCTGACCGGCTGGCTGAACGGGGGTGCGCTGGGCAGTCCGGAAGATATCGCCGGCGTGGTCGCGATGGTGGGTTCCGATGACGGCCGTTACATCACCGGTACCGAGATCCGAGTCGATGGCGGCGCGCTCATGTGATCGATCGCGATTTTCCGGGGCCGGAGCGGTGGCCACGCGTGGGCGTGGTAGCCACTCCGGCTTTTTTCATGTCGGGCGCCGGCCGGATCGTGCGGGCGTCCCGGCAGGTGGATCGCCGTTCGGCGCGGTCGTTTTCCGGCGCCTATCGCCCGCCGCGCTCTCGGTATGCCCGAATGAGATCAAGGTCACACAAGAGATTTTCGGTTGCGGCACCGCTGCTGAGGTTTGCCCCGATCTGCTGGGCTGGTGACCCAGTTCACGTCATGGAACCGCCTTGGTTAACTACCTTGGGGCGCGTCTACACCCCATATTCGGGGGCTGCGGCATGTTTGTCCTCAGTAAACAAACCCGAGGTTTCTTTTGCTTGTGACGTGCGTCGGGCAACCGTGTTAACGACACGCGAATGCGCAGGTCGACGCTGGGGCGGTCGAGTTAACGGCGGTTCGGGCGAATGCTCCGGCAAGCGGGTAATCGATTGCGCGTAACCGTGGTTACGGATATGTCCGTGACCAGTAAAAACCAAATGTACTTGCAAATGAAAGCACCGCTGCAAGCCTGAAGATGCCTGCTGAAAGTTAGCTGGGAAGGGTCCCACCCTAGGGTTTCTGGAAGTTTGCCGGACGGCGACGCGTACCTGTGACCTCAGCCGCAACGGGTTGCGTAGGGATAACGATTGTGTAGAGTCAACGGTAACGCTGGCCGCAGCTAGAGCGGCGACTCGCTGCGGCCAGCGGAATTCAAATGGGGGAATTCTCACTGGTCATGCCACACACGTTGCTGCTATCTCACAAAATGTGACGGTTTGCCGTGTGCTCAGGGTTGTCTATCAGATCGCAATCATCCGGACGGGTGCTGTTTCGTGGGCCGCGACGGCGTCTGTCCGATTCGCCCTGCGTCCGGCGGTGAAGATGTAGGCGAGAAAGGCCGCCTCGGCGATCAGTCCGCAGGCGATCCGCGCCGGCGTGGGTAGCGCGCTCGGCGTCACGAAGCCTTCCAATAGGCCTGCTACCAGCAAAGTCGGTACCAGGCCGAGTGCTATCGCGGCTGTGTGGCGCCCCTGGTGGGCTACCGCTTCGGCACGGCTCATCCGGCCCGGATCGATCAGGGTCCAGCCCAGTTTCAGTCCGGCGCCCCCTGCGATGAAAATGGCTGTCAGTTCCAGCATTCCGTGTGGTAGCAGGAATCCGAAGAACGATTCCAGTCGTCCGGCGTCGGCCATCAGGCCCGCCGTCACGCCGATATTCAGCGCGTTCATGAAGAGCAGGTAGAGCACGGGCAGGATGAGCACGCCCAGGAAGAGCGCCAGGGCCGATACCCAGGCATTGTTGGTCCAGACCATTGCGGCGAAAGCGTCGTTGGAATGCTCGGTGTAGTACGTCTCGAAGGCGCCGCCCGGGGCGGTCAGTGCGCCGGTATCACCTTGGAGCCCAAGCGATTCGCGAGCCGAATCGTCCACCGATACCCAAGTCGCGAAACCGGCCGCCACGCTGAGGAACGCTACGGCGACGCCCAACCACCAACCGAGGGCTCGATAAACCGCGCCGGGGAACCCGTGAGTGAAGAACCGGACGATCTCGGCCCAGGTGTCCGGCGAACTCCCGACGATCCGGCCGCGGGCGCGAGCCACCACCGCGCTGAGCCCCGCCACGAGTTCGGGTTCGGGGCTGTGCGTCTGCAAGCGGGCCAGCTGTTGTGAGGTGCGTCGGTACAGCAGAACCAACTCGTCCGCTTCGGCGCCGCTCAACCTGCGTTTGCGGGACAACACATCCAGCCGGGTCCACAACTGCCGGTGTCTCGCGCTGTACGCGTCCACATCCATCGGCCGGCCTCCCGCTCTCGCCTGTTCCGGTCCTGGTCCTCGTTCGCGCCGGCGCCCACCGAGGACGGCACGATCGCCACGGCGTAGGTGGCTCGTACTCGGCGAGCTGAGGGTGGCGCGGGCCCCCGCGATATCGACTCCAGGGTCGGAGACCGGCCGCCGTGGAAGAATGTTATGCGATATGGCTGAATTCACCACGGGCGAAGCCGTGGCCATCGAGCTGCCGGTCGCCCGTATCCCGACTCGCGGCGCCGCGTTCGTACTCGATCTGCTTCTCCAGGCCGCGCTCGCGATCGTGCTCTTCGCCCTATCGATGCTGCTCGTCGACGGGAACGACGCCAACCCCTGGTTCACCACCTTGACGATGATCTCGCTGGTCACCGTGCTCGTCGGCTATCCGGTCGCCTGGGAGACACTGCTGCGGGGCGCGACGCCGGGCAAACTGGTGCTCGGGCTCCGCGTGGTCCGCGCCGACGGGGGGCCGGTGGACTTCCGGCATGCCCTCACTCGCGGATTGACCGGTGCCATCGTCGATTTCTGGATGCTCGGACTCTTCGGTGTGATCGCGGTGGTGAGCTCCACCTGCTCGCCGAACGGGCGTCGGGTGGGTGATGTGTTGGCGGGCACCGTAGTGGTGCATATGCGGCAGCGGCTGTCGGTGCCCGCACTGGCGATACCGCCGGTATGGCTGACGGGCTGGTCCGCCGAACTCGACCCGGCGGCGCTACCGGAGGACCTGGCGCTCGCCGTGCGGCAATATCTGACCCGGATCAACTCGCTGACACCGGCCGCGCAACACGACCTCGGACAGGCGCTCGTCGCCGCCGTGTGCGCCCGGCTGCGAGTCGCCCCGCCACCGGGCTACCCGCCGGTTCAGATACTGGGCAGTGTGATCGCCGAGCGCCAACGCCGGTCGCTGCAGCCGCCGGCGGCCTTCGCGCCACGACCCGTTCGGTTCGCGCCGAAGTCCTGATCTCACAGCGCGCCGGACTGTTTGAGCTCGAGGTATTCGTCGGCCAGCGCCGCCGGTAGATCCGCCGCGGCCGCGGCGACCACCCCGATTCCCCGCCGGCGCAGCGATTCCTGCAGCACCGCTTGCTCGGCGATCCGGGATTCGGCGGCCGCCGCCCGGTACAGCGCGTCCAGATCGCCGCGGTCGGCGGCCGCGGCGGCGATATCCGGATCGGTGACCGACACGATGAGCACCCGGTGGCGTTCGGACAGAACGGGCAGCACCGGCAGCAGGTTCTCGGTCACCGTCGCGCCGTCCAGACTGGTGAACCAGACGATGAGGCTGCGCCGACGAGCCCGCTGGATCGCGGCGCGCACCGATCCGTCCGCGTCGGTATCGACCAGGGCCGGAGCGACCCCTGCCAGGGCGTGCATCAACTTCGGCTGCAGTCCGCGGCCGACGCTGGTGCGCACCTCGGCGCGTGCCACGCGGTCGTAAGCGAGCAGGCCGACCATATCCCCGCCGGCCGCGGCCAGGCTGCCCAGCAGCAACGCGGCCTCGATGGCCGACTCGAGCCGGGTGCCCTCGCCGACGCGGGCGGCGCTACCGCGTCCGGTGTCGAGAAGCATCAGCAGTTGCCGGTTGCGTTCCGGCCGCCAGGTGCGGACCAGGACATCGGTGGCCCGGGCGGTGGCTCGCCAGTCGATCGTGCGGACATCGTCGCCGGGTACGTATTCGCGGAACGAGTCGAACTCGGTGCCCTGGCCGCGCAGATCGGCCGGACTGCGGCCTTCCAGATGCCGCAGCCGTTTCACCTTGGCGGCGAGCAATCGCTCGCTGCGGAACGGAGGAAGCGCCCGCACCCGCGCCGGGACCGTGCGGTGGAACTGGTGTCCGGCCAGACCCAGCGGCCCGAATACGCGCAGCGTCACCGGACCGGCGGTGCGGTCACCGCGGTACGCGGGTGCGAGCGTGGTGCGCAGCCGTGTACGGCCGGTCGGGGGGAGCGTGATCCGGTGTTCGCGGTCGGTGGCGCGCGCACTGTCGGGCCAGTCGTCCCAGAGCACACCCCGCAAGACGCGGGGCCCGGTGTTGGTGACGGTGAGTTCGATCTCGGCGCGGGCGCCGAGCCGCAGCACCGATAACTCCGGACGCTGCAGCGTCACCTCGTCGCCACGCGCGGCCAGGAGCCGGTCGGTCGCCGCCAGCGCGAGAATCAGCGCGCTGGCCAGCAGGACCCCGATCCAGGACGGGACCAGCAGCATGACCGCGAACGCCGCCGCGGCCGCGACGGCGACCAGCCGGCCGGTGACGACCACGGCCCTACACCGGGACCGGGATCGAGAGCAGCAGCGACGCCATCACCTGTTCCCCGGTGATTCCGTCCAACTCTGCTTCGGGGCGCAGTTGCAGTCGGTGCCGCAGTGCGGCCACGGCAACGGTTTTCACATCGTCCGGTGTCACGAACCCGCGGCCGTTCAACCAGGCCAGGGCCCGGGCCGCGGACATGAGGGCCGTCGCGCCCCGGGTCGACGCGCCGTGCGCGACAGCGGCGGCGGTCCGGGTGGCACGGCACAGATCGACGATGTAGGCGAGTACCTCGGGACGAACCGCGATCCCGGCGATCGCCGACCGGGCAGCCGCGATATGCGCGGGCCCGGCCACCGGCCGCAAGCCTGCGCCGGTGAGATCACGCGGATCGAAGCCCTCGGCATGCCGCTGCAGGACGCGGAATTCGTCATCGCGTTCGGGAAGGTGGATATCGACCTTGAACAGGAACCGGTCGAGTTGCGCCTCGGGCAGCGGATAGGTGCCCTCCTGCTCGATGGGGTTCTGCGTGGCGACGACCACGAAAGGATCGGGCAGCGGCCGGGGGCGCCCGTCCACGGAGACCTGGCGCTCCTCCATCGACTCCAACAGTGCCGACTGGGTTTTCGGCGGGGTGCGGTTGATCTCGTCGGCCAAGAGCAGATTGGTGAACACCGGTCCGTCGCGGAAGGTGAACTCGGCCGAATGCGGATCGTAGATCTGCGATCCGGTGACATCGGCCGGCATCAGGTCCGGGGTGAACTGCACCCGGCTGTGCTGTAGATCCAGTGCGGTGGCCAGAGCCCGGACAAGCAGTGTCTTCGCCACGCCCGGAACCCCTTCCAGCAGGACGTGGCCGCGGCACAGCAGCGCGAGTACGAGGTACATGACCGCGTTGTCGTTGCCCACCACCGCCTTACCGATCTCGGTGCGCAGCGCGGCGAACGCGGCGGCGGCTTCGGCCGTTGTGGGCGCGGCGCCTTCCGTGCTCGTCTTGCTGGTGTCAATGCTGGTCATCCGACCTCCGCTTCGATCCATTCGAGTTGCGCGGCTACGAGTGCCAGGGTCGATGCGTCCGGCACCGGCCCGTAGAGCGCCGCGCCGATAGTCCCCGGGTCGGCGCCGAGGCGGACGGCGACCGCCGCCGTGAGTGCCTCGGGGGAGGATCCGGCGGCGACACCGAGGATCCGGCGCAGTCTGCGCAGCGTCGCGGTGCGCAACACACCCGCGATATGCGCGTGGTCGCCGGAGCGGCGGTAGAGACCCGCCTGACCGGCCAGTAGTTCATTTGCCGCGACCTCCACCGGGCGGGGCTCCCCGACCAACGCGCCGCGGCGGCGTGCCCGCCACCACACCAGCAGGGCTGCGGCGACGAGGAACTGCATGCCGCCGAAGGCCAGCCAGCCCGGTGTCCGGTCGAAGAACGAATCCTCACCGGTGGGCCGTGGCAGGTCGGGGTCGTAACCGCCGTCCCGCGGCGGATCGATCGGCGGTGGATCCGTGGGCGGTACGTCCGGCGGGTGCGGCGCACTGGGGCCGGTGCAGCCCTGTAACACCGCATACAGCATGAGCAGGACGACGGCGAGTGCGGCCAGGCCTGCCCAGAAGCGGGGATCGCGGAATACCGGAGGCCACTGCCACGTGGTTCGCCGCGCCCGGGACTTTCGTGGCTCGCTGTCGATATCGATGGGCTCGGCGGTCGGCGGCGGGGCCGCCGCGGAGAACCGGTCGGCCTCGGTCAGTCGACGGTATTCGTCCGCGTCGGCGCGGCGACCGCCGTACACGACTTCATCGAAAGCCCGGGCGGCGGCCGGAAGCTCGCCGGAGAGCTCGGTCGGCAGGCTCGCCGCCGCTTCGTGCGATGTCTCCCGCGCGGTGCGCGATCGGCGCACCGCGAGCGTTCCGCGCTGTTCCAGACCGCGCAATACCGCCCGGAAACGTTCGCGCAGCGCGGTATCGAAATCTCCGTGCGCGGCGGCGTGTTCGGCGGCAGCACCGTGCGACGCGGCGGCGTCGAGCCGGGGTGGATCGGGAACGGTCCGGTTCGGCTCGGTCACCGGCCGCCTCCGGGCGGGGCGGGAATCCGGATATCGAGACCCTCGCGTCGGCAGCGGAGGTCGAGATAGCCGACCACGCGGGCGCTGGATTCCACGATCTCGGCGAAGGATACGAGCAGGAGCGCGGTAGTGGTGAGCAGGATCAGGAATGCCCATCGGTGCGTGCCGGAGAAATCACTCAGGAACAGCATGAGCCCCAGTACCGGGACGGCCAGCAGTGCGAAGAGCAGGCGTTGGCAGATCCAGAGTCCGGCGCGCTGGGTGCGCAGGTTTCCGACCAGCGAACCGGACCGCGCGAGTGCCGCCCGGGCCGTGATCCCCTCCGCGAACAGTACGGGGGCAGCCGCCAGATGCCGGGCTCGCAGCCACGCCAACCAGAGGAGGCAGCAAGGATAAGCGAGCAGAAACCAGATCAGGCCGCCCACGAAGCTCGACCAGAAGAACACACCGCTGAGGCCGAGCACCGCGACCCCGATCGCGGTGAACGACAACTGGCTCAGCAGCAAGGGGCCCCACCGCGAACCGGTCCGCCGCAGACTCTCCCGCAAGGCGATCGGCATCCGGCCGGCGCGGGCGAGACCGGTGGTCACCGTGATTCCGCGCAGCGTGAGGCGGATGACCCACGCGCAACCGAGGGTCGCGAAAAGCGCCCCGAGGGCGGTGCCTTCGTCGGATCCGCCGGTCAGGTGGGAGATGAGCCCGATGACGGCCGCCACTACCAGCTCACCGGCCGCCAGCAGGAGTGCCGCACCTCCGGCCAGTATCCCGATATCGGGTTGTAGCAGGGCGAACGGCGCGTCGACCAGTTCCCGGAAACTCAGCGGGCGGATCGGCACCGTCGCTAGCTGGGCTCGGTCTTCCGGATGTACTCCCGCCCCGACGGAGCCGGCCGGATCAGCGGCAGGCTGCACGCGGCCGAGTCTAACGGGTGTACGGGGTCCGAGCCCGCGGATGACGGGCGAACTCGGCGCCGCGTGACGGCGCGATGGATGGGTGGTCACACCTGTGCGGAGCGGCATCGCGCGCGGTGCGGCAACGGCGAGGTCCGCGGGCTCAGGGTCCCGGCGGCACGCGCACTGGCTCCCTCGCTACTCGGACAGTCCGGTACTACGTGTCGCGGTTCGCCGTATTCGGCGGGCCCGTAGGGACCCGGCAGCGTGCGCGATCACCGGCCCGGTGGCAGTGCGCGGGGGGTATCCGGCGCGGCGCCCGCGGGCAGCCCGGCCGGAGTCCCCGGCTCCAGGTGCGTCGTCGCCGAGACGATCGCCTCGGCGTCCAGGGTGAGGTCGGCGTCGGCGTCGCGCCGGGAGCGAGTGGAGTGGCCACGGGCGGGCTGCCGACTGTCGACCTGGCTGTCCACCGTGACTTTCCGGGCCCGGCGCAGGGTGAAGGTGATCTCTTCGGCCTCGGTGAGCACATGGCGAGCGGTGCGCAGCGGCTGGCTCGCGGTATCTATGGCGGAGTCGATGGCCGAACTCACGAAGGCCGGAACGAGCGGGCGGATCCAGCGGGCCGCGGTGTCGGTGAACGGCAGGCTTCCGATGATCGGAAGTTCCAGACCCGCCGGCGGCCGCACCGCGGGCTCCTTCCCGAGTGGCACCGGAAGATCGGGGTGGGCGGCATCCGGCTCGGTTCCCGGCAGCAGCGCACTGTCACGGCCGGGCGGCAGCGCGGCGGGTTCGGGTGCGCGCTCGGTGACCCCGATCTCCAGTCCGCCCAGTGCGGCGATCACTCTGGTGCGCTGCCGCTCCCTGTCGATGGTGGTGTCGGCTTCGGCCACCAGCAGGGCCGCGGTGAGCTGCTGCTCGGCCTTGACGGCCGCGGTGTCGGCCCGGATCCGGGCTTCCTTCTCGGCGATCGCCACCTCGGCGGCGCGGTCGGCGCGATCGCGTACGGCCGCGGCTGCCCGTCGCCGCTCCTGTGCGGTTTCACCCCGCCACCAGCGCAGGATGAGTGCGAGCGACGCCACCAGTGCGAATACCAGCCAGGTGAGCAAGCGGAGCGCCAGGGCCCCGATCTGGTCGGTTGTGTACTCGTGCGCGGCGGACCACCGCGCACCGAACCCGCGGTCACCGCCGGCGACGCCGGCCTGTGCAGTGTGGAGTGCCTGGCGGGCGTCGGTCACCCGCTGGTCCGCCGGCGCCACTCGATTCTGCGCGGTGGTCAGTGCGGTTCGGGCATCGTCGAGCAGTTCGTTCGCGGTCTGTGCCTCCGGGCCGCGCCCCGGGACCCCGGTGATCTTGGTCTGGGGGCACTCCGGGCTCGGATTGAACTCGCAGCGGGCCACGACCAGAGCGCTGTCGATATCCGCGGACGCCGTCGCGATGCTCTGATCGAGTGCGCTGCGATCGGCGACGGCACGGTCCAGTTCGTCCTGCGCGGTGCGCGCGGCCGGGGCCGTTGCGGCGGTGGCGGCCGCGCGATCGTCGAGGATCCGGTCCACCGTGCCGCCGAACAGCACGGTGACGGCCATCTCGGCCAGCACCACACCGGCCAATACCGCCGTGCCGATCCGGGCCGCGACCGCCGGGACGTCGATGGTCCCGGCGGGCCGATCGGGCCGGCCTGTCGGTTCGGCCCCGGCCAGTGCCCGGCCGAGCAGGCCGGCGAGAACCCCGGCGACCAGCGCCGTCGTCGCGACCGCGGCCACCGGCCAGTCCCCGGAGCCCAGGGCGACGCCGGTGATCCCGGTCGCGACGAGGGCGAACAGCGCCACTCCTGCGCCGGTGACGGCGTAGCCGGTGCGCTCGTATCCGTCGGCGGTCTCGGCGGGCTGTCCACCGCCGAGCCAGATGAATATGCCGGTGACGCTCATGGGGCCCATATCCTCTGCAGCTGTCATCGATTCGTTGTCTCAGCGTGACAGGCGGCACGCCTGTCCATCGACCCTTGGCGAACGGGTGTGGGGATCTTCACAGGGGTGCCGTGGAGCATCTCGTGTCCGGTCCCGGTGTCCCCCTGTGAGGTCCCGGCGCAGAGGGTCGAAACCGGTGCTGCCGCAACGCGACCGACTCGCGAACCGTGCCGGAAATGTGTCGTGGACCACTCGGAAACAGGTTTGCTGATCATGTGCTGGAGGGCAGAATTGCAAAAACAGTCCGGACGGTCGGATCATGTTTCGTGCTTGTCACGCCGCTGTCACGAACATCTCATCGACCCGTGCAACAGTTAGCCGCAGCCTGATGGGTTTGCCCATCGCCGCCGCCGGGAATTCATCTTCGATGCAGGTGAGCGTGGGTTCTCGGGATGTGGCTCGACATCCGCGAAAGGCTGGATCCGCCGGATCGCCGCTGTTCGGAGGGCCGGTACGGGATCGATTCACCCCCGAATGCTGCTTTACACTAGAAAACGCGCATATGTGGAGGAACGAATGAAGAAGCCCAGCTAGATCCGATTATTAGGGCAACCTTGGTTGGTTGGGTCCCGGACCTGGCTTATCGTTTGCTCTTACGCCGCACATACCCATGTCCGGCCGGAGGCAGGTTCGGGCGACCACCGATCAGGCCAGCCTAGCGGGCGAAATCCCGCCTCGAAGTTCCGAGCGCGTAAGCGTTTCGTTACCGACGGGTACCTGCGCACAGCGACAGGTGGAAAAACTTCAGACGTGACTGCACGCCGAACACCATCAGCGCGGCTGGTGTCGGCCAACGTACGGACGCAGTTCTCGATCAGGGAGCGTTCGACAGTACCGGCGTTCGACAGGGCGTTCTCGCAAAGGCCGCACCACGTCGAGGTCGACTTTTTCGAAGGCAGAGGCATGACGCAACTACCTGGCCACAGGTCCCCGGGACCCATCGGGCTCTACGACCCGACGAACGAACACGACGCCTGTGGTGTCGCGTTCGTCGGTGATATGCACGGCCGCCGCAGCCGTGACATCGTCGACAAGGCCATCACGGCCCTGTTGAATCTGGAGCACCGCGGCGCCGCTGGCGCCGAGCCGAACTCCGGCGACGGCGCGGGCATCCTCATCCAGGTACCCGACCGCTTCTTCCGGGCAGTGGTCGATTTCGACCTCCCGGCGGAAGGCTCCTACGCCACCGGTATCGCTTTCCTGCCCCAGGCACGGCGCGAGGCGGCTCGCGCCTCCTACGGGGTCGAGAAGATCGTCAAGGAAGAGGGCCTGACGGTCCTCGGCTGGCGCGAGGTGCCGATCGACGAATCGTCGCTCGGCGCGCTGTCGCGCGATGCCATGCCCTTGTTCCGGCAGCTCTTCATCGGCTCGCCCGCCGATTCGGCCGAGCCGCTCTCCGGTATGGACCTGGAGCGGCGTGCCTATGTCATCCGCAAACGGGTGGAGCACGAACTCGGCAAAGCCGGCGCCGGCGAGGGCTCGGTCGGCAAGGAATCGGTCTACTTCCCGAGCCTGTCCGGTCAGACCTTCGTCTACAAGGGCATGTTCACCACGCCGCAGCTGCGCGCGTTCTACCTGGACCTGCAGGACGACCGGGTGGAAAGCGCCCTGGGCATCGTGCACTCCCGGTTCTCCACCAACACCTTCCCGTCCTGGCCGCTGGCCCATCCGTTCCGGCGGGTGGCCCACAACGGCGAGATCAACACCGTCGCCGGTAACGAGAACTGGATGCGCGCGCGGGAGGCGCTGCTGCGTTCCGACATCTTCGGCAAGGATTCGGCCGGTAAGAACCGACTGGAGAAGATCTTCCCCGTCTGCACCCCGGGAGCCAGCGATACCGCGCGCTTCGACGAGGTTCTGGAACTGCTGCACCTGGGTGGCCGGAGCCTGCCGCACGCGGTGCTCATGATGATTCCCGAGGCCTGGGAACGCAACGAGAACATGGACGCCGAACGCCAGGCGTTCTACGAGTACCACTCCATGCTGATGGAGCCGTGGGACGGGCCCGCCTCGGTGTGCTTCACCGACGGCACCGTTATCGGCGCCGTCCTGGACCGCAACGGTCTGCGCCCGAGCCGCATCTGGGTCACCGACGACGGCCTAGTCGTCATGGCCTCCGAGGTCGGCGTCCTGGATATCGACCCGTCCAAGGTCATCCGCAAGATCCGCCTGCAGCCCGGGCGCATGTTCCTGGTGGACACCGCCCAGGGCCGGATCGTCGGCGACGAGGAGATCAAATCCCGGCTCGCCGCCGAACACCCGTACCGGGAGTGGCTCGACGAGGGCATCAAACACCTCTCCGACCTCCCTGATCGCCCGCATATCCACATGTCGCACGATCGGGTGCTCATCCGGCAGCAGATCTTCGGGTACAGCCTCGAGGAACTGAACCTGCTGATCTCGCCCATGGCCAGGACCGGCGCCGAGGCGCTGGGTTCCATGGGCACCGATACCCCGATCGCCGTGCTGTCGGCGCGCCCGCGGCTGCTGTTCGACTACTTCTCCCAGCAGTTCGCCCAGGTCACGAACCCGCCGCTGGACGCTATCCGGGAAGAGGTCGTCACCAGCCTGCGTCGGCATATCGGCCCGGAATCGGATCTGCTGAACCCCACCGCGGAATCCTGTCGGCAGATCGCGATCCAGCAGCCGATCATCGATAACGACGAACTGGCGAAGCTGGTCCACATCAACGACGACGGCAGCCAGACCGGCCTGCGTTCGGTGGTCGTGCGCGGCCTGTACGACGTCAAGGCCGGTGGGGCCGGCATGCGCCGGGCCCTCGACGCCATCAACACCCAGGTATCGGCCGCGATCGACGGTGGCGCCCGGATCATCGTGCTGTCGGACCGGGAGTCCAACGAGAAGCTCGCACCGATCCCGTCGCTGCTGCTCACCGCGTCGGTGCACCACCATCTGGTCCGGGAACGCACGCGGACCATGGTCGGCCTGGTGGTGGAGGCGGGCGACGCCCGCGAGGTGCACCACATGGCGACCCTGGTCGGTTTCGGCGCCGCCGCGATCAACCCGTACATGGCCTTCGAGTCGATCGAGGACATGCTGGACCGGGACGCGCTGGCCGTGCCCGGCAGCACCGGTGACCGGGCCGCCGACTACCACAAGGCCGTCGCGAACTACAACAAGGCCGCCAGCAAGGGTGTGCTGAAGGTGATGTCCAAGATGGGCATCTCCACGGTCGCGTCCTACAACGGCGCCCAGTTGTTCCAGGTGATCGGCCTGGCGCAGGAACTCGTCGACGAGTACTTCACCGGTCTGCGCTCCCACCTGGGCGGTATCGGCCTGGATGAGATCGCCGCCGATGTGGCGGCCCGGCACGCGGTCGCCTTCCTGGAGAACCGCAACGAGCGCGCGCACCGTGAGCTCGAGGTGGGCGGCGAGTACCAGTGGCGGCGCGAGGGCGAATACCACCTGTTCAACCCGGACACGGTGTTCAAGCTGCAGCACGCGACCCGCAGCGGTCAGTACTCGATCTTCAAGGAGTACACCAAGCTGGTCGACGACCAGTCCGAGCGGCTGGCCTCGTTGCGCGGTCTGTTCAAGTTCAAGAAGGGTGCCCGTTCCCCGATTCCGATCGAGCAAGTCGAGTCCGCCGCCGATATCGTGAAGCGTTTCTCCACCGGCGCCATGAGCTATGGCTCGATCTCGGCGGAGGCGCACGAAACCCTCGCCATCGCGATGAATCGGCTGGGCGGCCGCTCCAACTCCGGTGAGGGCGGCGAATCGCCGGCTCGTTTCGAGCCGGAAGAGAACGGCGACTGGCGGCGCAGTGCGATCAAGCAGGTCGCGTCGGGCCGGTTCGGCGTGACCGCGCACTACCTGACCAACTGCACCGATATCCAGATCAAGATGGCCCAGGGCGCCAAGCCGGGCGAGGGCGGGCAGCTGCCCGCGCACAAGGTGTACCCGTGGGTCGCCGAGGTGCGCCACTCCACCCCGGGTGTCGGCCTGATCTCGCCGCCGCCGCACCACGACATCTACTCGATCGAGGACCTGGCACAGCTCATCCACGACCTGAAGAACGCGAATCCGCAGGCGCGGATCCACGTGAAACTGGTCGCCGAGCCCGGTGTCGGCACAGTCGCGGCGGGTGTGTCCAAGGCGCACGCCGATGTGGTGCTCATCTCCGGCCACGACGGCGGTACCGGCGCCTCCCCGCTGACCTCGCTCAAGCATGCCGGTGGGCCCTGGGAACTCGGTCTGGCCGAAACCCAGCAGACCCTGCTGCTCAACGGTCTGCGCGACCGGATCGTGGTGCAGGTCGACGGCCAGATGAAGACCGGCCGCGATGTGATGATCGCCGCGCTGCTCGGCGCCGAGGAGTACGGTTTCGCGACCGCGCCGCTGGTGGTGTCGGGCTGCATCATGATGCGGGTCTGCCACCTCGACACCTGCCCGGTGGGTGTGGCCACCCAGAATCCGGTGCTGCGCGATCGTTTCACCGGCAAGGCCGAGTACGTGGTGAACTTCTTCATGTACATCGCCGAGGAAGTCCGGGAACTGCTGGCGCAGCTCGGTTTCCGCACGCTGGACGAGGCCATCGGCCGGGTCGATCTGCTCGATACCGCCAAGGCCAAGCAGCATTGGAAGGCGAGCAAGCTGGATCTGTCGCCCATCCTCGACGATGTCGAGACGGCATTCATGTTCCAGGATCGCCGCCGCACCAAGGAACAGGATCACGGCCTGGACAAGGCGCTGGACAACGAGCTCATCGCGCAGAGCCGCGACGCGCTGGAGTTCGGCAAGCCGGTCAAGATCGACACCAAGATCACGAACGTGAACCGGACCGTCGGCACCATGCTCGGCCACGAGGTCACCAAGCTCTACGGTGGCGCCGGCCTGCCCGACGACACCATCGACATCACGCTCACCGGTTCGGCGGGTAACAGCTTCGGCGCCTTCGTCCCGGCCGGGATCACCCTGCGTGTGCAGGGCGACGCGAACGACTATGTCGGCAAGGGGCTTTCGGGTGGGCACCTGGTGGTGCGCCCGGCGCCCAACGCCCCGGCCGAATTCCGGGCCGAGGAGAACATCATCGCGGGCAACGTGATCCTGTTCGGCGCGACCAGCGGCCAGGCGTTCATCAATGGTGTCGTCGGCGAACGGTTCGCGGTCCGCAACTCCGGTGCCACCGCGGTGGTCGAAGGAGTCGGCGACCACGCCTGCGAGTACATGACCGGCGGCCGGGTCGTCATCCTCGGCGATACCGGACGCAACTTCGGCGCCGGGATGTCGGGCGGTCTCGCATTCGTCTACGACCCCGACGCCACCTTCGGCGGCCGGGTCAACCCGGAGCAGGCCGATGCCATCGAGGCACTGTCAGGTGACGATTTCACCTGGCTGCGCGACATCATCGCCCAGCACCGGGATCAGACCGGTTCGGCGGTGGCCGAACGCATCCTGGGCGACTGGTCGCAGCAGGTGAACCACTTTGTGAAGGTCATGCCGCGCGAGTACAAGAAGGTGCTGCTCGCCATCTCCGAGGCCGAGAAGAGCGGCAAGGACGTCGACGAAGCGATTATGGAGGCCGCTCGTGGGTAATGAGAGAGCTTTAAAGATGACGTCGACGAGGCGCTGTGATTATTCGGGGGCCGCTCGTGGGTGACACCCAAGGATTCATGAAGCACACGTCCCGGGAGCTGCCCGAACGCCGTCCGGTGCCGCTGCGGCTGATGGACTGGAAAGAGGTCTACCAGGAGGGTTTCCCGCACGAGACCCTGCAGAAGCAGGCCAGCCGATGTATGGACTGCGGTATCCCGTTCTGCCACAACGGCTGCCCGCTGGGGAACCTGATCCCCGAGTGGAACGACCTGGTCTACAAGGACCGGTGGCGCGAAGGCATCGACCGGCTGCATGCGACCAACAACTTCCCGGAGTTCACCGGGCGGCTGTGCCCGGCGCCGTGTGAGGCGTCATGCGTGCTCGGGATCAACCAGGACCCGGTGACCATCAAGCAGGTCGAGGTCGAACTGATCGAGAACGCCTTCGACGAGGGCTGGGTCGCCCCGGTCTATCCGACCCGTCTCACGGGCAAGAAGGTCGCCGTCGTCGGTTCCGGGCCCGCGGGTCTGGCGGCCGCGCAGCAGCTCACCCGGGCCGGTCACACCGTGACCGTGTTCGAACGGGCCGACCGGATCGGCGGCCTGATGCGTTACGGCATCCCGGAATTCAAGATGGAGAAGCGCTTCATCGATCGGCGCCTGGCGCAGATGGAGGCCGAGGGCACCGTCTTCAAAGCCGGGGTCAATGTCGGTGTCGACATCACCGCCGACGAACTGCGGGAGCGGTTCGACGCCGTGGTCCTCGCCGGTGGCGCCACCCAGGCCCGTGATCTGCCGATCCCGGGCCGGGAGCTGGACGGCATCCACCAGGCGATGGAGTTCCTGCCCTGGGCCAACCGGGTGCAGCACGGTGATCCGGTGGCCGACGACAACGGTCTGCCCCCGATCCACGCGCACGGCAAGAAGGTCGTCATCATCGGCGGTGGCGATACCGGCGCCGACTGCCTCGGCACCTCGCACCGTCAGGGCGCGGCCAGTGTGCACCAGTTCGAGATCATGCCGCGTCCGCCGGAGGAGCGCGCCGGGTCCACCCCGTGGCCGACCTATCCGCTGATGTACCGAGTCTCCTCGGCGCACGAAGAAGGCGGCGAACGTGTGTTCTCGGTGAACACCCAGCGCTTCGTCGGCGCCGACGGCAAGGTGACCGGCCTGGATGCGCACGAGGTCACCATGGTCAACGGTCGATTCGAAAAGGTCGAGGGCACCGAGTTCACCCTCGAGGCCGATCTGGTACTGCTCGCCATGGGCTTCGTCGGACCGGACAAGCCGGGACTGCTCAGCGATCTCGGTGTCGGCTACGACCAGCGCGGCAATGTCCAGCGGGACAAGAACTGGGCCACCAATATCCCCGGCGTGTTCGTCGCCGGCGATATGGGTCGGGGTCAGTCGCTGATCGTCTGGGCGATCGCCGAGGGTCGTGCCGCGGCTTCCGCGGTCGATCAGTATTTGGAGGGCGAGACCGCGCTTCCCGCGCCGATCCCCCCGACCGCTGTAGCCCAGCGCTGATCGTAGGAGTCCGGCCCTGAACAACTGAACACGCTACGGCGCGGTGTCCCCGGTGCTTCCGGGGGCAACGCGCCGTTGTGCTGCCCGAAGGGCGGGCGGTACTCGACGATTCGCCCGCCGCACCGTCTGCGGTGGTCAGAGCGGGCTCGGCTGGCGGTGGCGCAACCGTCGCTCTATTGTTATCTCCGGTGTGTCTCGGTACGAGATCGTGATCCGATCGTGTAATTGTGACGCGTGGTTGTTGTTCACCTGTTACACACATCGGCGTCATCGGCGGAGATCAGCATCTTGGCGATGGCTTAAACGGGAGCGTCCCCATCTGGGGCCAGGGTTGACTGGAGCAGAATGCAGTTCAAGAGGGTTGCCGCGGCGTTGGGTGCCTGCGCGGCTGTCGCATCCGGGTTGGTTGTCGGAGGCTCGGCGGCTTCGGCTGCCCCCGGCTGCCCGAGTCTGTACGTAGTGGCCATTCCCGGAACCTGGGAAACCGGCCACGACAAGCGCCCGAGCCCGGGCATGTTGGCCAGGGTGACCAGTGGGCTACCGTCCTCGGCCAAGGTCGATTACGTCACCTACGCGGCCACCGCTTTCCCATGGGAAGGCGATATCTACGCCGACTCCAAGAACGAGGCCGTCTCCAACGCGCGCGGCATGATCTCGGATATGGCCCAGCGGTGCGGCGCGACCGATGTCGCGCTGGTCGGTTACAGCCAGGGCGCGGACGCCGCGGGCGACCTCGCCGCTGAAATCGGCACCGGTCTCGGTCCGATTCGGCCGGAGCGCATCTCGGGTGTCGGGCTGATCTCCGATCCGCGCCGGGCGCCCGAAGACATCCAGGTCGGCCCGCACGCGCCGGGAGCCGGCGCCGGTGGTGCCCGGGTCGGTGGATTCGGCTGGCTCAGCGACCGCACCCGCACCGTGTGCATCCCCGACGACCTCTACTGCGCCACCGCTCAGGACGATTTCATCACTCGTTTCGCCGGCTTCCTCGCGCAGAGTTCCGACGCCAATCCCGCGAATATCTGGCGGTACCAGCTGGAGGTCGGGGCGATCGTCAGCGATCTGATGGCCACCGGCGGGCTGCCTACGCTGCAGGCGCAGCTTTCGGAGGGGGCGAACGAGAAGCGGGTCAAGGATCTCGAGTCGTTCTACAAGTCGGAGTCGCATATCTCCTACGGCAGCTACAACGTCGGCGGTGGACAGTCCGCGCTGTCGTGGATGCACAACTGGATCTCGAATATGGCCTGATCAGCTGGAGATATTGCGCGGCAGCAATTCCCAGACGTGGCCGTTCTCGTTCACGGTCGCCGCGGTGCGGCGACCGGTACGGGAGAACAGGATCCGGGTGATCGAGCAGTAATCGATCGGGAAGGTCAGCGGCCGCGCCAGGCCGAGGATGTCCTGCAGAGTGACGTTGATGACCCCGCCGTGGGCGAAAACCACCACGGTGTCGGCGGCCGCGGTGGTGGAAGCGATCTCGGTGATCCCGTCGTGCACGCGCTGCCGGAAGGCGTCGGCATCGATCTGGGACGGCAGATGGCCGGACTTGATCCGGTCGTAGGTGTCGCGGAAGTCGATCTTGGCGTCCTCGATGGGGATATAGGACGGTAGCTCGCGGTCGTACTCGGCCAGATCGTCCATGATGTCCACACTCAGGCCCAGTTTCGCGGCGGTCGGCGCCGCGGTCTCGCGGGCCCGGCGTTGCGGACTGCTGATCACCCGGACGATCCGGTGCTGCTCCAGCGCCGCCGGTACCCGTTCGGCCTGGTCCACGCCGATGGGCGCGAGCCCGGGGTCGGCCGCTTCCTGGGCATTGTCGACCCGGCGAGGCTGGCCATGGCGAACGAGTATCAATTGCACGGGTCCACTCTGCCGCATCGGGGCCTTCATCTACCAGCCGAGGTCAGCGTGCTCGGTGACCGGCCGAGACAGGAGCCGGAGAAATCGTCCGGTGTCCGGAGGAAACGAAAGGCCCGGGTCGCCGAGATGACGGCGAGCCGGGCCGAGTGCCGGAGCGGTGTCCGGTCGAGGGGATTACTGCCCTGTGGGCGGGTACGGTGGCTGACCACCCTGCGGGGGGTTGGGGTAGTTCGGGTCCGAGGGATACCCGCCTTGCTGGGGGTAACCGCCCTGCTGGGGGTAACCGGGCTGCTGGGGGTAACCGCCCTGCTGGGGGTAACCGCCCTGCTGGGGGTAACCGCCCTGCTGCGGATAGCCGCCCTGCTGCGGATAGCCGCCCTGCTGGGGATAACCCCCCTGCGGCGGCTGGCCGGGCTGCGGGAACCCTCCCTGCGAGTTGTTGTCGCTCTTCTTTTTACGCGCCAGCACGATGATCACGACGATGACGACGACCACGAGCACGCAGCAGAGCAGGCCGAACAACCCGAAGCCGCCGCCGCTCTTGCTCTTGCTCCTCTTGCGGGCGGCCAGATCGACCGCGGACGCGAGCGTATCGGTGTTCGCCCAGGCCGAATAGTCCACCTGGCTCGCATGGGTGAGCAGGTCTACGTAACTCAAATCAAACCCCGTTCCGAGAGTGGGGCCCCTCCTCCCGGGGCCGAGATCATTACACCGTACTTCCCCGCGAGTCGGGTACGAAAACATTTCGCCTGATCAATGCCCCGGCACACCTTGGAGGTGCCCTATCTCGCCGCCTTTCGGGCCCTCATCGTGGCCTGACCAACGGGAAGGGCTGCGTCTCCCGCAGCGATCGCCCGGTCAACAGCATGATCACTCGGTCCACGCCCAGACCCAGACCGCCGGTCGGCGGCATCGCGTGTTCCAGCGCGCACAGGAAATCCTCATCGAGCGCCATGGTGGCCGGACCGCCGTCCGCCGCGAGCCGTGACTGCTCGGTGAGCCGGCGCCGCTGTTCCACCGGGTCGGTGAGTTCACTGCAACCGGTGCCCAGTCCGATTCCCCAGGCGACGAGGTCCCAGCGTTCGGCGAGCGCGGCGTCGCGACGGTGCGGGCGGGCCAGCGGCGACACCGAAACCGGAAAATCGATATAGAAGGTGGGCTCGCGGGTGGTTTCGGCGACCAGCCGTTCGTAGAGCGCATAGGCGGTCCGGCCCGCGTCCCAGCCCGGCTGGTAGGTGATGTCGACCTTCTCGCACAGCTCCCGTAGATCCGGCAGCGCGGTCCGTGGGGAGATCTCGGTCCCGCACTCTTCGGTAAGGGCCGCGAACATCGAGCGCACCCGCCATTCCCCAGAGATGTCCACCGCCTCGAGCGAACCGTCCGGCGTCGGTCGCATGGCGATCATCGAATCGTTGGCGGCCAGCGCGGTTTGCTGGACGAGTTGGCGGCACAGGGTCATCATGCGGCGGTGATCGCTGTGCGCCTCATAGGCTTCCAACAGGGTGAACTCCGGCAGATGCCGGGTGTCGGCGCGGGTGTTACGGAATCCGGGGCCCAGTTCGAACAGCTTCTCGACGCCACCTACACACAACCGCTTCAGCGACAGTTCCGGTGCGGCCCGCAGGAACAGGTCGGTGTTGTCGGCGTCGATACGGGTTCGCAAACTGCGCGCGGGCGCGCCACCGGGGCTGTGCTCCAGTACCGGGGTCGTGACTTCCAGGAAACCGCAGTCGTGCAGGGTGTCGCGTAGCGCGCGCAGGACTGCGCTGCGGCGGGCCAGTAGCTCGCGGGCGTCCCGGTCGATCATCAGATCGAGGTAGCCGCGCCGCATCCGGACCTCCGGATCGCTGAGCCCGTGCCATTTGTCGGGCAGCGGATGCAGGCATTTGCCGAGCATCCGCCAATCCGCCACCAGCAGTGACAGTTCGCCGCGGCGGCTGTAGCCGAGCTGGCCGCTCACCGAGATCAGATCTCCCAGATCGACGAGTTCGCCGAATTCGGCGCAGCGTTGCGCGCCGAGCCGATCACGATCCAGCAAGAGCTGGATATCACTGGTCCAGTCCCGGACCACCGCGAATATCACCCCGCCGCAGTCACGTAGGCGCAGCAACCGGCCGGATACGCGGACGGTTGTACCGCGCGGCGTCCGCCGGGCGTCCGCCACGGTATGGGTCGGCGGAAACGGCAGGGGATAAGGGTCGATATTCGCCGCGGCGAGACGGTCCAGTTTCCCGGTTCGCACGCGGACCTGTTCGGGGCGGTACGCGGCGAGAGGCGCCGGTTCGGTGTCGGGCCTCGCGGTCGCGCCGCCGACCTGCACGGGGGTCGGATGTTCCGGTGCCGAAGGATGCTGCCCGGTATAGGTGAAGGCCGCGGAATTCCCGCCCGGACACGTCAGCAGACCTTCGGCGCGCGCGGCGGCGACGGCGATTCGCGGCAGATCGCCCGGGGCATCGCACAGAACGTATCGGGGGATCCATTGCGGCTGGTATCGCATACTCGCTCGATGCAACTGCGCGAGCTGCCACCAGCGTGAGAACGACAGCGGTGCGGTGCGCGCATCGCGCACCGTCGACGCCACCGCGCTCAGCGCCGCGTGCGGACCCTGTGACCCCCGCGGGGGCCGATGCCGGCCCGCGGCTTCGAACACCGACCGGAACAGCGTGCAGTTCAGCGAAACCTGGTGGATTCCGTGTTGTTCGGCGCGGAGCGCGAATTCGGCGATCAGCAGGTCGGCGATCTCTTCGGTGCTGTCGGGCTCGCGGCGCAGCATCTCCAGCGTCGCGCCCGCGTGTCCCCACGGGACCAGTGAGAGCAACCCCAGCACCCGCTCTTCGGCATCGACTGCCTCGACGAGCAGACAGTCGCCGTCGCGCCGATCGCCGAGCCGCCCCAGCGGGAGCGGATAGCCGCGTTCGGTCTCGCCGGGCCGCCACTGCTCGGCCCGCACCGCGAGCCGCGCGAGTTCGGTCGTGCCGATATCGCGGTGGCGGCGGATCCGAACCGTCACACCCCGTTTGCGTAGCCGGGCGACGGTGTGCCGGACCGGTTCGAGCTCCGACGCGGCCAAGGAGAACGTTCGGGTGTCCAGGAGGGCTTCCGCGCCCGCCGAGATCGCGGTGAGCCCGGCTCGCCGATATACGGGCACAGCGGATTCGCTCGCCCCGATCACGGCGATCGTCCAACCGAATCGGCGGGCGTATCGCTGCCAGGTCTCGACGGCTTGCGGCCAGGAGTCGCGGGCGCCGATGGGATCACCCAGGGCGAGGCAGACGCCGTACTCCACCCGGTACCCGATGGCCGCTCTACCGTTCGGTGTGAAGATCACCGCTCGATCGCGGCGGGTGGCGAAATAGTCCAGTGATCCGGCGGTGTCGGGTTCCTGCATCAAGGTGCGCAGCGCGGATTCGTCGGATTCGGTGAGCGCGTATTCGGCGCGCTGAGTGCGGCGCAGGACCACCGCGGTCGCCGCCAATACCAGCGCGCCGAACAGTCCGATGAGGAACTGGGCGGAGAACGGCGGTGCGCCGGTGAAGTCCGACGGGCGGCCCACCAGGTATGCGGTGAGTTCGGCCGGCACCCACAGCCCACGCTGCGCGGCGGAGGCCAGCGATCCGGGAAGTACCTGCACCACACCCCAACCGGCGACCGCCGCGACCGCCGACCCCCCGGCCAGGATCGCCGCGGCCGGGCGGAAACTGCTACGCCGGATGCGCGCGCCGAATTGCGACCGGCTCGCTATCAGTACGCCGAGCGCGGCGGTGTGCGCGATCAGTGCGATCGCGGCATGCCGGTCCCGCTCGCGAACGATATCCAGCAGGTTCACCGGCAACCAGCTCGCCAGATAGAGCACCACAGCCCACCAGGCCACGCGTTTGCGGCCGGCCAGCCCGATCGCCAGCCATCCCGCCAGCGCGGCCCACAACAGACTGGTGTCGGGTGCGGCCAGGTAGTACTCGTCGAGATAGCGGCGGGGGTCGCCCAGCGCCGCCGACAGTGTCGGCGAGACACTCCAGATCAGACATGCCACCGCGAGAACACCCGACACCAGCGCGGCGATACGCGGTACTGGCGCGAACCGTCCGGGCGTGACGGTCCGTCCGGGTGGTTCGGGGTGCCTCGGTTCCTGCGGGGATATCACCGTTCCAGTTTGCCGCCAGGAATCGCCGAATCATGGCTGTGTCCCGGCGTGTTAGTGGTATATCCGGCCGGATTCGCATGTATTGCCCTGTGCGCGGGCGCGGTTGGCCGATATGGGCAATCGGGTCCCGGGCGTGGCGCGTAACCGGTTGTGAAATGCCGGATATGTCTTGTTGTTACATCATCCGGACCGCCCGGGCACAGGGTTGCCGGGGTCGGTCGGAACACCTGGTGACCGGGGGAGTAAGCATGGAGCCATGCCGGATCCAATCGATGTGCCGATCGACGATGCCGTCATTCGGCTCGGACAGTTCCTGAAGCTGGCCAACCTGATCGAATCGGGGTCGGAGGCCAAAACCGTCATCGCCGCCGGATTGGTGCGGGTGAACGACGAGGTCGAGTTGCGTCGGGGGCGTCAACTGCAGGTCGGCGATGTGGTGGCCATCGCCGGTCATTCCGCCAGGGTGGGCGGCGGATAGCCCGCCGAGGCCGGGCGGCGGAGTCAGTCCTCGGCGCGGACCACGATGCCGTCGTGGTCGCTGTAGAGCATTTCGCCGGGGGTGAAGGTCACGCCGCCGAACTCGACCGGGACGTTCTTCTCACCGCTCCCGGTCTGGGTGCTCTTGCGCGGATTGGTGCCGAGGGCCTTCACGCCGATCTCGAGCGTGCGCAGAATCGCCGAATCCCGGACCGCTCCGTTCACCACTACCCCCGCCCAGCCGTTGTCGACCCCGCGGCCGGCGATGATGTCACCCACCAGCGCGGTGTGCACACTCGCGCCGCCGTCGACGACCAGCACCTGACCGGCGCCCGGTTCGCCGAGAGTCTGCTTGACCAGCAGGTTGTCCTGGAAGCAGCGGATCGTGGTGATCCGGCCGGAGAAGACCTGGTGGCCGCCGAACTGGATGAACTGGGTGTCGCAACTGCGAATATCGGGCCCGATCTCGTCGGCGAGATCCGCGGTGGCCACCTGCTGCTCTGATTCGGTCACGTTTGTCGATTGTGCCGGGTGGATCGGCGCGCCCGGCATCGGCCCCCGGCCGGGAGCCGTGTCACCGCTGCGTGCGGGCCGCTAATGGCGGTAGCGCAGGTTGTACAGCTCACGATCGTGCTGGGAGAACTTCTGCTTGTCGACCAGGTCCGGGTTCAATCCGTGCTGGACCAGGCGATACCGGCGCCACACATAACTCAGGGCGATCGTGAAGATGATCAGCGGAACGATCATCATGACGATCAGGCCCAGCTTGAGGGTCATAGGTCCCGGGAACAGCAGAATCAATGCGAAGAACGGGATGATCGGTCCGATGAAACGAATGAGATAGCGCTCCATGGCCCCGTGGCCGACGAGGTCGCGGACTACCCACTCGTGCAACTCCGCGGGCAATTCGCGGCCCAGATCGTAGGCGATCCGTTGCTTGAAGGTCGGCGTGTCCATAGCTCCAGGCTATGCCCGTGTGATGGCGCTCACCAGGGTGAATTCGCGGCGATGCATCAGGCCCGGCCGTGGCGCTGCTCGTAGGCGACGCGTTCGGTCTCGGCGCGCCGGCGGACGTCTATATCGGCCAGCGCCGGATCGAGCCCGTGCTTGACCAGCCGATTGCGCCGGAAAACGTAGGTCAGCGCCACGGTGAAGTAGATCAGCGGCAACAGCAGCAGCGCCATCATCGACGCACCGATCCACAGCGGGCCCGGTACCAGGAGGAACAGCAGCAGCACCAGCACGATCGGCACCAGCATCCGGACCAGGTAACGCCTGGTCGCCCCGGAGCCGGTCAGATCGTCGAGCACCCAGTCGGAGTACTCGGCGGGCAGGGTCCGGCCGCAGATGTACCCGATCCGCTGGAGAAGGTTCGGTGTTCGGGCCCCGGCACGCATGACCACAGGTTATCCCGTGATGGCCAGCGATGCCGCCAGCCCGAACACCACCGCCATCACCGACACCTCCACCACCGCCCGGCGCAGTGACGCCTCGGCCGGCATCCGGTGGGCGGCGGCCGGGGCAACCCAGCTCCGGCGCCACCACCAGCCGAGCGCCAGCAGCACGACCAGCAGCACTGATTTGGCCAGCATGATCCGCCCGTAGCCGGTGGTGAAGAAAGGTGTGATCCCGCCCAGCCGGACCAGCCCGTTGATCAGCCCGGTGAGCGCCACGGCCGCGATCATCGGCAAGGCCACCGCCGAATACCGGGGCAGGGTCTCGGCCCACCCACGGCGGCCGCGGACCACCAGCCCCAGCGCCAGCAGCAGCCCCAGCCAGGTCGATGCGGCCAGCGCATGCACCCCGGCCAGCGCCGAGCCGAGCGCCTGCTGCGACATATGCCCGGTGATAGGACGCAGGGTCACACAGACCGCGGCGAAAACGAGCACCAGATCCGGTGAGCGCCGCTGTGGCCGCCGGAAGGCGATCGCCGCGTACACGGTGATGGCGGCCGTGCCGAGCAGGATCGCCACGCCGATCTGTCCCGCGCTGATCCGCGCCAGATAAGTGCCGAAATCGGCGGGGCTCAACCCCGTGACGCCGGACCCGACCACCTCGCCCGCGGCGCACACCAGTACCGCGAATTCGAGGCAGCACCAGAGTCCGGCGAGTACCGCCAGCATCCGCCACGGCACCTCGACCCGGTCGGCCAGCCGGGGCAGCGCGGCGAGGCCGAGTACGGCCGCACCCGCGATATCGGCGCCGAACCGCACCGTCGCGGCTGCCGGTACCGCACCGACAGCCCAGGCCGACAGCACCCCGAGCAAGCCCGCCGGTATCACGAGTGCGAGCGCGACTCTTCCGTCGGTCCCGCTCGGGCCACCATTTCTCACTTCTTGTTCTTGCCCTGGCCCAGGTTCGAACCGAACAGCGCGAACGCGAGACCGCCGCCGAACAGGACGATCGCGCCGACGATGTACACCCACACCGGGATACCGCCGCCCGATCCGCCGCCGGAGGCCTGCGCGTCGGCGGGCGGTCCCGGAATTCCGCTACCCGGGGTGCTCAGCGTGAAGCTGCGATCCCCGTCGACGACGTGGCCGTCGGCCGAGGTGACCCGGAAGGCCATCCGGTACTCCCCGACCGGACCGAGCGCGCCGACCTCGACACTGAGGTTCCTGCCGTCGACGACCGGCTCGCCCTTGGACCACAGGTTTCCGTCCGGGCCCACCACGGTCATGGCCGGGAAGCTCGGCTGCAGGGGTTCGTTGAAGGTGATGGTGGCACGCTGCGGCCCCACCTGCACCGTCGCGCCCTCGGCCGGATCGCTGCCCACGACGGCGGAATGCGCGGCGGCCGGGCCGGCCGCCAGTCCGAGGGTCAGGAACAGCAGGGCGGAGGCCACCGTGACGCGGCGGCCCCACCGGGCGGCCGGGTGCCTCATCGCCGGCTCCGGACCACGGCGCCCACCCCGGCGCCCAGGGCCAGCGCGCCCAGCGCCAGACCGAGACCACCGAGCCAGCGGGCTGTCGTATCGCCGGTCCCGTCGGCGGGTGCGGCCGCGGTCTCGCCGTCGTGGCCGCCATGGTCGGCCGCGTCGCCGGAGAGGGCGACCGCCGGCGCGGGATGCTCGACCGAATCGTGGTCGCCGGTTTCGTTCCAGCGCACGACCGTGCCGTCGCTGTAGGTCTGTTCGGCCGGGAAGCTGACCGAATCCGATTCGGGGAACGGTCCGAGCGATACCGCGAACCGCTGGAACTCACCCGGCCGGATACCGGGCGACCCCGGATTCGCGGTCCAGGTGACCGCGGTGACCTGATCCTTGTCGTCGCGGTCGATCTTCGCGGTCCAGCCGGGCACGGGTTCGGTGCGCGCGGTCGAGAAACCGGGCACGGTGATCCGTACCGAGGTGGTGGCGGCGGTATCGGATTCGGTCGGCACGCTGAAGGTGGCGACCGCGCCGTGACCCGGCGTCGCGTCCGGGGCGGAGACCGAGACGTGCGCGGCCGCGGTACCGGCTCCGGCCAATACGAATCCGGCGGCGAAGGTCGCGGTCAGGCCGCGCCGCAGGGTGGGGGAAAACCCGTGGGACATGGGTTGGGTGCTTTCTCTCCGAAGGAAATGGTGACGTCGATATCGGCGCGCGCGGGCGGCGCGCGTGGACCCGACGCCCCGTTCGGAGCGCGGTGCGGGGCGGACGCGGCGGTCGCGGCGACCCGGACCCGTGGGGTCGGGGGTGCCGGACGCGGCGGTGCGAGAAGCGCGCGCAACACCGACGACGCCGACCGGTACAGCCGCTCGGCCACGATGATCGCTATCGCGCAGACCGCGACGGCGAGCAGGTGGGCGGCGCCCATGGCGGCCGCCGGCAACGCGCCCGGCGCGCCGTCATCGACGGTGTGATGACCGGTGAGTCCGGAGAGTGCCCAGTGCCCGGCGAACTGGCCGATCGCCAGTGGGATCAGGACGCCGGACCCTCTGGCAGGGGGCCACCACATCCGCCGGTGCCCGGCGTCGTCGGCCGCCGAACCGGCCGCAGCCCCGGCGACCAGCGCTGTCAGCAGCAGTAGCGCGGCTCCGGCGGACGAGGGATAACCCCCACCCGCGGCACCGTGCGCGGCGACGGCCAGCGCACCGGTCGTCGCGCCCACCAGACAACCCCGCAACCGTGCGGGAGTCGTACAGGTGCTGGCAGGCATCGAGCGCTTCCGGATTCGCCGACCCGGCCGGTTGCGGCCGGTCGGGGAGTGGACAGGGCAGTGTCCATAGTTGTCGACCGGCCCGGAGCGCGCGCATCCGGGCCGGGGTTCGCGCCGGTCGGGAACTACGGCCCGGGATCGGCCGGCGCCCCGGTACCGGTCAGGCGACGCCGAGACGGGCGAGCACGTCCGCCTCGATCCTGGACAGTTCTGTGGCGATCGACGCGTGCACCGAACGCCGTCGCGCGGCGGGCATCTGATCGGCGGTGCGGACGGCCGCGGTGAGGGCGTCGAGCCGGTTGCGGGCGTCGCTGACGAACTGCTGAGTGCCCTTGTCCTTGCCGGTGTTCCCGTTCGCGATCTTGTCCAGTGCGGCTTCGGTATTGCCGATACGGGCCTGCAACCGGCCGCCGTGTCCGGCGTAGTCACCGAGCTGGCTCACCCCGATACCGAGTTCCCTGGCCCGGCGCGCGTCGAGTTGCCCGCGCACCCAGGTCGCGCCGCGGTAGGCCAGCGGAGCGAGCACCGGAACCAGCACCCGCGCGACCCCGATGTACTTCTTGACCTGTCCGGGACCGAACGGATCCCGCTTCGCCCGGGCGGCGGTCTCGAGAGCGGCTTTCTCCTCGGCCTGCAGCGCGGCGACCTGCGCCTTGGCGACCTTGTCCTGGGAACGGGCTTGCGCGCGTTGATGTTTGCGATCGTTCTTCGCGCCGAGTTTGGCCTCGATCGCGGCCTTGTGCTTGAGAGCCTTGGCCTCGGCACGCCGACTCGGCCGCCGCTTGCGCTTGGTGAACAACCCCATCGAAGGCCCTCCGTAATGCTGGTTCGCTACGGCGACACGACACGGAAAACCGCACCGTCCACCCGTGTCACACGGTTCGCCGACACCCTATCGGGTTCCCGGCCGAACAGGCGAGAGACTCTGCCCGGACCGGTGCGGCGGCCCCCGCTCCGGACCCTCGATTCGGTGGACTGTCGGGGTCGGGGACCATACTGCTTGCGTGCAACCGGGCAGTATCGACCGCGAAGATCCCTCCGACGCCGATCATGAGCGGCGGGAGTCTCCTGTACCCGCAGGGCGGTTCGCCGCCGGTGCGGACCGGCCCGCGTTCTTGGACGCACGCGGTCTGATCGGCTGTCGGCACCGGCTCGGGATGGACGCCGCGCATCCCGAACAGCTCGCCGAAGTACGCGAAGACGCGGGAGTTCAGCAGCGCCGGGCCGCCGCCCAGGCTCATCGGGAGCGAGTACGCGAGACCCTCGTCGCGGCGGACCCCGACGGCTGGGTCGTTATCGACCCCGCCCTGTCCGCGAGCGCCCGCGCGGCCGCCACGATCAGCGCCTGCGAAGCGGGCGCTGCCCGGATCTGGGGTGGGCTGCTGCCGCAGGAACCGGATACCGGCCGCCGGGGCGGCGCGGAGATCCTGCTGCGCGATGCGCGGGGCGGTTATATCCCGGTGATCGTGGTCAACCACAAGGTCACCGACCCCCGGAGACCGGAGCCTGCCGAATTCCATCCGCTGACCTCGGATCTGTTCGCCTGGGAGCCGGTCCCCGACCGTGCCCGGAAACTGCGTCAGCAACCGCGTGACCAGCAGCGGCTCGCCCATGTGTACCGGATGCTGGAACGGCGGGGGCTGGCTCCGTCCAGTCCGGTCGGTGGGGTCATCGGCTTCCATTTCGACCGGATCCTGGTCCACGACCTGACCTCCGTGCTCGCCGATTACGACAGCCGTTTCGCGGATCGGATAGCGGTGGTCCGCGGCCAGGTGGAAACCGTTCCGTCCAAGGTCCCCGAATGCCGTCAGTGCATCTGGTGGAACCGTGGGGCCGAGGGCGGCTGCCAGGCCTGGTTGAACGAACACCGCGATGTGAGCGTGGTGGCGCCCGGTTCGCGCGCCGAGGTGTTGCGCGGGCACGGGGTCCGGACCATCGACGAACTGGCCGCCTGGTCGGGGCCCGAACCCGAGGACTGGCAGCACGGACCGTTCGAGGAGGCCGTGGTCACTGCCCGTGCCTGGCTCGTGGACGCGCCGCTGGTACGGCGGTTCGGTCAGGTGTGGGTGCGCCGGGCCGATGTCGAGGTGGATGTGGACCTGGAGAGCTACCAGGAAGACGGCGCCTACCTGTGGGGGACGCTTCTCGACGGGGAGTACAAGGCCTTCGTCACCTGGGATCCACTGCCCACCGAGGACGAGGGCCGGTCCTTCGCCGAGTTCTGGACGTGGCTGATGGAGATCAGGGCGCAGACCGTGGCCGCCGGGCGGACCTTCGCCGCGTACTGCTATTCGCGTAGCGCCGAGGACAAATGGCTCTACGAATCGGCCCGCCGGTTCGCCGGTCGCCCCGGAGTGCCGACCGCGGCGCAGGTCACCGAATTCGTGGACTCCATCCAGTGGGTGGACATGTTCCAGGCGGTCACCGATCAGTTCATCTGCCCGAGCGGCAAAGGTCTCAAGAAGATCGCCCCCGTCGCCGGTTTCGCGTGGCGTGATCCCGAGGCCGGCGGGGAGGCGTCGATGAGCTGGTATCGGCGTGCGGTCGGCTACGACGACGATCCGGATCTCACCCAGCGCACCCGGTTGCTGGAGTACAACGAGGACGATGTGCGGGCCACCGCCGTCCTGCGCGAATGGATGAATCCCAGGACGCCCCGGGAGCACTCCGCCGACCGCGAGGTTCCCGCACTCAGCGATTTCGCCGCGGCGCCGGGAGCACCGACGGACCTGTGGACGAGTCCCGCACAGGCTTGATTACCATTGTTCAGCGTGACTGAGCACGTCGAACAACTCGAGTTCCAGGCCGAGACCCATCAGCTGCTCGAGCTGATGATCCACTCGGTCTACTCCAACAAAGACACGTTCCTGCGGGAGCTGATCTCGAACGCTTCCGACGCGCTGGACAAGCTACGGCTGGAGTCCTATCAGGACAAGGACCTGCACGTCGACACCGATGATCTGCACATCGAGCTGGAGGTCGACCAGGATCAGCGGATCCTCACCGTCCGGGACAACGGCATCGGCATGTCGCGCGCCGAAGTGGTGGACCTGATCGGAACCCTCGCCAAGTCCGGCACGGCCGAACTGCGCCGCAAACTGAACGAGGCGAAATCCGACGCCGCGGCCGAAGAGCTGATCGGCCAGTTCGGTATCGGCTTCTACTCGACCTTCATGGTCGCCGACAAGGTCGTGCTCACGACCCGCCGGGCGGGGGAGAACACCGGTACGCGCTGGGAATCGGAAGCCGGTTCGGGCACCTACCGGATCGAAACCCTCGACGAGGCCCCGCAGGGCAGCGCTGTCACGCTGCACCTGAAGCCGGCCGACGCCGAGGACCACCTCTTCGACTACACCCAGGAGCACAAGCTCCGCGAAATCGTCAAGAAGTACTCCGATTTCATCGCCTGGCCGATCCGGATGCAGGTCGAGCGGACGGTGACCGAGGGCGAGGGGGAGGAGAAAGAGGAGAAGACCGTCGTCGAGGAGCAGACCCTCAACTCGATGAAGGCCCTCTGGACCCGCCCGCGCAGCGAGGTCTCCGAGGAGGAATACCAGGAGTTCTACAAGCACGTCAGCCACGCCTGGGACGAGCCGCTGGAGATAATCCCGCTCAAGGCCGAGGGCACGTTCGAATATCAGGCGCTGCTGTTCCTGCCCTCGCAGGCGCCGTTCGACCTGTTCACCCGCGAACACAAGCGGGGTGTCCAGCTCTACGTGAAACGCGTGTTCATCATGGACAACTGCGAAGAGCTGATGCCGGAGTACCTGCGTTTCGTCAAGGGTGTGGTGGACGCGCAGGACCTGTCGCTGAACGTCTCCCGCGAGATCCTGCAGCAGGACCGGCAGATCCAGATGATCCGCAAACGTCTGGTGAAGAAGGTGCTGAGCACCGTCAAGGATCTGCAGGGCGCCGAGGACCAGGCGAAATACCGTACTTTCTGGCAGGAATTCGGCCGGGTCCTCAAAGAGGGGCTGCTCTCCGACTTCGACAACCAGAAGACGCTGCTGGAAGTGTCGTCCTTCGCCTCCACCCACTCCGACACCGAGGCGACCACGCTGGCGCAATATGTGGAGCGGATGCCCGAGGGGCAGGACGGCATCTACTACATGACCGGGGAGTCCCGGGATCAGGTCGAAAGGTCGCCGCATCTGGAGGCATTCCGCGCCAAGGGCCGTGAGGTGCTGATCCTCACCGATCCGGTCGACGAGATGTGGGTCGGTTCGGTGTCGGAGTTCGACGGCAAACCGTTCCAGTCGATCGCCAAGGGCGAGGTCGATCTGGAAACCGAGGAGGAGAAGAAGGAATCCGAGGCCCTGCGCGAACAGCAGGACAAGGATTTCGCCGAGGTGCTGACCTGGCTGGGCAAAACCCTCGAGGACAGCGTCAAGGAGGTCCGGCTCAGCTCCCGGTTGACCAGTTCGCCGGTATGCCTGGTGGGCGATGTTTTCGATATGACCCCGATGCTGGAACGGATGTACCGCGCCTCGGGTCAGGAGCTGCCGCAGTTCAAGCGCATTCTGGAACTCAACCCGGCCCATCCGCTGGTGACGGGTCTGCGCGACGCGTACGACACCCGCAAGGACGACGCCGACGCGGGTAAGGTTCCCGAGCTCACCGAGACCGCCGAACTCCTGTACGGCACCGCTGTGCTGGCCGAAGGTGGGGAACTGCAGGATCCGGCCAAATTCGCGCAGATCCTCGCCGACCGGCTGACGCGGACCCTCTGACCGGGCCGGAGGCCGCGGCACGCCCCGCGGCCTCCGCCCGTCTCGGCTCACTCGCGGTACCGCGCAACTCGAGTTGATGCGGCGCAGTATGGGCGGCCGGGCGATGGCCGAGCGCATCGAAGCCCTGCGCTCTTACCTGACCGAGCATTACCGGCCGGGCAACCCCGCTGACCACCACGGCCTATCTCGGGGTCGGCTACCAGTAACGGTTGTGCGGCGCCGGGGCGTACGGCGCGGGTCTGTCGGGTGCGTCATCCGAATCGATTCGTGCGCATGCGGTTTCGTCGGGGCGCTCACCTGCGGTTCGTAATAATTCAAGGAGTGTAGGCGATAGATCGTCCGGGATACGCGAATCGTGTTCCGGATAGGAGATCGAACATGTCGACCACCAGTGCGGCGGCGCGTCGCGGATTGCGTCGCACCTCGTTTCGGATCGCG
Source organism: Nocardia sp. NBC_00416 (assembly GCF_036032445.1). Lineage (NCBI taxonomy): Bacteria > Bacillati > Actinomycetota > Actinomycetes > Mycobacteriales > Nocardiaceae > Nocardia > Nocardia sp. NBC_00416. The sequence goes on from NZ_CP107932.1 coordinate 5,343,070, forward strand.
TTGCTCGGCGCGCTGATCGCCGCTCCCGCCCTGGTGGCGATACCGGCGTCGGCACAACCGGGTGATGGTCCGATCACGGCGCACTCGGCCCCCGTCACCGATGACTACGACTCCTTCGGCTACGACCGCAACGGCTACGACCGCGAGGGGTATGACCGGTCCGGGCGCGATCGCGAGGGCTACGACGAGGACGGCTACGACTTTTTCGGGCGCGATCGCGACGGCTACGACGAGGACGGGCTCGACAGTTTCCGGCGCGACCGGGCCGGGTACGATCGCGAGGGCTACGACCGGTGGGGTTATGACCGCCGCGGTTTCGATCGCGAGGGGTACACGTCCTTGGGGTGCCGCATCGACGGCAACGACCGGGAGTCGGCAGACCGCGCGGTCTGCGACGCATGGCGGGCGCGCCTGGCGACCGGCAGCCGCCCGGCGACCGGCAGCGCCGGCTGACCGGCATTCGATTGCCACACCCGGACACGAACGCCCGCCGCCCGGCTTACAGCCGGGGTAGCGGGCGTTGTTGTGGGGCGGGGACTACCGCGGCGCCATCCGTAGCGCGCCGTCCATGCGAATGGTCTCGCCGTTGAGGTAGTCGTGTTCGACGATGTATTGCGAGAGCTGCGCGTACTCGTCCGGCCGGCCCAGCCGGGACGGGAACGGCACGCCGGCCTCTAGGCCCTGACGGTATTCCTCGGTGACGCCGGCCAGCATCGGGGTGTCGATGATGCCGGGGGCGATGGTGTTGACGCGGATACCGAACTGCGCGAGGTCGCGCGCGGCCGGAACGGTCATACCGTGCACGCCGCCCTTGGAGGCCGAGTACGCGATCTGGCCGATCTGGCCCTCGAACGCCGCCACCGAGGCGGTGTTGACGACGACACCGCGCTGGCCGGCCTCGTCCACGGCATCGGTCTTGGCGATGGCGTCGGCGGCCAGTCGCATGACGTTGAAGGTGCCGAGCAGGTTCACGGTGATGACCGTGCGGAACAGTTCCAGATCGTGCGGGCCGTTCTTCGACAGGATGCGCCCGGCCCAGCCGACACCGGCGCAGTTGACCACGATACGCAGCGGCGTGCCCGATTCGACGACCTTCGCTACGGCGGCGGCGACCTCGTCGTGGCTCGTGACATCGGCGGCCAGCAGGGTGACCCCGTCGGGGACATTGTCGCCCGCGCGTTCGATCGACTGCGGTACGTCGAGCCCGAAGACAGTGGCGCCCAGATCAGCGAAACGCTTGGCGGTGGCGGCGCCCAGACCGGACGCGCCCCCGGTGACGATGGCGGCGGAACCCGAAATCTCCACGATGGTCCTCTCGTTCGTGACAAGCCAGTTGGCCTAACGTCAATTGCACCCTAACCCGTGGGTGCCGAGGGGTCGTGGACGGTCCCCTTGCGCTGATCGGTGTCTGGTTACTCAGTGTTGTTCGCCGACCCGCCGATCCTGGATCTCGTCCGGGTTCGGCCAGGTAGTGGCCGCTTTCCGTAGTGTGCGGCGCCACCAGAGGACCACGGCGGCCGCGCCCGGTGTGAGTAGCGCGATCCCGATCGCCGGCAGCAGACCGAGGGTAGGAGTCACGGTATCGACGCCGGTGAGAGTGCCGATGAAGAGGAACAGCAGCCCGGATCCGAAACCGATGGCGCGTTCGGGGAGGTGTTTGCCCACCAGGATGCCCACGGCGATGGCCAGCGCGTCCGCCGCCACCATGCCGATGGTGGAGCCCAGCCAGACCGCGGCCCAGTTGTTGTCGGTGGCCAGCGCTGCGGTGGCGAACATGGTGCGATCGCCGAGTTCGGCCAGCAGGAACGCCGAGAGTACGACGAAGAAGGGCGCGGTGGTGGCGAACTTCGACGGTGCGGGTTCTTCGTCGTCGGGTGCGTCGGTGACGAGTTCACGCAGCGTCCACAAGCCGACGGCGAGAAAAGTGACGGCGGCCACCGCTGCGATGGCTGTGGTGGGCAGTGCCGCGCCCAGGAAATGTCCGATCGCGACCGAGATGATGTGGACCGCGGCGGTGGCGACGGTAATACCGCCCAGCACTACCCACCAGCGATAGCGCAGCGCGAACGTCAGAGCCATGAGTTGGGACTTATCGCCCAATTCGGCCAGAAAGACGATACCGATGGCGAGCCCGACGGTGGCGATCATCTGCTGGGTGCTCCCGATCCTCCGGTTCGCCGGCCGGATTCGGGTTCGCCTCCGGCCGACAACGACATTGCTGTTCGGCCGAAGGTCTCGCCCACCGGAAGAACCGGTTCACGCGACCGGACCCGCCGTTGGCCGGTGGGTCAGTATGTCGACCGCGTGATTGGGGGCTACTCCCCTTCGCTGCTGGCAACCTTACCGCACCGGCAATATCGCGGCAAGGATGCAGCAGCGAAATACCCTTCGGCGCAATAAGTTTGGTGCTGCAACCGGAATAGTTGGGTTTACCTCAAAACTGTTCCGGGGTGCCCCGGAAGGGATTGTCGGCATCGCTTCGGCAAATATTGCGCGAATCCGAACGGTATTGCGCCGAGGTCTTCCGGGGGCGTTGGCCCGGCGACTTCAGGTGCTCCTCGACCTGCGCGTTTCCGGATCTCGCGCCGAGATGGGTCGTGTCCCCGGTATGCCGCGCCGAGGCATGCGAGATCTTCAGCGTGCGACATTGTTCGCCGGTGCGGCCCGACCCGGTTCTGAAGTGTCGGCGTGGTCCGGACACCCTGGTGCCCGGCGGGTCGGATAGCGGCGCGGGGGCGAACGCGGCTCGCCTGCCCGAAGTGGCGGCCGGGTGACTCGCCGGTATTCGCGGCGGCCCGTGTCAGGCGGCCAGCAGCATTGCCAGTACGGCAGTGTCCGGGTCGCTGATCGGGTCCAGGCCCACCCGGCTCACCAGTGAGGTCACCGTGCCGTCCGCCTCGGCCTCCGCCCAGGCTGCTCGATGCTCCAGCCCCAGGTGGGGGATGCCCGGTAACAGCACGCAGCCGGAGGCGGCGCCGGTGCACTCGGGTAGTGAAGGGTTGGTTTCCGCGGGCGGGTGCAGCATGAACAGGGCCGGCGGGATGTGCTCGGCGTACCGGCCGGGCCGGACCCCGTCTTCGCCGAGCACCGGGCCCTCGGAGATCACCAGGCCGACGGTGTCCGGCTCCGGATCGTCGGGTAGTTCCTCGCGGACGCCGAAGATGGTGGAGGTCGTGAGCAGGCCGGGCATCGATGCCACGCGTACGGCGAGTACCAGGAGCTGCGACCACTCCTTGGTCGTATCCGGCCAGCGCCCGGAGATGACGAAGCCGCGCAGCGTGCCGCGGGCATGGAACGGTGTGACGCCTATCGGACTGTTGCTGCGCACGATGCCTCCCGTGCGTTAACGGGGGCGGCTTTGCCCGTCCTCGAACTTCGTGAAAGTCGAGGATCGCGCACAAGTCATCTGGCACACAAGTACCAGAGAGTGCCAGTTCGGGCGGAAACGGCGAAAGACCCGCGGACACGGGGTCCACGGGTCTCGCGCGAAGTTCGGCCGGTGACCGGACGCTCAGCCGAAGATGAGGCCCTTGGCCTGGCTGGTGGCCTTGGTGAAACGCTCCTGGACGTCGGCCCAGTTGACCACGTTCCAGAAGGCCTTCACATAGTCGGCCTTGACGTTCTTGTACTGCAGGTAGAAGGCGTGCTCCCACATATCGACCTGCAACAGCGGAATGATGCCCAGCGGCACATTGGCCTGCTGGTCGTACAGCTGGAAGGTCAGCAGCTTCTGGCCCAGGGTGTCGTAGCCGAGCACCGCCCAGCCCGAGCCCTGCAGACCGTTGGCCGCGGCGGTGAACTGCGCCCGGAACTTGTCGAACGAGCCGAACTGGTCGTCGATGGCGGCGGCCAGGTCGCCGGTCGGCTTGTCGCCGCCGTTGGGGGAGAGGTTCTTCCACCAGATGGAGTGGTTGACATGGCCACCGAGGTGGAAGGCGAGGTTCTTCTCGTTCAAGAAGATGGCGCCGTGATCACCGGCTTCGCGTGCCGCTTCGAGCTTCTCCACGGCGGTGTTCACACCGGCCACGTAGGCCGCGTGGTGCTTCGAGTGGTGAATCTCGTTGATCTGCCCGGAGATATGCGGCTCCAGAGCGCCGTAGTCGTAATCCAGATCTGGCAGCGTGTACTCAGCCACGAATGTCCCTTCCTTGTCGGGTCGAGTGCTTCCTGTAGGGATGCTCCCGACCATTCGTACACCCGAACGGTCCAACTCGCCCCGACGCCCCACAATTCCACACCGGCGCGACCCCGACCATCCGAGAGCGGTTCGGAGGGGTGGCCGAGTCCTCATGGATCCTGCCCCTGCCGGGGCGGATGCCCGATTCTCGTAGCGCCGGCGATCGGGTCGCCGGACTACGGAATTCGACGTTCGTTACCACGATGCCGCCGCCGCGGTACCCGGTTGCGATATCGAAACGGATACCGCAGCGCGGCGGGGAAGGCCGGTGCGGCCGCTATAGGGGAGGCGCGATACCGGGGTGGGTTGCGCGGGGGTCGCCTTTGTCGTGGGCGGCCCACCAGCGTTCCGACCCGGAAACGAGATCGGGGAGCGGGATCGGCTTCCCGTTCGGAGTTTCCGCGGTGACCTTGTCGAACCACACCCGGATATCGAGTTCCCGGGGATCGATGCCCTCCTCCTGGGAGAATTCCAGGACGTGCCGGGCGATCCTGGTATCGATCGCGGCGTCGAAACTGAGCAGTTCGCTCCACAGCGCCCAACTGCTGTCGTCGAGGTCGATGAATTCCCAGCCGTGCAGGCGGCTACCGCCGAAACTCGCGACCGCGGCCGGGAGCCCCGACAGTTCCAGCGGCAGGATCCGCGGCTCCAGATCGTCCCACCGTTGTAGCCGCAACGATGCGGCAATCCTCGAGACTCCGTGGAAGACGAGTCGTACCCGGTCGTACCCGGAGTTCGACTCCTGGTCATCTTCAGATGTGCCAGCGGTTTGCTCCGGCAGGCTGAGCACCTCGAGGTCGAGCTCCAGCCGTTTGGCCTCGGAATCCACTTCCAATCCCAGGCATCCGGCCTCCGACAGCGCCTTGTCGAGGCCGGCCGCGTTCAGTTCGTCGAGTAACCCCCTGGTCGATGTCATGGCGCCAGATTACCGAGGTCAGTACCGGGATCTGGGGATTTTGCCGATTTCGGATTCGGGTGGAACCGATCCGGAGGCGCCGGCGTCCAAGTTGTTATCGGGTCACGCAACGGTGCGTGACCCGATCGGGTGGCCGGACGGCCGCTCCGGGATCTTTGGAGGGGAGTACCGGATCGGCCGTACGGTTCCGCCATTATCGCAGGTCAACCGGCTTGTGGTCGAGTATCTGAGATATTGGTGCGCTGAATGATAGCTGTTACCAGCGGTTTTCGTGGTGAGTTATGCGCATAACTCATGGAATTCTCAGGGAAGCGCTTGCCGTCGATCGGAGTGGTTCGGCATGGATTCCATCCGGCGAATCTTCCGCATCATCCGGCGTGTCGGTGGCGCGGATCGCCGGGGATCGGTGTCGGACGACCAGTAGTCGCCTCGTGGGCGGCTCCTGCCGGACCGGGCAGCCGTCCTGGTGGTTATGGCAGGATCAATGAGGTGACGAGCTTCGGAGTCCCGTCGGTACCGGTCGAGGCCGTACCCGCTGAATTCGACCATCCGCCCGGGGAGGCGGCTGCCGCCGTCCTGCTCGATGTGCGCGAAAACGACGAATGGCAGCTCGGCCACGCTCCCGGGGCCGTGCACATTCCGCTCGCGGATATACCCGCCCGCTACGGTGAGCTCGACCCCGACGCCGATCTGTACGTGGCGTGCCGGCAGGGCGGGCGTTCGCTCGAGGCCGTCAAATTCCTCGCGAACGTGGGTTACGAAGCGGTGAACGTGGTCGGTGGAATGGTGGCCTGGCAGCAGACCGGTCGTCCGCTGATCGCCGAGGGTGCCGAGCCCGCGAAGATCTACTGAGAAAAGCGAGGTGCGCGGTGAGTACGGTGGTGCAGCCTTGTGCCCGCTGCGGTACGCGCTGGGCGGTGCAGGGTCCGCCGATGCACTGGTGCCCGCGTTGCCGCGGCGTTCTGCTCTCGCCGGGGCCGATCGACGCCCCGCCGGAACGCCGTAACTATCGCTGGGTCGCCCGGCGGCCCGGCCAGCTCAGTCGGCCCGGTCGCGCCGGGGATTCGGCGCGCGGCGACACCGCGACCCCGCACTACACCGAGATCCCTCGCTGGGGACTGGCGGACCGGCCCGCCTCGGAAAGCGATCAGGAAAGCGGCCGGCCACGTCCGCTGAGTACCTTGACCAGGTGGGTGCATGCCGCGCTCTTCGCCACCGCGGTGTTGTTCGCTGTCGCCGCGGCCGCCGAACTGGGCCGCTATTTGATCCTGCTGCGCAACCGCACCCGGCTCATCGAGCCGCCGCTGCTGTGGTTCTCCGACGCGCTGGTGAACACCGCGGCGCTGTTCGCGCTGATCATGGCCCTCGTTTCCGCGGTCGCCGCGCTCGGCTGGCTGATCGAGGTTCGTCGCGCGGCCTTCGCGGCGGCGGGCAGCAGTGACCCCCGCTCACCGCGCATGCTGGCGCTCGGCTGCCTGATCCCGGTGGTGAATCTGATCTGGCCGGGCGTATTCCTCACCGAAGTCGTATCCGGCGGCGCCGACCCTCGACCGCGTAACGCGATCCGCCTCTGGTGGGCGGTCTGGGTATTCGGCGGCCTGCTAGCGGTGGCGACGCTGTTCTGGCGCACCGCGGATTCGCTGCAGGCCCAGGCGGACGGGGTGCTGTTCACCGCGTTCGCCGACGCGGTGGCGGCCGCTGTCGCCGTCCTGACGCTCTGGGTGATGCGCACGATCGAAGGCCGGGATCTGGACGGCCGGAGGCGGCTCGCCCGCCGCTGGGTGATCGCCGTCGATCCGGCGACACCGTTGATCGAACCGGTGCATCCGGGACCGGCCGCTACGGTGAACACGGCGGCCGCCGAGCCCGCCGATTCCGGGGTCAGCGCCGATCGAGCACCACAGGAGGTTGTGGCGAAGTGAGCGAGGGCAGTGACGAATCGATGCAGGGCGGCCGTGCGCCGTTCGTGGTCGCGCATCGGGGCGCCTCGGCGGCGCGCCCGGAGCACACCCTGGCAGCCTACGAACTAGCCCTGGAAGAGGGCGCGGACGGGGTGGAATGCGATGTCCGGCTCACCCGTGACGGTCACCTGGTATGCGTGCACGACCGGACAGTGGACCGGACGTCGACCGGTACCGGCCTGGTCAGCGAACTCACCCTCGCCGAACTGAAGGATCTCGACTTCGGTGACGGCGCGCCGACCGGTGTCCTCACGCTCAGCGAGTTGATAGGCCTGGTGCTGGACTGGCGCAGTCGGCCGACGAAACTGTTCATCGAGACCAAACACCCTGTCCGGTACGGCTCCCTGGTGGAGAGCAAGGTGCTGGCCGAGTTGCAGCGGTTCGGTATCGCCACCCCGGCGTCGGCGGCCCATTCCCGGGCAGTGGTGATGTCGTTCGCGGCCACCGCGGTATGGCGGATCCGGCGTGCGGCACCGCTGCTGCCCACCGTGCTGCTGGGCGAATCCTCGCGTTATCTGGGCGGTAGCGCGGCGACGACGGTGGGGGCGACCGCGGTCGGCCCGTCGGTGAAGACCTTGCGCGAACACCCCGACCTGGTGGACAAGGCGGCGGCCGCGGGCCGGGCGACCTACTGCTGGACCGTCGACGAACCCGACGATGTGCAATTGTGTGCCGACCTCGGCGTGAGCTGGGTGGCGACCAATCATCCGGGCCGTGCGAAAGCTGTACTCGCCAACAGCTGAAATGTGTGGCATGCGGCTGATCGGCCGGTATGCCGTGTAGTTTGACCAGCCGTGGGTAAGAGCAAACGCAATAGTCCGAAACCCGGCGGCAACCGGGCTCAGCGTCTGGCCGAACGCCGTGCGGCGTTGCAGGAGGCCGAGCAGGCTGTCGTCCGGCCGTTTCAGGGCCTGACCGCCGAATGCGATCTGGTCGCCCTCCGGGAGTTCGTGCCATCGGCAACTGCCGAACTGAAACTGGCCGACGGTGTCGGCGCCGAACGCACGGTGGTCCTGGCTACCGTGCTGCCGGGCGCCGTTTCGGCGCTCGTACGCGCGGGTGAGGCGCCGACCGGATATGTCGGTGTCCAGGTGCAGACTTCCAGCGCGGACCCCGCGGCCGATCTCGCCGCGTCGATCCTGTGGACCCAGTCGGCCGAGCCCGGCGATTCGCTGGCTGTTACGCATGCCGCGCCCGGCGGTCCCACGCTGACCGATGTGCTGGTGGCGGATGCTCCGCTGGACCTGACCGTGCACCAGGATTTCGACTGGTGGGTTCCCGAGGGCGTACAGCCCGATCCGCAGATCGCCGCCACCATCGAACAGGCCAAACAGGCCATCATGCCTTCGGACAGGCTGGATCTCGGGCCGGACGCGGTCGGCGCGGCCTGGTGGGTCGATGCCGGGGACAAGGCGCATCTGCGCTGGGTGCGACCGGAGTCCGAAGACGATCTGATGCTCGCGCTGGCCCGGCTGCATGCCTCGGGCGGGTTGCATCTCGGCGAAGGTTCACGGTTCGCGGGTTCGTTCCGGACCCACGGTCTGCTGGTTCCCGTGTTCGATCTCGACCCGGAGCGGCATGTGAGCGAATGGCTTTCCCCAGCAAGCGAATTCGGGGAGCGTCTGGCCGAGGCGCTGGCCGTGGACACCCCTCTCACCGCCGAGCAGCGACGCTCGCGGGACGGTCTGCGGTCGCGGCAGGTCACGCTCCGCTGAATAAACCGGAATATTTTTAGAAAAACTCTTCTTTCCGACGGCGATCTCGGCTAGGTTTCAGAGGTCGCCGTTTCTGGAACCCCCCGGCGACAAACGTCAGCCGACACAACGACCCGGCGCCGGCTGACGTACCGGAGCATCGGCCGCCCGACCTCGGCGCAGTGGGCCGGGACGGCCGATGCTCCAATCATCACCCGGTACGATCCGCGAAATCCCCATCGAGTCCCTGCCTATCGGCAACGGGACTCGACAACGGGTCTACGCGGTGCGTCACCGATCAGACATAGCCCCCGGCCGTCGACGGCGCTCCGGACACCTTCGAAGGATCGTCGTTCATCTCCCGGGCGATGAACTCCTCGAGATCGAAGAGATTCGAACCGGCCCGATCCGCGACGGTCAGCAGAGTGGTCATCTTCGCGACCTCCTCCACCTGTTCCTTCAGGAACCACTGCATGAACTGCTCGCCCAGATAGTCGCCCTCTTCGCGGGCGGTGCTGGCCAGCTGCACGATCTGATCGGTGACCGTCTTCTCCTGATCGAGCGCCATGGCGATCGGCTCGCGAGCGTTCTCGAAATGCGATTTCGCGCCGTCGATACCCGAAAGATCAACGCTGATATCCCGATCCAGGAAGTACTGGACGATCATCATCGCGTGATTGCGTTCCTCGACCGCCTGCGAGTAGAAACGCTTCGCGAGCTGCGGGAGGTCGGCATTGTCGTACCACACCGCGATAGCGATGTACTGGTGCTCGGCATTGAACTCGTGCCGAATCTGATCATGAAGCAGCCCGTGGAATTTGCTGCGAGGACTCTCCGGATGATTGGACATGCCTTGACATTAACGCCGGAAAGTGGGGCTGTCATCCAAGTGCAGCCTTATTGAGGATAGTGTTGCCTCATCGAATTGAGGATAGTGTTGCCTTATCTATCCCGGTCTGCTCCGGCCATTTTCGGCACGGAATTCTTCACCTGCGGCACGGCGGAACGCAGTTCCCGCGCCACGAACTCCTCGACATCGAACAGGTCCCCGCCCGAGCGATCCAGCACAGCCAAGAGTGTAGACATACCGGCCACGTCCTGTTGCTGACATTCCAGAAGCCAACTCACGAATTGCTCGCCCAGAAAATCGTTCCACTCCCGGGCCAGTCGCGCGAGTTCGGTCACCTGATCGGCCAGCGTCTGCTCCCTGGCCAGCAGGAAAGCTATTGCCGTACGCGGTGCCTCGAAAGTCTGCCGCACTTCCTCCAAGCCACCGATAGTTATCTCCAGATCCCGGTCGATCAGATACTGCACAATCCGCAACGCATGCCCGCGATGCTCCTCGGACCGCCGATAGCAATGCCCGGCCAATTGCGGTAACCGTTGGATATCGAAATAAACAGCGGCAGCAAGATACTGCTGTGCGGCGGTGAGCCCATGACGAACCTGTGCGCGCAACTGGGCGATAAAGGGCTGAGCCAGATCGCTATCGTGCATGTGATCGACGTTACTGTATTTATTGCCCCGCCATCGGCGGGGCGGGTCGGGGCCCTCGTCAACCCCGGTTCTTCACTCCTGCGCTCAGTCGCTGCGCTCAGTCGCTGCGCTCAGTCGCTGCGCTCCTTCGCTTCGTCGCTGCAGAACCGGGGCGGGCCCCGACCATGGAATGGCGACCGTCAGGAGGGGTCGGGGTCGTCGTTCATGCGGTCGGTGGCTTCGCTCCTTCGCTTCACAGGCTCCGGAACCGGGGTGGGTCCCGACCTCGGGCGGCTTGCGGCTGCGCGGCTGGGGCCCTGGTGACCTCGACCACGGATGCAGGCATCCGGAAAGAGCGCGGTGCGGTTTGTGCCGACCCGGGCCGGTGTGGGTCGCGGCGGAGGTGGGTGTGGCGCGCGGAGCCCAGGGCTTCGGGGCGCGTCGCACCGGGCGACGTGTGGCGCCCGGTGCGTGCCACGGATGACCCCCCGGCGATCGACCTACTGGCCGGCGAGGTCCGCCGGAATCGGATCGCCGTTGGCCAGGGCTTCGAAGAAGCGGCTCGCGTCCGGCTTCGCCCACAGCAGGACATTGCCGCTGTCGGTATCGGCGAAACCACCGACCGGGACCGTGGTGGCGAGGGTGTCGCCGCGCAGTGCCCAGGCCAAGCGGGCCAGGTCCCAGATGTGGTCGCCGGAGTCCACGGTCAACGAGCCCGCGGTATCGCTGAGCATGGGCCACAGGGCGAACGGATTCGCCAGGGTGGTGGGACTGGTCGCCTTTTCCAACAGCGCGGACAGGAAGAGACGCTGGTTGTTCATCCGGTCGATGTCGGCCAGCGCGGTCGCGCGGCTGCGTACGAAACCGAGTGCTTCCGGCCCGTTCAACTCCTGGCAGCCCGCCGGGATGTCGATACCGGCGAGCGGGTCGTTTATGGCCTGCGGCACGCAGACGTCGATACCGCCCAGTGCGTCCACAACGCCCGCGAAGCCGGCGAATCCGATCTCGCCGTAATGGTCGATCCGCAGTCCGGTCGCGGTCTCCACGGTCTGCGTGAGCAGCGGCGCGCCGCCGAAAGCGAACGCGGCGTTCAATTTGTCCTGACCGTAGCCGGGGATGTCGACGTAGGAGTCACGCGGCAGGCTCACCAGTGTGGTGCGGCCCGACGGTGGGACGTGGACGAGGATGATCGTATCGGTGCGCGGATCCCCGACCTCGCCGCCGGTCGCCAGCCCTTCGGCCTGTTCGTCGGAGAGTCCGGCGCGGCTGTCCGAGCCGACCAGCAGCCAGTTGGTGCCGGCGGTGTTGCCGACCCGGTCCTCGTAGTCGGACAGCGCGTCGATCCGGGTGAGTGAACCGTCGAGTTTCACGACGGCGTAGACCAGGATGATGATCAGCGCGAGCAGGACGGCCAGGAACCAGCGGCCGATATGGCGTTTCCTGCGTCGCCGCGGCGGGGGCGGCGCGGCGCGGCGGGCCGGGTGCTTCCCGGTCGGGGGCGGTGGCCGGCGACCACCGCGGGTGGGGTCGTGACGTCGGGTCGGCGCGTACTCGGATTCGCGGTACGGCACCGGCCGTTGGGTAGGAGCGTGCGTCGATGGAGGCGGTTTGCCGCCGCGCCCCGGAGCGAGCGGTCGGACGGGGGGAGCGCCGCGGCCCTCCGGTGCCTGCGACCAGGCCCGCGGGGGTTCGTAACGTTGCGTCGGCCGAGCCGGCTGCCCTTGACCCGGACCCCGGCGGATCACCTGCGGCGGTTCCGGTGGCTTGCCACCGCGCGGTGGCGGCGGGGGCGGGCGGCGCGCGCCGGCTCGTCCGGGCTCCCCGCTGTGCGGCGGCACCCGGCGCATCCGTGGGTCGTCGCCGTTCATCATCATCAGACTCTACTTATCGATCGGGGCCGGTTTCGTTAGCGGCGAATCGCATTTGCTCAGCCGCAGGTGAACGAGTATGCGCCGGTATAGGCGGGTTACCTGTTCCGGTGAGCGGAGTACCCGGCTACGGCAGCCAGGACACCCGTCCGCGCAGCAACCCGTACCCGATGTAGGCCACCGTGTCGATCACCGCGTGCGCGATGATCAGCGGCCACAACCGTCCGGTGCGCTGCCAGTACCGCCCGAACACCACCCCCATCACAATATTGCCGAGTCCGCCACCCAGCCCCTGGTAGAGGTGATAGCTACCGCGCAGCAGAGCCGAAGCGGCCAGTGCGGAATTCTCCGACCAGCCCAGCGCGCGCAACCGGGTCAGCAGGTAGGCCACAACTACGATTTCCTCGGCCGCGGAGTTGGCGCAGGCCGAGAGCACCAGGGCGGGCAGCCGCCACCAGTGTTCGGTCAGCGCGTCCGGGACGATGGTCACATTGACGCCCAGTGACTGCGCGATGAGGTACAGCCCCAATCCGGGCAATCCGATCACCGCGGCGAGCGCGAGGCCGTGCAGCCCGTCCGGCCGGAAACGAACGCGGGCCAGTCCGATGGCCTTCGGTGCTATCCCGCTGCGCCACAGCAGGTACAGCGCCAGCCCCGCCCACGCCACCAGCCGCAGCACCCCGACGAGCTGGAGCAGCAGGTCGATGAGGGACTGGGTGGCGCGTGAGGAGTTGAGCGCGACTGTTTGCTCGCCGACCCCGCCCGGCGCCAGCGCGCTCTCCAGCAGGGACAGTGCCGCGTTCAGCCCGCTGAGGCCGAATGTGACACCCAGCACGACCAGGATCTCGAGGCGGATCTCACGCTGTTCCCGGGTCCGGTCGCCGACGGGGCTGCTCTCACGCATACCCAGAATCTACGGAGGGTCGATGCGGTGGGCCGGACCGCCGGGCGCGCGCCCGGAACTCAGCTGCGGCGCAACCCGTTCAGGAAGGGGCGGCCGGCCAGGGTCCGCACCGCACGTCCCAGCGCGTCGATATCTTCGGCCGGGGCCGCGAACGGGAGGCGGAAATCATGGTCGCCGTCGATCCCTTCGATCCGCAGGGTCAGGCCGTAGCGATCGATGGCCAGCGGATGGATCCGGCCGTGCCGTAGTTTCGCCGGCAGATGGCGCGCCAGTTGGGCCACCACGTCGGCGTGGTCGGCGTCGAGGTGCTGCAACCACGCCGATTCCATGCCGCAGAACGGGTCGGGGGCCGCCAGGCGCAGTTCGTCGACACACACCGATTCGGCGCCGGAGGAATCCGCCACCACCGCCGAGTTCAACACCAACCGCAGCAGGGTGGTGGTGTGGCCGATATCGAGCAGGCTGGGATGCGGGTGCTCCTCGGCGACCGCGGTGACCAGCGTCCGCTGGGCTCGGGCGGGCACGCCGCGAACCCATCCGCGCAGCCAGACCAGTGCGCGGACCGGCTCGCGCAGGGGTAGTGGCGCGTGGTCGGTGAGTTCGAGGACGGCGGGCGCGCCCGCGATGGCCGCCCCGGCCGCGTACACCGCGGCGCTGTCGTTGGGCACCGCGATCACCACGTCCCCGCATTGCCGCAGAAAATGCACCGAGACGGGGGTCGGATCGCCTCCCGGCAGCGCGAGAACTGCCTGCTCGGCGTGCGCACAGGCGCTGCGGACGCGTTCGGCGGTCGACGGGGCGGGGGCGGGGGCGGTTTGCGCCATCGGTACCTCCATTGCGGGCGTGCCCGACTTCACAAGCAGTTATTTAGGTTAACCTAAGCTAAGTTAAAGTCGAGTGCGGCGCAAGAGCATCGATTCACCGCCGGGGAAAACCGGCGGCTACCCGATCTGCCGGTTCGCGGCTGCGCGGTCATTCGAAAAGACGGGGCGTGGGGGCCGCGTCTACCGTGCACATACGATCAGGGACGTGGTAGCTGGTGAGTCGCAGCCCGTACTTGTCGAACTGACCGCCCCGAAGCGCATCGTCGAACGCGGGCTGGTCGACGGCTTGGTCGTGCCGACCGGAACGTTCGTCGGGAGACCCGTGGTCGATGCGACCCTGCCGGACGAGCTCGTCGCCGATCTGCTGGCCGGTGCCGCGCACAGCCCGGACGGCATCGCTGCCCGCGCAGCGGACGGCGCCCGTGCCCTGGCGATCGTCGCGGCCACCGCGGCGGCGCTGTGCGGGGACGATATCCGGGAGGCGCTGCGCAGCCCCGACACCGGGTTTCTGACCGGCCTGTCCGGCGCGGCCATCGAGGCGGTGCGCGAGGTGCTGCTCGGGATCGAGACCGATGCGCCCGCGGAACTGGAGCGCTTCCTGCGGTCCGCGTTGAGTGGGTGAGCGGCCGAGTCCGATCCGCCGTGGTCCGACGCTGCCGGTCGTATCGCGGTTCCGGTACCGGGGCGGCTGGTGGACGCTGGATCGGCACTGGTCTCGCCGACCGTGGCCGGCGCCGGTGTCGCCGCCCGGCCCGTCGCAGGTGCACGTCGGTAGGCGGGAGTTCATTCCCGAGCAACCGTCGACGGGCGGGCCCCGACTGCGATACCGGAACGACGCAGGGTCGGCAGGACGTGCGTGCGCACCAGTAGTCTCGTAGGCGTGCCGCGTATCGCCTATTTCGGTCCGTCCGGAACTTTCACCGAGATGGCCCTCGCCGAATTCGAGAACTCGGGGTCTTTCGATGGACCGGTCGAGCGAATCGCCGCGCCCAGTCAGTCCGCTGCCCTCGAGCTGGTCCGGTCGGGTGAGACGGTCGCGGCGGTGGTGCCGATCGAGAGTTCGGTCGAGGGGTCCATCAACGCGACCCTGGATTCGCTGGCGCTCGGTTCGCGATTGCAGATCATCGCGGAAACCGAGCTGGAGGTGACCTTCACCATCCTCGCGCGGCCGGGCACCGAGATCAGCGGGGTGCGTACGCTGGCCGCCTATCCTGTCGCGCTCGCGCAGGTCAGCGCCTGGGTGGAGCGGACCTGGCCCGGAGTCGGCCTGCACACCTCGAATTCCAACGCCGCCGCCGCCGAAGATGTGCGGGCCGGTCTGGCAGACGCCGGCGTATCGACCGCGCTGGCGGGGGAGCGGCTCGGACTGATCACGCTCGCGTCGGGGGTCGCCGACCACGATCAGGCCGTGACCCGATTCGTCCTGGTCACCCCGCCGCGCGTCGCGCCGGCCCCGACGGGCGCCGACCGCACCTCGATCGTCATCGAGGAACTGCCGAACATGCCGGGCTCGCTGATGCGCGCGTTCGCCGAATTCGCTACCCGCGGCGTCGATCTGACTCGCATCGAATCCCGGCCGACCCGTACCGGTATGGGCACCTACCGCTTCTACCTCGACTGCGTCGGCCATATCGAAGACGCCGCGGTGGCCGAAGCCCTCAAGGCATTGCACCGCACGGCGCGGATCCGGTTCCTGGGTTCCTGGCCGGCCACTTCCGCCAACGGAACCCCGCCGCCGTCCGACGAGGAAGCCGCGCTCTGGTTGACACAGCTACGCAAGGGGGTGGCAGACCTGTGATGCGATACCTCCGCCTTCACCACGGTCTGCGCGGACCCCATGTACCGGCTTCGAAGGAGGCGCGATGACCGCGAAACTGATCCTGGTGCGCCACGGTGAGACCGAGGGCAATGTCGCCAAGATCCTGGACACCAAACTCCCCGGACTCCCGCTGACCGAACGCGGTGCGGCCCAGGCGAAGGCCTTCGGTTCGGGTCTGCGCGCGACGCCGCGAGCGCTGTTCCACTCCCGGGCGTTGCGCGCCGCGCAGACGGCCGGCTATATCGAGGCCGCGACCGGTGTGTCGGCCGTGGCGCGCGACGGTGTGCACGAGGTGCAGTTGGGTGATCTGGACGGGTTGAGCAGTCAGGCCGCCCACGACCGGTTCCAGTCCGTCTACCGGCTGTGGCACGAAGGCCGGCTGGCCGAACGCGTCGACGGCGGCGAATCAGCGCAGGACGTGCTGGACCGCTTCCTCCCCGAGATCGCCGATCTGCGTGCCCAGTATCTGGACGGCGCCGGCAGCGGTGACGTTCTGGTGGTGACGCACGGTGCCGCCATGCGGTTGGTCGGCCGGTTTCTCGCCGGAGTGGCGCCGCCGTTCAGCACCAACAACCATCTGGACAACACCGAAACGATCGAGTTGGTCCCGCTGCCCGACGGTGGTTGGGAATGCGCCCGCTGGGGGCGGTTCACCCCGCCGTTCGGCGGCCAAGCGGAATCGGGTGCGGACGACCCGATGGGCTGAGTACCGGGTCAGGCCAGGCGCGGGTTGCGGGGGAACTCCGCTCGCTCGGGCAACGAGGTGATCAGATCCTGGAGTGCGATCCGCAGCCGCGCGTGGGTGCCACTGCTGAACGAGGTCCATTTGGTGCCGTCGTCGGCCGGGCTGGCCGTCGCGATGAACCTACCCAGCTGGGTGTTGAACACCGCGATATGGTTTTCCGCGATATCGCGGCTCGCGTCCCCGTACACCACGCCGACGATCTCCGCGTGCGATTCGCAGTGGGCCATGGCCGAGGCGATCGCCTGCGCGTCCCGTGCGGGATTACCGACCTCGGCCAGCCGGGCCGCCGTGGCGGCAGGGTCGCCGACGTCGTCGAATATCGGCACCAATTGTTCGGTCGGGGCGTTCATCCCGGTGAGTTCGAGCGGTTCGGCCGGGCCGAGCGCCGAGATCACCGGGCCGCAGAGATCTTCGCCGGCTTCGTCGATCACGTACGACTCCGGCCCGCGCAGCGCGACGGTGACAACGTCGTCGCCCTTCGCCAGACACATCCGGCTCACCTGGCCCTCGACGATCAGTCGCAGCGCCACCACCCAGTGCGGCCGGTACAGGCCGCGTAGCCGGTCCTCGAGTTCCGGATGAATTCGCTCACCGTCCAGTAGATCCCGGTCGGTGAGCGAACGCGCGGCGGCGTCCATCGCGGCGTCGTGGTCGACCTGGTTGTCGTAGCGACCCCTCGCGTCGAGGACGACGGGCACCTCATCGATTTCCAGTGTTTCCAGGAGGTACTGCATTTCGTCGAGCGACAGCACCACCGCCGCGAGCGTCGACGGCCCGCGCCCAGCACCCAGCACTGTCACTTGCCCGCTCGAGGGGGTTCCCCGCCGATCACGCCGTCCGCGATGTAGCGACCATCGGCGAAGTGGTCGCCGCGCAGATATTCGGCACCGTCGTATTCCTGATCGTCCTCGCCGTTCGCACCACGAGAACTACCCATCAGTGGGCTCGTCGACGAACCGCTGCCGACCGGTCGGACCGGAGCGGTCTCGCCGCGTGCCACAGCGAGGGTTTCGGTGGCCGGGGCCGTGCCGTTGGCGGCCGGTGCGCCCCAGCCCTCCGGCACCTTGAGTCCGCCGTTGTTCAGGCCGAGTGCCGAGCCGCTGGGGATACCGCCGGTCCGGGTCGTGGCCGCGGTGGTCGCGGCCACCGCACCGGTGACCAGTGACGGAGCAAGTGGCGCAATGGACGCCGGGGCGGCGGGCGCGCTGGTCGCCGCGACGAGTGCGTTGGCGCCCAGATTGCCGACGGTGGTGACACCGGTGCTCGCCACCGAGCCGGCCACATTCGCGGCCTGCGTCGCGGCGCTCGCCAAGCCCGGGTTCTGCGCCAGTGCCGTGCCGGCCGCGGCCAGCATCTTCACCGGGTCGCCGTTGGCTTCCTTCATGGCGTCCTCGGCGGGGCCCGAATCGAACCGCCCGGCGCCGTTGGCGATCGGTGGCGGCGTGAAGAACTCACCGGGGGTCAGCACGGTGGCGCTGACGGCCGCCTCGTAGGTCTCCATGGTGAGTGCGGCCCGCAGATCGAGGGCGGCCTTGGCGGCTTCCGCGACTTCTGAGGTGCCGTTGAGCACGCCGCCGGTGGAATGCGCCGCGGCGCGAGCCGCGTTGACCGCGATGATCTCGGGCAGGCTCGGCATGGCGATCGACGCGACGGTGTAGGCGGTGGCCTGTGAAGCGGCTTTGGTGCCCAGGGCCGCGGCCATGGTGGACTGCTGTTCGGCCCAGCCGGTGAACCCGACGAGCCGGGCCAGTGCCCCGATACCGTTGACGCTCTGCATGCCGACCCCGAGCTCGGCCATCACTCGGACCACGGTGGCGGTGGCGTCCACCCAGGCGCCGGTGAGCCCGCCCCATGCGCCCGCGGCGGCGCTCATCGGAATGGCGTGCGTGCCCGCGTTCAACGCGATCGAATTCCCCTCGGCGAGTCTGGGCAGCCAGAACACCCCGGTGATACCTGCGGTCATGCTTGTTTCTCCCCTTGTGAACTATCGATGGTGGATCGGCGGTCTCGCCGCGTATGCGTGGTCACCGTGCGCTCTTCTGGGCCTCGGCGCTCATCCGCGGTAGCGACCGGTCAGACGGCGATCGACCCGAACGGCGCGCCGGTGAGGGCCAGAACGCCCGCCGATGCCACATCCTGGGTGAGGTACTGGGCGAGCTGGGTGCGCAGGATCGCGGCGGTGTGATGCAGTTCGAGGACGGCCTGGCCGAGCGAGGTCTGGTGCGTGGCGGCGGCTTTGTTCATGTGCATCGCGCCGTGTACGGAGGCTTCGTCGGCGCCCGACGGCCCGACATAGGTAGCGGGTACGGCGGCTGCGGCCACCCCGGACAGCCGATCGGCGAGCAGATCCAACTCGACCGCGGCGGCGAGGATGAGCTCCGGTGTGACGTCGACGTTGCCAATCATGTCCTCGACTCCTTCTTGTGGCGGCTCTTGGGCGGAACCACGAGAATTCCCCCTACGAGATCGGACGCGATACCCCCGCTAGCGGTTCCATCGAATCCAGAACTTCTTCGGTCGGCCCGTCATCGCGCCCTTGCATCCCCTGCCGGCGTGTTGCGTGGACCAGACTGAGCTTAACCCCATCCCAGCTGATGAAGACGGTCTTCGTCAATCCCGAAATAGTGTGCGATTTCGTGGATCACGGTGATCCGCACTTCCTCGACCACCTCACCCTCGTCGGTGCACACCTCCAGCAGGGCATCCCGGTAGACGGTGATCGTGTCCGGCAGCGACCCGCCGTAGTGGCTGTCGCGCTCGGTCAGTGCGATCCCGTGGTAGAGACCCAGCAGATGCGGGTCGTCGGGATTGCGCGGTTCGATGAGTACGACCACATTGTCGATCGCGCGGGTCAGCTCGGCCGGGATGAGGTCCAGCGCGTCGGCGACCAGCTCCTCGAATCGTGCCTCGGACATCTCGACCGGCATCGTCTGCTCCGGCTACCGCGGCGGCGCGGGCCGGGGTTCCGGCTGCGGGGGCAGCGGCGCGGCACCGGGCAGCGGTTCGGGGGTGGATCGTCCGGAGTTGGGCGGCGGCACCGGTTCCTGGCCGTTGACCAGCACCTTGCCCCGGGCCGGTCCCACGATCGGCGCGAAACCTTGCTGGTCGGCGCCCTTTCCGATCATGCAGTTGAGCTTGCGGCTACCGGCCAGCCAACTGCGCGCGTCGATGTAGTCGAAGAAGACCGTGAGCGTCTTGTCCCGCAGCACATGTGGGCCGCCGAGATAGTCGTTGGTGGTCCGGCCGCACTCCTCTTCCAGGAACTGATCCTGATCGTCCTTGCTCGGCGGCCCACCGTTGAAACGCGTGGACAGATCGACCATGGACGCGATCTCGACGGCGTGTTCCTGGGCGCAGTCGATCGGATCGGTGGGCAGGTTCTGGCTGATGCCGAGGCAGACTCCCGGCTCGTACACCTTCGACTGGTCGCCGTCGGCCACCCGGCCGGCGTTGGGCAGCGGGTTACCGCTGAGCCCGGGCACCTGCAGCCCACAGCGCAGGATGCGATCGCTGGAGTTGACCCAGCCGTCGTTGCTCGGATACATCAGTCCGACAGCGTATTTCCCGCGCGAATCGAACCTGCCGTTCAGATACCGCGCGGCGGCGGGCACACAGTGCTCTTCGCGGAGTTCGGTGAGGCGCAGGGAATCCGGCCACGGTGCACCGGGACCGAATTCGGACCCGGGATACTCGCTCAGGTCGATGGTGTCGGTGACCTCGAAGAGATGTTCCTCGCTGCAACCCAGTTCGACCAGATCGGAATGGTCCGGTTTGGTCCAGGTCAGGCAGTCTCCGGTGGCGACGGAGGCGAATACCTTGTCCGCCTTGGCCACCGAACCGCCCGGGGCGCGGGCCTGCAGGTTGGAATCGCTGTCGAAACCGCTGACCAGCATGGTGACCAGCGCGGCGGCCACCGCGCCCGCGGCCGCCGCGAGCAACCCCCAGCGCAACCGGGGAGCGGGGATCCGCCGGGGCCTGCCCTTGCCGGTACCGGATCGGCCCGGAGTGCGGCTCCGGGCCCGGCGCCGCTCGGCGGCCGACTGCTGCCCCGGGGGCGCGGCCGAGGCCGGGTCGTCGGGCCGCGGCTGCGCGGAATCGGTCCGGCGACCGCGGCCCGGGCGGGCGGTACGCGAGCGCAACGATTGGGCGCCGCGGGGGCCGCGCCGGTTGGTGGGCTCATTCTGGGAGGACATCGCGGTCCATCATGGCAGCGCGGCACCCCAACATGCCACGAACCCGGCCGATCGGTATGGCGCGGGTCGCGCGGAAACCGGGTTCGGGCCCAGTCGCAGCGATACTCGGTTGAGAACGGAAATCCGCGCCCATTACGCTGGTCAGCCATGATCGACCTCCGACTCCTGCGCGATGATCCCGAGCTGGTCCGCGCCTCGCAGCGAGCCCGGGGCGAGAACCCGGCCCTCGTAGACGCGCTGCTCACCGCCGATGGCGCGCGCCGGTCCGCGATCGCGACCGCCGATAATCTGCGCGCCGAGCACAAGACCATGGGCAAGCAGGTCGGCAAGGCGAGCAAAGAAGACCGTCCTGCGCTGCTCGCGCAGGCGCAGGAGATGTCGGTCAAGGTCAAGGAGGCCGAGGCGGCACAGCACGTCGCCGAGGGTGCATTCCGGGAGGCGCACCGGGCGATCTCGAACGTCGTCCAGGAGGGCGTGCCCGCCGGCGGCGAGGACGATTTCGTCCTGCTCGAGACCGTCGGCACCCTGCCCGAATTCGATTTCACCCCGCGCGATCACCTGGACCTCGGTGAATCGCTGGGCCTGATGGATATGGAGCGCGGCGCGAAGGTGTCCGGTTCGCGCTTCTACTTCCTCACCGGTTATGGCGCGCTGCTGCAGTTGGGGCTGCTGCAACTGGCGGCGCAGCGGGCGGTGGCCAACGGCTTCACCATGATCATCCCGCCGGTGCTGGTCCGTCCCGAGATCATGGCGGGGACCGGTTTCCTGGGTCAGCATTCCGCCGAGGTGTACCACCTGGAAGAGGACGATCTGTATCTGGTCGGGACCTCGGAGGTGCCGATGGCGGGTTATCACGCCGAGGAGATCCTCGACCTCGGCGCGGGACCCAAGCGTTACGCGGGTTGGTCGTCGTGCTTCCGCCGCGAGGCGGGCAGCTACGGCAAGGACACCCGCGGCATCATCCGGGTGCACCAGTTCGACAAGGTCGAAATGTTCGTCTATTGCCGTCCCGAGGACGCCGCCGCCGAGCATCAGCGATTGCTGGCCTGGGAGCGGGATATGCTCGCGGCCATCGATGTGCCCTACCGGATCATCGATGTCGCGGCCGGTGATCTGGGCAGCTCGGCCGCCCGGAAATTCGACTGTGAGGCCTGGGTTCCCAGCCAGGGCACCTACCGCGAGCTCACCTCGACCTCGAACTGCACGACCTTCCAGGCGCGCCGGCTATCGGTCCGCTATCGCGACGAGAACGGGAAGCCGCAGACCGCCGCCACCCTCAACGGCACGCTCGCCACGACGCGATGGCTGGTGGCACTGCTGGAGAACCATCAGCAGGCGGACGGTTCGGTGCGGGTTCCCGCCGCTCTGGTGCCATTTGTCGGGACCGATGTGCTCAGGCCGCCGAGCTGACGCGGTTGATCGCGAACAGATCGGGGTACCCGATATCCCCGGTTGAGTCAGCGGCGAACGAATACGTTGTTTAGGCTGTTCATCGTGCGAGGAAGCGGGTCTCGCGGCGATACCCGAACGCGGGTACGGGCCGCGTCTGGTGTGGCGACGGCCATGGTCATGTCCCGGACCACCGGGGCGTTCTACGTCATGGGTGGTGTCCTGGGTCTTCTGGTGACCGCGGTCGCGCCCACCCAGGTGCTGTATCCGGGCGACGAGGGCCACCGGTGGCTGGTCGGTTCAGCCGCGGCGGTCGCCCTGTTGCTGGGGATAAGCCTGCTCGGGTGGGGACCCCGGATGCCGCACTGGTTGCACCACGGCTACGTCGCGATGGCGACCATTCTGGTGACCGTTGCCGTCCACTCGTTCCCCAACACCGTCGCGGCGATCACCCTGGCCTCGTTCTACGTGTTCGTGGCCTGCGACGCCGCGCTGTTCTTCGCCTGGTCGCAGGCCGCCGCGCATATCGCGCTGTGTATGGCGCTGTGCCTGTGGGTGCTGCCGACCCGGGCCGGGTTGCCCTGGTGGTCGGGTGTGATCCCGGCCGGGATCACCTTCGGGGTCGGCGTGGTGGTCGGCATCCTCACCCGGATGGCGTCGGAAGCCGATATCGACACCCTTACCGGGCTGCTGAACCGGCGCGGTTTCGACCGCGCGCTCAATGCCGCGATCGAACAGGCCGACCGCGCCGATCAGGCGCTGGCGCTGGTGCTGGTCGATCTGGACCGTTTCCAGAAGGTCAACGATCATCTCGGGCACCGGGCCGGTGACGCGGTGCTGCAGAAGGTCGCCGATACCTGGGTCGCGCTGCTCGCGCCCGGACAGCGTCTGGCCCGGTACGGCGGCGATGTCTTCGCCGCGCTGTTGCCCAACACCACCGAACAGGCCGCGATTCTGCTCACCGAGGAACTGCGCGCCGCGGTGAGTACCGGTTGTTCGGCGGGCGTCACCTCATGGCAGCCCGGTGAATCGGCGTCGCTGCTGGTCAGCCGGGCCGATGTGGGGCTGTACCGGGCCAAACAGGCGGGTCGCAACCGCACCGTGCTGGAATCGGGACACCGCACCCCGCTCGCCGTGGAACTGCGCGAAGCCATCGACAACGGCACCCTGGACGTGCACTATCAGCCGATCGTCAGCCTCGGAGACGGGGGCGAGAAGGCCGTCGGCGTGGAAGCGCTGCTGCGCTGGTCGTCGAGCGCGCAGCCCGATGTCACCACCGAGGGGCTGATCCGGGTCGCCGAGGAATACGACCTCATCGCCGATCTGGACGAACTGGTCCTGCGCCGGGCCTGTGCCGACGCCGCCCAGCTACAGGAGACCTTCGCCGCGCTCGAGTTGACGCTGAACGTGAACGTGAGCGGTCTGGAACTGGCGGAAACGGGCTACGCGGACAAGGTCGCCGGAATTCTGGAGAGCACCGGCTGGCCCGCGGATCAGTTGGTGCTCGAGGTGACCGAGACAGAGTTGGCCGCGGAATCGGATATGGCCATCGCGAATCTGCACACGCTGCGCGATCGCGGCGTACGCATCGCCATCGACGATTTCGGTACCGGCTACTCCTCGCTCAGCCGGTTGGCCACTCTGCCCAGCGACATCATCAAGGTCGATCAGTCGTTCGTGGCCGCCATCCGCTCCGATTCGCCGGCTCCGCCGCTGCTGGGGGTGATCGCGGCGCTGAGCAAATCGCTGGACCTCCAGGTCATCGCCGAGGGCGTCGAAACCGAGCACCAGGCCGCGGTGCTGACCGAACTCGGTTTCGCGCTGGCACAGGGCTACCACTACAGCGATTCGCATCCGGTGGCCGATCTGATCGGCGATATGAACAGCGGGCGGCTCGGTTCGATGGGCAATCGTGCGCTGGGCGGCGCCCCGGCCGACGAGAACGGATGGGTGCCGCTGTGACCCGTGCGGCGCGCCGGTGAGTAAACCGCTTGACCCGCGGTCGGGTAGCGCGAATGCTGAGCGCTATGCGACTGGTCTGCTACCGCTGTTGAGTTGAGCCCACGGGTCCCGGCCGGGAGATAGGACTACGCGCGCTGACCGTGCGCGCGATTCTGTTCGCCGGCACCGGCGACCTGATCCCGTACTACGCGCTGTACGCGTTGCTCTTCGCCGACCACGGCTTCGGGGCGGGGCAGATCTCGCTGCTGCTCGCTTTCTGGTCGGTCACGGCCTTCGTTTTCGAGGTGCCCTCGGGCGCGTGGGCCGATACCGTGTCCCGGCGCGGTCTGCTGATCCTGAGCGGCCTGCTGATGGCCGCCGGTTTCGTACTGTGGACGCTGGCCCCGTCCTTCGCGGGTTTCGCCCTCGGGTTCGTGCTGTGGGGCGTCGCCGGTTCGCTGCGCTCCGGGACGTTCGAGGCCCTGCTCTACGACGAACTGACCGCCCGAGGCGAATCTCGCGCCTACGCCCGGGTCATCGGGTATACCCGGTCGGGCAGTGAGACCAGCGCGGTGCTCGCGATTCTCGCCGCCACCCCGCTGTATCTGTGGGGTGGATACGAGCTGGTCGGCTGGGTGAGTGTGGGCTGCGCCGCACTGCACACCGGGCTGGCCTGGAGTCTGCCTGCGGCGCCGAAATCGGTCTCGGCCGCCGATGTCGCCGAATTCGAGGAGTCCGACGGAGACGCCACGACCCCGGCGGTGATCACGCCGAGCCCGCGGCCGTCGAGCGCCGGCCCGGCCGACGCCGAGGGCCCGGCTGCGCGGGACGAGGGATCGCTCCGGCGCTATGTCCACATGTTGCGCACCGGTGTCACCGAGGCTGTCCAGGTCAGGGTGGTCCGGCACGGGGTGGTGCTCGGCGCGCTGCTGTACGGGATCACGGCGTTCGACGAATACTTCGGCCTGGTCGCCGGCGAAGCGGGCGTCGCCACCTCGGTCGTGCCTGTGCTCGTGGGCGTGACGGTTCTCGGTTCACTGCTCGGTTCGCTGCTGGCCGGCCGTACGGAACGGATTCCCGCGCGGATGCTGGCCGCAGCGGTGGGGATGGCCGGTGTCCTGTTCGGGGCGGGCGCGCTGATCGCCGGTCTGGCGGTGCGCTGGCCGGGTGGGCTCTATGTGTGCACCGCGCTGGGGTTCGCCTCGATCGCCGCCGCCTACGGCATCGTGTACAACGCCTCGATCGTCGCCGAGGCCCGGCTGCAGGACGCCATCAGCGGACCCGCCCGGGCCACCGTGATGTCGGTTTCCGGCCTGCTGGAGGAACTGGTCTCCCTCGCCGTCTTCGGCTTCGTCGCGCTGGCGACGCTGTGGTTGTCGGTGTCGTCCGCGTTGGCTCTGCTGGGTATCGCATTGGTCGCGATGGCCGGTCTGACCCCGTCCTGGCTGCCACCGCGGCCGGATCGCGGCGCGTAGTCGTGCTGCGTCCGTGTCCACTCGGGATACGGTGCCCGGTCTGCTCGAGGTGACCGGGACGCGGACCGCACGCCGCCGTAGGGTTCCGATCATGGTTTCGCGTCGGTCGGGTCTGGGTTTCGGGCTGATGATCGGAGCCGGCGTCGCCGTGCAGGGGCGGATCAACGGTGAGCTGGGGGTGCGGCTGCAGGACGGGATCGCCGCGGCGGCGGTCAGCTTCGGCAGCGGATTCCTCCTGCTACTCGTGGCGGTGGCGCTGAGTCCGCGGCTGCGGAAGGGTCTGCGTGACGTCCGCGGGGCGCTCACTGCCGGCGAACTGCGGCCCTGGCAATTGCTCGGCGGACTGTGCGGGGCGATGTTCGTGGCGAGTCAATCGCTGACCGTGGCCGCGCTCGGGGTCACCGCGTTCACCGTCGCGGCGGTCTCGGGCCAATTGCTGAGCAGTCTGCTGGTGGACCGGCTGGGAGTGGGTCCCGGCGGTCGCACCCCGGTCACCGCGGCGCGGGCGGGCGGGGCGGTGCTGGCGGTGGCCGCGGTATTGCTGGCGGGGTCCGGGGAGTCGGGTCCGGTATCGCTGGACACATCGTCGTGGCTCGACGGTGTCGCCGTGCCGGTGCTGTTGGCGCTGCCGGCGTTGGCCGGGATCGGACTGGCGTGGCAGCAGGCGTGGAACGGCAGGATCGGCTCGGCGGGAAGTCCGTTCGCCGCGACGGTGATCAACTTCGCCGTCGGACTGCTGGGTCTGCTGATCGTCGAGGCAGTGGTCGTGGTCAGGGTCGGGCCGCCCGCCGGATTCCCGGCTCAGCCGTGGCTCTACCTGGGTGGTGCGATCGGGGTGCTGTTCATCGCGGCCGGGGTACTGGTGGTCCGCTGGATAGGCGTGTTGCTCATGGGGTTGAGCACTGTGGCGGGCCAGCTGTCCAGCTCGCTCGTACTCGATTGGGCGCTGCCCACCGGCGCGGACCTGTCTGCGGTGAAACTCGTCGGATGCGTGCTGACCTTCGCCGCGGTGCTGATCGCGGCGAGAGCTCCGGTTCCGGCCGAAAGGTGATCCGGTGGCCTGGCCGCGCCGGACACCGGAGATGCATCCGGTGTCCGGCGCGGTGAGGCTGGATGCCGCCCGGCTGTCAGCGTGTTGGGCGGAAGTTGCGCAGGCGCAGGCTGTTGCTCACCACGAAGACCGAGGAGAACGCCATAGCGGCGCCGGCCAGCATCGGGTTGAGCAGACCGGCCATGGCCAGCGGGATCATCGCCACGTTGTAGCCGAAGGCCCAGAACAGGTTGCCCTTGATCGTGCCCAGGGTGCGGCGCGCGAGCCGGATGGCGTCGGGGGCGGCGGTGAGATCACCGCGGACCAACGTCAGATCGGCCGCCTCGATGGCGATATCGGTACCGGTGCCGATGGCCAGGCCCAGATCGGCGCGGGCGAGCGCGGCGGCGTCGTTCACACCGTCGCCGACCATGGCGACGATCTTGCCCTCGCGTTGCAGGCGTTCGATCACCGCGACCTTGTCCTGCGGCAGCACCTCCGCGATCACCTCGTCGATCCCGACCTCGCGTGCGATGGCCGCCGCGGCGTTGGCGTTGTCGCCGGTCAGCATCACCGGGGTGAGACCGAGCCCGCGCAACCGGGAGATCGCTTCGGCGGAGGTCGGTTTCACGGTGTCCGCGACGACGAGCACACCGCGGGCGCGACCGTCCCAGCCGACCGCCACCGCGGTCCGGCCCTCGCTCTCGGCGGCGCGCATCGCCTCCTGGAGGTCGGCGTCCAAGTGCAGGGCGTAATCGGCGAGCAGGCCCGGGCGGCCGACGACGACCGCGTGCCCGTCGACGACACCCTCCACCCCGAGGCCGGCGCTGTTGCGGAAACCCTCGACCGGGAGCAGCCCCGCGGTCCTCGACCCGGGGCCCTCGGCCGTGGCACTGCTGGCGCCTTCGGCGATGGCACTGCTGGCGCCTTCGGCGATGGCACTGCTGGCGCCTTCGGCGATGGCACTGCTGGCGCCTTCGGCGATGGCACTGCTGGCGCCTTCGGCGGTGACACTGCTGGCGCCTTCGGCGATGGCCTTCGCGATCGGATGCTCGGAGGAATCCTCGAGCGACCCGGCCAGCCGCAGTACCTCGTCGGGGTTCTCGCCCGCCGCCGCGACCACGTCGAGCAGAGCCATTCGGCCGGTGGTCACGGTGCCGGTCTTGTCCAGCACCACCGTGTCCACCCGCCGGGTGGATTCCAGGACCTCCGGGCCCTTGATGAGGATGCCGAGCTGAGCCCCGCGCCCGGTGCCGACCATCAAGGCGGTCGGGGTCGCCAGACCGAGCGCGCACGGGCACGCGATGATCAGGACCGCCACCGCGGCCGTGAACGCGGCCGCCACCGAACCGCCCGTGCCGAGCCAGAATCCGAGGGTGGCCACCGCGAGCGCGATCACGATCGGCACGAAGACCCCGGAGATCCGGTCGGCCAATCGCTGGGCCGCGGCCTTTCCCGACTGCGCGTCCTCGACCAGTTTCGCCATCTGCGCGAGCTGGGTGTCCGCGCCGACCCGGGTGGCGCGGACGGTGATCCGGCCGCCCACGTTCACGGTGGCGCCGGCGACCGTATCGCCGGGACCGATCTCCACCGGCACGGATTCGCCGGTCAGCATGGAGACGTCGGCCGCGGACGATCCGTCCACGATCTCGCCGTCGGTGGCGATCTTCTCGCCCGGCCGGACCACGAAGAGGTCGCCGACGGTGAGCTGTTCGACCGGGATGCGCTGTTCGATCCGCGCGGTACCGTCGCCGGTCGGGCGCAACACCGAGACCTCTTTGGCGCCTAGTTCGAGCAGTGCCCGCAGCGCCGCGCCGGCGCGCCGCTTCGACCGCGCCTCGAAGTACCGTCCGGCGAGAATGAACGTGGTGACGCCCGCCGCGGCTTCGAGGTAGATGTTGCCGGCGCCGTCCATCCGGGTGGTGGTGAATTCGAACGGATGCGTCATTCCGGGCGTCCCGGCGGTTCCCCAGAACAGCGCGTAGAGCGACCAGCCGAAAGCGGCCAGGGTGCCGAGCGAGACCAGGGTGTCCATGGTCGCGGCGCCGTGCCGCAGGTTCGTCCAGGCCGCTCGGTGGAACGGCAACGCGCCCCAGACGACCACCGGCGCCGCCAGGGTGAGCGACAGCCACTGCCAATTCGTGAACTGTAGCGCCGGGATCATCGCCATGGCGATCACCGGAACGGTCAGGATCAGCGAGATCAGCAGCCGGGTGCGCAGTTGATCGGCCGGTTCGGCGGGTTCGGCAGTGGCCTTTTCCGCGGTGGGCGGCTCGGGCAGCGCGGCCGTGTAGCCGGCCTGCTCGACCACGGCGACCAGATCGGACGGTGCGAGAGCCTGCGGATACTGGACCCGCGCCTTCTCGGTGGCGTAGTTGACGGTCGCGGTGACGCCGTCGAGCCGGTTCAGTTTCTTCTCGATCCGATTGGCGCAGGACGCGCAGGTCATCCCGCCGATCGCCAGCTCCACCGACGTGGTCGGGGTCGGTGTGGCGTTGTCGGTCTGCGCGGTGCCGGGTGCGGTCTGTGTGGTCATCGTTGGCTCCGTCGGCCGCGGGTCAGTGCCCATGGCCGTGTCCGGTGGGTTCGGGGGTGGTCTGCGTGGTGGCCGGAGTGTGGCCGGTCCGGTTGTCGGCGGCGGCCTCGACGGGCACGGTGAACTCGGCCCGGTGCAGGGTCCCGGCATGGCGGAACTCGAAGAACAGCCGGTAATCACCCGCGCCGGGCGCGGTCACCGCGAAGGTTACGCCCGGGCCGGCCGGCGTGGTTCCGTCGCCCGGGTGTCCGGCCGGGTGCACGTGGAGATAGCCGAGATCGGCGGCACGCAACGCCACGAGATGACCGTACGCCCCCAGGTAGGGCTGCAGATCGGTGACCGGTTTCCCGGCACGGGTCACTGTGAAAGTGACGTCCGTGGGTTGGCCGGGAGTGACCGCGCCGTTCAACTCGACGGTGTAGTCGCCCGCCTTCGCGACGGTGGCGCGGGCCGGTAGCGGTTGCGGTGTGTACTGCCCGGCGACTCGCAGATCGGCGCCCAGGGTGAACGGCTGCCCGTCGGCGGTCACGAAATCGGCGAATACGCGGTGGTCACCGGCGCGGGTGAGGTCGACGGGAGAACTCCAGGTGCCGTCCGCGCCGAGCGTGGGGTGCAGATGCTGGTATCCGGCCGTATCGCGGCGCACCACGATCAGATGCAGGTCCTTCTCGTGGTTGGGCGTGTACTGCGTGACCGGGCGGCCGGTGCTGTCCTCGATCCGGAACCGGACGGTGGCGTCACGCGCGGCACCGGTGATCGGGTCGGCCAGGACCAATGTGTACCCACCGGCACTACCGGTCAGCCCGCCGGGTTCGGGGTTCGCGGCGGGCTCGTCCGCGGCGGTGTCGTGAGTTTCCGGTTCACTGTCGCCGGTTCCGACGAGGGCGCCGACGCCCAGTGCGACCCCGAACAACGCGACGAGTCCGAGCGCGAACCCGGCGAACTTGGTCGACGTACTCATTTCGATGCTCCGTTTCCATGGAGGCTACGGCGGCTCTCTCCATCCTGCCGCTCTCAGGTGGTTACGGTACCCCCCTAGGGTATTTTGTCAACAGGGCAGGTGGGGAGGGTTGCTTGTGTAGATGGAGGTTTGGCTGGGTTGAGAAGTTGCGGGTGGGCCGACCCGCAACCTTCGTGGGCCCCCCGGGACTCGGCGCAGGAGGATGCGGCGGTTCGCGGAGGGGAAACGTAAGGGTGTTTGCCTGTGCGGACGGGTCGGCGATGGTCCGCGAGGTCCGTATGCGACGTGACCGCCGGCGTCGAGTTCAGCGAGACACCTCAAAGGGTTGAGGCCCGTCCCGACGTTCAGCCCTCGAAAGCGCATGAGGCGAAGCCTCGAGTCTCGAGGGCTGAACGTCGGGACCAAGGGGGCCTCAACCCCGCGACGCCGCAGGCGGCGCCAATAAACACAGACCTTCGCGGCAGGTCAACTTCTTCACCTTCGCGAACAAGCCCACCCCTCACCTGCACCCGTCACCCGTCACCCGTCGGCGGCCGGCGGTTACCGGCGCCGATGCCGCCGCCGGCCGGTCTGCGTCGGCTCGGCTATCAGGGGCGTTGCACGTGTCGCCGTGCGTACTCCTCGGCTTCCAGGATCGCGGCTTGTTCGAGAGTCGGCGCCCCGCCGCCCAGCCGGGCGGGGACCCAGGGCGCACCGGCCGGGGCCGGGTACCCTTCCTGCGCGGCAGTCAGGAGCTCGCCCATTCGGGCACGCAGGGTGGTGTTCACCTCGTCGACCGACCCTGCGGCGGCCAGCGGTTCGCCGATCCGGATGTGGACCGGGAAGTTGTGGCGGCCCAGCTGTTTCGGGAATCCCTTGGTCCAGGTCCGGTGCGCTCCCCAGATCGTGAGAGGGATGATCGGGGCGCCCGATTCGAGCGCCATTCGCGCCGCGCCCGATTTGAACTCTTTCAATTCGAAACTGCGGCTGATGGTGGCCTCCGGGTAGACCACGACCAGTTCGCCTTCCCGGAGTGCCCGGACCGCCTGGCCGAACGATTCCGCGCCGGCGGTGCGGTCGACACCGATCGCCTTGCAGTGCTTCATCAGGAAACCGACGAGGCCGTGGTCGAGTTCGGCTTTCATCATGAACCGCACATTGCGCCCCGACCGGCGTCCTACTACTCCTACTTCCATGAAATCGAGGTAGGAGGTGTGGTTCACGGCGAGTACCGCGCCACCGGTGCGCGGGATGTTCTCCTGGCCGCGGATATCGATGCGTACGCCCTGAGCGAAGACCACCGCGTGCACCAGCCCGGCCAGAACATCGAAAACCGGCTCCCGCGCCATGCCGAACTCCTGCTCACTACCTGCGGATACTCCGCTCCTCGGCCCTACCCCGCCCGCAGGGGCTGAGCGCTACGCGCCGGTGTCGTCCTGGTCGCCTGGTGCGGTCTGTCTGCGGGCGGTGCGCTCGGCGATCTCGGTGGCGTCCATCGCATCGGCTTCCTCCAGGGTAGGCGCACCGCCTCCGAGCCGGGCCGGAACCCAATACGCGCCGGGCTCGTGTGTGTAGTCCTCTTGCAGGCCGTGCAGCAGTTCCTGCATGGTCTTCTTGAGTTCGGCGGTGAGGTCCGCGACGGGCTGGTCCGGCTGGATCGGCGTGCCGACGGCGATGGAGATCGGGGTATTGGTGCGGCCCAACCGCTTCGGATGCCCCTTCGTCCACACCCGCTGCGCGCCCCAGATGGTGATCGGAATGATCGGCACCCCGGCTTCGATCGCCATCCGGGCGGCGCCCGATTTCAGATCCTTGATCTCGAAACTGCGGCTGATGGTGGCCTCGGGGTACACGCCCACCAGCTCACCGCGTTGCAGGTATTCGAGCGCGGCCTGGTAGGAGTCGGCCCCGGCCGCCCGGTCCACCGGAATATGTTTGAGTGCCCGCATGATCGGCCCGGAGATCTTGTTGTCGAAAACCTCGCTTTTGGCCATGAACCGGATATAGCGCTTGGGCGTGCGCACCGGCAGGCCCGCGTAGGTGAAATCCATGTACCCGGTGTGATTGACCGCGAGAACAGCGCCACCGGAGGCGGGAATGTTCTCATCGCCGGTCACGGTGAACTTCAGGCCCTCGAGGAAGAAGACGGTCCGGGCCAGCCCGATGATCGTCCGGTAGACGGGTTCCACAAGTCCGCTAGCGTAGTCGCTGCCATGATGACCGGCAGCGTCCGGCCCGCCGCGCGAGCGCAGGTCCGGGGTCGGCAGGGCAGCCGGACTCGATCGAGCCCGTGTGTATCGCAGGAAAGGTGATCGTCGAAGTGGAACGCGCCCGACCCGTACCGTTGTGCCGAACCGGCCGTGACATCGCACCGCATGGGGCGCGCCCGGTCGCCGCAGAGAGCACTGTCGCGCAGGTGGGGGCCGCACGACGCGGTCGGGTTCGCGTATTCGCGGTGGGTCTCGCCGTCTCGGGGATGCTGCTGGCCACCGGATGCGATTCGGTGTCCGGGATCCCGGGCGAGGATCCGGGAAGCACGCAGAAATCCGTCGACAGCGTTGCGAGCCCGGGCGAGTCGGAGCAGCGCGCCGCGGCCGACACGCCGCCCGCCGTGCCAGACCTGCCGCCGATCCCCGCGGACGCGCCCGTCGTCGGCGCGGTAGCCGGCGTTCCCGATGCCGCGCCCGCACTGCAACGGTTCGCCGTGGACCTGCGAGCCGGTGATCTCACGACCCTGCAGAACGCGTGCTGGACCATCCCGCCGCTCACCGTGCAGACCATGTACGCCGACCCCGACGCGGTGCTCAGTGCCCTGGCCGAGCCGGGCACGGCCGTGGACGGCACGCTCACCTGGACCGATGGGGCCACCACGGTCACCGTCGACCAGAACCGGGTGGCGTCCGGATACGCGTGCGGGCGAGCGTTCCCCGCGGGTGCGGAGCCCGCTTACGACTCCGCCGACGCACGCCACACCGTGCGCCGCTACCTGGCCCGGTTCACCGGACAGCCGCTCGACCCCGCCGACCTCGAGGACGAATATCCGCTGGTCTGTGCGGCGAGCCCGGCCACCTGGGACCCGCAGGGCAGCGGCGCCGCGGTCGCCGCGCCGCTGGCGCAGAACCCCGGTACGCTCACCGGGATCACCGGATTCGCCGATCAGCAGATCAGTTCGCAACCGCTCACCACCGGATATATGTCGGTCGCGGTGCCGGTGACGAATGCATCGGGAATCACCCAGAATCGGACATTTGTTCTCGAGCAGGGTGACAAGGGCTACTGCATCGGGGATATCACGGCCTGACGCACTACCCTGGAGGGCCGTAAACGGTCAGGAGGAGCGAGCTCGTGCAGATCACCAGCGTCGGACATGCGGGATTCCATATCCGGACCGCGGCCGGGTCGATCCTTTGCGATCCCTGGGTGAACCCCGCGTACTTCGGTTCGTGGTTCCCGTTCCCGGACAACACCCAGCTCGACTGGGAGGAACTGGGGAACTGCGATTTCCTCTATGTGTCGCATCTGCACCGCGACCATTTCGACGCCGCGCATCTGGCCGAGTACATCAACAAGGACGCCACTGTCCTGCTGCCCGACTACCCGGTGCCGGATCTGCGTCGTGAGCTGGAGAAACTGGGCTTCCACAAATTCTTCGAGACCGAGGATTCGGTCAAGCACACGGTGAACGGGTCCATGGGTATCGGCGGCGGCGATCCGGCCGCCGAACTGGACATCATGATCGTCGCGCTGCGTGCTCCCGCGGACGGGCCGATCGGCGATTCCGGTCTCATCGTCTCCGACGGCGAGACCACCTGTTTCAATATGAACGACGCGCGGCCCGTCGATATGGATGTGCTGCACGAGGCATTCGGCACGATCGATATTCATCTGCTGCAGTACTCCGGCGCCATCTGGTATCCGATGGTCTACGACATTCCGGCCCGCACGAAATCGAATTTCGGCAAGCAGAAGCGGCAGCGCGGAATGGACCGCGCGCGCAGTTATATCGAGCAGGTCGGCGCCACCTGGGTCGTCCCGTCCGCCGGGCCGCCGGTATTCCTCGACGACGAACTGCGCTACCTCAACGACGACTGCGGCGACGCGGGCAATATCTTCCCCGACCAGATGGTCTTCCTCGAGCAGATGCGTGAGCACGGTCACGATCGTGGGCTGTTGATGGTGCCCGGGTCCGCCGTCGATGTGCACGGCAGTGAACTCGAACTCACCCATCCCTACGACCCGGCCACGATCTGGAGCGATAAAGCCGCCTATATCGAGAAGATGGCGCAGCGGCTGGCGCCGGTGCTGGTCGCGGAGAAGAAGACCTGGGCTCAGGCCGAGGGCGAGCCTTTGCTCGAGCCGCTGCGGGGCCTGTTCGAACCGATCATGGCGCAGAGCGATCTGATCTGCGACGGGATCGGGTACCCGGTCGGCCTCGTGATGGGGGAGGAGACCGTGGTCCTGGACTTCCCGAAGCGCACCGTCCGCGCTCCGCTCGAGGGTGAGGGCAAATACCGCTACGGTTTCCGGATCGCCCCCGAACTGGTGCGCACGGTATTGCGCGACGGCGAACCGGACTGGGTGAACACGATCTTCCTGTCCACCAGGTTCCAGGCCTGGCGGATCGGCGGATACAACGAGTTCCTCTACACGTTCTTCAAATGCCTGACCGACGAACGCATCGCGTACGCCGACGGCTGGTTCTCCGAGGCCCACGACGATTCGGCGTCGACGGAATTGGCCGGCTGGGAGATCCAGCGCCGCTGCCCGCACCTGAAGGCCGATCTGTCGAAATTCGGTGTCGTGGAAGGCAGCACGCTGACCTGCAACCTGCACGGCTGGCAGTGGGATCTGGAGTCGGGTCGCTGCAAGACCTCGAAAGGGCACGAGCTCCGGTCCCGGAAGGTGTCCGAACCGGCGGGGTAGCGCAACGGCTGATTCGATGGATATTCGGCGGCCCGGACCGAGGTACCTGTCGCCCGGGGTCGGCCTCGTCCGGCCAGAGTTGGTCGACAAGTCGTACCACAATCCGGTACCATTCGGTGGCGACCCAGGGAAGGGAGCCGTCGATGACCAGTATGTCCGCCAGCGAAGCGCGCGCCAACCTGTACCCACTCATCGAGCAGGTCAATGACGACGCCGTTGCCGTCCATATCACCAGCCGCAAAGGCAACGCCGTACTGATCTCCGAAGACGAGTACAACTCCCTTCGTGAAACTCTCTACCTGATGCGTTCCCCCGCCAATGCCGCACGCCTCGCCCAGGGCATCGCCCAACTCGAAGCCGGTGATTCTGTCGAGGTGAACATGGAGCAGCTCGCCCAAGAGCTCGAATGAAAGTAACCTGCGCGAAGGTCGCATTCGAAGACCTGGACCATTGGATCTCCAACGACCGCAAAATGGCGTTGCGAATCATGCGTCTGATCAACGATATCGACCGTGACCCGTTCACCGGGCTGGGCAAGCCCGAGCCTTTGAAAGGCGATAAGTCCGGGTACTGGTCGCGCCGGATCAATGACGAACACCGCTTGGTCTATGCCGTTTCCGGCGACAGCATCCTCATTGCTGCGGCTCGCTACCACTACTGAGCACAGCCGTAATCGGGCCGTTCGAAGGACGGTCTCCGCTCGGCATCGCGAACCCGGCACCGCCGGAAAGGAAGCCGCTGACCAGGGCTGTATCAGGCATGGTTGCGGCCGAGTTGTCCGCGCCGGTAGCGTCGTGGACGGTCGGCCCGCGGGGTGGAGACGCCGATCCCTCCTCGCACCGGATCAGTTGGCTGTCATCGGCGGTGGAGGGCAATCGTGGCGGTATCGGCGAATCGGATGCGGTGGGGTGTGCTCGCCTGTGGTGCTGTGCTGGCCTTGGCGGGGTGTGAATCCGGCACCGAGGGGTCGGCGGGGCCGGTGACACCGAGTATGGCGGCGGAGGTGCCGGCCGGGTTCGACCCGTGTACCGATATTCCGCAGGAGGTGCTGGAGTCCGAGGATTTGGCCGGCTATTCGCGGCCGACCAGCTCGGATACTTCGGGTGGGAAGTGGAAGGGGTGCGTCTTTATACAGACCGATGGTTACGCGGCCGGTATCCAGACCACGACCGTCACTGTTGACATGGTGCGGGACAAGGGCTTTCCTGAAGCAACCGAGTTCACTGCTGGTGGAAGGAAAGCCATCTCCACCCGTCAGTTGGAAGAGCATGCGGAAGCTTCCTGTTTCGTCAATGTCGAGATGAACGGAGGCAGTCTGGAATTCGGCCTCACCAATCCGTCATCGAACAGGAAGACTGGGCATCTCGACACCTGCGAGCTCGCCCGCGCGCTGGCGGAGAAGGTGGTACCGGCCATCCCAGCCGGTGTGTGAGGTAGCCGGAGTTCGACGCAGACTTCTGAAGGAATGACATGAGCGACGAACCGGCACCGCGGCCGTTGGCCAATATGATCGCAGCAGCAACCGACGGCCATACGTCTGTCCAGATGAGGCCGGACGACTTCATCTACCTCGACCGCGACTGCGAGTACTTCAAGAAGGTAATTCGCGACATTCAGTTCTTAGCCGATGAAATTTCCAAACAGTCTCACTGGGGGTTGGGGGAGGTCAACGACGATCTGACCTCCGCTCGCACGATGGTGGGCCGCTACAAGGTGAAGGCTAGAGGCGCCCCGGACGGCAACGGTGTCTACGAGATCATGGAGCAGCATTACCAGATCATCGAGGACATCCAGAACACCTACCGGATCATGCGGGACCAGATGATGCAGGCCGATAGCGCCTGGGCCGCCGATTTCACTGCCAAGAGCGACACCCTTCCCGAACGGCCACCTGTCGCGCTTGTCCCCGGCCCGTATCTACTCCCCGGCGGAAGCACCAGATAGGGCTGGACCTGCTGATCCGAGCCGGTCGCACCAGGTGCCCGGCTCGGATCGATGGCCGTTCCGCTCGGCGCGGTCGGTACCGGATCTCGCTGGTCGAAATTATCGTCATCGCAACACCTCTGCGGGGAATCGGGTTATCGTTGAGTGCGCCCGGACCCGGTAGAGCAAGGGGCACCGGATGGGGAAGCGGGGGCTTGCGGCAGCAGCTTCTCCGTTCCGGGCGTGCACCCAGCACAGCACCGACGAATGACGCTGTGCCAGGGGCGATCGAGAACTCATCCGAATCACCATGGTGTTTTTCATCTTGAGCTATCGGAACGGCTCGAGGCTGAGAATGCCTGGTTCCCCTTGGAACGGAGCTACCGAATGGCCGAGTGTGCGGGATCGACTCTTCCCCGGCGGCAGCTGGGCAAACACCTGCGCAATGGGCGCGAAGCAATAGGGCTGACGCTGGCCGATGTGGGCGCGTTGATGCAATGGAGTATCAGCACCGTCCAGCGGGTGGAGGTCGGCAGTACCGGACGGATCCGGTTGGTGGATGTCGAGGCGCTGTGCCGGATCTACGAGTTCAGCCACGAGTTCACCGAGGTGTTGAAAGGTCTCGCCCTCCAGGCGGCGGGTAAGAGCTGGTGGCACGAGTTCGGTGATCTCATCCCGGAACACTTCGATGTATTCGTGGACCTGGAGTCTTCGGCGCAGGCACTGACCTGGTATGAACCGGAACTTGTGCCCGGCATCGTGCAGACTCCTGCGTACGCGAGCGCACTGGTCAGAGCCGGATATCCCGATGAGCCTGCTGGAGAACATGATCGACGTGTAAAGCTGAGGATGAGAAGGCAGGCCCTGATCACCCGAACTCATGCGCCTGTCCAAATCGACATCACCCTCCGGGAGTCGGTTCTCCGGGGCGTTGTCGGTGGTTCCCGCGTTATGGCGGGCCAGCTGCGGTACCTGGCAGATCTAGGTACGCGACCGAATGTGACGGTCAGGATCCTGCCCTTCACTGCGGGTTTTCCCATGGGAGTCGCGATGGGACCGTTTGTGATCATCGAACCTCGCAATATCGCGCGCCGCCAGCCTCCTGACCCGACGGTCGTCTATGTCGAGAGCTACACCGGGGACCTGTATTTGGAGAAGCCGGTGGCGGTGGGACGGTATGCTCAGGCCTGCCAGAAGCTTCGGCGGGTGGCGCTCGATGACGAGCAGAGTCGGGCACTGCTGCGGCGGGTCGCAAAGGAGTACGGGACATGATTGATCGTCTATCGGGCGCGGGATGGTTCAAGAGCACTTACAGCGGTGCCGATAAGGCGTGTGTGGAGGTCGCCTTCTTGGCCGACGGTGCGGTCGGTATCCGTGACTCCAAGAATCCCGCCGGGCCGGCCCTCGTGGTCGATCCGGCGGCATGGGATTGCTTCCTCGACTCCGTCGCCCGGCGCTGACCCGGAGCCCTCTACCCGCGTGAAGCCTTATCGGCGGACGGGTGATCTGTTCGTCCGGTTGTTCGCCGAGATCGACCCCGGTCCGTCCGGTCGGTGGTGACTATGGACCGAGTAGCGCGGCCGGTACCACCGCTACCGCTGGTCGGGTTCCAAGGCTACCGTTTGACGGTTTTTCAGACTACCTCTGGACGGGAATCCGGACCACGTTTCGGCAGGTAACGGTGGCTGTCGTCATGTGTCGCGTCCAGACTTGGTCCGGTATTCGCCGAGTACCGGCCTCGGTTCCCTCGCGCCGAACCTGATCGCGCGGGGGGACGCCCGTCGGAGCAGGCGAGCTGTATGATCCGGCCCGGTCCTGAATGCGTCTGCGGCGGCGGTAGAGTCTGCGCATGGCTTCGCGCATCATCCGGATCGCCACCCGCTCCAGCCCGATGGCGGTGGCTCAAGCCGAGCAGGTCGCTGCCGGTATCGCCGGATTCGGAATGGAAACCGAGCTGGTGAAGGTGACCTCCGCCGGGGACCGCTGGATGGGG
This sequence comes from Nocardia sp. NBC_00416, assembly GCF_036032445.1. Classification (NCBI taxonomy): domain Bacteria; kingdom Bacillati; phylum Actinomycetota; class Actinomycetes; order Mycobacteriales; family Nocardiaceae; genus Nocardia; species Nocardia sp. NBC_00416. The sequence continues at coordinate 5,381,797 of NZ_CP107932.1, forward strand.
GATCTGGCGAAACTCGGCGGCAAGGGCGCTTTCGTCAAAGAGATCGACGACGCGCTACTGGACGATCGGGCCGATCTGGCCGTGCACTGTCTGAAGGACATCCCCGGCGATATCCCGATTCCCGAAGGTATCGCCTTCGCGGGTTTCCCGGCCCGGGACGATGTGCGTGACGCCATCATCACCAAGGACGGCCGCCCGCTGGCCGAGCAACCGGCCGGGACCGTGGTCGGGACCAGTTCGGTGCGGCGGGCCGCGCAGCTGCGTCTGCACTATCCCGGGCTGGAGATGAAACCGCTGCGCGGGAATATGAACACCCGGCTGCAGCGCCTCGAGGACGGGTACTGCGATGTGCTGATCGCGGCGGTTTCCGGCATGTACCGGATCGGGCGCGAGGACCGGATCACCGAGATTCTGCCGGTCGAGGTGATGTGCCCGCCGATCGGCGCGGGTGTGCTCACGCTCGCCTGCCGCGCCGATGACGACGAGGTCCGTGAGCTCGCCGGGCGGCTGGACCACGCCGAAACGCGCCGGGTCGCCGATGCCGAACGCGCCATGTTGCATGCCCTGCAGGGGCACTGCAACTCACCGATCGCCGGGGTGTGCGTGATCGAGCCCACCGGGCGGCTCTCATTGCGCGGCAAGGTGTTCGACCTCGAAGGCACCCGCTGGCTGGACGCCCACCACTGGGGTGTGCCGGAGGATCCGCAGGCATTGGGCTTTTTCGTCGGCGCCGATCTGCTACGTCAGGGCGCCCGCGCGATCATCGACTCGATTCCGCACTGAGGTCAGCTCGGGTCCGATCCGCGGATCGCGGAGAGCCAGAGGGCGACCGCCGCCGCCACACACAACACGCCGGTGAACGCTGCCGTCCCCCCACCCATCACATACACCCACAGCAGACCTGCGAACGGGGCCGCGACCATGGGCTGGGCGTCCAATAACAACCGCCTGGTGACCTGTACGGTGGCGGCCGTCCTGGCCTGTGCATCGGGATCCGGCCGGGTGGGGTTGTCGAGCAGTCGGCCGGGGGGTTCGCTCTCCCGCGCCCGGCCCGCCGGGAGAATTCGGAACTCGCCGGCGGCTCCGATGATCCGCTCGGAGGCCGGATCCCGGCGGAGATCGATGCGCCGCTCGCCGAACAGGGCTGTGCCGCCGGTGAACTCGATCAGCTCGGGCGTGAAATACACCGGTATCCAGCATTCGTCACCGCCGTCGCGGAGTTCTATCCACGACCGGCTGAGCAACTGGTGCTCCTGCCGGACGCGCCGCACCGGTACGGGACCCGACCTGTGCACGCCGTGCCCCAGCGCGCCCAGCGCCACCGCGAACCGATATCCGCTGTAGCCCACGATCCCCGCCGCGACCACTGCCAGCGCGCTGAGCTGGTCCGGATCGGAGAACGGCGCCCACGCGGTGAGTACCGCGAGGGCGCCGATCGTCACACACAGCGGATAGGCCAGGGGGTGGCCTATCCGGGATCTCACTTCAGGAAACCTATTTTCGTGTAGTCCAACGAGGCCAGTCCCGCGGCGCCGTAGTTGGCCAGATTGTCGCGTACGCCGACATTGCCGGGCGACTGCACCAGCGGAATCGAATGCCCTTCTGCCCAGACTGCCTGATCGACCTGGTTGGCCAGCTCGATCGCCTTCTGCGGGTCCAGTTCGGTCAGGGTTTTCTCGATGAGATCATTCAGTTCGGGTGAGCCGATACGCCCGTAGTTGCCCTGCACATTGTCGGGGTAGTAGCCCCAGATCTGGGGGATGCTGCTCAGCGAGAACGCGTCGCCCAGCCAGACCCACTGCCCGACATCGAAATTACCGGGCTGGATATTGTCGGTGAAGAAACCGCTACCGGGTTTGGTCTCGATGGCGAGCTCGACCCCCACCTGCCGCAGGTTCTGCTGAATGATCTGTGCGATCTGGACCCAGCTCTGGGCGTTGTACATGACATCGCGGATCACCAGTTTGCGGCCGTCCTTCTCGCGGACGTCCCCGTTCAGCTTCCAGCCGAGCGCGTCGAGTTCGCGCGCGGCGGCCTCGGGGTCGAAGGGGATGCTGTTGTCCTGATAGCCCTTCTGACCCTGGATGAAGACGTGATTGTTCAGTGGCTTCGGGTCCGCCACCAGGCCGTTCTGCGTCGCCTTGGCGATACCGGCCCGGTCGATCGCCTTGATGATCGCGACCCGCAGTTTCGGGTCCTCCAGGAGGGAGCCCGGGGCGCCGTTGAAGGTCAGATGCGACCAGCTGTTGCCGGGGGCGCGCCGGATCGCCACGCCGGGAGTTTTGCGGGCGGTCTGCATTTCGTCGCGGCTACCCAGGCCGACCGCGTCGATCTCGTTATTGGCCAGCGCCGGCACCATGGCTTCGCTGGCCAGCACGCTGAACGTGATGGTGTCCAGTTTCGGGGTCGCACCCCACCATTTCGGATTGCGGCCCAGGGTGATCCGGCCCTGCCCGCGGTCGGTGGACTGGATGACGAACGGCCCGGCTGTTTTCCCGGGTGCGTCGCGCCAGCCCTCGTTGAAAGCCTCCGGTGTGGCGGTGGCCTCCTTGGGCATCAGCATGAAGTTACCGGAGAACTGTCCGGCCCAATCCGCGAAGTGGCTCTTGAAGGTGATGATCGCCTGGCGGTCGTCGACGCCGCGTTCGACCTTCTCGATCCGGTCGAATCCGTTGGTGTTCCCGATGAGGAAGCGGGGGTCCTTGCCGCTGAGCGCGTTCGCCTGCGACGAGATGTCCTCCCAGGTGATGGGTGTGCCGTCGGACCACACCGCCGCGGGATTGATGGTGTAGGTCACCTGCTGGGGTTCGGTACCGGTGAGCGCGACGTCGGTGAAGAAGTCGGTGTTCACCGAGATGCTGCCGGCCGCGTCGGTGCGGAACGCGCGCGGCATCATGATGCGCACGATGCTCGCGGACTCACCGTCGCTGTCGACCTGCATCGGATTCCAATGCTCCGGATACGACGTCGCGGCCAGCCGCAGATTCCCACCGTCGCGTAGTTCGCTCACGTCGTGCGGGTTGATGTCGTTGACCGTGCCCAGTTCGGCGACCGAGCCCTCCGGCGCGCCACTGTCGTTCACGCCGCAGCCGGCCGCGAACAGGGCCACGGCGCACAGCGGTACCGCGAGCCCTCTCCGCACTGATCGAATCCTCATGGCCGATACATCCTTCCTGCCGGTCGGTCCCCGGACACCTCAGTCAACCCTGCACTACGGGCACGGGCACCGCATCGATCAGCGCACGCGTGTATTCGTGTTCCGGGTTGTCGAAGATCTGTTCCGCCGGGCCCGCCTCGACGATCTTGCCCCGGTACATCACCGCGATATCGTGCGCCAGATTGCGCACCACCGACAGATCGTGGGAGACGAACAGGTACGACAGCCCGTGCTCGGTCTGCAGATCGCGCAGCAGATTCAGTACGCCCGCCTGGATCGAGACGTCCAGCGAGGACACCGGTTCGTCCAGTATCAGCATCTCCGGGTCCAGCGCCAGGGCGCGGGCGATGCAGATGCGCTGCTTCTGTCCGCCGGAGAAATCCGAAGGGTAGCGGTCGGCGTGCTCCGGGCGCAGGCCCACCTGCCGCAGCAGTTCCGGTACCCGACTCGCGATTTCGGATTTCGGCCGTCCGGCGATGCGCAGCGGCTGGGCGACCACGTCGGAGACGGGGAGCCGGGGGTCCAGGGACGCGGTGGGGTCCTGGAAGACGATCGCCATTTTGCCGCGCAGCGACCGGCGTTCGGACTTCGTGAGTGCGGCCGTGTCTCGACCCATGACCTCGATGCTGCCGGACTGGGGTTTCACCAGGTCCAGGATCTGGGTGAGCGTGGTGGACTTACCGGACCCGGATTCGCCGACCAGGGCCAGGGTGCGCCCGGCCCGGACCTCGAAACTGATTCCGTCCACCGCGCGAACCTCGCCCTTGCTGCGGCGCAGGATGATCCCGGAGGTGATCGGGAAGGTCTTGACCAGGTCGGTCACGGTGAGCACGGGCTGTGGATCGGTGGTCGTGGCTGCCTCCGGTTCGCCGATCTCCTGCCGGTAGGCGTCGAACAACGCTGCCGAATCCACCTCGGCGGTGCGGATGCACGCCGCGTGCTGGCCCGGCGCGGTTTCGGCGAGCGGCGGTTCGGCGGTGCGGCACTCATCGATCGCGACCGGGCAGCGCGGTGCGAACGAACATCCCGGCGGCAGCGCGTGCATGGCCGGTGGTGCGCCGACGATCGGGATGAGCGGCGCGCGCGGCGGGCCGTCCATCCGCGGAATCGAGCCGAGCAGGCCCACTGTGTAGGGCATGCGCGGGTTACGGAAAACCTCCGCGGTGCGCGCGCTTTCCACGATCTTGCCCGCGTACATCACGGCCACACGATCGGCGAGGGTGGCGGCGATGCCCATATCGTGGGTGATCATCACCACGCCCGCGCCGGTGATATCACGCGCCTTGCGCAGCAGGTTCAGGATCTGCTTCTGCACCGTGACATCGAGGGCGGTGGTCGGTTCATCGCAGATGATGAGCGCCGGATCGTTGGCGATCGCCATGGCGATGACCACCCGCTGGCGCATACCGCCGGAGAATTCGTGCGGAAAGGCCTTGGCGCGCAGTTCCGGATCGGGTATCCCGACCAGATCCAGCAGCTCGACCGCGCGTTTCGTCGCCGCGGACTTGGTCATGTTCCCGTGCGCGAGCAACGCTTCGGCGACCTGCTCACCCACCCGGTACACGGGGGTCAGTGCCGACAGCGGGTCCTGGAACACCATGCTCACCGCGCTGCCGCGCAGTTTCGACAACTCCTTGTCGCCCAGTCCGAGCAGTTCGCGGCCGCGCAGCCGGATAGAGCCGGTGACCCGCGCCTGTTCCGGCAGCAGCCCCATCACGGCGAGCGAGGAGACGGATTTGCCCGACCCCGATTCGCCGACGATCGCCAGCACCTCACCGTCGCCCACGGTGTAGTTCACCCCGCGGACCGCGTCGACGCGCCCCTCCTCGCTCGGGAAGGAGACGCGCAGGTCCGATACCTCCAGCAGCGGCGTCTTGCCCTGCTCGGGACTCGAATCGCCGGGTTCGGTCCGGTCGGCCGCCGCCGGCGTCGTCGTGATTTCTCCGGTCATGTCAGGGCTTCCTCCGCCTGCCGGGATTTCGCCGCCCGCGCAGCCTTGCGGGTCTTGCGCGACGGCCGTGACCGCGCGCGTTTCGCACCCGGGTCGAAGGCGTCGCGCAATCCGTCGCCGACCAGATTCGCGCAGAGCACGGTGATGATCAGCAGGCCGCCCGCGAAGAGGAACAGCCACGGATAGGTCATTGCGGAACTGGTGCCGTTGGCGATCAGCGACCCCAGGGAGACATCGGGCGGCTGCACGCCGAACCCGAGGAAGCTGAGCCCGGTCTCGGCCATGATCGAGGCGCCGACGGTGAGCGTGGTGTCGATGATCAGGATCGAGGCGATGTTCGGCACGATATGGGTCAGGATGATCGTATGCGTCGGCGCGCCCATATATCGTGCGGCGCGGACGAATTCGCGTTCCCGCAGGCTCATGGTGAGCCCGCGTACGATCCGGGCGCTGATCATCCAGCCGAACACGCTGAGCAGGACGATGAGCAGCGCGATCGAACTACTGCCCTTGGTGCGCGGTGCGAACAGGGCGACGATGATGAAACTCGGAACCACCAGCAGCAGATCCACCACCCACATGATGGTCCGGTCGGTCCAGCCGCCCAGCAGGCCCGCCACCGCGCCGGTCAGCGCCGCGATGGTCGTCGAGAACAGCGCCACACACAGACCGATGATCAGCGATTTCTGCAGGCCGCGCAGCGTCTGCGCCAGCACATCCTGACCGATCTCGGTGGTGCCGAAGGGATGTTGCGGACTCGGCGGTTGCAGCAGCGCGGTGTAGTCGAGCTCCTGGTAGTCGTAGGGCAGCAAGGACGGCAATAGGAAACTGGCCAGGAACAGCAGGATCAGCAGGCCCGCCCCGAACAGCGCGGGTTTGTTGCGCAGGAAGCGGCGCACGATCAGTTTGCGCCGGCCGGAGGCGGCCGGCTCCGGCGCGCCCTGGACCAGGATCTCGGTTTCGTTGATACTCACGCCACGTCCTCGGTGGATTCCGGGCCCGACCCGCTCATGCTGTGTTCTCCGGGCATGAGCGGGGGCCCTGCGTGGTTACGCTGTACTGCCGTCTCCGGGCCGAACCCGCTCATGCCACCCGCACCCGGGGGTCGAGAATCGCGTAGACGATATCGGAGAGCAGGCCCGATACCAGCACCACCAGACCCGCGAACGCGGTGACCGTGGCGACCACGTAGATGTCCTGGGCATTGATCGAGTCGACCAGCCATTCCCCGACCCCGTGCCAGCCGAAGATCTTCTCGGTGAAGGTGGCGCCGGTGATCAATCCGCCCAGGCTGTAGGCGAACAGCGTGGCCATCGGGATCAGGGCGGTGCGCAGACCGTGTTTGTAGAGCGCCCGATTCCTGGTCAGCCCCTTGGCCCGGGCGGTCCGGATGAAATCGCTCTGCAGCACGTCGAGCATGGCATTGCGCTGGTAGCGGCTGTATCCGGCCATTCCGCCCAGCGCGAGGGTCAGGGTCGGCAGGACCAGATGCTGCACACGGTCGAGGAGTTGGGCGCCGAACCCGTCGACCGCGGTGGCCGATGTCTCGCCGGTATAGAGGAAGATCTGCTGACCGGTCGTCGAGTTGATCTCCAGCGCACCGTATTTCAGCAGGGTGGCCAGCAGGAACACCGGTGTCGACAGGACCAGCAGCGACACTACGGTCGTGAAGTAGTCACTGAATCTGTACTGGCGGATCGCGCCGGCCGCGCCGATCAGCACCCCCAGCACGGTGCCGATGATCGATCCCAGGATCAGCAACCGCAGACTCACCCCGACCCGGCGACCCAGCTCCTCGCTCACCGGCTGCCCGCCGAGGGTCTCACCGAAATCGCCGTGCACCACGCCCTTCATCCAGGTGACGTAGCGCTGCGGGATGGGCTCGTCCAGATGCAGTTGCGCGGCCTTGGCGTCGATCACCGACTGCGGTGGTCGCGGATTGCGCTGTTCCAGACTATCCAGCGGACTGAAGGTCAGCGAAGCGAGGCTGAAGGTGAGAAAGGACGCCAAGAGCAGCAGCACGACGTAATTGAGCGTCCGTCGTAGCAGAAAGCCGGCCATCGTTCCCCTCGATATCAGGTGTAGCCCCTGATCATAGGGAGCGTTCCCGCAGGACGCGCGACGGACGGCTTGCTGCGTGTTCACTCGCGAACAGGGATGCCCGTCCGAGCCGGGCGGCCGACCCAGCAGAATGGAACGGGTGACCGCAACGCTGCAGACCCGACCGAAACTGGTGGCCTCCGATGTGGACGGCACCCTGATCGACCCCTATGAGCGGGTTTCGGCGCGCACGAGGGCTGTGGTCGGGGCGGTGGTGGCCGACGGAGTGCCGTTCATCCTGGCCACGGGGCGTCCGCCGCGCTGGATAGCGCCGGTGGTCGCCGGGCTCGGATTCGCACCGCTGTGCGTATGCGGGAACGGCGCGGTCCTCTACGACGCCGATGCCGACCAGGTGCTGGCCGCCTCCGCGCTGGATGTGGAAACGCTCGGCTGGGTCGCCGATATCGCGGAGAAGGTGCTGCCCGGGTGCGGGCTGGCGGCCGAACGAATCGGGGCCAGCGCCCACGACGCGGCGACGCCGCAATTCGTCAGCTCACCCCAGTACGAGCACGCCTGGCTCAACCCGGACGACACCGCCGTGGCCCGCGACGAGGTGATCGATACGCCGGCGATCAAAATGCTGATCCGGTTGCCGGGAGCACGCAGCGGCGATATGGCGGTGACATTGGCCGCGCATATCGGCGACCGCGCGGATATCACCTATTCCACCGAACACGGTCTCATCGAGATCTCCGCACCCGGGGTCAGCAAAGCCATGGGCCTGCGCATCCTCGGCGACCGGCTCGGGGTCGACCCCGCCGAGATGATCGCGTTCGGCGATATGCCCAACGACATCCCGATGCTGCGCATGGTCGGGCGGGGAGTCGCGATGGGTCACGCCCACCCGGAGGTGCTGGAGTCGGCGGACGAGATCACCGGGACCAATTCCGACGACGGAGTCGCGCAGGTCCTGGAACGGTGGTGGCCGCGCGGTGACCAGCAGCGGGCGGAGGGCGACCAGTAGCGGGCGAAGGCGTGGCCGGGTGATCGGTGGACCGAGCACGCACGGCCCTGGAATCGATCGCGCCGAATCGTGCGGTGCACGATTCGGCGCGATCGAAGAGTTGTGCCGGTTGTCGGTTCAGTTGGCGGGCACCGGCAGTGCCGCCGGATCGGGTGACCCGGCTGGGTCGGGCGCGGCCGCCGGATCGGGTGCTGCGGCTGGGCCGGGTGCTGCGGCTGGGTCGGGTCCTGCGGCTGGGTCCGGTGCTGCTGCTGGGTCGGGTGCTGCTGCTGGGTCGGGTGCTGCGGCTGGGTCGGGCAGTGTCGCGGGATCGGATGCGGCCGCTGGATCGGGTGCTGCGGCTGGATCGGGTGCTGCGGCGGGATCGGATGGGGGCGCCGGCCCGGCTTCGGCGATCGGCGGCAGACCCGGCTGGGACAGTGCCTGCCCTTCGCCCGGGACGGGAACCGGGGCCGCCGCGGCCTGCGGCACGCCGCCGGGCGCCGGGATCGGGGAACCGCCCTGGACCTGCTGCTGATAGGTCTCGTTGTAGGTCTTCCACAGCGTGTCGACCAAATCGGCCGCCTGGTTGAGTACCAGCGAGCCGTTCTGGAAATCGGTGCGCACGCCCTCCGGCACCGGGTAGGGATCGGTCAGCGGGAGCCCGAGGGCGCCGGCGTCGGCGCCGAGTTCCAGGAATCGATCCAGGATCTTGCCGACCACCTCGTGCGCCTGTCCGTCGGGCGCGGTGTAGACGTAGCCGTTCACGAACTTCGCGTACTGCTGACCCTGTGTCGCGGGCAGGGGTTCGGAGGCGGCCTGGCCGAGCGGACCGTCGGGGCCGCCCTTGGAGACCCAGTACTTGGCGATCAGATTGTCGTTCACCATGGTCAGCAGCTTGGCGGTGAGATCGGCCAGCGCCGCCAGGTCGGACCGGGAGGCCTGGCTCCGCGGCGACCGGGTGGCCCCGGCTTCGCCCGCGGCGATCGTGCGGATCCGGTCCATCTGCGCGTACGCCGCGTCACCCGGGCAACTGGTGTTGCCGACATCCCGGTGCGCGAAGACCACCGGGAGACGCACTTGCGCGCCCTGCGGGTACGGGGTGAACTCGGTGCCCTCGGAATACATGGTGGTCTGACCCTTGGGGTCGAGCCCCGCGATCCGAGCGCGCCAGCCGATGAACTTGCCGGTCGCCTCGATCGACGCGGCGGTGGGCTGTTCGACCTGGTAGTCGCCCATGATCGCGACACCGGAGGTGTTCTCGTTGAACCCGCCCGCGTGCGCGCCCTGCACCGTTTTGTCCAGTCCGCCGTAGCGGCCCTCGAATATCTGCCCGTATTTGTCGACCAGTGCGTTGTATCCCATATCGCACCAGCCCAGGGTCTGCGAGTGGTAGGCGTAGATGGCGCGGACGATCCCGGCCGACTCGCCTTTGTCGTAGTCGTTGCGACCGGCGGTGTGGTGCACCGTGATCCCGCCCAGTCCGTCGTCGTAGGTGGGCTCCTGGCAGCGGATCGATTCGTCGGCGCCCCATTGGTTGCGGGTGATCACCGGGGGGCCGCCGCCGGGCAGGGACGCGGCGATGTCCTCGAGGTGGTCGTCCACGGCGCCCCGGCCGGGGTCGATGAAAACGGCGGTGAGGTCGGGTGGCGGCTGCTGCTGTTCGCCCGCGGCGGTGGGGACGCGCCCCAGGGGGCCGCCCGGGTTCTGCCGCGGTTTCCGGGTGACCAGGACCTGTACCGCGGTGGTGTTCCCGACGTAGATCGGGTCGGTGCCCGCGGGCCCGCGCGCACCGCGGCCGTCGGCGCCGTCGATCGGGTTCGCCTCGTACCACTGGCCCCAACCGCCGTCGGGCTGCCTGGCCCGGATCATGACGGTGGTGTTCGCCAGGTCCGGGGAGGTCAGCGCGACCATGCTGAACGGTTGTTCCCGGGTGAGTTCCTTGACCTGCGCGCCGACCGCGTCCATGAATTCAGGGGGGATGACACCCGGAGTCAGTGCGGGGGTGTCCGCGGACGGTGTCCCGCCCTCGGTCACGAAACCGAGTCCGGGTCGCCGGCCGGGGAGTTGTCGCCCGGGCTGCGTCGGCGAGGTCGTCCCGCTCGGCGTCAGGCCGGGCAGGCCCAGCGCGTGCAGATCGGAAAGCCTCAGGTCGGGCAGGTTCAGGCCGGTGAGTTCACCCAGCGGCAGCACGATATCGGGGGCGCTCTTCAGTGCGAGTTCGGAGACGCGGGGCGGTACGGCCGTGAGTTCCACCTGATCGGCTGATTTGTCGAGGTCGGTGACCGTGGGCAGCAGGATCGGGCCCGCCACCGCAACTATCGCGACAACCGGCAGGACATAGGAACGCTTCGGTTTGCGGTAGGGCACGAGCGTCTCCAATCAGGGTTGCAACCAGTGATCGGTGAGCAAGTCATGCTTGCGTACTTGAGTCCCACGGACCACACTAGCCACATTCGTCACAAATCTAAACCTGAGGTTGAGGCTTTCCTGATCGCTCGAATGTAGCTCCCGGAGCGTGGCCGGTCGAAACGACATGCCGACGTCGTGCCGAGTCGAAAGCGTCCGGGCTGACGATGGGAGTGCTCGTATGCCATACCGAAACAACATGAGTCGCCCGAAAGTCGCTCCGCGTCTGGGTAACCCGCTGGTTGTACCCGGTCTGCCCCAGTCGATGAGAGGTCGGAGGATCCGTCCAGGCCCGTTACTCGCCTGCGGGGCGACAGCTCTGGTCATCGGCGGGTCACTGCTCGTGCCCACCGCCGGTGAGGTATACCGAATGATTGCCGAAGCCGGTCCAGGGCACGGGCGAGGGCTGAGCCAGCACGGAGCGTTGCAGAACGCGAACAACGGGCAGAACGCCGACCAGATCCTCACGTACTACTACCCGGGCGCCGAGATCGGCGCCATCGGCCCGGCCTCGGTATCGGTGCGATTGCAGGAGCAGGACGGCGCCGACCTGGTTGTTCACTCCGACGCCGGGATGCGGGTGGCCGGACAGACGTTGCAGTCCGGCGAAGCGGCCCGGCTGATCCCGTTCCCCGACGGCACCGCGCAGGTCGTGGTCACCCAGGGATGTGACGGAGCTGTGCTGTGGGAGGCCCCGGTACAGGATCCATGGGTGTATCCGATCGACCCCAACCCCAACCGTCCGGCCGACGAGCACCTCACCGTGTGCGGGGGCGGCACCTACCGCGGTGCACTCGGAGTGGCCGCCGAGAACGGGGCGACACGCACCGTGAACCAGGTGGACATCCAGGACTACCTGCTCGGTGTGGTCCCCGCCGAGATGCCCGCCGACTGGGCTCCCGCCGCACTCGAAGCGCAGGCGATCGCGGCCCGCTCATACGCCCTGGCCGAAGAGCGCTGGCCTTTCGCCCAAACCTGCGATACCACCGACTGCCAGGTCTACAGCGGTACCGCCAAGGAAGATCCGCGCACCGCCGCCGCGGTGGAGGCCACCGTGGGCCGGGTGCTGCTGCGCGACGGGCGGATCCTGCGCGCCGAATACTCGGCCGCGCCCGACGGCGGCTCGCCCGCCGATATCCAGACTTTCGCGGTGGGCCCGACACCCGGCGAACTCACGGTCGTCACCCCGCTGCCGCTTCCACCTGCGGTGAACCCCGATAAGGCCGCCGGGCTGCCGGAAGGCGCCGCGCCGGGTGTTCCCGACGTCTCGCCGGAGGGCACGAAATCGGATCGTGGCGCACCGCTGCCCCGCACACCCGAGGGCTCGCTCCCGGTATCCCCGGGCGGGACACCCCAGTTCCCGGGAGTCGCACCAGGAGCGACGCCTTCGCCGATCGATACCGCCTACGCGGCGATGGGCGGCGCGCACAGCGCGGTCGGGCTGCCGGTCACTCCCGAACTGCCACTTCCCGATGACGCGGGCAAGTATCGATTGTTCGAGAACGGCGTCATCATCTACACCCCGGCCCTGGGCGCGCAGGTGGTGGACTTCACCACGTTGATGCAGCTCGTACCGAATCTCACCGACTCCGATTCGGGCAGTTCCGAGGCGGACGGGTCGACGCCCGGCGGGACTGATTCGGGTAGCTCCGAGGCGGGTGGGACCACGCCCGGTGGTACTGATTCGGGCAGTTCCGAGGCGGGGATCGCACCCGGCGATACCGATTCGGGCAGTTCCGGGCTCGACGCGGGCGATTCCGGAGCGCCCGGTGAACCCGCCGTGGCCCCGGGCCGGGTTCCGGCCGGACGCGCTGTGCCCGAGCCGGACACCGCCACCTTCGACGGCGACCGGCCCGCACCGATTCCCGGCGCCCAGCGGGTTCCGACCAGGCTGGAAACGACCGTCGTGTTCTAGGAACGGGTGATACCGGGTTTCCAGCGCCCGGCCGCAGCCCCTTGACCTTTACGTAGTGTCAACTCGCACGCAACGGATACCGCTACTACGACGAGCGCTCGCTCGTCCGCCTGCAGCGGATCCTGCTGTTGCGTGAACTCGGAGTGGGGCTGCCGGTGGTCGGCCAGATACTCGCGGGCGAGCGCGATACGGCCACGCCCTGCGCGCCCAGCTGGACCTGCTGCGGCAGGAACAGGACCGGATCCGCCGCCGGATCGCGTCGGTGCACACCACATTGGACAAGTTGGAAAGAGGTGAACGACTCGTGGCGGCGGAAGTCTTCGAGGAATTCGACCACACGCAGTACAAGGACGAGGTCACCGACCGTTGGGGCGCCGAGGCGTACGAGAACGGCGACCGCTGGTGGCGATCGCTGAGCGCCGCGCAGAAACAGGAATTCCAGCAGACCCAGCTGGATATCGCGGCCGACTTCGGCCGGGCGCGCAATGCTGGGCTCACGCCGGACAGCGACGAGGTGCAAGCGATCACCGCGCGGCACTACGCGTGGACGACAGGCGGCCGGCAGGGGCGGCGGCCGGGTGCGCGGGAATTCGCGGGCCTGGGCGAAATGTATGTCGCCGACGAACGTTTCCGGGTGAACTACGACGTGCACGGTCCCGGCACGGCGGAGCTGATCCGGGACGCGATGAAAATCTACGCCGACGCCAACCTCGAATAGGATTCGCCGGTGGCCCGGCCGCTCGCACACGGATATATGTGTGGGCGGCCGTGTTTCACATTGTCCGGGAATCGGACCTCCGGCGACGTGTTCCGGGGCACGGTACAGTTTCGAAAACCGTGCCGAGGGGGAGGTCCCGTGAGTTATCCGTATGGTCAGCAACCACCGCATCCGGGATATCAGGCGCCCTATCCGGCGCCGGCGCCCGGGTACCCGCCTCCGGGTGCCGGGTACCCGCCCCCGGGCTACCCCGCGCCGGGGCCCGCCGGCTACGGCTACCAGCGCCCGCCCAGCGGCGGTACCGGTATCACCGCCGGAATCCTCGCCATGCTCGGCGGCGCCGCCAGCATTCTGTCGGCCGTCGGGATGTTCGTCCTCGCGGCGGCCACCTCGGAGAGTTCGCTGACCAATGGCGCCGTGCTGGCCACCGGAGCGCGGCGGCGTAGCAGCAGTTCCAGCTCCAGCGGTAACGGGGTCGATCTGGACTTGGATTTCGACCTCGACGTCATGGGCGTGGTGCTGGGAGTCGCCTACAGCGTCCTCGCCCTGGTGCTGTTGATCGGGGGCATCCTGTTGCTGCGGCGCAGCAATACCGGGCGGATGATGGTGATTTTCGGCTGTGTGCTCTCGATCGCCCTGACGATCGTCGTCGTCGGCCTGGTCGCCGCCGGCGGCAGTTTGAGCGCGGTGGGCGCCCCGCTCTTCGCGATCCTCACCCTGGTCCTGGCCGCGATCGCACCTACCAAACGGTGGATCGAGGCCGCGCAGGCGCCGGTCCCGGTCGGCGGCTACGCCGCCGCCCCGTACGGCTACCGCTGACCGCGTCGACGACAACAGATACATTTCCTGGTTCGCCGGGGCCGGAGTAGACCGGCCCCGGCGAACGTTTTCTACCGTGGACGGCGTGGAAAGCCGCTCACCAGGCGATACTCCCCGCCCACCGACTCCGACTGGCGTCAGGAAACGCTTCCGATACGCTGGGCTCCCGTGACCGCCGCATCGTCTCCGGGTAACTCAGATAACACCGCACAGTTCGACTTGATCATCGTCGGCTCCGGCTTCTTCGGGCTGACCATCGCCGAGCGCAGCGCGAACCTACTGGGCAAGAGAGTTCTCGTGCTGGACCGCCGTCCGCATCTCGGCGGTAACGCCTATTCGGAACCCGAACCGGAAACCGGGATCGAGATCCACAAATATGGCGCGCATCTGTTCCATACCTCGAACCAGAGGGTCTGGGACTATGTCACGCAGTTCACCGAGTTCACCGGCTATCAGCATCGCGTTTTCGCTCTGCACAAAGGCCAGGCCTACCAGTTCCCCATGGGGCTGGGCCTGGTGTCGCAATTCTTCGGCCGGTATTTCACGCCGGACGAGGCGCGCGCCCTGATCGCCGACCAGGCCGCCGAGATCGAGACCTCCGACGCGCAGAACCTCGAGGAAAAGGCCATCTCGCTGATCGGCCGTCCGCTGTACGAGGCCTTCGTCCGCGACTACACCGCCAAACAGTGGCAGACCGACCCCAAGGAACTGCCCGCCGGCAATATCACCAGGCTCCCGGTCCGCTACACCTTCGACAACCGCTACTTCAACGACACCTATGAGGGCCTGCCCAAAGAGGGGTACACGAAGTGGCTGGAGAACATGGCCGCCAGTGACCTGATCGAGGTCCGGGTGGACACCGACTGGTTCGACGTCCGCGACGAACTTCGCGCGCAGAACCCGGACGCCCCGGTCGTCTACACCGGCCCGCTGGACCGCTACTTCGACTATGCCGAGGGCGAGCTGGGCTGGCGCACCATCGACTTCGAGACCGAGGTGCTGCCGACCGGTGACTACCAGGGCACGTCGGTGGTGAACTACAACGACGCGGATCCGCCCTATACGCGGATCATCGAACCGCGTCACTTCCATCCGGAACGGGACTACCCGACGGACAAGACGGTGATCATGCGTGAATACTCGCGTTTCGCCAAGACCGGCGACGAACCGTACTATCCGATCAACACCCCTGAGGACCGCGCCAAACTGACCGCGTATCGCGAGCTGGCCAAGCAGGAGACCACCGCGGCGAAGGTCCTGTTCGGCGGACGCCTCGGGACCTACCAGTACCTGGACATGCACATGGCCATCGCGAGCGCGCTGAACATGTTCGACAATGTGCTGCGCCCGCACCTGGAAACGGGTGCGCCGCTGGCCGAGGAGAACAACGACGTATGACCTCTGCATCACTGGCGCACAGTGCGTCCGCCACCCGCGCGAAATCACTGCTGCAACGGGTGATCCTGCCCCGGCCGGGTGAACCGCTCGATGTGCGCACCCTGTACCTGGAGGAGTCGGCGACCAACGCCCGGCGCGCACACGCCACCACCCGGACCTCGCTCTCGGTGGGCGCGGAGTCCGAGGTGTCGTTCTGCACCTATTTCAATGCGCTGCCGGCCAGCTACTGGCGACGCTGGAGCATGCTCGGCTCGGTGGTGCTGCGGCTGGAACTGGCCGGGCACGGCCGGGTCGACCTGTACCGTTCCAAGGCCGACGGTTCCCGGATCCACGTCCAGGGCTGCGAATTCGCGGTCGCGTCGGGCGCGGAGTCGGTGTCGGTCGAGATGGAAGCCGATTTCGGTCCGTTCGAGGACGGCGGCTGGCTCTGGTTCGACATCACCACCGATACCGCGGTGACGCTGGTGTCCGGTGGATGGTACGCACCGATCGAGGCGCCGGGCGAGGGTCGGATCGCGGTCGGCATGCCGACCTTCAACCGTCCCACCGACGCCGTGACGACGCTTCGGGCGCTCGGCGCCGATCCGCTGGTGCTGGCGCAGATCGACGCGGTGATCATTCCCGACCAGGGCACCCGCAAGGTGGTCGACGAACCCGGGTTCGACGAGGCCGCCGCCGTGCTCGGCGACCGGCTCGCCATCCACGATCAGCCGAACCTCGGCGGGTCCGGCGGATACAGCCGGGTGATGTACGAGGCGTTGAAGACCACGAGCGCCGAGTTCATCGTCTATATGGACGACGATATCGAGATCGAACCCGACTC
This sequence comes from Nocardia sp. NBC_00416, assembly GCF_036032445.1. NCBI lineage: Bacteria > Bacillati > Actinomycetota > Actinomycetes > Mycobacteriales > Nocardiaceae > Nocardia > Nocardia sp. NBC_00416. The sequence goes on from NZ_CP107932.1 coordinate 5,398,030, forward strand.
CATCCTGCGCGCGCTCGCCTTCGCCCGGTTCGCGAAATCGCCGGTGCTGGTGGGTGGGCAGATGCTCAATCTGCAGGAGCGTTCCCATCTGCATGTGATGGGCGAGGTGGTCGACCGCAATATCTTCATGTGGTCCGCCGCGCCGAATGTCGAATACGACCACGATTTCGCCAAGTACCCGCTGCGCGACCGGGACAATTCGAAACTGCTGCACCGGCGCATCGACGTGGATTTCAACGGCTGGTGGACCTGTGTCATTCCACGCCAGGTCGCCGAACAGCTCGGCCAGCCGCTGCCCCTGTTCCTGAAATGGGACGACGCCGAATACGGGCTGCGTGCCCGCGAGGCGGGTTATCCGACGGTCACCCTGCCGGGCGCCGCGGTATGGCATATGGCGTGGAGCGACAAGGACGACGCCATCGACTGGCAGGCGTACTTCCACCTGCGCAATCGCCTGGTGGTCGCGGCGCTGCACCAGCCGGGCAACGGGCGCGCCATGGTCGTCAACACGGTCAAGGCGACTCTCAAACATCTGCTCTGCCTGGAGTATTCGACGGTCGCCATCCAGAATCTGGCGATCCGGGATTTCCTGGCGGGTCCGCAGCGGCTCTTCGAACTGCTGCCGAGCGCGTTGGGCGCGGTGCACGAACTGCGCAAACAGTATCCGGACGCGGTGATCCTGCCCTCGTCCACCGAACTTCCGCTGGCCAGCGGGATGGGGGTCGGTGCGGTGGGCGAACCCGCCAACCCGATCGCCAAGGTCGTCCGCCTCGCCAAGGGCCTGCTGCACAACCTGCGCCCGGCACACGAGGAGCACTACGACCGGCCGCAGTTGAACGTGCCCACGCTGGACGCGCGCTGGTATCTGCTCTCGCAGGTCGACGGGGTCACCGTCACCACCGCGGACGGTCGCGGCGTGGTGTACCGCAAACGCGACCCGCGCCAGGCCTACGGCCTGCTCCGCGAGGCGCTGCGGTTGCGCAAGGAACTCGCCGCGCGCCTGCCGGAGATGCGCCAGCGCTACCGGACCGCGCACGCCGAGCTCACCAGCACGGCCGCGTGGGAGAAGGTTTTCGGGATCGACAGCAGCGAGGAGACCCAGCGGTGAACGCGATGAATCCGAGCCTGCGGGATTCGGGCGCCGACCGCGCACCGCGCGAAGTGGCGATCCTCGAAGCGGTCCAGGGCGCCATCGGCACTCCGCCGGTGATCTCCGCGGCGCGCGGTATGTCGCATTTCGGGGAGCACGCGCTGGGCTGGATCGGCATCGCCGCGGTCGGCGCACTGGTCGACAAACCCCGGCGCCGGCAGTGGGCCGGGGTGGCCGTCGGCGCCGTGGGGGCGCACGCGGCGTCCATCGTGATCAAACGGATCGTTCGCCGGCCCCGTCCACACGCGCCATCGGTGCAGGTCAACGTGGCGACGCCGAGCAAACTGAGCTTCCCCTCCTCGCATGCGACCTCGACAACCGCGGCGGCGGTGCTGATCGGAAAATTGACCGGGCTACCCTTGCCAGCGGTGCTCGTACCGCCGATGTTGCTGTCCAGGGTCGTTCTCGGGGTGCATTACCCCTCCGATGTGCTCGCCGGCTCCGCGCTCGGTGCCGCGTCCGCCGCCGCCCTGCTCGCCGCCGAAAAGAGACTAGACAGTGACCGCACAAGACGAAAAGGCGCTGCCTGCCATGAGTGAAGAGCCCACCGGCGCTGATCTGGCCGATGCCGAAGTGAAAGGGCCTCCCAAAACGCTGGTCGGGGGCCTGATCAAGGCAGTTCGTCCGCGCCAGTGGGTGAAGAACGTCCTCGTGCTGGCCGCCCCGCTGGCCGCGGGTTCGGTGACCGACCTGGATGTGCTCGGCAACGTCGCGATCGCCTTCGTGGTCTTCTGCATGGCCGCGTCCGGTATCTACCTGACCAACGACGCGATGGACGTGGAGGCCGACCGGGCCCACCCGACCAAGCGGTTCCGTCCGATCGCCGCCGGTGTGGTCCCGGTGAACCTGGCGTTCGTCCTGTCGGCCGTGCTGCTGATCGCTTCGCTGTCACTGTCGTTCCTGGCGTCCTGGCAGCTGGCCGTGACGATGGCCGTGTACATCGGCGTCCAGCTGGCCTACTGCTTCGGGCTCAAACACCAGGTAGTGCTGGACATCTGCATCGTGTCCTCGGGCTTCCTGTTGCGTGCGGTGGCCGGTGGCGTGGCGGCCGGGATCCCGCTGTCGCAGTGGTTCCTGCTGATCATGGCTTTCGGTTCGCTGTTCATGGCGGCGGGTAAGCGGTACGCCGAGCTACAACTAGCCCTGGCCACCGGCGCGAAGATCCGCAAATCGCTCGAGTACTACACCCCGACCTACCTACGGTTCACGTGGAGCCTGGCCGCGACCGCGGTGGTGGTCTTCTACGGTCTGTGGGCCTTCGAACAGGGTGCGGCCAAGGACACCGAATGGTTCGCGCTCTCGATGATCCCGTTCACCATCGCGATCCTGCGCTACGCCGTGGATGTCGACGGCGGCGAGGCCGGGGAACCGGAAGAGATCGCCTTCGGCGATCGTGTCCTGCAGTTGCTCGCCATCGCCTGGATCGGAGCGGTAGGTGTCGCTGTCTATCTCTTCTGACGAGATTGCGGTAGCGGAAAACGAACACACCGACGAGCGCGCTGCCCCCGAGCAGCCCCGCTCGTCGGCGCGTCCGGCACGGGTTTCGCGCGCGGTGTTCGCGGGCGGGATCGTGGCGACCGCGGCCCTGTTCGCGGTCGGTGGTTGGGAGCGGCGCTGGATCGCCGACGACGGACTCATCGTGTTGCGCACAGTGCGCAACCTGCTGGCCGGAAACGGTCCGGTCTTCAACCCGGGCGAACGGGTGGAGACCAACACCAGCACGGCATGGACCTATGTCGTCTGGTTCTTCAGTTGGGTGACCCAGGCCCGGCTGGAATACGTGGTGCTGGGTATCGCCCTGACACTATCGCTGCTGGCGGTGTTGTTCGCGATGCTCGGCGCCGGCAAGCTCTGGGGCCCCGCGTCGTCGACGCTGCTGCTGCCGGCCGGGGCGCTGGCCTATATCGCGGTGCCCCCGGCTCGCGACTATGTGACCTCCGGGCTGGAGAACTGCCTGGTCATCTGCTGGCTGGGGCTGCTGTGGCTGTTGCTGGTGCGCTGGAGCAAGGCGCGGCGGCCGGGCGTGCCCGGGCTGCTGGCGCTGGCCTTCCTGGCGGGCCTGGCACCGCTCATCCGGCCCGAGATGACGGTGGTCGGCGGCCTCGCCCTGCTGCTGATCTTCCTCGCGCCGATGCCGGATTCCCGGGTGCGGCCGTGGCTGCTGCGCGGGCTGATCGTGGCGGTGGCCGGCGCGGTCCCGCTGCTGTACCAGATCTGGCGGATGGGTTACTACGGTCTGCCCTATCCGAATACCGCTGTCGCGAAGGACGCGGGCGGGGCGAAATGGGGCCAGGGCCTGACCTACCTGTGGGATCTGGCCGGGCCGTACTACCTCTACGTGCCGCTGGCCGTGCTGCTGATCGCGGGTCTGGTGGCGGCGCGCGCGCATCGGGACCGTGCGGATGTGCGCACCGGTGCGCGGAAAGACCCGGAGGCCGGGCGGATCCAGCGGATTCGGCGGCGGCTTCGTTCACCCTCGGCGGTGGTCGCGCTGGTGCTCGGTTCCGCGCTGATCCTGACCGTCTACGCGCTGCGGGTCGGCGGCGATTTCATGCACGGCCGGATGCTGCTGCCCCAGCTGTTCCTGTTCCTGCTGCCGGTGTCCGTGATCCCGGTCCGGTTGCCCGAGGCCGGGTTCCGGTCGATGACGCGCCGGGACGCGCCCGCGTTCGTGATCCTGGTCGTCGCGCTGGTGGGTACCGTGGCGTGGGCATTGCTGGCTTCCGGCACCACGGCCATCAAAACCGGAACCAAGATCAATAAGTCCGGGATCGTGGACGAGCGCATCTACTACGTTCTCAATACCGGTCACGACCATCCCATCCGCGCCGAGGACTATCTCGACTACGCCCGGATGCGGCCCATGGTGGAGGCGATCGACAACACGCCCAACGGCGGTCTGCTGCTCAATTCGCCGTCGTTCATGATGTGGTACATCGCGCCGCCGCCCCAGCCCATCGCGCCGGAGGGTGCGGGACATACGGTCTACTTCCTCAATCTCGGGATGACCAGCATGAACGTCCCATTGGATGTGCGCGTCATCGATCCGATGGGCCTGGCGTTTCCGCTGGCCGCGCACACCGAACGACTCACCGACGGGCGCATCGGCCACGACAAGAGCCTCTACCCCGATTGGGTGATCGTGGAGACCGGCATGGTGGACCAGAAACCGTGGTTGCCCTGGTATATGGACGAGGACTGGGTCAAGCAGGCCCATGTGGCCATGTCCTGCCCGGACACTTATGCGTTGATGCTTTCCTACAAGGGACCGCTGACAATCGAACGGTTCAAGCACAATCTGCTGCACGCCTTCGATTTCGCCTCGTATCGCATAGACCGGGTTCCGGAATATGAGATTCAACGCTGCGGGCTGGTAGACCCGATTCCGCCGACGCGCTGAACTGCTCTTTCTCCGATAGTGGTTCGGTACCGCGGCAGCTGTTCGCATTCCTGGTGGGCGTGCGATACGGAGTCGGGATAAGGTGCTCGCGTCCGGCCCGCTTTTGCCCGGGCCGGGACCGGTAGTCGTACTGCGCGACGGTGAGTCGCACGACGGAGGGCGGGAACAATGCGAGGGGTTATCGGCCGTGGTGTCCGGACAGAACGTCCGGTGGGGCGGCTACGCGGTCGGTTGACGCGAACTGTGCTGCTGTCGCTGGCGGCGCTGTTGCCGGTCGGTGCTTCAGTGGTCGGGCCGGCCGCACCGGCCTCGGCGCAATTCGATCCCAGCGGTATCGATTTCTGGGTCGATTCGCAGATGGGGCCGATCAAGTCCCGGGTGTTCCGTGCCGCCGACGGTAATACCGGCCGGGTCGTCTACGCGCTGGACGGAATGCGCGCCCGGGACGATCTCAGCGGCTGGGAGATCGATACCGATATCGCCCGCGAGCTGACCAAATGGAATATCAACGTCGTCATGCCGGTGGGCGGGCGCTCCAGCTTCTACGCGGATTGGAACGCGCCGAGCGATTTCTTCGGTCTGGGCAGTTCCGGCAGCGCGGGCGGAGCCACCGGATCGGCGGCCGATTCGGGATCGGGTCTGGCATCGGGTTCGGCGTCCGGGGTCGGCCGGTCGACCACGTACAAGTGGGAGACCTTCCTGACCCGTGATCTGCGCTGGGCGCTGCGTGACCGGCTCGGTTTCAACCCGAACGGCAACGGTGTGTTCGGGCTGTCGATGGGCGGCAGTGCGGCGGTGGCTCTGGCCGCCTACCATCCCGATCAGTTCCGTTATGCCGGTTCCTATTCCGGATACCTGAATGTGTCGGCCCCCGGTATGCGGGAGGCGCTGCGGGTGGCCATGCTGGACGCCGGCGGCTTCAATATCGACGCCATGGCGCCGCCGTGGAGTCCGCAGTGGCTGCGGATGGATCCGTTCGTCTTCGCGCCGCTGCTGCGCAATCACAACACCCGGCTGTGGATCTCGGCCGGCAGCGGACTCCCGGCCGCCGCCGACGGGCTGGATTTCAACACCCTGACCGCCATGGGCCTCGAAGCGCTGGCGCTGGCCAACACCCGCGCGTTCCAGGTGCGGATGATGTCGCTGGGCGCGCGCAACGCCACCTACGACTTCCCGGCCATCGGCGTGCACAACTGGCGGTACTGGGCGACCGAGGTGTACCGGATGATCCCCGATATGTCGGCCAACATCGGCTGAGCGGGCGGACTCCTCTCAGAGGTGAACGAACCGGGCGGCCGCTTTGCGGGATCGTTGCCGAAGGCGGCCGCCGGAAGTTATGGCAACGAATACGCATATCAACCGCCCGGTTGCCTGTGACCTGTGCCACTATCTGGCAACATGAACGTGCGTTTGCCCGATTGACGCACCAGGAAGATGTATCCAGGTAACGGCTTCCGGTTCCGATGGACGCCGCGGTCTATGTATCCGAGATGGGGCCGGTAACGTAGCTCGTTATTTGCTGTCCGGCTGTCCAGGCGAAAGGTCTAGTCGAATGCGAAGTGCGCGTAGGCCCGGATCGGTGCGAACACGTCGGTGGGCGCGGCGCTGGGCGATGGGGGTGGCCGTGGCGCTGCTGGCTCCCCTCGCGGTGGGGCTGTCCGATACCGGCACCCGAGCCGAGGCGGCGCCCAACCCGGCGGGATTCGACTTCTGGGTCGATTCCCCGGAGATGGGGCCGATCCGGTCACGGGTCTTCCGGGCCAAGGACGGCAACACCAACCGGGTGGTCTACGCCCTGGACGGTATGCGCGCTCCCGAGACGCACAGCGGCTGGGAGAACGACACCAATATCGCCAACGCGCTGACCGACTGGAATATCAATGTCGTGATGCCGATCGGCGGGATGTCCAGTTTCTACGCGGACTGGAACGCGCCGAGTTCGTTCTTCGGGCTCCCGCCCACGGGTTCGTCCTCCGGATCCGGCGGTCTCAACGTCATATCCGAGGGGCCGGGCAAGAGTTACCGGTACGCCTGGGAGACGTTCATCAACCAGCATCTGCGCTGGGCCCTGAACTCCCGGCTCGGCTTCAACCCGAATCGCAACGGCGTCTTCGGTTTGTCCATGGGCGGCAGCGGCGCGCTCACCCTGGCGGCCTACCACCCCGATCAGTTCAGCTTCGCCGGTTCCTACTCCGGCTACCTCAACATCTCCGCACCCGGAATGCGTGAGCTCATCCGAGTCGCCATGATCGACGCCGGCGGCTACAACGTGGATTCCATGGCGCCGCCGTGGGGCCCCCAATGGTTGCGGATGGACCCGTTCGTGTTCGCGCCGTTGCTGCGGGACCACAACACCCGCCTGTGGATATCGGCGGGCAGCGGGCTGCCCGCGGCCGCCGACGGATTCAACGGCAACACCGTCAACGGGATGGGCCTCGAGGCGCTCGCGCTGGCCAATACCCGATCGTTCCAGGTGCGGATGATGACGCTCGGCGCGAACAATGTCACCTACTCGTTCCCGGCGACAGGTATTCACTCCTGGACATACTGGGAGGCCGAGGTGTATCGGATGCTTCCGGATTTGTCGGCGAATATCGGATAAGGGCAGTTCGGGGTCCCGCGCCGCGGTACTCCGGAACTACCGCAAGTGTGCCCGCCCCGAAGGAATCCTTCGGGGCGGGCACACTGCCGTCCACAGGATTTCTTCCTCGGTTCGTATTCCGTTACACAACGCAGGTCGGAGCGCGATTCGGATAACGATCGAATATCGCGGCCCGCCGAGACATCTACGCTGCGACAAGGTATCGTCACGGGGCGATCACAGCGTTCTCACGGCGGATTTCGGCCATCCGATCAGCACGGCCTTGCTTAGGCTCGATGAGGTCGAATAAGGTCCACCGAGCACATCTGTGACCAGATCGTTGTAGCGCTGTCGGCCCCGTGGTTGGTCGGGACCCGGCCGCCGGCGCCGCCGAGGAGAAACGGGGTGTTGTTCGCGCAGCGGTAGCGAACAACACCACAACAGCAGAAAGAGAGCAGAATTCATGCGTTTCGGCAGGGCAGCCGGCCCGAAGAGAAGTACCGGGCGGTCGCGGACACCCCGCGGTTGGCGTAACCGGATTCTGGCTATCGGTGCGGCAGTGCTCGCGCTACCGGTCGCGGCCGGAATCGCGGCCCCGACCGTCGCGCTGGCCTCGCCCGCGGCACCGGTCAAGCGCGGAGCCTTCGAAGAACTGATGGTTCCCTCCAGCATGGGCCCGATCAAGGTCCAGGTGCAGTGGGCGGCGCGCGGCGGCAACGCCGGGCTCTACCTGCTCGACGGTCTGCGCGCGCGCGACGATCGCAACGCCTGGTCGTTCGAGACCAACGCGCTGCAGCAGTTCGGCAACGACAACATCTCCCTGATCATGCCGGTCGGTGGACAGTCGAGCTTCTACTCGGACTGGTACTCGCCCAGCAACACCAACGGTCAGAAGTTCACCTACAAGTGGGAGACCTTCCTGACCAAGGAACTCCCCGCTTTCCTCGAGGGCTACGGCGTCTCGCGCACCAACAACGCGATCGCGGGTCTGTCCATGGGCGGTAGCGCCTCCCTGGCCCTGGCCGCCTACCACCGCGACCAGTTCCGGTCGGCCGCCGCCTACTCGGGCTACCTGAACATCTCGGCGCCCGGTATGCGTGAGGCCATCCGTGTCGCCATGCTGGACGCGGGCCGCTTCAACGTCGACTCGATGGCGGCTCCGTGGAGCCCGCAGTGGCTGCGCATGGACCCGTTCGTCTTCGCCCCGCAGCTGCGCGGTCTGCCGATGTACATCTCGGCGGCCAGCGGTCTGCCCGGCCCGTACGACAAGCCGGCCGGTGCGGTCGGTGCGTTCAACACCGGTAACGCCATGGCGCTGGAAGCCCTGTCGCTGGTGAACACCCGGGCCTTCCAGGCGCGGCTGAAGACTCTGGGCATCGGCGCCTACTTCGACTTCCCGAGTGTGGGCACCCACTCCTGGAAGTACTGGGAAGGCCAGCTCTTCGCCTCGCGCAAGATGTTCCTGGACTCCACCAACGGCTGGTGACAGAAGGTATGCCCGTCGGTTGCCGCTGAACCGATAGTTTCCCCCAACGGCGCCACCCGCTTCGTATCGAAGCAGGTGGCGCCGTTGTCGTTCGCGGGTGACGGCGGCTACGAACTGGTTTGCCGCCCGCGCGTCTTACCGGGTATCCACCGGTGACGGCGGTACAAACAGTGTGTGGCAGGGAACACACGCGTAAACGGGGGGACGACAGTCGGCCGGTCCCGTGGACGCGCCCGGCGGCAGCTGGCGGTGTGGGCGGCCGCGCTGGTGCTTCCTTTCGCTACGGCTCAAGCGCCGGCCCTTGCTCAGCCGGCCGCCGCGGCGGCGCCCGCGACGATACGCAACGTCGTCTGGCACTCCGACCGTGATGTGGCGATCTGGGTGAACTCACCCGCCATGGGCGCCCCGATCCAGGTGCGGCTGCTGCTGGCGCGTGATTGGAACACTCAGCCGGACGCGAAGTTCCCGGCGCTCTACATGCTCGACGGATTGCGCGCCACCGACGACGAGAACGGCTGGATCAAGGAAGCCGGCGCCGTCGATTTCTATGCCGACAAGAACGTGACCGCGGTACTGCCGGTAGGCGGCCAATCGAGTTTCTACTCGGACTGGCTGGAACCCAACAACGGCAAGAACTACAAATGGGAGACCTTTCTCACCAAGGAACTCCCCCCGCTGCTGGAGAGCCAGTGGCGCGCCACGTCGACCAGGGGTATCGCCGGTCTGTCGATGGGCGGTACCGCCGCAATGTTCCTCGCCGCGCGCAATCCCGAGTTCGCGAAATACGCCGCCTCCTATTCGGGGTTTCTCACCACCACCAGTTTGGGGATGCCGCAGGCTATTCGACTCGCAATGGTCGATGCCGGTGGCTTCGACGCCGGTGCGATGTGGGGGGCGCCGGGCAGCCAGCAGTGGGAAGAGCACGATCCGCTGCTGCTCGCTGATCGCCTGAAAGGTAAATCCCTCTATATCTCCAGCGGGACCGGAGCTTCCGGCAAACACGACGAGGGCAGCGAAATACCGGGAGTCAGCACGAATATGTTCGGGATGGGGCTAGAGACACTGGCCCTGCTCACTTCGCAGAACTTCGTCGAAAAACTCGGTGAACTCGGTATCCCGGCGACCGTCAACTACCGGGCCGCGGGCACCCACACTTGGCCTTACTGGGATTTCGAGATGCGCCAGTCCTGGTCGCAGGCCGCGGGCGCACTCGGTGTGCCCGCGGTGAAGCCGGACTGCGCGGTGGGCGGCGCCATCGGCGCGGTCGTCGGCGGCAACGGATGGCTGGGCGACTGCCTCACCGGTGAGTACCAAGTGTCCGGTGGCCTGGCCCAGGACTTCCGGCACGGCCGCGTCTTCTACGCCCCGGACAGCGGCGCGAACCCGGTCGCCGGCCGGATCGGCGGCGGATACCAGGCCGCATCCGGACCGCGCGGCGGTCTGGGGCTGCCGACCGGCGGCGAACAACCACTGCCGGACGGGCGGGGCCGCTTCCAGCCGTTCCAGCACGGTTCCCTGTACTGGACCCCGGAAACCGGTGCGCAGATGGTGCGCGGGGCGATACTGGACGAATGGGGCCGGCAGGGCTTCGAGGGCGGGCCGGCCAGGTACCCGGTGGGCCCGGAAGTGAAGACGCCGAACCGGGACGGGGCAGTGCAGTCCTTCGAAGGCGGACCCTTCTACTTCAGCCCCGCCACCGGTGCGCACCGGGTCGAGGGGATGATCCTGGGCAAATACGCGGAACTCGGATTCGAGAACAACTGGCTGGGCTTTCCGGCCGCTCCCGAAATCCCGCTGAAGGATCTCGGCCGGTTCACCCGGTTCGAGGGCGGCAGCATCTACTGGAGTCCGCTGTCCGGCGCGTGGGCGGTCCGCGACGGGCCCATCGCCGATGCCTGGCGCGACGCCGGTTTCGAGAACGGGCGGCTGGGGTTCCCGATCAGTGACGAGTTCGCGGTGCCGGGCGGGGTGCAGCAGAACTTCCAGCGGGGGTTCATCACTGTCCGAGACAATCGCGCGGAAGTGCGGGCTCCCTGAGGGCAGGTGAGCCACGCTCGCTGCGAATGCCGGGCCGATTCGTCCGGCCGATCGACTCCACTGACGGCCCGGATCCGGGCCCGCTCCCCGGCGCCCAAATAAGACAGGCTCAGCGGCGCTCGGGGGTTGGGTATTACCCTCGGTGATCGCGGCCCGGGGCAACCCGCCGGGCCGGGACGCAACCCGACGGTCAACCCAGCGGTTCGGCGGCCTCGTATTCGAGCGGCCGCGAACCCGCGCGCACCCGCGCGCCGGAGCACAGGATGGAATGTATGTATCGGACCCGAGGCGCACTGCTCGGTGTGGTGGCGGCGGTTGCCGCCGCCGGACTGCTTGCCGGCTGCGGCGACGACGAATCGACCGCGACCAGCACTCCGAAGCTGTCGACTCCGGCCGCCGCGCCGTCGGCGAGTTCGGCTCCCGCCGCCCCGGCGCCCGAGAGCCAGGCTCCCGCGGCCGAGGGTGAGGCACCCCAACCCGAGGCGCCCGCCGCGCCCGAGGCGCCCGCCGAGGAGCCGGAGCGTCCCGCGCCGGTGCCGCCGCAGGAGGCCGATACCACCCAACTCGGCGAAAAAGAGCAGACCTTCCTCGATGAACTGGGCAAACAGGGTGTGACACCGTCCAGCCCGGATATCGCGCTGAGTATCGGCAACTATGTCTGCCAGGGTGTCGCGGCCGGAGCCTCCGATGCCGATATGACCACCTTCGTGAACGCGATGGCGGGATCGGACTCGTCGTTCGATCCCGCGAAAATGCCGGTCGAGCAGGCGGGGAAGATCTACATCGATACCGCCAAATCGCATTACTGCTAGTGGTTGCCGATGAGTAGGGGACGTAACGGGTCCCGCCGGTCTCGGCCGGCGGGATGCCTCACGCTGCTCGCGGTGGGAGTCGTCGGGCTCGTCATCGTGGTGTTGCTCTGGTATCTGCTGGCCGGTTGCCTGCGGGAGCCGGGCCCCGGCCCGGGCCCGGAGCCCGGGCCGGGGGAACCCACCAGCCAGCCCGCGAGCTGCCCGGATGTGCAGATGATCTCGGTGCCGGGCACCTGGGAGTCCAACAGCGCCGACGACCCGCACAACCCGACGGCCAACCCGATCTCGCTCATGCTGAACGTGAGCAACCCGGTCCAGGAGCAGTTCCCGGCCCAGCGGGTGGACGTCTACACCGTTCCCTACGTCGCGCAGTTCTCCAATCCGGTGGCGATCCCGCCGGACGGTCAGGCCTCCTACAACGTCAGCCGCACCGAAGGCACGCGGCGGACGTTCGATTTCCTGACCCAGCGCCACGAAGAATGCCCGCTGACCTCGTATGTACTGGCGGGGTTCTCGCAGGGCGCGGTGATCGCCGGGGATATCGCCGAGCAGATCGCCAAGGGCAACGGCCCGGTTCCCGCCGAACGAGTGCTGGGCGTCGCGTTGATCGCCGACGGCCGGCGCTCCGGGCAGACCGGTCCCGGCCAGCCGATCCAGGTCGGTACTCCGCCGCCCGGGGTCGGTGCGGAAGTGGCGTTGGCCGGATTGACCGTGCCCGGGATCACCATGACCGGTGTCCGGGAAGAAGGTTTCGGTGATATGGCCGACCGGGTGTACACGATCTGCGCGCCCGGCGACCTGATCTGCGATGCGCCGCGCAACGCCCTGAGCCCGGCCAATGTCTTCGGCAGTATCGGCACGCTGACCCGGGCGGTGGGCAATCCGGTGCACAGTCTCTACCACGATTTCGTGGTGGAACCCGACGGCACCACCGCCACGCAGTGGGCGGCCGACTGGGCCGTCGGACTGGTCGAGAGTGCGCCGTCACCGCCGCATTCATGATCGGAGGATGGCGCGGTGGGCGTGTGGTGCGCCGACCCTGTTGTGACAATTCACCGCACGCAGCGTGGTCCTCGCTGCGTGACAGGCTGTAAAGTGCGCTGGTGATCGCGCATCCCGGGCCCTGCGCCGGCCCGGGGTATGCAGACTTCCGATATCCAGGAGCATGAGTTCATGACAGAAGCCGCCGCACCGGTGGATGAGTTGAGCGCGCTGGGCACTCCGCTGCGTAAGTTCCGCTTCGCGGCCGCGGGTGAGGGAAACAAGCAGGAGGGTGGCGCCCGCAAGTTCGTCCAGACGGCGCAGCAGGCCGAGGAGTACGGCTACGACACCTTCGTGGTGCCGGACCATCTCGGGGACCAGATCGGCCCGATCGCCGCCCTCGGCGCACTGACCCAGGCCACCGACCGGATTCGGCTCGGCACCTCGGTGCTGGCCAACGGTTTTCGGCATCCGGTGGTGCTGGCCAAGGATCTGGCCACCATCGACGTGCTGTCGAAGGGCCGGCTCGAGGTAGGGATCGGGGCCGGCTGGAAGGCCGATGAATTCGCGGCCGCCGGGTTGGACTACGACCGCCCCGGGGTTCGGCTGGCCAAGCTCGACGAGACGCTGACGATTCTCGATGTACTGCTGCGCGGACAGGAGTGCACCTTCGAGGGCAAGTACTACCAGGTGCACGGCGTCAAGGGGACCCCACGGCCGCGGCAGGGACCGCGGCCGCCGCTGTGCACCGGCGGTGGTGGGCCCAGGATGTTGAAGCTGGCCGCGAAGCACGCCGATATCGTCTCGATCGTTCCGGTCACCACGCCGAACGGTAAGGGACTGCTGTCGGGCATCACCCTCGAGAAGACGATCGAGAAGGTGAACCTGATCAGGGAGGCCGCCGGGGACCGGTTCGATCAGATCGAGCTGAACTGGGCCATCACCGCCATCGTGATCACCGACGACCGGGAGAAGACCGCCGAGATGGCGCTGTCGGCCATCGAACGCGGGCTGCATCCCGACCTCGAGGTGGATGTCCAGCTGTCGGTCGAGGAGATCTTGAATTCGCCGTATGTGGCGATAGGCACCTTCGAGGAGATCGCCGACCAGATGCGACGTGTGCGGCAGCTCACCGGGATGTCCTATGTGGGGATATTCCCCACCCAGATGGACGCATTCGCTCCGGTGATTCCCTTGCTCCGGGAGGAGTGAGAAGCTCGTCTCTGTAACATGTCTCTGGTTTGAGAACATCTAGCCGATAGCGGTCACCGCGCAGACCGCAACCCAAAACCCGCAGGGTCGGTTCTCGAATGGAGAGCACCCGCGGCGAAAGCGAGTCGGGGCCACACAGTAAACAGCGGCTATCGTGCCGTTGCCACGTGCGCCTCGGAGGAGAAGGAATGGACGAGACTTTCGACGACTACCTGGACGAGAACGGGAACATCACTATTCCTGATGATCGCACCCTGGTCGACCACGTCGAGAAGCACACCCGCAACGACGCGAACACTCTGGCGTACCGCTACATCGACTACTCGCGCGAGCGTGACGGTGAGGCACAGGAGCTGACGTGGCAACAGTTCGGGATCCGGCTGCGCGCGGTTGCCGGTCGCCTGCAGCAGGTCACCAGCCCCGGTGACCGCGTGGCGGTGCTCGCACCGCAGGGACTCGACTATGTGATCTCTTTCTTTGCCGCCATCTACGCCGGCACGATCGCGGTACCGCTGTTCGATCCGGACGAACCGGGCCATACCGATCGTCTGCACGCCGTGCTCGGCGACTGCAAGCCCTCGGCGATCCTCACCGCCAGTTCGGCGGCCGCCGGGGTCCGCCAGTTCTTCCGTGCGCTGCCCGCCGCGCAGCGTCCGCGGATCATCGCGGTCGACGCCATCCCCGACAGTGTCGGCGAGAGCTGGGTGCGGCCGGGGATCGAGGTGGACGATATCGCCTACCTGCAGTACACCTCGGGTTCGACCAGGACCCCCGCCGGCGTGGAGATCACCCATCGCGCCGTCGGCACCAACCTGCTGCAGATGGTCGACGCCATCGGCCTGGACTGGAACTCGCGCGGGGTCACCTGGCTACCGCTGTTCCACGATATGGGTCTGCTCACCGTGATCCTGCCGGCCGTGGGCGGCAAGTTCATCACCATCATGTCGCCGGCTTCGTTCGTGCGGCGCCCCTACCGGTGGATCAAGGAACTGGCCGCCGCGTCCGACGGTGCGGGCACCTTCGCCGCGGCCCCGAACTTCGCGTTCGAGCACGCGGCCGTGCGCGGGCTGCCGAAGAACGGCGAATCGCTGGACCTGTCGAATGTCATCGGCCTGATCAACGGCAGCGAACCGGTGACCACCTCGTCGATGAAGAAGTTCAACGACGCGTTCGCGCCCTACGGACTGTCGAAGACCGCCATCAAACCGTGCTACGGCATGGCGGAGGCGACGCTGTTCGTCTCGGCGACCAAATCCGAGGACGAGGCCAAGGTCACCTATGTGGACCGCAGCGAGCTCAACGCCGGCCGGATGGTGCGGGTCGAGCAGGGCGCGGAGAATTCGATCGCCCAGGTGAGCTGCGGTTATGTGGCCAAGTCCCAGTGGGCTGTGATCGTCGATCCGGAATCGGTCGACGGCACGGCACGGGAGCAGCCCGACGGCCACGTCGGCGAGATCTGGCTGCACGGCAACAATATGGGCATCGGGTATTGGGGTCGTGCGAACGAGACGGTCGCGACCTTCCGGAACAAGGTCGTGCACCCGCTCGCCGCGGACAGCCACGCCGAGGGCGCCGCGCCCGACGCCGACTGGATGCGCACCGGTGACTACGGCGTGTACTTCGACGGCGAGCTGTACATCACCGGCCGCGTCAAGGATCTGGTGATCGTCGACGGCCGCAACCACTACCCGCAGGACCTCGAGTTCTCCGCGCAGGAGGCCAGCACCGCGCTGCGGCCCGGTTTCGTCGCGGCGTTCTCGGTACCGGCCAATCAGCTGCCGGCCGAGGTGTTCGCGCAGGGCAGCCATTCGGGCCTGAAGTTCGACGCCGACGACGGCTCCGAACAGTTGGTGGTCGTGGCCGAGCGTGGGCCCGGCGCCGGCAAGGCCGATCCGCTGCCGATCGCCGACGCGGTGCGCGCCGCGATCTCCCAGCGGCACGGTGTGACGGTGCGGGATCTGCTCCTGGTTCCCGCGGGTTCCATTCCGCGCACATCCAGCGGGAAGATCGCGCGGCGCGCGTGCAAGGCGGCGTACGTGGAGGGCACCCTGCGGGGCGGCTACACCCAGCAGGCCTTTCCGGACGCCCCCGAGGAATAGGGACAACCGAGCCGGGTCGCGACCTCGAGTGAGCGAAGCGAAGCGCCCATCCACCACAGCGATGCGCAGGCTGTTGCCGGGCACCGCGTACAGACAGGTAGCTTGAGGACTGATGGCTGATAACGAGGGCACGTCGCCGGAGGCGACCGAGAATCGACCCGTCGCCGAGGAGGAGCGCGCCGCCGGGTCCGGTGGCGATATGCCCTCGTCCGCGGATACCGCGTCCGGCACCGAGATATCGGTCGCGGAACTGCGAGAGTGGTTGCGGCGCTGGGTCGCCGAGGCCACCGGACAGCCGGTCGACAAGATCACCGTGGACCGGCCGATGGAGGAGTTCGGGCTGGCGTCGCGGGACGCGCTGGCGCTGGGCGGTGAGATCGAGGAGCTCACCGGTGTGGTGCTGAACGCGACCGTCGTCTACCAGCATCCGACCATCGCCTCACTGGCCGATGTCATCGTCAACGGGCCGCCCGAGCTCACCCTCGAGGCGCCCGACGACCAGTTCTACACCGCCGGGTTCGCACCCGGCGAGGCGCACGATATCGCCATCGTGGGCCTGTCGACCCGGCTGCCGGGCGCGGGCGACACCCCGGAGTCGACGTGGGAATTCCTGATCGAGGGCGGCGATGCCATCCGCGATCTGCCCGCGGGACGCTGGGCGGAATTCCTGTCCGAACCGCAGCTGGCGGCCGCGGTCGCGGAGAGCAACGTCCGCGGCGGCTATCTCGACCAGCGGGTCGTCACCGATTTCGACGCGGAATTCTTCGCCATGTCGCCGGTCGAGGTGGAACGGGTCGACCCGCAGCAGCGGTTGATGATGGAACTCACCTGGGAGGCGCTCGAGCACGCCCGGATTCCGGCCAGCCAGTTGCGCGGCGAATCCGTCGGCGTCTACATCGGCACCTCGACCAACGATTTCCAGCTGATCGCGGCGCTGGGGCTGGGTGAAACCGATCCGAACGTGCCCGCCTCGGCCGAGGCCTACAAGATCATGGGCAGCGCGAGCAGCATCATCCCCAACCGGGTGTCGTACTTCTTCGATTTCCGTGGACCCTCGGTCGCGGTGGACACCGCCTGCTCGTCGACCCTGGTGGCAGTGCACCAGGCAGTGCAGGCGCTGCGCGCCGGTGATGCCGACGTGGCGCTGGCCGGCGGGGTGAACATGCTGCTCATCCCCATGACCACGCTCGGTTTCGACAAGAACGGCGCGGTGTCCAAGGACGGCCGGATCAAGGCGTTCTCCGCCGACGCCGACGGGATGGTCCGGTCCGAGGGGGCCGGGCTGGTGGTGCTCAAACGCCTCGCCGACGCAGAACGCGACGGTGACCAGATCCTTGCGGTGGTCAAGGGGTCGGCGGTCAACAGTGACGGCCGGTCCAACGGACTCATCGCCCCGAACCCCGACGCGCAGGCCGATGTGCTGCGCCGGGCCTACCGCGACGCCGGGATCGTTCCGTCGACGGTCGATTACATCGAGGCGCACGGCACCGGCACCCTCATCGGCGACCCGATCGAAGCGGATGCGCTGGGTCGGGTGGTCGGCGCCGGTCGCGCCGCCGACGCACCGGCCCTGCTGGGGTCGGCGAAGACCAACTTCGGGCATCTGGAATCCGGGGCGGGCGCGGCGAGCCTGGCCAAGGTGATCCTGGCCTTCCAGCACGATGTGCTGCCCGCCACCATCAACTACGCCGGACCGAACCCCTATATCCCGTTCGAGCAGGCGCGCTTGAAGGTCGTCGACGAGCCGACTCCGTTCCCGCGCTACAGCGGCACCGCGACGGTCGGTATCTCCGGTTTCGGGTTCGGCGGGACCAACGCCCACGTGGTCGTGCAGGAATACGTGCCGGCGGTGCGGGCCGAAGCGTCCGAGCCGGTCGAGTCCGCCGCGGACGACGCGCTGGCGGCGGCGAGTACCGATGTGGTCGCCGAAGCCGAGGATGTGGCCGCCGCCGCGGTCCCCGAACCCGAATGGTCCGCCGACCGTGCCGAGCCGCTGCCGGTGATCCTGGCCGTTTCCGCCTACCTGCCCTCGCGGCGTCGCCGCGCGGCCGCCGATTTGGCCGACTGGCTGGAAACCGAAGCGGGACAGCGGACTCCGCTCGCCGATGTGGCCCGGGCGCTGGCCCAGCGCAGCCACTGGCGTTCGCGCGCAGTGGTGCTGGCCAAGGATCACGCCGAAGCGGTCGCCGGGTTGCGGGCGATCGCCGCGGGCAAACCGGGGCAGGGTGTCTTCACCGCCGACGCCCCCGCCGCGCAGGGTCCGATGTGGGTGATGGCCGGATTCGGCGCCCAGCACCGGAAGATGGGCAAGCAGCTCTACCAGGAGAACGCGATCTTCCGGCGCACCGTCGACGAGGTCGACGAACTCGTGCAGGACGAGTCGGGATACTCGGTGCGCGAGCTGATCCTCGATGATGCCCAGGACTACGACGTGGGCACCTCCCAGGTCGGTATCTTCACCATCCAGCTCGGCCTCGCGGCTGTGCTGCGCGCGCACGGCGCCGAACCCGCTGCCGTGGTCGGCCACTCCATGGGTGAGGTGGCCGGCGCCTACATCTCCGGCGGTCTCCCGCTGGAGGACGCGGTGCGCACCATTTGCGCGCGTTCGCGGCTGATGGGCGAGGGCGAGCAGATGCTCTCCGACTCCGACGTGCGGAATATGGCGCTGGTCGAGATGAGCGCCGACGAGGTCGCCGCGCTGCTGCCGGAATTCCCCGATGTCGAGGTCGCGGTGTACGCGGCGCCGACGAACACGGTGATCGGCGGTCCGGTGGACCAGGTCGCGGCCATCGTCGGCCGGGTGGAAGCCGCCGGGAAGTTCGCCCGGGTGCTGCAGACCAAGGGCGCCGGGCACACCTCGCAGATGGATCCGCTGCTGGGCGAGCTGGCCGCCGAGCTGGCCGGAATCGAACCGACGAAACTGAAGGTCGGGCTGTATTCCACGGTCGACAAAGAGCAGTACTACGCGCCCGGACACGACCCGGTGCACACCGAGGACTACTGGGTGAAGAACATGCGGCACAGCGTGTACTTCACCAACGCGGTGAAACTCGCGGTGGATTCCGGGGTCACCACGTTCCTGGAGCTGGCCCCGAACTCGGTGGCGCTGATGCAGGTGCTGGGCACCACCTTCGCCGCCGGACTGCCCGACGCCCAGCTGATTCCGACGCTCAAGCGCAAGGAAGACGAGTCGGCCGGGGTCATCGCGGCATTGGCCCAGCTGTACGTGCACGGACACGCGGTGGATCTGGCATCGCTGCTGTCGGCCGGTCCGTACGCCGATATCCCGCGCACCGCGTTCGTGCGCAAGTCCTACTGGCCGAAGGTGAGTGGTTTCGCCGCCGGCGGCGGCAATGCCCGGGTCCCGGGCGCGTCGGTCGCGCTGCCGGACGGCCGGCACGTATGGGAGGTGCAGGCGAGCGCCGTCGGCGATCTGCCCACCCTGGTGCGGTCGGCCGCGGCGCAGGTGCTCGCCGAGGTGAATCTCGGCGCGAGTATCGGCCATTCCCCGCTGCCCGCGGTCGGCACGCTGACCACGACTCTCACCCCGCACCCCGGCGGTGCCTCCATCCAGGTGCACGCCCGCGAAGGCGCGGAGTTCCGGCTGCTGTTCGACGCGGTCGTCACCTCCGGTGCGGCGCTGCCCGTCCCCGTCCACGAGGCCGCACCGGCAGCGGTCACCGCGGCGGTGGAGGTCGTCGAGGCGGCCGATACCGCGGGCTTCGGTGACCGGTGGAATCCGGACAGCGGCCAGACCGTGGAGGAGCGGCTGGCGCTGATCGTCGCCGAATCCATGGGATACGCCGTCGAGGATCTGCCGATGGAGATCCCGCTCATGGAACTCGGACTGGATTCGCTGATGGCCATGCGGATCAAGAACCGGGTCGAATACGAATTCGATATTCCGCAACTGCAGGTCTCCGCGGTCCGGGATGCCAGCCTGCACGAGGTCGGCAAGGTGCTCCACTACGCGATCGAGCACCGCGACCAGGTCCAGGCGATGGCCGATCAGCAGGCGACCGGGGAATCCGGCGCGCTGAACGTGGACGACGATTTCGTGGCCGCCGCCAAGGCCGCCATGGAAGCCGGGCAGGATCCGGTCGCGGCCCTGGAGCAGCCGGTCCCCGCACCGGGCGAGCCGGTTGCGGAACCGCCCGCCCCGGCCGCCCCGCAACGTAACGGCGAGTCGGCGAACGGCGCGAACCCGGCCGCCGGCGCGGCGCTGTTCGGCGGCAACGGGTCCTCCGATCAGGACAACGTTCCGCCACGTGACGCGGCGGAACGCCTGACCTATGCGGCCTGGGCGACTGTCACCGGCGAATCGGCCGGGGGAATCTTCAACACCCTCCCGATCCTCGACGAGGACACCGCCGAAAAGCTCGCGGCGCGGCTGACCGATCGCGTCGGCGCGGAGATCACCGTCGACGACGTTCTGGATTCGGAGACCATCGAACAACTCGCCGACGTGGTCCGCACGCTGCAGGACAGCGGTGCCGACGTCGACGGTTTCGTCCGGCCGATCCGCGCCCGCGCCGAGAACTCGGACGCGGTACCGGTGTTCGTCTTCCACCCGGCCGGCGGGAACACCCTGGTCTACGAGCCCTTGCTCAAGCGGCTGCCCGAAGCAACACCGATGTACGGCTTCGAGCGGGTCGAGGGAGCGATCGCGGAGCGGGCCCGGGAATACGTTCCCGAACTGCGCAAACTCCAGGGCGAGGGGCCCTATGTCCTCTACGGTTGGTCACTGGGCGCGGTACTGGCGATGGCGGTCGCGCAGATCCTGCGGGCCGAGGGCGCCGATGTGCGGGTGGTCGGTCTGATCGACCTCGCCATCCCGGCCGAACCGGAGGACAACAGTCCCGAGGAGCGGTTGCGGCGGATGCAGCGCTACCAGGCCTTCGCCAAGAAAACCTTCAACGTCCCCGGTGAGCTCGACGACGACCAGCTTCGCGAACTGGCCGACTCCTCCGAGGAGGAGCAGTTCAAGATGATCACCGACCTGATCAAGATGACCGGTGCCAAGATTCCGGGCGGGGTGCTCGAGCACCAGAAGACCTCCTGGATCGAGAACCGCGCGCTGCAGCAGGTCCAGGCCACGCACTACGACGGCGACGTGGTGCTCTACCTGGCCGACCGCTACCACGACGGCGCGATCGAACTCGAACCCCGCTATGCGGAGCGCAGGCCCAACGGCGGCTGGGACGAGTACCTGCCCAACCTGGAGATCGTCCATATCCCCGGCGATCACCTCCAGATCATCGATGAACCCCGGATCGGCCGGATCGGCGCGGACCTGACCGCTAAACTCGCCCAGATCACCTCGAACGGGGCTGGGAAAGGGAGCAAGTGAGCACGACTGCCGAGAAACTCGCCGATCTGCGCAAACGGCTGGAGCTGGCGCAGGAGCCGGCGGGTGAGGCCGCGGTGGCGAAACGGGCGCGCAAGGGTATCCCCAGCGCCCGCGACCGGATCAAGTTGCTTCTCGACCCGGGGTCGTTCGTGGAGATCGGCGCCCTGGTACGCCGGCCCGGTGATCCGGACGCGCTGTTCGGTGACGGTGTGGTGACCGGTCACGGGCTGGTCGACGGTCGGCCGGTCGCCGTGTTCTCTCACGACCAGACCGTCTACGGCGGATCCGTCGGGGAGATGTTCGGCCGCAAGGTAGCCAGGATCATGGAGTACGCGGCTAAGGTGGGTTGCCCCCTGGTCGGTATCAACGATTCCGGCGGCGCCCGGGTGCAGGAAGCCGTGTCCTCGCTGGCCTGGTACGCCGAACTGGCCACCCGGCAGGAGTTGTTGTCCGGTATGGTGCCGACGATTTCGCTGATCCTCGGCAAATGTGCGGGCGGCGCGGTGTATTCGCCGATCAATACCGACGTCGTGGTGGCCACCGAGGCGGCGTACATGTTCGTCACCGGGCCCAAGGTGATCCGTGAGGTCACCGGCGAGGACGTCAGCCTCGAGGAACTGGGCGGGGCGCACAGCCAGGCCCAGTACGGCAATATCCACCATGTCGCCGCGGACGAGGAAGCCGCCTTCTTCTGGGTGCGCGAGTACCTGTCGTACCTGCCGACCAGCTGTCAGGAGCAGCCGCCGATCGTGAACCCGGGCCTGGAACCGGAGATCACCGATTCGGACCGGGAACTGGATTCCATCGTCCCGGATTCCGACAACTCCGGCTACGACATGCACGAAGTGCTGCTGCGGATCTTCGACGACGGCGCGTTCCACGAGTACGGCGCCGAGGCGGGCCGCAATATCATCACCGGTTTCGCCCGGGTGGACGGTCGCAGCGTCGGCGTGGTGGCCAATCAGCCGATGGTGTACGCGGGTGCGCTGGACGCCCGCGCCTCGGATAAGGCCTCGCATTTCGTCCGGCTCTGCGACGCCTACGAGATCCCGCTGGTCTTCGTGGTCGACACTCCGGGATTCCTGCCCGGGGTGGAGCAGGAGAAGGTCGGGGTCATCAAACGCGGCGGGCGATTCCTGTTCGCCTACGTCGAGGCGACCGTGCCGAAGGTGACCGTGGTGGTCCGCAAATCCTACGGCGGCGGTTACGCGGTGATGGGCTCCAAACAGCTGGGCGCCGATATCAATCTGGCCTGGCCGACCGCTCGTATCGCGGTGATGGGCGCCGAGAGTGCGGTGAGTTTGATCGGGGCGGCACAGATCGCGGCCGCGCCCGAGGATCAGCGACCGGTCGTGCGCCAGCAGATGATCGACTTCTACAACGCGACCGTGGCCACGCCCTGGGTGGCGGCCGAGCGCGGTTTCATCGATTCGGTGGTCGAACCGTCGCGGACCCGGCTGGAATTGCGGCGCGCGCTACACCTGTTGCGGGACAAGACAGTTGTCCGCAACCCGCGTAAACATCATCTGCTGCCGCTGTAGAGCGTTTCGGTTCGGGTTGTCCCGGATCTCTACCGGGACAACCCGAACCGTCGCGACGATCTCGATCAGCCGGTGATCGCCGCGGATTCGATCACCACGTTTTCCGCCGGTACGTCCTGGTGCATACCCTGCGAAGAAGTGGATACTGCGGCGATCTTGTCGACCACCTCGGTGCCGTCGGTGACGGAGCCGAAAACGGCGTAACCCCAGCCCTGGCCGGCCGGCTGGGTGTGGTTGAGGAAGTCGTTGTCGGCGACATTGATGAAGAACTGCGCGGTCGCCGAATGCGGATCGTTGGTGCGCGCCATGGCGACCGTGTACTTGTTGTTCTTCAGGCCGTTGGCCGCCTCGTTCTGGATGGGCGCCTGCGTCGGCTTCTGCTGCATCTGGCCGTCGAATCCACCGCCCTGGATCATGAAACCCGGGATAACGCGATGGAAAATCGTGCCGTCGTAGTGCCCGGACTTTACGTACTCGACGAAGTTGCGGACGGTGTCCGGCGCCTTCGCCTCGTCCAGCTGGAGGCCGATGGTTCCGTAGTTCGTCTCGAGATTCACCTTGGTCATGCCCCTACCTTTCCATTACCGCCGCCATACCCCGCGCATAAGGGGGTGTTTCCCGGCCGATTGTGCCAGCCGCCCATCTTTACCCTTTTCCGGCGGTTTCCATGCACCGATCGCCGGGTGTGTTTTCGTGCCGTTCGGGTACGCGCCGGGGCACCAACCGGCCCCGCGCGTTGCGCCCAAGTAGCATGCCAGCGTGCCAGAAGTCGCCACCGCAGTACTGACGAAGACGCCACCGGAGCCGGAGCCGAAGGTCGCGCCGAAGGATTTCCGGATCGCGCGCCTCGTCGCGATCATCACCGGCGTCCTGGGTGCGCTCTTCGCGATCGCCACGCCCTTTTTGCCGGTCACCCAGACCACGGCGACGCTGAGCTGGCCACAGAACGACAGTCTGGCCAATGTGCAGGCGCCGCTGATGTCGCAGGTGCCGGTCGACCTCACCGTGAGCATTCCGTGCTCGGCGGTGAACCAGCTACCCCCGCAGGGCGGCATGCTGCTGGCCACCGCGCCCCCACAGGGCGATCGGGCGGCGCTCGAGGCGCTGTTCGTCCGGGTTTCGGAGACCTCGGTGGACGTGGTGGACCGCAACGCGGTCGTGGCCACCGCCGACCGTGCGGAGATGGCGAACTGCTCGGCCATCACCATCCGGTCCGATATCGAGGCCACCAGCGCCGCGTTCGTGGGGCTCACGACCGATACCGGGGAGCCCAATGCGGGCCGGCTGATCGGGGACCTGCGCCCGCAGATGGTCGGTGTGTTCACCGATATGACCGGCGGTATCCCCGCGGGCCTGAGCCTGGATTCGACGATCGACACCCGGTTCATCTCCAGCCCGACCTGGATCAAACTCGTCGCGATCATCGCCGCGGTGGTGTGCACACTGCTGTCCCTGGTGGCTCTGGCGCGGCTGGACACCAGTGACGGCCGCGGCCACCGCCGGTTCCTGCCCGCGCACTGGCTCAAACCCACCATCGCCGACGGCGGTGTGATCGGCATCCTGCTGATCTGGCACTTCCTGGGCGCGAACACCTCCGACGACGGCTACATCCTGAACATGGTCCGGGTGGCGCCGGACGCCGGCTATATGGCCAACTATTTCCGCTGGTACGGCGTTCCGGAGGCGCCGTTCGGCTGGTACTACTACGTGATCCAGCTGTTCTCGGAGGTCTCCACCGCCAGCCCCTGGGTGCGATTGCCCGCGCTGGCCTGCGGGATCCTGTGCTGGATGGTGATCAGCCGCGAGGTGGTGCCGCGGCTGGGCAACGGTCTGCGCGGGGCGCGCGGCCGGGCTTGGTTCGGCAGTGTTCCGCTGTGGACCGGTGGTCTGGTGTTCCTGGCGTTCTGGCTGCCCTACGACAACGGTCTGCGGTCGGAGCCCATCGTCGCCCTCGGCGCGCTGCTCACCTGGGTTTCCATCGAACGCGCGATCGCGACGGCGCGGTTGCTGCCTGCCGCCGTCGCGGTGGTGATCGCGGCGTTCACCCTCGCCGCGGCCCCGACCGGCCTGATGTGTGTGGCCGCGTTGCTGGCCGGTATCCGGCCCATCACCCGCGTCATCGTGCGCCGCCATCGCGAACACGGAACCGTGGCGTTGCTGGCGCCGCTGGCCGCGGCCGGGTTCCTGGTGTTGACGGTTGTCTACAGCGATCAGACCTTCGCCGGTATCCAGGAGGCGAACCGGGTCCGGCAGCTGGCCGGTCCGAACCTGGCCTGGTACGAGGACTACCTGCGCTACTACTACCTGTTCGTCGAAACCGTCGACGGATCGCTGTCGCGCCGCTTCGCGTTCCTGGCGATGCTGCTGTGCCTGTTCACCACGATGCTGGTGCTGCTGCGCCGCCGCCGGGTGCCGGGTATCGCCGCGGGCCCGACCTGGCGGTTGATGGGCGTGGTGTTCGGGACGATCTTCTTCATGATGTTCAACCCGACCAAGTGGACCCACCACTTCGGCGCCTACGCCGGTATCGCGGGTTCGCTGGCGGCGGTCACGGCGGTGGCGGTGTCGGCTTCGGCGCTGCGGGCCCGCAAGAATCGGGCGGTCTTCCTGGCCGGGTTGATGTTCACGCTGGCGTTGGCCTTCTCGGGAATCAACGGCTACTGGTACGTGTCCAGCTACGGGGTGCCCTGGTTCGACAAGCGGGTGGTGCTGGGCGGCATCTCTTCCAACACGGTGATGCTGATCCTGTTCGGTCTGGCCCTGCTGTTGGTCGGCTGGCACGCGTTGCGTGAGGGCTACGCCAAACCACCGACGTCCACCAGGACCGCACGCGGGCGCCGGGTTCGTAAGTTCGCGGCCATTCCGCTCACCGTGGTGGCCGCGGCCATGGTTCTCTTCGAAGTCCTCTCCATGGCCAAGGGCGCGTACTCGCAGTATCCGGCGTATTCGCTGGCCCGCGGCAATATCGACGCGCTCACCGGGCAGACCTGTGGTCTGGCCAACGATGTGCTGGTGGAGTCGAACGCGAACGCCGGGCGGCTGAATCCGATCGTCGATCCCGCGCATCCGCCCACCAACCCGAACGACCCGCTGGCCGGTGTGGATCCGGTCGGCTTCGATCCCAACGGATTGCCCGACGATCTGTCCGCCGACGCGGTCGAGGTGAAACCGGGCACCGGTAACACCTCCAACCAGTCGGTGGGCGCGGCCTTCGCCGAGGGCCAGAACGCGGGTACCGGCGGTGGTCAGGGGGCACAGGGCGTGAACGGCAGCACCGTCGCGCTGCCCTTCGGCCTGGACCCGGCCACCACGCCCATTCTGGGTAGCTACCAGGACGGCGTGCAGCAGCCGGCGTTCCTGTCCTCCAGTTGGTACGAACTGCCGGAGCGGTCGCCGGATCATCCGCTGGTGGTGATCACCGCGGCCGGGCGCATCCTGTCCTACGACGACACCGGCGCGATGGAGTACGGCCAGTCGCTGACCGTCGACTACGGGAAACGGCAGCCGGACGGTTCGGTCAGCTACATCGGGACTTACCTGCCCCGCGATATCGGCCCGTTCCCGTCCTGGCGCAACCTGCGGGTGCCGCTGGACGAGCTCGCGCCCGAAGCCGACGCCGTCCGCATCGTCGCCAACGATCCGATCCTGATCGGCGACCAGTGGCTGGCCTTCACCCCGCCTCGGGTGCCGCGGTTGGAAACGGTCAACGACTACCTGGGATCCGAGCAGCCGGTCCTGCTCGACTGGGCGGTCGGCCTGCAGTTCCCGTGCCAGCGTCCGTTCCGGCATCAGAACGGGGTCGCCGAGGTGCCGAAGTTCCGCATCCTGCCGGACCGCCCGCTGGCCGTGAGCTCGACGAACACCTGGCAGGCCCAGGAGTTCGGCGGCCCGCTCGGGTTCTCCCAGATGCTGGCCCAGTCGACCACGATCCCGACCTATCTGAAGAACGACTGGGGTCGCGACTGGGGCACGCTGGAGCGCTACGACCAGTACTACAACGCGGTTCCGGCGCAGTTGGAGACCGGTGCCGAGACCCGCAACGGGCTGTGGGATCCGGGCAAGCTCCGGGTGTTCTGACCTGCTGACGACTGCGCCGACCGGGCACCGGAATGTACAATTTCCAGTGCCCGGTCGGCGCAGTTTTGTACAGGAGGTCGTTATGTCGCTCACCCATATCGAGATAGACGACGAAGAACTGGAAACCGCGAAGAAACTAGGCGGGCACAAGACCAAGACTGCAGCGGTCGCCGAGGCGTTGCGTCAGTACAACCAGCGCCTGAACCGTGCCGCCGCGGTCGACTACTACTTCGAGCTGGCACGTGACTGGGATATCGAAGGCGCCGAAGCGGCGCATGCGGCGGAGAAGAGGGCCTTCGACCGATGACCGGCTACCTGGTCGACTCCTCGGCGCTGTGGCGCATTCTCCGGGACCGCTCCGTCCTGGATCGCTGGCGGGAAACCCTCGCATACGGTGAGTTCCGTTCCTGCTACCCGCAACGCTGCGAATTCCTGACCTCGGCGCGAAATCTGAAGGAGTATTCGGACTTCTGCCGAATGTTCGACACCCTGTACCGGGATGCCGGGGTGCCCAAGGGGGCCGGCCAATGGATCGGCAAGATGCAGTACTACGCCGCCGAGCGTGGTCGCCATCAATGCCTGTCAGCGGTGGACCTGCAAGTCTGCGCTACCGCCGCACATCACGGGTTGGTGATCGTGCACGATGATTCGGACTTCGTCACCGCGACGCGGCTCTCGGTAGAAATTCAGCAGATCAGTGTGCACGAAGGTCCAGCCGATCCCGGCTACTGACCTTCCCTGCCGACCGGTGCCGTCCGCTTCGTGTGCGCGGCGGTCGGCGGGGCGCCTGCACTAGGCTGACCGACGCCCAGTAGGTGGATCGAAAGCCGGAGGTAAGTACGCCGATGACGACGAGTCGCGGCGCGCGGTTGGTGCGTCAGGTCAGGGCCGGAGTCGGTGAGGCGGTACTCGCCACGATGGTCGCCGTGGTGGTGGTCGCCGTGGGGCTGGTCGCCTTCTCGCTGGTGCAATGGCCGGCGTTCAACTCCTCCAATGTCGTGCGGGCGCTGACCACGGTGGGGCAGGTCGCGGCGGTGGCGCTGGTGGCGGGGTCGATCGCGCTGCTGCGCCTGCGGCGCTCGCGGTGGTTGGCGAAACTGCTGTCCTGGGCCGGTATTTCGGCGTTCGTCACGGTCACGCTGGGGATGCCGCTGGCCGCGACCAAGCTGTACCTGTTCGGGATCTCGGTGGACCAGGAATTCCGTACCGAATACCTGACCCGGCTCACCGACAGTGCCGCGCTGCGGGATATGACCTACGCCGATCTGCCGCCGTACTACCCGGCGGGCTGGTTCTGGTTCGGCGGGCGCGTGGCGAATGTGCTGGGCATGGACGGCTGGGAGGTCTTCAAGCCGTACGCGATCGGGTCGATCGCGGTGGCCGCGGTGGTGTCGCTGGTGTTGTGGACCCAGTTGATCCGCGCGGACTGGGCGGTGGGGGTGACCGGCGCTGCGACGGCTGTGGCCGTCACCTATGCCGCGCCCGAGGCTTACGGCGCGGTGATCGCCATCCTGCTGCCTCCGGTCCTCGTACTGGCCTGGGGCGCGCTCTACCGTCCGGCGGAGATCACTCGCCGCGGCGCGGCGCAGACCGGCGACGCGGACGACGGGTCCCCACGGACCGCCGGTGGCTGGGGGGCTGTGCTCGGCACCGGGTTGTTCCTGGGTGTCGCCGCCGCCTTCTACACCCTGTACTTCGCGTTCGCCGTGTTCACCGTCGTACTGATGGCCGTGGTCGCCGCGGGGCTCGGGCTGCGGGCGCGCTACGCGGCTCGGACGCCGCGGCGGATCGCGACGCATACCGGGGAGTCGCCGGAGCCGGTGGGCAGTGCCGGGCAGGCGATCGGCGCCCCGCTGCTGCGGCTGATCGTGATGGGCGTGATCGCCGCGCTGATCGCGCTGCCGGTGTTCCTGCCGTTCCTGGCCCGGATGCTGGACCGCCCGGCGCTGCAGTCCGGCGGTGCGTTCCACTACCTGCCCGAGGCCGGATCCGAACTGCCGCTGCCGATGGTCCATTTCTCGCTGCTCGGCGCCCTGTGCCTGATCGGCGTGGTCTGGCTGGTGATGCGGGCGAGTTCGTCGCGGCGCGCCCAGTCGCTCGGGCTCGGCGTGGTCGCGGTGTATCTGTGGTCGTTGCTGTCGATGCTGGCCACCGCGGCCGGCTCGACCCTGCTGTCGTTCCGGCTGGAACCGGTGCTGCTGGTGCTGCTCGCCGCGGCGGGCGGGTTCGGTTTCGTGGAGGGCGCCCGCGCGGTGTACCAGGCGCTCAACGAACCGGCGCGGTTCCGCTGGGTGGCCATCGTCCTGGCGACGGCCGGCGCGCTCGCCTACTGCCAGGACATACCCCATGTGCTCGGGCCCGAGATCACCACCGCCTACACCGATACGGACGGGGACGGCAACCGCGCCGACCAGCGTGACCCGTCCGCCGTCAAGCATTACCGCGATATCGACGACCGGCTGCGGGCGCAGACCGGCCGCGAGCCGTCGGAGAACGTGGTGCTCACCGGCGACACCACCTTCCTCGCCTACTACCCGTACTTCGGTTTCCAAGGACTGACCTCGCACTACGCCAATCCGCTGGCGGACTACGCGGCCCGGTCCGCGGAGATCGAGCGGTGGAGCGAACTCGACACCCCGGACGAACTTCTCGACGCGATGGCCGCCGCGCCTTGGCGGGCCCCGGATGCCTTCCTGTTCCGGAGCAGCGGCGAGGAG
Source organism: Nocardia sp. NBC_00416 (assembly GCF_036032445.1). Classification (NCBI taxonomy): domain Bacteria; kingdom Bacillati; phylum Actinomycetota; class Actinomycetes; order Mycobacteriales; family Nocardiaceae; genus Nocardia; species Nocardia sp. NBC_00416. The sequence goes on from NZ_CP107932.1 coordinate 5,427,473, forward strand.
TACACACTGCGGTTGGCCGCCGACGTCTACCCGAACGATCCGAACGTCCGCCGCTACACCGTCGCGTTTCCCGCGAAACTGTTCGACGACCCGCGGTTCACCACGACCGAAATCGGCCCGTTCACCCTGGTCGTGCTGAACCGCTGAGCGATTCCGGACGGCGCGGCCGTATCCGCCGCCGGAAGGGTCGCCCGGGCAACCTCTGACCGCCGCTCCGGCCGTGCGCGGTCCGCGGACGGGCTCGCCCAGCGGCACCTGTCACGGGCGTACCGCTGCCTCCGCTCGGAGCGCCTGCCGGCGGGTCGCGCCGACTCCGCTCCGGCCGTGTGCGGTCCGCGGATGGGTTCCTCTCAGCAGCACCTATTAGAGTCGAGCCCCGTGCGACCGGACCGATCTCCTCGAGCGTTGAACCGTATCCGCCTGCTGGCCCTCGTTTCCGGGCTGCTCGGGTTCGTGCTGGCGATTCTGGCGCCCCTGCTGCCGGTGCGTCAGGACCGTACGAGCCTGGACTGGCCGCAGGCGGGCGCCGCCAGTGTCGAGGCGCCGCTGGTGAGCTATCAGCCGCTCCGGCTGGATCTCACGGTGCCGTGCCCGGTGCTCGGCGGTGCCGAGGGCACCGTGGTCTCGACGATTCCGGACGAATCGGGCCAGGCCTCGGCTCGGGGGCTGCGGGTCACGGCCACCGGTGACACCCTGTCGGTGGTGCTGCGCGACGTGCCGCTGCTCTCCGCCGAACGCGCCGAGCTGGGCGGCTGCGAATCCCTGACCGTCACCTCGACCGCCGCCGCGACCACCGCGGAGCTCACCGGGACCGCCCGCGCCGACGGGACGGCGTTCCGGGCACAGGTGGATCGGGATATCCGTCCCCAGCTGGTGGGCGTGTTCACCGAGCTCGCCCCGGAGCAGCTCGACGGCATCCGGTTGCACGCCGATATCGACTCCCGGTTCACCTCCTCGCCGACCCCGTTGAAACTCGCCGCCATCATCGGCGCGGTGGTCTGCACGGTGCTCGCGCTGCTGGCCCTGCACCTGCTCGACACCGCCGACGGCCGTCGCGCCCGCCGGTTCCTGCCTGCGCACTGGTGGCGCTTCCGGCTCGCGGACGGCGCGGTGCTGGGGGTGCTGGCCGTCTGGCACATCATCGGTGCCAACACCTCCGATGACGGCTACATCCTGAACATGGCCCGCGTCTCGGAGAAGTCCGGATACCTGGCGAACTATTACCGCTGGTTCGGGGTCCCGGAGGCGCCGTTCGGATGGTCCTACGAGGTGCTGGCGTGGATGTCGCGGATCTCGGACTCCAGCGTGTGGATGCGGTTGCCCACCCTCCTCGCCGGGGTCGTGTGCTGGCTGGTGATCAGCCGGGAGGTACTGCCCCGCCTGGGCGCGCGGGTGCGCGGGAACCAGATCGCGCTGTGGACGGCCGGGCTGGTGTTCCTGGCGTTCTGGCTGCCCTACGACAACGGTCTGCGGCCCGAACCGCTGATCGCCGCGGGTGCGCTGCTCACCTGGTGTTCGATCGAACGCGCTATCGCCACGGCACGGCTGCTGCCCGCCGCGGTGGCGGTGCTCATCGCGGCGTTCTCACTGGCCGCCGGGCCGACCGGGCTGATCTGCATCGCGGCGCTGATCGCGGGTTCGCGGCCCGTTCTGCAGATCATCGTCAAGCGGGCGCGTGGTGGTTCCACGGGTGCGGTGCTGCGGTACGCGAGCCTGATCGCCCCGGGCCTGGCCGCCGGCACCCTGGTGCTGGTGGTGATCTTCGCCGACCAGACCTTGTCGACGGTGATGGAAGCCACCCGGGTGCGGACCGCGATCGGCCCGAATGTGGCGTGGTTCGACGAGCGCACCCGCTGGGATTCGCTGCTCATGCTGTCCCCGGACGGCTCGCTGGCCCGGCGTTTCGGGGTCCTGCTCATGTTGCTCTGCCTGCTCGTCTGCGTGCTGCAGGTACTGCGGAAGGGCCGGATCCCGGGCACCTCGCGTGGTCCGTCGGTGCGCATTCTCGGCATTGTGTTCGCCTCGCTGCTGCTGATGATGTTCACACCCACCAAATGGACCCATCATTTCGGCGTGTACGCGGGCCTGGCCGGTTCGCTCGCCGCCTTGGCCGCGGTCGCGGTGGGCACGAACGGTATCCGGGCTCCGCGCAACCGGGCGCTGTTCGCCGCCGCGGTCCTGTTCCTGCTGGCGATCACCTTCACCGGGTCCAACGGTTGGTGGTACGTGTCCAGTTACGGTGTCCCATGGTGGGACAAGGCCCCGCTGATCGCGGGCAAGGGACTGTCCACGCTGTTCCTCGGTCTCGCCGTGCTCGCCCTGCTGGTGGCGCTGTGGCTGCACTACCGCGCGCCCTATCGCGGCGGTTCGCCGTCGCGGTCGGCCCGGTATGCTTCGGCGCCGCTCACGGTGGCCGCGGCACTGCTGGTGCTCTTCGAGATAGCGTCCTTGACGAAAGCCGCTGTCGGGCAGTACCCGGCGTATTCGATCGCCAAATCGAATTTCCGTGCCCTGGCCGGTGATTCGTGCGGTATGGCCGACGATGTGCTGGTGGAGACCGATACCGCCGATTCGCTGCTGCTCCCGTACGAAGGCGATCCCGCCAACGGTCTGGTCTCCACCGAACCCGGCGCGCAGACCACCGGTTTCACTCCCGACGGCGTCGCCGAGGATCTGACCGCCGACGCCGAGGAAACCGTCTCCGGCAGCGCGAATTCCATCGAATCGGATACCGAGAACAAGACCACCGCCACCACCGGTGCGGGTACCGGCGGCGGTTCCTCGGTCCAGACGGGTATCAACGGTTCGGCGGTGGCCCTGCCCTTCGGGCTGGACCCCGCGCGGACGCCCGTGCTCGGCAGCTACCACAGCGGCGATCAGCAGCAGGCGAAACTCACCTCGCAGTGGTATCGCCTCGATCTGACCGACGCGATGCGCGCCGATCCGGCCTACCGGGTGCTGGCCCTCACGGCCGCCGGGCGGATCAGGTCGGTGGATGCCGACGGTGTGCTCACCTACGGCCAGGACCTCACGCTGGAGTACGGAACACGTGCCGCCGACGGAACCATGAATGTTCTGGGGTCGGTGACCCCGCTCGATATCGGACCCAACCCGTCGTGGCGCAATCTGCGGGTTCCACTGGACCAGTTGCCCCGTGAGGTGAACGCGGTCCGCCTGGTGGCGGTGGACAACGACATCACCGCTCGGCAGTGGCTGGCGGTCACACCGCCTCGGCTGCCGCGGTTGGCCACGCTGGATTCGGTTGTCGGACACACCGATCCGGTCCTTTTGGATTGGCACGTCGGTCTGGCCTTCGGGTGCCAGCGCCCGTTCGACCACAATCACGGCGTCGCGGAGGTCCCGCGGTGGCGGATCCTGCCCGACCGGGTGGGTTCCGATGCCTCGAACGCGTGGCAGGACAGTATCGGCGGCGGCCCGCTCGGCTGGACCGAGCTACTGCTCGAAGCCGATTCGGTAGCCACCTATCTCTCCGACGACTGGGCCCGCGACTGGGGTTCGCTGGAGCGTTTCACCCCGTACCGACCCGACGCCGGCCCGGCGGAACTGACCGTCACAGAGGAGGATCGGGGCGGTTCGAGCACCGATGATCCGATCCGAGTCGGGTGAACTGAGTTGCGCTGCATCGAAACTCGTCTATGATGTGCGATCCGTCACATGTTGGTTTATTTCCACGTGAGGGAACTGTCGAATGGATGACGAAAGCTTTTTCGCGCCGTACCCTGGTTCGCATGAACTCGGCCTTCGACGATATGGAACTGCGCGATCTCGTCGGCTTGCTCACCGATGAGGAGCAACGGGAACTACGACCAACGGTCCTGCGCGTCCTCGGGCGCCTGCCGTCTCAGGAGGTGCTGCGCCGGGAACTGGGCCAGCGAATGACGCGCGTGTGACAGCGGCCGCCGCCACGCGGGTTCGTGGCCGGCCGGGCTTATCGAATACGACGAGGGCCGTCGGTCACCGGATCGGATCCGGTGTCGACGGCCCTCGAGTTTTCGGGGTGGGCCCACACCCACCGGCCGACCCGGATACGGGTGCGACCGGCGTGCGGCGGGAGATTTTGATCAGACGGGGAGCTTGCGGAAGATCGGGCGCGGAATATGGCGCAGGATCATCATCACGTACCGGAACGCTCCCGGCGCCCAGATGAGCTCCTTGCCCGACTCCGAAGCGGCCACCGCCAGCGCGGCGACCTCTTCCTTGTCCACCGTGAGCGGGGCCTCCTTGGCGCCGGTGGCCTTCCAGTGCTCGAGCGTGGTCGTGGTGCGCACCTGACCCGGGCGGATCACCAGCACCCGCGGCCCGAACGGGCGCAGCGCCTCGCCCAGACCCAGGTAGAAACCGTCCAGACCGGCCTTGGTGGAGCCGTACACGAAATTGGACCGCCGCACCCGCTCACCGGCCGCCGAGGACATGGCGATGATCCGGCCGAAGCCCTGGGCCTTCATCTTCTCGCCGATCAGCACGCCCACCGACACCGCGGCGGTGTAGTTGATCTGTGCGATCTGTACAGCTTTGCGCTGGTCCTGCCACAGTTCCTCGGCATTGCCGAGCAGGCCGAACGCGACAATCGCGACATCGATGTCGCCGTCGGCCCAGGCCTGCTCGACCACCTTCGGGTGGCTCTCGGTATCGAGCGCGTCGAAGTCGACGATATCGACCTGACTCGCTCCGGCCGTCTTCATCTGGGCGACGGCGGTATCGCTGAGCGGATCGTTGGGCAGGGTGGCCAGGATCACCCGGGCCGGCCCCTTCTTCAGATACTCCGCAACGATCGCGAGGCCGATTTCCGAGGTCCCGCCGAACAGCAGAATGGACTGCGGATTGCCTACCGCGTTGATCACTGAAGCTCCAGCCTTCTCGCCATATCGGACATGAAAACGCCTGTGGGGTCGACGCTGCGGCGCACTTTGATCCACTCGTCGATCCGGGGATACATCTGGTGGAAGGTTTCGGCGGTAGTGCGCGAATCCTTACCGGTGTAGAGCCGCCCACCGAATTCCAGGACCCGCCGGTCCAATTCGGTGACGAAATCATTGAGACCGGGCGCGATCGGGAAGTCCAGGCAGACATTCCAGCCCGGTATCGGGAAACTCAGCGGCGCCTGGTTGCCCTCGCCGAACATCTTGAACACATTGAGGAACGAATAGTGCCCGCTGGCCTGGATATCGATCAGGATCTGCTTGAACTCCTGAACCGCTTCCGGCGGCACCACGAACTGGTACTGCAGGAAACCCCGCGTCCCGTAGGCGCGGTTCCATTCGCCCAGCATATCGAGGGGGTGATAGAAAGCCGTCAGGTCCTGCGGCTTCTGCCGGTAGGTCGCGCCCTTCCGGTACCAGACCTCGGTGGCCAGCGTGAATGTCTTGTTGTTCAACAGTCCGTTCGGGAAGACATCGGGGAACGTCAAGAACGTCTTCCCGGTGAAACCCAGCGGATTCTTGCGCAACTTCTTCGGCAGCTGATCCAGTTTGGCCAGCGAACCGCGTGAGATCACCGCGCGGCCCAGCTTCGGCATCGGGCTGAGCGCGTCGAACCAGGCCGAGCTGTACTCGTAGTTGTCCTCGGAACCGTCGCTGTGGAAAGCGATGGTCTCGTCGAGTCCCGCGGTCACATCGCCGTCGGCGATGAAATACGCGGTCTCGGTCGGCGTCATCTCGATCGTGGCCCGCAACACGATGCCGGTCAGCCCGCAGCCGCCGATCGTGGCCCAGAAGAGTTTGGCGTTCTTCTTGGGGCTGATGGTCTGGACCTCACCGTCAGCGGTGAGCAGTTGGATGGACCGCACATGGTTGCCGAAGCTGCCGGCACTGTGATGGTTCTTACCGTGGATATCGGACCCGATCGCGCCACCCACGGTGACCTGCCGGGTGCCCGGCAGTACCGGCACCCACAGACCGAACGGCAGCGCGGCCTGCATCAGCTGATCGAGGTTGACGCCCGCGTCGACGTCCACCAGCCGGGTGTCCTGATCGATGCGGTGGATCTTGTTCAAGGCGGTCATATCGATGACCAGCCCGCCCGCATTCTGCGCGTTGTCACCATAGGAACGGCCGAGACCGCGGGCGATGACACCACGCCGCAGATACTCGGGTTTACCGTCGTTATCCTCGGCGACCATCGCGACCGCGCGGGCGATGAGTTCGGGATCGGTGGTCGAGAGCACTTCGGCGGAGGTCGCCGCGGTGCGGGCCCATCCGGTGAGCGTCCTGGTTCGCGTGGGTAACGTGAACCCTGCGCCGGCGGTAACTGGTTCGCCGGCCGGCGGGGTATCCGTACCGGACGCCTGGGTCGAGGTCGGGGCTTTCGTGGACATCGGCTTAGAGGCTACAGGCAAGCTGTTTACGGCGTCGGCTGTGTCTATGGCGCCGCCTTCGGCGGCGCGGGGTCGGGGCCCTCGTCAACCCCGGTTAGGGGTGTTGGGCATCGAAACCGCTTCTCATGGCATTCGGTCTATCTGATCAATGTCATCTTGGGCGGTCTCGCGCTCGGTGGCGCCCGGACTGATCCCGAGTCCGGGCACCCCGTGTTCACCGATGAGCGGCCAGCGCTGCCGCGAGGCCACCGACACCGCCTTCCGCCGAAACGGCCGCTGACGGGGATGCGGCGGCGCATGGGGGTGGGTGTGTGATTTGTGAAGGTGAGGAAGTCGGCTCACTTGTGAGGGGAGAGAGGTGGGGTTGCTCGGGAAGGTCTGTGTTTATTTGCGCCGCCTTCGGCGTCGCGGGTCGGGGCCCTCGTTAACCCCGGTTCTTCACTCCTGCGCTCAGTCGCTGCGCTCCTTCGCTTCGTCGCTCCAGAACCGGGGCGGGCCCCGACCACCGAATGGTGACCATCCAGATGGACGTGAGGTCGTTGTGGTCGGGGTGTGGTCACCTGGGGAGGTTCACAGTTGTACAGGTGCTCGATGGCGGGCCCGGGCCGCTGTCGGCGCGCTCGGTCGTTGCGGGCCTCGCTCTGGCGGTCCGGCGTCGGGGGCGGGCCCGATCAGGGATGCTGGGCATCACTGGGGTGGGTCCGACCGCGCATGTCGGTGACCCGCGAACCCTTGTCGGGGGTGGGACAAGTAGATTTCCGGCGGTGTTCCCTGAAAGCAACGCAGTGGGCGGGAGCGCCCGGGTAGCGCCGGGTGAGCCCGGGGAGATGTCCGGCTCGCCCGAGGAGTCGGCTGCCGTGGTCCCCGAACCGGAGAATTCTGGATCCGAGAGCGCGCAGATCGGCCTGGTCACCCAGTTGGTCCGGTTCGCCGCTACCGGTGCGCTGTCGGCGGTGGTCGACTTCGGGCTCTACTTGCTGCTGCTCGAAACGGTGGGCCTGCCGGTGAACCCGGCCAAGGCGGTCGGCTTCATCGCGGGCACCACTACGGCCTACCTCATCAATCGGCGCTGGACTTTCAACGCGGCGCCCAGCCGGGCCCGGTTCATTGCCGTGGTGATCCTGTACGCACTGACCTTCTGTGTACAGGTCGGGATCAACTGGGTCTTCTACCAAGCCTTCGAAGAGGGTGTGTGGTGGCGCGTTCCGCTCGCCTACGTCATCGCGCAGGGCACCGCCACGGTCATCAACTTCGTCGTGCAGCGCCTGGTCATCTTCCGCATCCGTTAGTCACGCGAGCAAGCGCGGCACTGAGCCCCGGTCGTCGATACGACCGGGGCTCTGCTTTCGGGTGTACGGGTCCGCGGTGCCGCTCAGGCGCAGGCGACGCTGGTCAACCGGTGTGACCGCCGAACGCGGGCGGAACGTACCGCCGCGCCGAGCGCGACCACCGGCGGCACCCAGCGGGCCTCGTCCGGGCTCACGCTCCAGCTGGCCGAACCGGCCGAGAGGTGAGTCGGCGGCAGCGGGATGCCGTCGCCGTCGGTGTGCACGACCGCGCCGGCCTGCCGCAGCGCCTCGACGGCCCGCTGGGCCTTGCGCATTCCGGTGACCAGGTGGATCTCCCGACGCTCGGCGCCGGGAATCTCGATCACCGGTCCGGACAGGTTGTTCGCGCGCAGATACCGGCGGACCGACGCGGCCAACTCCCCGGTGACCTCGACGGCGGACGTGTCTTCGTCGGTGATCAGGCACAGACCGTTGGTCGTTTCGGCGACCGTCCAGCCACGCTGGGCGTAGTCCCGCGCGGCCGCGGACTTGGCAGCCGCCGAGACGGAAGTCGGAAACGTCGTACGCACTGTCATCTCCATTCCCCGGTATAAATAAGCTCCGGCATTCATGGGTCGTATCGGTGCCGGGTGCCCGTGGCGTTACGCCGTTCCAGGGAATTTTTTCGACTGTCGGCTTCCTCTCATTTGTGGCGACAGTCGACGTCCACTGGTACAACGCGTTCGGCGAGGTCCGGGTTGGCTTCGGCCACGGAATCCGGGAAGGATTCCGGTATGGCCAGTGAGTCAGCGGACGAGTCCCCGAGAACCGGTCCCGCGGCCGGCGGGGCACCTGAACCGACGGTTCCATCGGCGCCTGGTACCGGCGCCGGAGTGAAACCCCCGGACGAGGACGATACTGCCGAATCGGCCGCGCGGCGAATCCGCCGGAAACTCAGCTGGCGCGCAGAGGCCGCGCAACGGTTCGCCGACGCGGCGGCGGCCGAAGAAGAAGAGGAGAACGGTCCGGCACCGGGCGGCGGATCCGGGGCGGTCCGGCAGTGGGGCGCCGACGCCGTTCGCGGGCTACTGGATATGCAGTTCCGCCGACCGGCGACGCGCACGCTGCTGCCGCTGGTCTATCTGCTCGGGCTGGTGTTCGCGGTGGCCGCGCCGGTCGCTCTCACGGTTGCGGCCTGGCGGATCTCGACGCTGCTCGGGGTGCCGGCGGCCCTGCTGGCGATACCGTTCGCGCTGACGATCGCGGCCGCGGTCCGGCTCTTCCTCGAGTTCCTGGTGAACGCGTCCAGGTTGGCGACCCGGGTGGAACACATCAGCGATCTGGCCGACGACCTGTTCCAGGTGCTCTCCGAGGTGGCCGAACCGGTGAATCAGCTGTCCGAGGACGTACGGGCGGTGCAGTTCTGGCGATTCCGTCGCGGTCCTCGCAAATAATCGCCGTGCCCCGCGCGGTCGGAGTGTCAGCGGTCGCGTAGCCGCGGCGCCGCCGCGTCCTTGGCCGAGCGCAGATATGTGAGGCGCTGTCCGTCGCGCCCGGTTTCGGGCCAGTCGATGGCCAGATCCGGATCGAAGGCGTCCATATCGTGGTCGTACTCGGGGCTGTACTCGAGCGAGCACAGATAGGTGAGGACCGAATCGTCCTGCAGTGACAGGACCGCATGCCCCAGCCCCTCGGACAGGAAGAGCGAGCGGCGGTCGACATCGTCGAGCAGCACGCTGTCCCATCGGCCGTGGGTGGGGGAGTCGGGCCGCAGATCGACGACGACATCCAGGAACGCGCCGTGCACACAGCTCACGTACTTGGCCTGGCCGGGTGGGTCGTCGGTGTAGTGGATTCCGCGCAGCGCCCCGGCGGCGGAGACCGACGTATTGACCTGCAGCAGATCGAAGGATCGGCCGGTGGCCTTCTCGAACTCCGCGGCCCGGAAGGTCTCGGCGAAGGCTCCTCGATCGTCACCGTGGATCTTCGGCGTGAAAACCCAGGCGCCGGGGACCGACAGCTCATTGATCCGCATCTGCACACTCACCAACTTCGTCCGTGCTCGAGTAGATCGAGCAGGTATTTACCGTAACCGGAGCGGGTGAGCGGGTCGGCGAGCAGGCACAGTTGCTCGTCGTCGATATAGCCCATCCGCCAGGCGACCTCCTCCGGTACGCCGATCTTCAGGCCCTGCCGCTCCTCGATGGTGCGGACGTAGTTGGCGGCGTCCAGCAGTGAGTCGAAAGTGCCGGTGTCCAGCCATGCGGTACCGCGGGCCAGGACGTCGACGCTGAGCCTGCCGGCTTCGAGATAGGCGCGGTTGATATCGCTGATCTCGTACTCGCCCCGGGCCGAGGGCTTGAGACCGCGGGCGATCTCCACCACATCGTTGTCGTAGAAATACAGCCCGGGCACCGCGTAGTTCGAGCGCGGAACCTTGGGCTTCTCCTCGATCGAAATCGCTTTGCCGTCGACGAATTCGACCACGCCGTAGGCGGTGGGGTCGGAGACCCGGTAGGCGAAGATGGCGCCGCCGTCGATATCGGCGAACCGGTGCAGGCTGGTGCCCAGTCCGGGCCCGTGGAAGATGTTGTCGCCCAGCACCAGTGCCGCCGAGTCGCCGCCGATATGGTCCGCGCCCAGCATGAAAGCGCAGGCCAGGCCATCCGGAACGGGCTGCACCACGTAACTGATCGTGATCCCGAACTGGGATCCGTCGCCGAGTAGCCGGGTGAACGATTCGGCGTCCTCCGGAGTGGTGATGACCAGGATGTCCCGAATGCCGGCCAGCATGAGGGTGGACAGCGGGTAGTAGACCATCGGCTTGTCGTAGACGGGCACCAGCTGTTTGCTCACACCGCGCGTGATCGGATGCAACCGCGACCCGGTGCCGCCCGCCAGAATGATTCCGCGCATGTTCGGTCAGTGTGCCAGCCTCTGTGGTGGACTGTGCGTGCGGCAGCCCCCGGAGCCCGGTGCCGGATGTTCCCGGGCGATGTACCCGACCACGGACCGGACCCGCGTACGCTGCCGGAGGACGACCCGATACGCCCCTGCCACTGTTTGGTGACCGGCCTTCCGGGGTACTCGATGGAAATGAGGGCGACACAGGGGTCCGATCCAGATCCATCTCGATATTTTTGATGCGGATTCGGGCGAACGGTCGCCCGAGTTCTGTGCCGGTCCGGCTTTCCGTACCCGGTATATGAGGTTTGCGCCCTCGAGATCCGATAGGTGAGAAAGAAAGATTGAGAGGGGAACGTTTTGTCGGTTCCGGATTTGGAATCCAGAAATCGAAACCCGGATAAGGGATATATCGCTCTTTTGGGTTGGAGTCTGAATGCTGTCGAGGCGATCGATCGTTTCGATCGACGCTATGTGGTCGTAGCTCCGGAATGGGCGGAGGAGTACTGCACCGCCCACGAGATACCATATATTCCCTGGAACTTCGAACGGTTGAACGACCGCTCCATGGAAATTGCCGAGACGTTGCGGGATATGGGGGTGGACGTCGCCATACCCATCTTCGAGGAAACTGTCGAATGGGCGGGCGCGATAAATTCGGTGCTGCTGAACAACCCTCGATTGTTCGGTCAGGCGATGCTGTTGCGCGATAAAGCCCTGATGAAGCGGCGAGCCCAGCTGGGTGGTATTCGGGTGGGAATTTTCGAGGAAGCCCACGAGCGCGACGACGTCATCCGCTTCCTGAAGCGGGTCAACCAGACCCTGCTGAAGCTGGACGGCGACCCCAACGACCCGATCCACGTCAAGGCGTTCGACAAGGCGGGATGCCTGGGCCACCGGGTCATCCGGACGCCCGACGAGATCGACACCATCCCCGACGACGAGTTCCCGGTGCTGATGGAATCCCATCTGGACGGGTGGGAATTCGCGGTCGAAGCCTGGATCCACGACGGCAAGATCCGGTTCCTCAACATCTCGGAATACGTCACGCTCGGATATTCGGTGTTCGTCCCGGCGACTCCGGAACTCGAACAGTATCGGCCGGAGATCACTCGCCAGGTGGAACGGCTGATCAAAACATTCGATATCGATTTCGGTTTCGTCCATCCCGAGTACTTCGTCACCAGTGACGGTGAAATGTACTTCGGTGAGGTCGCCTACCGGCCGCCGGGTTTCAAAGTATTCGAGTTGCTCGAACGGTCGTACGGGTTCAACGCGTACCACGGGTTGGTCCTGGCTTTCGACCCTAAGACGACCGAGGACGAGATCGAAGCCTTCTTCCCGAAGGAAGTGGTGGACGCAAAGGGGCATGCCGGATGCTTCGGAGTCTATCCGCGCCGTCGGGTGGTCAGCCAGCTGTCGGTGCCGGACGAGACCGAAGATCATGATTATTTCGAAACGCACGAACTCACGGCCCCCTTGGCCGAGAAAGTGACCAAACGTACCGCATTCGGAAACCATTGGGGTCTTCTGTACTTCTTCGGAGACGACCCGTACACTCTGCGGGATCTTCTGAAAAGGCAGGAAGAGCTCGATTTCTATATTTGATCCGTTGGAAGTAAACGGTTCGTCGGGGAGGTTCGGCGATTGAGTCCACTCGGTAGCGGTGGGGCGTCCCTGGACAGGCATCTGGCCACGTTGGACGACGCCACGCAGTCGCTCGCGGCCGCCAGCCCGTTCGGTAAGCAGGTGAAGCTGTCACGGGTGCTCGGCGCGTTGCGCCGGGTGCTGCTGCTCCCGGGCGGCTGCGCGGCGGTGCGGGCACGGGCGGCGCAACTGGATTCCGCCGGACTGTTCCTCGGTACGGACTGGGCGAGACCGCAGATCCTCATCCCGTCGCTGAGCGGTGGTTCCCTGCGCAGCGCCAACGCCGACACCGTCGTACTGGAGACGGTGAGCGACCTGCGCCTGCTCGCGGTCGCCAAGGGCGAGTACGTGCACGCCCTGGTCTCCGCCGAGCAGGCCTTCCATCATCTGTCGCAGGTGCTGGCGATCAACCTCTCGCTGCTGTTCACACCTCCGACCGAGGCCGAGCGTGCGCAGCAGGGACGCATGGCCCAGGTACCCCGGGAGCTCATGCGGCACCTGGTGGAGGAGGTGGGCTACGAGAAGGTGCTGGAGAATCTCGTCGACGAGATCTGGCGGATCCTGCGACAGCGCCCGATCCAGGTCGATTCGGTCAAGCAGATGATCACTCAGATCGCTGTGGCGCGCAGCAACCCCGATATCGATCTGGGGGCGGGGGCGCTCGGCGCGGACCGGCTGATCAGCAGCATCTACGGCACCACCGACGCGTGCCGCGAGGATCCGGGCGTCGAGGTGTACCGCACGCGCCTGGAGACGATGGACGACAGCGCGCTGCAGTACGAGACAGCGGGATTCGCGCGGTCGATGCACGACACCGGGCTGGTATCGCCGTACCACGCAGTCCTGCTCCGCTTCCTGCTCGGCAAAGGGGAATATCACCTGGCCGAGGCGCTCGGATTGTCCAGCACCGGCCGCGAATGTCTGCTGTGCTACCACGAACTCGTGCGCCGGCTGATCTATGAGGCCGTCCACGTCGAGACGGCCCAGTGTATCTACGGGCTGGCGTTGCTGCTGGAACGCGGCATCCTCTACCAGCCCCCGGTCGCGCCCGCGCTGTGGCGGCAACTGGCACTGCAATTGTCGCCGCACGCGACCGAGCGGCTGACCCAGGTGTTCGGGCCCGCGCCCGACGCACGGGCCCGGTTGCTGGCGGGCATGCTGTCGATCCTCGGTCAGCCGCTGGGCGTCGGCCAGGGCGACAACCCGACGTGCCAGTCCGCCCGGGCACTGTCGATGTGGTCCTACAACGACCCCGACTATCTACTCCAGACACTGGCGTGGGCCGCCCGCGACGACGAGGTCGTGATGCATTTCGAGGGCGAGTCGATCTCCTCGCGCGACAGCGTTTCGGGCGTGGCCACCGAGCTACCGATGGACCTGGACCCGGTATCCGTGCTGATAGTGCCGCATCTGGACCGGATCTACGCGGAAATGGGCCGGCGCTGCGTGGGCCGCGACGGCGACCCGCATCGCTGGATCAATCCCGAGTTCCACGGTTGGTGGTCGGGCCGGGGTTTCCGGATCAATGTCGATGTGGCGACCGGGAACCTGACCGATCTCGACGAGTTCCTACGGCACTTCTATGCCAGCTACCACCCGTTCTACAACAAGAATCAGCCGTTGATCCACCCGCAGCCCGCCGGTGTCGCGGTCACCGACAGCGCGGCCCGTTTCGTCGGCTGGCACGCGATCACGATCCTGCGGGTCGCCCTCGATCCACAGGATCGGATGCGCGTCTACTTCTACAACCCGAACAACGACAGCGGTCAGGACTGGGGAGACGGTGTCGTGGTCGGCACGGCCGGTCACGCGGAACGGTTCGGGGAGGCGTCCCTGCCGTTCGAGCAGTTCGCCTCCCGGCTCTACATCTTTCATTTCGATCCGCTGGAGCCGGGTGAACTGGCGTCGGTCGACCGCGACGAACTCGACAGCGTGATCGGCTATGTCCACCGCAGCTGGGGAGCTGACCGGCTGCCCGCCTGAACGCGTCTCAGTCCTGATATCGCGCCACCAACTTCGCGAGTGCATCCAGTTCACGCAGCGTTTCCGCTTCGGGCATCGTCTCCAATTTCAGGGTCACGCGCTGCACCCCGGCCGCGGCGTAGGCGTCCAGGACCGCCGGGTCCGGTGGACCCGGCGTGACCGTGACCGGAAGACCGTTGCCGGTGAACCCCGCCAGTTGGGCCGCGACCGCGGCCGGATCGGATACGCCGTTGGGTATCCAGCCCACACCGTGGCGGACCGCGCGCCGCGCGGCGGCCTCCCCGCCGCCGATGAATATGGGCGGATGCGGCCGCTGATGTGGTTTGGGCCAGGCGAACATGGGATCGAAATCCACGAATTCGCCGTGATATTCGGCGACCTCCTCGGTCCAGATCCTGATGATGGCTTCGAGCTGTTCGTCGAGGAGGGCGCCGCGGGTGCGCGGATCGGTGCCGTGATCGGCCATCTCCTCCCGGTTCCAGCCGACGCCCACGCCGAAGACCGCGCGTCCGCCGGAGATCTGGTCGAGGGTGGCGACCTCTTTCGCGGTGTGGATCAGGTCGCGCTGGATCAACAGGGTGACACCGGTCCCGAGGATCAGGCGGTCGGTGACCGCGGCGATCGCTCCGAACGCCACGAACGGGTCGAGGGTGCGGAAATACACGCGCGGCAGGTCGCCGCCACCGGGATACGGGGACTGCCTGCTCGCGGGGATATGTGAATGCTCGGCGAGGAAAAGCGATTCGAAGCCGCGTTCCTCCAGTGCCGGCCCGAGCGCGGTGCCGCTGATTCCCTCGTCGGTCAGAAACGTGTTGATTCCGATCTCCATGATCGAACCGAACGTCGTGCCCACCCCGGAATATTTCTTCGGCCGGTCACGACCGGCCGGGTGCGGGCAGGGGTTCGGCGTGTATGCCGCCGGCGATACCGAGCGAGAATTCGTTCGGAGCGTTCGAGGTGCAGGCGATTCCCGTTATCGGAATGCCTCGCGAAAACGGGCCCGATCACCGGCCGGACAGTAGTCGCCGCGAAGTAGAGTGGACCGGTGCGTCTACTCGTCACCGGTGGAGCCGGGTTCATCGGAGCCAATTTCGTCCAGCACACCGTCGCCGAGCGCCCGGAGGTGACGGTGACCGTGCTCGACGCGCTCACCTACGCGGGCAACCGTGCCTCACTCGATCCGGTCGCCGATCGGATCGACTTCGTGCACGGCGATATCGCGGATCTGGACCTGGTCGACGAGCTGGTCAGCGGGGTGGACGCGGTCGTCCATTTCGCCGCCGAATCGCACAACGACAATTCGCTGGCCGAACCCTGGCCTTTCGTGCAGACGAATATCGTCGGCACGTATTCCCTGCTCCAGGCGGTGCGGCGGCACGCCGTGCGGTATCACCATGTCTCCACCGACGAGGTGTACGGAGATCTGGCGCCCGCCGATCCAGCGTTCACCGAGAACACCCCGTACAACCCCTCCAGCCCGTACTCGGCGACGAAGGCGGCCAGCGATATGTTGGTCCGCGCCTGGGTGCGCTCCTTCGGCCTGCGCGCCACGCTGTCGAACTGCTCCAACAACTACGGGCCGTACCAGCATGTCGAGAAGTTCATTCCACGCCAGATCACCAACCTCATCGACGGGGTGCGGCCGCGGTTGTACGGGGCCGGGCATCAGGTGCGCGACTGGATCCACGTGGACGACCACAACCGCGCGGTCTGGGACGTGCTGGAGCGGGGCCGGATCGGCCGGACCTACCTGATCGGGGCGGACGGCGAACTGGACAACCGCACGGTGGTCGAATTGCTGCTCGCCGAATTCGGGCGTGAGCCCGATGATTTCGATCATGTCACCGACCGCGCCGGACACGACCAGCGCTACGCGATCGATTCGAGCGTGCTCCGTTCCGAACTCGGCTGGACACCCCGTTTCGCGGACTTCCGGGCCGGACTCGCCGCGACCGTCGCCTGGTACCGGGAGCACGAATCCTGGTGGCGTCCGGTCAAAGCGGCCACCGAGAGCGCCTATGCCGAAGCGGGGGAACGGACCATCACGGTCCCGTGAATCGCCGGGGAGAGGTCGGGCGTCGCCGTCGTCAACGCCCGACCCGAACCGCCTCCGGCGCCGAGGGCCGATGCCTCGCGCCGCGGCTCATTCAGGCCCAGACGTAGAGGTGGTACTTCGCCACCGAGGTGAGCAGCGAGACCAGTGCCGCGGCGACGATCGTCACCTCGGCGAGCCGGCCGGGTGGGCGGTCGCCGGGGCCGCGGAGCCGGAACGGCATCCAGCGCAACAGCACCGCGAACGACACGATCGCCAGCGGAATGAAATAGCGGCCCTGGACACCGTCGATGATGTAGTAGCCGACCGGTGTGAACGACATGTACAGCGTTACGTAGATCATCGCCACACTGGCCGCCATGGTCAGGGCGACCACCACGGTCCGCCGGAAATCCGGCTTGTCGAGACGTTCCGTTATCCCGACGCTCACCGCGAACGCGAGCAGGCAGGCCACGACGGCCGTGGCCGGCACATCGATGTAGGCGAAACCGAGTTCACCGAAGAACTCGGTGAACCATTCCTGGTCCCGTCGCAGGATGCTCTCCCAGAAGGTCCGCAGGAAACCGAACGGGTCGGTGATGATCCCGGTCAACTGTTCGCCGGTGTCCACGGTGTACCACTGATTCCGGGGTCGCATCAGGCTGGTGCCCTCGCCGGTCGGCGCCGCGATCTTCATCCACACCGCGAACCCGATGGCCCCGATCGCGGCGCAGATCCAGGTGAGCCACCGGCGCCATCCGGTCAAGCCCATGCGTTCGGCCGGTATCAGCACCACCAGCATCGCCAGCAGCACATAGGTCGGTTTGCACAGCGGCAGCAGTATCGCGCTCGCCAGAACCGCGGCGGTTTCGGTGCGGCCCAACCGATCACCGAGGAACAGGCCCTTCACGAGCAGCGCGGAGACCAGCACGGCCAGCGCATTGGTGAGGGTGTCGGCGGTGATGGTTCCGGACTGGAACACCGCGATCGGCAGCACCGCCGCGGTGAAGGCCAGCCACTGGATGCGGTGTGCGCGCAACGCCCACAGGGCGAAACCCACCACCAGCAGGTAGGCGGCCAGGCCGGACAGCCGGGTGAGGCGGACCATGGTCCCGGCGTCGGCGTCGATCAGTTCGGCGAACCGGATGCCGATCGCGTTGGGCACGTAGGGAACCGCGGAGTAGGCGGCGGTATTGGTGAACCAGATGATCTTGCGTTCGTCGGTCACCGGCGCATCGCTCAATCGTTGATAGGCGCCGGGATCGGCCACATCCGGGTACGGTTCGCCCGGATTGTGGGTGTAGTCGTCGAGCGCATACCCCATCAGCGCTTCCACGGCCGCCGGTACTTCACCGCCGTAGGAGACGCCGCGGTCGTCCTCGATGCGAGCGGGGGTCAGACCGCCGTGTGCCACCTGGTAGGCGCGGCCGAACTGGGTGAGTTCGTCATGACCCCAGAACGGCGGGCTCATCACCGCGAACAGCAGACCGAAGATTCCGGCCAGCAGCGCGAACGCGACGGTCGCCGGGCCCATCCGGCGCAGCAGCGCCGTACCGGCGCGGCCGGGCCCGGACAGCGCGAAACGGCCCGCGGCCTGCTCGGTTCCGGCAGGGCGGGTCTCGGTCCCGGCGGTCAACGGATATCCCCGGCCAGCGGGTCCGGCTGGGGATATCCGGTCGCCGTCGCCGGGTGCGTCCCCGCACCGGGGGCTTCGTAACGTAGGTAGATCAGGCGTGACGCCTCGTGCCGGGAGCGGCGGATACCGTCCAGGATCAGCCCGGCGGTCCAGGCCAGGAAGCCCACCAGCAGCAGGGTGCAGGCGAGGAACAGGGTGGGGAAGCGGGGCACGGTGTGGGTGTCGTAGTACTCGACCACGATCGGGACGGTCAGCACCACGGAGATGAGCCAGCTCACCGTGCCGAGCAGACCGTAGAAGGCCACCGGGCGCTCGTGCCGGGCCAATCCGACGATGAGGGCCAGGATCTTGAAACCGTCGTGATAGGTGCGCAGTTTGCTCTCACTGCCGGCCGGGCGGTCCCGGAACCCCACCGCGACCGCGGTCTGCGGGACCCGTAGATGCAGCGAATGCACGGTGAGTTCGGTTTCGATCTCGAACTCACGGGAGACCGCGGGGAAGCTCTTGACGAAGCGGCGGGAGAACACCCGGAATCCGCTGAGCATATCCTCGACGTTCTCGCCGAACACCTTGCCGACCACGCCGTTGAGGACTTTGTTCCCGGTTTCGTGCCCTGCTCGGTAGGCCGATCCGTCCGCATCCTGTTTCCGGACACCGAGCACGTGGTCGTACGGTCCGGAGAGCAGGGTCTCGATCATCGCCGGGGCCGCGGACGCCTCGTAGGTGTCGTCGCCGTCGATCATGAGGTAGATATCGGCCTCGATATCGGCGAAAGCGCGACGCACCACATTGCCTTTGCCTTTCGCCCGCTCCGCGCGGACGATCGCGCCGGCGGCGCGGGCCTTCTCGGCAGTGGCGTCGGTGCTGAGATTGTCGTACACATACACGACAATTCCGGGCACCGCGGCTTTCAGGTCGGTGACGACCTTGGCGACCGACGCTTCTTCGTTGTGGCACGGGACCACGGCGGCAATGCGCATTTCATCGGTCATGAGCGAGACCGGCGATCGGTCGACATACTGGCGCGGCGGCCGAAGCGCAGGCGAAGGCATCGCACTACCGCCTCCGGGCCTGACTCGCTGATGTGGTGATCGGTGGAGTCCACCTGGTCAAATCCTCGAAATCGACGGATATGGGAACACGGGGAGAGTACCGGGTCCGTGCCGGGAAGGATGGCTCAGGTCACTACGGTACCGTCGGCGCGTGTCATCTGGTGAGCCGTCGCCCGCTCTCACTGCCGACCTTCCGGCCGCCCGTTCGCTCACCGAGCGGCTGCGGACCGGGTTGCGGCAGAGTGCGGCGTTCCTGGTGGTCGGCGTGGTCGGATTCCTGGTCGACGCGGGAACCTACAACCTGCTGGTGTTCAATTTCGGCGCCTGGGGCGGCGAGGGACTCATGTACGACATCCCGCTGCTCGCCAAGATCATCGCCATCGGCGCGGCGACGGTGCTCACCTACTTCGGCAACAAATGGTGGACCTTCTCGCACAAGCAGTCCGGCAGCCCGGCCCGCGAATATGTGATGTACGCGCTGATCAACGTGATCGCGATCGGCCTGCAATTGAGTTGCCTGGGATTTTCGCGATACGTGCTCGACCTGTCCAGCCCGCTCGCGGACAATATTTCTGGAACGCTTATCGGTCAGATGGTGGCGGTGATCTTCCGGTATTGGGCCTATGACAAGTTCGTATTCACCGGTGACGCCGATCGGAAAACGGCGGCATGAGCGAGTCGGGCGCCGGAGGCGGTAGCGCGATACCTTCGCCCGCGTTTCGGCCTCGCCGAGTCGGTGCGTCGACCGATCGCCGGTCTCGCGCACGCCCGGATAAATACCGAACGGGCGCCCGGCGTGGCTGATTGATATCCTCGGGCCCGCCGCGAACCGTATTCAGGGACATGTCTGTCCCGTCGGCACAATGAGGATTTCGAGGACTTCATGGACCAGTCGGCTATGCAGGCCGTTACCGAGACGAACGATCACGCTACGGTCGCGCCGGAGTCGCTGCGCGCCGAACCCCACCGGGCACCGGAGAGACTTGTGCTCCAGAGAGGCATCTTCACCGGACCGTCGGCGAAGATCAGCGACGAGTTGTACGCGGTGGTCAAGGGCCGCGCGAACCGCGATCGGCTGAGCCTGCACCTGGACAAGGGCGCCACCGCGCACACCAACACCTACTTCGGCCGGTTCGCCGCCAGCTACTGGCAGCGCTGGACCGTCGTGACCGAGGTGCGGGCCACGATGACCCTGCACGGCGGCAAACACGCCAGAGTCCGGATCGTGGCCTCCGATATCGCCGGGCACCGCCGGATCGTGGGCACCAGCGAGGTCGCCGCCGGCGGTCCGGTGACGCTGACGGCGCCGCTGGACCAGTTCGTGGACGGCGGCGCGCTGTGGCTGGAGTTCGACGCGGTCGGCGGCGACCTCACCGTCTCCGATCTCACCTGGACCGCGGTGGCGCCCGAGACCGTGCGCCCGGTCGCCATCGCCATCTGCACCTTCAACCGCGCCCAGGACTGCGCCGAGACCGTGGCCGCGCTCGCCTCCGACCAGACGGTCCTCGGTGCGCTCGACGCGGTGTACGTGGTGGACCAGGGCACCGACGCGGTGGAGGATCGGCCGCTGTACCAGGCCACCCGGCCGATGTTCGGCGAGAAACTGCGCTACATTCGCCAGCCGAACCTGGGCGGCGCGGGCGGTTTCACCCGCGGCCTGTACGAAGTGTCCGCGGCCAACGAGCACGCCGACGTCATCCTCATGGACGACGACATCCTCTGCGAACCCGAGACCGTGCTGCGGATGCAGGCCTTCGCGAATCTCACCGTGGAACCGACCCTGGTCGGCGCCCAGATGCTGTTCCTGCTCAACCCCGACTATCTCAATGTCGGGGCCGAGGACGTGAATCTGCACAAACTGATGCACGGCCAGAAGGTGCCCAAGGCGCTGCGTAACACCAGCATGCTGAAGAAGAACCAGGAGCGGCGGGTCGACGCCGGATACAACGCCTGGTGGACCTGCCTCATCCCGGCCGAGGTGGTGAAGAAGATCGGGCTCCCGTTGCCGATCTTCTTCCAGTGGGACGATGTCGAGTACGGCGTGCGGGCCCGGGAACACGGGTTCGTCACGGTCACGCTGCCCAACGCGGCGGTATGGCACGCCGACTTCTACTGGAAGGATTTCGACGACTGGGCGCGCTACTTCAGCACCCGTAATTCGCTGATCGTCAGCGCGATGCACGCCGATCTCGACGGTGTCGCCGTCTCCCGGCAGTTGCTGCGCAATATCGGCGAATACCTGGTCGGCATGCAATACGGCCTCGCCCACACCACGCTGCAGGGGATCGAGGACTTCCTGCGGGGTCCGGAGATCCTGCGCGACGGCGGCGCCGAGGTGCTGGCCCGGGCCCGCACCAGCCGCGCCGACTACCCGGAGACCGTGAAACACCCCGCGGCCGCGCCGCCGGTGGTCTCCGGCGATATCCGGGTGCGCCGCGCGGGCGGTGAGCCGAGCCGACTGCTCGCGGTGCTGATCAAACGGGCGATCCAGCAATGGACCGGCCGGGTCCAGTACGGACTGGTCGGGGTGACCCGCGAGGACGCGCACTGGTGGCATGTCTCGCTGTTCGACCACGTGGTGGTCACCGACGCCTCGCAGTCCGGGGTCCGGGTGCGCAGACGCGACAAGGCGACCGCGCGGGCACTGCTGCGGCGCACGCTGCGGGTGCTGCGCCGATTGCGCAAGGAACTGCCTACGCTGCAGCAGCGGTACCGCGAAGCGCACGCCGAGCTCACCAGCCGCGAGAACTGGGAACGGTTGTACGGGATCGACGCCGACTCGAAATAGACCGAAGCGATACCGGCCCGCGGCGGCACCGGCGATTCCGGCGCCGCCACGGGCCGTTGTCCGGGTCTCCTACAGGAACAGATCGGTGGTGAGCGGTTCGTCGCCCGGGGTCACCCGGTACTTGTCCAGATCGGTGATCCCGTGCGCGGCCAGGACTTCGTCGTCGATGAAGAAATTGCCGGTGGTCTCAGCGGCAGGTGAGGTGAGCACCAGATACGCGGCATCGGCGTAGATGTCCGGTGTGCGCGAGGTGCGGACCATCTCTTCCCCGCCGAGCAGATTCTGCACCGCGGCGGTGGCGATGGTGGTGCGCGGCCACAGTGAGTTCACCCCCACACCGTCGGGCTTCAGTTCTTCGGCCAGACCCAGCGTGGTCAGCGACATCCCGTATTTGGCGATGGTGTAGCCCAGCGAGGAACCCGCCCATTTGGGGTCCAGGTTCAGCGGCGGCGAGAGCGTCAGGATATGTGGATCGCGCCCGGCGGCGGCCGATTCGCGCAGCGCCGGTATGCACAGTTTCGACAGCAGGAAACTGCCGCGGCAGTTGATGTCCTGCATGAGGTCGTATTTCTTCATCGCCAGCGAATCCGTGGGTGACAGATCGATGGCGGAGGCGTTGTTCACCACGATATCGATACCGCCGAACCGTTCGGTCGTCAGCCGGACGGCCTCGGCGACCGACTCGTCGATCCGAACATCGCCGACGAACGGCAGCACGGTCGCCCCCGCCTCCTCGAGCTCCGCGGCGGCGGTATGGATCGTGCCGGGCAATTTGGGGTGGGGCTGGTCGGTCTTGGCGATCAAGGTGATGTTCGCGCCATCGGCGGCCGCCCGTTTGGCGATCTCCAGTCCGATACCGCGGCTGCCGCCGGACATGATCATCGTCCGGCCGCTCAACGGCTTGCCCTCGGTTGCTGTCATTGCCTGCCCTCCTGTCGTCGCGGCCGCCGACCCGCGCGCTACCGCGTTCGGCGCATGCGCATCGAGCGTAGGCAACGGACACGACGTTGCCCAGAGGTCGCGGCAGCACGTCGGGCAGCGCGCACTCGTCCCACAGCTGCGTTGCGGAAGTGGTAGAACTCGCCGCAGGTGAACCCGCGCCTGCTTCCGGCGATCGGGTAAGGGAGTGTTCGACGGTGCCGGTCGGGGTGGCCGTCGACGGCCCCGACGGTGCACGCGGCGAACCCCGGGGGATCCGCCGCGTGCGCTGGTCGGCGCGCGGGCTCACATCGTGGCGATGACCAGGATGTTCAGCAGGAAAATAAGCGCGACGACTGCCCAGACCACGTACATGACGACCATGCCGGGCGTCTTCTGCGGAACAGGTCCGATCGCGCCGTTGAGGAAGATGAGCGCCGGTGACCGGTAGTAGTACCGCACCGCCTGCCCGGGCTGGACCGACGCCGCGACATCGGCCGGACCCATATCGAACAACCACGGCGTGGTGACCCGCACGTGGTACTGGCCGGCGCCGACCGGGATATGGTTCGCGCCCCACCGTGTGTTCGGCACCCGCTGACCGTTCACCGTGATCTTCGGTTTGGTGATCGCGAGGATGAACGCCATCGGGGTGTAGGAACAATCCACCGTGATGCCCGGCGGATCGTGGGGAGCGGGCTGCTGCGGCTGACCGTAGGGTCCGGGCTGCTGCCCGCCCGGACCGAACTGGGCCGGTGGCTGGGCGTAGGGACCGCTCGGGAACTGCTGCTGCCCGGGCTGGCCGTACCCGCCCGGCTGCGGCTGTCCGGGCGGCGGCGCGCCCCACTGCTGCGGACCGCCTTGGGGTCCCCCTGGATACTGTGGCTGCCCACCCGGATTCGGCGGCGGCGCGAATTGCTGCTGCGGTGCCGGGAACTGGCCGGGTGCGGGCTGGCCTTGTGGCGGCTGACCGCCGGGGTAACTCATCGATCTCCTCCCGAATCATGCATATTGCCAGCCGAACTTACCTGGCGGGGAGGAATCTCTCGCATCGACGGTCAACCCTGGTTGCGGCCGGAGACCGATATGGCCGGTATGCGCCAGCGGTGGCTAATCCGGTTTCTGGAACTGCTCGTTGCGCCCGAGGCTGCGCAGATGGAACCACTCGCGCAGACCCGCCGGATCGCGCCGGGTCACCAGGAAGAACCAGGAAAAACGAATCCATTCCTGCGGCAGCAGTTTTCGCATCCCGGGCTGGGACATGAGGTAACCACGGTTGCGGTAGGTGAAATACCGCTTGACCGGGTCGTCGGGGTACTGGGTGTGCATCCGGCCGCCGAGGATCGGTTTGAACTCGGCCGCACCGTTGGGGTGCAGATACGCCGTCTGCAGACAGGTTCCGAAAGGAAGCCCGGACCGTACGAGGCGGCGATGCACCTCGACCTCGTCACCGCGGACGAACAACCGCAGATCCGGTACGCCGATCACATCCACCGCCTGGGCGGAGATGAGGGCGCCGTTGAACAGGGAGGCGATCCCGGGCAGGAAATCCTCGCCCCCGAGTTCGGATCGCAGTCGTCGCCACACCACGCCGCGACGCAGTGGGAACGCCAGCCGATCCGGTTCGTCGATATCGCAGACCACCGGTGAGACCTCCACCAGTTCGTGGCGGCGGGCGCAGTCGAACAAAGTGGCCAGGACTTCCGGGCCTTCGGGCCGGCCGTCGTCGTCGGCCAGCCACACCCAGTCGGCGCCCAGGCTCAGCGCGTGCAGCATCCCGAGGGCGAAACCACCGGCGCCGCCCAGGTTGTGCGCGGAACCGAGATAGGTGGTCTCGATCGGCTGATCGGCGACGAGTTCGGCCACCTCGGCTTCGTTGCCGTTGTCGATCACGATCAGGTGATCGACGGCCCGCGATTGGGTCGCGACGGCCTTCAGCGATTCGGCGAGCAGATCACGACGCTTATGGGTCACCACCACGGCGACGATCTTGGCGTCCGCGCCGTACTCCACCTCGGGAAGCACGGCGCCGCCCGCGTTGGGTTCCCGCCCGGGATCCGAGGCCGGATGCCCCGACTCGCCCGTGCTGTGTTCATCGGGGATGGGCGCGGGCCCTTCGTGGTCACGCTGCGTTTCCGCCTGCGGTCCCGACTCGCCCGTGCTGTGTTCATCGGGCACGAGCGCGGGCCCTTCGTGGTCACGCTGCGTTTCCGTCTCCGGTCCCGACTCGCCCGTGCTGTGTTCATCGGGCACGAGCGCGGGCCCTTCGTGGTCACGCTGCGTTTCCGTCTCCGGTCCCGACTCGCCCGTGCTGTGTTCATCGGGCACGAGCGAAGGCCCTACGCGGTCACGCTCCGCTTCCGTCTCCGGGCCTGACTCACTCATACCTGATTGTTCTCCAGTTCTCGTTCGCCGTCGGCCGACTGCCGCGCTTTTTCGTCGGCGGGACGGCCGGACTTCTCGGCTTCGATCTCCCGCAGGACCGTCGCCACATGATTACCCGCGTCCGGACCCTCGTAGGCCCGGACGACCTCTTCGATTCCGCCGTGCAACCGGATCTGGCCGTGATCGATCCAGAGCGCGGTATCGCACAGCTGCGCCAGGAACTCGTTGGAATGGCTGGCGAACACCAGGATGCCCGACCGGGCGACCAACTCCTGCAACCGGATCCGCGCCTTCTTCATGAATTCCGCGTCGACCGCGCCGATACCTTCGTCGAGCAGCAGGATCTCGGGGTCGATGGAGGTCACCACGCCCATCGCCAGCCGCACCCGCATACCGGTCGAGTACGTGCGCAGCGGCATGGACAGATACTCGCCGAGTTCGGTGAAATCGGCGATCTCGTCGATCTTGTCCATCATCTGCTTGCGGGTCTGCCCGAGGAACAGACCGCGGATGATGATGTTCTCGTAGCCGGAGATCTCCGGGTCCATCCCGACGCCCAGATCGAACACCGGCGCCACCCGGCCGCGGATCCGCGCACTGCCCCGCGAAGGCTCGTAGATGCCGGACAGCAGCCGCAGCAGAGTGGATTTACCGGCGCCGTTGTGGCCGACCAGGCCCACCCGGTCGCCTTCCTTCAACGACAGGCTGATGTCGCGGAGTGCCTCGACCACCACCACATCGGATTGGTTACGGCCGATCGAACCGCCCGCCTTACCCAGGAACGCCTTCTTCAGCGACCGCGATTTCGCATCGAAGATCGGGAACTCCACCCACGCTTTGCGGGTTTCGATACCTACGTGATCGGTCATGATCGCCTGACTCCTAAACCCAGTAGGGCACGCGCGAACGGTACTGGCGCAGCGCGACCGCGGCGGCGATCCAGCCCACCAAAGTGATGGCGCCGACGATCGCCCAGTGGTACAGCTTCTGGTCGTCGCCGAGCAACGGCGCGCGCACGATCTCCAAATAGTGGTAGGTGGGGACCACCTCGGCCAATCGCGCGCGTTCGGCGACCTGCCCGCCCTGCTCCTGCAGGCTCTTGGTGTTCCACATCACCGGGGTGAGTACGAACAGCATCAGGGTCATACTGCCCAGGATCGGCGCGATATCGCGGTAGCGGGTGCTGAAGATACCGAACAGCACCGAGACCCACATGGCGTTCAGGAACAGCAGCACGAGGGCCGGTATCGCGAACACCGCGGTCCAGTGCAGATTTCGCCAGACGCCGAACAGTGCCAGCACCACGAAGTAGATCACCAGATTGTGCGCGAAGAACAGGATCTGCCGCCAGACCAGCCGGTACACGTGCACGCTGAGCGCGGACGGCAGCTGTTTGATCAGGCCCTCGTTGGCGACGAAGACGTCCGCGCCCTCCAGGATCGAGGCGTTGATGACGTTCCACACGATGAGGCCGACCGCCACGTAGGGCAGATAGTCGCGCAGCGGCTGGCCGAGCAGCGCCGCGTACAGGATGCCGATGGCAGTGGCCTGCACGCCGGTGGCGATGGTGATCCAGAACGGACCCAGTACCGAACGCCGGTAGCGCTGTTTGATGTCCTGCCAGCCCAGCGAAAGCCATAGTTCGCGCTGCCCGAACCCGTCGCGGATATCGCGCCAGGCTCGTGACCAGGACTGCGAATCCGATTCGATCGGATCCGGATCGGTCACCACGGTGATATCGGAGACGGCGGTATCGGTGCCGACGACCGGGGTCTGCTCGGAACTCACGGGCTTCTCATCTGCGGCGGGGTCGTGGTCGGGGCGCACCGGGCTCTCGTCGGTGCTCTCCGGGGTTTCGGTGTTTACCAGGTCAGAGCGAGCGGAAGCTGCGGGCACGGTGCACGACACTACCCCGGAGCACGAGTCCCGGTACCGGCTGGCATATATACCACCGAACTCACAGGTACTGGCCGGTGCCTCCGATGGACTGTCCCGGCTGGCCGCCGCGGACGTCGGCGGCATGGATACCCGGAGGCAGTGCGCCCTGGCGCATCTGCTCGAGCTGCGCCCGCGCGGCCATCTGCTGAGCGAACAGCGCGGTCTGGATTCCGTGGAACAGACCTTCCAGCCAGCCCACCAACTGCGCCTGCGCGATGCGCAGTTCCGCGTCCGACGGGATGGCGTCTTCGCTGAACGGCAGCGCGAGCCGCTCGAGTTCTTCCCGCAGTTCCGGAGCCAGGCCCTGCTCCAGTTCGCGAATGGAGGATTTGTGGATCTCGGCGAGGCGGGTGCGGCTGGCGTCGTCCAGCGGCGCCGCCCGCACCTCCTCCAACAGCTGTTTGATCATGGTCCCGATCCGCATGACCTTGGCCGGCTGCTCGACCATATCGGCCAGCGATTCGGAGTCTCCGCGCTCGGCCGCGTCCTGGTCCGGGGTCTCCCGGCCGGGGTAGGACGCGCTGGTAGCGGCGCCCGCGGGCAACACCAGCGGACGTCCTTCGGGGCCGATCACGACAACGGGATCCGATGCGTCATCCGATTGCGTCATGGTCCCCATCATGTCGTGTTCGTGCCGAACGCGCGAAGTCGGTGGTAGCGGCGGGGCGCCCATGAACACCGCACGAGCGAGTCGGACCCGGAGGCGGACGCGGAGCGTGACCACGTACGGCCCGCGCTCATACCCGAGGAAATCGGCTGTACCAGGGTTACCGAGATATCAGCACTGCCTTAAAGTGACCTGCATGACTTACGACGTCGCGCGGGTCCGGGGACTGATCCCCTCCCTGGCCGACGGCTGGATCAACCTGGCTCCGCAGGCGGGCATGCTTGTTCCGGATTCTGTCTCGCGCGCGGTGTCCATCGGTTTCCGCTCGTCGTCGTTCTCCCATATCGGCCGCCACGGGGCAGCCAAACGCAGCGCCGATATCCTGCACGACGCCCGGGTGGCGGTCGCGGATCTGGTGGGTGCGGACCCGAGCGGGGTCGTCCTGGGTCCGGACCGTGCGGTGCTGCTGGCCTGGCTCGCGGAATCCCTGAGTTCCCGGCTCGGGCTGGGTACCGGGATCGTGCTGTCGCGGCTGGACGACGAGGCGAACGTGGCTCCCTGGCTGCGAATAGCCAATCGCTACGGTGCGCATGTGCGCTGGGCCGAGGTGGAGATCGAGACCTGCGAAATGCCGGCCTGGCAGTTCGAGGAGCTCATCGGGCCCACCGCGCGGCTGGTCGCGATCACCGCGGCGTCTCCGATTGTGGGCTCGGCGCCCTCGGTGCGGGTCGCGGCCGAACGGGTGCACGAGGTGGGCGGGCTGCTGGTCGCCGACGCGGTCGGCGCCGCACCGTACGCGCTGATCGGTATCGAGGACCTGAAAGCCGATGTGGTGGCGTTGAGCGCCCCGAGTTGGGGTGGCCCGCAGGTCGGGGCGCTGGTCTTCCGGGACCCCGCTTTCCTGGACCGGATCCCGTCCATGTCGTTGAACCCGTACGCGAAGGGTCCCGAACGGCTCGAGGTCGGCGGGCACCAGTATGCGTTGCTGTCCGGTCTCACCACCTCGATCGACTATCTGGCCGCCCTCGACGAACGCGCCGGCGGCACCCGCCGGGAACGGCTCGAGCTGTCGATCAGTTCCCTGCAGGACTATCACGATCAGCTGTTCGATCATCTGATGAGCACCCTCGAGAAGATCACCGGCCTGACCGTGATCGGGCGGGCGTCCACCCGTATCCCGACGGTCAGTTTCACCGTCGACGGGATGCAGGCGGAGAAGATCGCCGCCGAACTGGGCGATAAGCGGATCAACGTACTGGCCGGATCCCACGGCGGCAGCCGGTTATTGGACGCACTCGGAGTGAACGACGAAGGCGGCGCGGTGACCATCGGTCTCGCGCCGTACACGACTCGGCGGGAAATAGATCAGCTGGGCCGGGCGCTGTCCGCGCTGGGCTGACCGCCGCCGGTCAGCCTCCTACGCGCAGGATCACCTTGCCGAAGGTGTCGTGGTCGTCGAGCAGTTCGTGGGCCCGGCCCGCTTCGGCCACCGGGACCTCGGCGTGGATCACCGGCACGATCGCGCCCGTTTCCAGTAGCGGCCAGATATGGGCGCGCACCTCGGCGATGATGTCGGCCTTGCTGCCGCGCCCGGTGGCCGGCCGGTCCCGGAGTTTGATCGCGCGTACCGTCCCGCGTTTGGCCATCAGCGCGCTCAGGTCCAGTTCGGCGTTCACCCCGCCTTGCATTCCGATCACCAGTACCTGGCCGTCGAGCGCCAGCGCCGCCACATTGCGGCTCAGGTAGGCGGCGCCCATGTTGTCGAAGATGATGTCGGCGCCCGGTCCGCCCAGGCCCTGCTCGGCGCGGACGAGGTCCACGAAATCGTGGTCCCGGTAGTTGATCAGCACGCTCGCCCCGAGTTCGGCGCAGCGGTCCAGTTTCGCCGCCGACCCGGCCGTCACCGCGACCCGCGCGCCCAGCTGTACCGCCACCTGGATGGCGTGGGTGCCGATCCCGCTGCCGCCGCCGTGGATCAGCAGCAACTGCCCGGAATGCAGTCCGGCGGTCATCACCAGGTTCGACCACACCGTCGCCGCGACCTCCGGCAGTCCGGCGGCCGCCGCCAGGTCCAGGCTGTCCGGTACCGGCAGTAGCTGTCCGGCGGGCACCACGACCTTTTCGGCGTAACCGCCGCCGGACAGCAGCGCGCACACCCGGTCGCCCACCGCCCAGTCGCGTACCCCGTCGCCGAGCTGCGCGATCACCCCCGAGCATTCGAGGCCGGGGACGGGTGTCGTCCCGGGTGGGGGAGCGTAGAACCCGCGCCGCTGCAGCAGATCGGCCCGGTTCACCCCGGCTGCCGCCACATCGATCAGCACCTCACCGTGCCCCGGCACCGGGTCGGGGGCGTCCGACCACTCCATGACCTCGGGGCCGCCGAATCCGTTCAAGTTGATCGCGCGCACCGACCCATACTGCATCAGAAATTGCGGAGAGGGTGCCCGCGGCGCCCCGACACGGCTAGCGTGAGCGTCCGTGAGCAGCTTCATCGACTTCCAGAACGAGATCTACCTCCAGGGAATGGGTGGGTCGGTCCCCGAACTGCCGATGACCGCGGACGGTTTCGCGGACAAGGCCCGGGAGTTGCTCGACGCGCGCGCCTACGCCTATGTCGCCGGTAGCGCGTCGGCCGAGCGGACCGCCGCGGCCAACACCCGCGCGTTCGACCGGTATCGGATCGTGCCGCGCGTGCTCCGCGGGACCAGCGGTCCGGGTGCGCGGGATACGTCCGTCGAGGTACTCGGCACCAAACTGGCCGCCCCCGTGCTGACCGCCCCGGTCGGGGTGCTGGAGCTCCTGCACGAGAAGGGCGAGGTCGTGGTGGCCCAGGTGGCCAAGGAGCTGGGCGTGGGCACGGTGCTGTCCACCGCGTCGTCGTCCACCATCGAAGAGGTGGGCGAGGTCGCCGGGGACTGGTGGTATCAGCTGTACTGGCCCGCCGACGACGACCTGGCGCGGTCGTTCGTGGAACGGGCGCAGCGGGCCGGTGCGAAGGCGATAGTGGTCACCGTCGACACTCCTTCGCTGGGCTGGCGCCCGCGCGACCTCGAGCTGGGTCATCTGCCGTTCCTGCTGGGCAAGGGCATCGCGAACTACCTCTCCGACCCGGTGTTCCGGGCGAAACTGCCCGCCCCGCCGGAGGAGAGCGAGGACGCCATGCGGATGGCGATCCTCACCTGGGTCGGTCTGTTCGGCAACCACACCCTGCGGCCCGCCGATCTGTCCAGGCTGCGGGAGTGGACCGAACTGCCGATCGCGGTCAAGGGCGTCCTGCATCCGGACGACGCCCGCCTGGTGGTGGACGCCGGCGCGGACGCCGTGCTGGTGAGCAATCACGGCGGCCGCCAGGTCGACAATTCGGTCGCCGCGCTCGACGCGCTGGCCGGGGTGGTCGGCGCGGTCGGCGACCGGGCCGATGTGCTGTTCGACTCCGGTGTCCGGACCGGCTCCGACGTCCTGGTCGCGCTCGGGCTCGGCGCCAAGGCGGTCTGCTACGGGCGGCCGTGGGCGTATGCGCTCGGGGTCGCCGGCAGCGCCGGGGTGCGGCACGCGCTGCGCCTGCTGCTCGCCGACTTCGACTCCGCGATGGGCCTTTCCGGTTGCGCCGATCTCGCGAGCATCACCCGCGACCTGCTCTCCGTGCCGCGTTGATCGCGCGGCAGGGGTACTGAGCGGCCGGTTGCCGGATTTCGGTCCGCGCCGGGTGCATCGGTTACCATCGAGGCCTTGGAGACGTGGCAGAGCGGCCGAATGCACTCGCCTTGAAAGCGAGAGTCGTGAGAGCGACCGGGGGTTCAAATCCCTCCGTCTCCGCCACATCCGTCCACCAGATCTTCGACTCCCGAGACCCCGATTCGCCCCGAATCGGGGTCTCGTGCCGTCGGGGTCAGCCGAGTCCGTTCCATCCCCAGCGCGGTGTCGGACCCGGGTCACCGAGGTCGGTACCGGCGGGATCGGCCGAGACCTCGCGCGCGACGGTGGTCCCCCAGTCGAAGTAAGCGATGACCGTCCGGCGCAGCGCCGGGTCGTCGGGGAGTTCCTTGTCGACGGCTTCGGTCATCAGTTCCATCCAGCGCAGCCGCTGCGCTTCGGTGATCTCCAGGCCGAGGTGGGCCCGGAGCAGCGCCTGGTGCCCGCCGAGACGATCGGTGAAGTCGGTGGAACCGCCGAAGACCTCGCTCAGCCACACCGCGACATGCTCGATATGTGTACGGGTGAAATCGGCGAACACCGGGGCCAGCAGCGGATCGGCCAGCACCCCGTCGTAGAAGGTGTCGCCCAGCCGGCGCAGGACATCGATCCCGCCGACGGCCTCGTAGAGGGATTGTGTGTGCTCGGACATCTCATGGCTCCTGGGCCGCAGGGATCGCGCCTCGTGGATCCCGCGGCGCGGTGACGTCTGGAAGCCTTCTCCGGGGGCGGGCCGGCCCGGCCGGTGCTCTCGGCGACCACGATATCCGTAAAGGCCGTGGACACAACGACATCGGCTCGAGGTTCGCCACGGGCGAACAAGCGCTCCGGGAATCCGGTGCGCCGGTGACCGCATACCCTTGGGATCGCGGCGTAACGTGCTCGTAACCGGGTTGCGCGGCTCGAATGCCCGCACGGCCGCCGATACCGCGGGGTGTTGCGTACGGTGGACCCGTGACGGAAACGAGCGACGAAACCCCTGGTCCGGACATCGCGCCGGAGCCGGCCCGGTGGCCCGCCGTGCTGACCTGGCGCGCCCACGACGCCTCGCGGATGGAATCGGTGCGCGTCACGCTCAACGGCAATCGCATCCGGGCCAGCGGCCGCATCATCGGCAGCGGTTGCGGGGAGCACACCGCGTTCAGCGCCTCCTACGATCTGGTCACCGACGAGAACGGCGTGACCAAGCGGCTGTCGATGAGTAGCACCACCGCGGCCGGTGAGCGGTACACCTCCATCGCCCGCGACGAGGAGAACTACTGGCTCGTCGACGCCGCCGGCACCCATATCCGTTCCAAATTCGGCGGCGCGCTGGACGCCGATGTGGTGCTGAGTCCCTTCTTCAACACCCTGCCCATCCGCCGCTTCGGGCTCCAGCACGCTATGGAGGATGTGCAGGTACCGGTGGTGTATGTCCGGTTGCCGGACCTGTCGGTGCAGGAAGCCGACCTCACCTACAGCAGCGCCGGAGACGGGATCAGTGTGCTCTCCCCGGTGTCCAGCGCGACCCTGACCGTGGACCCCGACGGTTTCGTCCTCGACTATCCGGGTCTGGCCGAGCGGGTCTGAACCCCGTCATGCGGTGTCGCGAGCGTTCACAGCGCGGTGACGACCCCGCCCGCCCGGCCCGCCTCCTGTAGTTTTTCCAGCCAGCCCTCGGCGCCCGGCTCGATATCGGTGATCGCCCAGCGTTCGGCCGATTCGTAGCGCTGCCGGGCGGTGTGGCCGGCGGCGGTGAGGTCGGCGAGCGAGGTGTCGGCGCTCAGCGATTCGCGCGCTTCGGTCAGGGCGGTCAACGTCTCGTCCAGTACCGCCAGCAGGGCGTCGGAGTTCGGTTCGCAGATCGCGCGCACCAGGTCGGGTGCGGTTCCCGCGACCCGGGTGCCGTCCCGGAACGATCCTGCCGCAAGACCGAGCGCGAGGTCCCCGCCGCGTGCTCCGGCCACGGCCAGCGCCTCGGCCAGGACGTGCGGCAGATGTGAGATACGAGCCACAGCACGGTCGTGTTCGGAGGCGATCACCGGCACCGCCACCGCGCCGCAGTCCAGGGCCAGTCGGGTGACCCTGGTCCAGGTCTCCGGATCCGTTCCCGGGTCCACCCCCACCGCCCAGGCGGCATTCCGGAACAGTTCCGGATCGGTTGCCTGCCAGCCCGATTCGGCGGTGCCGGCCATCGGGTGCCCACCCACGTAGCGCGCTTCCAGGCCGTACCGGCGCACCGCCGCCGCGACAGGGGCCTTCACACTCACCACATCGGTGAGCCGGCAATCCGGTGCGTGTTCGGCGATCGCGTCCAGCATCGGGCTCACCGCGGGCATCGGGACCGCGACCACGATGAGGGCGTCGGCCGCGGCGGCCCGGCTCAGTGCCTCCGGGAGGTCGTCGGTGACATCGAATCCCGAGGTCCGGGCCGCCGCCACGCCCGGTGCCGAGCGGTTGTATCCCCATCCGTACCAACCGGCCGCGGTCGCCGCACGCAGCAGCGACCCGCCGATCAAGCCCGTTCCGAGAACACAGAGCGCCGTGCGGTCGTCAGCAGTCACCGGAACAGATTCGCATACGACTTCATCTAACCGCCCCCGGCCGACTACCGTTGCGCGCATGGCAGCACAGCGCTCGGGCACGAACAGGGCGACGTCGGATGATTACGACGACGTGGAAGGTTTCGCGGTGGCCGTTGTCCGGGAAGACGGAACGTGGCGGTGCACACCGCTGACGGCGGCAGCGCTCACCACCCTGTCGGCCGCGGAGACCGAGCTGAAAGCTCTCCGTTCCTCCGGCGCGGTCTTCGGGCTCCTCGACGTCGACGACGAGTTCTTCATCGTGCTCCGGCCCGCTCCCAGCGGTACCCGGTTGCTGGTGTCGGACGCGACCGCGGCGATCGACTACGACATCGCCGCCGATGTCCTGGAGGAACTCCATGTCGAGATCCCCGATATCGATCCCGATGAACTCGACGATGTCGAGCCGTGGGAGGAGGGTGATCTCGCGATCCTGGCCGATCTGGGCCTGCCCGAACCGGTGCTCAGCGTCATCCTCGCCGAAACCGACCTCTACCCGGACGAGCAGCTCACGATGATCGCGCAGCGGCTGGGCTTCTCCTCCGAGTTCTCCGCGGTGCTCGACAAACTGCCTCGTTGAGTTGAGCGCCCCGCTCTCCGATATCGAGATGGTGCGCGCGGCCCTGGCCGCCGCCGCCACCGCCGACCCACGGGATGTGCCGGTGGGCGCGGTGGTTTTCGACAGCCGGGGACGCGAGCTGGCGCGCGCGGCCAACGCCCGCGAGGCGTGCGGCGACCCCACCGCGCATGCCGAGGTGCTGGCCCTGCGCCGCGCCGCCGCGGTGCACGGCGACGGCTGGCGGCTCACCGGCGCGACCCTGGCGGTGACATTGGAACCGTGCACCATGTGTGCGGGGGCATTGGTCGCGGCCCGGGTGGACCGGCTGCTGTTCGGTGCGTGGGAGCCCAAGACCGGAGCGGTGGGATCGCTGTGGGATGTGGTCCGCGACCGCCGTCTCAATCATCGCCCGCAGGTGCGCGGGGGGATCTTGGAGGACGAATGCGCGGCGATCCTCGACGAGTTCTTCCGCGGCCGGCGCTGAACGCGCGGTCGGCCGGCAGCGGGGCAGGTCGTGCCCCCGATTTAGGGATACGCGAGAGGTCCGGTATTCTTTCTGGCGGTGGCGTGTCCGAGCGGCCTAAGGAGCACGCCTCGAAAGCGTGTGAGGGGTAACCCCCCTCCGAGGGTTCAAATCCCTCCGCCACCGCCACAGCCCCTTACCTGAATTTCCAGGTGAGGGGCTTTTTTTATGCGGTATCCGCGACAGCGCCAGCGCTTTTGCCCACATTCTGCCCACACTCTGGCGGGCTGTAGGCCGCGTGGATGGCTGCGGCAGCCCGGTCGAGGTCGCTGTCGAACAGATCCGCGTACACGCGCAGGGTTACGCTGGCGTCGGCGTGACCGAGCATCCTTGCCAGCGCGAGCACGTTCACATTCGCCGACACGGCCAGCGACGCGCACGTGTGCCGAAGATCGTGGGGGGTGATGGTCTGAACTTTCGACCGCTTTACCGCGCCGGCGAACCATCCGCCTGATGACTTCGGCCGGGGGAAGTAGTTCACGCCGTCGCCGAACACCAGAGTCTCACGGTCCCGGCCCTGGCATTGCACGGACAGTTCATCGAGAACGAATTGGGGGACCGGCACGGCGCGCACCTTGCGGCTCTTGGTGTGTCCGACTGCGTGCTCGACACCGAGCTGCACGGCATTGTCCGCGACGGTCAGGCGGCGGCGCAGGAAGTCGATATCGCGGACGCGTAGCGCGACCGCCTCGCCCCAGCGGATACCGCAGTAGGTCAACGTCAACACCAGCGCGCGCCGTTCCCGGCCGGACTCGGCGGCGAGCCGCTGCACGTCATCAGCCGTGAGATACACATGCCGCTTGCCGACCTTTCGGGGTAGGTTCTCGACGCCGCGGGCAGGGTTCGACCGGAGCCGCTTCGCCTTCACCGCAGTGTCGAGGATGCCCGCGAGCACGCCGTATGCCCGGATGATTACGGTGGCGCCGCTGCCCTTGCGGATCACCTTCTCCGGGTCGGTCGGGTCGGTGACCGTACGGCCCATATCTGCAATCCAGGTCTCGACGGCATCGAGTTCGACATCGGCGACGGGTGTCGCGCCCCAGCGTGGCTGGACATGGTTCCGCCAAGCTGATTCGAGCGTCCGATAAGACCCGCTTATCGGCGGTCAGAAATCAGAAATCGGCGCAGCGCTCACCCGGAAAAGGGGTCGAGCTGTCCGACCGATACCGGGCCGCTCCTCCTCCGCGGTAGAACGGCCGGAGCATGCTAGGTTCGGTGCCAATTCCGCGTCAGACAGGGGAGTCATGGGCGTCACACGCGTACAGGTCGCACCGGCTAAGCCGCGGACTGCGAGTGCTTTACGCGACGCCGGACCGGGCGAGGAGTTCGCCGACGAGTTGACGGTGAGCGGTGTCCGGTACACGGGGACCGATGCCGGTATCGATGGCGGAGAAGCCATCGCCGTGAGCGCGTCGGAATTCTCCGGCGCGCGGATCGTCGGCACGCTGGCCCGGACCACGTTCGACAACTGTGCGTTCGCCTCATGCGACCTGTCGAACCTGCGCGCGGACGAGACTTCGCTCCTGGAATCGGAGATCACACAGTCCAGATTGACGGGACTTTCGCTGAGCGACGGTGTATTGCGAGATGTGTTCATAGACGACACCCGCGCGGATTTGGCATCGTTTCGCGGCAGCAAGTTCCAGAAGGTGGTGTTCACCGGCTGCAACCTGGCGGGCGCGGACTTCCAGAGAGTCAGGTTCCGTAGCGTCCGGTTCGAGGGATGTGACCTCACCGGGGCGCAGTTCTCGCAGGCGAATATCGAGCACAACACTACGTTCGTGGACTGCCGTCTGATCGACGTGCGTGGGGTGCGCGGCCTGAAGGGTGCTCAGGTGCGCGGTGACGACCTGCTCGGGCTGGCGGGAAGCCTGGCCCGAGAGGTCGGCATCGACGTGGAGTGGTGACTCAGGCCGCGACCGCGTAGGTAGAGAATCTGTCCCCAGAAATCGACTCCTCGACGTAATCCCAATCGAGGGTGAATGCGAACTCGGCGAGCTGGTGCACTAGCAGCTGCCCATACGGCGTGAACAGGTCTCGCTTGTTGTTCAATCCGTCGCAGCATTCCCGCAGCGAGCCCGTGAACTTGTCCACCAGTTCCGTCTCGCCGCGCTGGTGCTGCATCCACATCAGCGGCACTGCGACGACAGCCGAATGGAAGGCACGATCGAGGGGGCGGAGCTGACCGAACTTCACCGCAGACAGAACGCGATAGCGATCGGCGGCGAGTTCGGCCACAGGTTTGGTGTAGAGCCCGTGCACCATATCGCCGATGAACAAGTTCAGGTGAGTCGCCTCATGGACGAGAGATTCGGCGAAGTCGTACACGCCCCATTCCGGTCCCGGGCTGAGTGCCACCAGGCCGGGCAGGTGCGCAGCCGATCCGCCGCCGGTGCTGTCGGAGGGCAGCAGGATGACATCAGTAACCAGGAGGTCGACGAGATGTCCGAGATCTGAATTCAGGTCGCGGACATGCTCGACGGCTTGCGTGACTCGTCCGGGCCACACGTCGCGTTCCTCCGACGTCGACGGCCGCAGGCCCTTGAAGATCCCGTCAAAGACGTCGGCTTCGTCCAGATAATCACCCCAACCACTGTTCTCGAAATGGATTGCCGAACCGTGTGGCGGCGCGTCGATCGGCCGGTGCTGGCTGACCGCCTCCCGGTAGGACGAGGGCAGCACCGCAGGGTCGGGGGCTTCCCCGATCACTGCGCGTGTGTATCTGGCTACGTTCTCGTAGGCGTGGCCGACATTCAGGAAATGCATTGCGAAAGCCCAATCAGAAAGTGTGTGTGAGACGAAAGCGGGCGGGCGGCGGAGTATCCGCCGCCCGCCCTCAGATTTCGGTCAGCTGACCTATTAGGTCCAGCCGCCCATCATCGCCGCGTTGTCGTCGCCGCGGAACCGGGCGATGCGCTCCCGTACTGCGGCGTCGGCTGCCTCGGAGTCCTCCGAGGCCCGCTGCACGGCGTCGCCGACGATCGAATCGTTCTTGAGATGGCTCATGGCATTCCTTCCGTTTTCCATTTCTTGGTTCCCTGGCCAGGGCTTATGGGCGGGTCACATGCCCGCCAGCTTTTGTGTGGCAGCGCTGATGTTTCACGGCAGGGTTAGGTCCGGGTCGCTACCGAGCACACCGGCGGCAGTCACCACGTGTACGAGTTCGGCCAGCGCCCGCCACTCGCGGCTCGATCGAGCGTCGGCCATGGTGAGGTGTGGAGCGACCAGCACTTCGGCCCTGTAGTCGAGTACGTGCTGGATGGCGATAAGTGCCGCGACTCTCAGCACGTCCGTATCCGTGACGGTCGTGAAAACTACGTTCAGGTTGTGCCGCTGGATCAGCTGTTCCAGGTTCTCGGCGTCGTGGTCGGCGGGGCGCATGACAACCGCCCGCGACTGACAGTTCTGTTGATCCGACACGGCAAACCTCCTCGATCGGCGCTGCCCATAGATCGGCGACGGTCGCGGCGAAATCGCGGCGAACCCGCGCGATGCGCTCCTGTACTGATGGCCGGCCGTCGGGCTGCCCGGCGGGCGGGCGTAGCTTGGCGGCTATCCGGTGGAGGGTCGAGAGATCATCCCGCACGTCGCACCTCCCGGTGACGCCCGGCTCGCCACCGCGCAATCACACCGTCGATCTCGGCCTGCATGGCGGGGGTATCGGCGGTCGGCGCGTCGAGGGAGCGCAGGCCCTCCAGGCACCGCTCGATTGCCGTGCGGTCGTAGCATTCGCTCTCGCGCCAGAGCCGCAGAGTAGCGGCCATGGCCTGGTTATGCGTGACCCTGGCGGGTAGGGCCGGTGACTCCTGGCGCATTGGAGACCTCGGAATGTTTGTTGGAGGTTGGCTTATTCAGCATCGCGAGGTCGTTGCAGTTGAAGGACTCACCGAGCCCGCACGGGACCCGTACTCTGGCAGTACTTCAGCTGACGGGAGGGCACTGAGAGATGACGATCGTCAAGTGGACCGGGTTCGAAGTCACCGCACTGCGTGCAGCGTTGCGGGACACACAGGATCAGTTCGTCGACCGGATCGGGTGCTCGGTTGAGGCCGTCAGCAAATGGGAGCGCAGGGGTGCGACCATCACCCTGGGTGCGAAGTACTCCGAATGCATGGACACCGCGTACAGCAGACTCGACGACGAACAGCGGGCTCGATTCGATGCGGCGCTACGGAGTTCCGACGAACGCCATCAAATCACTTGGGGCGCGTCGTCGGGAACGGGTAATACTGGAGTTGTACTTGAGGTACAGGAAGTCGACGACGTGAGACGACGCGATTTCGGAACCACCGTCATGGGACTATCTGCCCTCGCTGCGAGCCCTGTCATGGGGGTGACCCATGTTCCGCTATCAGACGTGGTGAGCGGCGCCAGCGTGGCCCCCGAACTCGTCGACTACTTCCGCTCTCAGCTCGCAGGGCACTACACCGCGGACATGTACCTAGGGCCGCGCTACTTGATCCCCACCGTGCAGACACAGACGGAACTTATCGCCCATCTCGCTGGCACGGCCGATGCTCCCGTGCGGCGAGGCCTGCTCGAAACAGGGACTGCGTACGCAGCGCTCCTTGGATGGCTGTACCAGGATGCGGGGGACCGCTCAGAGTCGGGAAAGTGGCGCGACACCACGCTGTCACTCGCACACCGCAGCGGAGATTCACAGCTTGTCTCCTATGCGCTGTCCAACATGGCGATGCTCGCGCTGGACAACCGCGACGGTCGCGCTGTCATCGACTACGCGCGGGCCGCACTGGCAGCCGGGCCGAAGCTGTCCCCTAAGGTTCGCGTGATGGCGCTCCAGCACGAGGCGCAAGGCCACGCCATGCTCGGGGATCGGGTCACAGCGGATCGTTTGCTCGACGACGCCGCCTCTCTCATCGGCCGGATTGATGACGAGTACCCATGGGGGAACTCTTGTCGCCGCACACCACACTATGTCGTGGTACAGCGGGCGACCTGCTACGGGCGCACCGGCAACGCGAGGGATGCGGTCGGCGCCGTCGCGCTGTGGGACGAAATCATGGACTCCATGCCTGAGTCTGCGCGCCGCGACAACGCGGTGTTCCGTGCTCGACAGTCGGCTGTCCTCGCCAGGGTGCCGGACCCTGAACGCGCTGTCTGGGCGGCAACAGAAGCGGCGGAGGCCATCAAAATTACTGGGTCAGCCAGGCTTCGCAGCGAGCTGAAGGGGTTAGCCGCTCACGCTCGCACGTGGGCGCATACGTCGGCGGGACGCGAGTTGCATGCTCTCGTAGGGTCCGTCGCATGACCACTCTGCCCACGCCGCTGGATGACAGCGAGATAGCCAGCCGCCTTGAAGCACTCCCCGGGTGGGTGCGCGACGGTGACGAGATCACGCGCACTTTCTCCCACACCTACCACGAGTGCGTGCACCTGGCCGTATACGTCGCGGCGAAAGCCCGCGAGGTCGGTCACCATCCTGACATGATGATCACCTGGCAGCGGATCGAGTTCCGGATCACGACTCACGATGCCGGGCGGAAGTTGACCGGGCGGGACTTCGATCTCGCGCGGGATATCGACCGGATCGCGGAAGGCGCCGGCGCAACTACAACCGATGTGACGCCCTGACGCAGTCCGGCTGCGGCGCGGCCCGATCCCGGGTCCGCGCCCGCCTTTGCAGAGCACAAACCGATCTTTCGGCACAGGAAGCTCTCACGGTGCGTGCCCTACCGAGTCGTACAGGCGATACCGTCCGCCCCTGCCCACATTTTGCCCACAACGCCACGTGATACCCGGTGATCTACATTGACCCGAATAACGTGTTTTTGCAGGTGAAAGTGGTTTAGGGGTTGCTACCAGGGGGGTAAGAAGAGTTCAAATCCCTCCGCCACCGCCACAACCCCTCATCCGACTTTTCGGGTGAGGGGTTTTTTGCTGTCGGCATGCCGTCGCGTTCTCGGGAGTGGTGGGGCTCCGTCCCGCATCTCGCCCACCGTTCGGCGCGGGCTGGTTCATCCTCAACGAATGAGACCTCCGTCACAACCCGATGCTAATGGAACAAAAGTTCCATTAGGCCGGTTGGGTCTCGATATGAACATCAGAATGAAGCCACTGGCAGTCCTCGCCGCAGCCGTCGTCGCCGCCGGACTGGCAGCCGCGTGCTCACCCGCACCGGCCGAACCCGACCGGTCGGATGCGTGGACCACCGCGTGGTCGGTCCCCATGCAGCTCCCGAGTGAAGGTTTCGAACCGAACTGGGCCACCGACGGTTTCGCCGACCAGACGGTGCGGCAGGTGGTCCGGGTCGCCGACGGCGGCACCCAGGCCCGGATCACCCTGTCCAATCTCTACAGCCGGGACGAACTCCGGATCGCCGGCGGCACCATCGCGCGCACCGTTCACGGGGCGCAGGTGCAAGCGGATACGACCCGGCCGCTGCGGTTCGACGGCGCCGACTCAGTGACCGTCGCGCCGGGCGCGGAGGTCACCAGCGATGCCGCCGATCTGCGGCTGGCCCCATTCGAATCGGCCACGGTGACCTTGTATCTGGCCGAACGAACCGGGCCGGCGACCTTCCACGCCCAGGGCTATGCCAGCACCTACCGCGCTGCGGGCGACCATATCGCGGACCGCGAAGCGACCGCTTTCACCGAGGCGACGCATTCCTGGTACTACCTCTCGGACCTCGAAGTCTCCGGTGGTCCCGAAGATCCGGAGACGATCGTCGCGTTCGGCGATTCGATCACCGACGGTTTCGGATCGGACAACGACGGCAACAATCGCTATCCCGACGCGCTCGCCGAACGACTCGCCGCGGACGGCACTCCGAGCACCGTGCTGAACGCCGGTATCGGCGGCAATATGTTCCTCAGCGATTCGAAGTGGTTCGGCGAGAGCGGATTGCGGCGTTTCGACCGTGATGTGCTCAGCAAACCGGGCGTGGACACGGTGATCGTTCTCGGCGGACTGAACGATATCGGCTTCTCCGAGGTCGATCTGCCGACCTACAAGCCCAATCCGGATGTATCGGCGGAACAACTGATCGCGGGTTACCGCGACCTGATCGCCCGCGCGCACGACGCCGGGATCACCGTGGTCGGCGCGACGTTGTTACCGATGAAGGGCGCCGAGTACTACACCGACACTTCCGCGGCGAAGATCCGGGCCGTCAACGATTGGATCCGGACCAGCGGTGCGTACGACGCCGTCGTCGATTTCAACGCGGTGATGGCCGATCCCGCCGACCGGGAGCGGTTGAACGCGGCGTTCGATTCCGGCGACCACAAACACCCGAATGCCGCCGGGTACGCGGCGATGGCCGCCGCCGTCGATCAGCAAGCACTCTGACGAGCGCGACCTCGTGGGGAAATCCGGCCGAGTAGATCCGCCGCCACCGTAATGAGCCCTCCATCTGTCGATGCAGGTGAAGGGCTCATTGCCGTGGCTCGGAGGGGTACCGCGGTTCGATTCGAATCGCGGTCA
The DNA here is from genome assembly GCF_036032445.1 of Nocardia sp. NBC_00416. Classification (NCBI taxonomy): domain Bacteria; kingdom Bacillati; phylum Actinomycetota; class Actinomycetes; order Mycobacteriales; family Nocardiaceae; genus Nocardia; species Nocardia sp. NBC_00416. The sequence goes on from NZ_CP107932.1 coordinate 5,469,747, forward strand.
CGCGCGTGTCGCCCGGGCCGCCGGAAAGCGTTCCAGATGCAGCGAACCCGTCGGATTCACCCGCGGCATGGCGTGTATCGCGGCTTCGAGCATGGGCGGGGGGCCGCAGACGTAGACGGCTGCTCCCGGATCCGCGCGTCGCAGGAGGTCCTCGATATCGGGGGCGCCGAATTCGTCGTCGGGGCGGATCACGGCGCCGGGCACCCGATCCAGGAACGGCATCGAATCCCGGGAGCGCCCGGTATAGATCAGAGTGCCGCGCCGGCTCGCTGCCTGCGCCATGGGCAGGATCGCGGTGATCCCCATGCCACCGGCGACGAACAGGTAGTCGGGGGCGTCGACGAAGGGGTAGGTGTGCCGGGGGCCGTGCACGCGAAGCGAATCGCCGCTGCGGAGATTCTCGTGGATCTCGATGGAACCGCCCTTGCCGTGCGGCATCAGCCGGACAGCGATCCGGTAGGACGACCGGTCGCGCGGGTCGCCGCACAACGAATACTGCCGCCGCCGACCGGAGGGGAGGAACACGTCCAGGTGGGCGCCGGGTAACCACGCGGGTAGCGGGTCGCCCTCGGGGTCCACCAGCACCACGCCGACTACGTCCACCGCTTCGCGTTGAATGGCGGCGACTACGAGACGGCGATTGAATCCGCTGTGTCCCAGCACTTTCGACTGCGGTAGCAGCGAGGCGGGGCGATGTGCGACGAAAATCGAACGGCAGACATCCACGGCTGTGCCGAACATCTGGAACCCCCGAACCGGTACCTGGGTGCCCATCAGTTGCCTCCCGATAGTCGGGCCGGACGACGACGCACCAGATGGAAACAAGCGGCTGCTTGGCTGGTCTGCACCATTCGGCCAAAGTACACGGCAACATAATTAATAGCAATGTTGCAATATTGCGAGTGCCCGATAGGTGTTTGCGCTCACGCAGTACTTGCTAGCGTTAACTCATGTCCGCCGCGTATACGTCGTCACCCGGGCTGCAGGACGGTATCGAGGCTCGCATTCTGGACGCGGCGTTGATCAGATTCAGCGAGTTCGGCGTCAAGAAGACGACCATCGAAGACATCGCCCGGCAGGCCGGTGTCGACCGCGTCACCATATATCGCCGCATCGGGTCCCGTGACGACGTGGTGCAGGCGGTGGTGAGCCGGGAGGTCGCCGCGGTCCTGACCGAGGTGGACGCCATCTCCACCCGGCACGACAGCCTCGCCGACCTCATCGCCGACATCTTCGTCATGGTGATCACGCGCTGGCGCGAACACCCGCTGGTCAAACGCATGCTCACGGTGGAACCGGAACGGATACTGGAGAAGCTCACCGTCGAGGGCGGCCCGGTCTTCGCGATGTCGGTGGCCGCCACGCACACCGCGCTGTGCCGCGCCGCCGATGCCGGCCTGCTGACCGAACCGGCCGATCTGCTCACCCGCGCGGAAGTGGCGTGCCGCGTGCTGCACTCGTTCATCCTGTGCCCCTCGGGCCTGGTGCCGCTGGAATCCGACGAACAACTCGACGAATTCGCCCGGGCCTACTTGGTTCCCATAGTCACCGGCTGAGCCCGAATCCCCACGGCTCGAATATTTCGACTGTGCCGCCGCGCCGTAGATAGTGGACGCAGGGTGGCCTGAAAGGGTGTCATGCTCGCGGCATGACCACATCACCGCTGATCCGGCCCATTTCCGACCTGGCCAACGGCTACGGCAGCCTCAACGCGTTCGCGGCAGTCAAAGGACCGGGCGGAGCGCGCGCGTTCATCGAATTCCTGCGCGAGGTGTTCGACGGCAGCGAGACCTCGCAGGCGCATGCGGTGGACACCGACGATCTGCTGATCCACGCGGAGGTGCGGATCGGGGACTCGTGCCTGATGGTCGTGGACTCCAAACCCGACTGGGCGTTCACCCCGGCGCTGCTCCAGGTCAATGTCACCGACTGCGACGAGGTGCTGCGGCGCGCGTCGGCGCGCGGGGCGCGGATCATCACCGAGACGACCCCGTTCTACGGGAATACATCCCTCGCCCGATTCGTCGACCCGTGGAGCAATGTGTGGTGGCTGTTCGGGCCCGCGATCGAGGGCGCTCCGGAACCGTCCTGGGACCCTGAGGAAGCAACGGAAGAGTCGGAGATCCACGCGACGATCTGCGCGGCGATGCGTGAGCTGACCCCGCCGGCCGGCTGATCGCCGGTCCGCGGCACTCGCTCGCCCGACGTCCGGCCCGTTCGTGAATCGCCCGGGCCGGACAGTGGGTACGGCAGTCCTACTGCAGGGCGACTCGGACGCCACCCGAGAGCATCGAATCGTGAAATTCGAGGGTCGCGGGTTGTGCGGCGGCGGGTATATCGAAGGCGATGATCACTTCCATCGCGTTGCCGGGGTTGATATCGCCTCCCATGACGGAAGTGTCGTTGACGTTCACCTCGGCCATTGTGTCGTTGGTGAATTCGCGGCCCTGCGCGTCGATCAATTTCTGGTTCGACCCGAAATAGGACTGCGGCCGATCGCTGGTGTTGGTGACGGTGGTGTGTACGAGTACGTACTGACCTTGCGCCTCCTTCTGCAGATACGGGTTGGACCCCACCGTCTTCAGGCCCGTATCGACCTTCGTGACCACGAACTCGAATTTGCCGTCCCGGACCGGTGTTCCGGCCGCCGCGATATCGGAGTCCCCGGCCGCCGGGTCCCCGGCCGCGGCCGCACTGGTCGTCTTGTCGGAAGCGCTGTTGCTCACGACGGCGAGACAGCCACCGAATCCACACAGCACGAGGACGCCCGCGAGAAGCAGCCACGGCCAGGTGGTCTTCTTCTTCGGGCGCTGAGGTGGGTGGGCGCCGTAGTGCTGCTGGGGTGGATAGGGCTGGTGGGTCAAGGTTTCCCCTTGCTCGGGTTGTCGGAGTGCGCAGCCTTCGTCCCGGTCCCTGTCCATACGCCCACATATGTGACGCGTTACATAGTTGCGATCAGTAACTATTAATTCGGAGTCGTTCGGTAGCCCGGTGTTCCGTTTCGTGGCTACAGAATCGGCGGATGCAACCCTGAATCGAGCACTAGCGCACCTGCCCAAGGGCAACGGCCGTGACCCGCGATCAGGCGCTCCTGGATATCCACCAGTCCACGACAGTTTCCCGGGCAGCCGATCGCGTACGGCTGCCCGTTCGGTGATCCGCCGCGGCGCAGGACGATCCGCAGTTGCCGGGTGGTGATGTACGGCGCGCAGCCGCAGGCCAGCGGCAGATCCCGCACCCGCATATCCACCCATGGGCACGGGCCGGTGACATTGCGTGGATGAACGGCGATGCGGCCGTCGACGATATCCGCGCCGAGCAGGCAATGCTCGGACTCGGGGCAGCGGCAGCGGACCGGCCGGCCCTCCTCCCGGGCGACTCCTGCAAGCATTGCACCGGTGATCCACGGCCCGCAGCCGCACCTGGGGTCAACGGTCATGGCGGGGCTCGGCGTGTGCGCGACGCCAGCGGGCGATGACGCCGTCGATCTCGCGCTGCAATCCGCCGTCGTCGAAGACTTCTCTGTCGTACGAATATTCCGTGGCGGTATCCAGGGCCCGTATACCAGCGGCCACCCGTTCCAGAAGTGGGATATCAGTACACCGGTCGTCCTGCCAGAGGCCCCGGGCCGACGCGATGGCCTGGTTGTGGATAGGTCCTCTGACGGGGAGCGGTCGTTGCTCCTCGTGCATGGGTTACCTCGCTGAATAGTTGATTTCGGTTGTGACGGAGTGGCTCTCGATTCGGCGCAGGGCATCGCTGGCACCGGCGCGTTCCGAAACTTATGTCCGTTCCGAATCATTCGAGTAACACGCCTTGTGTTATCTCCGACCCCGGAATCTCCGTAGCCTCGATAGAGCAGGGGCGCATCGAAGGATGGCGAGAGCGATGGACACGAGCATCGGCGCGCGGATCAAACATTTTCGCGGCAGATCAATGACCCAAACCCAGTTGGCGGACTTGGCCGAGGTGCACCCGTCTCTGATCCGGCAACTGGAGCAGGGAAAGCGGGAAGGTGCCAGCATCATGAGCTTGCACAAGATCTCGAAGGCTCTGGATGTCGATATCGCCGACCTTGTCGGGAAGCGGCATGGGATCCCGTCCGAAGACCCGGGGGCCGGCGTTGTCGCCATTCGGCATGCGCTGAATTCGGTGGATGACCTGATCGACGACGGGCCCGGACAATTGCCGGTCACGCTGCACGAAGCCAGGCGGGCTGTCGATTACGCGTGGGGCGCCTACTGGAACGGTCGGTACGAGACGCTTACTGCGGTGCTACCGCCCGGGCTCTCGCAGTTACGGGCAACCGCTCACGCCGCTCGGCGCAGCGAAATAGCCCCGGCCCATGAGCTGTTGGCTCGGATGTACTGGGTGACCGGTTGCACGCTGGTCCACCTCGGGCAGTCCGATCCGGCGTTCGCGGCGATCCGGTCTGCGCTGACCGCGGCTGAACGCGGCAATGATTCGCTACTCGCCGCGACACTGCGCGGTTCGGTGTCATGGCAACTGCTCGTCCAGGGCCGCTACGAGGAGTCCCACAAGGTGGCGCTCAAAGCGGCCGCGTCGGTGGAGCCGGTCGGCGAGGCCACCGAAGAGCAGTTGGCTGTATACGGATCGCTGGTGCTGCAAGGAGCGACCGCCGCCGGTCGGCAGCAGCGCGTTCAGGACGCGCTGGATATCGTTGTCGCGGCGCAGGAGGTGGCATCGCGCTTGCCCGGTGACACCAAGCATTACGAGTGCAACTTCGGGCCATCGCAAGTGGTGATGCAGTCGGTCGATGTGAATGTGTCCTCGGAGCGGTATCCGGAGGCGATCGAGGCGGCGAAAGCGATGCCGGACGGCGGCGCGGGGCTCGCGCAGGTGAGTCGGGCGCGGCATCGACTCGATCAGGCCGCGGCTCTCGCCCGCACCGGACAGAACCAGCGGGCCCTGGACATGCTGCTGACCGCGGAGCGGATCGGCGGCCGGGACTGGGTGCGGTACCAAACGCTGCTGAAGCAGGTTGTCGCCGAGCTGCGGGAGAAGGAGCGCCAGCACAGCGCGTTACGAAGCTTGGCCGAGCGCGCTGGTGTGCGATAGCGGGCTCGGGCCAGCCGTAAATGCTTGCGTCCGCCTGGTATTCGCAGGTGTCGGAGGATTTTCGAGACGAAGCACGGCACCTGTTAGCGGATGTGGATGATTCCGGAATCGGCGCATGTGGTGCGGTTCGGCGCGCAGCGTGACCGAGCTGTCGCGTGACCGAACTTCGGACGTCGGTGTCGGCGCTTCAGCAGTGGTCGTTCGCTGTGCGGCCGGTGGCGAGTTGAGCTCCGCACGCGTCCTGGATCTCACGGGCGAGTTGCTGTTCGGGGCGGCCCCAGCCTGCTCCCCACTCGTCTTCGAGACCGAATATCCGGCCGAGCGGAAGTGCGATGACACTGTCGTCCCAGTCGGACTCGACGACGATTTCGCACACCTTGTCCAGCACCCATTTCTCGGTGGCTCGGTTGTCGGCATGCAGGCGCGCGAGTTGGGTGAATGCCACCTGGGCCGCGGCTGCCTCCGACTCCGGGATGGCCGCGGCGCAGTCGGCCAGCGCCGCGGGCAGTATGTCGCGGACCTCATGAGTATCGCTGCTGCTCAGGCCGGCCAATTTCCTGAGCGTTTCACCGTCGTAGCCTCGAGCCAGCCAGTGCGCTGCCCAGAGCGGTATCCGTTCGGACGGGGCAGTGTCGAGCGCCACCCACGCGGCGACCAACTCGGGGGCCGGGATCTCGCCGGAGTCGGCCGCGGGCCAGTCGTGCATGCCGACCAGGATGCCCGACGAACTCGGGCAGCGCGAAATGGTTTTCTGGGATCGTAGAACGCGACCGAGTGGGCCGCGACAGGCGAGGGGCGATAGATGGAAACCGGCACGGTGTGGCGTTGGAAGCCGCGTAACGGTACCGGCGTGATCGAGCTCGATGACGCCGACAGCACGCTCGTCTGGTTCCATCTGTCGCACGCTCGCGGGGATCTCGACATCACCACGATCGCCGAGGGGCTGCCGGTCGATGTCGAAGTCGAAGCGATCCCGCAGGGGGAATACGCGTACCGCGCGAAGTCGGTGCACCCAAGAGACTGATACCCACTGCCCTGGCCGCCGCCATCTCGTACTCCGATGGCTGAGCCCGACTCAAGCCCCGATAGCGTCCACGCTCCGCAGGTGATCCAGTGCGCTGGCGACGTGGTCAGAGGTGAAGATGCGGCCCTTACGCTCACTCCATCGTCGTACTGCCGCAGTAGCGGCGTGCGGTGTCCGGGCATTCTCGTGGGTCGCGACCCAATGCGTGGTCGCCAGTAATTCGACGCCGTAGGCGCCTTCGAATCCTGACACGATCTCGAGGACCCTATCGAGAGTTCTGGTCACTTCAACCGAGGCCGGCCCATCCATGTACGCGACAAGCTGACGCCGACCGTCGGGTTTGACGGAGATCGGCCGTAGTTCGAGGACCCGATCGTTGCCGTCGCCGTAGCCTTCCAGGAACGTTCCCTCCATCTGCTGGACCATATGGCGGGCTGCGTCACTGTAGGGGCCGTACTTGGCCTGAGCGAATACCATCCGGGGATCGGGTGCCACAAGCGTCGCGAAGTAGAGCAACTTCTGTAATTCGAGGTGTGAGGTCCCGCTGTCGGTGTAGGGATCGATCATCGACTTCGCGGCGGCGTACTGGTCGACCAGTGCGAGCACAAGAGCCCGTCCAGGCGTCATTCTCGGTTGCTCGGCGAGTGAAGCGATCATGCAGGCGCCACGATCGAGGCCAGTCGGGATCCCGCCACCTGGTAGATCCCCAGATCAGCGTTGAAGCGATAGGTCACGAGCGATCCTTCCTGTTGTCACAGGTAGGCACGAACGGAGTTCCACGGCGGCCGAGTGTTCGAGGGTACTTCAGCTGCGGCCATCGAGTTGATCCGAATATGTTGGGAGGCAATCGGATACGTGCCGACATCAGCCAGCGTAACGTCCAGGATTCGGGTCGATGTAGGTCCAGTAGAGGACTCTGCGGTCGCGGTGTTGTGGTGCAGCGTCTGACCGGAATCACCGAGGAGCGGGTTCGCCTACCGCCGGTGCACGGTACATCTGTATCTCGAAATGAAGCACTCCGCCGCTGCGGTCGCAGCGGCGGAGTACTTTTTGTGCGCCCGAAGGGATTCGAACCCCTAACCTTCTGATCCGTAGTCAGATGCTCTATCCGTTGAGCTACGGGCGCATGTCTTATTCAGTTGTCACCCGGTTTCCCGGGTGTGGCGGAGGCGAGAGGATTTGAACCTCCGGTCCCCGTGAAGGGACAACTCATTAGCAGTGAGTCCCATTCGGCCGCTCTGGCACGCCTCCTGGAGCCTTCTCTTCGAGGGCGCCGGTCCTTCCGGACCGCCGAGCAGAAAGGCTACCCGAGCTTGTACAGAAACTGCAAAACGGCTGGTCGATCAGCGTAGGTGGCTGTCGAACCAGTCGAAGATACGGGTTCGGGAGTCGATCAGGTCGTCGCCGTCTTCTTCGTCGGTGTGATTGTCGGCGCGGTGCAGGAGACCGGGGTAGGAGATGACGAGGCTGGCGACCGCCGCCTGGGCGCCGGCGTCGCGGAGTTGGTCGACGTCGGCGGCGGGGGTGCTCGGTTCGGCGCCGAACATGCCCAGCCAGGGGGCCTGTAGGCGCGGTGCGGCGGATACCAGGGCTTCGGCCTGGTCGGTGAGGGGCGTGGTGATCCCGGGGGCGCCCACGCTCACCGCGGCGCCGATGGGACGGCTGGTCGCCACCAGGAAGGCCGCCGTACCGGCGGTGTCGAAACCGAGGGCGCCGATACAGTCCGGGAAGACGCCGCGCTGGGTCAACCAGTCGAAGCAGGCGTCGAAGTCTTCGAAGAGTTCGTCACCGAACACCCCGGCCGAGGACGCGGTGGCCCGGTGGAACAGGTTCGGTGCGACCACCAGCCAGCCTTCGCCGGCGAGCGCGCGCATGAACTCCAGCAACGATCCGGTGAACTTCCTGGATTCGTGCAGCAGCACGATCCCGCCGCGCGCGAAACCGTCGGGCTCGATCACCGTGATGGGCACATGTTCGTCGGCTTTCGGGCTGGTCGCAGCCTCGTCCGGCTGCTGGTCGTGGCCGCCTGCTTCCGCGTCGCCGCGCCGGAGCAGCGCGATATCGTCATAAGTGCCCGACATGTTCCCAGCGTAGGGCGATATGCCCGGACCGGGAAGAATTCGCTGGTGAACAGCCCGAACGTGGCTCGATCGAGATCGGAACTAAGCTCGATACGTGACCGCGCGCATCCGACCGGACCTCGATTCCATTCCGGCCTACGTTCCCGGCCGCAGCCATCCCGGCGCGGTCAAGCTGGCGAGCAACGAGACCACGGCCGGTCCGCTGCCCGCCGCGAGCAAGGCCATCGCCGAGTCGGTGGAACTGGCCAACCGCTATCCGGACAACCAGTCCGGTGAGCTGCGTGCGGCGCTGGCGGAGTTCCTCGGCGTCGAGCCGGCGAATATCGCCGTCGGCTGCGGCAGTGTGGCGCTGTGCCAGGAGCTGGTGCAGATCACCTGCGCCGCCCCCACCGACGAGGTGCTGTTCGCGTGGCGGTCCTTCGAGGCCTACCCGATCATCACTCAGGTCGCCAACGCGACGGCGGTGACCGTGCCGTTGGCCGGTGATGTGCACGATCTGGACGCCATGGCGGCCGCCATCACCGACCGGACCCGGCTGGTGTTCGTGTGCAACCCGAACAACCCGTCCGGCACCGCGGTGGGCCGGGCGGAGTTGGAGCGCTTCCTCGACCGAGTGCCCGCCGGGGTTCTGGTAGCGCTGGACGAGGCGTACTACGAGTACCTGCGGCTGCCGGGCGACCATCCCGACGGGGTGGAACTGGCTCGATCCCGGCCGAATGTGGTTGTGCTGCGCACCTTCTCCAAGGCCTATGGCCTGGCCGGGCTGCGGGTGGGATACGCGGTCGGCGCGCCGGAAGTGATCGCCGCCCTGCTCAAGGTGCACATCACGTTCAGCGTGAGCCGGGTCGCGCAGGCGGCCGCCATCGCTTCCCTGGAGGCCCGTCACGAACTGCTGGACCGCACCGAGACCGTGATCGCCGAACGCGATCGGATCCGCGCGGCGCTGCTGGCGGCCGGGTACCGGGTGCCGCCGAGCGAATCGAACTTCGTCTGGATCGTCCTGGGGGCGGCGGCCACGGAATTCGCGGCGGCCAGCGCCGAGGCCGGAGTGGTCATCCGCCCCTTCGCCGGGGAAGGGGCGCGGGTCACCGCGGGCGATCCGCACGAGAACGATCTGTTCCTGCGGTTCGCGACCGACCCGGAAACCGTCGGTCGCTTCGTGCGGGCAGGCGTGTAGTAGTCGACGGATCAGTCGATCCCGAGCCCGCCCGCGATGGTGGGCCACGAGGTGACCAGTTCGTCGGCCCAGTACGGCCACGAGTGGGTTCCGGTCGGGCGGAAGTTGGCCGTGTAGGTGATGCCGAGGGTGTCGAGGCGCTGGGCGAGCCGGCGGGTGCAGAAATCGGTCGCCGCCTCGAGCGGGCCGCCCATCGCCACACTGGTGGGGGTTTCCGGGTTGGTCAGCGAATCGTGGACACCGGGACGTCCGCTGCCCACCGACAGGTAGAGCGCTTTGCCGCGCAGCGCGGCCGCGTGCAGCGTCACGTCGTGGGCCAGCCAGGCCGGGTCCTCGGGGGCGCCGAACATGTTCTCCGGGTCGCCCTTGTAGGTCGATACGACGACCCGGGCCTGGGCCTGCCCGAGGTCGGTGCCGGTGGAGAAACATCCGCTGTGCGCGCCGACCGCCTGATAGAGGTCCGGTCGGCGGATCGCCAGCATCATGGCCGCTTCGGCGCCCATCGACGTGCCGACCACCGCGTTGCGGCCGTTCCCCGAGAACTCGGTGTCCAGCAGCGGCGGCAGTTCCTCGGTGAGGAAGGTCTCCCATTTGTTGACGCCGAGCACCGGATCGGGGCGCTGCCAGTCGGTGTAGAAGCTGGCGGGGCCGCCGACGGTGAACACCACGTTCACCGGTTTATCGGCGTAGAACTGGGCGGCCCGGCCGCGGTCGAGCCAGTTGTTGCTGTCGGGCTGGGTGCTGCGGCCGTCGAGCATGTAGACGGTGGGCCGGGGCTTGCTCCGGTCGGCGGGCAACAACACCAGCACCTGGACCGTGCGATGCATGGACGGGGAGTCGACGAAAACCCGCATCAGGCGTTCGTCGACGGGTTCGACGCCGATGATCGCGGCGCGCCGCGGCGGGATGGGTTCGGTTTTCTCGACCGGGCCCGGATCTTCGGCGGAGCCGGAATCGGGCCGCGCGGGGGCGGCGTGAAATGGACCGGGTACGGCTGCCGCGACGCCGGGCAGGACCCCACCGGACAGGGCGAGAGCGCCCGACACCACGGTGGCCAGACCGACGCGATACTTCATGGCGCCCATCCTGCCAGACCCCCGGGTTTCGGCAGCTCACCTGCAAGCGTCCGCGATAAACGCCGTGACCAGCTATTTCTACGGCCTTGTCGCTGAATGACTCTCGAATCGTGGTGATCGACTCGCGGGTGGGCCGCACCCGGTCCGGGTGGCGAACATCACCGGCGCCGGACGCCGCGCCGTGACCCCGAAAGCGGGTGTGCCACGCGGAGTAACCTCCCTTCGAGAGCCGGACCGGATGGAGAGGACCTCGTGACGGGCGCGCGGATGGTTGGGCTTTTCGCCGGGATCGGAGGGCTGGAACTCGGGCTGGCGGCCCACGGCTGGCATTCGACGCTGCTCTGCGAGATCGACCAGGGGGCCCGGGCCGTGCTGGCCGACCGGTTCCCCGCGGCCGAACTGCACACCGATATCACCCGATTGCGCGCATTGCCGTCGGACACAGAGTTGGTGGCCGCGGGATTCCCGTGCCAGGACCTGTCGCAGGCGGGCCGGACCGCGGGCATCACCGGCACTCGATCGAGTCTGGTCGATCATGTCTTCCGGCTGGTGCGGCGCAAACGCGGTCCGCGCTGGCTGTTGATCGAGAATGTGCCGTTCATGCTGCAACTCGGTCGTGGGGCGGCCATGCGCCATATCACCGCCGCGCTCGACGAACTCGGATACACCTGGGCCTACCGGGTGGTCGACGCCCGCGCTTTCGGTCTGCCGCAGCGACGCAACCGGGTGCTGATGCTGGCGTCGCGCACCGAGGACCCGCGCACCGTGTTGTTCGCCGATGACGCCGGGCCGCGGCTGCTCGGATCCCCGGAACACGATCCGTGCGGCTTCTACTGGACCGAGGGTGTGCGCGGGCTGGGCTGGGTGGTGAACGCCGTTCCCACGCTGAAGGGCGGATCGGGGCTGGGCATCGCCAGCCCGCCGGCGGTGCGGCTACCGTCCGGAGAGATGGTCACGCCCGGGATCTCGGACGGGGAGCGGCTCCAAGGATTCGCTCCGGGCTGGACGGAGCCGGCGCTCGAGGTGCCCGGGTTCCGACCGGGTCAGCGCTGGAAACTGGTGGGTAACGCGGTGAGCGTGCGGATGGCGGAGTGGGTCGGTTCCCGGCTGCGTGATCCGGCCGAGCCGATCCCGGGGCATATTCCGCTGCCGCCGGGCAGTCCGTGGCCGGGTGCGGCCTGGGGGAGCGCCGGCCAGGCGTTCGAGGTGCCGCTCTCGCCGTGGCCCGTGCACCGCCCGTACGAAGACCTGCGATTTTTTCTCACCGACACCCAATTGCTCTCGGCGCGTGCCACCGCCGGTTTCCTGCGCCGCACGGGAATGGGGACGCTGCGGTTCCCGGCCGGTTTCCTCGACGATGTGCAGGCCCATCTGGATCGCATGGGTGGTTGGGCGGCATGAGCGGCGCGCCCGCGCCGGGCGGCGGCCGGCGGCCGCCCACCGATGCGGCCACCAGTGCGCGAATGTCGCGGCAGCGCCGTGCGCACACCGCGCCGGAGCTGGCGCTGCGCCGCGAACTGCATCGGCGCGGGATCCGCTATTTCGTGGATCGCCCGCCCATCCGCGGGCAGCGCCGGCGCGCGGACCTGGTGTTTCCGCGGCGTCGGCTCGCGGTGTATGTCGACGGTTGTTTCTGGCATCGCTGCCCGGACCATGCCACCGACCCCAAGAACAACGCCGCGTGGTGGGCCGAGAAACTGGCCGGCAATGTCGCGCGGGATCGGGCCACCGACGCCGCGCTGGTCGCGGCGGGCTGGCAGGTCATCCGGATCTGGGAGCACGAGGATCCGGCGCGCGCCGCCGACCGGGTGCAAACGGCGCTGGGCCGCTGATCCGGCGCACGCCGCGCCACCCGCTTTCGGAAACGCTCTGGGAGCCTTCCGTATCCGGAAGTAGTGTCGGTGCGTGCCCAGCGATTTCATCGAACTGCTCGCGACGCGGATGCGTGACGTCACCGACGCGACCCGTGAACTGCTCGCCACCGTCGACACTCTGGACGACGCGGCCCTCGCCGACGCGTCGGCACTGCCGGGGTGGACCCGCGGCCACGTGCTGACCCATCTGTCCCGCAACGCGGACAGCCTGGTCAATCTGCTGCTGTGGGCGCATACCGGGGTCGAGACCCCGCAGTACGCCAGTCCGGCGCTGCGCGACTCCGATATCGAACTGGGCGCGCCGCGTCCGCTCACCGAACAGCGCGCCGACCTGGTGGAATCGGCCGACCGGCTCGCCGGGATGACCCGGGTGCTGTCCGCCGAGCAGTGGCGGACCGAGGTCCGGACCCGACAGGGCACTCCGCTGGAGGCGACCCGGATTCCGTGGATGCGACTGCACGAGGTGCTGATCCACCATGTGGACCTGGACGCCGGTTACACACCCGCGCAATGGCCGGCCGGTTTCGTCGCGGAGCTTCTCGTCGAGGCCGCCGTCGAGCTGGGTGGACGTCCGGGTGTGCGGCCCTTCGAGATCAGCGCGACCGATACCGGTTTCACCGCTGTCGTCGGGGCGGGTGAACCCGGGCAGGTCGTCACCGGCCCGGCCGCGGCGCTGCTGGCCTGGCTACTCGGGCGGGGTGCGGACGAAGCGTTGCCGCGTCCGCTGCCGGAGTTGCCCGCCTGGCGCTGACGGCCGGCCCGCGAAAACACAACCGGCCGGCGTCCCACAGGACGCCGGCCGGTTCTTCGTGTTACCGGTGGATCAGACTCCGGCGGGTTCGGACTCGACCGCCGCGGGCTTGGCGCGCTCCTGCATTTCGCGCACCTTCGTCCCCTCGACGTCGATATCCGGCAGGATCCGATCCAGCCAGGCAGGCATCCACCAGGCCCATTTGCCCAGCAGCGCCAACAGCGACGGGATCAGCACCATACGAACCAGGAAGGCGTCGAAGAACACGCCCGCGGCCAGTGCGAAGCCCATGGACTTGGAGGTGATGTCGGGCGAGAGCATGAAGCCGCCGAAGACCGAGATCATGATGATCGCCGCCGCGGTCACCACGCGCGCTCCGTGGTGATAGCCGCTGACCATCGCTTCCTTCGGATCCTTGCCGTGCACGTATTCCTCGCGCATCCGGGTCACCAGGAACACCTGATAATCCATCGCCAGGCCGAACACCAGGCCGATCAGCATGATCGGCAGGAAGCTGATGATCGGATGGGTGTCCTTCACCAGACCGAAGGCGCCCTCCTGGAAGATCAGCACCGTGACGCCGAAGGTCGCGGCCATCGACAGCAGGAAGCCGAGCGCGGCGGTGAGCGGGACCAGGATGGACCGGAACACCAGCAGCAGCAGGATGAACGCGGCCGCCGCGACGATCGCCAGGTACGGGATGATGCTGGTCAGCAGGACGCTGTTCACATCCGCGTAGATGGCGGTCTGGCCGGTGATGCCGTACTCCATGCCGTACTGCGCTTGCAGCGCGGCTTCGGCGTCGCGGGCGTGTTCGACCAGATCCTGGGTTTCGGCGCTGTTCGGACCGGATTCGGGCACTACCTGGAACAGTGCCGCCTGCCCGTCCTGGCTGGGCTGCGCGACGCTGAGGTAGTCCACGCCCTCGTAGCCCGCCAGCTCGTCCCGCAGTGCGGTCAGCGCGGTGTCGCGCTGATCCTCGGGGGTTCCGGAGAGGTCGACCGCCACCACCAGGGCGCCGTTCTTGCCTTCGCCGAAGCCCTCGGTCTGCAGTTCGTAGGCCTTACGGACCGAGGAGTCCTCGGGCATGCTGTCGCCGCCGGGCAGTCCCAGGTTCAGCTGGGTGGCCGGGGCGGCGAGCGCGCCCAGCACGAGCGCGCTGGCGACCAGTGTCAGCACCGGGACCCGGGCGATGAGCCGGGCGAAACGCATCCCGTTGGTGACCGAGTCGTCGTCCTCGGGGTCGTGCTGGGCCACCAGCGGCAGCTTCGGCTTGAACAGCGCCTTGCCCAGCGCCCCGAGCAGGGCGGGCATGAGGGTGATGGCGGCGAGCACGGCGAAGGCGGCGGCAATGGCGCCACCGACACCCATCGCGGTGAGGAAGGAGACGCCGACCACCGACAGGCCGAGCAGCGCGATCACGACGGTCAGCCCGGCGAACACCACGGCCGAACCCGCGGTGCCCACCGCGACGCCCGCGGCTTCCTCCGGCGAGTCCTGGACCACCAATTCGTGTTTGTACCGGGAGACGATGAACAGGGCGTAGTCGATGGACAACGCCAGACCGATCATCGAGGCCAGGATGGGGGTGAAGGTCGGAACCTCGGTCAGCGAGGTGCCGGTCAGCAGAAGCGCGCCCGCGCAGGCCACGCCGACGATGCCGGTGATGATCGGGACGAACGCCGCGACGATGGCGCCGAAAGCGATGATCATCACGATCAGCGCGACCCCGATACCGATCATCTCGGACTGTCCGGATTCGGGCTGGGTCTGCGCGATGGCGCCGGTCAGCTCGACGGTCAGGCCCGCGTTGCGGCCCTCTTGCGCGATGGCTTCGGCGGCCTGCCGGTTCTCCTCGGTGACGTCGGAGAAGCTCGGCATCGTGAACTTCGCGTCGATCACCGCGACCGTTTGCGGCTTGTCCTCGTTCAGCACGTTCAGCGGTGCGCCGCCGCACAGGCCCTTGAACTCGGGGGAGTTCCGGCCGTCGAGGCAGTTCGGTTCCGGTGTCGGCGGGGCCTCACCGGGTTCGAGGTTCTTCGCGGCCTGTGCCTGCTCCTTGGCGGCTTCCTGGCTCGCGGGCATCATCGAGGTGGCCGTGACCGGGTTGACGATCTTCTCGCTGTGGTCGACGATGTCCAACTCGTTCAGCCGACCGACCATGGCGTCGAGCGCGGCTTTGTTGGGTTCGTCGGTGAGGGTGCCGTTCTGCGCGGCGACCACATAGGTGCCGTTGATGGCGTCGATGCTGAACATCGAGGCCATCTGCGGCATGTGCTCCTCGAGGATCGCGGTGGCCTTCTCCGACGGCAGGCCCGGCATCTCGAAGCTGTCCTGGAACGGTTTGGCCAGCGTGGCCGCCGCCCCACCGAGTAACACCACTATCAGTGCCCAGACGGGCAGCACTATCCATTTCCGGCGGAAAGCGAACTTTCCCCATCTGTACAGGAATACGGACACGAGGGATTTCTCCTAGCGAGGCCGGGACGGTTTCGGTCATATCTGCTGTGACGAGCTGACGGCCGACGTCGCTATTGCGGACCGGACTGTGCGGGCGAAGTGCTTCGTCGCATGCCCCGAGTCGGTGGATCCGCCTACACGGTGGACGCCATGTTTATCTACCGTACGGTAGGTAGGCTACCGGGAGGTTAAGTGGAGGAACAAACTCGACTTCCGCTGTCGGCCGGACACGTCACCGGGAGAACGAGAGGACCGAGCATGGCGAATCGGAAAGCTGACGACCACGTTACCGCAGGTCGTGACACCAAGCAGGCCATCCTTGACGCCGCCGTACGCCTCTTCGTGGCCAAGGGGTTCGAGCAGACGAGCCTGCGCGAGATCGCCGATGCGGTCGGAATCACAAAGCCGTCGCTCTACTATCACCACGCGTCCAAGCTCCAACTGCTCGTCGCGATCATCGATCCGCTCCTCGACGACCTGCGTGCCCTCGCCGACGAGGTCGAGGAGCTGACTCCGGACGCGGACGGCCGCCGCGCGGTCCTGCGGGCCTACATTCACACCATGATCCGGCACCGGGACGCCGGCGAGATGATGGTGCGCAACGCGGTCCCGATCATCAATGCCCTGGCCGACCAGTACCCGGTGATCGTCGAAGGCAACAAGGCGCTGCGCAACTGGCTCGCCGGGCCCGACGCCACCGCGGTGCGGCTGCTGCGCGCCAGCGCGGCCATGGAAATCATGACCGTCGCGCTGATTTCGAACGAGGTGGCGCCGGGCGCGGGGGATGATGTGGTGGAGTCGACGCTGCTCGACGCGGCGATCGCGGCTCTGCAACCGGACGCGGACTAGATTTGTCCCGTTACGGTGCCCACGGCACAGCGGAAAGGTCAGGTCAGTCGTGCACATCACCGCGAAGGTGGATCATGCCGTGCGGACGCTGCTCGAGATCACGGCATCCGATCAGGCTGTCGCGGTGAAGGCGGAATCGATCGCGGCGGCTCAGCGGATACCGCCCAAAGTGCTGGAGAGCGTCCTGGCCGAACTGCGCCGGGCCGGTCTGGTGACGAGCCGGCGCGGGCCCGACGGCGGTTACCGGCTGGCCCGCCCGGCCGCTGAGATCTCGATCGCCGACGTCATCCGCGCGCTCGAGGGCCCGCTCGCCTCGGTACGCGGACTCCGGCCCGAGGATGTCCAGTACCCGGGGCCGGCCGAACCGCTGCAGCAGGTATGGATCGCCCTGCGCGTGAACCTGCGGACGGTGCTGGAGAACGTGAGCCTGGCCGATATCGCCGCCGACGGCCTGCCGGAATTCATCGGCTCGCTCACCGCCGACCCCGGCGCCTGGGCCCGCCGTGAACCAGGTGCCGAAGGCGGTCCGCCGCACCGTCCCGACCCTGGGAAAATTCTGGGGCGGCCCGGAGGCGCAGACGGTAGCGTTCGATCATCATGCTGATCCGACTGCTCCGTGGTTTCCTGGTCCCGTACCGGAAACAGTTGACCGGGATCGTGGTGCTGCAACTGATCTCGGTGATCGCGATGCTGTACCTGCCCACCCTGAACGCCGACCTTATCGACGAGGGCGTCACCAAGGGCGATATCGGCTACATCTGGACCGCCGGTCTGCGGATGCTGCTGGTGTCCGGGGTGCAGATCGTCGCCTCCGCGTCCTCGGTTTTCCTGGCCGCCCAGGCCGCCATGAGCGCCGGCCGCGACCTGCGCGGCGCACTGCTGCACCGGGTGGGCACCTTCTCGGCGCGGGAGGTCGGGGTGTTCGGGGCGCCCTCGCTGATCACCCGCAACACCAACGACGTGCAGCAGGTCCAGTTGCTGATCGTCATGGCCTCGACCGTCGCGGTGATGGCGCCGATCATGTGCGTCGGCGGCATCGTGATGGCGCTGCGCGAAGACCTGGGCCTGTCCTGGCTGCTGCTGATCGCGGTACCGGCCCTGGCGCTGAGTATGGGGCTCATCATCGCCCGGATGGTGCCCGCGTTCCGGCAGATGCAGGCCAGGCTCGACGAGGTCAACCGGGTGCTGCGCGAGCAGATCACCGGTATCCGCGTGGTGCGCGCCTTCGTCCGCGAGCCGCTGGAGACGTGGCGGTTCGGCGTGGCCAACACCGATCTCACCGATGTCTCGTTGCGGGTGGGCCGATTGATGGCGCTCATGTTCCCGACGGTCATGCTGATCAGCAACGTCACCTCGGTGGGAGTCATCTGGTTCGGCGGTAAGGCGATCGACGCCGGGGAGATGCAGATCGGATCGCTGACCGCCCTGCTCTCCTACATCATGCAGATCCTGATGGCCGTCATGATGGCCTCGTTCCTGGCCATGATGGCTCCGCGCGCGGCGGTCTCGGCCGACCGGATCAGCGAGGTGCTCGACACCGAATCGTCGGTGCGTTCACCGGCGCAGCCGCGTACCTTCCAGAGCGACCCGGCCGAGGTGCGGGTGCGCGCCGCCGCGTTCAGTTTCCCGGGCGCCGAGAAGCCGGTGCTGTGCCGTATCGATTTCCGGGTGCGGCCGGGGCAGACCACCGCGATCGTCGGCTCCACCGGATCGGGCAAGACCACCCTGCTGAACCTGATCCCGCGACTCATGGACGTCACCGAGGGCTCGATCGAACTCGGCGGTACCGATGTACGCGAACTCGACCTGAACGAACTGCGCACCCAGATCGGCCTGGTACCGCAGAAGGCGTACCTGTTCTCGGGCACGGTGGCGAGCAACCTGCGCTACGGCGACCCGGAGGCCACCGACGAGGAACTGTGGCGCTGCCTGGAGATCGCCCAGGCCGCCGACTTCGTGCGGGCCATGCCGCAGGGGCTCGAAACACCGGTCGCGCAGGGCGGGACCACGGTATCGGGCGGCCAGCGGCAGCGGCTCGCCATCGCGCGGGCGCTGGTCCGCGCACCGCGGGTGTACCTGTTCGATGACTCGTTCTCCGCCCTCGACGTGGCCACCGACGCGCGCCTGCGCGCGGCCCTGCGGCCGGTCACCGCGGACGCCGCGGTGATCATCGTGGCCCAGCGGATCACCACCATCCGCGACGCCGACCAGATCGTGGTGCTCGAGGACGGCGAGATGGCCGGTATCGGTACCCACGAGGAACTGCTGCGCGACTGTGCGGAATACCGGGAGATCGTCGAATCGCAGCTGAGCGTGGAGGAGGCTCGATGAGGCCCGGTATGCCGACGGGAGCCCCCGACGCGAAACCGAGATCTTTCACACCGTCACTGAAAAAGCTGGTGGGGCGGCTCGCGCCGGAACGAATGCTGGTGGGCGTGATCATCGCGCTGGGCATCGTCTCGGTGGTGCTGAACATCGCCGGCCCCTACCTGCTCGGCAAGGCCACGAACCTGATCTTCGACGGTGTCGTCGGCCGGCAGCTGCCGGCGGGGGTGACCAAAGCGGAAGCGATCGCCGGACTGCGGGCCCAAGGGCAGAACACCATGGCCGACATGCTGTCGGCGATGGAGGTCGTACCCGGTGTCGGGGTCGACTTCAGCGCCGTCGGCCGCGTGCTGATCGTGGTGCTCGCGCTGTACCTGGGCGCGGCCCTGTTCGGCTGGTTGCAGGCCTTCCTGCTCAACGACGTGATCAACCGCGTGATCAAGCGGCTGCGCTCCGACGTCGAGGACAAGATTCACCGGCTGCCGCTGAGCTACTTCGATTCCGCGCCCCGCGGGGACGTGCTCAGCCGGGTCACCAACGATGTGGACAATGTCTCGCAGAGCCTGCAGCAGACCATGAGCCAGCTGCTGGTCTCGGTGCTCACCGTGATCGGCATTCTCGGGATGATGTTCTGGATCTCGTGGCTGCTGGCGCTGGTCGCGCTGCTGACAGTGCCCGCGGTGATCGTGGTGACCGCGCAGATCGCCAAACGGTCCAAACCGCATTTCGTGAACCAGTGGAAGTACACCGGTCTGGTGAACGCGCAGGTCGAAGAGGCCTACACCGGGCACGAGGTGGTCACCGCGTTCGGCCGCGGCAAGCAGGTCGGCGCCGAGTTCGACGAGCGCAACGACCGTCTGTACCAGTCGAGCTTCAAAGCGCAGTTCATCTCCGGGCTGATCATGCCGGCCTCGATGTTCCTCGGGAACGTGAACTACGTGCTGGTCGCCCTGATCGGTGGACTGCGCGTCGCCTCCGGCCAGCTGTCGCTGGGCGAGGTGCAGGCGTTCATCCAGTATTCGCGCCAGTTCAGCCAGCCGCTGACCCAGATCGGCGCCATGGCCAATCTGCTGCAGTCCGGGGTCGCCTCGGCGGAACGGATCTTCGACATCCTGGACGCCCCCGAGCAGAGCCCGGATCCGGCGCGGCAGATCACCCGTCCGCCCGAGCGGGGTGAGGTCGCGTTCGACGCCGTCTCCTTCCGGTACGAACCGGAGAAACCGGTGATCGAAGAGCTCTCGCTGGTCGCCGAACCGGGGCATGTCGTCGCGATCGTGGGACCGACCGGAGCCGGCAAGACCACGCTGGTCAACCTGCTGCTGCGTTTCTACGAACTGGACTCCGGCGCCATCACCATCGACGGAATCGACATCACCGCACTCAGCCGCGAACAGCTGCGCTCCCGTATCGGGATGGTGTTGCAGGACACCTGGCTGTTCAAGGGCACCATCCGGGAGAACATCGCCTACGGCGATCCCGAGGCGAGCGAGGACGAGATCCTCACCGCCGCTCGAGCGGCCTACGTGGACCGGTTCGTGCACGCGCTGCCGGACGGTTACGACACCGTGATCGACGAAGAGGGCACCGGGGTGAGCGCCGGCGAAAAACAGCTCATCACCATCGCCCGCGCCTTCCTGTCCAAACCCGCCATCCTGGTGCTGGACGAGGCCACGAGTTCAGTGGACACCCGCACCGAACTGCTGGTGCAACAGGCCACCGCCGAACTGCGCCGCGACCGGACCAGTTTCGTCATCGCGCACCGCCTGTCCACCATCCGCGACGCGGACCTGATCGTGGTGATGGAAGCGGGCCGGATCGTGGAGACCGGAACCCACGAGGGTCTGCTGGAGCAGCAGGGAGCGTACTACCGGCTCTACAGCGCACAGTTCGCGGCGGCCGCAGTGGAGGCCTGACCCGGCATGAGCGAGTCGGGCCCGGAGGCGGCAGCGAAGCGTAACCATGCAGGGCCCTCGCTCATGCCGATGGACACAGCATGAGCGAGTCGGGCCCGGAGGCGGCAGCGAAGCGTAACCATGCAGGGCCCTCGCTCATGCCGATGGACACGGCCTGAGAGGATGTCCGGCGTGTCGGATGGCGATGGGTTCTCGTTCAGTATCGGTGCCCGCCTCGAGGGGCGGCACGGCCGCAGCGGTGTCCTGCGGACCCCGCACGGTTCCATCGCGACGCCCGCGTTCGTACCGGTGGGCACCAAGGCGACCGTGAAAGCCGTGCTTCCCGAAGCGATGGCCGAACTCGGGGCGCAGGCATTGCTCGCCAACGCCTACCACCTGTACCTGCAACCCGGCCCGGACATCGTCGACGACGCCGGCGGTCTGTCGGCCTTCATGAACTGGCCCGGGCCCACCTTCACCGACAGCGGCGGCTTCCAGGTGATGTCGCTGGGCGTGGGATTCAAGAAGGTGCTCGCCATGGAGACCGTCGACGTGCGCAGCGACGATGTGATCGCCAAGGGCAAGGAACGACTGGCCACCGTCGACGAGGATGGCGTCACCTTCCGATCGCATCTGAACGGATCGAAGCACCGCTTCACACCCGAGTTCTCGATGGGGATCCAGCATCAGCTCGGCGCCGACATCATGTTCGCGTTCGACGAACTCACCACCTTGATGAACACCCGCGGCTACCAGGAGAAATCGGTGCAACGCACCCACCGCTGGGCGCAACGGTGCATCGACGAGCACGAACGTCTCACCGGCGAACGGGCACACAAGCCGTATCAGGCGCTGTTCGCGGTGGTACAGGGTGCGCAATACGAAGACCTGCGCCGCAAGGCATCCCGCGAACTGGCCGAGATCAGAGGCGCCGACGGTACCGAGTTCGACGGGTACGGGATCGGCGGCGCCCTGGAGAAACACAACCTCGGCACGATCGTCGGCTGGTGCTGCGACGAACTGCCCGAGGACAAACCGCGCCATATGCTCGGAATCAGCGAACCGGAGGATATGTTCGCCGCGATCGAGGCGGGCGCGGACACCTTCGACTGCGTGAACCCCTCCCGAGTGGGGCGCAACGGCGGGATCTACGTGGAAGCGGGCCGATTCAATATCGATACCCTGCGCTTCAAACGCGATTTCACCCCCATCGACGAAACCTGCGACTGCTACACGTGCGCGAACTACACCCGCGCCTATATCCACCACCTGTTCAAGGCCAAGGAGATGCTGGCCTCGACACTGTGCACGATCCACAACGAGCGATTCACCATCCGGTTGGTGGACCGGATCCGAGCCAGTATCGACGGCGGGTACTTCGACGAATTCCGCGCCGAAGCACTCGGCCGCTGGCAGGGGCGCATCACCGCGCCGTAGTTTTGGCGCCGCCTTCGGCGGCGCGGGGTCGGGGCCCTTGTCAACCCCGGTTCTTCACTCCGGCGCTCAGTCGCTGCGCTCCTTCGCTCTGTCGCTCCAGAACCGGGGCGGGCCCCGACCATGGTTGTGATCATCCGGGAGAGACGGAAGGTGTGCGTGGACGGATCGGCGATCACCTGGCAGGTGTGAATGCTGAACGGTTGCCGATCTGTGGACGGCGGACCGTGCGCTGCATGCGTTCGGTCGGTGCGCTTCTACGCTCTGTCGGTCCGGAGTCGGTGCGGGCTGCGACTCCGAACGCGGATCCGGGTGGGGCGCGGTATCCGTTGTCCCCGGCGCGGCGGCCGGGAACAACGGTTCCGGGTCAGGAGCGCAGCGGGGCGGTCTCGGTGGGCGCGTAGGTGGGTTCGTGTTTCTTCAGCCAGCCGATCACCTGGTAGGTCACCGGCATCACCAGCACCTCGCACAGGGTTTTCCACAGGAAGCCGACGATCACGTAGTTGACGAACTGACTCCAGCTGTCGATTCCGATGGCGGTCGCGGCGATCGAGCAGAAGATCAGCGTATCGGCGAGTTCACCGACCACCGTCGAGCCGATCAGCCGGGCCCACAGATACTTCTCCCGGGTCCGTTCCTTGATCAGGACCAAGGTCGCGGAGTTGAGCAGCTGGCCGACGACGTATCCCGCGAGTCCGGCCGCGACCAGTTGCGGGGTGGTGCCGATGACGGTGCGGAACGCCTCCTGGTTCTCGTAGAACCCTGCCGGAGGCAGCTGGATGGCCACGGCGAAACAGAGAACGGTGAGCAGCAGCCCGGTGAAGCCGTAGGCCACCGCGTGCCGGGTCGCGCGAAATCCGTAGACCTCGCTGAGAACATCGCCGAGAATGTAGGCCAGCGGGAACAGGAAGAACGCGGCGTCGGTGGTGATGGGCAGGATCTCCAGCGGTCCGAGCTTCAGCGAACTGTCGGCGAAGAACTGCACCCCCTTGGTCGCGCAGATATTGGAGATGATGAGGGTCGCGGTGAACAGTGCGACGATCGGTGCGTAATACCCCCGCGCCACCTGGGCGTACGCCGCGTGAACGGGCGCGGGGTGTCCAGAGCTGCCGGGTAACGAGGTTTTGTTCGACTCTTCCACCCGACTATCCAATCAAACTCTCGAATAGGCTGTAGTCATGACGAACCCCGGGGAATCCGACGAGTGGTGGAAGCAGTACGGGGGGTCGGGCGTCTCGTCGGACCCCGCGGCCGGAGCCGGTCGGCCACCGACCGGCGGCGAACCCTCCAGCTATCCGTCGGCACCGCCGTACCCCTCGGCTCCGGCGACGCCCTCCACTCCGCCGATGGCTCCCGGACCGCCGTCGTATTCCGCGGCGCCCCCGTCGACTCCCTACCAGGGGACGCCGAACTACTCGCCCTACGGTGCGGCAGGCGCCGGTTATCAGGCGGGCTACCAGCCCTACGGCTACCCCGCCAACCGTGGCACCAACGGTCTGGCGATCGCCTCGCTGGTCACCTCGCTGGCCGGTTTCGCGACCTGCGGCCTCACCTCGATCGTCGGGATCATCCTCGGGGTGATCGCGCTCAACCAGATCCGCGACAGCGGCCAGGAGGGGCGCGGTATGGCGCTCGCCGGAATCTGGGCCGGGGTGGGCCTGATCGCCCTGGCGGTCATCTGGATCGTGGTGATGGTCATCGCGGGCATGGCGTCCGCGTGATCGCGCGGGCGTGACTCAGGCCACGAGGACCTGAGTGCCTCCGGCGAGTTTGTCGTGCCAGCCCTGCTTGTTCGGATTCTTGTCCAGAGTGGCGGCCATGTAGAGCATGAGGGCGCAGCCGCCCACCCAGCCCACGCACGGCACGATCAGCACCGCCAGGTAGACATTGCGCTTCAGCGAGACCAGCGGGGCAACGGTGGGCGCCCCGTCCGGCGCCACGACCTTGAGGCCGAGGATCTTCTTGCCCAGGGTCGCGCCGGTCTTCCATTCCATCGACACGGAATACACGAGGGTGACCGCGAAGATGATCGCGTAACTGATCGAGGGCCCGACGAAGCCGTCCAGATTCGGCATGAGGACGAAGTTCAGCAGGACCGCGAGCGGTAGCGCGATGATGAGATTGTCGATCAGCCGGGCCGCGAATCGCGGCCACAGGTTGCCGGGAACCCCGAACGCGGGCTGGAACTGTCCGTACTGCTGGCCGCCGTACTGCGGCTGCGGAAATACCGTCTGCTGGTATTTCGGAGCGGGTTCGGGAGCCTGCGGCGGGGCCTGATGCCCGTAGGGCGCCGCCTGCTGGGCGTAGGGATCGGGTTGTGGTGCGTAGTGCTCCGGCTGCGGGACGTACTGCCCGGGCTGGGGGTACTGCGCCGGCTGCCCGTACGGCTGCCCGCCCTGGGGGTGGTTGCTGGGGTCGTACCCGCCACTGGTCATCTCGCCTGCCTGAAACTCGAAATCGGAAGACCTGGTCGCAGGCCAGGTTACGGATTGCGGACCGCGCACACCAAGCTGTCGGGGTCCAGCACCCACGGGGCGCGGGGGAGCCGGCCGGGATCGAATCCGGCAAGGAGGTCCCCGGCGGTGTGCCCGGCGAGCCCGAGTGAGTCGGCCAGCTCGCTCACCACCTGTTCCACGGTTTCACCGCGGGCCAGCCGATCGGCGAGCGTGACCGCCCCGTCGCGTTTGGCCAGCCGCTTTCCGTCGGCGTTGAGAACCAGCGGGACATGGGCGTATTCGGGGACCGGCAGGTCGAGCAGTGTCGCCAGATAGGCCTGCCGGGGTGTGGAGGGGAGCAGATCGTCTCCGCGAACCACCTGATCCACGCCCTGTTCCGCGTCGTCCACCACGACTGTCAGGTTGTAGGCGGGGATTCCGTCGGCGCGGCGCAGTACGAGGTCGTCGACCGGGCCGGCGTATCGCCCGTGCAGGCGATCGGTGATCGCGAACTCCGCGCGGGTCGAGCGCAGCCGCAGGGCCGCGGGGCGTCCCGCGGCCCTGCGGGCAGTGCGTTCGGCGTGGGTGAGGTCGCGGCAGGTGCCGGGGTAGGCGCCCAGCGGCCCGTGCGGTGCGGTGGCGGCCTGCTGGATTTCCTTTCTGGTGCAGTAACAGTCGTAGGTGAGGCCGGCGGCGGTGAGCCGCTCGACCGCCGCGTCGTAGCGGTCGAGCCGGTCGGTCTGGTGGGTCACCGGGCCGTCCCAATCCAGGCCGAGAGCGGTGAGATCGGCGAGCTGGCGTGATTCGGCGCCGGGCCGGACCCGGTCCAGGTCGTCGACCCGGAGCACGAACCGGCGCCCGCCGGCGCGGGCGAAGAGCCAAGCCAGCAGTGCGGTGCGCAGATTGCCCAGGTGCAGGTCGCCCGACGGACTGGGTGCGTATCGGCCGGCCCGCGGGGTGGACGAGGTGGTCGGCATCGCAATCATGGTAATTCGCGGCGCAGCCGTGGCATCAGCCTGGATGGATCGATCGTGGGCGGGACGACCCGCCCGCTCCCGGAGTTCACGCGATCACCGGCCTCGGGCAATTCGTCCAGCAGTGCTCCGGCGTGGGCGATCAGGCCGGGACCGTCGAGGCCGTAGGGGAGTTCCCCGGCCGGATGTCCCGCGGCGACCGGATCGAACGCGCGCAGCCGGTCTATGGCGCGTTGGAGCAGTGTCCGGGCGCCCTTGCCGTTTCCGCGCTGGATATGGGTGAGGCCGACCGCGTACTGCGCGAGACCCTGCCATAACATGCGCTCGGCGTCCGGGCCGTTCTTCCAGACCGACTCCAGTACCTCGTGCGCGTTGAAGGCGAGCCCCTGGTCCAGCAGCTGCTGGGCGTAGGCGAGGGCCTCCGGGGGCTCGAGGTCCAGGTCATCGGGTATCCGCGGCACCCCGGGACTTCCCGGCGGCAGCGGGCGACCCAGTCGGTCCCGGGGCCTGGCGTTGGTGGCACGTCCCAGATCGTCGCGATCGCGTTCGGGCATGGCGCCATCATCCCGCCGCGGTGCGCTCGCCGACGCGGCAGGGGGATTGACAAAGGGTAAATCGGCGATCACATAACAATCACGTTCGGCTATTGGTGGGTACCAGTCGTTTTTTGAGCAAAATCATCCTTATAAGTCCGCAATTATGCAGCAATAGGATACCTTAGCAGGATTGGCAAATGCATTGGCCCAGTTGGCAAGAGCTCGGCAAATCTGGTGTGAACCTGCTAGTGTTCGAAGTGCGGTGCATGCTCACTAGGGGTTTTGGTCACCGCGTCAGATGTGTTCGCGGAAGTGCGAGTCCGATCCTGGCAAACCGGATATTTGCTCGCTATCTCCGCGTGCATCGGTGTATTCGGTGTCACCTGCCGGATGCCAGCTAGTCAGGAACTATGCAGGAATCGAATATCATTATCGACGCAACGAAGGAGTGCAGTGCCGTGAAGGTGGATATGACGGGTGCTGTGTGGAGGAAGAGCACATACAGCGGCCCGGACGGGAACTGCGTGGAGGTCGCATTTCTCGTAGACGGCAATATAGCGGTCCGTGATACCAAGGATCACGGCAATGGGCCGGTACTGGCCTTCGCGCCGGGCGAGTGGGCCGAGTTCCTGTCCGGAGTATCGGCGGGAGACGTCCACAGCGCCTGACGGTTTTCCCCGATATCAGGCAAGGCGGCCCCGGGTCCATCGGCCCGGGGCCTTTGCGTATGCGGACCCGCTCGGCGTTAGGGTCGGCCGGTGATCTCGCTGGCACCACCGGACGCGACCATGTACTGGCTCTCGCGGCGCACCCGCAACGACCAGTTCCTGCTCTACTGCTTCGCGGAATCCGGCTGGCAAGACGCGGCACTGCGCGACGCGATCGCGCGACGCCGCACCGGAATTCCAGAGTTGCGGGTCCGCCTACGCGCGGACCCCACCGGTCTCGCCTACCCCGTCTGGGTCCCCTGCGAACCGGATCCCGAACAAATCGTGACGCATGAACTCGATCGCCCCCAGTGGCCCGATCTACTGGTGGCCCTGGGGGAGTTGTTGGGCACCGGGGTCGACGCCGAACGCTGTCCCTGGCGACTGCACATCTTCCGGGGCATCCGCGACAGCCCGGCGCCCGACCAGCGGGTGACGGTGGCGGTCCTGCAGATATCGCACGCTCTTGTCGACGGCCGGGGGGCGTCCCGAATTGCCCGGGCCCTGTTCACCGAATCCCCGGCCGACGAATCCGCCAGGAGCGATGACCAGGCGACCGCGGTCACCGCAGGGCTGTCGGCGACGCGCCGCACGCTATCCGGGGCACTGACCCTGCCGCTGGATATGGCGCGCACCGTACGGCGCGGTTTCGCCGCCGGACGGGCGCGGAGCGAACTGGCGGAGCTGACCGCGAACGGCCGGGTCCCGGAACCGCCGCCGGGTTATCCACCGGGCCCGCTCAACGGGCCCGCGGAGGTCGCCGGGCATCAGGTGCGGATGCTGGTCTGCCCGGCGGCGGAGTTCGCGAGGCCCGGCCTCAGCGTCACCGCGGTCGGCCTGACCGCCATCTCGTTGGCCTTGCAGCGATATCTGGCCGGTCGCGGTGCCGAGCCGGACGGGCTGGGCGCCCAGGTGCCGATGGCCGTACCGCCGCGGCCCGGAGTCCAGAACAACTACCGCAGCTTGGGTGTGGATCTGGCCATCGGGGAGGATGATCCGGCGCGGCGGGCCGCCGCCATCGCGGCGGAACTGGCCGTCCGGCGGGAACGGGCCGGGCATCCGCTGCTCGAAGCGCAGGATGCGGTGACCGCGGTCCTGCCGCCGCTACTGCTGCGGCGCGATGTGCGCGGCTATCCCATCGACTCCGTTCCGGCGAAGATCACCGGCCACACCGTGGTGTCCAGCGTGAACCGGGGCGCCGCCGACCTGACCTTCGGCGCGCAACCGGTTCGGTTCACCGGCGGCTTCCCCGCCCTCGGCGCGGTGATGCACCTCACTCATGGGATCCACGGGCTGGGTGAGACCGTCACGCTGTCGCTGCACGCCGATCCGGGTGTCGTACCCGACCTCGACACCTACGCCCGCCACCTGCGTGAAGCCCTGCGGGAAATCGGCGGCCGGGCCGGCTGAACCTCGGCGGCGACCGCCGGAACCGGATCAGTTGGGTTCGATGTCCAGTTCGATGCGGGTGGCGACGATGAGATCGCGCTCAGCCGCCCGGACCTCGCCCAGTAACTGTGTCTTGTGGTCGCGGGCCGCCCGGATCTCCTCGGCCGGGGCCTGCTGGAGTTTCTTCCGCTGCAGGGTGAGCGCGGAGAGCAACGCGTCGGAGAGGGTATCGGCCAGCCGCCGCCACTGTTTGTAATGCGGGTCCGAGCCGACCAGGCGCAGCACATTCGCCCGGTCCGAACCGTCTTCCAGATCGTGGATCAGGTCGCCGATGAGCTCGTCGGTCCATTCCTCGTCACGCCGCAGCGCCTGGCAGATCCGGCCGGACATGCCCAGTGAATCGGCTACGGCGGCGACCACGGTATCGCGGCGCCAGTGCTCGCCGGCCTGTCCGAGTGCCACCGCGTGCGCGGATTCCACCTGGTGGTGGGCGGCGTCGAGTTGCAACCGGGTGGTGTCGACCTGGCGTTTCGCGCTGTCGTTCTGTTGCTGGGCCGCGGCGGCCAGGGTGCGCTGGGCGCGCTCGTCGGCGGCGACGATCGCGTTCCGGTTCGTCCGATTGTTGGCCAGTACGGCGATCACGGCCGCACTACCGAGGGCGAGCGCACCGAGCAGCGGCAGCCACGACTGCCACCAAGCCGGGGAACTCTGAACGATCTCGATCACCTGGGGATCCACGGCGCCCATCATGGCACCGTCGGGGCGGGCAGGCGCGACGGCCGTCACAATTGGGTGCTCAGAGCGCTGCACCGTTGGATATATTGCAGGGTAAAGGGATTCATGCTATGTCAGCGGTCGCCTCGGTCGGTCCGTGCGGCCCGCCGACCGTACCGCCGCCGGGGATGAGCGGGCGTTTTCACGATGCGACCGGGTGGCAGGTATGCTGCTCGGCGGAGGATTCGCCTAGTGGCCTATGGCGCTCGCCTGGAACGCGGGTTGGGTTAACAGCCCTCGCGGGTTCGAATCCCGCATCCTCCGCTGTCGAATCCGCCGGTAGAGATCTCTACCGGCGGATTTGCGTATTTATTGGCGCCGCCTGCGGCGGCGCGGGGTCGGGGTCCTATCAACCCCGGGTCTTCACTCCTCCGCTCAGTCGCTGCGCTCCTTCACTCCTTCGCTCCAGAACCGGGGCGGGCCCCGACCACAGGAACCGACCATTCGGTGGAGGCGGTGTGTGGATGGTCTCCCGGTTTCCACTCCTGCCGGTGGGTCGGCGGGCTCCCTGCTCGGTCGCTCCAGAACCGGGGCGGCCCCGACTGCGGATCTGGCCATCCCGACGAATGCGATGTCCGTGCGGTCGCGCATTGTGCACGGGCGAGCGCCTCGTCGATCCAGTGGGCGTGCGAGGTGTGCACACATTGTCGGCGGGTTGTCGCGCACCAGCGTGGGCGAGGGCTCAATGGCTCGACGGTTACGCGTTCACGACTCGGAACGAGCCCGACGATGGGGCGGTCGGGCGTGGGCCGACCCGCGTGTAGCGCTACTTGTGCAGTTCGTCCAGGGCCTTGCGGACCTGGTCCCGGCAGATCCGATCCACCGTCGACCGGTCGACGACACCGTCGTAGCTGACGTACACGGTCACCTTGACCGAGACATTGTCGGCCTTGGCGGCAACGGTGTAGTCCAGGGTCTGGAACGAGGAGTAGTCGTTGATCTGGGCCGAGTAATACGCTTCCTCGCCCAGCCCGCTGACGGCGCCGGAATCGTAGTCGGTACCGGTGGTGGCGGTGTCGGATTTCTTCCAGTCGTCGTACCCGTACGAGCCGTACTTGTTCTCGAACGCCACGTCGAGGCTGAGCCGGGCACTGTTCGAGCCGGTGCCCTCGTTGTTGATATTGCAGTTCAGCGACCCGCCGCCGTAGCTCTCGGGCGCGTTCTCCTGATGGGTCGTCTCGTCGCGGCTCGCGGCCCATTGGTCGAGGACCGTGGCGTCGACCAGGTCACAGGCGTTGGCGACCGAGTCCATGCTGTAGTCGCCCTCCCATCCCTCGGCTTCGGTCTCCGAGTTCATCAGGGCTATCCCCCCGGCTCCGCAGATCAGGAGCACGATGAACAGGACCACGCCGACGACGATGAGGGCGGTCTTGTTCTTGGACCTCGACCGAGCGGTGGCACCGGGGTAGCCGGGCGCCCCTGGATAGCCGGGGACGCCCGGTCCGGGCCAGGACGGCCCGCCGGGGGCGGCAACCGGATACTGCGGCGGCGCGCTCGCGTACTGCTGCCCGCTGGGATGCTGCTGTCCGCTGGGGTATTGCTGCTGTCCGCCGGACAGCTGCTGATCGCTCGGGTACTGCTGCCCACTCGGGTGCTGCTGGCCGCTCGGGTACTGCTGGCCGCTCGGGTGCTGTTGGCCGCTGGGATGCTGCTGTCCGCTTGCGTACTGCGGTGCGGCTGGATGCTGGTTCTGATCGCTCGGGAACGGTGGGGCGGCGTTCGGGTTCACCATCGTGGGGTCGATCCCGGGTGTGCCCCCCGCACCCGGTTCCGGGGTGCCGCCGCTCGGCGTCTCCCACCACTTCGTCTGTTCCGCCCGTTCGCGCTCCGGCGGATTCTCGTTGGTCATCCTCGCCATCCCCTCGTGTGGTGAGGGCATATCCCCTCCGACTCAGGAGAATGGTAGCGAGCACCGAGTCGTCACGTATGCGCCCTGGGGAAGGAGCGCGGCCCCCTCCGACCCACCGTCGCCGGCAACCGCTACACTGGCCGACGGATCCCGCGCGGCGCGCATCCTGTGAACTCCCCCAGGGCCGGAAGGCAGCAAGGGTCAACGGGCTCTGCCGGGTGCGCGGGGTCCCCTTATCTCGGACTGTGCGGCGTCGGTGTTCCCGAGCCGCGCAACGGTCCTCTCGCACAGCTGCCGGACGGCGCTGATTCGCGCAGAACACCAACACCTCCCGGCGGCGGCAGCCGCCCGGGTAACGTGGCTCGGAGCGGCCGGACACAACGGCCGCCGAAATCGCACGCACAGGTAGTTGGAAAGGCTGTCTACGATGCCCCGGCAGACACAGATCGGTTTGATGAGTCCCGAGGAACTCACGGCCGAGCACGAACTCCAGTCCGCGAACTACGCGACACTGCAGGCTGCTCAGCTCACTCTCGATCTGACCCGAGGCAAGCCCTCGCCGGAACAACTCGCCCTGTCCTCGGCGCTGCTCTCGCTGCCGGGCGACGGTGACTTCCGGGACGGCACCGGTACCGACTGCCGTAATTACGGTGGGCTGCACGGGCTTCCGGAGTTGCGCGCCATTTTCGGTGAACTCCTCGGCATCGGCGTCGACAATCTGATCGCCGGCAACAACGCCAGCCTGGAGTTGATGCACGACACGATCGCCTTCGCCACGCTCTTCGGGTTGCCCGATTCGCCGCGCCGGTGGGCGGATGAGCCGGCGGTCAAATTCCTGTGCCCGAGTCCGGGATACGACCGTCATTTCGCGATCACCGAGTCGCTGGGCTTCGAGATGATCACCGTGCCGATGCGGCACAACGGGCCCGATACCCGGTTCATCGCCGAACTGATCGCCGAGGATCCGCAGATCAAGGGTCTGTGGGCGGTGCCGAACTATTCCAACCCGACCGGTGTGATCTTCTCCGAAGATGTGGTGCGCGAACTGGTTTCGATGCCCGCGGCCGCACCCGATTTCCGGTTGTTCTGGGACAACGCCTACGCCGTGCATCCGCTCACCGATACCGCGGCGCCGGTGCTGGATGTGCTGTCGCTGGCCGCCGAGGCGGGAAATCCGCACCGTCCCTTGGTTTTCGCCTCCACCTCCAAGATCACCTTCGCCGGGTCCGGAGTGAGCTTCTTCGGCGCTTCCACCGAGAACCTGAACTGGTATCTGGGACATGCGGGCAAGAAGAGTATCGGCCCGGACAAAGTGAACCAGCTGCGCCACCTGCGGTTCTTCACCGACGCCGCCGGGGTGCGCACGCATATGCAGAAGCATCGCGCCATCCTGGAGCCGAAGTTCGCCCTGGTCCTGCGCATCCTCGAGGAACGGCTGGGCGCTTCGAAAGTCGCGTCCTGGACCGAGCCGAAGGGCGGCTATTTCATCAGCCTCGATGTGCTCGAGGGGACGGCCGCGCGGGTGATCGAATTGGCGAAGGCGGCCGGAATCGCGCTGACCGCCGCGGGCTCGGCCTTCCCGTACAAGAAAGACGCGGAGGACAAGAACATTCGTATCGCCCCCAGTTTCCCGGCGCTGCCGGAGCTGGAGCAGGCAATGGACGGGCTGGCGACCTGCGTACTGCTGGCAGCGACCGAGAAACTGCTGAAGTAGATCCTTACGGGCGGGTGGCGGCGGTCAGGCCGGCTTCCGGGCGTGCACGGCGAACATGGTCACCGAGAGGTGGATGTCACCCGCGGCCGCGCCCGCGGCCAGATCATCGAGAAGTTTCGCGCGATCGGCCTCGGTGATGACCCGGCGGGCCACCGCCATCGCGGAGACCCGGCTGACCAGCGCACCGGCTCCGACGGAGTGCTCCTGGATCAGCGCCTGTGAGCCGGTGCTCTCCAGTTCCAGCCCCGCCCTGGTCAGCAGGCCCGGCAACCGGCGACCCGAATAGGGGTTGGTGGTGGCCGAGATGAGGGTGTCGACGACCTCACGGACAACCCGGTGGTCACCGGGATGCACGATCGCCGAACCCCAGTCGGCGTCCATCACGACGGCCCGGCCGCCGGGGCGCAGTACCCGGGCGATCTCGCGGGCCGCCCGCTCGGGGGCGGTCAGATGCTGGAACACGCGTTCGCAGAGCACCGCGTCGAAGGTCGCGGGCCCGAACGGTATGCCGTAGGCGTCGCCGGAGTGGAAGGTGGCCGATGAGCGCGCTTCGGCGGCGCGCTGTTCGGCGGCGGCCAGCAGGTTCGGGTCGGGCTCCACCCCGGCGGCCGAGCCGGTGGGCCCGACGGCGTCCGCGAACGCGATCACTTCGGATCCGGTACCGGATCCGATGTCCACCGCGTGCTCACCCGGTTGCAATGCGAGGGCCTCGTGCCCCCACTCGCGCAACCTGGTGAGGCCCGGAAGGGTGGCCTGTAGATCGCGGATATCGACCAGCTGATCGCGGCCTTGTGCATCGAAACGGTCGGGACGTAACCCGAAACTGTCCATGGGTCGGTGTCCATCCAGTGTGGTGGGTGGGTGTATCGCCGTGTGTGGCATGGGGGCGAGCCTAATGGGTGCAGCTGGGCGAAGCCCATCCACTGACTGCGCACGTCCAGGGCGGACACGGAGTGCGCGGGGTGCGCATCGCCGCAGGGAACGCGGTGGTGCGCGGGTGCGGGAGCGCATGGCCGGAGCGGACGCGGAGGTACGCAGGGAGCGCATGGCGGGAGCGGTCGCGGAGGTACGCAGGGAGCGCATGGCCGGAGCGAACGCGGAGGTACGCCTGGCGGAGCACGCGGGGGTTCCCATGGGATCATCGCTGGTAGTCCAGAGTGAGGAGCACGGTATGGCCGAGTTGTGTCTGGCACAGGAACCCGAGGCGGATGAGCTGCTGTCGCGCAGTTCGCTGGCGTTGCTGATCGGGATGCTCTTGGACCAGCAGTATCCACTCGAGCACGCCTTCCGCGGACCCAAGAAGATCTCCGACCGGATGGGCGGGCTGGATATCCACGCGATCGCCACCGCGGATCAGGCCGAGTTCGAGGAAATGGCCGCTACTCCGCCTGCCATCCACCGGTACGGCCGGTCGATGGCTCGGCGGATCCAGGATCTGGCGCGCTATGTGATCGAACACTACGACGGGGACGTGCCCGCGATCTGGACTGCCGGGGACCCCGACGGCAAAGAAGTGCTGACGCGGTTGAAGGCGCTTCCGGGGTACGGGGACCAGAAGGCGCGGATCTTCCTCGCGCTGCTCGGTAAGCAACTCGAGGTCCGGCCTGCGGGGTGGGAGGCGGCGGCCGGGGACTACGCGAAACCGGGGTCGCGGCGGTCGGCGGCCGATATCGTCGATGGAGAGACATTGCTCGAGGTGCGGGCCTTCAAAAAGCAGATGAAGGCAGCCGCCAAGAAGAAATGATCCGCCGCGCGATGCGTCCTCGAGGGCGCGGTCAGCGGATGCGCGCGATCCGGGTGATGGCGGCGGCCATATCGGATTCGCCGACGGGTGTGAGCGATAAGTGACTGCCGGCGGTGAGCAGGTAGCGGCCGTCGCCGGTGAAATCCAGCCAGGTGCGGTGTACGGGCGGCGGGGACATGGGGTCGTCCGGAGCGACGGTGATCGTGAGGAAACCCCGAGCGTCGATCGGCCGGTGCAGTATTTCGCGCAGTCGCTGTGCCCGGGCGACCGCATCGTCGGATTCCCACGGCTGCGAGGGCGGGCACAGCACCGCCTCACGCGGTTCCCGCATAGCCGGAAGGGCACCTGCCGGGGCCGGGCCGAGCGCGGTCGCGAGATGTTTGCCGACGATCCGGGCGTGGCAGGCGGTGACGTTGATCTCGGCGGCGTGCGCGCGGATCACCGCACCCCAGTTCCCGAAGGCCACGGCGAGCGCGAGGATCGGATCGGGGCGGCGTTGTTCCCCGTCGAACTCATCACCGAAAACCGTCACCCGGGTCACGTCGGTGCGGGCCAGGAACCGCAGCGTACCGGTGAGATCCGCATCGCCGTTGGATGGAAAACGGTGCTCGAGTTCCAATGCGGCCCGAGCGCTCTCGGTGAGCACGGTGCCGCGCGGGGCGAGGTCGATGGGGTGGGGCCGCCGGTCGAGCCCGGTCTCGGCCTGCCAGATATGACCGAACTCGTCCGGCGTGAACACCCATTCCATCAGCGGGTCCCGCCTCCCGGCCCGGTTCTGTCCGGCCGCTCGGCCTCGGTGTACTCGCCGAGAACCGGCGGTACCGCGGGGCGGGTAGCGGTCAGCTCCTCGTTCGGGGCGTGTAGATAGTCCGGGCTGGGACGTTCGCGATCGGGGCCCCGGGACGGCACGGCCCCGCCGGCCGGCGGGGCGGGCAGGCTCGGCGCACCCGGCCGGAACGACCGGGTGCCGGGATGCTCGGCCCGCTCGGCGGCAGGGGAGGTGTCCGGTGCGGCACTCGCGGTGCCGAGCGGCTCGCGATCCGCGCTGCCGGGCGGGCGGGGCCGCGCCACGGGCTCGGTGTGGCCGGATGGTTCGGGGGCGGTCGCGGTACGGGATTCGGAACCGCTCGGGGCGGCGGAGGGCTGGGCAGCGGGTGCGAGTGAGACGGAAGCGGTACCCGGCCGGTAGGCAGCCGCGGGGGAACTCGGGCCGAGTGGCCCACCGGAGGTGCTGCTCGGTCCGGGCGCCCCGGCGGGATGACCCGACCTACCCGCCGCCTCTGGGTAGGGGGTAGACGATCCGCCTGTGCCTGTGCCTGTGCCTGTGCCTGTGCCCGGCGGGACCCCGGCGACGGGTCCGGCGGGCTGTGATCGTGGCTGGGCCTCGGTGAGGCCGGGGCTGCCGATCGGGTGTTCCACCGTGGGCGATCCAACGGCCGCTGGTCCGGTGGCCGCTGGTTCGGTGGCGGACGGGTCGGTGGTCGACGAGTCGGAGGCGGCGTCGGTACCGGATATCTCAGCGGGGGGATCTGCAGCGGCGACGGGTTGCTCGCTCGTAACAGGTTCCGTGGTCTCCTCGGCGGCAGGGGCCGGTGGATCAGCCGGTGATGAATCCGGCTGCGGAGCGTAGGTTTCGGTGTCCGGTGCGGTGACAGGGGGCGCGGGTTCCGAATCGGCGAACTCCCGGCTCGCGGCCCCGTCCGGGTCTTCCGGCCCGATGTCGGAAACGGACGACCGGTCGCCCGCCTCGCTTCCGGCCGGGGCGGCCGCCGGCGGGTCGTGGTCTTCTACCACCCGGGGCGCGTCGGAATTCGGCGCCGCGGGGGCGGCCCTCCGACCTGGACCCCCGAGCCGGGAACGATCCTCCGGGCTGTCGGGGCCCGGGGCCGCGAAGCGCGGGACATTGTCGCCGCTGGCCGGGATCGTGGGGTTGTAGTTGAAGGCCATGGCGTCCTGGGCATCGGCCGTGAGCGCCGCCGCGGTGGTGTTGTACGCCGTGCGGCGCCGCGCGCCCTCGGCCGCCTCGACCGCCGGATCCGGATCCGGCAGATAGGGCGCGGGCGGCGGCGGAATCGCCGCGCGAACCGATTCGGCGGCAGTGGAATCCGCCGCGATCAGCTGCTCGACGACGCGGGAGACGGCGACCGAATCGTCGCCTGCCTCGACGAACGCGGCGACTGCTCGAGCCGCCGCGGCGGCCGCCAGACCCGACCAGTCGCCGGAGAACCGGGTGATATCCCGCGCGAAGTCGTCGAATGCCGACTCCACGGCCGTCGCGGTGGCACCCCAGGTATCGGCGAGGCGCCTCAGTTCGGCCGGTGCCAGGACTTGGTGCACCCGGTCCCAGATCTGTTGATGGGTGTAGGCGTCGAAAACCTCACGATCGCGTACATACGCTGGATCCGCGCCGGTACCCGCGGTATCCGGCTGCCCCTGCTGCGCCACTGTCGGCCCCCTTGGTCGTGCGATCCGCCGCGCGCCCGGATCGGCGCGGCGGACCACATGGTTTCAATTGATCTGCACCCCTGCGTATTTCGATATACTGCCGCATTTCACGCCGGATCCGCCACCGCTCGGGCGAGAGCGGCGCTGTTGGCGGCATCGGCTTCGGCGACAAGTGACGCGGCCGCGAGGTAGGCGGCCTTGTGCCGCAGCGCGGTCTGTTCGAAGGCGCTGAGGGCGTCCAGGTATTCCTGTCCTTTCGCGCCGAAACCGCGGGCCAATGCGCGGCCGGAGGCCAGATCCGGGAATCCGCGCACCTCGATGAGCGACGCGGCGTTCGCCCGCGCCAGACGTATTCGTTCGGCCAGCCGGTCGCACGAGGTGGCGAGCCGGCGTGCGGCATCTTCCGGCATATGGAACTCGCCGGCTCGTGCCGCCTCGTACAGACGCACGGCGTCTTGCTGTCCCAGATCTGGTACGGGCATCGTCTCCCCCTTGGATCTCCCCACCCAGTGCTCGGAGCATAGCAGCGGAAAAGAGCGTGTACCAGGGTGTTCGGTCGCCCTTCCTGGGGCACGGCGTCCCGGCCGGGTCTCGGCGACAGGGCCTCGGACGCCCCAGCCGGGACAGGGCAGGTCGCAATTGTCCGCTCGGGTGCGGGGAATATTCCCCGGCGAGCGACGGAGAATATTTCCCGGTGAATCGCGGAGAATATTGCGGATTCGATTGGTTCGATATTCTCCGTGGAGTTGCGGGGAATTCATCGGCTCGGTGTCTCGAATTCGCCATTGGGCGAGCTGTGCGTCGTTACCACATGCTCGCGTGTCCGAGAATGACCGTGCAGCGGCCCTTGTCGGTGGCGTCCGGCCGGGAATGACCGGTCCGAGCTGGGGAAACGTCCGATCCCGGGTGACGAAGATTTCGGAAACCTTGGTGTTGTGCCAGGGGAGATGTTAATTTATTTGTTATGTCTACCAGCAGCGCCGACTCGCGGAAGGTCACCTACGTGACCGCCGCTCTGGGCCTGCGCCTGCCACTCACCCGCGAGTTGTGTCGCCACCGCCACTGCGGTTGAGCGATTCCGATCTACTCGCCGCCTCGTTTCAGTACGTGTAGGCATATCCCGTTCTGCGGGAAATATTCACCGAGGAAATTTATATGGCCGTCCGCACCGCCGAACGCACCGCGTCGCAGGCTCCCGCAATCCGTACCCGAGTTCCCCGTCCGGTAGTAGCCCCTGACCTGCGCTTATCGGATAACCCCGCCGCGGCCGTGCTGCGGGCCGCTACTACAGGTCCGGTATTCCGCGATAAGACCGCACGCGCCACCGGACTGAGTATCGCCACCGTCAACCGTCAGGTGTCGTCGCTGCTCACCGCCGGTTTGCTGCGGGAGCGAGCCGATCTGACCGCCTCCGGCGCGGTCGGCCGTCCCCGTGTCCCGTTCGAGGTGGATCACGATACTTTCGGCACGCTCGGTGTCCATATCGGCGCCGCGTCCACCCGGATCGTGGTGTCCGATCTGCGTGGCCGGATTCTGGGGGGCCTCACCATCGCCACCCCGCAGACCGGCCAGGAGTTCGCGGTGAAAACGGTCGCGCACAGCGCTAAATCGTTTCTGCAGCGCTGGTATCGGCGCACTCCGCTCTGGGTCGGGGTCGCGATCGGCGGCCGGGTCGATCCGAACACCGGTATCGTCGACCACCCGAAACTGGGCTGGCAGACGGCGCCGGTGGGCGCGGTCTTCAGCGAGGTGCTCGGCCTGCCGGTGACGGTGGCCCCGCACGTCGAGGCGATGGCCGCTTCGGAACTGTTACTGCCCGCCGTGAGTCAGGATTCGGCGGACAACCACGGCCGTGCGGCGCACGGCAGCAGCCTCTACTTCTACGTCCGTGAGACCGCCGGCATCTCGGTGACCCTGGACGGCCGGGTGCACACCCCGAACAACGGTCCGGGTTCGATCGCGCATCTGCCCACCGGCTCCACGGTCGAATGCTCCTGCGGCCGGCGTGGTTGCTTGGAAGCGACCGTCGGTGACCGCGGACTGCACTCGCGGGCCGTCGGACGCGGAATCATCCCTGCGCACAACGGGAAAGCCAGCTCGAATATCGGTGATCTCTACCGGGCGGCGGCGCGTGGATCGGAACCGGCGCGGGAGTTGCTCGCGGAACGGGCGACCGTTCTCGGCCGGACCGTGGCATTGGTGCGGGATATGCTCAACCCCGATCGGGTGGTGCTCGGTGGGCAGGCTTTCACGACCTACCGCCCCGGTCTGGCGCATGTGGCGCGCGCGTTCAACGAATCGACCGTGCTGCCGGCCACCGATATCCGGGTCACCGGCTACGCGTCGAAGGTTCAGGAGTTCGCGGCCGTGGTGACTTCGCTCAGTGCTCTGTACGCCGACCCGCTCGCCGCGCTGCGCCGGGTCACTGCCTGAGGCGCTGCTCGAGCTCTGGACGTCCCCCCCCCCGTGCGGCGAGCTGCCGCACGGGGCGTCCCGCTCAGTTCGCGGGAAACAGCGATTCGATCGCGGTGATGAAATACGGGAAGTGGACGGCGAATCGGTGCAGGTCGCAGTCGCCTTCGAAACCCCCGAACCAGTACAGGCCGGGATCATCGTCGGCCGACGGGTCGATATCGCGGAACGTGCGGACCCAATAGTCGGCTCGGCTCCAGACCACCATGTAGGACAGGCCCCGGGAGAAGACGAGCTCCCGGTCGCCGGGCGGGATCTGCCGGCTGGTCACCAGCTCCAGGCCCCGCTGCAGGCCACGGACCTGTCCGGTCAGCGTCCGGCCGAACGCGGTGCGCACCGGCAGGAACTTCTGGGCGGCGAGCAGCCCGCCACCGGCCAGCGCGATCGCCACACCGACCAGGGCGTGCCCGGCCAGTAGCGCGGCGAGAACGGTCACGGCGGCGCCCAGCACCACCAGTCCGCCGCCCAGCCACAACGGAATACGGCGGCGCACCGGGTCGATGAAGGCGCCGCGATGGACGGCGTCGGCGATCATGGCGCGGCGCAGCGGCTCGGCGGGCAACCGGCCCGGGGCGCCCAGTTCGGCCATCGTCACCTGGTCGGTGCCCGCAGGCAGCAATGCGTCGTAGACCACCCGTTCGTAACCGCGGAGCTGATCGTCGGCGGGATTCACCCGGACGAGCCGCCACTGCGTTTCACCGATCCGTTCGATCCACAGATAGTTGCGCACCGCCAGATCCACCACAGTGGCGGCGATATCGGTCGGATCGGAATGGCCGTCCAGCAGCACTCCCGCCTCACCGGGCAGGATGCCGGCCGGCGAACTGAACTGGGTCCGGCCCCCGCTCTGCACCAGCGGGTCCATCGCTTCGGCGGGCACGGACTGCCGTCGTGCCCAGAAGACGTAGCCGGCCAGGCCGGCCAGGGCGACCACCAGCAGCGCGAACGCGACGAGTACGGGTCCGGTGATCGCGAACGGCGAGTCACCGGGTCCGGTGATATCGGCATTGGGCGGCACCGTGCCCGGCGGGACCTGCAGGGTCAGATCGACGGATTCGCCTTTGCGCAGATTCGTCTGGTCCAGGTACATGACGCCGTCCGGCTCGATATGGACCTGAGCGCACGGCCGGGTATCGCCGATCGGACCCAGCAGGCATTCCACAATGCCCATCTCGAAGCTCGGACTGATCAATGAGGCGTGGATCTCGGCGAGGTCGACATTGAGCACGCCGAACCAGCGGAACACCTGGCTGCCCTCGGCGTCGCTGACCGTATTGCGCACCGAATAGCGGAAGGTCGATTCCCCGGGGCCCGCGTCGACGGTGAACAGGTCGTCGGCGATCTCGGCTGTGCCCGGCCCGGTCGTCTCGATATCGGTGACCGCGAAGCGGCGTTCGGAATCCTCGCTGATCTGCACGCGCAGCGGCAGGGTCATCGTGAAACGCTCACCGGGCGGAACTGTCACGCGCTCGGTCACTTCCAGCACGCCCTCGCGGTTCAGCGTCATATCCAGATACAGGATCGAACCGGTCGGCTGCTGTGCCCGGGCGGTCGGCGCGTTCACCCAGAAAACGGCGAATAGTCCGGTCAGTGCGAGTAGCAGCGCGAGTGCGCCCCCCCGAAAAGTGAGCATGACTCGTTACCTTAGACAGCTTGCTATCCTGCGTCAGCGGCTGTTGGCGATGCGAGAAATGCGAGGGGGTCCGGGGGAGTGACACAACCACCTTACGGACGCGGACCGGTGCCGCCCGGCAGGCAACCGATACCGCCCCGGGGCCGTCCGCAGTACGGTCCGCCGCCCGGTCGGCCGCCGCAGCAGAGACCGCACGGGGGATACCCGGCCGGGCCGGGATATCCGTATCGGCCGCCCGGTTATCCGCCGCGCCCGCAGCACGGTCCCGTCCCCGGCTACCGCCCGATCGTCGCCCCGCCGATGCCGCCTCCGGTGCCCTACCGGTTGCCGAACGCGCCGCGGCCGCGCACCCGGCGCAGCAGCGGCCGGTCGCTGCTGCTGGTACTCGGACTGATCGTGGTCCTGGTCGCCGCACTGGTGCGCGGTGCGCTGAACTCCGGGGACCTGAACGTGCTCGGCCCGCAGCCGGACCACAGCTATGACACCGGCGAAACCGGTCCCGCCGAGACCGCGGCCAATCCGTTGCTCACCGATCCCGATGCGACGCTGATCCCGGCGAACTGCGAATACTCGCAGTGGTCCCCCGACGAGGACTCGGCGCGGGCGTTCTTCGAGAGTGCCGAGGCGTGTCTGGAGGCGGCCTGGCGGCCGGTACTCGAGGATGCGGGGTTGCCCTTCGCACCGCCGTCGGTGCTCGTCTCCGCGAACACCGACGGCATCACGACCCCGTGTACCGGATCGACCAGTGAGTTCGCCGCGTTCTACTGTCCGGCGAATCGCACTGTCTACATGCCGATCAGCCAGCTGCAGACCGATTACTACGAGGACAACTGGGTGGTCTACCTCTCGGTGTTCGCCCACGAGTACGGACATCACATCCAGAACATGTCCGGCATCCTCCTCGCGGCCAACAGCCGGCGGGTCGATGCGGGCGCGCGCAGTACCGAAGGTCTGGAACTGTCGCGCCGGGTCGAGTTGCAGGCCAACTGTTTCGACGGGATGTATCTGGTTTCTTCGGCCGACGGCGGTGCGCTCAGCGACCAGCAGATGACCGATGCGCGCACCGACGCCGACCATCGCGGTGACCAGCACGGCGATATGCGTGATCACGGCACCCCGGACAACGGGGGCCGCTGGTTCGGGCTGGGCGTCGAGCACAATCTGACCGCCGAGTGCAACACCTTCACCGCGTCGGCCGACGCCGTCAGCTGAATCAGTCGGCGGGCGGACCGGATTCGCGTGTCCGCGCGCGGAGCTCCATGACCCACTGCGTCATTTCGGCCGGAGTCGTCTCGGGTCCCATCAATTCCGTGACCACATGTCCGAAACATGCCGCGTCGAGCACCCGCTCGGCGACCGCCATCGGATCGCCCCAGGGCAGGAACGGTTTCGCCAGCAGTAGCGAGGCGATGCCGTGTGCGGCGGCCCACAATTCGAGGACGAGCGGGGTGGGGTCCGCGCGGTCGATCAGCCCGTCGTCCATGGCTTCTTCCACGGTGGCGGCGAAATATCTGAACGCGCCGCTGGTCAGCACCATGTCCACGGCTGCCCGGTGGGTGGTCGGGATGGTCGCCAGCCGGTACTGCTCGGGGTGGTCCAGCGCGAAACGGACGTAGGCCAGACCGAGCCGGTGCAGCCGCAGGGTAGGTGGATCGGCCGGATCCACCGCCGCCTGCATCGCGGTGTTCAGCGCTTCGAAGACCTCGGCCACCGCGGCCTCGATCAGCGCGTCCTTGTCCGCGAAATGCCGGTAGATCGAGGGCGCGCTGACCCCGACCACGCCCGCTACTGCCCGGATCGATACCGCTTCGACGCTGCCCGTGCTCTCGAGCAGTTCCCGGGCGGCGGTGATGATCTCCGCGCGCAGCCGGCCGCCGGCCCCGCGCGGGGACCGTGGCCGCGGCGCGCCGGTCATACGCGCACCGGTGGTTCGGCGGTCGCGGGCGAGGCCGCCGGCTCTTCGCTGAAGCCGATTCGTTCGTGCAGCCGGGCCAGTGGTTTCGGCGCCCACCAGTTGAGCGGTCCCAGCAGTTTCATCAGTGCCGGAACCAGCAGTGCCCTGATGAGAGTGGCGTCGGCGAGCACAGTCAGGGTCAGGCCCAGGCCCATCAGCTGGATGAACGACACCTTGGAGGTGGTCAGGGCGCCGATCACGATCGCCATCAGCACGGCCGCCGCGGTGAAGATACGGCCGGTGCGGGCCACGCCGATCGCGACGGATTCGGTGTTGTCCGCCGCCGCGGACTCCGAATCGGTGCGTCCGGCCCGGCGGCGCAGCCATTCCTCCCGGATGCGCGACAGCAGGAACACCTCGTAGTCCATGGACAGCCCGAAGGCCAGGCAGAACATCAGGATCGGCATGGTCGGCACCAGATAGCCGACGGCGGTGAAGCCGAGCAGACCCTGCAGATGACCCTGCTGGAAGATCCACACCATGGCGCCGAACGCGGCGGTCAGCGAGAGGGTGTTCAGCAGTAGGGCTTTCAGCGGCAGGATCAGGCTGCCGGTGAACAGGAAGAGCACCACGAAGGTGGACAGGATGATCAGCAGGGCCGCGAGTGGGAGTCGCGCGGCCAGCGCGCCCAGGGAATCCTCGTTCACCGCGGCGGATCCGCCGAACAGGGCCGGTGCGGGCGCGTCGATCGCCCGCAACGCCTTCAGCTGCTCACCACCGGCGGGGGAGAAGGGGTCCAGCGATGTGTTGACCGACAGGTAGGTGCCGCTGTCGTTCGCCATCCCGGGGGGAGTGGGCGCGAGACGGTTCCCGGAGACGTACACCCCGGCGCTGGACAACACCGCGGTCACATCGTCGACCTCGGACAACCTGGCCGCGTAGTCGCCGACCCCGCGCTCGTCGCGGTATCCGTCGAGCACGATCGTGGTGCTGCCGCCCGGATCGGCACGCGGGAACTCCGCCCGGATCTCGTCGCCTACCTGACGGCTGGCCGCGGAGGTCGGCAGGACTCGCTCGTCGGGGTAGCCGAACTTCACGGAGAGGAACGGTGAGCCCAGCGCCAGCAGCAATGCCACGATCACCACGGAGACCGGTACCGCGGCCCGCATGACTCGCTTGACCAGGCGATACCAGCGGGTCTGTTCCGGGACCATGGCGCCCAGCGCCGCGGGTTCGCGGCCGAACAATCGCAGGATCGGCGCGCGCAGGTCCAAGGCGTTGACCCGATGCCCCAGCAGCATCAGCGCGGCGGGCAGCACCACGATCGACGCGGCCGCGGCGGCTACCACCACCGCAACCCCCGAATAGGCGAACGAGCGCAGGAAGTACAGGTCGAAGACGAGCATCGCCGAGAGCGACAGCGCCACGGTGACCGCGGAGAACAGTACGGTGCGACCGGCGGTCTGCAAGGCGCGGACGGTTGCCGCGCGGGGGTCGAGTCCGGCCGCGAGCTCCTCCCGGAACCGGCTGACGATGAAGAGGCTGTAGTCGATCGCCAGCGCCAGTCCCAGCGCGGTGGTGAGGTTCATCGCGTAGATGGAGACGTCGGTGAACAGGGTGAACAGTTTGAGGATCGCCAGGGTGGCGGCGATCGCGAACAATCCGACCAGCAGCGGCAGCGACGCGGCTACGAGGCTGCCGAAGACCAGCACGAGTACCACCAGGGTCAGTGGGATGGCCGCGGTCTCGGCGATCGCCAGGTCGTGGGTGATCTGCTCGTTGACTTCGTGAAAGGTCGCGGCCAGGCCCCCGGCCCGGACGGTCACACCGTCGGCGGTTCCGGTCACCTGCCCGCCGAGTTCGCCGGCGGACTCCTGGACCTGGGTTTCGTCGCCCTCGAAAGTGACCGCGATGAGCCCGGATTCGCCGTCGGTGCTGCGCAGGGCGCTGGCGACCGCGGGGGACGGCGCGGTCCAGTAGGACTGCACTCCAGCGGTGTCCGCACGCGCCCGGAGGACGTCGATGATCTGCAGGGCGCGGTTTCGCACCTGTTCCGCGTCGACCCCGGCCGGTGATTCGACCAGCAGGATGTAGTTCGGCGCGGCACCGTCGAAATTGTCGGTGAGCGA
Organism: Nocardia sp. NBC_00416; assembly: GCF_036032445.1. NCBI lineage: Bacteria > Bacillati > Actinomycetota > Actinomycetes > Mycobacteriales > Nocardiaceae > Nocardia > Nocardia sp. NBC_00416. Next base: position 5,514,464 of record NZ_CP107932.1, read on the forward strand.
CTGGGCGGCACGGATCGATTCGGCGTCGGCGGAGACGAAGCCACCGGATTTCAGTCCGGAAGCCGCGGTGGCGCCGAAGATCCCGAACAGCAGCGCGACGGCGAGCGCGCCGATGAGGATTGCGCGCGGAAATCTGGTGGTGAACCGCGCGATGCGGATCAGCATATCGGTACCCCCGGTTCCGTAAGTTAGTGGCGTTAGCGTAACGCCGTTAACCCAGTGATGGAAGGTTCGCGCGAATTTCACTGGCGAGCCGGTGCCGACGCCGGGTGCGCGCTGTCGGGGTCCGCCGGTAGCCTCTGGCCGTGGCTCTGTACCGGAAGTACCGACCGGCAACGTTCGCTGACGTGGTGGGCCAGGAGCATGTCACGGACCCGCTGTGTACCGCGCTCGACACCGGCCGGATCAGTCATGCCTATCTGTTCTCGGGTCCGCGCGGTTGCGGTAAGACCTCCTCGGCGCGCATCCTCGCCCGCTCGCTGAACTGCGCGGAGGGCCCCACCTCCACCCCCTGCGGGACCTGCGCCTCGTGCACTTCCCTCGCGCCGGGTGGTGGCGGCAATCTCGATGTGATCGAGCTCGACGCCGCCAGCCACGGCGGTGTCGACGACACCCGCGAACTCCGGGACCGGGCGTTCTACGCGCCCGCCGAGTCCCGCTACCGGGTGTTCATCGTCGACGAGGCGCATATGGTCACCACGGCCGGATTCAACGCGCTGCTCAAGATCGTCGAAGAGCCCCCGGCCCACCTGATCTTCGTCTTCGCCACCACCGAACCCGACAAGGTGCTGCCGACCATTCGCTCGCGCACCCATCACTACCCGTTCCGGCTGCTGCCCCCCGCGACCATGCGCGGCCTGCTCGGCGGTATCTGCGAGCAGGAGCAGGTGCCGGTGGAAGAAGAGGTGTATCCGCTGGTCATCCGCGCGGGCGGCGGTTCCCCGCGCGATAGTTTGAGCGTGCTGGACCAGTTGCTCGCCGGCGCGGGGTCCGCGGGCGTCACCTACCCGCGCGCCGTCGCACTACTGGGCGTGACCGATGTGGCGCTGATCGACGACGCGGTCGACGCGCTGGCCGCCGCCGACGGCGCCGCGCTCTTCGGCACCATCGACCGGGTGATGGAAGCCGGGCACGATCCGCGCCGGTTCGCGGTGGACCTCCTCGAGCGTCTGCGCGACCTGATCCTGATGCAGGCGGTACCCGATGCCACCGAGCGCGGCCTCGTCGCCGCCCCTGCCGATCTGCTGGACCGGATGCGCGATCAGGCCGCCCGGCTCGGGCCCGCGGCCCTCACTCGCTACGCCGAACTCCTGCATGCCGGTCTGGGGGAGATGCGCGGGGCCACCGCGCCGCGCCTGCTGCTCGAGGTCGTCTGCTCGCGGATGCTGCTGCCGGCCGCCGACGAATCCGCGGCCGCGACCCTGCAGCGTCTCGAACAGCTCGAACGTCGGGTCGCGACCGGTGCGCTCGCCGCGCCGGCGGGCGATGCCGGCCGCGGACCCGTAACCGAGGCCGCCCCGGCATCCGCCCGTCCGCCGGTATCCGACTCGTCCCGCCGCCGGGGGGCCGAGGCGCTGGCCGCGCTACGCGAGTCCAAGACCGGCAACGCGGAGCCCACCGCAGCCGAGCCGCCGAAAAGTGAGGCCGCGGTCGCCGGTCCCGTACACCCGGCGCCCGGCCCGGGCGATCGGGCCGAGGAGACATCGCCTGCCGCAACGGGTTCGGCCGAGCCCGGTGCGCCGGGCCCGCAGCGCCCGGAGCCCGACCGGCGTACCGAAGTCCGCCCGGCGGGCGCAGATACGCCGGCCGGCCCTCCACGAGCGGCCGCGGTGACCCAGTCGGGCACGGCGCCGCAGGAACGGCCGGATACGTCGAACGACGCGAGCCCGGTCGAGACGGAATCGGAGCCCGCCGGGGCGGAGGCGGTTGCGTCGGAGGCGGTTGCGTCCGAGGCGGTCGCGGCGGAGGCGGACCTGGCGGAGGTGGGCCCGTCGGATGCGGACCCGGCGGAGGTGGGCCCGGCGGAGGTGGGTCTGGCGGAGGTGGACCCGAACGTGCCGAGCGGGACGGATACCGATCCGCCGCCCCCCGCCGCGCCGGGTGCACCCGATACCGAGGCCCCCGCCGATCCCGACCTGCTCGTCGCGGTGGAGGCTGCCTGGCCGGAGATCAAGGTCAAGGTCCGCGACTTCGGGCCGACGATCGGCGCGATGCTCACCTCGGGCGCCTCGGTGGCCGGGGTGGAGGACGGCGAGATCGTGCTGGCGCACCACGCCGCGCTGGTGCAGCGCCTCTCGCAGCCGCAGCCCCTCTCGGCGGTCCGGTCGGCGGTGACCGCGGTGCTCGGGCGGGAACATCCGGTCCGGTGGGTCGTCACGGGCCAGCAGGTCTCGCGCGGGCCCGGCGGACGCGAACGGGGTGGTCGGCGGTCCGGTGACGCCGATTCCGGGGATTCGGACAGTGGTCGTCGAGGCGGTCCGCGACGCCCGGCTCCGACCCGGCCCAGCAGTGAGCCGGAGCCGGTCGATAGCGCGAATGGGGCAGCGGCCGGTGCCGTCGCCGCCCGGGACACCGCCGCCGCACCGGATAACGGCGGCCGGGCGAGCGTGGGCGGCCGCGAGGGCGATCCGGCCCGGCGGCCGCCGAAATTCTCGCGGCCGAGCCAGGCCAAGGCCGGGGCCGCGGCAGCCGCCGCGAATCCCTACGACGATATCCCCCCGCCGGATTTTCCGGACCTGCCGGACGACCCGGGTCCCGGGGATCACGGTTACACACCGAACAGCGTGCCGCCGTCCACTCCGGAGGAAGAGCGGGAGATGCTCGCGGAGTCGGCACAGCCGGTCGCCCCGGGTGATCGGCGCGACCCGGACGAGGTCGCTCTGCGATTGCTGGCCAGTGAGCTGGGCGCCACCCCGTTGAACAGTTGACAAGCATCGTCTCGACCACGTTAAGTTAACCGGAGTTCGCATCCGGCGGTAGTATGGGCGGGTGGCTGCGGACTTCGGCGAGGCGAGGTTCTATGGTGGGCCGTAACGGACGGGCCGCTGGGTTACCTCCTCGCTGGTTCACGCCGTGGTTTGTACAGCGTATGCCCGCGTGGCCGACCGGCCCGTCAGCGCTGCCAACTGAATACGGACGGTCGGTCGAACGGCCGGTCGGCGAGGTAACTCGCGTCTGCTCCGCCAGCTGCGGGTGGGCGTATTCCTAGGAAGGGACACTCCGATATGACCACAGAGGCCTACATTTACGAGGCCATCCGCACCCCGCGCGGCCGCAACAAGAAGGGGTCGCTGCACTCGGTCAAGCCGATCGACCTCACCACCGGCCTGGTTCAGGAGCTGCGCAACCGCTTCCCGAATCTCGACGAGGACCGGATCTCGGACCTGATCCTGGGTGTCGTATCTCCGGTCGGCGATCAGGGTTCCGATATCGCCCGCACCACCGTCCTGACGGCAGGCCTGCCCGAGACCGTCGGCGGCGTGCAGATCAACCGCTTCTGCGCCTCCGGCCTCGAGGCCGTGAACATGGCCGCCCAGAAGGTGCGCTCCGGATTCGAGGACCTGGTCCTCGCCGGTGGTGTCGAGTCGATGTCCCGAGTGCCGATGGGCTCCGACGGCGGCGCCTGGATGCTCGATCCGGCCACCAACTACGACACCTACGTCGTCCCGCAGGGCGTCAGCGCCGACCTGATCGCCAGCATCGAGGGCTTCACCCGCGAGGACGTCGACGCCTACGCGGTGCGCTCGCAGGACCTGGCCGCGAAGGCCACCAGCGGCGGTTACTTCGCCAAGTCGATCGTCCCGGTCAAGGACATCAACGGACTGACCGTGCTGGACAGCGACGAGCACATGCGTCCCGGCACCACCCTGGAAGATCTGGCCAAGCTGAACCCGTCGTTCGCCGGTATCGGTGAGATGGGCGGCTTCGACGCGGTGGCGCTGCAGAAGTACCACTTCGTGGAGAAGATCGATCACGTCCACCACGGCGGCAACAGCTCCGGCATCGTCGACGGCGCCGCCCTCGTGCTGGTCGGCACCGAAGAGGCGGGCAAGGCCTCGGGCCTCACCCCGCGCGCCCGCATCGTCGCCACCGCCACCAGCGGCGCCGACAGCACCATCATGCTCACCGGGCCCACCCCGGCCGCGCACAAGGTGCTGGCCAAGGCCGGTCTGACCGTCGACGACATCGACCTGTTCGAGATCAACGAGGCGTTCGCCTCCGTGGTGCTGAAGTTCCAGAAGGACCTGCAGATCCCGGACGAGAAGCTGAACGTCAACGGCGGCGCCATCGCCATGGGCCACCCGCTGGGCGCCACCGGCGCCATGATCACCGGCACCATGGTCGACGAGCTGGAGCGCCGCAACGCCAGGTACGCCCTGGTCACGCTGTGCATCGGCGGCGGCATGGGTGTGGCCACCATCATCGAGCGCGTCTGATTCCCAACCGACTCGCACATCACCTCGCGATGAACACCGGGCCCGGAGACGGCAGCTCGTACGCCCATGGAGGGCCCGTGAACATCGCCCCATTCCCTCAGGAGAAAGAAAAACCGTGAGCGAAGCCAACATGATCGGTTGGGAGAAGGATTCGGACGGCATCGTCGTACTGACGATGGACGACCCGAATCAGGGCGCCAACACGATGAACGACCTGTACAAGAAGTCGATGACCGAGACGGTCGATCGGCTGGAAGCCGAGAAGGACGACATCACCGGTGTCGTGCTGACCTCCGCGAAGAAGACCTTCTTCGCCGGTGGCGACCTGAAGAACATGATGCAGGTCGGCCCGGACAACGGTCCGGAGCTGATGGCCGAACTGCTCGAGATCAAATCCGCGCTGCGCCGCCTGGAAACCCTCGGCAAACCGGTCGTGGCCGCCATCAACGGCGCCGCGCTCGGCGGTGGCCTGGAGATCGCGCTCGCGACCCACCACCGGATCGCGGCCGACGTCCGCGGCTCCCAGATCGGCCTGCCCGAGGCCACCCTGGGCCTGCTGCCCGCCGGTGGCGGCATCATCCGCACCGTGCGCATGCTCGGCCTGCAGAACGCGCTCATGGGCGTCCTGCTGCAGGGCCAGCGCAACAAGCCGGCCAAAGCCAAGGAGATCGGCCTGATCGACGAGCTGGTCGGTTCGGTCGAGGAACTGGTTCCCGCCGCCAAGGCATGGATCAAGGCCAACCCCGAAGCCTCGGTGCAGCCGTGGGACAAGAAGGGCTTCAAGATCCCCGGCGGCACCCCCGCCAGCCCGTCGTTCGCCGCGACCCTGCCCGCGTTCCCGGCCAACCTGCGCAAGCAGATCAAGGGCGCCAACATGCCCGCCCCGCGCGCCATCATGGCCGCGGCGGTCGAAGGCTCGCAGGTCGGGATCGACGACGCCTCGCTGATCGAGTCCCGCTACTTCGTGCACCTGCTCACCGGGCTGGTCGCGAAGAACATGATCCAGGCCTTCTTCTTCGACCTGCAGACCATCAACAACGGTGGTTCGCGGCCGAATGATGTGCCGAAGAAAGAGATCAAGAAGATCGGCGTGCTCGGCGCGGGCATGATGGGCGCCGGTATCGCCTACGTATCGGCCAAGGCCGGCTACGAGGTCGTGCTCAAGGACGTCACCATCGAGGCGGCCGAGCGGGGCAAGAACTACTCGGAGAAGATCGAGGCCAAGGCGCTGTCCCGGGGCAAGACCACCGAGGAGAAGTCCAAAGAGCTGCTCGACCGGATCAAGCCGTCCGCCGACGTCGCCGACTTCGCGGGCGTCGACTTCGTGATCGAGGCCGTCTTCGAGAGCACCGAGCTCAAGCACAAGGTCTTCCAGGAGATCGAGGACGTCGTCACCCCCGACGCCCTGCTCGGCTCCAACACCTCGACCCTGCCGATCACCGGCCTGGCCGAAGGTGTGAAGCGCCAGGAAGACTTCATCGGCATCCACTTCTTCTCGCCGGTCGACAAGATGCCGCTGGTGGAGATCATCAAGGGTGAGCGGACCTCCGACGAGGCCCTGGCCCGGGTGTTCGACTACACCCTCGCCATCAAGAAGACCCCGATCGTGGTCAACGACAGCCGCGGCTTCTTCACCTCCCGCGTCATCGGCACCTTCGTCAACGAGGCGATCGCCATGCTCGGCGAGGGCATCGAGCCCGCGACCATCGAGCAGGCCGGTTCGCAGGCGGGCTACCCGGCGCCGCCGCTGCAGCTGACCGACGAGCTGAACATGAAGCTCATGCAGAAGATCGCCCGGGAGACCGAGGAAGCCGCCAAGGCCGGCGACGCGGCCATGGGCACCGAACGGCATCCCGCCATCGACGTGGTGGACTACATGGTCGAGCAGGGCCGTCCGGGCCGCTTGGAGAAGGCCGGCTTCTACGAGTACGACGAGAACGGCAAGCGGCTCAACATCTGGCCGCAGCTGCGCGAGCACTTCAAGACGACCTCCGGGTTCAATGTGCCGTTGCAGGACCTGATCGACCGCATGCTGTTCGCCGAAGCCCTCGAAACCCAGAAGTGTTTCGACGAGGGTGTTCTCGAATCCACCGCGGATGCCAATATCGGCTCCATCTTCGGCATCGGGTTCCCCGCCTGGACCGGTGGCGTGCACCAGTACATCGTCGGCTACCCCGGCGGCCAGGAAGCCTTCGTGGCCCGGGCCGACGAACTGGCGAAGAAGTACGGCAAGCGCTTCGAGGTCCCGGCGTCGCTGCGCAAGTAGGTTGCGGGTCCGGCCGCGGTCGCGCGGCCGGACCTAACCGAACGACACGGTCCGTCCCACCCGAGTGGTGGGGCGGGCCGTGGTCGTTTGCCGCCGCGCGGCGGCGTGCCGACGAAATCGAGACCTTCTGCGAGGACACGCGCGCGGGACGAAACCGCGCATCGGGGTATCGAGCGCGCTACGTTGGAAGAGAAGACCGGAACGGCAGCGCGGCGGCGCATCCACCGCAGCCGATTCGTTACGAGTGCGAGGTGGTGAGATGACTCCACGAACGCGTTCGGGCCCCGGGGGCCGCGAATCGGATAACGCCTACGTCACTGCGGATGCCGAGGATCCGGGAAATGCCGCGGGTCCACAGAGCGCCCCGGAGCCGGAGAGCGCCGCACCTGAACCCACAATGGGTGTCGAGAGCCCGGCGAGGCCCGACCCCGGCGAATCGGATCGGATATCCGAAGAGCTCTCGGCCATGGGTCTGACCGAGGCACAGGAGATCGGGCGCGGCGGGTTCGGCGTGGTGTACCGGTGCGTGCAGCGGGCGCTGGACCGGGTGGTCGCGGTGAAGGTCCTCTCCTCCGATCTCGATTCCGAGAGCCGGGAGCGGTTCCTGCGTGAGGAGCACGCTATGGGCCGCCTGTCCGGGCATCCGAACATCGTCGACATCCTGCAGGTCGATATGACCGCCAGCGGGCTGCCGTTCATCGTGATGCCCTTCGCTACGCACGGTTCGCTGGAACGTCTCGTCCACGACCTCGGCCCACTGGGCTGGGCGGATACGGTGCGGGTGGGCGTGAAACTGGCCGGCGCCATCGAGAGCGCCCACCGGACGCGGATCCTGCACCGCGATGTGAAACCGGCCAATGTGCTGCTCAGCTCCTACGGAGAGCCGCAGCTGACCGATTTCGGGATCGCCCGGATGCCGGGGGGTTTTCGCACGTCGAGCAGCCAGATCACCGGGTCGCCGGCGTTCACCGCGCCCGAGGTGCTCAAGGGCGCCGAACCCACTGTGCGTTCCGACGTGTACGGGCTCGGCGCCACACTTTTCGCGCTGGTCACCGGTCATGCCGCGTTCGAACGGCAGGCAGGGGAGCGAGTGGTGGCACAGTTCCTGCGGATCACCACCCAGCCCGTCCCGGATCTGCGGGAACAGGATATTCCTGCCGATGTGGCGGCTGTCATCGAACAGGCCATGGCGCAGGACCCGCAGGAACGGCCGGCGTCGGCCTACGAGTTCGGGGAGATGCTGCGCGCGGTGCAGACCGCGCACGATCAGGTACCGGACCAAATGGCACTGCTGGACCCGGAGGTCACCGCGGTCGATGCCGCCGTCGCGCCCGCGTCCGACCGGCCGGTTCCCGCGGTGACCGCGCGGCGCAGCTGGCCGTTCCTGCCGCCCACCGTGTCGGGTCGCCGGGAGACGGACGCCGGCGACGCCGCGAGTCCGTTCGGTCCGGCCTCCGGCGCGCGCCGCCGGGGCCCGTCGGGTCCGCGCAGCAGTGCTTCCGGCCGGTTCGGGAACGCGGAGAACACGCAGAGCCGATCCCCCGCCACCTTGCCGCCAAGCCCGGCCACCAAATTCCGCCCGCCCACCCCGCCCCGGGAGCCGGTGCGCCGGCCGCGGCTGCTGAACGTCCTGCGCGACGGTGTCGAACGCCGGCTCACAGTGATCCACGCGCCCGCCGGATTCGGGAAGAGTGTGCTGGCCGCGCAGTGGCGCGACGAACTGGCCGGACTGGATCTGCCGGTCGCGTGGATCGGCATCGACAGCGGCGACGACAACGAGGTGTGGTTCCTGGCGCATCTGATCGAGGCCATCAACCGGGTACGCCCCGAGATCGGCTCCGGGCTGGGACAGATGCTCGAGGAGCGGCCCGCGGATACGGTCGCGTACGCGGTGTCCAGCCTGATCGACGAACTGCACACCAGCGGCGAACCCGTGGTGGTGATCATCGACGACTGGCACCGCCTGACCGATCCCGGTGCGCTGCGGGTGCTGTCCGCGTTACTGGACAGCGGCTGCCATCACCTGCGGTTCGTGGTCACCAGCCGCGACCCCTCCGACCTGCCGATCGGCCGGATGCGGATGAACGACGAACTGGTGCAGCTGGATTCCGAACAATTGCGGCTGACCCGCGCCGAAGTCGGCGAGATCCTGGTGCAGCGCAACGGCTTCGAACTCGACACCGAACAACTGGACCGCATCTACACCGCCACTGACGGCTGGCCTGCCGCGATCCAGCTCATCAGCCTTGCGCTGCGCGACGATCCGGACCCCGCGGCGCTGCTGGTCCGCCTGTCCGAAGGTGGGCACGGTATCCGCGAATACTTGGCCGAGAACGTGCTCGACACCTTGGAGCCGGAGATGCTCGAATTCCTCTCCGATATCGCGGTCACCGAGCAGGCGAACGGGTCCCTGGCCATCGCGGTCACCGGTAACGCGGAGGCGCCGCGGCTGCTGGAGCAGGCCGAGCGGCGTGAACTCTTCGTGCGGCGCACCGACGAGGACCCTGAATGGTTCCGGATGCAGCCGCTGTTCGCCGAATATCTGCGTGCCCGGCTGGACCGGACCAGCCCCGGACGGGCGAAGACCCTGCATCGGCGCGCCGCGCGCTGGTACGCCGAACACCAGTTGCTGCGCAAATCGGTGGACCATTCGCTGGCCGGGACCGATTTCAAAACCGCGCTGGACCTGCTGGAGAGCGGCGGTATGGACCTGATCGACGGTTCCCGGGTGGCGACGCTGCTCGGGTCGGTGTCGAAACTGCCGGTGCAGCAGGTGGCGTCGCGATCGAAATTGTTGATGGCCGTGGCGCGCGCCAACGTGAACCTGCAGCAGTCGACCGCGGCGCGCTCCGCGCTGAACCGGCTGTCGAATGTGTTGTCGCGGAGCCCGGAAGACGACGGCGAGGTACGCAAGCAGCGCTGTCAGGCCGATGTGCTGGCCGCCTCCGACGAGATCTCGCACGACCGGTCCGCCGGAGTGCTGGATCAGGTGTCCGAATCGCTGCGGCATCCCGACGAACTCCCGGCGTGGACCGTGGCGACGGCGGCGAATATCAATGCCTACGTGCGGATCTGTGAATTCGATTATTCCGCGGCGGCCGAAATGCTGGAGTGGGCGCGGACCTATCAGGAGCGGTCCCGGGAACCGCTCGGTGAGATCTTCGCCTGGTGCGGGCGCGGGATCATCGCCTACGAACAGCTCGATATCCCCGCCGCGCTGCGGGCCTATCAGCAGGCCTACAAGACCGCGCAGGAGCGGTCCGGGCCGCGTTCGCACGGGGTCCGGGCGGCCGCCGGACTGCTCGGTGAACTGGAATACCGCCGTGGTGATCTGGCCGCCGCCGAAGCGCTGTTCGACGAGAGCTACCAGTTGGTGGCCCGGATCGGCCCGATCGAATCGCTGATCTCGACCATCGTGACCGGTGCCCGGGTGAAGGCATTGCACGGCGACCTCCCGGCGGCGGCCGGACGGCTCGCCGAGGGCTCGCGGATCGCCGCCGACCACCAGCTGACCCGGCTGGCCGCGAACATCCGGGCCGAACAGATCCGGCTGGGGATCGTGACACCGGGCCCGGCGGACGGGCCGGGCTCCGCGGGCAGTACCGCTCGCGGCATCGGGAAATCGGCCGGCCGCGGCCGCGCCGGCGATCCGGACGGGGCGCCGACGGTGCTGAACATCGAGGCCGATGAGATCGCCGTCATCCGGACGATGCTCGTGTCCGGGGACCGGCAGGAGCACGAACGCGCGGCCCGGCACGCCCGCGCCCTGTACGGGCGCACCCGCGAACAGCAGCGGCCCCGAGCTCAGCTCGATATGACGCTGCTGCTCGCCGAATGCCTCGCCGCGGCGGGCTGGGTCGGGGAATCGGCCGCGTTGCTGGCGCCGACCGTGGCCACCTGCGCCGAACTCGGCTGGACCCGCCCGCTGCTGGATGCCGGCTCGGCGGTCCGGGAGATCCTGCGCGTGGTGCGCGACGATCTCCCGGTCACCACTCCGGACGGAACGGATACGGTCCGCACCCTGGGGGAGATCGGGATCCCCATCCGTTTCCTGGACGAGTTGCTCAGCTGATCCCGGCCGGAGCCGGGATCAGCTGATCAGGGCTGCCACCAGGGCCGCAGCGGTACCTCCGGAAGTCCGGTGGGCCCGAGTTTCACGCCGAGCACCTGGTGCAGCTGGACCACATTGCGTTCGAAACCGAGCCGGCTGCCCGCCATGTACAGGCCCCACACCTTGGCGGTGCCCTCGCCGGCCTCGGCCACACAGGCATCCCAGTTCGCGACCAGGTTCTTGCACCACTCGGCGAGTGTCAGCGCGTAGTGTTCGCGCAGATTCTCCTCGTGCAGTACCTCGAGCCCGACGTTCTGGATTTCGCTGATGATCCGGCCCGAGCCGATGAGCTCACCGTCCGGGAACACGTACCGGTCGATGAAATCGCCGGCCTTCGTGGTGCGGGTGTTGTCCGGCCGGGTGATGCAGTGGTTGAGGAACAGCCCGCCCTCGCGCAGCTTGCTCTGGATGAACCGGAAATAGTACGGGTAGTTCTGGACCCCGATATGTTCGGTCAACCCGATCGAGGACACCGCGTCGAATTCGGTCTCGGCGATATCGCGGTAATCCGAATGCCGGACCTCGGCGAGGTCGCTCAACCCCTCCTCGGCGATCTTGCGCTGAGCCCAGGAGGCCTGTTCGGCCGACAGCGTGGCGCCGATGACACGGACTCCGCGTTGGGCGGCGTATCGGACCATCCCGCCCCAGCCGCAGCCGATATCGAGGAGCCGATCGCCCTCTTTGAGCCGCAGCTTCTCGAAGACCAGCCGGTACTTGTTCTCCTGGGCCTGCTCCAGCGACCATTCCCGGTCGCCGTAACACGCGCAGGTGTAGGTCATGGACGGGCCGAGGACGTACTCGTAGAACGTGTTCGAGACGTCGTAGTGGTGGTGGATGACCTCCGCGTCGCGGGCCTTGGAATGGCGCAGGCCCTCGAGCGCGATCCGGCGCCAGCGCGGCAGCGTCTCCTGCGGGGGCGGCGGTACCGGGCGTAGCCGCTCCCAGCCGAGTGATCGGGCGATGGCCACCAGTGACAGCGCCGACGGACGTTTGAATTTCAGGTCCGTCATCGCGGCGAGGATGTCGTACGGGTCGCCCGGGTGCACTCCGGCGGCGTCCATATCGCCGGATATGTAGGCACGGGCCAGCCCGAGATCGCCGGGTGCGTTGGCGAGGTAGTTGATCCCGCGGGGATTACGGATCTCGAGCGCGAACTCGGAATCCACGGGACCGGTGGTGCTGCCGTCGTATGCGGTCAGCTTGATGGGGACATCGCCGTCGACCAAGGTCTCGACGACCTCGGCGATGCTGAGCCGGGTGCCCAAGTCCGCGAAAGCATCGGATCTATCCTTGAATGTCGTCATTTGCGTTGCACCGCCTTCGAGTACAGATCCAGCAGGCGCTGGCCGGGATCGTAGCGTTTCTTCAATTCTTTGTAACTTTCACCGCCGTACAGGGCGGCAAATTCCTCGGGTCCGTAAAAAGAATCCGAGTACAGGGATTTGTGTCCGTCGAATTCGGTGACGGTTTTCTCGATGGCGCGGTTTGCCGCACCATCCATCTGGCCGTGCGTTTTCGGAACCGCCGACCAGAAGCCGATATTCACATAGGTATGGCCGGGCCGTAGTGGGTACAGCGGCCAGGGCCGGGCATTGTCCGTCGCGCCGGAATCACGCAGTCGCAGCGGGCACAGCCAGATGGGCTCGATGGGTATCTCGCGCAGGAACCATTCCACGAAATCGGCGGTGCGTTCCACCGGTACCTCGATGTCCTGCACCACGCGCTCCTGCGGTGGATCGCCTTTTCGCGCCGCGAGCTTGTCGCCGATATTGTATCGATGGTCGAGCGCGATCAGTTTCCAGTAGAAACTGCTGCGTCGATAGCGTTTCGGCCAGAAGCGGCGGATCTTCGGATTTTGTGTCCCGAAAGCGCGTGAGCACCAGAACCAGTCGGTGTCCCATCGCCACAGATAGTCGTGGATGGTCAGCCGATCCCGCTTCGGCGCCGCGCCGTCGTGCTGGATGGAACGGTAGTAGATGTCCATCCCGGTGTAATCGCTGACCGGGCCCGGGTCGGCGGTCTGCCGGCCCAGGGTCAGATAGCTCTCGCCGGCGCTGAAGACGACGCCGTCGAGATAGTCGACCTGTTCGCCGTCGAAGCTCCGCTCCCGCACGATCTGCTCGAGGGTGTCCTCGAGTTCGCGCAGGTCGTGGAACCGCAGGTGCCGTAGCGCCACATAGGGCGCCACGGTCTCCAGCTCGATCTTCAGGCGGGTGGTGTAGCCCAGCGTGCCGTAGGAGTTCGGGAAACCGCGGAACAGATCTCCGGTCTCGCCGTCCGGGGTGATGGTGACGATCTCGCCCGCACCCGTGAGGACCTCCATCTCCAGCACCGATTCGTGCGGCAGGCCGTTGCGGAACGAGCTCGATTCGATCCCGAGCCCGGTCACCGCGCCGCCCAGGGTGATCGTCTTGAGCTGCGGCACCACCAGCGGGGCCAGCCCGTACGGCAGAGTCGCGGCGACCAGGTCCTCGTAGGTGGTCATTCCGGCGACCTCGGCGGTCTTCGCGTCCGGGTCGACTTCGATCACCCGGGTGAGACCCGATACGTCCAGCCCGGGTGCGGTGTTCTTCGCCCGGGCACGGAACAGATTGGAGGTTTTCTTGGCCAATCGCACGTCGGCGTCCGCCGGGATGGCACGGTAGCTCGCGAGCAGGCGCTCGACACCTGACCGATATGCGGCGAACCCGGATTCATTTGCGGCCGGACCGTGGCCGGCCTTCCCCAACAGACTCATTGCCACGTCTAGACGCTAGTCCTACTTGGTCTTGATCTGCCACAGCGGGGGGATCGTCGGTGGCGAAATGTCACATATCCGTTGCACCGCGTTCGATGACGCGTTCACCCTGGTTGACCGCTATTACTGAAATGTCCGTGTTCTCGCGCGCCGACCGGCAGGGGGAGCGGTGCAAACAAACACAGGGCAGGATGGGGCGGTCACAACGCATCCCGATAAGGAGTTCATCGTGGGACAGGTCAAAGCCGGCAGTTCGATCGAGGTCGCCGCAGACCCGCAGCGCACGCTGGCGGCGGTCGCCGATTACACGGAGGTGCGCCCGAAGATTCTGTCGGCGCACTACCGCGATTACAAAGTGGTGGAAGGCGGGCAAGGTGACGGGACCGTCGCCGACTGGACCCTGCAGGCCACCGAGAGCCGGGTACGCAATATTCGCGCCCAGGTCTCCGTGGCCGACCTCGTCGTCACCGAGAAGGACGCCAACTCCACCCTCGTCAACACCTGGACGATCGTGCCGTCCGGTTCGGGTTCGACGGTCACCCTCGAGACCACCTGGCAGGGCGCCGGTGGTGTCAAGGGCATCTTCGAAGGCATTTTCGCCCCGCTCGGCCTGCGCAAGATCCAGGCCGAGGTGCTGGCGAACCTGAAGGGCGAACTCGCCTGATCGGCCGGCCGGCCGGCCGGCGCGCGTGGGAACGAGATCCACGGTGACGGCCGGCCCGCGCCGGATTGCCGCGTGGTTGTGGCGAAGAACGTGGCTGTGGCGAAGAACTCTCATCCCGGCGGGAAGCGCCTCAGGCGAGGACGAACGCCAGCAGCAGCGGGGTCTGCAGCGCGCCGCGCCACCAGGAATAGCCGAGCCACACACCGGGAACGACTTCCCGGATCTCGTCGTACACCTGCGGTGTGACGGCCGGCGCGTAGTCCAGCACCCAGGTTTCCTCGCCGTCGATCCGGGAGGGGCCCCGGTAGACATTCGCCGGCCAGCCCTCGATACCGGCGCCGGTCACCCGGTTCATCACCCGGCCGCCGTCCGCACCCGTGTAGAAGGTCTTGCCGACCCAGTACGTCGGCGCGATGGGTTCGATCATCGACGTGGCGGTCACCCAGCCGTTCTTCACCCCCGACGGCACCGCACCGGCCGGGGCCGCGGCGTAGATATCACCGCTCTGCCGGGCGGTGCAGCGCCAGCGCAGCGAATCGACGGTGATCGCCGGTGCGGCCGGGTCGATCACACACCCGTTGCCGTGGTCGGTCGCTGGGTCGGGGTCGGCTTCGGCGGCCGCCGCGCGGAACACGCCGCACACCATGACGAGTGCACCCAGCAAATACCCCTTGGACACCGTTAGCTCCAGTAAGAATCAGGATTTTCGGCGCGGCGCGAATGCACCGGCAAATCGATATTAGGCGGGCGTGGGTGCGGCGGAATCCGGAACCGAGGCGGTCTAGGCTGAATTGTGACCCATCCGTAGAGAGGAATGCCGTGCAGCCCGATGGTCAGTTCGATATGCAGCAGTTGCTCCAACAGGCCCAGCAGATGCAGGAGCAGGTGATGGCGGCCCAGGCCGAGATCGCCGCAGCCGAGGTGAAGGGGCAGGCCGGCAACGGTCTGGTCGAGGTGACGATCCGGGCCACCGGTGAGGTGCTGTCGTTGACCATCGATCCGAAGGCCGTCGACCCGGAGGATGTGGAAACCCTGCAGGACCTGGTGATCGGCGCGGTCAACGACGCGATGGCCAACGCCCAGCACTTGGCCGCCGAACGACTGGGCCCGCTGGCCGGCGGTGGCGCGCCCGGTCTGCCCGGTTTCTGACCGCACCGGGGTATCGCGGTGTACGAGGGGCCGGTTCAGGATCTCATCGACGAACTGGGCAAACTGCCCGGCGTCGGCCCGAAGAGCGCCCAGCGGATCGCCTTCCACCTCTTGCAGGTGGAACCGCCGGAGATCGATCGACTGCAGGCAGTGCTGCAGAAGATCCGGGACGGCGTACGGTTCTGCGCGCAGTGCGGCACGGTGGCCGACGGCGAACTGTGCCGGATCTGCGCGGATCCGCGGCGTGACCGCAGCATGATCTGTGTGGTCGAGGAGCCCAAGGATGTACCGGCGATCGAGCGCACCCGCGAGTTCCGGGGCCGCTATCACGTACTGGGCGGGGCACTGGACCCGCTCAGCGGGATCGGGCCCGAGCAGTTGCGAATCCGGGAGCTGCTCACCCGGATCGGAAATCAGGACGACGGGGTGGACGTCTCCGAGGTGATCATCGCGACCGACCCGAACACCGAGGGCGAAGCGACCGCGACCTATCTGGTCCGGATGCTGCGGGATTTCCCCGGGCTCACGGTCACCCGCCTCGCGTCCGGGCTGCCCATGGGCGGTGATCTTGAATTCGCCGACGAATTGACGTTGGGGCGGGCGTTCTCCGGTCGTCGCCCGCTGTGACCGGACTTCCGGTGGCGGTCACAACTCCATGCGCTCCCAGGGCAGGCGGTCGAGCCGGGTGCGGTCCTGGCGGGTCCAATCCCAGATGAGGTCCGCCACGGCGTCGGGCCCGGTCACCCGGGCGGCGAAATGCCGCTCGGGGCCGCCGTCCCGGTACTCCACGGTGTAGTCGTCGGCGGATTCCCGGTAGGTCTGGATATAGACCTCCGATGCCCGTTCCACGATCAGGTACGGGTTCGGGTCGGCGAGCTCCCGCACCCAGGTGGTGGCGAGAGTTTCGGTCAGATAGGGGAATTCGCCCGCCCCGCCATGGGTGACCGTGACCGGGATATGCCCCGCGGGATCGATCAACCAGGTCAATTGCGGATCGTAGATCGCGTAGTCGCGCGGGGTGGCGAGCCGGAACAGCAGCTCGCGGACGAAACCGATGGCGTCGTAGGGGCTGGGCACCTGGAGCGCGGCCCCGGTCGCCGCCCCGCCCAACGGGGAAACGCTCAGGAAGCTGTCCGATTCGGGAAGTTCGTCGTTGCGCGCGTTCAGCTCCTGCGCCAGCGCCGCGATATCTGCCGTCTCCGGCTGCCCCTGCTGAGTCGCGAGATACGCGTCGACCTCCGCGGGCGTGGACGCGACACCGGACGGCAGCAGCACATGGTCGTAACTCACCTGCCCAGCGTAGGTCGTGCCCATCGGCCCCCTGCACCACATAGGTGCGTGCCACCCCGGTCCCGCGGTTTCCGGTACCGGGCCGGGCGTTTCGCCGCACCCGCTTCGGGCCGGTCCGTCATCCTGCACCGGTCTGCGGGGCAGCCGTACGGACCGCCGGGTTGTCGACCCGGCCGCCCGGCGTAACCCGTAGCACCGACACAACCGCCGGAGTCGAGTTCAGCGAGACATCACAAAGGGTTGAGGCCCGTCCCGATGTTCAGCCCTCGAAAGCGCATGAGGCGAAGCCTCGAGTCTCGAGGGCTGACCATCGGGACCAAGGGGGCCTCAACCCCCGCGCCGCCGATAACACAGCTCAGGCGCGGAGGCGTTCGCGGCGGAGTTGGTCCACTTCGGGGAGTTCGAGCGGCGGCAGCGAGTCGACACCGAGTGCCCGGCACAGCAGGTAGTCGGCGAGCTCGGGATTGCGGGCCAGAGCGGGACCGTGCATGTAGGTGCCCAGGACCGATCCCTGCACCACGCCTTCCAGTCCGTCGCCCACACCGTTGCCGACGCCGCGGGTCACCCGGGCCAGTCCGGTGGCCTCCGGGCCCAGGGTGGTGCCGCCGCGATGGTTCTCGAAACCGGTGAGCGGTGCGGTCAGTCCGGGGAGGACGGGTTTGGTCGTCACTTCGCCGATCGCTCGTGACTGTTGCGGGGAGGTGGTGGCGTCGAGTAGTCCGACCCCTTCCACGCGTTCGCCGCTCGAGGTCTCGTACCACCGGCCGAGGACTTGGATCGCCGCGCAGATCGCCAGTACCGGTGCGCCCCGCCCGGCGGCGGTCTGCAGGCCCGGGAAACGCAGCAGGTGCCGGGTGGCCAGTCGCTGGGCCGAATCCTCCGCGCCGCCGAGGGCGTAGATGTCCAGCGAGTCCGGTACGGGATCGGGCAGGGTGATCTCCACGATCTCGGCGTCGATCTCGCGCAGCCGCAGCCGCTGCCGCAGGACCAGCGCATTGCCGCCGTCGCCGTAGGTGCCCATCACATCGGGTAGGACCAGCCCGATCCGGACCGTCGATTCACTCATTTGGCCCGCTCCTGGAGGTCACGGTTCAGATCGCGGAACGCGGTGTAGTTGGCCAGCACCTCGACCTGCCCGGCCGGGCAGGACGCGATGGCGTCCACCGGGTCCGCCACGGTGGTGTGCTCGACTCCGGCGTAGGTCAGGCGCACCGCGAGGTCGGTGGCGCGCTCGCCGGCCGCGACGACGTGCACGTCCTCGAAGTGTTCGAACCGTACGTCCCACAGCCAGGACAGGTCCTCGCCGTCGGGTACCTGCCCGTTCACCGCGATGACCAGGCCGGCCGCGGCGTGGTCGATCATGGACAGCGCCTCCTGCCAGCCGGCCGGGTTCTTGGCCAGCAGCAGCCGGGCGGCGTGTTCGCCGACCTGCACGGTGCGGTATCGGCCCGCGATCTCCTGCACGGTCCCGGTGGCGGCGCAGGCCTGCTCCGTATCGGCGCCCATCGCGACCGCGGCGGCCACCGCCTGCGCGGCGTTGCCCCGGTTCGCCCGTCCGGGCAGCGCCAGCCGCAGCGGCAGGCGCACTCCGTCGGGACCGCAGAGTTTATCGCCGTCGAGCCACCAATCCGGTTGCGGCCGGGCGAAATCGACACCGGTGCTGTACCAGCGCGCGCCTTCCCAGAGGATCGGCTCGCCGCTGCGCGGGCAGCTGGTGGCGTCCATCGCCCAGCCGCTGCCGGCCGCGACCCACACCACGTTCGGATGGTCGTAGGCGATGGAGGTGACCAGCACATCGTCGCAGTTGGCGATGACGACGGTATCGGGATGCCGGGCCAGGCCCGAGCGCAGCCGCCGCTCGATCATATTGATTTCACCGACTCGGTCCAGCTGATCGCGGCTGAGGTTCAGCAACACGACGGCCTCGGGTTTCAACGCGTCGGTGACATGCGGCAGATGGAGTTCGTCCACCTCGATCGCCGCCAGCCGGGCGTCCCGGTGCACGTTCAGCGCGGAGACGATTCCCGCGTCCATGTTCGCGCCGTCGGCCTGGGTCGCGACCTCGCCCAGGGTGCTCAGCGCGGCGGTGGTCATGCGGGTGGTGGTGGATTTGCCGTTGGTGCCGGTGATCAGCACGGTCCGCCGCCCGCGACCCAGTTGCTTCATGATCTGCGGGTCGACCTTCAGCGCGAGCAGTCCGCCGATCATCGACCCGTTGCCACGGCCCGCCTTACGGGAGGCCCACGCTGCCGCGCCGGCCACCCCGAGGGCTATTCGCCCCCGCACCGATATCTCTGCCACGCCGCGCAGTCTAACGACCCGCCCGGTCTGTCCTCGCACGGCGCGGGGTGACTTCACGCCGCTGTGACAACGGTCCCCAGCCGGTGCCCCGAGCGGGCCCGTCGCCACCCGTCATGGTCCGCGCGGCCGCGCGGGAATCCGGACGGTGGTCACCTCGCCGGCGCTGCGTGCTCGTAGTTCTTCGCTGCGGGTGGTCGCGCCGGCCGGGCCCGGCCGGGGATCAGAGTTGGATATCGAACATGTTCGGCCGCCCGGCCGCGTACGCGTCGGCGTCGGCCTGCCGCAACGGTTCGAGTTCCGGTGCGCGCCACAGGGTGTAGGTCCGGCAGCGCGGCGCGTCCGATCCGGTGACCTCGAGCAGCGCATTCACCGCGGCCCGGGCGGATTCGTTGGCACCCTCCATGGTGGCCAGGTCGATATTCGTGCGTACATAGTCGCCGGCCAGGTACAGGTTCTCGACCCCGCCGTGCGGTTCCGGCCGCAGGTCCCACGATCCGGCGGTGTTGATCAACAGGGGGTCGGCGTTGGCGTTCTCGCCGCGGTCGGCGTTCCAGCTGATACCGGGGTCGAGGAACCAGGAGTGCAGATCGGCGTCGCCCAGCAGTTCTTCGCGATCGTTGAGATGCGCGAGGATCTGCGCCCAGGTCTCCTTGGCGATCTCCTCGTGCGTACATTCCTTCGCGGTTTTGCCGAACAGGATGCCCGGAGTGTTCCAGTCGGAGATGTCCACCGAAAGGCAGTCCTGTACGGTCCCGTCGCCGTATTCGGGCAGTTTGCGCGCCCACAGGGCGTTCTGGGCGATCGAGGTGAGCGACCAGGGCGAGTCGATATAGGCGGAATGGCCGCTGCCGATCCCCGGGCGGCGGCGCAGATAGAACTGGATTCCGCTCATCCAGTCGGTGTAGAGCCTGTTCATCGCGGCCAGCTCCGGCCATGCGGACAGGATGTCGGCGTTCCACAGGTCGCGAGCGCGCTCGGCGGGCAGGGCCACGACGAAGTGGTCCGCCGTCACGGTCTCGGTCGTGCCGGTCGCGGTGACGATCCGGGCGCCGGTGATCCGCCGATCCGCGACCTCCAGCCCGCGTATCTCGGCGCCGACCTCGAAACGCACGCCGAGCTCACGCAGTCGCGCGACCCAGGGATCGATCCATACGGCGTTCGTCGGGCCGTTGAGCACCCGGTCCAGGTCGCCGTCGCGGCCGATCTGCATCGGGTTGCCGAGGAACTGCTCGCCCATGGATCCGATGGTCCGGACACTGGCCAGTCCGTCCTTCGCCGCCACCAGCAGGCTGGTGAGTGTGCGCGACACCAGCGCCCGGAATTCGTGTGATCGCTGGTGACCGCCTACGAAATCCAGCCAGGAGGTGTGCTCCCACTGTCCGAAACGGCGTGCCTCACAGCTGGTGTTGAACACCAGCAGCCGGTTCGCGAAGAACAGGCCTTCGTCCGGCGGCATCTTCAGGGTGGTGGTGATCACCGAGGCCAGGCTTTCCCGCATGCCCTCGGGTGTCGCGGCGTCGATCCGGCCGAAGCCGAGTGGCGCGCGGATATCGTCGGCGCCGGCCCGGGCGAACCGGGCGTCGGGCACGCCGATCAAGTTGTCCCATACGCCGTTCGGGTTCTCGCCGAACGGGATCCGCCGCATCGTGTCGGGGACGTGCTGATAGAAACCGGGGAAGAACCGGAAACCGTGCTCGCCGGGGAGGTCCGGGCGTCCGCCGCCCCCGGTGCCGGGCACCGGGACGCTGCGTGCTTTGCCGCCGAGTGCCCGGCGCTCGTAGACGGTGACCTCGAATCCGCGTTCGGCGAGTTCGTGGGCCGCGGTGAGCCCGGCGACGCCGCCGCCGAGTACCGCCACCCGGGATTTCGTCCGGGCGTGGGCGATTGCGCTGGGCAGCGCTGCCACGGCGGCCGCCCCGATTCCCGCGGCCGCCGTGGCGCGGAGCACGCTGCGCCGGGAGATCGTCCCCACCCCTGGGGCATGCTGAGCCGCGACTGTCGCGGCGCCCGCCGAGGGCCACCGATGCTGTGCCATTGTCTACTGCTGCCTAACCCGGGGAAGCTGTCGCGATCGGGCCATACTCTAAACGGGCGGCGGCGCGGTCGGCGCACCGACCGCGCCGAGCCGAAGGCCGCGTGTCATCTGGCGGCTGTCTCCAATGGCTTGGGATCGGCGATGTCGACCCTCGCGGGCAGGCCGTCCGGCACGTGGTCCGGCCGCGGGGCGGCTGTTTTCTTCGCGCCTGCCGTCGCCGCGAATGCCCCGGCTATCACCACCGCTCCGCCGATCAGGCTCGCGGGCGCCGGTGTCTCGCCCAGGAAGGCCCACGCGGTGGTGAACCCGACGACCGGCACGAGCAGCGACAGCGGCGCGACGCTGCCCGCCGGGTACCGGCTCATCAGGTAGGTCCACACACCGGACCCGACGACCGTACCGAGTACGACGATGTAGGCCAGGCCCACCAGCGCGGGCCAGCCGTCCCCGCTGAATGTGGCCGCCAGTGCGCGGAACCCGGTATCCGGTCCCTCCCACACGAACGAGAGCGCGAGCAGCGGCAGTACCGGAACCGCGGTGATCCAGAGGGTGAGATGCAGTGGATTGATCCCCGGCGTCTCCACGCCGGCCTGACGCGCGCCGATATTGCCCAGCGCCCAGCTGAGACCTCCGGCCAGGGTGAGCAGTACCGGTAGCAGGGCGGCGTGGGCGAATTGGTTCCAGCCGATGATCGCTATTCCCGCGACCGCGACGACGAGTCCGGCGATCTGTACCGAGCGCAGCCGCTCCCGCAGCAGTGCGGCCCCGAGCAACACGGTGAACGGAGCCGAGGACTGCAGGACCAGTGAGGCCAGCCCGGTGGGCATGCCCACCCGCATCGCGGTGAACAGGAAGGCGAACTGCAGCATGCCGAAGCCCGTGCCGTACAGCAGTATCCAGCGTATTCGGACCGCCGGCCGCGGGACGAACAGCACCACGGGTACCGCGATCACCGCGAATCGCAGCGCCGCGAAGAAGAACGGCGGCAGATGATCGAGTCCGACACGGATGGCGAGGAAGTTCAGCCCCCACAACACGATGACGGTCAGGGCGAGCATGCGGTCACGGGAGGTCACCCACTAATCATGGGATGTATCAATCGGTGAGCACAATCGAATTGTTGTGGACTAATGATTTAGCATTGCTTAATGGTCTCTGCTGGTCCGCCGCTTTCCGTCGAGCGTCTGCGCATCCTGCGCGAATTCGCCGATCGCGGCACAGTCGGCGCCGTCGCCGCGGCCATGTCCATGACACCGTCGGCGGTATCGCAACAGCTGAAGGTCCTGGCCAGGGAAGCGGGTGTGTCCCTGCTCGAACCGAGCGGTCGCCGGGTACGGCTCACCGACGCCGGGCATGCCCTGGTGGTCCGGGCCGACGAGGTGCTGGCCGCACTCGACCGCGCGGTGGCGGAGATGGCGCACTACCGCGGGTCTGCGCGCGGGCAGGTCCGAGTCGGAGTGTTTCCGTCCGGCGGCGCGCTACTGCTACCCCATGTACTTCCGGCGATGGCCGGCAGCGGCGTGGAAATAGTGGCGGGCGATGAGGACGTCCCGCCGCAGGACACCCCGCGCCTGCTCGCCGACTACGACATCGTCCTCACCCATCGGGACGAACGCGCCGCCTCGATGGCCGGGCCCCGGGTCAGTTCCCGGGTGCTCATGCGCGAACCGATCGACGTGCTGGTCGCGCCCGACCATCCGCTCGCGGGACGCGCCGAGGTTTCGGCGGCGGAACTGGCCGACGAGGCGTGGCTGAGCGTGCGCGGCGGGTTCCCGGTGGACGACGTGCTGCGCTCGATAGCCACGGTCACCGGCGTTGAACCGCGTATCGTCCAGCGTCTCAATGATTTCCGGATGATCGAGACTCTGGTCGCCGCCGGCTACGGGGTGGCGTTGATGCCCCGTTACGTCGTCACACACCCCGGCCTGTCGCAGCTGCGACTGTCCGGCGTGCGGGCGGCGCGGCTCTACGACCTGGTCACCAGGCCCCGGGCCGACAAGCGTCCCGCCGTCGCCGCCGTACTGGATTCGTTCGCGGCGGCAGCCGGCCGGGTCACCGCCGAACCGGCGCCCGCGACCGATCAGTAGCGGTTGCCGTACGGGTAACCGTCCACATTGGCGAAATCGTCGGCGACCATCGCGGCGAGCTCCAGCAGCGCCTGCCGGGTCGGTTTGCTCACCAACTCCAGGTCGATCTCCGCGCCCTCGGCGAGGTGATCGTCGAACGGCACCACCTGCACCGCCCGGGTGCGGTCCAGGAACAGCCGCCGCAGATGGTCCAGGTTCACCGAGGTGGAGCCGCGCCGGGAGGCGTTGACGACGACCACGGTCTGCTGCACCAGATGCGAGTAGCCGTGATAGTCGAGCCAGTCGAGGGTGGCCGAGGCGCTGCGGGCGCCGTCGATGGCGGGGGAGGTCACCAGGACCAGCGAACTCGCCATATCGAGCACCCCCGACATCGCCGAATGCATCAGTCCGGTACCGCAGTCGGTGAGGATGATGTTGTAGAACGACTGCAGGATCCCGATCGCCCGCCGGTAATCGGCTTCGCTGAACGCCTCCGAGACCGCCGGATCCTGTTCGCTGGCCAGTACTTCCAGCCGGCTCGGTGACTGCGAGGTGTGCGCTCGCACATCGGAGTAGCGCGTGATGTTCTGGTCTTCCAGCAGATTGCGCACGGTGGATCGGGTCTGGCGCGGCACCCGGTGGGCCAGCGTGCCCAGGTCGGGGTTGGCGTCGATCGCGATGACCCGGTCGCCGCGCAGCGAGGCGAACGTGGCCCCGAGGCCGACGGTCGTGGTGGTTTTGCCGACCCCGCCCTTGAGCGAGAGGATCGCGATCCGGAAATCGCCGTACACCGGCGCGTTCACGCGGCCCACCAGGTCGCGGTGCACGACATCGGAGGCCGATTCGCCCGGATTGATCGCCCCGCGCGATACCTTGTGCACGGCGCGGCGCCAGCCGCTGCGCGGTGCCTTGCGGGCGCGCTTGAGCAGGTTCAGATCGTTCACCGAATGACCGAGTTGGCCCGGTTCGGGCATCTGCCGCGGCTGTCCCGGCTGTTGCCCTGGCTGCTGTTGCTGGGGCTGTTGCGGCGCTGCCGGAGGCTGGCTCCGGCCGGGGTTCGCGCCCCAATTCTCCGGGGTCGGGAACTGCCCGGTCGGGGGGTTGTTGATCGGCTGGGGCGGCGCCTGCTGGAACGGCTGCTGCGGTACGGGCGGCGGCGCGGCCGGCATCGGCGGCGGCGCCCAGCTGTAGATCGGGCCGCCCGATTCGCTCTCCGGCGCGGGTGATCGGCCGGGTTCCGGTGTGCCGCCGGGCGCGTATCCGCCCTGCTGGGGCGGCTGCTGCTGGAACTGACCACCGTCCGAGCCCGGTGGCGGGTAGGACGCCTGTTCCGGATTCGGTTGCCCGGGGTAGAGGTTCGGGTCCTGTTGCGGATACTGCCCGCCGTTCGGCCCGGACGGCGCGAAGGGGTCGTGTCCCGGGACCTGGAACTGGCCGGGTTCGGGTTGCGGGAACTGTCCGCTGCCGTAGCCGGGCGCCTGGAACTGGCCCGGTTCGGCCTGCGAGAACCCGCCGCTGCCGTAACCGGTGTTCGCGGCCTGGAACTGATTCGGGTCCGGCTGTGGGAACTGCCCGCTGCCGGCCGCCGAGAACTGGTCCGGGGCAGGCGCGCTGAACGCCCCGCCGGTTCCCGGGGCGAACTGATCGAGTGGTGCGTTTCCGTAGAGCGGCCCGTTCCCGACCGGTGCCTGCCCTTCGGGAGGCGGGGCGAAACCGTTCTGGACTTCCCACGGCGGGGCAGTCGGATCGGCCGGACCGGAGGGCCACTGTTCGTCCGGCGCACCGCTGCTCGGACCCGGATTCTCGGCATCCCCGGCGCCGGTGGATTCCGCACTCAGCGAGATCTCGTTCTTCACGGTCACTTCGGAGGCGTCGGGACCGACCGTCTCGGGGTCGGCCGCGTCGGTGGTGCCCTGCGCGGTGTCGTTGTCCGGCGCCGGGTCCGTACGCGCGGCTTCGGTGGCCTGCCCGGTATCCGGCTCGCCGCCACTGCCGGCGGTGTCCGCCGGTTGACTCGGGAGCCAGGGCTGGGAAGTCGGGTTGTGGTCGTCAGTAGTCACAGTTCCCCCATCTGCTCGGGATTTTCGAGCAGAGAGCTCGGCGGCGTGGAGTCCGAACCAACGCTAGCAGGTGCGCGGCGGAGCGCATGTCGGCGGATTACAGCGACCCCGGCCGCCACCACCCGCACGGGACGGGTGGTGGCGGCCGGGGTCGTAGCTGCCGGTTGCCGCTACTGCTGGGCGGCCCGGTTCACTGCCGAGACCACGGCGCGCAGCGAAGCGGTGGTGATCGAGGTGGCGATACCGACACCCCACACGATCCGGTCGCCGATCGCGCATTCCACATAGGCCGCGGCCTGTGCGTCGTCGCCGGCGGACAGCGCGTGCTCGGAATAGTCCAGCACCTCCACCTGGTACCCGACCGCCGCGATGGCGTCGACGAAGGCCGCGAGCGGACCGTTGCCGCTGCCGGTGACTTCCTGTTCGACCCCGTCCACCTTGACGACCGCGGTGATGCGGTCGGTGCCGCCGTCGGTCTCGGCGGCGGTCACCTTCTGCCGCATCCGTTCCAGCGGCCGGATCGGGGTCAGGTACTCGTCGGCGAAGGCATCCCACATCTCCTTGGGCGTCACCTCACCGCCCTCGCCGTCGGTGATCTGCTGGATCGCCTGGGAGAACTCGATCTGCAGCCGGCGCGGCAGTGCCAGGCCGTGGTCGGTTTTCATGATGTAGGCCACGCCGCCCTTGCCGGATTGCGAGTTGACCCGGATGACCGCCTCGTAGGTGCGCCCCACATCCTTGGGATCGATCGGCAGGTAGGGCACCTCCCAGGAGATATCGTCCACATCGGATCCGGCTGCGTCGGCGGCCGCTTTCATCGCGTCCAGACCCTTGTTGATCGCGTCCTGATGGCTGCCGGAGAACGCGGTGTACACCAGATCGCCGCCGTAGGGGTGGCGTTCGTGCACCGGCAGCTGGTTGCAGTATTCGACGGTGCGACGGATCTCGTCGATATCGGAGAAGTTGATCTGCGGGTCCACACCCTGTGAGAACAGGTTCATGCCCAGCGTCACCAGACATACGTTGCCGGTGCGTTCGCCGTTGCCGAACAGGCAGCCCTCGATCCGGTCGGCGCCGGCCTGGTAGCCGAGTTCGGCGGCGGCGACCGCCGTCCCCCGGTCGTTGTGCGGATGCAGCGACAGCACGATCGAGTCACGCCGGGCCAGATTGCGGTGCATCCATTCGATGGAGTCGGCGTAGACGTTCGGCGTCGCCATCTCCACGGTGGCCGGCAGGTTGATGATCAGCGGCTTTTCCGGGGTCGGGGCGATGATCTCGGAGACCGCGTCGCACACCTCGCGGGCGTATTCCAGTTCGGTGCCGGTATAGGACTCCGGGCTGTACTCGTACCGCCAGTTCGTATCCGGGTACCGCTGCTCGGTCTCCAAGCACAGCCGCGCCGCGTCGGTGGCGATCTTCTGCACCGCCGCGCGATCGGCGCGGAACACCACCCGCCGCTGCAGGATGGAGGTGGAATTGTAGAAGTGCACGATCACGTTCGCGGCGCCGGAACAGGCCTCGAAGGTGCGCTCGATCAGTTCGGGACGGCACTGGGTGAGCACCTGAATGCTGACGTCGTCGGGGATCGCGCCGTCCTCGATGATCTCGCGGACGAAGTCGTAGTCGGTCTGGCTGGCCGAGGGGAAGCCGACCTCGATCTCCTTGTAACCCATCCGCACCAGCAGATCGAACATGCGGCGCTTGCGGGCGGGACTCATCGGGTCGATCAGCGCCTGGTTGCCGTCGCGCAGATCCACCGCGCACCAGCCGGGGGACCGGTCGATGACCTTGTCCGGCCAGGTGCGGTCGGGTACCGCTACGGGCTCTACTTCTTCGGCGAAGGGCCGGTAGCGGAAGACCGGCAGCGACGAATTCTTCTGCTTGTTCCACGCGGGCTGGTCGGCGGGCGCGGGCTTGGCGGGCGCGGTGATGGTGCGCGTGCCGGAAACGAAGGCGTCAGCGGGTGACATGCGATTTCTCCGTGGGTGAGATTGTTTTCCCGAATTGGGTCGACCGGCGCGGCAGAACCCCGCGACGGGAGGCCGGTCCGATCAGACCCCGTCGCGGCGGCTGAGAAGAAGTGCCCGCTGCATGATCTGTGCGAGTCTACCTCCTATGGTGCGGGCCCTGCCAAGGCGGTCCGGAGGGTTCGTGTTTCACAGTCCGGGGCGCACCGCGGCCCGGCTGTAGCCGCCGTCGACGGCCGACGAGCCGGTCCGCCCTGGTCGCGGCAGGTTCCGGGCCCGAGCATGGCGATCGTCGTGAATCTATTCGCGCGGGATCGCCCGGCCGTTTCGCGTCAGCACCGGCTGCTCACCGGTGGGCGACGCCGTGCTCCCTCCGGCCGAGCGGTCGGGCCGGTTCGGCGAGTCGCGGCCCAGTGCGGGCAGCGGGCCCGGTGCCGCCGCGCCGGCCTCGGTGGACCCGTCGCGATCACCGGGGGAACCAACCGCTAGCGTCGCTGATCGGGTTGTGAAGTGACCGGTCGCCGGTCCGGGAGGTCGAGGATCGAGCATGACTTGGCTGGAAATGCTGGCCGTTTTCGCCGCGGGTATCGCTGCGGGCGGTATCAACACCGTCGTCGGTTCGGGGACGCTGATCACCTTCCCGGTCCTGCTGGCCATCGGTTTGCCACCGGTCACGGCGAATGTGTCGAACACGGTCGGGCTCGTGCCCGGTTCGCTGAGCGGGGCCATCGGCTACCGCCGTGAGCTGTCCGGGCAGTGGGGCCGGGTGCTGCGGTACAGCTCCGCGTCGTTGCTGGGCGCCGCGGTCGGCGCGGTCCTGCTGCTGACCCTGCCCGAGGGAGCGTTCACGGCCATCGTGCCGGTGCTGATCATCGCGGCCCTGGTGCTGGTGGTGGTGCAGCCCCGGCTCGCGGCGTGGGTCCGGGAACGGCAGAGCGCCTCCGACAGTGTTCCGGCGCACGGCGGCCCGATCCTGCTCGCCGCGATCTTCGGAACCGGTATCTACGGCGGATACTTCGGCGCGGCCCAAGGGGTGCTGCTGCTCGCGCTGCTGGGAGTCTTCGTGCACGAGGACATCCAGCGCCTCAACGCGGTGAAGAATGTGCTCGCACTGCTCACGAACGGGCTGTCGGCGGTTATTTTCATCGTGGTCGCCGAGGTGGACTGGACGGTCGTCGCGCTGATCGCGGCCGGTGCGATCATCGGGGGCCAGCTGGGTGCGGGGGTGGGCCGGCGGCTGCCGCCGAACGTGTTGCGCGCGGTGATCGTGGTCGTCGGCACCCTCGCGGTGATCCGGCTGGTGTTCGGTTAGCCACTCGGCTTTCGAATCGGTTCCCGGCCAGGACTGTTCAATATCGGTCGATTCTCGGTACCATCCGTGCGCTGTATGCATGACTGAGAGGTGTCGGGGTGGATAGGCGTGCCCTTTTCAAGGCCGCGGGGGCGGCTGCTCTGATCGGCGCGGTCGGGTCGGCGCTGCCGAGACCCGGAACCGCGCTACCCCGGGCCACTGCGCAACCGGGCTGGCACGACCTGTTCGCCCAGTGGGTCCCGGAGATCTTCGCGCCTCTGCCCGCCCCACCGGAGCACACCGAGGCCATTGTCGTGGGCTCCGGTTTCGGTGCGGCGGTCGCCGCATTACGCCTGGCCCGGGCCGGAGTCGCCACTACCGTGCTGGAGCGTGGTTCGCGCTGGCCCAACGACCCGTGGCGGGAGATCTTCACCGGCGACGACCTGCCCGACGGCCGCGGTTTCTGGCACGCCACCAGCTTCACCGGGGTCACCAAGGTGCCGATGCGGTTCGCGGATTTCGGCGGGGTCCTGGATTGCACCAGGTATCCGGGGATCGACGTATGGCGCGGCGCCGCCGTCGGCGGCGGTTCGGTGGTGTTCACCGGGTCGATGGTCGCGCCCGAACGCCGGTTCTTCGACCACATCTTCGGCGGTGTGGTCGACTACGGCGAACTGGACCGCGTCTACTTTCCCCGGGTCCGTGAGATGCTCCGGCTCGACCTGATGCCCGCCGATATCTACGGTTCGGCGCCGTTCACCCATTCGCGCGCCTGGGACGACCAGGTCCGCAAAGCGGGCTACCGGCCGATCCCCAACGATTCGATCTTCAATTGGGATGTGCTGCGCGGTGAACTGTCCGGCGCGACCCGCGCGTCGGCGACAGCGGGCCGCAGCAACCTCGGCAACTCCAACGGCGCGAAGTTCGATCTCAACCAGAACTATCTGAAGGATGCCGAAGCCACCGGCCGGGCACGGATCTTCCCGGGTCATCGCGTGGACACGATCGCCCAGGAACCCGGGGGCCGGTTCGCGGTGACGGTGACCGAACTCCATCCGACCGGCGCGGAGCGCGGCCGCCGCACGCTCACCTGCGACAAGTTGTTCCTCGGCGCAGGCTCGATCGGGACCTCCGAACTCCTGGTCCGGGCCCGGGAAACCGGCACACTGCCCGAGCTCAACGAACACGTCGGCGACGGCTGGGGCACCAACGGTGATGTGGTGCTGGCACGCGGGGCCAGTTCGGTCGCCGGCAACGGCCAGGGCGTGCCGAGCGCCAGCCGGATCTTCGACGACACGGGCATGGCACTGAGCCTGCAGAACTGGTACATCCCGGGAATCCCGTTCGAGACCGGCGCCCTCGCTTCGCTGGCGATGGTGCTCGACCCCACCCGTACACGGTTCGGCTACGACCCGGCCTCGGGCGGGGTCGGACTCTCCTGGCCGCGCAACGCCCAGGACGAGGTGACGGCGGCGGCCCGGGCGGTGGACCGGGGCATTGCCGATCGGGCCGGTGCGATGGCCGAATACGGCGCTCTGGGATATGACGCGAACGCCCTGTTCACCGCGCACCCGCTGGGCGGGGCGGTACTGGGCCGGGCGACCGACGCCTACGGCCGGGTGCACGGGCATCCGGGTCTGTACGTCATGGACGGTGCGGCGATTCCCGGCAGCACCGGCACCGTCAATCCGTCCCTCACCATCACCGCCTTGGCCGAACGCAATATCGAGGCGATCATCCGCGAGGGCCGATGATCCCCCGGATCCGCTGACTCCGGAGGCGCTCCCCGGGAACGCGTCGTAGGGTCCCGCTCAGTGGTGCGCGTCCCCGGGTACCGGCGTATTCGGCGGTCCGGTCGCGGTCGACCGAGTCATACTTGTCCGCGATCTTTCGGCGTCGAAGGGAATGCAGGTGTCAACACCGCCGTCCACAGAGTCCGACCCCCGTGGCCCGGAGCCGGAGGGCTTTCCCAGAAAACCGCCCGCCCTGTGGACCGATTTCGTCATGCTGGCGCTGGCCGCCGTCTCCGTGGTGCTGGTCTGCTGGATCACCTTCTTCGAGGTCTCGCCCGAGACCTACCGGGTGATCGTCGGAATCGATTACGCGATCTGCGCGGTCTTCGCCGTCGAATTCCTGTGGCGCTGGCGTCGGGGCGGATGGTCGTGGACGTTCCCGCTGGTCTACTGGTACGAACTGCTCGGCATGATCCCCGTGGCCAGCCCTTTCTTCCGTGCGTTCCGGCTGCTGCGGATCGTCGTCATCCTGGTCCGGCTGGCGCGTGTGGCGGACCGGGTGTTCGGGGACCGGGTCACCGCCGCGGTGATCAACCATTCCGTGGGCACGATCGTCGAGGTCATCAAACGCCCGATGACGATCGCGATCATGGAGGAGGTCACCGCGGTCCTGCGGACCGGCCACTACACCCGCAATATCGCGGTCGCGCTGGAGGAGAACCGGGGCGAAATCGACGAGATGATCGTCGAGATGATCAAGAACGATCCGCAGACCGGCCGGGTCCGCTACATCCCCTTCCACGACGAGATCATCCGCCTGGTCGCCGATACCGTCTTCCGGATCCTGTTCCAGGTGCTGGCCGATCCGCGCACCGACGAACTCGTCTCGGACATGATCCGGGAGAACGTCGACCAGATCCGCGATTCGGTGCGGTCCGGGGTGAAGGTGGCGCCCTCGGCCTACGGCCCGACACCGCATCACCTGACCGCACGGCACCTCAACCGGCAGCGGGATGCCTGATGTGATCGCGGGTCTCGGCGAAGCGCAGGGTTTCCCAGGCGATGAGCACCGCCAGGACCACGCACAGCAGGCCCAGGGCTGCCAGCGCCGGTAGTTTCGCGGCGAGCGGGGTGAGCGCGCACAGCACCACGACGGCGACCGGCCGGAGCACGCCCGTCCGCCCGGTGCCGAAGTAGCCGAACCCGATCAGCCCGACGAGGTACAGCACCACCCCGCCGTACAGCGCGACCAGCGGAATTCCGGTGAGTGCGTCGGACAACGTGTGCTCGCTCTCGTCGCCGACATAGGACAGCACCTTCTTCAGTCCCAGCGAGAGCGCGATGATGCCCACGATCATCGGAAAGTGCCAGAAGGTGTAGCAGGTCCGGGCGATCTGGATCTGGCGCGCCCCGGTGGCCGTGCGCAGCGCGTGCTCGACCCGCAGCGCGTCGGTATCGAAATACGCCCACCACAGCAGGCCTGACACCATGAGCCCGAGCATGGCCGCGACCACGATCGGCCAGGAAACCGGGAGACCGGCTACGCCGATGCCGATGGCCACGATCGATTCGCCCAGCGCCACGATGATGATCAGACCGTGGCGTTCGGCGAAATGGCCGGCGGAGTTCAGGCGCCAGTCGTTGCCCGCGAAGTGCGTCCACAGGTAGTCGCCGCCGATCGCCGCGATCCACAGGCAGATCTGCAGGGTGCCGCTGGTCATGGCGGCGATCACCAGCAGTGTGGTGCCTACCGTGATCGAACCGAGGGCCCAGCGCAGCACCTGCCCGCGCAACTGGGGATCCTCGACGCTGGCCAGCCAGAACATCACCAGATGCACCATTCGGACCAGCAGATAGGCCATCGCGAAGACCAGCGGCCCGTACCAGCCGCCGGGCATGTCGTGGAATGCCTCGGGGATCGTGATCGCGGCGACGAATCCGCCGCCCATCGCGACGAATATGGCGACTCGGGTCACTCCTTCGTCGGCGCGTATCACATTCCCGAGCCAGGCGTAGTCGATCCACACCCACCACAGCACCGCCAGCACCAGCAGCGACCGCAGCATGTTCACCGCGGTGGGTTCTTCGGCGGCCAGATCGGTGACCATGGTGAAGGCGAAGACCAGGACCAGGTCGAAGAAGAGTTCCAGCTGGGTGACCGAGGAATCCTCGCCCATCTGCTGGATCCGGGTGCGTCGCGTGAGACCTCGCATGGCCCTATCGTGGCAGCCCGCGGGCGGCGTTCGCCGGTGACGCGCGCCGGGTCCGGAGGTCAGACGAGGTCGTAGGCCTCGGATTCGGGGTACTGCTCGGCGTAGGCGATGAAGTTCTCCACGAGGGCTTCGTAGGACCTGCGGACCGTTTTCTTGCGTAGGAAACCCGGCATCGGCATCGGCATGTACTGCTCGACGTGCAGCAGTACATCGCTACCGGTTTCGCCCGCGCTGACCTCGAAGAATCCGCCGCCCTTGATTCCGCGCGTGCTGTCGGAGACCTCCCACGACATCCGGTTCTCCGACCAGCCGAATTCCCATACCTGCATATCCGGGGTATTGCTGACGGAAACCTGGATGAACATCCGCCGTGGCCGTCCTTCGTCGTCGCGGGCGGCCACGCGCGCGTCCTCGAAGTCGGGCGACCATTCGGACAGCATCTCGACCGCCATCAACGCGTCCAGCACCTGGCCCGGGTCGGCCGCGACGTCGAATCTGATATCGGTCTTCGTACGCATGGTTCCTCGCACCCCCGGTTATTACGAATCGGCCACGATTGTCGCCTGGGGTCGCGTGATCGTCAACACGCGGGTTTCCGTCCGGCGGGAAGCCGACTCGCCGGCATACCGGCCGCAAATGGTTCGGGACCGGTATGTGAGTACCTGCCGGGGCGGGGCAGGTCAGAGTGGTCGTTCGACCGTCGCGTCCGGTCCGGGGAAGACCAGGGACTCGTGTCCGTCCTCGAAACGCACCATATACGGCGGTGTTCCGTCCGGGCCGTGTATCTCGACGATCTCACCTTCGTGATCACTCTGGCCGACGGTGTGCCCGTGCACGTGCAAGCGGTCTCCGACGTTCGCCATCATGGCCTCATTATTCGAGCAACATGGCAGGTGTCACAAGCCTTGTCCGGTTGCTATTACTCTTTCGCCGCCGCCGCGCGGTCACGGCCGGGAGACCTCGATCGTCGCGTCGGCGATCGAGGTCCGGCAACCGAATCCGTTGCTTGACACCACTACGTGTGTAGTACTACGTTTAAACCACTTCAAATAAAGTACTACGAATAGGGCGGTATCTGATGCGAAAGCTGGTCTACTACGTGGGCGTCTCCCTCGACGGCTACATCGCCGGCCCCGCCGGGGAGGTCGACTTCTATCCGCTCGCCGGCGATATGGCCGAGTGGATCAACGCCCGTTATCCCGAATCCGTGCCGAGTCATATCCGGGAGCACGCCGGCATCGCGCCCGACGTGCCGAACCGGCACTGGGACACGCTGGTCATGGGTCGCGGCACCTATGAACCCGCCCGCTCCGCCGGCATCACGAGTCCGTACACCCACCTGAAGCAGTACATCGTCTCCACCACCCTGGAGAAGATCGACGATCCGGAGGTGGAACTCGTCCGCACCGACCCGGTCGAACTGGTGCGACGCCTCAAACGGGCGGACGGGCCGGAGGGCAAGGACATCTGGCTGTGCGGTGGTGGCAAGCTCGCCGGTGAGCTGATCGACGAGATCGACCAACTCATCTTCAAGAGCTATCCGGTATTGGCCGGCGCCGGGGTCCCCGCGCTCGGCGGGCGCTTCCGGCCTGTCCTTTTCACTCCGGTGAAACGACAGGAATTCAGTAATGGGGCGCAGGTCACCTGGTTCGACCGGGCCTGAACGCCGCTGGTCCGCCCACCCCGCCCACCCCGCGCGTCCGGCGCGTCCGGCGGGTGCGGGCGCAGGTAAACGTGACGTCACACGGCTGTGTGTTATTCCACAACCAGGGCGGATACTCCCGGAACAGCGGCACCGGCATCGGTACGCTATTGCACTGATCGCCTGTTCGCCGACATTGGAGGACCCCTCGTGGCACTCGTTGTCCAGAAGTACGGAGGATCCTCGGTAGCCTCTGCCGACCGGATCCGTCGCGTCGCCGAACGGATCGTCGAGACGAAGAAGCAGGGCCACGACGTCGTCGTGGTCTGCTCGGCCATGGGCGATACCACCGACGAACTGCTCGACCTGGCCGAACAGGTCTCTCCCGCGCCGCCGGCCCGGGAGATGGACATGCTGCTCACCTCCGGTGAACGCATCTCCAACGCACTGGTGGCCATGGCTATCCACAGTCTCGGCGCCGAGGCGCGGTCGTTCACCGGCTCCCAGGCCGGTGTCATCACCACGTCGGTGCACGGTAAGGCCAAGATCATCGACGTCACCCCGGGCCGCCTCCGCGAAGCCCTCGACGAAGGCACGATCGTGCTGGTCGCGGGTTTCCAGGGCGTCAGCCAGGACAGCAAGGACGTCACCACGCTGGGGCGCGGTGGTTCCGACACCACCGCCGTCGCGCTGGCCGCCGCGCTCGAGGCCGACGTCTGTGAGATCTATACCGACGTGGACGGAGTGTTCACGGCCGATCCGCGCATCGTCAACGACGCGCAGAAGCTCGAGCAGGTCTCCTACGAGGAGATGCTGGAGATGGCGGCCTGCGGGTCGAAGGTGCTGATGCTGCGCTGCGTCGAATACGCACGCCGCTACAACGTGCCCGTGCATGTGCGTTCGTCCTATACCGACAAGCAGGGCACCTACGTATACGGATCGATGGAGGACATTCCCTTGGAACAAGCAATCCTGACGGGCGTCGCGCACGACCGCAGCGAGGCCAAGGTGACCGTAGTCGGGCTGCCGGACGAACCCGGCTACGCGGCCAAGGTGTTCCGTTACGTGGCCGAGGCCGAGATCAATATCGATATGGTCCTGCAGAACATCTCCAAGGTGGAGACCGGCAAGACCGACATCACCTTCACCCTCCCCAAATCCGACGGGGTCCGGGCAGTGGAGATGCTGAGCAAGTACCAGGGCGATATCGGTTTCTCCCAGGTGCTCTACGACGACCACATCGGCAAGGTGTCGCTGGTCGGCGCCGGAATGAAGAGCCACCCGGGGGTCACCGCCACCTTCTGTGAGGCGCTGGCCGAGGCCGGAATCAATATCGACCTCATCTCCACCTCCGAGATCCGCATCTCGGTGCTGGTCAAGGACACCGAACTCGACGACGCCGTGCAGGTCCTGCACCGTGCCTTCGACCTCGGCGGCGACGAGGTCGCCGTCGTACACGCCGGAACGGGGCGCTGACGTGATCGGGTCAGGCGCGGAGGAGGCAGCGCAGCGTAACCACGTAGCGCTCCCGATCATGTCGAAAGGAAACAGCCCATGGGTGTTCGCGTAGGTGTGGTCGGCGCGACCGGGCAGGTCGGCGCCGTGATGCGCAAACTTCTCGAGGAACGTGATTTCCCGGCCGACGAACTGCGGTTCTTCGCGTCGGCGCGGTCCGCCGGCAAGAAGCTGCCGTGGCGCGGCGGCGAGATCGTGGTGGAGGACACCGAGACCGCCGATCCCGCGGGCCTGGATATCGCCCTGTTCTCCGCGGGCGCCACCATGTCGCGGGTGCAGGCGCCGCGTTTCGCGGCCGCCGGGGTCACCGTGATCGACAACTCGTCGGCCTGGCGCAAAGACCCGGAGGTCCCGCTGGTGGTCAGCGAGGTCAACCCGGAACAGACCCGCAATTTGGTCAAGGGCATCATCGCCAACCCCAACTGCACCACCATGGCCGCGATGCCGGTGCTCAAACCACTGCACGACGCGGCCGGCCTGCAGCGGCTGATCGTGTCCAGCTATCAGGCGGTTTCCGGTAGTGGTCTGGCCGGTGTCGAGGAACTCGCGTCGCAGACCCGCGCGGTGATCGACGATGCCGAGAAGCTCACCCACGACGGCAGCGCCGTGGATTTCCCGGCCCCGAACAAGTACGTCGCCCCGATCGCGTTCAATGTGCTGGCCTTGGCCGGCGCGCTGGTGGACGACGGATCCGGCGAGACCGACGAGGACCAGAAGCTGCGCAACGAGAGCCGCAAGATCCTCGGTCTGCCGGATCTGCTGGTCAGCGGCACCTGTGTCCGGGTTCCGGTGTTCACCGGTCACTCATTGTCGATCAACGCCGAATTCGCCGACCCGCTGTCGGTGCAGCGGGCCCAGGAGATCCTGGCCAAGGCGTCCGGGGTGAAGCTGGTCGACGTTCCCACCCCGCTGGCGGCGGCCGGCAAGGACGAATCGCTGGTCGGCCGGATCCGCCAGGATCCGGGTGTGCCCGACGGCCGCGGCCTGGCGCTGTTCATCTCCGGCGACAACCTGCGCAAGGGCGCCGCGCTGAACACCATCCAGATCGCGGAGGTACTGCTCGCCGACCGCTGAGGGCGGCCGCCGTCCGGTTCAGTGGATTCCCGGTGTGCGCGGATCGGTTCCGAGGCAGGCCAGGAGAACACAGCCGGGCGGCGCGTCGCTGAACGGCGCCGCGAGTGGTGCGCCGAGGCAGTCGAACACAGTGCAGCCCGGATACGCCGACGGCCCGATCCCGAACACGGCCAGCAGGATATCGGTGTCGATATAGGAGTTGGGATCGGTCCGCAGTGGCGGTTCCACATACGGCCCGGGGTCGGGCACCGGCGGTTCCTGGAATGCGGCGAACAACAGGCGGAAGAACTCGTGCGGCAATTCGCCGGTGTTCTGGATGATCCCGCCGGGCCCGTAGGCGCTCACGTTCCCGAACACTCCGGTCCACATCACCATCAGATCCAGGCTGGGCACGACGAACACGTTCTGCAGGCCGACTCCGGCCATCGCATAGGTGTCGGGCGGCATGAACGAAGGATTCTCCGCACAATCGGGTCCGGTCCAGAACAGGTAGCCGTAGCAGGGGTTCGTGGCCGAGGGGCTGGTGGCGTGGGACAGGTACTGCGCGGGCACTATCCGACGCCCGTTCCAGTTGCCGTCGTTCGCGACGAGCAGTCCGAGTTTCGCCAGATCGTTCGGCGGGATCAGCAGATGCGCGTAACCGTAGGTGTGGCCGGATCGGTCGCGCGCCCAATACCAGTCGCCGCGTTCGATACCCAGCGGCGCGAACAACTCGCGCTGCGCGAACTCCTGCAGCGGTTCCCCGACCGCCAGCTCCAGGACGTACGAGAGCAGATCGACGGTGCGCTGGCTGTAGGTGAACACGGTGCCGGGCTGGTGATCCAGCGGTACGCCCAGGGCCTGCACCGCGCTGTTCGGATCGAGCGGGACGGCTCCGGTGAGGCCTTCGGTCACTACGCCTGTACGCATGCCCGAGGTCTCGGTGAGCAAGTTCTCGACGGTGATGGCCCGGTGTCGCGAGTCGCCCAGCCCCGGCGGCAGATACCGGTCGATGGGCGCGTCGATATCGATACGGCCGTGTCCGGCCGCGATGCCGGTGAGCAGCGAGACCACGCTTTTGGTCACGCTCCACACGTTCCAGGGGGTATCGCCGGTCCGCTCGTTCTCCGAGCCCGCACCGATCAGGCAGTTGTGCCGAAAAACCTGGATGTTCAAACGATTCCGGCTCTGAGCGAAGGCCAGTGCGTCGGCCAGGCGGGCCGAATCCAGACCGACCTGTTCCGGCTCGGCCCGGGCCGGTTCCCGGCCGGAGGACACCTCGCATTCGGTGGCCGGTTGTCCGTGTCCGGGAGTCGCCTGCGCATGCGCCGCGAATACCTGCCCTGCTATCAGTGTCACCGCCGTGACCCCCGCCAGGAGCCCACCGAAACGCACCATGCGGATCACACTAACGCTCGTTACGGGGGAAGGCCGGTACCGGCGACGCGACGTTCCGGACAGCGCGCCGCCCCTGACTCGATCGGCGGATCGGGTCAGGGGCGGTCTGCTACCGGCACGAGGTGTCGCGGTGCCGGCACGGTCTCGGCGCGGGCCCTGCTAGGCGTACCTCCGCGTGCGCTCCGGCCATGCGCGTGCCGCGGACGGGCTGGGCCCAGCTACACCCGTCAGAGCAGCCCGAACCAGTAGAACGCACAGGCCAGAGCCCATACGACCAACGTATCCATCCACACTCCCACTCGTTGTCGTAGCGGATGCCTCCATGATGCCCGAGATACCGGGATCCCGGCAGCGAAGGCCCAGCTGTGCCCCGACCTTGTCTGCACTGTGACGAATCGTGGTCGCAGCGTTATAAGTTCACGTTAAGAGCGCGCCAAGTGCGGGGCCGCATTGTTGGTGTCGACGCCGGAACAACCGGCACGAGGACACTGCGAACAGGAACCGTAGATGATCAGCAAGCTGACCGCCGCGCTCACCCTGCCCGCCACCACCGTGGTGCCGGCCGCCGGGCCCGCCGCGGCTACCGAAGGTGAGCCGGGCACCGCCCTGACCCGTCGGGCCACCTACACCCACGACGACGAGATCGTCATCGAAGTCGACGCGCCGGCGGTCTACGCCCAGGCCCGTTACCAGCCGGGGCAGCACCAGCAGATCAGGTGTCGCACGGTGATCGTC
The DNA here is from genome assembly GCF_036032445.1 of Nocardia sp. NBC_00416. NCBI lineage: Bacteria > Bacillati > Actinomycetota > Actinomycetes > Mycobacteriales > Nocardiaceae > Nocardia > Nocardia sp. NBC_00416. The sequence goes on from NZ_CP107932.1 coordinate 5,553,126, forward strand.
GACGGCGCGCAGGGCGCCCTGTCCGGCGCGGGTGAGAGGGAGACCGGCACGGCCGGCGTTACCGAACCGGCCGAGATGGACGGTACCGAGATCGCGACCGGCTACCTGATCAAGGACGGTCGCACCGAACTCGGCGTATTCGACTCCTGCCAGTAGTCGAATACGCCGTCCTGTGGGGGTGGGGTGCGGACCGGTGCCTGGGGAGGACCCGGAAAGTACCCCGGCAAGTGGGGGAGCGGGGTGGATCCGGGGGAGGGATCCGCTGGGCGGGGACGAGGTGGTTCCGGGACCTGGGGAGGAACCGGAACCGCCTCGGCGCAGGGGTGGGGTGGACGAACCGGCGGGGGAGCCGGGGAGTCCGGTGAGCCGGTCTGTCCCGCGGGGTGGCAGACCGGCCCACGGGCCGGCGGCATCGTCCGACCGGGCCGGTCTCGCGGGGTGACCGGGCCGGACGGACGGCCATCGAGTGAGAGTTCGGCTCTTCCGGATGCTCAGCAGCGGAATCGGAACATGGTATGAGTCCAGGTGATCCGGTCCGCCGCCGCGAAAGGTAACCGTTCGAGGATCGATGATGGCGCTACGGCAGCACGGCCGGTCGGACGAAAGTGGGTAGGTCGCCTGCGTCCGGCCGGCCGCAGGCCCGGCCGATGCCGGAATCCGCGTCGGGACGCACAGTGAAGTCCGGGCGACCGCAATGGTGACGGTCGAGTGGGTTTCTCGTTCCACTCCGGCCGCGCCCGGCGCAGGTCCTTATTTCGCCACCGGGAGCGGGTCGGCGGCGGAGTAATCGGGGAGTGTGTAGTCCTCGGTCCCGGACAGCATGCGCGTCATCAGCGGCGCCATCAGCCGGGAGGTGGTGAACCGGACGAGAGCCAGCGAGGCCCTGATACCCGTTCGGGTCTTCGGAGTCATGGCCTTCACCCCGCCCGGCGGCAGCTGCTGAGCGGATTCCACGAACGGGCGCAAGATTTCGGTGTACCGCGCCAGTGCCGCGGTCGGCTGGTCCGGGGTGCGAGTGATCTCACCGACCAGTACGTAGGCGCCCACCAGCGCCATGGCCGTGCCCTGCCCGCTGAGCGGCGACCCGCAGTAACCGGCGTCGCCGACCAGCGCGATCCGTTCGGTTGTCCAGCGGGGCATGGTGATACGCGCGAGCTCGTCGAAGTAGAAGTCGTCGGCCCGCTCCATGGCCGCGGCGACCTCCGGGGCGAGCCAGTCACCGTCGGTGAGGCGTTCGCGCAGGAGCCGCTGCTGGGCGGCGGTGTCGCGCCGCAGGGCCGGATCGGCCGGCATCCGAACGCTGATCATCGCCTTCGTGGTCGCGGGGTCGGCGTCCGGACGGAAGGCGAGGAACGTCCCGCCCGGCATCAGGTGCACGGTCATCCAGTGTGGCCGGATCCCGGCCGGTGTGGGCATGGTGAAGTAGGACGTGTACCCGCCGAGGTAGGTGCTGAACTGTTCTTCGGGCCCGAACGCCAGTCGGCGAGTGGCCGAGTGCAGACCGTCGGCGCCGATCACCAGGTCGAACTCTTCGGTGCCGCCGGAGGCGAACTCCACCGTGACGCCGTCGCCGTGTTCATGGAGCGCGTTGATCTGCTCGCCGTACCGGTAGTCGATACCGGGCCGGCCGGTTTCCGCGGCGATCGCGTCGAGCAGTACCTGGTTCAGATCGCCGCGGGTGATCTCGATTTCGGCCACCGCGCCCTTGCCTTCGAAGAGTTCGGCCGGCATCCGGGCCGCTTCGCTGCCGGTGGAGTCGACATAGACCACGCCGCGCTCGTCGAGCTGGTGCCGCCGGATTCCCGGCATGAGCCCCATCCGTTCCGCGACCCCGCGGCTGGGTCCACGCAGGTCGACGGCCTGGCCGCCGGGCCGGGGCGCGGCGGCGCGTTCGATCACCGTGGGCCGGATTCCGGCTCGGAGCAATTGAAGTGCGACCGCGTTGCCGGCGATACCGCCGCCGGAGATGAGCACTCGGAGTTTCGCTGCGGTGGGCTGTGTGGTCATCGAGGTCCCCGTTCGAGGTTTTGATCGAATGTCTTAGACAAATGTCTAACACAGGACTAGAACGTATGTCTAGAACAAATGTCTAAGACCTGGCTAGAGTGGTCGTATGGGAAACAAGGAGGATCTGCTGGCGGCCGCCCGCACCTGCATCTACGAGCGTGGGTTCGCCGCCACCACGGCCCGTGACATCGCGACCACCGCGGGAGTCAGCCTGGCGGCCATCGGATATCACTTCGGTTCGAAGGACCGCCTGCTCACCGAGGCCTTCACCGATGAGACCGGCCGGGTGATCGGTGACGACCTCGAGCGGCGGATCAGGGCCACGGCCGGACAATCGCCGGGCGAGGCGTTTTCGTGGGTATGGGACGGGATGGCCGACCTCTTCGCCGCCAACCGGGAGGTGCTGGTGGCGAGTATGGAAAACCTGGTCCGCATCTACCGGACTCCGAGTGAACGGCCCAGGATGGAGGAGATGCAAGATTTCGCCGTCTCCGAGATCGCGGATCTACTGGTCGAAACCTATCCCGGCCTCGACGGCTCCCGGGGGCGTGCCGTCGCCGAGCTGTACTTCATCATCCTGAACGGCCTGGTCATGCAGTGGATGGGCAACCCCGAGGGCTCAGTGCCCAGTGGAGCCCGGCTGGGCGAAGCGCTTGCCGCGCTGTCATCGGAATCGAGTCCGGGCTAGCGGGTGGCGCCGAACAGCTTCCGATGGGCGTAGCGGCCGGTCGTGGAATACCGTCGGAGCTGGCCCTGTTGGCTTGGTTTGATAGCTATCAAACCGAAAGGTGGGCGAACTATGTGGGTCATCGGTTTCGACGAGCCCGGGGGTCCCGAGGTACTGCGGGGCTTCGATCTCCCAGAACCGGCCGTCGGCCCCGGGCAGGTGCGGATCCGCGTGCGAGCCGCGGCCGTCAACCCATCCGATGTCGTGACGCGTAGCGGGTTGTCGCAACCACGGTACGCGGCGGTGAACCCGCCCTATGTACCCGGCTGGGACGCGGCGGGAACGGTCGATGAGGCCGACCCCGCGACCGGCTGGCGCGTCGGCGACGAGGTCGTGGCGATCACCCTGCCGGTGCTCGATGGCGGCGGAGCTTACGCGGAGAAGATCGTCGTCCCGGCGGAATCGGTGGCCGCCCTGCCGGCGGGCCGGGATTTCGCGTCCGCCGCGACCCTTCCCATGAACGGACTCACGGCGTGGCAGGCCCTCGACCGCCTGGCGCTGGAGCCCGGGCAGTCGCTCGTCGTCACCGGTGCGGCCGGTGCGGTCGGCGGATACGCGATCGAGTTGGCGAAACACGCGGGTCTCCAGGTGATCGCCGATGCCGCCCCCGCGGACCGTGACCTGGTCCGGACCCTGGGCGCCGATATCATCGTCGACCGCGGCGCCGAGACCGCCGCGCAGATCCGCGCGCACCTTCCGGGTGGAGTGGACGCCGTGATCGACGCCGCGCTGCTGCGCGACGAGATCACCCCGGTGATCCGCGCCGGTGGGGGCTACGCCGCCCTGCGCACCGCGCAGCTTTCCGGCGGTGTCACCCCCCGTCCCGGCCTGACCGTCCACGAGATCTTCGTCGGCACCGATATCCACGAGAAGGACCGGCTCGATCGTCTCTCCGAACTGGCCGCGTCCGGCGTACTGTCCCTGCGCGTAGCGGACGTGCTGCCCGCCGAACAAGCGAGCGAAGCCCATCGCCGGCTCGAACGCGGCGGGGTGCGCGGCCGGATCGTCCTCGAGTTCTGACTCGCGGCCGTCGCCGATTCGGCCGGATCGGTCCTACTGACTCGCCCGCGGTTTCGGCGGTGCCGACCGGGTCCACCTTCATCGATGATCAGCCCTCGGCCGAGAAATCGGCCGAGGGCTGATATGCCCCACACTGCCCGATCCCGTCGACCGGGCATCGGCATGTCCCAACAGGTTGCCGGTCGCGCCGGACAGCGAACGACGGCAGTTGATGAACCGGCCGCGCCCGGACTGCGATCACTTCCCGGCCGGAGCCCAATCCTCCAGGTAGGCGCGGTAGGTCCCCAGCGGGAGCGCGGCGTCGAAGACCAGGTCGCCGGTGGGGGAGAACTCCGAGATATGCGGCGCCATACCCCAGCCCACCAGTGTGTTCCCATTGTCGAGACCCTGTGCGTTCCCCATGGCGAAAGCAGTCAGCCCCGCGGGGTGGGTCTGGTTGCGCGCCAGTGTCGCCCGCCGGGCGCCGAGATCCAGATCGATCCATTGCGCACTGGAGGTGCCGAGCGTGGTGAAACCGCTCGAGTTGTTGTTGAACAGCCGCAGCGTGTCGTCGTCGGCGAATTCCGCGTCGTGCTGAAACGCGAACTGCACGCCCGGCCCCAGCTCGAAAGTGGAGTTCTTGCCACCCAGCCGCCAGTTGATCGCCCCGGTGTGGATGTCCACGTTGTACACGGTGGAGGTGTTACGCATGGAGAGCACCAGGTTCCCCGCGGGATCCAGGCTGATCGCGTTCATGTGATACGGATCGTAAACGCCGCTGCCCGGCAACTTGCCGGCCTCCGCACTCTCGGTGAGCGGTACGTTCTCGGCGGCACTCCAACGGAACAGCACCTGCTTGCTCGCGATATCCACCACCGACGCGACAGTGTCGAACATCCGGGCGTCCACGGGACCGCCGATCGCCGACAGATCGGCCGTCACCTCATGGTAGGAGGTGATCAGGGCTCGTCCGTCGGGCGTGATCCGGAACTCGTGCACATCACTGGAATCGCCGCCCGGCGAGAGCGTTTCGATGATATTGCCGTGCTCGTCTGCGATCACGTCCACCCCGGAGCCGTGTCCGCCGACCGTCGTGCCCTGCCACCAGGTCAGCACCCGTTCGCCCCGATAATTCTGTGCCCGGAAGTTCGACACGCTCTGCCCCGGCGGCGGGGTGTACCGCCATATCTCGCGGCCGGACTTGTCCCGCACGATGTTCGCGGGCGCGGTGGGAGGCAGCTGCGACAGCAGCGGCTCGACACCCGGCACCAGCGCAGCAGCGCTCATTCCGGTCGAGTAGTAGACATAGCCGGGGCTGCCCGCCGGGCTGTTCACCTCGACGGTGTAGGCCGGCGCACCGACCGGCAGAGTGGGCCGCGCTGGTTGGGCGGAGGCCGCCTGCGGTATCAGCACGGAGACACCGAATGCGAGGGTCGCCCCCGCGACCGTCGTACGGAGGGCGCGGCGCGTGGTCCCGACCATGAAACTCCTTAACTGAGGTCATGAATATTCGGGGACGCTACACCCGAATTCTGTGGACGCTGTGGCGACCGGACGGAGCGTCCCCGGGCGGGCAGGGCCTGCATTCCCGCACGCCGGACGGAGGGGTCGGATCGGCGGTGGCGAGCCAGGGAAACGAGAAAGGCCCCTGACCATCGGTCAGGGGCCTTATCGTGTCTCGACCAACACGAGTCGGGGTGGCGGGATTTGAACCCACGACCTCTTCGTCCCGAACGAAGCGCGCTACCAAGCTGCGCCACACCCCGTGAAGTGGACCTGCGATAGCTTACCCCAGGTCCCGTCCGGAAAAGAAACCGCCAGTTCAGCGTCTATTTTCCGGCGGCGGCCAGAGCTACCGGGCCACCGCCTGCGATGTCGAGATACCGCGGCCGGAGTCGGCGGCCGGTTGTTTCGGCGGGACGGCGACGAGGGTGAGCAGGGTGGCCTCGGGGCGACAGCAGAAGCGGTACGGCGCCCAGGGGGAGGTGCCGATCCCGGCCGAGACGTGCAGCCGGGTGTGCGCGCCCCACTTGGACGGCCCTTTCACCCGCGAGCGATCGATATCGCAGTTGGTGACCAGGGCGCCGTAGCCGGGCAGGCAGAGCTGCCCGCCGTGGGTGTGACCGGCCAGGACGAGGTCGTAGCCGTCCTCGGCGAAGCGGTCCAGGACCCGCGGTTCCGGCGAGTGCGTCAGACCGATCCGGAGATCGGCGAGCGGGTTGGGGGCGCCGGCGATGGTGTCGTAGCGGTCGCGCTGCAGATGCGGATCGTCGACGCCCGCGCTGGCGATCCGGATACCGCCGACCTCGATATCTCGCCGGGTATGTGTCAGGTCCAGCCAGCCGCGTTCGGTGAACGCCGCGCGCAGATCCTTCCAGGGCAAGGGTGCGCCGTGTACCCGCTTGTGGTTCTTGTCGAAGTACTTCAGCGGGTTCTTCGGCACCGGCGCGAAGTAGTCGTTGCTGCCGAACACGAACAGGCCCGGCCGCGACAGCAGCGGGCCCAGGGACTGGACCACCGCGGGAACGGCCTTCTGGTGGGACAGGTTGTCGCCCGTATTGATCACCAGGTCGGGTTCCAGCCGGTCGAGTTCGCGCAGCCACTGCTGTTTGAGTTTCTGCCCGGGGGTCATGTGCAGATCGCTGATGTGCAACAACCGCAGCGGCGCCGAGCCCGGTCGAAGTACCGGCATGGTGGCTTCGCGCAGAACGAAGGCATTGCGTTCGATCAAAGAGGCGTAGCCGACTCCGGCCGCCGCGACTCCGGCGGCGCCGAAGGCGGTTCGGCGCAGGGCCGACGTCGAGATCACGGGCATTTGCCCAGCATAGGTGACCAGCACGCTGTGCGCGCAGCGTGTTGAGCCACAGTTTCCGCGGCGTGGGGGGTCGATGACACGGCGTGGCGGCCGGTGGGAGGCCTGTGGCCTGGGAAATACCCCGAACCACCGCGACCCGGACACGCCCGCTTCAGCGGGTAATCCGGTGGGCGTGGCGGGGTGCAGCGGCTACCGTTCTGCGCATGTCGGAACTGAAATCGAGGCTGCGCGCGGATATGACCGCCGCGATGAAGGCGAAGGATTCGCTGCGTCTGAACACTCTGCGGATGTTGCTGGCCGCCATCCAGACGGCCGAGGTCGCCGGGAAGGAAGCCCGCGAACTGTCCGATGCCGAGGTCGTCGCGGTCCTGACCAAGGAATCGAAGAAACGCAACGAATCCGCCGAGATCTACACCCAGGCGGGCCGCGGTGAGCTGGCGGCCAACGAACACGCCGAGGCGCGGATCATCGACGAATACCTGCCCACCCAGCTCACCGACGCCGAAGTCGCCGATGTCGCCGATACCGCGATCGCCCAGGTCGCGGAGGAACTGGGCGAACGGCCCGGAATGCGGCAGATGGGCCAGGTCATGAAGGTCGCGACCGGGCTCGCCGCCGGTCAGGCCGACGGCTCCCGGATCTCGGCGGCGGTGAAGGCGCGACTCTAGGTTCGATCGTGGGATCGGGCCGCGCCGTCACCGGGGTCACCGTGGGATGGGCACCGGGATGGGGATCGGCGGCAGGAACGGTGGCAGCGGTATCCCCGGCGCGTTCGGGGTGGTGGCGGCCGGTCGGCCCGGTGGCGGTGGTTCGCGGACCGTGCCGTCGCTGAGGTAGATCGTCACCTGCGATCCGGGGATCGCCGAGCCGTTCGGGGTCGACCCGGTGACCGTGCCTTTGGGCGCCGAGCCGGGCGAGGTCACCGAGGTGACCTTGAACCCGGCGCCGGTGAGTGCCCCGGTCGCCTCACCCGCGGTCATTCCCACGACATCGGGCACCTGGGCGTTCTCGGCGCCGCGGACGTACTTCTCGTCGATCGGCGGCAGGGCCGGTGGCGGGAAGCTCGTGGCGGCGGCCTTGACGGCGCCGAACCAGGTTCTGGCCGGCTCGTTACCGCCGAACAGTCCGCTGGAGTCGTTGGCGGGGCAGTTGCGCAGCGGGAACGAGCAGATCTCGCCCGGTGTCGGACTGTCGCCGTAGACGTAGACCGACCCGGCGAGCGAGTTGGTGAACCCGAGGAACGCCGAGGACCGGTGGCTCTCGGTGGTACCGGTCTTGGCCGATACCGGCAGGTTCCAGCCGGCCGACGCGGCCGCGCCGGATGCGGTGCCGCCGCCGGCGGAGTCCTTGCTCATGGCGTTGGCCAGAGTATTGGCCAGACCCGGCTCGACGACCTGCTCGCACGCCTGTTCGGTGAGCGGAACCGGCTTGCCGTAGCGATCGATGACTTCCGCGATCGGCGACGGCGGGCACCAGGTGCCGCCGGAGGCGATGGTCGCGGCCACATTGGACAGTTCCAGCGGGTTCACCGCGACCGGACCGAGAGTGAACGATCCGAGATTCTGGCCCTTGATCATATCGGCCAGGCTCTGGTTGTCGTCGTGTCCGGAGGTGCCGGGCTCGGTGTAGGAGCGCAGCCCGAGCCGGACCGCCATATCCATCGTCGGCGTCACGCCGACAGCCTGGATGAGTTTCACGAAGGCGGTGTTCGGTGAGGTGGCCAGGGCCTCGGTCACCGACATGGGCGATCGGTAGTTGCCCGCGTTCTCCACGCAATAGGTGGCGGGCGGACAGCCGGGAGCGCCGCCGTTGCCCATGCCCCGGGCGTCGAACCGGGACGGCACGTCGAGCTGGGCGTTGATGCCCATGCCCTTCTCCATCGCGGCCGCGGTGGTGAAGAGTTTGAACACCGAGCCCGCGCCGTCACCGACCATCGTGTACGGCTGCCCGAGCAGGGTTTCGTGCGCGTCCCGGTTCAGGCCGTAGGTGCGGCTGCTCGCCATCGCCAGCAGCGGATGTTTGTCCTTGCCCGGGCCGATCAGCGACATGAGTTCGGCGATGTTCTCCAGGTGTGGGTCGGCGTTGGCGTTCACCGAGCGCTTCACCGAATCCTGGACGGCGGGGTCCAGAGTGGTGCGGATCAGGTAGCCGCCCTTTTCGATCTGTTCTTTGCTGAGTCCGGCATTGGCCAGGTACTGCAGGGCGTAATCGCAGAAGAACCCGCGGTCGGCCGCGGCGATGCAACCCCGGGGCAGGCCCTTCGGTTCCGGCAGCACGCCCAGCGGCTGGGACTTGGCGGTGTGGAACTCCTCGGCCCGGCTGGGGATGTTCTGCATCAGGGTGTCGAGCACGGTATTGCGTCGCGCGGTGACGCCTTCGGGGTTGGTGTAGGGGTTCAGTTTGGAACTGCTCTGCACCATCCCGGCCAGCATCGCCGACTGGGCGATGTTCAGATCCTTGGCGTCGACACCGAAGTACGTCTGGGCGGCGTCCTGGATGCCGTACGAGGAATTGCCGAACGGAACCAGGTTCAGATAGCGAGTGAGGACTTCGTCCTTGCTGAGTTCCTTGTCCAGGGTCAGCGCCATCCGGATCTCGCGGATCTTACGTGCGGGAGTGGTCTCGATGGCGGCGCGGCGCTCGGCGTCGGTTTTCGCGACGACGAGCAGTTGGAAGTTCTTCACATATTGCTGGTCGAGGGTCGAGGCGCCCTGCTGGACCTCGCCGCTGCTGGTGTTGGTGAGGAAGGCGCGAATGGTGCCCTGCCAGTCGACACCGTGATGGTCGGCGAAGCGCTTGTCCTCGATGGAGACGATGGCCAACTTCATATCGTTGGAGATCTGGTCGCTGGGCACTTCGAACCGGCGCTGCTCGTACAGCCAGGCGATCGGGTTACCGGCCGCGTCCACCATGGTGGAGACAGCGGGAACGGTTCCCTCGACCAGTTCGGCGGACACGTTGTCGACGGCGTCGGCGGCGCGGTTCGAGACGAATCCGAAACCTCCGGCGACCGGGAACAACAATCCGGCTACGAGCACGGAGGCGAGTACACAGCTGCCCGACAGCTTGAGGAGCGCACGTGTGATCGGCACAGCACCAGCGTAGAGGGTGGCCGTTCGGGGCTCGTGAAGTGTGGACACCGGGTGTTGTGTTCGCAGATCAGCGGATTGAGCGGCGGGTATCGACCAAGGCGCCTGACGTGCGTGTTCGGGCGCGTGGGCCGGGGAAGAGCCCGAGGTCGCAGGCACGGACGTACCAAAAAGTCATCACTCGGTCTTGCGCTGAGGGCATACCTTTACCTAGATTGAGAGCTCAGTGTGATAGAGCTAACACTCAATGTGGAATGTGGTGCACTTCGCAGCGGGGTTCGGGTTGCTGCGGAGTGTCACGCGATTCCGGAGCGCCGTGACCCGGTGTTCGGACTGGCAAAGGGGCACACCAAATGCACATGACAACCCCCGTCGCTCGATTGGACGTAGAAGAGGCCGAGGCAAGGATCGCCTGGGTCACCCAGGCCCGATGCAAGGAAGTAGATCCCGATCAACTGTTCGTCCGTGGCGCGGCACAGCGCAAGGCCGCGACGATCTGCCGGCACTGTCCGGTCCTGATGGAGTGCGGAGCGGACGCATTGGACAACCGGGTCGAGTTCGGGGTGTGGGGCGGCATGACCGAGCGACAGCGGCGGGCGCTGCTCAAGCAGCATCCGGAGGTGACCTCCTGGGCCGAGTTCTTCAGCGCTCAGCGCCATCACCAGGTGGCTATGTAAACGAATTCCTATTGGACTACCAACCGCCGGGCACTCGTCTCACGAGTGCCCGGCGGTTGTTCGGTGGGACCGGTTCGCCTTGCTCGGGTGGGCCGGTCGGAGTGGTTCAGCCGCCCGGTTGTGTACCGGCCAATTGGGCCCCGACGGCCCGCAGCGCCACCAGATCGGTCACCTCGAACGGCAGCGCGGTGACCGAGACGATCGGTACCCGCGGGTGCGCGCCCGTGAACCGGTGCAGCAGATGCTGTTCCCGCCGGGCCGTCGACACCCGCTGGGCGTGCACCCGCAGCACGCCGGCCGATAGCGGATCGGAATCACCGATCCGGTCGGCGGCGGTCAGCGCGTGATCGGGCGACAGCGAACACAAGACCGGATGTGTTCGATTGAGCACCAACCCGGCCAGCGGCATCTTCTCGGTGGACAGCCGGTCCACGAAGAAGGACGCCTCCCGCAGCGCATCCGGTTCCGGCGCGGCCACCACCAGGAAATGCGTCCCGGGTTTGGCCAGCATCGCGAAGGTTCGGTTGGCACGCTCCTGGAACCCGCCGAACAGCGACTCCAGCGACTGCAGGAAGTTCGAGGCGTCCTTGAGCATCTGGCCGCCGACAATGGTCGAGACGCCGCGCACGGCCAAGCTCATCGCACCCGTGACGAACCGCCCCACCCCGCGGCCGGGCGCCATGATGACCCGGATCATCCGGCCGTCCAGGAAATTGCCGAGGCGCTTGGGTGCGTCGAGGAAGTCCAGTGCGTTACGCGAGGGCGGGGTGTCCACGACGATCAGGTCCCATTCCCGATGCCCCGCGAGCTGACCGAGCTTCTCCATCGCCATGTATTCCTGCGTGCCGCCGAAAGACGAGGCCACCGCCTGGTAGAAGGGGTTGGCGAAGATCTGTTCGGCCTTGTCCGGCGTCGTGTGCTCCAGCACCATCTCGTCGAAGGTGCGTCGCATGTTCAGCATCATGGCATGCAGTTCGCCCTTGGCCTCGGGACCCAGCGCGACTCGTTGCGGACTGTTGTCCAGATCTGCGACGCCCAGCGACTGGGCCAGCCGGCGGGCCGGGTCGATGGTGAGGACCACGACTTTGCGACCCTCTTCGGCGGCGCGCAACGCGATCGCCGCGGCGGTGGTCGTCTTACCGACGCCGCCGGAACCGCAGCACACCACGACCCTGGCCGTCGGATCGTCGATGATGGTGGAGATATCGAGCGGTGCCGGGGCGGCCGGTCGGGTACTCATCGGACTCCCTGCTCGTTCAGATGGGCGGCCAGTTCGTAGATGCCGCCCAGGTCCATCCCGTTGGTGAGGGCGGGCAACTCCAGCCGCGCGATCTCCAGGTCCAGCAGTTCGGCCGCGCTGGCATCCTGTGCTCTCAGAGTGGCCGAATGCTCGATCGTCTCGGTGAGCAGACCGGCGAAATCGGCATCGGACAGCGTGATCCCGGCTGATTCCAGGTGGGTGCGCACGGCGTCGCGGTCCAGCCGGCCGGACGCCGCGAGGCTGCGGGTCTCGGCGGTGAGCGGGCTCTGCGCGGTGCGGTTGACGATCACGCTGCCGATCCGCAGATCGTTGTCCTGCAACTCGGCGATGGCGTCCAGGGTCTCCTGCACCGGCAGCGCCTCGAGCAGGGTGACCAGATGGATCACCGTCTGATCCGAATGCAGCAGTTTGGAGACGCCGTCGGCCTGTGCGGCGATCGGGCCGCCCTTGGCGAGCTCGGCCATCGCCTGGGTGACATCGAGAAAACTGGCGATCCGGCCGGTCGGCGGTGCGTCGACCACGACCTCGTCGTAGGCCGGCCGGCCGGTGGTCTTATCGGACCTGACCACGCACTCTTTGATCTTGCCGGTCAGGATGACATCGCGCAGACCCGGTGCGATCGTGGTGACGAAGTCGATTGCGCCCATCCGGCGCATCGCCCGGCCGGCGAAGCCGAGGTTGTAGAACATATCGAGATATTCGAGGAAGGCGTGTTCGATATCCAGCGCCAGCGCCACCACTTCGCCGCCACCGTCCGCGGTGGCGATCTTCGTTTCGGTGGGCGGCAGCGGTGGCAGATCGAAGAGCTGGGCGATCGATTGCCGGTTCTCCACCTCGACCAGCAGCACCCGCCGACCGCCGGCGGCCAGAGCCAGAGCCAGAGCCGCGGCCACAGTGGACTTACCGGTGCCGCCCTTGCCGGAGACATAGTGCAGGCGGGCGTCGGCCGCGCGGTCGGGCCACCCTGTCTTCAGGTCCGGTTCGGCCGATTCCGAGACCGTCGTTGGTTCTGCCACGGTCGCGAGCCTATAACTCGGACTGGACGGATGCCCGCATACTCCGGTTTGTGCGGATGTGGTGTACCAGACACCGGGACTCGGCGCCTCGGGCCCCGGACCGGTGGTTGCGCCGTGGGTGCTCGGCACGGCACCCAGTAGGCTCCGTGCGCATGAGCGATGTGACCCAGTGGGAATACGCGACCGTGCCGCTGCTGACCCATGCGACCAAACAGATCCTGGATCAGTGGGGTGCCGACGGCTGGGAACTCGTGACGGTGCTTCCCGGGCCGACCGGTGAGCAGCACGTCGCGTACCTCAAGCGGCCGAAGCAGTAAGCGCCATGGGGGAATCCGGCGCAGTGCGCCCGGCAACCGAATGGCAGGCGAACCTCGAGCGGCTGGGCTTGGCGGTACCCGCCGTGGTGGCGCCGGTCGCCGCCTATGTGCCCGCGGTGCGCAGCGGGAACCACGTCTACACCTCCGGACAGCTGCCGTTCGTGGCGGGTGAGCTTTCGGCGGTCGGCAAGGTCGGCGCCGAGGTCTCCTTCGAGGACGCGGTGACCGCCGCGCGGTGGTGCGCGGTGAACGCACTGGCCGCCGTGCACGATCTGGTCGGCCTGGACGAGGTGGTGCGAATCGTGAAGGTGGTCGGCTTCGTCGCCTCGGCACCGGGATTCACCGACCAGCCGCTGGTGATCAACGGCGCTTCCGAATTGCTCGCCGAGGTGTTCGGTCCGGCCGGAGCCCACGCGCGCTCGGCGGTCGGGGTATTCGAACTGCCGAAGAACACCCCGGTGGAGGTCGAGCTGATCGCCGAGGTTCGTGATCAGGTCGGACGGGTCTAGTTCGGCAGACCCGCCGCCGAGCCCATAGATTCGATTGGGCTGCTCTCGAATTGGAGGTGCTGTGGTGACCCTCACCCATCCGGCCTATGCGCAACTGCGGACGGTGACACCGTCGGCGGCGGTGCTGCTCGCGAACAATCCCGGACCGATGACCTTGGACGGGACGAACACCTGGATCCTGCGATCGCCCGGTCGCACGGACTGCGTGGTGATCGATCCGGGTCCGGACGACCCGGCGCACATCGCCGCGATCGCCGAGGCGACCGGTGGCGCGGTGGCGCTCACCCTCATCACGCACCGGCATCCCGACCACACCGGCGGTATCGACGAGTTGGTGCGCCTGACCGGAACGCCGGTGCGTGCCATGGACCCGGAGTTCCTGCGCGGTGACGTGTCGCCGTTGACCGACGGCGAGATCGTCGAAGCCGCCGGACTGCGCATCACGGTGGTGCACACACCCGGCCACACGGCGGATTCGGTGAGTTTCCTGCTCGCCGACGCGGTGTTGAGCGGGGACACGATCCTTGGACGGGGCACCACGGTGCTCGACCGCGACGGCACGCTGCGCGACTATCTCCGGTCCCTGGACCGGCTGCTGGAGGTCGGCGCCGGACGGGCTCTGTTGCCCGCGCACGGGCCGGATCATCCGGATCTGGAACCGGTGGCGCGGTACTACATCGCGCACCGTAACGAACGGCTCGCGCAGGTCCGCGCGGCACTCGACGAACTCGGTGCGGACGCGAAGGCCATGGATGTGGTCCGCAAGGTCTACGCGGACGTGGACGAGAGCCTGTGGCCTGCCGCGTGCAATTCGGTGGAATCACAGCTCACGTATCTGCGGTCGGAGCCGGACCCACAGAACTGAGTCGAGCTGAATACGGGCGCGGCGCCCGGGGCCTGCCCTCGAGTGCCGCGCCCGCTCCGATTTCGTGGTGTACCGGACAGTGTCCGCTTCCCGTACGCGATACCGCAACGAAGGCCTACATCCGCACGCGGCGGCCCCGGGACCCGATGCGGGCCCGGTCGTGCCGACGCGGTGTCAGCGAGCTCTACGGGCCAGACGCTCGGAATCGGAGATCAGCACGCTCTTGCCCTCGAGGCGCAGCCAGCCGCGGTGTGCGAAATCGGCGAGCGCCTTGTTGACCGTTTCCCGGGAAGCGCCGACCAGCTGGGCGATCTCCTCCTGGGTCAGGTCGTGGGTCACCCGCAGCGCACCCGCTTCCTGGGTGCCGAACCGCTGAGCGAGCTGCAGCAGCGCCTTCGCGACCCGGCCCGGGACGTCGGTGAAGATGAGGTCCGCCAGGTTGTTGTTGGTCCGGCGCAGCCGGCGGGCCAGCACGCGCAACAGCTGTTCGGCGATCTCGGGACGCTGGTCGATCCACGACTTGAGCGCGTCGCGGTCCATCGTGACGGCACGGACCTCGGTCACCGTGGTGGCGGTGGAGGTGCGCGGACCGGGATCGAAGATGGAGAGTTCGCCGAACATGTCCGACGGACCCATGATGGTCAGCAGGTTCTCCCGGCCGTCCGGCGAGCGCCGGCCCAGCTTCACCTTGCCGGACGTGATGATGTACAGCCGATCGCCCGGTTCACCCTCGTTGAAGATGACGTGGCCACGAGGGAAATCTACGGGCTGCAACTGTTTGGCGAGCGCAGCCACCGCGGTGGGCTCAACGCCTTGGAAGATGCCTGCTCTGGCGAGGGCCTCGTCCACGAATGTGCTCCTTAGGGAAATGGCTGTAGTCGTCGGGCGGACCGATGCGGTTCGGCCGACAGTGCAGTCTACGCGGCCTTATCGGCGCGCAGTGACAGACACCACGTAAGGAGGTCGACCGCGGTCGGACCGGAGCGGTGTGACGCCCGCACGAATCAGCTCGCGCGGGCGATGTCGACGGTCTCCTCGGCCTCCTCGCTGCGATGGCGCCGTCGGCGAATACGCGCGACCGCCGCCGGTAGGCCGAGCTTCGTCAGCTCGTTGACCTCGGCGTTGCTGGCCTTGTCCAGGTAGGCCTGGACTTCCTCGTCGGGCTCGATAAGTTTGCGAAGCCGGTTCTCCACCCGTTCCATGCCGAGTGCGAACAGCATCAACACCACTGGGAAGAGCACCACAGCGAGTCCTTGCATGCCGGGTAGTTAACACGGTCGAGGTCTCAGATGGAATACGGGAGTAGAACTGAGAAGGCAACGTTGTCGGACGGTTCCGTATGGTGGACGGGTGCGTACCTCCCCCTCAGAAGCCGTCGGAAGCGACCTTTCCGGCACTGCCGAGGCAGCTCCCGCGCGCCCGGCGAAGGGTGAGCCGCGCACCCGTAAATCTACTTCCCGACCGGCGGAAACACGTTTGGGACTGGTGCGCCGGGCCCGCCGGATGAACCGCGTTCTGGCGCGTGCGTTTCCGGACGCGCACTGTGAGTTGGATTTCGGTACTCCGCTGGAATTGGCGGTCGCCACGATCCTGTCGGCGCAATGCACCGATGTGCGAGTGAACATGACCACTCCGGCTCTGTTCGCCGCCTATCCGGATGCACGCGCGTACGCCGAGGCCAACCGTGCGGAGCTGGAGGAACTCATCCGGCCCACGGGTTTCTTCCGTAACAAGACGAGTTCGCTCACCGGCCTCGGGCAGGCGCTGCTCGAGCAATACGATGGTGAATTACCTCACACGATGACGGAATTGGTCCGTTTGCCGGGCATCGGCCGCAAAACCGCCAATGTCATTCTCGGCAACGCTTTCGGAATTCCCGGTATCACGGTCGATACCCATTTCGGCCGTTTGGTGCGTCGCTGGGGGTGGACCACCGAGGAAGATCCGGTAAAGGTCGAGCACGCCATCGGCGCGCTGATCGAACGCAAGGAGTGGACGATGCTGTCCCACCGGGTGATCTTCCACGGGCGCCGGGTCTGTCATGCCCGGAAACCGGCCTGTGGAGCCTGCCTGCTGGCCAAGGATTGCCCTGCCTTCGGTGCCGGACCGACCGATCCGGAAGCGGCCGCCGCATTGGTGAAAGGACCCGAAGCGGCGCATCTGCTCGAACTGGTGGGTCGGTGAGCCGAATACCGGTTTTCTGGAAATGGGCATTGACGGTGGTGATCGTGGCATTGGCGGCGGCTGTCGCGCTCTGGCCGCGCGGTGGTTCGGATTCCAGCGGCACCGGATCCACGCCCGCACCCGCACGACAGATCGATCCGGGGTCGCGGGCCGCGTCGGGAGCGGCGGACTGCCCCCCGGAATCGACGCAGCCGCCCCGGCCGGGTCCGCTGGCGGATCTGGTGCTCAGTTGTCTCGCCGACGGCTCTCCGGCGGCGCCCGGGCGGATGACGGGCCGGCCGATGGTGCTCAACCTCTGGGCGTACTGGTGTGAACCCTGCCGCGCCGAGCTGCCGCTGTTCCAGGAGTACGCGGACCGGGCGGGCCCCGCGGTGCGGGTCCTCACGGTGCACAGCGACCCGGACGAGGCGAAGGCGCTCGCGTTGCTCGCCGCGCTGAACGACGAATTACGCGCGGACGGGCGCCCGGAACTGCGTCTGCCGGCATTGGAGGACCCCGATGCCCGGGTCCGCGCGGCCGCGCGGGCGCCGACCGCCCTGCCGATCACCGTCCTGATCCGCGCGGACGGTTCGATCGCGGAGTACGTCGCGCGCCCGTTCCACGATGCCGACGAAATCGCCGCCAGTGTGTCCGGCGCTCTGGGAGTCACCGCATGATGCGATACCTCCGCCTTCGCTGCGGCCTCCGCGGACCGTATGCGACTGCTTCGCTGGAGGTTCTGTGATGCGATACCTCCGCCTTCGCTGCGGCCTCCGCGGACCGTATGTGATCGTTTCGGGGGAGGTTCTGTGATGCGATACCTCCGCCTTCGCTGCGGCCTCCGCGGACCGCAGGTAACCGCTTCAAAGGAGGCTCTGTGAGCGAGGAACAGGTGCCGTCGTGGTTGAGCGGGGCGGCTGGTCCCGGGCAACCCGATTTCTCCGACTCGCTGGGCCGGACGCGCGCGCTGCGCCGGACGATGGCGGGCCGGGTACGGGAGGCCGCGGTGCTGGTGCTGTTCGGAGGCGATCCCACGGGCGACCCGAACGCGCCCGGCGGCCTGCCCGCCGACGCGGAGGTCCTGTTGACCCAGCGGGCATCCACTATGCGGCAGCATCGCGGACAGGTGGCGTTCCCCGGCGGTGCCGTGGACCCCGGCGACGAGGGACCGGTCGACACAGCTCTGCGGGAGGCGCGTGAGGAGACCGGCCTGGACCGGACCGGGGTGCAGCCGATCGCGACCCTGCCGAAACTGTTCGTGCCGCCCTCCCGCTTCGATGTGACACCGGTGATCGCCTACTGGCGGACGCCCAGCGCCGTGCGGGTGGTGGACCGCGCCGAGACCGATCGAGTGGTGCGGGTGCCGATGGCCGAACTACTCGATCCGGCCAATCGTTTCCTGGTGCGCAGCGCGCTCGGCTACCGGAGTCCGGCGTTCCAGGTGGACGGAATGTTGGTCTGGGGGCTGACCGGCGGCATACTGGCCGAACTCGTGACTTCACTGGGCTGGGAAGCGGAATGGGACCGAACCGACGTGCGTGATCTGGAACAGGCGTTGGCCGCGGTGGGGATGGTGTGGTGAGTTCCTCGGCGTGGCTCGATATCGCGGTTGTCATCTTGGCGCTTCTGGCCGCCTCCTCCGGGTGGCGGCAGGGCGCGGTGGCCTCCGCCCTGGCTTTTCTCGGGGTGGTGCTCGGCGCTGTCGCCGGAATCCTGATCGCCCCGCACATCCTTGTGCACATCGACGAGGGCCGCAGCCGGGTTCTGGCCGGTGTGCTGCTCATCGTGGCGCTGGTGATCGTCGGCGAGGTCGCCGGGATGGTCCTGGGCCGGGCGGCGCGCAGCGGGATGACCCATCCGTTCGCTCGTGGCGCGGACAGCGCGGTCGGTGCGGTGCTGCAGACCGGGGCCGTTATGGTGACGGCGTGGCTGCTGGCGCTGCCGCTCGCGACGTCCTCGCAGCCGGCGATCGCGTCGGCCATCAACAGCTCCCGGGTGCTCGCCGATGTCAACCGGGTCGCGCCGGACTGGTTGCGCCAACTGCCGAACGAGTTCTCCAAACTGCTCAACACCTCGGGCCTGCCGGACGTTATCGGCCCGTTCGGGCGTGCGCCCATCGCCGCGGTGGAACCTCCGGACCCCAGTGTGCTGGCCAGCCCGGTCGCCGGTTCGCTACAGCAGAGCGTGCTGCGTATCCGGGGCGTCGCGCCGAGTTGCCAGCGCGCCCTGGAGGGATCCGGTTTCGTGATCGCGCCGGAGCGGGTCATGACGAACGCGCACGTGGTGGCCGGAACCACCAGTCTGACGGTGGATTCGGCGGCCGGGCCGCTGGACGCTTCGGTCGTCGAGTTCGATCCGTCGATGGATATCGCGGTGTTGTCGGTGCCCGGTCTGGTCGCCCCGGTGATCCCGCAGGCGCCGGAGCCGGCCGATTCGGGTGAGAGCGCGATCGTGCTCGGGTATCCCGGCGGCGGCCGGTACACGGCGAGCGCGGCCCGGGTGCGCGAGACGCTGGACCTGACCGGCCCCACCATCTATCGGGACGGAACGGTCGAGCGCGAGGTGTACACGGTGCGCGGTTCGGTGCGGGCCGGTAATTCGGGTGGACCGCTGGTCGATACCGAGGGCCATGTGCTGGGCGTGGTGTTCGGGGCCGCCGTCACCGACGACGACACCGGTTACGTGCTGACCCTGAACGAGGTCCAGGAACGCATCACCATCGCGGAATCGTCCACAACGCCGGTCGATACCGGCCCGTGCGTACTCAGCTGACGGTCGTGACCGGCCGGGCGACCGGTGGATCGGGTCCGGGCAGCCCGGTCAGGCGGGTCGGTCCGGCCTCGGTCGGCCCGCTCCGCTGAGCAGTTTCGCGATTTCGGCGGTGACGGCGTCCGGGTTCTCCTGATGCGCGAAATGCGCCGCGTCGCGGATGGTGACGATCCGCCGGTGCGGAGACAGCTGGGGTCCCCGGTGCACCGTGGCGGGCAGGATGTAGCGGTCGAACTCACCCCGCATGGACACCACCGGTATATCGACGGGTTTGCGCATCACGGCGATGAAGCGGCGGCCGTCCGCGCGCCACTGGCTGCGGAAAGCCCAGCGCTGGTATTCCAGTCCGCAATGGGCGGCCCCGGGGATCCGGATGGCCGAGCGCATACGATCCGCGCTGTCGGCGAACTCCGCTGTCGCCGACCAGGAATCCGAACTGCGGCCCGCCAGCAGGTCGGCCACGCCAGCACCGCTGTCCCGGGTGAGCCGGTGTTCGGGGTACCTGGGAAGCTGCGCGCGCAGGAAATCCGGCAACCAGGCCCGGCGCTGCGCATTGTCCCGCAGCACCGAACTCTTCAGCGCCGCCGGATGCGGGGAGGACACCACGGCGAT
Source organism: Nocardia sp. NBC_00416 (assembly GCF_036032445.1). Classification (NCBI taxonomy): domain Bacteria; kingdom Bacillati; phylum Actinomycetota; class Actinomycetes; order Mycobacteriales; family Nocardiaceae; genus Nocardia; species Nocardia sp. NBC_00416. The sequence goes on from NZ_CP107932.1 coordinate 5,572,952, forward strand.
CGCCCGCACCAGACGCGGATGCAGGACCGCAGTCGCCCAGCAGACCAGACCTCCGTCGGCATGCCCGACCAATGTCGCGCTGGTGTGGCCGAGGGCACGGATCAGCCCGGCGATATCCCCGGCCAGAGTCCAGCCGTCGTAGCCGCGCGGGGGTTTGTCGCTGTCACCGTAGCCGCGCAGGTCGACCGCGACCGCGTGATAGCCGAGTTCGGCGAGTGCCGTCAGCTGATGGCGCCACGACCACCAGAAGTCCGCGAACCCGTGCAGGAGCACGACCAGCGGCGCTTCCGCACGGTCGGGTCCGGCGCTCGCCACGTGCAGCCGTATCCCGTTGGCGTGCACATCGCGGTGCGTCCAGGAACCGGCGAAGCGGACACTGGACGGATCCGGTGGAAAGTTCGACGCCACGGCGTCCGAGCGTAGTGAATGCCGCTGCGCGTCGCGCGGTTGACCCGCTTACCGGGAGACGGTCTTGTCCAGCGCGACCGGCTCGTCGTGGCTGCCGAAGCCGGACGGCAGCACGGTGCGGGTCTGCTTGAGCGAGTCGATGGTCTTCTCCGGCGCGCGCAGTTTCTTCACCTTGCGGTACCCGAGGAAGGCCAACAGCGCCGTCACCAGGATCATCAGCGCGAACACGATCCAGAACGCGGCCCACCGGGTGAGCCAGATGTCCAGGGTTTCGGCGACGGCGAAGAAGAAGAAGAAACTGCTGAACAGCAGCACCGTCAGCGCGCCGATGAAGAAGACGCTGCCCTGCAGGCCCTTCTTGACCTCACCGGTGACCTCGGCCTTGGCCAGGGCCACCTCGGCGCGCACCAGAGTCGAGACCTGTTCGGAGGCGTCGCGGACCAGACTGCCGAAACTGGCCGATGCGTGCGGGTCGATCTCGGACAGCGGAATCGAGGTGACCGCGCCGCCCCGTGCACCGTCTCCGTTACCGCCCTGTGTGACACTCACGTCGTCGACCCTCTCCCTGTCCCGATTCTGGTCGGTCCTACTGTTCTGGTTCTAGCGCATCCGCGTCCCGCCGTGCGCGGTGGACACGCCCACGCCGCAACAGTAGCGCCGAACCGATCAACGATGCGGCCATGGACGTCACCAGGACCGCGGCCTTGGCGAGTTCGGCGGAATCGGGATAGTTCTCCAGTGCCAGTTCCGCCACGAGAAGGCTAACGGTGAACCCGATCGCGCCCAGCACCGACAGGGCGAACATATCGCGATAGCCCAGGTGCGCTGGACGTTCGGCGATTCCGGTGCGGATGGCTAACCAGCTGATCCCGAAGATGCCGACCGTCTTGCCGATCAGCAGACCGAGGATGATCGCCAGCGACAGACGGTCGGTGAACAGATCGCCGAGCACTTCGCTGTTGATCGGAACTCCGGCCGCGAAGAGAGCGAACAACGGTACGCACAGCCCCGCCGAGATGGGTTGGAAACGGTGTTCCCACCGGGCCGCGGGAGCCTCGTCTTCGCCGTCGTCCGGGCGGACTCTGGTGAGCAGACCGCAGGCCACACCGGCCAGTGTCGGATGTATATGAGCCTCGTGGAGCGCGTACCAGCACACGAGCGCCAGTGCGATATAGATCAGCGGGGAGGTCCATCGTCTGTGCTGCGCGAACCACCAGCCCGCGCAGCACAGCAGGGCGGCCGCCAGCCAGATGAAGGCCAGGCCGGTGGTGAACAGCACCGCGATCAGGACGATCGCCATCAGATCGTCGACCACGGCGAGACTGAGCAGGAAGACACGCGCGCTGGCCGGGATGCGGGAGCCGGTCATCGCCAGTACCGCGAGCGCGAAGGCGATATCGGTGGCGACCGGTATGGCCCAGCCCCGGTCCATGCCCTCGACTCCGAAACCGACCGTGTAGGCGATGATCGCCGGTGTCACCACTCCGCCCGCGGCCGCGATGATCGGTAGCGCGGCGCGTTTGGGGTCGGCCAGTTCGCCGATCACGAGTTCGCGCTTGAGTTCGAGGCCGGCGACGAAGAAGAAGACCGCGAGCAGTCCGTCCTTCACCCAATCGGCCAGGGTGAGATCCAGGTGTAGCGGCGGAATGGCCAGATGGGTTTCGGTGAGGGTGAGGTAGCTCTGTCCCCAGGGCGAGTTCACCCACAGCAATGCCGCGGCCGCGGCGATGAGCAGTAGTGCGCCGCCGACGGTTTCGGTTCGCAGATATCTGGCGAGTTCGGACCGGGGGCTGCTCGACACGGGAAACCTTTCGGGCGTACGGACATCTGCCGCGCGCACCCGTCCGGATTCAGCTCCCGCGGGCACACGACGTTCTCGCCGACCAGACTTCCCGGCACACCGTGGGCAACTTTATCGGCGCCGCCTCCGGCGGCCCGGATCGGGGCCCTCGTGACCCCGGTTCTCCACTCCTTCACCGAGTCGCTGCGCTCTGTCGCCACGGAGTAACTGCGCTCTGTCGCCACCGAGTCGCTGCGCTCTATCGCCCCGTCGCTCCAGAACCGGGCCCCGACCATGGAACAGACCGACCGGAAGGACAGAAGGTTCGCGTGGACGGGCGCCCGGATCGCTCTCGGTCAGTCGGAGCGGCCGGCCCGGATGGACTCGAAGACCTGCGGGTCCACCAGGGTCGAGGTATCACCGAGTTCCCGGCCCTCGGCCACATCGCGCAGCAGCCGGCGCATGATCTTGCCGCTGCGGGTCTTGGGCAGTTCGGGCACCACGTGGATCTCCCGCGGCCGGGCGATCGGACTGATCGCCCGGGCCACCTCGGCCTTCAGCTCGCCGACCATCGCGGCCCCGGTATCGGTCGCGTCCGCCGACAGGATCACGAAGGCCACGATGCCCTGGCCGGTGGTGTCGTCGCTGGCGCCGACCACCGCCGCCTCCGCCACCCCCGAATGCCCGACCAGCGCGGATTCCACCTCGGCGGTGGAGATGCGGTGGCCGGACACATTCATGACGTCGTCGACGCGGCCCAGTACCCAGAGGTCGCCGTTGACGTCGAGCTTCGCCCCGTCACCGGCGAAGTACCAGCCCTGCGCGGCGAATCGATCCCAGTAGGTGGCCCGGTACCGTTCCATATCGCCCCAGATGCCCCGCAGCATGGACGGCCACGGCTGGTCCAGCACGAGATAACCGTTCGCTTCGGTCTCGCCGCGGCGCACCGGATTGCCTTCCTCATCGACGACAGCGGCCGTGACACCCGGTACCGGGGTCATGGCGGCGCCCGGCTTCGTGGCGGTGATCCCGGGCAACGGGGAGATCATGATGGCACCGGCCTCGGTCTGCCACCAGGTGTCGACGATCGGGGCTGTACCGGAGCCGATCACGTCCCGATACCAACGCCAGGCCTCCGGGTTTATCGGTTCGCCGACCGACCCGAGCACCCGGATCGTGGACAGATCGTGCGCGTCGGGAATCTGGCGGCCCCACTTCATGAAGGTGCGAACCAGCGTGGGCGCGGTGTAGTAGATCGTGACGCCGTACTTCTCGATGATCTGCCAGTGCCGGTGCTCGTCGGGGAAATTCGGCGTGCCCTCGTACAGCACCTGAGTGGCGCCGTTGGCCAACGGGCCGTAGACGATATAGCTGTGCCCGGTCACCCAGCCGACGTCGGCGGTGCACCAGTACACATCGGTCTCGGGTTTGTGATCGAAGACCACCCGGTGCGTGTAACTGGTCTGGGTCAGATAGCCGCCGCTGGTGTGCAGGATGCCCTTCGGCTTACCCGTGGTCCCCGAGGTGTAGAGGATGAACAGGGGATGCTCGGCGTCGAAGGCCTCGGCTTCGTGCACCGGATCGGCCTGCGCGACCGTTTCGTGCCACCACACATCGCGGCCGTCGGTCCACGCGACCTCGGTTCCGACGCGGCGCACCACCAGGACGTGTTCCACGCTGGACGGCACATCGCCCTTCGCCAGCAGCGCCTCGTCCACGGCCTCCTTGAGGGGCGCGGGATTGCCGCGTCGCCACTGGCCGTCGACGGTGATGACCAGGCGCGCCTCGGCGTCGTCGATCCGCTGCCGCAGCGCGGTCGGCGAGAAACCGGCGAACACGAGCGAATGGGGCAGACCCAGGCGGGCGCAGGCGAGCATCGCCACGATGGTCTCGGGGATCATCGGCATATAGATCGCGACCCGGTCGCCCGCGGTCAACCCGAGTTCGGTCAGGTAATTCGCGGCCCGGCTCACCTCGGCGAGCAGTTCGGAATAGGTGATGGACCGGGAATCGCCCGGCTCACCCTCCCAGTGCAACGCGACCTTGTCGCCGCGCCCCTCCAGGACATGGCGGTCGACGCAGTTGTACGCCACATTGAGCCGGCCGCCGACGAACCATTTCGCCACCGGGGCATCGGTCCAGTCGAGCACCTGGGTCCACCGCTGATGCCAGTGCAGGCCGTCGGCCTGCTCGGCCCAGAACGCCTCGCGATCCTGCGCCGCGCGCTCGTAGATACCGGCATCGACATTCGCCGCGGCGGCGAACTCCGCGCTCGGTGGGTAGGCGTCCGGGTGATCGGCGGTTTCGGTCATCTGAGTCACTTCCTTCGCGTTACCTGCACCATAAAGGGCCACCTGTGACCCTAAACTCTCGCTCCGGCCCGTCGCGGTGGTCCCGGGACGAATGGTCGCCGGTACTCGGCGAACGGCAGCTGACGGCGGACGAACGGACGTCACGGCGGCCCCGCGGGACCGGGCGCCCACCGGGGCGAGAGTTCACGAACCCGGCAGGATCGCGCAATCGGCCTTATATTCTGCAGACAACTCTGCGGGGTGCCGAGCGGGCGAGTGACGAGCGGGGAGGTTGCGTGAGGGGATCGTCGTGGGTGCTGCGGGCCGTCGGGCCGGTGCTGGTCCTGATCGGCGCGACGCTGCTGCCCGCCTGCACGGTGACACCGGCGCTCGGTGATTCCATCGCGGTCAACGGCTCCGAACCACAGAATCCGCTGGTTCCCTCGAATACCAACGAGAACGGTGGCGGGCGCGTAGTCGACCGGTTGTTCGCCGGGTTGCGGCGGATCGCGGCGGACGGCAGCTTGCACGACGAGGTGGCCGAGTCCATCGAGACCACCGATCAGCAGTTCTACCGGATCAGGTTGAAACCCGGCTGGATCTTCAGCGACGGCTCACCGGTCACCGCGCATTCGTTCGTCGACGCGTGGAACTACGGCGCCCTGATCACCAACGCGCAGTTGCAGAGCTACACCTACGCGCCGATCGCCGGCTTCGCCGATGTGCAGGCGGATCCGCCTCGCGCGCAGACCATGTCGGGCCTGCGGGTGATCGACGACCTCACTTTCACGGTCGCGCTGAAAGAGCCCACGATCGATTTCCGGACCCGGTTGGCCTATGCCCCGTACTATCCGCTGCCCGCGGCGGCGTACGACGATATGGAGGAGTTCGGCAGGCACCCGATCGGCAACGGGCCCTACCGGTTCGCCGACGGGGACCCGTGGCAGCACGATGTGAAACTGGATCTGGTGCCCAACGAAACCTACGAGGGCGGGCGGCCCGCCCGGAACAAGGGCCTGACTTTCGTGTTCTACTCGGATTTCGATGCCGCGTACGCCGATCTGCTGGCCGGCAACCTCGATGTGCTGGATACGGTTCCCTCCAGCGCGTTGACCGTCGTGGACGCCGATCTGGGCGATCGGTCGGTATCCGCGCCGACCGCGCAGAACCAGTGGATCGGTACGCAACCGGGCCTCCCGCATTTCAGCGGGCAGGAGGGCCGGTTGCGGCGCACCGCGATCTCGATGGCGATCCAGCGGCAAGCCATCGGCGACAAGATCTTCCGCGGCACTCGGGTACCGGCCCGGGACTTCACCTCGAGTGTGCTGCCGGGGTACAACGGCGATCTGCCGGGCTCGGAGGTGCTGGACTACAACCCCGACGAGGCGCGTCGGATCTGGGCGAAGGCCGACGAGATCTCGTCGTGGAGCGGTCGTTTCGAGATCGCCTACAACGCCGACGGCGACCACCAGGCGTGGGTGGACGCGGTCGCCAACAGTATCAAGAACACCCTGGGCATCGAGGCCGTCGGCGCCGCATATCCGACCTTCAAGCAGCTGCGGGACCAGATCACCGCGCGCACCGTCGGCAAGGCGTTCCGGTCCGGCTGGCAGGGTGACTATCCGACCATGCTCCAGTTCCTGGAGCCGGGTTTCCTGAGCAACTCCGAAACCAACGATTTCGACTATCACAGCCCCGAATTCGACGCCCTGCTGGCGGCGGCCGAGGCGGCCCCCACCGAGCCCGAGTCCTGGGCACTAGTAGACCGGGCACAGACGGTGCTGTTGCGCGATCTGCCGACCATTCCGATCTTCGACTACGTGAATTCGGCCGGTTACTCCGAACGGGTCCGCGGCGTCACCTTCGGCTGGAACGGCTTGGCGGACTTCGAGAACATCGAGTTGATATGACCGCGGTCCGCGAATCCTCGCCCGAACCCGGGAGGCGCCCATGGCGTGGTATGTAGTGCGGCGGCTGCTGCAGATGGTCCCGGTGTTCTTCGGCGCGACACTGCTCATCTACTACTTGATCTACCGGGTTTCCGGGGGCTCGGTCGCCGCGCTGGCCGGTGACCGCACCCTCACCCCGGCGCTGGAGGCGCAGCTGCGGGCGCGCTATCACCTGGACCGCTCGTTCCTGGTCCAGTATCTCTACTACTTGAAGGGCATCTTCACCTTCGATCTGGGCACCACCTTCTCCGGTAGGTCGGTGAAAGACGAACTGGCCCGGGCCTTTCCGATCACCATCCGCCTCGCGGTGCTGGCACTGCTGTTCGAGGCGGTGTTCGGGGTCCTGTTCGGCACCCTGGCCGGGCTGCGCAAGGGCAAACTGTTCGACTCGGCGATGCTGGTGCTGAGTCTGCTGGTGATCGCTGTCCCGGTGTTCGTCCTCGGATTCCTGGCGCAGTATCTGCTGGGCGTCGAATGGGGGATCGCGCCGGTGACCGTCGGCGCGGACGCGAGTTGGAGCCGGCTGATCGTGCCCGCACTGGTACTCGGCGCGTTGTCGTTCGCCTATGTGGTGCGGCTGACCCGGAACGCGGTGGCGGAGAACCGTGATGCCGACTATGTGCGCACCGCCACGGCCAAAGGGCTGCCGAGGCGGCGAGTGGTCCGGGTACACATTCTGCGGAACTCGCTGATCCCGGTGGTCACCTTCCTCGGCGCCGATCTGGGCGCGTTGATGGGCGGGGCGATCGTGACCGAGGGCATCTTCAACATTCCCGGCGTCGGCGGCACCCTCTACCAGGCGGTGGTGCGAGGCGAGGCGCCGACCGTGGTCTCGTTCGTCACCGTGCTGATCGTGGTGTTCTTGCTCGCCAATCTGCTGGTGGACCTGCTCTACGCCGTGCTCGACCCACGGATTCGCTATACCTGAACAGGAGTGCGGTCATGTCCGATGAGAAGGCCGGCCCGATCAGGCCGGACAGGCAACGCTGGGTCGCCGCGCCGGACGCGGTCACCGTGGAGACCGCCGATCGGGTGCGGGTCGCGGGTGCGCCGAACGGATTCTGGGGTCAGGTCTGGCGCGGTCTGCGCCGCAATCCGCTGTTCTGGATCTCGGTGGCGCTCATCGTGCTGGTATTGGTGGTCGCCGCGGTTCCGGGCTTGTTCACCGATCAGGACCCGCGCTACTGCGTGGTGGACAACAGCCTGCTGCCGCCGAGTTCGGCGCACTGGTTCGGGTTCGATCTGCAGGGCTGCGATATCTACGCCCGCACGATCTACGGGGCCCGCGCCTCGGTTCTCACCGGGGTCGGAGCGGCATTGCTGTTCGTGCTGATCGGGGCGAGTCTGGGGGCGCTGGCCGGATACTACGGTGGATTCCTCGACTCGGTGATCTCCCGGGTCTCGGAGATCGTGTACGCCGTGCCGCTCATGCTGGCCGCCATTGTGCTCATGCAACTGTCGTCCCAGCGGACCATCGGGCTCGTGGTGGTCACCCTCGCGGGTTTCACCTGGCCGCAGGCGGCCCGGATCGCGCGAGGCACCGTGATCTCGGCGAAGAACAGCGAATACGTACTGGCGGCACGGGCACTGGGCGTATCCCGCTTCGGCATCCTCGTCCGGCACGTGCTGCCGAACTCGCTGGGTCCGGTGATCGTGGTGACCGCGATCTGGCTCGGAGTCTTCATCGTCACCGAGGCGACACTGTCGTTCCTCGGCGTCGGTCTGCCGCCCACCGAGGTGTCCTGGGGCGCCGATATCGCCACCGGTCAACAGCAGTTGCGCGGCGGTTCACTGATCTTGTTCTATCCGGCTACCGCCCTGGCGCTGACCGTGCTCGGTTTCATCATGCTCGGTGACGCCCTGGGCGATGCCCTGGATCCGAAGTCCAGGGGCCCGCGGTGATCACCTCAGGCGAGCGGAGCTCGCGGATTCGAGACAGGAAGCGACTATGAGTGCCGGTGTCGAGGAGCGCCCGCTGCTGGAGATCCGGGATCTGCGTATCACGTTCGGATCCGGTGCGAACCGGACAGACGCGGTCCGCGGTGCGGACCTCACCGTGTACCCGGGTGAGACCGTGGCGATCGTAGGGGAGAGCGGATCGGGGAAGTCGACGACCGCGCACGCGATCCTCGGCCTGCTACCGGGCACCGGCCGGATCGTCGGAGGCAGCATCGGATTCGACGGCACCGAACTCGCCGGAGCCGGCGAATCACGGATGGTGGACCTACGCGGTACCCGGATCGGCTTCGTGCCCCAGGACCCGATGTCGAACCTCGACCCGGTGCACAAGATCGGGTTTCAGATCCGGGAGACGCTCGCGGCCAACGGTATCGCCCGCGGCCGCGATGCCCGGGACCGATCGGTCGAACTCCTGCGCGCCGCGGGTATCCCCGATCCCGAGCAGCGGATCGACCAGTATCCGCACCAACTTTCCGGCGGACTGCGGCAGCGCGCGCTCATCGCCATGGCATTGTCCGGGCGGCCCGATCTGCTGATCGCGGACGAGCCGACCTCCGCACTCGACGTCACCGTCCAGCGCCGGATCCTCGACCATATCGACAGTCTCACAACCGAATCCGGTACCGCGATGCTGCTCATCACCCACGACCTCGGTTTGGCGGCCGAACGCGCGGAACATCTGGTGGTGATGTACCGGGGACGGGTCGTGGAATCCGGTCCGGCACTGGACCTGCTGCGTGATCCGCGGCACGAGTACACCAGGAAATTGGTCGAGTCGGCGCCCTCGCTGGCAGGCGCTCGGCGGCCGGCGCGCTCCCGGGAAACCGCGGATGCCGAGCCCGTTCTGGTGGCCGACCGGCTCACCAAGACCTACCGGGTACGCGGATCGGCGCCGTGGAAGTCACGGGAATCCATTGCTGTCGAGGATGTTTCGTTCACCCTGCGCCGGGGGCGCACGACGGCGCTGGTCGGCGAGTCCGGATCCGGGAAGTCCACAGTCGCGCAATTGGTGCTCGGCCTGCTCGAACCCAGCTCCGGGTCGGTGCGCTTCGACGGAACGGAGATCGGCCGGCTGAGCACCCGGGAGGAGATACGGTTCCGGCGCCGGGTGCAGCCGATCTTCCAGAACCCTTACGCCTCCCTGGACCCGATGTACTCGATCCACCGGTGCATCGGTGAACCCCTGCGGACCCACCGCCTCGGAACGCGTGCCGAACGCGATATCCGGGTCCGCGAGCTGCTGGATCATGTCGCGCTGCCCAGCAGCGTGCTGTCCCGCTATCCCAACGAACTCTCCGGCGGGCAGCGGCAGCGGGTGGCCATCGCCCGTGCGCTGGCGCTGGAGCCCGAACTGCTGGTCTGCGATGAGGCGGTCTCCGCTCTCGACGTGCTGGTGCAGTCGAATATTCTCGATCTGCTCACCCGGCTACAGAACGAGCTGCACCTCACCTACCTGTTCATCACCCACGATCTCGCGGTGGTGGGCCAGATCGCCGACGAGGTATTGGTGATGAACCAGGGCCGTATCGTCGAGACGGCGCCGACCGCGGAGATCTTCGATTCCCCGCGCGAGGACTACACCCGGGGGTTGCTCGCCGCCATACCCGGCCGCGGCCTGCTCGTGTGATCGGGGTTCGCGCACCGGGCCGACGCCCGGCTCGGTGGCGCGCGGCAGTAGCCTGCTAACCCGTGACCGATCCGCTCGCGCCTCTCACCGAACTGCCCGGTGTCCGGGCCGCCGCTGACAAGGCGCGCGATGCGCTGGCCGCGGTCCACCGGCACAAGGCCAACCGCCGAGGCTGGGCGACGACCGCGGCCGAGGCCTCGGTACGAGCCGCGCGCTCGTCGGCGGCGCTCGAAGGCGGCAGTACCGAACTACCGGTCGACGGCGCGGTCACCGATCCGATACTGGCCGGTGCGTTGCGCGTGGGACAGGCCCTCGACGGTGACGCGTTGCGGAATCTGGTCGGGATATGGGAGCGCGCGCCACTGCAGGCGCTCGCGCGATTGCACCTGCTGGCCGCCGCGGATCTGGTGGCGGACGAGAACGAACTGGGCCGGCCCCGTGCCGACGGCGGGGTGGCGGCGCGCCTGGACATGTTGGCGCAGACGCTGCTCACCACATCGGCGCCCGCCCCGGTCACCGCGGCAGTGGTCCACGGTGAGCTGTTGACGCTGAAACCGTTCGGCTCGGCCGACGGGCTGGTCGCCCGGGCGGCATCCCGCCTGGTGACGGTGTCCAGCGGGCTCGACCCGCGGGCACTGGGGGTACCCGAGGTCTTCTGGCTGCGCCGGCCGCAGGCCTACCAGGATGCCGCGGCCGGATTCGGTTCCGGGTCCGCGCCGGGAGTCGGCGGCTGGGTGGTTTTCTGCTGCGGCGCGCTGGAGGACGGCGCCCGGGAGGCGACTTCCATCGCCGACGCCGCGGCGGGCTGATCGCTCCGCCCGGGATGGTTCCCGGGCGGTCCGACCCGACGTTCGTGGTTTTCGGCGGTGTGATGTACCCGGACGTCAAAGCGGGCGGCGTGGTCCTCAGACCTCACCGCCCGCGAGCACGGACTACCTGGTTACCATGCGTGCTGGTATGGGTTGTGTTCTCCGGCCTCGGCGTTCCTCCGACTCCGTAGCAGCTCATCCCCGCAGCTATGCGGGGCCATCGCCGGCAACGGACCGGACTTCGCAGGCCCACAACGCTTCTGCCCTTGTCGCGGCGAGCTCCGCGTGGGTGCCGGGCATCCGTGCTGGGAAGGGTGGTCGGGGGACTGAGCCTTCTCTTCTGGCTGCGCCTTGGCCGTCCGTCCTTCCGTGCCTCCATTTTTACACTGTGACGGCACTCACATCAAGGGTTGGCGCAACTTCGGAGAACAAAAGAAAACCGGGCACATTGGTCGGAGCTCTGTGCTATATGTCCAGTTCGCGGGCAGGTTCATCGCCGCCGCAGCAGGCGGTAGGTCAGCACTCCGGCGGCGATCGCGCTCAGTCCGACCGCCAGTCCCGTGGCCACGGTTTTCGAAGGTGCCTGAAAACGTGACCACAGCGATACCGGGTTGGAGAACCCCAGGATCGGCCAACCCCGAGCCGTTGCCTCCCGCCGCAGATTGCGGTCCGGGTTCACCGCGGTCGGGTGGCCCACCGCGGTCAGCATCGGCAGGTCGGTGATCGAATCGGAATACGCGTAACACCGTGAGAGGTCGTATCCCTCTGCGGCGGCCAGCTTCTCGATGGCGGTGACCTTGCCTTCGCCGTAACAGTAGAAGTCGACGGCGCCGGTGTACCTGCCGTCCACGACCTCCATCCGGGTGGCCGCGGTATGGCTGGCTCCCAGCGCGTCGGCGATGGGTCCCACCACCTCTTCGCCGGAGGCGGACACGATGATCACATCGTGTCCGCGAATGCGATGGTCGGCGATGAGATCGACTGCCTCCGCGTAGATCAGTGGATCCACCAGCTCGTGCAATGTCTCCGCGACGATCGACTGGATCTGGGCTACGTCCCACCCCGCGCACATGCTCGTGAGGTGTGTGCGCATGCGTTCCATCTGGTCGTGGTCGGCGCCGGAGAGCAGGAACATGAAATGGGCGTAGCTGCTCTCGAGGACCGCGCGGCGAGTGATCAGTCCCTGATCGAAGAACGGTTTGCTGAATACGAAGGTGCTCGATCTGGCTATCACCGTCTTGTCCAGATCGAAGAAGGCAGCGATGCGGCTGTTCTCGCGCTGCCGATCGCCCGGAATCGGTGTCGTTTCGCCGGAGCCCGTCACCGCTCCAGGATAGGCATTGGCGGGCGGCGTGTCGTGATGGCGGGCCCTATTCGTGGGCTCTGACCTGTGGTTTTCGCCCTTGGTGGGAGAGGGGCGTGACGTGGGGAACTTCTTTGACGTCGGGCTTGCGTTCCGGTCGGTGCTTGGGTGTAGTATTGCTGGCACCTGGACATGTTCCAGGCGCGTTCAGCCCGACCCCCCGGGGCTGAACCCCGACGGCCCCAGCCTCCTCCCCCCCCGGCTGGGGCCGTCCTCTATTTCAAGGGTGATTCGCAAAGGTTGTTTGCGGGATCCGGCACGTTTTCCACAACGGGTTTTCCACAACCCGCGAGTTGTCCACAATCGCCGTCTCGGCCCGTTCGGCGCGGTTATTTCCGGCCACGCTGAACTCATGGATCACGACGCGATGCCGACGGCTGGCGGACCACCCGCTGTGCTGGTGCTCATCCGGGACAACCGTTTACGCGAAGAGGTCAGCCGGGTGGCCGCAGCGGCCGGTCGGCGAATCGATGAGGTTGAGCCACCCGTCGGCCGGCATCCCTGGGCGGTCGCGCCACTCGTGGTCCTCGACACCACGGCCGCGGTGGAGTGCGCGGCGGCCGGGCCGCCACGGCGCAACGGGGTGGTGACCGTTACCGATGGGGAGCCGGACCTGGCCGACTGGCAGGCGGCCGCGGTGATCGGCGCGGAACAGGTCATCGCGCTCCCGGACGCCGCGGTAGATCTGATCGAGAAGTTCGCCCGATACGGCGAACAACATGCCGACGGCGGGATCGTCATCGCCCTCGCCGGTCCGGGCGGTGGTGCGGGAGCCTCCACCCTGGCCGCGGCGACCGCATTGCGATCGGCTACCGCCGGCTTCCGGCCGCACACCGTGCTGGTAGACGGCGTACCCCACGGGGGCGGTCTCGATCTCCTGCTCGGCATCGAGGGCGCACCGGGACTGCGATGGCCGGATCTGGTGGTCGACGACGGCAGGGTCGCCGCCGCCGAACTGCACAGCGCACTACCCGTTGCGGGAGCTGGGCTGTCGGTGCTGTCCTGCGGGCGCGGCCGGACCGGCCCCATCGGTGCCGCGGCGGTGCACGCCGTAGTCGAAGCCGCGCGGGGCGCAGGTGATCTCGTCGTATGCGATGTCTCCAGCGAGCGCGGCCCGCATATCGATCGGATCCTCGACGCGGCCGATCTGGTGGTGCTGGTGGTACCAGCCCGTCTCCGTGCGGTGGCGGCGGCGCAGACGGTCGCGGAGTGGATTGCGCGGCGGAATCCGAATCGCGGGCTGGTGGTGCGCGGCCCCGCGCCGGGCAACCTGCGCGGCCACGAAATCGCCGCGGTGCTCGAATTGCCGTTGCTGGCAGCGGTCCGGGCACAACCGGGGCTGGCCGCCCGGCTGGAACGCGGTGGACTGCGGCTGCGGCGCGGGCCGCTGCGGGACGCGTGCGACGCGGTGCTCGCCGTCCTGAGTCCACCGGACCAGCGGCGGGCCGGATGAACGCCGGGCCGGACGCCGCCGGGGTGGTTACCCCGGACCTGCTGGACCGGGTGCGTAAGCGGTTGGCGGGGGAGTCCGCCGAACCGGAACCGGCGCGGGTAGCGGCGGCTGTTCGCGCCGAAGCCGGTGGCATGCTGGGGGATACAGATCTGCTGCGCGCCCTGCGGCTGTTGCAGACCGAGCTGACCGGCGCCGGCGCCCTCGAGCCCCTTCTGCACGATCCGACGGTCGCCGATGTGCTGGTCACCGCTCCGGACGCGGTATGGATCGATCGTGGACACGGCGTCGAACGGACCTCGATAACCTTTCCGGACGAGGCGGCTGTCCGGCGCCTCGCACAACGTCTGGCGCTCTCCGCCGGCCGCAGGCTCGACGACGCGCAGCCCTGGGTGGACGGGCAGTTGTCGGGACGGGAAATGGTGCTGGGGGAGAACTTCGGCGTGCGGTTGCACGCTGTACTTTCTCCGGTCGCGCGCGGTGGCACGTGTCTATCGCTGCGGGTTCTGCGGCCGGCGACTCAGGGCCTGGACGCGCTGGCCCGGGCGGGCGCGGTACCCGCCGAGGCGAAAACCTTGCTGCGGCGCATAATTCGGGCCCGATTGGCATTTCTGGTTGTCGGCGGGACCGGGGCGGGGAAGACCACATTGCTGTCCGCGCTGCTCGCCGAGGTGGATGAGAGTGAGCGCATCGTCTGCGTCGAGGACGCGGCCGAACTCGCCCCGCCGCATCCGCATGTGGTCCGATTGGTGGCCCGGCCCGCCAATATCGAAGGCGCCGGGGAGATCACGCTGCGTGATCTGGTGCGACAGGCGTTGCGTATGCGCCCCGACCGCATCGTGGTCGGTGAGGTGCGCGGCGCCGAGGTGGCGGATTTGCTGACCGCGTTGAACACCGGGCACGACGGCGGTGCGGGGACGGTGCACGCGAATTCTCCGCGGGAAGTGCCGGCCCGGCTCGAGGCGCTGGCCGGGCTGGGTGGGATGGACCGAGCCGCTCTGCACAGTCAGCTGGCCGCGGCCGTCCAGGTTGTGCTGCACGTCCGGCGCCGTGCCGACGGCTCACGGTTGCTCGAGGAAATCGGTGTGGTGCAGCGAGATACCGGTGGACGTGTCGATATCTGCCCCGCGTGGCGAGTAGACGGTCCAGCGCCCGCCGCCGGGCATCTGCAGGAGCTCCTCGCGGAGAGGACGGGGCGATGATCGCGGCGGAACCGGCCGCGGCGCTCGGCTGCACAACTCTCGCACTGCTTCTCATACCGGATCCGGTCGGTCGGCGAAGGTTCGGTGCGGTATTCGGTGCCGGGTCCTCGCGGCGGCGCTTTCCGAAGCGGTCGGTGGCGTGCGGTGCGGCCGGTGCCGGTTGTGCGCTGGCATTGACGCTGGGGAGCGGGAGCCTCATGGCCGTGCTGATCGTCGTCGGCACTGCTGCGGTGCGGCTGCGCCGATCTCGCCGGGCGAGCCTGCATCGCACCGAATGCGGATTTCTGCTCGACGGACTGGAGGCGGTGATCTCCGAACTACGGGTGGGCGCCCATCCGAGTGCCGCGGCGGCGGCCGCCGCCCGGGAGACCAGCGGTATCGCGGCGGCGGCGCTCGCGATCGGCTCGGCGCGCAGCAGGCTGGGCGGATCCGGTGCCGACGGACTGTTGCATTCCGATGCCGTGATCGCCGCCGAACTCCGGCGGGTCGCCGACGCCTGGCAGGTCGCCGAACGGCACGGCTTGGCCCTGGCCGAACTGCTCGCGGCCGCACGTGCCGATCTGGCGGCTCGGGTCAGATTTCGGAGTCGAACCGACGCCGCCCTGGCCGGAGCTCGGGCGACCGCCGCCATCCTCGCTGTACTGCCGGTGCTGGGTATCGGTCTGGGGCAACTGATGGGCGCGAATCCACTGCAGGTGCTTTTCGTCTCCCCGGCCGGCCGGTATCTGCTGCCGCTCGGTACCGGCCTGGCCTGCGCGGGGTTGCTCTGGGCCGATGAGATAACCCGCCGGGTGGTACCCCGGTGAGCCGGTGCCCCGCTCGCGCATGTAACCCGCCCGTCGCGGTGGGAGGCGGTTCGAGTGTGCGCGATCCGGAAGCTACACGATCACCGGACTCTGGAGGAAGAGTGACGACCACCGCTGTGGCGTGGCCATTGGTTCTGCTGATGGCGGCGACCTT
Organism: Nocardia sp. NBC_00416; assembly: GCF_036032445.1. Taxonomy (NCBI): domain Bacteria; kingdom Bacillati; phylum Actinomycetota; class Actinomycetes; order Mycobacteriales; family Nocardiaceae; genus Nocardia; species Nocardia sp. NBC_00416. The sequence continues at coordinate 5,588,750 of NZ_CP107932.1, forward strand.
GCTGATACCGCCTGTGCCGTCGGCGCTCGGCCGTCTTCGTGCCGGCTCGGTGCGGCGGCGATCCCCGGGGCGGAAAGTCCGAGGTACATCCGACCCGGTGGCAATCGCGACACTATTGGATCTGCTGGGGGCCTGCCTGCGAGCCGGGCTGCCGACAGCCGCCGCATTGCGCGCGGTGGTCCCCGCCGCCCCGGCCTCGCTGGGGGATCGGCTGCAGCGAGTGGCCGATCTGCTCACTTTGGGCGCCGATCCGGCTGTGGCGTGGGCCCCGGCCGATCCCCACCGGGCGGGAGCGCCCTCGGAGTTCGATGCGCTGGCCCGGCTGGCCCGGCGGTCGGCGCGCTCGGGATCTTCGCTGGCCGCCGCGATCGGCGAACTTGCCGATGAAGGCCGCACCCTGGTCGAGGAGGCGACGACGGCCCGGGCCGAACGTGCCGGCGTCCTGATCGGTGGGCCGCTGGGGCTGTGCTTCCTTCCGGCGTTCATCTGCCTGGGCATCGTTCCGGTGATCATCGGCCTGGCCGGTCGGGTACTCGGCGGGGCTCTGCTGTGAGCGCTGATCCGACGCCGACCGCCGAGATGTCGTCGCGCAGAGCCGCTGTGCGAGTCGAGGAAAGAGGGGATTCAGGTGCAGATCCGAAAAACGGCGTGGTCCACGCTGCGTCGAGCGCGGACCGCGCAGGAGACGATGAACACCCGGCTGCTGCGGGTGATCTCGGCAGAAGAGGGGATGAGCACGGTCGAGTACGCGATCGGGACCATTGCCGCGGCCGCGTTCGGTGCGGTGCTCTACACCGTGGTGACCGGCGAGAGCATCCCCGACGCGTTGACCGGGATCATCGAGAAAGCGCTGAACACGAGCGTCTGACAACCCGGAACGGTCGGCCGAGGGCTGGGGCTGCCGTCGAACGCGCATCCACCGGGGCATGCCGGCGGTCGACCACGCTCGGCGGCGATGCCGGATCGGTGACCGTCGAGGCGGCGATCGCGCTGGGCGCGCTCGCCGCCGCCACCGCGTTGTGCGTAGGAGCGGTGTTCGCGGCGGTCACCCAGGTGCGCTGTGTAGATGCGGCGCGGGAGGCGGCTCGACTTGCTGCGCGCGGCGACCGGGCGGGCGCGCTACTCGCCGCGCGCGGGGTGGCGCCGGCGGGGGCCGAGATCACACTGCGCTTCGAGGGCGACCGGGTGATCGCCCTCGTATCCTCGGATACCCCGCTGTTACCTGCGCTGGAACTGCGTGCCGAAGCGGTCGCGGTGAAAGAACCGGATCAGGCCACGTGAACGGCCCGGTCGGCCTCGCGGTGGCGGCTGTCCGGCGGGCGGCCCTGGTCCGGCGAACCAGGTGGACCGCACGGGCCGGGTGGCAGGCGCGACCACAGCTCCCGTCGCGGGAGGACGGCTCGGCGACGGTTACCGCCTGCCTCGCGCTAGCGGCACTGCTCGTGTCGACGGTGCTCATCATGAATTTCGGGGCAGTGGTGGTGGGTCGGCACCGGGCGCAGACAGCGGCGGATCTCGCCGCATTGGCCGCGGCGGGTGAACTCCGGTACGGCGCGGAAGCCGGATGCGCGGCCGCGGAAAGGCTGGGGAGGCAGATGAAAGCCCGGGTCGCACAGTGCGAGATAGCCGGTTGGGATGCAGTGATCTTGATAGAAGAAAAAGTACCGATGGGTCCGTTCGGGATGCGGAGTATGCGAGCGGTTGCGCGTGCCGGGCCGGTCGAAGAAGCGAAGTGATCGCCCTTTGCCGAATTTTGTTAACGACGAATACGGCATTCGCTTAGCTACGGCAATTAATTACCCGTTACTCGAATTAATCATTCGTTCTGGAATTGATACGAAGACCCTAGCCGTAGCTAACTATCAATCCTTTGGCAACAATTCAGTTAATATGATGCTTATCCTCTTAAATCTGGCGGCCGGCCGGGGTACTGTGCGCCGCCGCCGTGCAGCGGCAACGACCTGACCACCGGGTTTTCATATCGATAGAGTTCCGCTATGGCTCGGTTCAGCGAACTCGGCCAGAATCGCCGTCAACAATCTGATCGCGCCTGCCTTGTCGAGCGGCTCATTGCCGTTCCCGCACTTGGGCGACTGCACGCAGGACGGGCAGCCGCTCGGGCAGGAACACGCGTTTACGGCGGCGAGTGTGGCGCCGAGCCAGCGCCGCAGCATGCTGTAGCCACGTTCGGCGAACCCGGCACCGCCGGCCTGACCGTCGTAGACGAAAACCGTGGGGCGGCCGGTATCGGGATGCAAAGCCGTGGAAACGCCCCCGATATCCCATCGATCACACGTCGCCACCAGCGGCAACAGCCCGATCGCCGCGTGCTCGGCGGCGTGCAGCGCACCGGGGACGGCGGTGGCGCCGATTCCGGCGCGGTCCAGCAGTTGCGGGGTCACCGTATAGAGCACTGCGGTAGTGGGCAGCGTTTGCTCCGGCAGGTCGAGTTCGACCAGGTCGAGAACCTCGCCGGTCACCAGGGTGCGTAGGTATCCCACAACGCGGCTCCGCACGGTGACTGTCGCGAAGGCGGCGGTGACCTGCCCGAATGCCACGGTCTCGCGTACCGAGTCGATGGTCAGGGAGGTGGTCTGGCGGGCACTTGTCGTCCAGCCCGGGGTCTCGGCGCGGACCAGTGCGACGCCACCCTCGACGTCCAGCTCCTCGACCAGATAGCTCTCGCCCTGGTGCAGATGGACCGCCCCCTCGTGCAGGGTGGCAAGAGCCCGCTCCGCGTCCGCGGTACCCAGCAGCCGCCCCGTCTCGGCGACCACGATTGCGATCTGGCCGCCGATTCCGCCACGAACGTCGACGGCATCGTGGGGCGGTTCGGCGGCGGTATAGAACCAACGGGGTCCGCCGTCCGCTTCCCGGCGGCGAACAAGGCCCAGACCTGCGAGTTCGGTGAGGACCGGGTGTGCGCCCAGCCGTTCGGCCTCGTCGTCCTCGATCGGCAGTTCCATGGCTGCGCACAGCAGCTGCGGGCCCAGGACATAGGGATTCGCGGGGTCGATGATGCTTGCTTCGGCCGGACGGTCGAGCAGGGCATCGGGATGATGCACCAGGAAGGTGTCCAAAGGGTCGTCACGCGCGACGAGCAGGGCCAACGCCCCCTGCGTACGCCGTCCGGCTCGCCCGATCTGCTGCCGGAACGAGGCCACCGTCCCGGGGAATCCGGCGAGGACCACCGCGTCCAGACCGGCGATGTCCACGCCCAATTCCAGGGCATTCGTCGTCGCCGCGGCCAGGATCGACCCGTCCGCGAGGCCGGCTTCGAGGGCCCGCCGGTCTTCGGGCAGATAACCGCCGCGATAGGCGGCCACCCGTTCCGCCAGCTCGGGGTCGATCTCCGCGAGTCGCTGGCGGGTGTGCACCGCGATGAGCTCCGCTGCGCGGCGTGATCGCGCGAACGTGAGGGTCCGCGCGCCTTCCAGGACCAGGTCGGCCGTGATCCGGGCCGCCTCCGTGGTCGCGCCCAACCGCACCGGTGCACCGTTCTCGCTGGTCACCGAGGTGAGCAGCGGGGGTTCCCAGAACGCGACGGTGCGTGGTCCGCGCGGCGAGCCGTCCTCGGTGACCGCCACACAGTCGGCGCCGATCAGGCGGGATGCCGATCGCGCCGGATCGGCGGCCGTCGCGGAGCAGAGCACGAATACCGGGTCCGCGCCGTAGTGGGCGGCCAGCCGCTGTAGTCGGCGCAGGACCAGCGCCACCTGGGAGCCGAACACGCCCCGGTAGGCGTGGCATTCGTCGACGATCACGTAGCGCAACCGGCGAAACAGCCGTGACCAGCGGTGATGTGATCTCAATAGGCTCAGATGCAGCATGTCCGGGTTGGTGAACAGCCAGCGGGCCTCGGCTCGCACCCATTGCCTGATATCCGTCGGAGTATCGCCGTCGTAGGCGGCGACCGGAATCCGGCGCAAAGATCCGTGCCCGGTCAGTTCGCCGACCATCCGGAGCTGATCGGCGGCAAGTGCCTTGGTCGGGGCCAGATAAAGGGCTGTCGCCCGCGGGTCCTCGAGTAATTCTGTGAGCACCGGAAGCTGATAGCCCAGCGATTTTCCGGACGCGGTGCCGGTGGAGACCACGACGTGCTGCCCGCCGGCGGCGAGATCGGCAGTGGTCGCCTGGTGGCTCCACGGGGCCTCGATACCTACTGCACGCAGTGCGTCCACGACCTCGGGCGCTGCCCACGCGGGCCATCCGGTTGTCACAGCGGCGCGGGCCGGGATCTCGGTGATATGCGTCAGCCGCGGATCCGTGGCCGGAACGCCGTCCAGGACACGATTGAGCAACGATCGACCGTAGGTCGGTTCGGTGCGGGTCTCGCGAGTCATGCCGGCCTGCTCTCCAGGTCGCCGAAAGATGTGAAACGCTGCCGTCCGCGTGCCACCACCTGCGGGTTCGATACCCAATAGCGATCTGGGTCACAGGCGGGTACTCGGTCCGGTGGCTGGTTATCGGTAGGCAAACATACCGGAAGTACAGATTTGGGCAGGCAATCCCTTACTCCCGCATTCGCTAGATCATTTTTTTTGCAAATTGTCGGTAACTCCGCTGTCGAATTTCCCAAAGACATGGTTCACTGGTTCTCGGTCGCAAGCTTCTGTGTTCGAGGGACGGATGCAAAGTCCAAACCCTGGCAGGATCGATGTTGCGAACGGCATACGAAGGCCCCCTATGGGAGTCCAGAGTACAGCCGGTCGGAACAGGCCCGGTGGACGAAACCCAGTTGTCCGCCGTTCCGAGTAAGAAAAGAGAAGGAACAGAATGGCACAGGGAACTGTGAAGTGGTTCAACGCGGAGAAGGGCTTCGGCTTCATCGCGCCCGAGGACGGCTCTGCGGACGTCTTCGTCCACTATTCCGAGATCCAGGGTTCGGGATTCCGTACCCTCGAAGAAAACCAGAAGGTCGAGTTCGAGGTTGGTCAGGGTACCAAGGGCCCGCAGGCCACCGGAGTTCGCGCGCTCAGCTGAGCGAGTGCAACCCCCAGTTCGTCCCTCGCATCCCGTAACGGGAGCGAGGGACGAACTATATGTGGAGTATGCGTACCTCCGGATCCGCTTCGACCATGCGTTCTTCGCGTAGCCGGGCCACAGGCGCGGCCATCCGCTCGCCGCGTGGCCGGGTATACGTTCCGTCCGCACTCGCTGGGCCACGGATTTCGGCCGAGCGCGCGCCGCGCTCCCGGCCGTCCGTTCCGGCCCGGTGCTCTGACGGGATGCGGACCGCATGGGTACGCCCTATCCGATCTTCCGCGCCGGACAGAGGCGCACCGCACGCCCCCGTGACGACACCCGGAGGCTTCCTGTCTGTTCCCGAGCCGGTTGTGCTCGCACCTCGCTCAGCTGTCTCCGGCGTGGTTTGCGCCACGCGCGGGCCGACGCCCGATTGGCCTCCACGCACACCGGTCAGTGCGATGCCAAGTGGATTTGTGACGCACCGTGCGTGCCGGCCGGTAGCGCGGCACTGCATACTGAACGTCATCGACGCGCCATCGCCCGATGGTCGCAACCGCTCGACCAGTCGCCGCGTCAAGGTATAAACGTGTCTGGTGGTGATGTAGACCGTCACCATCTGCTCATTCAGCCGCGTCCCGCGCCCCCAGCGGCGCTTCGCGGGTCGAGAAGGAAAGGGATTCGCCGGTGGCAACACGAGACCGAAACGCAGCCGAGGCGGGTCGTCCCGTGCGTCGTCTCGTCATTGTCGAATCACCGACCAAGGCTCGAAAAATCGCCCCCTACCTGGGGCGGAACTATACAGTCGAGGCTTCCGTCGGCCATATCCGCGACCTGCCGCGGGGTGCGGCCGACGTGCCGGCCAAATACAAGGGTCAGGACTGGGCGCGCCTCGGCGTGGACGTCAACAACGACTTCGAACCCATCTACGTGGTGAGCCCGGACAAGAAGAGCAAGGTCACCGAACTCAAGAGCTTGCTCGCCGACGCCGATGAGCTGTATCTGGCCACCGACCCCGACCGGGAGGGTGAGGCCATCGCCTGGCACCTCCTGGAGACACTGAAACCCAAGGTCCCGGTTCGGCGGATGGTGTTCCACGAGATCACCGAGCCCGCGATCCGGGCGGCCGCCGCCGATACCCGTGACCTGGACAACGACCTGGTCGACGCGCAGGAAACCCGCCGCATCCTGGACCGTCTGTACGGCTACGAGGTCAGTCCGGTGCTGTGGAAGAAGGTGATGCCGCGCCTGTCGGCGGGCCGGGTGCAGTCGGTCGCGACCAGGGTGGTCGTGCAGCGTGAACGGGAACGGATGGCGTTCCGCTCGGCCGAGTACTGGGATATCGCGGCGAGACTGGATGCGGGCGGGGCTACCGACACCGCCAATCCGCGGGTGTTCTCCGCGCGACTGGTCGATGTCGACGGATCCCGGGTGGCCACCGGCCGTGATTTCGGATCCGACGGCCGGCTCAAGGCCGACTCCCGGGCGATGGTCCTGGACGAATCCCGCGCCCGCCGGTTGGCCGAGGCATTGCAGGGTGCCGACCTGGTGGTCACCTCCGCCGAATCCAAGCCTTACACGCGCAAACCCTATGCGCCGTTCATGACGTCCACGCTGCAGCAGGAGGCCGGCCGCAAATTGCGGTTCACCTCGGAACGCACCATGCGCACCGCGCAGCGGTTGTACGAGAACGGCTACATCACCTATATGCGTACCGACTCGACCACGCTGTCGGAGTCGGCGATCAATGCCGCGCGTAACCAGGCCACTCAGCTGTACGGGGCCGAGTTCGTACACCCCACCGCACGGCAGTACACCCGCAAGGTGAAGAACGCGCAGGAAGCACACGAGGCGATCCGCCCCGCCGGTGATACCTTCGCCACTCCCGGACAGTTGCACGCGCGGCTGGACACCGACGAGTTCAGGCTCTACGAGCTGATCTGGCAGCGCACAGTAGCGTCGCAGATGGCCGATGCCCGGGGCACGACCCTGACTCTGCGGATCACCGGTACCGCCGGCACCGGCGAGCAGTGCGTGTTCTCCGCGTCCGGTCGCACCATCACTTTCCCGGGCTTCCTGAAGGCCTACGTGGAGAGCGTCGACGAGGAGGCCGGCGGCCAGTCCGACGACGCTGAAACCCGGCTGCCGCAGCTGGACGAGGGCGAGGGTGTCACAGCGGTCGAGCTGAACCCCGACGGGCACAGCACCAATCCGCCCGCGCGGTACACCGAGGCGTCGCTGATCAAGACACTGGAAGAGCTCGGTATCGGGCGCCCCTCCACGTATTCGTCGATCATCAAAACCATCCTGGACCGTGGTTACGTCTACAAACGGGGTAGCGCGCTGGTGCCGTCCTGGGTGGCGTTCTCGGTGACCGGGCTGCTGGAGCAATATTTCGGCCGGTTGGTCGACTTCGATTTCACCGCGGCCATGGAAGACGATCTGGATGCGATCGCCGGCGGCCGTGCCCGGCGCGGAAACTGGCTGTCCAGCTTCTACTTCGGCGGTGACGACGGTGCCGAAGGGTCGGTCGCGCGGTCCGGCGGGTTGAAGAAAATGGTCGGTGAGCGCCTCGACGATATCGACGCCCGTGTGATCAACTCCATCAAACTGTTCACCGATGACGCGGATCGCGATGTGGTGGTGCGGGTCGGTCGATACGGGCCGTACCTGGAACGGATGGTCACCGACCCCGACAAGCCTGATGCCGAACCGACATCCCAGCGGGCGAACCTGCCCGACGATCTGCCACCGGACGAGTTGACCCCGGAGGTCGCGGAGAAACTCTTCGCGACACCGCAGGAGGGTCGCACGCTCGGAAACGATCCGTCCAACGGGCACGAGATCGTCGTCAAGGAAGGGCGTTTCGGCCCGTACGTCACCGAGATCCTGCCGGAGCCCGAAGAGGACCAGGCGGTGAAGAAGACCGCGAAGAAGACCGGTCCGAAACCGCGCACCGGATCGCTGTTCAAATCCATGGATACATCGACGGTCACCTTGGAAGACGCGCTGAAACTGCTGTCGCTGCCCCGGTTGGTGGGTACCGATCCGGCGTCCGGTGAGGAGATCACCGCACAGAACGGTCGTTACGGGCCCTACTTGAAAAAGGGCACTGATTCCCGGTCGTTGGCCACCGAGGATCAGATCTTCAATGTGACCCTCGACGACGCGCTCAAGCTGTACGCGGAGCCCAAACGTAGAGGTAGACAGGCCGCGGCAGCCGCGCCGCTTCGGGAACTCGGTAACGACTCCGCCACCGGGAAGCCGATGGTGATCAAGGACGGGCGCTTCGGGCCCTACGTCACCGACGGTGAGACCAACGCCAGCCTGCGCAAGGGCGACGAAGTGGAGTCCATCACCGACGAACGTGCCTCGGAACTGCTCGCCGACCGGCGCGCCCGCGGTCCGGTGAAGAAGGTGGCGAAGAAGACCGCCAAGAAGGCTCCGGCCAAGAAGGCCGCCGCGAAGAAGACCACCACTGCGGCGAAGAAGACGACGACGGCCAAGGCGGCCGCGAAGAAGACGGCCGCGAAGAAGGCCCCGGCCAAGAAGGCGCCGGCGAAGAAGGCCGCGGCGCGTTCGGCGCCCGAGAGCGGCGAGTAGTTCGCGTCTGTCGTACCCCCCACGTAGCGTCGCGCGCGAACACCGTCGAACTGATGAGGAGCGCTGATGGCAGATAGCGGGGAACGCGAGGATCTCATCCGGTTGCTCGATGAGCAACGGGAGATGTTCCGGATCACGCTGCGGGGTATCGACGAGGAGCAGGCGCGGCAGCGCACGACCGTCGGCGACCTGACCCTCGGCGGTCTGCTGCACCATCTGATCCGATGCGAAAGGCAGTGGACCACCGTCCTGGTCGAACGCGACGAGACCGCCGAGCAGAAGTTGGAAGATTACGACGGCGAGTACGTGATGGGCGACGACGAGACGGTCGTCGGTCTGCTCGCGGAGTGGGAGCGCGTCGCCGCGAACACCGCGGATCTCGTGCGCACCGTGGACGATTTGGACGCATCGATTCCCACGCCGACGAATCCGTGGGTGCCCGGCCGCGTATGGTGGTCCGCTCGCTTCCTGATCCTGCACATTCTGCGTGAGATCGCCCACCACAGTGGGCACGCCGATATCATTCGCGAGCAGTTGGACGGGGCGAACACCACAGCCCAGCGCGCTGGCTAAGGTGGGCGGCGTGGTCGGTGTCTTCGAACGTCTCGTGGGTCAGGACTCGGTGGCGGCCGAGTTGACCGATGCCGCGGTCGCCGGACGTACCGGGGTGGCCGAGGGCGCGATGACACACTCCTGGCTGTTCACCGGCCCGCCGGGGTCCGGGCGTTCGGTCGCCGCACTGTGTTTCGCGGCCGCCCTGCAGTGCACCGACCCCGACCGGCCCGGATGCGGACACTGTCACGCCTGCACCACGACGCTGGCCGGAACCCACGGCGACGTTCGGCGGGTGGTGCCCGAGGGGTTGAGCATCTCGACCAGGGAAATGCGCGGGATCGTGCAGATCGCGGCCCGCCGCCCCAGCACCGGCCGCTGGCAGGTGGTGGTGATCGAGGACGCCGACCGGCTCACCGAGGCAGCCGGGAACGTGCTGCTCAAGGTGGTCGAGGAGCCGCCCGAACGGACCGTGTTCCTGCTGTGCGCGCCGTCGGTGGATCCGGAAGATATCTCGGTGACCCTGCGTTCCCGCTGCCGGCACGTCCATCTGGTCACCCCCGCGGCCCCCGCGATCGCCCGGGTGCTGCGTGAACACGACGGCCTCGACCCCGAAACCGCGGAGTGGGCGGCCGCAGTGAGCGGCGGCCATATCGGGCGCGCACGCCGCCTCGCCACCGACGACGAGGCCCGCGATCGCCGCCGCCGCGCCCTCGATCTGGTGTCCGCGGTGACCCGCGGCACCGGCTACCCGGCGGCCGACGAGTTGGTGAAAACGGCCGAAGACGAGGCGAAACAGCTCAGCGCCGAACGCGACGAGCACGAACGCGACGAGCTCGCCACCGCGCTCGGCGCCGGCGGGACGGGCAAGGGAGCGGCGGGCGCCACCCGCGGCTCGGCGGGCGCGCTCAAGGATCTGGAGCGTCGCCAGAAATCCCGTGCCACCCGCACCGGCCGCGATGCCCTGGATCGTGCCCTGCTCGATATCGCGGGTCTCTACCGCGATGCCCTGGCGGTGAGCTTCGGCGACTCCGGCGGCATCACCATGACCCACCCGGACCTGGCCGACCGCTCCCGCGACCTGGCCCGCCGAGTCCGCCCCGAAGGTCTGCTCCGCTCGATCGACGCGATCCTCGCCTGCCGCGAAGCTCTCGACCAGAACGTTAAACCCCGCTTCGCGGTCGCCGCCATGGCGGCCACCCTCATAGCCGAAACCTCGTGACCACCCGTTTTCGCGTTCCCCGGACAGAGAGGATAGACTCGCCACGCCGAACGGCACGCCGCCTTAGCTCAGTCGGTAGAGCGCTTCACTCGTAATGAAAAGGTCAGGAGTTCGATTCTCCTAGGCGGCTCTGTGATCCCCGGTGGCCATCACCGGGGATTTTGCTATCCGAGCAGCGAGGATGATGCCTCCGGGGCACCGGATCTCGATCGCGTTCGGTCGTGCCAGCGGCGTTCGATCGCCCCCGGTCGAGCCCGATTTCCCGAGTCTTCCCTGTGATCCTGATCTGTGGTGGAACAGGATTCGTGCTCTGGGCGCTGTAGTGGGGACTGCTGCCTGCCCTGACCGCGTCGGGGAATGCTCGGTCGAGGTGTTTCTCCTGAGCTGTTCGTCGTCGACGCCGCTCAGGAGGAGCGACTCGGGTCAGCGTGCGCGGTCGTAGACGAGGGCGATCTCGCCGAGTTCGCCGGTTTCCTGTTCGGTGAGTGTCCATTTCGACCCCGGCAGGCCGTCGTCGAACAGCCGTTGTCCGCCGCCGGCGATCTCGGGGCAGATCATGAGGTAGAGGCGGTCGATCAGGTCCGCGGACAGCAGTGGCTTGATGACGCTCGCGCTGCTGTTGACCAGGATTTCGCCGGCGCCGGTGGCTTTGAGGGCGGCGACGACCTCGGCGGCGGGGGCGTTCACAATGCGGGTGCGCTCCCAGGGCGCTGCTGTCAGGGTGGTCGAGAAGACCACTTTTTCGGTGTCGACCAGCCATTTGGCGTAGCCGCGGTCACGCGGGTCGGCGTTCTCGTCCGCGGCGACTGTGGGCCAGAATCCGAGGAATCCTTCGGCATTGAGCCGGCCGAGCAGGACGGTGGTGGCCTTCTCCCAGATACGGGTGAGGTGGTTGCGTGCGACGTCGGTGGTCGCGTACGAGACGATGGCGCCCATGTCGCCGGGGCCGCCGGGGCCGTTGTAGCGCCCGTCGAGGGTGAGGCTGATGTTCGCGGTGACCTTGCGTTGGGTGGTGTCGGTCATGACTGTGTGTCCTTGTCTTTCGGTGTGGGTTGTCCGGTGGTGTGGGCGGACGAGCCGACGGCGGCGGCGAGGTGGTCGAGGACCTGGCCCCAGCCGGTTTCGATTCCGGCGATATAGGGGACGGCCGCGACGGTCGTTTCGGTGATGGTCAGATCGAGCCGCAGCCGGGTGCCCTCTGGGACCGTCTCGAGGGTCAGGTCGTAGTGGCCGGTGAACGAGACCGCTCCCGTTCCGTCCAGGACCGAGAGGTCGAACACGAGGTGGCCGGGGTCCTGCGCTGTGCGGACTCGCCCTGCTGAGCGGTATCGGCGTCCCTCGGCGTCGCGGTAGTCGAGGACCGCGCGGCCGCCCGGCTCCGGCTCGAGGACGCAATCGGTGACGGTCATGGACGGGGGTGCCCACCAGGATGTGAGGAGTTCCGGTTCGACCCAGTGCCGCCACACGAGTTCGCGGGGCACGGGGAGCGCGCGCTCGAACGAGAAGCCGCGCCCGTCGGCCCAGCGGTCCCGGTGGGCCGACGCGGATTCCGCGTCGATGGCGGTTCGGTAGCGCGCGAGCGCATCTCGCTCACCCGCATGTGCCTCGGTCGCTGCGACCAGCTGTCGCAACCGGCGTTCCAGCGCCTGCAGGGGTGCCGATTCGATCGCGTAGACGCGACGTTGCCCGAGCGGAAAAACGGTGACGAGGCCCGCGCGGGCCAGGGTCTGGAGGTGCTTGGTCGTTTGCGGCTGGCGCAATCCGGTGAGTTCGGCCAGTTCGCCGACAGACCGGGGGCGCTCGGTGAGGAGCTCGACGATGCGCCATCGCGCGCCGTCTCCGAGTGCTGAAGCGATCTGTTCCATGCACCAAAGTATTCACTAAAGAGAATATTCAAGTCAAGGAATATTCCCGGCTGTCATCCGATCGGGAGGGGTGTGGGCGTCAGCGTGTTCCCGGGACCGACGGTCGCGCAGTTGTTCGGCGGCGGAGCGCCGGTGAAGCGGTCGGCCAGGAACTGGGCCGCTTGTGCCTCGAACGGGGCGAACGCGGCGCCGTGCGCGCGACCGTCGTAGCGCGTGTAGGTCACGGCCACGCCCCGGTCGCAGTACTCGTGGGCGAGTCCTTCGACGTCCCGGGTGACCATCACCGAATCACCGGTCGGATCGACCTGGCCTACCGCCAGCAGCAGGGGTACGGCCGGTGTCCCCGCGGTGCCCATGATGTTGTCGTCGATCGCGGCGACCACCTGGGGGACGTCGAGCAGCGAGGTATAGGGGGCGCGCACCATATCGGCATCGGTGAGGCCGGGATAGTCGGAGGCGAATTGTCCGATGCAGAGCCCGTTCACGGCATCGACGACCTCGTTCCCGCGCGTGGAGAGGAACGCCGCGGTGTCGAGGCCGTACGCGCGCTGATAGGCAACGACGAGCGCGGGTATGACCCCGGCCCACTGGGGGCTTCCGCTGATGTAGGGCAGGTTGTGGGCGAGGTCGACGGGCAGACCGCCCGCGGCGGCGCCGACGACGGCGAGTTCGGGCGCGTACCGCGGAGCGACTTCGGCGGCCCATTCGGTGGGTACCGAACCGCCCGAGTAGCCGATCAGCGCTACCGGAGTCGAATCGGGGAGTCCCAGCAGTTCCTCGGCGGCCCTGATGCCGTCGAGCGCGGCGTAGCCGGATTGCCGGCCGACGGTCCATTCCAGTTCCGGACCTTCGTAATCGGGCACCACGACCGTGTATCCGGCGGCGAGGTAGCCCGCGACAACCGCCTGCTCGGCCATCGCGACGCCGTGGTCGGCGTGACCGGTGAGAGTGTAGGAGGGATCGCATTCGGATCCGAGGGCGTCATAGGCCATGTGGTACGACACGAGTCGCGCCGGGCCGGAGGTGAGGGGACGTAATACCGTCGCGACGGTCGAGGTCGGGTTGGCCTGCTGGTTGGTCGTCCGATAGAGCACCTGGGTGCCGATGACGGGTGTCGGCAGATTTCCGGCGGCGAAGGGTGCGGAGCGGGAACGCAGGATCGTGCCCGGCGGTACCGGCCCGAGCGGCTGATCGTAGCTGTAGAACGGGTCTGCCGACGGGGGTGGCGGTGGCGGATCCGGTTGGGCTGTCACATGACCTGCGGCGATGAGACCGGTGGTGAATGCTGTTGTCGCGGTCAATATTACGGCGAGGGCGCGGTAGCCGGTCGTTCGCCGACCGGATCCCGGGGCGGTGTGGACGGCGAACCTCTTCGCGGCCGCGAATCCGATCGTCCTCATGGCACAACTCCGTTTCCCGGTGCGGGACTGCGCTGCCGGGTGGGCCGTGCGGAAAGGGCGGCGGCGCGATCGAGCATCGATGCGGTCGGGCGGGACAGTTCGAGAGCCGGGTGCCGAGACAGCGTCGTTGCCGGACGCCTGTGCATTCAAACGCACGCCCGTTCGCAGGTCAAAGAGGTTGCTCTGTCGGCTCGGCGGGCCGGCGCGGCGCCGCGATCGTGCTGTCCGGCCGCCGGGTTCATCGAGGATCGGGCCCGCGCCGAATCGCGTCGCCGGGCGCCGATCGGCCCGGTCGTGGGCTAAGGTCGGTGCTCATGCTGATCGCCCTCGCAGTCTTCGCGGCGGTTTCCGTGCTGCTGCACGTATATATCTGGTATCTGGAGTCGTTCGCGTGGACCGGGCGGGCGCGGGCCGTGTTCGGAACAAGCGCCACGGAAGCCGCGGCCACTCGGGAACTGGCCTACAACCAGGGGTTCTACAATCTGTTCCTCGCGATCATCGCGGGTGTGGGGATCGTGATCGCGGTGGCGGGGAACCGGGGTGTCGGAACGGCGTTGATCCTCGCCGGAACCGGGTCGATGCTGGGCGCGGCGGTCGTCCTGCTGCTCTCGTCGCCGGATAAGCGCGCCGCCGCGGTCAAGCAGGGGACCGCGCCGTTGGCGACCGTGGTCCTCGGCGTGATCTGGGCACTGATGGGCTGATCGGCGCCCGGTATTCGCGGGCCGGATCAGGTCCGCTCGATCCAGCGCCGCAGGATCGCCAGGCGCTGCTCGCGGAGGCCGGGGCGCAGGCGGCCGCCGCGTTCGAGGGTGGCGAGACCGTGCAGGACGCTCCAGCCGGTTTCGGTGAGGGTCTCCACGTCGTCGCCGCCGGCGAAAGGCGCGAATACGGCGACCAGTTCGGCGAACGCGTCGCGTAACGGCTGGGGGGCGTCCGGACCGAACTTCAGATCTGTGGTCATGGCGAACATCGCGTCGTAGAGGGCGGGTTTCTCGGCGGCGAAATCGCTGTAGGCGCCCGCGACGGCGGCCAGGGCGGTAGAGGGCGTGGAGCAGGCGGCTCTGGCCCGGCCCATGGCGGCGGCGAGTTCGCCGATGCCGTCTTCGGCGACCGCGGTGACGATGGCGTTCTTATCGGCGAAGTGGCTGTAGAGAACGGGCTGACTGTATTCGATCCGGTCTGCGAGGCGGCGGACCGTGACGGCATCCCAGCCCTCGGTCTCCGCCAGCTCGCGGGCCGTTTCGATAATGAGCCGGTGCCGCTCGGCGCGTTCGCGTTCCCGCCTGCTCTGGATTCCCATGCTCGAATTCTAGCACTGCTAGACAAGTTAGCGAGAGTATGTCTACTATCGCTCTAGTTAATAGCACTGCTAGATTCTGGAGCGTCATGATCACCACCCGACGTATCGCCACCGCACTGACGGTGCTGGGGGCAGCATTCATCTTCTACATCGGCATCAGCTACCTGATCACCCCCGGAATCATCGTGACCGGCTTCGGTCTGCCCGAATGGCCGACCGGCGACGCGGCCGCCTTCCTGAACATCAAGGGTGTGCGCGACACCGTTTCCGGGGTGGTCATCCTCGCGCTGCTGGCGCTGGGCCAGCGCTTCGCCCTCGGCGTCGTCATGCTCGTCATCGCGCTGATCCCGGTGGGGGACATGATCACCGTGCTGTCCCATCACGGCTCCGCCGCGACCGCTTTCGCAGTCCACGGACTCACCGCCGTGCTCGTCGCGCTCACCGGGCTGCTGCTCATCCGCGAACGCCCGCGCGGCGATCGCTGACAGGACAGTCCTCCACCGCGCTCGGTAACCGCCGCGCGATCCTCGAATCCATCAGGAGCACACCATGTCGTTGTCCATCCAGATCCTCGTGGTACTGGCCGTACTCGCCAATGCCGTCGTCTACGGCACCGATGTCCTCGCCGCCCTGGTCATGCGCTCGGTCTACCGCCGGCTCGACGACGCCACGATGACCCTCAGCGCCGGGTGGGGTCACTACTACGCGGACCGCCGAATGCCGCCGGTCGGCATCACCGGAGTGCTGAGTGCGCTGGTTGCCGGGGTTCTCGCCGCCATCGCCGGGTCGGCACTGTCCGCCGTCTCGGCCGGGCTCGCGGTGGCTGCGCTGGTGTTGTGGCTGGTGCTCTATGCCCGTATCGCGAAGCCCATCAACACCGCGCAGAAAGCCGCGGCCCAGAGCGGAATCGTTCCGGCGAACGCCCGCGAGCTCCAGGACCGGTGGGACAGCATCATCTACGCCCGGGTCGCGCTGCAGACGTTCGTGTTGATCGCGCTGCTCGTCGCGCTGGCCGCGGCCTGAGATGAACAGCGCTGGCCGCGGCCTGAGATGAGCAATGGGAGCGGAGCTCCGATGATGAGCGGTCCGGTTACTGCCCGGTCCGCTCATCGGCCTACCGGGCCGCCGGGCCCGACCTGTCTGCCGATGAACCGTGGTGAACCCGCCTCAGAGGACTATGACGTTCTTGCCCCGGGTATGTCCGGACCGGCCTGCCGCAAAGGCATCGGGTACCTCTTCCAGGGAGAAGGTCGCACCTACCGGCACGAGGAGATCGCCTTTGGCGGCGAGATCGGCCAGACGCTGGGTGTGGGTGCCGTCGGGGCGGACCCAGACGATATGGCCGCCGTGCTCGGCCACGGTGTTGTCGGCGATCGACGCGTGCCGGCCGCCGGGGGCCAGGACCGCCAGGGTGGTGTCGAGCTGCCCGCCCACGAAATCGGCGACGGCCTGCACGCCCTCCGGTGCGAGGTCGCGGATGCGCTCGACGATGCCCTCCCCGTAGGACACCGGTTCGGCCCCGAGTTCGCGCAGGTAGTCGTGGTTGCGAGAGGAGGCCGTACCCAGTACGCGGGCGCCACGGGCCCGGGCGATCTGAACTCCCATACTGCCGACACCGCCGGCAGCGGCGTGGATGAGGACGGTCTCGCCGGTGGTGACCTCGAGAATGTCGAGGGTGCGCAGTGCGGTACCGCCGGCCAGTGGTAGCGCCCCCGCCTGCTCCCACGGCAGATCGGCGGGTTTGTGCGCGATATGCGCCGCCGAGACGGCGACCAATTCGGCGAACGTGCCCGCATGCAGGACGTCTTTGCGGGCATAGGCCAGTACTTCGTCGCCGACCGTGAACTCCGGTGTGTCGAATCCGGTCTCGACCACGATTCCGGCCACATCCCAACCCGGTATCACCGGGAAGACCGCGTCGATGAGACCGTCCAGCCCGCCCGACATCACCTTCCAGTCGACCGGGTTGACCCCGGCCGCGCGGACCTCGATCAGGGCCGAACCCGGGAAGACCTTCGGTTTCGGCAGGTCACGAACTCGCACATCGCTGTTGTCGGTGGTGTACCGGTCGTAGGTCGCTGCACGCATCGTCCAGTCCTATCGGTTGCGGTCCCCTCTTGCGTGCAACGACGCGCCGCAGGCGATAGATTCCGGCGCGGCGGTCCGCGGCCGGGTGCGGAGGGTCCGCCGAGCCGGGCGACATTGACCGGACTCGGGGACTTCCGCTCAGCTCACGGCCGCAGACCGTGCGCTGGTGCGGTTCAGGACGGCGGTGAGTTCGGCGTTGAACAGGTCCACCTTCTCGATATTGCCCAGGTGGCCGGTGGGCCAGACCTGGTAATCGGGCCGGTGGCCGGCCGCGCGCATGGTCTCGGCGATGATCCGGGACATGCGTTCGGGAAGCAGCCGGTCATAACGGCCGGCGATGATCGTGGTGGGTGCCGTGAGGTTCGCCGCGGCTGCGCCCAGCTGCAGATCCGCGAGGATCGCCGCATGACGGCCACGCGCCAACGGCCGGCACGAGCGCACGATGTTCAGGGCGAAATCGGCCTGCTCACTGGTGGCGCCCCGGGCCATGATGCGTTCTCTCAGGATCTCGCGCGCGGCCCAGCCGCCGGGGAGCGGCAGCGGCGTGGTGAGAATGGATTCGGCGACGATCATCGGGAGCCGGATGGGGGACCCGAGCAGTGTGATCGGCTGTTTCCACACGGCGAGCGGCTTGTTCAGCAGGGGCAGCAGATCGGTGTCGTACCGGATGTTTCCCGACGTGGTGTTGGCCAGGACCACCGCGCGGGCGCGCCGGGCGACCTGTTCGGGGTGGCGGGCGGCCCAGGCCTGCAGGGTGATGCCGCCCATGCTGTGGCCGGCGAGCAGCGCTTTCTGCCCCGGGCGCAGGGTGGCGTCGAGGACGGCGGACAGATCGTCGGCGAGCGTGCGGTCGCTCAGGGGAGCGCGGCCGAGCGTGCTGTCGCCGTGGCCGCGCTGGTCGTAGGCGATCACGCGATAACGGTCCGCGAAGGCGTTGATCTGGGGGTGCCAGTATTCGATACAGCAGCTCCAGCCGTGGATGAGCACGATCGGCTCGGCATCGGCGGGACCATAGGAGTGCACTCGCAGGCGGGCGCCGTCGACAGTGGTGACGGGAATGATCTCGGGACCGGCCGCCGGCGCGTTGTAGTGCGGGGTCCGGAATCGGCGCGCACGCAACGTAGCTCGGTACGGGGCGGTCAACGCGCCTTCGTGCGCCTGCGATAGCGCGGTTATCGACTTCACCAGCATCAGAACACTCCTTTGTGCCTGCTGACACGGTAACCCTGCAAGCTGGGTGCTTACAAGAGCAAGCGCTGTACCGGGTTTCCGGTATCCGGGATGTCGTTGTTGTCCCGGATATCGGCGGAGCAGGTGGCGCTGTTAGCCCAGAATGCCCATTCGTACGGTGTTCTATGCCAGGAGTGGCTGAAACGGAGCAAGCACCTCCGGAGGTTGTGGCGTCAACCGGTCCGCCGCGACTACGGTGAACACTGTGAACGACTCGGACGCAGCCGAACCACGAGAGCTGGTGGATCCCGGGGTTCCGGGAGCGGAAGGGTCGCAACGCGCGCCGACATCGTGGCCGACCGGGTGGCTCGGACTCGCGTTACCCGCGGCCGCGGCGGGCGTGGGCGCGGCGGCAGTGGCGCTGCTGCACGTGCGTGATCCGCATATCGAGGGTGCGTACGGGCTGTGCCCGGTCTACGCGCTGTTCGGGGTGTACTGCCCCGGGTGCGGCGGTATGCGGGCCGTGCACAACCTGACCGATGGACATATCGTCGATTCCCTGCACAGCAACCTGCTGGCGCTGCCGATGCTGGCGCTCTTCCTGCTGTGGGTGAGTGATTGGGCCATCCGCGCCCGACGGGGCGCCGGGCCGCGACTGCCCGAGATCAGCAGCGCCACGATGTGGATGCTGTTCGGCTCGATCGCCGTCTACACGGTTCTGCGCAACACCCCCTGGGGCACCTGGCTGACGCCGGTCTGACACACGAGGCACAGATGCGCGATTCACTCAAGGACCGGGTCCGCGACAAACTGATGCGGCAGTTGGCCGAGGACGGTCCGCTGGGGCCCGGATCCGAGGACCCACGCCTCATCTCGGTAGTCGCCGACCTCGACGCGCTCGACCGAGTCGCCGAGGACGATCCGCTGGTAGAACAGCTCGCGGGTCGCTACCTGGTGTTCTGACCCGGCCGCCCGGTCCCACCGACCGGTGGGAGCTGCGGCAGCGGTTCGGAGTAGAGCCAGTCCTGCCACAGCGGCTGCATCGGTGTCGCGCTGTAGTGACCGACCAGATCGGTGAACTCCTCGGTGGAGACCGAAGCGTGGCGGTGCCGGGCGGTCCAATCGCGGATGAGGCGGAAGAAGGCGGTATCGCCCAATTCCAGGCGCAGCGCGTGCAGGGTGAGGGCCCCGCGCTTGTACACCCGGTCATCGAACATCAGGGTCGGGCCCGGATCGCCGACCACGATGTTCTGCGGCTGGCGGTGCAGGGTGTGCCAGGCCGCGCGGGCGAGCTGGTCGGCACTGGCACCGTCGGCCGCCTCGGACCAGATCCATTCCGCGTAGCAGGCGAAACCCTCGTGCAGCCAGATATCGCACCAGTGCTGGATGGTCAGGCTGTTGCCGAACCATTGGTGTGCCAGTTCGTGCGCGACGAGGCGTTCCGCGCCGCGCCGGCCGTCGCAATGGTTGGCGCCGAACACGGAGATGCCCTGGGCTTCGATGGGGATCTCCAGTTCGTCCTCGGTGACGACCACCGAATAGCTCTGGAACGGGTACGGGCCGAACAGATCGCTGAACACCGACATCATCTGGGGTTGTCGCGCGAAATCGTGGTCGAAGGCGGCGCGCAGCCGGGTCGGGAGCACCGCGTGCATCGGCACCGGGGCATGCCGGTCGGTCAGCTGGTGTTTCTGGTAGCGCCCGATCTGCACGGTGGCCAGGTAGCTCGCCATCGGCTCGGTCTGCTCGTAGATCCAGGTCGTCTGACCGGCCTTGGTCTGTTTGCCGACCAGGTCACCGTTGGCGAGGGTGTAATACGGGGTATCGGTGGCGATGGAGATCCGGTAGCTGGCCTTGGAACTGGGATGGTCGTCGCACGGAAACCAGGACGCGGCGCCGTTGGGTTGACTGGCCACGAGTGAACCTTCGGTGAGTTCCTCCCAGCCGACCTCGCCCCATGGGCCGCGCACCGGTTTCGGCGCGCCGGCGTACTGCACGATCAGTTGCAGGATCCCGCCCGCGGGTATCCGCTCGCGGGGGGTGACGGTGAGTTTGCCGCGCTGATGGGTGTACTTACCGGCTTTGCTGCCGTTGACCAGCACTTTGGAAACCGCGAGCGCCTGGGAGAGGTCGAGGGAGAACCGCGGGCGCTCCGCGGTGGCGACAGCGGTGATCACCGCCCGCCCCGCGAGCCGGTTGCTGGCGACCTTGTAGTTCAGGTCCAGTTCGTACCGGGATACCCGATAACCCCGATTCCCGTTCTGCGGTAGATAGTCGTCGATGGGGGCGTCGTAGAACCTGCTCCCCATCAGCGGTCCGTCTCCTCTTCGGCCGGATCGGACTCGACAGCGGCGGTCCAGGGTGTGATCGGGTTGCCCCACCATCTCGTGGAGGCCGGGACGGTGTCACCACGCATCACCAGTGACGCCGGGCCCACGGTGGCGCCCGCGCCGAGGGTGGCGGCGGGCAGTGCGACGCAGTGCGGTCCGAGGGTGGCGCCCGGTTCCAAGGTCACGGTGTCCATGGCCATGATGCGGTCGTGGAACAGGTGGGTCTGCACCACGCAGCCGCGTTCCACGGTCGCGCCGTCACCGAGTGTCACCAGGTCTGCCTCCGGAAGCCAGTAGGACTCGCACCATACCCCGCGGCCGATTTTCGCGCCCAGTGCGCGCAACCAGAGGTTGAGTACGGGCGTACCGGTCGCCGCCCGCGCGAACCAGGGCGCCGCGACGGTTTCCACGAACGCGTCCGATACCTCGTTGCGCCAGACGAACGAACTCCACAGGGGATGTTCGCCGGCCCGGATACGGCCGATCAGAGCCCATTTCGCCGTCACCGCGCTCGCGCAGGCCACGGCGCCCGCGACCATCAGCACCACCCCGGACAGCAGCGCCGCCGCCAGATATCCGAAACCGGTGGCCAGCCGGGCCAGCACCAGCAGCACCCCGAGCCCGATGGCGAAGGTCACCACGACCGCGGCGAGGCGGCAGGTTTCGAAGGCGCCGCGGAAGATCCGCAGGCGCAGGGGCGGGTCGTAGGTGCGGTCGGCATCGGCGGTACCGGCGGACCGCCGTAACCGGACCGGCGGGCTGCCCAGCCAGGACGAGCCGGCCTTCGCTTTGCTGGGCGCCGCGGACAGCACGGCGACCAGGCCGTTCTTGGGCACCCGGCGACCGGGCGCGGCCATCCCGGAATTGCCCAGGAACGCGCGTTTGCCGACCTTGGCCTCACCGATGTGCAGCCAGCCGCCGCCGAGCTCGTAGCTGGCGATCATGGTGTCGTCGGCGAGGAAGGCGCCGTCGGCGACCGTGGTGAACTTGGGGATCAGCAGCACCGTGGACGCCTCGACCCTTTTGCCCACCTTCGCCCCGAGCAGACGCAACCAGATCGGGGTGAGCAGGGAAGCGTACAGCGGAAACAGGAAGGTGCGGGCCGAGTCCAGGAGGCGTTCGGTGGCCCAGACCTGCCAGCCCACCCGGCTGCGTACCGGGTGATAACCCTCGGTCAGGCCGACGCTGAGCAGCCGTACCGCGACGATCGTGACGACCGCGTACACGATCAGGCTGACGAGCGTGGCGATCGGTAAGCACAGGAAAGCGGGCAGCAGGGCGGACCCGAGGTCCGGGCTGTCCCGGACGCTCCAGGTGATCACGGCGAGGCCCGCCGCGAGTCCGAGCAGCGGAACTCCCGCCAGCGCCAGCGAGCCGACTCCGAACGCCAGCACCCAGTGCACCGCGCGCTCCGGGGTCTGTGCGGGCCAGCGATGGCGGGCCCTGCCCACCTTCACCGCGGGTGATCCGGCCCATTCCTGACCGGCTTTCACCTTCCCGGAGACCGCGGAGCCGGCCGCGATCTCGGCGTCCCGGCCGATTCTCGTGCCGGGCAGCAGCACCGAGCGCGCGCCGACCACCGCGCCCTTGCCCACCACGATGGAGCCGATGTGCACCGTATCGCCGTCGATCCAGTAACCGGACAGATCGACTTCGGGTTCGATGCTGCAGCCGTCGCGTAATTCGAGCATGCCCGTCACCGGGGGCAACGTGTGCAGATCGACGCCCTTGCCCACGGTCGCCCCCAGCGCCCTGGCGAAGGGCACCATCCACGGCGCGCCCGAAAGGTTCTCCGCGCCGCTGGCCTCCGCCAGGCGGACCGCGGCCCACAGCCGCACATGCACCGAGCCGCCGCGCGGATAGGTGCCCGGTCGCACGCCCGACAGCAGCGTCCGGGCGCCGACCACGCAGATCGCCATCCGGCCGAGCGGGCTGATGAAGACCAGGAACAGCAGCGCGGTCCACCACCAGGAAAGACGCGGCAGCCAAGGCAGCAGATCGAACCAGCCCGCGACGCCGGAGGCGGCGGCGAGCCAGGTCACCCACTGCAGCCCGGTCAGCGTGGTCAGCGCGAGGGTGGCGAGCACCTGAATCCATTGCGCGGTCAGCGGTGTCGGCCGCACCAGCCGGGTTTCGGCGGCCGCACCCGGGGCGCTCTGGTCGAGCAGTTCGGCGAGCGCCCCCAGCCGGGGATGGTCGTAGACATCGGCGACCGTGACCCGCGGGTACCGGGCGCGCAGGGCGGTGACCAACTGCGCGGCCGACAGCGATCCGCCGCCGAGCGCGAAGAAATCTGCGTCGGCGCCGGTGATCTCGGCGCCGAGGACATCGGTCCACAGCGTCGCCAGCCAGGCCGCGGTGCCGGTGAGTCCGTGCTCGGTTCCGGCGTCGGCGCCGGCCAGCGGCCACGGCAGGGCATTGCGGTCGACCTTGCCCGAGGTGCGGGTGGGCAGATCGGGAACCACTACCAGGCGGGGAATCAGTGGTGCGGGAAGTCGTTCGGCCAGGTGCGCGCGGGCGGCGGCCAGGTCGTAGTCCTCGGCGACGCCGGTGAGGTAGCCGATCAGAACCGGTGCGCCGGTCGCCGTGGTGCGCACCGCGGCCGCCGCACCGCTCACACCCGGCAGATGCTGCAGGGCGTTGTCGATCTCGCCCAGTTCGATCCGGCGGCCGCCGATCTTCACCTGATCGTCGGCGCGACCGAGGAAGATCAAGCCCGCGCTGTCGTTGCGGACCAGATCGCCGCTGCGGTAAGCGCGGTCCCAGCCCAGGGTTGCCAGCGGCGCGTACTTCTCGGCGTCCTTGGCCGGGTCGAGGTAGCGGGCCAGCCCGACTCCGCCGATCACCAGTTCCCCGGTTCCGCCCTCGCCCACCGGAACGCCGTCCGCATCGACCACCACCAGGTCCCAACCGTCCAGCGGGAGACCGATCCGCACCGGTCCGGTGCCGTCGAGCAGTGCGGCGCACGCGACCACGGTCGCCTCGGTGGGCCCGTAGGTGTTCCACACCTCGCGGTCCTCGTCGGCCAGGCGCTCGGCCAGCTCCGGGGGGACGGCCTCGCCGCCGAAGATGAGCAGCCGCACCGACTCCAATGCTTCGGCGGGCCAGGTCGCGGCCAGGGTCGGGACGGTGGACACCACCGTGATGCCCTGCCGGACCAGCCAGGGGCCGAGATCGGCGCCGGTGCGGACCAGCGCGCGCGGCGCCGGCACCAAGCAGGCTCCGTTACGCCAGGCCAACCACATCTCCTCGCAGGAGGCGTCGAAGGCCACCGACAGCCCGGCCAGGACACGGTCACCCGGGCCGATCGGGCTGTCCGGGAGGAACAGGCGCGCCTCGGCGTCCACGAAGGCGGCGGCACTGCGGTGGGTCACCGCGACGCCCTTCGGCGTGCCGGTGGAACCGGAGGTGAAGATGATCCAGGCGTCGTCGCCGACCGCGGGCGGCCCAGGAGATTGCTCGCCGATTGCCCGGGCGGCGCCCGGGGCATCCGCCGGGACCGGACGGATCCCGGCGGCGGTCGCGACGGCGGTCACCCGGGCCTCGGTGAAGACCAGTTCGGCCCGCTCCTCGGGATCGTCGGCGTCGACCGGGACGTAGGCCGCCCCGGCATGCAACACCGCGAGAATCGTGAGATACAGCTCCCAGGTGCCCGACGGCATCCGCACGCCGACGCGGTCGCCGCGACGCACTCCGGCGGCGGCCAGATCCCGGACCGAGTCGTCGATCTCGGCGAGCAGTTCCGCGTAGGACAGGGTGCGGTCCGCGGTCGCGACAGCCGGCGCCTCGGGGTAGGCGGCGGCCGTCTCGGCGAGCACATCGACGAGAGTGCGCGCAGGTGGCGCCGCCTCGGCACGCTGGAGTTCGCTCACCGTTCGCAGCTGCGACCGCATCTGTCCGGCCCACCTTCCATCGCCCTGCCGACGGACTCGTTGTCTCATACCAGGGTTACCGCCCGGCAAACAGCGGTCGACCGGGTGAACAGAGTACTCGGCGATTCTTACGCGACGGCGACAGCGGGAAAGCGGCGGCAGCTAGTCCGCGTCGTCGGCGAGCGGGGTGGGTCGGTAGTAGCGGCCGTTGTAATAGAGCAGGGGAGCGGTCGACGGCTCCTCGTCGGTATCGTCGTGCACCCGGACCACCCGGCCGACCACGAACGTGTGGTCACCGATCGGTATGAGCTGTTCCACAGTGGTGCGCAACCACAACGGGGTGCCGTGCAGAACCGGTTCGCCGGTGTCCAGCGCGCTCCACAGGGCGCGGTCGCTGAACCGGTGCGTCGCGGCCCGGGCGAAACGCTGGGCCAGATGACGCTGGTGTTCGCCGAGGAAATGGATGACCACGGATTCGGCGGCGGTCAGGGCCGTCAAGCTCGAGGACGTATCGCTGATGTTGAAGGATACGAGCGGCGGGTCCAAGGAGAGCGAGGCGAACGAGGTCGCCGTGAAGCCGACCGGGCCGACGGCCGAATCGAGCGTCACGACGGTGACGCCGGACGGGTAATGGCGCATCGAGGCGCGGTACTGCTCGGCGGTGATACCGCTGAGATCGTCGGGTATTCGGATTCCGGTATCGGGCCGTGGTACTTCGCTCACCTCGCCGACGCTACGCCCGGATCGACGCGCAGACCGGTTCCGGTCCATTGTCCGGGAACCCCACGTGACCGGCTCAGTCCACGTCGATGGACAGCCCGGCGGTGATCCGCAGCAGTTCCGGATACGAGGTGCGGAACACGGTCGCCGGGCTGCCGCCCGCGGCCCAGAGTTCACGATGTTCGGACAAACTCGTATCCACCCAGGTGGGCAGATTCACCGGATGCCCGACCGGGGCGACGCTGCCCGGTAGCTGCCCGGTGTACCGCATCACCAGATGCGGCGGCGCGGGGATCAGCGCTCCCTCGAGCCGCCTGCCGGTTCGCGCCGGATCCACCCGGTGCGCGGCCGAGACCAGGAGCAGGACCGGTTCTTCGCCGAGAAGGAAGACCTCCGAGTGCACCACCGCACCCAGATCCACCTCCATCGCCTCCGCGGTTTCCGCGGGACCGGTCGCCGAACCCGGTGTGGTGACGATCAGCCCGTGATGACCGCGAGCGATCAAAGTGTCCGATACCCGGCAGGTTATCTGTGGAAGCGACCTGCGCATGGGCACAGGGTAGAGCGATCCGGCGCGTCTCGCCGCCGAAAACCCACTGATCGGACGGGACGCCGGTCCCGTACACCCGCGGACCACGGCCTGACCTGCGGACAGCGGTGACCATTAGTCTGGACCGATGACAGACTGGCAGGCTTTCACCGTCGAAACCGACGACCACGTCGCCCGGGTGAGACTCACCGGACCGGGCAAAGGCAACGCGATGGGCCCGGATTTCTGGCGTGAGCTGCCGGAGATCTT
The DNA here is from genome assembly GCF_036032445.1 of Nocardia sp. NBC_00416. Classification (NCBI taxonomy): domain Bacteria; kingdom Bacillati; phylum Actinomycetota; class Actinomycetes; order Mycobacteriales; family Nocardiaceae; genus Nocardia; species Nocardia sp. NBC_00416. The sequence goes on from NZ_CP107932.1 coordinate 5,614,636, forward strand.
CCGCGGTCTCGACGCCGACCCCGCGGTCCGCGCGGTCGTGCTCACCGGATCGGGCAAGCACTTCTCCTACGGCTTGGACCTGCCCGCGATGAGCGGCACCTTCGGGCCCTTGATGGCCGACCGCGCACTGGCCGCGCCGCGCACCGATTTCCTCGCCGATATCCGTCGCCTGCAGGCTTCGATCACCGCGGTCGCCGAATGCCGCAAACCGGTGATCGCCGCGGTGTCGGGCTGGTGCATCGGCGGCGGGCTCGACCTGATCGCGGCCGCCGACATCCGCTACGCCAGCGCGGAAGCGAAGTTCAGCCTGCGTGAGGCGAAGGTCGCCATCGTGGCCGATGTGGGCTCGCTACAGCGGCTGCCCGGGATCATCTCCGAAGGTCACCTCCGCGAACTGGCCTTCACGGCCAAGGACATCGACGCCGCGCGGGCGGAGAAGATCGGGCTGGTCAACGATGTCTTCGCCGATCAGGAGGCGGTCCTGGAAGCGGCGCACGCGACGGCGCGGGAAATCGCCGCGAACCCGCCGCTGGTGGTCCAGGGTGCGAAAGACATACTGGGCCAGCGTAATTCCGCGGCGGTCGCGGAAGGGCTGCGGTACGTCTCGGCCTGGAACGCGGCCTTCTTGCCGTCCGAGGACCTGACCGAGGCGATTCAGGCGGTGTTCGAGAAGCGGACCCCCGAGTACAAGGGGCGGTGACTCGACGTATCAGCCGGCGTCGAGTTCAGCGAGACACCCCAAAGGGTTGCGGCCCGTCCCGGCGTTCAGCCCTCGAAGTGCAGGCTCGAGTCTCGAGGGCGGAACGCCGGACCAAGGGGCCTCAACCCCGCGACGCCGGAGGCGGCGCCAGAACTCAGTGCCCGCCCTTGTCCTTCAATCGCTGGAAGGACGCTTCGATCTCGGCTTCGGCCTCCGCGCGGCCGACCCACTCCGAGCCCTTGACGAATTTGCCGGGTTCGAGGTCCTTGTACCGCTCGAAGAAGTGCTTGATGGCGGCCAGTTCGAACTCCGAGACGTCGCCGAGGTCCTGGATGTGGTCCCAGCGCGGATCGCCGGCGGGGACGCACAGGATCTTGTCGTCGCCGCCCGCTTCGTCGGTCATCTTGTACATCGCGACCGGTCGCGCTTCGACGATCACACCCGGGAACACGGAATCGGGCAGCAGGACCAGCGCGTCCAGGGGATCGCCGTCCTCGCCCAAGGTGTCCTCGATATAGCCGTAGTCGGCCGGGTAGGCCATCGAGGTGTACAGGAACCGGTCGAGGCGGACGCGCCCGGTTTCATGATCGACCTCGTACTTGTTGCGTGAACCCTTGGGGATCTCGATGGTGACGTCGAACTCCACGCCAGCTCCTTCCGCTGCTCTCACGATGCGCCGTGGTGGCCGACGTCGCCGACCCACCCGGTTGTTCGCCGAGAACGGTAACCGAACACCGATATTGTTGTCGGCGGGCACATGGGTTCAGCGGTGGCCCGATGCGAAGTCGGGGACGAGGGAGAAGACGAACAACGTGGTTGTGCAGGGCGGCAGCGGTATGAATGGTTCGGCCACGCGCCGGCGCCGCGGCGTACGGACTTGGCTGATCATCGTGCTGGTGGTGCTGGCCGGGGCGGCGGCAGTGGCCGCCGCGATACTCAGGCCGTGGACCCCGGAGTTCCGGCACGGTGGGCTCACCATCGCCGCGCCACCTGCCTCGGTAACCGTCTCCCCGGACGTCGCACCCGCCCCGCAAGCCGCGCCCACGCCGAGCGCGACGGGTCTCGCGGCGGCGCTGGGGCCGGTGGTCGCCAGTCCCGATCTGGGCGGTTTCGCGGGCTCGGTCACCGATGCCGAGACCGGCGCCGTGCTGTGGAGCGAGCGCGCCGACGAACCGCGGGTGCCGTCGTCGACCGCGAAGATCATGACCACCGCGGCGGCGCTGCTGACGCTGCCCGCCGACCAGCGCGTGCACACCCGGGTGGTCGCCGGGGCGGCGCCCAACGAGATCGCACTCGTGGCCGCGGGCGATCCCACCTTGACCGCCCAGCCGGGCGGCGAGGGGTACTACCCGGGCTCCGCGAGCCTGATCGATCTGGCTGATCAGTTGCGCAACGCCGATGTCCGCGCCGATACGATCGTGGTCGACACCTCCGCCTATTCCGGTGAAACCATGGCGCGCGGCTGGGATCCGATCGATGTCCCGGGTGGTTCCATCGCGCCGATCGAACCGGTGATGCTCGACGGTGGCCGCCTCGACCCGTCGGCCGAGTATTCGCCGCGTACGACGACACCGGCGCTGGACGTGGGCCGGCGGTTGGCCGCCGACCTCGGTCTCGACCCGGCCCGGGTTCGTATCGGCGCCGCACCGCAGGGCACCAAGAGGCTCGGTGAAGTGGCGTCCGCGCCGCTGCGCGACCGGCTGCGGGACATGATGGTGCACTCGGACAATGTGCTGGCCGAGAGCATCGGCAGGGAGGTCGCGCAGGCCACCGGCCGACCGATGTCGTTCGAGGGGGCGGCGGCCGCGGTGGCCGCAGTGCTGGCCGAGAACGGCTTCGATATGACCGGCGTGACCATGTTCGACTGCAGCGGACTCTCCGTGGACGACCGCATTCCCGCCCGGGTCCTGAACCAGATCCTGAACACCGCGGCCGGGCCCGCACCCGATACCGAGCCGACCACCTCCGCGCCTGCCCCGCTGGCCCCGCGGCTGGGCGCGGGCGCAGGGCGGCAGACCCCGCCCGCCGACACCGCCGATACGCTGTCGAGCCGTTTGGTCCGGCTGTTGGACTATCTGCCGGTGGCAGGCGGTACCGGGTCGCTGAGCAGCCGTTATGTCACCGAGAACCAGTCCGGTGCCGGGTGGGTGCGCGCCAAGACCGGAACTCTGTCGGTGGCCAGTACGTTGGCTGGATACGTGCTGGACCGCGACGGCCGGGTCCTGACCTTCACACTGATGTCGAGCGATCGACCGCCCGAGGTCAGCCGACCCGCACTGGACGCCGTGGCGACCACGCTGCGTAACTGTGGATGTTCCTGACGGCTGGAGGGCGCATGACGATTCGACAAGGTCCCGACGGGCCCGGCGCCCCGGTGGCGGCCGATAGCGCGTCCGGGGACGCCGACGCGGACCGGCGCACCTTCTCGGGATCGGTGGACTGGCGCTGGGCGGCCCGCACCGGTGCCGCGCTCGTACCCGCCGGTCCGCGTACCTCCCGGCCGGCGGCCGAACAGGTGGTGGCCGAGCTCGCCGAGGCGTCGGTACGCGCCGAGGAACCCGTGCGCGCGGTGACGGGTCTGCTCGACGATCAGCCGGTCCCGGCCGCCCGAATCGTCGACCGGCCCGGCTGGATCGGTGCGGCGGCGGATTCCATGTCGCAGCTCACCGGGACCGGAACCGAGGACCGGCCCGGGCGACTCGGCCTCAACGGTAAACCGGCCGGTGTGCAGGTGGGCGCCATGCTGGCGTTCCTGTCCACCGCGATCCTCGGCCAGTACGACCCCTTCACCGGCCCGGACGGCACCCTGCTCCTGGTAGCTCCGAATATCGTGGGCGTCGAGCGGGCGCTGGGGGTCTCACCGGCCGATTTCCGTTTCTGGGTGTGTCTGCACGAGGTCTGCCACCGGGTTCAGTTCTCCGCTTCGCCGTGGCTCGCCGACTACATGCGCGAGAACGTCGAGGTGCTCGGGGAGATGGGAGACGAGGCGACCTCGGAGATGCTGTCGCGGTTGATCGCCGAGGTGAAGCTCCGGCGCAGCGGGCAAGCGTCCGACGACCCCGCCACGCGCGGCGTGGTCGGCTTGCTGCGGGCGACCCAGCCGCCGGAGCAGCGGGCGGCGCTGGACCGGTTGCTTCTGCTCGGCACCTTGCTGGAGGGGCACGCCGATCACGTGATGGACGCGGTCGGCCCCAGCGTCGTGCCCACGGTCGAGCAGATCCGGATGGCCTTCGACAGACGCCGGACCCGGCCCGCGAATCCGGTGCAGCGCCTGATGCGCGCCCTGCTCGGTATCGACGCGAAGGTGGCGCAGTACGTGCGCGGTAAGGCGTTCGTCGACGAGGTGGTGGGCACGGTCGGCATGGAGCGGTTCAACACGGTGTGGACGAATGCGGAGACTCTGCCGCGCACCGACGAGATAGACGATCCGCGGCGCTGGATCGCCCGGGTACTGGACTGAGTCGTGCGACCGGTGCGGCAGCGGCCGATCCGGTTGCCGGAGACACTCGCGGTGCTGGCCGTGCGGCACGCGGTCCGGGAGTGGTCGACCGGTCTGCCGCCGGCGGAGCTCCAGGTGGCCGTCGCGCTGTCGGGCGGGGCGGATTCGCTGGCGTTGACCGCCGCCGCCGTCGCCGAGGCCGCGGCCGTGGACGCGCTGGTGGTGGACCACCGGTTGCAGGACGGGTCGGACGAGGTGGCGGCCGTCGCGGCGGCGACCGCTCGGTCCCTCGGCTGCCGGTCGGCGCGGGTGCTGCCGGTCGAGGTCACCGGGACCGGCGGTATGGAGGCCGCCGCGCGTACCGCGCGCTACGCGGCGCTGGACGCCGCACGCGCAGGCCTGCCGGTGCTGCTCGGCCACACCCTCGACGACCAGGCCGAAACCGTGCTGCTGGGGCTCGCCCGGGGTTCGGGCGCGCGTGCCATTCAGGGAATGGCGCCGAGTGACGGGCCGTGGGGACGGCCGCTGCTGTCCGTTCGCCGGGCGACCACCCGGCAGTTCTGCGCGGACCTCGGTCTGACGCCGTATGAGGATCCGCACAACAGCTCCCCGGATTTCACCCGGGTTCGCCTGCGCACCGAGGTGCTGCCGTTGCTGGAGGATGTCCTCGGCGGTACCGCGGCGCTCGCGCTGGCCCGAACCGCCGAACAGTTGCGTGCCGACAACGGCGCACTGGACGAATTCGCCGATGAGCTGCTGTCGCGCGCGGGTTCCGGTCTCGCGCTGGACTGCGCTGTGCTCGGCGCGGCCGCCCCCGCGGTGCGTCGCCGGGCGGTACGGGCGTGGCTGCTGGCACAGGGTGTGCGGGGGGTGGCCGGGACGCATATCCGGAGAATCGATGAGCTGGTGGTGGCCTGGCGCGGCCAGGGCGGGGTCGCGGTGGGCGGCGGAGTGCGGGGGACGAGGTTGGTCGTCGTTCGTGAGCATGGCAGGCTGACACTTGCCCGCACCGATCGGGAGCGCTGAGACCGAAGGGAAACCAGTTGACGTGTACGGGGATGATATCGATTCGGTCTTGATCACCGAAGAAGAAATCGCGGCGAAGGTCAATGAGTTGGCCGAACTCATCGCCAAGCGGTACCCGGCCGACGCGCCGGAGGGCGATCTCCTGCTGGTCGGCGTGCTCAAGGGCGCCATCTTCTTCATGACGGATCTGGCGAAAGCCCTGCCGATGCCCACCCAGATGGAGTTCATGGCCGTATCGTCCTACGGGTCGTCCACGTCCTCGTCGGGTGTAGTGCGCATCATGAAGGACCTGGACAAGGACATCGCGGGCCGCAACGTGCTCATCGTCGAGGACATCATCGATTCGGGGCTGACACTGTCCTGGTTGATGCGCAACCTCACCACCCGCAACCCCGCCTCACTCGAGGTGGTGACCCTGCTGCGCAAACCCGACGCACTGCGCACCCAGGTCGAGGTGGCGAATGTCGGCTTCGATATCCCGAACGAATTCGTCGTCGGGTACGGCCTGGACTACGCCGAGCGGTACCGGGATCTGCCCTATATCGGCACGCTGCACCCGCGGGTGTACGGGGGCGATCAGCGCTGAACCCGACGTGGGTAGGCGCAGTTTCGCCTACCCACGCGGGATCTGCGTATCAGGCGGGTATGGCGGGCGGTGCCGCGAATCCGCCGGAGACGGCCCGCTGGCCGAATTCGAGGATGGTCGGCCGGGTGTCGTCGGCCCGCCAGGCGACCGCGAGTTCGCACGGCGGCATCCCGGTCACCGGGCGCGCGGTCAGACCGGGCCAGCGGTACATCGGGACGTTGTTCTCGGCGAGCAGGCAGAGTCCGAGTCCCAGTCCGACGGCCTCGAGCCGGTCTTCGGGGGTGGCCGCTTCGGCGCCGATGGTCGCGGGGCGGCCGTTGCGGGCGTCGTTGCCGAGCCAGAAGTCGCGCACGGCGCCGGCCTCGGCGGGCAGGGCGATGAATTGTTCGTCGAGCAGGTCCGTGAAATCGATCATTTCCTGACCGGCGCGGGGATGCGTTTCCGGTAGGAGCACCCAGCGGCGTTCGGTGCGCAGCACCTGCCAGCGGTAGCGGTTGGGATCCGGTAGCGGAAGCCAGACCAGGGCGAGATCGGCCTGCCGTCCGGCGAGTCCACTGGAGGGGTCGGTCCATGCGGCGGGGTGCAGCGCGAGCCGATGGCCGCTGGCGCTCTCCAGATCGTGCAGCAGTCCGCGGCCCAGTGTCGATTGCAGGCCCACGCGCAGCACCTCGCCCGCTTCCTGGAGCGAGCTGTTGGTGGTCTCCCAGAGCTCCAGGATTTTGCGGGCGCCGGTGAGCAGTTCCTTACCGGCAACCGTCAGCGCGACACTGCGCTGGTTGCGATCGAACAGGACCACATCGAGCTGACGTTCCAGCTGCCGGATCTGACGCGACAGGGTCGGTTGAGCGATGTGCAGCCGCTGAGCGGCGTTGGTGAAGTGCAGTTCCTCGGCGACAGCGACGAAATACCGCAGATCGCGCAAATGCGGGTCCATAGCACCTTGCTATCAGAATCGTTGCTGAATTTCCAGCCCTAATTTGTTCAAGAGGTCCGCATACGGGGCCCGAAACAGTCAGCAGGTTTGTTAGTGACAGCTTATGGGGTCTCGCGGTGATGTGCATCATGAGTTCTTCGGATCGCCGATCGTTCGGCCTCGCTGGGCGATGCAACGGAGAATCGTCGGCGTTTGTCGTGGTAGGGCTGTTCGTGCGGGGCGTGCTGTTACCTCGGTCGATGGGCGCCGGGTCCGCGCCGAGGCGGGTCGCGTGGACAAGTTTCGCGCCGTTCTTCCTCAACTATCCATGTCAAGTGACATTGATCACAATAGGGTTTCGATGGCGGGTTTTCGGCGGGCACGGCGGCCTCGCCGCGGTCCGTCGGTGCCGGACCGCGGCGCTGCGCCGCGGATTCAGTCGTGCCGGACGCGCTCTTCGTAGGCCTTGCGCTTCTCGGTGTCCACATCGTCGAGGAAGGTCTGGGCCGACCCCATCGAACGGCCCAGGGCATCGCCCACCGATTGCGGCAGCAGGTTCACGAACACCGACATGGCGCCCGCCGCCCGGGTCACCCGGGCCTTCGGCCTGGGTTTGGCGATCAGTCGCACCACCGCCGCCGCGATGTCCGCCGGCTCCGCCGCCGGCAGACCCTTCGGCGCCGCGACCCCGGAGCCGAGTTCGGTGTTCGTCAGCGTAGGCAGCACCGAGGAGAACGAGACGCCCGTGCCCCGGTACTCCTCGCGCAAGGTGTCGGTGAAACCGAGCACCGCGTGCTTGGACGCGTTGTAGGTGGCCAGCCCCGGAATATGGGTCTCGCCGGCCAGTGAGGCGATATTGATGATGTGCCCGCTCCTACGTTCGAGCATCCGGGCCAGAGCGATCTTCGAGCCCAGGATCACGCCGTAGACGTTGATGTCCAGGATCCGCCGGGTGATCTGGTCGTCCTCCTCCACCAGTCGCCCGGTCGGCATGATGCCGGCATTGTTGATCAGCACATCGATCGGGCCGACCTCGCGTTCCACATCGTCGAGGAATGTGGTGAACGACTGTTTGTCGGTGACATCGAGCCGGCCGTAGAAGTCGAAATCATGGTCGGTGCCCGATTCCTTGACGGTTTTCTCGTCGATATCGCCGATCGCGATCTTGGCGCCCAGTTCGTCCAGGGCGACCGCGGTGGCCAGGCCGATACCGCGAGCGCCGCCGGTGATGACGACGACCTTGCCGCGAATGGATTCGCTCTTGCTCACCGCTCCTCCTTCGGAGTGGCTTCATGCGGTCCGCGCAGGCCGCAGCGAAGGCGGAGGTATTCCATCATCGGTTGTCTCCCTTGAGTCGCAGCAACGCCGGGACGTCGAATCGGCGCAGACCGCGGGCGCCGGCGGCACGCATCGCCCCGAGACCGATCAGGATCTTGTTGAGGTCGTAGGGCATCCAAGTGAGTTCGCGTTCCTGGGTCGGCAGGATCGGCGTGGTGATCGCCTTGGCCCGGCAGTACTTGCGCACCCCGTTTGCGCCGCCCCAGCGGGCCCCGACACCGGAATCGCCCCAGCCGCCCATCGGGAGAGCGAAATTGAACAGGTTGGCGAAGACGTCGTTGATATTGACTGCGCCCGCGTTCAGTGCCCGGGCTACCCGTTCGCCGCGGGCCTTGTCCCCGGTCCACACTGTCGCAGACAGTCCGTAGACGGAGTCGTTCGCCAACCGGATGGCCTCGGCCTCGTCGGCCACTTTCATGACCGGCAGTGTCGGCCCGAAGGTCTCCTCGCGGATGCACGACATGCTGTGGTCGACATCGACCAGCACGGTCGGCTCGAAGAAAGTGCCCACGCCCGTCCGTTTGCCCCCGGTCAGGACTTTCGCGCCGGCGGCGACGGCGTCGTCGATATGCCGCTCGACGATGCCGACCTGGCTCTCGTTGGCCATGGCCCCCACATCGTGACGTGGCGTGCGATCGTCGTGCCCCTGTCGCAGGGACCTGACATTCTCGGTGAGCTTGGCGACGAAATCTTCGTAGACGGGCGCCTCGACATACACCCGCTCCACCGAGATGCAGACCTGCCCGGAATTGAACATCCCGCCGAACGCGATACCGGCGGCGGCACGATCGAGATCGGCGTCGGCCAGCACGATCGCCGGATCCTTACCGCCCAGCTCCAGGCTGTAGGGGACCATCCGGGCCGCGCAGGCAGCGGCGATCCGGCGGCCGGTGGCGGTGGAGCCGGTGAACTGGATGTAATCGGCGTTGTCGACCACGGCCGCGCCGGTGACACCCGCGCCGGTGACGACGGACAGCACCGGGGGCGCACCGATCTCTCGCCAGCCGCGGGCGAGTTCGAGCGCCGACAGCGGGGTCACCTCGGACGGCTTCAAGATCACCGCGGCGCCGGCGGCCAACGCCGGGACGACATCGAGCAGCGGCATTGCCAGCGGGAAATTCCACGGGGTGATCACGCCGACCACCGGATACGGCTCGAACACCGTGGTCAGCCGTTTCACCCGGGACAGCGGGCTGTGCGGCGCGGGATGCTCGTCGGCCAGGAACTTGCCGGCTCGGCGCGCGTAATACCCGATCAGGTCACTGCCGAAGATCGGATCGATAAGCGAATCGACCCGGGGTTTACCTGTCTCGGACTGCAGTACGTCGGCCAGCACCTCGGTGTTGTCGATGATCCAGTCCTGTAGTTTGAGCAGCCATTCCTTGCGCTCGTCGGGGCCGATGGCCTGCCATTCGCGCTGCTGCTCACGCAGATCGGTGATGGTCACGACGACCTGCTCGGCCGGCGTATCGGCGACCGAGCCGACCACCTCGCCGGTGGCGGGATTGAGAACCCGGATCTCCGAGTCCGGGGGTGGTTCCGCGGTATTCGCCGCGGCGTCGGGTTGTCCCGATTCGGTTTTGGTCACTGCTGTTCTCCCACTGCGTCGTGCTCGGAACCGCTGTGGCTGATCGTTGTGAATCAGCTCACCGGATCGATCGTGACACACTGTGCGAGACACCGCGCCCGGTCGCGGTGTCCGATGCCGGGATCTATTGGGATTCGCGAGCCAACCGGCGCAGTGGCGGCTCGTTTGCCGGGGGCACCCGGCGGTCGGGTAACTCCGCGAGAAGATCGGTGGTCGCCGCGGCCACGGCCGCAACGGCTTTGTCCACAGCGGGTTTGGTGGCCGAACTCAGCCCGGACAGGCCACCGACTTTGCGCACATACTGCAGTGCGGCGGCATAGATCTCCTGCTCGGTAGCGGCGGGTTCCAGACCTCGCAAGACGGTGATGTTTCTACACATGAATGCACATTAGCCCCGGAACAGGGCTGGTGACAGGCCAAGGAACAAATGTGAAAACACATTGACCGGCCCCACCCGCGACCCGGGTCCTAGACTCACGGTATGGCTGCTCCCGGATTGCCCACGCCGACCCCTTTCCCCTATCCGGAGCTCGACAAGCGCGAGGAGGACCACTGGTCCGGCGCGCCCATCGACGATGACCGGTTGCGGGCATTGGCGCTGGGCGCCTTCTACTCGGCGCGCTGGGACGCCTTCCACGACGAGCTGCTGCTCGGCCCGGAACGCGACCACCCCCTCGGCGACCGCCGCGAACTGGCCATCGACACCCTCACCGGAGCATGGGGCATCACCGACGGCACCGAGGCCCGCGCCTCCATGGAACAACTGCTCGAGGGGATGCACGCCCCGCTGTACGCCTTGGTGCACCCGCTGGTCACCGCCTCGCTCAATGCCAGCGAACGCGACCGCTTCGGGGAACGCGCCGACCGGCACCGCGCCTTCCTGCGCCAGGTCGCCTCGTTCCGCGGTATCGACAATTCCGAAGCTCTCGTCCGCGACTACGACATCTGGTCCCAGGCGATCAAGATCGGTTTCACCGATCACCTGTCCCGGCCGCTACCCGCTGATATCCACGCCTGGGACCTGGCCCGGGTGGTCGCGGTGGCACGGATGTCCTACACCGCCGGCTACATCGAAACCGACGTCGCCTGGGACTACCTGGCCCGTGCGCTACCCCTGGCCCAGCGCAAATACCGCAACTGGCGGCAGTTCGGCGACGCCTACCTCACCGGCTGGACCTACTGGCAAGCCTGCGAAGACCTGGCCGAACTGAAAGACGGCGGGGTCGACCGGCGCCTGGAACTCCTGCGCCTCTGGCTGCGCCCGACCAGTCCGTGGCGCCGCATCGGATTGAACTGAGCTGTATCTATTGCGCCGCCTGCGGCGGCGCGGGTCGGGGCCCTCGTCAACCCCGGTTCTTCACTCCTGCGCTCAGTCGCTGCGCTCAGTCGCTGCGCTCCTTCGCTTCGTCGCTCCAGAACCGGGGCGGGCCCCGACCATGGAATGGTGACCGTTCGGTGTGGTGGTCGTGGGTCGTCATTCCTGGGGGTGGGTGGCTGCGCTGCTTCGCTTTGTCGCTGTAGAACCGGGGCGGGGCTCCGACCTTGGGACGGTGATTGCCGGGAGAGGTGGTGCTGGGGTCGTCGTTCCTGGGGTGGGTGGCTGCGCTGCTTCGTTTCACCGCTGCAGAACCGGGGTGGGCCTGACCAGGGATGTCGGGCATCGGCGGGGTGTGTGATGTGTGAAGGTGAGAAAGGCTGCCGGGCTGTGAAGGTGAAGGCGTGGGGTTGCTCGGGAAGGCCTGTGTTTATTTGCGCCGCCTGCGGCGTCGCGGGTCGGGGCCCTCGTCAACCCCGGTTCTTCACTCCTGCGCTCAGTCGCTGCGCTCCTTCGCTTCGTCGCTCCAGAACCGGGGCGGGCCCCGACCATGGAATGGTGACCGTTCGGTGTGGTGGTCGTGGGTCGTCATTCCTGGGGGTGGGTGGCTGCGCTGCTTCGTTTCACCGCTGCAGAACCAGGGTGGGCCCCGACCATGGAATGGCGACCGTCAGGAGGAGGTGGGGTCGTGGTTGCTGGGGTTGGTGGTCGCGCTCCTTCGCGCTGTGCTGCAGGAGGGCGCGCCCCGATCATCTGATCACCGGGCAGATTTCGAATCGGGTGACGGACCGGCCGGGTTCCTACCGTTGGCCGGTGAGCCACTCGTCGAAGGTTGTGGGTGCGATGCGCGCGTCTTTCCCGGGCAACAGGGCATTCCCGGCCATTTCGGGTCCGAGCAGGGAAGCCCAGGTCGGTGCGAGCCGGACCGAACAGCCGCGGGCCGCGTTGGTGCGGCGGGCCATATCGACGAGGTCCTGTGCCCTAGCTCGCCGACCTGCCCGATTCGGCCCCGGCCCGCACCTGGCGACGGCTGACCGCGATCGGAGTAGCGCCTCCCGTACCGGACGGCGTTAACCGCCGCGCGGTGCCGGGAGGCGTCAGACACCCGGCAGCGAGCGCAGGATGCCGCGGCCGTAGCGCTGGAACTGGGTATCGTCGACCATCCCCAGGGAATGCCGCTCCACCAGCAGTTCCCACTCCGAGTACAGATGCGCGACACTGGGGTCGGCCGGGCCGGCCGCTCCGTCCACGGCGACCAGCCGTACCGCGAAGTTGATGGCGCACGCCAGCCGTTCGGAATCGGCCCGATCGAGGGCGGTGAAGCACATCGCGGTGTTGCCGTCGTGCACTTCGACCAAAGGCCGGCGGTCCCGCACCTGGATGTCCTTCACCACCGACACGGCCTCTTCGGTCGCGCGGGCTCGCATGATCATGGGGATCGGCAGTTCGTGGGTGTACGACTTACCGGAGCCCAGTGAGACCAGCAGCAGGCGCGTGGTCGTCACCGCGAGCAGGCAGGGGTCGTCGTCCCCTACCGGCGGATGCGCGACCACGCTCGCGGTTTCCAGCACGTATTCGTCGCCGGTGACATAACCGGCCAGACCGGCTGTGGCGGATTCGCCACGCCCGGCCGCCGACATCCGGCGAACCGCGCGCTCCACATCCGCGCGCACCGGACCGCGGTCGGTCCATTCGGTGGGCGGTGCGGTCAGCTCGGGGGCGGCGGTATCGATACGCTGCGCGGCCAGGATCTGGTCGTTGATGCGGGAGACGATCCCGGCGGCGGCCGGAACATCGTGCTCGGCGATCAGCACCGGCAGCGGGGTCCGGTCGGCGGGTACGCCGACCAGCACGGGGGTCGGGTAGCGCAGGTAGATCTCGATGACCACCGCGTCGTCGGCTCGCCGGCTGAGTCGTACCTCCAGCAGATCGGTGACCGCGACGTCCAGGACTCGTTCACCGTCGCTCTCGGTTTCGCCGTCGGCGCCGGGGCGCAGGACGATCAGTCGCCCTTCACCGTGGCGCACGATTGCCGTGGGTGTCCGTAACTCGACTATGTCCATACCCCCTGCTCGGGTCGTACGCGATCATCATCGGTCTTACATGCGTGCCATGATTGTGATCACTACGAAATATCACAGAACACGACCCCGGGAACCACCGTGGTTTTCCGGCCGTTTACTTCTTGAACTGCATCACCAGCCGAACTCCTTGCTTGCGATAAGTCAGGAAGCGCGATGTATCGACTAGACCGTACGCGGTAACGTGGCATGTCCGCATCCGAATCCGCCCACCGGGTGGCCAGGGATGTGGGTTGCGCCGCCCGACACCGACGCATCGCTAGGTAAGAACGCGGAGACGCCTGAAAGGACTGGCCACCCGGCCGACGCTCTATGAACCGCAAGACAGTGTTTCGCACCCTGGCGATAATCGCGGGCATTCTGCTCGTGATCTATCTGTTCAGTTACTTCGGCAACGACACCCGCGGCTGGCAGAGCGTCGACACCTCGGTGGCCCTCACTCAGCTCGCCGACAAGGAGAACGTCGCCAACGTTCAGATCGATGATCGCGAACAGCAACTGCGGATCGAGCTGAACAACGGGAACGACGCCACCCAGGGCCATAACAAGATCATCGCCAAGTACCCCGGCGGCAGCGATACCTCGGCGCAGATCTTCAAGGCCGTGCAGGACTCCGGCGCCGACTACAACACCGTGGTCAAACAGGAGAGCTGGCTCACCCAGATCCTGCTGTTCGTGCTGCCCATGGTGATCCTGCTCGGGCTGTTCATCTTCGTGATGTCGCGAATGCAGGGCGGCGGCCGCGGCGGCATGATGGGCTTCGGCAAATCCAAGGCCAAACAGCTGTCCAAGGACATGCCCAAGACCACCTTCGCCGATGTGGCCGGCGCGGACGAAGCAGTCGAAGAGCTCTACGAAATCAAAGACTTCCTGCAGAATCCGGTGCGCTACCAGGCACTCGGCGCCAAGATCCCCAAGGGCGTACTGCTCTACGGGCCGCCCGGCACCGGTAAGACGCTGCTCGCGCGCGCTGTGGCCGGTGAGGCGGGCGTACCGTTCTTCACCATCTCCGGGTCGGATTTCGTGGAGATGTTCGTCGGCGTCGGCGCCTCCCGCGTCCGTGACCTGTTCGAGCAGGCCAAGCAGAACAGTCCCTGCATCATCTTCGTCGACGAGATCGACGCGGTGGGCCGCCAGCGCGGTGCCGGACTGGGCGGCGGGCACGACGAGCGCGAACAGACGCTCAACCAGTTGCTGGTCGAGATGGACGGGTTCGGTGATCGCACCGGCATCATCCTGATCGCCGCGACCAACCGCCCCGATATCCTCGATCCCGCGCTGCTGCGACCGGGCCGGTTCGACCGGCAGATACCGGTCAGCAATCCTGATCTGGCCGGTCGCCGGGCCATCCTGCGGGTGCATTCGCAGGGCAAGCCCATCGCGCCGGAAGCGGATCTGGAGGGGCTCGCCAAACGCACCGTCGGCATGTCGGGCGCCGATCTGGCGAACGTGATCAACGAAGCCGCGCTGCTCACCGCCCGCGAGAACGGGTCCACCATCACCAGTGACGCGCTCGAGGAATCGGTGGATCGGGTGATCGGCGGTCCGCGCCGTAAGAGCCGGATCATCAGCGAGCACGAAAAGAAGATCACCGCCTACCACGAGGGTGGTCACGCGCTGGCGGCGTGGGCGATGCCCGATATCGAACCGGTCTACAAGGTGACGATCCTGGCCCGCGGGCGCACCGGCGGGCACGCCATGACGGTGCCCGAGGACGACAAGGGCCTGATGACCCGTTCGGAGATGATCGCCCGGCTGGTCATGGCCATGGGTGGCCGCGCGGCCGAGGAACTGGTCTTCCACGAGCCCACCACCGGTGCATCCTCCGATATCGATCAGGCCACCAAGATCTCCCGCGCGATGGTCACCGAATACGGGATGAGTGCCCGGCTCGGCGCCGTCCGCTACGGCCAGGAGCAGGGCGACCCGTTCCTCGGCCGGTCCATGGGCACTGCCTCGGACTACTCGCACGAAGTCGCCGGCGCCATCGACGAAGAGGTCCGCAACCTCATCGAGGCCGCGCACACCGAGGCGTGGTCGATCCTCAGCGAGTACCGCGATGTACTCGACGAGCTGGCCACCGCCCTGCTCGAGCGCGAAACCCTGCACCGTAAGGATCTGGAAATCCTGCTCAGCGCGGTGCAGAAGCGGCCGCGGATCACCGCCTTCAACGATTTCGGCGATCGGGTTCCCTCGGACAAACCGCCGGTCAAAACCCCGGGTGAGCTCGCGGTGGAACGCGGCGAGCCGTGGCCCCCGGAACCACCGGTGCCGGCAGGCGTCGCGCCGGGCGATTCCGCGCCCGCCGGAATTCTGTCGAAGCCGGCCGGATATCCGGGCGGCGCGGTCCAGCAGCCCGGGTACGGCCAGCCACCCGCCGGCTATCCGGCACCCGCACAGCCCGCGCCCGCCTATCCGCGCGGTTCCACGCACGGTTCACGTCCGGACTACGGCGCCCCCGCCGGCTGGTCGGCACCGGGCTGGCCGCCGCGCGACGAGCCGCAGGCAGACCGGGGTCACGGCGGCGCGCCGGAGCAGCCACGGCACACCCATCCCGACCAGAACTCCGGTTACGACCGTGGTCAGGGCGATTCCGGATACGGCTCGGGCGAGGAGCCCGGCCGTGGCGGGGCGCACTCCTGGGACAGCCCGAACGGTCGGCAGTAAGTAGTCGCCGATTACGCTCGGACGGGATCGGCGCCCGGTGAGTACTGCCGCGCCCGAAATGTGGAGGTGTCCTCGAATGTCGGCCAATCAGCAAACCAATGGCCAGGCGGCCGGTATCCCCGCCGAATTGGGGGAGACCGGCGAATCCGCGCGAGAGTTGATCGCGCTGCACACCGGCAGACCGTTCGATCAGGCCAGGGCCGAGTCGGCGATACGCGAATTGCTGCTCGCGGTCGGCGAGAATCCCGACCGGCCGGGATTGCGCGACACCCCGGCCCGAGTAGCTCGTGCGTACCGTGAGATGTTCGCCGGGTTGTATGTGGAACCGGACGCGGTGTTGAACACCACCTTCGACGAAGAGCACCAGGAACTGGTGTTGGTCCGTGATATTCCGATGTACTCGACATGTGAACACCATCTGGTGTCGTTCCACGGTGTGGCTCATGTCGGCTACATTCCGGGCCCGCACGGCCGGGTGACCGGGCTGTCGAAACTGGCGCGGCTGGTGGACCTCTATGCCAAGCGTCCGCAAGTTCAGGAGCGTCTGACCAGCCAGATCGCGGACGCGATCATGCGCAAACTGGATCCGCGCGGCGCGATCGTCGTGGTCGAGGCCGAACACCTGTGCATGGCCATGCGGGGTATCCGCAAGCCCGGTGCCAGCACCACGACCTCGGCGGTCCGGGGACTGCTGCAGACCAACTCGGCGTCGCGTTCCGAGGCCCTCGACCTGATCCTGCGCAAGTGACCGACCAGAGATCTGCCGCCACTGTGCCCACGCTGACCGGTGCACGGCCCCGTCCGGGTGTGCAGCCGCGCCCGGGCCGGTCGTGTGTGGTCATGGGGGTGGTGAACGTCACCAGCGATTCGTTCTCCGACGGCGGGCGCTATCTCGATCCCGGGCGTGCGATCGAACACGGAGTCCGGCTCCATGAGATGGGTGCCGACATCATCGATGTAGGGGGTGAGTCGACGCGCCCGGGCGCGGACCGCGTCGACGCGGACACCGAGATCGAACGAGTGGTTCCCGTGCTGCGCGGACTGGCCGCGGCCGGGATCCCCACCAGTGTCGACACCATGCGGGCGCGAGTGGCCGAGGCTTCGATCGCTGCCGGTGTATCGGTCATCAACGATGTCTCCGGCGGGCGTGCCGACCCGGCGATGGCGGAGGTGGTCGCCGCCGCCGATATCCCGTGGATACTCATGCACTGGCGGGCCGCCGCGGACTACCGGCACACCGGCCCGGCCGATCACTACGACGATGTGGTGGCCGAGGTGCGGTCCGAACTCGGGGTCCAGGTCCAGCATGCGATCGACGCGGGCGTCGATCCCGCCCGGCTCATCCTCGACCCCGGCCTCGGATTCGCCAAGACCGCGGAGCACAACTGGTCACTGCTGGGCGCCTTGGAACAATTCGTCGCCGACGGTTTTCCGGTGCTCATCGGCGCCTCGCGTAAACGATTCCTGGGATCGCTGCTCGCTGATACCGAGGGCCCTCGGCCACCGGCCGGCCGGGAGACCGCGACCGCTACGGTGTCGGCGCTCGCGGCCTGGCACGGCGCGTGGGGGGTGCGCGTCCACGACGTCCGCGGATCGCAGGACGCGATCGCCGTGACCGACGCCTGGCGTCGTGCCGAGCGGGCGGGAGCGCCGCGGTGACTGCACCGGCGCCCGGCCCGGACCGGATCGAACTCCGTGGGCTGCGGGTTTTCGGCCATCACGGAGTCTTCGAGCACGAACGCCGGGATGGACAGGAATTCGTGGTGGATCTGACCGTGTGGTCGGATTTCACCGCCGCCGCGGCTACCGACGATCTGGCCCACACGGTCGACTACGGCGCCCTCGCCGAACTGGCCGTGCGCGTCGTGGCGGGGCCGCCCCGGAATCTGATCGAAACCGTCGCCGCCGAAATCGCCGATCGGGTGTGTGCGGTCCCCGGCGTCGCGGAGGTGGAGGTGGTGCTGCACAAACCGGCCGCGCCGATCCCGCACAGCTTCGCCGATGTGCGGGTGGTCACCGCCGGGCGGCGCGGACAGGTGCCCTCATGACGCGCGCCGTTCTATCCATCGGCTCGAACATGGGGGATCGGCTGGAGTTGCTGCGCGGCGTCGTGGCGGGTTTCGGCGCCCGGATCCGCGCCGTGTCCCCGGTGTACACCACGGCGCCCTGGGGCGGCGTGGACCAGGACGACTTCCTGAACGCCGTGCTGGTGGCCGACGACCTCGACTACGACTGCCACGATTGGTTACGGCACGGACAGCGGCTGGAAGAGGCAGCCGGCCGCGAGCGTACGGTGCGCTGGGGCGCCCGGACCCTCGACGTGGATATCGTGTCCTGCGCCGCACCGGCGGGTAGCGGACTGCGTGCCCTCCACCGCACCGACCCCGATCTGACCCTGCCGCATCCGCAGGCCCATCGCCGGGCGTTCGTGTTGATCCCGTGGCTCGACGTCGAGCCGGACGCATCCCTGGAGGTCGACGGAACCACCCGGGCGGTGCGCGACCTGCTGGCGGAGCTGGACCCCGCCGAACGCGCGGGGGTGCGCCACACGGAATTCGCCCTGGTACCGGCCACGGGGACCGTGTCATGATGCGCTACCGCCGCCTTCGCCACGGCCTCCGCGGGTTGCACGTACACGCGTCCGAGGAGGCTCCATGACTCTCGGGGGCAGCGATATGAACACCAGCGGTGGTCCCGGCGGCGGAGACGGCGGCGGCATGAAATTGAAACCCACCCGTATCCGGGAGCTGCTGGCCAATATCCTGATCGCGGCCGTGATCGCCTGGGTCGCCACCCGGCTGGCCTATTCGAGTTTTCCGCCGATCTCCACCGTCGCCGGCGCCTCCCTGTATCCGGTCGCGGCGCTCGAAGTGGCCCTGGGCTTCTATATCCGGGGGCGGGTGAGCAATAGTCAGATCGGCGCTGATCTGCGACAGCTGCATCCGATCACCGTGGCCCGCGCGCTCGCCCTGGCGAAGGCTTCCGCACAGGTGGGGTCGCTGGCCGCGGGAGTGTGGCTCGGATTTCTGCTCTGGATCTTCCCGCAGCGCGGGGATCTACGGGCGGCCGCCGCGGACTTTCCGGGCGCGCTCATCGGATGCGGCGCCGGTATCGCACTGGCCGTGGCCGCGCTGTGGCTCGAATACTGCTGCCGTGCGCCCGACGATCCGACGGACGACCCCGCTACTTCGTAGCACCCGGTTCGTGATCGATCACGCCTCTCCTGACCTGGGCGCAGCCGAATATCGCGGCTACCCTTGCGGTCATGGTTTCACCGTCCCGCAGTAGTACTTCCGCGCGCGGCCGGGAAGATGTGGGCAAGCTCTTCCTCGGCGCACTCGTCCTACTGGGTCTGGTGGCCAGCGTATTTCTCGTACTCAGCGACAGCTTGCAGTTCATCCGGGTGGGTTTGGTGGTCGCGCTGTGGGCGGCGGTACTGGGTGCTTGGGCGGTGAGCCGGTATCAGGCGAAAGTCCGGGATCTGCGTCGGATCTACGAGCTGGAACTCGAACGGGAGATCAGCGCCCGTCGCGAACACGAATTCGGTGTCGAATCGCGGGTGCGGGCGGAACTGGGCGCCGACGCCACGGAAATGGCCGCGCTACGTGCCGAACTCGCCATCCTGCGCCGGCATCTGGAGCGGCTCTTCGACGGCGAGCTCCCGGAAGAACGTCCGGCGCTGCGTGCCTCCGCGTTCCGGGTTCAGGAACTGCCCAGCGCCGAGGACAAGCCGAGTGTCGCGGCCGACTGGCCGAGTTCCGACGAAGGTGAGCGGGGAGCGGTCGATGCCTGGGCGAATGCCGCGGCCAGCTGGTCACATGCCGCGGACGGATGGGCCGACGCCGAAGCCGAGGCGGCCGACCCGGGCCCCGACAGCCGGGAGCGCGATACCGCCACCCCGGTCTACGAGACCGACTATCCGGGCCGCCCGCGCTTCGCGAGTCCCGACGATGCCCCGGTCACCGCTGAAACGGCGATCGTCCGCCTCGACGACGACCCGCCGCAGGGGCCGCCCGCTCCCGATATCTCCGGGCCGACCTGGGCGGACGCATTCACCGAGGTACACGATGATGCTGCCGGCGCAACCTACGGCCCGCCGCGCCCCGAAGAACTGATCTACGGCCCGCCCGCGCCGGAGTTCGTCGCGCAAGCGGCTGTCGCCGAGACGGCTGTCGCCGAGACGGCCGAGACGGCTGTCGCCGAGAAACCGCGGGAGCACGCGTGGCGCGGGTCGACCGACCTGTCGGCGCGCCCGGCGAATTCGCGGCGGCGCCGCACCCAGGCCGATTCCGGTGGTTCGCGACGACTGTCGGTGGCCGAGATCATGGCCAACCTGCGACAGGAAGAGGAGCAGCGCAGCTCCTGAAGTGCGGCGCATATCACCCGGGGGCCCATGGCGCATCGGCCGGACCGGGTCCTATCCTCGACACGTAACGTCCGGTACCCGCAGCGCGGGACTGGAACGACTTCGAGAGGACAATGTTGACCTCGCCACGCGTGACTCCTGGCAACCCGGCCGCGAGTGGTGATCCGGCGCCCGCACGACTGACTGTAGGAATCGTCTCGGCGGGACGTGTCGGATCAGCGCTCGGCGCCGCGCTCGAGCGCGCCGGACATGTGGTGTTCGGCGTCGCCGCGATCTCCGACGCCTCCGTGCGCCGGGCACAGGCCCGGCTGCCCGAATCGCGGATCCTCCCGGTCGAGGAGGTGGCCGCCCGCAGTGAGCTGCTGATCCTGGCCGTCCCGGACGCGGAGCTGGCCGGACTGGTCCGCGGTCTCGCGAGTTCGGGCACGGTACGGCCGGGCACGATCGTGGCGCACACTTCCGGCGCGAACGGCATCGGCGTGCTGGCGCCGCTGCGGGACGCCGGGGCTCTCCCACTGGCAGTGCATCCGGTCATGACCTTCACCGGCCACGACGAAGACCTCGCCCGCCTGGCCAACGCCTGTTTCGGGATCACCGCGGCCGATGAGATCGGCTACGCCATCGCCCAGTCGCTGGTCA
This sequence comes from Nocardia sp. NBC_00416, assembly GCF_036032445.1. NCBI lineage: Bacteria > Bacillati > Actinomycetota > Actinomycetes > Mycobacteriales > Nocardiaceae > Nocardia > Nocardia sp. NBC_00416. Next base: position 5,635,294 of record NZ_CP107932.1, read on the forward strand.
TCGAGATGGGCGGGGAGCCGGTCCGGGTGGCCGAGGAACAGCGCACGCTCTATCACGCCGCGCTCGCGCACGGCAGCAACCATCTGGTCACCCTGGTGCTGGACGCCGTGGCGGCGCTGCGACTGGCGCTGGCCGGGCCCGGCCTGATGGGCCAGCAGACGGTCGACGATCAGCCGGGCGGTCTGCCGGAACGCCTGCTGGCGCCCCTGGCGTCGGCGGCGCTCGACAACGCCCTCCGCCGCGGACAGGCCGCGCTCACCGGGCCGGTGGCGCGCGGGGATACGGCGGCGGTCCTCGCCCATCTCGAGGCGCTGGGAGCGGCCGATCCCGAGCTCGCCGCCGGATATCGGGCACTGTCGCGGCGCACCGCCGAACGGGCGCAGGCCCCCGCCGAACTACGTGAGCTGCTGGAGGAGCACCGATGATGCGTCCCTCCGCCTTCGCTGTGGCCTCAGCGGGCCGCATGTTCAGCCTCGAAGGAGGCTCGGTGTGCGGTATTCGCTCCGGTTTCCGCGGGCCGCATGGAGAGCTTCAAGAGATGTTCGGTGTTGCGATACGTCCGCCTTTGCTGCGGCCTTCGCGGACCGCGCATGTACAGCTTCGAAGGAGGCTCCATGACTGAATCGACGCTGCGCGGCGCGTATCGCGCGGGTGAACTGACGGTGCAGCACGATCCGGCCGTGCTCGGCAAGGTCGTGCGTGCGCTGCGGAGTACCGGCCGCACGGTCGGGCTCGTGCCCACCATGGGCGCACTGCACGAAGGTCACCTCGAACTGGTACGGCGCGCCAAACGCACCAACCAGGTCGTGGCCGTATCCGTATTCGTGAATCCGCTGCAGTTCGGCGCCGGCGAAGATCTGGACAGCTACCCCCGGACACTCGACGCCGACGTGGAGTTGCTGCGCGCGGAGGGCGTCGCGCTGGTGTTCGCGCCGAGTGCGTCGGATATGTATCCCGACGGCCCGCGCACAACTGTTCAGCCCGGTCCGGTGGGCGCCGATCTCGAGGGTGCGTCGCGGCCGACCCATTTCGCCGGAATGCTCACTGTGGTGGCCAAACTGCTGCAGATCGTCGGTCCGCACGAGGCGTTCTTCGGGGAGAAGGACTACCAGCAGCTGGCGCTGATCCGGCAGATGGTCCGGGACCTGAACTTCGATGTGAAGATCGTGGCGGTGCCCACTGTCCGGGAGTCCGACGGTCTGGCCTTGTCGTCGCGCAACCGCTACCTCGATCCCGTCCAGCGGGAAACCGCCACCACGCTGTCCGCTGCGCTGCTGGCCGGCGCGCGGTCCGGCGCGGCCGGTGCGCGAGCCGTCCTGGACGCCGCGCGCTCGGTGCTGGCCGCCGTCCCGGAGATCGAACTGGACTATCTCGAGCTGCGTGCCTCGGACCTGGGTCCCGCGCCCGCGGAAGGCAATGCCCGGCTGCTGATCGCGGCCCGGGTCGGCGCCACCCGGTTGATCGACAACGCCGCCGTCCGTCTGGGCGCCCAGCTCGACGGTCACCCCGATGCCTCCCTGGTCGGCAGTTCGGCCGGTGGGTCCGCCGAATACCCGACCGGTGGCTCTTCGGGAACGGACGGCCGGTGAACACCGTCGCAGCGCTCACCTACCCGGTCCGCCCGCCGTCGCACTTCTTCCGGATGTGCCCAGAACCCCGCGGTGCCGGAAGCACCGCCATGAACACTGCACCCCGCGGCGTCGGAAGCGGCGCCGTGTACACCGAGAGGCGGCGGCGATGTTTCGCACCATGATGAAGTCGAAAATTCACCGGGCCACCGTGACCCATGCCGATTTGCACTACGTCGGTTCGGTGACCATCGATCAGGATCTGCTCGATGCCGCCGATCTGCTGGAGGGCGAGCAGGTCTGCATTGTGGACATCGACAACGGCGCGCGCCTCGAGACCTATGTGATCGCCGGTGAGCGCGGGTCCGGGGTGATCGGTATCAACGGTGCCGCGGCGCATCTGGTCAACCCGGGCGACCTGGTCATCCTCATCGCCTACGCCATGATGGACGAGGCCGAACTGCGGGAGTACGACCCGAAAGTCGTATTCGTGGATTCCCGGAATCGCCCGGTCGAATTGGGTTCGGATCCGGCCCACGCACCCGAGGGCTCGGATCTGATCAGCCCGCGCAATCTGTCCTTCGTCTGAGCGGCGGGTGACCGCGTGCTGCTGACCATCGACGTCCGCACGACCAGCACCGTGGTCGGGTTGGTCACGGGCACCGGGTCCGAGGCCGAACTCGTCCGGTATTGGCGGATACACACCAACCCGCTGCACACCGCAGACGAGTTCGCGATGAAACTGCGCGGGCTGGTGGGCCCGGAGCTGGACGCGGTGACCGGAGTGGCGGGTCTGTCGACGATGCCGCCGATGCTGCGCGAGCTGCGGGTGATGTTGGATCGCTACTGGCAACAGGTGCCGCATGTGCTGGTGGAGCCCGGCGTGCGCACCGGTATCCCGCTGCTGGTGGACAATCCGAAAGAGGTCGGCGCCGACCGGATCGTGAACTGTCTGGCCGCCCATCACGTGTACGGCGGTGCCGCCATCGTCGTGGACTTCGGCGTCTCGATCTGTGTCGACCTGGTGTCGGCCAAAGGGGAGTTCCTGGGCGGTGTGATCGCTCCGGGAGTGGAGACCGCGAGCGAGGCGCTGATCGAGCGGACCGCGTTGCGGCGGGTCGAGCTGGCCCGGCCCCGGTCGGTGTTGGGTAAGAACAGCGTCGAATGCATTCAATCCGGTGCGATCTTCGGTTTCGCGGGTCTGGTGGACGGTCTCATCGATCGGATCCGCGACGATATCGACGGATTCGGCGGCGACGGGGTCGCGGTGGTGGCGACCGGGGCGGCGGCGCCGCTGATCATCGGGGAGTCGGAGACGATCGAGCACCACGACCCCCACCTCACGGTGACGGGGTTGCGGTTGGTCTACGAACGCAACCAGCGCCGTGCTCGTGTGTGATTTCGCGACTGTGACGGATTCCGCTGAGCCGAATGTGGCCGCATCGCGCCCGGCTTGCTAAGCTCGGCCTGTGCTGAATCGCATGCGTACCCAGGAGTGTTGTCGAGGCTGACGCCGCCTCGACCGTTCGAGGCATTCGTAAAGTCCTCGACCGTTTCTTTAACTTCCTGGAGATGCGATCATGCATTCGCCTGTTGCCTCGTCCGCAGTGCGCCCCTCGGCCCGGAACAATTCCGCCGCGATGGCGAATCCCATTCCCGATCGCCCGATCGCCCCGGCTCTGCCGACGCGGCTGCGTCCGGCGGATCTGCTCCGGCTCACCGACGAGGCCGGTGAGGATGTTCTCTCCGGCCGGTACGACCATCTACTCCCCGCGGACGGGCTGTGGCCGACGGTCGACCGCTGGGCCACCCGGCTGGTCGCCGACGACGAGGTCGATGTCTGGCTGATCAGCTGGACTCCGGACAAATCCACGAAACTGCACGATCACGCGGGCTCGCTCGGTGCGCTCACCGTGCTCAGCGGCGCACTCGCCGAATATCGCTGGAACGGCGCCGAACTACGCCACCGGGTGCTGGCCGCCGGTGACCAGGCCGCGTTCCCGATCGGCTGGGTGCACGACGTCGTGCGCGCCCCCGACCGGATCGCGGTATCCGGGTCCGCCGATATCGGCCCGCTCGAGCCGACCCTCAGTGTGCATGCCTACTCGCCGCCGCTCACTGCCATGTCCTATTACGAGGTGACGGGACACGGCAGCCTGCGGCGTACTCACACCGCCCTCACCGACCAGCCCGAAGGTGATCTCTGATGTCGCGACTGACCATTGATCAGATGCTCGATCAGGCCCGCTCGCAGTTGCGGCGGATCCATCCCGTGGAACTGCCGGCCGCGCTCGCCCGGGGCGCGTTCCTGGTCGATATCCGGCCCGCGGCACAGCGCGCCAGGGAAGGGGCACTGCCCGGGGCGCTGGTCATCGAACGAAATGTCCTCGAGTGGCGGCTGGACCCCAGTAGTTCGGCGCGCCTGGCGCTGGCCACCGACCACGATGTCGAATGGGTGGTGGTGTGCTCGGAGGGCTACACCTCCAGCCTGGCCGCGGCGTCGTTGCGTCAATTGGGCCTGCATCGGGCGACCGATCTGGTCGGCGGATATAAGGCACTGGAAGCGGCCGGTATGCGAACGGTCGCCACCGGCGCCGCTCACTTCACCAGGGAAGTTCGTTCGCTGGCTGTTCTCTGAATTCTTCCCGCGGGACGAATGCGGCGGGACGGCAATACTTTTCCGACGCGCTGTGGCGCGCCGGAAAAATTCTAAGCAACCAAATGGTCTATTTTTACCTGCCCTGGTAGCCGCGCGTTCCACGGCTGATTCCTTATCGCGTGCACAGGGCGGGCGGCTGCCGAATCGATTTGCGGTGCACGCTAGGGTGGTTCGCTGTGAGCAACCCGAACATCTCGTCATCCGGCGGCTCCGCGGGCGTTGTTCCCGCGGGGCGATCCAGCCGCTCCGCGGAGGTCGACGACGTCCCCGAGCAGATGCGGATCCGGCGGGAGAAGCGGGAACGGCTGCTCGCGGCCGGTGGGGACGCTTATCCGGTGTCGGTGCCCCGCACCCACAGCCTGGCCGAAATTCGTGCCGCCTATCCGGATCTCGCGGCCGATACCGCGACCGGGCAGCTCGCCGGAGTGACCGGCCGGGTCATCTTCATGCGGAATACCGGCAAATTGTGCTTCGCTCAGCTACAGGAGGGTGACGGCACCACTTTGCAGGCAATGGTCAGCCTGAACGGAGTCGGCGCGGACGCGTTGGCGGCCTGGAAGACCGATGTGGACCTCGGCGATATGGTTTTCGTGCACGGTGAGGTCATCTCGTCGCGTACGGGTGAATTGAGCGTCATGGCCGATTCTTGGTCCATGGCAGCCAAAGCACTGCGTCCGCTGCCCGTGGCGCACAAGGACATGGGCGAGGAGTCGCGGGTCCGGCAGCGTTATGTCGATCTGATCGTGCGCCCGGAGGCCCGGCAGATGGCCCGTACCCGGGTAGCGGTGGTGCGCGCACTGCGCAATGCACTGGAACGGCGCGATTTCCTCGAGGTCGAGACGCCGATGTTGCAGACCCTGCACGGCGGTGCGGCCGCCCGTCCCTTCCGAACACACTCCAATGCGCTGGATATGGATCTCTACCTGCGCATTGCTCCGGAGTTGTTTCTCAAACGCTGTGTGGTCGGTGGCCTCGAGCGGGTGTTCGAGATCAATCGCAACTTCCGTAACGAAGGTGCCGATTCTACCCATTCACCCGAGTTTGCGATGCTCGAAACATATCAGGCGTACGGCACCTACGATGACTCCGCGCGGATGATCCGGGAATTGATCCAGGAAGTCGCTCAGGAGGCGATGGGAACTCAGGTCGTGACGCTCGCCGACGGTTCGGAATACGACTTGAGCGGTGAGTGGACAACGGTCGAGATGTATCCGTCGCTGTCGGAGTCGGCAGGGGTGGAGGTCACCCCGGAAACAACTGTTCCGGAATTGCTCGAGCTAGCCGATCGGTTCGGACTGGAAATTCCGGAAGGCAAGGGCTACGGCCATGGCAAACTGGTGGAGGAACTCTGGGAGCACTGCTACGGCGACAAGCTGTACGTGCCGACTTTCGTCCGCGATTTCCCAGTCGAGACCTCCCCGTTGACCAGGCAGCACCGGTCCCGGACCGGTGTCACCGAGAAGTGGGATCTGTATGTCCGGGGCTTCGAGTTGGCCACCGGCTATTCGGAGTTGGTGGATCCGGTGATCCAGCGCGAACGGTTCGTCGATCAGGCGCGTCTGGCCGCGGCGGGTGATGACGAGGCAATGGTGCTGGACGAAGACTTCCTCGCCGCGATGGAACACGGGATGCCGCCGACAACGGGAACTGGTATGGGAATCGATCGGTTGTTGATGGCGCTCACCGGATTGGGAATCCGGGAAACGATACTGTTCCCAATAGTGCGGCCGGTCGGCCGCTGAGCGAACGGTTTGCATAGCAGGCCGCTCGTCTTGGAATTTTTCGAATACGGGGTATTCTTGCCTCGGGTAATCGGCCGCATTTTGCGGGCCGCACGATTTCGAGAGGACGTTCATCTCATGGCAAAGAAGGTCACCGTTAGCCTGATCGACGATGTCGACGGTGAGTCCATCGCGGACGAGACCATCGAGTTTGCAATCGATGGGGTGTCGTACGAGATCGACCTGTCGTCGACGAATGCGTCGAAGCTTCGGGACGAGTTGGAGCAGTGGGTAACGAGCGCCCGCCGCGTGAGTGGCCGGCGCCGGGTGAAGTCCGCGGTCGCCGCCGTCGGTGGTACCAAGGCCCGTGCCACCATGGACCGGGAACAAAGCGCGGCCATTCGTGAGTGGGCCCGCCGGAATGGTCACAAGGTTTCCGCGCGGGGTCGTATCTCCGCCGATATCACCGACGCGTACAACAAGGCCGCGAAGGGTTAGTTCTTCTTTCAACCGTCGTGCGCCAGGGTTATTCTCGGAACGCCACGACGGCTGGTCTTTCTCGATAGCTATTTGGAATTACCGCTGGCCCCGGCGTTGAACGCCGGGGTCGCTGCGCCCGGCGGCGTTCCATCTTGCTCGAGCGCACGCTCGCCCGGCACCATGGATGTGATCGATCGGGCCCCTACGCGCCGCGGTGCAAGAGGTCCGTAGTGTTCGGCAGTTGCTGCCGGTATGAAGAGTGAGGTATCGGCGCAGTGACCGGATCCGTCGGCTCGTTCCTACGATTCACCGATGACCAAGGCCGTCGCCGCGAGGTGGTGTTGAGCCCGGACCGTCAGCGGATCACCATCGGCCGTTCGGCGGGCGCTGACCTATCGCTGCGGTGGGACGCCGAGGTCTCGCGGTTGCACGCCGCGGTGGAATACCTCGCCGCGCACTGGACCATCGTGGACGACGGCCTCTCCCGCAACGGCACGTTCGTCAACGGCGAACGCATCAACGGCCGCCGCCGACTGATGCCGGGGGACCGGATCCGGGTCGGCACCTCGTTGGTGTCGTTCCACGATTTCAACGGCGTCCCCGACGACGCCACCCGAGCCTCCGGCGCCAGCCTCCCCACCGTCCGCTCGCTCACCGAGGCGCAGCGCGGCGTGCTGGTCGCGCTGTGCCGCCCTTACAAAGGGGATGTCGGATTCGCGGCCCCCGCCACCAACCAGCAGATCGCGGACGAGCTGTTCCTGAGCGTGGACGCCGTCAAGACCCATCTGCGCGCCTTGTTCGCCAAGTTCGGTGTCGAGGATCTGCCGCAGAATCAGAAGCGGGTCCGGCTCGCCGCGCTGGCCATGCGCAGCGGACTCATCACAGATCGCGACCTGTAACCCCCCGGCCCGGCCGCCCCGTCCGGTGGCGCCGGTCTCCCCATTTCTGGGAGCCGTTGTGTTCGCTCTGGGCAAAACCCGAATGGGAAACCAATCGGTGGGTAAGGGCGTTATGAGTGAATAACCTGTCGTCGACCCTGCATCATTGGGGTGGAGCGGCGGCGGTGTAATCCCCTGCCAACTAGAGTGGGAGGCGGGGGCCGCAACCCCTGGCCTTCATGGCAGGCTGAGGTCGACGGTTGTCCACGACACACCACGGCATCAGCCGGCCATAGAGTCCGGAGCAGGAGAGTGAGGGAGCGATGTTCGAGAGGTTCACCGACCGCGCGAGGCGTGTCGTCGTCCTGGCCCAAGAAGAGGCCCGGATGCTCAACCACAACTACATCGGCACCGAGCACATCCTGCTGGGGCTGATCCATGAGGGTGAGGGTGTCGCGGCCAAGTCGCTGGAGTCGCTCGGCATCTCGCTGGAGGGCGTGCGCAGCCAGGTCGAGGAGATCATCGGCCAGGGCCAGCAGGCCCCGTCCGGTCATATTCCGTTCACACCCCGCGCCAAGAAGGTACTCGAGCTGAGCCTGCGCGAGGCGCTGCAGCTCGGCCACAACTACATCGGCACCGAGCACATCCTGCTGGGCCTCATCCGCGAGGGTGAAGGTGTGGCGGCGCAGGTGCTGGTCAAACTCGGCGCCGATCTCAACCGCGTCCGCCAGCAGGTCATCCAGCTGCTGTCCGGGTACCAGGGCAAGGAGCCGGTGGAATCCGGCGCCCGCGGCGAAACCGGCACTCCGTCGACTTCGCTGGTACTCGATCAGTTCGGCCGTAACCTCACCCAGGCCGCGCTGGAGGGCAAACTCGACCCCGTCATCGGCCGCTCGAAAGAGATCGAGCGGGTCATGCAGGTGCTGAGCCGCCGCACCAAGAACAATCCGGTGCTGATCGGCGAGCCCGGCGTCGGCAAGACCGCCGTCGTCGAGGGCCTCGCCCAGGCGATCGTCAACGGCGAGGTGCCCGAGACGCTGAAGGACAAGCAGCTCTACACCCTCGACCTGGGTTCCCTGGTCGCGGGCAGCCGCTATCGCGGTGATTTCGAAGAACGCCTGAAGAAGGTGCTCAAGGAGATCAACACCCGCGGCGACATCATCCTGTTCATCGACGAGCTGCATACGCTGGTCGGTGCGGGTGCCGCCGAGGGCGCCATCGACGCGGCCTCGATCCTGAAGCCGAAGCTGGCCCGCGGTGAACTGCAGACCATCGGCGCCACCACCCTCGACGAGTACCGCAAGTACATCGAGAAGGACGCCGCCCTGGAGCGCCGGTTCCAGCCGGTTCAGGTGGGCGAGCCGACCGTCGAGCACACCATCAACATCCTCAAGGGTCTGCGGGACCGCTACGAGGCGCACCACCGGGTGTCCATCACCGACGGCGCCCTGGTCGCCGCCGCCACCCTGGCCGACCGCTACATCAACGACCGGTTCCTGCCGGACAAGGCGATCGACCTGATCGATGAGGCCGGCGCCCGGATGCGTATCCGCCGGATGACCGCCCCGCCGGACCTGCGCGAATTCGACGACAAGATCGCCGATGCGCGCCGGGAGAAGGAATCGGCGATCGACGCGCAGGACTTCGAGAAGGCCGCGCGGCTGCGCGACAAGGAGAAGCAGCTCGTCGCCAAGCGGGCCGAGCGCGAGAAGCAGTGGCGCTCCGGTGATCTGGATGTCGTGGCCGAGGTCGACGACGAGCAGATCGCCGAGGTCCTGGCCAACTGGACCGGTATCCCGGTGTTCAAGCTCACCGAGGAGGAGACCACCCGTCTGCTCCGTATGGAGGACGAGCTGCACAAGCGGATCATCGGCCAGGAGGACGCGGTCAAGGCCGTTTCCAAGGCCATCCGCCGTACCCGCGCGGGTCTGAAGGATCCGAAGCGTCCGTCCGGTTCGTTCATCTTCGCCGGTCCGTCCGGCGTCGGTAAGACCGAGCTGTCCAAGGCGCTGGCGAACTTCCTGTTCGGTGACGACGACGCGCTCATCCAGATCGATATGGGCGAGTTCCACGACCGCTTCACCGCCTCGCGGCTGTTCGGTGCCCCTCCCGGGTACGTCGGCTACGAAGAGGGCGGCCAGCTCACCGAGAAGGTGCGCCGCAAGCCGTTCTCGGTCGTGCTGTTCGACGAGATCGAGAAGGCCCACCAGGAGATCTACAACACCCTGTTGCAGGTCCTCGAGGACGGTCGCCTCACCGACGGCCAGGGCCGGACCGTGGACTTCAAGAACACGGTGCTGATCTTCACCTCCAACCTCGGCACCTCGGATATTTCGAAGGCCGTGGGCCTGGGCTTCACCCAGAGCAACGCCGAGGGCTCGAACTACGAGCGGATGAAGCTCAAGGTCAACGACGAGCTGAAGAAGCATTTCCGGCCGGAGTTCCTCAACCGTATCGACGATGTCATCGTCTTCCACCAGCTCACCACGGATCAGATCGTGGAGATGGTGGATCTGATGATCAACCGTGTCGGCGTGCAGCTGAAGAACAAAGATATGGCGATGGAACTCACCGATACCGCGAAGAGCCTGCTGGCCAAGCGTGGTTTCGACCCCGTGCTCGGTGCTCGGCCGCTGCGCCGCACCATCCAGCGCGAGATCGAGGACCAGCTGTCGGAGAAGATCCTCTTCGGCGAGATCGGTGCGGGCCAGGTCGTGATGGTCGACGTCGAGAACTGGGACGGCGAAGGCTCCGGTGAGGACGCCAAGTTCACCTTCACCCCGAAGGCCAAACTCACCAAGGAAGACGGTGAGAAGAAGCCCGAGGTCGTGCTGACCGGCGCGTCCGAGGGCGGCGGCTCGACCGAAGCCGCCTCGGGCGAGTAGCAGCCAACGGCAAGGGCCTGCCCACCGGTATCGCACCGTTGGGCAGGCCCTTTTCGTGGCCCGGGGGGCCGGTCATCGACGGTTTCCGGTCGGTGAGCACGAGTACGGTGGTGATGTTCATTCGATACGAACCGGGGGTACACCATGACGAATCCGGACCTGACCACGATCGCGGTGCTGCTCGACCGTTCGGGCTCCATGCAGACCATCAAATCGGATACCGAGGGCGGTCTGGCCGCGTTCTTCGACGAACAGCGCAAGGCCGAGAAGGCCGTAAGGGTCACGCTCGCGCAGTTCGACACCGAGTACGAATGCGTGTACTCGAATATCGCGATCGACCAGGTCCCGGCGCCGGTGCTCCAGCCCCGCGGCGGCACCGCTCTCTACGATGCCATCGGCAAGCTCGTCACCGATCTGGGCACCGAACTGGCCGGCCGTCCGGAGGACGAGCGTCCGGGCACGGTGATCGTCGTCGTGCTCACCGACGGCCACGAGAATTCGAGCCGCGAATGGACCCATGCCGCGGTGCGTTCACTGATCGAACAGCAGCAGAACGTGTACAGCTGGGATTTCTTGTTTCTCGGCGCCAATATGGACGCCGTCACGATCGGCAGCGGTCTGGGGTTCGCACCGCAGCAGTCGATCACCTATGGTGCGGCTCCGGCCGGTGTCGCGGGGGTCTTCCGGGCTGCCGGTGCCTACTCCCGGCGGCTGCAGGCACCGTCGGACCCGGGTTCGGCACGCGCCGCGGGATTCACCGAGGAGGAGCGGCGCGACGCCAACCCCGGGTGAGGCGCCCGGTTCAGTCGGGCCTACCGGAATCGGTGTCGGCCGTGCTGGGAGCGGTCCGTTGCGATTTCGAGGTGACCGCGACCGGTGCCGCCGTTTCGCGAGATTCGCCGGCACCGTGGCCTTTGCGGGTCCGGGGCCGCGCATCCGAGTCGATCGCAATCCGGAGTGGGCGGCTGGGCAGCCGGGCCGCGACACGGTAGCCGCCGCTGGGTTTGGGCCCGGCGGTCAGTGCGCCGCCGAGTGCGTGTGTGTGTTCGCGCATCGCGATGATGCCCATCCCGCGGGTGGGGCCGGTGTGTTCGGGTTTGCCGGTGGGACGGGTGTTGTCGACGGTGAGGTCGACGGAGTCCGCGGTGTAGCGCACGGTCACCGTGGCTTCGGAGCCGGGCGCGTGGCGTACGACATTGGCCAGCGATTCCCGGACTATCTGGGTCGCGGCGTCGTCGATCGCCGCGGGCAGGGAATCAGCGGCGCCCACTACGCGGGTGTGCACGGTCAACCCCGCCATGCGTGGTTTCCGCAGCAACTCATCGAGGTCGGACATGGTGGGATCGGGTTCGCGGGGCGGCGGAGTCGGCGTCGGCCGGTCGACGGGAGTACGGCCGCCGACGCCGGAGTCTCGCTGCGCGCGGTCGGCGGCCGGCCGCTCGCGTCGAGCGAAACCACCGCGCCGCGAACGCTTCTCACGGTTCGGACGGGCCTCGACTCCGGCGCCCGTCTGCCGGTCGTCGGCAGGGGACAGGGTGGGCGCCGGTGTGGCCGGCTCGACCGTCTGGATCGCATGGCGTAACGCCTGGACATCCTCGAGCGCGTTGCGGCTGGTGGTCTTTATCTCGGAGACGGTCCCCGCCGCCTTCGCCGAATTGTTCTCCACCTGCTGCAGTGCCATCCCGGCTTGCACGTTGATCAGCGAGAGATTGTGGCCCACCACATCGTGCAGCTCGCGGGCGATCAGGAGGCGCTCGGTGCTCACCTCCAATTCTCGCTGCCGCTGTGCGGCCACGCGTTCGGCGGCGTGCAGCGCCCGGCGGGTCCGTCCGAGCGTGCGGCGTTGCCGCAGCAGCTCGAACACCGCCGCGGCCAGCGCAAGCCAACCCAGTAGCCCGACTATCTGCCAGCTCGTCATCGCGAACGCTCCACCGCACCACCCTATTCGCCCCTCGCGGTGAACCGTCGGCGCACACCCGGATTTCCGGTGCCGCAATGGTATTCCGGGCCGGATTTCCCGGTTTCCGGCGTGACGATCGACAGTAGCGCGATGATCGCCGCATCTGCGGCGGGACCTGCCCCGACGCGGGTATGGTCCAGAGATGGTCGACCAGCAAGTGCGCGTACCGGACCTGTCCGCACGGCCGTACGAACTCACGGTGGAGCGTGTGATGACCGCTTCGCCCGAACTCCTGTATCTGGCGTGGACCCAGGGCTTCGATATCTGGTTCGCGGAGGCGTCGTCGGTGCGGATGCGCCCGGAGGTGAACGAGCCGTTCTATTTCGAGACCCGCCATGAGGGGAAGATCCAGCCGCACTACGGCCGCTTCCTCCGTCTCCAGCCGAGCCGACTGGTCGAATTGACCTGGGTGACGGGCGCGGGGGGCACGGAGGGCGCCGAGACCGTGGTCCGGGTGGAACTCGTCAAACAACCCCGCGGGATCCGGTTGCGTCTGCGGCACAGCGGATTCGCCGACGAGGCCGCCCGCGATCGGCACCGGGCCGCCTGGCCGGCGGTGCTGGCCCAGCTGGACGAACGAACGGCTGCGACGGTGTGAGGGTGTGCAGGTGCGAGTAGGTTCGAATCGCACTCGAACGAATCGTCTTCGAAAGGATCATGATGCCCACACGTACCGCGCGCACCGCATGGACCGGTGGTCTGCAGGACGGCTCCGGCCAGGTCGAGCTGGTCAGCTCGGGGGTCGGCAAGTACGAGGTGTCGTTCCCCAAGCGGTCGGCCGATGACGCCGACGGTACGACCAGCCCGGAGGAGCTGATCGCGGGGGCGCATTCGTCCTGTTACGCGATGGCGCTGTCGAACGAGATCGCCCAGGTCGGCGGTACTCCGCAGAGCCTCGACGTCTCGGCGGCGGTGACCCTGGGTCCCGATCCGGCCGGTGGTTTCCGGATCAGCCGGATCGCGTTGACCGTGCGCGGCCGGGTTTCCGGGCTCGACGAGGCGGCCTTCCTCGCCGCGGCCACCGCTGCCAAGGCCGGCTGCCCGATCAGCAAGGCGCTGACCGGAGTGGACGACATCACGCTCGACGCCGCACTGGAATCCTGAGCGGTTCCCGGGCTTCCGGATCGTCGGGAGCCCGGGTCACTCGGGCGGCTCAGCGGGGGCGTTTGCCGTCTGCGCCGGTCCGGAACCAGTCGCGCGCGGCGCGGACCATGGTCTCCGCGATACCGAAGGCCACAGCCGCCACGAGCCCCGCGAATGCCGTCGTGACGGCCGTGGGCCGAGATGAGAGCGCGCTGTGCCGCGGTCCAGCGGCAGTGTCTGTGTCGTACATGATCCGACACTGCCCGCCGGGAACCGACGCTGTGATCACCCTGAAGTAGCGGCGACCTCGGGTACCGCTGTATTGCCGCGCGTGCTCCACTCAGTGAGCGCGGCGAAAACGAGGCCGATGCTCACCCACAGCGTGGTGGAAACGGCCAGCGATGCCGCGCGGAACTCCCACAGCAGGGTCGCCGGGAAATCCGCTCCCACTTCGTTCACACCCGGTAGCAGCACATAGCCCAGCGTGGTGACCAGCACCGAGACTGCCACCGCGGCGATCAGCCGCAACGATTCGAGCTGTTGGTGGAGGGCCTTCCAGGCATAGACACCGGCTGCGACGGCCGCCAGTCCCAGCAGGACCGCGGCCACCCAGAGCAGGGTGCGATCATTGATCGTCTCGGGATCGCCCACCGCCGGCGGGTTGGCCGGGTATTTGAAGAACGGCACCACTACCACCGCGACCCAACCGGCCACACCCAGCCCGAGCGCGAGCCGAGGTCCCGGCAGGGAGGTGAATCGCCGCGCGTAATGCGCCGCGGTCGCGACGATCGCGCCGAACGCCATCCCGGCCAGCGCGTTCGCCAGGAACTGACCGAACTTTTGCCAGGGCCTGCTGACGATCGCCTCGTCCCCGTGGCTGTGCTCGCCGCCCGACTCGTGGGAATGCTCCGCCGCGGGTGCGGCGGCCTCCTCGATCGCGATCGCCGCGTCGACCTTGGGCTCACCGACGAAATTGCCGACGACGCCCGCCAGCAGGCCGGCGATCAAGCCGGCCAGCAGACCACGGATCAGTAATGCGCCGAAGGATCCGCTCAATGGCACGGGACGCCCAGCAGATGCCGCCCGTCGTGCATCAGCTCGTGCAAGAACATTCCCCCGCGCGAGACGGCACCCTGGTCGAACCCGACCAGATAGAGCGTCAACAACGCCAGCAAAACGACACCGACGGTGACGAGCACTGTCGCCAGTGTGTCGGCGGCCCTGTTCGGGACGTGGACTATGGCCATGGTCGATCCTCCTCATCCGGATGCTCGCGTCCGGTTCGCGAGTTGCGCGCAGGTGCCGGTGTCTGACTCTGCCCATCGCGGAAGGCGTGGACATCACAGTGGCGCGACCGCTCCGGGTTCTCACCGGATTACCGCATCACCTTTGCTTCACCTGGAACTTTGACACCACCGGTCGTGGTCGTCAATACGCCCCCGAATAAGCACTGGCCACGCCACCCGGGATCCGGGGGCGTGGCCAGGTCCGGCCGGAGTCAGGAGGCGGGTTTACCGGCTACATCCAGCACCACCTCGAACTCCAGCAACGAGGCGCCGGTGGCGACGGGCTTGTTCTGCTGCCCGGCGTGCGCCTCCTTGGCCGGACCGTCCCGCCACGCGGCGAAGGACTCCTCGGAATCCCACTGGGTGACGACGAAGTACCGGTTCTCGCCGGCGGTGGGCCGCAGCAGCTGGAAGCCGAGGAACCCGGGAGAGTTCTCGACGGCGTGCGCACGGTGGGCGAACCGCTTTTCCAGTTCCGGACCCGCACCTTCGGGGATCTCGATCGCATTGATCTTCACAACAGCCATGCTGTATATATTGCCCCGCCTTCGGCGGGGCGGGGCGGGGCCCTCGTCAACCCCGGTTCTTCACTCCTACGCTCAGTCGCTGCGCTCCTTCGCTTCGTCGCTCCAGAACCGGGGCGGGCCCCGACCTCGGAGGTGGACCATCCGGACGAGGCGAGAGGTGGGGGCGGACCTGCTTCTTGGTCGGTGTGGGTAGGTACACGACCCTGCCAGTGCTCGATGGTCGCCGATCTATGGTCGGCGGTGCGCATGCGCTCGGTTGCTGCGGTTCTTCGCTTCGTCGCTGCAGAACCGGGGCGGGCCCCGACCATGGATGTCGGCCGTTCGATAGGGACGATCGCGGTGTGGGTCGGAGTTCTGGTGGGTCCGGCATGCATCGCGGGCGGCGGCTCCCGTGCGGCCTTGCGCTGTTGTTCCAGAACCGGGGCGGGCCCGACCATGAATGCTGGCCTTTGTGAGGTGGGTGAGTGATTCGTGGAGGTCGAGGACGTCGGCACACAACCCTGACGGTGGGGTGGGTTGCTTGCTCGCCAAGGTGGGAGGTGGGCCTGCTTCGCGCATGCCGATGTCCCAGGAGCCTGGTGGCGGTGCGCGGACGGAGCACGGCCGGGGGCGAATACACTCGGCTCGATGTTGCACGACGAGGGTGGTTGCGGCGCTCCGATACTGCTGCTGCACGGGTTGATGGGCAGCGCGCGGACCTGGGCGGACCAGATCGAATGGCTGCGCGGGTACGGGCGGGTGTTCACCTTCGACGCCGCCGGGCACGGGCGGCCCGCCCCGGCCGAACTCACCACCGACGCCTTCGTCGCGGATCTGGCGCGGGCTACCGCGGGGATCGCCGAGCCGATGGTGGTCATCGGCCATTCGATGGGGGGCTTGCACGGCTGGATGTTCGCCGCTGCGCACCCCGGTCGCGTCCGGGGCTTGGTGGTCGAGGACATGGCCGCGGATTTCACGGGCCGCACCGCCGCCCATTGGGCCGCCCTGGTCGAGGGTTGGCCGCAACCGTTCCCGGATGAGGCCGCCCTGATCGATTACTTCGGTCCGGTTGCCGGCCGTTATTTCCGGAACTCTTTCGAGCGCGCCCCGGACGGCTACCGCCTGCACGGTGAGGTGGCCACTTTCCGGGATATCTCCGAGGAGTGGGGAACGAGGTCGTTCTGGCGGGAATGGGGTCGGCTGACGGTCCCCACCTTGCTGATCGAAGGCGAGTTCACGATCACGCCACCCGGCCAGATGCGCCGGATGGCCGAACTCCATCCTGATGCCGAGCACATCGTGGTTCCCGCCGCCGGCCATCTGATCCATGACGATCAACCGACGCGCTACCGGGTAGAAGTGCAGCGGTTTCTCGCTCGGGTGCTACGGGCGACCCCCGAGCCCGCCGCTGGGGGCTGAACGGGTCGAGCCTTGGCCGCGCACGTTATCGGGCCCGCGTCAGCCCTCACCCGCCAGCGCGAACCGTCCGTCGTCGGTTTGTTCGATCAAGCCGTCCACCAGCAGCGAATCCAGCGCGCGGTCGCGTTGGCCGGGGTCGCGCGTCCAGGCGAGATCCAGGCGGAGGCGTTCCACCGGCGCGTGTGCCGCCCGTAGGACATCGAGCAATCGCCCGCGCGCCTGCCGATCGGTGCCCTCGTACTTCTGGGTCCGGCGGGTGGATTCGGAGACGGGCCGACCCGCCGCGACCCAGGCGCAGTGCGGGAGGGGACAGCGGGTGCAGTCCGGGGTTCGCGCGGTGCACACCGTCGCTCCGAGTTCCATCAGCGCCGCCGAGAAGACCGCCGCCCGATCGACGCGGGCGGGTAGCAGGGCCTCGGTCTCCCGGAGGTCGCGGGTCGCCGGGTTGCCGGCCTCTCCGCGGCCGTGCACGGCCCGCGCAACCACTCGGCGGACATTGGTGTCCACCACCGGAACCCGCTGCCCGTAGGCGAAGCAGGCGACCGCGCGCGCGGTGTACGCGCCGATGCCCGGCAGGCCGAGTAGTACATCGACATCGGCGGGCACCTCGTCGCCGTGGTCGGCGGCCAGGACCCCGGCGCATTCGTACAACCGCAGGGCACGGCGCGGATATCCGAGTTTGCCCCACGCGCGCAGGACCTCGCCGGCGCTCGCCGCCGCCATGGCCGAGGGCACGGGCCAGCGTGCTACCCACTCCCGCCAGATCGGTTCCACCCGCGAGACCGGGGTCTGCTGCAGCATGATCTCGCTCATCAGGATCTGCCAGGCACTCACGCCCGGCCGCCGCCACGGCAGGTCGCGGGCGGTGTGTGCGTACCAGTCGATCAGCGCGTCCGAGTCGATCGCGGTGGGTTCGATCGAGACGCCCGCGCGTCCGCCCGCACCCGGATGCCCGTGAATTCCGCTGCTCAACCGACCCGCTCCGTTCACCTCACCGTGCAGTTCCACCGGTTCGGCGCGATCGGATGCCGCGTCGTAACGGGACCGAAGCAGTGCGAAATCCAAATCGTGCAGAATGGACACATGCCTCAGTCCAACCCGGTAAGTGCCTGGAAGTCGCTGCGCGAAGGTAACGAGCGCTTCGTGAACGGCACGCTGCTGCATCCTAGCCAGGGAGCCGCCGATCGAGCCAAGCTCGTCGCCGGCCAGAATCCGTCCGCCGTGCTGTTCGGCTGCGGAGATTCCAGGGTCGCGGCGGAATTGATCTTCGACCAGGGCCTCGGCGATATGTTCGTGGTGCGTACGGCCGGCCATGTCATCGATTCCTCGGTGCTGGGGTCCATCGAGTACGGGGTCGGTGTGCTGAACGTGCCGCTGATCGTGGTGCTCGGTCACGACAGCTGCGGGGCGGTCAAGGCGACCCTGGACGCGCTGGACGGCGGTGAGGTGCCCGGCGGGTTCATTCGCAGCATTGTCGAGAAGGTCACGCCGTCGATGCTCATCGGGCGCCGCGAGGGTTTGAGTACGGTCGACGAGCTCGAGGCCCGCCATGTGGTGGAGACCAGCCGGCTGCTGATGCAGCGGTCGATGATCGTCTCCCAGCGGGTGGCGACCGGCGAGTGCGCGATCGCCTGCGTCACCTACAAGCTGGTCGACGGCCGGGCGAAACTACAACGTGTGGTCGGCAATATCGGTGAAACGGTCTGATGCAGGCACCCGCGGCCCGGTCCGGGAGGGCCGGGCCGGGTCACCGTGGATCCCGCGGCCGGCGATCTGCGACACCTTCGGGTGTGCCGTTGACAGCCACTGCCGCCCGATGCGCTTACCGTTGACACGTGTTGGAACCGACAGGACCGTTACCGCCGGAGATCTACTGGCGGCGTCGCGTGTTTGCCATCGGGGCGCTGGTCGTCGCGCTCGCGGTGGTTATCTGGCTGGTCGTCACCGTAGCCCGGGGCGGCGACACGCCCGATGCCGCCGCGGCGGCTTCCGAGACCACCGAACCCGTCGCGAGTTCGGCGTCGGCGTCCACCACGTCCACCACGTCCGCCACGACCACCGCCAAGGGGACCACCGCCGCTTCCGGTACCCGTGGCGCCGAGCCGACGCCGGTGGCGTCCGGGCAGTGCGCCGACCAGTCGCTGGCGATCAAGGTTTCGGTGGGTCAGCCCACCTATCAGGTGGGGGAGGAACCGGTATTCGGGATCGTGATCACCAACATCTCCGGCGAACCCTGTAACCGGGACATGGGGTCGGGTCTGCAACGGGTGTCCGTGCACTCGCTCGACGGCGGCCGTCAGCTGTGGGCGAGTACGGATTGCTATCCCGACGGCGAACCGGATGTGCGGACTCTGGATCGCGGCGAGCAGGCCGCGTTCACGGTGACCTGGAAGGGCGCCACCTCGCAGCCGGAATGTGCGGGGGAACGGGTCCCGGTTCCCCCGGGCGCCTATAACGTGGTGGCACAGATGGGTTCGGTGCGCAGCGCCCCGGAACCGTTCAATATCGCCGGATAGGGCTCATTTCTTCGTCAGGCCGGCCAGGCGCAGGGCGCCGCGCAGACTGGACGCCTCGTGCAGGGTCATCGGTGTGGCCTTGCCGTCCACGCCGGGCGGTACCACCGCGGTGGTGAACCCGAGCCGCTCGGCTTCGGCGAGCCGGCGGGTGGTGGAGGTGATCCGCCGGACCTCTCCGGCCAAACCCACTTCGCCGAGGATCACCCAGCCGGGCGGCAGCGCGGTATCGCGCGCGGCGCTGGCGATCGCCAGCGCGATGGCGAGATCAGCGGCGGGCTCGGTGAGCCGCATACCGCCCACGGTGGCCGCGTAGATGTCCTGTTTGCCGACATAGAGGCCGCAGCGGCTCTGCAGGACGGCCAGCACCATGGCGACCCGGTTGTAGTCCAGTCCGCTGACCGCGCGGCGGGGCGCCGGCGCCTGGGTTTCGACGGTGAGCCCTTGGACCTCACCGACCAGCGGCCGCTTCCCGTCCATCGCGACGGTGACGGCCGTACCCGGGACGGAGTCGGCGCGGTGATGTAAGAAGAGTCCGGAAGGATCTGTCACACAGGCGATTCCGTCGTCGTGCAGTTCGAAGCAGCCCACCTCGTCGGCGCTGCCGAAGCGATTCTTGATACCACGCACCATCCGCAACGCGGTGTTCTTATCGCCTTCGAACTGCAATACGACATCGACCAGATGCTCCAGGGTGCGGGGCCCGGCGACCGCACCGTCCTTCGTGACATGCCCCACGAGCAGTACCGCGATACCGCTCGCCTTCGCCAGCGAGGTCAGCGCCGCGGTCACCGCGCGGACCTGAGTGACACCCCCGGTCACGCCGTCGCTGTCGGCGGCCAGCATGGTCTGGACGGAATCGACCACCAGCAGTGTCGGTTTCACCTGATCGACATGCCCGAGGACCACCGACAGATCGGATTCGGCGGCCAGATACACCCGGTCGTGCACCGCGCCGGTCCGGTCGGCGCGTAACCGCACCTGTCCCGCGGATTCCTCCGCGGTGACGTAGAGCGCCCGTTCGTCGCGCTGTCGCGCCCACCGATGCGCCACCTCGAGCAACAGGGTCGATTTGCCCACTCCGGGCTCCCCGGAAAGCAGCACCACGGACCCCGCGACGATCCCGCCGCCCAGTACTCGGTCGAGTTCGGAAACCCCCGTCGCCCGAGCGGTGCTCGTCTGCGAATCGATCCGGGAGATCGGCGCGGCCGCGGTAGTGGGCAGCATCGCCTTACGGGTGGTTCCGCCGATCGGCGCGGCCGCCGGCAGCGCCTGGTCTACGGTGCCCCACGACCCGCAACCGGGGCATTTGCCAACCCATTTGGCGACCTCGTGCGCGCACTCCGAACACCGGTAGACGGCCTTGTTCTTGGTCACTGCCACAGCCGCACCCTACGCACCCGCACCGACATCGCCGCGCACGACGAGCCACTGGCGGGCGCCGAAAGATCAGTGCCCGCCAGTGGACCCGGTGCTGCTCTTGGAGAGTTCCGATTCGTGGCGCGGCGCTTCCATCCCGGCATCGACCGGGACCTGGACCAGTACGGCGCCGTTCTCCTTGAAGTTGAACGAGACGTCGTAGGTGAGGCCCGGGGTGATGTTCTTGGTCAAGCCGGTGATCTCGATGCGGGCGGGGGTGGTCTCGCCGCCTTCGGTCTGGATCGTTTCGCCGCTGGTGTGGGTCTGCGCGCCTGCCTGCGGGGTGGAGACCACGACCGTCTCCGAGGGGGCGATCACGAGTTTGTCGCCGGTGCCGGGGGTGATCTTGGCCGTGCCGAGGTCGGTGGTGACGCTGGTGAGCTCGTCGGTGACCGTTTCGCCGGTGTTCACGATCGACAGCGCGAGCGCGACCTGACCGCCGGTGGTGTTGATGCTGGTGCCGTTGCCCGGGTAGACGATGTGCACGTCGCGCAGCGCGATGGCACCGATATTGGCGTGGTTGCCGTTGATCGCGGCGGATTGGTCGGCGGTCTGCGACACCTGGCCGGCACCGCAGCCGGACAGGATGAGCGCCGCACCGGCGGCGAGCGCGGCGACCGTCGCCATGCGGCGCCGTCGGGTCGGGGCGACCGGGCTCGCGGCAGTCACAGCAGTCAGGGCAGTCACGGGTTGTCCTCCATGTCCGAGTGGGCGCACTCCAACTAGGCACTGTAGTAGTTGTCTCGGGACGCGGGGCGCACCGGGCGGCGTCAGGGGGGATTGCGTGGTATCGGTGTGTGATTTGTCGCACGTCGAGGCCCGTCCGGCTGTGGTGCGGGCGACCGGCGTGACACGCTTCGGAGTTCGTCGTTCGGCGGCCCGTTCGGTGGTGTGTTCCATTGCCGGGGTATGCGGCGCTGACCGGTAACAATCGGGCCTCTCCGACCCTTTTGCGGACCCGCGTGAAACGTCATTTCAGATGCTCTTGAAGGGGCCCGGCCCGACACCCGTTCGGGCGCAACGTGATGCACACCAAACTCGTCCTGTCAAGCCTCAGTACCTGGTCGTTGTGGCGCTGACCTGCGCAGTTGATCGCGCCGTTATCGAGTCGCGTGTTAAACTGTGAACATCGAAAGGGGCACGGGACACATGATTTTTAAGGTCGGAGATACCGTCGTTTATCCCCATCATGGGGCGGCTTTGATCGAAGCTATCGAGACCCGCACCATCAAGGGTGAGCAGAAAGAGTATCTGGTCCTGAAGGTCGCACAAGGTGACCTCACTGTTCGGGTTCCCGCGGAAAACGCGGAATATGTCGGCGTTCGCGATGTAGTCGGCCAGGAAGGCCTGGATCGGGTCTTCCAGGTTCTGCGTGCGCCGCATACGGAAGAGCCCACCAACTGGTCCCGCCGTTACAAGGCCAACCTCGAGAAGCTCGCCTCCGGCGATGTGAACAAGGTGGCCGAGGTCGTTCGCGATCTGTGGCGCCGGGAGCAGGATCGTGGTCTGTCCGCGGGCGAGAAGCGGATGCTGGCCAAGGCTCGGCAGATCCTCGTCGGGGAGCTCGCGCTCGCCGAGGGTACTGATGACGGCAAGGCCGAGACGCTCCTCGACGAGGTTCTCGCAGCGGCGTCCTGACCGTGCACGAAAAGGACGGTCCCGGCCGTAGCGCTGGACCCGTCACCGTATTGGTTCCCGCCGCCGGCCGTGGCGTGCGCTTGGGTGCAGATGAACCCAAGGCGTTCGTCCCGGTCGGCGGCACACCTATGCTCGGACTGGCCGTGAACGGCCTGATGGCGTCCGGTGTTGTCGACGAGATCATTGTGATGGTGCCCGCCGAACTCGTCGACACGGCGACAGCCCTGGTAGCGCCCGCGGCGCCGGTCCGGGTGGTGGTCGGTGGCGTCGAGCGCACCGACTCGGTGCGCGCCGGTCTCGCGGCCGCCGGTGACTCCGCGTACTTCCTGGTCCACGATGCCGCCCGCGCGCTCACTCCGCCTGCCCTGATCGCCCGGGTGGTCGCCGAACTCCGGGCTGGGCATCGCGCGGTCGTCCCGGCGCTACCGGTTGTCGACACCGTGAAAACCGTCGATTCCGCGGGAACCGTCACCGGCACCCCGGACCGCGGTGCGTTGCGTGCCATCCAGACCCCGCAGGGCTTCACCGCCGAGGTGTTGCGCGCCGCCTATGCCCATCCCGAAGGCGCGACCGACGACGCCGGCCTGGTGGAGCGGCTCGGCGTCGCGGTGCGCACCATCGCCGGTGACCCCCTCGCCTTCAAGATCACAACACCGCTGGACCTGCACTTGGCCGAAGCCGTGCTCGACGGAACCGCCGCGGTGAGGTCATGCTGAACATGCGGGTGGGGATCGGGACCGATGTGCATCCGATCGAACCGGGGCGTCCCTGCTGGATGGCCGGTCTGCTGTTCGACGGAGACGACGGCTGCGCCGGACACTCGGACGGTGATGTCGCCGCCCACGCGCTCTGCGATGCCCTGCTGTCCGCGGCGGGACTCGGCGATGTGGGTTCGGTGTTCGGCACCGGCCGGCCGGAGTGGGCCGGTGTTTCCGGGGCCGCCATGCTGAAGGAAGTGCGGCGGTTGCTCGACGATGCCGGATACGAGGTGGTCAACGCCGCGGTCCAGGTGATCGGCAACCGGCCGCGGATCGGCCCGCGCCGGGCCGAAGCCCAGCAGGTGCTCGGCGATCTGCTGGACGCGCCGGTCTCGGTTTCGGGCACCACCAGCGACGGTCTGGGCCTCACCGGGCGTGGTGAGGGCATCGCCGCGATCGCCAATGCCCTGCTGTACTGTCCGGGGCGGCCGAGCGTAGAGCCCGCGGACGGTAGCGAGGTGCGACCGGCGTAGGGCCGGCGAAGCCGCCCATCCAGTCCTGTGGCCGAGCGCCCGGCTCGACCGGTGCGAAGTGCGACCGGTTCGGGCCTGTGGCCGCCCATTCAGCGCTTCCTGTCGAGTGCGCGCACCGGACATCGACCGCCGACCTTCCCACACGCGGCCGAGCCGACTACTCGCACGCCGACCCGCACCGCTACCCTGCCCATATCCCCACCTGCACCACATCCGAGTGCAATCCATACACGAAACTAGGATCGACGCCGTGACGCTGCGCCTGTTCGACACCGAGAAAAGGACCCTGCGTGATTTCACGCCGCTGGTACCCGGCCACGCCTCGGTGTACCTGTGTGGCGCTACCGTCCAGGGGCTACCCCATATCGGCCATGTGCGCAGCGGTGTGGCCTTCGATATTCTGCGTCGCTGGCTGACGGCGAACGGCTTCGATGTGGCATTCATTCGCAATGTCACCGATATCGAGGACAAAATCCTGACCAAGGCCGCCGCGGCCGGTCGGCCCTGGTGGGAATGGGCGGCGACGCACGAACGCGCCTTCGATCGGGCCTATCGCCAACTCGGTGTGCTGCCGCCGTCTGCCGAACCGCGAGCCACCGGGCATATCACCCAGATGGTCGAATTGATGCAGCGCCTGATCGATCGGGGGCACGCCTATGCCTCTGAAGGCAATGTGTATTTCGATGTGCGGAGCTATCCCGATTACGGACATCTCTCCGGTCACCGGCTCGACGATGTGCATCAGGGTGAGAGCGCGGGTCTCGGTAAACGCGACCCCCGTGATTTCACGCTGTGGAAAGCGGCGAAACCGGGTGAGCCGACATGGCCGTCGCCCTGGGGCCCGGGCCGACCCGGTTGGCATCTGGAATGCTCCGCCATGGCCGAGTTCTATCTGGGCTCGGATTTCGATATCCATTGCGGTGGTATGGATCTGGTCTTTCCGCACCATGAGAACGAAATAGCCCAGTCGAAGGCGGCCGGCCACGGGTTCGCCCAGTATTGGTTGCACAACGGCTGGGTGACCATGGGCGGCGAGAAGATGTCGAAATCACTCGGCAATGTGCTGTCCATTCCCAATGTGCTGAAATCCGTGCGCGCTGTGGAATTGCGGTTCTACCTCGGCAGCGCCCACTACCGATCGATGCTCGAATATTCGGATAAGGCGCTGGCCGACGCCGCCCAGTCCTACCAGCGGATCGAGGCGTTCGTGCAGCGGGTCGCCGAACGTGGGGGCGACATCCCGATGGGCAAATGGACCGACGGATTCGCTGCCGCCCTGGACGACGACCTCGGTGTCCCGAAGGCGCTCGCCGAGATCCATCACGGAGTGCACGAGGGCAACCGAGCCCTGGATGCGGGTGTCCTCGAAACCGCCCGTGAACATGCGAGCCAGATCCGGGCCATGCTCGACGTACTGGGCGTGGACCCGCTCGACCCGCACTGGGGCAGCGCCGCCGACCATTCGGCCGCGGACACCGCACTGGATGTGCTCGTGGGCGCCGAACTGGAACGGCGGCAGCAGGCCCGCGCCGCGAAGGACTGGGCGGCCGCCGACGCCGTGCGCGATCGTCTCCAGGCGGCCGGCATCGAAGTAACCGATACACCCAACGGTGCCGAATGGTCGCTGGGCGCACCTACCCCTGGAAAGGCGGGCTGATGGCCGGCAACTCACAACGTCGTGGCGCGATCCGCAAAGGCGGCACCAAGAAGGGGGCCGTGGTCGGGACCGGCGGCAAGCGGCGCCGTGGGCTGGAGGGCCGCGGGCCGACGCCGCCGGCCGAACAGCGTACGAAGCATCCGGCGGCGCGCCGAGCCGCGGCCAAAGCCAAAGCCGCCCAGAACAATCCGCCCACCCGCGGTCGACCGGCCGGTAGGCGTGCCGACGACGGGCCCGAACTCGTGCTGGGCCGCAACCCCGTGGTGGAGTGTCTGCGCGCCGGGGTCCCCGCGACCGCGCTCTACGTCGCGGTGGGCACCGAGAACGATGAGCGGCTCACCGAGAGCGTGCGCATCGCCGCCGATACCGGGATCTCGATTCTCGAACTGCCGCGCACCGACCTCGACCGAATGAGCTCCAACGGGCTGCATCAAGGTGTGGCGCTGCAGGTGCCGCCCTATCGGTACGCGCACCCCGACGATCTACTGGCCCGGGCCAAGGATTCCACGGAGCCCGCACTGCTGGTGGCGCTCGACAATATCTCCGATCCACGCAACCTCGGCGCGGTGGTGCGCTCGGTCGCGGCCTTCGGCGGTCACGGCGTGGTGATCCCGCAGCGCCGCAGCGCGAGCGTCACCGCGGTCGCATGGCGGACCAGCGCGGGCGCGGCGGCTCGACTGCCGGTGGCTCGCGCCACGAACCTCACTCGCACGCTCAAGGATTGGGCCGCCAAGGGAGTGCAGATCGTGGGCTTGGACGCGGGCGGTGACCTGTCGCTCGACGAATTCGACGGCACTGCGCCGACGGTGATCGTCGTCGGGTCGGAGGGCAAAGGCCTGTCCCGGCTGGTGCGCGAGAATTGTGACGCGGTCCTGAGCATCCCGATGGCGGGTCCGGTCGAATCGCTGAACGCCTCCGTCGCCGCCGGTGTGGTGCTGGCCGAGACGGCGCGGCAACGGCGCGGCTGATTCGGCGAGCCGAGGCTTCCGACCGGGTCCAGCGGCCCCGGTCGTAACCCGATCATCGGCGGCGCGCCGGGAAGATCGGGCGTGTCGGGATCGCGGTCAGCGGGCGGTTCAGGAGTGAATCCGCCGCGCCCGGACCGCAAATCCGGCACAGCACCGTAGAATTCGACATGTGGTGATACCCAACGCGCCCATCGGAAAGCCGGTCGAGCACCCGCACGCGACGACGGTGCTGCTGCTCGGTGCGCTCAGCGTGCTGTGTTGCGGGCTGACCGGGCCGGTGGCCTGGGCGATGGGTAAACGCGCGCTCGATCAGATCGAGGAATCCGGTGGCGGTTACGGCGGCCAAACCCAGGTGGTCGTCGGCTTCACGCTGGGCGTGATCGGCACGATCCTGATGGTCGTGATGGCCCTGCTGTTCATCGTGGTGCTGATCGGCGGCGGCTGACCGTCGCTTCAGTCCAGGCTCTGCTGGCCGTGCCATTTGGTGCGTGCCCAACTCGGCCATTCGTCGTTGATCGAACCGGACCAGGTGGGCTGGCGACGTTCCCGGAAGGCTGCCATCGCCTCACCGGCGTCCCGGCCGTCGTCGATATGTTCGTTCAGCTCGGATTCCAGCCGCCCGACCACCGCCGGTTCGAGCCCGACGCCTTCCCACAACAGCCGTTTGGACAATGCCGCGGTCAGGGGCGCGGAACCGTTGGCGATATCGTGCGCGACCGCCATCGCGGTCGGCAGCACCTCCGCCGTCGGCAGGCAGGCATTGGCCAAGCCCATGGCTTTGGCCTCTTCACCGTCGAAGGTGCGCCCGGTGAGCAGAATATCGGCGGCATTGGCGAGACCCGCCAGCCGCGGCAGCGTCCAGTGCACGTAGCCGTCGGCGAGGACCCCGCGCCGGACCTGGCTCAGCGCATAGACCGCGTCGTCGGCCAGGTACCGCAGATCGCATTGCAGGGCCAGCGCCAGCCCGGCGCCCACCGCGTGCCCGTTGACGGCCGCGATCACCGGTTTGCGCACTCGGAACGGCGGCGGATCGATACTCGCGCTCACCTCGCCCACCCGGTCCGACAGGTCGGCGCCGGCGCAGAAGGCAGGCGGCGTCCCGGTGATGACCACCACGCGAATCGCGTCCTCGGCGTCACAGCGTTTCAGAGCGGCACCGAGCGCCTCGGTCATCGCGGGGTTGAAAGCGTTCTGTTTGGCCGGCCGGTTCAACGTGAGGACGGCGATGCCCGCTGAGACATCGACGAGCAATTCCGAACTCATGATCTGGAATGGTAGCTGGGTTTTTGGCGCGCTGGCGCGCGCGGGGGTTGAGGCCCCCTTGGTCCCGACGTTCAGCCCTCGAGACTCGCGCCTGCGGCGCATGCGCTTCGAGGGCTGAACGTCGGGACGGGCCTCAACCCTTTGGGGTGTCTCGCTGAACTCGACGCCCGCGGGTTACGTCGCGTACGGAACTCCGGGCCGCAGTGAGGTCGAATACGGACCTCACGAGCTTGCGGTGCTCTCGCTCGCGTCCGGTCCGAGGTTCCCGGTCCGCGGCCGGCGAGGTGATGTGATCGTCCGCGGCCTGCGGGCGGGCCCCGACCGGTGTCTGTCTCACCGCAGCAGTGTGCGACCGATCGCGTACTTGTGGACCTCTGTGGGTCCGTCGTAGAGGCGGAAGGGGCGCATATCGCGGAAGATCATCTCGACGACCGTTTCGTCGCTGACTCCGATTCCGCCCAGGATCTGGACACAACGGTCGGCGACCTTGAACAGCTCTTCGGAAACGAACGATTTGGCCATCGAGCTCTCGTGGCGGGCTTTCTCGCCCTGGTCCATCAGCCAGCAGGCGTGCCAGATGGTCAGGCGGCTCTGGTGCAGGGCTATCTCGTTGTCGGCGATCATGAACGACACACCCTGGTGCTCGCCGAGAGTTTTGCCGAAGGCGGTGCGGGTCTTGGCGTGGTCGATGGCGATGCTCTGTGCGCGTTCGGCGGCGCCCAGCCAGCGCATGCAGTGGGTGAGCCGGGCGGGGGCCAGACGCAGCTGGGCGTAGCGCAGGGCCTGGCCTGCCTCGCCGAGCAGCGCCGATTTCGGGAGTGTCAGCTTGTCGAAACGGACCACGCAGTGCCCGGCTACGTAATTGCGGTCCATGGTGTTCATGGTGCGTTCGATGACGATGCCCGGCTGGTCGCCGTCGGTGAGGAACAGGGTCGGGCCGGCCGGGAGATGGGGGTTGTCGGCGAGCAGGGCCATGATGATCCAGGTTTTCGCGCCGTTGGCGCCGGTGATCAGCCATTTGCGCCCTTCGACGGTGAAGTTCTCGCCGTCGAAGGTGGCGGTGGTGGCGAGCTGACCGGGGTCGGATCCGGCGCCGTCGGGTTCGGTCATGGCGAATACCGAGCGCTGGTGGCCGTCGATCACCGGCCGCAGGTAGCGGTCGGTCTGTTCGGGGTTCGCGATCTTGGAGAGCAGGAACATATTGCCCTCGTCCGGCGCCGCGCAGTTCATGGCGACCGGGCCCAGCGTGGACCAGCCGGCGGCTTCGTAGAGAACGGCCTGTTCCACGTGGGTGAGGCCGCGGCCCCCGAGTTCGGTGGGTGCCTGGATGGTCAGCAGTTTCTGGGCGCGGGCGAGTTCGACGAGTTCCTGGCGGAGTTCGTCGGTGGGACCGTGGGAGGTCAGGCGGGGGTCGCGCTCGTAGGGCACGATCTTCTCGGCCACGAATGCGCGGATCCGGTCACGTTCGACGGCGAGGTCGGCGGGAATCGTGAAGTCGATCATCAGTGGTCACCTTCGGTCCGGGGGCGTTGAGGACGAGCATACGAAACCCCGGCACCCAGACTGAAGGCATGTGCCTGCAAAAGTCAGCGCACCCGAGCGACCTGTCGCCGCCGGGCTCCGATCACCCGGCAGACCAGGTAGATCACGAACGAGATGGTGGTGACGAAGGTGGAGACCGGGGCCCCGGGAGCCAGGGAGAGCAGGATCCCGCCCACCGCCGCGATCTCCGCGAAGATCACCGCGAGCACGGTGGCCCGCATCGGGTCGGCGGTCAGCTGCGCCGCCGCGGCCGCCGGAGTGATCAACAGCGCGAGCACCAGGAGAGCGCCCACGATCTGGACACCGAAAGCGGCGGTGATACCGAGCATCACCGCGAACAGGATCGACAGCCCGCGTACCGGCACGCCGCGGGCCACCGCGACTTCGGGGTCGGTGCTGGCGAACAGCAGCGGCCGGTAGACCATGGCCAGGACGGCGAGCACCGCCGCCGTACAGGTCGCCAGCAGTGTCAGCCCGCCGAAGCCGACGCTCACGACCTGCCCGGTGAGCAGCGAGAATTTCGAGCCCGCGCGTTCGGGACCGAGCCAGAGGAACAGCACCGACAGGCCGAGACCGAACGACAGGACCACCGCGATCACCGAATCGCGCTCCCTGGCCTTGGTGCCGAGCACTCCGAACAACACGGCCGCGACCACCGAGCCGGCGATCGCGCCCAGCCCCACGCCCGCACCTACCAGCAGGGCCGCGGCCGCACCGGTCAGCGAGAGCTCGCTGGTGCCGTGGACGGCGAACGACATCTGCCGACTGATGATCAGCGGCCCGATGACGCCGGCGAGCAACCCGAGCAGCGCGGCCGCGAGTACAGCCTGCTGGACGAAGTCGTAGCCGAGCAGATGGACGGTGGTACCGACATCGAAGATCTCGGACAACACATCGGAAAGCTTGTCCATCTACCTGTTCGCCTGTCCCGCTCGCTGGGTGAGTTCGGCCAAAGGGTCGGCGATATCGTGCGGAGTCCCCGGATCCCCGTGGCAGTGGGCGCCGGCGGTGCCGAGCGCGTCCATGGTGTCCCCGGTTCCGACGACGACCAGCCGGCCCCGGACCCGCAGTACATCGACCTCGGTCTGGTACAGCTCGGACAGCACCGCCGAGGTCATGACCTCTTCCGGCGTGCCGATCCGGAACTTTCCGCCGACCAGGTAGAGCACCCGGTCCACCAGCGGCAGGATCGGATTGATCTCGTGAGTGACGAACAGCACCGAGGTCCCGTGCTCGCGCCGTCGGGCATCGATCAGCCCGGAGACCAGCTGCTGGCTGGCCAGATCGAGGCTGAGCAGAGGTTCGTCGCAGAGCAGTACGGCGGGATCGCCGACGAGCGCCTGCGCCACCCGCAACCGCTGTTGTTCGCCGCCGGACATGGATTCCAACGGGGATTTCGCGAAGGCCTGCGCACCGACATCGGCGATCGCCGCGGCGACTTTGCGGCGGCGTTCGGCCCGTCCGCGCAGGCCCAGTCCCCACCGATGTCCGTCGACACCGAGACCGACCAGGTCGATACCGCGTAATTGCACCCCCGCGTCGATGGTGCGCTGCTGCGGTATGTAACCGAGATCCGGGTGCCCGGCGCGCGGTGCGGCTCCGGCGACCCGTGCGCTGCCCGAGCTCAGGGCGAGTTGGCCGAGCAACACCCGGAGCAGGGAAGTCTTACCCGAGCCGTTGGGCCCGAGCACCGCGATGAACTCGCCGCGCGACACGCTGAGGTCGAGGTCCCGCCACAGCGTGCGGTCGCCGAAACCCAAGGTGGCGGATTCGAGCCGCACCGTCGGTTCGGCGGGTAACGGGGCGGCGGGGCGGGTCGCGAAAGCGCTGTCACTCACGGCACGGTGAGCCGCCGGCGCGGTATCGCTCATTGGATCCATCCGTTCTTCGCTGTCCGGTACCGATCAGCCGATCGCGTCGGCCAGAGCGCGCGCGTTCTGTGTCTGCCAGGTTACGAAATCCATTCCGGCCGGCAGGGTTTCGGTCACCTCTACCACCGGAATTCCGGCCGCCCGGGCAGTCGCCCGGAGGTCCTGGCCGACCTTGTCCTCGGTCTGCACGTTGTAGATCAGCACCGCGACCTGCTTGCCGGCGACCAGGTCGCGGGTGGCCGCGACGGCCGCGGGAGAGGGGTCGGTCTCCTGCTCGATCGCTTCCTGATAGTCACGAGGCGTCCGGTCGACGGTACCGGCATCCTGCAGCAGGTAGTACGCGAGCGGCTCGGTTTGCAGGACCGGCGTGCCAGGGTGGTCCGCGGCGATACGGTCGGTGCTCGCGCCGACCTGCCCCAACCGGTCGGTGAACTGGGCGGCCCGGTCGGCATAACCCTGGGCGTGTGCCGGGTCGATCTGCGCGAGCTCGTCGCTGATCCGGTCGGCGACCAGCGCCACGGTCGCCATGTCGTACCAGACGTGTTCGTTCGAGTCGTTCCGGATCTCGTTGTCGCGTGCCGCTACGGCTTCTACCGTGCGCTTATCGCGGCCTTCGATGGCCTTGGCGACGAACTCGTCGTAGTGGCCGCCGTTATAGACCACCAGGTCGGCATCGCTGAGTTGTGCGGATTCCGCGGCCGAGGTCTCGTGTGAATGCGGGTCGGCGGCGGGGTCGGTGATGATCGACGAGACCTCCGCGTCGGGCCCCGCGACAGTGCTCGCGATATCGGCCCATACATTGGTGGAGGCGACGACCGACGGCTTACCGGAATCGGCGCCCGACCCACCACATGCGGTGAGCGCCGCGGCCGCCGCGACTCCCATGGCCAGGACGAGAGCGCTACGGGCAGATTTAGGTGACACGGCAAATACCTACCAGAGTTAATGGAAATCGTTTCCGTTTTACTTTAGCAGCACGAACGATCTGCTCCGAACCGACCGCCCAGTCTTTGGGTGGGCGGCTGTGGGCGAAGGGCGGTTCGTTGAGGGCGGGCCACGGCAGGTGGGGACCAGCTCGGTGAGGCAGGGAGGCTGTCGGCGCAGGGTGAGGGTTCGCTCGTGAAGTGCCTGGACTGTACGTGAGGGTGTGGAGGCGAGCTGGGGGATGCGCACACTTGCCGAATACAGGTCTGTCCCGTGGCGGGCGCGCGATCACGCCGTGCGGCGGCATATCGCGAGCCGGTGTTTCGCTGCGTGCGGGAGGTAGACGCATGCGGATGCAAGCCGGGCGCAAGGGCGGTGCAATCCGCGCCCGGCACCTTCGGCATCATGACCAATTCGATAACGATCATCGGCGCCGGGCTCGGCGGACTCGCTCTGGCCCGCGTCCTGCACACGCACGGCATCCCGGCCACGGTGTACGAGGCCGAAACCACTCCGACGGCGCGCATGCAGGGCGGCATGCTCGACATCCACGACTACAACGGCCAACTCGCCCTGACGGCGGCCGGCCTGATGGAAGAATTCCGCAGCCTCGTCCTGCCGGGCCGCCAGGCGATGCGGATTCTCGACCGGGACGGGACAGTTCTGCTCGACAAAGCCGACGACGGGACCGGCGGACGCCCCGAGGTGCAACGCGGCGAACTGCGACAACTCCTGATCGACTCGCTGCCGGACGGCACCGTCCGGTGGGGCCACAAGCTCAGCGGTGTTCAGGCTCTCGGCGCGGGTCGCCACGAGGCGACCTTCGCCGATGGCAGCACGGTCGTCACGAGTCTGCTGGTCGGCGCCGACGGCGCGTGGTCACGGGTCCGGCCGCTACTGTCCACCGCGATACCCGACTACACCGGCGAATCCTTCGTCGAGACCTACCTGTACGACGCCGACACCCGCCACCCCGCCACCGCGAAGGCAGTCGGCGGCGGATCGATGATGGCGCCTTCGCCGGGCCGAGAGATCCACGCACACCGCGAAAGGGGCGACACCCTGCACGCCTACGTGGTGCTCGCCGAGCCGCACGAGTGGTTCGCCGCCATCGATTTCACCGACGCCGCCGCGGCCACCGCACGAATCGCGGACGAGTTCGACGGCTGGGCACCGGAACTCACCGCGCTGATCGCCGACACCGATATCCCGCCGGTCTGGCGCCCGCACTACTCGCTGCCGGTCGGGCATCGGTGGGATCGAGTTCCCGGGGTGACCCTGCTCGGCGATGCCGCCCACCTCATGCCCACCAACGGCGAAGGCGCCAACCTCGCCCTGCTCGACGGCGCCGAACTCGGCAAGGCCCTCGCCGCGCACCCCGAGGACATCGAGACCGCCCTCACCGAATACGAGCAGGACATGTTCGCCCGCAGCACCGAAGTCGCCACCGAGACCGCTGAACTCTTCGGTGATCTGCACGACGGCACGGCCCAGGGCCTGGTCGACGCGTTCACCGCATCCGCGCACACCCTCTGAGCCCGGCCACCGTACCCGGCGTCCGCACATGCCGAATAGCACGCGGTCCCAATCGGTCCCGCGACGGATGTCGAGCGGGATCGTGACACCACAAAGGGTTGAGGCCCGTCCCGACGTTCAGCCCTCGAAAGCGCATGAGGCGAAGCCTCGAGTCTAGCGGGCTGAACGTCGGGACCAAGGGGGCCTCAACCCCCGCGCCGCCGCAGGCGGCGCCAATAGATACAGCTCACTTACCCAGTAGTTGCGCGCAGCGCAGCAGACCCAGATGGCTGTACGCCTGGGGATGGTTGCCCAGCGACCGTTCCGCGACGGGATCGTATTCCTCGCTGAGCAGCCCTGTCGGGCCCGCCACGTCCACCAGTTGCGCGAACAGTGCTTCCGCGTCCGATCGTTTGCCGATCAGCAGATACGCCTCCACCAGCCAGGCGGCGCACAGGTGGAAGCCGCCTTCGCCGCCGGGCAGTCCGTCGTCGTGGTGGTAGCGGTACACCGTGGATCCGCTGCGCAGTTCCGCTTCGGTGGCCACCACTGTCGCCGCGAACCGCGGGTCGGACGGGTCGATCAGGCCACTGAGTCCGATGTGGAGGGTGGCCGCGTCCAGATCGGTGCCGTCGTAGGCCGCCGTGTAGGACTGGACCTCTTCGTTCCAGCCTTTGTTCTGCACCTCTCCGGCGATGGTTTCCCGGAGCGGCGCCCATTCGGTGTCGACCGGACGATCGAACTTCCCCGCCAGGGTGAGGGCCCGGTCCACCGTCAGCCAGCCCATCACCTTGGAGTAGACGTGGTGGCGGGGGTTGCCGCGGATTTCCCAGATGCCGTGGTCGGGTTCGGTCCAGCGGCGCTGGACGGCGGAGACCATGGCGTGCACGAGTTCCCAGTCGGCGTCGGGGAGCACCTTGCGGGGATCGGTGATGCCCTGGTTCTCGCGCGCGTGGGCCATATGGGCGATCAGGTCCACGATCGGACCGAATACGTCCAGCTGCACCTGCATGTTCGCGGCGTTGCCGACGCGTACCGGGCGCGATCCCGCGTAGCCGGGCAGCTGATCGATCACCGCTTCCGGGGGCAGAGTTTCGCCGTAGATCGTGTACAGCGGGTGCAGTCGCTCGGGGCCGGGCAGGGTTTCCAGTACCCGGTGCACCCAGTCCAGGTACTGCTCGGCCTCCGCCAGCGAGCCCAGCGAGACCAGGGCGCTGGCGGTGAGGGCGGCGTCGCGCAGCCAGCAGTAGCGGTAGTCCCAGTTGCGTACGCCGCCGATATCCTCCGGCAGCGAGGTCGTGGCCGCCGCCAGGATGGATCCCGAGGGCGCGTGCACCAGGCCGCGCAGGGTGAGCGCGGACCGCTTCATCAGATCCGGTTTGAGCGCGGGCAGGTCCAGGCTCGCCGCCCATTCCGACCAGTAGATCTCGGCGATCCGCCGACGTTCGGGCTCGAGTGTCGTGGCCGGGGTCAGATCATGTGTGCCGCAGCGCAGTTCCAGCACCACGGGCCCACCGGCCGGGTCGACGACAGCGACGGCGGAATCGTGTACGCCGTCGCTCTGGATCCGCCACTGGACGCCGGGGGAGCGCAGCACGAGCGGGTCGTTGGTGCCCCAGACGCGCAGTCCGTCCGGTTCGACCACGATGGACACCCCGACCTGGCCGAATTCGGGACGTGGCGCGAAGGTCACCTCGGCCGGGGCGGTACCGGTGATGACGCGGGTGAGGTCGGTGCGGTCAGGGTCGACATCATGCGGGAGATAGTCGGTGACCTGCAATTTCGCCCAGCGGGTCTCGACGGTCATGGTGCCGTCGATGTACCGCTGTGACAGCGGGAGGCCGGGGCGTTGCGGCGCCACCGAGAAGTGTCCGGCGTCGGTTCCGCCGAGTAGGTGCGCGAACACCGCGGCGGAGTCGGGTTCCGGATGGCAGAACCAGGTGACGGTGGCATCAGGGGTGAGCAGCGCCACCGACCGTGGGCTGGCCATCATGGTCAGCCGTTCGATCCGGGGGGCGCTGGCGCCGGCCAGCCAGGTGCGGCGTTCCTCGAGCAGGAAGGCCAGGGCATGAGCGACCGCTTCGGTGCTGTCCACCCGGTATTTGGCAAGAGATTCGCCCTCGCCGACCTTGATGCCGATATCGGGGCCGGCCAGCGCGCGGAACGCTTTCTCGTCGGTGACGTCGTCGCCGAAGAACACCGCCGCCGACGCGCTCTCCTGATGTCGCACCGTGCTGAGGGCCGAACCCTTGTCCGTCGGCACCACGGCCAGTTCGATGACTGCTTTACCTTCGGTGACCTGGACGCCGACCCAGCACGCCGGGCCCTGCTGGGCCTGGAGCAGCGCGCGCCGTCCCACCTCGGGAGCGGCGTTGCGCACATGCAGTGCGACGCTGGCGGGTTTGGTCTCGACGCTGACGCCGGGATGGTCCGTGGCGATCTTGTTGAGGGCCGCCACCACTTCGCGCAGCAACTGTCGCGCGTCGTTGTCGATGGCGTGCACGAAGCCCACATCGAATTCCGAACCGTGGCTGCCGATCAGCTGAACTTCGACCGGAAGTCGCGAGAGTGCGGCGAGGTCGCGCAGCGCCCGGCCGGAGATGACCGCGGCTGTGGTGCCGGACAGGCCGGCCAGCGCGCGTAAAGCCCGTACGGATTCTCCGTGCGGGTATGCCTTGGCCGGATCGGAGACGATGGGAGCGAGTGTCCCGTCGTAGTCCGATGCGACCAGCAGCCGAGGCACGCGCGCGACCGTCGACAGCGCTCGGCGGAGTTCCAGTGGCAGATCCTGTGCGCTCACACATCCAACCTATTGATCGGAGTTTTCGTTAAGAGGGGGCGCGCATGACAATACTGTGTCGCGATCCCTTCACCGATTCGGCGGGAAGTGCGGGCAGCTGCCCTGGGCCGACAACGGTTGCTGACCGGTCGCCACCCGGCCCTTCGCTCGTGGTCGGAGGCCATTGTCTCCGTTACTCGCCTCGCCTCAGGAGCGTTTGCCGAGCAGCAGGTCGACGGTCAGCTCGAGCCGTTCGGAGACATCGGTCGCGGATGCGCGCCGGGTGAGCCAGGCGACCAGGTTCGACAACCAGACATCGCTGATGACGCGGGCGATGGCGAGTTGGCGGTCGGTGGGTTCGCCGTCGTTCATGGCTCGCGCGAAGACCCGGTCCATCACTTTGCCGACTCGGTCGACCTCGGCGGCGGCCGATGCATCGGCGAACATGAATGCGCGGGTCATCGCCTCGGTGAGCAGCGGGTCGCGTTGCATCATCCGGGTGATCTGGGAGAGCAGCATGTGCATGCGCTCCTCCGGCGACTGACCGGCCAGCGGTTTGCGTTTGCCCTCGAATTGCTCGAACTCCCGGGCCAGCGCCGAAACCAGCAGATGCACCTTGGACGGGAAGTACCGGTACAGGGTGCCGACGGCGACGTCCGCGCGTTCGGCGACGGCGCGCATCTGCACCGCGTCGTAGCCGCCCTTGGAGGCGAGGGCCAGGGTTGCGTCCAGGATCCGCTTGCGCCGCTCGCGTTGCGCGGCGGAACTCAGCTCGTCCTCCCGCAGCGTGGTGACGGGCGCGGCGGTGGCCGCGTTCGAGTCGCCGGGCTGGGAACGGGAGGGGCTGGCCATGGAGGGGCGTCCTTTCCGTGACGTGTTCATAGCGCGTGGAGCAGTGCGGTAGACGCATGCCTTGACTTACGCCTACCGTGGATATTAGAACATGTTCTAGGTGTGGGAGTCACGCCGGAAAGGCGGTATGGACTGTGACCATCGCCACCACTGACGAGCATAAAGCCGTTCAACAGTCGATGAGCGGGTGGGCAGCAGCGGCGCAACCGATTGCAACAATGCGGGCCGATGCGACCGACTTCTGGCGTACGTACTGGGCAACACTGACCGAACTCGGAATCTTCCACGTGGCCGTGGCAGAGGATTCGGGCGGCGCGGGCGGATCGGTCTCCGATCTGGCCGTATTCATCGAACAGGCCGCGCACGACATGGTCGGCGGACCCGTGCTCACCACGGCGATCGCCGGGTTGGTGACCTCCGGCCGGCTGCCGGAGGAACAACCCTGCGGGGTCGCGCTGGACACGGTCGTCGCCGATGAGGCGGTGGGCGCCGGAGGTTCGGCGGTGCCGGTGCTGGACGGCGCCGGGTTGCTCAGCGGCAGCTGGGAATCGGTGCTCGGTGCCGCGCCCGGTACGGCTGTGCTGTTGCCGGTGGACACCGCGGACGGCCGGCGCTGGTGCCTGCTGGCGCCGGACGCGCCCGGACTGCAACTCGAATCGCTGGACCCCCTCGACCTGTCGACCCCGCTCGCCCGGGTGCGCTGCACCGAGGTGCGGGTGGATCCGGACGCGGTGTTCGCACCCGCGTACGCCGTGGAAGACCTGCTGGTCGCGCTGGCCGTGGCCGAGCTCGCGGGAGTGACGGGCTGGTGCCTGTCCACCGCGGTGGAGTATGCGAAGGTACGCGAACAGTTCGGGCGGCAGATCGGGTCGTTCCAGGCGGTCAAACACATCTGCGCCTGGATGCTGTGCCGTACCGAGCTCATCCGCTCGGTGGCCGCCGACGCCGCGGCCGCGGTGGATTCCGGCGGCGCGGAACTGCCGATCGCGGCGGCGATAGCCGCGAGTATCAGCCTGGACGCCGCCGTCGAGACCGCGAAAGACTGCATCCAGGTGCTCGGCGGGATCGGATTCACCTGGGAACACGACGCGCACCTGTACCTGCGCCGGGCGGTGGCGCTGAGCCAGCTGCTCGGTGGCGGCTCGTACTGGCGGGCCCGGGTCACCGAGCTGACCCGGGCGGGTAGGCGCCGCACCACCGGCGCCGACCGGGTCTTCGCCGACGCGGCCCTGGCCGCCGGCGATGCCGACACCGACACGGTGACCGATGAACTCGCCGCCGAGGTGGCCCGGATCGCCGCGCTGCCGGCCGCGGAGCAGCGCGGTGCGCTGGCCGCCGCCGGGCTGATCATGCCGCACTGGCCCGAGCCCTACGGCCGGGCCGCGGACCCGATGGCCGGCCTGGTGATCTCGGAGGAACTGCGTCGTGCGGGCCTGACCGTCCCCGACCTCACGATCGGCGGCTGGGCGGTACCGACCCTGCTGCAGCACGGCACGCCCGAACAGATCGAGCGTTTCGCGTGGCCGACGCTGCGCGGCGACGTGGTGTGGTGTCAGCTGTTCAGTGAACCCGGAGCGGGTTCGGACCTGGCCGCGCTGCGGACCACCGCCGAACGTACCGACGGCGGTTGGGTGCTGCGCGGGCAGAAGGTGTGGACCTCGCTGGCCAAAGAGGCGAACTGGGCGATCTGCCTGGCCCGCACCGATCCGAGTGCGCCCAAGCACAAGGGCATCAGCTATTTCCTGGTCGATATGCGCAGCGCCGGTATCGATATCCGGCCGCTGGTGCAGATCACCGGGGAGGCGCGCTTCAGCGAGGTCTTCCTCGACGAGGTCTTCGTCCCCGACGACTGCGTGGTCGGCGCGCTGGGCAACGGCTGGCGGATCGCCCGCGCCACGCTGTCGGCCGAACGGGTCGCGATGAGCGGCAACGGCATCGGTCCGGCGCTGGAGGAACTGATCGCCAAACTGCCGGCCACCGGGCGTGGTTCGGAACTGGTCAACGATCGGCTCGGCGGTTTCGTCGCCGACGCGATCGCCGGGCTGCTGCTGGAGCAGCGCGCGGCGGTGCGGATCCTGGCCGGCGCCGATCCGAGCGCGCAGAGCAGTGTGCGCAAACTGGTGGGTGTGCGGCACCGTCAAGCGGTCGCCGAGTTCGCGGTACAGGTGGCCGGCCCGGCCGGTGCGCGAACGACCGAGGACACCTCGGAATTCCTGCTCACCCGCTGTCTGTCCATCGCGGGCGGAACCGAGCAGATCCTGTTGACTGTGGCGGCCGAACGAATTCTGGGACTACCCCGCGACGCGGCCGGTTAGTTCGTGCGACGACTGGAGAGCAGAACGTGGACTTCACCCGAGACGAGGCCCAAGAGGCGGTGGCCGAGGTCGTCGTCGGACTACTGGAGCGGCAGGCGGCGCGCGACGCCGACCTGTGGCCCGAACTAGCGGCCACCGGCCTGCTGTCGGTAGCGCTACCGGAGCGGTTCGGCGGCGACGATATGGGAATCGACGCCGTATCGGTGCTGCTGACCGAACTGGCCACCGACGCCGTCGCCGCGCCCGCCCTGCCCACCCTGGGGTTCGGTGTGCTGCCCCTGCTGGGGTCGCTGCCCGAGGCGGTGGCCGCGGAGGTGTTCCCGGCGGTCGCCGAGGGCGCTGTGCTCACCGCCGCCATCAGCGAACCCGGTGCGCCGTTGACCACCGAACCCGCGACGAAGGCCGAGGTGTCCGGCGAGACTGTGCGGATCACCGGGTACAAAGTGGCGGTGCCGTGCGCGGATCAGGCGCGCTGGCTGCTGGTCAGCACGGATTCCGGCGTTGCACTGGTCGATTCGAACGCGTCGGGGCTGTCGTTGGTTCCGTCGTCGGTGTCCGGTGAGCTGGCCGAGTTCTCGGTGAAGCTGGACGGGGTCGTGGTGCCCGCCGACCGGTTGCTGCCGGACGCGGGCCCGCAGCTGCACCGGTTCGTGCTCGCCGCGATCGGCGCGGTCGCCGACGGGTTGCTCTCGGGCGCGGTCAAACTCACCGCCGCGCATGTGGGAACGCGTCGCCAGTTCAACCGGCCGCTCGCGGAGTTCCAGGCGGTGGCCCAGCAGATCGCCGACCTCTACGTAGTGTCCCGGACCTTGCATGTGGCGGCGGTAGCTTCCAATTGGGCTCTCGGGCAAGATGATTCGAGTCCGGAGCGGCAGCAGCGGATCGACGACGATCTGAATGTGCTCGCCTACACTGTGGCCGCGGAACTTCCGCGCGCCATGCAGAAATGTCACCACCTGCACGGCGGTATCGGAGTGGATGTCACGCACTCCATGCACCGCTATTACTCACAGTCCAAGGACCTCGCCCGCTGGCTGGGCGGCGCCGCGCTGCGGCTCGAACGATTGGGGGCAGGGTGTTCATCGATCTGACCAGCGAACAACGCAAACTACGCGACGACCTGCGCGCCTACTTCGCCGACCTCGTCACGCCGGAGGAAGCGGCCGAGATGTCGGTCAACCGGCACGGCGACGCCTACCGCGAGGTGGTGCGCCGGATGGGCCGGGACGGCTGGCTGGGCGTCGGCTGGCCCAAGGAGTACGGCGGCCAGGGTTTCGGCCCGGTCGAACAGCAGATCTTCTTCAACGAGGCCTCCCGGGCCGACGTGCCGCTACCGCTGGTCACCCTGCTGACCGTCGGCCCCACCCTGCAGCAGTTCGGAACCCAGGAGCAGAAGGAGAAGTTCCTGCCCGGGATCCTGGCCGGCGATATCCATTTCGCCATCGGGTATTCCGAACCGGAAGCCGGCACCGATCTGGCCGCGCTGCGAACCAGCGCGGTCCAGGACGACTCGGGCGACTGGGTGGTCAACGGCCAGAAGATCTTCACCACCGGTGCGCACGAGGCCGATTACATCTGGTTGGCGTGCCGGACCGGTTCGGTGGAGTCCCGGCATCGGGGCATCACCATCCTGATCGCCGATACGCGGGATCCGGGCTATTCGTGGACGCCGATCATCACCGCGGACGGCGCCCACCACACCAACGCCACCTATTTCGACAGTGTCCGGGTTCCGGCGAGCATGCTGGTCGGCGAACAGGACAAGGGCTGGCGGCTGATCACCACCCAGCTCAATCACGAACGGGTCAGCCTGGGGCCGTCGGGCAAGATCGAACAGCTCTACGACAAGGTCCGCGACTGGGCCCGTCCCCGCGGCATCCTCGACGAACCCGAAGCGCAGCTCCCGCTGGGACGTATCCACGCCATGACCCGGCTCAACGAACTGCTGAACTGGCAGGTGGCGGCCACCGCGGAAGATCCGGACGTCGATCAGGCGCAGGTCATCGCCGACGCTTCCGCGACCAAGATCTTCTCGACCGAATCGTTGCAGGAGGCCGGGCGGCTCGCGGAAGAGATCGTCGGACGCTTCGGCGACCCCGCCGATCCGGCCACGGCGGAGCTGCTGACCTGGCTGGACCGCCGAACCAAACAGAACCTGGTCGTCACCTTCGGCGGTGGCGTCAACGAGGTGATGCGCGAACTGGTCGCCTCCGCAGGCCTGAAACTGCCGCGAGTGCCGCGCTGATGCGGTCCTCCGCCTTCGCTTCGGCGTCCGCGTCCGGATGTGGAGTGTCCGGCCACAGGTTGCCTGGGGGTGTGGGCCTCGTGCGGTCCTCCGCCTTCGCTTCGGCGTCCGCGTCCGGATGTGGAGTGTCGGGCCGCAGGTTGCCTGGGGGTGTGGGCCTCGTGCGGTCCTCTGCCTTCGCTTCGGCGTCGGCGTTCGGATGTGGAGTGTCCGGCCGCAGGTTGCCTGGGAGTGTGGGCCTCGTGCGGTCCTCCGCCTTCGCTTCGGCGTCGGCGTTCGGATGTGGAGTGTCCGGCCGCAGGTTGCCTGGGGGTGTGGGCTGCGTACGGAAACGTTCGGGTTACAAGGTGTCGGTCGGTGTGGGCGCCATACCTTTTCCGGATGGTCCGCATTCGTGGTCGGGACCCGCCCCGGTTCTGGAGCGACAGAGCGAAGGAGCGCAGCGACTGAGCGGCGGAGTGAAGAACCGGGGTCACGAGGGCCCCGACCCGCGGCGCCGTAGGCGACGCAATCCCGCACGGTCGGGACCCGCCCCGGTTCTGGAGCGACAGAGCGAGGCAGCGCAGCGACTGAGTGGCGGAGTGAAGAACCGGGGTTGACAAGGGCCCCGACCCGCCCCGCCGCAGGCGGGGCAAGAAGATAAGGAGCAGTGCGTGCCGGATATCAGTACTCCGGAAGCGATCACCGCCGCCGCGGAGAAGATCATGGCGGCCGGCGCGAGCGCGCCCCGGCCCGGTCGCGACCCGGTGAACCAGCCGATGATCAACAACTGGGTGGAGGCACTGGGCGATACCAACCCGGTGTACGTCGACGAGGCCGCCGCCAAGGCTGCCGGGTTCGACGGGATCGTCGCCCCGCCCGCTATGGCGCAGGTGTGGACCATGCTGGGTTTGGGCGGCAGCCGGTCGGCCGATGATCCGATGGAGGCCACGAACGCGCTGCTCGACTCCGCCGGATACACCTCGGTGGTCGGCACCAACTGCGAGCAGGTCTACCACCGCTATCTGCGGCCCGGTGAAGAAGTGAACATCACCAGCGCGCTGGACAGCATCAAGGGCCCGAAACGCACCGGGCTGGGCGAGGGTTTCTTCCTGACCTACCGCACCAGCTGGTACGTCGGCGACGAACTCGTCACCGAGATGCTGTTCCGCATTCTGAAGTTCGTTCCGGCCAAGAGCGCCGCCCCCGCGCCGGCCCCTGCCGAACGGGTGCGCCCGCTGGTCTCGCTGGACACCGAATTCTTCTGGGAGGGTACGAAAGCCGGCGAACTGCGGATCCAGAAACTGCCCGACGGCACGCTGCGGCATCCGCCGATCCCGGCGATCTGGCAGGACAAGACGGAACCGGTCGACTATGTGGTGTCCACCGGGAAGGGCACGGTGTTCAGCTACGTCGTGCACCACGCCCCGAAGGTGCCCGGTCGTGACCTGCCGTTCGTGGTCGCGCTGGTGGAACTCGACGAGGGTGTGCGGATGCTCGGCGAACTGCGCGGCGTCGAACCCGGTCGGGTCGAGGTGGGACTGCGGGTCGCCGCCGGTTTCGAGAAACTCGACGACGATACGGTGCTGCCGTTCTGGAAGGTGAGCGTATGACCGCCGCATTCGATCCGACCACGGTCCAGGTGGGCACCGAACTGCCGGAACTGTCGATCCACGCCGACCCCACCTTCGTCATCAGCACCGCTCTGGCCACCCGGGACTTCCAGGATGTGCACCACGACCGGGACAAGGCGATCGAGCGCGGGTCCAAGGACATCTTCGTCAACATCCTCACCGATACGGGTCTGGTGCAGCGTTTCGTCACCGACTGGGCGGGCCCGGCGACGGTGGTGAAATCCATCGCGCTGCGGCTCGGTGTACCCCTGTACGCCTACGACACGTTGACCCTCACCGGCAAGGTCACCGCGGTGGAGGGGGCGGAGGTCCGGCTGGAGGTCCTCGGCAAGGACAGCCTGGGCGATCACATCGTCGCGACGGTCGTCGTCAGTGTTGCGGGAGTCGGTGGCGGGGCGTGAGCGCCGATACGCAGAGTCCTGTCCCAGCCCGCGGAATGAGGTCCGTATGACTACTCCTGAACATCCACTGTCCGGCCGGGCCGCCATCGCGGGAATCGGCGCCACCGACTTCTCCAAGGAGTCCGGCCGCAGCGAACTGCGTCTGGCGGCCGAGGCGGTCACCGCCGCCCTCGCGGACGCCGGGCTCACCCCCGCCGACGTCGACGGGCTGACCACCTTCACGATGGACACCAATATGCAGGTCGCGGTGGCGCGTGCCGTCGGGATCCCGCAGCTGAAGTTCTTCAGCCATATCGGGTACGGCGGCGGCGCGGCCTGCGCCACCGTGCAGCAGGCGGCGATGGCGGTGGCGACCGGAGTCGCCGATGTGGTCGTGGCCTACCGGGCCTTCAACGAGCGTTCGGTCTCCCGGTTCGGCCAGTTCTCGACCTCGCTGGCCGCGGCGCCGACCTCCTCGGGAATCGACGCCGGCTGGTCGTATCCGCACGGCCTGGGCACCCCCGCGGCGCAGGTGGCGATGGTCGCCCGGCGGTATATGCACGTGTACGGCGCGACCAGCGCCGATTTCGGCCGGGTCGCGGTCGCCGACCGCAAGCACGCCGCGGTGAATCCGAACGCCTTTTTCTACAACAAGCCGATCACCCTGGAGGATCACCAGAATTCGCGGTGGATCGCCGAACCGCTGCATCTGCTGGACTGCTGCCAGGAATCCGACGGCGGTGTCGCGATCGTCGTGACCAGTGCCGAGCGGGCACGGGATCTGCCCAACGCCCCGGCCGTCATCACCGCCGCGGCGCAGGGTAGCGGGGCCGACCAATACGTGATGACCAGCTATTACCGGGACGCGTTGACCGGGCTTCCGGAAATGGGTCTGGTCGGCGATCAGTTGTGGGCGCAGAGCGGTTTGCGACCCGATGATGTGCAGGCCACAATTCTGTACGACCACTTCACGCCGTTCGTCCTCATGCAGTTGGAGGAACTCGGTTTCTGCCCGCGTGGCGAGGCGAAGGATTT
This sequence comes from Nocardia sp. NBC_00416, assembly GCF_036032445.1. Classification (NCBI taxonomy): domain Bacteria; kingdom Bacillati; phylum Actinomycetota; class Actinomycetes; order Mycobacteriales; family Nocardiaceae; genus Nocardia; species Nocardia sp. NBC_00416. The sequence continues at coordinate 5,679,499 of NZ_CP107932.1, forward strand.
CATTGCCGACGGGGCGATCGAAATCGGTGGGAAACTACCGATCAATACCCACGGCGGTCAGCTGGGTGAGGCGTACATCCACGGAATGAACGGGATTGCCGAGGGGGTGCGCCAGTTGCGCGGAACCTCGGTGAATCAGGTCGAGAAGGTGGAGAACGTGCTGGTCACAGCCGGTACCGGGGTCCCGACATCGGGGCTGGTGCTGAGCGCGGACCGAGCCGCCTGACCCGGCTCGCCACCGGGCCCTCCGTCAACCGCTGTCGACACCGCCGCGCCGTACCCGATTTTCCGGGTTCGGCGCGGCGGATGCTCGTCGTCCGAGCTGAGCGCCGGATGCCGGCCGCCGGGAATCGATTGCTGTGTCCGTGAGGGTTGTGACTATTCACAGTCGGTAACAAGATATAACTGTCGATTGCGCAATGGGCAGTAGGTTTGCCGACAAGGGGCTGAAAAAAGTGGAAAACTCGTCATTTCATATTGTCGAAACGCTAACGGACCGGCCGTCCGGCATGTAAACATGTGGCTGTTCTTGGCAGTGAGCAGGTTCGAGGTATCGGGTTGGCCGGGTCGCGGGCGCTGATCGCGCGCATTGTGGCGGTGTTCGCGCTGTTGTTCTGCGCTGTCATCGCCCTGCGCGGTCATATCCCGGGAATGCCGGAGAACACCGAGGACACCGCCGAGGGCACCTCCTCCGCTCTCACCGTCGCGCTGATGCCGGTACTGCTCACCGTCTCGATCGTGGTGCTGCTGGCCGGGGTCATCGCCAGCCAGCACCGGCTGCCGCTGGCCCTGCCCGACCTCGACTCCGACGAACACGAACTGCACTGGCGGCTCGGCCGCTTCGGGCTGGTCGTACTTTTCCTGCTGGCCGTCGCCGGAGTACTCGCGGCGATCTCCTTCGCCATCTATTTCATCGGTTTCCAGCGCACCACCGAGCAGGTGCCGCCCGCCCCACCCGGCGATTCCCGGTATGTTCCGCGTCCGGCCACACCACCCGGTGTCGACGAGGACGAGCCGGTACTCACCGGCACCGGGTTGATCCTGGCCACGGCCGCCGCCGGAACTCTGGTCGCGGTCGCGGTAACCGGTCTGGCCGTCGTCACCGTCAACACCCAGCAGCGCCGCGAACGCGCCGAGGCCGCCGAAGACGCCGCGGCGGCCGGCGGCGAGCCGCTGCCCCCGGACACCGATTCGTTGGTCAAGGCCGCCGAGATGGGTCTGGCCGCGATGAACGCGCCCGGTCAGGACCCGCGGACCGCGATCATCGCCTGCTATGTCGCGATGGAACGCGGGTTGATCTTCGCGCGCGGCCTGGCGCCGCTGGCCTCCGACACCCCGATGGAAGTGCTCGCGCGGGCATTCGAGCACGGAGCGCTGCAGGACGCTTCGGCCCGGGAACTGGTGGCGCTGTTCGAAGAAGCCCGGTTCAGCCCGCACTCCATGATGGCCTGGCAGCGGATGCGGGCCGAACAATTGCTGCGCGTGGTGCTCTCCGACCTGCAGCAGACCGCGCCGCCGAATCCGGCTGTGACGGCCGCCATGGACGCTGGATATCCGCCCGCCGCGCCGCTGAGCAGCGATTCGCCCGACGTGACGAGGTCGATATGAGCAGACCCTGGATCGTCGCCGCCGCGATCATCGCGGTCGCCGGACTGGAAGCCGTCGCCTACCTGCGAGTCCGGGATTTGATGCTGATCGCGGCCGGGCTGCCGGTCGCCGTCGCACTGTGCTGCTTCGTCTGGGTGCTGCTGCGCCCGGAGAAGAGGGAAAAGGAACCGGCCGACGTCATGGAGAACGGGCCCGCCGAAATGCTGCGCCATTGGCATGCCCGCGCCGAAATGCTCGTCGACCGTGCCGACGGCAGCCGCGCCGATTGGGATCGGCATCTGCGCCCGCTGCTGGCCAAAGAGTTCCAACTGTCCGCCGGCCTGCGGGTCAGCAAGAACCGGCGGGCGCTGGAAAGCGCCGGAGTCCATTTGTTCGGCGCCGACCTATGGCGCTGGGTGGACCCGGCCGACTCGGCGCTGCGTGACCAGAACACGTCCGCGCCGGGCCGCGCGGCTCTCGACGAGATCCTGAGCCGCCTTCAGAGAATGTGAAACGGGTCGACGCATTGCGAGAAATGACATGACCATGCCCTTGGACGCGACCGTCCAACGCACCGAAGCCGTGCTCCGGGAGGTCTCCCGGGTCGTCGTCGGCAAACGCGAAGAGCTACAGCTCATCATGATCGCGATCCTGGCCGGCGGCCATGTGCTCATCGAGGATCTGCCCGGGCTGGGCAAAACGCTGATCGCCCGGTCGTTCGCGGCCGCCCTCGGGCTGGACTTCACCCGGGTGCAGTTCACCCCGGATCTGCTGCCGGCGGATCTGCTCGGCTCCACGATCTACGACATGTCCACCGGCCGGTTCACTTTCCGCCGGGGCCCGGTGTTCACCCATATGCTGCTCGCCGACGAGGTGAACCGCACCCCGCCGAAAACGCAGGCGGCGCTGCTCGAGGCGATGGCAGAGGGTCAGGTGAGCATCGACGGCGAGACCTTCCCGCTGCCACAACCGTTCGTCGTACTCGCCACCGACAACCCCATCGAATACGAAGGCACCTATCCGCTGCCCGAAGCGCAGCTGGACCGTTTCGCGATCCAGCTGCGACTGGGTTACCTGTCCGAACAGGACGAAACCCAGATGATCCGCCGCCGCCTCGAACGCGGTGCGGTATCGCCGCGCGTGAACCAGGTGGTCGACGCCAAAGGGCTGCTGGAAATGCGGCATTCCGTCGAATTCGTCTCGGTGCACCCGGATGTCGTCGGCTATGTGGTGGCACTGGCGAGCGCCACGCGCGCCCACGCGCAGGTGGAGGTCGGCGCGAGCCCGCGTTCGGAACTGGACCTGGTGCAGATGGCCCGCGCCCGCGCCCTGCTCAACGGCCGCGACTTCGTGGTTCCCGAAGACGTGAAGGCGCTCGCGATTCCCGCGATGTCGCACCGGATCACCCTGCGGCCGGAGATGTGGGTGCGGCGCATCCGCGGCGAGGACGTGATCAGCGAACTCCTGCGCCGCCTCCCGGTTCCCCGCGCCGCCACGCAATGAGACACCGCGACGCCAGTGCCACGGTGGAGGCCCGCCTGCGCTGGCGCCCCGCCCCGCTCACCTATCTGCTGGCCATCGCGTCGGCGGTCGCACTGCTGGGCGCGGTGATCGCGGGCAGCTGGCAGCTGGTGGTGTTCGCGGCGCCCATGCTCGGCGTGCTGGCCAGCGCACCCTGGCAGGTGTCGCGCACCCGGATCCAGGTGGACGGCGGCGGAACCCAGCGCTGTTTCGAGAACGAGCAGGTCACCGTCACCATCGCCGCATTCGTGGATCAGGGGCAGGCATTGCTGCGCTGCAAACCGGTCGCGGTCGACGGTATGACGGTCACGGTCGAGGAATCGGCGGATTCCGGTTCGGCGCCGGCCGGACTGCGGTTGACGGTGTCGGCGACGCGGTGGGGTCGCTATCCGATCTCCGTGCGGGTCAAGGCGTTGAGCCCCGCCGGAATGGCGTTGGCCACCGCGACCCTGCCCGCCGGGGAGATCTACGTCTATCCGGTCACCGATCCGCAGCGGATGCGGCTGCCGCGCACCGAACTCCCCGAACGCCTCGGCGTGCACCTCACCCGCCGGCACGGTCCGGGTGTGGAATACGCCGATATCCGCCCCTACGCCCCCGGCGACCAGTTGCGCACCGTGAACTGGCAGGTGAGCGCCCGCCGGGGCCGGCTGTACGTGACCGAACGCTTGACCAACCGATCCGCGGACGTGGTCGTGCTGGTCGATACCTCCCAGCAGGCGCCCGGTCCGGCCACCGACGCGCTGGAACTGTCGGTGCGCGGTGCGGCGCAGGTGGTGCAGTCGACGCTGCAGGCCGGAGACCGCACCGCGGTGGTCTGTTTGGGCCGGTCGCCGCGCTGGCTGCGCCCCGATATCGGCCGCCGGCAGTTCTATCGCATCGTCGACACCGTGCTCGATGTGGGCGACGAGTACATACCCACGACCGGGACCTTGGCGCCCTACGCCGCGGTCCCGCTCGGCGCGATCATCGTCGCGTTCAGCACCCTGCTGGACACCCAGTTCGCTCTCGCGTTGATCGATCTGCGCAAACGCGGGCACGTGGTGGTGGCCGTGGATGTGCTGCGCGGCAGCCCCTTCGCCGGTGATCTCGACCCCACCATGGAGAAGATGTGGCAGTTGGAGCGGATGTCGATGTACCGCGATATGAGCACGGTCGGTGTGGATATCGTGCACTGGGCCGATGACGCCCGCCTGGACCAGACGATGCGGCTGCTGCCGCAGCACCGCCGGATGAGCCGGGTGCGCCGATGATCAAATTCCTCGCGCATCTCGCTGGAACGCTGCTCGTACTCCTGGTCGCGCTGATCCAGCCGTGGGCGGCCCCGGCCGCGATCGTGCTGGTAGTGGTCGGCTGGTGGTGGCGCTGGGCGGCCGTCGGCGCGGTACTGCTGGTGATCGGCGTTCTCGCGCTCTCGGATACCGGACTCGTCGCGGCGGCCGCGGCGGGGTTGGTGGCCACCACCTATCTGCTCAATATCGCGACCGTGACGGCGCCCCGCGGGGTCGTCCCGACCACGCTGCCGTCGGTGGTGGGCGCGGTGCTGTGGACCATGGCGGCCAGTGGGGCGGCCTTGCTGCCGGTGCGGTTGGCGTGGGCGCCGGTGGTGGCGCCGGTGCTGGTGATCCTGCTGTCGTCGATCCTGACCTACAGCATCACCGCGACCCGGCGGCGTCCGACACCGGCAGGGCCGGACCTCGCACACCAAGACCAGGCCACTCGGACATCCGGGGCGTAACAACCCCCGGCCATACGTGGATCGGATTCCGGGTTGCGCAGTGTGCGCACGGCCTCGCCTACCTCGGATCGAGCCGTCGATGCAGAAGAATCCCGCGCAGAACCCACTGGAAACGTCGACGGAGATGGATCGGCGCCGGATTGCGGCCGATCGCGGAGGTTGCGGGTATGGCGGGCTGTTCGGCGGTGCGGACGCACAAGAACATGGTTCGAATGCCGGGTGGGCAGTTCGCGATGGGTGCTTCGGATTTCTTCCCGGAGGAGCGGCCGGTGCGGCCGGTGTCGGTGGAGCCGTTCTGGATCGATGCGCATCCGGTGACCAACGCCGTGTTCGGCCGGTTCGTCCGGGACACCGGTTATGTGACTGTGGCGGAGCGTGAACTCGATCCGGGTGATTTCCCCGGCGCCCGGGCCGCGGATCTGGTTCCCGGTGGGCTGGTCTTCCGGCGCAGTCGTGGTCCGGTTCCGTTGGAGGATTGGCGGCGCTGGTGGGCGTATGTGCCGGGCGCGAACTGGCGGAATCCGCACGGGCCGGGCAGCGATCTGAACGGCCGCGATCACCATCCGGTGATCCAGGTCGCCTACGAAGACGCCGCCACCTACGCGGCATGGGCGGGTAAGGCGTTGCCCAGCGAGGCACAGTGGGAATTCGGCGCCCGTGGCGGCCTGGCCGGCGCGACGTTCAGCTGGGGTGCGGAGTTCGAGCCCAAGGGGCGGCGGATGGCCAACACCTGGGTCGGGCAGTTTCCGTGGCAGTTCCTGCCCGGACGAGGCCAGACCGACCAGCCTGCCACCACCAAGGTCGGCAGCTATCCGCCCAACGGTTACGGCCTGTTCGACATGACCGGAAATGTGTGGGAGTGGACCACCGGCTACTTCCGTGCCGACCACGGCAGCGGGGGATCGTGCTGCGCGCCGAATGACGCGCAGCGTCGGGACGGTCCACCACCGGTCGAGGCCGGGGAACGGCATCCACGGCGGGTGATCAAGGGCGGTTCCTACCTGTGTGCACCGAATTACTGCCTGCGCTACCGGCCCGCCGCCCGGCAAGGGCAAGCCGAGGACACCGCGACGTGTCACCTCGGATTCCGCTGTGTCGTACCCGATTGATCAGCACTGTTCGCAGCGACTACGAGTTGGGAGATGGTCATGGCCGCGTCGTTCTCCGGGAAGATCGCCCACGACGTCCGGGATTCCGTTCCGGACTGGACGCCCTATGTGGAACCCGCCGCGCGGGCGGGGGCGCCGAATGTGCTGTACATCGTGTGGGACGACATGGGATACGGGTCCTGGGACGTGTTCGGTGGGCTGATCGAGATGCCGAATATGCGGCGTATCGCCGAGGCCGGGATCACCTTCTCCCAGTTCCACACCACGGCCCTGTGCTCACCGACCCGGTCGTGCCTGCTGACCGGGCGCAGCGCCGGGACCAACGGAATGACCGTGGTCGGTGAATTCGCCGACGGGTTCCCCAACACCTCGTGCCTCATCCCGCCGGAGAACGGCTTCATCTCCGAGGTCCTGCGCGAACAGGGGTACAACACCATGGCCGTGGGGAAATGGCATCTGTCCCCGGCGACCGAGATGTCGATGGGCGCCTCGAAACGGACCTGGCCGCTGCAGCGCGGATTCGATCGCTTCTACGGATTCCTCGGCGGCCTGACCGACCAGTGGTATCCGGATCTGTGGTACGACAACCACCAGATCGACCCGGCCACCACGCCCGCGCAGGGCTATCACCTGTCCCGTGATCTGGCCGACCGCGCGATCGATTTCCTGGCCGATTCCAGTGCGACCGCGCCGGGCAAACCGTGGATGATGTACTTCTGTCCCGGCGCCTGCCACGCCCCCCACCATGTGTTCCGGGAATGGGCCGACCGATATCGCGGCCGCTTCGACGACGGCTACGAACGGTATCGCGAAACCGTACTCGCGCGGCAGAAACAACTCGGCCTGGTCCCGGACTCGCTGCAGCTGCCCGACATCAACCCGCTGGCCCACGAGACCAGCGCGGACGGCGCTCCGTGGCCGATCTCCGATATCGTCAGGCCCTGGGACGAACTCACCGAGGACGAACGCAGACTGTTCGTCCGGCAAGCCGAGGTGTACGCCGGATTCGCCTCCTACACCGACGCCCAGATCGGACGAATACTCGACTACCTGGAACACACCGGCCAACTCGACAACACCGTGATCGTGGCGCTATCGGACAACGGCTGCTCCGCCGAAGGCGGACAAGCCGGTTCCGTCAATGAGAACCGCTGGTACAACGGGGTTCCCGAGAGCATCCAGGAGAATCTGAAAGTCCTCGACGAGCTCGGCGGCGAGACCACTCACCCACACTTCTCGAACGGGTGGGCGATGGCGTTCAACACCCCGTTCAAGATGTACAAGATCAACGCTGCTTGGGAGGGCGGCACCGCCGATCCGATGATCATGTCCTGGCCGCGCGGCCTGAAAGCGCGCGGGGAGACCCGCGACCAGTACCTGCACGCCATGGACCTCGTCCCCACCCTCTACGACCTGCTCGGCATCACCGCGCCCGACACGGTGCGGTCGGTGCCGCAAACCCGGATCGAAGGCGTCAGCATGGCCGCGATCCTGCACGACCCGACCGCGCCCTCGCCGAAACATTCCCAGTTCTATTCGATCTTCGGCACCCGCGCGATCTGGCGTGACGGCTGGCACGCCAACGCCGTCCACCCCCCGGCGCCCAGCGGCTGGTCGCATTTCGACCAGGACACCTGGTGCCTCTACCACCTCGAACGAGACCGCAACCAGTTACACGACCTCGCTCAGGAGAAACCCGAACTCCTCGCCGAGCTTCAGCAACTCTGGGAACAAGAAGCCGGGAAATACCACGGATATCCCCTCGACGACCGCACCGCCGCCGATCTCGCGGAACTGGATCAACCCAGCGTCGCCGGCAAAGCGGGTCGCATGGAACTGTTCCCCGGCGCCTCCGAAGTGCCCGAACGGTCCTTCCCGATCGTCGGCCGCTCCTTCGCCGTCACCGCCTCGCTCACCGTCACCGACCCTGGATCCCACGGCGTCATCTTCGCCAGTGGCGGCCGTTTCGGCGGCCACACGCTCTACCTCCTCGACGGCGTCCTGCACTACACCTACAACTGGCTCGGCGAACTCGAACAAAAACTCATCGCACCCACCCCCTTACCGACCGGGCTGGTCGTCGTCGGCATGGACTTCACCAAGACCGGCGTCGACGGACCCTCACCCACCGGCACCGCCGTTCTCCATATCGACGACGACACCGTCGCCGACGCCACCATCAAAGTCCAACCCGGGTACTTCTCCCTCACCGGCGAAGGCTCCAACATCGGCCGCGACCGCGGCCAAGCCGTCAGCTCCGACTACACCGGCCCCTTCCCACTCACCGGCGCCACCGTCGCCAGCGTCGTGATCACCGCGGGCGAAGACGTATCCCTGGACTACGAACGCGAATTCGCCGCCATCCACCAACGCGACTGACCCACACGGCCGACCCGAGCCCGCGATTTCGGCGGCGACTACGAAGCGCGCCTTTGCGTCGTCGACCCGACGACTCGCCCAGCTCCAGCCGGCCCGCCCAGTCCGCGCTCGGCCGGCCGGGTACCACCGCGAACCTTGACCAGGTCGCGTACTCGGCCGGGAACAGGGCGTGCCGACGATCTGAGCAGTCCGCCCGTCGACGCGGGCGGTCTGTTCTTGTCGCGATTGCTGCTGGAGGTGGTTCGACCTGGGTGAATGAGGCGGTGGCGTGGCCGAGGACCGGGCTTCGTGTCGAAGTGGACCACTCCGAATGGTCGACAAGAATGGGAGTCCGTCGGTCTCCCGCTTTCAAGATATAGCGCACCCCGGGGCTTGCGGCAAGACCCGGGTGGTGCCGCATACTCGCTAGCCGAAGCCATCACCTGCGGAAACTGGAGTTGCTAGTGCGTGAAGTCGTCGGCCACCCGGGTGTGCGAGGAAATGACGGAGAACTGCGGGAGGAGCGACCGGTGACGGACGCCGATGTCATCATTGCGGGCGCGGGACCCACCGGCCTGATGCTGGCCGCGGAACTGCGTCTGGCAGGTGTGCGACCGCTGGTCCTGGAGAAGCACGCGCAGCCCCGGGAGACCCAGAAAGCCATGGGCCTGGGCGGGCAGATCCTGCACCTGCTGCGCTACCGGGGCCTGCTGGAGCGATGCGAGGCGGCCACCACCGACCCGATCCCGCCCGCGCGTTTTCCGTTCGGCGGCATACATGTGGACCTCACACAGCTGACGGACTCACCGCTCGAGGGGCTGCCGCTTCCGCAGACGCGACTCGAGCGCATCCTCGACGAGTACGTCGGTGAGCTCGGCGCCGATGTGCGCCGTGGACACGAGGTGGTCGGGGTCGACCAGGACGAGGCGGCGGCAACCGTGCAGGTGCACGGACCGGACGGCCCGTACCGGGCGACCGCGCGGTATCTGGTGGCCTGTGACGGCGGCCGTAGCCCGGTGCGCGATATGGCGGGAATACCGTTCCCCGGCACCACGTATCCGGAGATCAACCGGCTCGCCGTGGTCACCGCGCACGAGTCGGTGACCGTGCTCGACAACGGCGAGATCGATATCCCCGGAATGGGCCGGATCGGCACCGGTTTCATCAGGTCCGAGCGCGGTGTCTTCGGGTTCGGGTCGGTCACTTCCGGAGTGCTGATGTTCTCCGTCACCGAGGACGAGTCCACCGAATTCGACGACGCGACTCCGATGACCCTGACCGAGTTCCAGGACAGTGTTCGCCGGGTACTCGGTTCTGACATTCCGTTGGGAGACCCTCTGAGGTTGACGCGCTTCACCTTCAAGGACCGGCACGTGGAGCGTTACCGGGACGGCCGGGTGCTGATCGCGGGCGACGCGGCCCACCTGCTTCCCAGCACGGGTGTGGGTCTCAACGCGGGCATGCTCGACGCGGTGAACCTCGCCTGGAAACTGGCGGGCGAAATCCAGGGTTGGGCGCCGCCCGGGCTGCTGGACAGCTATCACGCAGAACGGCATTTCGCGGGTTCTCGGGCACTGTTGCAGACCCGCGCCCAAGTCGCGTTGCGGCGTAGCCTGGACCCGGCCGCCGACGCACTCCGGCAGGTGTTCCAGGAACTGCTCGCCGACGAACAACCGGCCCGCCGCATCGGTGCCATGATCTCCGGCGCCGATATTCGCTATCCGCTGCCGGGCGCCGACCGGCATCCGCTGATCGGCGCCTTCGCCCCCGACCTCGCGCTGCGTACCGAGGAGGGGTTCACCAGCGTCGCGGAACTCATGCACGCTGCGCGGCCGGTGTTCCTGAATCTGGCCGACCGGCCGGAACTGCGTGCGGTCGTTCGGGAGTGGGAGGGTCGCATCGACATCGTCTCCGCGGAAACCGAGCACCCCACGGCCGATGCCGTGCTGATCCGCCCGGACGCCCATATCGCTTGGGCCGTGACCGCCGACGAACCCGTCGAGACCGCCTTGGTCACGCTACGCGATGCCCTTTCCAGTTGGTTCGGCGCACCTTCGAAAGCAACAGTGCTCGCCGCCGATCGAATCGGGTGACCGGCCGCCGAGTAATCACTCGCGAGGCATGAGCGCTGATCGTCCGGGGCGCACGGGCTGCTGACCCGAACTTGCCGATGGCAGCCTCGCAACTCGCCGACGGGACCGGAGACAATTCTGTTCCCGCCGGTGGCAGGCGATGCGACGAGCACAGCTCGGGCAGTCGAACCATTCGCCGGCGGGCGCGGCCTCAGTGACTCCCCAGATCGATCGTGAGTATCTTGACGACGGGGTGGGGATCGCCGTGATCCCCTTCCCTTGTGGAGTTGCAGTACTGGTAGTCGATCCGTCCTGCTCCGCTGATCTCGTAGTGGATGGTGCGCGAGTACCCCTCCCACTTCGGGCCGTGATTCTTACCGCGGAGCACAGTTGAGTTTCCGACGGCGGGCGGAGTTCCCGGCGTCGACGCGACGTGTACCCAGAACTGCTGGGCCGAGGTGATCCCGACACGATCGGCCAGACCGTTCCAGGCATCGAGATATTGTCTGTGCACCAGAACTCGATAGGCCGGCTTCGTGGGCGGTCGGCCACCGGGTGCGCGGGCCGCGACGAACGGCCGGTATGCACCGGGCAGCGGGTCGTGATCAGCCATCAGTTCTCTGCTGGGGGGCATCTACCTCGGTGTAATCGGACTCGTCGGCCGGGGCGATGTGCACGGCCCGTCGCATGGGATCGCGCATCACCGAAGCAGTGGTCGCCCACGCATGCAGCACTTCTCGCAGAGGGTGGGGATCCTCGGACGTCACAGTGAGGACCACGGCATTTCGAATCTCGGCCAGCGCCTCCGCCCGGTCGTCGGGGTCGAATTCCGACAGCCATGCCAGCCCGCCCAGTTCCACCGGTGTTGGTGCATCGGTGCGGGCGAGTACGGCTTCGGCCGAGAAGAGCTGAGTGATGGTGGCGGCCGCTTCGCGCAAGGCGGCGATCCGCTGAGCCTCGAACATGATGAGCACCGAGCCATCGGTATCGCGTAATGAGGCCGATGAGCGCTTCGCTTCGTCGAGGAACTCGCGGCGTCGGGCTCCCGCTAGGTCGCTCACCTGAAACATGGTCATGCCATAATACTAGCGAAATTATGGCATATCTGTCACGGCTGCTTGCCGGGCGGATCGGTGCGATGCACCTGCGAATCGACACGATCGAGCAGGCGATTGTCAGGTCAGGTCTCACCCAACACCCCGTCGGCTCAGTCGGCCGAGACCACCTCGTCATCGACACAGCGGGTCGAACCTCCGAATAGTCGTTTCGCCAACTGCTTCACCGATTGACGGCCGGAGCCCCGGCTACCCGGAATCCGATCCTTGACCCTCGAATGACGCTGCGCCCCGACCTGTTTCTATACCCGGTCGATTGTCGCGAACCAGGCCGGGGCGCCGTGGTCGTGGAATCTTGTTTCGATCCGGTCCGGTTCGACGGCGGCGATATTCCAACCGGTGGACGGGCTGAATTCCGCGTTCAATTCCTCCAGGCTGACGGGGTGCGGTCCGATGTCGGGGGCGTCGTCGCTGAAGCACAGGAGGTAGAGGGTCGTCCCGGGGTGGGTGACCGAGGCCAGACTCGTCAGGTAGCCGGGGCGTTCGTCGCGGTCGAAGGTGTGGAAGAGGCCGCAGTCCAGCACTGTGTCGAAGGTGCGGCCCAGGTCTGCCAGCGCGAGAGCGTCGGCGGCGATGAATTCGGCCTCGACACCCCGGTCGGCGGCCTTTTCGCGGGCCATGGCCAGCGCCGTCTCCGCCACATCGAAACCCAGCACCGGTAATCCCAGCGCGGCGATGTGCAAGGCGTTCTCTCCGGTTCCGCAGCCCGCGTCGAGCACGCTCCCGGTGAAACCGCCTTCGGCGGCCACTCGTAGGACCGCCGGTTGTGGGCGGCCGATATCCCAGGGTGCCGGGCCGTCGGAATACGAGGCGTCCCAAGGCTGTCCGCTGAGACGCTCATGGGCGGTCGGTCGCCGGCCGTCGAATGGATCGCTCATAGGTCCCGTGGGCTGCTCGGGCAACGCCTCCACCTCCGTGTCTCGAACCTGATCTACCTCATCGTTGCACGTAGATCGACCGGAATCGATGCCGGAAGACCGGACGAACGAGTCGTGTCCGGTAGGCGGCGTTTCGTCGCAGACCCGGACGATCGCACTGGAAGGCTGCGTGGCGCACTGTCGAGAAGCAAACCGGCTTGCGCCTCCCCCAGGGGGAGACCGCAGGCTGTCGGTATGGACGACGAGACGCTTTTTCCCATCGGGGTACTGGCCGCGCGCACGGGTCTCACCGTCAAGGCGATCCGGTTCTACGCCGACAAGGGAATCGTCCCGGCGACCTGTCACAGCCCGGCCGGTCATCGGCTTTACGACACGCACGCGCTGGCACGCCTGGAATTGGTTCGCACCTTGCGTGACCTGGACATCGATCTGGCGACCGTGCGCCGCATCCTTTCCCGCGAGACGTCACTGAGCGAAGTGGCGGCGGCGCACGCGGATGCCCTCGACGTCCGGATTCGCACGCTGCGGCTACGGCGTGCGGTGTTGCGGGCGGTCGCCCAGCGAGAGTCGAACCCTCAGGAGATGGATCTGATGCACAAACTGGTGAACCTTTCGGAAGCCGAACGGCACCGCCTCGTCCACGATTTCGTCGACGACACGTTCGGAACCGCCGACGCCGCCCCCGCCGTCGTGGAGTTGCTGCGGTCGAGCATGCCGGACCTTCCGGCCGACCCGACCACCGGTCAGGTCGCGGCGTGGATGGAACTGGTGGAGCTGGTACAGGACGAGGATTTCCGGGCCGCGGTGCGCCGGATGGCCGAATACCAGGCGAAGGAGCGTGCCGCCGGAGACGACACCGGGCTGCACCACGAGCTGACCGAAGCCGTGCGCGAGGCGGTGGGCCGGGCACTCGCGACCGGAATCGAGCCGGACTCGGATTCGGCGGTGCCGGTCGTCGACCTGCTCACCGCTCGATATGCCGAGACTTTCGGCAGAGCGGATGACAGCGAGTTGCGATCCTGGATCCTCGAGCGGTTGGTAGTGGCCGACGACTCGCGGGTGACGCGGTACTGGCAGCTGGTGTCGACGATCAACGGTTGGGCCCCGCTGCCGGACCTGGGGCCGGTCTTCGCCTGGTTCGGCCGGGCATTGCGCGCATCGCTGCGACACCGCTGAACTACTGTCCGGGGCGGCGGCATCAGGCGAACGAGTTGGTGGGCCTGGGTATTCAAAAGATACGGTCGATGCCGCCCTGCTGGAGGTGGCGAAATGTCTCGAGCGGGCGCGCGCGATCAATGCGCTGGGCAAAATAGCTGAGCAGGACGGTCCGCTGCGCCTCCGCGCACCCGGGCGATCAGCGGATTAGCATCCAGGCCGTCGGTCGACGCTGTCGCGCTTCGGGTGACAGCGGAGCGGCCGTTCAGCCTCCGGAAAGCAGGTCGATGAAAACTGTGTTCGCGCTGCTCGCCCGATTCGGTGTGGTTCTCGCATTCCTCGGTTGCGGTTCGGTCGTCGCGCCGACCGCAATCGCGCACGCCGACCTCGCGGCGGCGAATCCCGTCCTGGTCATCGGCGGTTTCGACGCGGACCGCGGCATTCTGGAGAGCCTTCGATCGGAGCTGTCCGGGCGGGGCTACACCGCGTACTCGATGGTGTTGCCCGGGGTGCCCGCCGGATCGTCGGGAACCGTCTCCATCGCCGAGTCCGCGGCCGTGATCGCCGACCGAGTCGCCGAGATCCGGCGGAGCACCGGCGGCGGGCGGGTCGATCTGGTCGGCCACTCCATGGGCGGGCTGGCACAGCGGTACTACGTGAAATCGCTGGGCGGACGCGAGTCGGTGGGGACCTATCTCGACTTCGGCACCCCGAACTACGGCGAACCCCTGGGGAATCTCTGCGCGCCCGTGTTCCCCGGATGCGGCGATATCGCACCGGGGTCGGCGTTTCTGCGGGAGCTGAACACGCCGCCGGCCCTGCCGCCCGGGCTCCCCGCCTACCACCTGTACTCGGAGAACGAGGGTCCCGAACGCGAACCGCTGCCGGGGGCCGTCAACGCGAGTGTCCAGCAGTTCTGCCCCGGACGCCACGTGGTGCATCGAGATGAACCGCAGGACAAGGCATTTCAGGATCTGATCGATTCCGCACTGCGCGGTGGTCCTCTCGCGACCGACTGTCCGCGGCAGTTCTTCCTCAGCTCCCGGCCGTCTCCGCTCGCGCTGGACTCAATGAACTCGAGAATCGGCTGAAGCGGCAGCCGGTCACTGCCGAACCCGGCAGCAGTCGGGGCGCGTGAACCCAGAGTCACGCAGACCTGTGGCGTGCCGGATCGGCCCATCGCGACACCCGCGATTTCATCGGGAAGCAGGCGGCCGACGATCTCTGGCGAAATCGTCGGCCGCCGCGTGGATCGGTCGGGTCACTCGGCGTAGGTGAGTTCCACGTCTCCCAGCACCGGCGCGTCCGCGCGGTCGACGGCCGTGGCACTGATGGTCAACCGGCCCGGTTCCCGCCAGATCCGCGACCGCAGCGTCTCCCCGGGAAACAGCACTCCCGCGAACCGGGCCTTGAAACCGGTAACCCGGTCGGCGGCCGAATCCAGCACTGTGTCGGTGGCGGTTTTGCAGATGATCCCGTATGTGCACAGGCCGTGCAGGATCGGCGCCGGGAAGCCCGCGCCCTTCGCGAATTCCGGGTCCGAGTGCAGCGGGTTGCGGTCGCCGCAGAGCCGGTACAGCAGGGCCTGTTGCGGCAGGGTCGCGGTGGTGACGTCGAAATCCGGTTCCCGGTCTGGCTGTCCGGCCTTGCTGCTCGGGCCGCGTTCCCCGCCGAATCCGCCTTCGCCGCGGGCGAAGATCGAGGACCGTTCGGTCCACAGGGCCTCGCCGTCGGAACCGGTGACCGTGAACTCCTGCACGATCACCGCGTTCGAACCCTTGTCCCAGAGTTCGCTGATCCGGCCGGTCCGGGTCGCTTTACCGGCGGACGGAATGGGGCGGTGCACCTGGATCTCCTGAGATCCGTGCACCACCTTGGCGAGATCGATATCGACGCCCGGGAACTTCACCTTCGGCGGGTCCGTTTCGCGGAGGGTGTGCGCGACGGTGGCGAAGGTGGGCAGCACCTGTGGTTCCCGGTCGTCGAGGTAGCGCAGTTCGGCGGGGTCGGTCCAGCGGTGGCCCGCGCCGATACCCAGGTGGTACAGCTGGACATCGGTGGCGGTCCAGGAGAATTCCTTGCTCGGGAGCTCTGCTCCCAGCGCGATTTTCGGATCGATGGACATGCGGATCTCCTCGAACTGCTCAGGCCGCGTTCTTCGTACGGTCGATGATGTCGTGGACCGCGAGGTAGCCGAAGGCGATCGCGGGTCCGATGGTGGCGCCGGGGCCCGCGTAAGTGTGGCCCATCACCGGGGTGGAGACGTTGCCGGAGGCGTAGAGGCCCTCGATCGGAGTGCCGTCCTCACGTAACACCCTGGCGGCCGTGTCGGCGACCAGGCCGCCCTTGGTGCCGAGGTCGCCGGGCACCATCTTGGCCGCGTAGAACGGGCCCTGGACCAGCGACGCGAGGCAGGGGTTGGGTTTGACGGTCGGGTCGCCGTAGTACCGGTCGTACTGGCTGTCGCCGCGGCCGTAGTCCTCGTCCTCACCGGATTCGGCGAAGGCGTTGAAACGCTCCACGGTGGCGGCGAGCTTCTCGGCGGGCACCCCGATCTTCTCGGCCAGCTCGTTCAGGGTGGCGGCCTTGACGATGAGGTCGTTCTCCATCCAGCGCGACGGGAATTTCAGGCCCGGCTGGAGGCTGGCGAACATGTACCGGTTGCGGTAGCGCTGATCGAAGACCAGCCAGGTGGGGATGTTCTCGCCGGGACCCTCACCCTGCCCGTACTCGCCGCCGTACATGGTGTGGACCGCCTCCACGTAGGGCGCCGATTCGTTCCCGAACCGCTCGCCCCGCGGGTTGATCATGATCGAGCCGGGCAGGTTGCGCTCGGACAGCGCGAACCAGGGTTTACCGCCTTTGAAGATGGTCGGACCCCACCACGCGTCCTCCATGAAACCGATCGCCGCACCCGCGTCCATCCCGGCGACGATGCCATCACCGGTATTGGTGGCGGCGCCGGTCGTCCACTCAGTGGTGATCGGCTCGCGCTGGTACTTCGCCCGCATCTCGGCATTGTGTTCGAAGCCGCCGCTGCCGAGCACCACGCCGCGACGGGCGGTGAAGGTGACAGTCTCACCGTTGTGGGTGGCCTCCACGCCGGTGACCTTGCCGTTCTCGACGATCAGCTTGGTCATGGGGGTATCGAGCAGCAGTGGCACGTTCGCATCCATGAGGCCCTTGCGCATGCCCGCGATCACGGCCTGGCCCATCACCATCAGATGTTTGTTGGTGAACTTGGCCCAGTAGGTGCGCACCCCGACCCGCAGGGCCCGTAGCGCCCCCTTCGGATGCCGTCGGATCAGGTTCAACCGGACGAAGTCGGCCTGGGTGACCGCCACGTTCAGCGGGGCCTTCGAATAGGGCGGGTGGATATTGAAGCGCTCCTCGCCGAGGATCTTGGCGTTGAACGGCTTCGGTTCACAGGACCGGCCGCCCGCCCGGCCGCCGGGGGCCTCGGGGTAGTAGTCGGAGTAGCCCTTGACCCAGGTCATCCTCAGCGGTGAATGGTCGAGGACGAAGTCCATGGCTTCCGCGCCGCGGTCGATATAGGTATCGATCCGTTCGGCGGGGACCACGTCGCCGATGATGCTGTGCAGGTACCTGCGGGCTTCCTCGCGGTCGTCGGGACCGCCCGAATCGCGCAGGGCCTTGTTGCCGGGGATCCACACCCCGCCGCCCGAGCGCGCGGTCGATCCACCGTAGTACGGCGCCTTTTCCAGGATCACCACACTCAGCCCGTTGTGCGCGGCGGTGAGGGCGGCGGTCATCCCGGCGGCGCCGCTGCCGACCACCACCACATCGTATTCCCGATCGTTCATGTAGAACACGTTATAGAATAGGGGCGCCGTAGGTCTATGTTGTGTGGCAGAAGACTTGATCCACGGCGTAAACAGCAGGGAAACTCGTTTCAGTTTCTGGTGGAGTGGGGTACATGAGGCACGAATGGGACCTGACCGCCGATGTGGTGGTCGTCGGATACGGCGCGGCGGGCGCGGCAACGGCTCTGCAGGCCACCGAGGACGGGGCCCAGGTGGTCGTCCTGGATCGTTTCACCGGCGGGGGCGCGACCGCGCTCTCCGGCGGCATCATCTACGCAGGCGGCGGCACCTGGGTACAGCGCGCCGGCGGGGTCGAGGACACCCCGGAACTGATGCTGGCCTATCTCGAGCGCGAGGTCGGCGATGCCGTCTCACCCGCGACTCTGCGTCGTTTCGTCGACGACAGTCCCGCCCTGATCGACTGGCTGACCGGGCACGGGGTGCCCTTCGAGGCGTCCCTGTGCCCCTACAAGACCTCCTATCCGAACAACGACTACTACCTCTACTACTCCGGCAGTGAGATCTCGGGCGCCTTCGCCGATATCACCCCCAAACAGCGCGGTCACCGGGTCAAAGGGTGGGGAACCTCGGGAAAGAAACTGTTCGCGCCGCTGGCCGAGTCGGCGGCGCGGCGCGGGGTCCGGGTCGAATCGCTGACCACGGCCACCGCGCTGATCACCGACGATGTCGGCACCGTCGTCGGCGTCGAATGCCGCACTCTGCGCGACGCGCCCGCTCGCGTCAAGGCCCGCTACACCCGGATGGCCGCCGTTGCCGCCAAACCCGGCATCTATTACCCGCCGCTGCGGCGCGCCCTGGAGGAACGACTCGCGCGTCTGGACCACAAGTACGGCGCCACGATCCGGGTGCTGGCCCGCCGGGGAGTGGTGCTGACCGCGGGCGGTTTCATCGCCAACCGGGAGATGCTGCACTCCTACGCACCCGCCTACAAGCACGGCCTGGCACTGGGAAGTTCCGGTGACGACGGCAGTGGGATCGAACTGGGTCGCAGCGTCGGCGGCGCGACCGACCGGATGGAGAACGTCTCGGCCTGGCGGTTCCTGCTGCCGCCCAGTTCGTTCACCGGCGCCGTCCTGGTCGACGGGAAGGGGCAGCGGGTGATCGATGAGACCCGCTACGGCGCCGCGGTGGGCGAGGCCCTGATCAACAGGCACGACGGTATCGGCTGGCTGTTGGCCGACAACGCCCTCATGCGCACCGCCCTCTCCCAGATCGGGCCGCAGGCCGCGTGGTTCCAGCGGATGCAGTTCGAGGTCATGCGCCGCAAGGCGAAGCGGGGTAAGACCTTGGACGCGGTGGCCGCCGCCGCGGGTATCGACGCGGCCGGGTTGCGGGAGACGGTGGCCGCGCACAATTCCGCCTTCGCCACCGGCGCCCCCGACCCGGTCGGCAAACCGGCCGAATTCGTCCGTCCGGTCGGCGCGGGACCGTACTGGCTGCTGGACGTATCGATCAAACCGAGCCTGCCCAACCCGTGCCCCATGTTCACCGTCGGCGGTCTGGTGGTCGACGAGGAGACCGGCGCCGTCCGCACCGCCGGCGGCGCGGAGATTCCGGGTCTGTACGCGGCCGGCCGGACGGCTGCCGGGATCTGCGTGAACTCCTACGTCAGCGGCTTGTCCCTGGCAGACTGTATTTTCTCCGGCCGTCGTGCGGGCCGTAGCGCGGCGGACGAGATCTCCGTCTGCACCGGCCCGGCCGGAGAGCGGATATCGCGGGGGGCACCTGCGGAAGGGGTCTAGCTTTGCTGGCCGACGCGGTACGAACCGAGCTCGCCGACGAATTGCGGCGGGCCGAACAGGACCGCGTCGCCATCGGCCCGCTGGTCGCCCGCTATCCGGAAATCGACGTCGTCGACTCCTACGAGATCCAATTGATCGATATCCGCCGCCGGCTGGACGCCGGTGCGCGGGTGGTGGGCCACAAGGTCGGGCTGTCGTCGAAGGCGAGGAGGTAGCACGTGTCCGGGAAAGCGACTGCCGAAAAGGTCACGGCCGCCATTGTCGGGTCGGGCAATATCAGTACCGACCTGCTGTACAAACTGCGACGTTCGCGGATGATCGAACCGCGCTGGATGATCGGCATCGATCCGGCCAGCGAGGGATTGAAACGTGCGGCCGGCCTCGGTCTGGAAACCTCCGCGGAAGGCGTCGACTGGCTGCTCGCCCAACCCGAGAAACCCGATATCGTCTTCGAGGCCACTTCGGCTCGGGTACATCGCGACGCCGCCGCGAAATACGCCGCGTCCGGAATCCGCGCCGTTGATCTGACACCCGCCGCTGTCGGCCCGGCCGTGGTGCCGCCGGTGAATCTCGACGCCAATCTCGAGGCGCCCAACGTCAATATGATCACCTGCGGCGGACAGGCGACGATTCCGATCGTCGCCGCCGTGTCCCGGGTGGTCGATGTGCCCTATGCCGAGATAGTGGCCTCGGTGGCGTCGGTCTCGGCCGGCCCCGGCACCCGCGCCAATATCGACGAATTCACCGAGACCACCGGTCGCGGCGTGGAAACCATCGGCGGTGCGGCGCGCGGTAAGGCGATCATCATCCTGAATCCCGCCGACCCGCCGATGATCATGCGCGACACCATTTTCTGCGCGATCCCCGACAATGCCGACACCGATTCGATCAGCGCGTCCATTCATCGGATGGTCGCCGATATCCAGCAGTACGTGCCCGGTTACCGCCTGCTCAACGAACCTCAGTTCGATCCGCCTTCGATCGTTTCCGGCGGGATGGCGAAATGCTCGGTATTCGTCGAAGTGGAGGGCGCCGGGGATTTCCTGCCGCCGTATTCGGGGAATCTCGACATCATGACCGCCGCGGCCACCAGGGTCGGCGAGGTCGTCGCCGGCCAGATCATCTCGGCCCGGGTCTGAGAAGGGAGATCGACATGGCGTACTCGAATGAGCTCGATATCCGCGTCACCGATACTTCGTTGCGCGACGGATCCCATCACAAGCGCCATCAGTTCACCGCCGCCGAGGTACGCGATATCGTCGCCGCGCTCGACGGCGCCGGGGTGCCGGTGCTCGAGGTGACCCACGGCGACGGGCTCGGCGGTTCCTCGTTCAACTACGGGTTCTCCAAGACCCCCGAGCAGGACCTCGTCACGATCGCCGCCGAGACCGCGAAACAAGCGAAGATCGCGGTCCTCATGCTGCCCGGGGTGGGGGTGAAGGCGGATATCGAGATCGCCCACGGCAACGGCGCGAGTATCTGCCGGATCGCCACCCACTGCACCGAAGCCGACGTCTCGATCCAGCATTTCGGCCTGGCCCGCGAACTGGGTCTGGAAACCGTGGGCTTCCTGATGATGTCGCACACCCAGCCACCGGAACTGCTGGCCCGGCAGGCCCGCATCATGGCCGACGCCGGCTGCCAGTGCGTGTACATCGTCGACTCCGCGGGCGCGCTCGTGCTGGACCAGGTCGCCGACCGGGTCTCAGCCCTGGTCGCCGAACTGGGCAGCGACGCACAGGTCGGTTTCCACGGTCACGAGAACCTGGACCTCGCGGTCGCCAACTCGGTCTACGCGATCCGCGCCGGAGCGACTCAGATCGACGGCAGCACGCGCCGATTCGGCGCCGGGGCCGGGAATACTCCGGTGGAGGCGCTGGTCGGGGTCTGCGACAAGATCGGCGTGAAAACGGGGATCGATTTCTTCGCCATCGCCGACGCCGCCGAAGACGTGGTGCGCCCGGCGATGCCGCAGGAATGTCTGCTGGACAGGCAGTCGCTCATGATGGGCTATGCGGGCGTGTATTCGAGTTTCCTCAAACATGCCGAACGGCAAGCGGAGCGATACGGGGTTTCGGCGGCGGAGATGCTGGTGCGGGCGGGTCGGCGGAACCTGGTCGGGGGACAGGAGGATCAGTTGATCGATATCGCTCTGGAACTGCGGCGCGAGACGGAAACCTCTTCCGCTCGAGCGGAGAGTCACTGAATACTGTTGGGCAGCCGGTGGATACGTCGCATCTGCGTCCAGTTCAGATCGAGCGGTCCTACTCAACTCCCGGCCACGCCGCCGACGACAGCTCAATTCCGCTGAAGACGTGACCGCTATGTCACTTCACTGTCAGGGTCGCTTCGATGGTCCAGCTGAGGTCGCGGCCGGAGAGGGTTTCGAGGAAGTCTGCGGGATCGAATGCCTGCGCCGGGGTGAGTACTCCGGCGGCAGTATTGCCTGCTGCCAATCGCCGGGCTGCTTCGACCGCGGCGACGGCGGTGGTTCCGTAGGTGTCTCGGCCTCGGATGACTCCTCGTGTCCGCAGACCCTGGTGGTCCACGGCGTCGAGCAGGTAGGTGAATTGCTGCCCGGCGCGGTCGTACTCGGTCGGGCCTGCGGGAAGCCCTGCGATCAGTTCCGGCGTGAGGGGTGTTTCGAGGCCGGCCTTCAAGGTTGCCTCCAGCAGGCTTTCGACATGATCGACCTGCACGTGCCGGGGGATGGTGACTACCTCGCACGTCGGCAGCGCCGCCATCGCGACGGACTCGCCGTCGGGCAATGTGATCGTCTCGTGCCGGGCCGGGATGCCGCTGCGCCAGACACCATTGTCATAGGTCAGCCCGCCCGACCGCATCGCGTCCATCGTCGCCAACGCCGAGCGCAGCGATCCGCGTGAGAGGCCGGCAGCACCGGTGATGAAGTGGCTGACCGTGATCTCCGCCAGCGGCCCGGTCCGCTCGGCGATCAGGTGCGCGAGCAGGTCGCCCGGCAGGCAGCCGTCGTTGACCGCCGGCACTACCGTGACACCCGCCCGCTCGGCGTCGCCGCCGAAGGAATCGAAAACACCCTTCACATACTGTTGCTCGCCCGCGGTGTCGACGTAGTGGGCGCCGGCGGCGATCGCAGCATCGACCATCACCGCGCCGGAGGTGGTGAACGGTCCCGCACAGTTGATGACGACATCGCTACCCGCCAAAGCGGCAACGAGAGCGGCGCGGTCGTCGAGACCGGCCACCCGGCGATCGGCGCCGGGAATTCCGACCTCGACGGCGGCGGATTCCAGCCGCGTCCGCTCTCGACCGACGAGCCGGACCTCTACGCCATGGCGGGACAACTCGGTAAGGGTGAGTTTGCCCTGATAGCCGGTGGCGCCGTAGACGGTGATGAGCATGTCAACTCCTGTGGCTCGTGATTCCGCTGCATGATCAGCAGCAATTCGAACCTAAAGCCAACCCTCTGCGACGTTCAATGCGTCAGAATCCAAGATCTATACGAATCTGTCTCGATCGAATCTTGATTTGATAGTTTTGATGGTGTGGATCCCCTTTCTGACGTGGTGGCCGCGATGCGGATCGGCGAGCCCCATTCGGGCCGGGTCAGCCACCACGCGCCGTTCGGCTGGCAGTTTCCCGCCTTCGATGCCGCGGGATTCCATGTGGTCTTGTCAGGCACCTGCTGGTTCCTGCCCCCCGCCGCCGACCCGATTGCGCTGCGGCCGGGCGACATAGTCTTCCTCACCGGAGGATGCACCCATGGCCTGGCCGACGATCCGGCCACACCACTACGTCCTGCTGCTGCATCGCTGCGCCGGGTGAACCCGCGACCGTCCCGATCGGACACCGCATCCGCACCGCAACCAGAGACCGTGCTGCTGTGTGGTGCCTACCTGCTCGATCGAAGCCGGTCACATCCGATGCTCGCCGATCTGCCCGAGGTCATCCATCTGCCCGCCCCGGAAACACGCCATACCCCGGTCGGGGCGATCATCGATCTCCTCGACAGCGAACTCGCCGCCGACCGGCCCGGTCACGATGCCATGCTCCGCTCCCTGCTCGACGCGCTGCTGCTACACATCCTGCGCGGCTGGCTCGACCGCCGAACCGACACCGGGTGGTCGGCTGCGTTACACGACCCAGCCGTCGCCGCGGCGCTCTCGGCGATCCACGGCTCGCCCGGGCACGGCTGGACCGTCGCCGAACTCGCCGCCCACGCGGGGATTTCGCGAGCCGGCCTCGCCCGCCGATTCACCGACCTCATCGGCCGGCCACCCATCGCCTACCTCACCTGGTGGCGCATGACCCTCGCGGCTCGGCAACTGCGTGACACCGATACCCCGCTGACGGTCATCGCCCGAGACTCCGGTTATGCATCCGAATTCGCGTTCGCCCATGCATTCAAAAACGAATTCGGCCGGCCACCAGGTCAATTTCGAAAGACGAACCGACCAGCTCGAGCACCGGACCAGAACCCAGGACGATCGACCGAATTCTCGACTCGCGCAGTCACCCGCACCGTCGAATCCGAAAAATAGGCCTGAACACCCGGCACCCAGGAAAGCCACAGCCAATGTTTCGCAGACCCGTCGCCGATCGCGGAAGCCACACGACCGGATGTGCGGGGGCCGGTCGTTCGATTACGTCCGGCTCGGCCTCGCTTCCGCGGGCTACCGCGGCACTGGGGCCGAACCCGCTCCCTGGCTGGAACGAATCGAACCGCGACGACAAGCCGAGCCGAGGCGGTGGTCAGTCTGCGCCGGCCCTACTTCACGCCCGCCCCGCGTCGACGGTGGAAGCCCTGAGACACGGACCGAGCGGATGACGGCGGACTGCGGCGCCGGAAAGCACACGCACCGGAAGTTCACACATCCCGCAATCGAGTTCTGGACAACCGGATCCACCGAAACCGCATCCAGGATTTCAGATCGCAGGTCAGCGAATTCATCAACCGCACTATTCATTCGGAACGGACACTGGCGGTCTCCACGACACCAAAGGCCGCGCGACGTCGGGCTTCCTGGACTGAAGCGACCCGGCTCCTTCCGTCGACGAAGCCGCACGGAAAAGAACCCCCGACTTCTCATCGAACGAAGTCAGGGGTTCTTCGTTTTCGATCAGGGGCGATCGAATTCGCCGTTTTTGGCGCCGACCAGGAAGACGTCCCACTCGCCGGGGGTGAAGATCAGGGCGGGGCCGGTGGGGTTCTTGGAGTCCCGCACGCCGACACGGCCGTTATCCAGGTGGGCGGCCTCTACGCAGTCGTTTCCGCCCTGGCTACGGCTGCTCTTGAACCATGCGGCCCGAGACACGTCGGTCATTGTCGCTCCTTCGAAATCCGCAGCATCAAGTCCCTGGATGCCGACGCCGACAACGCTACCCGCCTGATGCGTTCGGCTTCGCCGGAGTACTTGCTCACTTCGTCGGGGCGCTCGACGAAGCCGCACGGAAAAGAACCCCCGACTTCTCATCGAACGAAGTCAGGGGTTCATTGTTTTCGGTCAGGGGCGATCGAACTCGCCGTTTTTGGCGCCGACCAGGAAGACGTCCCACTCGCCGGGGGTGAAGATCAGGGCGGGGCCGGTGGGGTTCTTGGAGTCCCGCACGCCGACAAGGCAGTTATCCAGGTGGGCGGCTTCTACGCATTCGGTCCCTCCTTGGCTACGGCTGCTCTTGAACCATGCGGCCCGAGACAGATCGATCATCCTCACTCCTCCACAATCCGCAGCATCAGATCTCGAGATGCCGACGGCGACAACGCTACCTGCCGGATACGCTCCGCTTCACGGGAGAACTTCTCGACTTCGTCGCGGCGCTCAATATAGAGATCGCCGGTCAAAGCCTCCATAAATGCCACCGGTGGCTCCTGTAACTTGGACGAAGGCAGCGGCGGGAAGCTGAACAGGTGGAATGAGCGGGAGAACAACCCAACGGGGCGGGTCTCACTGTTCGGGACGACCCGGATTTCCACGTTCGGCGCGGCTGCGCGATCTATCAAGCGCTTCACCTGCTCCGCCATGACGGTCGGGCTACCGACGGTGTACCTCAAAACAGCCTCGCTCATCAGCGCCTCGAAATGGAATTCGGGCCGGTTCAGCAGATCTTGCCGCCGCGCTGCGACGTCCAGCGTCCGATTGACCTCCTCCGGCGACTGGTCCGGGTTTGTTGCCCAGGTGAGCGCCTGCCGGTAGTCGCGGGTCTGTAGTAAACCGGGCACCACCGTCGTCTGCCAGGAGGTTACCCAGTTCGCCGCCTCCTCCAGGGACAGGTAGTGATGGAACCCCGAGGCGATTGCGTCCGCGTAAGCCCGCCACCATCCGCCACCGGAAGCCGTTGCCGCTCTGATCTCGCGGGCGAGGTCGAGTAGGAGCCGACGCTCCTCGTCTGTGGTCTCGTAGGCGTTCGCCAGTGCGTTGAGTCCGAGATCGGTGACCTTCGTCTGCCGGCCGTCCTCGATGCGACCATAGGACTGCGGCGAGATCTCGGCTACGCGGGAGGCCGCGGACTGCGTGAAACCGGCTCTCTCACGCAATTTTCGCAGCTGGCGGCCCAGAGCTCGGCGGGGGAGCGTAGATCCGTTTGCCATGTAGTTACCTTTGCTAACCGGATGTGTGGAATATGGAAGCCCCCAATATGGAAGCCTGAATCCTGGAAAGCGCAGTGCTGCAATATCTGTGCAGGAAATTCAGAACTTCCGCTTGGATTTGCCAGAGTACGGCTTCTCAATTCACCTGCGGCACAGTTCTACTCAGAAGGCACCCGGTGCAGGCCAACTTCCAGAGCCACCTGGGAGACACCAGCTCGACGCCAGGAGTAGCCGAAAGCTGATGGTCCGAATCAACTGGTTCGTAGGCACGCTGATGCCACTGACCTTCGTCGGACCCTGCACCGGGTGCGCACCAGACTAGTGCCAGGAGCAGAGAACCATGTGCGCTACACCGCTGCCGATCAGAGTCCGAGGCGACATCCCGGACGGGGCCGCATGGACGGTCCCGACGACGCTCGTCCAGCTGGAACATCTACTCGAGGTCATGCGGCGGTGGGCGGAACTGGCCGAGGAGCGCCATGTCTGACCGGATCCCGCCGCCGGCGATCGCGCTGATCCGGCCGGCGATCCCGATGCGCGACATCGACCTGCACGAACTCGCCGAAAGACACGGATACCGGCTGGTGTACACGGTTGAGATCAATATCGGCCCTCGTCTCGCCATTCATGCGCTGGCCGCGCACGCGGCCGAGGTCGAGGCGGAAGCGGTGGTGGTCCCGAGTTTCGAGCACGCCGACGACCTACGACACCTCATCACCGAGAACGCTGCGCTGATCACGCCGATGCAGATCTACCCCCGGGAATATCAGTGGCCCGGCGCCGACCCCGAACGGGGAAGAGCCTGATGTGGGCCGACGCGGCGCCGGTTCTGTTGGTGGTCGGTCTCATCGGTCCCACGATCGCGCTGTGCCGCCCGGCCGAGAACCTCCTCGGGTCACCGGTCGACGGCCGCGGCCGTCGGATCGACGGTGTCGCGCACAATGCGCAGGGCGCAGACCAGTGCGTCGAGTTGCTCGGCTGTGAGCACGTCGACGAGCGAGCGTTGGATCGCGTCGAGGTAGTCCGGCAGCACCTCGTCGAGTCGCTCGGAGCCGGCCTCGGTCAGGGTGGCGTAGGAGGCGCGCCGGTCGGCGCGGTCGAGTTCACGTGTCACCAGGCCGTTTCTGGTCAGCCGGTCGATCAGCCGGGTGACGCCGCTGGTGGACAGCGAGGCCTGGGTCGCCAGGTCGGTCATGCGCAGCCGTTGTTCCGGCGACCGGCTCAGCCGGAGCAGGGCGTCGAGGTCGAGTCCGGAGAGTCCGTGCGCCTCCCAGGCGGGCGCCAGTCTTGTCAGCAGACCGTGGTGTGTCTCGAACAGCAGGCCGACCGTGGTCAGCCGCGGGTCGTCGAGGAGTTCGCGCGCAGCCATGGTCTGAACCTATCTGGCCCGTCTGCTCCGGTATCGGCCGGAATGCCGGTGGCAAAGCCCTCTACCTGCCGAGTTCGATCCCGAGCTGTCGGCCCACGGGACCTTCGACAGCCCTGATCCGGTGCTGGAGTGCCGAACTCGCCGACCGGTCACGCGGGGTCCCCCGCGTGACCGATCCGCGCGCCGGATCAGTGGCCTGGCCGGCGACCCAGGTACCGGAGCAGCTGGTCGGTACTGGTGCCGTCCCGGCCTTCGACGATCGCGCCGTACGCGCCCCAGTCGCGCAGGGGTTCGATGCGGCCGCGCGCGGCGGTGAGGATGGGAGCCGCGAGATCATCGGTCAACGGTGACGTCTGTCCGGTGGCGACGGCGATGTCCCAGGCGTGCACGGCCGCGTCCAGCGCGCACAGCACCGCGGCGATGGGGGTGGGCAGCGGTCCGAAGGGGAGCGGGGTGGGGACGGTTTCGGTGTCGTCGGCGACGGTCGACCACGCTGTCGCGGTCTCCGCCAAGGCGACGGCGACCAGGGAGACGGGTCCGTCGGCGATATCTCCGGGCGGGGAGAAGGGGTCGTAGGCGGGGCCGGCGCCCACGCCGAGGGCCGCGGCGAAGGCGCGTTGGTCGGCGGCGGCGTGCTCGGCCACCTGTGCGACATTCCATTCCGCGCACGGGGTGGCGAGCTGCCACTGGCCCGGTTCGACTCCGGCGATCACCGACCGCAGGGCGTCGTGCGCGGCGGTCAGCACATCCCGCCAGATCGGCGCGAGCTGGGCGGTGGCGTCGGGCGCGGTGGTGATTTCCATTGTCTTGCCTCTCGGTTGTTCCGGCGTTGAACTCAGCATATGGCCCTATTAGGCTCATTTCGTTCCTGATTACCGCTCCGGTGCGAAAGAGGATTTGTGACCGCCACCACCACGACCCGCGTGCTCCGGTTGTTGTCGCTGCTCCAGGACCGCGCCTATACCGGACCCGAACTCGCCCAACGCCTCGGAATCACCGGCCGCACCCTGCGCCAGGACATCGCCCGCCTGCGTGACCTCGGTTATCCGGTGCACGCCACCCGGGGCCCGGTCGGCGGCTACCGCCTGGGGCACGGCGCCACCATGCCGCCGCTGCTGCTCGACGACGACGAAGCGATCGCCGTAGCGGTCGCGGTCGGTCTGGCCGAGGACGGGTCCACCGGTATCGCCGATATCGACCAGAGCGTGAAACGCGCCCTGGCCAAACTGGAGCGAATCCTGCCGAAACGGTTGCAGCGCACCGTGAACGCGTTACGCGAAACCACCGCGGTGGGCCCGGCGACCACCGGTTCCCGCGAACCGGACGCGCCGGTACCCGCGGAAACTCTGGCGACGATCGCCGCCGCCATCCGGGCCGCCCGGGTTCTCGAACTCGACGGCAACCACGTGGAGCCGTACCGCCTGGTCAGCTGGCAGCGGCGCTGGTACCTGGTCGGCTATGACCTGGACGGTCATATCTGGCGGGCTTTTCCGGTGGCCGACCGGCGCCGGGTCGTGCCGGGCACGCGGCGATTCGCGGCGCGGACGCTGCCCGAACACGATCTGGTGGCCTTCGTGCTGCGGGAGATCGCATCCGCGGGCTGGAAGGTGCACGCCCGGGTCACTGTGCTGGCGCCCGCGCAGATCGTGCTCGCCCGGATCAACCCCGCGGTCGGGGTGGTGGAACCGGTCGACGACAGCTCCTGTGTGCTGATCACCGGCGCGGACGCGATGGAGACCCTCGCCATCTATCTGAGCATGCTGATGATGGACTTCCGCATCGACGGTCCGCCGGAGCTGGTGGACCATATCCGCACGCTGGGGCGGCGCTACCGGGAGGCGGTCGCACATCTGTGACCTTACGAATCCTGCGCGATGGGCCGTCGTGGGTGGAGCTCGACGGTCCTACTGTGCTGGACCGAACGCGGGCGGCTATCTCGACTCCGCTCCTGGCCGATAGCTCCCGGATTCCTTAGGAGTATCCTCCTAAGGAGTGTAGTCCTAACAGTCTGGAGGTTCGGCCGTGGCCGTCAAACCGGAGCAGTTGTTCGACCGAGTCGTGGAATGGGACGCACTGGTTTCCTTCGCGACCAGGCCCATAGCTTCTGCGCAACTGGGCATCGTCAGCGGCCGGCGGCGGATGGGCAAGACGTATCTACTGCGAGCGTTGGTCGAGCGGTTGGGTGGTTTCTATTTCGGGGCTACCACGGCCACGGGGCAAGAGTCGCTGCGGCAATTCGGCGCCGCGCTGTCCGACTTCACCGGCGCCGAGGTTCCGATTTCCTTCGAGAACTGGGATCACGCGATCACATACATGTTCGGCCTGGGCGCCGGAAATCGAGCCGAGAGCCCGACGCTGGTAGTCATCGACGAGTTCCCGTACCTGGTCAGGGCGGTACCTGAACTGCCCTCCTTGATTCAGCGGGAAATCGACCGCTATCAGACCGAGTCCAGCGGTATCCGGATGTTGCTGTGCGGCTCGGCGATGTCGGTCATGGGCGGGCTGTTGGCCAGCAGCGCACCACTGCGCGGCCGAGCGCAGTTGGAGTTGGTGGTACGGCCTTTCGGGTACCGGGACGCCGCGAAATTCTGGGGTGTGGCGCGCGACCCCGCATTGGCTGTCCGGCTACACGCCGTGCTGGGTGGGACACCCGCATATCGCCGTCAGTTCCTGGCCGACGATGTCCCCGCTTCGGTGGCCGAGTTCGACTCTTGGCTGTGCCGAACTGTGCTGTCACCGCTGAGTCCACTATTTCGGGAGGCGCGATATCTCCTCGCCGAGGAAGCGGAGATCCGGGACACCGCCCTATATCACTCCGTTCTGGCTGCCGTAGCTCAGGGCAATAGCACGCGTGGTGGAATTGCCGGCTACATCGGCCGGAAGGCGGTGGACATCTCCCATCCACTCACCGTGCTGGAGGATTGCCACCTCCTGGTCCGGGAGCCGGACATGTTCCGGTCCGGGAAATCGCTCTACCGAATTGCCGAGCCGCTGATCACCTTCTACGAGGCGATCATGCGTCCGGCCTGGGCACGGTTGGAGAGCGGCCAGGCCGAACAGGTCTGGGCACGTTCGGCGGAACGCTTCTCCGCGCAGGTCGCCGGTCCGCATTTCGAGGCGATATGCCGCGAGTTCGTATTGAGGGACGGCGTCGACCTACTCGGTTCCGACGCGGTGTTCGGGGACATAGGTTGTGGGGTCGTCACGGATTCGAAGACACGCCAACAGATTCAGGTCGATGTCGCGGTGAGACAGGCAGGAAGTGGCGGTCGGCGGGCAGCGGTATCGCTGATCGGTGAGTCGAAGTGGGGGGTGACGATGGGTGTGAACCATCTCGATCGACTGGTACGAGCTCGGGAGCTGCTGGCCGGCGCCGGCCTGGATGTCTCGGGATGCCGTCTCGCGTGTTTCAGCGGTGCCGGTTTCAGCACCTCGCTGCGCGAGCGTGCGGCCCTGGACTCGGATGTATTGCTCATCGGATTACCCGAGCTGTACGGACAATAGCGGGTTCGCTCGACCCGCGGCCTGCCCGCGGCTCGCCGGCTGCCCGGTTCCGCTGCGCCCGGGCGGACCGCGCTCAGGCGACGACTTCCGCGAGGGTGGGATAGTCGGTGTACCCCTCGGGGCCGCCCACGTACATCAGGTGCGCGTCGCGGATTTCGTTCAGGGTCGCGCCGATACGGAGGCGTTGGACCAGGTCCGGGTTGGCGAGGAAGGCACGGCCCAGGGCGATCAGGTCGGCTCCGGCGGCGAGCAACCGCTCCGCCTCCCGCTCGATCGCCGCGGGGTCGCGCGCGTCACCCGATTTCGCGGGGTTGGCGATGAGAACGCCGGGCCAGATATCCCGGAGCCGCCGCAACAGCGGATCGTCCGAGTCGATACGAACAATGTGCAGGTAGGCCAGGTTCCGATCGGCGAGCGCGGTGACGAGCGCCGGGTAGATGGCCGCGGTATCGCCTTCCGCTATTCCATTGACGGGGTTCGCCGGGGAGATGCGCAGCCCCACCCGCTCCGGGCCGATGGCCGCGGCGACCGCTTCGACGACTTCGATCGTGAAACGGATCCGGTTCTCGACCGGACCGCCGTAGGCGTCGGTACGGCGATTGGTGTTCTCGGCCAGGAACTGGTGCAGCAGATAACCGTTCGCGCTGTGTACCTCCACACCCGCGAAACCGGCGGCGACCGCGTTGCGGGCGGCGGTGACGAAATCGTCCACGGTCGCGTGGATCTCGCCGACCGTGAGCTCTCGGGGCGTCACCGCCGCTTGATGCCCGGACGGTGTGTGAACCGTCTCGGGCAGTGGGATCGGTGACGGGGCGACCGGTACGAGGCCGCTGTTGTCGGGATGTCCGACGCGGCCGCCGTGCTGCAGTTGCAGGAACATCCGGCCCCCGGCCTCCCGTACGGCGTCGGTGACGCGCCGCCAGCCCGCGATGTGGGCGTCGCGGTAGATGCCGGGGATATTGGCGTAGGTCTGGCCCACCTGATTCGGGGTCGCGGCCTCGGCGATGATGAGGCCCGCACCGGCCCGCTGGGCGTAGTAGGTCGCCATCAGGTCGGACGGGGTGCCGTCGGCGCCGGCGCGGTTACGGGTCAGCGGGGCCATCACCAGGCGATGCGACAGTTCGAGGTCGCCGATGCGGGCCGGGGTGAATAGAACGCCGTGCGCTGTGGTTGTCATGGCTGGACGGTAAGACCTGACATTGATGTGAGGTTCAAGCCCTAGGGTGATATTGCGAGGTGAGAATGCGAATCGGAGAGCTGGCGCAGCGCACCGGGGTCAGTGAACGATCACTGCGCTACTACGAGGAGCAGCGGCTGCTGGCCGCCGACCGAACACCGGGTGGGCATCGCGACTACCCGGAACCGGCGGTGGACCGCGTGATCCATATCCAGGAACTGTTCGCGGCCGGGTTGTGCAGCAAGAAGATCGTGCAGATCCTGCCCTGCCTGCGCGATACCGATGGCGGCGCCGCTGAATCCGCGACACCGGAGCTGGTGGGTGAGCTGCAAGTCGAGCGTGCGCGGATCAATCGGATGATCGCCGACCTCCTTCGGTCCCGTGACGTACTCGACGAGGTGATCGAGCGGGCCGGCGCGGGTTTCGCCGCGGCCAGGGTCTGAGCCGGCCGGGTCGCGCTGATCGGCGCGACCACCACCGGCCGGTCGCGGGGTCGCGGATCGTCGACGACTCTGCCGCGCGCGAATATCGGGTCGCAAGTGCCCTCGTCGCGGGGACTGCCCGAGTTACACTCGGATCGCATGTTGTCCCCGGGGCGAGGACGGTTGCTCATGGCATTCGCGAAGTGGGGGAAGGCGGTTCCGGGTGTCGCGGTGCTGCTGCTGGCGTTGACCGGATGCGTGGAATCCGCGGACGGCGGTGCGAATCCGGCTGTCTCTCCGCTCGGGGCGCCGCCGGGCAGTTCGGCGCAATCGACCTCGGCCACGCCGATATCCGCGCCGACGGCGAGCCCGGTCGCGTCCGGAACGCCACCCACCGACAGCGCGTCCACGACCGACGTCGTGTCCTTGATCGCCGTCGACACGGCAGGCCGGCCGATCAACGGGTTCACCCTGCCCGACGCCGAACTCACCGGTGAACTCGACTGCCGTGACGGCACTCCCAGTCGTTCCGCCGACACCCCGGGCATCTACCACTGCGGCGCATCCGCGGATATGGCCGATGTCTGCTGGCCGACACCGACCAGGACGGAACTGCTCTGCGCCGGCGATCCGTGGTTGCGTGAGCTGCGCCGTTACACGGTAGATCCGCCGCTCGAACCGATCGGGGCGACCGCGGACCCCGAGCCCTGGGCGCTCGACCTGGCCGACGGACGCACCTGTCGTATCCGGGTGGGCGGGGCGTGGGGCGGCCGATCCGACGGTCTGGTCGGCGCCTACTCCTGCACCGGGGGCGCCGAAGTCGTTCTACAACCGTCCGACGCACGCACCGCGATCGACAGATCCGCCGGTGCCTGGCGGGTGGCGATGGGCGAACTCGGCGCCGGTGCGCCCGAGTTCCCGGCTCCGACGATGGTGGATGTGCGAACCGCCTATTTCGCCGCGGCGTCCTGAGTGGGACCGTCACGGTCGGCGAAGGTGCGGTCGGCCGGTATCAGCGTTTCCACAAATCGGCTTTCGATGCGATCCTCCGGGCCGGGGGGACGCCGGGGTCGGCCTGAACATGGATGCGGGCGGCGCCTGTTCGTTCACGCGTTCAGGTGCCCGAGCTTGATCGCCAGCAGGTTGCCGATCAGGACCGCGACGAACACGATCGCGAATCCTCGGTAGTTCACAACCCACAGCCCGATCGCGGCTCCGCCGAAAACAGCGATCTTGGTGGCAACCGCGAGCAGTGGATGATCGGAGGTTGCGTTCGGGGCCGCGTACAGCCCCCAGGCGACTGCCGCGACAAGCGGCATCCCCACAGCTGCCAGAAGTTTCACCGGCGTAGCGTCAGCGATCTTCCAGCCCCACAGTGCCAGCGCGCCGAGCGCCGTCAGTTCCAGTACGAAGGCCAACGTCAGGTTGGTCCATTTCCAGATTTCCGCCACGGCCAGCTCTTCCCTCATGGAGAGCAATGCTCTCATTTGAGAGCATTGTTGCACAGCGTGGCTTGCCGGTCCAGGGGGTGTCACCCTGCGGTGGCCGGGCAGAGTTATCGCACAGGGGAGATATTGATATCAATCGCGGCTCGCAGCGCTACAGCCAGGTGTCCAGGGTGGTGGTGGTGAGGAAGTGGTCCAGGTCGGCGCGCCAGGGGGCCGGGGTGGTCTTCTCCGGTTCGATGGCGGTGTACTGGCCGCGGTAGAACAGCAGCGGGCGGCCGTTCGTGGTCGCGGTGGTCTCCGCCATGGCCAGGACGCGCCCGATCACGATGAAGTGATCGCCGCCGTCGACCACACTGTCCACCCGGCATTCGATGGTGGCCAGCGAGTTGTCGAGCCGGGGCAGGCCGAGTTCGGAAGTGTGCCAATCGGTTCCGCCGAACTTGTCCGGCTCGCGGGAACCGAACGTCGCGCAGACCGCCTGCTGTTCCTCGGCCAGTACGTTCACGCAGAAGCGGCCGTTGGCCTCGATGGCCGCCCAGGAGCGGGAGCCCTTGGTCGGGCAGAACAGCACCAGCGGAGGCTCGAGGGAGAGGGCGGCGAAGGACTGGCAGGCGAAGCCGATGGGGGTGTCGCCGTCGGTGCAGGTGGTGATCACCGTGATACCGGTGCAGAACTGTCCGAGAATGTTGCGGAACTGCCGGGGGTCGATGGTGGCCTGGTCGGTGGTCGCCGCGTCGGTGGCGCCGTCCGCCGGGTCCGCTGGTGCCGTCACGTTCATACCGTCCTCGCCTCGTACTGGAGCTGCCGGCGGGCGGACCGCCGGATATCAGCCGTGCCCGGTGCGAGTATCGCACCGGGCACGGCCGGAGATCACTTGAAACCCACGGAGAAGTCGTGGCCCCACAGGCTCACCGCGGTGGATTCTCGGGCTGTCCAGCGGTGGTCGTCGACTTCCAGCCCTTCACAGCCGAATTCGATATCGAATCCGCCCGGGGTCTTCATATAGAACGACAGCATCTTGTCGTTGATATGGCGGCCGAGGGTGGCCGACATCTTCACCTTCTTGCGCATCGCCCGGTCCAGGCACAGGCCGACATCGTCGGAGTTCTCGACCTCGACCATGAGATGCACGATCCCGGTCGGGTTGGGCAGCGGCATGAACGCCAGCGCGTGGTGGCGGGGGTTACAGCCGTAGAACCGCAGCCAGGCCGGATCCCCGTCGGAGGGGCGGCCCACCAGTTCCGGCGGCAACCGCATGGAATCACGCAGCCGGAATCCCAGTACGTCCTGGTAGAACGCCTGCGCCGCGGCGTCGTCGGTACAGGTCAGCACGACGTGCCCGAGGCCCTGCTCCGCGGTGACGAATTTGTGGCCGTAGGGGCTGACGAACCGTCGGCCGAGGTACTGGGCGCCGTAGAACGCCTCGAGGGTGTTCTCGGAGGGATCCTGGAACCGGATCATTCCCTCGACGCGGCGTTCGGCGAGCTCCTCCTTGGTG
The DNA here is from genome assembly GCF_036032445.1 of Nocardia sp. NBC_00416. NCBI lineage: Bacteria > Bacillati > Actinomycetota > Actinomycetes > Mycobacteriales > Nocardiaceae > Nocardia > Nocardia sp. NBC_00416. Next base: position 5,714,605 of record NZ_CP107932.1, read on the forward strand.
CCCTCCTCGAAGGTCACCCCGGCCTTGTCCAGCGACTCCCGCAGCCGTTGCAGCGCCGGGCCGTCGGTGACCTCCCAGCCGGAGACCAGCAGCCGGTCCTGCTCGCCCGGCACGATCACCAGACGCGCGGCGAAATCGTCCATGCGCAGGTAGAGCGCATCGGGATCGGCGCCGCTGCCCTCCATCATGCCGAGCACTTTCAGCCCGTACTCGCGCCAGGCCGCCATATCGGTGGCTGCTATGCGCATGTACCCGAGTGCCTTGATACTCATCGTCATTTCTCCTTGACGCCGAGCAGGAAATCAGCGGCCAGCCGGTTGAACTCGGCGAACTTCTCCAGTTGCGCCCAGTGCCCGCAACCGCCGAAGACGTGCAGCTGGGCGCGCGGGATGTTCTTGAGCGCCACCAGCGCGCCGTCGAGCGGGTTCACCCGGTCTTCCCGGCCCCAGATCAGCAGCACCGGCTGGCGCAGTTTGTACGCGTCGCGCCAGAGCATGCCCTTTTCGAAATCGGCGCTCGCGAACGATTTGCCCATGGCCCGGGTGGCGGCCAGCGCCTCGGGGGTGCTGGCGGAGGCGAACCGCTCCTCGATCAGTTCGGCGGTGACCAGGGACTGGTCGAACACCATGATCCGCAGGAACGCCTCGAGATTGTCCCGGGTCGGTTCGACATTGAACTTGCCCAGCAGCTTGACGCCCTCGGTGGGGTCGGCGGCGAAGAGGTTGGTGCTCAGCCCGCCCGGGCCCATCAGGATCAGTTTCCCGGCGCGATCGGGGTAGTCCAGGGCGAACCGGACCGCCGCGCCGCCGCCGAGCGAATTGCCCAGCAGGTGGACGCGGCCGGTGATCTCCAACTTGTCCAGCAGATCCTTCAGTGCCGAGGAGCTGTGCACGAAGTACTGCGGGTGCTCGGTCGGCTTGTCGGACTGCCCGTACCCGGGCTGGTCCACCGCGATCACATGGAATTCGCGGGCCAGCACCGGGATATTGCGGGAGAAGTTCGACCACGACGAGGCGCCCGGGCCACCGCCGTGCAGCAGCACGATGGTGGGGCCGTTGCCGACCCCGGCCTCGTGATAGTGCAGTGTCAGATCCGGACGAACCTGCGCGAACCGCGAGGTGGACTCGTAGGTGAGTTCGGCCGTCGAGGTCATCACACCATCCCGTCGGAAACCGGGAGCCCGAACTCGTGCGTGCCGTACATGACGTAGGCCCGTTCGGGATCGTTGGAGGCGTGTACCCGGCCGGCGTGCGCGTCGCGCCAGAACCGCTGCAGCGGAGTGCCGTTGACCAGCGCGGTGGCACCGGAGCTCTCGAACAGTTTATCGATCGAGGCGACGGCCCGGCCGGTCGCGCGGACCTGGTCGCGCCGGGCGCGTACGCGCAGGTCGAAGGGGATCTCCTTGCCCTCCAGCAGCAGCGCGTACTCATCGGCGACATTGCCCGACAGCTGGCGCCAGGCCGCGTCGATATCGCTGGACGCCTCGGCGATCCGGACCTTGGTGAACGGATCCTCCTTGGCCTTCTCGCCGGCGTAGGCCGCGCGCAGCCGCTTGCCCTGGTGCTCGACATGGGCCTCGTAGGCGCCGTAGGCCATGCCGACGATCGGCGCCGAGATGGTGGTGGGATGGATGGTGCCCCACGGCATCTTGTAGACCGGGGCGGTATTGCGCTCCAGACCGGGCGATTTCAGGTCGTTCATGGTCTTGTAGCTGAGGAAGCGGTGCGTCGGCACGAATACGTCCTCGACCACGAGGGTGTTCGAGCCGGTGCCGCGCAGGCCGACCACGTTCCACACATCGTCGATCCGGTATTCCGAACGCGGGATCAGGAAGCTGCCGAAATCGACCGGCTTACCGTTCTTGATCACCGGTCCGCCGACGAAAGTCCAGTCGGCGTGGCCGGAGCCCGAGGACCACGCCCACGATCCGCTGACCCGGTAGCCGCCCTCGACCACGGTGCCGGCGCCCATCGGCGCGTAGGACGAGGAGATCCGCACATCGGTGTTGTCGCCCCACACCTCTTCCTGGGCATCCTGGCCGAAGAGGGCCAGATGCCAGTTGTGCACGCCGATGATCCCGGCGACCCAGCCGGTGGAACCGCAGGCGCTGGCGATCTTGCGGACCGTGTCGTAGAAGACGACCGGGTCCGCGGCGTGTCCACCCCACTGCTCGGGCTGCAGCAGCCGGAAGAAACCGGCTTCCTGCAGGTCCTTGATGGATTCTTCGGGGATCTGCCGAAGATCCTCCGCTTCCTGTGCGCGGGCGCGCAGCGTGGGCAATAGCGCTTCGACCCGTTCGGTCACTTCTCGCGTCATCTCCGGCCCTGCTCCTGCCTGGTCGTTTCACTAACCGGTAGTCATCTGCTCACCGCAGAATTTACTTCTGAGACTAGAACAGGTTCTCGTTCATGTCGAGAACCGGTGTTCGTGGTCTGGGAATATGCGACATGTGCTGGATGTGGCGCGAATAGCTGGCGTTCGAGACGCCAGTTTTGTAACGTGTTCTAGTACAGCAGGAGGAGGAATCGCGATGGCAGTAACCCCGGCAAGCGGTGGGGCGAAGGTACGGGAGCTCGACGTCGGATCGACCCCCACCCGGTACGCGCGCGGATGGCATTGCCTGGGCCTGGCCCAGAGCTTCCGGGACGGCAAACCGCACTCGGTCCAGGCGTTCGGCACCAAACTCGTGATCTGGGCCGACAGCGCCGACGAACTGCACGTCCTCGACGGGTACTGCCGCCATATGGGCGGTGACCTGAGCATGGGCGAGGTGAAGGGCGACGACATCGCCTGCCCGTTCCACGACTGGCGCTGGGGCGCGAACGGTAAATGCACGTCGATTCCGTACGGCCGGCGGGTGCCGCCGCTGGCCCGGACGCGGCGCTGGACCACGCTCGAACGCAACGGTCAGCTCTTCATCTGGCACGACCACGAGCGCAACGAACCGCCGCCCGAGGTGACCATCCCCCATATCGCCGGCCCCTATACCGACGCCGACGGCAATCCGGTCGAGGAACTGGACAGCGGCTGGACCCAGTGGACCTGGAACCAGCTGCTGATCGAGGGCGCGAACTGCCGCGAGATCATCGACAACGTCGTGGACATGGCCCACTTCTTCTATATCCACTTCGCGTTCCCGACCTACTTCAAGAACGTTTTCGAGGGCCATGTGGCCACTCAGTTCCTGGAAACCAAGGGTCGTCCGGACGTGGGGCTGGGCGCCAAATACGCCGGTGATCAGCTGTTGAAGTCGGAGGCGTCGTACTTCGGGCCGTCCTACATGATCAACCCGTTGATCAACAGCTACGGCGGCTACGAGATCACGATCAACCTGATCAACTGCCACTATCCGGTGTCGCAGGATTCGTTCATGCTGCAGTGGGGCCTGACTGTCGAGAAGCCGAAGGGCATCGACGACGCGACCGCGCAGAACCTCGCGAAGACCATGGCCGATTTCTTCGGCGACGGTTTCCTGCAGGACGTGGAGATCTGGAAGCACAAGTCCAAGGTCGAGAACCCGCTGCTCTGCGAGGAGGACGGTCCGGTCTATCAGCTGCGGCGCTGGTACGACCAGTTCTATGTCGACATCGCGGACGTGACCGAGAAGATGACGCAGCGGTTCGAATTCGAGGTCGACACCACCAAGGCCAACGAGGCCTGGGAGGCCGAGGTCGAGGAGAACCTGAAGCGTAAACGTGAGGAAGAGGCGGCCGAATCCGGCGCCGACCAGGCGGAGGCGGGAGTCTGACATGACCAGCTGGGCGAAAGCACCCGACTTCGCCGACCAGCCCGCACGGCGGGCCGCGGTGCAGGCCCAGACGGTCGTGGACCGGGAACGGTATCTCGAGGACGGCCTGACACCGCTGCGGTGTCAGGCCTGCCACACCGAGGTGCTGGTTCGCAAGAGCAGTTCCCGGCAGACCTCGGTGCAGTGGAAGGAGAACCCGGCCACCCACTGCCCGGTCTTCGCCGAACTCAGCGCCAAAGGCTACGGGCCCGGTCGCCCGGATACGTGCGAGCGCCTGCAGCGGACGATCAAATGGGCCGTCGACGAGGGTGTACTCGACGTTCCGAAATAACCTGCGCGGATCCTTCGGACCACCGAAGGTGGGGCGACTCGCCTGAGGAGGCGTCCATGGCGGGCTATGCGTCGGAGCAGTTCGATATCCACGAGCCGAAGATGAACCTGTCGCGCATCGCCGGATGTGTCGAACGGGGCGAGGAGACCATCATCAACCGCACCGGGCACCCGGTGACCGAGGTCGTGCCGCCGGTCGGGCAAGCCGATCGAACCGGCCGTGGCTCGCTGCGTGGCGCGCTCACGCCTGCTCCGTCCTCGGATTCCGACGAGACCGATGCGGCGCTCGGCGACGATTTCGGCGAGGGTCGTCGACTTCGCGCGTTCCCGTCAGCGACGAGTGTCGCGCTCGCGGTACATCCGCCGCTGTTGCTTGCTGATACCCCGCCAGACCTTCTCGCGTTCGGCGCGCAGGCGTTTGTCCGTCCGGGCCTCCATCCAGGCGTTCTCCCGGCCCAGCTTCCGGTAGCTGTCCACCCGCCGCTGCGGGATCTCGCCGGCTTCGAGGGCCGCCCGGACGGCGCAATCCGGTTCGGCGTCGTGCGCGCAATCGGCGAACCGGCAGTTCGCCGCGAGATCCTCGATATCGCTGAAGGTGCGGCTGATGCCTTCGGCGGCATCCCACAGTCCGACTCCCCGCAGCCCGGGGGTGTCGATGAGGGTTCCGCCGCCGGGTAGCGGCCGTAGCTCCCGGTGGACCGTGGTGTGCCGCCCTTTCTTGTCGGCCGCGCGTACGGAATCGGTCGCGAAGACCTCCGCGTCGAGCAGCACGTTCGCCAGGGTGGATTTCCCGGCGCCGGATGCCCCGAGCAGAACGACGGTGCCGTCGAGCAGCGCCAGGAGTGTTTCCAGGCCGATCCCGGCGGTCGCGCTGACTGCCAGTACCTGCGCCCCCGGGGCGACCGCGCGGACTTCGTCGAGGGGGACGTGATCGGCGGCGTCGGCCTTGGTGAGCACGACGACCGGCTGGGCGCCGCTCTCCCAGGCCAAGGCGAGCATGCGTTCGATCCGCCCCGGATCGACGTCACCGTCGGCGGGTGCGCAGATCAGCACGGTGTCGACATTGGCGGCCAGTACCTGGCTCTCCGAGCGTCCGGACGCGGACGAGCGGGTGATGGCCGAATGACGCGGTAGTGCGGCCCGGACGTGCGATCGGGTGTCGAGGGTGACCCAGTCACCAGTGCACAAGCCGCTGATCGGCGAATCCACACGCGGGCAGGTGGCCCGGGCCGGGCCGGCGGGTGCCACGACATCGCATTCGCCGCGATCCATCCGCACGATCCGGGCGGGGACACAGCCGGGGTCGAGGAGGGGGAGGTACTGCGCGGCGGTGGTTTCGGTCCAGCCGTAGGGAACGAGCAGGTCGAAGTCGACCATGGTGGGGAAATCCTTCGTCGGGCACCGAACCCGACGGGTTCAGCGAGGGGAGTTCGGGGTGGAGAACGCCAGCGCGGCACGAACCGGAACGGTTCGCCGCGGCACGACAATCCGGGCTACTGGCATGCTCTCCACCTCCTCTCACGACTCGCTGTTGTGGTCACTCTGTCACGGCGCCGGATCGGCCGCAATCGGTTTTTCCGGGGTCATCGCGTAGGTGCCGAAGGCGGGCTCGAGCATGCCGAAAACCTGGTTCGCCTCCTCGATCACGGTGGCCGTGACGCGCTTGTTCGACCGCCGCTACTTCTTAGCGGACAAAGCCGGTTTCGTGCGGGAATGCGGGACGGACGCGGCGATGACCTATGGCGACTCTTGGGGCGAGCGATTCGATGTGATCGTGGACGGGGTCGGGCTGACATTCATCCGGGCCGGACGTGCTTGTTCCATCATCGCCGGCATCCGGCAGAAAATATGTAGTGGCGACTGTAGACATATGCGAACCAGTGTTATATCTTCGTCTCATCAGCAGATGAAGAAAGTCCTATCGGCCGGGTAGAGGATGAACTTCCCGGGAAGTAGTCGAAGTACCCGCTGCGGGCGCGGCAAGATCAGCGTCTGCAGGGAGATCGAAGGAAGTAGTGGGCGGTACCCGGCGCGAGTTGTCGGCGTCGGGTACCGCCCCTCGATCCATAGGAGGTGACCGACAGTCACGCTGAGAAACCCCTCGCACCCTGCTCTTCCTGGGATGCGAACGCATGAAGCCGGTCACTACGTACGGCTCGTGAAGTAAACCCCTCGGGCCCCCGGCGCAGACAGCGCCGGGGGCCGATTCTCGTTTCCCGGACAGGTGTACATGGACGAAGCTCAGCACGGATCGACGGATAACCCCGGCGGCCACGCCGGCAACCTCGACGATGACGACTACCCCTCCTACAGCATGGGCGCCGCCGCGGCGGCCCTCGGCGTCACCCAAGCCTTCCTGCGAGCCCTGGACACGGCCCAGTTGCTCACCCCGCAACGCTCCGACGGCGGACACCGCCGCTACTCGCGCTACCAACTACGCATCGCGGCCCGGGTCCGGGAACTGGTCGACCAGGGCACCGCGCTGGACGCGGCGTGCCGCATCATCATCCTCGAAGACCAACTCGCCGAAGCCCAGCAGATCAACGCCGAACTGCGACAAACCCCGCAACCCACCGACCCCACAGAATGACGGGCTGTCCACGGACCACTTCGCCCGACAGCGTCGCTGGACGCGCGCACCGGAACGCCGCCCCGCGGCAGTCGTGTCCCGCGGGGTCAGCTGTTGACGAGCGGCCGGGCCGGGTGGCCGAAGAGCTCGGCGTCGCCGTGGGCGCGTTTGAAGTACAGGTGCGCGTCGTGTTCCCAGGTGATGGCGATACCGCCGTGCAACTGGATGGTTTCCGCGGCGATCGCCGAGAACGATTCGGAGCACTGGCGGCGGGCGACCCACACATCTTCGGGCGCGGTCGCCGAATCCTCGGCCACCGCGAATGTGGCGGCCAGGGAGGCGGATTTCGCGGATTCGGCCAGTACGTACATATCGGCCATACGATGCTTGAGGGCTTGGAAACTGCCGATGGCCCGGCCGAACTGCACTCGTGACTTGGTGTATTCCACGGTCGCCTCCAGGCAGTATTCGGCCGCGCCGACCTGCTCGGCGGCGACGGCGGCCCACGCGATCCGGTGCAGGCGTTCGGCGACCGGGCCCACTTCGGCGCTGCCCAGGCGACGGCCCGGGGTTGCGGTGAAGGAGATCTCGGACAGACTGCGGGAGGGGTCCATGGCCGCGACCCGCTGCCGTTCGACACCGGCGGCGGACGGATCGACCTCGAACAATCCGGTATCGGTCACCACGATCAAGGTGTCGGCGATGGTGCCGTCCAGGACATAGTGCGCTGTGCCGTCGAGGGTTTCCCCGTCCGCCCGCACGCCGAAGTCGTCCCAGCCCCGCGCCGAGGCCCAGCAGACGGCGAGCGTGCGGCTGCCCTCGGCCACCTCGGGCAGCAGCCGGGCGCAGGCGTCGGTGTCGCCGGAGAGCAGCACCGCCTGGACACCCAGCACCGCGGACCCCAGCATCGGTACGTCGGCGAGTGTCCGGCCGAGTTCACCCACCACCAGGAGAGATTCGACCAGGCCCGCGCCGAACCCGCCGAACTCCTCGGGAACGGCCAGCGCCGCGACGCCGACCTGCTCGCACAGTTGCGCCCACAGCTTCGGGTCGTAGCCCAGATCGGTGTCCATGGCCTGGCGGATACCGGCCCGGGCGTCCCGCTTGGCCAGCAGTCCCCGGACCGCCGCCACCAGCTCCTGCTGTTCCTCGCTGATCATCTCTTCTCCCGTGGGTTTCGGACCGACACCGGCAGTGCGTCCGTCCGCTCTCGCCGCTGCCTGCTGGTGCTGCTGTGGTCAGGTGAGCGCGCCGGACGGATCCGCCGCGGGCCCGGCTCGCAGGGCGTCGGCCACCCGGCCGCGATGCAGATCCGGGGTGCCCCAGGCGCTGCGCAGGGCGGTGACCCGGGTCAGCCACAGCGACAGGTCGTATTCGGCGGTGTAACCGATGGCGCCGTGTACCTGCAGAGCGGCGCGGGCCGCCCGGTAGGCGGCGTCGGCGCAGGCCACGGCCGCAGCGGAGGTATCGCGGGCCCGGTTGGGGGTCGCGGTGGTCAGCGCGGCCCGGTACAGCATCGGTTCGGCCAGGTCGAGACCGATGAAGACATCGGCCAGCTTCTGTTTGATCGCCTGGAACTCACCGATCGGACGCCCGAACTGTTTGCGCTGTTTCACATAGTCGGTCGACGCGTCCAGCAGCGCTGTGCCCGCGCCGAGCAGTTGGGCCGCATTGGCGAGCGCCCCGGAATCGAAGCCCGCCGCACTCGCTTCGACCACCTGCGGCCCCTCGGCAATCAGCTCGTCCGCCTCGACCACGAACAGTCGCCGGGCCGGATCCACCGACCGCACCGGTTCGCCGACCCGGCCCGTGCTGAGGCGTTCGCCGTCGGTCACGAGAACGAGATCGACCCGATCGGCGTCCACGGCGACCGCGCGACCCCCGCGCCCGGCGAAACCGACGGTGGCCGACAGCGTGCCCTCCGAGATGCCCGGCAGCCAGCGTTGCGCGGGTTCGGGGTCACTCGCCGCCAGCGCTTGCAGCAGCGCGGGAACCGCGGCCGCCGATTCCACCAGCGGCCCGGGCGCGGCCGCCCGCCCCACTTCGACGAACGCGACGATCTGGTCGAGCGGTTCGGCGCCGAGACCGCCGAACTCTTCGGTGACCGTCAATCCGAGCGCCCCGGCGGCGGCCAGCTGTTCGATCAGCGTGCGACCCGGAGCCGGATCCCCGGCGCTCCACGCCCGCACCGCGGCGGCGGTGGAGCCGGACTCGAACAGTTTGCGGATACTGGCGCCGAAGTCCAGGTGCTCCGGGCTGAGCGCGAACTTCATCGGCTGCTTCCCCTCGGTAGGCCGAGGAGCCGCTCGGCGATGATATTGCGTTGGATTTCGTTGGTGCCGGCGTAGATCGGGCCGGACAGCGAGAACAGGTAGCCGTCGGTCCAGCGGCTCGCCTCTTCGGCCTCGGCGCCCAGCAGGTCGAGTGCGGTCTCGTGCATGGAGATATCGAGTTCGGACCAGAACACCTTGGTGATCGAGGATTCCGCGCCGAGTTTTCCGCCCTCGTTCAGCCGGGTGACTGTCCCGAAGGTGTGCAGCCGGTAGGCTTCGCTGCCGATCCAGGCGTCGACCACGGCATCACGGGCGGCGGTGCCGGTGTCGGCGCCCGCGGTCCACAGGTCGATCAGGCGCTGGGCGGTCGCGCTGAAGCGGCCGGGGCTGCGCAGTGAGAGACCGCGTTCGTTGCTGGACGTGCTCATTGCGACCCGCCAGCCCTCGTTCGGGGCTCCGATGACATCGGTGTCCGGGACGAAGACGTCGTCGAGGAAGATCTCCGCGAAACCGGGTTCCCCGTCGAGCTGGGGGATCGGCCGCACGGTAACGCCTTCGGCGTCGAGCGGGAACATCAGGTAGGTGAGGCCGCGGTGCCGCTCGGCCGCGGGGTCGCTGCGGAACAAGCCGAAGGCCCAGTCCGCGAACGCCGCGCGCGAACTCCAGGTCTTCTGACCGCTGAGCACCCAGCCGCCGTCGGTACGCCGTGCGGTGGAGCGGATACCGGCCAGGTCGCTGCCGGCCTCGGGCTCGGACCAGGCCTGCGCCCAGATGTCGTCGCCGCGCGCCATCCGCGGCATGATCCGCTCCAACTGCTCGGGCGTGCCGTGCTCGAACAGGGTGGGGGCCAGCAGGAAGATGCCGTTCTGGCTCACCCGGCCCGGCGCGCTCGCCGCGTAGTACTCCTGCTCGAACAGCACCCATTCCAGCAGCGACGCGTCGCGACCGCCGAATTCCCGGGGCCAGGAGACCACCGAGAGCCGCGCCTCGGCCAGTGTGCGTTCCCAGGCCCGATGGGCTTCGAAACCCGCCTCGGTGTCCATCGAGGGCAGGGGTTGCGCCGGCACGTTCGCCGCCAGGAATTCGCGAACCTCCCGCTGGAATTCCCGGGTGCTGTCGTCGAGATCGAGATCCATCTAGGCTTTCCCGTCCTTGCTCTTCGCGTCGGCAGAACTCGCCTGCGCTTTCATGGATTTGGCGTTCATCCCGCCCAGGGAATCGGCCCCGACCTCGGCGTTGTGCGCGTGGGCGAAATGGTGCAGGCCGAAAACCGAGTCCATTCCCGTGCGCATACCCATCAGGTCCTCGGACTGGTTGACCGCCTTTTTCGTGAGCGCCAGGCCGAATTGCGGCATCGCCGAGATCTTCTCCGCCAGCGTCATGGTCTCCGATTCCAGATCCGCGCGCGGCACGACCCGGTTGACCATGCCCCATTCCTTGGCCTGCGCGGCATCGAACCGGTCGCCGGTGAAGAGGAACTCTTTGGCGGCCCGGGGTCCCATGACCCAGGGGTGCGCGAAGTATTCGACGCCCGGAATGCCCATGCGCACCACCGGATCGGAGAAGAACGCGTCGTCGGAGGCGATGATCATGTCGCAGACCCAGGCCAGCATGAGCCCGCCCGCGATGCAGGCCCCCTGGACCATGGCGATGGTGGGTTTGGGTATCTCCCGCCAGCGGCGGCACATACCCAGGTAGACCTCCATCTCCCGGGAGAACCGCTGGTCGCCGCCGGGGCGGTCCACGTGGTCCCACCAGAGCGTGGCCTTGTTCGGGTACTTGACGTGATGGTCGCGGCCGGGGGTGCCCAGATCGTGTCCGGCGCTGAAATGTTTTCCGTTGCCGGCCAGCACGATGACCTTGACCTCGGGGTCCTCGACCGCTCGTTCGAATGCGGCGTCGAGCGCGTAGGTCATCACCGAGTTCTGCGCGTTGCGGTAGTCGGGCCGGTTCAGGGTGACCACCGCGACGGCGCCGCGGCGTTCGTAGGTCACCACATCGGGCTCGTAGGGGATGCTCCCGGTCTCGGTGTTCGTGGAGCTGTGATCCGACATTACGAATTCTCCTCACGTAGCTGGCGTTTGAGCACCTTGCCGGCGGCGTTGTAGGGCAGCTCGTCACGGAATTCGACGAAGCGCGGCACCTTGAAGTTGGCCAGCACCTTGGTGGCATGGGAGAACACCTGGTCCTCGCTGAGCGTCGCGCCCGGTTTGCGGACCACGTAGGCCTTGCCCACCTCGCCCATCCGCTCGTCGGGCACACCGATCACCGTGGTCACGGCGACCCCGGCCAACCTGGCGAGGGCCTGTTCGACCTCCGCGGGGTACACATTGAAACCGCCGCTGACATACATGTCCTTGAGGCGGTCGGTGATCTTCAGATAGCCGCGGTCGTCGATCTCGCCGATATCGCCGGTGTGCAGCCAGCCGTCCGCGTCGATCGTTTTCGCGGTGCTCTCCGGATCGTCCAGATAGCCGAGCATCACATTGGGACCGCGCAGCAGTACTTCACCGGCCTCGCTCAGCTTCAGCTCGAAACCGGCCATCGGGCGTCCGCTGGTGCCGGAAATGGTCTCGGCCGCGTCGTCGACCCGGCACATGGTTCCGAACCCGGTCGATTCCGACAGACCATAGGCGGTGAGCACCACATCGAAATCGAGTTCCGACCACATCCGTTCGACCAGCACCACCGGCACCGGCGCCGCTCCGGTGATCGCCACCCGCAGACTGTTCAGCTCGTATCCGCCGCGGTCGGGGAAATCCAGGATCGACTGGTAGATGGTGGGTGGTCCGGGCAGGACCGTGATCTTCTCCTGATCGATCAGCCGCATCGTGGTCGGCACGTCGAACACGATCTGCGGCACCATGGTGGCCCCGGTGAGCAGGCAGGCGATGATCCCGGCCTTGTAGCCGAAGCTGTGGAAGAACGGGTTGACGATCAGGTAGTTGTCGTCGCTGTTCAACGTCGCGCATTCCGTCCAGCCCTGGACCGCGGACAACGTCTGCCGATGCGCGATCAGCACGCCCTTGCTGCGGCCGGTGGTGCCGGAGGTGAACAGAATGTCGGACAGATCCTCGGCGCTGATGGACTCGGCCCGTTCCCGCGCCTGTTCGCGGCTCACCGACGTGCCCGTCGCGGCCAGGTCCGACCAGTTCAGCGCGTTCTCGACCGGTTCCTGCGCGCCCTCGACCGGCAGCACCACGACCGTGTCGATCCGCAGCTCCGGTGCGGCCGCGCGCAACTCGGCGAGCCGGTCGCGTTTCAGGAAGGTGCCCGCGATGAACAGGGCCTTGGCATCCACTCGCCGCAGTACGTCGGCCACCTCGTCGGCGACGTAGCGGGTGTTGAGGGGGACCAGGGTCGCGCCGGCGTAGTGGGCGCCCAGGGCGGCGATCACCCAGTGGTGGGTGTTGGGCGACCAGATGCCCACCCGGTCGCCGGTGCGGATACCGCGCGCGAGCAGGGCCCGCGCCACGTCCTGTACTTGTTCGAGCAGTTGGGTCCAGTCGAGCTGGACGGGTCCGTCGACCAGCGCGGGCGCCGTGCGATATGTCTGCGCGGCGGCGTGCAGCGCCAGTGGCGTGGTCCGGTCCGTCGGCGGTGTGTGCGCGGGGGTTGTCACGGGTGTCCTCGATGTCGTGCGGCCGTGTGGGTGCGCGGTCTACAAAGCAAGTGCTTGGTAGGTTATCCTACCGGCGTGGGTGCTATCCAGACCTCAGAATCCGGTACCGGCCGCGATGACGGACGGCAATCGGCCGAACCGCCCGCCGGGACGCGTGTCGCGGCCGCGGCGGGGCCGCGTACGACTGTCGAACGAACCAGCGTCGCCGCACTGGACGACGGCGAATTCGCCGCCCAGGTGCGGGGCTGGCTCGATGAGCAGCTCGAGGGGGAATTCCGGGAGTTGCGCGGACTGGGCGGACCCGGTCGGGAACACGAGGCCTTCGACGAGCGCCTGGAATGGGACCGCGCACTGGCGGCCGCGGGCTGGACCTGCCTGGGCTGGCCGGTCGAATACGGCGGACGTGCGGCGAGCGTGCGACAGCAGATCATCTTCCACGAGGAATACGCCAAGGCCAACGCGCCGGCCCGCGTCTCCCACGTGGGCGAGGAACTCCTGGGCCCGACCCTGCTCGCCTTCGGTACCGACGCCCAGCGGGACCGGTTCCTGCCGGGGATCCGCACGGTCACCGAACTGTGGTGCCAGGGGTATTCCGAACCGGGCGCGGGCTCCGATCTCGCGGCGGTATCCACCTCGGCCCGGCTGGACGGCGACCAATGGTCGATCAACGGCCAGAAGATCTGGACCTCGCTGGCGCACGTGGCCGACTGGTGCTTCGCGGTGTGCCGTACCGAACCGGGCTCCAAACGCCACAAGGGTCTGTCCTACCTGCTGGTGCCGATGGACCAGCCCGGTATCGAGGTACGGCCGATCGTGCAGCTCACCGGCACCTCCGAATTCAACGAAGTGTTCTTCGACAACGCTCGCACCGAAGCCGATCTGGTGGTCGGCGCACCGGGCGACGGGTGGCGGGTCGCCATGGGCACGCTCAATGTCGAACGCGGGATCTCCACCCTCGGACAGCAGATCCGCTTCGCCCGGGAACTCGCGGCCATCGAGGATCTGGCCCGTGACTCCGGCGCTCTCGACGACCCACTGCTGGCGGACAAGATCGATCGAGCCTGGGTGGGGCTGCGGGTCCTGCGCGCGCACGCCCAGCGCACCATGGCCGAGACCGCCGACGACGGCGGCCAGGCGTCGGTGGGCAAACTGCTCTGGGCGAACTGGCATCGCGGACTCGGTGAGATCGCCATGGCGGTGCGCGGCGCTGCGGGACTGGTCGCCGCGGACGGTGATCTGGACGAATGGCAGCGGCTGTACCTGTTCACCCGCGCCGACACGATCTACGGAGGTTCGAACGAAGTGCAGCGCAATATCATTTCCGAGCGGGTGCTCGGTCTGCCCCGCGAGGCCCGGCAGTGAGCGGGCCGCTGTCGGTCGCACCCGAGCAGACACCGGCCCACGGCCTGCTCAGCGGTCGCCGGGCCGTGGTCACCGCGGCCGCGGGTACCGGGATCGGGTCGGCCACGGCCCGCCGGTTGCTCGCCGAGGGCGCCGACGTGGTGGTGTCGGACTGGCACGAACGGCGCCTGGAGGCGACGCGGGCGGAGCTGGCCACGGAGTTCGGTGACCGCACGGTCGGGGCCGTCGTCTGCGATGTGACCAGCACGGCGCAGGTCGACGAACTGGTCCGGGCCGCCGCCGAGGCCCTGGGCGGAGTCGATATCTTCGTCAACAATGCCGGACTCGGCGGTGAGACGCCGGTGGTCGATATGACCGACGAGCAGTGGGACCGCGTACTCGACATCACCTTGAACGGCACCTTCCGGTGCACCCGGGCCGCCCTGAACTACTTCCGGGACGCGAAACACGGTGGCGTGATCGTCAACAACGCCAGTGTGCTGGGCTGGCGGGCTCAGTACGGCCAGGCGCACTACGCCGCCGCGAAGGCCGGTGTGATGGCGCTGACCAGGTGCAGTGCGGTGGAAGCCGCCGAACTGGGCGTCCGGATCAACGCGGTATCGCCGAGCATCGCCCGGCACGCCTTCCTGGACAAGGTCAGCTCCTCGGAACTGCTGGACCGCCTTTCCGAGCGTGAGGCTTTCGGTCGGGCCGCCGAACCGTGGGAAGTCGCGGCCACTATCGCGATGCTCGCCAGCGACTACACGACCTACCTCACCGGCGAGGTCGTGTCGATCAGCAGCCAGCGCGCCTGACCGATCGGCCGGAGTGCGCTGATCGTGCACCCCGGCCGAATCCGTAGTGAATCTGGGTGCGGTGGAACCGCGGCCCGACCCGGCGCGTCGAATTGATCGGAAAGCAGTGCACGGCACCGCTTCGCCACGATGCGGGCCCGGCCGGGTCCGGCTCCGACAGGGAGGGGGGAGCCGGAAACGCCGGGCCCGTTTCGCACCCTACCGCCTGGACCAAGCAAATGCTTGGTTGTATTATGGCGGGGTGACCGCACCCGACCCCTCGAAATCGGCCCGGCGAACCGAACTGCTCGACTTGGCGGCCGACCTGTTCGCCGAACGGGGCGTGCGCGCCACCACGGTGCGTGATATCGCAGACGCGGCCGGCATCCTCTCCGGCAGCCTCTACCATCACTTCTCCTCGAAAGAGGGCATGGTGGACGAGATCCTGCGTGGATTCCTCGACGAACTGTTCGGACGCTACCGCGAGATCGTGACCGCCGGGCTGAGTTCGCGAGCCACACTCGAAGCTCTGGTGCTGGCCTCCTACGAATCGTTCGACCGCTCCCACGCCGCAGTCGCCATCTACCAGTCCGAGGCCAAACGACTCCGGGCCGCTGAGCGATTCGCCTACATCGACGACTACAACCGTGAATTCCGGGAGTTGTGGCGCCGGGTGCTCACCAGCGGCGTATCCGACGGCAGCTTCCGTCCCGAACTGGATATCGATCTCGCCTACCGCTTCCTGCGTGACACGGTGTGGGTAGCGGTCCGCTGGTATCAGCCGGGCGGCGGGTCGGTCACCGTCGAAACCCTCGCCAAGCAGTACCTCACCATCGTGCTCGACGGGCTCACCGTGCCGGGCCACACCGATTAGGAGAAATCCATGGCAACAGCTCGCCGCCCCTATACGCCGCTGGGCGAGGCGTATGTGATCGATGCGGTGCGCACCCCGGTCGGCAAGCGCAACGGCGCGCTGGCGCAGGTGCACCCGGCCGATCTCGGCGCGGCCGCGCTGCAGGGCCTGCTCGGGCGCAATCCGATCGACCCGGCGCGGGTCGACGATGTGATCGTCGGCTGTGTGGACAATGTCGGCCCGCAGGCCGGCAATATCGGTCGCACCATCTGGCTGGCGGCCGGATATCCGGAGGAGGTTCCGGGGGTCACCGTGGACCGGCAGTGCGGGTCCAGTCAGCAGGCCATCAACTTCGGCGCCCAGGCGATCATGAGCGGTACGGCCGAGGTGATCGTGGCCGGCGGCGTGCAGAACATGAGCGCCATCCCGATTTCCGCGGCCATGATCGCGGGCAAGGAGTACGGCTTCGATTCGCCGTTCGTCGGCGCCAAGGGCTGGGATCACCGCTACGGCACCGGCGAGGTGTCCCAGTTCCGCGGCGCCCAGATGATCGCCGAGAAGTGGGGGATCAGCCGCGAGGATATGGAGCACTGGGCGCTGCGCAGCCACGAGCGGGCGCGCGCCGCCATCAAGGCGGGCCGGTTCGACAATGAGATCGTGCCGGTGGGCGACTTCTGGATCGACCAGGGGCCGCGTGAGACCAGCCTGGAGAAGATGGCCTCGCTGCCGGCGCTGGAGGAGGGCAGCCCGCTCACCGCCGCGGTCGCCTCGCAGATCTCCGACGGCGCCAGCGCCACGCTGCTCGCCTCGGATTGGGCGGTCGAGGAGTACGGGCTGACCCCGCGGGCCCGGATCATCCATGTCAGTGCCCGTGGCGCCGACCCGCTGTACATGCTCACCGCACCCATTCCCGCTACCAAGTGGGCGCTGGAGAAGACCGGTCTGACGATCGACGATATCGACGTGGTCGAGATCAACGAGGCGTTCGCTCCGGTGGTGCTGGCCTGGTTGAAGGAGACCGGCGCCGACCCGGAGAAGGTGAACGTGAACGGCGGAGCGATCGCGCTGGGGCATCCGCTGGGCGCGACCGGGGCGAAACTGTTCGCGTCGCTGCTCAACGAGCTCGAGCGGGTCAACGGCCGCTACGGCCTGCTCACCATCTGCGAGGGCGGCGGTACCGCCAACGCGACGATCATCGAACGTCTGGACCGCTGACGCACCGAGCCGCCGCCCTGACCCGGCGGTGGGTTCGTGCCCGCGGACTTCCTGCGGTAGCGGCGGCCGGCTTCCATCGAGAAGCCGGTCGCCGCTTTTTTTATGAATTATCTTGGCCACCTTCGGTTTTCCAGGTGAGACGGTTATCGGATCGAGGGCCTGTTCAGCCCATGCGCTCGGGTACATGTGCCCAGTCGGCGCCATTCGTCGTCGCGCGCCGCAGGCCCGCGCGGTCCAGAGTGTGCCCATGGTCGAGGGCGGCGACCAGGCGATCTTCCTCGCGGTTGCGGCATGTGGCGGGTATCCCACCGCACGGGCTGGAAATAGATAGTTAGCCTATGTAATAATATTTGGGTGCAGCCGAACCCGGTGACCGATGTGAACGACACCGTCGTCGATCTCCTGGTCACCGCGGGTCGGCTCACGCGGGCGGCGGGCACGCTCAGCGTCGACGACCTGCCGCGCGCCACCGTGCGAGCACTCGCAGTGCTCGACGAACACGGTTCACTGCGCGTCAGCGAATTCGCTCGTATCGACCGCACATCACAACCCACGGCGACCACGCTCATCGCCCGGCTGGTGGGGGAGGGATACGCCTCCCGGCATCGCGACCCGGACGACTCACGCGCTGTCGTCGTACAACTCACGCCGGCCGGGCGTGCCCGGCTCGCCGCCACCCGCGCATCCATGCGCGCGGCGCTATCCGGTCCGCTACCCGGTTTCGACACCGAACGCCTGACCGGACTCGCCGCCGACCTGCGGGAACTACTGGCGGCGATACGGGAATCGGCCGGAGACCACACGCAACCGAGGAAACACCGATGAGCACCACGACCAGGACGGCCGACGCGCCGCCGACCAGCACATCGACCGGGCAGCCGAAGGCAGTCTGGGCCGTCGCCTTCGCCAGCGTTATCGCGTTCATGGGCATCGGCCTGGTCGACCCGATTCTCAAACCCATCGGTGAACAGCTCGACGCTTCGCCTTCGCAGGTATCGCTGCTGTTCACCAGCTATATGCTCGTCACCGGCGTGGCCATGCTCATCACGGGCGTCGTCTCCAGCCGGTTCGGAGCCAAGAAGACGCTGCTGGCCGGTCTGGCGCTCATCATCGTTTTCGCGGCCCTCGCCGGCATGTCCGGAACGGTCGGGCAGATCGTCGGATTCCGCGCGGGCTGGGGTCTGGGCAACGCGTTGTTCATCGCGACCGCACTGGCCACCATCGTCGGCGCCGCCAGCGGCGGGGTCGCGAAGGCCATCATCCTCTACGAGGCGGCGCTGGGTATCGGTATCGCCACCGGTCCGCTGCTGGGCGGGGTCCTGGGCGGAATCAGCTGGCGCGGTCCGTTCTTCGGAGTTTCGGTGCTGATGGCCGTCGCGTTCGTCGCGATCGTCGTGCTGCTGCCCGAGGGGCCGCGCGCCGCGAAACCGACCTCGCTGGCGGCGCCGTTCAAAGCGCTGCGGCACCGCGGGCTGCTGGTGGTCAGTCTGACCGCCCTGCTGTACAACTTCGGGTTCTTCACTCTGCTCGCCTACACGCCCTTCCCGCTGGACATGGGCACCTACGCGATCGGCTTCATCTTCTGCGGCTGGGGCATTCTGCTGGCCGTCGCCTCGGTGTTCTTCGCGCCGAAGCTACAGGCACGCTTCGGCACCCTTCCGATGATCGCCGTGGCAGTCGCGCTGTTCGCCGCGGATCTGGCGGTGATGGCGATGTTCGCCGAGCACAAGCCCGTACTGATCGGTGGAGTGATCCTGGCCGGGCTGTTCCTGGGTGTGAACAACACGCTGATCACCGAAGCTGTGATGATCTCCGCTCCGGTGGAACGGTCGACCGCGTCGGCCGCCTACAGCTTCGTCCGGTTCGCCGGCGGCGCCGCCGCGCCGTGGCTGGCCGGCAAACTCGGCGAGCACAGCATCTCGCTCCCGTTCTGGGTGGGTGCGGCATGTACCGCGGTAGGCGTGGTGGTCCTGCTGCTCGGACGCTCCGCGCTCGCCCATATCGACGACCACGACCCGGCCCCGCACAGTGTGGAAGAAGCGCAGGCCGTCACGGTTGGTGACTGACCTTCACAAGAGGTCATCGGCAGGTCCCGCGCACCAGCGGGGCCTGCCCTGTTTTCGGCTGCCCGGCCGGGCGTCGAGCGTAGGGTCGGGGGGTATGACCGAAGCGCAGCGAGACGAGGTCCGGGTCGAGACGATCCAGAAA
The DNA here is from genome assembly GCF_036032445.1 of Nocardia sp. NBC_00416. Taxonomy (NCBI): domain Bacteria; kingdom Bacillati; phylum Actinomycetota; class Actinomycetes; order Mycobacteriales; family Nocardiaceae; genus Nocardia; species Nocardia sp. NBC_00416. The sequence goes on from NZ_CP107932.1 coordinate 5,733,558, forward strand.
AGGGTGCGGGCCTACTTCGGCGGGCACCTGGTCGCCGACACCGTGCGTCCCGCCCTCGTCTGGGAAAACCCCTACTATCCGGCCTACTACATCCCAGTCGCCGATATGCGCGCGAAACTCGAACCCGACGGCAACACTCGCGTCTCGGCTCGCCGTGGCGAGGGAATCGGGCACGACGTCGTGGTCGACGGCGCCACCGCCGCCGGCGCCGCGCTGCGCTACCCGGACTCACCGTCACCGGAACTACGTGACCTGGTGCGCCTGGACTGGGACGCGATGGACGAATGGTTCGAGGAGGACGAACCGATCTATGTACACCCACGCAGTCCCTACACGCGGGTGGACATCCTGGCGAGCTCACGGCACGTTCGGGTGGAACTGGACGGCGTGACGCTCGCGGATTCACGATCCCCCCGGATCCTGTTCGAAACCGGGCTGCCCGCCCGCTTCTACCTGCCGCTCACCGATATCCGGATGGACCTGCTGCGGCCCTCGCAGACCCACACCAGCTGTCCGTACAAGGGCAACGCGGACTACTGGAACGTCCGGATCGACGACACCGAATACCCGGACCTGGTGTGGATCTACCGAACTCCGACACCGGAGAGTCAGAAGGTCGCGGGGCTGGCCTGCTTCTACAACGAGAAGGTCGATGTGTACATCGACGGGGAACTCGAGGAACGGCCGCGGACTCCTTTCGGTGACTGATCGCGGGGTCGAGGGCGGAGTCTCGTGAGCTGGGGAGAGGTGTGGGCCGCTTCTAGAAGACCGACACCCGCACCCCGCGGCTGCGGGGTGCGGGTGTCGGACCTGCGCTCGTCTTGTTTCTGTCAGCCCGCCGAATCGGCGGTGTGGGTGAGCGCTGCGATCGTGTCGATCCGCGCCACCGCGTCCGTGATGATCCGATCGATCAGTTCTCGGCAGGTCGGCAGGTCTTCCAGGATGCCGCTCACCTGTCCGGCCGCCAGTACCCCGGCCTCCGTGTTGCCCTCGACCAGACCGGCGCGCAACAGCATCGGGGTGTTGGCGGCCATGACGACCTGCGACCAGGTGAGGTCCTTGGCCTTTCGCATCGCCAGGCCGTCCTTGACCAGCGTGGACCATTTCATTCCGGTCATGCTCTTGAACCGGGCCGCGTTGCCCACGGCCGCGGTGAGTCCGCGAACTCGGCCGGAGTTCTCCAGTTTCTGCACGAGTTCGGTGTTCAGCACCCGGTGCGGCATACCGTCGACCTTTGTGGAGACGACGGTTTCGCCGAGCCGCCGGCTCAGGTACTCCTGTTTGACCGAGTCGGGAACGCTGCTCTCCTGGGTCAGCAGGAAGCGGGTGCCCATGGCGATTCCGGCGGCGCCGTAGGCGAGAGCGGCGGCCAGGCCGCGCCCGTCGAAGAATCCGCCGGCCGCGACCACCGGGATGTCCACGGCGTCGAGAACCGACGGCAGCAGCAGGGTCGTCGCCACCGGGCCGGTGTGGCCGCCGCCTTCACCGCCCTGGACGATGACGGCATCGGCGCCCCAGGAAGCGACCTTCACCGCGTGCTTGGCCGCACCGATCGACGGGACGACCACGACGCCCGCGTCTTTGAGCTCGGCGATGAGTTCTTTCTTCGGCGCCAAGGCGAACGACGCGACCTTCACCTGCTCACGGATCAGCAGGTCGATCCGCTCGGGCGCGTCGGAGGCGTCGGCACGGATGTTCACGCCGAACGGTTTGTCGGTCTGCGCCTTGGTCTTCGCGATGGCTGTTTCCAGCTCGTCGTAGGTCATGGTGGCCGAGGCCAGGATGCCCAGGCCGCCCGCGTTGGATGTCGCGGACACCAGACCCGGTCCCGCGACCCAGCCCATGCCCGTCTGTACGACGGGATGCTCGATCCCGACGAGTTCGGTCAGGGGGGTCCGCAGCCGAGAGGTCACTGCGGGACCTCCTTGTCGCGGATCTTCTTGGGATCCAGTACTTCGCGGATGATCCGCAGCTCCTCATCGGTCGGCAGACGTGATTCGCCCGCCGTCCCCAGGTCCGCGATCTCGAACGAGGTGTTCTGCGCGACCTCGTCCGCGGTGACCCCCGGGTGCAGGCTCAGCGCCCGCATGGTGTGCCCGGGGCCGCCGAAATCGAAGACGCCCAGATTGCTGATCACACGATGGATGTGATGGAACCGGAACGCGGGGTTGTCCGCGTCGACCTTGTCGTACCCGACACCTGCGACGATATCCACCTGCTCGCAGAACACTCGCTTACCGTGCCGCGGGATCCAGTAGCTGGTGGGATGGTTGACGGTGTTGCCGGGCGCGCCGCGGACGCCGAACATCTGCCGGGTGGGCTGCTGGAGCGGGCCGAAGGCGGAGAGGTTCTGGTTGCCGTAGCGGTCGATCTGGTTGGCGCCCATCACCACATGGCGACGGCCGGAGGCCAGCACGTCGAAGACCTTGCGGAACGGGATCCAGCCCTCGGCGGGCGCTTTGCCGCCGATCGGCGGTGTTTCCGCGAGGAACAAGGCCTCGCCGTCGGAGAGCAGCAGGTCGGGCTCGAAGGTGAGCTTCGCCAGTCGCGCGCCCAGTTGCGACATCGGCGACATGGGGCTGGCGAAGATCTCGCCGGCGTCGCGGAAGATCTCGGCGCAGGCGATCGCGCACACCTCGGCGCGGCTGATGGTTTCGGTGCTGGTCACCGCTCCTCCTTGAATCGCGCGACAGCGGCCTGGTAGTCGGCTTCGGAGCCGCTGAGGTAGGTGTCGACGAAGGTCTGCCACGTCTCCGGCGAGCCGGCGGCCTCGACGTAGTGGCGCTGGAATTTCTCGTCCCGGCCGTAGCTTTCGCCGGCGAGAGTGAAGTGTGCGCCGTTGGGGGCTTCGACCACCGCGTCGACCATCATGCGGTTGAGCAGCAGAGCCTGTGGGGGAACGGATTTCACCAGTTCGTCGGTCTCCACGACACGCTCGACCGAGAGATAGCGCTTTTCGGCGGCCAGGCAGAACAGGTCGTCCATATAAGGGTCCACGCCCTGGTATGCGGCATTCCCGTGCGCGTCACCGATGTTCAGATGCACGAGCGCCGCGTCGAGGTTCAGCGCGGGCATGGCGGTCAGGGTCTCGGGCCGGCCGTCCGGGCTCGGGTACGGGGAGGTGACGGTTTTCAGTTCGCCCTCCCAGAAGTTCGGCACATCCGATCCCAAGCCCGCGCGGATCGGCAGGAACGGCAGTCGCGCCGCCGCCGCCTCGAGCCCGCACTTGAGCATGCCTTCGTCCATTTCCCGGGCTATGAGCTGCCCGGAGGTCCGGGCTTTTGCGAACCAGGGGTCGTAGAACGGCGCCGAGTCGAGGGAGACGAAACCGTAGTAGGCCTTGCGGACCTTTCCGGCCGAGCACAACAGCCCCAGGTCGGGGCCGCCGTAGGTGACCACCGTGAGGTCGGTGACGTCCGATCGCAGCAGCGCGCGTACCAGGGCCATCGGCTTGCGCCGCGACCCCCAGCCGCCGATGCCGATTGTCATTCCGCTGCGCAGTTCGCCGACGATCTGCTCCAGCGTTTTCCGCTTGTCTCGCATGGTTTTCCGCTCCATGTCAGTTCTTGTCCTTCTGCGCCGCCAGGTCTTCGTCGAAGCGTTCGCGGATCTCGTCGGAGGCTCCGGAGAGGTTCAGTTCGAAGGTGAATCCCTGCTCGAAGCGGTAGCTGCGGTGCACGTCCTGCAAGTCGATGCCGTTGAGCGCGCGTTTGGCGGCGCGGATGACCCGGCCGTCCTTGGCGGCGATGTCTTTGGCGACCTCGAGCGCGGCGGCATCGAGTTCCGCGCGGGGCACCACCTTCAGCACGGAGCCGAAGTGGTGCAGCTGCTGGGCCGTGGCGGTGCTCGCGGTGAAGAAGAGCGCGCGCATGAGGTGCTGGGGGACCAGCCGGGCCAGATGGGTGGCGGCGCCGAGTGCACCGCGGTCCACCTCGGGCAGGCCGAAGGTCGCGTCGTCGGAGGCGATGATGATGTCGGAGTTGCCGACCAGCCCGATACCGCCGCCGAGGCAGAAACCCTGGACCGCGGTGACGACCGGAACCGGGCAGTCGTAGACCGCGGCGAACGCCTCGAAGCAGCCGTGGTTGGCGTCGATCAGGGCCTGGTGGCCGGGTTTGCGCTGGATCTCCTTGATATCCACCCCGGCGTTGAAGCCGCGGTTCTCCGCGCGCAGGACCACCACGTTGGTCTGCGGGTCGCGCCCGGCCGCGCGGATCTCGTCGGCGAGGGCGAACCAGCCGTCCGACGGTATGGCGTTGACCGGCGGATAGTCGACCGTGACCACGGCGATACCGGCGGATTCCGAATGGCGCTTGATCCCCATCGCGTATCCCATCTCGCATCTCGAGCGTCTTGGCTAAGCAAGCAATTGCTTGGTAGGTTAACACGGTGGCACTCGAAATCGACCTGTCCCATCGCGTCGTTCTGGTAACCGGCGGCGTCCGCGGTGTCGGCGCCGGGATCAGCCGGGTCCTGCTGGCCGCCGGCGCCACCGTCGTGGCATGTGCCCGCCGCCCCGGCGACGCCCCGGTCGAAGTAGACGGGCGCGAGATCGACTTCCTGCCGTGCGACGTGCGCGATCCCGACGCGGTGCGCGAGATGATCGCCGAGATAGTCCGGCGGCACGGCCGGCTGGACCACGCGGTCAACAACGCGGGCGGGGCGCCCTACGCGCTGGCCCAGGACGCCAGCCCGAAGTTCCACACCAAGATCATCGAACTGAACCTGCTCTCGGCCCTGCACGTCGCCCAGGCGGCCCACGCGGTGATCAGTCGGCAGGACGAGGGCGGGTCGATCGTCAATATCTCCAGCCTCAGCGGCCACCGGCCCTCGCCCGGAACCGCCGCCTACGGCGCCGCGAAGGCAGGGGTGGACGCCCTCACCGTCTCACTGGCAGCGGAGTGGGCGCCCCGGGTCCGGATCAACTCGCTGGTCGTCGGCGCGGTGGAAACCGAGTTGAGCGAACTGCACTACGGCGACGCCGCCGGGGTGGCAGCTGTCGGGCAGACCATCCCCATGGGGCGCCTGGCCCGGCCCGAGGACGTCGGCAACGGTGTGGCCTTTCTGCTCTCCCCGCTCGCCTCCTATATTTCCGGCGCGACCCTGCAGATCCACGGCGGCGGCGAACCCCCGGCGTTCCTCTCGGTGGCGACCGCCCCGCATTCCGCCGACCAGGCGCAAGCCGGACCCGCACACCCGTAGCTCGACGACCACAGATATCGACCATCGACGATAGGAACGGACATGGCAACCGAGGGCATCTGCGCCGGACGGATCGTGATCATCACCGGCGCGGGCCGGGGCATCGGCAGGGCGCACGCGCTGGCGTTCGCCGCGGAAGGAGCCAAGGTCGTGGTCAACGACCTCGGATCGACCCTCAGCGGGGAATCGACCGCGGAAACCCCTGCCGAACAGGTGGTCTCAGAAATTCGTGCCGCCGGAGGCGAAGCGATCGCCAACGGTGACGATGTGGCGAGCTGGGACGGCGCGCAACGGCTCATCCAGCAGGCCGTCGATACTTTCGGCGGACTGGACGTCCTGGTCAACAACGCCGGATTCGTCCGCGACCGCATGCTGGTGAACCTCGGCGAAGACGAATGGGATTCGGTGGTGAGAGTCCACCTCAAGGGCCATTTCGCCACCATGCGTCACGCAGCCGCCTACTGGCGCGCGGAATCCAAAGCCGGGCGCAGCGTGGACGCCCGCATCATCAACACCAGCTCCGGCGCCGGACTGCAGGGCAGCGTCGGCCAGGGCAACTACGGCGCCGCGAAAGCGGGTATCGCCGGCCTGACCCTCACCGCCGCAGCAGAATTCGCCCGCTACGGCGTCACCGTCAACGCGATCGCCCCCTCCGCGCGCACCCGGATGACCGAAACCGTCTTCGCCGACATGATGGCCACACCGGACAACGGCTTCGACGCCATGGCTCCGGAGAACATCTCGCCGATCGTGGTGTGGCTCGGCAGTACCGAATCAACGGGAGTCACCGGACGGATGTTCGAAGTCGAGGGCGGCCGTCTCGCACTGGCCGAGGGTTGGCGGCACGGAGTGCCCGTCGACCGGGGCGCCCGGTGGAATCCGGCCGAACTCGGATCGGTAGTCACGGAACTGCTCGCGAAGGGCGCGACACCGGAACCGGTGTACGGCGCGTAAAAGCTGTATATATTGCCCCGCCTTCGGCGGGGCGGGGCTGTGTTTATTTGCCCCGCCTTCGGCGGGGCGGGTCGGGGCCCTCGTTAACCCCGGTTCTTCACTCCGGCGCTCAGTCGCTGCGCTCCTTCGCTCTGTCGCTCCAGAACCGGGGCGGGCCCCGACCGTGGGGGTGGGCTGTCGGGATGGGGCGAGCGGTGCGGGCGGGCCGCAACCTTTGTGGGCCTCGCTGGACTCGGCGCAGGGTGGGTGCGGCGGCGCGCGGGGGCAACCATTCGAGGTGTGCCCGTGCGGACCAGCATGCTGAGAGCCGTGCGCTGTGCAGCCCCTGGACAACAGGATCGGTGACAAGGTCTGCCTGTGCGGACGGGTCGGCAATGGTCCGGGAGGTCCGTACGCGACGTAACCGCTCGGCGCCGAGTCCAGCGAGGCACTTAATGGGTTGAGGCCCGTCCCGGCGTTCAGTCCTCGAAAGCGCATGAGGCGAAGCCTCGAGTCTCGAGGGCTGAACGCCGGGACCAAGGGGGCCTCAACCCCGCGACGCCGCAGGCGGCGCAAATAAACACAGACCTTCGCGAGCAACCCCACTCCTCGCCTTCGCGAGCGAGCTCACTTCTCACCTTCGCCGGTGGGTTCGTTTCTTGCGCTGCCGGGCGAGCTCACCTCTCACATTCCCGAGCAAAACCGCTTCTACCTCCACGCGCGGTCTGGCTTCTCGTGCTCGGGAGCGAGCCCGCATTCTGGCCTCCGGCAGTTCCAGACTCTCGCTTTCACGAGCGAAGCCCGCGTCTCACCTCGCGGGCTGACCGACATCCTCGTCGTAGGCCAGGCGGAGTCGATTCTGTCCAGCTACCGGGGCGATGGTTCGGTGATTATGACCTATCCCATGTTTTCTCAGCCGGGGAGCGCGGTGGCCTGCCGTGCTATCTGCAGGTTGGCCGGGCGCTACCTCTGAGGTTGACGCTTCATCATGCATCGGCCGGTGTGCTGGTTTACCATGGGCAACCATCTGTTCGTCTGCCCGGAAAGGTGGTATCGCCGGGCTATTTTCGCACTATCGATCGAGGGGATGGCTGGCGCATGGCCGTGGGTCGCAGCAGGCGATTACTCGCAGTAGCCGGGGCGGCGGGGTTCCTGGGGCTACTCGGGGGGCCGATAGTCGCGCAAGCCGATCCAGTGCGAGGTCCGGTCGTCCAACAGGGACCAACCGGTAGTGCCGGCGGAGTTGTCCCACCGGAGACGGAAGGGCCGGAATCCGATGCCGGGGGACCGCTCTCGATCCCGAGCGGCGCGGGGAGTGGTGAACCTGCTGGTCCCGACGACGGTACCGGTGGTAGCGGCGCGGACTCCGGTGCGGACGCACAATGGCAGCCGCTGGACATTCCGGGCCGCAGCGGTGTCGCGGAACCCTCCGCACCGGTCGGAACTGCCGCCCCCGCTATATCGGTTCCCGAGCCCGCATCGGTCGCTGAACCGGTGGGCGCCGCCGGACTTGCCACCGCACTGGGAACGATCCTTGCCACCGGTTCGGCGGCCGTGGGTTCGGCCGCTGCCGCCCCCCTCGCCGTGACCGGTTCCGCCGCTCTGGGTGCCGGTTCCGCCGCGGTCGGCACCGGTTCGGCCGCGGTGGGGTCGGCCGGGTTGGGAGTCGGTGTGACCGGTTCGGCCGCGCTCGGTACCGGCTCCGCGGTGCTGGGTACGGGTTCCGCTGCCCTGGGTACGGGTTCGGCGGCGTTGGGTTCGGCGGGTGTCGGTGTGCTGGGTACGGGTTCGGCGGCGTTGGGTTCGGCGGGTGTCGGTGTGCTGGGTACGGGTTCGGCGGCGTTGGGTTCGGCGGGCGTGGGTGTGCTGGGTACCGGGTCGGCCGGTGTCGGTTCCGCGGCTGTCGGTTCGGCCGCACTGGGCTCCGCCGCAGTCGGTTCGGCGGCTCCTCTTCTCCTGCTGTTGCTTCCGGTGCCGCCGCTTCCGGCACCGGTCGGGCCGCCGTTGGCGCTGCCGGCGCCTGGAGCCGGTGCCGGCGCGGCGCCGAATATCGCGATTGCGGTTGTGCCCCCAGGGGTCCCGGCGCCGCCTGCCGCTTCCGGCCCGCCCGCTTCGGGTGGCGGTGCGCCGGCGATCGCGGCCGCGCCGCCGAGTCACGCGATACGGCCGACCAATGCCGAAGGCGTGCTGCCCGAACCCAAGGTCCTGTCCGTGATCGGCGGACTGGTCGCACTGGCCATCGCCGGCACCGGCTCGGCCGTGATGAGTTTTCAGAGTGCCGCGCAGGCGCAGGCACGGATCGATGCCGCGCGTGCCGAATTCTTCGGAACGGGTGCGTGATCGCGATGACGCAGAGCCGTACACAGAGCGCTCGCGCCTACCGCCGGGTCGCCGCCGCGGTCGACGCGGTGTGCGCGATCGCCGCCGATGCCGACGCCACCACGCTGGAACAAGTGGTGGAGGCGGTCGCGGCCGAACGCGGACGTCCGATCGAGATCGCCGACGCCGACCTCGGTCCCGGTGTCTGCGGGCAGCGGCGGTACTACCCGAACAAGGACATCATCGTGCTGGCCAGTGCGCTACCGAGCCGGGACCATACGCTCGCGCACGAGCTCGGGCATATCGTCTTCGATCACGAAGGCGCCCCGGCCCCGGAGGTGACACTCGAGGTGAGCGATGAGCTCATCGCCTACATGTTGAGTCAACGCGCACATCAGACCGCGCTCGAGGACGGCGAGGACGACCAGGCCGAATGGGAGGCCGAGACTTTCGCCGCCATGCTGATGACGCGTCTGCGTGTGTTCAACAGCCGGGGCGCGGGCGTCTCGGTCCTTCGATTCGATGAGGCACTGGGATGACGTTCTGGTTGACCGCCCTGCTGGTCTGGGTCGCTGCCGGCGCCCGAGTGGGACGTGTACTCGTCAAACCCGCGACCACCGCCAGGGTGGCGATCGTCGTGGCCGTCGCCGCGGTGGCGCTGGCATGCACAGCCGCGATACCCGATGTGGCACTGGCCGTCGACAATCTGCTGCCTGGGGGTTTACCGCCGGGCCGGCTGTCGGAAGGTGTGGTGGTCGCCGCGTGGCTGCTCTTCGCCACCGCCACGTCGGTGGTCGCTTCGGCGGCCTGGCCGGTGGTGTCACGCCGTAATCTGCGCCAGATCGCCTCGTGCATATACGGAATGGGACTCTTCGCGGTTATCGCTGGGCTGAGCACTTCGTTCACCGCCGCCTGGGTGGTGACCGCGGCGGCCGCGCTCTTCGTCATCGTGACCGGCCTGCGCAATCTGAGCTGGACAGCGCTCGGCCGCGGCATCGCGGTCTACATCACCGGCACCGTGCTGGTGGTCCTGCTGGCGGTGGGCCAGATTCAGCGCGGTATGGCCGGCGCCGCCCGGCCCGATCCCGGACGGCCGGCCTGGGCCTGGCCGTTCTGGCAGGTGGCCGCATTGCTGATCGCCTTCGGGGCGGTGTGGATCGTGGTCGAGATGTGGACGCGCGCGCGATTGCTGCTGCGGCGGGTGCAGACGCTGCACAAGGTGCTGGTGAAGCGTTTCCCGGAGGTCGTCCAAGAGGAGACCGGGACTTCGACTCAGCTCAAGGCATCGGATCGGGTGGCTCAGATCTTGGACGCGCTGTATCTGCAGTCCGGCGGTGGCGTCGAGATCGCCACTGCCGGAGAGCCTCCCGCCGCGGTTTCGGCTCGTGCCGAACAGGTGGCGCAGTGGGCGCGGCATCCCCTCGGCCGGGTCGTGGTGGACTCACGGTGGATCGCACCACCGGAAGGCATGAGCCCGCGCGGCTGGGTGCAGGCGATCGCCGCGGCGTTCGAGGCGCAGCCGGAAGCCGTGAAACGGCCCGACGCCTCGGTTCGGTAGTTGCCCGAGGTATGCGGTATGTCCGTTACGTCACTGTGATTATCTCCGGATGCGGCCTTGGAATCATGCCGAGCGGTCGGTCCGTATTCCTCAGGACCGCAGATGTTCAGGCATGGCGATACCTTCACCGAAGGAATTCGGGTGGCCGCCTGGAAGGTGGCACAGGGATTTCTATCAACAGGCATCAGCGCGGTGTGGCCCCGACCGGGGCCACACCGCGCTGACTGTCCCTGCTATTCGGTGCCGTCCGGAGGAATTTCGGGCAAGCCTTCGCTTGCACGCAGTTTCTCCGCCATGGAGGTGAGGAGATTCTGTGACTCCTCGGACAGGTCGAATGCCCTGCTGGAGAGCCGCCGCAGCCCGTAACCCTGTAGCTGCGATAGAAGTTCCAGATCATGGTCGATCTTCGCGGCGTAGATGTCGTTGAAGAAGTAGTCGGGCTTGACCTTGAAGAACTTCGCCAGGGCGGCGACCGTCTCATCAGAAGGATTCGTTCGCTGGCCCGACCGCAACTGCGACAGATACGGTTTGGAGATCGGATGACCGGATGCCGTCAGTGCTGCCGCTACCTCTGCATTGGTATGCGGCTTTCGCCCCGGGGGATGCACGGTTTCGAACAGCTTGTTCAGCCGCGCCGCGAAATCAGCCATTGTGAGCCGCCCAATTCCCTTCACTGTACTAACAGTCGTTATCTCGGATACCTATCATTGATATTAGCGGCTCAGTAACTGAAAACCTACGCCTGAATCAGGATTTCCTTGAAGCTTCTAGGCATGTATCAGGAGAAGTGGACCGTGGTACCGCGTTTGCGGGTTGCCCGCACGGATCTTGTGGACTCCTGATACCACCAGGTAGCCGCCCGTCGCGGGGGTCTTCCCGAGCGGGCGGCGAGTAGCCTCTGGATAGCTGGTACCCCTTCCAGTAGTGTGCCACGGCCATTGTGTGGCGTACGACACGTCTGCTGAAAGTTGAGATGAACGTTCAACCTACCGTGTGGAATTTACGGTGGTTACGGGGCCCGTGGGTCCATGGGCGGCCGCACTCGGGCCCCGTCGTCCTGTCGCGGCAGGGAATTCGGCGGTCGCCTACAGGCGTTCGATGATGGTTCCTGTCGCGAGTGCGCCACCGGCGCACATGAGAACCATGCCGATATTTCGATCGGAACGCTCCAGTTCGTGCAAGGCCGTGGTGATCAGCCGGGACCCCGTCGAACCGACCGGATGGCCGAGGGCGATCGCGCCGCCGTTCACATTCACCCGGTCCATATCCGGTTTGTGGACCTGGGCCCAGGACAATGCCACGGACGCGAACGCCTCGTTGATCTCGAACAGATCAATATCGTTGATGCTCATACCGGATCGCTCCAGCAGCCGGGCACAGGCCTGCACCGGGCCGTCGAGGTGGAACTCCGGCTCGGATCCGACGAGGCACTGGGTCACGATCCGGGCCCGCGGCCGCAGACCCTCCCGCTCGGCTGCCTTCTCATCCATCAGCAGCACCGCCGCCGCGCCGTCGGAGATCTGCGAAGACGTACCGGCGGTGTGGATTCCGCCCTCCAGCACCGGCTTCAGTTTGGCGAGGCTTTCCGCCGAGGTCTCCCGGAGCCCTTGGTCGCGGCTGACCTCCTGCTTCTCTCCGGTCGGGTTGCCCTCTTTGTCGACCACCGGCGCGGTCAGCGTGAGCACTTCGCGATCGAACCGGCCCTCGGCCCAGGCCTGCGCGGCCAGCCGCTGGGACCGGACGCCGAGCGCGTCCACATCCTCGCGAGTGATGCCGCGCCGCTCGGCGATCCGCTCGGCGGCCTCGAACTGGTTGGGCATATCGATATCCCAGGAGGCGGGACGGCGCGGCCCGGCCTGCTCGCCGACGTTGGCGCCCAGCGGAACCTGACTCATCGCCTCGACCCCGCATGCGACGCCGATATCGATGGCGCCGGCCGCGATCAGACCGGCGATCAGGTGGTTGGCCTGCTGGGCCGAACCGCACTGGGCGTCGATCGTCGTGGCGCCCACCTGCCACGGCAGGCCGGCGGCCAGCCATGCCGTGCGAGTGACATTGTTGGATTGCGCGCCCGCCTGGGTGACGCAGCCGCCGATGATCTGCTCGACTTTGGCGGGGTCGAGGTGGGCGCGATCGAGCAGCCCGCGCTGGGCGAGACCGAGGATCTCGGTGGCGTGCAGCCCGGACAGCCAGCCGTTGCGCTTGCCGATGGGGGTACGAGCTGCCTCGACGATAACGGGTGTGCCCATCTTGAACCTTTCGTTTCGGACATAAAACTGTAACGTGTTCCACGCACGGGCGGGGGCAAGATCAGACCGGTTTCTTTCCTCATTCTCGCGCCTGTGCTTCAATGATTGTAGAACGTGTTTCAGTTTGTCGAAGGAGACATCTGGTGGTGGATACGCGCATGGCTCGGCCGAACCTGCCGGACGGGTTCGACGTCACGGACCCCGACATGTACGTGCAGCGGATTCCGGTCGAGGAGTTCGCCGAACTCCGGCGTACCGCGCCGATCTGGTGGCAGGAGAAATCGCCGGAGGTCGGCGGTTTCCACGATGACGGCTTCTGGGTCGTCAGCAAGCACGCCGATGTCAAGGAGGTCTCGCGGCGCAGCGATGTGTTCTCGACCTTCGAGAACACCGCGCTGCCGCGCTTCAACGACGATATCGAGCGTGAGCAGATCGAACTGCAGCGTTTCATTCTGCTGAACATGGACCCGCCCGAGCACACTCGGATGCGCAAGATCATCTCGCGCGGGTTCACCCCACGCGCGATCAACTCGCTGCGGGAGGAGCTGTCGAAGCGGACCGAGGCCATCGTCAAGGCCGCGGCCGAGGCCGGGTCCGGCGATTTCGTCACCCAGATCGCCTGCGAACTGCCCCTGCAGGCGATCGCCGAACTGATCGGCGTCCCGCAGGAAGACCGGATGAAGGTGTTCACCTGGTCCAACGAGATGACCGGCTACGACGATCCGGAAATCGATGTGGATCCGGTGCAGGCCTCCACCGAGCTGCTCGGGTACGCGTACATGATGGCCGAGGCCCGTAAGGCGTGTCCGGCCGACGATATCGTCACCACCCTGGTCGAAGCCGATATCGACGGCGAATCCCTCAAGTCCGAGGAATTCGGCTTCTTCGTGATGCTGCTGGCGGTCGCGGGCAACGAGACCACCCGCAACGCCATCACCCACGGCATGATCGCGTTCCTGGAGAACCCGGATCAGTGGGAGCTCTACAAGAAGGAACGCCCCAAGACCACAGCCGACGAGATCATTCGGTGGGCCAGCCCGATCACCACCTTCCAGCGCACCGCACTCGAGGACACCGAGCTGGGCGGCGTGCAGATCAAGAAGGGCCAGCGGGTCCTGATGCTCTACCGGTCGGCGAACTTCGACGAGGACGTCTTCGAGAACCCGATGAAGTTCGACATCATGCGCGAGGACAACCAGCACGTGGCGTTCGGTGGTACCGGCGCGCACTACTGCATCGGCGCCAACCTGGCCAAGCTGGAGATCGACCTGATCTTCAACGCGATCGCCGACCACATGCCGGATATCACCAAACTGGGCGACCCCAAGCGGCTGCGCTCGGGTTGGCTGAACGGCATCAAGGAGTTCGAGGTCGACTACAAGACCTGCCCGGTGACGGGTAAGAGCGGAAGCTGACTGTTCCGCAGAGCGACCTGGCCCGGCCCCGTGTACCGACCTGGTGTGCGGGGCCGGGCCATTTCACGGAACGTGGTTCGGTTCGGGGCTGTCGAGTAATTCAGAACGCTTTCATCGCGAGGTCTGCCACATGAACGAGGTCCGCCGCTGTCGCGCCGTCGCGGGCGCGCTGTGACATGCCTTGGATCACCACGGCGAAGAAGTTCGCGAGTGCGCCGGAGTCGCTGTCGGACGGTAGTTCGCCTGTCTCCTTGGCAACCTCGAGCCGGTTGTGGAACTCCTGCAGATTGGCATTGCGGATATCGCGCAGGTAGGACTCGACCTCGGCGTCCTGTTCGGTGATGTTGGTCGCAGCGGTGATGATCAGGCAGCCGGGTGGGTGCGCCGGGTCCGGGTAGATTTTCGCGGCGTCGTGCAGGATGCGATCGAACGCGGTCCGGGCGGTGGGGGATTCGTCGAGGGCGCGGCGCACGAACGCGGCGTGTGGGGTGGCGGAATAGAAGTCGACGGCTTCCCGGAACAATGATGGCTTGTCTCCGAACGCCTTGTACAGGCTCGCCGACCGTATGCCCATGGCGGTGGTGAGATCGCTGAGCGAGGTGGCGTGATAGCCGCGTTCCCAGAACAGTCGGGTCGCGGCGGCCAGTGCCGTGCCTCGATCGAAGGACCGAGGGCGTCCGCGCGTCGTTGCCGCCATGTCCACATTGTAGGTCGATCACTCAACAACATGCTATGTTTTGTTGATTGATCGACCAACAATTGGAAGGCCGTACCGTGGGAGCACTCGACAAGATGACGGCACTGGTGACCGGCGGCAGCCGTGGGATAGGCCGGGCCATCGCCGAACGGCTTGCCCGCGACGGCGCTACCGTTGCCATCACCTATGCCACGGACCACCCGGCGGCCGACGACGTCGTAGCCCGGATCCATGCGGAAGGTGGCCGGGCGGTGGCCGTGCAGGCCGAATTCGGCACCCACGACGATGCCGCCCGGATGTGGGCGGCCTTCGATGCGGCGGTACCCGACAGGCGAGTCGACATACTCGTGAACAACGCCGGTGTCAGCTGCTATGCCGACATCTCGGAGCTCACCGAAGACGACTTCGACCGGGTGTTCGCCGTGAACGTACGCTCACCGTTCTTCATCGTGCAGCACGGACTCTCGCGGATCCCCGACGGCGGACGGATCATCAATGTGTCCAGTGGGGCGGCGAGGTTGGCCCTGCCCGGTGCCATCGCCTACGGGTCGACCAAAGCAGCGTTGGACACCTTCACCCTCAACCTTGCCAAGCAGCTCGGTCCACGCGGTATCACGGTCAATTCCCTCGCACCGGGAATCACCGACACCGATATGAACGCGAGTTGGTTGCGGGGCGACTCGGAAGCGAAATCCGGTGCCGCGGCGCTCGCGGCGCTCGGCCGGGTCGGCGCGCCCGCCGATATCGCCGATATTGCCGCGTTCCTCGCCTCCAGTGATGCCCGATGGATCACCGGCCGTGTCGTGGACGCTACCGGCGGCGCCGGCCTTTGACACTACCGAGGCCGCCTGCTGTCGAGGTCCGGGGCCCGATACCGCACCGGAGGCGGGATCGCGCAATCCGGATCGATCAGGGCCCGGGCCCGAAAGGGCAGGTGGTGTTGTCACCATCGTGCGCATACGGGTCTGCCCGGCACACCGAACAGTGTGCCGGGCAGACCCGTGGACGAGGCTTGAAGCGGCCGAGCCGGGAGGGAAGCCGGCCGGCCGCCGTTCAGGTGGCCGGTGCGGCCGTCGCCATGGCTCGGTCGATCTCCCAGAACGCGCGCAGGGCCAGGATCTTGCCCGCATCGTCCACCTTGTAGGTGAACACGCCCTCCGCGTCGATCCGGTGACCGCCGATGACGCTGCGGATCGCGCCGGTGAAGGCGACCTCGGGTCCACAGGCGAAGGAATCACCGAACAGGAACTCGATCGAGTCCGTCGCGGCTATCGCTTTGTCCCAGAACGCCGCGATGGCCGCGGACCCACGATGGCCTTTGCCTTCGGGATCGAACCCGGACGGGCCGATCGGGTCCTCCACGACGCCGTCCGCGGCGAACAACGCCAGCCAGGCGTCCTTGTCCCGGGCGCGGACCGCGGCCTGGGACGCCAGGCCGGCTGCCCGGGCGGGATGTTCGTCGCTGCTCATAGGGGTTCCTCTCCACAGGCCAGGGTGCCGCCGCCGCAGCGGCAGCGGCACCGGGCGCTCAGGCGATCGGGTTCTGGATGAATTCCTCGGCGAACTTGCGCAGCGCGTCCTTTTTCGCCTCGATTTCACCATCGAAACCGATACCCGCGGCCAGCCAGGGGATCACGATGGCGTCGGTGACACCCGCGTCGTACTGCTCCTGGTAACCGTCGCGGCCGAATTTGTCGATGCAGACCGCCTGGATCTCGAACGGGACATCGGCCCGTCCGTGTTCCGCCCGCAGTTCGCCCAGGCGGGCGATGGTGGTCTGGAGATCGGCGAATTTCATCATCGCCGAGGTCCACCCGTCGCCGACCTTGGCCGCCCGGCGCAGCGCCACGTCGGTATGACCGCCGATATAGAACGGAACCGGCTCGCTCGGCGCGGGGCTCATCTGCAGTTCGTCGAAATCGAAGAAATCGCCGTGATATTCGACCATCCCGCCCTCGAGGACCCGCTTGATGACCTCGATCATCTCGTCGACCCGGGCGCCGCGACGCGCGTAGGGCACGCCGCACCACTCGAATTCCTCCGGCGCCCAGCCGATTCCCACACCGAATCCGAACCGGTTGCCGGACAGGTTCGCCACCGACCCGACCTGCCGGGCCAGCAGCAGCGGATTACGCGATCCGAGTTTGAGCACATTGGTGTAGAAGCGCAGCCGGGTCGTCACCGCGGCCATGGCGGTCGCGGCGATGAGCGGATCCACCCACGGGGTCTCCGGTCCCCAGAAGCGGCTGCCGTCCGGAGTGTAGGGATAGTCCGCCGCCTGGGATTTCATATAGAACAGCGAATCCGGCAGCGCGATGGAGGTGAAGCCGACCTCCTCGGCGGTGCGGGCGAGCTCGGGCAGCTGATCCAGTGGGCTCAGCGCGATTCCGAGGCTGAATTTCAGTGTCACGGGCGTTCCGATCCCACGACCCACATGGAGAAGTACTGCGAGCCGCCGCCGTAGGCGTGGCCCAGAGCTTTGCGGGCGTTGTCGACCTGGTAATCCCCGGCCCGCTCCATCACCTGCTTGGCGGCCTCGGCGAACCGGATCATGCCGGAGGCGCCGATGGGGTTGGACGAGAGCACTCCACCCGAGGGGTTGACCGGCAGCGCGCCGCCGATCTCGGTTTCGCCTTTGTCGGTGAGCTTCCAGCCGTCGCCGGGGGCGGCGAATCCGAGGTTCTCCAGCCACATCGGCTCGAACCACGAGAACGGCACGTAGATCTCGGCCGCATCGATCTCGGCGAGCGGGTCGGTGATCCCGGCCTGCGCCCACAGTGCCTTGGCCGCATCCTGACCCGCCTGCGGGTTCACCTGGTCACGGCCGGCATAGGCCAGTGGCTCGGTGCGCATCGCGGTGGCGTGGATCCAGCCGACCTTCTTACCGGAGGCTTCCACCGCGGCCGCCGACTGCTCGCCGCCGATGACCACCGCGCAGGCGCCGTCGGAGGACGGGCAGGTCTCGTCGAATCGGATGGGATCCCACAGCATTTGGGAGGCCAGTACTTCTTCGACGGTCTTATCGCCCTGTTTGAGATGGGCGTGCGGGTTCTTGGCTCCGTTACGCCGATCCTTGGCGGCGACCGTTGCGCCGATGTGCAGGGGCGCGTTCGAACGCCGGATATAGGAGCGCACATGCGGCGCGAAGTAGCCGCCGGCACCCGCGCCGACCGGCATGGTGAAGGGCACCGGAATCGACAGGGCCCACATGGCGTTCGATTCCGACTGCTTCTCCCAGGCGATGGCGAGCACCCGCTCGTGCACACCACCCTGCACCATGCTGGCGGCCACACAGGCGGTGGAGCCGCCGACCGACCCCGCGGTATGCACGCGCAAAAGCGGTTTCCCGGGTGCGCCCAGCGCGTCGGCCAGGTACAGCTCGGGCATCATCATGCCCTCGAACATGTCCGGCGCCTTGCCGATGACGATCGCGTCGATATCGGCCATGGTCAGGTCGGCGTCGGCCAGCGCCCGGTCGATCGCCTCCCGACACATCCCGGCCATCGAGACATCGCTGCGCTTGGCGACGTGATGGGTCTGTCCGGTGCCCAGCACCGCGGCGGGGAAACTCATCGGCGGGCCTCCGAATTCAGTACTGTCACAAGGTTCTGCTGCAGGGCCGGGCCGCTGGTGGCATGTGCCAGGGTGCGCCCGGCGGTGCCCGCCATGATGGGCAGCGCGGCGTAGCCGATGCGCTCCAGCCCGGTGGCGAACATGGGGTTGCCGGCCAGTGCGCCGCCGGACGGGTTGACCGAGGTCTCCGGTTTCAATCCGAGCGCTTCGGCGAGGATGAGCTGCTGGTGGCTGAACGGCGCGTGCAGTTCGGCCACATCGATGCCGGTGGTGTCGCCGCCGGTCACCGCCTGTCCCGCGGCCGCCGCCGAGGGGGAGGTGGTCAGATCGCGGGCGCCCAGCGCACTGGAATCGATCCGGTGCGCCATTCCGGTGATCCACGCGGGCCGCTCGGACAGTTCGCGGGCGCGGTCACCGACCGCCAGCACGATGGCCGCGGCCCCGTCGGTGATCGGCGCGCAGTCGTGGGCCCGGAGCGGGTCCGCGACGTACGGGTTGGCCAGCAGATCGTCGACCGAGGTGCCGTGGACGGTGTGCGCCGCCGAGACGGCGGCCATATCGCGTTCGGTCCACCGGCCGGCATCGAGTCCGGCGCGGGCCTGGAGTCCGGCGACGGCCAGCGAATCCGGCCACAGGGGAGTGACCAGGTAAGGGTCGAGCTGGGTGGCCAGCACCTGGCGAAGAGTGCTCGCGGAAGACTTGCCGAAGCCGTACACGAGGGCGGTGTGCGCCTGCCCGGAGCGCAGTTTCACCCACGCCTCGTACAGGGCCCAGGCGGCGTCCATTTCCACATGGGATTCGTTGATCGGCGGCACCGCCCCGATCGAATCGATCGCGGAGATGAACGAAAAGGAACGTCCGGCCAGGTAGTCCGACGATCCGGAGCACCAGAAGTCGATATCGGACTTGGTGATGCCGAGCTGGTCGTAGAGCTGCTGGAAGCAGGGGACCAGCATCTCCACACCGTTGGTGGTGCCGTAGGTCTCCGACACATGCGGTGCGTGTGCGAAGCCGACGACAGCGATATCGGTGGCGTTATCGGTGGAACGCTCGGTGATGGTCACGCGGGGAGCCCTCTCACAGGTGATGCTTGTAGGTGTCGTAATCGGCATCCGGCTCGCCGGTCGGCTCGAAGTGGTCGATATTGGCCATCGTGAAGTCCCACTCCTCGCGGGGCTTCCAGACCACCTTGACCCGCATACCCATCCGTACTTCGGTGGCCTCACAGCCGAGCACCAGGTGCAGGAAGGGGATATCCGCGCCGTCGATCAGCACGTACGCGGCCACATAGGGTGGTTTGATCCGCTGACCCTGGAACGGCACGTTCACGATGCAGAAGGTGGTGACGATGCCCGTATGGGCCAGCTCGACCATATCGGCGGTGGAGCGTCCGTCGACCGGGTCGACGCCGCGCGGCGGGAAGTACACCTTGCTGTTCGCGTCGGCACGACCGCCGATGAGCTTGCCCTCCTTCAAACCGCGCAGGAAGGCGGTCTCCTCGGGGGACGCGGTGTGCTTGTAATCCATCGCGATCGGCGTGGTGATCATCGTGACCGGTTCGGCGTCCGATGCCGGGGCCGGGTCGGCCGTCGGGGTGTCACCGGGCTCGAAGCAGGCGATGTCGTGGATGGTGCCGGTGGTCTCCCCGGCCCAGCGGGCCGTCACGCGCATACCGGTGCTGATCTGCTCCGGGGACTGCACATCCACCGCGTGCAGCAGGGCGGTGTCGGCGCCGTCCAGCTGGATCAGCGCGTACGCGAACGGCCGGTCGAAGGGCTGGTCCGGGAGCGGGTCGCGGACCCAGCTCCAGGACTTCACGGTGCCTGTCGAGGCGACCTCGACGAATTCCGAGAGCGGTTCGGCGGTCACCGGGTCGTATTCGGCCGGCGGTACCAGTACCCGGCCGTCGGAACCGCGGTTGCCGAAGATGCGGCGCTCGCGGAGCCCGGTCAGGAACTTGCCGATGGTGGGCCCGACGGAACGCGTGTAGTCGAACTGCATCCGCAGGGGCGCACTGAGCACATCGCTCGGTTTCAGTCCCGGCGGGCGTTCCTGCGTAATTACCGTGGGTGCAGTATTCCCCTGAGTCACGATATCGAGTAGAACAGGTTCTTATTCTGCTGGCAAGCAGTTGGCCGGAAAGGGGTCGGATGTGAAGTTCGGATTGCAGCTCGGATATTGGAGCGCGGGACCGCCGGAACATGCCGCCGAGGTCGTGGTCGCGGCCGAGGAAGCCGGGTTCGACGCGGTGTTCGCCGCCGAGTCCTGGGGGTCGGACGCCTTCACCCCGCTGGCCTGGTGGGGGTCGGCGACGGAGCGGGTGCGGCTGGGCACCTCGGTGGTGCAGCTGTCGGCGCGCACCCCCACCGCGACGGCGATGCACGCGCTGACCCTCGACCATCTCAGCGGCGGCCGGGCGATCCTGGGCCTCGGCGTCTCCGGTCCGCAGGTGGTGGAGGGCTGGTACGGCCAGCCGTTTGCCAAACCGTTGCAGCGCACCCGTGAATATGTCGATATCGTGCGCAAGGTGCTGGCCCGGCAGGGGCCGGTGGTCAACGACGGGCCGAACTATCCATTGCCGTACAACGGCCCCGGCGCGACCGGTCTGGGTAAGCCGCTCAAGCCGATAACCCACCCGCTACGTGCGGATCTGCCGATCTGGCTGGGCGCGGAAGGGCCGAAGAACGTCGCCCTCACCGCCGAGATCGCCGACGGCTGGCTGGCCATCTACTACACGCCCCGCATGGCGGATGTGTACAACGAATGGCTGGACGAGGGCTTCGCGCGGCCGGGTGCCCGGCGTTCGCGGGAGGATTTCGAGATCGCCGCCACCGCGCAGGTGATAATCACCGACGATCCGGCGGCCGAGATCGAACGCATGCGCTGGATCACCTCGCTCTACATCGGCGGGATGGGGGCGCCCGAGCTCAATTTCCATGCCCAGGTGTACCGCCGGATGGGCTACGAGAAGGAGGTCGACGAGATCGGCCGCCTCTTCCAGGCGGGTCGTAAGGCCGAGGCCGCGGCCGTCGTACCGGACGAGCTGGTACTGGAGACCGCGATCATCGGCAACGAGTCCCAGGTTCGCGAGCAGATCGGAGTCTGGGAGGCCGCCGGTGTCACCATGCTTTTGGTCTCGGTGCCGGACGTGGCGCAACTGAAGCGTTTGGCGCCACTCGTCGCACCGTAGAACTTGTTTCAGAAAATGCGCTCTACCGCTACCCGCCGCAGCCCGGCGGGTAGCGGGTTGGCACCTGAAGCGTTGCCGCGCGGTGCGTCGGCGTTGCCGAATCGAGAACCGAGAATCAGTCCGGTATCGACGGTCGTCGGTCCAGCACGGCGCACCACCGGTCGAGTGAGCGCGCGGTCCCGAGTTCGGACCGTGCCGTGGGATTGTCGGCGTAATGGGTGAGGAAGCGGTAGCGCCGATGGCCGTCCGCGGCCGGCCGAGTGCACTCCAAGAACGATATGCAGCATCCAGATCTGGCGCGGCCGACTGCCCACCAGCTAACGTCCGGGCACGCCGACTCCACCCGCACTTCGAACGTTCGACGCCGATTCAGTGAGCCTCGGTCGTTTCCCAGGGATTGAGGATGGCGAGACCCAGATCGGTGAAATCCTTGACGTTCTGGGTTGCTACCGGGCAGTCGTTAGCGAGGCAGATCGCGGCAATCTGTGCATCCGCATACCCGATCGGCCGGCCTCGGCGACGACGTTCGGCGACAATCCGACCGTAGATACGTGCGGCACGGAAATCGTAGGGTTCGACCTCGTCACCGAATTCGTCGAACAGGTCCGTCGCCAAGGTGGCCAGGCCCGCCCTGCGGGATCCCTCCGGTAGATTCTCGATGCCTGCCCAGATCTCGCCGATGGTCACTGTGCTGATCGTGATGTCGTCGGATTCCTCCAGCCAGGTGAGCACGTGGTTGTCGGGCGTGGGCTTGAACAGCTCGGACACGACATTGGTATCGGCGATGATCACAGCTGTGCAGCCCCCGCCTCGGGCTGCTCCGGGATGTCCAGCTCGGCTGCGTAGGGCCGACTGCGCTCGTAGAGCTCGTGCAACAGCCGTTTCGGGCGCACCGCTGCGGCGAGTATGTCCCGGGCTTCGGCCTCCATGCTTCGTCCATGCGCGGCCGCTCGTCTGCGCAGGCGTTCCTTGACGTCCTTGTCCAAGTCGCGGATCGTTATCGTTGCCACGCAATCAATGCTAGCAATGATTGCATTGTGGTGTCACGATCGACTGTGGGTTACGGCCAGAAGCTCCGATTCCCCGCCCAGCCGGCGATCGATACCGCCGGCCTGAGCCTTTCAGGCCGGTTCGCCTACCGGCTCCTCTATCCATTCCGGCGGCAGATCGAACAGCGGGAAAAGCCGCTCGGTGTCCAGGAAGAAGTTCAGGCCCGCGATCACGCCGTCCTGCATTTCCAGCACCGTGATGGACCACGGGACCCAGCGGCCGGGTTCGCCGCTCGGCTTGTAATGGCCGAACGCAGGATGTCCGTTGGCGCCGGAGAGCGGGACCAGCCGGGAATCGCGGCAGGCCGCACCCGTACCCAGCATGAAGGCCGCGACGTTCTCCGGGCCGGAGATCCAGAGATCGAAGGGCGGCATGGACAGCGCCACGTCGCTTTTCAGCAGCGTGGTGAGCGCGTCCATATCGTAGGACTCGAATGCCGTCACGAAGTCCGCGACGAGCTTGCGCTGCTCTTCGTCGGCCTCGTCGAAGCTGTCGGTCTCGGCGGGTTTGACCTTGCTCATGGTGGCGCGGGCCCGCTGCAGGGCGCTGTTCACCGACGCGGTGCTCATGGTGAGGGCTTCGGCGGTTTCGTTGGCCGAGAAGCGCAGTACCTCGCGCATGATCAGAATGGCGCGCTGCGTGGCGGGCAGATGCTGGCAGGCGGCGACGAAGGCCAGGCGCAGGGAATCCTTCGCGCTGGCATGCTCGGCGGGATCGGCGCCGAAGGCGAGCGAATTGGGGATGGGCTCAACCCAGACGTAATCCGGCTGAGGGGGCGGCAGCGGTCTGTCCGGAGTGGAGGCGCCGGACAGATCCATCGGCCGGGCGCGGCGCTGCGGGCCGTCGAGCATATCGAGGCAGATATTGGTGGTGATCTTGTAGAGCCAGGACCGCAGGCTGGCCCTGCCCTCGAAGGAGTCGTAGGACTTCCAGGCGCGGGTGAACGCATCCTGGACGGCGTCCTCGGCTTCGAAGGACGACCCCAGCATGCGGTAGGCGTAGGCGCAGAGTTCGCGTCTGTGCGCCTCGAAAGATCTCAGGACATCGGCATCGACGGTGCCGGTCTGCTCGCTCATGGGTGCCACTGTGGCACAGCGCACCGACACGTGAACAGAGGATGAAACACGTTGTTTTCGCCTCGGCGGCACAGGTTTCTCACCAGGCCCAGAAGTCACATTGTCGGTCCCGTTCGGCAGGGGAGTAGACGGGAGCGATGGCGCGCGGTGAGGACGCATTCCGAAGTGGCTGCGCTCGGCAGAATAGGTACATGAATCAGGAGATGTCGAGGCGGGGCGCCGACCTACTGGCGGCCGATATCGAGTCGGCTCTCGGCTTCGAGGTGCACATCGACGAAACCGTCCCCGAGCACCTTCTCCGACTACCTTCCCCACCGGCGTGGAGAATTGAATTCACCGTCCCCGCCTTGAACATCCTCTTCGGCTGCACCTCTGGTGGGCACACCCCGAGCAGTGTGGCGTGGGCACTGGCCCGGGACATCCACGACGACATCCTGGCCCGTAGCGGAAAGATCTGGCCCGCGGACCCGGCGGGTGGGGACCAACCGTTGCTCCCTACCGAAGGCGGATGGCAGGGGCCGGGCGGTTCGATCCCGTACGGGCAGGTCGAGAAGGCAAAGGATCCCGATCCAGATCTCGACGGTGTGGTCCGGTGGTGGCTCCCGCACAGCTACGACGGCCTGATCGCGAGCAGGTCCGGCGACGTATGGTTTTCCCTCTGGCAGTTCCAGGGCGACGAACAGCTGATCACCCCCGGCATGCCGGTGAAGTGGCGCATCGGTGAAGGCAGTCACGGAAAATACGCGAAAGCGAGCGAGGTTCGACCAGCTCAGCCCTAACCGTCGTCGCGGTGGTCCGGGGGATTCGGCCACCCACCGATGATTTCCCGGCTCGGTCCGCGTCTGAACGTTTGCAGCCGGCGAACACAGACCACCACTTCGAGAGGACCGAGACCGTGAGCAGCAAGATGATTTTCGTGAACCTACCCGTCACCGACCTGGGACGTTCCAAGAATTTCTACGAGGCGCTCGGTTGGAAGGTCAACGACGATTTCACCGACGACAACGCCGCCTGCATCGTGGTCGACGACAATATCTGCCTGATGCTGCTCACCCACGAGCATTTCGGTGTTTTCAGCCGACGCCCGATCGCCGATACCCGGGCCGCCACCGGCGCCGCCTACGCGCTGTCGCTGGGTAGTGCCGAGGAAGTCGACCGGCTGACCGCGGCCGCGGTCGCCGCGGGTGGTACCGAGGAGATCAATAACGATAAGCAGGCACAGGAGGCGCAGGTCGGGATGCACGGCCGGACCTTCCTGGACCCCGACGGGCACCAGTGGGAGCCGTTCTACATGAATTACCCCGGCGCGTAGGCGCACCGAACCTACGCGAAAACCCCGGTCGGCGATCATCGGAACTTCGAGATCGCCGACCGGGGCTTTCGTGGCTTCGGGGGTGGTACGGCCGGATGCCCCCACCGGGCTCGCCATTGCCGAACGGGGCGTACCGGACGCGCCACCCGCCGAATCCGTCTCCTATTTGCCGCTGAAGTTCGGCTTGCGCTTCTCCTTGAATGCCTTCGGGCCCTCCTTGGCATCGGCGGACTGAAAAACCGCCATACCGAGTTTGGCGTCGATCTGAAAGGCCTCTTCCTCGGGGACGCATTCGCTGTCGCGGATGGTCTGCAGGATCGCCTGCACCGCGAGCGGGCCGTTGGCCGCGATGAGGTCGGCGAGTTCGAGGGCCTTGTCGAGTGCCTGGCCGTCTGGCACCACATGGCCGATGAGACCGATGTCCTTGGCCTCGGCGGCGCTCAGATGCCGGCCGGTCAGCAGAATATCGGCGGCGACGGTGTAGGGGACCTGACGGACCAGCCGGACCGCGGAACCGCCCAGCGGGAAGAGTCCCCAGCGTGCCTCGGACACCCCGAACTTGGCGCTTTCGCCCGCGACCCGGATATCGGTGCCCTGCAGGATCTCGGTTCCGCCGGCGATGGCCGCGCCCTCGACGGCCGCGATCAGCGGTTTGGTGAGCCGCCGGCCCTTGAGCAGCGCCTCGATCTTGGACAGATCCCAGCCGCCGCCCGCGAACGAATCACCAGGATGCTGCTGGGTCATGCCCTTGAGGTCGGCGCCGGCGCAGAAGGCCCCGCCCGCCCCGGTCAGAATCGCGACCCGGATTTCCGGATCACTGTCGACCTGATCCCACGCGTCGCGCATGATCGCCATCATCTCGGCAGAGAGCGCGTTGCGCGCCTCGGGGCGGTTCATGGTGACGATGAGGACATGGCCGCGCTTCTCGACGAGGCATTGAGGCATCGTTGTTTCTCCTGTTACTCGGACCCTTGCAAGAAACAGTAACACGTTCTATTTTTGACCTTGTGACGTACAACATAGCCGACCTCGTCGAACACACTATCGACCTTGTGCCGGACCGGGTTGCGCTGGCTGACGACCACCGCTCGATCACCTTCGCCCAGTTGGAGGACCGAGCGAACCGGCTGGCGCACTACCTGCTGGAACACGGTGTCCAGCCGGGTGACAAGGTGGGTATCTACTCGCGCAACACCATCGAGGCCGTGGAGGCCATGGTGGCGGTCTTCAAAGCGCGGGCGGTGATGGTCAACGTCAACTTCCGCTACGTCGAGAACGAGTTGCAGTACATCTTCGAAAATTCGGACATGGTGGCGCTCATCCACGAGCGCCGCTACACCGACAAGGTGGTGAACATCCGGTCCAGGGTTCCGCATCTGAAAGCGGTGCTGATCGTCGACGACGGTACCGACACCGCCACGCCCGCGGATGCGGTGGATTACGAAGCGGCACTGGCGGAATCGTCGGGCGAGCGCGATTTCGGCGATCGGTCCAACGACGACGTCTTCATGCTCTACACCGGCGGCACCACCGGACTGCCCAAGGGCGTGATGTGGCGGCACGAGGACTGGTGGCGGGTTCTCGGCGGCGGTATCAACTTCATGACCGGCGAATACGTCCAGGACGAATGGCAGCAGGCCAAGACGGGTGCGGCCGGCGGGCAAATGGTGCGTTACCCGATTCCGCCGCTGATCCACGGCGGTTCGCAAACGGCGGTCTTCCACGGCCTGTTCGACGGTGGAAAGACCGTCATGCTCCCGGAATTCAGCGGGGACGGTGTGTGGCAGGCCATCGACCGCCACGCCATCAACCTGATCTTCATCACCGGTGACGCCATGGCCCGGCCCATGATGGACGCGCTCAAGGCCGGTAACCCCGAAACCGGGGAGCCCTACCAGCACGCGAACCTGTGGGCGATGGCCAGCAGCGCCGCGCTGTTCTCGCCGACGCTCAAGGACGAGTTCATCGATCTCCTGCCCAACACCGTCATCACCGATTCCATCGGATCGTCGGAAACCGGTTTCGGCGGCATCTCGATCGCCGCCAAGGGCGCCACCCACACCGGCGGTCCCCGGGTGAAGATCGACGCCTCCACCGCGGTCATCGACGAGGACGGAAAGCCGGTCGTCCCGGGCTCCGGTCGGACCGGTGTGCTCGCGCGCAAGGGTCATATCCCGATCGGGTACTACAACGACCCGGTGAAAACCGCGGCGACATTCAAGGAATACGACGGCGTCCGCTACTCCATCCCCGGCGACTGGGCGCGGGTCGAGGAGGACGGCACCGTCACCATGCTCGGGCGCGGTTCGGTGAGCATCAACAGCGGCGGCGAGAAGATCTACCCCGAAGAGGTCGAGGGGGCCCTGAAATGCCATCCCGAGGTCTTCGACGCGCTGGTGGTCGGCGTCCCGGACGAGCGCTGGGGTCAGCGGGTGGCGGCCGTGGTGCAGTGTCGCGGCGCGAACCGTCCCACCCTGGAGGAACTGCGTCCGGTGCTGACCCAGGAGATCTCCTCCTACAAGCTGCCGCGCAGCCTGTGGTTCGTCGACGAGATCAAGCGGTCGCCGGCGGGTAAGCCCGACTACAAGTGGGCCAAGGCGCAGACCGAGGAGCGCGACGCCGACGAACACGGGTCGACGGGTAACGCTTCCTGACAGATCCGGCATCCGAGGGCCTGCCGTCGTGGAAACCGGCAGGCCCTCGGTCACGCGCGTGTGCCGTATCCGAGTTCGGGCCTATTCAGTCGATTCCGCAGGCGATCTGCCGACGGCTTTTCCGAGCTGCTCCGCGATATCCGGGACTTCGTCGAGCTCACTCGTCGCTACGGCGATCATGAGGTCGTACGCGAGATCTTCGTCCAGACCGTCGATGTCCACGCCGTTACGTGCCAGGAAAATTGCCGCGGCGGCTATTGCGAGCCGCTTGTTGCCGTCGATCAACGGGTGGTTCTTGGCCACCGAGTGCAGTAACGCGGCGGCCTTCTCCCAGATAGTCGGATACGCGTCGACGCCGAACACGGTAGTGCGGGGCCGAGCGGCGGCCGATTCGAGAAGCCCGGGATCTCGGACTTTGAAACCGGGGGCCACATCTGCGGCAATCGCGCGCAGATCGGCCGCGGACAGGTAGTAGAGGCCGTCCACTATTCGGCCAATCTGTCGAGCAGTGCGCGGTGTCTGGTGGTGAACCGTTTCGACAACTCACGGACCTGGTGGTCTGCCGTCTCGGCCATTGCTTCGGGGACGACTGCCGCGACCCGCCGGCCATGACGGGTGAGGTGAACGACCCGCCCGCCTTCGGCCGCCGCGATCACCTCAGCGAGTTTTTCGCGGGCCTCGCTGACCGGTAGTTCCCAGGGATCGGATTCGGGCAATGCAGTCATACGGAGGATTGTACGGATCAGATAGAAATACGTACAAAAATTCTGATTGCATCGGGAAGTCTCCACGCGACCACGGGCGGGCGCTTCTCCGGACGACTGCGTCCGGTGCTGACCCAAGACGCGGTGCCGAATACTGCAGACGAGCGCTCGCGGCTGTTCGATCGGGCGGCTGATCATGTTCTGGCGGTCAGTGCCGAGCTGAATCGAAGGCTCGCCTGAGCGCTGTACGGTCTTCGCTCACCGCTTCGGAACGATCAGGTCCACGGTGGGGAAGTAACCCTTGAAGCGTTGCTCGTCCCGAGTCAGCAGCCGGTAGCCTGCTATGGCCGCGTGCGCACCGATATAGAAGTCGGGCATGGGTGAGCGTTTCGTACCATCGTTTCGCCGATAGCGTTGATAGGCCTTGCCGGCCAGGAAGCCGGCCCGGTAGGGAAGTGGCTCCCGGACGAAATCCCCGGTCGGAAGCAAACTGTCCAGCACTTCGACTGTTTCGTATCCGACCGATACTTCGGCGTACACGATCGGATTGATCACTACGCGGCCGGAGTCGACTGCCTCGCTGAGTCTTTCGGCCGACCACTGCGACCAGTTCTTGTCATCGGTCAGTATGTCGAGCAGAACGCAGGAGTCGACCAGGGTCGTCGGACCTCCGATCGGGCGCAAGTTAGTCGCCACGAAGCAATTCCATGATTTCGTCGGTGCTCATACCCTCGATCTCTTTGCTGTCGGCCGTGCCACGCATTCGATCGACCAGTCTCTGGCCGCGAGTGGGGGCGTTATCGCTGCGAACGATCCGAAGCGCACCATCGACCTCGATCACCTCGACGTCGTCTCCTTCGCGGAGATTGAACTTCGCGCGTAACGACGAGGGGATGGTGACCTGGCCTTTGCTGTTGAGTATCACGGACTGCTCCTGTCATACGTAATACGTGTACTACGTAATACTACGCACGGTGATTCTACTGCTCGGCGAAGTCACAGATCAGGCAGATTCCGGGTCGAGGACGGATCGACTGCCGAACATCGCGGCACAGCTGACAAAGTTCGAGCAGTGGCGCCGCCTTGAATAGGCGGACCTGACGACTCGGGCGGGTACGGTCTGTCGGTCGATCGGTCTATCGCGGGGCCTGGTTGTCGTGGGCGTCGGCGAAGGTGCGGCGGGCGGTGGCGATATCTCCGGCATTGTCCACGGCCCACCCGGCCAGGGCCGAGAGCGGATCCAGCAGGGTTTCGCCCAGGGGAGTGAGGCCGTATTCGACGACGGGCGGGACGGTCGGATGAACCGTGCGGTCGATCAGGCCGTCGGACTCCAGGGAGCGCAGGGTGCGGGTCAGCATACGGCGGCTGATGCCCTCGATCGCGCGGTGCAACTCGTTGTAGTGGTAGCGCCGCCGGGCCAGCAGCGCGAGCACCAGCAGGGTCCATTTATCGCCGAGGAGCCGGACGATATCGGTTACCGGGCAGGCCCGGTATTCCGCGCTGGGTACCGGGGCGGGGAGATCCGCCGTGGCGAAGGAGGGCACCTGGGTGGGGGCCAGGAACATAGAAGTGCCTTCTTTCGGGTTCCATTGCCGCTGCCGAGGATGGAGACGACAGGCAGATCAAACGGAGGTGCGATGTCGAGAACCATTGTTGTCAGTGGCGCTACCGATGGTATGGGGCGGGCGTTCGCGCTGGAGCGGCTCGTCCGGGGCGATCGGGTCGTGGCGATAGGCAGCAATCCGGCAAAGGGTGATTTGTTGCAGGCCGCCGCCGGGTCGGACGTGGATCGACTGCACTTCTTGCGCGCCGATCTGAGCTCGGTCGCGGAGGTGGAGCGGGTGGTCGGTGAGATCGCGGGATCCCATCGGGCCGTGGACGCCCTGCTGCTGTTCGCCAACCGGACCCTCCCGAAGCGGAGACAGACCGCGGAAGGCTTCGAGCACACCTTCGCGCTCTACTATCTGAGCCGGTATCTGCTCTCGCACGGGCTGGTGCCGCTGCTGGAACGCAGTGTGCGGCCGGTGATCGTGAGTGTGGCGGGGGTCGGCGTCACGAAAGGCGCGATCGACTGGGCGGACCCGCAGCTGACTCACGGCTACAGCATGGTTGGCGCCCAGTTGCAGGCCGGGCGCGCCAATGACCTGCTGGGGGTGTCCTTTGCCGAACAGCACGGTGGGGAGATCAGGTTCGTTCTGTACCACCCGGGGTTCACCAAGAGCGGCGATCTGTCTCCGCTGAATTTCCTCGCCAGGAATGTCATCCGGTCGCTCGCCGCGATCGCCGCGCGACCCGTGAGCGCGTCGATCCGCCCGATCCACGATTTCGTGGACGCGCCACCCACGCAACCATTGAGCGCGATCGATCGTGGCCGCTCGCTGGACTTGTCGTTGCCCACTCTCGACCAGGGCGCCGCCCGCCGCCTCGCCGAACTCACCGCGGACCTGTTGGCAGCGCGTCCCTGAGATGCGTGCTTGCCGGTGGAGGCGACACAGTGAAATCCCCTCGAGGGCTCAACCGCCATGGCCGACCGGTCCACGTCCGGCAGGATTTCCGCCGCCGAGATGGGCCACCAGTGCCGGCCGGCAGGTGAAGTCCGCCGACCGACACCGGGAATCTAGGCCGATTCGGGCACGAACTGCGCCAGGGGGAGTAGGTGGTTCGTGGCCCCGCCGAGGGCGAACTCGTTGCGTGTGGCGGCGGTGAAATAGTTGTGCACGATATGGTCGCGGTCGATCCCTACGCCGCCGTGCACGTGAACCAGCGTGTGGGCGACCTGGTGGCCCGCGTCCGCGGCCCAGAACTTCGCCGTGTGCACCGCCCCGGTCGCGTCCAGGCCTTCGGCGAGCTGCCAGGCGGCCTGGGTGACTGTCAGTCGCAGACCCTGGAGGCTGATGTAGCTGTCGGACAGCCGCTGGGCCACTGCCTGGAAGCTGCCGACCGCGCGGCCGAACTGTTCACGCTCGCGGGCATAACCGGCGACCAGGTCCAGCGACCGTTCCAGGGTGCCCAGCTGGAAGGCGGCCAGGCCGAGCCAGGCGCGGTCGAGCAACCAGTTCAGGATCCGGGCGCCGTCGTCGACGGTGCCGAGCAGTTCGGCCGGGGCGTCGGTGAATTCGACGAGGGATTCCGCGCTGCGGTCGGTCACCTGCTGGGCGGTCACAGTGACGGATTCGGCCGAGGGGTCGACCAGGAAGATCGCCGTGACTCCGGATACCGAGGCGGGCACCAGGATTCGTGCGGCGCGTTCGGCCACCGGGACGGTGGTTTTGGTGCCGTTGACCCGCCAGCCGCCGCCCGCTTCGGTGGCGGTCGTGGTGGGGCGGGCCGGTTCCCAGTTGTGTTCCTCGGCCAGCGCCACGGTCAGGATCGCCGATCCCGCACCGGCGTCGGCCGCGAGCTTCTTCTGTTCTGCCGACCCGAACTCGGCCAGCGCGCCCGCACCCAGCACGATCGACCACAGGTAGGGCACCGCCGCGACAGCTTTGCCGAGTTCGCGCAGGATCGCGGTCTGTTCGAGCGAGCCGAAACCGTTCCCGCCTACGTCCTCGGACAGGGCGGCGGCGAGCACGCCGGTCTCGCTGAGCGATTTCCACAGCGGTTCGTCGAACTTGGCCGTCCCGCCGTCCAGTTCGCGCAGGCGATCGGCGGTGACCAATTTGTCGCAGACCTCGCCGGTGAGCCGGGCCAGGTCCGACTGGGCTTCGGTGGGGGTGAAATCCATGATGAACTCCTGGAATCGGGCTGAGGTCAGCGGCCGGAGGCGGGCTGCTTCAGGGCGGTCATGGCGATGATGTCGCGCTGCACCTCGTTGGTGCCGCCGCCGAAGGTGAGGATCAGGGCCGCGCGGTGCATCCGCTCGAGCCGGCCGCGCAGCACCGAACCGGGGGAGTCCTGCCGCAGCGAGGCCTGCGGTCCGAGCACCTCCATGAGCAGGCGGTAGGCCTCGGTCGACAGTTCGGTCCCGTACACCTTGCACGCCGACGCGTCCCACGGCCGGGGCGCGGCGTCGCCCCCGGCATCGGCCCGGCTGGCGATCTCCCAGTTCATGAGCTTCAGATATTCGACCTTGGCGTGCACCCGCGCCAGGTTCAGCTGGACCCATTCGCGATCGAAGATCCGGGCCCCGTCCGCGGCCTTCGTCGCCTTCGCCCACGCGGTCGTCTGGGCCAGTGCCAGCTGGAGTGCGGCGGCGGAGGTCAGGGCGACGCGCTCGTGGTTGAGCTGGTTGGTGACCAGCGGCCAGCCGCCGTTCTCCGGACCCACGAGCGAGGTCACCGGGACCCGTACGTCCTGGTAGTAGGTGGCGCTGGTATCCGGGCCGGCCATGGTGTGCACCGGGGTCCAGGAGAAGCCCTCGGCCGTGGTGGGCACGATCAGCATGCTGATGCCCTTGTGTTTCTTGGCGGTGGGGTCGGTGCGCACCGCCAGCCAGACGTAGTCGGCGTAGGCGATGAGACTGGTCCACATCTTCTGGCCGTTGATCACATAGTCGTCGCCGTCGCGGACCGCGGTGGTGCGCAGACTGGCCAGGTCGGTACCCGCGCCGGGTTCGGAGTAACCGATGGCGAAGTGCAGCTCACCGGCGGCGATCTTGGGCAGGAAGAATTTCTTCTGCTCCGCACTGCCGTAGTGCATGATCGTGGGCGCCACCGAGTTGACGGTCAGGAACGGCACCGGAGCGCCCGCGATGGCGGCTTCGTCGGTGAAGATCAGCTGATCCAGCATGGGCCGGTTCTGGCCGCCGAACTCCTCGGGCCAGCCCAGGGCCAGCCAGCCGTCGCGGCCCATTTCCGCGACGACCTCGCGGTACACATTGCCCTGGCCGTACTCGCCGGTCTGCGAGCTGAGCGCCGCCCGCCGTTCGGGGGTGATCAGACGAGCGAAGTATTCACGCAACTCGGCGCGTAGCTGTTCATGTTCCGGGGTATACGCAATGCGCATAGCGGTACCTCGAGCCTTCGTTCTACGGGGTTGGAGATGGGCTGGACGTCGGATCGCGCCGCGCTCACCCTCTCGGAGCGCGGAATGGATCACCGATACCTTGCTCCGATCATTGCATATGCACTGAAACATGTTCCAGTATTGAAGGGTAATCAGCCCATGTCGCCCGTGTCGGCGGCCGTCGCTTGTTAGGCTTCGGTCACTGGGCGGAAAAAGGAGTTTCGATGAAGGTCAGCGTTGACTTCGATCAGTGCGAAGCGAATGGAATCTGCGCGGGAATCGCTCCCGACGTCTTTGAACTCGATGACGAGGACATGCTGCACGTCGCCGAGGGCGAGGTCGCGCCCGATCAGGAGTCGCAAGTCGCCGAGGCGGTGGCGCAATGCCCGAAAGCGGCATTGCGGTTGCTGTGAATCGGCTCTTGCCG
Organism: Nocardia sp. NBC_00416; assembly: GCF_036032445.1. Taxonomy (NCBI): domain Bacteria; kingdom Bacillati; phylum Actinomycetota; class Actinomycetes; order Mycobacteriales; family Nocardiaceae; genus Nocardia; species Nocardia sp. NBC_00416. The sequence continues at coordinate 5,766,861 of NZ_CP107932.1, forward strand.
TGAATAAGAACACGTTCTAGAGTCGGCCCGGTGAGCGATATAGATACCGGCCTTGCCGGGCGAGTTGCGATCGTGACCGGAGCGGGTGCGGGCCTCGGCAGAGCCGAAGCGCTCGCCCTGGCCGCAGCCGGGGCCTCGGTCGTGATCAACGACCTGGCCGAGTCCGACGCCGTCGCCGAGACGCTGGAACAGGTGCGGGCGCTCGGCGCGAAGGCCGAGTTCGTGGCCGGAAGTGTCGCCGAGCGGTCCACCGCCGACGCGTTGATCAGCGCTGCCACCGAATCCTTCGGTGGCCTGGACGTCGTGGTCAACAACGCGGGTATCACGCGGGACAAGATGCTGTTCAATCTCTCCGACGAGGACTGGGATGCGGTCGTCGCGGTACATCTGCGCGGTCATTTCCTGCTGACCCGCAACGCCGGCGCCTATTGGCGAGCGAAAGCCAAGGAAGCCGGCGAGCCGGTATACGGCCGGATCGTCAACACCTCTTCCGAAGCCGGTCTGCTCGGTCCGGAGGGGCAGGCCAACTACGCGGCGGCCAAAGCCGGGATCACGGCCCTCACTCTTTCGGCCTCGCGAGCACTGAATCGTTTCGGTGTCCGGGTCAATGCCATCTGCCCGCGGGCGCGCACCGCCATGACCGAACAGGTGTTCAGCGCGGCCCCCGAAGGGGAGGTCGACCCCCTCTCGCCCGACCATGTGGCACGGTTGGTGGCCTATCTGTCGAGCCCGGCTGCCGACCGGGTGAACGGCCAGGTCTTCGTGGTGTACGGCCCGATGGTGGCCTTGATGGCGGCGCCGGTGGTCGAGGAGCGGTTCGACGCGGTGGGCGCGCAATGGTCAGGTGACGATCTGGCCACCACGCTGACCGGTTACTTCGCCGAACGCGAAGAAGGCCGTACCTTCTCTGCAACGGCGCTGCACGAACTGGGTTGAGTAGTCCTGTCGGGGCGGGTGCCGGGATCTCGTGCCCGGAACTCGCTCGGTGAGAGTTGAACAACCGTCCAGTCATTGGTAAACAGAGGGGTCGTCATGTGCCCGGCCTCACATAATGATGCTCAAGGCGTATGAATCGTGTTTCAATCCCGCTGTCTGGGATTGTGGCAAGTTTCCAGTTCAGAAGCCTCAAAAATGGCCCCCAAAGGAAATGAACGTGTTCTACTTATCGGGGCGTGCGCCGGGGTGTCTCCCAGGCTGTCGCCAGCGGGACCAGTAGTCAGGCAAGGAGGATCGGGATGAACGAGGTCCTTACCGTGCCTTTGCGGGCCGTCGGCGGATTTTTCGAACTCACCGCATCGGTGGCCCGGGCGAGTTTCCGCCGGCCGTTCCAGATGCGCGAATTCATCGACCAGTCGTGGTTCGTCGCGCGGGTGTCCATCATGCCGACACTTCTGGTGGCCATACCCTTCACCGTGCTGGTCAGCTTCACGCTGAACATCCTGTTGCGCGAAATCGGCGCCGCCGACCTCAGCGGCGCCGGTGCGGCCTTCGGTGCGGTGACCCAGGTCGGTCCGATCGTCACCGTGCTCATCGTGGCCGGGGCCGGCGCCACCGCCATCTGCGCGGATCTCGGAGCTCGGACCATCCGGGAAGAGATCGACGCCATGAAGGTGCTCGGCATCGACCCCATCCACCGGCTGGTGGTACCCCGAGTGCTGGCGTCGATGTTCGTCGCGCTGCTGCTGAACAGCCTGGTGTGCACCATCGGCATCGTGGGCGGGTTCCTCTTCTCGGTCTATCTGCAGGATGTCAACCCGGGTGCGTTCGTCAACGGCATCACGCTGCTGACCCACCTGCCCGAACTGATCATCTCCGAAGTCAAAGCGGGCCTGTTCGGCCTGATCGCGGGGCTGGTCGCCTGTTATCTGGGTTTGAACGTCAAAGGTGGTCCCAAGAGTGTCGGTGATGCGGTGAACCAGACAGTGGTGTTCGCCTTCATGGCGCTGTTCGTGGTGAACGTCGTGGTCACCACCGTCGGCATCAAATTCTCGGTGCGGTGACACGATGTCCGCTTCGGTGATCATTCAATCCCGCTTCCCGAAGATCACGCGCCGTATCCGCCGCTTCTCCACCTCGCTGGACGAACTCGGCAAACAGGCCGTGTTCTACGGCAAGGCCATCGGCTCCATGCCGCGCGCGCTCACGCACTACCGCACCGAGACCGTCCGCCTCATCGCCGAGATCAGCATGGGCAGCGGTGCGCTCGCGGTGATCGGCGGCACGGTCGTGATCGTCGGCTTCCTGACGCTGTTCTCCGGTGGCACCATCGCCGTGCAGGGCTACAGCTCGCTCGGCAATATCGGCGTCGAGGCGCTGACCGGATTCTTCGCCGCCTTCCTCAACGTCCGCATCGCGGCACCGGTGATCTCCGGGATCGGCCTGGCCGCGACCATCGGCGCGGGTTCCACCGCCCAATTGGGCGCCATGCGGGTGGCCGAGGAGATCGACGCCCTGGAATCCATGGCCATTCGGCCGGTCCCGTACCTGGTCGGTACCCGCGTGCTCGCGGGCATGATCGCGATCGTGCCCCTGTACGCACTCGCGGTGATCGCCTCGTTCGTCGCGAGCCGGTTCGCCACCGTGGTGATCTACGGGCAGTCCGCCGGCGTCTACGACCACTACTTCTCCACGTTCTTGATTCCGAGCGACATTCTGTGGTCGTTCGCCCAGGCCATCTTCATGGCGTTGGCGGTGATGATGATCCATACGTATTACGGCTACAACGCGGCGGGCGGCCCGGTCGGGGTCGGTATCGCCGTGGGTAAGGCGGTGCGGTCCTCGCTGGTCGCGGTGGTCACGGTGACCCTGCTGATCTCGCTGGCCGTCTACGGCACCTCCGGCAACTTCAACCTTTCCGGATAGGCGCCATGACGGAACTGATGCGACCGAACAAGAAGACGCTCGGGGCGTCGAACGAAACCGCGGGGGGGTCGTCCCGCGGTGGCGAAGACCCCTGGGCACCCGTAGGAGCGAACCGGTGGACGGCCTTGCGCGCGACAGCCGGACTCAAACTGGCCGGTGTGGCCATGGTGCTGGCCGCGGTGGCGGCCGTGGTGGTCTCGCTGACCATGTTCTTCGGCGGTTTCACGCCGAGCGTCACCGTCACGGTCGTCTCCCCGCGTAGCGGGCTGGTGCTGGACCCCGACGCGAAGGTCAAGGTGCGCGGTGTGCAGATCGGCCGGGTCGCCGGTCTCGACCGCAACGCCGAGGGCACCAGCCTGCGGCTGGCGCTGAATCCGGACCTGCTTCATCTGGTCCCGGCCAACGCCACCGTCGATATCCGGTCGACCACGGTCTTCGGCGCCAAATACATCAACTTCGTGATCCCGCAGCAGCCCGACCTGAAATCACTGCAACCGGGCGCGCTGCTGGCGGCCGATCATGTCACCGTCGAGTTCAACACGCTGTTCCAGCATCTCAGCGATGTGCTGGCCGATGTGCAACCGGAGAAGTTGAACGCCACGATGACCGCGCTGGGCACCGCCCTGCAAGGCAGGGGCCAGACCCTGGGCGAGCTGCTCGTGAACAGTGACGCGTACCTCCGGCAGATCAACCCGATGCTGCCCACACTCCAGCGCGACCTGAACACCACGGCCGCGGTCGGCAATCTCTACGCGGACGTCTCCGGTGATCTGCTGCGCACCGCCGACAACGCGACGGCCAGCAGCCGGACGATCACCGAATCCGAATCCGATGTCGACTCCCTGCTGGCGAATCTCACCGGCCTCGCCGATACCACGGGCGCGGTGCTGCGCGATAACGAGGCGCAGATCGGTACCGCGCTGGACCTGCTCCGCCCGACCGGTGAGCTGCTGAACGGCTACAAAGACGCGCTGTTCTGCCTGATCGGCGGTAGCGCCAAGGCGCTGCCACTCGGTGAGGCGGTCTTCGGCGGCGGACAGGAAGGTGTCGCCCTGAACACGGGATTCATGTACGGGACCCCCCCTTACACCTATCCGAACGATCTGCCCAAGGTGAACGCGACCGGTGGACCCCAGTGCGGCGGCCTGCTCGACCGAGTGCCGGACAGCCATTCCAACTATGTCGTCACCGATACCTCCGAAGGTCATCCGTATACGCCGTCGACCACATTGAATCTGAACGCGCCCAAGGTTTTCGAGGTGCTGTTCGGTGGACTTCCGGGGGTGGGTCAGCCGTGAAGAACACCGCCACCACCGTCAAGCTCGCCATCTTCACACTGGTGATGACCCTGGTCTTCGCCGGTCTGGCAGTGGTTTTCTCGCAGGTGCGGTTCTCCAGCGAGACCGGATACAACGCGGTCTTCACCAGTGCGTCGGGCATGCTGCCGGGTGACAAGGTGCGGATCGCCGGGGTGCCGGTGGGGTCGATCGCCAAGGTGAAGGTCGACGACGACTATCACGCCCACGTCGAATTCGACGTCGACACCAAATATCGGGTGCTGACCAGCACCCGGGCCACGATCCGCTACGAGAACCTGGTCGGCGACCGCTACCTGGAACTGCTGGAGGGGCCCGGCGACGCCACCACCCTGCACAAGGGCGGCACCATCGGGCTGGACAAGACCGCACCCGCGCTGGATTTGGACATGCTGCTCGGCGGATTCAAACCGCTGCTGCGCGGTCTGGACCCGGGTCAGGTCAACGACCTGACCAACGCGCTGCTGCAGATCTTCCAGGGGCAGGGCGGCACACTCGTCGAACTGCTCAACAGCGGCGGGTCGTTCACCAGAACGCTGGCCGACCGGGACGCGCTCATCGGCAGTGTCATCGACAATCTGAACTCGGTGCTGAAAACGATCGACGATCGCGGCGACCAGTTCGCCACCACCATCGACGAACTGCATCGTCTGGTGAGCGGTCTGGCGGCCGACCGCGACCCGATCGGCGCCGCGCTGCCCAAGATCGCCGACGCCACCGCCGCGACCACCGACCTGCTGGCGCAGGCCCGGCCCGACCTCGCGGCCACCATCGCGCAGACCGGCCGGCTCGCCACCAATCTCGACAACGGTTCGGACACCGTGCAGTGGGTGCTCGACAAATTACCGGAGACCTATCGGAAGCTGATCCGGATCGGTTCCTACGGTTCGTTCCTGCAGCTGTACGTGTGCCGGACGAACATGCTGGTCGACGGTCCGGACGGGAAACCGTTGCTGGTCGAACTACCCGGTGAGCAGGCGACCGGAAGGTGCAGCGAGTAGATGAGAGAGCAATCACGCGCGGTGACCATCGGCATCGTCGGCTTGGTGCTGGCCGCGGCCGTCGCCTTGTCGGCCCTGCAATTCGAACGACTGCCGTTCATCCGCGGCGGCGCGACGTACACCGCGTACTTCGCCGACGCCGGCGGTCTGGTGACCGGCGACGATGTGGAGGTCGCGGGTGTCCGGTCGGGCAAGGTCGAAGACGTCAGCCTGGACGGCGCCCAGGTGCTGGTGCGGTTCAGCCTCGACGAATCGATCGTGCTCGGCGACAAGACCGCGGCCGCCATCAAGACCAATACGGTGCTGGGGCGCAAATCGTTGTCCGTGAGCCCGGACGGCGACGGCGCGCTGAAGGTCACCGACACCATCCCGCTCGCCCGCACCACCTCGCCGTACTCGCTCAACGAGGCGCTCGGCGATCTGGCCGGTACGGTGCAGGACCTGGATCTGCAGAAGGTGGACCAGACACTCGACGCGCTGTCCTCCGCCTTCGCCGACACCCCCGCGCCGCTGCGCTCGGCGCTGGACGGGGTCACCGCGCTGTCGCGGACCATCAACGCCCGCGACCAGGCGCTGTCGGATCTGCTGACCCGCGCCCAGAACGTCACCAAGATCCTGGCCGACCGGTCCGATGCCATCAACGCGCTGCTGGTGGACGGCAATCAGCTGCTCGGTGAGCTGGATCGGCGGCGCACGGCGATCCAGCAGATGATCGTCTACGTCAACGCGCTCGCCCAGCAGCTCTCCGGGTTGGTGCACGACAACGAAGCGCAGCTGAAACCGGCGCTGGACAAATTGAACTCGGTCCTGGACCTGCTCCAGCGCAATCGGGACAACATCAACGGCGCACTCGACGGCTTGGGACCGTTCTCCGCGGCGCTCGGCGAACAGGTCGGCAGCGGGCCCTACTTCAACGCCTACGTCGTCAACGCCAGCAGCGAGACGCTGCACCCGCTGGTGGACGCGCTGGTCTGGCCGCAGCATCTGCCCGAGTCGCTGCGCGCCTATATGTTCGAGCCCGGTCCCAAGATCGGTCCGTCCGTACAGGAGCCGCCGCGATGATGCGATCCTCCGCTGTGGCCTCCGCGGACGGCATGTCCTCGCTCGGAGGAGGCGCGACACTGCGAAACCCTTGGCTCCGCTGCGGGCTCCGCGGACCGCATGAACCCGCTCGGAGGAGAAGCTCATGAATACTTTGCGGGACAAGGTTCGGGCAATACCCGGGAAATGGGTGGCGATCGTCGCCGGGGTTGTCGTCGTGGCACTGGTCGCGGTCGGTGGCTACACCGCCTACCAGCGGATCAGCAAGAACGAGATCACCGCCTACTTCACCTCCACCAGTGGCCTGTACGCGGGCGACGAGGTACGCGTACTCGGCGTGCCGATCGGCCGGATCGACGCCATCGAGCCGGGCAAAGATCAGGTGAAGGTCACGATGTCGGTGGACAGCGGTGTCGACCTGCCCGCCGACGCGCGCGCGGTGATCATCGCCCCGTCGCTGGTGTCGGCCCGGTTCATCCAGATCGCCCCGGCCTATACCGGCGGCGACACACTGGGCGACGGCGCCGAGATCCCGATCGAACGCACCGCGGTGCCGGTCGAATGGGACGACATCAAGACCGAACTGAACAAGCTGTCCACCGCGCTCGGGCCGGTGGGCGACGACCCCCAGGGTTCCTTCGGCCGATTCGTCGACACCGCGGCCGACAACCTCGACGGCAACGGTGACGCGTTCCGCACCACCCTGCACGAACTCTCGGCCACCCTGACCACGCTGTCCGACGGCCGTACCGATCTGTTCGGCACCATCCGCAATCTGCAGAAATTCGTGGACGTGCTGTCCAAGAGCAACGATCAGATCGTGGAATTCGGCGGTCGGCTGGCTTCGGTGTCGGGTGTGCTGGCCGGGGTGTCGCAGGATCTGGGCGCCGGTTTGGACAACCTGGACATCGCACTCGACGATGTGCATCGTTTCCTGGACGGGAGCGGCGCCGAACTCACCGAAGGCGTGCAGCGGCTCGCCGATGTCACCCAGATCTTGGTCGACAAGCGACCGGAACTGGAGCAGGCGCTGCATTCGGGACCGACCGCGCTGGTGAACTTCTACCAGATCTACAAGCCCGCGCAGGGCACGCTCACCGGTGCGATCTCACTGAACAACTTCGCCGACCCGGTCAGCTTCATGTGCGGTTCGGTGCGTGCGCTCGAACAGCACGAGAGCGATACCAGCGCGGATCTGTGCGCCCAGTATCTCGCCCCGGTGCTCAGTTCGCTGGCGATGAACTACCTGCCCATCATGACCAACCCGGCCACGGGTGTGACGGCGTTCCCGAACCAGCTCCAGTACACGACCCCGGATCTGGCGGGCCGGGTGGACCCGCAGAAGGTCGGTCCGCCGGCCGCGCCCGCGCCCCCGGTGATCTCGGTTCCGGCCGGTGTGGCGGGGCTGGCTGTCCCGGGTGTCCAACTTCCCGGAATTCCGGGTCTGTCCGGAGGAGGACGATGATGCGCCGGCTGAAGCTGCGTGCACCGAGCGCCGCGCACCGGGTGGCGGCGGTGGCCGTCGGGCTGGCGCTGGCGCTGTCCGCGACGGGCTGCCAGTACGACGGGCTCAACTCGCTGCCGATGCCCGGTACCGAAGGCACCGGGGAGGGCTCCTTCGAGGTCCGCATCCAGATGCCGAACGTGACCACGCTGACCCGGAATTCGCCGGTGCGGGTCGACGACGTGGCGGTCGGCGCGGTAACCGATATCGAGGTCGAGGACTGGCACGCGCTCGTGACGGTTTCGCTGAACCGCGATGTGGTGCTGCCCGCCAACGCCACCGCCAAGATCGGTCAGACGAGCCTGCTGGGCAGCAACCATGTCGAACTGGCGCCACCGACCGATGTACCGCCGCAGGGGCGGCTCGTCGCGGGCGATCTCATCCCGCTGGACCGCGCCGGTGTCTACCCGACCACCGAGCAGGTGCTGTCCTCGCTGTCGGTGGTGCTCAACGGCGGCGGTATCTCGCAGCTGGAGAACATCACCCGCGAACTGAACAGCGCACTGGTCGGCAACGAGGACGAAGTACGGGATCTGATCCCGCAGATGAACGACCTGATCGGCAACCTCAACGCCCAGCGCGACGACATCATCGCCGCGATGGCGGGGCTGGACCGGGTGAGCGGCAAGTTCGTCGAGCAGACCGATGTGGTGGCCAAGGCGATCGAGGAGATCCATCCCGCGCTGACCGTACTGGCCGACCGGCGGCAGAACATCACCACCACGATCACCGAACTGGGTGACCTCAGTGATGTGGTGAACCGGCTGATCGCCGCCAGCGGTGACGATCTGAAAGCGAATCTGGCCAACCTGGCGCCGGTTCTGCAAACGCTGGCCGATACGGGATCCGATCTCACCGAATCGTTGAAGATCATCGCCTCCTTCCCCTTCCCGCTGAAGAACCTGGACCGGGCGATCAAGGGCGACTACCTGAACCTGTTCATGACCCTCGACCTCACCGGCGCCCGCCTGGACTCCAACTTCCTCACCGGCACCGGTCTCGGCGGCACATTCGGCGGCGTGGAGGTCGCACTCGGCCAGGTCGCCGGAGCGGCCGGGCAGCAGGGCAACCCGCTCGCGACCCCGCTGGCGCCGCCGCCCGGAACGCCCACCGACCAGCCGCAACCGACAATTCCCGGGCTGCCGCCGATTCCCGGCCTGCCCGCCATCCCCGGGCTGACGGTGCCGCTGCCCGGCCCGCAGCCGCAAGCGCAAGGGGGCGAGGGCCGGTGACGCTCACCCGATTCGTTCGAATCCAGCTGACGATCTTCGCGATCCTCACCGTGGTCGGCCTGACCATCATGGGCGGCACCTACGTGGGTGTGCCCGCCCTGCTCGGCATCGGCCGGTACGAGGTCACCTTGGAACTGGCCGCCACCGGCGGGCTCTACCAGAACGCCAATGTCGCCTTCCGCGGGACGAATGTCGGCGTGGTGCGCGAGGTGCGGCTCACCGACGAAGGAGTCGAGGCGAAGCTGTCGGTCGACAGCGATTACAAGATTCCCGCCGATTCCTCGGCGCTGGTCCGCAGCGTGTCGGCGATCGGCGAGCAGTACGTCGACCTCGTGCCCCCGGCGGATCCCGGTGACGCGAACCTTTATGACGGCAGCGTGATCCCGGTCGACCGCACCCAGCTGCCGCAGGATGTGGGAACACTGCTGGACCAGGCCGATCGTCTGCTGGCCAGTGTCGCGGACACCCGGCTGCGACAGGTCATCGACGAGGCCTTCCGGGCCTTCAACGGCGCCGGGCCGGATCTGCAGCGGTTCCTCGACTCCGCCTCGCTGCTCGTGCAGGAGGCCAACGACAACGTGGAACCGACCAAACAGCTGATCGAGCAGGTCGGTCCGCTGCTGGACACCCAGGTGAACTCCGACGCGGCGATCCGTTCGTGGACTCGCGACCTCGCGGTGGTGACCGACCAGCTGCGTGCGCACGATCCGGCGCTGCGCAGCATCCTCACCAACGGTCCGTCCGCGGTAGAGCGGGTGACCAGGCAGTTCGAGGATCTGCGGCCGACTCTGCCGCTGCTGCTGAACAACCTGGTGAGTCTGGGCCAGGTCGGCGTCACCTACCACTCCGGTCTGGAACAGATCCTGGTGGTCTACCCGCCGCTGATCGCCGCACTGCTCACCGCGGTGCGCGGCCCGATGGAATACGGCGCGCTGGTCGACTTCATGACGGTGCTCAACGATCCGCCGCCGTGCACCACCGGCTTCCTGCCGCCCGATCAGCGTCGTGAACCGACCGCGCTGGACACCCCGGACACCCCGAAGGGCCTCTACTGCAAGGTGCCGCAGGACGATAAGACCGCCGTCCGCGGTATCCGCAACACTCCGTGCATGGAATACCCCGGCCGCCGCGCTCCGACGCCCGAACTGTGCCGCACCGGGTACGTTCCGCTGGGCACCAACCCACCGTTCGGACCGCCGCAACCCGTCGCGCCGACCGAGCCTCCGGCGCCGGTGGCGCCGGCCGCCGCGCCCGACCCGGGGCCCGGTGTTGCGGGAGTACCCCCGGTACCTGCTAGTTTCTCGGGCGCAAGCACCCCAGCCGCCGCGCTCTCGTACGATCCGGCCAGCGGGGTCTACACCGGCACCGATGGACGCAGCTACCGTCAGGGTGATATCTCACCCGGCGGTTCGGGCACCGTACCCGCGGATTGGCAGGCAATGTTCGAGGAGCAGCAACAATGAGCGAGACCAAGGACCCCCGCCGTACCCGCAGGCGGGCCAGCCGGACGGCCGGCCCACCCCCGGCCGAGGAACTCGAGACCGGCGTCGTCGTTCCCGAGTCGGCCCAGCAGGCGGCCGATACCGCTGACCGGGTCGAGGCTCGCACCGAGAAGACGGAGGCTCCCGCCGCGAAGACGGCCGCCGCCGCGAAGACCGAGAAAAACACTGCCGCGACCGCGGAAACCACCGGGGCCGGATCCGAGCCCACGGAGACTGGCGGCCCGGCGGAAACCGTGCGATTGACCAAGCCCGGCACGGTCGGCGAGTCCGCAGCGGCGGAACCCGATGCCGACGATGCCGAGACGGACGTAGCGGAAACCGCCGAGACCCGGTCCGGCCGGTCGTGGAAGCGGATCGTCGCTGTCGCCGCCGCGGCGGTGCTGGTGATCGGGCTGGTCGGCGCCGCCGTGGTGTCGACGCTGGCTGTGCAGTCCACCCAGCAGCGCGACGAACGCCGTTCCGAATATGTGGCGACCGCGCGGCAGACCGTCCTCAACCTCACCACCATTCGCGCCGATACCGCCAAAGAGGATATCGACCGCATCCTCACCATGGCCTCCGGTGATTTCAAAACCGAGTTCGACGGCCGGATCGACCCCTTCACCGAGATCGTCAAACAAGCCAAGGTCGTCTCCACCGGCGAGGTCGTCGAGGCCGCCGTGGAACGGGACGACGAGAAGTCGGCGGTGATCCTGATCGCGGCCAAGCAGACCCTCACCAATGCGGGATCACAGGAGCAGCAGCAGCGGTTCTACCGATTCCGGGTGACCGTGCAGCGCGCCGACGACGGTACTTTGACCGCCTCGGACGTGAAGTTCGTGGCATGACCGGCACGCCGAACTCAGCACAGCCGGTCGCGCCGAGAGGACAGAAGATGAGCGTGCGCAACAAGATCCTGCTCGGCCTCACCGCGGTGGTGGTGGTCGCGGCGGCGGTGGTGGCCGGAATTGGCGGTTACCGCTACTGGGATTACCGGCAGTCGGAGCAGTCGCGCACCGATGCCGTGGCCGCGGCGACCCGAACGGTGTCCGCCATGTTCAGCTACGAATTCCAGACGGTGGACAAGGAACTGCCCAAAACCGCCGACAACCTGGCTCCGGATTTCAAGGCCGACTATCTCGAGTTGATCGATAAGGCAATCGTGCCGGGGGCCAAGGAGAAGGAACTGACGGTCAAGGCGAGCACTCAGGCCGGCGGGGTCGTCTCCGCGGACCGGGGTCATGCCGTGGTGCTGCTGTTCCTGAATCAGGTGACCACCAGCAAGGAGAGCCCGCAGGGCACCACCACGGGCAGCCGGGTGCGGGTCGCGCTGGACAAATCCGACGATCGGTGGCTCGTCGCCGCGGTCACCCCGATCTGACCTCCGGTCCCGGATTCGCGCGGCGCTCGGTCGAATCGGGTCAGTAAGACTGGCCGCGCGCGTAGCGGGCCCTTCGCAGGTGTCGGCCTCGGCCACGATTACGGCTCTTGTAGGTCGGCAGCTGCGAATCGCAGTTCGGGCATATGAGCCGCAGGTTCTCCCGCCGATTGTCGGTCGAGTCACCGTCGATGTGGTCGAGCACGAATACGAGCGATTGTCCGTGCCATTCGTTCCCGATCCCGCACATTGCGCAGCAGTTCTGCTGCGCCCGCGCGAGATAGTCACGTATGTAGTGACCTTGCTAGCTGCCCACGTCGGCCTCTCCGGTGGTCAGCCAATGCAGAGTCTTCACTGCGCGCTGCGCGGCTTGCTGGCATCTGGTCGTGCAATACAGCTTCTGGCTGCGCTTGATCAGTAGCGCGGAGCACCCCTGGCATTGCCTCATGGCCCGAAAGCTAGTCGGGTCCACCGACATGTCGGTGGACCCGAAACGGAGCCGCCTGTGGGACTCGAACCCACAACCTACGCATTACAAGTACGTTGCGCTGCCAGTTGCGCCAAGGCGGCGGAGCAGCCGGAGTTGCAGCCGCACGGCAGCCGATCATACGGTGCCGCTCCGGAGTTCGCGAAATGTAGAAACCCGGCCACCCGAGCTCCACGGTGCGTCACCCACCAGGGGTGTCGCACGAGAAGTGCGGAGCCTGCGACGGCCGGGCTCGTGGGGAGTCGGACTACTTGCGGGCCGCCTCGTCCGCCGCCATGGCGTCACGCAGGCTCTTGGGCCGCATATCGGTCCAGTTCTGCTCCACGTACTCCACACAGGCGGCACGGCTGTCCTCGCCGAAGACCACCCGCCAGCCGGCCGGTACTTCGGCGAAGGCCGGCCACAGGGAGTGCTGTTCTTCGTCGTTGACCAGAACGAAGAAGCGGCCGTCCTCGTCGTCGAACGGGTTGGTGCTCATTTCACCTCACTGGGGTGCTCGCGGGTTGGCTTCGGAACGGCGTGGGCCCGGCACGACGGCCCGGGACTGATCTCCGGCTACCGCGTCGCGAACCCAACGATGTGTCGACACTAGCAAGGTCGGCGTTACCTGTGGGCTCTCCCCTCACGAGGCGAAGAATTCCAGCAAGATCTTGTTCACGACGTCCGGACGTTCCAGGTAACCGTAATGCCCGGCATCGGGAACCTCCTGGTAGCGGCCGCCCGGGATGGCCTCGGCGACCTCCCTGGCCAGGTACGGCGGGATCATCCGGTCGTCCGCGAAACCCACGGCCAAACACGGCACACGGATACCGCGGTAGGCGTGCAGGCGGTCGAAATCGTGGTCCATCCGGCGCTGCGCCCGGATTCCCGGCGGCACCTTCCCGCCGGTGAACTCGAACAGGTCCAGCCAGTCCCGGGCGGTGTTCGTATCGGCCATGGTGGCCGGCGACAGGTTCATCACCGCGGTGAGCGCGGCCTCGTACTTCGCCGGCAGCTGCACGCCGCTGTCATCCATCTCGTGCTCACCGAGCGACAGCGTCTTCTGGAACTGGTCCAACCGGCCGTGCCCGGCGAGGAAGACCGCCTTACGCACCAGCTCGGGCCGGGCGAGGGCGAGTTCCTGCGCTACCCGCGCCCCCATCGAGGTACCGACGACGAGCGCCGGGCCCTCGTCCAGGAACTCGATCAGCGCGGCCGTATCGGCCACCATCTCATGGATCGTCATCCCGCCCGGGGCCTCATAGGTGGGAGCGATTCCCCGGTTGTCGAAGGTGCAGACCCGGTATCCGGCGGCGAGCAGGGCCGGCACCTGGTGCAGCTCCCACACCCGGCCCGGACTACCGGTGCCCATGATCAACACCACCAGCGGGCCGCCGCCTTTGACGTCGGTGCCCCGGGAACGGTCTCCCTTGACCTGATAGTTGATCGATATTCCGTTCACCGTGGCCAACGGCATGCTGCAGGCCCCTTCCTCATCGTTTCTGTTGCCAACGGTATCGCCCCCGCGGGCCCCGTTGTGTCACCGCGGCGGGAGCGACCACTTCACGGGACAGATACCATTGACATTTCACATACACGCGCACCTGCCGGGAGGACTGAGATGGCCGCGAAGAGCAGCGCCAACGGTATCGCCGACGACGAACTGGAACCCCTCGCCGACGAGACCGCTCGTCAGGCGCAGCGGGTCGTGGCCGCCTACGCCGCCGACGCCGACGAATGCCGGATGCTCCTGTCGATGCTGGGGATCAACCCCGGAGCTCGCACCGAATAAGCTGTGTCCGTATCCACATGACCGGGCGCCCCGCGTGGTCACGCAAGCTACCGCCTCTGGGCGCCGGTCGTGCGGCTGTCGGCGCCAACGGCGACGTCGGCGGATCCACACAACTACATGGCGTGCCAGCGCCCCGCAAAGGATGCGTGAGTGGACCAGATGATCGATCAGCCGTCCAGTGATTCCACCTCCGAGGATGAAACCGCCGTGTCCGCGGGTCTGCCCGCCGGCCGAAATGGTTCCGGGCCGGGCGCCAGTCCGATCGACCCCGCCGAAGCAGTACCCGAGGCGGTGGACGCGGAGCCGCTGCGCGAACTCGGAGCCGGCTCCGGTTTCGTCGTCGTCGCCAACCGGCTGCCCGTCGACCTGGAGAAACTGCCCGACGGCAGCACTCGCTGGAAGCGCAGCCCGGGCGGTCTGGTAACCGCGTTGGAGCCGGTGCTGCGCAGCAACAGGGGCGCCTGGGTGGGGTGGGCCGGTGTGCCCGACGTCGACGTCGAACCGATCGTCGAAGACGGGCTGGAACTCTTCCCGGTGCCGCTGTCGGCGCGGGAAGTCGCCGATTACTACGAGGGGTTCTCCAACGCCACCCTGTGGCCGCTCTACCACGACGTGATCGTCCGCCCGGAGTACAACCGGGCCTGGTGGTCGGCCTACGTGCAGGTGAACCGGCGATTCGCCGAAGAAACCGCGAAGGTCGCGGCCGAGGGCGCCACCGTATGGGTGCAGGACTATCAACTGCAGCTGGTGCCGAAGATGCTGCGGATGCTGCGCCCCGACCTCACCATCGGGTTCTTCCTGCACATCCCGTTCCCGCCGGTGGAACTGTTCATGCAGATGCCGTGGCGCACCGAGATCGTGGAAGGCCTGCTCGGCGCCGACCTGATCGGTTTCCACCTCCCCGGCGGCGCCCAGAACTTCCTGTACCTGGCGCGGCGCCTGGCCGGCCAGCCGACCTCCCGCGGCACCATCGGGGTCCGGTCGAAAATGGGCGTTGTGCAGGTCGGGTTCCGAACGGTCCGGGTGGGCGCCTTCCCGATCTCCATCGACTCGGCCGGCCTCGACGAACACTCGCGACGGCGTTCGGTGCGCGAACGCGCCGCCCGAATCCGCGCCGAACTCGGCAGCCCCAAGAACATCCTGCTCGGCGTCGACCGCCTCGACTACACCAAGGGCATCGACATCAGGCTCAACGCGCTCGAAGAACTCCTGGCCGAGGGCCGGGTCGACCCGGCGGAAACGGTGATGGTGCAGCTGGCCACCCCCAGCCGGGAGCGCGTGGAGAGTTATATCCAGATGCGCGGTGATATCGAACGGCAGGTGGGCCGGATCAACGGCGAGTTCGCCCGGGTCGGGTACCCGGTGGTGCACTATCTGCACCGGCCGATCGCGCGCGAGGAACTCATCTCGTTCTTCGTCGCGGCCGACGTCATGCTGGTGACCCCGTTGCGTGACGGAATGAATCTGGTCGCCAAGGAATACGTGGCCTGCCACAGCGGACTCAACGGCACCCTGGTGCTCAGCGAGTTCACCGGCGCGGCGGCCGAACTACGCCAGTCCTACCTGTGCAACCCCCACGACCTGGACAGTGTGAAAGACGCCATCGTCGACGCGCTGACCGACGACCGTGAAACCCGCCGCCGCCGGATGCGGTCGCTGCGCCGGCAGGTCCTGGCCCACGATGTGGATCGCTGGGCCCGGGCGTTCCTCGACGCGCTGGCACAGGGCCAGGTTGCGGGCAAGGCGCTGATGGCGGAAGGGTCCCAGGACTATCGGGACTGACCGGCGGCCCGGTACCGGACTTTCCCAGTTCGACCGGCCACCGACCAACGAACGGTCGCACCGAAGAGTCGTGAACCTACCCGCGCTGGCCAAGGAGCATGTCCGCCCGCACCTCTCGCCCCGTCCGGATGGTCCACCTCCGAGGTCGGGGCCCGCCCCGGTTCTGGAGCGACGAAGCGCGCGGCCGGCCTGCGGTTGAAGGCCCGGATCGCCCACGCCTTCGTCCCGCGCTCTGATCGTTTCT
Organism: Nocardia sp. NBC_00416; assembly: GCF_036032445.1. Classification (NCBI taxonomy): domain Bacteria; kingdom Bacillati; phylum Actinomycetota; class Actinomycetes; order Mycobacteriales; family Nocardiaceae; genus Nocardia; species Nocardia sp. NBC_00416. The sequence goes on from NZ_CP107932.1 coordinate 5,782,960, forward strand.
GCCGGATGGTCGGCTCCCATGGCCGAGGCCCGCCCCGGTTCTGGAGCGACTGATCGCGTGTGCACCGCCGTCCATAGATCGGCGACCATCGAGCACTGACAGGGTCGTGAACCTACCCACGCAGGCCAAAAAGCACGTCCGCCCCCACCTCTCGCCCCGGCCGGATGGTCCACCTCCGAGGTCGGGGCCCGCCCCGGTTCTGGAGCGACGAAGCGAAGGAGCGCAGCGACTGAGCGTAGGAGTGAAGAACCGGGGTTGACGAGGGCCCCGACCCGCGACGCCGAAGGCGGCGCAAATAAACACAGACCTTCGCGAGTGAGCCGACCTCTCGCTTCGTGATCATCCACTTCTTGCCGGGGTCGTGCCCCCGGCCCGTGCCCCGGCCGCCCACGGGAGCGCGGCGCACATTCAACACAGCTGGTTCACAGCGAGTGCGCAGGCGGGTGCCAGCGGGTTGGGTCAGGATAGGGGTATGAGTGGTGCGCAGGGTGGAGCACCCGAGGCCCGGGTGCTGGTGGTCGACGATGAGGCGATGATCGTCGAGTTGCTGACCGTGAGTCTGCGGTTCCAGGGTTTCGAGGTGGCTTCCGCCGCCGATGGGGCCCAGGCATTGGACGTGGCCCGCGGGTTTCGGCCCGACGCGTTGATCGTCGATGTGATGATGCCCGGGATGGACGGATTCGGTCTGTTGCGGCGACTGCGTGCCGACGGTATCGACGCGCCGGTCCTGTTCCTGACCGCCCGTGACGACGTCCAGGACAAGGTGACCGGTTTGACGCTGGGCGCCGACGACTATGTCACCAAACCCTTCAGTTTGGAGGAAGTGGTCGCGCGACTGCGGGTGATCCTGCGGCGGGCCGGGGGCGCCGCGCCGACGCGGGAGCGATCCCGGCTGCGGTTCGCCGACATCGAACTGGACGACGATACGCACGAAGTCTTCAAGGCCGGTGAACCGGTGGCGTTATCGCCCACCGAGTTCACGCTGCTGCGCTATTTCATGGTGAACGCGGGGACGGTGCTGAGTAAACCGCGGATTCTGGACCATGTCTGGCGCTACGACTTCGGCGGTGAGGTCGGGGTGGTGGAGACCTATGTGTCGTATCTGCGCAAGAAGGTCGACACCGGTCCGAAACGGCTCATCCACACCTTGCGCGGCGTCGGTTACGTGATGCGCGAATCAGCCGGCCGGTCGTGAGAACCGAGGAAACCTCCGCCGCGACGGCGCCGGGTCCGGACCGGCGGCGGTTGGCGGATCGGATCGCGGCTGTTCCACTGCGGGTCACCTTGGTGCTGGCCCTGGTCGCGCTCGCCGCGGCCGGGCTGCTGGCGTCGGGGGTTGCGGTGACGTCGGCACTGCGCACCGCGTTGATCGATCGAGTGGATCAGCAACTCGACGATCAGGCTCGCGGCTGGGCCCGTCCCGGCGCACCGCGGTTCGTGCCGCTGCCGGGGGAGCCGGGCCGGGAGCGCCCGCCCGTGCTGTACTACGCGCGGGTCGAGGACACGTCCGGCAAGCTGTACCTGCAGTCCGATCTCGGCCGCGACGGAGCCCCTGATCTGCCCGCGAACATGCAGCCCGGCACGTTCACCACCGGCTCGGTCGGCGGGGATTCGGAGAACTGGCGGGTCCGCTACACCGTGAACCGCGAAGGCACCAGTGTCGTGGCGCTGCCGCTGGACGAGACCGAGGCGATCGTCGAACGGCTGGTCGTGCTGCAACTGGTGATCGGCGCAGTAGTGCTTGCGGTGCTGGCGGTGGCCGCGTATTTCGTGATCAGACGTAGTTTGCGACGGCTGGTGCAGGTGGAAGAGACCGCCGCCGATATCGCGGCGGGGGACCTGCATCGCCGGGTACCCATGCGCGGCACGAACACCGAGGTGGACCGGCTGGCCCAGTCGCTGAATGCCATGCTCGCGCAGATCCAGCGTGGTTTCGCCGCGACCGAAGCGTCGGAGGAAGCCGCACGGCGGTCCGAGGAGAAGATGCGCCGGTTCGTCGCCGACGCCAGCCACGAGTTGCGCACACCGTTGACCACCATCAAGGGTTTCGCGGAGCTGTACCGGCAGGGCGCCACCGGAGATACGGATATGCTGCTCGACCGGATCGAACGCGAGTCCAAACGGATGGGCCTGCTGGTGGAAGATCTGCTGATGCTCGCCCGGCTCGACGCGGAACGCCCCGTCGAGCACGCGCCGGTCGATCTGCTGGCGCTGACCAGCGACGCCGTGCACAGTGCGCGCGCGGTCGCCGCGGCACAGGGCCGGGGCGACCGGTCGATCGGTTTCGAGGTACGGCCGGGTACCGGCACCGCCGAAATCCCGGGCGACGCCGCCCGGCTACGCCAAGTGCTGGCGAACCTGCTCAACAACGCGCTGGTGCACACGCCGGTAGATGCCACCGTGACCGTGCGGCTCACACCCGACCGGGACGAGGTCCGGCTGGAAGTGGCCGACACCGGTCCGGGGATGCTCCCCGAACAGGCGTCGCGGGTATTCGAACGGTTCTATCGCGCAGACGACTCCCGCAGCCGAGGCAGCGGCGGGACCGGCCTGGGCCTGTCGATCGTGCAGGCGCTGGTCACCGCGCACGGCGGCGCCGTGGAAGTGACCAGCGAGCCCGGCGCGGGGACGACCTTCACCGTCCGTCTACCGCGCGACCGGCCGATACCGTCCGCCGCCGATGCGGCGGACGGCCCGGGCGATCCGTGATCAGGCGGGCACGTGGGCGCCGTAACCGAGGTCGCGCAGCGCCTGCTTGATCCGGGCCTGCGCGTCGTCGAGCGATTCCGGCGACGGATCGGGATCGGCGCCGGAAATATCGAAATTGCCCATGGTGAACGCCGGAAACACATGAACATGCAGGTGCGGAACCTCGAGCCCGGCGATCAACAAGCCCGCCCGAGGCGCGTCCCACGCCGCACGCACGGCCTGCCCGACCTGCTGCGCGACTCCGTTGAGTCGGGCGAACACCTCGGGCTCGAGGTCCTGCCACTGATCGATTTCCTTGCGCGGCACCACCAGAGTGTGGCCGGGGGTCACCGGGGCGATGGTGAGGAACCCGACGAATTCGTCGTCCTCCCAGACGAACCGGCCCGGCAGGTCACCGGCGATGATCGCACTGAAGACAGAAGCCATGCTGTATATATTGCCCCGCCTTCGGCGGGGCGGGTCGGGGCCCTCGTCAACCCCGGTTCTTCACTCCTACGCTCAGTCGCTGCGCTCCTTCGCTTCGTCGCTCCAGAACCGGGGCGGGCCCCGACCTCGGAGGTGGACCATCCGGACGGGGCGAGAGGTGGGGGCGGACGTGCTCCTTGGCCTGCGTGGGTAGGTTCACGACCCTGCCAGTGCTCGATGGTCGCCGATCTATGGTCGGCGGTGCGCATGCGCTCGGTCGCTGCGCTCCTTCGCTTCGGGTGTCGAACGCCGGGGCGGCGGGGCGCAACCTGGTGGGGCTCGCTGGACCCGGCCCGGGGCGAGGGGCACTGTTCACCGAGGGCAAGGTCCGGATGTTCACCGGGCGGAGCCCGGGGCGCCTCGCTCCGGCGACGCGGCGGCCGGGAACTCACACCCCGACGAAATGGGACAGGATTCCCTGCACTTCGTAGATGTCGACCTGCCGGTTGAACTTCTTCTGCAACGGCGTGTCACTGCCGGAGATCCACAGCACCAGTTCCGCGTCCAGATCGAAGGTGCCGGCTGTTTCGACCGCGAAATGGGTGATCGAACGGTACGGGATGCTGTGGTAGCTCACCTTCCGGCCGGACAGGCCCTGCTTGTCGACGAGGATCAGCCGCCGATTGGTGAACAGCATGGCGTCGCGCACCAGTATGTAGGCCGAGTAGATCTGTTCGCCGTTGCCCAGTAGCCGCTGGTATTCCTGTTGGGCCCGGGCCGGCTCCACCTGGCCGGCATTACCCATGATTCCGTCCATGAGACCCATCGCGTAAATCCTCCCGTACGCGCGTATCGGATCCCGGCCGGAATCCGATGCGCGGGTTGCCCACCCGTTCCGGGTGTTTCCACCATCATCCACAGTCCGGACCGGACCGGCCGTGGCTCGAGTGAACCTGCTGGTACCGGGCCGGGCAGGGGCCAACCTGCCCCGCTGGCGCCGGACAGCGCACCTATAAGCTGTCCGGGTGCGAGTACTCGTCATCGGTTCCGGAGCCCGTGAACACGCCCTCGTCCTTGCGCTGCGCCGCGATCCGGCGGTGAGCGCGATCGTCGCCGCACCGGGCAATGCCGGTATCGCACAGCAGGTGCAAGTGCGCCCGGTCGACGCCGGGTCCGCCGCGGCGGTGGTGGCGCTCGCTCGCGATGTCGCCGCCGATCTGGTGGTGATCGGACCCGAGGTGCCGTTGGTGCTGGGTGTGGCCGACGCGGTGCGCGCGGCCGGGATCGCGTGTTTCGGTCCGTCGGCCGCCGCGGCGCGGATCGAGGGGTCGAAGGCGTTCGCCAAGGATGTGATGGCCGCGGCCGAGGTGCGTACGGCGCACAGCGAAGTGGTCGACAATCCCGCGGAACTCGATGCGGCGCTGGATCGATTCGGCCCCACCTGGGTGGTGAAGGACGACGGGCTCGCCGCGGGCAAGGGAGTCGTGGTGACCACCGACCGGTTGGCGGCGCGCGGGCATGCCGCGGAGTTGCTCGAACTGGGGCATCCGGTGCTGCTGGAATCGTTCCTGGACGGTCCGGAGGTATCGCTTTTCTGCCTGGTCGACGGGGAGACCGTGGTCCCGTTGCTGCCGGCGCAGGACCACAAACGGGTAGGCGACGGCGATACCGGGCCCAACACCGGGGGTATGGGCGCCTACACCCCGCTGCCGTGGTTGCCGGAGGCGATGGTCGGGCAGATCGTCGACGAGGTGGTGGCGCCGGTCGCCGCGGAACTCGTGCGCCGCGGAAACCCTTTCAACGGACTGCTGTACGCCGGGTTGGCGATGGGTGCGGCCGGGCCCGCGGTGGTGGAGTTCAACTGCCGGTTCGGTGATCCGGAGACGCAGGCGGTGCTGGCCCTGCTGGAGAGTCCGCTCGGGGAACTGTTGTACGCCACCGCAACCGGGACCTTGGCCGAGGCGCCCGCGCCGCGCTGGCACGGCGGCGCCGCGGTCACCGTGGTGCTGGCCGCCGAGCACTATCCGGCTCACCCTCGCAGCGGTGATGTCATCACCGGCGCCGGTGAGGCGGGGACCGACGACGCGGCGACCGTACTGCACGCCGGTACGGCGTTGCGCGAGGACGGCGCACTGGTGTCCGCGGGCGGCCGGGTGCTGAACGTCGTCGGCACCGGGGTGGACCTGACCGCGGCCCGGGCGGCCGCCTACGACCGGCTGGCCGGGATCAAATTGACCGGCGGCCACTACCGCTCCGATATCGGCCACGCCGCGGTCGAGGGCCGGATCAGCTTCTGAACCGTCCCGGCCGCGGCGGCACCTGTATCGGCGCCGCCGCGGCCGGGACCGTTCGCCGAGCGAGTCGACGGATCAGTACGCCCCGAAGACGTTGTCGATGGAGCCGTAGCGATGCGCGGCGTAATTGCAGGCCGCGGCGATATTGGCGACCGGGTCGTAGATATCCCACGAGGTGCCGTCCACGTGATAGGCGGCGAAGGTGGGATCGATGACCTGCATGAGCCCCTTGGACGGGATGCCCGCCGCGGCGTTGGAATCCCACAGGTTGATCGCGTTCGGGTTACCGCCGGACTCGCGCAGGGCGTTGCGGTGGATGCCCTCGTAGCTGGCCGGGATGCCGCGCTGTCCGAGGATGCGCAGCGCGTTGTTGATCCAGCCGTCCAGATCGTTGGAGAAGATCGGCGGCAGCAACAGTTGCGGCAGCGGCTGCGGCAGCGGCTGGACGAATTGCTGCAGTTGGTCCTGCTGTGGTTGGGGCAGCTGCTGCTGCCACTGGCGGGCCTGCTGCTGGGCCTGCCTGGCGGGTTCCTGCAACTCCGGGGGCACTCCGTCGATCGGGGCGTCGGCGAATGCCTGCGCGGGTACGGCGATCACGGCGGCAACGGCGATGAGGGGCAACAGTTTTCGTAAATTCATGGAGGGCTCCGGACAGCGCGCGGGTACCACGCCGCCGCGTATCGTGGCCACCGGCGGTGTCTTTGCGCTGTTTCTGTTGTGACTTGCGTTGTGGAATCGGGAGATTCAGTTGTCCGCGCACACTGGCGCGGTGCGTCGCGCGCCGGCCGGGGGCCGACGCCAGAGGCGACGCTGTCGCGGCGGATAATTCGGAGAAAGGTCGATATCCGGGCGGCAAACAGGCTTGCGGTCTGTTTTCTGGCGAATCACAGATTGATTGCAGAAGATTAACAACAGGTGAACTAGTGGTGAATCGAAGGTTCTATTGTCCTGAGAAAAACCTCGGGAGCAGGCTTTTATGCGGTATCGATCACATTTCCGCACTCGGGATTCGCTCGATCATCTCGAATACTGCGTATTTGCCACAATGATCGATGATCATTTGTAGGTGAGTCCGTGCAGGGCGAGCCAGCGCTGTGGATCGACGTGCTGGCCGTTCAGGATGATCTCGAAATGCAGATGCGGACCGGTGGAGTCGCCGCGATTACCCATTCGGGCGATCTGCATGCCGGCGGGCACGCGTTCGCCGACAGAAACGAAGAAGTCGTACATATGGCCATAGACGGAGATGGCGCCGTCGTCGTGCCGTATCCGCACCCACAAACCGAAGCCGGAAGCCGGTCCGGCGTCGATCACGGTGCCGTTGGCGACGGCGTAGATGGGGGTTCCGATCGGGCCCGCGATATCGATGCCTTGATGGAGAGTGCCCCACCGGCTGCCGAAACCGGAGGTGAACGTGCCGGGGGCGGGCAGGACGTAGCCGCCCGCGCCGGGCGGTACGGCGCCGGGCGGAATCACCCCGCCCTCCAGCGCGCCCGGGGCCGGTGCGCTGTCGATCCACGGCTGCGCCTGACCCGCTACCGCGGCCGCGGCCTCGGCTTTGGCGCGTTCGAGCGTGGTCCGGGCGGCGGCGGCCACCACGGCCTGTTCGCGGAGGTGTTCACCGTTGTCGATGGCGTCGAGATAGCGGCGGACCGAGGGGATCGGCGCCGAGAGCAGCAAGGGATGGGCGACCGCGACCCGATACCCGGTGCCCGGAGCGGGCGCTCGGTCGGTGAGCACGATGCTCGCCGTTCCGTCGCCGGCCGCCAGACACAGCGTGAGGACGAGTCCGCCGATGAGATAGCGATGCCGCCGGGCGGCGGCCCTCAGCTGCTCGGCCGACGGCCGCCGGGCGAGAAGTTCGGTCAGCTCCGCCCGGGTCGGGCGGTATTGCAGGAGCTCCCCGGCGGATTGCCGGATCAGTTGGTAGGCCGCGGCCACCGGACGGCCCGCGGTACGAGGAGCCGATACGCGGGCGGCGCGTTCCCGCCAGCCCGGTGCGATGACCAGCCCGCCACCGACCGACGCGGCGTGATCCAGGGAGATACGCCGGTCGTCTTCTTCGTCCATGCGCTCGGGCGAGTCGCTGCCGATATCGGCGAGCGGGACCGGGGTATCGGCTTCCCGCCGGGTTCCGGCTCCCGGGGACAAGTGCTCGGATTCGGAATCCGGCCCCGGGCGTGTCGGTGGCCGCGGATCGGAGCGGTCGCCGCTGCCGTGCGCCTCGACCGCCGCTCGGCCGGGCTCGGTGGAAGTCGATCCGTGCGGCCGCGCGCCCCGGCGCACCGCCCCGGAAACCGGGCGCACCGCTCGATTCCAGCGTCGGCGGAGGAACCCGGTACCGCGGCCGGACGCGGTGAACCCGGGGTCCTGTGCGGGCGGGCCGGCGGGCGGCCGGCTGGCCTTGTCGAGCATCAGAGCAGACCATAGCTGTCGAACCGCCCGAAGCGGTGTTCTACCGTCGGTCGGGTGTCCACTGAATCTCGGCGCTCGACCATCCCACCTTTCTACGTGATGGATGTCTGGAAAGCCGCCGCCGAACGCGCCAGAACGCACGGTGATGTGCTCAGTCTGGCGGCCGGGCAGCCCTCGACACCGGCACCCGCACCGGTGCTGCGCGCCACCAGGACCGCCATCGACGCCGAGTTGTTCGGCTACACGGAGACTTTCGGCATTCTGCCGCTCCGCCAGGCGATCGCCGGACATCACCACCGGACCTACGGCTACCCGGTGGACCCCGACGATGTCGTGGTCACCACCGGCTCGTCCGGCGCGTTCACCCTGATCTTCCTGGCGGCCTTCGATCCCGGTGACACCGTGGTGCTCGCCCGCCCGGGTTATCCGGCCTACCGCAACACGCTGACCGCGCTCGGCTGCCGGGTCGTCGAATTGGACTGCCGCGCGGAGACCCGGTTCCAGCCGACCGTCGCCATGCTCGAGAGCCTGCCGGAACCGCCGCGCGGTCTGATCGTGGCCAGTCCGGCCAACCCCACCGGCACGATGATCGACCCGGACGAGCTCGCCGCGGTGACCCGCTGGTGCGATGCGCACGACACCCTGCTGATCTCCGACGAGATCTACCACGGCATCACCTACGGCGGCGAGCGCACCGCGTCGGCCTGGGAGACCTCACGCGCGGGGGTGGTGATCGGATCGGTCTCCAAGTACTTCTCCATGACCGGCTGGCGGCTGGGCTGGATGCTGACTCCACCGGAACTGCGGCCGGCACTGCAGCGGCTGGCGTCGAATATGACCGTCTGCCCGCCGGCGATCTCGCAGTACGCGGCACTGCATGCGTTCGGCGACGAGGCCAGGGCCGAACTCGACGCCCATGTGCACCGGTATGCGATCAACCGCACGATTCTGCTGGAGGGACTGGCCGGGCTGGGGATAACCGATCTCGCGCCCGCCGACGGCGCCTTCTACGCCTACGCCGATATCGGCCATCTCACCCACGATTCGATGGCCTGGTGCGCCGATGTACTGGCCCATACCGGGGTGGCGCTGGCCCCGGGCCTGGATTTCGATACCGTGAACGGGCACCGGACCATCCGCATCTCCTTCGCGGGCGCCACCACCGAGATCGAGGCGGCGCTGGTCCGGCTCCGGGAATACCTGCGCCCGGGGGCTCCGCACAAAGACTGTGCACAGCAATAACTTTGCACAGTACGACAACATCACTGCGCGGATGCGGTAGAAACATCGATGGTTGTTTCCCCTTTCCCTGATTTCGCACGGATGTACTGATGACGACTGGCACGATGGCACGGTGATAACCGCGACGACTCCGAAGGGTGAACGGCGTCGCCAGGCGCTGGTGGCTGCTGCTGCCGAGTTACTGCTCGAAGGCGGTTTCGACGCGGTACGGCATCGTTCGGTCGCGACCCGCGCCGAGCTGCCGCTGGCCTCCACGACCTACTACTTCGAATCGCTCGAGGATCTGATCGCGCGGGCGGTCGAGTTCAGCGGCAATGCCGAACTCGAGGCCATGCGGCGGCGGATCGGCGAGGTGACCCATCGCCGCCGGGGCGCGGACGCGACCGTCGATCTGGTGCTCGATCTGCTGATCGGACCCGAAGGGGTGGACGAGGGTGCGCGTGGCCGGCTGATCGCCCGATACGAACGCACCGTCGCCTCGGCCCGGCACCCGGAGCTACGCGAGGTCCAGCTCCGACTACGCGGGCAGCTTGACGAGCTGCTCTCCGATGTGCTGCGCAGGTCCGACCGGATCGTGCGGCCCGAACAACTGCGCAGGCTGGTCGCGGTGGTCGACGGCGCCGTCGTCGCCGCCCTCAGCGAATCCGATCCGCAACCCCGGCGTCTGGCCCGCGGCGCCCTGCTGGAGGTCATCGATATCGTCGCTCCCGCGACGCACCAGCCGATCGACCGATACCGGCCATTAGACTGACCGGACGTGACCTCCGACCTGATCCCGAACGTCCTCGCCACCCGCTACGCCAGCCCGCAACTGGTGCATCTGTGGTCTCCCGAGCACAAGATCGTGCTGGAGCGACGGCTGTGGCTCGAGGTGCTGCGCGCCCAGGCCGATCTCGGTATCGAGGTGCCCTCCGGCGTGGTGGAGGACTATCAGCGGGTGATCGACCAGGTGGATCTGGCGTCCATCGCCGAGCGGGAGCGAGTGACCCGCCACGATGTGAAGGCCCGCATCGAGGAATTCAACGCGCTCGCCGGACACGAACACGTTCACAAGGGCATGACCAGCCGCGATCTCACGGAGAACGTGGAGCAACTGCAGATCCGGTTGTCGCTGGAACATATCCACGCGCACGGGGTCGCGGTCGCGGCCCGGCTGGCCGAACGGGCCGCCGAATATCAGACGCTGGTGATGGCCGGGCGGTCGCACAATGTCGCCGCGCAGGCCACCACCCTGGGCAAACGCTTCGCTTCGGCCGCCGACGAACTCCTCATCGGCCTCACCCGGCTGCGCGAACTCATCGACCGCTATCCGCTGCGCGGGATCAAGGGCCCGATGGGCACCTCGCAGGACATGCTGGACCTGCTCGGCGGTGACGCCGCGAAACTGTCGGCGCTGGAGCAGCAGGTGGCCCGGCATCTGGGCTTCACCAGCGTGCTGACCAGCGTCGGACAGGTCTACCCGCGCTCGCTCGACCACGATGTGCTCTCCGCGCTGGTGCAGATCGGCGCCGCACAGTCCTCGCTGGCCCACACCATCCGGCTGATGGCGGGCCACGAACTGGTGACCGAGGGATTCCAGCCGGGGCAGGTCGGCAGTTCGGCCATGCCGCACAAGATGAACACCCGGTCCTGCGAACGGGTCAACGGGCTGCAGGTGGTGCTGCGCGGGTACGGGTCGATGGCCGCCGAACTCGCGGGCGCGCAGTGGAACGAAGGCGACGTGTTCTGCTCGGTGGTGCGCCGGGTCGCGCTGCCGGACGCGTTCTTCGCTCTCGACGGCCTGACCGAGACCTTCCTGACCGTGCTCGCCGAGTTCGGGGCCTACCCGGCGGTGATCGCGCGGGAGCTCGAACGCTACCTGCCGTTCCTGGCCACCACTCGTATTCTGATGGCCGCGGTGCGCGCCGGGGTCGGACGGGAGTCGGCGCACGAGGTGATCAAGGAGCACGCGGTGGCGGTCGCGCTGGCCATGCGGGAGCAGGGCCGCGAACCCGATCTGCTGGACCGGCTCGCCGGAGACGACCGGATGCCGCTGGATCGGGCGGCCCTGGACGCGGCGCTGGCGGACAAATCGGCCTTCATCGGCGCGGCCGACGCCCAGGTGGCCGAAGTGGTCGCGCAGGTGGGCAAACTGGCGGACGCCTTCCCCGAGGCCGCGCGGTACACACCGTCACCGATCCTCTGAGCCGACCGGAGCGGCCGCACACCCCACCGGCACCCTGGTCCGCGTCGGCAAACCCGCACCTCACCTTCATGAATGAGCCACCATAGCCCTATGGATCCGTACACGATTTTTGCCGACATCATCGCCGGGCGGGCCCCGTCCAGCCAGGTGTACGAGGACGACGACGTGCTGGCTTTCCTGGATATCCGGCCGGTGACGCCCGGGCATCTGCTGGTGGTGCCGAAAAAACCCGCGCGCGAACTCGCCGAGTTGGATCCGGTGCTCGGTGGAAAGCTCTTCCAGGTCGGGCAACTCCTGGCGGCCGCGTTGCGGGACAGCGAGGTGGCCTGCGACGGGGTCAACTTCTTCCTGGCCGACGGGGTGACCGCTGGTCAGGAGGTCTTCCACGTCCATCTGCACGTCATCCCGCGCACCCCGGGGGACGGATTCGGGCTGCGGGCCCGGCCGCGCACCCCGGCGCGGGCGGATCTGGATTATCTCGCCGGTTCCATCCGTGGCGCGCTCGACCGCGCCCGGTGATCAGCGGTTTCCCAGGTGCGGGCCGGATCTGCGGATAGGACCGGAACGGCCACGTAAGATCATGACTCGATCGAATCGGCATATTTGCTGCGAATGTGCTGTGTGTGCGCTGTCGCCGGGTCAGAATTGGTGAGCATGGGCATGAGCTAGTTTCCGGGGTGGGCTAGGGAGGTGCGAACGTGCGGTATTTTCGGATAGCTGTACTGATGCTGGGGGTGATCGGTTTGGCTGCCGGGTTGCCCGTCCTCCGGCCCGCGCCGGCAGCCGCGGCCGAGGTCGTCGGTATCGACGACCTGAGTCCGACCAGGTCCGCGGTGTTCATCGCCTCCCCGGCGATGAACCAGGTCGTGCAGGTGCAAGTTCTCCATCCGGCCGGCGGCGGCTCCCGCCCCAGCTACTACCTGCTCGACGGCCTCGATCCGGGCGTGGGGCAGAGCACCTGGACCAACGCCACCGACGCCGAACGCTTCTTCCAGGGCCGGAACGTGAACGTCGTGCTGCCCGTCGGCGGCAAGGCCAGCTACTTCACCAACTGGCGACGCGACGATCCGGTACTCGGCCATTACCAGTGGGAGACGTTCCTGACCGAGGAGTTGCCGCCGATCATCGACGATCATTTCTCCGGCAACGGGGTGAACGCCATCGGCGGGCTGTCCATGGGCGGGCACGCGGCCTATATTCTCGCCGCCCGGCATCCGGCGCTGTACACGGCGGTCGCCGGGTACAGCGCCTGCCCGGACACCGCGCTGGCCACCGGCGCGGTGCAGTTCTCGATCCTCACCCGGGGCGGCAATCCGGACAATATGTGGGGTCCCGGTGGGAGCCCGGAGTGGGCGGCGCACGATCCGGCGCTCATGCTGGATCGGCTGCGCGGCAAAACGCTGTTCCTGTCCACCGGTACGGGTCTGCCCGGCCCGCACGAGCTGGAATTGAAACCGCAGCTTCCGGAGAACATCGTGCTCGGCGGACCGATCGAGTTCGGGGTGGACACCTGTGTGATCGCCTTCGAGCGGCGGGTGCGCGCGGCGGGTCTCCCGATCCAGGTCGACTACAGTCCGGTCGGCACCCATTCCTGGTCGTATTGGAACGACCATTTGAAGGCGTCCTGGCCGACCATCGGCAACGCGATCGGGGCTTGACCGCACGGTCGGTCCAGGCGCGGAGTCGGTGGCGTTCCCTGGTAGCCGGGTGCGGCCGCTACGGTGGTGGCCATGGCTGACAGTGGTAGTCCGATAACCGGCGAGGCGCCTGTGGCGGTGGCGCCCACGGCGAAAACGGTTCCGTTCGAACGGGTGCACCACGGCGATCGGTTCATCGACGAATACGAATGGCTCCGGGACAAGGACAACCCGGAGGTCATCGCCCATCTCGAGGCCGAGAACGCCCATACGGAGGCGCGGACCGCGCATCTGGCGCCACTGCGCGCGAAGATCTTCGACGAGATCAAATCCCGCACCCAGGAGACCGATCTCTCGGTGCCGACCCGGCTGGGCGACCATTGGTACTACTCGCGCAGTTTCGAGGGCAAACAGTACGGCGTGCACTGCCGGTGCCCGATCGACGCGACCGCCGCCGGTGTGGACGCCTGGACGCCGCCGCAGCTGGAGGTAGGTACCGAGATCCCCGGCGAACAGGTCCTGCTCGACAGCAATCTGCTCGCCGAGGGACACGATTTCTTCGCGCTCGGCGCGTTCTCGGTGAGCCATGACGGGAATCTGCTGGCATTCTCGGTGGATACGGCCGGTGACGAGCGCTACACACTCCGGTTCCTGGATCTGCGTTCGGGCGAACTGCTCGGCGACGAGATCCCGCGGACCGCGCCCGGCGCCACCTGGTCGCTGGACGGCAGTCACGTCTTCTATCAGACGGTCGACGAATCCTGGCGGCCCGATACGGTCTGGCGGCACCAGCTCGGTGATACGTCGGCCTCGGACGTGCAGGTCTTCCACGAGCCCGACGAGCGGTACTGGGTGAGTGTCGGGGGCACCAGGTCGGAGAAGTATCTGATGATCTGGGTGGGGTCCAAGATCACCACCGAGGGCTGGGTACTGGAATCGGATAACCCGACCGGTGAGTTCCGGGTGCTGCTGCCCCGGCGCGAAGGGGTGGAGTATTCGGCGGAGCACGCGGTGGTGGCGGGGCAGGACCGGTTCCTGATCCTGCACAACGATGTGGTCGACGGGGTCAAAGCCGAGAATTTCGTGCTCGCCGAGGCCCCGGCCGACGATCCGGCCCAGTTGCGCACACTGATCGGGCATCGCGACGACGTGCGGCTCGAGGATATCGACGCCTTCGCCGGCCAGTTGGTGCTCAGCTATCGCCGGGAGGCGCTGACCCGGGTCGCGGTCTGGCCGTTGGGCCCGGACGGATACGGCGAGTTGCGCGAACTCGAATTCGATCTGGAGCTCTACACCGCCGGACTCGGCTCCTGCCCGGAATGGGATCAGCCCACCCTGCGGCTCGGTCTCACCTCGTTCATCACCCCGACCCAGGTCTTCGACTACGTGGTGGAGACCGGCGCGCTGTTGCTGCGCAAGGAGCAGCCGGTTCTGGGCGGCTACGACGCGGACGATTATGTGCAGCACCGGGATTGGGCGGTCGCCGCGGACGGCACCCGGATCCCGATCTCGGTCGTCGCCCGCCGCGATGCCGATCGGGTCGCGGGCCCGAAGCCGCTGCTGCTGTACGGGTACGGCTCCTACGAGGCGAGTATGGATCCGGGTTTCTCGGTGGCGCGGCTGTCGCTGCTCGATCGCGGTGTGGTGTTCGCGATCGCGCACGTTCGCGGGGGCGGCGAAATGGGCCGGCTCTGGTACGAGAACGGGAAAACCCTGACCAAGAAGAACACCTTCACCGATTTCGTCGCCTGCGCACGACATCTCGTGGACAGCGGGGCCACCGCGCCGGACCGGATGGTCGCCGACGGCGGCAGCGCGGGCGGTCTGCTGGTCGGCGCGGTGACGAATATGGCGCCGGAACTTTTCGCCGGGGTGCTGGCCAACGTGCCGTTCGTCGACCCGCTCACCTCCATCCTCGACCCCTCGCTGCCGCTGACGGTGATCGAATGGGACGAGTGGGGAAATCCGCTGGCGGACAGCGAAGTCTACGAATACATGAAATCGTATTCGCCCTACGAGAACGTCGCGGCGCAGGATTATCCGGCGATTCTGGCGATCACCAGCATCAACGACACTCGCGTGCTGTACGTGGAACCGGCGAAATGGGTCGCGAAGCTGCGCGCCACCAAGACCGGTGATTCGCCGCTGCTGCTCAAAACTGAGATGAGCGCCGGGCACGGCGGTGTCAGCGGGCGGTACGAGAAGTGGCGGGAAGTCGCGTTCGAGTACGCCTGGGTGCTGGACATCGTCGGCGCCGGCGACCGGTAGCCACGCCGGGCGGCGACCGGACCGTGTCCGGATGTTCGCCGCCCGGCCATATCCACTCCACAGGCTGGTCATCAGGGCTGCACGCGCAGGCCATCGTGGCTGCACGCGGCCGACACCTGCCGCTGCCATCGTTGATACATGAACGCTGAGCTGCTCGTATCGGTGTCGGGGGTCCGCGACGTCACCCGGGACGCGGCGATCGGGTTCGCCGCGGAGATGGATCAGCGCGGCGTGCGGCTGTCACTGCTGGTGGCGCCCCGCCTGAAGGGCAAATACCGGTTGGCCGACGATCCCACCACGCAGATCTGGCTGCGCAGCCGCCGCGGTCGCGGTGACGCCATCGTGCTGCACGGCTACGACCAGGCCGCCACCGAACGCCGGCGCGCGGAATTCGCCACGCTGCCCAGACACGAGGCCCTGCTGCGGCTCACCGCGGCCGATCGGGCGATGGAACAGGCCGGACTGCGCACCCGGTTGTTCGCGGCTCCGCGCTGGGACGCCTCGTCGGGGGCGATGGCCGCGCTGCCCGAACTCGGGTTCCGGTTGTCGCTGGGCCTGACCGGTATCCACGATCTGGAGCGCAACTCGGTGCAGAAGGCGCGGGTGTACGGGATAGGGGAGGGCTTCCGGGCCGAACCCTGGTGGTGCCGGGCGCTGGTGCTCGGGGCGGCTCGTACCGCGCGGCGCGGGGGAGTGCTGCGACTGGCGGTCTCCGCGGCGCAGCTCGGCCGGCCCGGTCCACGGCAGGCCGCGCTGGACGCCGTCGATCTGGCGCTCTATCACGGGGCGCGCGGCGAGGTATATCGCTGGGAACCGGCGACCGCGATCCGCGCGGCCTGAGACTCCGCCGCCCCGGTTCGGCGATAACGGGGCGGCGGTTCCGCATCGACGCGCCGGCTCAGCGGTCGGCCGCGCTCACAGGTCGGCGTCGTTCTCCGGTCGCAGGATGGTGAACTCGGTATCCGCCTTGCGCATCTCGTCGAGCCGGCTGAAATACACGCCCCACGCCTGCTCGGCGATGATCCCGTAGTGAATGGGGAAGGCCAGGCGCGGCGCCACCGACCGCAGGTAGTCCACCGCTTCGCTGATCTTCATCCACGGCGCCGCGGCGGGAACCGCCAGCACATCGACCGGGGTGGACGGCACCCAGAGCGAATCGCCCGGATGAACGAACTGGGTCGGGTTCTCGGCGGTACCGAGCTGGAAGACGGTGTTGTCGACAACCGGCATTTCGGGGTGGATCACCGCGTGCCGCCCGCCGCCGCCGGTGATCCGCAGACCGTCCAGCTCGAGAACATTTCCGGCGTGCACGGCTTCCCAGGACCCGCCCTGGATCGCGGCCGTCTGCGGGTCGCTCAGCAGCCGGGCGCCCGGGTTGGCCTCGACCAGCGCCTCGATCCGGCTCGGATCGATATGGTCGGCGTGCTGATGGGTGACCGCGATGGCATCCAGTCCGGTGAGGCCTTCGAAGCCGTGGGAGAACGCGCCGGGATCGAAGAGCACCTTCCTCCCGTGCAGTTCGACGAGTACGCAGGAGTGACCGAAATGGGCTACATGCATGCACGCAAGGCTAGTACCGCAGATGTTCGGTCACCCGCCGCGGCCGTCCGGTCACCCGGCAATTAGGCTGCTCAGGTAACCCCCATCCGCGTTCCGGCGTCGGCGCCGGGCGCAGCTCACCCCCTTTGTGAGGAGCAACCCGTGGCACGTGTCGTGGTCGAGGTGATGCCGAAGACCGAGATCCTGGATCCGCAGGGGCAGGCCATAGTCGGCGCCCTGCCGCGCCTGGGATTCGAGGGCGTCACCGATGTCCGGCAGGGCAAGCGCTTCGAACTCGAGGTCGGTGACGACGTCAGCGACGACGAGCTCGCCTCGATCGCCGAATCGCTGCTGGCCAACACTGTGATCGAGGACTGGAAAGTGGTGCGCGTCCCGTGACCGCCCGGATCGGGGTCATCACGTTCCCCGGCACCCTCGACGATGTGGACGCCGCTCGCGCGGTCCGGCTGGCCGGCGCCGAAGCCGTCAGCCTCTGGCATGCCGACGCCGACCTCAAGGGGGTGGACGCGGTCGTCGTGCCCGGCGGATTCTCCTACGGCGACTACCTGCGCTGCGGCGCCATCGCCCGCTTCGCTCCCGTGATGGGTTCGGTGATCGAGGCAGCCGGCAACGGTCTGCCGGTCCTCGGGATCTGCAACGGGTTCCAGGTGCTGTGCGAGGCGGGCCTGCTGCCCGGCGCACTCACCCGCAACGAGGGCCTGCACTTCATCTGCCGCGACCAGTGGTTGCGCGTCGAAGCCACCGATACGGCATGGACCTCCCGCTACGAACCGGGTGCGCAGATCCTGGTCCCGCTGAAATCCGGTGAGGGCCGCTACCAGGCCTCGCAGTCGGTGCTCGACGAACTCGAAGGCGAAGGCCGGGTGGTGTTCCGCTACGCGGGAGACAACCCGAACGGGTCGCAGCGCTCGATCGCGGGTATCGCCTCGGCGAACAAACGGGTGGTGGGACTCATGCCGCATCCCGAACACGCGACCGAACCGCTGACCGGGCCGAGTGACGACGGGCTCGGGCTGATCCTGTCGGTGCTGGACGCGCTGGTCGCTTCCTGAGGTATGAGCCCGGTCCGAGCAGATGCGGGCCGGGCTTGCCCGGGCAGGTGGGCTCTGTCGCTGGTCCTCCTTCTCGGAGGCGATCTCGACCCCCGCTTGCCCCGACGCCTACTGTCACCTCATGCCGAGTTCTGCTGCAGCGGCTTCGGCCGCCGGGTTGTGTGAGTTCATCGACGCGTCGCCGTCGCCGTTCCATGTCTGCCGGACCATCGCCGAGGATCTCGACGCGCACGGTTTCACTCGCCTCGACGAGACCCGGTCCTGGCCCGGCACCGGCGGGCGGTACTACATCGTGCGTGGGGGATCACTGGTCGCCTGGGCCGATCCCGCGCAGGCCGGTCCTTTCCGGGTGGTGGGGGCGCATACCGACAGCCCGAATCTGCGGGTCAAGCAGCATCCCGACCTGACGGTGGCGGGCTGGCAGCTGGTGCGGCTGGAGCCGTACGGCGGCGCCTGGTTGAACTCGTGGCTGGATCGTGAGCTGGGGATATCCGGGCGGCTGAGTGTTCGGAAAGGGTCCGGGCTGGGGGAGCGGCTGGTGCGGATCGATGAACCGATTCTGCGGGTGCCGCAGCTGGCCATTCATCTGTCCGAGGATCGGCGCGGGGTCACGCTGGATCCGCAGCGGCATGTGAACGCGATCTGGGGGGTGGGCAGCGACCCCGTGTCTTTTCTCCGATATGTGGCCGAATCGGCGGGGGTGGATCCGGCGGCGGTGCTCGGCTGGGAACTGATGACCCACGATCTGGCGCCGAGCCGGGTGATCGGTGTCGGCCGCGACCTCGTCAGCGCGCCACGGCTCGACAATCAGGCCACCTGCTACGCGGGTCTGCGGGCTTTCCGTGCGGCTGTGGAGAACCCGGGGGCCGCGGTTCCGGTGCTCGCGGTGTTCGACCACGAGGAGGTCGGCAGTCAATCCGACCGGGGCGCGCAGTCCGAACTGCTGCCCACGGTGCTGGAGCGGATCGTGCTGGCGCGCGGCGGCGGCCGGGCCGATTTCCTGGCCGCGATCGCGGGTTCGGTGTGCGCGTCCGGCGATATGGCGCACGCCACCCACCCGAATTATCCGGAGCGGCACGAACCCTCGCACGGTATCGCGGTCAACGGCGGCCCGGTGCTCAAGGTCAACCAGAATCTGCGCTATGCCACCGACGCGACCGGCGCGGGTGCGTTCGCGCTGGCGTGCGATCGGGCGGGGGTGCCGATGCAGCGCTATGTGCACCGTGCCGATCTGCCGTGCGGGTCCACGATCGGCCCGATGACGGCCGCCCGCACCGGAATGCCGACCGTGGATGTCGGAGCGCCGCAGCTGGCCATGCATTCGGCGCGGGAAATGATGGGCGCCGCCGATATCACCGCCTACGCGGCGGCGCTGGCCTCGTTCCTCGCGCCGGAGAGCTGAGTCACGAGCTTCGGGCCGGCCCGCGGGCGGGTGGGTTTGTCCCGGTGGGGTCGGCAATCGGCGCAGCGCTGGTGAACGTAAGATTCGTGCTGGATCAACCCTGTCGGGGCCCCGCCGTCGAGGCCTCCGTTCCGACCCGAACCGTGTTTCCGATATCCCGCGGCGCCGATGCCGAACACCAGTCGCGGGGTGCGGTGCCGGACCCGAGGGGCCGGAGCCCGCGCGCGCCGGCGCGCCAACCTACGAAAGGATCCTGGATCCCCGTGACTGAGCAGGTCGATACGGTCGCCACCGCCGCCGCCACCCCGGATACGCCGCAGCCGTACGCCGAGCTCGGCCTCAAGGCCGACGAATACGCCCGGATCAGGGATATTCTCGGACGCCGGCCCACCGATGCCGAGCTCGCCATGTATTCGGTGATGTGGAGCGAGCACTGTTCCTACAAATCCTCGAAGGTGCATCTGCGCTATTTCGGGGAGACCACCACCGAGGAGATGCGTGCCTCGATGCTCGCCGGTATCGGCGAGAACGCGGGCGTGGTCGATATCGGTGACGGGTGGGCGGTCACCTTCAAAGTGGAGAGCCACAATCATCCGTCGTACGTGGAGCCGTATCAGGGGGCCGCGACCGGTGTGGGCGGGATCGTGCGCGACATCATGGCGATGGGCGCGCGGCCCATCGCGGTGATGGACCAGCTGCGTTTCGGCGCCGCCGATGCCGCCGACACCCGCCGGGTGGTCGACGGGGTGGTGCGCGGGGTCGGGGGATACGGGAACTCCCTGGGCTTGCCGAATATCGGCGGCGAAACCGTATTCGATGCGTCCTATCAGGGAAATCCGCTGGTCAACGCGCTGTGTGCGGGGGTTATGCGGGTGGAGGACCTGCATCTGGCCTTCGCGTCGGGCGCGGGTAACAAGATCATTCTTTTCGGTGCGCGCACCGGCCTCGACGGGATCGGCGGCGTTTCGGTCCTCGCCTCGGACACCTTCTCCGGTGACGATTCCGGGTCCGGCCGCAAGAAGCTGCCGAGTGTCCAGGTCGGCGACCCGTTCACCGAGAAGGTCCTGATCGAATGCTGCCTGGAGCTCTACCACGCCGGGCTGGTCGTGGGTATCCAAGACCTCGGCGGCGCCGGGCTGTCCTGCGCGACCTCCGAACTGGCCGCGGCCGGCGACGGCGGGATGCGGATCGAGCTCGACCGGGTCCCGCTGCGGGCGGCCGATATGACTCCCGCCGAGGTCCTGTCGAGTGAATCGCAGGAGCGGATGTGCGCGGTCGTCACTCCGGAGAACGTGGACGCCTTCCTGGCGGTCTGCGCGAAATGGGATGTGCTGGCCACGGTGATCGGTGAGGTCACCGACGGCGAACATCTGGAGATCACCTGGCACGGCGAGACAGTGGTGGACGTGCCGCCGCGCACGGTCGCGCACCAGGGGCCGGTGTACGAGCGCCCGGTCGCGCGCCCCGCCGACCAGGACGCCCTCAACGCCGACACCCCGGACACCCTGCCCCGGCCCAAAACGGCCGAGGAACTGCGCGAGACACTGCTGAAAATGGTGGCCAGCCCGCAGCTGTGCAGCCGCCGGTGGATCACCGAGCAGTACGACCGCTACGTGCGCGGTAACACCGTCCTCGCCGAGCACGCCGACGCGGGCGTGATCCGGGTGGACGAACGGACCGGCCGGGGTATCGCACTGGCCACCGACGCGTCCGGCCACTACACCAAGCTCGACCCGTACACCGGTGCCCGGCTGGCGCTGGCCGAGGCATACCGAAATGTGGCCACCACCGGCGCCACCCCGAAGGCCGTCACCAACTGCCTGAACTTCGGCTCCCCGGAGGATCCGGGCGTGATGTGGCAGTTCCAGCAGGCCGTGCGCGGTCTCGCGGACGGCTGTGCGGAACTCGGTATCCCGGTGACCGGCGGCAACGTCAGCTTCTACAACCAGACCGGCGAGAACGCCATCCTTCCGACCCCGGTGGTCGGTGTCCTCGGCGTGATCGACGATGTGCACCGCCGCATCCCCACCGGGCTCGGCCTGGAACCGGGGGAGTCCCTCATCCTGCTGGGCGATACCCGCGACGAATTCGGTGGTTCGGTGTGGTCGCAGGTGGCGCACGGGCATCTGGGCGGGCTGCCGCCGCAGGTCGATCTCGCCCGCGAGAAGCTGCTCGCCGACGTGCTCACCGCGGGTTCCCGCGACGGCATGATCAGCGCCGCGCACGACCTCTCCGAGGGCGGTCTCGCGCAGACGGTGGTCGAGGCGGCCCTGGCCGGCGAGACCGGCTGCCGGGTCCTGCTGCCCGAGGACGCCGATCCGTTCGTCATGCTCTTCTCCGAATCGGCGGGCCGGGTAATGGTCGCGGTGCCGCGGTCGGAGGAGACCCGGTTCACCCGGATGTGCACCGCCCGCGAGCTGCCCTGGGTGCGGATCGGGGTCGTGGACCAGGGCTCGGATTCGGTCGAGGTGCAGGGTCAGTTCTCGGTCACCATGGCCGAGCTGCGGACCGCCTACGAGGGAACCCTGCCGGCGCTCTTCGGCGGCCACGCCTGATCCGTTCGGCGGACATGCCGCGCCGGAGGTGACCCGGGCCACCTTCCGGCGTCGGCTCGGCCCGCCATACTGGATGGGTGCTGGAAACCGCCGACTCCGTGACCAGATTGCGGAGACGTTGTGTCGCGGTGGTCCGGCGGACCGAGCGGATCATCGACCTGAACTACGTGGGTCTGGTGGTCGCGACGGTGTTCTTCGCGTTATCGGTGTCGCCGTCGCTGCTCCCGCGTGACTGGATGTTCCAGGGGCTGATCAGCGGCATCAACGCGGCCATCGGGTACGGGGTGGGCTGTCTGCTGGAATGGCTGTTCCGCTTGTGGGTCCGCCCCCGGCTGACCCGGATACCGTCGCCGCCCACCTGGACCAGGTACGCGCTGAAATCCGCGGTGCTGATCACCGCGGTGCTGAGCGCCGGTTACATGCTCGTGCAGTCCGCCAATTGGCAGCGCGAGATCACCGCGCTGATGGGGATGGAGGGCACCACGACTCCCGCCTACCTGCGCACCGGCGGACTCAGCCTCACCATCGGCGTACTCGTGGTCGCCGCTTACCGCACGGTGCGCGAACTGATCCTGTTCCTGGCCCGCGAACTCAACCGTTGGGTGCGCATACCCCGGGAGCTGGCGCCGGCGGCCGGTTTCCTGGTGCTGGTGCTGGTGCTGGTCACCCTGTTCAACGGAGTCGCCACCCGCGCGTTCTTCGCCGTGGCCAATTCGGCGTTCAGCGTGCGCAACGACCACACCTCGGAATACGCGGTGCGCCCAGAACTCCCCGAACGCTCGGGTAGTCCGCAGTCCCTGGCGGCCTGGGACACCCTCGGTTTCGAAGGCCGCTGGTTCGTTTCGCACGGACCGAGCGCACAACGTATCTCCTGGGTCACCGGCCGTCCCGCGCGAGAACCGATCCGGGCCTATGTCGGCCTCGAATCGGTTGTGGGCACCGGCCTTTCCCAGGCCGAGCTGGCGGTCGCCGAACTGGAACGAACGGGCGCCTTCGATCGTCAGGTACTGGTCGTGGTCAACACCACCGGCACCGGATGGGTGAATTCCATGGCCGCCAACGCGATCGAATACATGTACGGGGGTGATTCGGCCCTCGTGGCTACCCAGTACTCGTATCTCCCCAGCGCGCTCTCGTTCCTCGCCGACCGAGACAAGGTCGCCGCGTCCGGCCGGGAACTGTTCGACGCGGTGTACCGCCATATGCTCACCCGCCCGGCCGCGGAACGTCCGAAACTGCTGGTGTACGGGGAGAGCCTCGGCTCGCAAGGGTCCGAGGCCGCGTTCGACGGGCTGGCCGATCTGCGCGAGAAGGTCGACGGCGCGCTCTGGGTGGGGCCGCCGAACTCCAACCGCTTGTGGCAGCAGTTCGTGAACCGGCGTGACCCGGGTTCCCTGGAGATCGAACCGGTCTACGCGGACGGCCTGGTGATCCGTTTCGCCGGGGATCAGGACGACCTGGCTCGCCCTGGACCGGAATGGCGGGCGCCCCGGATCGCCTACCTGCAGCACCCCTCCGACCCGATCGTCTGGTGGTCTCCGGATCTCATCTTCTCCCAACCGGATTGGCTGTCCGAACCACGCGGCTCCGATGTCTCACCGCGGATGCGCTGGGTGCCGCTGGTCACCTTCTGGCAGGTCACCGCGGATCTCACCAATGCGCAGGGCGTCCGCGACGGACACGGTCACCGGTACGGCAGCCTGGTGCTCGACGGCTGGGCCGCGGTCACCCGCCCGCCGGACTGGAATCCCGAACTGGCGGAGCGGATCAGGCTCGAGATCGAAGCCTACGAAGCCTACGAGCGGGAAGTGAAGTGAAGGCCCGGACCCTTGCCGCGGTCGCCGCGCCGCTGTTCTGGAACAACTGGCTGCTGCCGCGTCTGCGGCTCGACCGCCGCGGCCGCACCGCCGCCAATGTCGTGGCCGCCACCGGATACGCCCTGGTGTTCGAAGGCCGCCCGCACTGGACCTCCGCCCGCGGCCTCCGTTGTGGAGCAACGTGCGCCGGTATCGTCGCGGCAGGGTATGCGGTGGCCTTGCTGATTCCTCCGATACGCCGCGGGCTCGGCGACTCGGGCGATCGCGCACCGGATGTGAGCACCGCGGAATGGGTCGCCGTGCACATCACTTTCGGCACTGTCTACGCCGAGGAACTCGTCTTCCGAGCCACCTTGGACCCCTTGCTGGACAGGGAATTCGGAACGGCGGCCGGCGGGGTGGCCGGTGCGACGGTCTTCGGGCTCTGGCATCTCCACCCCGCTCGCGCCGCGCGGGACAACGTCTGGGGCGCCGTCGCGTTCACCACCGTCGTCGGTCTGATCTTCGGCGCGCTGAACCGGCGCACGGGCAGTGCCGCCGCGCCCGCGCTGCTGCACTGGGCGGTGAATGCGGGCGGCGCGGTGCTGTCCCGCCGGGCCCGTGTCGATCGGCTGACGGCGGCGCGGGAGCCGAGGTGCGGGCCGGACGACCGCGCTGTCGGCGAGGTCGCCGAAACCCTCGGCGGCAAGGCAATTCGCGGCCGAGCACGCGTCATCGGCGCCGACCCCGGGCGCGATCGGCCCGAGGATGGCACACTTCGCCGGTGAGATTGATCGACAGCGATGGATACGGTGTGGAGCTCTCTGTTGCCGGATACCAGTTTCCGGACCATATCGATCCGCGGATCCGGTACAGCTGGCTGGTGATAGCCGGCGCCGCGAATTGCCCCGAGGGGAACTGGTCCTTCCGTTGGCAGGCGTTGACGCTCGACGACGCGGTCGAGCTGGCCGACTGGCTACGACGTATCGCCGCCGAAGCCGAGCCCAGCGGTGAGCCCGTCGGGGGTCCCGCCCGGCTGGATTTCACCGAGCCGAACCTGAGTTTCACCGCGTCCCGGGCCGCCGGTGCGGTCGAGGTGGAGATCGGCCTGGATCTGGAGTTCTCGCCGCCCTGGAACCGCCGCGCCACCGCGGGGTCGCCGTTTGTCGTCACGGCGCGGCTCTCTCCGGCCGATCTCGCTACCGCGGCCAAGGATCTCGGTGCGGAAGTGGACGGTTATCTACCTCCGGGCGGCCCCCTGCTCAGCCGTGTCAGGTGAGTGTGCCCGGCGGTTGCGTGCCGACCGAGGCATCGGGTGATATCGCCCACGTTGCGCCCGGACCGGTGCGGGCTTATGGCCGGTTCGCGAACCAGCCCGGTGGCCCGGTGGCGCATCGGCTGACCGCACCGCCGCAGCCGGCCCGCCGGACAGGCTGTTTCGGCAGGTGAAAGGGGTGTTAACTGAATGTGGAGATTTGCTGAACAGGGTGGCACCGGGTGAGTGGGGCCGCTGTAGCGCGGGTTCGCGTCCGGTCTCCGATCGCTTGCTATCGGGGTGCTGATCCGGTGACACGCGCGAGCGGTGCACCCGTAGACTGTCGAGTGCCCCCCACACCCGCCCGACCAGGGAGCGCACGGTGACCCACGCCGACCAACCGGCTGTCAGCAATCCCACCGCAACCGACGAGACGGAGAACCCGCCCCGTGAGGAGTGCGGAGTCTTCGGAGTCTGGGCTCCTGGGGAGGACGTGGCCAAACTCACCTACTACGGCCTCTATGCCCTGCAACACCGTGGACAGGAAGCCGCGGGCATCGCGGTCTCCGACGGCTCGCAGGTGCTGGTCTTCAAGGATCTCGGGCTGGTCAGCCAGGTATTCGATGAGCAGACCCTCGCCGCAATGCCGGGACATGTCGCCATCGGGCACTGTCGCTACTCCACCACCGGAGCCACCACCTGGGAGAACGCGCAGCCGATCTTCCGCACCACCGCCGTCGGCTCCGGGCTGGCGCTCGGGCACAACGGCAATCTGGTCAACACCGCCGACCTGGCGGACCGGGCGCGTGAGCTCGGCCTGGTCGCCGGTCCGGGCCGCCCGGGCGCGGTCTCGGCGACCTCCGATTCCGATGTGATGACCGCGTTGCTCGCGCACGCCTCCGCGGATTCGAGCATCGAGCAGGCCGCCATGGAGTTGCTGCCGACGGTCCAAGGCGCCTTCTGCCTGACCTTCATGGACGAGCACACGTTGTATGCCGCCCGCGATCCGCACGGAGTCCGGCCGCTCGTACTCGGCCGGCTGGAACGCGGCTGGGTGGTGGCCAGCGAAACGGCCGCTCTCGATATCGTCGGCGCCTCCTTCGTCCGCGAGATCGAACCCGGCGAACTGCTCGCCATCGACGCCGACGGCGTCCGCTCGTCGCGGTTCGCCAATCCCGAACCCAAGGGCTGCGTCTTCGAATACGTGTATCTGGCCCGACCCGACAGCGCCATCTCCGGACGTTCGGTGCACGCGACTCGCGTCGATATCGGCCGTCGCCTAGCCGCCGAGCACCCGATCGATGCCGACCTGGTGATCCCGGTCCCGGAGTCGGGCACCCCGGCCGCGGTCGGCTACGCCCAGGGATCGGGGCTGCCCTACGGGCAGGGCCTGATGAAGAACGCCTACGTCGGGCGCACCTTCATTCAGCCCAGCCAGACCATCCGCCAGCTCGGCATCCGGTTGAAGCTGAACCCCCTGCGCGAGGTCATCCGCGGTAAGCGGCTCATCGTGGTGGATGATTCGATCGTGCGCGGCAACACCCAGCGGGCCCTGATCCGGATGCTGCGCGAAGCCGGCGCCCTGGAGATCCACGTCCGGATCGCCTCGCCTCCGGTCAAGTGGCCGTGCTTCTACGGAATCGACTTCGCCTCACGCGCCGAACTCGTCGCCAACAACGCCGGCACCGATCCGGACGGCCCCACCGGACTGTCCACCGACCCCGACGCGGTGCGCGACATGGTGGAGGGCGTCCGCCGCTCCATCGGCGCCGACACCCTCGGTTATATCTCGCTCGAGGGAATGGTCGCCGCCACCGAACAGCCGCGTTCCCGGCTGTGCTGCGCGTGCTTCGACGGGAACTACCCGATCCCGCTGCCCACCGAGGCATCGATCGGGAAGAACCTCCTGGAGTTCGGCGGCCGCTCCCAGACCCGCCTGCTCACCGACAACGCGAACGCCAGCGCCCTCAGCCGACCCTGAGCCGTACCGATCGGCGCGGAGCCCACACCGCAACGGCCGCACAGCCCACCCGGCCGCAGCGCTGGGTCACACCGGTGAACGCCCACACGATCCCCTTCCGCGAACCGCCGCACCCTCCCTGCGCCGAGTCCAGCGAGGCCCTCGAAGGTTGCGGCCCGGTCCGCTGTTCAGCGCCCGAAGCGCATGCGCCGCAGGCGCGAGTCTCGGGCCCCGCCGAGTCGGCGTCGTTTCCCGCAGCCGTCCCATCCGAGGTTCGCAGGACTTGTGCCCGCAGGTCGTTGCTCTTTCCGGATGGTCAGCATTCGTGGCCGGGGCCCGCCCCGGTTCTGGAGCGACGAAGCGAAGGAGCGCAGCGACTGAGCGTAGGAGTGAAGAACCGGGGTCAACGAGGGCCCCGACCCGCGACGCCGAAGGCGGCGCAAATAAACACAGACCTTCACGAGCAGGCTCGCTCTTCCTCTTCGTCCGAGGGTCCGCGCCGAGTCAGCGGAGGGCCCGCGCCGAGTCGGCGTCGTTTCCGCAGCGGTCCCGCCCGAGGTCTGCAAGACTTGCGTCCGTAGTTCCTGCTTTCCGGATGGTCTGCGTTCGTGGTCGGGGCCCGCCCCGGTTCTGGAGCGACGAAGCGAAGGAGCGCAGCGACTGAGCGTAGGAGTGAAGAACCGGGGTTGACAAGGGCCCCGACCCCGCGCCGCCGCAGGCGGCGCCGATAAACACAGCCCCCGACCCACCTCGCCGGAGACGGGGCAATAAACTCTGAGCAGGCAATTATCCGCGGATTCGGTTTGGAGCTTTCCCCGACAATGACTGAGCAGAACCCCACCGGTGCCGGTGCGTCCTATGCCGCAGCTGGAGTGGACATCGAGGCCGGTGACCGGGCTGTCGAGTTGTTCGCCCCGCTGGCGCGGAAAGCCAGCCGTCCGGAGGTTCAGGGCGGCATCGGTGGTTTCGCCGGATTGTTCGCGTTGAAGAAGAGCTACCGTGAGCCGCTGCTGGCTTCGTCGACCGACGGTGTCGGCACCAAGATCGCGGTCGCGCAGGCGCTGGACAAGCACGACACCCTGGGGCTGGATCTGGTTGCCATGGTTGTCGACGATCTGGTGGTGTGTGGCGCGGAGCCGTTGTTCCTGCAGGATTACATCGCCGTCGGCAAAGTGGTTCCGGAGCGGGTCGCCGAGTTGGTGGCCGGTATCGCCGAGGGATGTGTCCGGGCCGGCTGTGCGCTGCTGGGCGGTGAGACGGCCGAGCATCCGGGGATGATGGGTGCCCAGGACTACGACTTGTCGGCCACGGGTGTCGGCGTGGTCGAGGCCGACGAATTGCTCGGACCGGATCGGGTGCGCCCAGGTGATGTGGTGATCGCCATGGGCTCCTCCGGGTTGCATTCCAACGGCTACAGTCTGGCGCGCAAGGTGCTGCTGGAGATCGACCGGATGTCCTTGACCGGGCATGTGGAGGAGTTCGGCCGCACGCTCGGGGAGGAGTTGCTGGAGCCGACGAAGATCTATGCCAAGGATTGCCTGGCGTTGATCGCCGAGACCGATGTCCGTACGTTCGCGCACATCACCGGCGGTGGTCTGGCTGCGAATCTGGCGCGGGTGTTGCCCGCGGGGCTGGTCGCCGAACTCGATCGCGGAACCTGGAATCCGGCCCCCGTTTTCAAAATGATCGCCCAGCGCGGCCGGGTGGAGCGGGTGGAGATGGAGAAGACCTTCAATATGGGCGTGGGGATGGTCGCCGTCGTCGCGCCCGAGGATGTCGATCGCGCGCTGGCCGTGCTGACCGCCCGCCATATCGAATGCTGGACATTGGGCAGTGTGAAGAAGGCCAAGGATGTGGATGCGCCGCGGGCGGTACTGCTCGGCGATCATCCGCGTTTCTGATCCGGTCCACGCTGTTGTCCGGCGGTCGGATGTTTTCGCGCGGCGAAGGCGTCCGACCGTGTGGGGACTGTGAACGCGCGCTGGTACCGATTCTGTGTGCCGATCGGCGTGGGTTATCGAATTCCTGGAGCGCACAGCCATACTCGAACCAGTAGCGCGCAAATCACCCGCTACTCGGGCACGGCATCCAGTAAGAGGGGCGCGGATAGGCGCCCACTCCTCTGTCCGGAGCCGCCGCTGAACTTCAGATGCTGTCCGGGCCGTATCGCCGGTTCACGTCGTCCACCGCCTGAGAACTCGGCGGGAAACGGCGCGAACCGGCGTAAACGACCGAAGGAGAGGCCTGCGGCCTCCCCCGAGCGTATGCACCTTGGTCAGCGGCGCCAGCTGTCGTAGTCGTCGTCCTCGTCCCACTTGGGGGACAACGAGTCGTCCGCGTCGTGCTCATCCGACAGCACGCCACCACGCGGGGCGTTGTCGCTACCGGAAAGCTCGCGCTGAAGGCTCGTGAAGTCGGTCGACGGCGAGCTGTACTTCAGCTCGCGTGCAACCTTGGTCTGCTTTGCCTTAGCCCGGCCACGGCCCATGGCTGACCCCCTCGCGTCACAGCGGGGCGGCCTGGGGATTGGTGGCGGCCCCGTTCGAATTAATATCTTCCTGACAGACACTTTAGCGCGTGTCCGGCCGTCGCGCTCCCACGAGTGGGCTATCCGCCCGTTCCGCCGCCCGGTTTGCCGATGTTTCGCCGCTCAGTCGCCAGTCGGAATGGATCCAGGTATGGCGCGGATCACACCCACTCGGGTTCCGCCGCCCAGGACCGCCGGTGCGGCCAGAACCGCCAGTTCATCCGACCACGGAACTCCCATACGCTGCAGAACCGCCATGGTCAGCGGGATTCTGGCGCGGTCGGCGCCGTCGTCGATTTTGTACGCGAAAGCGTGGCCGTCCGGTAGCGCGCCCGCGTGCACGCCGTCTGCTCCGATCTTGCAGATCAGTTCGGGCACCGCGTTCATGGTCAGCAGATCTGGTCCGTTGGTGCCCGAAATCACCCGCGGATGCGCGCGCAGAGCGGTGGCGATACGGCGTTCCGGGGTGCCCTCGGCGGCGGTGGCCAGAACCGCGAAGGCGCGGGCCAGATTCGTCAGCGACACCGGGACGATGGGTAGTCCGCAGCCGTCGATGCCCAGGTCGGTTTCGGGCTCGCCGGTCAGTTCGATCACCTGGGCCAGCACGGCCCGTTGTAGCGGGTGGGCGGTTTCGAAGTAGCCGTCGGTGGGCCAGCCGTTCACCACACAGGTCGCCAGCATCGCGGCATGTTTGCCGGAACAGTTCATATACCGCTTCGCGGGTTTCTCCCCTCGGTACAGGACGCCGGCCCTGGCTTGCTCGTCCATCGGCAGGTCGGGCGGACAGGCCAGATCGTCCTCGGCGAAACCGAAACGGTGGAGCAGTCTTTCGACCAATTCGATGTGCTCGGGTTCGCCGGTGTGCGAGGCGGTCGCGATGGCGAGCTCGGCGTCGTCGACCGGGGTGAAGCCGAGTTTGAGCAGTGTGAGGGCCTGCATCGGTTTGTTGGTGGACCGCGGGTAGATGGGTACGTGGACGGAGCCGGCTTCGAAAGTCGGCTCGCCGTCGGGGCCGACGATCACTACCGATCCGCGGTGCACGCATTCCCGGAAACCGGAACGCACCACTTCGACCAGGTCGACGCTCATCGGATCGCCTCCGCTTCCGGATCGTTGCCCGCCGTGACGGGCCCCTTTCCACGTTTCACGTGGCGGGCCACCTGCGCGCGGATGTCGTCGGAGAGGGAGGGCTCCGCGATGAGGAGTCGTTCCAGCCGGTGGGGGTCGGCGCCGGTGAGGACATCGCGGACGGTGATGCCGTGCTCGGGTACGTGCACGAACTCGACCGGGTCGCCGGCGCCCACCGCGCCCTCGGTCAGGACCCGGAAATAGCAGCCGGTGTTCGCCTGGAGGGTGAACCGGCGCACCCATTGCCGTTCGCCCGACCAATGCCCGAAGGTTGCGCACGGCACCCTGGGCGCGCTCACCTCGAACAGCGCGTCGCCGATGGTGCATCGGGCGCCCACCACCGCGTCGCTGAGCAGGAGCCCGGTGACGCGCAGGTTCTCACCGAACCAGCCCGGTGCGAGTTCGCGCCCGAGTTCGGCCGACCAGGCCGCGGCGTCTTCGTCTGCGTAGCCGTACACGGCCTGATGGATGCCGCCGTGGTCGCGGGTATTGCACACATGGTCACCGTCGAGACCCAGCCGCTCGGCCCGGATCCGGCCGGTCACCGGGCGCTTGTCGATCGCGGTGCGCCCCACCCGGCCGGGGACCGGCAGCTCGGCGTGCACGGTGCAGACGGCCAGGACTCGGCCGGTATCACCAATCCGCATCGGCGCGAACTCCTCTCGGATCATGATCGGATCGATTCGATGCGGGTCAGCGGCCCCGGAGCCGTTCGATCGCGCGGCGCCCGGCCTGCGGAGTGTTGTCGTCGATCACCGAATCGGGATCGATGGCGGCGGCCGTGGCTCCCACGGTGAGCTGGGTGTCGGCGGGGACGGATCGTTTGATGAGCGCGAGCGCGATCGGACCGAGCTCGTAGTGGTCGATCGACGTCCCGAGTACGCCCACCGCGCGTGTGCCCGCGGTGACCTGGTCGCCCGCGACGGGCCGGTCGTCGGCCGAGCCGTCCAGATGCAGCAGCACCAGCCGCCGTGGCGGTTTACCGAGGTTGTGCACCCGGGCGACGGTCTCCTGACCGCGATAGCAGCCTTTGTCCAGGTGCACGGCGCCGTATTCGGCGGGGCCGCCGATCCAGTTCACTTCGTGCGGAATGGTGCGGTCGTCGGTGTCGAGGCCGATCCGAGGGCGTCCGGCCGCCACCCGCAGGGCTTCGTACGCCCACGATCCGGCCGGTTCGGCGCCGGCGGCGGTGAGTTCGTTCCAGCGCGCCATCAGCTGGTCGCGGGGGAGGATCAGATCGAAGGAGTCGGCGGTCGGCCAGGGCATCCGGCGGAGGAATCCGCCGCCCGGCACGGCCACGGCCTCATACGTGTCGGGCAGCCGGTCGGCGCCGAGGACACCGATGAGCGTGTGCGCGCGCGGACCCAGAATGCTCAGCACCGCGTAGTCGGCCACCCGCGGCTGTGCGTCGGCCCAGAACACCATTTTGGACAGGAAGTCCAGCAGGCCGGGGCCACGGTCGCCCTCTGTATCGATCCAGACGGTCGCGTCGAGCTCGGTGAGGACGAAATGGTGCTGGACCCGGCCGTTGAGATCGAGGTCCAGGTTCTCCGCGGAGCGGCCGTCGCCCAGTTCGGCGATGTGCTGACTGGTGATGGTGTGCAACCAGCTGAGCCGTTCGGCTCCGGTGACAGTGAGCACGAAGCGGTGGGAGCGGTCCACGATCGCGACCCGTTCGGCGGCGGCGCGCTGCTCACCGAGCGGATCGCCGTAATGCCAGGCGACCGCGGCGTCCGGCGAGCCGGGCGGGGCAGCGACGGCTCCCGGTACAGCGAGGACAGGACTGGGTGCGGCGAGCACGGACACGGCCTCCACTTTAGGAGCTGATCACCGGTTCGCGCATCAGCGGGGGGTTGACCAGGCGGTTCGGGTCGTATCGACACCGTCCGGCCGGGTCGCCGTGCGCGGCCCGGGTCAATCCGGGCCGGGCCGGACCGGGACCAGCGGCAGCCAGCGGGTGATCTCCGCGGCCCGGCTGCCGGAGGCGTCCACGGCGCCCGCGGCGACGGCCGTCGCGAAATCACGCAGGCCGGTCGCGAGCAGCAGCCAGGTCCGTGGATCGGTTTCCACGACATTCGGCGGTGTGCCGCGAGTGTGCCGGGGACCTTCGACACATTGCACGGCGACGAACGGCGGAACCCGTACCTCGACGGAATGTCCGGGTGCCGTGGCCGCGAGAGCCCGGGCCGTGCCACGCACCGCCGCGGCCAGCTCGGCGCGTGTCGGAGCCGGATGGGTTTCGTCGAGCAGCCAGTCGCGCACCGCGGTCACCGCCGCGCGCACCACGCCCGGGTCGATTTCGGTCCGTCGCGCCATTGCCCGACCTTAGCCACCGGAACCAGCTCGATCGAAATGGTGGATTCCGAACCTTCGCCGCGGTATCGGGGGCGGCGAATTCCACCGCCGTTGTCGGGACTGCCCGGATTTCCGGCCCTCATGGCAGCCGGTGTTGGCCTACGCTCGTGCGCATGGTGGATCGAGTTCTTGTAACACTCGACGGCGAAGTCCGCGACGCGGACCAGCCGTTGTTGTATGCCGACGATATCGGTGTCCTGCGCGGCGACGGGATTTTCGAGACGGCACTGGTCCGCGGCGGCACCGTCTGCGCGCTCGATTTCCATCTGGCGCGGCTACGGCGCTCCGCGCAAGCGCTCGATCTACCCGAACCCGATCTGGCCCGGTGGCGCAACGCGATCGAGACCGCGGCCAAGGAATGGGGCTCCGAGGAGGAGGGGGTCATGCGCCTGGTGCTGACCCGCGGCCGGGAGAGCGCGCTCGGCAACCCCAATGCGGCGGTGCGTTCCGGTGAGCTGTCCGAGGCGGTTCCGGTGCCCACGACCTTCGTCATGGTCACCGGACTGCACGAGAGAGTGGCCGCGGCGAGATCCGAGGGCGTCGCGGTGGTCACCTTGACCCGTGGGATCTCGATCGATCTCGCGCAGGCGGCGCCCTGGCAACTGCTCGGTGCGAAAACCCTTTCCTACGCGACCAATATGGCCGCGCTGCGCTTCGCGGCCCGGATGGGCGCCGATGACGTCATCTTCACCAGTACCGAGCATCGGGTTCTCGAGGGGCCGCGCTCGTCGGTGGTGATCGCCCGGGGCAAGCAGCTGATCACCCCGCCGGCGAAAAACGGCGTGCTGCCGGGTATTACGCAGCGGGCGTTGTTCGCCCAGGCCGAACGCAAGGGGTACGACTGCCGTTACGAACCGCTGTTCTCCGCGGACCTGTTCGACTGCGACAGCATCTGGATGCTCAGCAGTGTGACGCTCGCCGCACGGGTGAATTCGCTGGACGGCGTAAGGATGTCGGCGACGGACTCGGCCGCCGAGATCGTCGACATGGTCGATCGGGGCATCGAAAGGACCGGGACCATCGCCGATTGGTGACCTCGGCGCGCTTCCGCGTGACCGGCCCGTGGCGCACCGGGCGGGATCTGTTGCCCGATCGTGTGCGGTTCGCTCGGCATGTCGTGTCCGCCGACACATTGCTCCGGCGCTCTCGCCGCGTAGGCTGACTCTACGACACGTCGTAGTAACAGGAGGCTCGGTGTGGACGCCCTGGATGTCTCGCGATGGCAGTTCGGCATCACGACCGTCTACCACTTCTTGTTCGTACCCTTGACGATCGGCCTCGCACCGCTCGTCGCCGGGATGCAGACGGCCTGGGTCGTCACGGGCAAGGAGCATTGGTACCGGCTCACCAAATTCTTCGGGAAACTTTTCCTGATCAACTTCGCGCTCGGTGTCGCCACCGGAATCGTGCAGGAATTCCAGTTCGGGATGAACTGGAGCGAGTACTCCCGATTCGTCGGCGACGTATTCGGGGCGCCGTTGGCGCTCGAGGGTCTGGTGGCGTTCTTCATGGAATCCACCTTCATCGGACTATGGATATTCGGCTGGTCGCGGCTGCCCAAACTCGTACATCTGGGAACCATCTGGATGGTGGCGATCGGTGTCAACGCCTCGGCCTACTTCATCATCGCGGCCAATTCCTTCATGCAGCACCCGGTGGGCGCCCGGTACAACCCGGAAACCGGGCGCGCCGAATTGACCAGCATCGTCGAACTTCTCACCAACAACACCGCACTGGCGGCCTTTCCGCACGTCGTAGCCGGGTCCTTCCTCACGGCGGCCACCTTCGTCGCCGGGATCGCCGGCTGGTGGATGGTGCGTCACGCGCGCGGCGGTGATCCGGGAAAGCTCGCCGAGGCGCGCACGATGTGGCGTCCGGTAGCTCGGGTCTCACTGCTGGTGGCGGTGGTCTCCGGTATCGCCCTGGTGTACACCGGTGACGTCCAGGGCAAGCTGATGTTCGACCAGCAGCCGATGAAGATGGCGTCGGCGGAATCGTTGTGCCACACCCAGCTCGATCCGGACTTCTCGATCCTCACCGTCGGCACCCACAACAACTGCGACAGCGTGACCCACGTTCTCGAGGTGCCCTACGTCCTGCCGTGGCTTGCCGAAGGCCGGTTCACCGACGTGGAACTCGCCGGCGTGGTCGACCTCCAGCAGGCCTACAACGAGAAATTCGGACCGGGCGACTACCGGCCCAATCTTTTCGTCACCTACTGGTCGTTCCGTGCCATGATCGGCCTCGCCGCCGGATCGGCGCTGCTGGTCTTCGTAGGTTTCTGGGTAACCCGGCGCGGCCGGGTACCCGATCAGCGCTGGTTCTCCTGGCTGAGCCTGCTGGTCATTCCGACCCCTTTCCTCGCCAATTCGGCCGGCTGGGTGTTCACGGAGATGGGCCGGCAGCCGTGGGTGGTCGTACCCAACCCCACGGGCGACCAGAACCTGCGGCTGATGGTGCAGCAAGGAGTGTCCGATCACGCGACCGCGACCGTCTGGATCTCCCTCGTCACCTTCACTCTGCTCTACGGCCTGCTCGCCGTCGTGTGGTTCTACCTGATGCGGCGGTACGTGCTCGAAGGCCCGGAACGACCATCCGGCGGCCCCGCCGACGGGTCGGCGGAGAAGCCTGCCACCGAACAGCTTTCGTTCGCCTACTAGGAGTCCGGGATGGAACTGCAGGAATTCTGGTTCGTACTGATCGGTGTGCTGTTCACCGGGTACTTCGTCCTCGAGGGCTTCGATTTCGGGGTCGGCATGCTCATGCCGATCCTCGGGCGAGGGTCCGATGCCCGCCGGCGCGTGGTGCTCAACACCATCGGGCCGGTGTGGGACGGCAACGAGGTCTGGCTCATCACCGCAGGCGGCGCGCTGTTCGCGGCCTTTCCGGAGTGGTACGCGAGCATGTTCTCGGGTTTCTACTTCCCGCTGCTGCTGCTCCTGGTGGCGTTGATCCTGCGGATCTGCGCCATCGAATACCGCGGCAAGATCGACGATCCGCGCTGGCGGGCCCGCTGCGATATCGGGATCGGCATCGGTTCCTGGGTGCCCGCGCTGGCCTGGGGCTGGGTTTTCGCCAATATCGTGCGTGGGGTGCCGCTGGACGCCGACAAACAGTTCACCAGCGCGTTCGGCGGACTGTTCAGTCCCTACGCACTCCTGGGCGCACTCACCACCGGACTGCTCTTCGCGCTGCACGGCGCGGTGTTCCTGACCCTCAAGACCGACGGCGAGGTCCGCGACGATTCGGTCCGCACGGCCCGGCTGCTGCTGGTGCCGACGGCGTCGGCCGTCGCCGGTTTCGGGCTGTGGACACAGTTCGCCTACGGGTCCGGCTGGACCTGGATCCCGGTGGTGCTGGCGGTGTTCGGGCTGATCGTCGGGGCCGCGGCCCTGCTCGCGGGCCGCGACGGCTGGTCCTTCGCCGGGACCGCGCTCACCGTGCTGGCCGCCTCCGGGTTGCTGTTCGGCGCGCTGTTCCCGGATGTGCTGCCCTCCACGATCGACCCGGCCTTCAGCTTGACGGTGGACAATGCCTCGTCCACCCCGTACACACTGAAGGTCATGAGTTGGGCGGCGGTGATCGTGACGCCGGTGGTGCTCGGTTATCAGGCCTGGACGTACTGGGTGTTCCGGAAGCGGATCAGTGTCGAGCACATCCCGCCCGGAATCGGACTTCCGCCCCGCGTCGCAACCGAGGAGTGACCCCATGGCCCGACCGCCCGTGGATCCACGGCTGTGGCGGTATGCGCGCTCGGCCCGCCGTTATCTCGCGCTGAGCGTCGGCCTCTCGCTGGTGACCACGGTGACCATCGCGGTCGCCGCCGTACTGCTGGGGCGGGTGCTGGCCGGTGTCGTCACCGATCCCGCCCGGCGCTCGATCGGGTCGTGGACCGCGGAACTGATATTCCTCGCTCTCGCGCTCGGCGGCCGGGTGCTGGCCGCCTGGTGGCAGTCCCGGATCGCGCACCGGGCCGGGGCCCGGGTCGTCGCCGAACTGGAAGAGTCGGTCCTCGCCACCGCCGCCGGGCTCCCGCCCCGGGAATTGGAGGTACGACGCACCGAACTCGCCGTCGTGGTGGGCAGCGGCCTGAACGGGCTGCGCGGCTATCTGACCGGCTACGTACCAGCCCTGCTGCTCGCGGTCCTGGTGCCGCCGGTGGTGCTGGCAGTGATCGCGGCACACGATCTCACCTCGGCACTCGTCGTGGTCGTCACGCTGCCGCTGATCCCGCTTTTCATGGTCCTCATCGGACTGCTCACCGAGGGACGTGCGCGCGCCACCCTCGACGCCGCCACCCAGCTGTCCGATCAACTGTTGGACTTGTTCGCCGGGATGCCCACGCTGCGCGCGCTCGGCCGGGAGACCGCGACCGGGCCGGAGGTCCCCGGGCGGAGTATGGGCGGACGGGTGCGGGAGTTGGGGGAGACGCTGCACCGCCGCACCATGGGCGCGCTGCGGATCGCATTCCTCTCCTCGATGGTGCTCGAACTGCTGGCCACGCTGTCGGTCGCGTTGGTCGCGGTCGCGATCGGAATGCGCCTGGTACACGGCGATATGAGCCTGTACGCGGGGATCGTGGCCCTGGTGCTGGCCCCGGAGGTCTATCTGCCGCTGCGCTCGGTGGGCGAGCGTTTCCATGCCGCGCAGGACGGGATGGCGGCCGCGGACA
Source organism: Nocardia sp. NBC_00416 (assembly GCF_036032445.1). NCBI lineage: Bacteria > Bacillati > Actinomycetota > Actinomycetes > Mycobacteriales > Nocardiaceae > Nocardia > Nocardia sp. NBC_00416. Next base: position 5,820,377 of record NZ_CP107932.1, read on the forward strand.
AGGCTTTCGCGATTCTCGACCCGGTCCCCGCCGACGCGGCGAGCGCCGGAGAGGTCGCGTCGTCCGGCGGGCCGCGCACGATCGACCGCGCATCCGCCGGTGGCGACCGGCGCCGGTCGCCGAGGACCGGAGGCGACGACGCGGTCGACATCGGATGCGAGACCGGACCCCGGGCTGCGAATCCGGCGTCCGCCGGCATCCGGTCCATGGGCGTCGGCGGCCGGTTACCGGGAACTGTCGAACTCCTGGATCTGACAGTCGATTCCAGAGACGGCACCGCGCCCGACGGTCTGCACGCCGTCTTCCGGCCGGGCTCGGTTACCGCTCTCACCGGCCCCAACGGCAGCGGCAAATCTACCGCGCTACAGGCGATCCTGGGATTGATCGAACCCACCCGGGGCGCCGTACTGGCCGACGGGGTGGATATCCGGGAGATCGCCGCGCCGCAGTGGTGGTCGCGGCTGGCCTGGCTCCCGCAGCGTCCGGTTCTGGTCCCGGGCACACTCCGGGAGAACCTCGAACTGCTCGGCGCCACCGCGGCCGGTCCCGCCCGCCGGGGCGCGGCCCGGGTACTCAGCGAGTTGGACGCCGCCTGCGCTGTCACCGGTTTCGACGCTGTGCTGGACGCGCTGCCCGCCGGATGGGATACCGTGGTCGGGTCCGGGGGGATCGGGCTGTCGCTGGGCCAACGCCAGCGGCTCGCCCTGACCCGCGTATTGGCCGCGGATCGCCCGATCCTGTTGCTGGACGAACCGACCGCCCATCTGGACCGCGACAGCGAAGTCGCGGTGGCCGCGGCGCTCACTACGCTGGCGCGCACCGGCGCGACCGTAGTGGTGGTCGCTCACCGTCCCGCCCTGCTCTCCGCCGCCGACGAGATCGTCGCGGTGCCGATGATCTCCCCACGAATGTCGCGATGAGCTCCCGAATCGAAACCACTCGGCGCACCCGCCCCGCGCACCCGGCCCGTGCGGGCCGCCGCTGGGCCCGATGGCGGCTGTCACTGCGCGATATCCGCCAGATGTGGACGCTGCTGGAGATACCTCGATGGCGCCTGGCGGTCGCGATCGGGTGGGGCGTGCTGGCGCTGGGCAGCGCGCTGGGCCTGGCGGCGCTGGCCGCCTGGCTGATCGCCCGCGCCTGGCAGATGCCGCCGGTGCTCGACCTCACGGTCGCGGTGGTCGCCGTGCGAGCGCTGGGGATCTCCCGCGGCCTGTGCCGGTACCTGGAGCGGCTCGCCACCCACGATGTCGCCCTGCGCTCGATGACGGCCGCCCGCACCTCGGTCTACCGCGCGCTGGTCCGGGCACCGCTGTGGCTCACCCGCCGGTCCGGCATCGCATTGCCCGGGGCGGCCGCGGGGGCCGAAGCTCCGCCGACCCCGGGCGGCCCCGGGGCATTCGGCCGGCTGCGGCGCGGCGATGTGCTGGTGCGAGTGGGCACCGATATCGACGATCTCGGCGCCGTGGTGGTCCGGACCTTCGTGCCGATCGCGGTCGCGGCGGTGCTGGCGCTCGCGGCGATCGGCGCACTGGCCCTTATCTCCGCCGCGGCCGCAGCGGTACTGGCCGTGGCGCTGGCCTTCTCCGGGATCGTCGCACCCTGGCTGTCCGCCCGGGCCGCGGCCGGCGCCGAACGGTCGGCGCGCGCGGACCGTGCCGAATTCACCGCGCACGCGGTGACCGTGCTCGACCACGCCGCCGAACTCCGGGTCGCCGGAAAACTGGACGACGCCCTGAAAACCGCGACCGCGGCGAACCAGCGGGTGCTCGCCGCCGAGGACAGCGCGGCCGGCCGCAACGCCTGGGCGGCGGCCGCGATCCCGCTGGCCACCGGAGTGACGGTGCTCGCCGCTCTGTTGATCGGGATCGTCGTCTACGGTCCCGGCGGCGGGACGCCGGGCGCGACGACGCCGATGGCGCTGGCCGTCCTCGTGCTGCTGCCGCTGTCGTCCTTCGAGGCCACCGTCCCACTACCGGCGGCCGCGCAGGCGCTGACGGTGGCGCGTGCGGCCCTGCACCGGCTACGCGTGGTCTCGCCGGACCACCGTCCGGACAGCGCCGAGCCGGCCGCCGGCATCGCCGACCGGATCGGCGCCGGAGTGGCGACGGTCGATACCCGGAAACGAATCGGCACCGGCGGTCACCCGCATCCGTTCCCCTATGCCGACAGTCGCGCGGACGGCGTGGTGATCGGCTGGGTGGGCGACGGGCAGTGGCAGATCCCCGAACGCCCACGGGCGCCCCGGATAGTGGTGGTCGGTCCGAGCGGGGCCGGCAAGACGACCCTGCTGATGGCTTGGGCCGGATTGTTCGACACTCCGGATGCGGATGTGCGATTCTTCGCCGAGGACGCACACCTCTTCGGCACCAGTGTGCTGGAGAACCTGCGAGTGGCCCGCGGCGACCTCGACGCCGGGACGGCCGAGGAATCCTTGCGCGCGGTCGGCCTCGGAGATTGGCTGGACGCGCTTCCCGACGGTGTCCACACCGACCTCACCGGCGGCGCTGCCGCCGTCTCGGGCGGCCAGCGTCGGCGGATCCTGCTGGCCCGCGCCCTGATCTCGTCCGCCCGGGTACTGCTGCTCGACGAACCCACCGAACACCTGGACGCGGCGGACGGCGCCGAACTGTTGCGCGCACTACTCGATATCGACAGCGGGCTGGTCGGGCCGGAGCGTGATGTGGTGGTGGTCACCCATCAACTCCCCGACGCGCACCGCGCCGGCCTGGTCGTCACCGTCGATGAATCCGGCCAGGTACGGGCGGCTTTACCGGAGGCGATCGCCACTCGTTACGCCCTCGACGAAATTCCGTTGCCGAGCCCGGCCGGTCGTGGCTAGATTCGTCAGTACACAAGGAAGGAGGTGATCCCAGGAATGGAAATTCTTAGGACGAGTGAGGTGGCTACCAGCTGACGCTGTAGCCGGCTCCTACGGATTCCGACCGCTACGGCGCTCAGCGAATCCACGGTAGCCACCCGGCCCCCGAGTCCCCGGTCCGTCCGATCGGGATCGGATGCGGTAACCCGCGGTGTTCACACCCGGGTCCGCGCCGATACGGCTCGGGGGTCGTTCCGTGTCCGGGATCAACCGGCCGCGAAATCAGCCGATATAGCGCTGCAGCCGTGCGGAAAGCCGTGGTTGCAGCGGTCCGTCGGCCACCACGCGCTCTTCCACATAGGCCAGATCCCCGCCCTCGACGATCCCGTACAGGCGTTTGGCGCCGCCGACCACCACACCGGTCTGACTGCGGATCACCACATCGGTGGCCAACTCCCAGGACGACTGCGTGAGCGCGGTGCCGTAGAACAGTTCGACGATTCCGGTGCTGTGGGTGAGCAGCAACTCCAATACCTCGTCGCTGCCGTCGACCCCGACCCGCCAGAACCCGTGCTCGCGCAGGTCGGGACCACCGTAGCTGCCGTCGGACTCCACGAACCAGGAGCGCGAATCCCAGCTCAGGTAGTCCCCCCCGTCATGAGAAACCACGATCTGCTGTCCGAAGCGGTAATCGCCGCGTTCGGGGTTGTTCCCCTCACCCTCGCCGCGCCAGACGCCGACCATCGGCAGCAGCGCCAGCATGGCCGGATTCAGGTCCGGGCCGAGTCGCAGATTCGCCGTGTCTTCGGGGAGCGGGAGGTCGGGGAGAACGGGGATATTGCGGCTGCCGGTCGCTTTGGCGCGCTCAGCTGCGTGAGCCACCGCCCGATCGCCGCTCAGCGTCGAGTGATCCTCGGCCGACGGGTCACCGGGCCCGGCGGAATCGGCCGGGAGCTTCCCGTTGGTGTTGTCGCTCGCTCGCTCGGCCGGATCGGAACCCTCGCTAGCGAGATCGCTCATGACTCGGTGAACAGCCGGTAGAAGACGTACAGGCCGAACCATCCGATGAGGATCGAAACGGCGATCAGCAGAATCTCGAAGAAGAGGACCACAGCTGAAGTTTATTGCGTCGCCTCCGGCGCCGCGGGGCCGGGGGTTGTGTTGGATTGCGTCGCCTCCGGCGCCGCGAGTCCGGGCCCAATCAACCCCGGTTCTTCACTCCGGCACTCGGTCGCTGCACTCCGCGCTTCGTGAGGCCGGACCCCGACCGCTGAGACGCGGTGCCCGGAAACACCCTCGATGAGCGGGGGCGGGATCATGGAACGCAGAACGGCCCAGGACGGCCCGCTGGGGGCCGGCCTGGGCCGTTGCGTGTCTCCTACTTCGAGACAGTGACGTCCACGTTGTGGATACCGGGGGTGCCGGGACGGAGTTCGGCGGTGCCGTTCCCCGCCGACGAGAGCGCCCGCAGCGTCCACGTGCCCGGCGCCGCGAAGAAACGGAAGTCTCCCGTACCCGAGGCCACGACCTCGGCGGTGAAATCACCGTTGCCGTCGAGCAGACGGACGAACGCGCCGCCGACCGGCTCGGCGTCGCCGCCGAGCACACGGCCGGTGATCACCGTTTCCTTCTCGACATCGACCCCGGCCGGGATGGCCTGGCCCTGCGTAGGTGCTGCACACATTGGTGGTTACTCTCCCAACTCGATAGGTGCGCCGACCAGCGAACCGTATTCGGTCCAGCTGCCGTCGTAGTTCTTGACGTTCTGGTGGCCGAGCAGCTCCTGCAGCACGAACCAGGTGTGCGAGGAGCGCTCGCCGATACGGCAGTAGGCGATGGTCTCCTTGTTGCCGTCCAGACCGGCCGTTCCGTAGATCTCGGTGAGATCGGCATCGGAGCGGAAGGTGCCGTCCTCGTTCGCGGCCTTGCTCCACGGCACGTTGATCGCGCCGGGAATGTGGCCCGGACGCTGGCTCTGTTCCTGCGGCAGATGCGCGGGGGCCAGGATCTTGCCGGAGAACTCGTCGGGGGAGCGCACGTCGACCAGGTTCTTGGTCCCGATCGCGGCGATGACCTCGTCGCGGAAGGCGCGGATGGTGTTGTCGGGCTCGGCCGCCTTGTACTGGGTGGCCGGACGGCTGACGTCGTCACTCGAGAGGGGGCGCCCGTCGAGCTCCCACTTCTTGCGGCCGCCGTCGAGCAGTTTGACGTTGTTGTGACCGTACAGCTTGAAGTACCAGTAGGCGTAGGCGGCGAACCAGTTGTTGTTGCCGCCGTACAGGATGACCTCGTCGTCGTTGGCGATACCGCGCTCCGAGAGCAGCGTGGAGAACTGCTCCTGGTTCACGAAGTCACGACGAACCTGATCCTGCAGGTCCTTCTTCCAGTCGAGCCGGACGGCGCCCTCGATGTGTCCGCCTTCGTAAGCGGTGGTGTCCTCGTCGACCTCGACGAAGACGACGCCGGGGGTCTTGAGGTTCTCTTCGGCCCAGTCGACGGAGACCAGGACATCGGAGCGAGCCATGTTTTCCCTTTCAGTGGTGACAGCGATTCAGTTCAGTTCGATACGGGGGATTCGGAGGTGGTGTTCGAACGCAGCCGGGTGAGCAGCGGGTACAGCTTGCAACCGAGGCAGATCCCGAACGCGGCGTTCAGGAAAGCCGCGAACAGGGCGAACCCGGCGAACACCGCGCCCACAGCGGAGGCGCCGAGTGCGAAACCCAACAGACTCACGGCGGCGAACGCGAAACCGAGCAGCTGGGCGAATCGTAGCGGCGCCGTCGGTTCGGTCTCGGTGACCGGGCCCAGCCGTGGCGCGACCAGCGCGGCATAGGCGAGCCCGTAGGGGTGTCGTTTCGGCCCGAGCCATGCGCCGAGCGCGAATACGACGGTCTGGACGGCGATCAGTACTCCGGCGGCGACCGGTGAGACCGCCGCGAGCAACAACACGAGTACCAGGACGGCCGTGGTCACCCAAGCCACGAAACGAGGACCACGGATATCGACCCGGTCGGGGATTGTGGTGATAGAGGACATGAACGAAACTCCTGCGCTCGAACTGTTCGGCGGAATTCGGCCGGTTCGCCGGGGGATGAGAATCGCTCGCGCGGACGAACCGTGGTCGGCGTCAGGAAGAAGACCCGACCGCTAACGGCACAGGCAGCAACAACCACCGAGGCGGCACAGGTCGACTGTGCGGCGACGGGTGAGCATCAGCTCGTGGTGGTTTTGCACAACGGGCAGTCTACCCAATGTCGGCGCGTGCCGAATGGGTAGGGGGTGATCAGCTGGTCAGGGGCCTTGTCACGGCGGGCTTCGCAAAGTGGTCGGGGCCCGCCCCGGTTCTGGAGCGACCGAGCGAAGGGGTTCAGCGACTGAGCGCAGGGAGGTGAGGGTTGGGGATCGCTGGGATTCCCCTCGCGTCGTGTTCTTTTCTGTCGGATGGTCGGCATTCATGGTCGGGGCCCGCCCCGGTTCTGGAGCGACAGAGCGAAGGAGCGCAGCGACTGAGCGGCGGAGTGAAGAACCGGGGTTGACAAGGGCCCCGACCCTGCCCCGCCGAAGGCGGGGCAATAGATACAGCTCAGCCGGCAGCCGAACCGGCCGTCAGCGGGCCGAGCGCGCTGCGCAGGTCACTGGTCTTGGGGACGCCGGAGATGCGGAACCGCTCCCGTCCCTCGGCGTCGAATACGAAGGTGGTCGGGAGTGACAGGACGTTGAGCTCTCTGGCCAGCGCCGGATCGGCGTCGATATCGATCTCGATATCGCGCGGCGGCTGCGGCGAATCTGCCAGGTCCCGGGTGGCGTCGGCGACCACTCGGCGCACGGCGGCGCACGGACCGCACCAGTCGGCGGAGAAGTGCAGTACGGCCGGCCCGGACCCGGTGACTCCGGCGGCGACGAGCAGATCGTCGCGCGTACCGGTATCGCGTTCCAGGGTGGCCGGGGCGGAGCGCAGCGCGCCTTCGCGCCGACGCAGGTAGAGGCCTACAGCCAGCCCGGCCAGCAGCATTACCGCCAGAATGGTGATCTCGATCATGGGCGCCGCAATCTGTTCAGGTCGATCGTCACATCTTCACCCCGGCCCTCGACCACGATATGGCCGCCCAGGGCGGTGACCTCGGTGGGCCGGATACCGAACGGGAGTTCCTTGGTATCGATGGTACGGGTGAACATCGCCAGCACTGCCGGGATGTCGACTTCGTCGACCACGGGTTCCGAGGGGACCGGTGAGATCTCCTCGGAGTACAGGCCGGTGGCCACGATCCGCACCTGGTCGCCGTCGAGCAGCAGGTCGGCCGCCACGCTGACCCGTTCCCCGGCGAAACTCGCGCCCTGCTGTCCGCTCGGCGCCGAGGGCAGCGTCCCGGTCAGTACCAGCGCGCCCGCCGTGGTCATCCCTGATCCGCCCGAACCGCCGGTGCCGTCTGATTTGTCCGCGGGCCGCGAATGGACCTCCAGATCGGGGATGCCGAATAGACGGCCGAGTTCGGTCGGCGCGACACGCATCCGGACGTCCACCCGGTCCACCGGCACGCTGCGCACCCGGCCGTCGACCAGATCGCTCAGCGGCAGTTTCATCCCGTGGAGGGTGGCCTCGAGACCTATCTCACCGGGTATGTCGGGCCGGACGCTGTCGGCTTTGATCTCGATATTGTCGTAGCGGCCGTCGAGCGCCTGCCGCAGGAAGGGGAAACCGTGGAAGGTGACTTCCGGGTCGGCGCTCAGGTCGGCGCCGACTTTCAGTGACCGGGACACGCGGTATTCCGAATATGCGGCCGCGCCGAAATCGACGACCACTGCCAATCCCGCGAGGCACAGCAGTCCGATGATCAGCTTCCGCATGGCATGCACCCTAGTGGACGCGCCGGAGCGGGCCCACGCACCGGTCGGCGGGCATCATCGTGCTCCGATCTACCCGGAATACGAGGTCATCGGGTCCGACGCGCTAATCTTGCAGCGATTACTTTGTGGATGAGCAACGTGGCGACGGCGACGAAGCTGGCTTTCGCGTAGCTACGAGATGGGAGGAGTGCTTGTGGAGCTGCTCCTGCTGACCTCCGACCCCGACCCCGAATCGGTTCTGCCCTCGTTATCGCTGCTCGCACACAATGTGCGGCCCGCGCCGACCGAGGTGGCGTCGTTGCTGGAGGCGGGTACCGCGGATATCGCGTTGGTGGACGCGCGTTCCGATCTGGCGGCCGCCCGCGGGCTGTGCCGGCTGCTCGGCAGCACCGGGTCGTCGGTGCCGGTGGTCGCCGTACTCACCGAAGGCGGTCTGGTCGCGGTGAACGCAGACTGGGGTCTCGACGATATTCTGCTGCCCAGTACCGGGCCCGCGGAGCTGGACGCCCGGCTCCGGCTGCTCGTCGGCCGCACCGGGGGTGCGGCCAGCCCGGAGAACTCCGGAAAGATCACCCTGGGCGAGCTGGTGATCGACGAGGGCACCTACACCGCGCGGTTGCGCGGGCGTCCGCTCGATCTGACCTACAAGGAATTCGAGCTGTTGAAGTATCTCGCGCAGCACGCGGGCCGGGTCTTCACCCGCGCTCAGCTGCTGCAGGAGGTCTGGGGCTACGACTTCTTCGGCGGTACCCGGACCGTGGACGTGCATGTCAGACGGTTGCGCGCGAAGCTGGGCAGTGAATACGAATCGCTGATCGGCACCGTACGCAATGTGGGTTACAAGGCGGTACGGCCCGCTCGGTCGTCGAACAAGAACGATCCCGATTCCCGGTCGGCGAACGGGGAGTCCGAGGGGGCGGAGACGGATTCGATGGCGCCGGTCAACGGCACTGTCCAGTGAGCCCGGCGGAGATGACCGAGTTCGAACTGGCGTGGAGCGAGCGCTCTCTGGGAGATCGCGCCGACCGGGTGCGCGCACTGCTGGACGCCGCGGCGGCGGCCGACGGTGTCGCGCCGGTGTCCGAGCAGGCTGTGCTCGGGCTGCGCCGTGAATCCACGGCCCGTCATCTGCTCGCACTGACCGGGGATACGGTGGCCGGCTACGCGAACCTGACGCCCGGCCACGGCGAGCATCCAGCGATGGCGGAAGCGGCGGTGGCGCCGCAGTATCGTGGCCGGGGTCTCGGGCGCGAAGTGGTATCGGCGGCGCTCGCCGCGGGAGGTCCCGGTGCGCGTATCTGGGCCCACGGAAAGTTGCCCGCGGCACAGGCGGTGGCAGACCGGTTGGGGCTGGTCGTGGCGCGCGAACTCTGGCAGATGCGACGCCCGCTGGCAACGCCGGAGCTACCTGATGTCGAGGTGCCCGACGGTGTCGTCCTCCGCACTTACGCCGGCCCGGCCGATGACGCCGAACTGTTGCGGGTCAACAACTCGGCCTTCGATTGGCACCCTGAGCAGGGCGGCTGGACCGGCGACGAGCTGGCGCAGCGCCGCGCGGAGGACTGGTTCGACCCGGCCGGGCTGTTTCTGGCCGTCGATGCCGAGCAGCCGGAGCGATTGCTCGGATTCCACTGGACCAAGGTCCATCGGGACGAGAACCCTCCCGCCGGTGAGGTGTACGTGGTCGGGATCGACCCGGCCGCGCAGGGGCGCGGGCTCGGCCGGCTGCTCACGTTGGTCGGGCTGCGCCATCTGCGCGACGCCGGACTGGGAGAGGTCCTGCTGTATACCGAGGCTGACAACACCGCCGCGGTCCGCACCTATCGCGGGCTGGGATTCGAACCGGCCCATATCGATATCGCGTATTCGTTGCCCGGTTGAGGTCCGGCGAGCTTTCCGGGCTGTGACCGCCGGGTGACTCGATGTCCTGTCGAGGCGGCCGAAACCGCTCCCGGGTGGGCGTGGAGTAACGACGCGGCAAACATCACACATTTCGGACGGGTTAGCGCCGGGCTGTTCACCTTCCGTTCACTTGCCCTGGTCCAGCTGTCCATCGACGCGACCTAGGTTGATTCTGGGCGCCAGTAGGTCGCCCGGTGTGCAAGTTCCCCGCGAACGGACGCACCGAAACACGCGCCCGGGCCGGTGAGGGACCGGGCGAGTAGGACGTATCCGGAGGACTGGAGTGAAGTTCAAGCGCAGCAGCGCCCTCGTCGGTGTGATCGCGGCGGTGACCCTGCCGCTGGCCGCCTGCGGCAGCGACGACAACGCGTCCGCGACCGGTGTCGAGGCCAACGCCGATGTCACCTGCGGTGGCGAGGAAGCACTCAAGGCGAGTGGGTCGTCGGCGCAGAAGAACGCCGTGGAGCGTTTCACCGCCGCCTTCGAGACCAACTGCGACGGCCAGACCCTCAACTACACCTCGAGCGGTTCCGGCGCGGGTGTCAAGGAATTCCTCGGCGGCCAGACCGATTTCGCCGGCAGCGACTCCCCGCTCAGCGAGAAGAAGGGCGAGCCCGCCGCGGCCGCGCAGCGCTGCGCTTCGCCCGCGTGGAATCTGCCGACCGTCTTCGGCCCGATCGCCATCACCTACAACATCGACGGCGTCACCGATCTCGCGCTCGACGGCCCGACCCTGGCGAAGATCTTCAACGGCAGCATCAAGACTTGGGACGCTCCCGAGATCAAGGCGCTCAACGAGGGCAAGCAGCTGCCCGCTGAGCCGATCAAGGTCGTCTACCGGTCCGACGAGTCCGGTACCACCGACAACTTCCAGCTCTACCTGGACGCCGCTTCCGAAGGCGCCTGGGGCAAGGGCGCCGGCAAGGTCTTCAACGGCGGCGTCGGCGAGGGCACTCAGGGCAACGAGGGCACCTCGGCCGCGGTGAAGAGCACCAAGAACTCCATCTCCTACAACGAGTGGTCGTTCGCCAAATCGCAGAACCTGTCGGTGACCCGGATCGTCACCTCCGCCGGACCCGCTCCGGTCGAGCTGACCTCCGCGACCGCCGCCAAGGCGATCAACGGTGTGAAGATCAAGGGCGAGGGCAACGACCTGGTGCTCGACACCTCGTCGTTCTACAAGCCGACCGAAACCGGCGCCTACCCGATCATCCTGCCGACCTATGAGATCGTGTGCTCGAAGTACGCCGACGGGGCGACCGCGACCGCTGTCAAGGCATTCCTGACCTCCGCCGTCACCAACGGCCAGGACGGTCTGGCGGACAACGGTTACGTGCCGATCCCGGAGGAGTTCAAGACCAAGCTGACCACGGCGATCAACGCCATCTCCTGATAGCGCGAATATGACAGTCAACCCAGAGGTAGCCGCCGCGGGCTCGTCAGCAGTGACGAGTCCGCGGAAGGTCGGAGACACTGCACCCATGTCGAGCGACCCCGAGAAAGCGCCGTCGCGCAACAAGAGCGGCGGCAACAGCCAGCGAGCCGAACTGATCTTCAAATCGCTGGCGACCACCGCGGCTGCGATCATCGTGGCATCGATCGCGCTGATCGCACTGTTCCTGCTGATCCGTGCGGTGCCATCGCTGCGGGCTGACCAGGTGAACTTCTTCACCAGCGCGGAGTTCAACACCGGTGACGCGGACAATCTCCGCTTCGGTATCCGTGACCTGTTCATGGTGACGGTATTGAGCTCCGCGTTCGCGCTGGTCATCGCGGTGCCGATCGGCGTCGGTATCGCTTTGTTCCTCACCCGCTACGCACCCAAGCGGCTCGCCAAGCCGTTCTCCATGCTGACCGATCTGCTGGCCGCGGTGCCGTCGATCGTGTACGGCCTGTGGGGTCTGCTGGTGCTGGCGGAGTATCTGAAACCGTTCCAGGAGTTCCTCAACCAGAACCTGGGTTGGTTCTTCCTGTTCGCCGACGGCAATGTCTCCATCGGTGGCGGCGGCACGATCTTCACGGCCGGCGTGGTGCTGGCGGTGATGATCCTGCCGATCATCACCTCGGTGTCGCGTGAGGTCTTCGCGCTGACCCCGCTGGCGCATATCGAGGCGGCTCAGGCGCTGGGCGCCACCAAATGGGAAGTCGTGCGGATGACCGTCCTGCCCTATGGCCGCAGCGGTGTCATCGCCGGTTCGATGCTCGGTCTGGGCCGCGCGCTCGGTGAGACCATCGCGGTACTGCTCATCCTGAAGATCTCGTCGAGCCCCGGCGCCTGGTCGCTGTTCGACGGTGGCTTCACCTTCGCGTCCAAGATCGCCTCGGCGGCGGCCGAGTTCAGCGCGCCACTGCCCACGGGCGCATATATCGCGGCGGGCTTCGTGCTCTTCGCGCTGACCTTCGTCGTCAACGCGCTGGCCAGGCTCGCGGCGGGCGGAAAGGTGAACGGCTGATGACCACCATGACCAGCCTCAACAAGCCGGTCAAGGCACCGACCTTCCGGAACGTGAGTACCGCCCGCCGGATCAAGAACAACCTCGCGACCGTGGTGTTCGCGCTGTGCTTCCTCATCGCTCTCATCCCGCTGACCTGGGTGCTCTGGATGGTGGTCAGCAACGGTATCGGCATCATCCTGTCGGCCGAGTGGTGGCAGAACTCGCAGAAGGGCGTCTTGCCCGATCAGACCGGTGGCGGTGTCTACCACGCCATCTACGGCACCGTCGTCCAGTCGGCGGTGGCCGCGGTCATCGCGGTACCGCTCGGGATCATGGCCGCCGTGTATCTGATCGAATACGGCACCGGTCGCTTCGCCAAGGTCACGACCTTCATGGTCGATATCCTGGCCGGTGTTCCCTCGATCGTCGCGGCCCTGTTCATCTTCGCCCTGTGGATCGCGACCCTGGGATTCCCGCAGAGCTCGTTCGCGGTGGCCCTCGCCCTCGTGCTGCTGATGCTGCCGGTGGTCGTGCGCAATACCGAGGAGATGCTCAAACTCGTTCCGGACGAGCTACGCGAAGCCTCCTACGCCCTCGGCATCCCGAAGTGGAAGACGATCGTGCGGATCGTCATCCCGACCGCCCTGCCCGGCATGATCTCCGGGATCCTGCTCGCGCTGGCGCGAGTGATGGGCGAGACCGCGCCGGTGCTGGTGCTGGTCGGCTACAGCAAAGCGATCAACATGAACATCTTCGACGGCAATATGGCTTCGCTGCCGCTGCTGATCTTCCAGGAACTGAAGAGCGCCGAGGACGCGGGCCGGCAGCGCGTCTGGGGCGCGGCGCTGACGCTGATCCTGATGATCGCGGCGCTGTACCTGGCGGCGGCGGCTGTCAACAAGTTCCTCACGCGGAACCGATAAGGGCGGAAACGGAAAACTGATGGCCAAGCGCATCGACATCAAAGACCTGAACATCTTCTACGGCAAGTTCCACGCCGTCGCCGATGTCTCGCTCAACGTCTTGCCGCGCAGCGTGACCGCCTTCATCGGTCCGTCCGGCTGCGGTAAATCCACTGTGCTGCGGTCGCTGAACCGGATGCACGAGGTGACCCCCAACGCCAGCGTCTCGGGTGCGGTCATGCTCGACGGCGAGGACATCTACGCTTCCCAAGTAGATCCGGTCGGCGTGCGGCGCACCATCGGCATGGTGTTCCAGCGGCCGAACCCGTTCCCCACCATGTCCATTCGCGACAATGTGGTGGCCGGCCTGAAGCTGCAGGGGGTGCGCAACAAAGGGGAACTCGACGAGGTCGCCGAACGCTCACTGCGGGGCGCGAACCTGTGGAACGAGGTGAAGGATCGCCTGGACAAACCCGGCGGCGGGCTCTCCGGCGGTCAGCAGCAGCGGCTGTGCATCGCCCGCGCCATCGCGGTCTCGCCGGACGTACTCCTGATGGACGAGCCCTGTTCGGCATTGGACCCGATTTCCACGCTGGCGATCGAAGATCTGATCACCGAACTGAAGAAGGAGTACACGATCGTTATCGTCACCCACAATATGCAGCAGGCCGCGCGGGTGAGCGATAAGACCGGTTTCTTCAATCTGGAGGCCCAGGGAAAGCCGGGTAAATTGGTCGAGATCGACGATACGGAGAAGATCTTCTCCAACCCGGGCGAAAAGGCCACCGAGGATTACATCTCCGGTCGCTTCGGCTGATCGGGCGAAGATCCGAAAAGGCCCGCACGTTTCCGTGCGGGCCTTTTCTTTATCGAGAGACCGGCCGTTCCTACTGATTCCAGACGCTGTTCTCGAACCTCCGGTCGGGGCTCGAGCCACCGGATTCAGGACTCGGTATCCTCGTCCGGCGGCAGCACGCCGGTGACCAGGAAGATCACCCGGCGGCCGATCTCCACCGCGTGATCGGCGAAACGTTCGTAATAGCGGCCCAGTAGCGTGATATCGACGGCCGCGGCGACCCCGTACTTCCATTCGCGGTCCATGAGCAGGGTGAACAGGTGACGGTGCAGATCGTCCATCGCTTCGTCGTCCTGGTTCAGTTGCGCCGCGCGTTCGGGATCGCGGGTTTCGAGCACCTCCTTGGCGCCGCCGCCCATACTCACCGCGATACGGCCCATCTCCGCGAAGTAGCCGTTGACGGCCTCGGGCAGCGTGTGGTTCGGATGCCGGCGCCGGGCAACCTTGGCCACGTGCAAGGCGAGGGTGCCCATCCGATTGACGTCGTTGACGATCTGGATCGCGCTCACCACCTGCCGGAGGTCGCCCGCGACCGGCGCCTGCAGCGCGAGCAGGGCGAACGACTTCTCCTCGGCATCGGCGATCATCTCGGCGATCCGGTCACCCTCGCCGATGACCTGCTCGGCCAGGGTCAGGTCGGCCTGGAGCAGGGCTTGCGTGGCGCGATCCATGGCCGAACCGGCGATACCGGCCATCTCGCCCAACAGGTGGGCGAGATCGGCCATTTGCTCGTTGTAGATGACACGCATGAAACAGAAGACTAGTTCGATGTGCTGACTACGTCACCAACAGCGGGTGAAATGCATTCGTCGGCCGCGACGGCGACCTCTATGCGCAGCCGTCGTCCGCCGCGTTGACATGTTCCAGATCGGACGGCAGCTCCACCGGCGCGGAGCTGGTCGTCGAGATGTTGGTGATCGGGTCACCGACCGGTGTCGGCTCGTTGACGGTCTGCTGGTAGTTCTCGCCCAGGACCAGCTCGACGATAGTGCCCAGTTCCTCGTCCAGTTCCATGACGGCGCCGGGGATGGAGCTCGCTACCGTAGCGGCTTCGGCCTCGTGCCCGGTGGAGTAGCGAACCTTCGTTTCCGCGGAGGTGCCGTTGGTGTAGTTATCCGGTTTGTAGATCCCGAAACCGACGTTGGCCAGTTGGCTGGCCGTCTCGTTCGCCAGCCCGGAGATACCTGAACCATTGGAGACCAGCAGCGAAAGGGTGCTGGGATCGACCGCGGTGAGGGACGGCGGAACCGGGGGCGCCGAGGTCGGTGGCGGCGCGGGGGCGGTCTTCTCGCCGGGCAGCGGCTGATCATCGCGGATCGCGCGGAAGATGGCCTGGATATCCGCGGTCCGGGGGATCTCGTTGCCGTAGGAGGTGGTGCCCGCGGTCGGGACGGTCAGGAAAGTGACCGCACCGGAACGAAGGTCCTGCAACGATTTGCCCAGCATCAGGAGGTCGTTCGGATCCACGTGGTCGACGAACGTCGCTTTGCTGAACGCCTGGATGAACCCGTTCAGTTTGCCCGGGTCCAGCAATATCCGCCCGGAGAGGGCGCCCCGCAGCAGCGACGCCAAGAACTTCTGCTGTCGGTTGATGCGGTCGTAGTCGCTGCGTTCTTCGCCGTAGACATGGCGAGCACGCACATAATTCAATGCGGTTGCGCCGTTGATCCGGTGCGTCCCCGCCTCCGGAAGAATGGTGCCCAGCATCTCGTCCTCCAGCGGGCCGGTGGCGCACACTTCCACGCCGCCCAGCTTTTCGACCATTTGTTCGAATCCGGCGAAGTCGATACCGATGAAATGGTTGATCGTGCTTCCGGTGAGACGCTGGACCGTGGAGAGCAGGCACTGAGGTCCGCCCAGCGCGTACACGGCGTTGAGCTTGCCGCCCATGGCCGAGTCGTAGACCTCTTCGGTGTAGTCGCGTTTGTCGTTGTCCCAGCCGTGGCACTCCGGATGCGTCACGTCCAGGTCACGCGGGAACGACACGATCACCACGCGCTGGCGATTCTGCGGAATGTGCACCAGCATCGTGGTGTCCGCGCGGGCGCCCTCGGCATCTTCCACGGTGCCCGCGCCGATCTCACCATTGGCGCCTGCTCGGGTATCGGCGCCGACGATCAAGTAGTTCTCGTCGCCCAGCTGGGCGTTCGCGTCGATGACATCGTCGTCGTTGTCGGAGAGCGCCGAGACCTGGGTGAAGCTGTTGTTGGTCGCACGCAGGTAGCTCCAACCACCACCGGTGATCAGCAGCGCGAGGACAGAGAAGAAGGCCACCGTGGCGCGGCTTGCGATCCGCAGCCGCCTGCTGCGCCGGCTCTCGGGGGTGTGCCGCCGTTTCGGCTTCCCGACCGTTTCCGGGGCGGCGGGCTCGGAGGTGGGCCAACCGCCGGTATCGGTCCGGCCGTTGATACGGGAGTCGTTCTCGTCGAGCGGGGCCAGTACATCGGTGACCGTCTCGGGGCGCTCCGCAGGCGCCGCTTTGCCGGCTTTGCTCCGCCGGGGTGTGCCCGATGGTTGCCGGGAACGTTTCGGCGCGGCTTCGCTACCCGGCCGGGGGCCGCCTCGGGTGGGGTCCGGCTGCTGCGGAACCGCGGTGGTCGGCTCGCCCGATTCCACCGGCGACGCCGCGGGACGCTGTCCAGTCGGTGGGCGTTTCGACGGATCCGGTCCGGATTTCGGGGGCGGCGGCACCGCCGGCCGGCCGTCGGTCGCCGGACGGGCCGCGTTCGGGCCGGGCGGCAGCTCCCCGCCGGGACGGGGACGCGGTTCGGTGGGCCGGCCGGGTGGCCGCGCCGGGCCGGGCTGATCCGGACCGGGTCGCTGCGGGGGCGCGGGTTGCTGGTTCCGGGCGGCAGGGGGTTGCGGTGGTCGGTCGGGCCGCCGTGGGGCGGGACCGCCGGCCGGACGATCCGCCGGACCCGGCTGGGCCACGGGCGAGGATCCGGTGGGCGGGCGAGCCGACGCGGGCGCACCACCTCGTGCCGGGGGCGGGGTCGGGCGGTTCGGTCGCCCGGGGGGCGGGCCCTCTGGACCGGGCTGTTCCGGCCGGGGCCGATGTTCGGCGTTCGGCCTCGGTCCTGGAGCCGCCGGACGCGCGGGGCGTTCGGCAGGCGGTCCCGTGGGCGCGCCATGCCGGGGCGCGTCGCCCTCGCGTCGCCGGACGGTTCGTTCGCTGTCTCGTTCGCTGTCCACCCGGTCGACCAGATCCTGAACCGTCAGCGGTCCGGGATTGGCCGGCGGCTCCGGCTGCCGTGGCCGACGAGCCCCTCTCGAGCCTTCCATTTCGGGGGACTCTCCCGTGGGATTCCGCTCCCACGGTGCGCGACCTCCGGGCCGTGGTGAACGCCCGTGCCGATCGTCACCCACCAATGAACCTCGCTTTTCCGCAACTCGCTGCCGCCACAGCCGTGCTCGAAAGGCTGCGCGGGATTCCGCAATGATAACGATTTCGCCTCTGAGAGCCACTCGGACATTACGAGCGGGCAGCAAACAGGATTAATGCTGGAAAGTTGCCCGAGGTCATGTTTCCATGCGGCGCGCGGCCGGTTCGGCTGCCGGAGGCGTCGGCGTGTCGACTCGGGTCAGCCGCCGCTGTGCATCACATCGGCGCCCGCCGGCACGGTCCGATCGCCGGGATCGTCCAGCCAGCCGTGCGGGAGCGCGACCTTCCCGGGAGACCCCTGCCGGCCCCGCGGTCCTTCGGCGTCCTTGGGGAACGGGACGGTGGGATCGAGCTGCGCGACCAGGGTGTCGAGCTCGGCCAGCGTGGACACGGTGGCGAAACTGCGCCGCAGGTCGGCGCCGAGCGGGAACCCCATGAAGTACCAGGCCATATGTTTGCGCAGGTCCCGCATCCCCTTGTCCTCACCATGGTGTTCGGCGAGCAGCCCGGCGTGGCGTGCCAGGATCGCGCCGACTTCACCGAGCGTCGGCAGGGTCGGCGCGGGCTGTCCGCGCAGGGCGGCGCTCAGCTCGCCGAACAACCAGGGCCGGCCCAGGCAGCCGCGCCCCACCACAACCCCGTCGCACCCGGTCCGCGCCATCATCGCGACCGCGTCCGCGGCGCTGAAAATATCCCCGTTGCCCAGTACCGGAATGGTGGTGACGGCCTCTTTCAGACGCGCGATGGCGGACCAGTCGGCAGTACCGGAATAGCGCTGCGCGGCAGTGCGAGCATGCAGCGCGACGGCGGCGGCGCCCTCGCTCTCGGCGATGCGGCCGGTATCCAGATAGGTCTGGTGGTCGTCGTCGATCCCGATACGGAACTTCATGGTCACCGGCACACCCGCCGGCTCGGCGGCCCGCACCATTTCCCGGACGATCGCCGCGAACAGGTTCCGCTTGTACGGCAGGGCGGCCCCGCCGCCGAGCCGGGTCACCTTGGGGACCGGGCAGCCGAGATTCATATCGATGTGATCGGCCCAGCCCTCGCCGACGATGATCCGGACCGCCTCGCCCAGGGTCGCCGGGTCCACCCCGTACAACTGCATCGACCGGGGCGATTCACCCTCGTCGAACGACATCATGTGCAGCGTTTTCTCGTTGCGTTCCACCACCGCGCGGGCGGTGATCATCTCGCAGACGTAGATCGCGGTCGGGCTGCCGAACTCCCGGCAGAGCTTGCGGAAAGCCAGGTTGGTGATGCCTGCCATCGGGGCGAGGACAACCGGCGGATCCACCGGGTAGGGGCCGATCCGCAAACGTGTCTCCTGCGCCAGCTGTGTTTGCACAGTGTCCTATTTTCCCTGGAGCGTCCGGTCCGGTCACTGTCGGGTGCCTCACCGCCGCCGACTCATGGCGAGCACCCGGCCCCCGAGCCCATTTACCCGGGTCGTGAGTCGCCCGCACTGTGATCTGCGAAGCGTTGCGGGCAGGTGCCGGCCGGGCGCGGCGCGGACGGGCGTTAGCCTCGTGTCGCCGGACCCGCCGGCCGCCCGATTTCCGCTGGATACACCGCCCGGGCCCGCACCCCGGATCGGGAGCAATCGAAAAAGGACGCGATCACCTATGGCCGAGCACACCGACGACACCGGAACCGACCCCGCCACCGAGAAACCGGCGGCGCCCGGCGGACGCCCCGGCACCGTATCGATCAGGGTGTCCAGCCTGGTCCGCGCCGTGCTCGTCGCGGTACTCGCGGTGGCGGCCGTGGTCTTCGCCGTCCTCTACTTCACCGCACGCGGCGAACTGGCCGAGAGAGATCAGCGCGCGGCCGACGACAGCCGTGCCGAACAGCTGGCCACCGACTACGCGGTAGGCGCCGCCACCGTGAACTTCAAGGATCTCGACGCCTGGATCACGGGCCTCAAGAAGAACACCAGCCCGCAGCTGGCGGGCAAATTCGATGAGACCGCGCCGAAACTGGAACAGATCCTGGTGCCGCTGCAGTGGACCTCGACCGCCCAGCCGATCACGGCGAAGCTCATGTCCGAGCAGGACGGCATCTACAAAGTGAACGTGTTCGTCGACGTGACCTCGACCAACGCGCAGAATCCGGCCGGCACGCAGACGACGGTCACCTACACCGTGACCGTCGACGAGAACTCCGGCTGGCAGATCACGGATGTAGGCGGAGTCGACGGCGCCCTACCGATGAAGTGAGCTGTGTCTGATTGCGTCGCCTGTGGCGCCGCGGGTCGGGGCCCTTGTCAACCCCGGTTCTTCGCTCCGGCGCTCTGTCGCTCCAGAACCGGGGCGGGCCCCGACCTCGAGGGTGGACCATACGAGGTGGACCAGGGGTGTGGGTGGAGGTGCATTTGTATGGTTTCCTCCGCGAACAGAACGAGACCGCCGGATTACCCCGGCGGTCTCGTTCTTCGGGTGTTTCGGAGCCTCAGCTGTTCGCGGTGGCGAAGGCCTTCTCGCGTTTCGCTGCCTCGCGGGCGAGCATCCGGTCGCGCTGTTCTTCGAACTTGACGACGTCGCCGGACAATTTCTCCAGGAAATCGGCGAGCCGTTCCCGGGTCTGTTCGCCGTGGGCGGTGAAGTCGGTACGGCCGAACACATCCCATTTCTTGAGAACGGGCTGCACGACCTCTTCGAGGTGCTGGCGCAGATCGTAGATACCGTGCTTGGCCATGAGCACACCGTTGCGGCGGAAATTCGGCATTCCGGCACCCGGCATCTGGAAATTCTCCAGAATCAGTGTGATCGCGTCCAGCGCCTGATCCGGGCACAGGTCCAGGGCCGCGCCGCACATATTGCGGTAGAAGATCATGTGCAGGTTCTCGTCGGCGGCGATGCGCTGCAGCATCCGGTCGGCGATGGCGTCGTCGCAGACTTTGCCGGTATTCCGGTGCGAGACGCGCGTGGCCAGCTCCTGGAAGGTCACGTAGGCGACCGAATGCAGGAAACCGGCGTCGGCCTCGGCGGGCGAGGCGAACCCGTTGGTCATGTGGATCATGCGGGCCTGCTCCAGCGCGACCGGGTCGACGCCGCGGGTCACCACCAGGTAGTCGCGCATGGCGATGCCGTGGCGGTTCTCCTCGGCGGTCCAGCGTCCGACCCAGGTGCCCCAGGCGCCGTCCTGGGAGAAGTTCTCGGCGATCTCGCGGTGGTAGGAGGGCAGGTTGTCCTCGGTGAGCAGGTTGGTGATCATGGCGGCTTTGGCGACTTCGCTGAGCTTGGATTGCTCGGGGTCCCAGTCCTGTCCGCCCATCGCGGCGAAATTGCGGCCTTCGTCCCAGGGCACGTAGTCGTGCGGATGCCACTCTTTTGCCAAGGAGAGGTGCCGGTTGACGTTCTGCTCGGCAACCGGCTCCAACTCTGTGAGCAGCTCGAGTTGAGTCAGATCCCTAGCCATGTAATCAAGCCCTTCATCTGTCGCGTTCGTGCGGGTCACCTGTTCAGACCGTTGCCGATGCGGCCCTACCTTACGGCACCGTAGGTGTGATGCGAAACGCATCCGACCGAGAAAGAGTGCACGTTGGCGCACGTGTTTCTGCCACGGGCGGTCACTACCGAGTGTATGACCCAAAACTCGGTCATGTGGCTATCGACCTGGGAACCGAGGGTGTTAGCCGCGGTGGGAAATGGCACATCGAGGAGGGGTCGGCGGGTGTGGACCGCGATCGGTACGAGGCGGGAGGGGGCTGATCACGACATTCTTTTCTGTGGGAATGTGCGCGCGAGGAACCGGTGGCACCGCGCCAGATCAAGATCGAACGGATCAGCGCCGGTCACAGCGGTCGCGAGGGCAGGACTGGGCGAACTCACAGCTCCGACCCGGCGGTGTGACGATTCCGGGCGCCCGGTTCGTGACCGGGCGCCCGAGGTGCCCCCACCAGGGCTCGAACCTGGGACCTGCGGATTAAAAGTCCGTAGCTCTACCAACTGAGCTATAGGGGCGCGCGGGCAAGTGTAATGGGAGGGTCCGGTTTTCTCGTAATCGGGCGGTTACGCTGGTGCTTTCCGTCACCCGCCCCGGCCGTCCGGGTGGGGCGCCGAGCGGCCGGCGGGGGGAGGTCGGGGCGTCTCGTGGCCCGGTCCCGCATGGTTCGGCGGACCGAAACCATACCCAGGGGTTCCGAAACACGGTACCGGCCGCATTGTTGATACAACGGGTAGCACGATACGATCCAAATATGTTGGATACCAATGCCTTTGGATCGGTAAAGGCAGAGTTCTCGCAATTGTGGGGTCCGGGGGCTCGCGTCCCGGAGTGTCGCGGGCCGCTCGGCGCCCGGGGGCGAGACGGTATGCATCGAGGGGTCGGAGTGGCCGGCTGAGTATCGGTCCGGACCCTGTCCGAGTGGTCGAACATCCTGCGTTACCAGGGGATTCGAGCGGCCAGACGGTAGTCGCGAATCGTGGTGCGTGCACGAAATCCGAGTGCTGGAATGGTAACTCGCTCCATCGGTTTGCCGCATGTCGGTACTCGATTCCGAGTAGCGTTACGGGTCAGCGAATTCGGGGTGTGACTTGGGTCGACGCTGTGGGAGGCGGATCGGGGACGACGTACAGCGCAACAGAAAGCCCGGATGCGCACCCCCTGCGGCGCACCCGGGCTCACAAACTATACCAGCCGGTGTGTTTCTACCTCCGCCTAGGTTCCGTACCAAAAGTTCGATATAGGTCAATAAACCGACCAAAGGTCGGGATACAACAGGATAAGTTCGCGACGTCGGCCCGCTCTACAAAAGCAGCTGCACGGTCGCGGGCATTCCGTGGGTGGAAATCCGGCGGATTGCACAAGGCTTCGGAGGCGTTTCGAGCATGGCACGGCAGCAAGAGCGGGCCCGTCGGACACGGGCAGCAATTATCCGGTCCGCCGCCGTTGAGTTCGGGAAGAGCGGCTATGCCGCGGCTTCGCTCAACCGCATATTGGAAGGGTCGCGAGCGACCAAGGGCGCCATGTACTTCCATTTCGACTCGAAGGAAGACCTGGCGCGGGCCGTGCTCGATTCGGCCATCGAGCGATACAGCACCACAATCGACCGCTGGCTCGTGCGCGTAGACCTGGGGCCGCTCGATATTCTGCACGGCGTCTTCGACGAGATCGCGCTGCGGCTCGTGCACGACATCATTGTCCAAGCAGAATTCCGGCTCGTCATCGATCCCGGTTTTCGTCGGCAGGGTCACGGCGGCTGCCGGATGTTGTCCTCGACCATCCGGAACCTGACCGTCGGGGCGATCGAGCAGGGCCAGCTGCGCCCGGATACCGACCCGGACCGTTTCACCCGTACCCTCGCCGGTGCTCTCATCGGCCAGGTCTATATCGCCGATGCCCACGGCGGTGATCCGGATCTGCGGACCCGGTTTCGGGAGGCGCTGGAAGTCGTGGTGCAGGCCACCTGCACCACGGAATGGGCGACGGGTTTCGTGCGTTCGGGGTGGCGCGCGAGCGCGCGCCTGGAAGAACTGGGTTCGCCCACCTGACCAGCAGATTTGGGAATTGTGCGTACCCTGTCATAAGCTATGCGAGCTCCCAACGGACAGCCGTTGAAAGCCGGTCCGGAGAAATCCGGGACGAGCCCCCTTCGTCTAGCGGCCTAGGACGCCGCCCTTTCAAGGCGGTAGCGCGGGTTCGAATCCCGTAGGGGGTACCACTCACGAAAGTGGGTGGCACACAGCAAGGCCCTGTGGCGCAGTTGGTTAGCGCGCCGCCCTGTCACGGCGGAGGTCGCGGGTTCGAGTCCCGTCAGGGTCGCCAGTGAATGCCGGAGTGATCCGGCATTCATCGGATGGCATTCGTTCCGGGTGCCTGCGGCCAGGTAGCTCAGTTGGTACGAGCGTTCGCCTGAAAAGCGAAAGGTCGCCGGTTCGATCCCGGCCCTGGCCACAATCAACCCCCTGATCATCGAGATCGGGGGGTTTCTGCTCGTCTGGACCCGGTGCGGATGCGATGCTGGGGTCATGGCCGAACGGTGGTACTACTGCTTGAAGCATCAGCGCGCCGAGCGGGGGCGTCAGTGCTGGTTCCGGGACCGGATGGGGCCCTATCCGGATCGAGCCACCGCCGAACGCGCCCTCGAGATCGTGCGGCAGCGCAACGCTACCCAAGATGCGGCGGACCGGACTTGGCGCGAGGGCGACTGAATCTCGCCCGAAAACGGCGGATTGTCCTGCATCTGGACGCTATGACCGGTGCGCTGCATTCCCTGGTGGGCGGTTGGGCTACCGTTCACGGGTAATACGTAGCGACGCTCGCGGCCCGCTTGACCGGCTGTGGGGCGAGACCAGGTAAACAGGGAGGGCGACCCTTGAGGGTTACCGTTGTTGTGCCGACCTACAACGAGCGGGAAAATCTGCCGGTGGCGGTGGAGCGGCTGACGGCGCTGCCCGTGCCCGATCTGCACATACTGGTGGTGGACGACAACTCCCCGGACGGCACGGGTGAGGTGGCCGACAAGCTGGCCGTCGACCTGCCGAACGTCGTTTCGGTCCTGCACCGGACCGAGAAGGACGGTCTGGGGCGCGCCTACATCGCCGGCATCACCCAGGCCCTCGACGAGGGCGCGGATGTGGTCGTCCAGATGGACGCCGATCTGTCCCATCCCGCCGAGGTGATCCCCGCCATGCTGGAGGAACTGACCCGGCCGGGGACGGGAGTGGTGCTCGGATCCCGCTACGTGCCCGGCGGCTCGACCGCCTCGGAATGGAAGTGGTACCGCAAGGCCCTTTCGGCCTGGGCCAACTTCTACGTGAACGGCATCCTGCGGCTCGGGATCAAAGACGCCACCGCCGGTTTCAAGGCGTGGGAAGCCGATACGTTGCGCGCCATCGATATCGGCACGATCCGCAGCAACGGCTACTCGTTCCAGGTCGAGATGAACTATCGAGCGAAGAAGCAGAGCATCGGTATCGCCGAGGTGCCCATCCGATTCGAGGAACGCACGCTGGGCGCCTCCAAGATGAGTCTGCGGGTGCAGCTGGAATCGGCGCTGATGCCGTGGAAGCTGCTGTTCGGGCGTACGCTCTGACCCGGTTCACGCGGGCCAGTCGCGCAGTGTCTCCAGGTACTGCTGCCGGACCTTCGCGACCAGATCGTCCATGCCGGACGGATCCCACGCACTGATATCGATGGGCGGCAGGATCGCCACGTCGACTATGCCGGGCCGGGCGATCATCGAATCGCGGCGGCCGATATCGGCGGCATTGCGGATCACTACCGGGATCACGGGTACTCCCGCCTGTGCGGCGATATGGAAGGCGCCCTTCTTGAACCCGCCCGGTTGCGCGGTGTAGGAGCGGGTGCCCTCCGGGGCGATCGCGATGGACAGGCCCGCGCGCAGGGTGTCCACCACCGGAGCCAGCGAGGCTTTGGCGCGGTCGGTGTTCGAACGGTCGATGAAGGTGACGCCGACGAATCGCATGAGCGGGCCGAAGATCGGGTGCCGGATGAGTTCCTTCTTGCCGACACCGGTGACGCCCGCGCCGAGGACGGTGGGCACGATCAGGACATCGAACTGACTCTGATGGTTGAAGAGGAACACCGCGGGCCGTGGGCTCCGGGCGTGCTCCGCGCCGGTGACCCGCAGCCGGATTCCGCACAGCCGCAGCGGCCAGCCGGCGCCGTATCTCATGAGCGCGTCGGCCATGGCCCGGCGGTCGCGTGTGTAGGACTTGCGCAGGATGCCGAACAGCGCGCCACCGAGCAGCGCGCCCAACCCGAGCAGTGTTCTCAGGAAGTCGGCGGGGCGCGGGGTCGTGCGCGGGCCGACCGGGGGCACCGCCCAGCCGTATTCGGCTGCCGCCGCGGCGAGAACGGGGTCGGGCGCTATCGGCGTCGGTTTTCCCGCGCGCGACAGCAACGGGAGATCGGTGGCGCTACCGGAATAGATGTGGGAGCGGCCGAGGTCGATCCCGTGGGTCGCCGCGAATTCGGATACCGCCGCGGCCTTTTCGGGGCCGTACAGCACTTCGCCCTCGATCTGCCCGGTCAGCCGGTCGGCGGCGACCGCGAAGCGCGTGCCGAGCACATGGGGGATTCCCAGCGCCGTCGCCGCGGGCCGCAGCTGGTATTCCGCTGCGGTTCCGGTGAGCACCACTGTGTGCCCAGCGGCGATATGTTCCTGGACCAGGCGCCACAGTTCCGGCCGCAGCCGGTCGTACCAGCTTCGTTTGAACAGCCTTTCACCCAGCGCGGCCATTTCGGCCGGGGTGCGCTCGGCGCTGGCACCGGCGGCGCGCTCGAGCATATCGGCCGCGGCGCTCGCGCCGCTGTGACGCAGTTGGTCGAACAGGGCTTCGGTCAAGTGGCGATCGGCGCCGCGGAACCGCCGCGCAGGCGCCGATTCCAGCTCCGCGATCGCCGTCAGATCGAAGACGGCGCCGATTTCCGCGCCGCGTGGCCCGGATCGGATCGCCGCGACCGCTGTGTCCATATCGGTGCTTCCGGGCACCGGGGGGACCGTGCGTTCACCGTGCGAGCTCTCGGTTCCGGTTTCGCTCATCGTGTTCGTCCTGCCGCGAGATTCGAGGGGTCCAGGGCCGCGGCGCGGGAGATGCGGATGCCGATGGTGCGCAGGCGTTCGGCGAACTCACGACGGCGCTCGGCCAGATCGGCCGCGGACTGCTCCGATGCCGGGTCGGCGGGCTCGAGGAGTCCGCGATTGCCGGCGAGTTTCCACGCGCTGCCGAAGAGTTCGGTGGATACCGACTCCGTACTGTGCAGCCGCTGCTGGAGCAGCATCTGCCTGCCGACCGAGACGCATTCGTCCACGAATTCCTTCTTATCGATCTCGGCGGTCGGTTCCCGCGCGGCCAGCCGTTCGGCGACCACGAGTTGCGCGTCGAAGAAGGAGCGCAGCACTCGGTGGGCCATCACGAAACCGGTGTCGGTGAGGGCGGCCAGGATCTCGCTGCCGAGGGTATCCCGGGGCCGGGTTCGCCAGCTGGGGTCGACCAGCAGCATCTCCGCGGTGATCCGTTCGGCGAATTCGGACCGATCCGGGAAGAAGAACTCGAACTTGAGCAGGTCGCGCAGATCGAAGGCTTCGTCCCAGGCGATACTCAGGGCGTCGGAATCCGGCCCGACGGCCTTATCGGCCGGATCGTCGGGGACCGCGTCGACCGCGGCCAGGATCGCCAGCTCCAGGATCGCCCGGTTCACGAACCAGTGCACCGCGCTGTTGCGGTAGAAGGCGGCTTCCAGGTGGGCGCCGGGTTCGATCGCGTACACCGGCTCCACGCCGCTGCGATAGATGGTGACGACCTTCGCGAGCGATAACTGCTCCAGCGCGACGGCCAGGCTCTGCTCATCGCGCAGCTTCGCGATCTCGCCGCGCGGCAGATCGCGCTGCTCGACATAATCCAGCACCGGTGCGAGGACTTCCTGTACTTCGTCCCGGGTCAATGCGCGCTGGTGCACGCCCAACAGGGCCAGCGAGACCAGGGCGTTGACTGTGATCGGCGTGACCCGGTTGATTCCCACCGCCACATCGAACGCGAGTTTCTGGACGGCCGCGCGTTCCTTCTCACCGACGTCGCCGCTCAGGGGTTCGAGCTCCGCCGCCGCCGGGGGCCGGCCGGTGGTGTCCGTACGGTGCAGCGGGATGCGGACCGGACGGACGGCGAGGGGGTCGCCGTGCGCGGCGAGCCTTTCCCGCGCCGAGAGCGGCGCCCCGAATCGCACGTAGACATGCCCGGCCGAATGCTGCTGGTTGCGGACATAGCGCGCCAGCCAGGCCAGACCCTCGGATTTCTTGCGACCGCCCACCTGCTCGTCGGCGATCGCGCCGAGCTCGTTGAGCCGTTCGTAGGTGATCGACACCGGGACGAGGAGCGCGTCGGCGATCCGTTCCTGCCGTACGGCCGCGGCGAGATAGTTGAGCAGGCCGTAGCGCGGCGGGCGGAGTTTTCCGGTGCGGGTGCGGCCCCCCTCGAAATACCATTCGAGGTTGAACCGCCGCGACATCAGGTAACCGAAATACTCTTCGACCACTGCCTGGTACACGGTGTCGCCGCCGAAGCTGCGCCGGATGAAGATGGTCCCGGTGCGCCGGGCGATCGGACCCATCGGCCAGAACCGCAGATTCGCACCGCCGACGACGTGGTTGGGCGGGAAATCGTTGCGGGCCAGCACATCGCCCAGCACGAACGCGTCCACGTAGGAGCGATGCGAGGGCAGGAACACCAGCGGGTAGCGCCGGTTGAGTTCGCGCAGCGCGGCCAGGCCGGATTCGTCGCAGTCCACCTTCCAGGTCGACGCGTGGACGGGACGCATGGCCTGGGTGAACAGGTCCGAGACCGTCCGGCTCTGTGCGGCGACCAGTTCGTTCAGCGCTCTCTCGGCCCGCCTGTGTACCTCCTGCGGGTCCGTCCCGGATTCGTCGGCGATCAGTTCGAGCCGGCGCAGGAACTCCGGGGAGTCCAGGATCTCCTCGGTGACCAGTCGCGGCACTTTGTACCGGTCGCCGATCACAGTGCGTTCGGCGCGTTCGAGCGCGACCACCGCGGCGCGCACCACCGCGCGCGCGAACGGTTCGGTCGCACCGGTGTGATGCAGCGCCGCCGCCTCTGGATTGTTGGCCCGCAGCTCGCTGAGCCGGGCCGGGCTGCCGGTGAGGACCAGATGCCGGTCCGGGGAACGCGCGACCAGACGGCGCTGCGCGAGCCGGTTGGGCCGGCGGGGGTTGGTGAGCAGGGCCAGATCGCTGAAGGTCACCCGCCGGACGCCGTCGCGTTCGGGGGGCAGCCACAGTACCCGGATCGGCACCACCAGCGGGTCGTCGGTGCGGCCGGTGAGTCGGTCGGCCACGGCGCCGGAATCCAGATCGAGCTGGGTCACCGGGGCGCCCACGCCCAGTTCGGCGGCCAGTCCACCGTCGGCGATCCAGCGCCCGATGAGTTCGCGTTCGGTGCTCGAGGCCGAATCGACCAGGGCTACCACTGATTGCGGCGGATGGTCGGATGCGGTGGGGGCGCCGGCGCGGTGCTCGATCATGGTGTGTGGATCCTCTGCGTCGGAGGGGGGTGATTGTTACCCCGCGTCTGTGCGAACTCCGCGCGACTCCTTCGGCAGAGCCCGGATGACCGTCGGCTGTAGAAGTTACTCGTTGTCCACCACTATGGACGGCTCTCACGCCGTTGGGGTTTGTTCCGGCTGTTTCCCGGTGACTTTCCCCCACGCCTCATAGAAGAGGTAATGCTAACCTTACTTTCTAGTTTGGGCCGGTTAGCCTTGGAGGATCGTTGTCGACCACGGACGAACGTTTACGCGCCGAGTATGTGACCGACCCGGCGGCGGCGATGTCCCGCTTGGCCGCCGAAGACCATTTCGGTGAGTACGTGGTGTACGAGCGCGGCGGCGAATGGGTCTTCGCCGCGGATCCGATCGGCACGGTCGAGCTCGATACCGACGAGTTGCGGATAACCTGGGCCGCCGAGACAACCGCCGGTCCCTGGGCCGGAACACCGGCCCAGGTGATGAACTCGGCGCTGGCCGAACTGCCGATGACCGGATACAACGCCTACGGCTGGATCGGATTCGAATTCTGCGCTTGGTCGTTGGGCGCCACCGGCCATCTGAATCCCGGCACCGTGCTGGCCCACCTGATGGTGCCCCGCGTCGAGGTGCGGATCGACCCTTCCGGTGCGGTATGGATCACCGGGGCGGGGCCGGCGGAGACCGCGACCCTCACCCGAACCATCGCGCGCTCCCAGGACTGCGGGCTCCCGCAGCCGTATCCGGTCGATGTGCGGATCGATACCTCCGGCTATCACGATCGGGTCGCCCGGGCGATCGATGAGATCAAGTCCGGGCAGTATCAGAAGGTCATTCTCTCGCGGAAGGTCGACCTGCCGTTCGCGGTGGACATTCCCGCCACCTACCGTCTCGGCCGGGCGCACAACACCCCCGCGCGGTCGTTCCTGCTCAAACTCGGCGGGTTGGAGGCGGCCGGGTTCAGCCCGGAGCTGGTGCTCTCGGTGGACGAGGACCGGATGGTCAATACCGAGCCCCTCGCCGGGACTCGCGCCTTCGGGCTGGGCGCCGAACTGGACAGTGCGGCCCGGGCGGATCTGGTCACCGATCCCAAGGAGATCGTCGAACACGCCTTGTCCGTGCAGACCTGTTTCACCGAGGTCGGCACGGTGGCAGAACCCGGCAGCACCGCGGTATCGGATTTCATGGCCGTGCGCGAACGGGGCAGCGTGCAGCACCTGGCCTCGACCGTGCGCGGCCGTCTCGCGGCCGGTCGCACGGCCTGGGACGCGCTGGACTCCATCTTCCCGTCGGTGACGGCATCGGGTATCCCGAAGCGGGCCGGTGTGGATTCGGTCTTCCGGCATGATCTTTCGCGGGGCCTGTACTCCGGCGCGGTGCTGACGGTCTCGCCCACCGGGGCTCTGGAGGCGGCCCTGGTATTGCGCGCGGTGTACCAGGACAGCGGGGGCGCCTGGCTGCGCGCGGGCGCGGGTGTGGTGGCACAGTCGCGGCCCGAACGCGAATTCGAGGAGACCTGCGAAAAGCTGGGCAGTGTGGCGCCTTACGTGGTGAAGGCGTAGGCGTACGGCGCCGGTCCGGGGACGACTCCCGGACCGGCGCCGCGGCGGACTACCCCTGGGCGCGCAGGGCCTTCTTGTCGATCTTGCCTACCGCGGTGATCGGCAACGAATCCGCCCGGCGCAGTGCATCGGGCAGTTTGTAGGTGGCCAGACCGCGACCCGTGAGGAACTCCTTGATCTCGGCCAGGGTGGGCATCTCGTCGGTGACGACCAGGACCGCGCACACCTTTTCGCCGAGGCTTGGATCGGGCAGGCCCAGCGCGGCCGCGTGCCGGACCGCCGGATGGGCGAGCAGATGCTCCTCCAGTTCGTCACAGGAGATGTTCTCGCCGCCCCGGTTGATCACGTCTTTGATCCGGCCCGATACCACCAGATGGCCACTGGGCAGCTGTCGTACGAGGTCGCCGCTGCGGTAGTAGCCGTCGGGCGTGAACGCGCGCGCGTTGTGCTCGGGGGCGCGGTAGTACCCGCGCAAGGTGTACGGGCCGCGGGTGAGCAGTTCGCCTTCCGCGCCCGGTGCGACATCGGCACCCTCCTCGTCGACCACTCTGATCTCATCCGCCGGGCACAGCGGGCGGCCCTGGGTGGTGCAGATGAGGTCCGGGTCGTCGTCGAGCCGGGTGAAGTTCAGCAACCCTTCCGCCATGCCGAAGACCTGTTGCAGTCCTACGTTCAGCGCGGGCTCGACCTCCCGTGCGTTCACTTCGGCCAGCTTCGCGCCGCCGACCTGCAGCAGTCGCAACGAGGAGATATCGGCGTCCTCCCATTCGACGGCGGCCGACCACAGCTGTGCCAGTGGCGGAACCACCGCGGTGACGGTGACCCCATATCTTTCGATCACCGCGAAGGCGCTCTCCGGGCTGGGATCGGCGACGAAGGCCAGCGCGCCGCCGGTTGCCACCGTGCCGAGGATGCCGGGGCAGGCCAGCGGGAAATTATGTGCCGCGGGCAGGGCGGCCAGGTAGACGTCCTCGTCGCCGAGTTCGCATACGGCGGCGCTGGCGGTCGCGTTGTAGACGTAGTCGTCGTGGGTGCGCGCGATGAGTTTCGGAAGGCCGGTGGTGCCGCCGGAGACCAGCATGACGGCGATATCGCTCGGATCGACGGTGGGCAGCGATCCGGTGTCGCGGGCGATGGACATGAGGTCGGTGAACTCACCGGGCTCGCCCGAAACCAGTACGTGGCGCAGTGTTGCGACGGTTTCGAGAAGTGCGGCCGCCAGTTCCCGGTAGTCGAAATCGCCGTGCCGGTCGGCGACCAGGTACGCCACGGCGCCGGAGAGGCGGGCCAGATGCTCGATCTCGGCCCGGCGGTGGGCGGGCAGGGTGAGCACCGGGATGATGCCGGCGCGCAACAAACCGAACAGCACGATCGCGAAATCGGGCGTATTGAGCAGTTGGACGACGACTCGATCGCCGGGAGTGATCCCGAGGGCGAGCAAGCCGTAGGCCATCCGGTCGGCCGCCGCGTCCAATTCGGCGTAGGTCAGCGTCCGGTCGCCCAGCAGGGCCGGGCTCTCCGGGCGGCGGCGCGCGGTGTCCCGGAGCAGATCGCCCACGGTGGCGCCGGTCCAGAAGCCGGCGGCACGGTAGGAGTCGGCCAGCGCGTCGGGGAAGGGAACGAAACCGTCACGGTGGGTGCCGGCGGCGGTGGTGGTCACGATATGCCTCATAGGGAAAGGGAGTGGAAAGCGTGTGCGGCGCGTTTCCGGTCCGTTAATAGGTTAGGCAAACCTATCTCGTTTGGAAAGGGTGGGTGTTAACCGTGCAGGTACGGGCCGTGGACGCCGAGTCCGTCCCGGGTTGTGCGACGGCCCCGAGTTGTGTCCCGTGCGGGCCGCCGCCGCGCATTAGACTCGCCACATGAGTGGTTGGGGCGTCGGGGACATCCCCGATCAGCAGGGCCGGACCGTCATCGTCACCGGTGCGAACAGCGGACTCGGCGCGGTCGCCGCGCGGGCGCTGGCCGGCGCCGGGGCGCAGGTGATCCTGGCCTGCCGCAATATCGGCAAAGGGCAGGCCGTCGCCGACGAGATCGGCGAGCGAGCGCTGGTGCGCCATCTGGACCTGGCCGATCTCGCCTCGGTCCGGGAGTTCGCGGCCGGGGTGGAGAGCGCGCATGTGCTGATCAACAATGCCGGCGTGATGGCGGTTCCGCTGCGACGTACCGCCGACGGCTTCGAAATGCAGATCGGCACCAACCACCTGGGCCATTTCGCGCTCACCGGGTTGCTGCTGGGAAAGATCAGCGATCGGATCGTCACGATGTCCAGCGGCGCCCACAATGCCGGCGCGATCGATATCGAGGATCTCAACTGGGAGCGCAGACCCTACAAGCGCTGGTCGGCATACGGGCAGTCGAAGCTGGCGAATCTGCTGTTCTCCTTCGAACTGCAGCGTCGGCTCACGGCGGCCGGATCGGCGAAACTCGCGCTGGCGGCGCACCCGGGCTACGCGTCCACCGACCTGCAGTCACATACCGAGACCGCACTGGACTCGGTGATGGCCCTCGGCAACAAGCTGTTCGCGCAGAGCGCCGAAATGGGCGCACTGCCGGAACTTTTCGCCGCCACCGCCCCGGTCGAACCGGGGGCGTACTACGGCCCCTCCGGTCTGGGCGGTATGCGCGGTCACCCGGGCCGGTCGGGCTGCTCGAAACGGGCGAAGGATCAGCTCACCGCCCGCTCACTCTGGGACCTTTCGGAGCGGCTCACCGGTGTGAAATTCGATTTCACCGCCTGACCTGCGGTATCCACCGGCCCCGGTGGGGCATGGCGGCGCGAGTTGGCGGAATGTCTTTCTGTGCGATGTCACACCCGGGTCTGGTGCGTCGTCTTCCTTGTGAGACCGCAGAACGAAAGGAATCCGGACATGGAACACCGCCTGAACCTCTTTGCGAACAAGGTGACCGCGAGCTACAGCAAGCGGCTGATCACCGCCGGAAAGGTCGTCGACGACTCGGGCCTGCCGGCGGCCACCCACGAACTGGTGAAGATCCGGGTGAGTCAGATCAACGGCTGCTCCTTCTGCGTGGATATGCATACGAAGGATGCAGCTCACGCCGGCGAATCCTCGGTACGGATCAATCTGGTCGCGGCCTGGCGTGAGGCGACGGTGTTCACCGAACCCGAACGCGCAGCGCTGGAACTCGCCGAAGCCGCCACCCGGCTGGCCGACGGCGGTGGGATCGACGAGGAGATCTGGCAGCGGGTGCGCAAACACTACGATGACGAGCAGATCGGCGGATTGATCGCCGGGATCGCCACGATCAACGCCTGGAATCGCATGAACGCCATCGCGCACACCCCGGCCGGAAGCTACGAGCCCGGGCAGTTCTGATCGGCGCCGGGGCGGATTGTGTTAAGTATCACTTTCTTTCGGGCTATTCCGCCCCGGATCCACATCCGTGGTTAACCGCTGGTACCGTGACCAATCGTGCAGCGCGTGTATTTCTGGTTTAGCAAGCCGGCCCGGGGCGGGTCGGTCTGCGGCTACCACGCGCGCTGACCATTTCACCCCGAGCCGGATGACAACCGGCTCGACGGGGCAGTTTCCGCGGGTCGGCCCGAACGAGAAGGACACCACCCGCGATGACCACCGCAGTCGATATCGATGCCCATCATTCTGATCTGGACGATCAACGCACCCTCAGCGTGAGTCCGCTGCGTTCCCCGGCCGAGGTACGCCGGGTACACGCCATCACCGACGATCTGGCCGCCATCGTCCGTACCGGACGCAAATCCACCGTGGACGTGCTGAACGGCGTAGACGACCGCCTCATGGTGGTCGTCGGCCCGTGCTCGGTGCACGATCCCGCCGCCGCGCTGGACTACGCGCGTCGCCTGAGCGCCGCCCAGGCCGAACTCTCCGACCGGTTGCACCTGGTCATGCGGGTGTATTTCGAGAAGCCGCGCACCACCCTGGGGTGGAAGGGCCTGATCAACGACCCGCACCTCAACGGCAGTTTCGACGTCAACACCGGTCTGGGGATCGGTCGCCAGCTGCTGCTCGACATCACGGCGCTGGGACTGCCGGTGGCCTGCGAATTCCTCGATCCCATCACCCCGCAGTACATCTCGGACCTGGTCTCCTACGGCGCGATCGGGGCCCGCACCGCCGCGAGTCAGGTGCACCGGCAGCTGAGCAGCGCCCTGTCCATGCCGGTCGGGATCAAGAACGGCACCGACGGCGATGTCCAGGTCGCGGTGGACGGGGTCCGGGCGGCCGCGGCCAGCCACGTCTTCCCGGGCACCGATCTCGACGGTCGGTCCGCCCTCATCCGGACCGCAGGCAACGAGGACTGCCATGTGATCCTGCGCGGCGGGTCCAACGGCACGAACTACGACGCGGCATCGGTGGCCGACGCGTGTGCGCGCCTGGAGAAGTCCGCACTGCCGCAGCGGATCGTGGTCGACGCAAGTCACGGCAACAGCAATAAGGACCACCGGCGCCAGCCCGTCGTCGTCGCCGATATCGCCGACCGGCTGGCCGCCGGAGAATCCGGTGTGGTCGGAGTGATGTTGGAGAGCTTCCTGGTCGAGGGCCGGCAGGACCTCACGCTGGGTCGAGCCGATGATCTCACCTACGGCCAGTCGATCACGGACGCCTGCATGGATTGGGACACCACCGCCGCCCAGCTGAACCGGCTCGCCGACGCCGTCCAGCAGCGCCGGGGCTGAGCGCCCGGTCGTCGCGCCGTCCGGCACCGGCGCCGCGGCGGGCGACCCCGATCAGTCGGCCCGACCGTGCGCCGACCCGGTGCTCAGCGGGCCGGACCGGCCGCCGCGCGTCAGACTTCCGCAGGCCAGCCGTCCGCCGGACCGGGCGGGTCGGTGTTCAGGCGGGCGGCCACCCAGTGGTCCCGCCGGATTCCCCGATGCTCGCTGCCGAGCCGGGCCAGCCCTTCGTAGCGGAAGCCGTGTGTGCGAGCGACGGCGGCGGAGGCGTGGTTTCCGGCGAACGCGCGCCAATAGATGCGGACAAGTCCCATTTCGTCCGGATCGAAGCCGAAGTCGCAGGCCAAGGTGACCGCCCGCGAGACGAGTCCCTGCTTGCGGTGTTCGGCCGCGAGCCAGAAGCCGATCTCGGCGGCGGTGTCGTCGCGGGGTCGCATGCCCAGGCTCACCGTGCCGATCAGCCGACCGTCCTCGGCGAGCCGGATACCCCAGATGGGGCTGGTGGCGGCCCAGCCCTCGGCGACGGTGTTGCCGACGAAATCCTCGGCGTCGGCCCGGCTGTAGGGGGTCGGGACGGTCACCCATTCAGCGATCGCCGGATCCTGGCAGCAGTCGGTGATCGCCTCGATATCGGACTCCACCGGCCGGCTCAGCCAGATGACGCCATCTGTCAAAGTGCGCTCTTCCACCCGATTCATGGTGGCAGCCGGACAGCTTTCCGGCATCTGTATTTCCCGGTCCGCGCTGCGGGGCGCCGCCGTTGGGTAGGTTCGCGCGCCGTAGAATCCGGACGGTGGTAGCCGCGCTTCTCGCCGACCAATTCGAGTCCCACCGCGGGCATCTGCTGGCGGTGGCCTACCGGCTGACCGGCAGCGTGGCCGATGCTGAGGACGCGGTGCAGGAGAGTTGGCTGCGACTGGCCGGAACCTCGCAATCGGAGATCGAAGATCTGCGGGCCTGGCTGACGACGGTGGTCTCCCGACTGTGCCTGGACCGATTACGCAGCGCGGCGGTACGCCGGGAGAGCTACGTGGGCCAGTGGCTTCCGGAACCGGTGGTGGCGCCGTTGGCGAGCGCCCCGGGACCCGACCCGCTCGCATCGGTGGTGCTGCGCCAGGAGTTCCGGATGGCCGCGCTGGTGGTGCTGGATCAGCTCACCCCGCCGCAGCGGGTCGCGTTCGTACTGCACGAGGGACTGGACGTGCCCTACGGCGAGATCGCCGGAATCCTCGATATCACCCCGGAGGCGGCCCGGCAGCTGGCCGCCCGGGCCCGTCGAGCGGTACGCGATCAGACCCCGCAACCGGCCGCCGACGGCGTCCACGACGCCGCGGTGCAGAAGTTACTGGTGGCATTGGGCACCGGTGACGCGCAGGCCGTCGCCGCGGTTCTGCACCCGGACGCGGTGATGATCGGCGATTCCGGCGGCACGACCCAGACCGCGCGCAAGATGATCTCCGGGCCGGACAAGGTGGCCCGCCTGTTCCTCGGTCTCCTGCACCGCTACGGACTGGATCGGCCCGGGGTGGATTTCGTGTCCGAGGATGTGGAGTTCGTCCGGGTCAACGGGCAGCTCGGTCTGCTGATCCACGGCCGGGCGGGCGACGAGGTCTATCCCGGATTCGCTTCCCGGGTCATCGGGTTCGCCGTCGAGGACGGCATGATCCGGGGCGCCTACGACCATGCGAATCCGGCGAAACTACGCGGTGTCCGATTGCGCTGACCGGGCTGCGGGTCGAGCCCGCGTCCACCCGGTCAGGGTGTGACGCCCCCGGCTCGGGGCGAAACTCCTAGACGGACGCGGGCCGGGTGCGGTCGGTGAGCAGCAGGGCGGCCATCGTTCCCAGGACGGTTCCCATCAGCAGCCGCTGCACGCGCAACCACACCGGCCGCCCGCCCAGGAAGGTGGCGACGGTACCGGCCGTGCCCACGATGAGGGCGTTCACCAGCAGCGCGACCGCGATCTGCACCGCGCCCAGGATCAGGCTCTGCGACCACACCGGGCCGGCGCCGGGCGAGACGAACTGCGGGATCAGCGCCAGGTACATGACGGCGATCTTCGGGTTCAGCAGATTGGTCACCAGGCCCATGGCGAACAGCCGCCGGGCCGGATCGCGGGGGAGCGTCTGCGGTGCGAACGCCGAGACACCGCCCGGCCTGACGGCCTGCCAGGCCAACCACAGCAGATAGCAGGCGCCGGCGATCTTGAGTCCCGCGTACAGCTCTGGGACCAGTGTGAATACCGCGGTGATCCCGGTGGCGGCGGCCGTGAGGTACACGCCGAACCCCGCAGCGACCCCGGCCAGTGAGATCATCCCGGCCCGCCTGCCCTGCGAGATGGTCCGGGAGACCAGGTACATCATGTTCGGGCCGGGCGTGAGCACCAGTCCGAGAGCCGCAACCGCCACTCCGGCCAGCGCCGAGATCTCGATCATGGTTCCCATACTGGATACATCGGACGATCGTGTCTCGGGCCAGTTGGCAGCCGCTGGCCCTGCTGGTCCCGCTCAGGGGAGGGCCGGTCTGCCCGGGACCGGGCAGCGGTCCCGGCGCCGACCGTGAGCCGCCGCGCGTCGGCGCTCGTCCGGTTCCGGCCGCCCCCGCGCCCCGATATGGGCTTTTCCCGTCGCCGCCCGGGGCGCTGTCGGTGCTATCGGGGACAATGGGCGGCAGCCGAGGTGAGGGAGGTGTCCCGTGGCGGACGGGCCGCTGATCGTGCAGAGCGATAAAACAGTCCTGTTGGAGGTCGATCACGAACTCGCGAATGTGGCGCGCCAGGCGATCGCCCCGTTCGCCGAGCTGGAGCGGGCTCCCGAACACGTGCACACCTATCGGGTCACACCGTTGGCCCTGTGGAACGCACGCGCGGCCGGCCACGACGCGGAGCAGGTGGTGGACGCGCTGGTCGGCCATTCGCGCTTCCCGGTACCCCAGCCGCTGCTCGTCGATATCGTCGAGACGATGGCCCGCTACGGGCGATTGCAGCTGGTCAAGCATCCGGCGCACGGGCTCACCCTGGTGAGTCTGGACCGCGCGGTGCTCGCCGAGGTGCTGCGGCACAAGAAGATCGCGCCGATGCTGGGCGAGCGGATCGACGACGACACGGTGATCGTGCACCCGTCCGAGCGCGGGCACATCAAACAGCAACTGCTCAAGATCGGCTGGCCGGCCGAGGACCTGGCCGGCTACGTCGACGGTGAAGCCCATGCCATCGATCTGGACTTCCAGGGCGCCGCCTGGCAGTTGCGCGACTATCAGGAGATGGCCGCCGATTCGTTCTGGGCCGGTGGGTCGGGTGTGGTGGTACTGCCCTGCGGGGCCGGTAAGACGATGGTCGGCGCGGCCGCGATGGCACGCGCGAAGGCAACCACTCTGATCCTGGTGACAAATACGGTCGCCGGCCGGCAGTGGCGGCGTGAGCTGCTCGCGCGGACCTCGCTCACCGAGGAGGAGATCGGTGAGTACTCCGGGGAGCGCAAGGAGATCCGGCCGGTCACCATCGCCACCTACCAGGTCATCACCCGGAAATCGAAGGGCGAGTACAAACATCTGGAGCTCTTCGACAGCCGCGACTGGGGCCTGGTGATCTACGACGAAGTGCATCTGCTGCCCGCCCCCGTGTTCCGGATGACGGCCGATCTGCAGTCCCGGCGCCGGCTCGGCCTCACCGCGACCCTGGTGCGTGAGGACGGTCGCGAGGGTGATGTGTTCTCGCTGATCGGGCCCAAACGTTATGACGCGCCGTGGAAGGATATCGAGGCCCAGGGCTGGATCGCGCCGGCCGAATGCATCGAGGTCCGGGTCACGCTGACCGACGCCGAGCGGATGTCCTACGCGACCGCCGAACCCGAGGAACGCTACAAACTCTGCTCCACCGCGCACACCAAGATCGCGGTGGTGAAATCCATCCTCGCCCGGCACACCGGGGCGCCCACCCTGGTGATCGGCGCCTATCTGGACCAGCTGGAAGAACTGGGCGCCGCATTGGATGCCCCCGTGATCCAGGGCTCCACCAAGAACAAGGAGCGCGAGGCGCTCTTCGACGCATTCCGGCGCGGCGAGATTCCGGTACTCGTGGTCAGCAAGGTCGCGAACTTCTCGATCGATCTGCCGGAGGCATCGGTGGCGGTGCAGGTTTCCGGGACGTTCGGTTCACGGCAGGAGGAGGCTCAGCGGTTGGGCCGGTTGCTGCGGCCCAAACAGGACGGCGGTCAGGCCCATTTCTATTCGGTGGTGGCGCGCGACACGCTGGACGCCGATTATGCGGCGCATCGGCAACGTTTCCTCGCCGAGCAGGGTTATGCCTATCGGATAACCGACGCCGACGATCTGCTGGGCCCCGCGATCGGGCCCAGCGACCAATAAAGGCGTTCCGAACCCGACGACCTGTGTTAGGAAGGGCGACGTGCGACGCTTCGAATTCGCGGTGGACCGCCGACATGCCCACGCTGTCAACGAAGTAGTCGCGGGGCGGCGCCGGGTGCGGCTCGCCGCGGTCCCCGCCGCCCTGCTCGCCGCGGCCGCCACCGCCTATCTGGTGTGGCTGGGACATCCCTGGTCCTATCCGCTGGCCCTGGCCTGCGCGCTGGGCGCGGTCACCGCCCTCTGGGTGGCGCTATGGGCGCCGCGTCGCACCGGAATCGTTCGGCTCTACGCCGAAGGCGAACTGGTTCCGGCGGTGGTCTCGCTGATCCAGCCTCGGGGTGCGGTACTGCTCGCACTGGTCAATGTGGCGCGTCGTGACAACGGAGAATCGCGGTACGCGCTGGTCACCAAGACGGTGCGGCAGCTTCCGGGCCATCGGGTGGCCGAAGGCGAGCGGGTGCCGGCGATCGCGGTCCGCGCAGACCGGACCACTCGGTCGATCGGGGAACGCTGGTTACCGGTCGACGCGATGCCGATCGCCTGGGGGACATCGGATACCGCGGTGATCGACCGGGCCCGTGCGTCCATCGCCGAGATCGAATGGCGTTTGCTCGCTGATAATCTCGCTCGCGCCGAAGAAGTGCAGCGCAGTGCGGCCAAGCGGTTGCTGCTCGATCCGGGCCGGCTGCCGGAGGGTCTCGGCGCCTGAATCCGCCCGCCGCGCAAACCCGCGGACCGGGACCTGGTCGCGCGCCGTGTGTTCGGGGGTACCGCCATCCGGGGTGGATTGCGACTAACGTCGTCGAGCGGGTCACCGCAGCGAGCGCACGCCGATCACGGAAGGTGGAACCGCATGAGACTCACCCGCTGGCTGATCGCCGGGGTGGTTGTGCTGTCGAGTCCGACTTTGACGCCTGCCGCGGCGCAGGCGCCGTCCGGGCCGTTGGCGGGCGCGCAGGGTTTGGGCGATCCGTACTTTCCGCTGGACGGCAACGGCGGCTACGACGTCGAGCACTACGACGTGACGCTCGGTTACGATCCGGCCGGCCACCAGCTCACCGGGTCGACCCGGATCGATGCGAATGCCACCCAGCCGCTCACTTCGTTCGATCTCGACTACACCGGTCCTCAGGTGCGGGCGGTACGGGTGAACGATCTGCCCGCCGACTTCGAATGGCGGAAACCGCACGAACTGGTCGTTCATCCGCCGCTGCCGCTGCTGCCGGGACTGCCGTTCACTGTGACGGTCGACTACGCGGGCACGGCCGCCGATACCCGCGGCGAGGGCTGGACCTACTCGCCGACCGGCGGCGCATTCGCAGCGGGAGAACCACATTCGGCCTCCACCTGGTATCCGCTCAACGACTCCCCGCGGGACAAGGCCACCTTCACCCTGCACGCGACCGTGCCCGCCGAATGGGAAGTGATGTCGGGCGGGGTGCGGACGCGCGACGAGGTACGCGGCGGTTTTCGGACGGTCAGCTGGGAACAGCGCCAACCGGTGATCGGATACCTCACCACCGTCGCCATCGACCGGTTCGACTATCTCGAGCAGCGCCGCGCGAACGGCACCCCCTTGCTGAGCGCGTTCGCCCCCGGGGTCGGGAACCTGCGCGAACACGAAGAACGCCTGCCGGAGATCCTCGATTTCGCCGAAAGCCTCTACGGCCCGTATCCGTTCGACGCCGCCGGCGGTATCTATCTGGCCGCCGAGATCCCGTTCTCCCTGGAAACTCAGACCCGGCCCACCTACGCGGCGTGGGCCGACCTGAACACTGTGGTGCACGAGGTGGCTCACCAGTGGTGGGGTGATTCGGTCTCGGTACACAGCTGGTCCGATATCTGTCTCAACGAATGCATCGCCAGCTATACCGCCGACTTCTTGTGGCCGGAGCGCAAAGAGGGCGTCGATATCGATGCCCGGTACCGCGACAGGATCCGGAAGGCGCTGGCGAAGCCGAGTTTCTGGGAAGTGCCGCTGGAGGATCCCGGGGCGGACAAGCTGTTCACCTCGGTGTACTACAAGGGACCGCTGTTCATGCACGCGCTGCGTAAACAGCTGGGGGACACCGTATTCTTCGGGGCGTTGCGGGAGTTCATGACAGCGCACGCCTATGGTCACGCGTCGATGCCGGAGTTCCGGGCGTTCATCCAGTCGAAATCATCGACCGACCTCACCGGATTCCTCGATGCCTGGTTGCGCGGTACCACGCCGCCGCCGGAGCAGTACCTCTATCCGGGGTCTTTGCGCGGCTGAATGAAACGAACCGGCCCGCGCCGCTATTCGAGCAACGCGACCGACGAGATCCGGTGCAGGGTGAACTGGCGGACCGTTCCGGTGACCGGGTCCATGGCGTCGAGTTGGCCGTTGCCGACCCGCACCGGCTCGACGACACGCTGGATCGCCGTCCCTTTGGCATCGACGTAGCCGATGTGCACCTGCCGTCGCACCCGCGCCGCCAATTGCAGCAGGGCAAGGGCGGCGGCCGTGCTGGTGCGGCTGCCGTCGCTGCGGACCGCCTGCCCGGACGCGGCGGTGGCGGCCCGGTCACCGGCCCGGAGTTCGGTGACCAGCAACTCCAGCTGCTCGGCGGTCGGCGGGGAGGGGCGGTACGGCTGCCGGGCCAGCGGCCGCACATTGATCCGCGCCCCCCGCTGACGGAGATCCACGATCGCGCCGGACGCGTCCTCACCGGCGGGCGCGAAACCCGCGCCGCGCAACTGCTCGAACAGTTCGCCCAGCGGCGCCTGCGATATCGCCACGGTCGGCGCGATCGCGCGCAGCGCGAGGGCTTCGGCGACCGGTGCGGCCAGCACCTGCGCGAGCAGCACGGGATCCTCGCTGCGCACGAACGACTGCGCCATCCCGGCCCGCAGACGACCGTGCCGTCGCGCCACATCGTCGATGAGATAGCTGAGAGTCTGCGGAACCGGGGTGCGGGAGTGACGGTCGAAGAGGCTGTGCAGTTCCGCGGCGGTGAATCCGGCGTCGAGCGCGCGGCGCAGCGAGGATTCACCGAGCCGGTAGACCGTCGCCGCTCCCGCCGATTCCACATCGGCGACCAGTTCGATCCGGCGCTGCAGATCGGCGGTGAGCGGGCCGGGGGCCACCACCGTCAGATCGGCCTGGACCAGGACATGATCGACGGGGTCGGGTAGGGCGGCCTCGAGTTCCGCCTCGGCGGCGGCAGCCGTACCGCGCAGTAGCATCCGCGCGGCCGCGGTGAGCGCGCCGCGGCCGACCAGCCCCAGCGCGGCGGCCTCGTGCAGCGTGTTGTCCACCACTCGGCCCCGGAAATGCCGGCGCCGCCGGGGCGTACGCCAGGCCAACAGGCGGGCGAGGCCGGCGGGATCGAGTTCGGTGCCGGGCGGTTGCTCGGCGAGTACCTCGAGTACGGTCCGGCGGTCCCGCACGGCGTAGGGGATCCGGAGTTCGTGTGCGAGCGCCGCCAGCGGCTTGTCGGCGGCGTCGCGCAGCCCGATCATCCAGGGGTTGCGGTCCAATTCCAGCCAGGCGTGCGCCAGTGGGATCCAGCGTCGCGCCGGCGGCGCCTCCAGCCACGAATCAGCGGCGGGAGTGGGCGCCCAGAAATCGTCGGCGTCGGCTTCGGGAGGTGGATCAGGGAAGCCCTTCTCGATGAGTTTCGCCGCGGCGAGCAGCTCCACCAGGAGTCCGGCTCGTGTCTCGTCGACACCGGCGGCCTTGGCTATCCGCCGCATTTCCCGCACTCCGAGACCGCCGGCACGCAGGGCCGGTGCGGGTAACTGGCCCAGCACCTCGAGGATCGCGGCGCAATGCCGGAGCAGTTCCCCCACCTCACCGGCGCCGACCCCGTTCACCTCGGCTAGCTGGTGTGCGGTGGCCACCGGTTCGGGTGGCGTGAGTTGATATGGATCGGTGACCGGTTCCGAACGCAGCAGTTGGCCGACGGCCGGCGGCAGTTCCACCGTCTCGTCGTCGATCCGGCGCAGCAGCCGTCGCACCAGCAGCTGGGGCACC
Organism: Nocardia sp. NBC_00416; assembly: GCF_036032445.1. Taxonomy (NCBI): domain Bacteria; kingdom Bacillati; phylum Actinomycetota; class Actinomycetes; order Mycobacteriales; family Nocardiaceae; genus Nocardia; species Nocardia sp. NBC_00416. The sequence goes on from NZ_CP107932.1 coordinate 5,863,126, forward strand.
GGCCGGTCGGCCGGCGCGTCGGGCGCGGCGTCGCGGGTGCGCCCCCGCGGCCCGGTCTCGGCGAGCTTGTCGAGCAGCGCGCGTTCGGCGGCGGAGAGGTCGGCGAGGGCGGTGGCGATCTCGGGTTCGGTGAGCGCATCGGCAGATTCCGCTCCGCTGCCCAGCGACCACGGCAGGGCCTCGGCAGTGGCGGGCACCAGCCGGATCCGGTCGCCCTCGAACCAGAGCAGCGCCCGGTCGGCCAGTTCGGTGACGGTAGCGTCCACCGTCGCGGCCTTGGCGCGGCCGCGCAGCGCCCGCTTCAACTCCGTGCGCGTCAGGGGTTCGCCACCGGCCGCGGTATGGACGGCGAGCGCCTCGACGACTCCGAAAGCCACCGTGTTCAGGTCGTCGGCCGCCCGCAGCACCGAGGCGCGTTGTTCGGCGCGGCCGGCGAGCACCGCCATCGAAGAAGGTAGTGGCACCGCGAGATCGGGCCGGCGTTCGAGCAGAGCGACCAACTGCGCGTCGGATCGGGCGCCGAGCCAGGCGGTGTACGAGTCTTGGCCGGTCATCCGGTCCAGACTAGCTGTGGACCGGGAATGCGGCGGGGTGCGGGCGGGTGGCCGTCGGATCGCACGGCCGGGAGCGCTCGTCCGGTATCCGTGGTGGTCGTTCGACGTGGTAGTCGTACCGGCCGCCGGCAGGGACGTGCCAGAATGAGGGCGTGGTGAACAAATCGAAGAAACCCTACGTCGACAACGGCTGGCCCGAGGTGGCCGACGGCGATCATGCTGTCACCGAGTTGTCGTCGGCTCGCTCCGGTAATCTCTCGCCCTTCGGTGAGGACACCGAGTTCCCGGTGGCTGCCGAGCAGCTGCCGTATCTGCACCCGCGCACAGTGATCAACCGCTGAGCGGACGAAACGAAAGAACCCCGCGTCACCGGTAGGTGAGGCGGGGTTCTTTCGTAGTCGGTGTTGCCGCTCAGGAAGGCAGCAGGCCCTTGTTGGCTTCGTAGGCGCCGAGGAGCCCGGAATCCAGCTGGGGGTTGCCGGCCTTGACGGCCTCGAAAAGATCGAGTGCGGGCTGCGGGACCTGGATGCCCTGCGCCTGCACGGCGGCGAGCGCACGATCCACCGCGGTGTAGACCTCTTGGGTCTGAGTCTGGGACTGGGCCGGAGCCTGGGACTGAGGCGCACTCGGCGCGGCGTGCGCGCTGGGGGTCTCGGTCTCGGTCTGCACAGCCGGGGTGTCGGCGGGGGTTTCACGCGGGGTCGAGCCGCTGCTCAGGCCCAGCGAGGACGAGCAGGAGGGCCAGGCGCCCCAGCCCTGCGAGGCGAGTACCTTCTCGGCGACCGTGATCTGCTGTTCGCGGCTGGCCTGGTTCGCGGTCGGCGCGTAGTTCCCGCCGCCGTTGGCCTGCCAGGTGCTCTCCGAGAACTGCAGTCCACCGTGATAGCCGTTGCCGGTGTTGATGCCCCAGTTACCGCCGGCTTCGCACTGAGCGAGTCGATCCCAGTCGGCGTCGGGTGCCGCGCTGGCTGTACCGGCAAGGGCAACGCCCGCACCGCTGATCATGGCGCCGGTGACGGCGACCTTGGCCACAGTGCGACCGGTATTGGTGGGCTTGCGATGGCGTCCACTCATTCGCGTTCGTCTTCCTCTCGTACGCACCTGCGAGGTATTCGCTCGGGTCCAGGCTGAGAGGGTGCCCGTCCCGCCCTCGCCCCTGTGGTTTCCGTCGGGGTCCGGTACCCGCGGGGCGAGGTTCGGTGCGGCGGGCCGGTGGGCCGGATTGCCCGGCTGCGGTAGACGGTACGACGTTCGCGCCGAAAAATCACTATTTGGTAACCGGCGTGTGCGAATGGGTTGCGGTGCGGTCACGGTCGGCCCGTAGGGACTCTGCGCAGCTAGTGGGTCCGTATCGCAGAACGGTGACAGGACACGCTGCCTCGTTATCATGCCGTTATGTGATTATCATCACATAACGCTTCGGTCGCGTTCGGGCCGGGTACTAGACAGTTGTCACCTGGATCGGCGACCGGAGCGCAGCGCGAAGATCAGCGCCGCGACGAAGCCGATCGGCGCCAGCATGGCGCCCAGGTACAACCACAGCCCCGGCTCGCTGTCGGTGAGGATCGGGGTGAGGAAGATCGCCACCACGGACAGCAGCCCGAGGGTGAACAGGCCAAGGGCCAATTGCAGCAGCCAGTTGCCGGGGGTACGCCCGGACGGTGAGCCGGAGGGCTTGGGATCGGCAGGATTCGTCACCTTTCGACGGTAAAACTGATGTGCTGGTGCCGTGCCCACCGGGGTAGACTCTGAGCGATCTCGCGTCCTGCATGCTTGTGGGGCGCGTTTTTCGAGTAAGCGGCAGAACCCGCCACCAGCGGGTTTTCAGCAGACATGTGTGCGCGGGCCCGGTGGGCCGGGCGCCGAACAGACGAACGGGTGAGCGCAGTGCCGACCGGCAAGGTGAAGTGGTACGACGTGGAAAAGGGCTTCGGGTTCCTTTCCCAGGACGAGGGGGAGGACGTCTATGTCCGCTCGTCCGCGCTGCCCCAGGGCGTGGAAACGCTCAAGCCCGGCCAGCGGGTCGAGTTCGGGATGGCGGCCGGGCGGCGTGGGCCGCAGGCGCTGAGTCTGAAGCTGGTCGAGGCGCCGCCGTCGGTCCGGCAGAACCAGGAGCGCAACGCCCGCAAGGAGCCGATCGCGCGTAAGCACAGTCCGGACGAACTGCACGGCATGGTCGAGGACATGATCACGCTGCTGGAAGCGAAGGTCCAGCCGGATCTGCGCAAGGGGCGCTACCCGGATCGCAAGACCGCGCAGCGGATCTCGGAGGTGGTGCGCGCCGTGGCGCGCGAACTCGACAGCTGATCCGAACAGCACGTTCTCGTGGGCCGGCCGGGGCATCCGGGCCGGCCCACAGTCGTCTCAGGCGGTCTTGATCGACCACACGGCGTGCGGGATGGGGAACTGGTTGCCGGTCTCGTCGATCGCGATGATCATCACCTGCAACTCCACGCCGATCAGCTCCAGCCCCGGTTCGGGTCGTGACGGGACCGTCAGGGCGCGGGCGTTCTCGGGATGGTCACGGTAGGAGCTGGGCCGCTCGACCACCTCGCCGTCCGGACGGGCGTAGAGCGGCAGCAACTCCCACGGCGTGCCCACGATCTGGTCCGGGAGCGAGATCTGCAGGGGATCACCGGCCGGCACCTCCAGGAACACGGTCTCGCCCTGTCGGCAGTCCTGCATCTTCACTGTGCAGTAGCGGAACGGCGGGACGGTCACCGTGGTGCCGTGCGCGTATGCGGTGAGTTCCGGATCCTGCGGTTCGGCGTCCCGCGCCAGCAGCCAGACCACGCCGGCGGTCGCGACCACCAGCACCAGGATCCCGGCCAGGGCCAGCGCGAGCGTCGTGCGGACTTTGTTGGTACTCACCGGGCGGCTTCTCCTCGTGGGGGGTCGTAGTGCGGAACTTCCTGCTCGGCGTGCAGCGGTCGGCGACCGCCGAGACCCGGCAGCAGGCTGAACCCGCGATAGCTCAGCACAGTCTGGACGAGCCCCCCGGCCAGCAGTGCACTGACCACCGCGAAGCCTTTCCAATAATCGGTCGGCAGCAGTACCCCGCCCGCGCCGCCGATCACCCAGCTCAGCTGCAGCACCGTCTCCGAGCGGCCGAAGCCGGACGCGATCGACTCCGGGGGCAGATCGTCCTGGATGGCCGCGTCCAGCGAGACCTTGGCCAGCGCGCTCGCACCGGAGGCGACCAGCGCGGCCAGTGCCGCGCCGAACAGGTTGTCCAGCACCAGGGCGAGGACCGCGACGGCCGTGCATCCGATCGTGCAGTTCACCACGATCAGCGAGGGCCGGCCGAGCTGGATCCGGGCTCCGGAGGCGTTGCCGGCGAAATTGCCGACGGCGGCCGCCGCGCCCACCAGGCCGAGCATCGCGGCCTGCTGGACGGGCCGATGCTCGGTCGCTTTGGCGACGAACGCTATATAGAAGGTCAGGAATCCGGTCAGCACGCGGATGCTGCCGTTGCCCCACAGTCCGGTGACCACCGCTCGCCCGAGCGGCTGCCGGCGTTTGCGCGGCGGCACGGCCGATTCGTCGGCGGTTTCGAGTAGTTCGGTCGGCGCATCGTGCCGGTGGTAGCCGAGGGTTGTGGGGACCTCACCCTCGGTGATCTCCACCCAGCGCGGCATACGCCAACTCAGATAGGCGCCGCCGACGGCGATACCCGTGGCCAGAATCAGCACGCCGGTGGAGCCCGTGATCGCCGCGGTGACCCCGGCGATCCCGCCGGCGCCCAGCGTGCCGCCCACCAGACCGAACACAGTAAGACGGGAATTCGTGCGGACCAGGTCGATATCGGGTGGTAGCACCCGCGGTGTCACCGCGCTCTTGAGCACCGCGAACGATTTGCTCAGCACCATCATGCACAGCGCCAGCGGGTACAGCACCCAACTGTCGAAACTGAAGATCAGCACCACGGCCAGGACGGCCCGGACGGCGAACGAACTGGCCAGGGCCAGCCGGCGGCCGCGCTGGAGCCGGTCGAGGGCGGGGCCGATGAGGGGCGCGATGATCGCGAACGGGGCGATGGTGATCAGCAGATAGAGCGCGACCTTGGATTTGCTCTCCGCGGTCGCGCTGGCGAAGAACAGGGTGTTGGCGAGCGCGACCGCGATCGCGGCGTCCAGGGCGAAGTTCGCCATGGTGGCGTAGGTGAGCGCGGTCAGCCCGGATTTGTCCGCGCCGTCGGCTTCGGCCGCTCGCCGGAAGGTGGCGATACCTTTCTCGGTGAGTTCCCGGCCGCGCATCGCCGCGACCCGGGTGACGGTGAGCTTGCGGGGTGAGCGGCGGCTCTCGTCGTCGTATTCGGTACCGGGTTCGGTGCTCGGGTACTCCTTGGTCGCCGCGGGTTCGCCGGATTCGCCGCCGCCGGGCCGATCGTCGGTGCCGGCGCGTTCGGTCCGGTCCTGCGGCCCGGCTCCACTCGGCCCGGCTCCACTCGGCCCAGGGGCGCGGGATTCGGGGGCGCGGGGTTCGGGGCGGGGCGTCGGGTGACCGGCGGTCCGGTCGGCGCGCGGTTCGCGCTGCGCACCCGGCGGCGAAGGGAGGTCCGGGCGGTGCCGGCCGTCCCCACCCGCTTCCGGCCGGAGACCGCGGCCGGGCGCTGGGCCGAATCCACCCGGCGTGGGGCGCCCCGCCCCGGAGCCCGGGCGTCCGCTATCCGGTGCGCGGGGGATGCCGTTCGCGTCGCCGATCCGGCGGGCGGAGGGGTTCGGACGCGGGTCGCCGACCTGCTCCACCCGGGCGTCAAGCCGACCGGGACCGGGCGCGGTCACCTCGCGCGTCGAGGGTTCGCCGTCCGCCGCTCCACGTGACCCGCCCAGCGCCCCGAAGACCCGGGCGAAACGCCCGATCCGCTCCGGCGATCGGGCAGCGGCGTCGGTGACCGGCCGGACCCGGTGACCGCTGCGCTGCGCCGCCGCCGCGCGATCGTCCGGCCGGGCCGTATCGGATTCACCGAAGGGCAGCGGGCGGGTCGGCGGCGGGGCGGGACGGGTGTTGCCGGGATCCGGTTCGCGATTGCGGTGTGGCACGTTCGGCGGGGGGTAGCGGTCGAAACCTGGATGCCGCTGGGGCGGCGGAGACTCGCCGGCGGGCCACTGACCGCGATCGGAATCGGAGGGCTCGCGGGAAGTGGGCACATCCTCAATTCTGGCCCACCGCGCGGCGCCGCAAACCCCGCCCTGCTCACGGTGACCGGAAAGTGAGCTGTATCGCTCTACGCCGGACCTCTCAGGACGGGACGAAACGGACCTCGAACACCGTGGGCCAGTACTTTCCGGTGATGAGGAACCGGTCGGTGCCCGGGATCTGGGCGATCCCGTTCAGGACATCGGTCTGTGCGCGCTCCGCGGCGGACAGCAGTCCGGCGGTATCGATGACAGCCAGGACACGCCCGGACTCCGGATCGATCCGCAGGATCTGATCGGTGGGCCAGGAGTTGGCGTAGACCGAGCCGTCCTCGGCGCATTCGAGTTCGTTCAGGCGGGCGGAGGTATGGCTGGTCAGCGCGACCGAACCGGTCGGGGCGAAGGTGACCGGGTCGCGGAAAGTGAGTCCGGCCGACCCGTCGCTCATGACCAGCTGTCCGTTCCTGGTGCACAATCCCCAGCCCTCACCCGGATACCGGACCCGGTGCTTCTCGGCGAGGGTCTGTGGGTCGCGAGCGAACGCGACCCCTTCTTGCCAGGTGATCTGCCACAGCGTGTCGCCGGCGAGCGTGACGCCCTCGCCGAAAAAAGGTGGCGGAAGTTCCGTGCGGGCCAGTTCGGCGCCGGTATTGCGGTCGGTTGTCCGGATGCCGGAGAACCCGACCATCCCGGTGCTCTCGTACAGCACGTCACCGTCGATTTCCAGGCCCTGGGTGAACGCGCCGAGATCGTGCGGATGGGTCGCCAGCACGTCGGCGGTGAGGCGCGGGACCGCGTCATCGGCGTCTCGGCAGGCCGCCGCGGCGAGCAGGCAGACCAGCGCGGCACCGACCCAGGTACGCCGAGTGTGCTTCATACGGCAAAATGTAGACCGTGAGCGCAGTATCTGTTTCGGACACCGAAGTGCGGACGATCCTGGCCGGGGCCGTCGACTTGGCGCGCAGTGCGCTCTCGGACCTGGAGCCGACCGGGGTCGGAGCACATCTGGGAGTCCACGCCGAGGACGACTGTTCGGCGACGCATCGTTTCGAGGCCACCCTTCCCGGCTACCACGGCTGGCAGTGGGAGGTGGTGGTTGCCGCCGCGCCCGATACCGACCGGGTGACCGTGAGCGAATCCGCGTTGCTGCCCGGCCCCGAAGCGCTGATCGCACCGGACTTCGTGCCCTGGGACCAGCGCATCCGGCCCGGCGATCTGGCGCCGGGGGATCTCCTGGCGTCGCCCGTCGACGACCCACGCCTGGCACCCGGCTATACGGCGACCGGCGATCCCGAGGTCGACGACGAGGCCCGCCAGATCGGTCTCGGCCGCAAACAGGTACTCAGCCGTGCGGGCCGGGCCGATGCCGCCGAGCGGTGGTTCGCCGATTACGGCCCCGATACCGAGATGGCCAAGGCCGCCCCTGGCGCCTGCGCGAGCTGTGGCTTCTACCTGCCGCTGGCGGGTGCGCTGCGGGCCTGTTTCGGGGTCTGCGCGAATCCGATGGGCGCGGACGGTCACGTGGTGCACATGGGTTACGGATGCGGTGCGCATTCGGATACCGAGCTGCCGACCGGCGCGGGGTCGCCGCTCTACCAGGCCTTCGACGATGCGGCGATCGAGGTCTATTCGATCGCGCCGAAGCCGGGAGCCGCGGAGCCCGGTTCGGCGGAGCGCGACGCGGAAGCCGGCACTTCGGAGGCAGGCGGGGTTGCGCCGCCCGCCCCGCCGTCCGAGTCCGAAGAGCCGGGGCGCACCGATGCCGCCCGCCCGGAGCCGGACGCCCGGGCCGCCGCGGACGATTCCGCCACGGGCGTAGTGGCCGGCGTCGAGCCGGATCGATCCGCGGACACCGCGGAGCAGACGGCGGCACCGGACCACACCGCGGCGCAGACCGCGGGCGGCACGGACGACCTTCGGGATTCCGGAACCGATAGCCCGCCGGAACCCGCGTCCGATGTTCGAGAGCCGAAGCCGGCCGAGGACTGACGGGCCGGCCCCGGGGCCGTACGCCGGACTCCAGTGGCGCAAGACTGTGATCCGCGACCGTCCGAGTGCGTTCGCGGGGTGATCGGGTGACGACGTGGGCGCCGGAAGGCGTCCGGCCGGTCGGCGTGTCCGGACACGTACGCTGACTCGGGTGAGTGAGACCGGTGCGGTGGGCAATACGTTCGGACCAGCGGAAACAGGTACCGGCACCACGGATCCCTTCGATACCGCGGGACTGCGCGCCGCGGTGCTGGCGGCGTGGCGGGATTCGCCGACCCGGTTGCGTGAGGACACGGCGACCGAGGCGGATCTGGTGCGGGCCGGCTACCGCGATCGGCTGCTGACCGAATTGGCGCAGAACGCCGCGGACGCGGCGGTGAAGGCCGGGGTGCCGGGACGGATCACCGTGCGGTGTGCGGGCCGGACCTTGTCGGTGGCCAATACCGGGGCGCCACTGGATGTTTCCGGGGTGCACGCACTGACCGCCCTGCGCGCGTCCGGAAAATCCGGAGGCGGCGGCGAAACCGGGCGGTTCGGCGTCGGGTTCACCGCGGTGCTGACCGTGAGCGAAGATATCGAGTTCCGTTCGACCAGCGGGTCTCTGCGTTTCTCCCGGCAACTCACGGCGGCGGCGCTGACCACGGCCGGGGTGGTAGTTCCCGAGACCGGGACCGAGTACGCCCCGCCGATACTGCGACTGGCCTGGCCGACCGCCGCGCTGCCGTGCGCCGGTGCGGACACCGAGATCGTGCTCACGCTGCGCGACGGGATCGACCCGGCGGCGCTGCTGGAATCCATGCGGTCCGAGGCGGCCGATCTGCTGCTGGAGCTGCCGGCCCTGCGTGAGGTCCGGATCGAGGACCATACGGTGCGCTCCGAGACCCGGGAGTCGGGGCTTCCCGGGGTGAGTGAGCTGTGGATCCGTGGCGCCGGAACCGAGCAGTTGTGGTGGCAGTTCCGGGCCGCGCGGGCGCGCTGGCTTGTCCCGGTACGGGACGGCGTCGCGGTGCCCGCCGGACCGGATGTGCTGCGCGCGCCGACCCGCTCGGACGAGGAATTGTCCCTGCCGGCGGTCCTCGTCGCCGATATCGCGATGCAACCGGATCGCCGCCGCGTGCTACCCGGGGCCCGGCTCGCCGAACTGGCGGCCGGATACGCCGATTTCGCCCGGGCGCTGCCCCCGCGGTCGCGCCTGGTGCTCGTCCCGGCTCCGGGGTTCGCGCGCAGTGAGACCGACGGCCTGCTGCGGGAGGCGCTGCTGCGTGAACTACGGAACGCCCCGTGGCTGCCGGTGGTCGCCCCGCCCGCGGACGACACCTCCGGAGTCGCCGGAACGGCGGCTCTCGACCGGGTCGCGGTGCCCACCCGGGCGAGCGTTTTCCCCGACCTCACTCCCGAACTGGCCGATCTGCTGGGCGGCGTACTCGATCCGCTGGTGTCACCGGATCTGTCCGGGGCGCGGTTCGCCGAGGCGCTGGCGGTCCTGGAGGTCCACCGGCTCGGACCGGCGCGGCTGGCCGAGTTGTCCGGCGGTCTGGATCGGTCGCCGTCGTGGTGGTTCGCTCTGTATTCCGCGCTGGAACCGTTCGTCGTCGACCATCTGGTGGTCGAAGAGCTCGGCGCCCTGGCGGTACCGACGGCCGACGGGCGACTGGTGACCGGCCCGCGCACGGTGGTGCTGGACGACGAACTCGCGGCCCTGCCCGCGGAGGTGCCCGTGCACTGGGCGCGGCTGGTGCACCCCGCGGCGGCGCATCCGTTGCTGGCCCGGCTCGGCGCGCAGCGGGCGAGTGCGCCGGACCTGCTGTCGGATCCCGCGCTACAGGCCGAACTGACCGAACACCCGGACGATCCGGAGACGATCGAGGCGGTCCTGCGGCTGGCGGCGCTGGCCGATTCGGCCGAACTGCCGCCCTGGCTCGGCATGCTCGAACTACCGGAGGGCACCGGCGGCGTGCGGCCGGCGGACGAACTGCTCCTCCCCGACGCTCCGCTGATCGAACTACTGGTTCCGGATTCGCCGTTCGGGGTCGTCGCCGAGGAGACGGTGGCCGAGTACGGGGCCGCGGCCCTGCGGGCGATCGGGGTCGGCTGGGATTTCGGACTGGTGGCCGAAAGCGACCCCACCGGTCCCGACCATGATCTCGACGAGGAGGAAACCTGGTGGGCCGGGCTTTCCGACGACCCCGCGGAGATGGTCGCGGTACGCGATCTGGACCTGGTGGACGACGCGGCCTGGCCGGAGGCGCTGTGGCGGTTGCTGTCCACGCAACGGACCCGGCCGCTGCTCGGTGACACGGCCGGCTACACCGCGTGGTGGCTGCGCCGATACGCGCGGATCGACGGTATCGCGCTGGGCGGCTACCGGCACCCGGCGGACACCGATTTCGCCGGGCTGCTGCCGGAACTTCCGATCACCGGTTTGTCCCGCGCCGATCTCGACGCGTTGCGCGGCTGTCTGGCCGACGGCGCCGCAATGGATCTCGCGCTCACCGAAGCTCTCCTGGAAGCTCTGGCCGACAGCGGGAAGACCCCGGCACCCGAAACGGTCTCGCTGGTGCACGCCCGGCTGGGTGCGGCCGTCCCGCGGCTGGACCTCACCGCGCTCGACCCGCCGGACCGGGTGCGGGCACTATCCGGTGCGGTGATCGATGCCGGGGACGCGCTGGTGCTGGATCAGCCCTGGTTCGGCCTGGCCGTGCCACCGGATCGGCTGGTGGTCGCGGATCCGGCGACCGCGCGCGATCTGGCCGTACTGCTGGATCTTCCGCTGGTTTCCGAACAGGTCGACGCGCAGGTCCAAGGCGACGGGGAAGAAACCGGCTGGGCGGACGAGCCGCTGGGCGTGGTGGTCCGCCGGTTGTTCGCATTGCCTCCGCAGGACGGTCCGCTGATCGTGCACGACGAGCTGCGCGTCCGGCTGACGGGTGCGGTCACGCGCACGATCACCGTCCCCTGGTGGCGCGACGGCGCCACGACCCATATTCTGCGGCCGGGCCGCCCCGACTGACCGCCGCGCCGGTCTACTCCGCGTGTCCGGCCAGCGCGTGGGCGAGCAGATCCAGTTGTGTCCGAACGCTTTCGCTGTCGTTGTCGACCAGCCAGCGCAGTACGATGCCGTCGATCACGCTGAGCGTGAACCGGGAAAGCTGATGCACCGGCACCTTCCAGGTGCTGCCGGTGGCGTCGCGGGCGTGATCGAGGATATCGGCGACCGTGGAATCGTTGAAGCTGTACTGCTCCCGGGCGATCGCCAGTTTGGCGGGGGTCTGTTCGCCTTCGCGCAGCGCGTAGGTGGTGGTCTCGTAGGTGAGCAGCTGGCGTTCGGGGGTGGCCTCGATGTTCAGCCACATCAGTTCCAGCCCGGAGCGCAGCAGATCGCGCAGAGCCGTATTGCCGCTGCCCGCTTCCTGCCAGACCGATTCGTTGGCGTCCACCGAATCGCGCAGCTCCATCGATAGCGCCTTGACCAACTCGGTCATCAGCGCGTCCTTGTTCTCGAAGCAGTAGTGCACCACGCCTAGTGAGACGCCCGCGGCTTGGGCGACATCGCGGGTGGTCACCCCCGCGACTCCCTTTTTCTCGGCAAGGCCGATCGCGGCCTCGATAAGGTGGGCCCGTCGTTCTTCGACGCTCAATCGGGTGGACACCTGAGCGAGTTTGGCCTGATGGACTCGAACAGTCAATTCCCGGCGGCGGCCGCTGAGCACCCGGGCGCCCCGCTGGCCCGCGGCCCCGCTGCCTCGGACTATTCGGGTCCGCCGGTCACAGTCCGGTCTGGGCGCCCTTATCGCCGCGGCGCGCGCCGCGGCGCTGCACGGCGAAGATCAGGTAACCGAGCAGGCCGACCGCCAGACCCATCAGGCAGATCGGGCGCGCGGATTCCCAGCGATGCCCGCTGAGCCAGACCACGGCGGTGGCGACGGCGAACAGCGCGCAGCCGACGGCCAGGACCGGACGAGGGTCGGTCAGCCGTGCCGGGAACTGCGGGAGCTGCGCGTTCATTCGATCAGGATAACCGCTGTACGCGCGCCGATCCGACGTGTGTCACGTATGGTTCACATTGTGAATACCCACTCGGATGTGCGGGCGTTGGCCAGCGACCTCTCGCTGGCGGTGGTGCGCTTGACGCGGCATCTGCGGGGGCGGCGCGGGGAATCGCAGATATCGCTCACCCAGCTCTCGGTCCTGGCCACGCTGGGCAACGAGGGCGCGATGACGCCCGGTGCGCTGGCGGCCAAAGAGCGGGTGCAGCCCCCGTCGATGACCCGGGTGATCGCCTCGCTCACCGATCTCGGTCTGGTGGCGCGTAATCCGCATCCGACCGACGGCCGGCAGATCATCGTTTCGCTGTCCCCGGCAGGTCACGCACTGCTGGCCGACGAGCGCAGCGCGCGGGAAGCCTGGATGAGCGCACAGCTCGCGGGCCTGGCGCCCGACCAGCTCGAGGTGCTCGAGCGTGCGGTGGCCATCATGAACCAGGTCGTCGCCGACTCGGAGTGAACGCGCGGCCGCTCCGGTCGCGTCGCGGATCGGTGCGTCAGCGGTAGCTCGCCGCGAAAGGTTGGTCGCTGTCCACGATTTCGCGACCCAGCGGGAAGAGCGCGAGCGGGATCAGTTTGAGATTGGCCCACGCGAACGGGATCCCGATGATCGTGCAGGCCAGCACGATGCTGGTGCCGAGATGACCCAATGCCAGCCACCAGCCCGCCACCACGAACCAGATGATGTTGCCCAGCAGCGCGCCGGCGCCGGCGCCCGGCTTCTCGACGGTGGTGCGGCCGAACGGCCACAGCATGTAGACACCGTTGCGCAGCGCGGCGATCCCGAACGGGATCGTGATGATGAGAACGAAGCAGATCAGCGCGGCTACGAAATATCCCAGCGCCATCCAGAACCCTGCGAAGATCAGCCACAGGATATTGAGCAAGAGCTGGATCGGCTTCATACCTCCAGCATGCCCGAGCGCGGTCCCGGGCGCACCCACAGAGGAGGGTCCGGCGCGGTGTTGGCAGGATGGGCGCCGTGGCCGTGGTGCTCGAAGTGGACAGTGTCGGTGATCCGCGGGTCGACGATTTCCGGGATCTGAAGGCGGCGGACCGCAGACCCGACCGTCCCGGCGGGAAGGGTCTGGTCATCGCGGAGGGAACCGTGGTGGTGCGCCGGATGCTGGATTCGCCGTTCCGCCCGCACGCCCTGCTCGGGGTGGACAAGCGGTGGCGGGAACTCGCCCCCGAGCTCGGCGGCCTGGACATCCCGTTCTACCGGGCCTCGGCCGAGGTGATGGCCGAGGTCGTCGGTTTCCACTTGAACCGCGGTGTGCTGGCGGTGGCGTACCGCCCACCCGAACGTGATTTCGACGAGGTCGTCGCGCACGCCGCGACGGTGGCGGTCCTCGAGGGGGTCAACGATCACGAGAACCTGGGGGCGATGTTCCGCAACGCGGCCGGTCTGGGGGTCGACGCGGTGCTCTTCGGCGACCGCTGCGCCGATCCGCTGTACCGTCGGTCCGTGCGGGTTTCGATGGGTCATGTGCTGCGGGTGCCGTTCGCCCGGGTGCCGGAGTGGCCGGCCGGGCTCGACCGTTTGCGGCGGCGCGGTTTCCAGGTGATCGCCCTGAGTCCCGATCCCGCGGCGCCCACGCTGGCCGCCGCGCTGACCGGTGACCGGGTCGCCCTGCTGCTCGGCGCCGAAGGGCCAGGCCTCACCGAGGAGACCATGGCCGCGGCGGATGTGCGGGCGCGGATCCCGATGTCGGCGGGCACCGATTCGCTGAATGTGGCGACCGCCGCGGCGATGGCCTTCTACGAACGGGTGCGGGCGTCGTGACCCCGGCACTGGACCGGTCCGGTTCCGGCAGGACATCCTGCCCGCCCGCCGAGCCCACACCGTGGGCGGCGGGCATCACCGTAGCGGCTCTGGTAGCGGCGCTCACCACGGTCGGCGTCTACGCGTTCGGGGCCGCGCTGACCCAGGTCCACCCGCTGCTGTCGCTGGCGGTGAACCTCGTCGCGGTGGGAGGTGTCGCGCCGACGGTATGGCGCTGGCGTACCCGTCCGGTGACCCGCTGGGTGCTCGCCGGGGCGAGTGCCGGGGTGGTACTCGCCTGGATCGGGTTGCTGTTCACCGCGTGAACCGGCGGCCTCGGCGTGGCCTAGAGTTCGGCGCTCAGGGCGGTCGTGTCGTGGCCGCGCAGCCAGGACAGCAGACCTTTGCGCTCGTGTGCGACCCGGTTCGGCGGTGGCGGCGGCGCCGAATCCTCGTCGGCATGCCCGCTGGGATACAGCCGGAAACCACAGACCCGGATGTCCTTCGGTGTGATCGGGCGCGTCTCCTCGCCGAAGCCGTCCAGTTCCGCCGTATCGCTCGCGGCGGCCACGGCTTCCGGGAAGTACTGGAAACCCACCCATTCCCGATTGGCCGTATCCGCGAAACCCGGCGGGTCGAAAGGCAGGACCAGTGGATCCGCCAGTTCGCCGACGCGCCACAGAATCGGATGCTCACCCGCCCAGTGCGGCCGCTCCCAGGGATGTGGCAGACCCTGATCCTGCAGAATGTTCAGCCGGGTGGAACTGAACGCCCGGCGCAGTTCGCCGCGTTCCCAGTGCGCGAACGAACCCCAGCCGTATTCGAGATCGAAGGCCACCAGATAGGTGTGCTCTTCGGCGAGCGGCCGCACCAGCAGATCCGGGATGGCGGTCGGCTGGACCCGCGCCGCGTAGGAACTGCACAGCAGGGTGAGTCCGGGGAAACAGCCGATATAGAGCTCATCGGATTCCGGGCCTTCGACATCGCCGAGCGTGCGGGCGACCGTCGGCTCCACCTCGAGGTCCGGATGGAGTTGCCTGGCCAGCGCGTAGGCCGCGGCCGGATCCGGGTCGGGATCGGCGCGCAGGACAGCGAGCGGGTCGGGGGTATCGACGTACCACACCGATGAAACCTTGGACAGCATCGGTCCACCTCCGATAGCGCACGAAACCAGGTCGCGAACTTCTCGGCGCGCACCGTTGCTGTCGTCGTCCGGACAGGGCCGGAGTCATCGGACCGCGTCGCCGTACTGGGGAATTTACTAGGCGAATCAGGTGATTCCGGCGGTTGCGCGGGGTAACACGCCGGGCCGACCGGCGTCAGTTACCCGAACTCCGGACACCGAGCAGCACGTCTTCCCAGGAAGGCATCGGCGCCTTGCCGCGCTTGGTCCGGCCGGTCGATTTCGTGGCTTTCGCCGGTGCCTTCTTGGCCGCCGGCTTCGCCGCGGGCGCGGTGGCGGGCTCGGGAGCCTCGGCTTCCGGTTGCGCGGCGGGCTGTTCCGCGGGGGTCTCGGCCTCCGCCGGGGCCGGAGGGGCCACGGGCGCGGCGACGATCGGCGCGGCAGGGGATTCGGCCGGTGCCGCGGCAGCTTCGGGCGCGGTCTCACCAACTGGCGCGGCGGCCTCGGCGGTGACGGCCCGGGGCTGGTCGTGCTGAGCCTGGGCCGCGATCGGCGCCGCTGCGGGAGCAGGCTCGGGCGGGGCTACCGCGGCCGGAGCGGGTTCGGCCGCAGCGGGTACGGCCTGCGGAACCGCGACCTGCGGAACCGCCGCGCCGGATTCGGCAGGGGTGGGCGGCACTTCCGGCACCTGGGCGGGTTCCTGGGGCTGCGGCGCGGTGGGTGTCTGCGCGGCAGCGGGAGCTGGGTGGGCGACCGGCGGCCGAGCCGGTTCCGGTGCGACCGGATGGGTTTCGACCGGCGGCCGGTAGGTTTCCGCAGGGGGGCGGTAGGTTTCCGCCGGCGGCCGGTAGGTCTCGGCAGGGGGGCGGTAGGTTTCCGCCGGCGGCCGGTAGGTCTCGGCAGGGGCGCTCGCCGTAGCTGCCCCCGGGGGCAGCGCGGCGGCGCCGTTGGGTCGGCTGCCGCCGGGGGAGAGTGGAGTAGGGGTGGCGGGCAGCGGTGTCGTGCCGCCGGCGGCGATCGCGTGCTGGCCGTAGTAGTCGTCCACCGCGGCCGGCCGGGCGGGTTCACGCCGGGGTTCGGCCACCGGCTCGGGGGCGGCCGGGGCTTCCGATTCGACCGGCAGGATCGAAGCGAGTCCGCGTAGCGCGCGTCCGAAATCGGGATCGATGAGATCGGTGGCGGGGTCGTCGAGCGGGGATACGCTGCCGCCGTGCGCGTCCGGCTGGTAACGCCAGTGCGCGGCGATCTCCGAACGGCCGTTCTGCCACTGCAATTGGGCGACCCAGAAGCCCTTCTCGTCCTTCCAGGCATCCCATTCGGCATTGTCGAGGGTATGGCCGCGCGCGGTGAAGGCGGCGGTCACCACATCGATCAGGATCTCGACGGCCGGGCCGTCCGGCCGGATCGGATGCGCTTTCTGCGCCAGTTCGGCGGCGCGCGCCCGTTCCAGGAGCACCGGATAGGCGAACCGCTCCACGCGGCTCGTCGGCATACCGGATTCTTGCGTCACCTGTTCCACGGACGCGCCGGCGCGGATTCGAGCCTGGATATCGCGAGGACGCATAGTTGCTTCCATTTCGATCTCGATCTGGCCGAATCGGGCAAGGTCGCCGCGGGCCGCGGCACGGAGTTTGTCGTCGGCGGGAAGCCGGAATTTCTGGCCACTTTCAGTGTCGACGCACACGATATGAGCGGAGTCGGGCGTCACCCCGATCACTCGAAGTTCACGCACCGTTACCTCCTTATCGCGTCGCTCGCGATACCGCCCACGTTCTGGAACAGTAGTGCACTTCTGGGATTCGTGTGGCAAGACACGCGGCACCGAAATGTACCCTGTGGCCGTCGTCTACCGCTAATCTTCTCTATTCCCTTGTGTATCAAGTTGATTCCCCGCAGGGGTCTTATAACACCGGCGGGCCCGCCGCGCAACACGCGCGACGGGCCCGAACTCGCAGGTGAACTCGGATCAGCCGAGGTTGCCGACCACCCAGTCGATGCAGCGGGTCAGCTGACCGACATCCTCGGGATCGATCGCGGGGAACATTCCGACCCGCAGTTGATTGCGCCCCAGTTTGCGGTAGGGCTCGGTATCGACGATCCCGTTGGCTCGCAGAGTCTTGGCCACCGCGGCGGCGTCCACCGAATCGGCGAAGTCGATGGTGCCGACCACCTGGGAACGGTGTGCCGGATCGGTGACGAACGGGGTGGCGAATTCGCTGGCCTCGGCCCACGAGTACAGCCGGGACGACGAATCCAGCGTGCGCTTGACCGCCCAGTCCAGGCCGCCGTTGCGGTTCAGCCACTCGATCTGGTCGGCGAACAGCAGCAGTGTGGCCAGTGCCGGAGTGTTGTAGGTCTGGTCCTTGAGGCTGTTCTCGATGGCGATGGGCAGCGACAGGAAGTCCGGGGTCCAGCGACCCGAATCCTTGATCTCCTGCACCCGGGCCAGCGCGGCCGGACTCATGAGCGCGATCCACAGTCCGCCGTCGGCGGCGAAGCACTTCTGCGGAGCGAAGTAGTAGACATCGGCGTCGGTGATGTTCACCGGCAGCCCGCCCGCGCCCGAGGTGGCGTCGATGGCGACGAGCGAACCGTCCGATCCCAGCGGCCGCTGCACGGGCACGGCGACACCGGTGGAGGTCTCGTTGTGTGCCCAGGCGATCAGGTCGGCAGCCGGATCGGCGGCCGGTTCCGGCGCGCTGCCCGGGTCGGCGGAGATGACGATCGGGTCGCCGAGGAACGGGTTCTTCTTGGTGACACTGGCGAACTTGGCGCTGAACTCGCCGTAGGTGAGGTGCAACGAGCGTTCGCGGACCAGGCCGAACGCGGCGGCATCCCAGAAGGCGGTGGTGCCGCCGTTACCGAGGATCACCTCGTAACCCTCGGGCAGGGCGAACAGGTCCCGTAACCCGGACCGCACCCGGGCCACCACGTCCTTGACCGGTTTCTGCCGGTGGCTGGTGCCGAACACCGAGGCGCCCACCTCCACCAGGGACTGCAGCTGCTCCGGGCGAACCTTGGACGGGCCGCAGCCGAAACGACCGTCGGCGGGCTTGAGGTCTTCAGGAATGGTCGGGAACGTACTGGTCATGGCGAACAGCGTAACCGCGCCGTTGCTGTGCCGCGTACCACAGTCCGACTAACGTGGCAGGGATGAGCATGCGGTCGTCGAGGGGCGCTGCCGGAGGCGGTTCCGGTAACAGCCGTGCGCATGGCGGGGGTGCGGTTCCGGGGGCGACCGGCCCCCTCGCGCGCATACGTGACCTGCTCCCGCGGCGTTTCCGGCGCCGGGGCGAATCGCCTACCGGCCCGGCCCGGCGCGATCTGCTGGCCACCGGCACCGCCGGGTCGGCCACGGTGCTGGCGACCCGGACCCGCCGGACCGAGCCCGGCTACACCTTCCGGGTACGCGTCCGCCTGCCCGGGGTGTCCCCGTACGAAACCCAGGTGCGGCAGCGGGTGTCCGGCGCCGAACTGGACCGGATGCGGCCGGGTGATCTGGTCTGTTGCCGGGTCGACCCCGACGATCGCGACCGGATGGTGTTGTATCTGCCCGGCGATGCCGATCCCGGCCGCGCCGGCCTGGTGAAGATCCTGGCCGAGGGCCGCCGGGCCACCGCTACGGTGCTGGCCGTGGTAGCCGTCGACGCCGACTACTGCGGCTGCGACGACCCGGTCCTGCGACTGGACCTGGAACTGCGGGCCTGGGACGAACCCGCCCCGTGGCGGGTCCGGGTTGTTCAGTCGGTGCCGCTGGCGGCCATCGGCCTGCTCGACCTGGGCGCGAAACTGGAGGCGGCGTTCTTCGCGGTGGACCGGGGGGAGTCGGTGGCCATCGACTGGGAAGCCGAGCCCGAGCGGGCCTGAACGACTCGCGGCTTCCTACTGGGCCGACGGCGTCCGGTAGACCTCGCTCCAGCCCGCCACGTCTCGGGGACTCCTCGGTTCCGGGCCCGTGTAGATGGCCGCCGGGCGTACCAGTTTGCCCAGTTTCTTCTGCTCCATGATGTGCGCGCACCAGCCGGCCGTGCGGCCGCAGGTGAACATCGCCGGCATCATATGCGCCGGTACTCCGGCGAAGTCCAGGATCACGGCGGCCCAGAATTCGACGTTGGTTTCGATGGCGCGATCGGGGCGGCGTTCGCGTAGTTCGGCCAGGGCCGCTTGTTCGAGGGCCGCCGCCACTTCGTAACGCGGGGCGGCCAGGCGGGCGGCTGTATCGCGCAGTACCCGGGCTCGCGGGTCCTGCGCCCGGTAGACCCGGTGGCCGAAGCCCATGAGCTTTTCCTTGCGGTCCAGGATCCCCTTGACCAAGGCGCGCGCGTCGCCGGTGCGCTCCACCTCTTCGATCATGGGCAGGACGCGGGCGGGCGCTCCACCGTGCAGCGGCCCGGACATGGCGCCGATCGCGCCGGAGAGCGCGGCGGCCACGTCGGCGCCGGTCGAGGCGATGACCCGGGAGGTGAAGGTGGAGGCGTTCATGCCGTGTTCGGCGGCCGACACCCAGTAGGCGTCGATGGCTTCGGTGTGCCGCGGGTCGGGGTCGCCCTTCCAGCGCGTCATGAACCGCTCGGTGACCGTGGTGCATTCGTCGATGCGGCGCTGCGGTACGGCCGGCTGATAGATACCGCGCGCGGATTGCGCGACGTAGGACAGGGCCATCACCGAAGCGCGGGCCAGGTTCTCCCGGGCGGTGGGGTTGTCGATGTCCAGGAGCGGTTGATAACCCCAGATGGGGGCGAGCATGGCCAGGCCGGCCTGTACATCGACCCGGACATCGCCGGTGTGCACCGGGAGCGGGAAGGGTTCGGCCGGGGGGAGTCCGTGGCCGAATTCGCCGTCGACCAGCAGGGCCCAGACGTCACCGAAGGTGACGCGGTTGCGGACCAGGTCCTCGATGTCCACCCCGCGGTAGCGCAACGCACCGCCGTCCTTGTCCGGTTCGGCGATCTCGGTGGTGAACGCGACCACCCCCTCCAGGCCGCTGACGAAATCGTCCGGTACTGCGGATACCGCGGAATTGGTGGTCATACGAGACTCTCCTTTCACCAGAACTCTAGCGCCGACCTACTCGGGAGTAACGTCTGGCCCATGGCTGAGGTGGAGGCGACCGGCGACGATCTCTGGGCGATGCGGGCCGAATACGGTGCGGCGCATCCGGGTTCGTCCGAAACGGGTCCGGTGCTCGGTGTGCACGACACGGAACTCGACGAGAACTCGGTGGCGGGCGGCTGGGAGCCTCTGCTGCGGCTGTGGATAGAGCAGGCGACGGTGTCCGGTATCGCCGAGCCCAACGCCATGGTGCTCGGGACCGTGCGCGGGGCCGGATCGGCCGCCCGCCCGGTGACCCGCACGGTGCTGTGTAAAGGCCTCTCGCCGGACGGCGTCGTCTTCTATACGAACTACGACTCGGCCAAGGGTGCGCAACTGGCCGAGACGCCGTATGCGTCGGCGACCTTCCTGTGGCCGCAGTTGGCCCGCCAGGCCCATGTGCGCGGCCTGGTCGAGAAGGTCCCCGCGGAGGTGACCGAGCTCTACTGGGAGTCGCGGCCCCGGGAATCCCAACTCGGAGCGTGGGCCTCGCGGCAGTCGGAGTCGATCGCTTCCCGCGCCGAACTGGACCAGCAGTTGGTACGGACCACGGCCCGGTTCGCCGCGACGGCCGAGATACCGGTGCCACCGCATTGGGGTGGGTACCTGCTGCGCCCGGACGAGGTGGAGTTCTGGCAGGGGCAGCGCGGCCGCCTGCACAACCGGATCGTGGTCCGGATCGACGACTCGGGGATGACGGCGCGGCGCCTCCAGCCGTGAGCGGAAACCGGTACCCGGAGCCGCTGCCTGCGGCATTATGCCTCGTCGCCCGGGCTTCCGGTGATGTTCGGCACGGTTTCGATTCCGGGGTGGTGGGTATGGTTCACTACGCGGTCGCGGAGGGATCGTCCGGAGCTGTGTGCGCGGGTATTGCCCGCAGTCGGCCGGACCCGGTCCGCGTCGGCGATTTACCCGGTCACAGCGCTACCGGTCGGTAGATGAACCAGGAAATCTCACGCGTTCGCGGGCCGATTGTGAGATCGACGCGCGGGTACCCTCCCCACCGGTCCCGCCGGAGCAAGGACTAGCGTCTAGCGGTAACGCACCGTGTGTTGTCCGCACACGATGCCGACGGTCATAAGCCTGAGAGGGAACCTTCCGTGCCCGAGAATCACATCAATGACGCCAAACCGGTTCTCACCTATCCGGGTGGCGAATACCCAATGACGATCGCCGAGGCGGCCGAAGGTAACGACGGTATCGACCTCGGCAAGCTGCTGGCCAGCACGGGATATACGACCTATGACCCGGGTTTCGTCAACACCGCGTCGACCAAATCGGCCATCACCTATATCGACGGTGAAGAAGGCATTCTGCGCTACCGCGGCTACCCGATCGAGCAGCTCGCGGACAACTCGACTTTCATCGAGGTCAGCTATCTGCTCATCTACGGTGAGCTACCCACTCAGGACCAGCTCGAGGATTTCACCGACAAGATCCGTCGGCACACCCTGCTGCACGAGGACCTGAAGCGCTTCTTCGACGGCTTTCCCCGGAACGCGCACCCGATGCCGGTGCTGTCGTCCGCGGTCAACGCACTCTCGGCCTACTACCAGGACTCGCTGGACCCCCGCGACCCCGAACAGGTCGAACTCTCCACCATCCGGCTGCTGGCCAAATTGCCCACCATCGCCGCGTACTCGTACAAGAAGTCGGTGGGCCAGCCGTTCCTCTACCCGGACAACTCGCTGTCGCTGGTGGAGAACTTCCTGCGGATGACCTTCGGCTTCCCGGCCGAGCCCTACCAGGTGGACCCGGAAATCGCCTCGGCACTGGATATGCTGCTGATCCTGCACGCCGACCACGAGCAGAACTGCTCCACCTCCACGGTCCGGCTGGTCGGCTCCTCCGACGCCAACCTGTTCACCTCGGTATCCGGTGGTATCAACGCACTGTGGGGCCCGCTGCACGGCGGCGCGAACCAGGCGGTGCTGGAAATGCTGGACGGTATCCTCGCCGACGGCGGGGATGTCAAGGAATTCATCCGTAAGGTCAAGGCCAAAGAAGACGGTGTGAAGCTCATGGGCTTCGGGCACCGGGTCTACCGCAACTACGATCCGCGCGCCGCCATCGCCAAGAAACACGCCGACACCATTCTGAGCAAACTCGGTAGCGATCCGCTGTTCGATATCGCCCAGGCCCTGGAAGAGGCCGCGCTCACCGACGAGTACTTCGTCGAACGCAAGCTGTACCCGAACGTCGACTTCTACACCGGTGTCATCTACAAGGCCATGGGCTTCCCGACACGAATGTTCACGGTACTGTTCGCGATGGGCCGGCTCCCGGGCTGGATCGCGCACTGGCGGGAAATGCACAGCGAAGCTATCAAGATCGGCCGCCCGCGGCAGATCTACACCGGCTACGGTGCGCGTGACTACAACGAAATCGCCAATCGCTGAAACCGATTGAATCGAAGGGGATTCAAGGCATGAGTAAACCGGAGATCGAATTCCAGGCGGGGCCCGCGCCCACCGAACTGGTCATCAAGGACATCACGGTCGGTGAAGGCGCGGAAGCCGTCCCCGGCGGTACCGTCGAAGTGCACTACGTCGGCGTGGAATTCGATTCCGGCGAGGAATTCGACTCGTCGTGGAACCGTGGTGAATCGATTACCTTCCCGCTGCGCGGCCTGATCCAGGGCTGGCAGGACGGTATCCCGGGCATGAAAGTGGGCGGTCGCCGGCAGCTGACGATTCCGCCGGAGCTGGCCTACGGCCCGGCCGGCGGCGGGCAGAAACTGTCGGGCAAGACGCTGGTCTTCGTCATCGATCTGCTCGACGCGAAGTAACAAGAACTGCCTTTACGGCGCCCCGGTACCGAACGGTGCCGGGGCGCCGGTTCGTTTGCGTCGCGGGCACGTCCGCACAAGTCGAGACCCGCGGAGGTGCGCTGCATCGGTGGTCCGGCCGCTGTGCCGAGAGGAGCGCGGTCGGTGCCCTCGGTCCCGGGTCAGTCGCGTTGGGGGAGAACCACGACCAACCGGACTCCGCCGAGGATGCCGTCGTCGAAATAGGCGCGGCCGCCGTGGAGCTGCGCCTGCTGCGCCACCAGGGCGAGACCCAGACCGGAGCCGCCCTTGTGGGCTCGGCTGCCGCGGACGAAACGAGCGAACACGGCCTCGCGTTCGTCGGCGGGGAGACCGTGGCCGTTGTCGTCGACCGACACGACAATGGTGCCGTCGGCGGCCCGATGGGCCGAGAGCAGCGCCTCGGTCGCGCCGCCGTGCTTCACCGAATTCTTCAAGGCATTGTCCACCGCCAAACGCAATCCCGCGGGCAGGCCGCGAGTGACCAGCTCGGCGTCGGTATCGATGCGGACGGTCAGGCCGGGGTAGTGGCGCATGGCGTCGTGGGCGGCCTGATCGCACAACTCGGCGATATCGGTGTCGATATGGTCGCGTTCGGTGCTGAGGTCACCCGACGCCAACCGCTCGAGCGCGGCCAGCGTGGTCTCGACGCGACCCTGACTGCGCTGGAGATCGCCGAGGATCTCGGTGCGTTGCGCCTCGTCGAGATCGAGGGTCGCCAGAACCTCCAGATCAGTGCGCATGGCGGTGAGCGGGGTACGCAGTTCGTGCGCCGAGACCGCGGCGAAATCCCGGGCGGTCTCCAAAGCGGCGGCCGTATCGGTCTGCGCCTCGTCCACTCGGCGCAGCATCGTGTTCACGGCGTCGGCCAGCTGTTCGGCTTCCAGCACGCCGGAACTGTCGACGGGTTCCGGGGCCGCGTCACGATAGCCGGTGCGG
Source organism: Nocardia sp. NBC_00416 (assembly GCF_036032445.1). NCBI lineage: Bacteria > Bacillati > Actinomycetota > Actinomycetes > Mycobacteriales > Nocardiaceae > Nocardia > Nocardia sp. NBC_00416. The sequence goes on from NZ_CP107932.1 coordinate 5,886,574, forward strand.
GCCCCGACCTGACGGGTCAGCACCACGATGGGCCGTACCGCGCGCCCGCCGAACAACCAGCCCAGCCCGGCCGAGGCCGCGATCGCGAGCAGACCGCCCAGTAGCACCCAGCGTTGTTGCTCGGCGGTCATCTCGGCCGCCTCCTCGGCCGGAATGCCCAGCGAGACCGAGCGGCCCGCGGGCTGGTTCTCGGTCGTGGTGAGCACGCGATACGGCGTTCCACCCACGTTCACGGTTCTGGCGCCCGTATCCAGCTCCGGCAGCTCGATCGAACTGGAGGCGAGGACCCGGCCGTCGTCCCGGACGGTGAGCGCCATATCCCGGTCGGGACCCAGCAGGTTCACCACCCCGACCGCCACGACCGGCTCTATCAGCACGAGCCGCGAAGCGATCCGCAACTGCTGGTCGGTCTGCTGGAGATTGTTGTGCTCGATGGCGGGCACCGCGATAGCGCTCACCAGCGCGACAATGAGCACCGACCCGGCGGCGGCCGCCCCGGCGACCCTGGTACGCAGCGAATAGGACCGGCGACGGCGGCGCCGACCACGGGATCGTTCGCTCACGCGAAATCCCGGTTCATCGGCTCTCCCGCAGCACGAACCCGACACCGCGGATGGTGTGCAGCAGCCGCGGCGTACCGTCGGACTCCAGTTTTCGGCGCAGATAGCCGACGAACACATCGACAACATTGGTATCGGCGGCGAAATCGTAGCCCCACACCAGTTCCAGCAGCCGCTCCCGGCTCAGCACCACCCCTGCGTTCCGGGCCAGGGTCGACAACAGCTCGAACTCTCGTTTGGTCAACTCGATCTCCTGGCCGTTCACGAGGGCCCGGTACCCAGCCGTGTCCACCTGCAACGGTCCGACCGTGATGGTGTCGGGTGTGCCCGGCGGTGTGGCCGTATCGGTGCGCCGCCGCAACAGCGCTTTGATCCGGGCCACCAACTCGGCCAGCACGAACGGCTTGATGAGATAGTCGTCGGCTCCCGATTCCAGCCCCGCGATCCGGTCACCGACCGAACTCCGCGCGCTCAGCACACAAATCGGCACCTCGTTGCCCATGGCTCGCAGCGCCGTCACCACCCCCGCGCCGTCGAGCACCGGCATGTTCATATCGAGCACGATCGCGTCCGGCGCCTGCTCGGCGACCGAACGCAACGCCGCCGCACCGTCCCGGGCGATGCTCACCCGGAACCCCGACAGCCGCAAACCCCGCTCGACCGACGCGAGTACATCCTCGTCGTCGTCGACAACCAGTACCGCCGGTTTGCTGGTCCGCTCTGTCACATCGTCCATTCTGCCTACCTACTCCGCTGGAACCGCCCAACCGCGAGCTGTGGGAATGGCGTGGTGTGCGCCGACTGGAGCGGTCGGGTGCATGTCACGCGCGGAGGTGGGCGGGTGGTTCGTGAGGTGAGGGGTGGGTCGGTCGTAAAGGTGTGGGGTGGGTTGGTTGTGATGGTGGGGGTGCTCGTGAGGGTGGGGAAATGGGTCTACTCGTGATGGTGGGGGGTGGGGCTGGCTCGTGAGGGTGGGGAAGTGGGCCTACCTATAAAGGTGAGGGGTGGGGTCGCTTGTGAAGGTCTGTGTTTATTTGCGCCGCCTGCGGCGTCGCGGGTCGGGGCCCTTGTCAACCCCGGTTCTTCACTCCTCCGCTCAGTCGCTGCGCTCCTTCGCTCCGTCGCTCCAGAACCGGGGCGGGCCCCGACCGTGGGAGTTGACCATCCGGGAGGAATGAGGGGTGGGCTTGCTCGTGAAGGTGAGGGGTGAGGTGCTCGTGGGGTGAGGGTGGACCTGCTCGCGAAGGTGGGGGTGGTCGCCTGCGGGCCGCAACCTTTGTGGGCCTTGCTGGATTCGGCGCAGGGTGGGGTGTGGCAGTTCGCGGAAGGGAGATCATTCGAGGGTGTGCCCGTGCGGACCAGGGTGCGCTGTGCGGCCCCTGGACAACAGGGTCGGTGACAAGGTCTGCCTGTGCGGACGGGTCGGCGATGGTCCGGGAGGTCCGTATGCGACGTAACCGCTCGGCGCCGAGTCCAGCGAGGCACTTAATGGGTTGAGGCCCGTCCCGGCGTTCAGCCCTCGAAAGCGCATGAGGCGAAGCCTCGAGTCTCGAGGGCTGAACGCCGGGACCAAGGGGGCCTCAACCCCGCGACGCCGCAGGCGGCGCCGATAAACACAGCTCAGTAGTTGTGACAGGTGTCCGCTACGCCCTGCATGGTCGCCCGCAGCTCTTGTGCTCGGGGGTCGTTCTGGGCCTGCTGCGCCGCTTCCGGGTTCTGTTCGATGTACTGCTGCAGTTCCGCACGACGCTGTTCGACCGGCTGATCGAACTTGCTCTGCAGCTGGGCTTTCAGCTCCGGGTTGTTGTCCAGCATCGCGGCCATTTCCGGGGCCTGGTCGTGCAGAGCCGCGTCGACCTGGGCGAAGGAGCAGTCACTGGTCAGCAGTGGTTCGGCCATTTCGACCGGGCCTGCCGAGGCGACGGCAGGGCTGAGGAACGCGGTCACCGCCGCGGTCGCACCCAGCGTGAGCGTGGCGAGGCCGAGCTTGCCGCGGAACCGGGTCGTGGAGTGTGCCATGTGATCAGTGCCTCCTGCCGTGTGGTGTCGAGCCGAGAGCTCGTGGACTGACTCAGACCGTATTGGGCGGTGATGGCCGCCCTCTGAGGTTTTCTTAAGAGGACTTTGAGTTTTGTTGTGGTCCGACGATTCGGGCGAGTTCGTCCAGGACGGTGGGATCTTCGATGGTGGACGGGATTTCGTAGTTTTCGCCCGCGGTCATCTGGCGCATGGTTTTGCGCAGGATCTTGCCGGAACGGGTTTTGGGCAGGGTGGGAACTATGACGGCGTCGTAGAGACCGGCGACCGGACCTATCTGTTTCCGGACGCGTTCGCTCAATTCGTCGCGCAGTGTTTCGGGGTCGACCACGGCGGCTGCTTTCAGGACGACATAGGCGATGGGACGTTGCCCCTTGAGTTCATCGGGCAGACCGATAACCGCGCACTCGGCTACGGCGTCGTGTCCGGCGACGGCGGCTTCGATACTGCCCGCGGAAAGTCGGTGTCCGGCCATATTGATCACGTCGTCGCTGCGGCCGAGAACGAAAAGGTAGCCGTCCTCGTCGAAATAGCCGGAGTCGCCGGTGAGGAAATGGCCGGGATAGGCCGACAGATAGGAGCGTTTGTAGCGTTCTTCGTCGTGCCACAGACCGGTGAGGGCGCCCGGAGGCAGCGGGAGGCCTATGACGATGGTCCCCTCGGCCCCGGCCGCTACCGGGTTGCCGGAGGAGTCCAGGACGCGTAATCGGTAGCCGGGCACCGGTACCGAGGCCGAGCCGGGCTTGATCGGCAGCCGTTGCAACCCGAGCGGGTTGGCGCAGATGGGCCAACCGGTTTCGGTCTGCCACCAGTGATCCACGACCGGGCAGTCCGTGCGGCCGTCCAGGAGGGTTTCCGCGGCCCATCGGTAGGTGGCAGGGTCGAGCCGTTCGCCCGCGCAGAACAAGGAGCGCAGCCCGGTGAGGTCGTATTCGCGAGCCAGTACGGCCTCGGGGTCGGCGCGGCGGATGGCGCGCAGGGCGGTCGGCGCGGTGAACAGCGTGTGCACCCCGTATTCGGCCACTATGCGCCAGAAGGCGCCCGCGTCCGGGGTGCCCACCGGTTTGCCTTCGTAGAGCAGTGTCGTGGCACCCGCCAGCAGCGGCGCGTACACGATGTAGGAGTGGCCGACGACCCAGCCCACATCGGAGGCGGCCCAGATGATCTGGCCCGGTCCGACGTCGTAGATATTGCGCATCGACCAGGTCAGCGCGACAGCGTGGCCGCCGTTGTCGCGGACCACGCCCTTCGGCTTGCCGGTGGTGCCCGAGGTGTAGAGCACGTACAGCGGATCGGTCGCGGCTAGGGAGACCGGATCGGCGGGTTCGGCGCCGTTCACCGCGGTATCCCAGTCGATCCAGCGGGCCGTTCCGGTGGCGACCGGGTCGCCGTCGTAGTTGTGCGCGGCGAACTCCGGACGCTGTTTCACCAGGACGGTGTGCGGCGCCGCGGTTTCGGCCAGTTCGAGCGCTTCGGCCACGATCGGCGGATAGTCGATGGTCCGGGCCGGTTCGAGTCCGCCCGACGCGGTGAGGATCAGGACCGGTTCGGCGTCGTCGATCCGGGCGGCCAGCTCCGGTGCGGCGAACCCGCCGAACACCACCGAGTGCACGGCGCCGATCCGCGCGCAGGCCAGCATCGCGATCACCGCCTCGGGAATCATCGGCAGGTAGATCACGACCCGGTCACCGGCGGTCACGCCGAGGTCGCGCATGGCGCCCGCGAATCGGGCCACTTCGTCCAAGAGTTCGGCGTAGCTGAACGTCTGTTTCGCGCCGGTCATCGCCGAGTCGTAGATCAGTGCGGTGTGGTCGGCCCGGCCGGCGGAGATATGTCGATCGAGTGCGTTGTAGCAAGTATTGAGTCGCGCGCCGGGAAACCATCGGGAGGTTCGCCGACCGGTATCGATCGCCTGTTCGGGCGGTATATCCCAATCGACGGCAGAAGCTGCCCGGGTCCAGAACTCGGCCGGATCGACCAGACTGGTCTGATAGACCGGTCGATACTCGTTCCTCGCGTTCACCCGTGCTCCCTAGCCTCGCAGCAATCCTCGCCTCGATAGATCAGCACGATTGTGGCAGACTTCACGCGACCCCCCATCGGGTGTCGCGACCATGGCTTATGCCTGTAACCGGCTGGTCAATGTGCGTGAACCCAGGCTGAGTACACCAAGAAGTTATTGATCCGTTAGAATCTGATGACACAAATTCGGTCCGTCGTAGACGCAATTTCTCGGCCAGCCGCGACCCACGGGCAGCTCCACCCGTCGAGCCACTATGCGAGTGTGGAGTTCCGCTGATGGTGCATGGCTGGGGCCAGGTTGGAAAGTGAGTGGGAATGCGTGACGCCGCTAGGTCCGGCACTAAGCGCTGGGCGCTGAGTAACTGGGACCTTCGCTGGAAGGTTACGGCCGTCCTGGCCGTGCCGTTGGCGGTCGCGGTCGGACTCGGCGTGTCCAGGATTTCGGCCGAATGGAGTAACGCGAACCGGCTGGGCTCGGCCTCGGAGAACGTCAGCATCGTTCCGTCCGTACTCGATCTCAGCTCGGCCACCTCGACTGTCGCGGGCTCGCAGGTCATCGCGATCGCGCCGAACCGGTCGATGGTCACCGACGACAACCTGGCCGGTCTCGACAAGTCCATCGCCGCCGCCGAGAGCGCGCTCACCGAACTGGACGATCTGCCGGCCGCGCACGACGCGCTCTCGGACATGATCAGTCAGGCCAAGGACGTACGCGCCGGGGGCACCGCGCCGTCGAACCTGCCGCCGAACCAGGCTGTCGCGGTACTGGACACCGCCCGTAACGCGGGTGTGCGGGCCGTCGAAGCCATCCTCGGCGAGATCGGCGACGCCTCGATCGACCCGGCCAAACTCCGCCTCGTCGACGCGCTCAACCTGCGGTCCACCATGGTCGGTGAGATCACCGCCGCGGCGGAGCTGCTGCGTAATCAGGAAAGTGGCGAGCAGGCCTACCGGACCGCGACCAATACCGAGCGCGCGCTGCTGAACATCCTCAGCCAGCGCTACAACGAAGAAGATCCCGATATCGCAATCCTGCGCCAGGGCATCGACACCCGCGCGGGACTGCTCGAATCGCCGGAGGCCCAGGCGGGCCGGCTGCCGCTGGGCGAAGCCCGGCAGTCCCTGCTGGACAGCACCGCGACCACCGACAAGCTCATCGGCGAGGCCACCCAGTCGATCGACGACGGGGTGCGGGCGATGGCCGACAAGGCCCTGTCCGACGCCGTCGTCTACTCGATCGTCGTACTGCTGACGATCCTGGCCGCCCTGCTGCTGGCCGTATTCGTCGCCCGGTCCATGATCGTGCCCCTGCACCGCCTGCGCCTGGCCGCCCTGCGGGTCGCCGAGAGCGATCTGCCCGACGAGGTCGCCCAGCTCCGCACCGGCGCCTCCCCGGAGGAAGTGCCACTCGAGCCGATGCCGATCCGCTCCGAGGAGGAGATCGGTCAGCTCGCCCGCGCCATCGACGATATCCACGGTCAGGCGCTGCGCCTGGCCAGTGATCAGGCGCAGATGCGTTCCCAGGTCAACGATATGTTCGAGACCCTGGCCCGGCGCAGTAAATCGCTCGTCGACCATCAGCTCAGCTTGATCGAGGCGATGGAGTACGACGAAAAGGATCCGCGACTGCTGGAGAACCTCTTCCGGCTGGACCATCTCGCCGCGCGTATGCGCCGAAACGGCGACAACCTGCTGATTCTCGCCGGCACCAAACAGCGTCGCGCCAAATCCGCGCCGGTCGAGATCGCCGACGTGTTGCGCGCCGCGATCTCCGAGGTCGAGGACTACGAGCGCGTCAAACTCGGCGCCACGCCGCGCGGTGCGCTGATCGAACCGGCCGCCTCCGATATGGCGCATCTGTTCGCCGAACTCCTGGACAACGCTCTGCGCGCTTCACCGCCGGAAACGGACGTGAAGTTCACCTTCGCGCAGGCACACGATCAGGGCCTGCTCATCGAGGTCGCCGACCGCGGTATCGGTATGCCGCCGGGCGAGATGGCCGAGATCAACCGCCGGCTCGAGAACACCGCCGAACCCGGCCCGGATACCGCGCGTCACATGGGTCTGTTCGTGGTCGGCCGACTCGCCGAACGGCACGGCCTGAACGTGCGGCTGCGCCCGACCTTCGATACCGCGCGCGATCCGGGCGTCACCGTCACGGTGCACGTGCCGATGAGCCTCATCGTCGCCGGGGAAACCCAGATCCTGCCGCTGGCCACCGGATCCGGACCGCAGCCGGTCGTTTCCAACGATGCCGGTAAGAAGTCGAAGGACGAATCGCCGGACGAGGCCGCCGCGGCGGCGTTGCGCGGCACCCCCGGCGGCCCGTCGATGCAGACCCGCGGGATCAGCCGTACCGCCGCGGGCAACATGATGGTCACCGTCGACCCGGGGATGAGCGGGCCGCTTCCGGCCGTCGAGCGTCCCAAACCGCCGGAGCGCCCGAGTGCTCCCGCGGCGGGCACGGGCGGGCTGCCGCAGCGCAACCCGGGTACCGCCATGGCCGGGGGACTGCGCGAAGGCGAACAGGGAACCACGAGTCTCCGGCAGGCCAGCGCGGGCAGTGTGCCGCAACGCGGCAAACTCGCCGCGGCCAACCTGCCCAAACGCAATCTCGGTCCGGGCGGCGCCGGTGGCGCCACGCCGACGCTGCCCCCACGTACCCCCAGTGAATCGACCGCGGGCGGCCCCCCGCCGCGAGACACCGAACCGGGCGCCGGCGGGCTACCGCAGCGCCAGCCCGGCGCCGGTGGCGCACCGCAGGCGGGTTCGGGTGGACTGCCCCGGCGTCAGCCCGGTGTCAACGGCGCGCCCGGCGGCCGTCGCGAGGCGACCCCGTCGCGACCGGACGAGGAGCGTCCCACCGAGAGCGCGTCGGAATCGGCCGCGCCTCCACGCCCGACCGGATCGCTGCCGACCCGCCAGCCGGGCCAGCATCAGCGGCCGAGCGCGCTGCCCCAACGGGATCCGGGCGCCAACGGTGCTCCGACTCGCGACAAGGGCGCCTCGGGTCTGCCGCAGCGCGGTCCCGCCGCGGGCGGATCGCCGCGCCGGGAGCCGGAGCCGCGACCGTCCGATACCGCCTCCGGTGGTCTGCCCACCCGGCGCGAGCCCGGCTCGAACGGTCTGCCCGCACGTGAGCCCGGCTCGAACGGTCTGCCCGCACGTGAGCCCGGTGGTTTGCCGTCGCGTGATTCCTCTGGTGAACTGCCCGCCCAGCGGGGACCGGCGACGGGACTGCCGTCGCGGGAGTCCTCCGGCGAACTGCCGGCCCAGCGGGGTCGCGCGGCCGGTGGTCTGCCGTCGCGGCGCGAAACCACGGGCAACGGTCTGCCGCAGCGCACGCCGGCCGGTAGCGGTCTGCCGCAGCGCGGCACCCCGGCTGCGGCGGAGAACGGCCTGCCGACCCGCGAAGCCCCGAACTCGTTGCCGCAGCGGGATATCCCGGCGCCGCGCCGGCAGCCCCAGCTCGGCGAGACGGGCGGTCTGCCGCGGCGGGAGCCGGGCGGGTACACCGCCGAGCGGTTCGACAACCCGCCGGGTGTCGCGCTGCCGCGTGAGACCGAATCCGCCGAGGGACCCGCCGCCGCGCGGGAACCCGGTCGGCACAGCTACAAGTCCAACCCGGCGAAGACCGCGTCGTTCTTCCAGACCCGGCTGCAACCGGCCGAGGAGACCGACAGCATCCTGGGTGGGACGCCCATCTTCGCGGAGATGATGTCGGCATGGCTGTCGGATTCGGATACCGATCGCTCCCAGGCCGTCGCGTCCTTCGATTCACCGGGCGACGAGGGCTGGACGGCGGCCCGAAAGGCCAGCGAGGCCGAGCCCGAGACCCGTACCGCGGCCGGTCTGCCGCAGCGTAATCCGGGCGGCCGGTTGGTACCCGGCGCCGTCAACGGCGCACAGGAGCGTACGCCGAGTCGCAATCCCGACACGATCCGGTCTAGTTTGAGTCGGCACCAGCAAGGTGTTCGGGATGGCCGTGCAATGAGAGCAATGAACCTAACCGGAGACAAAGGAGACCGATGAACCCCGAACTAGGTGGTACGAACCGTCAGTTGGATTGGCTGGTTTCGAACTTCGCAGGCGAGGTTCCTGGCGTAGCCCATGCCGTTCTGGTCTCGGCCGACGGCCTGCTGATGGCGGCGAGTGCCCAACTACCGGTCGATCGGGCCGAGCAGCTCTCGGCGGTCACGGCCGGCCTGGCAAGTCTCTCGGTGGGTGTGTCCAATCTGTTCGAAGGCGGCACAGTACTGCAGTCCGTCGTCGAAATGGAACACGGCTACCTGCTGCTGATGGCGGTGGGCGACGGGTCCTATCTCGCGGTGCTGACCAATACGTCCTGTGATATCGGACAGGTCGGCTACGAGATGGCTTTGTTGGTCGAACGCGTGGGCCAGACTGTTCAGGCCACTCCGCGCGTCACGATGGGTTCCTGATGGTGGGATGGACATAGAGGATCACCGCGTGGGAGGCTCCGAGCCCAGTCTCGTGCGCCCGTACTCGCTGACCGCCGGTCGTACCCGACCGAAGGTGGAGTTGGCGCTCGAGGCTCTCGTCGCGTCCCATCCCATTTCGCTCGAACGCCAGTACGAACTGAGCAATATCGAAAACTCGATAGTCGAGCTGTGCAGAGAGTCGCCGTCGGTCGCCGAACTAGCGGCTCGACTGGGTATACCGATCGGGGTGGCGCGTGTACTTGTAGCGGACCTGATCGAAGCCGGGCATGTCCGCGTTTCGGCGACATTGAAAGACGATTCCAGCGACGATGAACGTCGCGAGCTGATCGAAAGGGTTCTCAGTGGACTCCGGCGTATATGATTCGACGGCACAGGTCGATACCCGCCACACCAAGCCGACCTCGGCGAAGATCGTGGTCGCAGGCGGGTTCGGCGTGGGCAAAACGACGCTGGTGGGGGCAGTTTCGGAAATCGTCCCGTTGAGAACCGAGGCTCTGGTGACGAACGCCAGTGCCGGGATCGACAGTCTCGCGGGTATCGAGAGCAAATCCACCACCACGGTTGCAATGGACTTCGGCCGGATCAGCCTGGCCGAGGATCTGGTGCTGTACCTGTTCGGCACCCCGGGCCAGTACCGGTTCTGGTTCATGTGGGACGACCTCATCCGCGGTGCGATCGGCGCGGTGGTGCTGATCGACACCCGGCGGCTGGAGGACAGTTTCGCGGCGGTCGACTACTTCGAGGCGCGCAATCTGCCGTTCCTCGTGGCGCTCAACCAGTTCGACGATGCCCCGATGTATCCGATCGAGGACATCCGTCAGGCCCTGGCCGTTCCCGCCGATGTGCCGATCATGCCGATCGACGCGCGGCGCCGGGAACCGGCCAAGGAGGCGCTGGTGCGACTGACCGAGTACGCGCTGCAGAAGGTCACCCGGGGCTACTGACCCGGCTGCCCGTCATACTGGTCGATGTGCCGGTGTGGACAGATGCGGTGCCGGACGGCCCGGGGCGGCCCGGATGACGCGGTCGCGGGTCGGCGCTCGGCAACTGCTCGGGCAACTACTGGATCCGGGCTCCTTCGTGAGCTGGGATTCTCCGCCGTTGGACGTGGCGCGGACCGGTACCTACCGGTCCGCGCTCGCACGGGCGGGCGCCGCGGCGGGAACCGACGAGTCGGTGCTCACCGGTGAGGGCCTGCTACGCGGGCGGCGCGTCGCGGTCATCGCGTGCGAGTTCGGATTTCTGGCCGGTTCGGTAGGGGTCGCCGCCGCCGAGCGGATCGTCACGGCGGTCGAGCGTGCTACCGAACTGGGGTTGCCGCTGGTCGCCTCGCCTACCTCGGGCGGCACCAGGATGCAGGAGGGCACTCTCGCCTTCGTGCAGATGGTGAAGGTCGCCGGTGCGGTGGCCGCGCACAAATCGGCCGGTCACCCCTATGTGGTGTATCTGCGCAACCCGACCATGGGTGGTGTGTTCGCCTCGTGGGGGTCGCTCGGGCACATCACCTTCGCCGAGCCGGGCGCGCTGATCGGATTTCTCGGGCCACGGGTGTACGAGGCGCTCTACGGTCATCCGTTTCCCGAAGGGGTGCAGACCGCGGAGAACCTCTACCACAACGGGGTGATCGACGGGGTCGTCGAGGTCACCGTGTTCCGGCGCATCGCGCATCGCGCGCTGAGTGTGTTCAGCGGAGTCGTACGACAGCCCGACGAAGCGATAACGGTTGCCGCCCAAGAGGTCCGGGATACCGGCGCGGGCGCCGACGCCTGGACGTCGGTGCTGGCCTCCCGGCGCTCGGATCGGCCGGGACTGCGCGAACTCCTGCGCCGCACCACGCAGCGGGTTCTGCTCAGCGGCACCGGTCAGGGGGAAGCGGATCGAACCGTGGTGCTGGCCCTGGCCCGGTTCCACGGCCGACCGTGTGTGGTGTTCGGTCACGATCGCGCCGATCAGGATCCCGAGCGCACGATGGGCCCGGCCGCGCTCCGCGAAGCGCGCCGCAGTATGCAGCTCGCGGCCGAACTCCGGTTACCGCTGGTGCTGGTGATCGATACGATCGGCGCCGCGCTGTCCAAAGAGGCCGAGGAGCGTGGTCTGGCCCCTGAGATCGCCCGGTGTCTGGCCGATCTGGTGACGCTGGACACCCCCACGGTCTCGGTACTGCTCGGCCAGGGAACCGGGGGCGGCGCGCTCGCGCTGCTGCCCGCGGACCGGGTGTTGGCGGCCGCACACGGCTGGCTCGCGCCGCTGCCGCCGGAGGGGGCGAGCGCCATCGTCCATCGGGATACCGGACATGCTTCGAAAATGGCTGTGGCGCAACGTATCAGGGCCGCGGATCTGCTGGCCGACGGAATCGTGGACCGTATCGTGCCCGAGTACCCCGATGCCGCGGACGAGCCGGTCGAGTTCACCCGCCGCACGGTCGCGGCGATCGCCGCGGAGCTCACCCTGCTGAGCACACGTTCGCCCGCGGAGCTGCGGGCGACCCGGCAGCGTCGTTACCGCCGGCTGGGAGTGCCGGGCCGGGACGAGCGGCCGTCGGAGTCCGGCCCTCGGTAAGGGGCCGGGCGCGTCCTGGCGACTGTCAGTTCTCCGGTTCGGGGTCCGGCCTGGTCCAGGCCAGGATCATGGCGGGCGCGCAACCACCGGCCAGTAGGGTCGCCAGGATCATCACACCGCCGGCGTAGGCGGTGCGGGAGGCGTCGGCCTCCGGGAACAGGGCACCGCTCCAGACCAGGTACATCACCGGCAGCACGGTCAGGGCTTGGGTGACGGTCAGGCCGAACGACCGGGCGGTCTCGCGCTCGGCGAATTCCATTTCGTCCAGGGTCTCCGCCGGTGCGTTGTCCTGGGCCTGCGAGACGATTCGCACCATGGTCCAGGAAGGCAGGAAGACCAGCGCGCTGAGTCCGGCGAACAGCGCGGCCCATTGCAACCCGAACGCGCACAGCACGCCGGTGACGAAGAGTGCGGCGAGCGCGACGATCACCGTGATCACCAGGGCGCGGCGGCGCCGCTTCGTGCGCCAGCCCGGCAGCATCGTGGTGAGTTGCTTCTCCCGGACGAGCCAGCGCCGGACTCGGTAGGCCCGGTAGCGGTCGAGCGGGGTGGTTGGTTCGGTGGCAGCGGTCATGGCTGCTGTCCTTTCTCTCGGGAGTACACCTCGGCCGACAGGGGCGTGAATTCGGTTCGGGAGAACACCGCCTCCACCGGGAGCCGGAACACCTCGCAGATCCGCAGGGCCAGGTCCAGGCTCGGATAGTGGTTGCCGCGTTCGAGGGCGCCGATCGTCTGAGGGTTGACGTTCACCGCGTCGGCCAGGGCGGCCCGCGACATCCGATGTTCCGCCCGCAGTACTGCGATCCGGTTGAATATCGGCAGGGTTTCCCCGCGTCTCACTGGACTCACCTAAGGAAGTGTTGTAAAAACACAACGATATGTCAAGTAGTTGCATATCTAGGTCTGGACTGGACACGGCGCGGTAGTTCGTTGACCTGCCGCCGAACCGCTCCTACCGTCGAGGCGGTGACCACTAGACGTGAGGCCGGTGTAGTTCCTCCGATCGTGTTGAACGACGGGAGCCTGATACCACAGCTCGGGTTCGGGGTGTTCCAGGTTCCGGCGGACCAGGTATTCGATACCGTCACCGCCGCGCTGCAAGCCGGCTACCGCAGTATCGATACCGCGGCGGTCTACGAGAACGAAAAGGGAACCGGACATGCCATCCGGCACTTCGGACTGCCCCGCGACGAGGTCTTCGTCACGACGAAACTGTGGAATGCCGACCAGGGCTACGACTCCACCCTGCGCGCTTTCGACGCGAGCCTGCAGCGGCTGGGCCTGGACTACCTGGACCTGTATCTCATCCACTGGCCGGTGCCCTCGGCGAACCGTTTCGTGGACACCTTCCGGGCGTTCCAGCGACTGAAGGCCGACGGCCGGGTCCGGTCCATCGGCGTCTCGAATTTCCGGATCGCCGATCTGGATCGATTGATCGCCGAAACCGGGGAGACGCCGTCGGTCAACCAGATCGAGCTGCACCCGAGGCTGGCCCAGCGCGAACTCCGGGAATACCACGCCGAACACGCCATCGCTACCGAGGCGTGGAGTCCGCTCGGCCAGGGCACGCTGCTCGACGATCCGGTGATCACCGCAATAGCCGCGGATCTCGACCGCTCGCCCGCTCAGGTGATCATCCGCTGGCATCTGCAACTCGGCAATGTGGTCATCCCGAAATCGGTCACGCCCGCACGTATCGCCGAGAATTTCGACGTCTTCGGTTTCGAATTGTCGAACGAGCAGGTAAAGGCGATATCCGGCCTCGACGACGGAACCCGTACCGGCGCGAACCCGGACACTTTCGCGATGGGTCTCGAGAGCTGAGCCGGCCGCCCCGGGCTTCTCCTCGACACCCGTCGCGGTGCCGGTCCGCCCTTCCGTCGGGCACGCGGCAGGGCGTGCCGTGACCCGCGTCGCCTTCCCCGGACGCGGATCTGTCCTGTGGCAGAGTGGGCGGTAACGCATCCTCATTGGCTGGTGTATCGGTATTCGTTCAGCGGGGAAGGACACACATGCTCGGGGTCAGCCGCGACGGCGACGTCGTCACTATCGAACTGCAGCGCGAAGACCGGCGTAACGCGCTGAACCTGGACCTGGTCACCCGGCTCCGGGAGGCGCTGTCCAACGCTCGCCGCGATTCCCGGGTCGTCGTGATCACCGGCCGTGGGCCGGTGTTCAGCGCCGGAGCGGATCTGGACGGTGTGTACTCGACCGAGTTCCTCGACCCGCTGCTGGAAATGCTGCACGAGGTCGAGGCCATGCCCGTGCCGGTGATCGCCGCGCTGAACGGTCCCGCGCTGGGCGCGGGCGTGCAGTTGGCGATGGCGGCGGATCTGCGAGTGATGACGCCGGACTCCTACCTCGCCATACCGGCCGCGAAACTCGGTATCTCCGTGGATCGCTGGACCACTCGACGGCTCGTGTCGTTGATCGGCGGCGGCCCGGCGCGCACCGTGCTGCTCGGCGCCGAGCCGATCTCGGCCGCCGACGCGTACACGTTCGGGTTCGCCAATCGCCTCGGCACCCTGGCAGACGCCCAGGGCTGGGCCAAATCCATCGCCGAACTGGCGCCGCTGTCGTTGCGGCATCTGAAACTGGAACTCAACGACGACGGCACCCGTGAGCCGGCGACCAAAGAACAACAGGCGGCGTTGGAGGCGGCATGGTCGAGTGCGGACGCGGAAGAAGGCAGGCAGGCCAGGCAGGAAAAGCGGACCGCGAAGTTCGTGGGCCGGTGATGCGACCCCGCACCCTCGCCGCCGCGGCGGGCGGACTGGCCGGAATGACGGTTCTCGGCTGGGTGCTGCGCGCACTGGACGGGCTTCCGGCGTCGCTGGGCGCCTCGGTATCGGCGATCGCGCCGACCGCCACGGGCGCCCGTAGCTACCGCGACCGGCAGTTCCACAACACCGAACCCGCCGCACCGATCGTCGTGCGCGACAACCCGTCCGGGCTGTTGTCGATGATCGCCGGTATGCGGGAGGGGCGGCCGAAGGGGTCGATCCCGCTGGCCGAGCCCGAACAACCGGCGGCGCCCGCGGATCTCGCGGTCACCTGGTACGGACACGCCAGTGCACTGATCGAGATCGACGGTTATCGCGTGCTCACCGATCCGGTGTGGAGCGAGCGGGTCTCGCCGTCCCGCTTGGTCGGGCCGTCCCGGATCCATCCTGCCCCGGTGGCACTCGCCGATCTGCCACCGGTGGACGCGGTGGTCATCTCGCACGACCACTACGACCATCTGGACGCCGACACCATCGCCACCCTGGTGACCACGCAGCAGGCGGTCTTCGTGGTACCGATCGGAGTCGGGTCGCATCTGCGGCACTGGGGTGTGCCCGAGGGCCGGATCGTCGAATTGGACTGGGGTTGTTCGTATTCGCTGACCGACCCGGACGGTGCGCGTCGTGAACTGACGATCGTCTGCGCCGAGGCCCGGCATTTCTCGGGTCGCGGGCTGGTCCGCAACACCACGCTGTGGGCGGGCTGGGCGCTCGTCGGCCCCGACCATCGGGCCTACTTCGGTGGGGACACCGGGTTCACCAAGGCGTTCGCGACGACGGGCGCGCAATGGGGGCCCTTCGATCTGACCCTGCTGCCGATCGGCGCCTACGACCCGCACTGGGCCGACATCCATATGAACCCGGAGGAGGCGGTGCGCGCGCACGCCGATCTCTGCCTGGGTGAACCGGCACACGGTGTACTGGTGCCGATCCACTGGGCGACGTTCAACCTGGCCCCGCACCCGTGGGCCGAGCCCGTCCACCGGTTGGTGGACGCGGCCGCGGCGGCCGGTACCGAGATCGCGGTGCCGGTGCCCGGTCAGCGGCTCGATCTCCGTGACCTCCCGCCGGGGCGCTCCTGGTGGGAGGATATGGGGTGAACACTTCCGCACGGTGACAGGAAGGAATCGGCATGAGCTTGATGGACAACCTGAAGAACCTGGTCGGCAAAGGCCAGGAGACCGCGGCAAAGAATTCGGACAAGATCAATCAGGCGGTCGACAAGGCCGGGGATTTCCTCGACCAGAAGACCAAGGGCAAGTATTCGGACAAAATCCAGAAGGGCAAGGAAGCCGCCCGCAAGGTGGTCCCGCCGGACCAGCAGGGTGGTCCCGGCCAGCCGCCCGGAGCCCCCGGCACGGATCCGCGTCCGTGAACCGTCGCCGCTCGCCGAACGGGGTTGCCCGCCGGCGGAGGTGATCCGGGGTGCGCCGGAGTTTCGGTGGTGAACCGGGGCAGTCCGATATCGAGGTGCGGCTGAGCAACCCGGACAAGGTGCTCTATCCGGCGACCGGCACCACCAAGGGCGCGGTGATCGACTACTACGCCGAGATCGCCCCGGCCATGCTGCCGCATATCGCCGGGCGGCCCGTCACCCGTAAACGCTGGCCCGACGGTGTGGCGGCGCCCTCGTTCTTCGAGAAGAACCTCGGCGCCGGCACACCGTCCTGGGTTCCGCGGCGTACCCAACGTCATTCCGACCGCGACGTAACCTATCCGGTGGTTTCCTCGCAGGCCGGATTGGTGTGGCTGGGTCAGCAGGCCGCGCTGGAGATACATGTGCCGCAATGGCGCTTCGCCGGCGACGAGCGCGGCCCCGCGACCCGGCTGGTGTTCGATCTGGATCCCGGTCCGGGTGCGGGGCTCGCCGAATGCGCGCGGGTGGCGCTCGGAATCCGGGATATGGTCGCCGAGATCGGGATGCGTGCCTACCCGGTGACCAGCGGAAGCAAGGGCATCCACCTCTATGTTCCGCTGGATCGGGCGCTGAGCCCGGGCGGAGCGTCGACGGTGGCCAAACAGGTGGCGGCGAACCTGGAGAAGTTACTGCCCGATCTGGTGACCGCCACCATGGCGAAAAAGGTCCGCGCCGGCAAGGTGTTCCTGGACTGGAGTCAGAACAACCCGTCGAAGACCACGATCGCGCCCTATTCGCTGCGCGGCCGCGAAGAGCCGAACGCCGCGGCGCCGCGCACCTGGGACGAGATCGAGGACACCGGCGAGTTGCGGCAGCTGCGCTTCGACGAGGTGCTGCGCAGGTACCGGTCCGACGGCGATCTGCTCGCCGCATTGGATCCGCCGCTCGACGACGCCCTGGTGAAATACCGTTCCCTGCGGGATCCGGCGCGGACACCGGAACCGGTACCCGACCGCCCGGCGCCGCGGACCGGCCCCGGCGACCGGTTCGTGGTCCACGAACACCACGCCCGGCGGTTGCACTGGGACGTCCGGCTGGAACGGGACGGCGTGCTCGTCTCCTGGGCGGTGCCCAAGGGGCCGCCGGACAGTCCGAACCAGAATCGCCTGGCCGTGCACACCGAGGACCATCCGCTGGAATACCTGGATTTCCACGGCACGATCCCGGCCGGCGAATACGGCGGCGGGGAGATGTCGGTCTGGGATGCCGGCACCTACCGGACCGAGAAATGGCGGGACGACGAGGTGATCGTGGTGCTGCGCGGCGACCGGCTCGACGGGCGGTACGCGCTGATCCGCACCGCGGGCGACCAGTGGCTCATGCACCTCATGAAGGACCAGCCGCCCGTCGCGGCCGAACTGCCGCGCGGGCTGCGGCCCATGCTGGCCACGAGCGGGGACGTGGCCGGCCTGCCCGAATCGGAGTGGGTCTTCGAACGGAAATGGGACGGTTTCCGGCTCATCGTGGAAATCGACGCGGGAGAACTCCGCTTGCGCAGCCGCGCGGGTAACGACGTCACCGCCCGCTATCCGCAACTCGCGGCGCTGGCCGGGCAGCTGGCCGGCCATCAGGTGGTGCTGGACGGGGAGATCGTCGTCCGTGGCCCGGATGGCGCCGTGAATGTGGCTCTGCTGAACGCGAATCCGCGGCGCGCGGAGTTCATGGCCTTCGACCTGCTCTACCTCGACGGCACCTCACTGCTGCGCAAACGCCACCGCGACCGCCGCCGGGTCCTGGAGGCGCTGGCCGCGACGGCGCCCGCGCTGAACGTGCCGTCGCCCTACGAGGGGAGCGGGGCGGACGCGGTCCGGCAGAGTGAACGCGACGGCGTGGAGGGCGTGGTCGCCAAGCGACGGGATTCGGTGTACCTGCCCGGAGCCCGCGGCCATGCCTGGGTGAAGCAGCGCAACTGGCGGACCCAGCAGGTCGTGGTGGGCGGGTTGCGGCGCAGCCGGGCCCGGCCGTTCGCCTCGCTGCTGGTCGGGATCCCCGGGCCGGACGGTCTGGTGTACGCGGGCCGGGTCGGAACCGGGTTCGGCGACGCGGAGATGCGTGAACTGGCCGCGCGGCTGCACCGGCTGGAACGTAAGACCAGCCCGTTCACCAACGAGATGTCGGTCGATGAACGCCGGGACGCGATCTGGGTGACACCGAAGATCGAAGGCACTGTGCGATACATGGATTGGACCGACGCCGGCCGATTCTGGCATCCGGCATGGCTGGGCGAGCTGTGACCGCCCAGGTGGCCGATGAACCGGCCCGCATGTCGAATTCGCTGGGTAATGTTGGATCTCAGCGAGTTCGAGCGAGGAGCAGACGATGGATTTCAAGGGCTTGGCCGACAAGGCTCTGGGTTTGGCGCGCAAGAACGCCGACAAGGTGGATCCGCTGATCGAGAAGGTGGGGGACGCCGTGGACAAGAAGACGGGCGGCAAGTACGCGGGACAGGTCGACAAAGCCCAGGAAGCAGCGCGAAAGGCTGTGCGCGACCAGAAGAAGTAGGGGTTTGCGGCGCGCGGGGTGCGCGAGACCCACCAGGGTTTCCCGCCGCGACGCAGAGGCGTCGGGCCGGGCGAAACCCTCACAGCAGGATTTCGACCACCAACGCTCCCGCGCATACCGCTACCACCACGACCAGCGCGAACACGTCATTGCGACCCGGGGAGGCCGGTCGCGCGGTGAGTTGCCCGGTGCCGCCGCGCGCCGTGATCGCCTCGCCCAGTTCCCCGGCACGCCGTGTCGATACGGCCATGGCGGCGGTGAGGATATCGATGACCGGGTCCGTGGTGCGGTGCAGCAGATCGGGTTTGGGACGCAGCCGTCGCGCGGCGCGCAGGATGCGGATCTCCTCGAGCAGCAGCGGGAGCCCGCGCAGGGTCAACGCCACCACCACCGCCAGTTCGTCCACCGGAACCCGGAATCGGCGTAGTGGGCGGCCGAGGGTGGCCAGGGCCGGGGCGATATCGCTCATGGGGGTGGTCCAGGCGATCAGCATCGAGGCCGCGACCAGGATCAGCCCGAATACGACCACCTGGGCGTAGCGCAGTAGTGCCGTCCCGCCGACGGGTAGGTTGACCACCGCGCCGAGGCCTATCAGGAGCCAGAACAGCAGTGGCAGCCGCGGCAGGACGCCCAGCGGGAGCCGCGCCACGACTCCGATGGCGATCAGGAACACGATCATGATGCCGAGGACCGGCCAGCTCGGCAGGACCATCAGCAGCAGGCTGATCAGGAACGCGGCGATCATCTTCGTTCCGGCCCACAGGTTGTGTACCGGGCTGGCCACCGGAACCCGGCGGAGCAGGACGGTGCTCATGACGTGCCTCCGTGATCGATGCCGTGGGCGTCGCCCGCGCGCGGGCGCCAGGCCGCGCCCGGGTGGGCCGGTCCGGGTGGCCGGACGGGCGGACCGGCGGCGGTATCGGCTTCCGGCGCGGGTAGCGGGAGTTGCTCGGCCGCGGCCTCCGGGATCTGCCCGGCGCGCAGATGCACGGTGCGGTCGCAGATGGCCGCCACATCCTCGACGTCGTGCGAGATGACGATCAGGGTCAGCCCGGAATCGCGCAGCCGGGCCAGGAGTTCGACGATATCGGCGCGGCCCTCGGGGTCGAGTCCGGCCAGCGGTTCGTCCAGGACCACCACCTGGGGGTGGGCGGCGACGATGGCCGCCAGCACCACTCGTTTCGCCTGGCCGCCGCTGAGTTCTTCGATAGAACGCGTGGTCAGTGACCGGTCCAGGCCGACCGCGTCCAGCGCTCTGCCCACAGTGCCGGACCCGGTGCCCTCGCCGCCCCAGTCGGCGATCTCCTCGCCGACGGTGTGGCGCTGTAGTTGCAGCCGGGAATGCTGAAAGGCCAGTTCTACCCGGCCGATCTGTTTGCTGACGGGTTTGCCGGCCAGTTCGCAGCGGCCGGTACTGGGCGCGATGAGCCCGGCCATGATCCAGGCCAGGGTCGATTTACCGGAGCCGTTCCCCCCGACCACCAGCAGCGCTTCGCCGCGCCGCACCGTGAGATCTACCCCGTGCAGTGCCGGCGCCTCCCAGGGCGTGCCCCGGTTGTAGGTGTGGCGGACTCCGCGCAGTTCCAGTATCGCCTCGCCCATGGGCCGACGGCGCTGCGCGCGGGCCGGTTTCGGCCAGGCCGGCAGATGGCCGACCATCCGGCCGGCCGCCAGGTGCACCACGCGGTCGGCGGCGGCGGCGTCGGCTTCGTGGTGGGTGACCAGTACCACGGCCATGGTGTGTCGTTTCGGGAGTTCGGCCAGCAGTGCGACCAGTTCGCGGCGGCCTTCCGGGTCGATCATCGAGGTGGCTTCGTCGGCGATGAGCAACGCCGGTCGGCGGGCCAGGGCCGCGGCGACGGCCAGCCGTTGCTGTTGTCCGCCGGACAGGGCCGCGGTCTCCCGGTCGCCCATGCCGTCCAGTCCGACCTCGTGCAGCAGGCCGTCGATATCGACCTCGACCGCGAGTTCGGTGGGCAGTCCCCACACGACGTCGTCGGCGACCAGGACGCCGAGGGTCTGGCTCTCCGGTCGCTGCAGTACCAGCGCGGTGCCGCCCAGATGGCCCAGGCCGGCCGAGCCGGGGCGGTCGACCGTGCCCGTGCTGGGTGGCAGGCCGGCCAGTAGCCGGGTGAGCGTGGATTTACCGGACCCGTTGTGCCCGACCACCGCGACGAATTCGCCGATCTCCACTCGGAGGTCGATAGCGGTGAGCGCGTCCGCGGGGGCGCCGGGATAGCGGTATCCGGCGGTGCGCAGGGTGACCGGCAGGGGCGCGATAGGGCGATCGTCGGCGGGCGCGTCGAGGCGGTCGGTGCCGGGGAGCCAGTCGAGGCGGTCCAGTACGGAACCGAGGACGAACCAGGACACCAGGGCGGTGACCACGGTCCCGGCCATGACGGTCCCGCCGATGTACAGCCACCACCACTGCAGCACCACTTCGGTGAGGTTCAGGACACCGCGGCCGAGGGGTTCGAGTTGCTGCTGGCGGGAAGTGAGGTTCGCCAGACCGGTGGCGGTGTTGCGGGCGGTGTCGAAGAGCAAGTTGCGGGTCGCGGAGAAGGCCAGCAGGAAACCGATCGAGAAGGCGCCCCAGGCGGCGCCGGCCAGGATCGATAGTCCGGTGACCGCGATGATGCCGCCGTGGCGGCGTTTGACGGTGCCGACGATGCCGCCGATGGTGGCGGTGGCGACCATCGCGATGGCGGCGGTGAGCCCGGCGGCCACGAAGGTGACCAGGGCGGCCGAGACCGACGCGGTGAGGACCGTCCGGAATCGGTAGCGGTGCGCGAGCAGGCCCATGGGGACCGCCGCGACGAGTTGGAGCGCGGCCGCGAACGGGATGACGGCGCCGACGGTGACCAGGCCGACGGTGACTCCGCCGAGTACCGCGCCGGTGGCCAGTTCGATCGGGCGCAATGCCGCGCCGCGCCCGCTCGGCGGCGAAGCGTCGCCCCCGGGGCCGCCGGCGCGTTGGTCCGGTTCGCCGGGACGGGTGGCTGCGAACTGGTCACTCACGAACTCAAGTCTGCCAGCTGGGCGGCGGGGCGCGAATCGAAGGTGTTGCAAGCATGCGCATTGACGCATATGTTGTTCGGGTGGGACATGATCATACGCATCAGGTATCACCCGAGAGCGCCTCCGGGAAATACGTCGGCCGACTGGCCCTGGCGCTCGCCATCGGGGTGGGGTTCATGCTGATCGAGCTGGTGGTCGCGCTGGCCACCGGGTCGCTGGCGCTGCTGTCGGACGCCGCGCACATGCTCACCGATGTGGTCGGCATCGCCATGGCGCTGTCGGCGATCGTGCTGGCGCGCAACACCCGCCCCAGTTTCACCCGCACCTTCGGCTATTACCGGGCCGAGGTGATCGCGGCCCTGGCCAACGCGGTGCTGCTCTTCGCGGTCGCCGGGTACGTGCTGATCGAGGCCGTGCGCCGATTCGGCGAACCCCCTGAGGTGCCCGGCGGCCCAGTACTCGTCGTCGGCGCGATCGGCCTCGTCGCGAATATCACGGCCTTCCTGCTGCTGCGCCGCGGCGCAGCGGAGAGCCTCAACGTCCGGGGCGCCTACCTGGAAGTACTGGCCGATATGGTCGGCTCCTTCGGGGTGCTGCTGTCCGCGGCGATCACGCTCACCACCGGCTGGCTCTACGCGGATATGATCGTCGGTGTCGCGATCGGGGTCTGGGTCCTGCCCCGCACCTACCTGCTGGCGCGGCGTTCCTTGCGCATCCTGTTCCAACACAGCCCCGAAGAGCTCGATGTCGAGAAGGTGGCGGCCGAACTGGCCGCGGTACCCGGCGTCTGCGATGTGCACGATCTGCATGTGTGGACGCTGACCTCGGGAATGGAGGTCGCCTCCGCCCACATCACCACCGCGGCATCCGATTCCGGCGACGAGATCCTGCGCGCGGCGCAGCGGTTGCTGGCCGACCGATTCCATATCCATCACGCCACCCTGCAGGTCGAGTCCACCGACACCGCCCGGCGCTGCGCCGAGTTGTCCTGGTAGCCCCGTCCGGGGCAATCGAGATATTCGGCCATAATGGCGGCATGGTGCAGCGTCCGTCGATCCGGGACTGGGATTTCCCGCGTGGTGTCGCCAGCGTCGCGCTCATGGCCGGATACGGCGCCGAGCACGGTGTCCCCGCCGCACTACTGCTGCGCGGCACCGACCTCACCGAAGCCCGGCTGCACGACCCCGACGCCCAGATCGACGCCCACACCGAACTCGCGGTGGTGCGCAATCTGGTGCGCGCGCTCGACCGGCCGGGGATGGGGGTCGAACTCGGCCGGCGCTATCGCATCACCACCTTCGGGATATTCGGTTTCGCGTGCGTCAGCAGCCCCACCCTGGCCGAGGCGATCGACTTCGCGCTGCGTTACCTGGAACTGAGTTTCACCTTCTGTCTGCCGGTGACCCAGTGGGAGAACGGCGAGTTCATCGGCCGGATCCATGACGAATCGGTGCCCGCCGACGTCCGCCAGTTCCTGGTGGAACGCGATGTGACGGCCATGCATCAGGTGATGAGCGATCTACTGGGGCGCCACCTCGCCCTCGTCCGGGCCGAATTCCGGTTCCCCGAACCGTCGTACGCCGATCTGATAGCCGATGTGACGGTGGCCCGGCCGCGGTTCGGGCAGCCGCACACTCTGGTCGCCATCGATCCGGCGATCCTGGACCAGCCGCTCCCGCAGGCCAATGAGCACACGCTGGCCATCTGTCTGGCGCAATGCCGTGACCTGGTGCACCGGCGTCGGGCGCGCACCGGGATCGCGGCGGAGGTGCGGGCGCGGCTGGTGCCGCGCGGCGGTACGGACGGACTCACCGCGCCGCCCGGTATCGACACGGTGGCCGCCGACCTCAATATGAGCACCCGCACCCTGCGTCGTCACCTCGACGCGGCCGGCACCAGCTATCGCGCACTACTGGACGAGGTGCGCCAGGCCCTGGCGGAGGAAATGCTGACCGCCACACCGCTGTCGGTGAGTGATGTGGCGATCCGGCTCGGCTATGCGGAGGCCTCGACTTTCATCTACGCGTTCCGGCGCTGGACCGGCGGCACCCCCGCCGCCTACCGTCGTGCGCGCGCCGGACGGTACTGAACCGGTTCAGAACGGTGTGCCGATCCAGCCGCCCATCGGCACACTGCGGAAATGCGTGATCAGCCGGTGGTCGTCGTCGACCACGTGCAGCGCTATCGCCGGATCGGGTGCGTAGTCCATCACCCGCTCGGGCGGCGCCAGCTCCCATTCGCCGCCCAACACCGACGCGGTGCTGGGCCCCATGAGCAGCGGCCGACCGGCGAATGTGCTGACCGCGGCGGTGTGCGCGTGCCCGGCCAGCGTCCCGATGATCCGCTCGTCACCGGAGATCACCGCGGCCAGGCGTTCGGGGCCGGCCAGCGCGATCGGGTCCACGATGGGGCTGTGCAGGAAAACCGGCGGGTGGTGCAGCGCCAGCAGGACGGCGGCCTCGGCCGGTGTGTCGGCGAGCGTATCGCGCAACCAGTCGTGGGTTTCGTCGGTGAGCCGTCCGCTGGACTGTCCGGGAACACTGGAATCCAGCAGGATCAGGGTGAGTCCGCCGACGCGGTGTACGTGGTTGATCGGATCGTCGAGCGGGGGGCCGCCGAGCAGGACCTCGCGGAACGCGGCGCGCTCGTCGTGATTCCCGGGAATCATGAGCACCGGTATATCGGCCTCGAGTGCCATCCGGGCCTCGGCGTACTGATCGGGTTTCCCGGAATCGGTGATGTCCCCGGTCACCACGATCACATCGGGCCGTCGTCGCAGATCCGCCAGATAGGCCATGACCCGCTGCGCACGTTCGGCATTACGGGTGCCGAGATCGAAATGCGTATCGCTGACCTGAGCCACCAGGATCATCCGGTACCTCTGCTTTCTGCGCGGCGTCGCGCGCGGCGTCGAGGCCGCTCGGTCCCGCCGCCCGGAGACTCGCGCACGACTTATGCGCGGTGGCGGGGTCGGGACGCAACCCGAGGGCCTCGTAGAACTCGGCGCCGGGTGGGTTCCGAGCCGATCGAACCCGCCCTATTCGCCAGTTTAGGGCAGATGGCCAGCACTGATACCACGGGTATGAGGCAGCCCACCGGCGTTCGGATCCGGCATACGGGTGTCGGGCGTTACCTCGGCAAGGCCTCCGCGGGCGGCACCGTCTACGCCGAAGAACCAGCGCGTTCGGCGGCCCGGTGGCCGGAACGGCGTGAGATCACCGGGTTGGGGGGAGACCGGGCGGCGGGCCGGGCAGCGGCGCCCAGAAGTCGTCGTCGGGTGGTGCTTCCAGGGCCAGCCGCGCGTCGGGCCGCCAGTCGGCTTCCAAGGTCAGCCGCCAGGAGTGCAGGTGGGTTCGCGGCGTCGTGCCCGAACGGTCGAACAGTGGATCGCCGAGTATGGGGTGCCCGACCCAGGCCAGGTGGACTCGCAGCTGGTGGCGCCGGCCGGTGATCGGGCGCAGGACGAGAACGGTGTGGTCGGGGTCGCGGGCCAGCACACTGAACTCGGTGCGCGACGGGTAGTTTTTCGTATCCAGCAGGTCCGCATCGGCGACGAACCAGCGGTCACCGGCGCGCTGAATGGTCTCCCGGGGGGCGGCGACGCGCACGCGGTTCTTGCGGCCGACGCTCAACGGGAGTTCGATCGTCCCGGTCTCCGGCAGCGGGTCCGCGCCGGCGGCCACGATCGCCAGATAGACCTTCTCGGCGGTCTGCTTGTTGAACTGGCGGGTCAGCGGCCCGTGCGCCGACAATTGCCGGGCGAACAGGATCAGGCCCGAGGTGACCTTGTCGATCCGGTGCACCGGATACAGCTTCTCGCCCGCGCTCTCGGCGGCGGCGACGATATCGATATCGTGCCGTTCTCCGGTGACGGAGATCCCGGCCGGTTTGTTCAGGGCGAGAATCGCCTCGTCCTCGATGAGGCGGTGCCGGGCACGCAGCTCGGGCCAGTCGATATCCACCGGTCGAGCGTAGGAGTCCGGCCCACGGCGGGGTCGAGCAGGTCACGGCGGCCGGCGAGCGCGAAACTCCCGGAATCCGGGATGGACCGCTGGCCCGGGCCGGTGGAGGCACAATGACGACCGTACGGCCGTGAGCCAGTGATAGCGCAGTACGGCGGTCCGGGACGCGCGCTCGCGCCCCGACCGCGTTCGACCATCGAAACGCCCGTCGAGCGGGTTCGTCGTGGGCCGCGGGCCCACCGGGCGCGAGAGCATGCCGGACCGACTTCCCGAGGGAGTACTGGTGGCCTCTTCGACTCCGCGCGCCGCCGACCGTGCCGGGTCCGGCGACTCTACGCACCGCCGCGTCCGCCGCGGACCGCAGGTACCTGCTTCGAAGGAGGCGCGTTGAGCGATTCCCGCCACGGTTCGGGTGGCGCGCGACTCGACGACGAACTGACCGATGCCCTGGTGGGCGCCCGGCGGTTCTTCACCCGGGCCGAGATCTCCCCGGACCGGCGGGCGATGTACGAGGTCGGCGGCCGCCGGGCCGACGAGTTCTACCGGGACCGCTGGAGTCACGACAGGGTGGTGCGCTCCACGCACGGCGTGAACTGCACCGGGTCGTGTTCCTGGAAGATCTACGTCAAGGACGGGATCATCACCTGGGAGACCCAGCAGACCGACTATCCCTCGGTGGGCCCGGACAAGCCCGAGTACGAACCCCGCGGCTGCCCCCGCGGGGCCGCGTTCTCCTGGTACACCTATTCGCCGACCCGGGTGCGTTACCCCTATATCCGGGGTGTGCTGCTGGAGATGTACCGGGCGGCCAAGGCGGCCACCGGCGATCCGGTCACCGCGTGGGAGACGATCGTCGAGGATCCCGAATCGGCGCGGCGGTACAAGTCGGCCCGCGGCAAGGGCGGGCTCGTCCGCGCGACCTGGGACGAGGCGACCGAGATCATCGCGGCCGCACATATCCACACCATCGCCCGCTACGGGCCGGACCGGATCGCCGGATTCTCGCCCGTTCCGGCGATGTCGATGGTCTCGCACGCCTCGGGCTCCCGGTTCGTCTCGCTGGTGGGCGGCACGATGCTGTCCTTCTACGACTGGTACGCGGACCTGCCGGTGGCTTCCCCTCAGGTGTTCGGCGACCAGACCGACGTCCCGGAATCGGGCGACTGGTGGGATGCCGGCTACCTGATCATGTGGGGGTCGAACCTCCCGGTGACGCGTACCCCGGACGCACACTGGATGACCGAGGCGCGCTACCGGGGGCAGAAGGTCGTCGCGGTCTCCCCGGATTACGCCGACAACGTGAAATTCGCCGACGAATGGCTGGCTCCGCATCCCGGCACCGACGGCGCGCTGGCCATGGCGATGGGACAGGTGGTGCTGCGCGAGTACTTCGTCGAGCGGGAGGTCCCGTATTTCACCAGCTATGTCCGCCAGTTCACCGATCTGCCGTTCCTGGTCCGTCTGGAGGAGAGCGACGACGGTTACGCGGCGGGCAAGTTCCTGACCGCGGCCGATCTCGACGGGCATGCGGGCGCGGAGAACGCGGCGTTCAAAACCGTGGTGCTCGACGCGGACGGCCGTCCGGTCGTGCCGAACGGATCGGTCGGGCACCGCTACGGCGAGGCCGGCGCCGGGAACTGGAATCTCGACCTCGAAGGCGTGCTGCCGCAACTGACGCTGCTCGGCGCGGATTCGGTCCCGGTGCGGCTGCCCAGGTTCGACGTCGCGGGCGCGACGGTCCGGCGCGGCGTACCGGTGCGCCGGGTGGACGGCCATCTGGTCACCACCGTCTTCGATCTCATGCTGGCGCAGTACGGCGTGCAGCGGGCGGGGCTGCCCGGTGTGTGGCCGGTCGACTACGACGACCCGGCCGAGCCGTACACCCCGGCCTGGCAGGAATCGATCACCGGCGTCCCGGCCGCGGCGGTATTGCGGATCGCGCGTGAGTTCGCGACCAATGCCGAGGAGAGTCACGGCCGCTCGATGATCATCATGGGCGCCGGCACCAACCACTGGTTCCATTCCGACACGATCTACCGCGCCTTCCTCACCCTCACCACGCTCACGGGCTGCCAGGGGGTGAACGGCGGCGGTTGGGCGCACTACGTGGGACAGGAGAAATGCCGGCCGATCACCGGTTGGGCACAGCTGGCTTCCGCCCTGGACTGGGCGCGGCCGCCGCGGCAGATGATCCAGACCGCCTTCTGGTACCTGCATTCCGACCAGTTCCGCTACGACTGGTTCGACGCCGACACCCTGTCGGCGGCCGGGAGCGGTGGCCGGCTGGCGGGAATGAGCACGGCCGATGTGATCGCGCAGGCGTCGCGGCTGGGCTGGATGCCGTCGTATCCGACCTTCGATCGCAACCCGCTGGACCTCGTCGAAGCGGCCGCGGCCGCGGGAGGGTCCCTGGCCGGGTATGTGGTGTCCGAATTACGTTCCGGTCGTATGCGCTTTGCGTGCGAGGATCCGGACGCACCCGAGAACTATCCGCGGGTGCTGAGTGTGTGGCGGGCCAACCTGCTCGGATCTTCCGCCAAGGGAAACGAATACTTCCTCGAACATCTGCTGGGCGCCGAATCCTCGTTGCGGGCCTCGCCGACCCCGGCCGGAGCGCGCCCGCGGGACGTGGAATGGCGACCGGACGCCCCGCGGGGCAAACTCGATCTGCTGCTCACCCTGGACTTCCGGATGACCAGCACCACGCTGTTCTCCGATATCGTGCTGCCCGCCGCCACCTGGTACGAGAAGCACGATCTGAACACCACCGATATGCACCCGTTCGTGCACTCGTTCAATCCGGCCATCGCGCCGCCGTGGCAGACCCGCACCGACTGGGACGCCTTCCTCGCCATCGCGGACAAGTTCAGCGAGCTCGCCGGCCCCCGCCTCGGGGTCCGTCAGGATGTGGTCGCGGTTCCGCTGTTGCACGACACCCCCGACGAGCTGGCCACGCCGCACGGCCGGGTCGTGGACTGGAAGACCGGGGACGCCGAGCCGGTGCCGGGAGTCACCATGCCGAAACTGGTGGTGGTGGAACGCGATTACGGGGCGGTCGCGGCGCAGATGGGCGCGCTCGGCCCGCTCGCGGAAAAGCTGGGCGGCACCACCAAGGGCGTTACCTACGACTTCGGTCCCGAAGTCGAGTATCTGCGGCACAAGAACGGCGTGGTCCGCGGCGGCCCGGCCGACGGGCGGCCCTCGCTGCGCCGCGGCATCCAGGCTTGCGAGGCGATCCTGGCATTGTCCGGTACCACCAACGGTCGCCTGGCCACCCAGGGTTTCCGTGCCCTGGAACAGCGCACCGGGGTGGAACTGGCCGATCTGGCCGCCGCGCACGAGGGCAAACGGATCACCTTCGCCGATACCCAGGCCGCGCCGGTGCCGGTGATCACCTCGCCGGAATGGTCGGGCTCGGAAACGGGCGGCCGCCGGTATTCGCCGTTCACCATCAATGTCGAACGCCGCAAACCCTGGCATACGCTCACCGGCCGCCAGCATTTCTATCTGGATCACGACTGGATGACCGAACTCGGGGAGGGGCTGCCGGTATATCGGCCGCCGCTGAACATGGCCGCGCTGTTCGGGGAACCGGGGCTGGGCTCGGTGGGCGAACTCGGGGTCACCGTCCGCTACCTCACCCCGCACAGCAAATGGTCCATCCATTCCGAATACCAGGACAACCTGTTCATGCTGAGTCTGTCCCGGGGCGGGCCGACGATCTGGATGGCGCCCCAGGACGCGGCGAAGATCGGTGTCGCCGACAACGAGTGGGTCGAGGCGGTCAACCGCAACGGCGTGGTGGTGGCGCGGGCCGTGGTCTCGCACCGGATGCCCGCCGGCACGGTGTACATGTACCACGCGCAGGACCGGCTCATCGATGTGCCGATCAGTGAGACCTCCGGTCACCGCGGCGGGATCCACAATTCGCTGACCAGGCTGCTCATCAAACCCAGCCACCTCATCGGCGGTTACGCCCAGCTCACTTTCGCGTTCAACTATCTCGGTCCGACCGGTAATCAGCGCGACGAGGTGACGGTGATCCGCCGTCGCAGCCAGGAGGTGAGCTACTGATGCGGGTGATGGCGCAGATGGCCATGGTCATGAACCTCGACAAATGCATCGGGTGCCATACCTGTTCGGTCACGTGCAAGCAGGCGTGGACGAATCGGTCGGGCGTCGAATACGTGTGGTTCAACAATGTGGAAACCCGCCCGGGGCAGGGCTATCCGCGTACCTATGAGGATCAGGACATCTGGCGGGGCGGGTGGGAACTGAACCGCAAGGGCAACCTGAAGCTCAAAGGCGGCGGCCGATTGCGGAAGTTGTTCAGCATCTTCAGCAATCCGATAATGCCCGGACTGAGCGACTACTACGAACCCTGGACCTACGACTACGAGAACCTCACCACGGCGCCCGCCCAGCGGCAGACCCCGGTCGCCCGGCCGAAATCGCTCATCACCGGCCGGGATACGAAAATCGAATGGTCGGCGAACTGGGACGACGATCTCGGCGGCGCCCCCGAATTCGGCGACCGGGACCCGCTGCTGCGCAAACTCGCCGAGCAGGTCCGGTTCGAATTCGAACAGACCTTCATGTTCTATCTGCCCCGTATCTGCGAGCACTGCCTGAATCCGTCCTGCGCCGCGTCCTGCCCCTCGGGCGCGATCTACAAACGCAGCGAGGACGGGATCGTGCTGGTCGATCAGGACCGCTGCCGCGGCTGGCGGATGTGCGTTTCCGGGTGTCCCTACAAGAAGATCTATTTCAATCACCGCACCGGCAAAGCCGAGAAGTGCACCTTCTGTTTCCCGCGAGTGGAGGTCGGCATGCCGACGGTGTGCGCGGAGACCTGCGTGGGCCGGTTGCGATACATAGGCCTTGTTCTCTACGACGCGGACAAAGTGCTGGAGGCCGCCGCCACACCGGACGAGCACGGGCTCTACGAAGCTCAGCGCGACGTCTTCCTGGACCCGGCCGATCCCGAAGTGCGCCGCGGAGCCGAGCGGGCCGGCATCCCCTGGGACTGGGTGGAAGCCGCCGACCGCTCGCCGATCTATGCCCTGATCAACACGTACAAGGTCGCGCTACCGCTGCATCCGGAATACCGCACGCTGCCGATGGTCTGGTACATCCCGCCGCTGTCGCCGGTAGTCGATATCGTCCGCGATACGGGTCACGACGCGGAGGACCACGGCAACCTCTTCGCCGCGATCGAGGCCCTGCGAATTCCGGTGGACTATCTCGCCCAACTGTTCACCGCCGGAGATCCGGGTCCGGTCACCGACGTGCTGCGTCGTTTGGCCGCCATGCGCAGCTATATGCGCGATATCAATCTGGGCCGGGCGCCGCGGGAGAGCATCGCGGAAGCGGCCGGTATGACCGGGGAACAGATCTACGATATGTTCCGGCTGCTCGCCCTGGCCAAATACGATGAGCGCTACGTCATTCCGCCGGCACACGCCGAATCGGCGCACGGCCTGGAAGAACTCGCCACCGAATGCAGCCTGGATTACGAAGGCGGTCCGGGAATGACCGGTTCAGGGCCGTTCGGCGAGAGTTCAGGCGGGGTATCGCCCATCGCCGTGGAGAACTTCCGCATGCTGCGCAACCGGCAGACCGCCGATACCGCGACCAGCGTCGGCGGGCACGGCCGGGTGAATCTGCTCAACTGGGACGGCAAAGTCCCGGACAGGCTTTTCCCACCGGCCCAGGACGATCCGGCTGCCGGTGAAGCGGGTGAACGGCTGTGAAAAAGGCGAAGCCCCTGGACCCGGCCACCCGGGCCGCCGCCTGGCAGGCACAATCCCTGCTGCTCGGGTATCCCGACGAATCCTTGCGGCGCAATCTCGGACTGCTGGGGAGGGTGGCCGCGTCGCTGCCCCCGCCGGTCGGCGCCCCGCTGACCCGATTCCTCGGCCACGTCCGTACCAGTTCGGTCTTCGAACTCGCCGCCGACTATGTGGCGACCTTCGACCATCGCAAGCGTTTCAGCCCTTATCTCACCTACTTCGCGTACGGCGATACCCGCAAACGCGGGGTCGCGCTGCTGCGTTTCAAACAGGCGTACCAGGCCGCCGGACTGAAGCTGACGGAGGACGAGCTGCCCGATCACCTGTCCGTGGTGCTCGAGTTCGCCGCGTCGGGCAATGCTGAGGCCGGGTTGCGGTTGCTCGCCGAGCATCGCGCGGGCCTGGAGGTGATGCGCCGGGGACTGCGGAATACCGGCTCACCCTGGGCGGACGTGCTCGAATCGGTCACCGCGACCTTGCCCGCTCTGGTCGGCTCCGAAGACGAGGCGGTAGCCCGGCTCATCGCCGAAGGCCCACCCGAGGAAGCCGTGGGACTGGCTCCCTTCACCCCACCGCAGTATCTCCCCGATCCGGTCGTAGCCCGGCCCGGCCCCGCCGGAGACGGGGCCATGAACACTCGGGCACGCCGGTGATTGCCCCGCTGCATGCCGCCGCAGCCGGTGACGTCAGCGCCTTCGACGTCATCCTGTGGGTCGCGCTGCCCTACGCCGCTATCGCGATCTTCCTGGTGGGCCACTACTGGCGTTACCGCTACGACAAATTCGGCTGGACCACCCGCTCCTCGCAGCTCTACGAGAACCGGCTGCTGCGGTTGGGCAGCCCGCTGTTCCACTACGGAATCCTGCTGGTGATCCTGGGCCATATCGTCGGCCTGCTCATTCCCGAGGGCTGGACCGAGTCGGTCGGCGTCGGCGAATCCGTCTATCAGGCGTTGTCCGCCGCTCTCGGCATCCTCGCCGGCGCCGCCACTCTCGCGGGCGCCGCCATTCTGATCTACCGCCGCCGCACCACGGGACCGGTGTTCTCGTCGACCACCGGCAACGACAAGATCATGTACGTGCTGTTGATCGGCACGCTGCTGCTGGGCTTCGGCACCACGGTCGTCAACAACGCCACCAACCACCCGCACGACTACCGCCAGACGGTCTCCCCGTGGTTCCGTTCCATCCTCTCCTTCCGCCCGGACACCGATCTCATCCTCGCCGCACCGATCGGCTTCCAACTGCACGTCCTCGCGGCCTGGCTGCTGTTCGCCTTCTGGCCGTTCACCCGGCTGGTGCACGTGTTCTCCATGCCGATCGGGTATCTGACCCGGCCCTACATCGTCTACCGCAGCCGCGATCCCGAGCCGAGGTCGCGGCCGGAGCGGCGGGGGTGGGAGCGGATCCGGTAGACGCTCGCACGGCGGGCTCGCCAGGGTCGGTAACTGCCGGGCTCAGTGGTGCGAGAAGCCGCGAGCGGGTGTTGCTCGATTACGTAAACTCACCGTCGTGGTCGATCCGGGCGCAGCACGGCGGGAGCCTGTATGAATGCGAAGCATCCGTTTCCGCTCGGTCGCCCTTCCTCGACGGCCGAAGCCGCGGCGATTCGTGCGAACGACTGGGCGGCCTTCCGCGACCTCGAATTTCTGTCCGATCATTGGACGACCAAGGCGTGGGCTCCCGGCCGAACCGGCTACTACTGGTATCTGACCTTCCACGATCCCGCGTTGGCCGACCTCACACAGCAGTGTCAGAAACGTCTGGAACACGACGGTATCGACCTCGTTCCCCGGGATGGCCTGCACGTCACTTTGCTCGGCCTCGGTCGTGCCGACCAAGTCTCCGATGAACAGCTCGCACAGATCACCGCCGAGGCGAGCGCACGACTGTCCACGCTTGCTCCGTTCGAGCTCGCGGTCGGGCCGCTGACCGGATCTCGCAGTGCGCTGCGCTTTTCCGTCACTCCGTGGGATCCGCTGCTCGAATTGCATCACATGTTGCGCGCAGCGACTGCTGGTTCCCAGCGTGCCCGCAGGCTCGCCGAAACCGCAGACTTTCGACCTCACCTCGGGATCGGATACATCAGCCGGACTCTCGACGTCGCATCCGTGATCGGTGACGTCGCTGCGTTGCGAGCATTGCCGCCGGTGACGGTCCGTGTGGACAGTGTCGACCTGGTCGAGCTGAGGCGCGAAGGACGGGCATATCGCTGGACCGACCTCGCGGTGCTTCCCTTGGGCGGGACCTCATCCCTCCGGCGCAGAGAAGCCGCGAGCGGTGCACGACCAAACTTGCAATGAACCGAGATACTCCTCTGATGCTCGTGCTGGAAACCGTCCGATGGCTTTGCCGAAATCATGGGCCCGTTGCCAGACCGATCGGATCGGCCGATCTTCAGATGCCTCGAGAGCTTCGATGCGGCATGCATTCTCGAATGCAGTGACCGGGTTTGCGGTCGGGTTCAGGCCCCGGCCGCGAACTCTTGGAGGATCCGCGTCAGCGACGCCGAGTCCTGCAGCATCGGCAGGTGTCCCGTCGGCATCTCGCGGCGGAAATCCGGGTTGAGCTCGGCGGCATGCTTTCGTTGCGACGCGAGGGGGATCTCCCGGTCGATCGTGGTCGTGACGTATCCGCTGCGGGCCGGAAATGTGCGCGGCGATACGCCGTCCCGGTAGAGGCGCTGCGATTCCGGTTCGAACTCCGCGACGACGCGCGCGATCTCGGCGTCGCCGAGCCCCGCGCACAGCCCGGAGCGAATCACTTTCTCGGGAGGCCGGGTTCCGGCGAGCCGCATGATCGCGCCGACGACAAAGCGTTGTGGCGTGGGCAGTGCGCCGAGGAATGACGTTCCGGCGGCGGGGATCGACGCGGCGATGCCGAGCAGGCCGTCGACGCGATCGGGTGCCATCGCCGTGATCTCGCCGGCCACGACGCCGCCGATGGAGTGCGCCACGATGGTGAACGGCCCGTCGGGTGCTTGTGCCAGAGCGGTGTCGGCGTAGTCGTGGAGGGTCGCGCCGTCGCGCTTCGGATAGGCGGCGACCACCGATTCGACGGGCAGGGACGCGCGAACGTCGTCCCAGATCCAGGCTGGAAGCCCGGCACCGCTGAGGAAAAGGATCGGTGTCGCCTGCGGTCTGGTGTTCATCTGTTCTCCTCGGACGGCTCGATTGCGCTCGTGACAGTAGTCAGCTGCTCCGACATATCGCCGCGTATACCGCTCCGGACGCGGTGGCGGTGTCCGACCTCATGGCCGAATTGGTGGACTGGCTCGACGCAGCGGAAGCGTCGCATCCGCTGGTTCGGGCCGCGATGGCGCACCTGCATCTCGTATCCATACATCCTTGGGCCGACGGAAATGGCCGGATGTCGCGCTCATTGCAGACGTTGATGATCGCGCGGGAGGGCGTGCTGGCGCCGGAGTTCTCCGCGATCGAGGCATGGCTCGGCCGACCCGGCAATACCTGGGAGTACTACCAGGTTCTGAAGCGTCGCGGCAGCGAGTACCGGCCGGATCAAGATGTCTCGGAGTGGATCCGGTTCAATCTGACCGCCTACGAGAACCTGAACCTCCGGGACCTGCGTGAGCTCGTGCGTAGAGAGATTCTGGAACCGGTGGGGCGCACTCGCGCCCGCTTCTATGTCGCGGGTGCGCGGTTTCCCGAGTCGGTGTCGGAGGTCGCGCGGACGCCGACGACGTTGAGCGATCCCTACGTCGTCGGCTGACTGTCACTGCTGCCGCAGCGCGGCAGGCTCTTCCGGGGGCAGCGACGCGATTTCGGATGGGACGGATGGGCGGGCGTCGGCGAGGGTCGCACCGGCGCTCGCGAGGACCACCAGGGCGATGCCCGTCCATTGCAGCGGCTGCAGGCCCTCGCCGAGCAGCAGCAGCCCGACGAGCGCGGCGACGGCGGGGCCCATGCTCATCATCACGCCGAAGGTCGAGACATCCATCTTGCGCAGCGCGTTCAGTTCGATCGCGTGCGGGACGAGTGAAGTGAGGACGGCGATCGCGACGGCCCCCGCCAGGAACCAGGGGTCGAGCCGGAGATCCGCGGCTCCGGTCAGCAGCATCGGCACGGCGACCAGGGTGCCGAGCCCGAGGGCGAGCGCGAGGGCGTCGTTGGTCGCGGTGTAGCGGGCCACCGCCTTGCCGAACACGATGTAGCCGGCCCAGCCGAGGCCGGAGAGCACTGCGAAGGCGATCCCGGTCCAGGAGGCCGTGCTCCCGAAATCGGTGAGGAACAGCACCCCGGCGCCCGCGGCCGCGGCGAGTATCAGATTGGCCGGGCGCCAGGACGTGAAAAGGCTGACGCACAGCGGGCCGAGGAATTCGATGGTGACCGCCATCCCGAGCGGGATGCGTTCGATGGCGGCGTAGAAGCTGAGATTCATCACCGCTATAGCGATGCCGAGCGCCACAATGCCGGGGACAGCGCGCGGGCTGATTCGGAAAGAGGGCCGCCAAATGAGGAGCGCCATGATTCCGGCGAGTGCGATACGCAGGCAGACGGTTGTATGCGCTCCGGCTATTTCTATCAGATTTTTGGCCACGGCCGAGCCGAGATGAATGCATATCATCGCGGCGATTACGAGCACCGGAGCCGGCATGCTCCGGGTTCGCTGTCCACGTCCTGACACGCTCGATAGGGCGGGACTTACTGCGGGAGTGAGTGTCACGGCGTCACAGTAGTATTCGAAATAACTAATAGCCGACCGCACGGTTTCCCGCAGGCGGGGAATGCGCGGATTCTCGGTATTGCGGGGGTCCGGTTAACGAAATATTTACCGCGGGGATTTCCGGTTTCGGTACGGATCGCGGGGATCGACCTGTCCCGCGCAGGTGTGCCGCGGGCCGGGCCGCCGCCGCGGGCCCTGGTCGGCCGATGCGAATCCGTGTTAACTTAGCTTCGAACGGTCATTAACTTGATCAGCTGGAACGAGCATCTCAGGAGCGACTATGCAGTCCGCCGTCATCGTCGATGTGGTTCGTACGCCGTCCGGGAAGGGCAAGGTGGGCGGCGGGTTGTCCGGGGTGCATCCCGCGACCCTGCTGGCCGGGGTGCTCGGTGAGCTGATCGCCCGTAATGATCTGGATCCCGCCCTGGTCGACGATGTGATCGGCGGCTGCGTGACCCAGAGCGGGGAGCAGGCGTTCAATATCTCCCGCACCGCCGTACTCGCGGCCGGGTTCCCCGAATCGGTGCCGGCCACCACCGTGGACCGGCAGTGCGGTTCCAGCCAGCAGGCCGCGCATTTCGCGGCGCAGGGCGTGATCTCGGGTGCGTACGACATCGCCATCGCCTGCGGTGTGGAGTCGATGAGCCGGGTGCCGATGTTCTCCAACGCGCAGGGGCAGGACGCCAATCGCGGGCCGATCGCGCACCGGTATCCGGAAGGTCTGGTGCAGCAGGGCGTGGCGGCCGAGATCCTGGCCGCCCGTTGGAACTTCGATCGGGCCGCCCTCGACGAATTCGCCGCGCGGTCGCATCGGCTGGCGGCCGAGACCGCTGCGGCCGGCGGATTCGACCGGGAACTTGTCGCCGCCGGCGAGCTGACCGCCGACGAAACCATTCGCGCCGGGTCCACCCCCGAAAAGCTCGCGGGGCTGAAACCGGCGTTCGCCGACGAGCAGTACACGCGGCGGTTTCCGGAGATCGACTGGTCCATCACGCCGGGCAACTCCTCGCCGCTCACCGACGGCGCTTCGGCGGCGCTCATCATGAGCGAGCGGATGGCCGCGAAGCTGGGGCTGCGGGCGCGGGCCCGTTTCCACTCGTTCTCGGTGGTGGGCGACGATCCGCTGCTCATGCTCACCGCGGTGGTGCCCGCGTCGAAGAAGGTGCTGGAGCGGGCCGGGCTCGGAATCGACGATATAGACGCCTACGAGGTGAACGAGGCGTTCGCGCCCGTGCCGCTGGTCTGGCAGCACGAGCTGAAGGCCGACCCGGCGAAGCTCAATCCGCGCGGCGGGGCGATCGCCCTCGGTCATCCGCTCGGCGCCTCGGGTGTGCGGATCCTCGCCACGTTGGTCAACCATCTCGAGCAGACCGGCGGACGCTACGCCTTGCAGACCATGTGTGAGGCGGGCGGTCTGGCGAACGCCACCATCATCGAGCGGCTCTGACTCGGCCGGTTCTCGATCGCCGCCCGGGCCGTCGGCCCGCAGCGGGGTATTCGGTGGTGATGCGCCGCGGGCCCGGGCTGTGGTTCGGGCTTGCCACCGGACTTCCGGGACCGCGGCGCGGCCCGGGTCAGAAGCGACGTGCTCCGACCACGGGCGAATACGACATGGGCGACACCTCGACTGTCGAGGTCGCCGCGTGGATCACCAGGCCGTCACCGGCGTACAACGCGGAATGTCCACCGCCGCTGTAGGAGAGCACATCGCCGACGCGTAGCTGGTCGAGCGGTACCGGGGTGCCGGCGGATAGTTGGGACCAGCTGGTGCGCGGCACGTCCACGCCTGCTTGCTGGTAGGCCCACTTCACCAGCCCTGAACAGTCGAAGGTGTTCGGGCCGGTGCCGCCGGATACGTACGGGGCGCCGAGCTTGCTGCGCGCCGCCGCCACCGCGATATCGCCGACGGGCGGGGCGGGCGCGAACTGGGGCGCCCATGGCGGCGAACCGATGCCGGGGATTCCGGCCGGTAGGGGAATCTGATCGGGAACTTCGAATATGCCGAGACCGGGAACTGCGACCGGTCGAGCTTCGGCGGGAGCGGCCGTGCAGAGAAAGGCGCCGGCCGCGGCAGCGAGGGTGGCCAGGACGGCCACGTGTTTTCGGACTAGCGGTACTGACTCCATAATTGCGGTCCTCCGTGCTCAGGTCGAGAGCCGGTGGATCACAACAACTTTCACCGCAAAGTGCGCGGCGAGCGATTCACCGACTTCTCGAACAGCGTTGGAAATACACCACAGCTATATGTCGGTCCTGCAAACCCGGGGAGTCATGTTTCGCCGTATCGGCCGCTGATTCGGAAACGACACGGACAAGATGGATAACGAAACGATAACTATCTACGTTCCCGCAGCGTAGAGGCCGTCCGGAAAATTACGACGGCCGATAGCTCGCCTTGATGTGGAACCGTTCGCCCTGGGGGCCGTAGATGCTCAGGTACTCGACGGGATGCTCGTCGGCATTGCCGAACCAATGCGGGAGGTGCGTATCGAATTCGGCGACCTCGCCGGGTGTCAGGACCATGTCCCGATCGCCCAGGATCAGCCGCAATTTGCCGTTGAGTACGTAGAGCCAGTGGTAGCCCTCGTGGGTGCGCAGGTCGGGTTCGGCGGCCGCGCGGCCGGACAGGATCTGTTTGTAGGCCTGGAGGCCGCCGGGCTTGCGGGTCAGTGGGATGAAGGTCTGGCCGTGCCGGGTCACCGGGCGGGCGTGTACTCGCGGGTCGCCGGTCTCCGGTGCGTCGACCAGTTCGTCGAGCGGAACGTGATGGGCCTTGGCGAGGGGGAGCAGCAGCTCGAGGCTGGGTTTGCGCTGCCCGGACTCCAGCCGTGAGAGGGTGCTCACCGGGATGCCGGTGACCTCCGACAGAGCGGCCAGTGTGGTGCCGTTGCGGCGGCGCAGTTCGCGCAGCCGCGGCCCGATCGCATCGATGACATCGCCGAACTCCTGAAGCATGCCTCTATTGCAGTTATGGCAAATAAATTTGTCAAGTCGCTCGATGGTGTGGATGCTGGGGTCGACCGGTACAGGAGAGCAGGAGAGACGCATGGACCAGCAGTTCTGGGACGAGATGTACGGCGAGAGCGAGCAGCGGTTCAGCGGGCTGCCCAATGACGCCCTGGTCACCGAGGTGACCGGAGTAGAGCCCGGCCAGGTCCTGGACCTGGGCTGCGGCGAGGGCGCGGACGCGTACTGGCTGGCCGAACAGGGCTGGAAGGTGACAGCTGTGGATATCTCGCAGGTGGCGCTGGACCGGGCGGCCGCCGGGCATCCGGAGATCTCCTGGCAGCGGGCCGACATCACGGTGACGCCGCTGCCGGCGAGGTCGTTCGATCTGGTCTCGGCGCACTATTTCCCGATCGCGCACGAACCCGATCACGCCACCCTGCGCGGTGTGCTCGACGCGGTGGCGCCGGGCGGTGCGCTGCTGTTCGTCTCGCACGATCCCACCGAATTCCCCGAACCGCAGGATCACCAGCACCACTTCGATCCCTACGCCTACTACCAGCCCGCCGAGATCGTCGCACTGCTCGACGACGAATGGACCGTCGAGGTGGACGATGTGCGCGACCGCAATCGTCCGGCGGCCGGGCATCAGATCAAGGACCTCGTCCTGCGGGTGCGGCGCGCGGGCTGAACCCTGATCGCGGGCGCTTCGCGGCCGTCGGGCCCGTAACCGCGAAGCGTCCGCGCCGATACCTTCCCACCGTTATCCCGTAATCCGGCCGAGACCGCGCGTCGTAACCCGATTCGGCGAGAGCTGATTGCTATCGTCGGCGGCACCTGTGCGCGGAAACCGGAACCACGAGGTGGAGGGTTGTTCATGCGGCTGTACCGGGTTCACGGACTCGCGGCCGCGGCCGCCACCGTGGTCGTCGTCCTGACCGTGATCCTGGTGGTGATGGCGCAATCCGCGCGTCACCACGTCGACCGCGACACCGCCCCCGCCGTATCGGCGGCCGAACTGGGCGAGCAGTGGACCGCGCTACACGACGGTCCGCAGCCTTATCCCGAGACGCAGATCGACAAAGACGTGCTCATCAGTATGAGCGACGGTGTGGTGC
Source organism: Nocardia sp. NBC_00416 (assembly GCF_036032445.1). NCBI lineage: Bacteria > Bacillati > Actinomycetota > Actinomycetes > Mycobacteriales > Nocardiaceae > Nocardia > Nocardia sp. NBC_00416. The sequence continues at coordinate 5,926,435 of NZ_CP107932.1, forward strand.
TGAAAGCCGATGTGTACCGGCCCGCGGCGGCGGGCGGTCAGGCGGAGACCCGCCCGCTGCCCACGATCGTCACCATGACGCCGTATTCGAAGATGATGTCGAGCCTCATCGATTCGGCCATGGGCAATCCCGAAGTGCGGCAGTGGACGATGGACCTGGTGCGCCGGATCAACCTGTCCGGGACCCCGATCAGCGGCTTCGAGGATCTGTTGCACGCCCTGGACGGCGGCACCGTGGCGACCGTGCTCGGGCTCGACAGTCAGCTCGTACGCGCCGGGTACACAGTGGTCTCGGTGGATGTGCGCGGCACCGGCCAGTCGCAGGGACTGTGGGACACCCTGGGCGAGCGCGAACAACTCGACACCCGGGAAGTGATCGAATGGTCGGCGCGGCAGCCGTGGTCCAACGGGCGGGTCGCGATGAGCGGTGGTTCCTATGCCGGGATCAACCAGTTGCGTGCCGCCGAGAACGCGCCGAAACCGCTGCAGGCCATTTTCCCGGTCGAACCGGGCAGCGACCTCATGCGCGATGTGGTCGCGCCGGGCGGCGGTGTGGGCGTGACCTTCCTGCCGCTGTGGCTGAACCAGGTGAACCAGGCGAAACTCATGCCGGATGTGCAGGCCATGCTCAACGGCACCTTCGACTGGCAGTGGCTCAGCGACCGGATGGCCGATCCCGCCACGAATTACGATCTGCTGGCCCAGGCGCTGCTCACGCCGTCGCTGCGCAATATGCCGCCGGCATTGGCCGACGCGCTGGACGAGAAGAGCGCGTTCCGGCAGGGCATCATGGGGCATCCGGAGAAGATCACCGTCCCGACCTTCGTCTACGGCGGCTGGCACGATATCTTCGCCAACAGCGCGACCACCCTCTACAACGACATTCCGTTGCCGCCGGGTCGCAAACAGCTCATCGTGGGCGACACCTACCACGCCAATCCCGGTGCCGGGACCGGAACGACCGGGGCCCCACCGCGACTGGACGTCCTGCAGCGCGCGTGGTTCGACCACTGGCTCAAGGACATCGACAACGGCATCACCGACTACGGGCCGGTGATCGTGTGGGAACAGGGCGGCGCCTGGGTGGTCCTCGACCAGTTCCCGCAGCGGGGGATGACCCACCGGCGGGTGTACCTGTCGAGCGCTCCCAGCGGCACCACCTCCGACAGCGTGCACGACGGATCGCTGACCGAGCACCCGGGCGCCGCGGACCAGCTCACGGTCGCTCCCGGCCTGACCAATCTGTGCTCACGGGACGCGGCGCAGGGCTCGGCGGGGATCACCGGGGCACTGGACATGTGCGCCAAGGATTCTCGTATCGCCGAACGCAACGGGCTCACCTTCACCAGCGATACGATCGCCGAGCGCACGGTTCTGTCCGGCCCGATCAATGTGCATCTCAACACCGTGCACGACGCCGAGGACGGCTACTGGAACGTGACCGTCAACGATGTGGCGCCCGACGGCACGTCGACCGTGCTGAGCACCGGGCAGCTCACCGCCTCGATGCGGGCGATCGACGAAGCTCGTAGCACCCGCTCACCGAACGGCGACCTCACCGCACCGCACAACCCGCTCACCCTCGACAGCGTGCAGCAGGTGGTGCCCGGTCAGCCGGTCGCGCTGGATATCGCGGTCATTCCGATCCAGGCCGCGCTCGAACCCGGCCATCGGTTGCGCCTCGATGTCTTCGCCGGGAATTCGCCCAAGGCGCTGGCCTTCCGGCCCATGCTCAACAACACCGAACTCAAGCCCCAACATCTGGCGCTGGACCCGGCCGCGCCGAGTTTCGTCAACCTCCCCACCGACCGGCCCCTGTTCGTCTCCCCGGACCAACCGGCCCAGGCCGCCCCGAGGTCGGCCGTAGCGCCGACTTCGCAGCAGGTGCCGGCGCCGCGTCCGGCCCAGGCGCCCACCCCGCCGACCGTTCCCACCACCACACCCCACCAGGTTCCGGCCCCCACCTCACAGCCCGCGCAGGCCCAGGTCCCGCCGGCATATCCCACGACCCCGCCCGCTCCGGCGCCGCGGGCCGTCCCGGCCGCGCCCCCGGCGCAGCCACCGGTAGCACCGCGGCAGGCCCAGGTCCCGGAAGAAACCACCGGGCCGGCCGCACCCGAAATCCCGGTGCCGACCACGGGCCCGGTCACCACCACCGGACAGCCGCGGGTCGCCGGCAACTGACCGGTACCGGACCATGACGCAGATCACCGTCCGATTCGCCGGGTCCGGCTGCGCGTCGGTCGTCGCGTCGTAAGGTTTCGCCCATGGTGTCGCAGGAGAGAGCCGATCTGGTGCGAGCGGCGGCCGAGGCGAGCCTGCTCGCGGGCAGCCGCCGCTACAACCGCAACGAGGTGGCCGAGAAGGCCGAGGTAACGCCTGATCTGGCGCGGCGCCTGTGGGTATCGCTGGGTTTTCCGGCGAGCGAGGACGACAGCGCGCGCGATTACACCGATGCCGATATCGCGGCCATCCAGCGGTTCCGGGAGGTCGGCATCCTGGCCGGCGCGGACGCCCGGCAGCAGGCCGCGACGGCTCGCACTATCGGCCAGACCATGGCCCGCCTCGCCGAATGGCAGGTCGACCTGGTGCTGGACGAGATCGATCGCCGGGTCGCCGCGGCCGGACCGGGCGCGGACCCGGACCGGATCACCCGCGCGGCCACCGCCGAGACGGTGGAGTTGCTGGAGAGTCTGCTGTCCTATGCCTGGCGGCGTCATCTCGACGCCGCGCTCGCCCGGAATCTCGGGGAGACCACGGTCGCCGCGGACTCGACCCGGGTGCTGGCCGTCGGGTTCGCGGATATGGTCGGCTACACCCGGCTCACCCGCCACCTGCACCCCGACGAACTGTCCACCCTGCTGGAGGCGTTCGAATCCACCACCACCGAGGCGATCTCCGAGAACGGCGGCTGGGTGATCAAGAATGTCGGCGACGAAGTGATGTTCGCGGCCGAATCGCCGCTGGCGGCGGCGCGGATCGCGTTGGCCCTGCAGGAGTCCACCATGACCGTCGGCACCACACCGGAACTGCGGGTCGCGCTCGCCTATGGTCCGGTGCTGCAGCGTTTCGGCGACCTGTACGGGTCGGTGGTGAACATCGCCGCCCGGCTCACCGGCGTCGCCCGCCCCGGCACGATCCTGGTGGACGACGGTCTCGCGCCGGAACTGGACGGGGAGGCGGAGTTCAGCGTCCGGCAGTTGCGCAGCGTCCGGGTCCGGGGGTTCAACCGGCTGCGGCCACATCTGCTCCGGCGCAATGGAAAATCATCACACTGACCTGCGTGATCAAGACTCTTGATTTGAGAATACGAGATTTCTGACAACGTAAATAAACCTTTGGGTAGGGTCGTCGAGGAGTCGATCTCGGCTCGCGCGTGAAAAGGAGATCCAGGATGGCCAAGGGCTATGTCATCGTCACCGAGCTGATCAAGGACCCGGCCGGTATGGCCGAATACGGCAAAGCCGCCGCCAAGGCGATGTCGGACGGTGTGAAGATCCTGGCGATCGATACCGAGTTCGAGGTCCTCGAGGGGGAGTGGCCCGCCACCCAGACGGTGGTGCTGGAGTTCGAGTCCACCGCGGCCGCCCGTGCCTGGTACGAATCCGAGGAGTACCAGGCCGCTGTCCCGCTGCGGCAGGCGGCGGCCGACTGCAACGCGGTGATCGTCAACGGGCTCTGAGCCCGCTACCGCAGCAGCTGGGCCTTGGCGGCCGCGAACTCCTGATCCGACAGCGTGCCGGCATCACGTAGCCGGCCGAGACGCTCCAGCTTGGCGACCAGGTCGTCCTCGGACTGCTCGGGCGGCGGCGGCGCGTACTGCGCCGGCGGCTGCTCGTAGGCCTGCTGCTGCTGCGCGTACGCCTGCTGCTCACCCGCCCGCCGCTGCGCGCGCCGGTCGACGGCATTGGAGGTCGCGCGGGCGGTCCCGGCCACCACCGCGGTGCGGGCAACGGTGCCCAGCAGCCCCGGCCGGCCTACTCGCCCTCCTCTGAACACCATGTCGCTTCCCTTCTCACGAGGCGGCGAGCGCCGCGTCCACGGCGTCGCGCGGGATCTGGACGTGCAATGCCAGTTCACCGCCCGCCGCGGCGACGGTGGCGCCCAGTTCGCGGGCCCAGGTCTGCTCGTACACCACCACCACGGCCGACATCCCCGGCTCGAGGGTTTCGCGCACCACGTCCAGATCGGTGTCGCTGACCAGGCCGCGCGGATCGACGGACAACCCGCCCAGTCCGACGTCGTCCAGCGGTTCGTCCACCTCGAGCTGGACGATATCGCCGTCGGAGGTCTTCGCCAGGTAGATCAGATCGATGATCGTCGCGGCACCGTGATCGACCACCTCCCGCAGCGCGTCCACCACCGTCGGTGCGACGCGGTCCGCGGGAAAGGTCAGCACGGCCAGCTCCACAGGGCCGAGGCGGTCGTTCGTCATGTCCTCGATCCTGTGGCCCGGGCCGCCTCGTCCGCTTCATCCGATACGGGTGAAACCGCGCGCTCGGTGGCGCCGACGCGCGCGGAACCTAGGCTGATCGGGTGAACACATCCGATCGCACTGCGACAGGCCGATCGATCGTCCTCGAGATGCCGGGTGTGCGCGCCGAGATCGGGACGGTGGCCGCCGTGCTGCGCGGACTCACCGTCGGTGGTGTCGCGCTCACCGAATCGGTTCCGGCCGATTCCCCGCCGCCGATGGCCGCCGGTATCGTGCTGGCGCCGTGGCCGAATCGCGTACGTGCCGCCCGCTGGGATCTCGACGGCACAGCGCAGCAACTCGATATCACCGAGGTGTCGCGATCCAACGCGATCCACGGGCTGCTCCGCAATACCGAGTACGAGGTGCGCGAACAGTCCGCCGGCGCGGTGACTCTCGGGGCGCTGGTACCACCGCAGCACGGCTGGCCGTTCCTGCTCGACACCTGGGTCCGTTACCAACTGCGTCCCGACGGACTGAGCGTGACTCACGGGGTGATGAACCACGCTGACCGGTCCGCACCGTATGCGGTGGGGGCGCATCCGTACTTCCGGATCGGCGACGCCTCGATCGAAGATCTCACCCTTACCGTGGCCGCGAGCAGCTATTTCGAGGTCGACGAGCGAATGAATCCGACTGCCGAACGGCCGGTCGCGGGTACCCGCTTCGATCTGCGCGCCGGGGTCCGGGTGGGGGATCTGGACCTCGATACCCCGTTCGGCGGAATCGTGCCCGGCGCCGCCGCCCGGCTCACCGCCGCGGACGGCGCGACCGTCGAACTCGTCCAGGGTGCGGACTGGCGCTATCTCCAGGTGTTCACGGCTCGCGAATTCCCGCGGCCGCCGGGCCGGGGGCTCGCGATCGCGCTGGAGCCGATGACCGCCCCGCCCGATGCCCTGAATTCCGGACAGGGGCTGCGCTGGCTCGACCCCGATGCGAGCTGGGAGGGCGGGTGGGCGATCCGGTACACCGATTCCGGGGCATGACCCGACCGGATGGGCTGTTGCCGCAGTTCGCGTGCCCAGTGTTGCGGACGATCTCCGCGATTCCCGAGCCCGGTGCGCTCACGCACGTGTCGTCCACTCGACCGCCCGGTCGGGAATACCATGTGGCCATGTCAGTCGGGAGCATTCGAATATCGGTCTTCGGGCTCGGATCAGGGCGTGGGGTCGCGTTGCCCACCGCTTCGGCGGCATCGGTATGAGGACGGCGGTCCTGGTCACCGGCGCGACCGGTGCGGTCGGGCGGCGAGTGGTCGACGGGCTGGCCGCCGGCGGCGCGGAGGTCCGGGCGGTGAGCCGGGACCCGTCCACGGCCGGGTTGCCCAGCGATGTCGAATGCGTTGCCGCGCAACAGCCGTTCGGTGATCTGCTGGCAGGCATGCACGCCGCTCTTGTCAATGTCACCGCGCTGGGGCTCGGTGATCCGGCCGTCGACCCCGTCCGGCGGCTCGACGAACTGGTAGCCGCGGCCCATGCACACGGGACCACCCGGCTCGTATTGCTGTCGTCGGCGTCCGCGCTGGACCCGGACAGCCCGATCGGGGCCGGGTACCGTCCGCTCGAGAATCGGATCGAACAGTTCACCGGCAATGTCACGGTCCTGCGGCCCACCCTGTTCGCGTCGAATACCGCGCACTGGTGGGCGGCCGGTATCCAGCAGGCCCGATCCGCGGGCGCCCCTTACGCCGACGTGGCGATAGCGCCGATCGACGAACGCGATGTCGCGGACGCGATCACCGCGGCGCTGCTGCGCGCGGCCCGGCCGGGACGGTCGGATCACCTCCTGACCGGGCCCGAGCGGCTGACACCCCGCGAACTGGTCGCGATCATCGCCGGGCTCCTCGGCACCGATATCGCCTTCGACGAAGTGCCGCCTGCCGTCGTGCGCCGGGAACTCCTGGACGCGGGGGCCGCGGAATGGGCTGTGGACGGACTGCTGCGTTCCTTCGAGTACGCGGGCAGTGAACCCATTGCGATTTCGGATGCGTTACAGCAGTTCACCGGTCGTGCGCCGCGTACGTATGCCGAATGGGTCGCCGACCACCTGACGCTGTTCCGGTAGCCCGGCCCGACGTGCGCGACCCGGCGCTAACCGCGCCAGGTCCGGCGGAGTTCACCCGACACCGGGTGGATCCCACCCGCCGCCGCGGCGCCGGCCGGAACCGGACTCATCTCTCGGCCAGCACCAGCGCGAATCGGTGGGCGGGATCGGTCCAGGTCTGCCGCATCGCGAAGCCGGCCGCCGCCAGTTCCGCGCGGAAACCGGGCAGCCGGAACTTCGCCGAGATCTCGGTGCGCATCTGTTCTCCGGCGGCGAATTCGACGACGAGATCCAGTTCGGGGATCGTGACCCGCATGGGCTCGGTGGCGACCAAACGCATTTCGATCCATTCGAGGTCGCGATCCCATACCGCGAGATGGTCGAATGCGAACGGATCGAAATCGGCGCCGAGACGATCGTTGAGCACCCGCAGCACATTCCGGTTGAATTCCGCTGTCACACCGGCGGCGTCAGCGTAGGCGGGAATCATCACGGCGGGGTCGGTCACCAGACCTATCCCGAAGAGCACCTGTTCACCGGGGACGAGCACCCGATGCAATTCGCCGAGGAATGCGGCGCGTTCCCGGGGCGGGAGATTGCCCAGCGTCCCGCCGAGCAGCGCGACCAGGCGCCGGCCACCGTGCGGCAGTGCGGGCAGCATGGTGGTGAAATCGCTGACGATTCCGTGGATCGACAATTGCGGGAATTCCTCGCCGATCCAATCGATGGCCGAGCGCAGCGCGCTTTCGGACACATCCTGCGGTACGTAGGAGCACAGTGACCCGCGTCGGCTGAGCGCGTTGAGCAGCAGGCGCGTCTTCTCCGACGACCCCGAACCGAGTTCGACCAGTTCGGTCGCGCCGTACGCGAGGTCGGCGATATCCTCGGCGGCGGTGCGCAGCAACGCCCGTTCGGTGCGGCTGGGGTAGTACTCCGGCAGGCCGGTGATGAGGTTGAAGAGTTTGCTACCGCGCGCGTCGTAGAACCATTTGGGCGGAAGCCATTTCCGGCTGCCGGTCAAACCCCACAGCACATCCGTCCGCAACTGATCGCGCAGGTCGGCTTCCGTGAGCTGAATGTCGAACGTGGGTACGGTAGCCAACGGAGGTCTCCTTTTCCTGCGGCTCTTGTCGAGAAGTTATGGGAAGCGCGGTTCCGGGACATCCGCCGAATGGGACCGGAATATCCGCACCTGCCCATATCGGACCGTGTATCGCGGTGCCACAGCTGGGCCGGATGACCGCCGGATCAGGGCGCTGACCGCCGGATGCGGATATTCCGAGAAGCCGCGGCCGATGTTCTGAAAGTGTGTTGCGGTCGGCGCTGTGAACGGGAACCCGCCCACGTCCGCCACTGGGCCCGATGGCCGAGGATTTCATGGCCGCGTCAGCGCTCGGCGACGACGAGGAAGTCATCTACGCGGGCGACGCCGGCGGTGCGGCGCTCGTCTGCCTCCAGGCGCTGCACCGGGAGCTCAGGGAACTGCGCGCCGAGGTCGAGCGCCCGCTTGGCGAGGCATCCGGCTATTATTCAGCACCTTCGATGCTGCCGGTGATCCTGCAGGTAGATATCGGCCGTTTCTCTTCTGCAATCTCCCTGATTCGCCACAGCTGCGGACCGTGCGCTGAATATTGGCTACTATTCGGTTATTCACCGATCGTCGTGTGCCGTGCAAACGCTCCGCTCCTGGACGGGAGAGAAGGATGCCGCTTTTCTCACCGGGATTCTCCGGTCGCCGGCCCACCGCCGACACCGACACCCGTCTGCCGCCCGGCCAGTACTCGACCGAGGATTTCCCGGTGCTCTCGGCCGGCCCGACGCCGGTGGTCCATCCGGAGAACTGGACTCTCACCATTGTCGCCGAGAGCGGTGCGAAAACCGTCTGGGATCGGGACCGATTCCAGGGACTGCCGCAGGAATCTCCGCACGTCGATATCCACTGCGTCACCCGCTGGTCGAAGCTCGACACCGACTGGACGGGCGTCTCCTTCGACACCTTGCTCGAAGAAGTCGAGACCCAGGCGGACTACGCGCTGATCGAGTCGTACGGCGGCTACACGACCAATGTCCCGCTCGAGGATCTCACCGACGGCCGGGCCTGGATCGTGCACAGTTTCGGTGGCCGCGATCTCGATCCGGAACACGGCGGCCCGGCCCGCCTGCTCATTCCGCATCTGTACTTCTGGAAATCGGCCAAATGGGTCACCCGGATCCAGCTCCTCGATGAGGAGATCCCCGGTTTCTGGGAGTCCGCCGGATACCACGACTACGGCGACCCGTGGCGCGAGCAACGCTACCGGGACGATTGAGGTGGCGCGGTGGCTGGCGGCAGAGCTCGTGCGAGCGCGCCCGGAGGCACCCGGCGCGCGCACTCTCACCCTGCGCATACCGGGATGGCCGGGGCATCTGCCCGGTCAGCACGTCGACGTGCGGCTCACCGCGCCCGACGGTTATCACGCCGAGCGCAGCTACTCCCTGGCCGCTCCCGCCGCCGGCGACCTGGTGCAGTTGACGGTGCAACGGGTGCCCGGCGGCGAAGTGTCGCCTTACCTGGTGGACACGCTCCCGTTGGGCGCGTTCATCGAGATACGCGGACCCGTCGGCGGCTGGTTCGTCTGGGAACCTTCCGAATCGCCGGTGTTCCTGGTGGGCGGAGGCGCCGGCATCGTCCCGCTGATGGCGATGGTCCGGGCACACCGGGGCGCGGGTTGCGCCGCGCCGCTGCGCCTGATCTATTCCGTGCGCGAGCCCGGCGGACGGTACTACCGCGACGAACTGGACCAGCCCGGCGAAGGGCGGACGCGGGTGGATCTCCTGTACACCCGGCGCGCCCCGGCCGGTTTCCCGCGGCCCGTCGGCCGGCTCACCGCCGCCGACCTCGCCGATCACACTGGACCGCCGTCGTCCGGCGTCACCTGTTACGTCTGTGGCCCAACGGGTTTCGTCGAGGCGGCCGCGGAACTGCTGGTGGGCGCGGGGTACGCGCCGGGCGTCGTGCGCACCGAGCGGTTCGGTCCGAGCGGAGGATGAAATGACGACCTCACGATCTCGCGCTTTCGGCGACGACCACGTCGACGGCAATGCGCTGGCCGGCCCGCTGTCGGAAGTGTTCGTCGCCGATATCACCCTCTGCGATTGCCGCTGCGGGCACTGCGGTCGCACCGGCCCGCTGGCCTCGGCCATGGTCTACACCCACTGTCCCGGCCGGGTGGCGCGCTGCTCGCAGTGTGCTCGCGTGCTGTTGCGGATCACCGAGACGCCCACCGGCACCTGGCTGGATCTCGGTTCCGGCGCGTCGCTACGCCTGCCGGCCCCACCGGCCTGAGCCGCCGACCGAGTTCGGATCGTCCCGCGAGGATCGGAGGAGAGTGTGACCACTGTGCTGAGCCGATACTTCGGTGAACGAGCCTGACGTGCTGTTGCACAATGCGCGGCTCATCGACGGACGCGGCGGCGACCCGCTACCGGACGCGGCGGTCCTCGTCCGCGACGGCCGGTTCGCCTGGGTCGGGCCGCGCGGTGCGGAACCCGATGTCGGCGCGGAGCCGCGGATCGATCTGCGCGGCAACACCATCTGCCCCGGATTCTTCGACTGCCACGTGCATTTCGCGCTCCGGGTGCGAAGGCACCCTCTACGACGGTCTCGCCCAACCCGCCTCCTACCGCACCCTGGCTGTGGTGGAACGCCTGCGGGTGACGCTGCACAACGGCGTCACCACGGCTCGCGACCTCATGGGTCTCGACACCGGATACCGTGACGCGATCGCCGGCGGCCTCATCGAGGGCCCCGGCTGCTGGTGGCGATCAATATGCTGAGTCAGTCGGCCGGCCACGCCGATCTCGCTCCGCTCCGGTTTCGATCCGACCCCGTATCTCGCCGCCCCCGAGGCGCCCCCGTATCGCGTCGACAGCGTCGACGAGATACGCAAGGCCGTGCGCCGGCTGATCGCCGTGGGCGCGGATGTGGCTCGAGGTGGCGTCCAGTGGCGGCGTCACCAGCCCGAACGACCAGCCCGAATGGCTCGGTATGCGAACCGAATTGATCCGCGACGCGGTCGAAGAGGGCATCGCCTACGGCGGTGAGCCGGTTGCCGCGCACGCCATCGGCTACGCGGGAATCGAGGCGGCGGTCGAGGCGGGCGTGAAGTTCGGCGGACTCACCCGCGCGGAGGCCATCGTCGCCGGTACCCGGACGTCGGCTCGACTGTGCGGTCTGGACGATCATCTCGGTACCGTCGAGACCGGAAAGATCGCCGATATCGTTGTGGCCGAGGGTAATCCGCTCGACGATATCGATTCGCTGGGAGATCCCGCCAAGATCCTGCTGGTGATCAAGGACGGGGTCGCGGTGGTCGACCGCGATGGGTTCCTGTCGCCGACCCGCTGAACCCGCCGAGCCGCGGTCAGGCCGGGGTGATGATCTGGATCAGGTTTCCGCAGGTATCGTCGAATACCGCCGTGGTGACCGGTCCCGTCTCCATCGGTTCCTGCGTGAACGTCACCCCCAGACCGTGCAGCCGCTCGTATTCCGCCCGCACATCGGCGACCTCGAACGCGGTACCCGGAATGCCTTCGGCCGCCAGCCCTTCCTTGTAGGACTTGACCACGGGATGCCGGTCCGGTTCGAGCAGCAGCTCGGTGCCCTCGGGGTCCTCCGGTGAGACGAGCGTCAGCCACCGGTCCGCGCCCAGCGGGATGTCGTTCTTCTTGATGAAGCCGAGTACGCGGCCGTAGAAGTCGAGGGCTTTCTGCTGGTCGTCGACGAACACGCTGGTCCGGTGGATTTTCACGGTGCCTGTCCTTTCGTGGTGGCCGGCCACCGTTCGGCGATGGCGGCCAGCGGAGTGGTGTCGAGATGGTGGAACTTGTACCGCCCCTGCTTGCGCGTGGTGATCAACTCGGCCTCCTCCAGCACCGCCAGATGCTGGGATACGGCTTGGCGGGTCAGGCTCAGCTGATGCCGGGTGGTCAGGCGGACGCAGATCTCGAACAGGGTCTGGCCGTCGTGCTCGGCCAGTTCATCGAGAATCGTCCGCCGAGTGGGATCGGCGAGGGCCTTGAAGATATCGCCCATGGGCCGACAATAGGCAAGTAGATGCTTGCCTGTCAATATCGGTGCGGTCGCGCGCGCGGTCGCATCGTGCGACGTCCCCACTCTCGGAGTTGGGCCGACAACGTGGGACGGCGAACCGCGATGGAACGCCTGACGCGCAGGTCGGCGTCGGCGTGTGCCGTGCGATCCGGCGTCCCGCAGCCTCGGTGCGGTCAAACCTGTTGAGTACGGCAAGGATCCGGTTCCCGTCGTATCGGTGCGCGGCTGCGCTCGAGGCGGTATGCGAGATCGTCCCGGAAATCGCGGTGGCGCAATGGCGTCGGGACGAGCGCTGGGCGGCCCCGCATCCTGGTCGGGCGCCGCGCCCTGAACAGCGCAAAGTATCCCTACAGCTCGGGTGTGCGGTAGGCAATACGGGCCCGGGCGTAGGGGGGTAGATTAGTACCCGGAACTTCTCGTGGATAAACCAGCGGTCGGCCGGGCCGGGTTACCCGGGCAGGTAGGGAGCGTCAGTGGAGCTCGAGGACGCGCGCCAGTTCGCGGCGCGGGTGTGGGGCAGCGCGAATACGACGCGGTCCGAACGTTTGGCCGCCGTCAAGGCGGATGCGCATGCACGTGGCAAGGAACCGTTCGACCTGGGTCGGCTCGAATCACTGTGCGATACGAGCCATGAGGGCCGGCTGGACCCCACCTCTTGGCGGCAGCGCCGGTTCGAGCTGATCTATTACAGCCATCCGGAGATGATGCGGATCGAAGACCTGGCCGAACATGTCATGATGTCGCAGGGCTGGACGGTCTGACCCCTACTTTCGCCGGCCGGCCGCACGACCTCGAACGAACCCGTCCCCAGCGTTCTCACCCGGAGATCCGAACCTTCCAGATCCGCCCGATTGTGGTGTCTTCCACTCGTCCGATGAACGGCTATCGAAGAATTCCGCCGTCGGCCGCCTTGTCCACCACTCCCCGGCGCGTCCGGCAGCCTGTCGGACGAAAGGCCGTGCGCTATGGCACGCGTCCGGCCGGTCCGATCGGCAACGGGCGGTGCGCGAGAATGTATCCGTGACCACCGACGATGCCCGACCCGCCGCGCCCGTGACCAGCGCATCGATCATCGTGCTGACCCTCGCGCGGCGGATCGAGAGCGAACTCGGCGCCGCGCTCGCGCCGCTGGATCTGACGGTCCGCCGGCTCGGCCTGCTCGGCCATATCTCCGGCGTGCCGGGGGCCTCGTTCAGCGATTTGGCGCGAATGTCGGGCATCAGCGTTCAGAGCGTGCACACGGCGGTGAAGTCCCTGGTCGACGCGGGGCTCGTCCGTGACCGGACGGCGCGAGCGGGTTCGGCGTCGACGATCGAACTCACCACCAAGGGATCCCGTCTGCTCGCCGAAGCGAAAGAAGCCGTGTCCACGGTCGACGACATCATGTTCGGCCCGGCGGCGGACCCGATCCAACAGCAGGTGGGCGGGGCCATCCTGGACGCGTTCGCCGGATTTCGGCCCGGCGCCTGACCAACCTCGCCGGGTGCCTCTCAGCGGGTTCGGTCCGCCTATCGGTTGACCCACTCCATCATCCTTCAGTTCGACTGAAGCTACCTGCTAACCTTCAGCCTTATTGAAGGATGAATGGAGTGGGTCCTTGAACCATGTGTTGCTGTCACCGGCATCTACAACCTGATCTGGGCAGCCGTGGTCGTGCTCATGATCGTCCGGCCCGGCTCCGTCACCTGACACCTTCGATCCAGCGACGACCGACACCGAAAGGACCGGAACATGACCGATCAGGGAGTCACCTTCATCAACGTGATCGAAATCCCCGGCGACCGCGTCGAGGAATTCGTGGCGCGGTAGCGCGAACGCGCCGCACTCATGCGGACAGCACCCGGGTTCCGTGATGTACGCCTACACCGGGCGCTGCTGCCGGATTCCCGCTTCCAGCGCGAGACCACCCTGCTGCCCTCGCATGGACGCGCGCAGCTGCTTCAGCGCGGCCAGGAAAGGTTCGTGGACTGCCCGCCACTCCGGCGAACCGGCGCCGGCTCGCTCGACCACCACGCTGTGCGCGATCAGGGCTTCCCGAATATCGCGCAGCCGCTCGTAGGCCGACCAGGCGTCGTCGCACACAGCTTGCGGCGCGACCAGTTCGAGTTCGTAGATCACCGCGACGAGGTGGTTGGACCGGAATGCCGCGGTGACCTCCGTGCGGTTCAGCGGGGTAGGCCCTTCGATGGCGAGGGCCTGGATCGCGCTGTCGGTCTGAGTGAGCGCCGTCAAATACTTCACGTAGACCTGACGTCGGGTGTCCTCGGTTCGCTCCGTTCGCTCCCGGCGGGCCCGGATGGTCTCCATCATCATGGTGGAGGCCGCCCCCAGGAGTGCTCCGCCCAGCGTCCCGACTACTGCCACCCACTCCAGAGCCACACCGCTACATTACCGCCCCAACACCTTTCGATATCTGGTCGATCCGTCCAGTCGGGACGCAACGACCCCCGCCCTCCGGCACCGGCGTGGTGCCGGTGTGGCTCTCCGGGCCGGTGATCGCCGCATACCGTTGCCCCTGCCCCTCCGAGACCTCGTCGCGGCGGCAGGTCCCCACGAACGCGACCCACGTCGAATCCGACCCGCGTGTCCCGAAGAGCAGTCCCACCATCAGGCAACAGGGCCGTTTCGAGCGACACCCTCGAACACACGCCGTGGGCCGGAACCGGATGATCGTCGAGCCGCCGGCGGCGGCACCGGCGCGATCGGCGGCATTGGCACCCGTGGTGCCACCGGAGGACACTGGGGGAATGGTCGACAGGGAGCAACGCACCCCCTTCTACGGGATAGTGCTGATTCTCGCTGCGCTCGGTGCGTCGATAGCGGTCAGTTACTACGGGCCGGCCTGGTTGCGTGTCACGGTCTATATCGTCACGGTGTTGGCTGTCCTGGTCGGCGGCGTCATGACGTTCCGGGACTATTCGCACTGACGTCGCGAACGCGGATGAACGTTTCCCCGGCTCGTCCGGGGCGACGCGCATCAGCGCAGCCGTCGGAGCGGGAGGGCGGACGACCCAGTCGGGGGAACCGGAAGATCCGGCCGGTCATATCGGGCGGCGTCGGGCCGGCCGCACGTGGTCGCTCGGTCAGCTGGGGCGGGTGGCGCGGTAGTAGGTGACCCGGCCGACGAGGCGATGGTGCTGGGTAGCCATCTCGTCACAGATGAACCCCGCCGAGCGCAGGAGCCGGGGGATGGTGCCGTCGAAGTTGTCCGGGACGAGGCGCGTCAGCAGCTTCTTCGGGGCCGCGAAGCCGTCCCCCTCTGTCGAGGTGCCGCCCACGTCGAGCAGGTGCAGTTGCCCGCCGGGGCGCAGCACCCGCCACACCTCGGCCGCGGTCCCGGCCTTCACGTCGGTCTCCAGGTGGTGCAGCATCAACGCCGAGAGCACCCGGTCGAACTCGCCGTCGGAACAGGGCAGCTGCTGGGCATAGCCGATCTCGAAACGGAGTCCGCTCGGCTCGTTCGCCTTTCGTTGTGCGCGGGCCAGTGCCCGTGGGTCGGGATCGGAGCCGACGATGTCGATACCGGGGCAGGCGTGTTTGGCCTTGATGGTGAGATTGCCTGTTCCGCAGCCGATTTCCAGAACACGGTGGCCGTCGCGAAGGTCGGCCTGGGTAATGAGCCTGTCGTGCATTCGCGGGGTGCCGAACAGTCGCGAGAACAGGTCGTAACCCGGCAGTAGCGCGTGCAGGCCCGCGGCGGGCAGGTAATCGGGTCGTTGGGGAACGGCTCGGGGGATGTCATGTGGAGGATATTCGGTCATACCTGCCATGATCGTCACCAGCTCACCACCATAATTGGCGGATTATCGGCGAGAACAGGACTATCTTCGGTGACATGTCCGAGGTCGTCGGCGCCATTCCTCAGGTATCCCGTCCGGTGCGGTACCGGGCCGGAGTGCCGGTGCACGGATACCGGACCGATCCGGCCACCCCGCCGGTATCGGTGTGGCGGTTCGCCGCGCACCACCTGCCCCGCGATATCGGTCCGCATATCCACGACTTCCCGGCGCTGTTGTATCTCCACCGATCCGGCGAGGTCTGCGTGGTGGGCACCGGCCAAGTCGTCGACGGCGCCACGGTCGCCGCCGTGGACGAGGCGTTCGTGGTGTTCTTCGACCCCGCGGCGTTGGGCGATGACGGACGAGCACCCTGGCCCGCATGGCGCACACACCCGCTGCTGTTCCCATTCGTCCACGGAACCGCCGGCGGAATGCTGCGGCTGCGGGTGCCCGTGGATCGTCGCGGACTGTGGCAGGACACGATCACGGCGATCGATCAGGAGATGACGCAACGCCAGGTCGGCTATCGGCAGGCGGCGCAGGCCCATCTGACGGTTCTGCTGATCGATATCGCCCGCATGGCCGTCGACGTTGTCGCAGACCTGCGACGCAGCGACGAGCCCCTGCTGGCCGCGGTGTTCGACATCATCGAACGACGCTACGGCCGGCCCCTGTCGCTGCGCGACGTCGCCCGCGCGGTCAGCATGACGCCAGGACACTTGACCACCCTGGTGCGCCGTCGAACCGGGCGCACCGTCCAGGACTGGATTATCGAACGCCGCATGGCCGGGGCTCGCGCCCTTCTCGCCGATACCGACCTGCCCATCGCCGAGATCGCTCGTCGCGTCGGCATGCCCGACCCCGGCTATTTCACGCGACTGTTCGGGCGAACCCACGGCATGGCGCCACGAGAGTGGCGCAGCCGACTTCAGCGGCCTGCGCGGGCCAGCAGGTAGGAGCGCAGGACGAGGCGGAGTTCATCGACCAGAGCGGGGCGGTCGGATTCGGGTGCGTCGACGATCATCGGCATCATGCCGCGCAGCGTCTGGATGGCGACCGCGGTGGTGCGGGAGCGGTCCACGGGGGCGAGTTCGGGGAAGATCGCGCCGATGAGGCCTTCCACCTGACGATGGATGGCCTGGTGCGCGGGGGTGACGGCCACGCGCAGGGCGGCGGGCATATCGGTGCGCGCGAACAGCGCTTTGAAGCCCGGGTTCGCCAGGTTGAATTCGACCAGGGGGCCGAGGATCCGGTTCAGCAGCACGTCCAGATCGGCCGGGTCGTCCCCGGCCTCGAACGTGCCGCGGAAAGCCACGAGTCGCTCACGGTAGAGCTCGGCCAGGGCGGCGGCCATTTCCTCCTTGTTGCGGAAGTACTGGTACAGCGAGCCCGGTGAGATGCCCGCGGCGGCGGCGATCGCGTTGGTGGTCGCGTTCTCGTAGCCGCGTTCGGCGAAGACCTCCGCTGCCGCGAGCAGGATCTGTTCGATGCGGCGGCGGCCTCGCTCCTGGCGGCGCACCTCGGCCATGCGACTCCTCTTGAAAATGCGAGTATTCACTCGTATTCTTGGCTCAACTTACGAGCATTCGCTCGTATACGTCGAAAGATTATCAGAGGGGCGACCCATGATCGGACGGTCGGTCACCAACCATCCCCGCGCACTGATCGCCGTCGCGCTGGCGGTATTCCTGCTGTTCGCGGGGGTCGCCAGCGGTGCGATGAACGCGCTGTCGCTGAACAGGTTCGCAGATCCGAACGCCGAATCAGCCGCCGCCGCCGCGGAACTGGCCGAGCTGTTCGGCACCGGAACGGCCAACGTCGCGATCCTGGTCACCGCCACGGGCGGCGATGTGCGCGATGCCGATGTGGTCGCGGTCGGCAGGCAGCTCACCGACGACCTGGCCCGGTACCCGGGCGTGGGCGATGTGTCGTCGTTCTGGCAGGCAGACGCCCCGGACACCCTGGCCGGCACGGACTTCCGGCACGCGCTGGTGCTGGCGTGGGTGCCCGGCGACGCCGACCAGGTGCGCGCACAGATTCTGCCCGGCATCGAGGAACAGATCGTCGATGCCGTCACCGATCCCGCGGTGACACTCACGCTGGGCGGCGCCGACGGGGTCTTTCGCGATGTCGCCGCGCAGGCGTCGGCGGATTTCCTGCGCGCCGAACTGATCGTGCTGCCCCTGGTCTTCGCGCTGCTGGCGTTGGTGCTGCGGCGCATCGCGCTGGCGCTGATCACCGTCGGCATCGGGCTGTTCTGCGTGGTCGGCACCCTGGCCGCGCTGCGGATGGTGACCGGTTTCGCCGAGGTGTCGACATTCGCCGCGAATATCGCGCTGGTCATGGGCATCGGTCTCGGCGTCGATTACGGGCTGTTCGTGATCTATCGGTTCCGGGAGGAACTCACCGCCGGTCACGACGTACCCGCCGCGGTGCGCCGGACGGTGGCGAGCGCGGGACGCGCCGTGGCGTTCAGCGCCGCGACCGTGGGCACCAGCCTTGCCGTGCTGTTGGCCTTCCCGTTCCCGTTCCTGTCGTCGTTCGCCTACGCGGGGATCGCGGTCGCGGTGACGGCGGTGATCGGATCGGTGCTGATCCTGCCCGCCGCGCTGATGCTGCTCGGCCGCCGCGCGCTGCCGAAGCGACCGGCGCTCGCTCCCGAACAAGGCTTCTGGTTCCGCACCGCCGACTACGTGATGCGCAAGCCGGTACTGGCCGGCGGTTCGGCGCTGCTGGTTCTGCTGCTGCTCGGCGCGCCCGCGCTCGGCGTGAACTTCGGCCCGCCGGATGATCGGGTGGTCGGCGCCGAACAGCCCGTGCGCGTCATGTACGACACGATTCGCGCCGACTTCGCCACCGAGGAAGCCGATGCGGTGCATGTGGTGGCCCCGCAGGCCGATATCGCCGAGATCGCGGCGTACGCCGAACGGCTGTCGGCGCTGCCCGGTGTGCTGCGGGTGGATTCGGCGGGCGGTGTATTCGGAGCGGGTGCACCCGGCAGGGCGAGTCCTGATCCCGCACGTTTCGTGAGCGGCGACAGTACATGGTTGCGTGTGGTGCCGACCGGTGAGCGGCTGGCCGACGACCCCGGTGGGCTCGTACGCGAAGTGCGCAGCACTGCCGCACCTTTCGATGTCCTGGTGGGCGGCTATCCGGCCGAACTCGTCGACTATCGCGACGGCGTCGTGGCGCGGCTCCCGCTGGTCGCCGCGCTCATCATGCTCGTCACTTTCGCCGTGCTGTTCCTGATGACCGGCAGCGTGCTCGCGCCACTGAAAGCGTCGGTGCTGAACCTGCTGTCGATGACGATCATGTTCGGCGTACTGGTGTGGGGGTTCCAGAACGGTGCGCTGGCCGGTCTGCTCGGCTTCACCCCGACCGGCGTCATCGAGCCGAGTATCCCCATCCTGATGTTCTGCATCGCCTACGGCCTGTCCATGGACTACGAAGTCTTCCTGCTCACCCGAATCAAGGAGGACTACGACCGCACCGGCGACCCGATCGGCTCTGTCCCGCGCGGTATCGCCCGCTCCGCGCCACTGATCACCGCCGCCGCGTTGATCCTGGCCGCTTCGTTCGCCGTGTACGCCACCGGTGGCGTCGCCTTCCTGCAGCAGCTCGGTATCGGCATGGCGCTCACCGTGGCCATCGACGCCACCGTGGTCCGCGGCGTCCTCGCCCCCGCCCTCATGCGACTCGCGGGCGATGCGAACTGGTGGGCACCCGGCCCGCTGCGCCGCTTCCACGACCGCTTCGGCCTGCGTGAATCCGAACAGCCGGAGAAACTCGCTGCCGCCGCACAGGATGCGCTGCCCGCGGCAGTTTCGAGTCCGCTGGGCTGAGGGACGACTGCCGACGGACTCGCGGGGCTCCGGCCCGTTCGTCGTCCGCGAACAGGTCCGATCGCGCGGCCGGCGCGCGATCGGACGGTCCGGCGAATGCCGTCACCGTGACGCCGACATCGACGACGATCATTCGTCAGCTACCCGTCAGGTGCGGAAAGCTGTCCCCGGGTTGCCCGCCGATGGGCGCACAGGCAGCGACGACACCGTTATCCACTCGGGAACCGATCCCGCCGAGCCGACCCGGGATGGCTACTCGTCATCGGGCACCGCGGCCGTGTCGCGTACCTCGATGCCTGTTGTTGGTGGGGTGTGGTCACCGTAGCGCTGCGGATTGATGGTCTTGGCGATGCGGATGTAGAAGGGGCGCACCGGAGGACAGTGTCCGGCCTGGGGTTTTCGACTACGAACCACCGGTCACCCTGGATCGGGGGACGTCGCAGCCCAGGTTGCGGCGGTGGTATCGAACTCCGTCCGGTTTGACTATCGTGTCCGGGTGTCTTTGACCGATGCCGATATCGCCGCCGCACTGGCCCCTGCGGGGCTTCTGTTCATTGAGCGTGAAGAGGATGACGTCAGGCTGCCGCTGAAGCCCGACAGGTCGCCGGCGAGCTCCGGTCCGGAGGACGGACGGTTCGACGCAAGGCCCGATGAGGTCGTCGATGTCGACCATCCCGACCTCGTCGCCAAGATCAACGCAGGCTGGCTTCGGATGGCCGTCGAGTTCGGACTCTTCGACGAACGACGCGAGTTCCTGATCAGCGTCGATTACTCGGAGGACCCTGTCTCCGCTCCGGAACGGGAGTGGGTCCGGGTCCGGCTCCTGGAGGAGTGGGATATCGCCGGCGGCGAAGCCGAACACCGCGGGGTGCGCTTCACCTCGCGATTCGCGCCTGAGTTCTGGGTGTTGTCTCTTGATAGGCGCGTGCTGATGAGCACCACCCTCTGGGGTAATGGGACGGTCAGCACGATTGTCATCTGCCCTGAGTGAAGCCCTTTCGAACCTCGTCCCGTCCTGGCGTCGGACCTCTACTGGGGGCGGCAAATAGACGCGACATGTCGCATGCGGCGAGACAAGGCTCTGAATCAATGACATCCACACGATCGCCCCGAAACACGTTGGCGCGGTCGGCTATTAACCATGAACTCGAATACCGCGGAGCCGGTTTCAGATCGAGCGGAGCAGGCGCAGCGAGGACGAGGTATTCACCTCGACCCGCGGGGGCATCCTGCGGGTACGGAATATGCGTCGAGACTGGTGGGACATCACGGCCGCCGAAGCTGGGCTGGAGGGCTCGACCCCACACGAGATGCGTCATACGGCTGCGTCGCTCGCGGTCTCGCAGGGCGCGTCGGTACTGGCTGTCCAGCGGATGCTCGGCCACGACAAGCCAGCTCGACGTTGGATGTC
Source organism: Nocardia sp. NBC_00416 (assembly GCF_036032445.1). Lineage (NCBI taxonomy): Bacteria > Bacillati > Actinomycetota > Actinomycetes > Mycobacteriales > Nocardiaceae > Nocardia > Nocardia sp. NBC_00416. The sequence goes on from NZ_CP107932.1 coordinate 5,947,075, forward strand.
TACTCGGATCTGTTCGACGACGACCTCGACGAGGTTGCAACGCGGCTGGACTCCGCACGCGCCGGTTTTGCCACTGCGTATTCTCTGCGTATCGAGGGCGATTCAGAGTGAACAGCAACTCGGAAACAGGGCATCTGACCTGCGTGTTCTCTGTGCCCTCGGCAGGAACGCAAAACATGAACAACCGGAAAGCGGCTGGTCATCGTAGGTGTGCACCCGGTTTGACGATAATGGTCAGCCTGTCCCTGCCGGTCGACCGTTCCAAGTTCGAATCCCAGCTGCCACTACTGCGCTATCAGGCGCCGGACGGCCTCGACGGCCGCCCGGCGCCCCGCGTCCGGCCTTCCGTGGCGCGGGATCGCGGCGACATTGGACGGCCCCCACGCTGTGGCGATCGCGATGACCAGCGTCAGCAGATCGGAAACCGAGAATGTCTTTCCGACCGAACCGCTGCGCTGCGCCGCCCGCAGGGCCTTGGTCTTGGCGTCGTAGGTCGATCCCGTGTTCACGATGGTGTTGTCCGGGTTCGAGCCGCGTTCGAGCCGATGCCATGTCGCCAGCCGGAGCACATCGGGATGCGTGCGGCAGTAATCGTAGAGCGCGCCGGCATAACCCGGTAGATCGTCCGCTGTGAAGGGGACCGCTTCCAGGCCGTGCGCCACATACTCATCGAAGACTGCGTCGAAGAGCCGGTCCTTGCTGCCGAAATAGACGTAGATCAGATTCTTGTTGGCTGCTGCCGTCGCGGCAATACGATCGACCCGTGCTCCGGCGATGCCGTATCTGCCGAACTCGGCCGTGGCGGCCTGCAGTATCCGAGCCTTCGTGGCATCTGCGCGCGACATGGCCACAGGATACTAACCGCTGATCACGCAATTACCCGACTGGCCAGGAGATGAACTTCTCCTCGAGGAATTCGGCGATCCCATACGAGCCGCCTTCCCTGCCGAGCCCGCTCTGTTTGTAGCCGCCGAATGGAGCGTCGGGGTTGACGCCGAAGGAAGAGTTGATGTTCACGTTGCCGCTGCGGATCCGCCTCGCGACGGCGAAGGCGCGACCGAAATCCGAGGTGAACACTCCGGAGTTGAGGCCGAAGTCGCTGTCGTTGGCGAACCGCACCGCCTCGTCCTCCCCGTGGAACGGGATAATCGCACCGACCGGGCCGAAGAACTCCTTCCGTGCCACGCTCATCGTGTTCTGCACGTCCACGAACAGGGTCGGCTCGAGGAAGAATCCCTCATCGAGCCCGGTCGGGCGCCCGCCGCCCCATGCCACGGTCGCGCCTTCTGCCTCGCCCTGTCGGATCATGTGCTCGACACGCAGTCGCTCCTTGTCCCGGATCAGAGGCCCCAGCATCGAACTCGGGTCGGCTGGACTCCCGATGACGACCGACGGCAGGAGTGCCAGCACCTTGTCGACCAATTCATCGTGTACCGCGTCCTCGACGAGGGTGCGGGTGAGCAGTAGGCAGCCCTGTCCGCAGTTGCCGATCATGTTGCCAATTACTTCGACGGCAGCCCGATCGAGGTCGGCATCGGCGAACACGATATTGGCCGACTTTCCGCCGAGCTCGAGGACGGTCTTCTTGAGTGTGCCGGATGCCTGCGCCATCACCTTGCGGCCCACGGCATCGGAGCCGGTGAAGCTGATGATATCGACCGCGGGATGTGTGGTCAGCTCGATGGCGACATCGTCTCCTCCGGTGACGATGTTGACGACTCCCGGCGGAAATCCGGCTTCGTCGATCATCTCGCCCAGCAGCAGTACCTGTAGCGGCGTATACGGCGACGGCTTGACGACCGTGGTGCACCCGGCCGCCAGCGCCCAGGCCAGCTTGTGCACGGCGAGCGCGAACGGGGCGTTGAATGGAACGATCAGGGATGCCACGCCGATCGGCTCACGGGCGACTACGCCCTGCGTGGCCTGGGTGGTGCCGGTCATCGCCGTCCCGAAGTGCGGATTCAGCGGATGCTGAAAGGCGAAGCCCGGCAGGATCCGCTCGGCCACATCGCGCAGGGTGTCGATCGAGGTCTGTACGTGTACCCGGTCGGCGAAGGCAATCGGAAAGCCCCCCTCCCGCACTATCAGGTCGACCAACCGCTCGCGCCTGACCTCGATCGCCGCCGCCAGCCGCAGCAGGTTCGCCGCTCGCGCGCGTGGAGTAGTCCGGCCCCATGGCCCTTCATCGAATGCCAGGCGTGCTGCCAGCACTGCCGATTCGGCGTCGAGTCGCGATCCCGAGGGCGCCGTTGCGAACGTTTTTCCGGTCGCGGGGTCGAGGACCTGAAGCATTGCTTCGTTCGTGGTTCCCGCGTTGTTCATCGCGGTGGCCGCGCCGTGGCGCCCGCCGTTGCCGTGGCTGTCCACCCAGCGACCGTTGATGAACAACTTATCTATCGAGTAGGGCATCAACGCCACTTCCTAACTAACTAGATGGTTACTTTCCTCGACCGTAGTCAGTAACTATCTGGTTAGTCAATCGGGTGGGTAGGCCTGTCGGCGTGGACTTGTGCTGGTCGGTGCAACCGAACATGCCCGCCGGCCGGAGATTCCGGAGTTCCCGCTGTCGGCCTGCGGGCCCTATCCGGTCGGCCGGGTGTGTACACCCGCCGCTCCCGCCGTCGACGGCGGTTCCTGGACTCGTCGTGCTGCCAACGAAATGCTCGACATCATCGACTGCTCGACCACCCTCCCGTTTGCGTGACCGGCAGCAGTTCGATCGCTTGGGCGGTCCGGCCCGACGCATAGAAGCAGGCGAGGCTGTTACGGGCGTTCAGGGTGGTCGTCGCACGTGCCGTGTGCTACTGCGTACTAACTGCGTACCGAGGGCGATCCGGAGTCACCACACGGAAATGAGGTCTCTGAACTGCACATTCTTTGTGCCCTCGGCAGGACACGCAAAACATGGGCAACCAGAAAACACCTGGTCATCGTGGGATTATGCCGGATCTGAGCAGCGCGGGTGATAAGTTTCGCTCGCCCTAAAGTTATGGTGCGGGTACCATAACCTTATGGGTCTGAAGAAGACGACGGTCATGGTCGACGAGGCCGACCTCGAGCTGGTGAAGATGGCCGCGGCACGTGAAGGGCGGCCGGAGTCCGAGTATTTTCGTGAAGCTTTTCATCTGGCCGCGTTACGCACACGCCGATGGGATGAGGAGTGGGATATCCCCGTACTCGACTACGGGCATGCGGTGTCGGCCGACGAAATCGATAGCACTGTGCGAGAAGCGATCACCAACACCGAAGCCGATGCTGGATGATCGTGATCGGCGACACCTCAGGTCTGGTCGCCGCTTTCAACTCCGCGGATCCTGAGCACGTCTGCGCGCGCGCAGCGCTGCAGCAGGCAGCGCTGACCATCGTCTCTCCGCTTGTGTTGCTCGAAGTCGAACATATCACCACCCGAAATCTCGATCGTCGAGCCGCCTATGCGGTGAATGATTGGTTGTTGGCGCAAGAGCGCACCGGACGCATCGAAGTACCCACGGTATCGGCGGACTTGTTGCGGGTCGCGCGCAGGGTACAGAACAGATACCTGGCCTTGCGCCTGGATCTCACAGACGCCACCAATGTTTCATTGGCGGAAAGATACGAAACTGTGGAGGTGTTGACGCTCGACCGACGTGATTTCCGTGCAGTTACCCCGCTCACTGGCCATGCCGCGTTCCGCCTGTTGCCCGATGATCTCTAGTGCCGTGCCGTGCCGTGCCGTGCCGTGCAACGTTCGGTAGGTAATTAGCTGAGGCACGCCGAAACGCGCGGTAATGCCGATTTTCGAGTGTGGTCCCGCGTCTGCTCGGCGAACGTGGTGCCACCTAGCGGTTTTACGGCCACGCTGGTGACAGCGTTCCGGTGCGTTCGAGGGTCCGCACCACTGGTGCCGTTTCCAGATGTCTGGCGGCGTTCAGCGGCCCGATTCGGTCACTCGAGTACCGGTACAGGTCGTGAGGGTCTCGGCAGACGACCCCGGCGAGCATATTGGTCGGACCGGTGGTGACGGCGGCGAACTGGATCTCGGGGTGCTCGGCCAGTGTCTGCCCGACCGCAGTCAGCGCGGAGTTCCGCACTGACAGCCACAGCCGAGCTGCGGCGTGATAGCCCAACGCCTCGGGCACTACATAGACCTGAAACCCGAGCACGCCTGTGTGCCGAAGATGTTCCACCCGCCGGCGCACGGTCGATTCCGACCAGCCGCACAGCTCCGGCCGCCCGCAGTCGCCGATATCGGCGTGCGACGGTGTTTTCGGAAGTGCCGAGTACCTCGGCGATCCGGCTGAACGGCGCCCGCCCATCGATCTGCAGCGCATGCGCCAGTCCTCGATCGAGGTCATCGAGAGTGACAGTTTCCATCATCTGACCGTATCCGGTGACGGAACCCGCGAATATGGGCTCGGTGGCTGGTGGCCTCCGATTCGGCCGGGTGAGCTGGCACCTCGAACCTCGAGGGCAACGCGCGGCGGCGCGCGGGGTGGACGTGGAATACGTCGTCGCCGACGCCACCAGCCCCACCGGCTTCGAGGGCCGGTTCGACACCGTACTGGACAGCACGCTCTACCACTGCCCGACCGAACGGTGACGCGTGCAATATATACGCGCCCTGCGCCGTGCCACCAAACCCGGCGGACTGCTGAACATGCTGTGTTTCTCCGACGAGACGACCGGCGAGCTGCCCGCCCCTTTCCCCTGCTGGAGAACAATATTCGTTACACGCTGGCCCATAACAGCTGGGCTCTTTCTCGGCTCCGTTGTGAAAGGTGATGTGGAAGTCTGCTTCCGGTTTGTTGATTCGTCGTGGTTGCCGGTCGGAGAGGTATGGCTCGACTGTGAGGTAGGTCCGGCGGTTTGGCTGCGTCGGCCGCCGTGCTCCGTTGGCCGGATCCCGAAGGCGGATGAACCTCGTTGATGTGGTCGATCGCGGGCGTTCGCTACGGCGCGGCGAAATCCGCGCGGTGGTCGTGGATCCACTGTCGATAGGTGCGTGGCTGTTCCGAGGGCAGGATCGTCGAAATGGGGGTCGGTTCGATCGGGTGCAGGATGGCGCGGTGGTAGTACCGCAGCAGTGAGTCGGCGATGTGGGGCGGGGCGTGCTGCTCGGTCAGCAGTCGGTGGCCGATGGCGGGCGAGACTTCTTCGAACCGGACCGGTTGGCCGAGGGCTTCACCGATCAACTCCGCTTGTCCGGCTTGGGTGATCAGCTCCGGTCCGGTGAGCACGGGCGCAGTCCCGGCGAGACTGTCTTTCAGCATCGCGGCGGCCGCTGCGGCGGCAAGGTCTTGCTCGTGGATCGGAGCGATGCGAGCCTTCGCGTGGGCGGCGCGAACGACGCTGTGTGCACGAATCGTGGGTGCCCACCACACGGTGTTGGTGGCGAACATGCCGGAGCGCAGGAATACCCATTCCATGCCGGTCTGTTCGATGCGGCGTTCGAGTTCGCGGTGTGCGATACCGGTGTGATTGTCGGGATGGTCGTCGAGCACCGATGAGGAGGACAGCAGCACGATGCGCCGCACTCCGTGCGCGACCGCTTGAGACAGGAACTGCTCGGCGGTGCCGTGCACCGCGGCGGCGTTGAGGAACACCGTGGCGACCCCGTCGAGCGGAAACCGTCCGTCCAGCGCCGATACGGTATCGATGCCTGGAGGCAGGCCAGCCGCGGCGGGGTTGCGAGTGAGGGCTGTGACGTCGGCGCCTGTGGCGCAGAGCCGCTCGACGAGGGCTCGGCCTACGTTTCCAGTAGCTGCCGTGATCAAAAACATGCGGGTACTCCTTGTCGGTTGGAAAGTAGTTCAGTGGCTTCGCGCCGCGTCGCGGCCGGCGATGCGGCCCCAGGCGAGGGCAGAAGCGATCGTCAGTCCCCCGGCGATGGTGCCGGGCCCGAAGACGGCCGCGGCGGCATTCCCCGCGGCGTAGAGGCCGGGGATCGGATGGCCTGTCCAATCGAGGACGCGGGCTTGCCGGTCGATACGGGCTCCACCCTTGGTGCCGACTGTTCCCGGGTGTACAGGGAGGGCGAAGAACGGGGGCTCGGTCACTGGGCCGAGGTTCGGATGCGCGGCGGCCGGGTCTCCGAAAGCGTGCTCGTAGCGGGAGCGTCCGCGGCCGAAATCCTCGTCGCGACCGGTCGCGGCCATGGTGTTGAATCGGGAGACGGTGGCCGCCAAGGCGTCCGGGTCGATACCGAGACGGGCGGCGAGATCGTGGATGCTGTCCGCTTGGATCAGCCAATCCGGTGCCTGCGAGCCTGCGGGGATGCCTGCGACCGAGTACTTGACCCGGAATTGAGCGTCGCCGATCGCCCAGGCCGGCAGGTTTCTGGGCCGGTGGGTGTTGGGGTCGAGTTCGGCGAAGGCAGCGGCGCAGTTGTGGCTGGACTCGTTGACGAACCGGTGCCCGGCGGCGTTGACCCAGAGCACGTGTGGCAGTGACCGTTCCGGCAGCACCAATTGCGCCTGAGGTGTCGCTTGCGGGTCGGGCCAGACCGTGCCGGGGGCCTGGTAGGCGGGCCAGGACCAGTACTCACCCGGATACGCCATCGCCGCACCGACCCGTCCGGCCAACCGCAGGCCGTCTCCGTGTTGCACCGGCGGGGTTACCGGGTGTGTGAGCGGCCCGGACAGCAATTGCGCACGCAATTCGGCGTCGTGTTCGAATCCCCCGGTGGCCAGAATGACGCCTCGCCGGGCACGCACCGTGCCCGCGGCACCGTCCTGTTCGGCCCGCGCACCCGCGATCCGGCCGTTGTCGGCGCGGAGTAGTTCGACCACCCGGCATCCGCGCACGGAAACGACTCCCATGGCGCGGCAGCCGTGCAGCAGTCCGGCGACCAAGCCTGCTCCCAGGGTCACCACATCGTCCGCGCTGCGTTGCGCGATCAGTTCCAGTGGCGGTTGCCCGCCAGCGAAGAGACTGTGCTCGAACACTTCTTGGTTGGTGAGTACCGGTGCGAAAAGCGACGCCGGCCACACCAGTTCCTCGATGGAGCCCAGATCGCCGAGGGCTACCGGGCGAACCTCGAGATGGCGCGACGAATGGCCGCCCGGCAGCTCGGCGAACGTGTCGGGATATGCCGTGACCACGGAGAACTCGATCGGGGTGCGTTCCTCGAGGAATCGCACGGTCTCCGGTATCGCCTGTACGAATGTCTCGACCAGGTCGTCCTCACGCCCGGGTGCCGCGTTGCGGCAATAGGCCAGGGCATTCTCGGCGGAGTCGGGGCAGCCTGCTTCACGCATTCGATGATTGGCCGGCGCCCAGATCTGCCCACCCGAGACCGCCGTCGAGCCGCCCCACCGCGAGGACGCCTCCAGCATTGCGACCTGGGCCCCACCGTCCGCGGCCGCGAGTGCGGCAGCCAGGCCGGCTGCACCCGAACCGATCACTACAACATCCACGTCTTCCACGAGTCCTCCATATCTATTTGTTAACACGTTAACAAATAGATATGGAGTGTCAAGATCGTTCGATCACACCGTTGAGCAAAACGGTGAGTCCGTAGTCGTAGTTCTCCCAGGGATGCGGCCAGTCGGCGGCCAGCGCCGCGATTGTGGGAGTCAGTTCCGAATCGGCTTCCATGATCATGCGCGCCTGGCCGGGCTGGTTCGGGTCGGACCGGGCTCGATCGGACCCGCTCCGGATGGTGAGGACGCCGACCGTGAACTGCCACACCGCGCGGTATGCGGACGCCGCTTGCTCGCGGTCCAGGCCGCAGGCCAAAAATGCCTGCAAGATCTCCTCGACCACCCATAAGATCGCCCGGCTGGCAAGATCCCTGCCGACCAGGACACCCACCACCCAGGGGCGCGTGGCAAGAGTGTCGTACAGCAGCCGCCACAACACCACCAGTCGCTGCCGCGGGTCTTCGGGCAGATCGGGCCGCCCGAGTTCGCCCGCAACGTCGTCCAGCAGCGCAAGCAGCATCTCGTCCTTGTCGCGTACGTGCCGGTAGATCGCCGTGGGAGAGCTCGACAGCCGATCCGCGACGCGGCGCATGGTCAACGCGTCGATACCTTCGGACTGCACAATCTGTTCTGCGGCCGCGACAACCGCCTCGCGGGACAGTCTGGCCGGCCGACCCCGGCGCCGCATCGACTCAGTCATCAGCACAGTCTGTCACCGCCACGGAACAAACACGGTCATGTCCCCGAGCGCCCGTGCAGGCCGCTGAGCGCGTGATCGGTAACGGTCGAGAGTGCTGTCGGCGATAGGATCGGGACACGCTGAATACTGTTGTGTTGCAAAAAGTTGAGCGTGTCTATGCGCCCTTGATCGAATAGGGTGCCCATAACTGCCTGGGTCGGGCCGGTTGTCGGTGTGGGTGTCGCACTGCCCAGGTGTGTTCCCATCTTCGATGTGCCCTACAGGCACACAGGTGGACTGCATCTGACCCGGGACTTCGTGGGATAGACCATTCGGGGATTATCCGAAAAGCCCGTTGAGCTGCGGAAACACTTCGCGGGTTTGTGCCCTCGGCAGGATTCGAACCTGCGACACCCGCTTTAGGAGAGCGGTGCTCTATCCCCTGAGCTACGAGGGCCGGGTCGTGACCGGTGCGCTGGAGTCTACCGGGTCACCCGCCGCGGGGCCGCATCGTGGGGAGCGGCCCCGGCGGGGTGTCAGGCCGCGCGGGATTCTTCGTAGTCGGCGGGGTCGAAGCGGCGGGTTTTCCAGCGGTAGAGGACCGTGGCGCCCGGCCAGTTGTTGGTGATGCGGCCCGAGGCGTTGCGGTACCAGCTGGAGCAGAAGTTCCAAGGGGTGTCCTTCAGGCGTTTCTGGAGCCAGTTGTCCCAGCGTTGTTCGGTGTCGGGGCGGGCGGACAGGCCGCGGCCGGGGTTCTGGCGGAGGTATTCGATTCCCTGGCGGATGTAGCGGGCCTGGGCTTCGAGCATGTAGACGATGGAGCCGGAGCCGACGTTGGTGTTGGGGCCGTACATCATGAACAGGTTGGGGAACTGGGGGACCGAGACGCCGAGGTAGGCGCGGGCGCCTTCGGCGGCCCAGGTGTCGGCGAGTTTGCGGCCGCCGGCGCCGTAGATGTTCATGGGGGCGAGGAATTCGGTGCCCTTGAAGCCGGTGCCGTAGATGATGACGTCGACTTCGTGGTCGATTCCGTCGGCGGTGCGCACGCCGGTGGGGGTGATCTCGGTGATGGGGTTGGTCTCCACCGTGACGTTGGGCCGGGTGAGGGCGGGGAAGTAGTCGTTGGAGAAGAGGGCGCGTTTGCAGCCGGGTGCGTAGTCGGGGGTGAGCTTCTCGCGCAGGATCGGGTCGGGGACCTGGCGGGCGCGGTGACCGTCGGCGACCTTCACCACGGGTTTCTGGATGCCCTGGATATCGGTGAGGGCCAGCGCCATCACTTCGAAGAACATCCACCAGCCGAAGCGTTCGGCCCAGCGGGCCGGGGGCACGTATTTGAAGACGGCGTGGTGGCGGGGCTCGTAGGCGGCGTCGGCTTTGGGCAGCACCCAGGCGGCGGAGCGCTGGAACAGGGTGAGGTGTTCGGTGCGCGGCTGGATGCGGGGGATGTATTGAATGGCGCTGGCGCCGGTGCCGATACAGGCGACGCGTTTGCCGGTGAGGTCGACGGAGTGGTCCCATTCGGCGGAGTGGAACGCGGGTCCGGTGAAGGTGTCGATACCGGGAATGTTGGGCAGGGCCGGGCGGGAGAGCTGGCCGACGGCGGAGATCAGGACGTCGGCGGTGAGCTGATCGCCGGCGGTGGTGCGGATCTGCCACTTGGCGGTGGTCTCGTCGTATTCGGCGTCGCTGATCTCGGTGCCGAAGCGGATCTTGCGTTCGAGATCGTATTTGCCGACCACGCGTCGCATGTAGTCGTGGATATCGGCCTGTTCGGAGAAGCGCCGGGGCCAATCGGAGCGCGGTTCGAAGGACCAGGAGTAGAGGGGGGACGGCACATCGCAGGCCGCGCCGGGGTAGGTGTTCTCGCGCCATACGCCGCCGAAGTCCTGGGCGCGTTCCACGATGAGGAAATCGTCGGTGCCGGAGCGTAGGAGCTCGAGTCCCATACCGAGCCCACCGAACCCGGCCCCGATGATGATGATCGACGGCGATGTCATGGTCCAAGGGTAGGGGCGGGCGACGGTGCGTTCGAAGAGAACGACGGACATCGAATCAACATTTTCGGCCACGATTCGGGGGCCGAAAAGGCCGTGCGCGTGCATCTGTAAGCGACTCGGCGTTATTTCTGATCACTTGTTCACGATCGGAATAACGGGTGGTCGCGGGGCTCCGGAGCTGAGGTATTCATCCCATCAATGGGGCACGGAGTGGGGACGTGTCTCGTTTCGATGTCATTTCGTTATCTGACTTGGCATCGGGCCGGATTCCCGGCTATCACAGTCATGTGCTCGGCGGCGATGGCGCAGTGCCGGTGGCCCGCAGGGGGCGTCGCGGGCATTGCGTCTCATCCCGCTGTCCGGCGCCGGCCGCCGCGCCGCCTTCCTTCCCGTGCTGACCAGCGGTGGCGGTGGAGTTCCCCGTTTCCCGCGACCTTCCCCACGCTCGGCTACTCCACGGTAGTGTGCGGCGGTGTGATGTGAGTCATGTTCGTTCCTGTGTCTCACAGAGTGCGACGGGCTCACGGCACGCCGTCCCGCCACCCAGATGAGTTAGGGGTATTTCCGATGCTGAGCACCATGATGGACGACCAGCTGTCGTTGGCCACGCTGTTGCGCTACGCGTCCACCTTCGTCGGCGATTCCACGGTGTCCACCTGGACCGGTGACGGAGTCCGCACCATGACCTTCCGCGAGGTGGGCGCCGATTCGGCGCGGCTGGCCAACGCGCTGACCGAACTCGGGATCGAGCAGGGCGACCGGGTCGGCACCTTCATGTGGAACAACAACGAGCATTTCCTGGCCTATATCGCGATCCCGGCCATGGGCGCGGTGCTGCACGCGCTGAACATCCGGTTGTCGGCCGAGCAGCTGATCTTCGTGGCCAACCACGCCGAAGACCAGGTGGTGCTCGTGGACGGCAGCCTGGTGCCGATGTTCGCCCAGTACCTGCCGCATCTGAAAACGGTCCGGCACGTGATCGTGGTGAACGGAGACGCGGCGGCACTGACCGCACCCGAGGGTGTCGCCGTGCACGATTACGCCGAGCTCTTGGCGAAATACCCTGCCGAATTCGACTTTCCGGTGCTGGACGAGCGCACGGCGTCGTCGATGTGCTACACGTCCGGCACCACCGGAGATCCGAAGGGCGTCGTCTACTCCCATCGGTCGAACTGGCTGCACGCCATGCAGGCCACCACGCCCTCGTCGATGGGGACACGCAACGACGACACCATGCTCGCCATCGTGCCGCTGTTCCACGCGAACGCCTGGGGGCTGCCCTACACAGCGCTGCTGACCGGCGCGAATCTGCTGATGCCGGACCGGTTCCTGCAGCCGGCGCCGCTGCTGGAGATGATGGCGAAGGTGAAACCCACGTTCGCCGCGGCGGTGCCGACGATCTGGGGCGGGGTGCTGGCCGCGCTGAACGCGAACCCGCAGGACATCAGCCATCTGCGTTCGGTGGTGGTGGGCGGTGCGGCCGCGCCGCCGGCGATGATGAAGGCGTTCGAGCAGAAGCACGGGGTGCCGGTGGTCCACGCCTGGGGAATGACCGAGACCTCACCGCTGGGCAGTGTGGCGCAGCCGCCGCAGGGCGTGACCGAGGAGGAGGCCTGGGCCTACCGGGTCACCCAGGGGCGGTTCCCGGCCGGGGTCAGCGCCCGGCTGGTCGGCGACGACGGAAAAGTGCTGCCCAACGACGGCAGTTCCCTGGGCGAGGTCGAGGTGCGCGGTCCGTGGATCACCGGGTCCTATTACTCGCCCGACGGGGTGGAGGTCGACCCGAGCAAGTTCGACGACGGCTGGTTGCGCACCGGTGATGTAGGCAAGATCAGCCCGGACGGCTATCTGACGCTGGTCGACCGGTCCAAGGATGTGATCAAGTCCGGCGGTGAGTGGATCTCCTCGGTCGACCTGGAGAACGCGGTGATGGGGCATCCCGCCGTGGCGGAGGCGGCGGTGATCGGCATCCCCGACGAGAAGTGGGACGAGCGCCCGCTGGTGGCGATCGTGCCGGCCGAGGGCGCGACGGTGGAACCGGCGGAACTGCGCGAATTCCTGGCGGATCGGTTCGCCAAATGGCAACTGCCGGAGTACTGGACGTTCATCACCGAGGTGCCCAAGACCAGTGTCGGCAAGTTCGACAAGAAACGACTGCGGGCGCAGCATGCGGACGGCGAGCTGACCGTCACGACCGTTCGCTGACGCTTCCGCCTGATCGTGGGGTTCCCGCCGCCCGGATGAGCGGTCCCCGGCGCGAATTCGCGCCGGGGACCTGTCGGGCTCAGCAGTTCCGCAGTTCCGGGCTCTGGTTGAGCAACTGGTTGCGGGGACTGATGAACCGGCTGTACGTTTCGCCGCCGACCGCGGCGAGCGGGAACGCCGCGACCCGGTGGCAGTTCTGGAAGGCCAGCTTCACGCCGAAATGCCGTTCCAGGCCGCCACGGATGGCGTCGGAGGCGAGGGCGCGCAGCAGTTGGCCGCGTGCTGTCTCGTCGGGCGGGGGGACTTCGTTGTCGGCGAATTCCGCGGTGCCGGACTCCAATTCGCCGGCGACGCGACTCACGACCTCCCAGGCGTAGGGCAGGGAGTTGCGGACGCATTCGACGAATTCGGCGTCGGTGACATCACCGCGTTCAGCGCGTTCCAGTAAGGCGGTGGGGACATCTAGGGACACGGCGACCTCCTGAGGTCAACTCGTCTTCGGCTGATGATGCGGAAACCCGCGGCAGATCTGCCGGGCCGAGTCTAATCGAAATTGGTTGTCAATAGCGGTGGATTGGCTGTGAAAGTCGTTAGAAGGCGCAGCTTTTCAGAAATAGCGAAGCCATTGCCCCGGCTCGATCATTCGGGGCCGGCACGCCGCGGCCACCTCGGTTCACGGGCGGAGTCGCGGGTGACGGCGCGCGAGGGACTGCGGTTGCTGCCGAGCTTTCGATGCCTCGCGGCGTGGGAATCGGGGTCCGGAAATGTTACGAAAGGGGCACTGGATCTCGCGAGGTCGGCGGGTCGATAAATCGATCTGACCTGCACGTTCACCGAAAAGGTTGCGATATGGTCACGGGCCGGTAGAGTTACCGTCACAACGGATGCCGAAACGTTACGTTTACCCGGCTGAAGCAGCCTGGATCCGTATACGGCGTTCGTGACCATCATGATCGGATAGCGAGGACGGACTTTGGCGCACCATCGACTAGGCCCCAGTTCCATCACCGTTATGAGCCTTGTCGGCGAGGATGTCCGCGTCAGCCCGCGCCGTCACCGTGCCGACGTCACCACCGGCGAGAAGGTCCGCGCCGCCGCCGGCGCCGCGGTCGCGGCCGGCGCGCTGATCGGCACCGCCTCCCAGGTCGCTCCGGCAATCGCCTACGCCTCGCCGCTGCTCCCCGGTGGCGGCCACGACGACGCGATCGAGGCCGAACCGGCCACGCCCGCACCGGAAGCGGTCGTATCCGAGGCCGAGCACATGGCGCAGGCCGCCCCGGTCGCCGCGCCCCGGCCCGCGCCCGTCCAGGCCGCCCCGATCGCCGCTCCGGTGGCCGCGCCGTTCGGGCTGAGCAATCTGCCGCCCGAGGTCGCCGTCCCGCTCACCCAGGCCGAGCAGACCCTCAAACAGCTGCACCAGCAGTTCGCTCCCGCCACGGCGGTTCGCCCGGTGGCCGGAGTCATCAGCTCCACCTACGGCAGCCGGTGGGGCACCATGCACAACGGCATCGACTTCGCCGATTCCCTCGGCGCCCCGATCCAGTCGGTCGCCAGCGGCACCGTGGTCGAGGCCGGCCCCGCCTCCGGGTTCGGAATGTGGGTCCGGGTGCTGCACGACGACGGCACCACCGGTGTCTACGGGCATGTGAACGATATCTATGTCACCCAGGGGCAGCGGGTGAACGCCGGTGACGTGATCGCCACCGTCGGCAACCGCGGCAACTCCACCGGCCCGCATCTGCATCTGGAGATCTGGGATCAAGGTGGCAACAAGATCGATCCGATGACCTGGATGGTGTCCAAGGGGGTGCCACTGGAGTGGGGTCCCTCGCACTGAGTACGACAGAATCGCTCCGTCCGATCCTTGCCACTCCCATGGAGTTGCAGGGAGAACTGCGAACGCCCGGCGTGACCGAACTGGCCGATATATTCGAACCCGACTCGACCCACGGCCGCGTCTACGCGGCCCTGGTGCATCGACCGAGGTCCAGCCCTGCCGATATCGCTCGGCATACGGGGCTGCCCGAAACCGTCGTCGACGCCGCACTCGACGATCTCTGCGGCCTGCGTGCCGTGGTCCGGCTCGCCGATGCCGACGGCACCCCGCGCTGGGACGCGCACGCGCCCGAATCGCTGTCCGAGGCCGAGGCGCGGCGGCGTCGCCAGGAGATCAGCACCATGCACGCGGCCGCGGCCCGGCTCAGCGAGACCTTCCGCTCCGTGCGGCGCTCGCAGGGCTGGAACGGTGTGGTGACACCGGTGTTCGAGCGGGCCGAACTGCTCGCCGATTTCGAGGCGCTGCACGCCAACGCCGACTACTCGGTGAAGATGGTCGAACGCAGCCCGCATCTGAGCGACCCCGAACGCGATAACCGCATCGCCGAACTGAAACAGGCCCGGATCGCCGAAGGGGTGCGTTACCGGATCCTCTACCAGGACACGATCTATCAGGACGCGGACCGGTTGCGGCACGCTCTGGCCACCAATGCCAAGGGCGCGCAGGCGCGTACGCTGCCCGATCCGCCGTTCAAACTCATCGTCGCCGACGACCAGCGCGCCAGTCTGGTCCTGCACACCGATGAACGTCGGCCCGACCCGATGGCGCTGCGGATCAACGGGTCACCGCTGCTGGATATGTTGATCCGTAGTTTCGATGTGCTGTGGACGCTGTCCGCACCGATCTCGGTGCAGCCCGAAGCCGACGAACTCGACGAACGCGACCGGGCCATCCTCACCATGATGGGGATGGGCGCGACCGACGATACGATCGCGCGCCGGCTCGGCATGTCCCGCCGCACCGTGGTCCGGCGGACCGCCCGGCTGCTGGAGCGGCTCGGCGCCAGCACCCGCTTCCAAGCCGGTGTGCAGGCGATCCGGCGCGGCTGGTTGTGAGCTGATTCACTCGTCGGGCCGGGGCTGCAACGCCCGGCCCGATCAAGCCGATGTAGCCCCCGGGAACTATCCGGCGGCAGCCCTCCTGAGAGGGTGGTGGGCGGCGTCCGTCGTTCTCGTTCCCCGGGCGGCGACTGCGGGCGCTCCCGATATGATGGCCAGACCGCGCTGGCCCCGGTAGAGATGTCCTTTTGCCCTACGGGCACGTAGGGGGCCGGGTCCTGGCTCGATCCGAGAGGTGAATGCACTCGAATGGAAACCGCCCGTCGTTCTTCTCGTGGTAGCCGACGGCGCCGTTCGGGCAGCCCGCTGTTCGCACAGCTGCTGACCGCTGCCGTCGAATCCGCCGCCTCCGAGGTGGCGATCCGCTACAACCCGACGGGTGAACCTGCCGATCAGCGGGAAATGACCTATCAGGAGCTCGACGAGGCGTCCTCGCAGCTCGCGCGGGATCTGATCGAACGCGGTATCGGACCGGGCGATGTGGTGGCGATCGGGATCGCCCGCAGCCTCGAGTCGGTGCTCGCCGTCTGGGCCATCGCGAAAACCGGCGCGGCCTACGTGCCGATCGATCCGAGCTACCCCAGCGACCGGATCGACCATATGGCCACCGACTCCGGTGCGGTACTCGGTCTGACCACCTCGAAACACCGTTCCGCGCTCGGCCGGTCCCTCTACTGGGTGGAACTCGACGACCCGGTCCAGGCCGAACGGATCGCGCAGCGGCCGCGGCACCCGATCTCCTACGCGGACCGGGTCCGGCTGCTCGACGAGCGGCACCCCGCCTACGTCATCTACACCTCCGGCTCCACCGGGAAACCCAAGGGCGTGGTGGTCTCGCACAGCGGGCTGGCCCTGGTGGTGGCGGCGTCCAACGACCATTACGGCATCACCAGCGACTCCCGGGTGACCCATGTGTGCTCCCCGAACTTCGACGTCTCGGTGCTGGAGTTGCTGCTCACCTTCACCACGGGCGCGACGCTGGTGATCGTGCCCGCGGGTGTGCTCGGCGGGCAGGAGGTCGCCGATCTGCTGATCCGCGAACGGGTGACCCATATGATCACCACCCCGGCGGCCTTGGAATCGGTGGATCCGGCCGGGATCACCGACCTGCTGTGCGTCGTCGCGATCGGCGACAAGTTCGGCCCCGAACTGGTCGGCCGCTGGGCCCACGATCACCGATTCCTCAACTCCTACGGCCCGACCGAGGCCACCATCCTCGCGACCAGCACCGAGGCGATGATCGCCGGGGAGACCATCACCATCGGCACCGCCCTGAACGGGTTCGGGGTGTTCGTCCTCGACGCGCGATTGCGGCCGGTGCCGACCGGTGTGGTGGGCGAACTCTATCTTTCCGGTCCGCCGCTGGCGCACGGCTATCTGAACCGGCGCGCGCTGACCGCGGAACGGTTCGTCGCCGGGCCCTTCGGCGCGGACCTCGGGCAGCCGGGAACCCGGATGTACCGCACCGGCGATCTGGTGCGCCGGATCGAGACGCCGCGCGGCGAAGAGATCGAATACCTGGGCCGCACCGATTTCCAGGTGAAGGTGCGCGGATTCCGCATCGAACTCGGCGAGATCGACAACGCCCTGACCCGGCATCCCGCCGTGGACTACGCGATCACCATGGGCAAGACCCTGCCGTCGGGATCGACGGCGCTGGTGGCCTACGTGCTGCCGCACCGGGACAGCGCGGTGAGCACCGACGAACTGGCCGCGTTCCTCGCCGAAACTCTGCCCTCGTACATGATCCCGGCCGCCTTCGTGGTGCTCGACGAGATCCCGCTGACCCCGGTCGGCAAACTCGATCGCAAGGCCCTGCCGGAACCGGTGTTCGAATCGGCCGGTTCCCGTGCTCCCGCCGGCGAGATGGAGGTCCGGCTGGCCACGCTGTTCGCGCAGGTGCTCGGGCTGGACCAGGTCGGGGCCGACGACCCGTTCTTCGCGCTCGGCGGCGACAGCATCCTGTCGATCCAGCTGGTGTCGCGGGCCCGCAACGCGGGAATCCTGTTCACCCCGCAGGACGTATTCGAATACCGTACGGTCGCCGAACTCGCCAAGGTCGCGGTTTCCGGAGCCGACGCGGTGGTTCAGCGTCTGGCGGAACTGCCCGGCGGCGGCCTCGGCGATATCCCGCTGACCCCGATCCTGGCCGAGTACCTGGCCGGCGGCGTGCATTCGGGGTTCGCGCAGAGCATGGTGCTGGGGCTGCCGGAGGGCATCGACCGCGCGGGCCTGGCCGCGACGCTGGGCGCGGTCGTGGGACGCCACGATATGTTGCGCGCACAGTTGGCCGCCGAGGACGGCCGATATCGTCTCGAGGTTCCCGAGCCCCGGCCGGGGGAGGCCGCCGCCCTGGTCTCCGAGGTCGAGGTTCCGGCGGGCAGCGGTCCGGCCGAACTCGCCGAACTCGCCGGTGCGGCCATGAGTTCGACGGTGGCGCAATTGGATCCGCTGGGCGGCCGGATGGTCGCCGCGACCTGGTTGCGCCGCCCCGACGCGCGTGACGCGCTGTTGCTGGCCGTCCACCATTATGTGGTCGACGGGGTGTCCTGGCGCATCATCGTCTCCGATCTGGTGCTGGCCTGGGCACAGGTGTCCAACGGTCAGCGCACCGAGCTCCCGTCGGTGGCCACCTCGTTCCGGCGTTGGGCCCACGCACTCGGCGAAGTCGCCGCCGAACCGGCGCGCGAGGCCGAAATCGCCTACTGGCGTAAGGCGCTGGCGACGCCGGACCCGCTGCTGGGCGCCCGCGCGATAGATCCCACGACCGATTCGCACGCCGCGGTGCGGCGGTTCGCCGTCGAGGTGCCCGCCGAGGTCGCCGCGGTGGTGCTCACCGAAGTACCCGCGCTGTACCGGACCGGCGCCAACGATCCGCTGCTGGCCGCGCTGGCCCTGGCCGTGCGGAACTGGCGCTCCCGGCGCGGTGTGGACTGCGCGACCACCCGGATCCGGTTGGAGGGGCACGGACGCGAGGAATCCGTCGTTCCCGGCGCGGATCTCACCCGCACCGTCGGCTGGTTCACCACCGCCTACCCGGTGGCCCTCGACCTGTCCGCCATCGATCCGCTCGCGGCGCTGGCAGCGGGTCCGGCCACCGCGGCGCTGTTGCGTTCGGTGAAGGAACAGCTTTTCGCCGTGCCCGAACACGGAATCGGCTTCGGACTGCTGCGCCGGCTCGCGCCGGGGACAGCCGCCGAACTCGACGGCACCGTCGCGCAGATCGGTTTCAACTATCTCGGCCGCGTCTCCGCAGGCGACGTGCCGGCCGGAATCGACGATACGGCCTGGTTGCCCACCGGTGAGCTCGGTGAGTTCGAGGCCGAATTCGACAGCGATATGCCGGCTGAGATGGTGATCGATATCAACGCGATCGCTCGCGCCGGCGGCGGGATCACGGTGTCGTTCGCCTACGTGGCCGATATCGTCGACGAGGCCGCGGTCCGCGAACTGGCCGACGAATGGCTGGCCGCGGTGAACGCGATCGCCCGGCACACCGCCGACCCGGCCGCGGGCGGCCTCACTCCCTCGGATCTGCCGCTGGTCCGGGTCGAACAGCCCGAACTGGACACCTGGCGTACCGGCTATCCGGGACTGGCGGAGGTGCTGCCGCTGTCGCCGCTGGGCGCCGGACTGTTCTTCCATTCCCAGCTCACCACGGGCGGGCCGGACGACTATGTGATGCTGTTCGCGCTCGAGCTCGGCGGCACAATCGATCTGGAGCGTTTGCACGTCGCGGCACAGGGTCTCGTGGATCGGCATCCGGTGCTGCGCACCGCGTTCGTGACCGCGGCGGACGGGTCGCCGGTTCAGTTGGTCACCGAGACGGTCGAGGTGCCGTGGCAGGTGGTCGACAGTGTCGGTGACTACGAGATACCGGAACTGCTGGAGAACCAGCGGCTCACCCGGTTCGCCCTCGACACCGCGCCGCTGCTGCGGATCACGGTGTACCGCACGGTCTCCGGCCGCACCCATTTCGTACTGGCCGCTCACCACCTGCTGTTCGACGGCTGGTCGATGCCGGTCCTGATGAAGGACCTGCTGACCCTCTACGCCCTGCACGGCGACCGGTCGGCGCTGCCGCCGGTCCCGGCCTACCGGGACTATCTGCGGTGGCTGTCGCGGCAGGACGCCGACGCCACCCGGACCCGCTGGACCGAGGTCCTGCGCGGCGCGCAGCCGACCGAACTGGCCGCGGTGCTCGCTCCGCCCGCGCAGCCGGAATCGGGTATCGGAGAACTCGATCTCGCGCTCAGCGATGCCGAGACCTCCGCGATGACGGCGTACGCGGCCGCGGCCGGAGTCACCGTCAACACGGTGGTGCAGGCACTCTGGGCGCTGCTGCTGGCGGGACTCACCGGACGCGAGGACATCGTGTTCGGCGCGGTGGTCTCCGGTCGCCCGCCGGAGCTGCCCGGCGTGGACGATATGGCCGGACTGTTCACCAACACGATTCCGGTGCGCGTCCGCTTCGAGACCGAATGGACGGTGCGGGATCTGCTCACCCGGATCCAGTCCGAACAGGCGACCCTGCTCGAACACCATTACCTGGGACTGGCTGATATCTCGCCGGGCACGGCCGGACTGTTCGATACATTGCTGGCCTACGAGTCCTACCCGGTGGACGCCGAAGGGCTGCGCGCGGCCGGTGGCGGCATCGACGGCCTCGAGGTCGTGGACCTGACCTCGCAGACCTTCACCCACTACCCGGTGACCCTGGTGGTCGAAGCGGCCGACCGGCTGCTGCTGCGGCTGTGGTACCGGCGCGATACCGTCGCCGAACCCGCCGCGCAGACCCTGTCGGGGTTGCTGCACGCGCTCGTCGGTCAGCTGCTGGCGGTGCCCGGCGCGGTCGCGCCGGCCCCGGCTCCGGACTGGTGGCGGGCGCCCGGTGCGCTCGGCGGCCGCGGCGAATTCCCGGCGGACCGGCCGCGTCCGGCCACCTCGTCGGCGCGAAGCGGCCAGGTGAGCAGGGAGCTGACTCCCGAAATCGAGATCGCGCTGGAAGATGTCGCGGTTCAGCGGGATACGACGTCCTTCACCGTGGTCCAGGCGGCGTTGGCGATCTTGCTGGCCCGGCTCTCGGGGACCCGGGACATCGCGGTCGGCGCCTTCACCACCCACGATGCCGCCGCCGGTCTGGCAGTACTGCACACGGATGTGGATCCGGCGCTGCGCTTCGACGCCCTGCTCGACACCGCACGTGCCGCCGGGGGAGCGCCCTTCGGTACCGCGGGCCAGGGTGCCGAACGGCTCGGCTACCTGATCGACACCGTGCGCACGGCAGCCGGGCAGCCGCCGTTCCGGGTACTGCTGGCCGCCGGCAACGCGCCCGCCGAACTGCCCGACACCCTCGATCTCCGAGTGGACCTCTCCGACACCGACACCGGCGTGGCACTGACCTTCACCTACCGCCGCGACCTGTTCGACGCCCCCACCATCGGCGACCATGCCGACCGGCTGCTGCGGGTACTCGCCGCCGTCGCCGCCGATCCCACCCGGATCGTCGGCGATATCGATCTGCTCGCGCCCGGGGAACGCGATCTGGTGCTGCGGGAATGGAACAGCGCGGGAGTCTCGGTACCGGCGGTGACGCTGGTCGACCTCATCGAATCCCAGGCGCGGCTGCGTCCGCAGGCGCCCGCCGTACGATTCGACGGGACCACCCTGACCTTCGCCGAACTGCTGAACCGCGCCTATCGGGTGGCGCGCGGGCTGATCGCGGTCGGCGCGGGCCCGGAAACCCTGGTGGCGGTGGCACTGCCGCGTTCCGCGGAACTGCCGGTCGCGCTGCTCGGCGTCCTGCTGTCCGGCGCGGGCTACCTGCCCGTCGACACCACCTATCCGAAGCAGCGACTGGAGTTCATCCTCTCCGACGCCCACCCGGCCGCTGTCCTCACCACCGCGACCGAACGCGACGCGGTGCCCGCCGGTGCGGTGCCGGTGGTCCTGTTCGAGGACACCGCGACCCATTCCGGCGCACCCATCGCCGACGCCGAGCGCCGGGGGCCGCTGCGTCCCGGCAACCTGGCCTATGTCATCTACACCTCCGGCTCCACCGGCGTCCCCAAGGGTGTGGGCGTGGCGCACCGGAATGTGGTGGAACTGTTCGCCAACACTCAGCTGCTGTTCGAATTCGACGACGCCGATGTCTGGACCCTGTTCCATTCGTTCGCCTTCGACTTCTCGGTCTGGGAACTGTGGTGCGCGCTCGCCAGCGGCGGTTCGGTGGTGGTGGTCGACTACCTGACCTCCCGCTCGCCGGAACAGTTCCGTGAACTGCTGATCCGCGAACAGGTCACGGTCCTCAACCAGACGCCGTCCGCGTTCTACCAGCTGGCCGAGGCCGATCGGGTCGCCCACGGTGACGGTGCGGGCACGCTGGCCCTGCGGTATGTGGTGTTCGGCGGCGAAGCGCTGGACCTGCGCCAGCTGCAGCGCTGGTACGAACGGCACGGCGGACCGGGTGGCACCGAAACGGATTCGCCGTGGCTGGTGAACATGTACGGCATCACCGAGACCACGGTGCACGTCTCGTTCCTGGCCCTGGACGAACAGCTGGTGGACAACCCGGCCAGTGTGATCGGCCGTGCGCTGCCGGGGCTGGACGCGTTCGTGCTCGACGACCGGCTGCACCCCGCGCCGGTCGGCGTGCCGGGTGAGATCTATGTGGCGGGCGAACAGCTGACCCGCGGCTACCTGGGCCGTCCGGGCCTGACCGCGACGCGGTTCGTGGCCGACCCGTTCGGCGCGCCGGGTTCGCGGATGTACCGGTCCGGCGATATCGGCCGGTGGGCCGGTTTCGGTGGCCGCGCCAATCTGGAATACGCCGGTCGTGGGGACGCGCAGGTGCAATTGCGCGGTTTCCGGATCGAGCTCGGCGAAATCGAGGCGGCGCTGCTGCGCTGCCCGGGCGTGGGTCAGGCGGTCGCGCTGGTGCGTACCGGCGGCGCGGCCGGGGACCGGCTCCTCGGCTATGTGGTGCCGGCCGCGGACCAGGATGCGGCGCTCGACCCCGTGCGGCTGCGCGAGCAGGTGGCGGAATTCCTGACCGACTACATGGTGCCGGACGCGGTCGTGGTGCTCGATGCGCTGCCGCTGACTCCCAACGGCAAACTCGATCGTCGCGCGCTGCCCGATTCGGCCGTGATCAGCCGGGTGCCCTACAGCGCGCCGGTCGGCGAGGTGGAAACGGTGGTGGCCGCGGTCTTCGCGGACCTGCTCGGCGCCGAACGTGTCGGCGGCGGCGACGATTTCTTCGCACTCGGCGGTAACTCGCTGGTGGCGACCCGCGCGGTGGCCCGCATCAACGAGGCGCTGTCGGCCGATATCGCGGTGCGCGCGTTGTTCGAGGCGCCCACCGTCGCGGCGCTGGCCGCCCGGGTGGTACCCGGCGTGGGAACCCGCGCGGAGCGTCCGGCGCTGGCCCGGGTCGACCGGCCGGACCGGATTCCGCTGTCGCTGGCCCAGCATCGGATGTGGCTGCTCAACCAGTTCGATCCGGAGTCGGCCGCCTACAACATTCCGCTGGCCATCGGACTCACCGGCGCGCTCGACACGTCCGCGCTGCGCTACGCCCTGTCGGATGTACTGGAACGGCACGAGGCGCTGCGCACCCGCTATCCGGTGGGTCCGGACGGGCTGCCGTACCAGGAGATCCTGCCGGTGGCCCAGGTGCTGCGCGGCGGACTGGAATCCGCGACCACCGACGACGCGATCGGCCGGATCGGCGATCTGATGTCGGCCGGTTTCGAGGTCACCACGCAGCCGCCGATCCGCGGACTGCTGCTCACCACCGGCACCGACGAACACGTGCTGGCGCTGGTCGTGCACCACATCGCCGCCGACGGCGCCTCGCTCGCGCCGCTGGCGCGGGATCTGATGACCGCGTATCTGGCCCGGGTCGGCGGGGAATCGCCGCGTTGGTCGCCGCTGCCGGTGCAATACGCGGACTACGCGATCTGGCAGCGGGCGGTCGTCGGGGTGGACACCGACGAGACCTCCATCGCGGCAGAGCAATTGGGGTACTGGCGGGAACAGCTGCGGGGCCTTTCCGGGGAGCTGGAACTCCCGCTGGATCGGCCGCGCCCGGCCCTGCCCTCGATGCGCGGCGGCACCACCGGTTTCGCGGTCGCCGCCGAGGTGCACGAGGCGCTGGACCGGCTGGCGCGCGACCGTGGCGCGACCCTGTTCATGGTGCTGCACGCCGCGGTGAGCGTGCTGCTGCACCGGCTGACCGGATCCGACGATATCGCCGTGGGCACCCCGATCGCCGGTCGCGGCGAACAGGCGCTCGACGATCTGGTCGGCATGTTCGTCAATACGCTCGCGCTGCGCACCCGGGTCGATCCGGCACAGCCGTTCGCCGAACTGGTCGATACGGCCCGCGAAACCGACCTGTCGGCGTTCGCCAATGCCGATATCCCGTTCGAGCGGGTCGTCGAGGTCGTGGTGCCGGGCCGGGCCACCGCGCACAATCCGCTGTTCACTGTGGTGCTGTCGTTCCAGAACAACGAACAGGCCACCTTGAACCTGCCCGGGTTGACCGTGCGGTCGCTGGGGCAGGGCGCGCTCGCCGCCAAATTCGATCTGCAGATCGACGTCGATCCCGGTCGCACCGCCGCCGGGACCCCCGGCGACCTGCACGCCGCGCTGACCTACGCCACCGATCTGTTCGACGAGGAGACGGCGCGGTCGTTCGGGCGCCGGCTGGAGCGGATCCTCACCGCTGTCGCCGCCGACCCCGGCGTGCCGGTGGGCGATATCGACATCCTCGACGAATCCGAGCGGAACCGGGGCACCGTCACCGTCGTCGATCAGGCCGTACCGGTCGCCACGGCGGGAACCGCGCTGGCGCAGACCCTGAGCGCGTCGGTGGAGGACGATCCGGACGGTCCCGCTGTGGTGTGGGGTGAGGAAGCGGTGACCTATCGCGATCTCGACGCCAGGTCCTCGCGGCTGGCGCGGGTGCTGATCGCCCGCGGGTTGGGCCCCGGCACCGGCGTGGTGAGCGCGCTGGAACGCGGTGTCGACGCGGCGGTGGCGATCTGGGCGGTCCTCAAGGCGGGCGCCACACTGGTGCCGGCCGATGCCCTGGCGATCGCGGCGTCCGCGGACCTGGTAGTAGCGGCGGGTCTGGCCGTGGGACAGGCCCCGGTGCTGCCCGGCGTGAAGTGGCTGCTGCTCGATGATCCCGCGGTGGCCGGCGAGATCGCCGCCGAATCGCCGCGACCGGTCACCTACGCGCACCGGGCGCAGCCGTTGCGCGGCGGCGACCTGGTCGTGGTGGACGCCACCGGCCGCCGGGTGAGTTACGACCAGCTGGCCGCCGCCGTGACCCGGGTGCACACCGCCGCGGATCTCACCTATGAGGCCCGGACCTATCGGCACGGCCGCGGCGACAGCCCGGCGGCGGTGCTGGAAACCGTGGCCGCGGGCGCCGCGGGAGCCTCGCTGGTGCTGGTTCCGCGGGACCAGGAGAGTGTGACTCCGGCCGGTGAATGGGTCACCCATCTGTGGACCGACAGCGCCGGCCTGGACGTTCTCGACCCGGCGGCGCTGGAGGATCTCATCGCGCTCGTTTTGGACGAGGCGCAACAGCCGGGCGCGGCCTGGTCGGATATCGAGACGGTGCTGGATCTGCCCACGCTGCTGGGCTGAAGCGCGGTCCGGGGCGGCCGGTAACGGCTTTCCCGGACCGGACCGATGCAATGATGGCGACGCGAGTGATGAACACGGCGAGCGAGGAACGACGCGAGTACCGCGGTGGCGCTGTACCGCGCCGGGTGCGCCGCGATGGCGACAGAGCAGACGAGGGCAGGTAGATGGGTTCGGTAGTGGGACAGCGGTGTGAGCACGTCCGGGGAATGAGGCAGGTATGACCCGCCCGACCCGCACCCGGCCGACCCGCACCCGCGGGCCCCGGCTCACCACACTGCCGCAGCTCATGGCGACCGCGGTGGAAAGCAACCCGTCCGGTACCGCGGTCGTCCACGCGGATGCCGCCGCAACGCTCGCCACCCTGACCTACGCCGAACTCGACGCGCGCTCCAACCGGCTGGCCCGGCTGCTCATCGCCCGCGGTATCGGTCCGGAGGATCTGGTCGCCATCGGTATCCCGCGCTCGCTGGACTCGGTGGTCGCGGTGTGGGCGGTCGCGAAGACCGGCGCCGGGTACGTGCCGGTGGATCCCCGTTATCCGGCCGACCGGGTCCGGCACATGGTCACCGATTCCGGTGCGGTGTTCGGGCTGTCGGTGGCCGAGTCCGGCGACGAGCTGCCCGACCGGGTCCAGTGGCTGCGCATCGATTCCGCCGAGGCCGCGCAGCGGCTCGCCGACGAATCCGCCGATCCGGTGACCTTCGCCGACCGGGTCCGTCCGTTGCGCGCCGAACACCCCGCATATGTCATCTACACCTCGGGTTCCACCGGCCTCCCGAAAGGCGTGGTGGTGACCCAGGCCGGGCTGGCCGGGTTCTGTGCGGAGCAGCGGGACCGCTACCGGGTGGACACCACCTCGCGGACTCTGCATTTCGCCTCGCCCTCGTTCGACGCCTCGGTGCTGGAACTGCTGCTCGCGCTGGGCGGTGCCGCGACCATGGTGGTGGCCGCGCCCACGGTGTACGGCGGTGACGAATTGGCCGGGCTGCTGAAGCGGGAGCGGGTGACGCACGCCTTCATCACCCCGGCCGCGCTGGCTTCGCTCGACCCGGCCGGTCTGGACGAGTTCCGGGTGGTGGTGGCCGGCGGCGAGGCCTGCCCGCCGGATCTGGTGCGCCGCTGGGCGGGCCTGCTGGGCGACGGCCGCCCCCGTGAATTCTTCAACGGCTACGGCCCCACCGAGACCACCATCATGACCAATATCAGCGATCCGCTGGTCCCCGGCGCGACGGTGACCATCGGTGCGCCGACCCGGGGGATCACCGAATACGTACTGGACGAACGGCTGGCCCAGGTGCCCACCGGGGTGACCGGGGAGCTGTACATCACCGGTGCGCAGCAGGCCCGCGGCTACCACGCGCGGCCCGGTCTCACCGCGGCGCGCTTCGTCGCGAATCCGTTCGGGGACGGCGCCGCCCGGCTCTACCGCACCGGTGACCTGGTGCGCTGGCTGTCCGACGGCACGCTGGAATACTTGGGCCGCAACGACTTCCAGGTCAAGATTCGCGGGTTCCGGATCGAGCTGGGGGAGATCGACGCGGTACTGGCCGAGCACGCGTCGGTGGATTTCGCCGTCACGGTCGGCCACGAACTCGACAGCGGCGCGACGATTCTCGCCGCCTACGTGCATCCGGTGGCGGGCGCCCGGATCGATATCGATGAGCTGAGTGCGCTGGCGGCGAGCCGGCTGCCCGCACATATGGTTCCGGCCGGTATCACCGTGCTCGACGAGATCCCGCTGACTCCGGTCGGGAAGCTGGACCGGCGGGCGCTGCCGGCGCCGCAGCTGCGCACCAGAACTTTCCGCGCTCCGGAAACGGAACTGGAGCAGCAGGTGGCAGCGGTATTCGCGGACCTGCTGAACCCGGCCGACCCGGTCGGCGCCGATGACGATTTCTTCGACCTCGGTGGTAATTCGCTGATCGCGACCCAGGTCGCGGGCCGGCTGGGCGCGGTCGTGGACGCCCGGGTGCCCGCTCGGGCGATCTTCGAAGCGTCGACCGTGAGCGCGCTGGCGGTACGACTCGACGAACTGCGGGGCAGCGGACGGCCGCTGCTGAGCAGGCAGACCCGGCCGGAGCGGATCCCGTTGTCCCCGGCGCAGCAGCGGATGTGGTTCCTGAACCGGTTCGATACCGAATCGGCGGCCTACAACGTGCCCGTCGCGGTCCGGCTGTCCGGGCGGCTGGATATCTCGGCGCTGCGCGGAGCAATCGCCGACCTGGTCGAACGGCACGAAGTGCTGCGCACCGTCTACCCGGAGACCGACGCGGGCCCCGAACAGGTGGTGCTGGATCCGGCGCGGGCGATCCCGGGCCTCGCGGTGCACACCGTGACCGAGAGCGGGATTCCGGCCGCCATGCTCGACCTGATGTCCACGCTGTTCGACATCACCACGGAGGTGCCGCTGCGGGTGGCGCTGCTGCTGGTCGAGGGCGCCGCGGACGAGTACGTGCTGGCGCTCGTGGTGCACCATATCGCCGCGGACGGTTCGTCGTTCGGGCCGTTGACCCGCGATCTGATGGTCGCCTACGCGGCCCGCAGCGGTGGCGCCGCGCCGCAGTGGGCGCCGCTGCCGGTGCAGTACGCGGATTACAGCATCTGGCAGCGCGGCCTGCTGGGGTCGGAATCGGATCCGGAGTCGCTGGGCGCGCAGCAGATCGCGTACTGGCGTTCGACGCTGGCCGGGCTGCCCGATCAGCTGGAACTGCCGCTGGACCGGCCGCGCCCGGCGGTGCAGTCCTTCGCCGGTGGACGAGTGCAGTTCCGGATCGACGCCGATCTGCACCGCGCGCTGCTCGACCTGGCCCAGGGCCCCAACGCGACACTGTTCATGGTGATGCAGTCGGCCTTCGCGGTGTTGCTGGCGCAGCTGTCGGGCACCGATGACATCTCGGTCGGCGTGCCGCTGGCCGGGCGCGGTGAGGCCGCCCTCGACGATCTGATCGGAATGTTCGTCAACACGCTCGTTTTCCGGACCCGGGTCGATCGCGGCGAATCCTTCCGCGATCTGCTGGCTCGCCAGAAAGAGGACGATCTCCAGGCTTTCGCGAACGCCGACGTGCCGTTCGAGCGTCTGGTCGAGATCCAGAATCCGGTGCGTTCCACCGCGCGGCATCCGCTGTTCCAGGTGTGCCTGTCGTTCCAGAACCTGGCCCCCACCACGCTGGAACTGCCCGGGCTCACCGTGGCCGAAGTGGACTTCGACACCGAGCGGTCGCAATTCGATCTGCATCTGACCCTCGCCGATATGTACGACGAGACCGGCGCCGCGGGTGGTCTCGCCGGTGACCTGGCGTATGCGAAAGATCTGTTCGAGCACGCCACCGCGCAGGGTTTCGTGGACCGGTTGCTGATGCTGTTGCGCGCGGTGGCCGCCGACCCGGGCACCCCGGTCGGGGATCTGGACATTCTCGCGGTCGCCGAACGCGAGTCGATCGTCGCGGGCCGTAACGATACGGCGCGCGCGACGGACCCGTCGGCGACTCTGGCGACGCTGCTGGCCGATGCCGTGGCGGGCCGGTCCGACGCGGTCGCGCTGATCGCCGCCGACGGCACCCGGGTCTCCTACGCCGAACTCGACGCGCGGGTGAACCGCCTGGCCCGCCATCTGATCGGGCTCGGCGTCGGTCCGGATTCCCGGGTGGTGCTGGCGCTGCGCCGTTCGGTGGATCTGGTGGTGGCCATGTACGCGGTGACCGTCGCCGGTGGCACCTATGTGCCGATCGATCCGGATCAGCCCGCGGAACGCAACGGTTTCATCCTGTCCGCCGCGGCGCCGGTCTGCGTGCTCACCGACGGTGCTCCGGTGCCGGTCGCCGCCGGGGTGCCCGTGCTCCGGCCGGCCGAACTCGACCTCTCCGCCCTCAGCGCCGATCCGGTCGCCGACGCCGACCGGATCGCCGCGTTGCGCCCGGAGCACCTCGCGTATGTCCTGTTCACCTCCGGGTCCACCGGCCGGCCGAAGGGCGTCGCGGTTCCGCATGCGGCGGTGGTCAACCAGTTGCGTTATATGGTCGACGAATTCGGGATGAAACCCACGGACTCCGTCCTGCTCAAGACCGCCGCGACCTTCGATATGTCGGTGTGGGAGTTCTGGTCGGCCGTCGGTTGCGGCGGCGCGATGGTGATCGCCGCGCCGGACGGGCACCGGGACCCGGCGTACCTGAACGAACTCATCCGCCGCGAGTCGCCGACCACCCTGCACGTGGTGCCCTCCATGCTGGACGCCCTGCTGGCCGACGGCCTACCCGACTCGCTGCAGCGCGTTTTCGCCATCGGCGAGGCGCTGCCCGGCAGCACCGCGCAGCGGCTACTGGCCGACTGCCCGCGCACCGACCTGTTCAATATGTACGGCCCGACCGAGGCCGCGGTGTCGATCACCACACACCGGGTCACACCTGCGGATTCGGCGTCGGTGCCGGTCGGCGTCCCGCAGTGGAACAGTCGGGTGTACGTGCTCGATGCACGGTTGCACCCGGTTCCCGACGGTGTCGCCGGTGAGCTGTACCTCGCGGGCGACCAGTTGGCGCGCGGCTATCACAGCCGCCCCGATCTCACCGCCGACCGGTTCGTGGCCGATCCGTTCCGGCCCGGCGAACGGATGTATCGGACCGGCGATCTCGCCGCCTGGCAGACCGTCCGGGACGCGCAGGGTCGCCCGAGTGCGGTACTGGACTACCGGGGGCGCACGGACTTCCAGGTGAAACTGCGCGGATTCCGGATCGAACTCGGGGAGATCGAGGCGGCTCTGCTCGCGTTGCCCGTGGTCGACCAGGCCGTCGTGGTGGCGAGGAGTCATCCCCGGCTGGGTGATTCACTGGTCGCCTATGTGACCGGCGCCGCGGCGATCGATGTGGAGCAGGTGAGATCCGAGCTGGCACAAGCGCTTCCCTCTTATATGGTGCCCGCCGCGTTCGTGGTGCTGGATCGGCTGCCGTTGAACGTCAACGGCAAGATCGACCGGCGCGCGCTGCCGGAACCGGAGTTCACCGCACCGGAGTTCCGGCCGCCGGTGACACCGCACGAACACGCCGTCGCGACCGCTTTCGCGGAGGTGCTCGGCACCGAGAATGTCGGACTCGACGCCGATTTCTTCGCCCTCGGCGGTAACTCGCTGTCGGCCACCCAGGTGGTGAGTCGGCTGGCCAAACTGACCGGTACCCGGATCCAGGTCGCGGCGCTCTTCGGCAGCCCGGCCGTGCAGGGCCTGGCCCGGCACCTCGCGGCCGTCGCCGAGCGTGGCGGCGACGATCAGGGGACGCACGCGGCCACGGCGGTGATGCTCCCGATCCGGCCGGGCAGCGGTCGCCGCCCGCTGTTCTGCTTCCATCCGATGTCCGGGATGGCCTGGGGTTTCGCGGGACTGGCCCGGTATCTCCCGGCCGAGCAGCCGATCCTGGGGCTGCAGACCCCGGCCCTGACCGAGGCGGATTACGCGCCCGGTTCCCTCGACGAACTGGCCGAGCGCTACCTGCGCGAGATCCGGGCGGTCCAGCCGGTGGGTCCGTATCGTTTCCTGGGCTGGTCACTGGGCGGCACCGTGGCCCAGGCGGTCGCGGTGCGGTTGCAGTCCGAGGGGGAGCGGATCGAACTGCTGGGTGTCATGGACGCCTATCCCGATACCGATGTGCGCCGGTTCCGTGCGGAGATCCGCGAGGCGTTCGCCGCCCTCGGAATTCCCGATGCCGCGGTACCCGACGCGGACAGCCTGTGGGCGATCGACGACGTCGTGCTGGACACCCTGCACGCGGCGATCCCGCCGCAGCTGTCCGATGTGCTGACCCGCGACCGGTTGCGCCGCCTCATCGATACTGCCGTGCGCAGTGTCGAATTCGCCGGGGCGCACCGGCCGCCGGTGTTCCGCGGTCAACTGCAGCTGTTCCGGGCGCTGGACAATCCCGAGGCGGGATCGGCGCAGGACTGGGAGCCGTACGTATCCGGTGTGGTCGTCGACCATCCCGTTCCGGCCACCCACGACGGGATGACCACACCCGCGGCGCTGGCGGTGATCGGTCCGTGGTTGGCCGCCCGTCTGGGTGATGCGCCCGGCGACCGCTGAACCCGGCCGAACCGGGCGATTCGCCGCGGCGGGCGACCGATCTCGCGCAGTGGATGGTCGAACGGCGGTCAGTAGCGGTAACCTGCCGGGTGCCATACCGGGTACCGGCGCATTGTGGCAGGCTGCTGTCCAAGCTGGGCCACGGTAGGGCGCAGCGGTGAAGTGCGATAGGCAGGCGAGGCGGACAGATGGATGCGGTAGTCGGTCAGCGGTGTGACCACCTCCGGAGGGCGAAGGCGGTATGACGCGGCCAGTCCGGACCCGGCCCCACCGAACCCGGCGGCCCCGCGTGACAACCCTTCCGCAGCTGATCGCGAACGCTGTCGAGACCAACCCCGACGGTGCGGCGCTCGTCCTCGCCGACGGCACCGGTCCGCTGGAACAGGTCAGCTACGCCGATCTGGACGCCTGGTCCAGCCGGTTGGCCCGATCGCTCATGGCGCGCGGTATCGGTCCGGAGGACCTGGTGGCCGTGGCCATCCCGCGTTCGCTGGACGCGGTGCTGGCGGTGTGGGCGGTCGCCAAGACCGGCGCCGGTTTCGTACCGATCGATCCCGCCTACCCGCCGAGCTGGGTCGCGCATCTGCTGGTCGACGTCGGCGCGGTCTACGGTCTGGCGGTGTCCTGGGTCCGCAACGAACTCCCGGACGAGATCGAATGGCTGCAGGTCGATACGGTCGGTGCCGCCCGTGCGCTGGAACAGTTCTCCTCCGACCCCGTCACCTATGCCGATCGGATCCGTCCGCTGCGGGCCGAACATCCCGCCTATGTCAGCTACGTCAGCGATGGCGAGACCTCCCCGGACGGGGTGGTGGTGACCCAGGCCGGTCTGTCCGGTCTGTGCTCCGAACAGCAGGGCCGCTACCGGGTCGAACCCGAGGACCGCACGCTGAACTTCGCGCCGCTCCCCTCGGATTCGGCCGTACTGGAACTGCTGCTCGCGCTCGGCGGCGCCGCGACCATGGTGGTGGTGTCCCCGCTGGTGTCCACGGCGGACGAACTGACCGAACTGCTGCGCCGCACCGGCGTCACCCACGCCTACCTGACCTCGGACGCGTTGCAGGTGATCGATCCGGCGGGGCTCGACGAGCTGGGTGTCGTGGTCACCGGCCGCCGGCCGTGCCCGCCCGAACTGGTATCGCGCTGGGCGATTCCCGTTGCGGGCGGCCCGACCAGGGTCCTCTATCAGGGTTACGGGCCGGCCGAGGCCACGACCATGACCAGTATCAGTACCGCGCTGTCGCCCGGCCGCCCGCCGACCATCGGTGCGCCGATCCGCGGGGTGACGGCCTACATCCTGGACGAACAGCTCGGGCAGGTGCCCGACGGCGCGGTGGGCGAGCTGTACATCGGCGGGGCGCAACTGGCCCGCGGCTACCATCGCCGCCCCGGCCGGACGGCGCAACTGCTGGTCGCCGACCCGTACGCCGACGACGGCGCCCGGCTCTATCGCACCGGTGATCTGGTGCGCCGGACCGCCGACGGTGAGATGGAATACGTGGGCCGAGTCGAGCTGCCCCCGGCGCAGCCGGCCGAAACCGCCTTCAGCGCCGCGAGCGCACTCGTCGATCAGCCGGAGTCCGCCGTGGAGCCGACGGATCGGCCCGCCACCCCGCCGATCGATTTCGAGCAGAGTCTGCCGATCCGCGAAACCCCGGCTTCGTACGAGGTGCCGGGTCTGCGTGCCGCCGAACCGGAGTCGCCGGTCCGCGACCATGCCTTCTCCGGATATGGCTACGGTCTGTCCCATCAGGATGCCGGTCGCCCGGATCCCGCACCCGAGGTTCCCGCGCGCTCCGGCCCCGGAACCGACAGCAGGCTCGCCTCCGAGCAGCGTGATATGGATCTACCCGGTCGCGGCTATCTGGACATGCCCGACCGCCAGCAACCCCTCGGCAGGCGCGGCTCCCGGTCCGCGGAATCACTGGATCCACCGGTGCCCGCCGCGGAGTCCACGTGGTCCGACGATCCGGCCGCCGACTCGTGGCTGAGCAGCGGATATCAGCTGCCGTCCCCGGGCGACGCACAGACCGTCCGCGGCGGCTCGTTCCCGACCGCCGGTGACGCGCTGTCGTTCTACGAGAACCCGCCGGAGAGCCCGGGCGAGCCCGCCGCGGCGGCGAATCGCGCGCCGAGCGCGGCCGCCGCGATTCCGGAGCCGGCCCGAACCCCGGATTTCCCGTTCGGCGCGCGGGATACGAACGCCCCGAGTCCGCTGTGGCCGAGCGCCACCGGCGCTTCGCTCGGCTCCGGTGCCCGGTCCCCGGCGCCGGAATCGATCCCGGCGCGGAACGAGAGTCCGGTCGCGGTGCCCCGGCCCGAGCTCATCCCGCTCTCGCCGGGTCAGGTGCGGTTGTGGGAGCGCAACCAGTTCACACCCGAAGAGTCCACCGACACCGTCATCGCCGCGATGACCCTGGCCGGCACCTTGGACGCGACTGCCATGCAGGCCGCCGTCGCCGATGTGGTCGACCGGCACGAGACCTTGCGCACCGTCTATCCGGAAGTCGGTGGCACGCCGCATCAGGTGGTCCTGCCGCGGGAACGCGCGGTACCGGAAGTGGCGGCCGAACCGCTCGCCCCCGCCTTGCTGGCGGACTGGCTCGAGGCGCTGTCGCGGACCGATTTCGACGCCGCCGACCCGGATCAGGTGCCGGTGCGGTTCGCGCTGGCCGAACTGAGCCCGCGCGAACACGTGGTCGCGGTGGTCGTGCACCGTATTCTCGCCGACGAGGTCTCGGTCGGACTGTTGCTGCGGGATCTGCTGCGCGCGTTCCTGGGGCGGCGCAACCGGTCGCGGCCGCTGTGGCAGCCGCTGTCGGTGCAGTACCTCGACTATTTCCTGAGCCGGCAGGCCGAACTCGGCGATATCACCGATCCGGGCTCGCTCGCCGCGGCGCGGCTGACATTCTGGCGGGAATACCTGGCCGGACTGCCGCCGCGGCTGGAGATCCCGGCCGCCGGCGCGCGTCCCGGGACCGCGAGCTACGGCGTGCACGGTTTCGAGATGAGCACCCGGACCCATCGGCGGATCGCCGATATCGCACGCCGCGGCGAGGTCTCCGAATTCATCGTGGTCCGTGCGGCGTTCGCGGTGCTGCTGGCCCGCTCGGCCGCGGTCACCGATATCGTGCTCGGCAGCTCGGTCCGCGGACACGACGAGCACGAACTGGACGACGCGATCGGGCCCTACGCCAACACCGTCGTCCTGCGCACCCGTATCGATCCAGCGGAGTCCTTCCTCGACCTGGTCGCCCGGGTCGCGGAATCCGATCGCGCGGCGTTCTCCCACGCCGATCTGCCCTTCGAAATCCTGGACGCGACACTGGGCGCCGGGCAGCCGCTGTTCGATATGGCGATCTCGCTGCGGCACAACGATGTGCCGCGACTGGAGATGCCGAGCCTGTCGACCGAGCCGATCGATATCGCGAACTCGTCGTCGGAGTGCCGGTTGCGGCTGGTCATCGACCCGCATCGCGCACCCGACGGGTCGCCGGACGGGATCGCGGCCGCGTTCCACTACGCCGCCGATCGGTTCGACGCCGCCACCGTCGCCGAGTTCGCGGGCCGGTTGCAGCGGGTGCTCACCGTCGCGGGTGGTGATCCGGACGGTCCCATCGGAGATATCGACCTGCTGTCGCGGGCCGATCTCGACCGATTGCTGGTGGTCTGGAACGACACCAGGTACCCGGTGGCGCCCGACCTGCTGCTCGACGGTTACCGCCGTACGGTCACCACCCGCCCCGATACGGTGGCGGTGGCCGACGCGGAATCCGAGCTGACCTATCAGGAATTCGACGACCGGGTCAACCGGTTGGCGCGACAGTTGATCGAGTCCGGGGTCGGAGCGGAAACGCGGGTGGGCGTGGCGATCCGGAACTCTCCGGACCTGCTGGTGGCGATCTATGCGGTGCTGACCGCCGGCGGGGCCTGCCTGCCGCTGGACCCGGACGATCCGGCCGGATGGAATTCGCAGGTCATCGATATCGCCGGACCGGCCTGCGTGCTGGTGGCCCCGGCGGACGAATCGCGACTGGCCGCGGCCCTGAAAACGATCGGAGCGCAGACCGCGATACCGCTTCTCGTGGTCGGCGGCGCGGATCTCACCGGGTACTCCGCCGAGCCCGTGCGCCCGGAGGAACTGATCCGGCCGGTGCGGCCGGGCAATGCGGCCTATCTGCTCTGCGCATCGGTCTCGCCGAACGGGCCGGAACTGGCCGTGCTCTCGCACAGCGCGATCAACAACCAGGTCACGCTGATGCTCGCCCAATATCCGATGGGCTTCACGGACGTCTATCTCCAGCAGAACCCCGCGACCTGCGACACCTCGCTGTGGGGTTGTTTCCTGCCGCTGCGCGCGGGCGCCGAGCTGGCCCTGGCTCCGGCCGGGGCCGACGATCCGGAACGGATCGCCGAGGCGATCGCCGCGCGCGCGGTGACGGTCACCGATTTCGGACCGGACGAACTCGCCACGTTCACCGAACGGGCCGATCCGGGCCGGGTGCGCAGCCTGCGCGAGGTGTTCGTGACCGGGGGACCGTTGGCGCCGGAGACGGCCGCGGCGGTCCGGGAGCGGTGCGGCGCGCGGGCGCAGAACCTGTACGGGACCTGCGAAACCACCGTCTCGGCGACCTCTTGGCCGGCCGCGGGTTCGGCGGAACGGTCGGTGCCGATCGGACTGCCGCAGTGGAACACCCGGGTGTATGTACTGGATTCGCGGCTGCGGCCGGTACCGCCGGGGGTGCCCGGCGAGCTGTACCTGGCCGGTGACCAGCTGGCCCGCGGATACACCCGCCGGCCGGGCGCGACCGCGGACCGATTCGTGGCCAACCCGTTCGGATACGGCCAGCGGATGTACCGCACCGGGGACATGGTGCGGTGGCGTGACGCCACCGTCAGCACGCCGCAGCGGTTGGACTATCTGGGCCGCACCGACGAACAGTTCGGATTCCGGGGTCACCGGATCCGGCCCGCCGCGATCGCGGCGGCATTGCGCGCCCTGCCCGGTATCGCCGAGGCCGCGGTACTCACCCGTGCCACCGGACCGGCGGTGTCCTCCGCGGCGCGGCCCGGCGCGCGTCTGGTCGCGTATGTGGTGCCCGAGCAGGCCGGGGAAGAGCCGGACCCCGCCCGGTTCCGCGCCGCGCTGGCGCAGTCGCTACCGGTGCGGCTGGTGCCGTCGGCGTTCCAGGTGGTCGAGCGGATCCCGCTGACCGGCACCGGCGAACCCGACCGCGCACTGCTACCGGACCCCGACGGCGTCGCGCCCCTTCCGCCGGATCCGGGGCCGTGGTCCGCGGCGGCGCTCGCTGCGAGCGGCCACCCCGTCGATGACCCGGACACCGCCCGGTCCGTGGCCGATCCTTCCTCGGACGGTGTTCCCACCGCTGCGGCGGTGGATCCGATCGTGGTTCCCGGCGCGCCGGAGACCACCGGCGAACTTCCGGCGACACCCACCGCCGCCCGACTGCTGGACAATCCGGTCCCCGGCGTCGAGGTACGGTCGGTCGTCCTCGATCTGCCCGCCGACCGGCCGCTGAGCCGAACCGAGGCCGCGGTGCGGTCTGTGATGGCCCGGCATCCGATGCTGTCCGCCCGGCTCGAATCCGGCGACGGGACGCCCACGCTGTGGATTCCGCCGCGGGAACAGCGCGGGGAGCGCCAGTACTGGTGGCTCGGGCCCGAATCCGGTGAGAACACGGTCGCCACCGACGACGTGGTGCAGGCGGCGGCCGACGCCCTCGACCCGGTGACCGGCCGCAATATCCATTTCGTCGTCACCGGAACCGAACCGGACCGCCGACTCGTGGTGGTGGCCAACGGGCTCGCCGTCGACGACCGCTCCTGGCGGATCGTCCTGGACGAACTGCTCGCCGGATGGGCCGCCGCCGATCCGGCCGCGGCCGCGCCGGAGAGCAAACTGCCGCAATTGGTGCGTGCGCTGGACGCGCGCGCCCGATCCATCGAACTGCTGGACGAGTCCGGGTGGTGGCGGCGCAACCTGGCCGGTGCGCAGCTCGTGGCCCCGCTCGATTCGGCCGATCTCCGGGCCCGGCGCCGGGTCTCGCTGGCCATCACCGCCGAGGGCACCGCCGCCGTGACCGCCGCGGCCGACGCTTACCGGGCCACCGTGCCCGAGGTGCTGCTGACCGCTGTCGCCATCGCGCTGCGCACCGGGGGACAGGGCACGGTGGCCCGGGCGATCGGGTCGCTGGTGCGCTGCGACGCCGACGCGCGTTCCTTCGCGAGCGGAGCCGGTGATCTCGTCGGCGGGTTCGCCACCGAGTTCCCGCTGTCGGTCCGGATCACCGATATCGATACCGCCGAGGCGCTGGTCGGCGGGCCCGCCGCGGGAGCCGCTCTCACTCAGGTCCGCGACCTCTACCGTTCGGTGCCCGACGGTGGTGCGGGTTACGCGCTACTGCGCCACCTCAACCCGGAGACCACGGCCGAATTCGCCGCGGCCGAATCGGGCCGGTTCACGCTGCGCTACCGGGATCTGCGCCCCGCCCGGGTGCACACCGACGGTCCGGCCGACGGCGTACCGCTGGCACTCACGGTCGACGCGACCGATGACGGCCTGCTGTGCCGATTCGACTACGCGACCGAGATCTTCGCGGGCGAAGAGGTGAAGACCTTCGCCGAGCACTGGGTCCGCGCCCTGGGCGGTCTCGCCGAACACGGGTTGCGGCCGGACACCGGCCACGAAGACCCGGCGCCGGAGCCCGAGCCTGCTTGGGGTTCGCTGCCGGACGCGGAGGTCACTTCGCTGCTTCGCCCGATCACCGACGCACCGGGTTCCACCGCGTCCGAGCCGGGTCGCGGCGTGCTACCGCAGCGTCGTGCACAGCCCGCCGATGACCCGGCGACCGCCGGGGGCCTGTCTCCGGACCCGGCGGGCGCGCCCGCCGCGAGCGGATTGCCCCGGCGCCGCAGCCGGGCTGCCGAACAGGATTCGCCCGCCCTCTCGGACACGAATACCGGTGCCGCCGGGCTACCGCGGCGCCGACCCGCCGACGGTGCGGACGCGGAACCGGACTCGCGGTCGCGGCCCGAATCGGCACCGCTCCCACGGCGCGATACCCCGAACCCGGCAAACGCCGAAGGCGATTCGGGCGAGGCCACCTCGAACGCGGCACAGTCGCCGCTATCGCTGCCGCAGCGCCGCCCACGCCCGGATTCGGATCCCGCCGATCCAGGTCCGGTTTCGCTGCCCCGGCGTCGGACCGGAGCCGAACCGCAGTCGGCCCTCGCCGACTCGCGCGCCGAGTCGCCCGCACCGCTGCCGCGGCGCCGGCCTCGGCAGGACAGTGAGTCCGTCGCGGAGCCGGAGTCTGCGCAGCTGTCGGGCTCGGCGAGCGGCGCACTGCCGCAGCGCCCGTCTCGGTTCGACAGCGAGTCTGTCGCGGAGTCGGTGTCGGCGGAAGTCTCGGATTCGGCCCAGGTCTCGTTGCCGCAGCGTCGGTCTCGTTATGACGGTGGGTCTGTCGGGGAGTCGGGGTCGGCGCAGCTGTCGGATCCGACGCGAGGCTCGTTGCCCCAGCGCCGGTCTCGGACCGATGGTGGGTCTGTTGCCGAGTCGGTGTCGGCGGAAGTCTCGGATTCGGTGCGGGGTTCGTTGCCGCAGCGCCGGTCCAGCAATGACGGTGGGTCTGTCGCGGAGCCGGTATCGGAGGAGAAGTCCGAGCCTGCGCAGGTTTCGTTGCCGCAGCGTCGGCCGCGACCCGGTGCGCAGCGTGATCCCGAGCCCACGGCGGCCGCGGTCGAGCCCGTATCGCCTTCGCTGCCGCAGCGTTCCGCCGAGCCCGACGCGCAGTTCGAGTCCACCGGCGCGGAGTCGGTGGGGGCGCCCGCGCTGCCGCGACGCAAAGCCCGCGCCACGGTGGAACTCGACGGCCTGTCGACCGACACCGCACCTGATCCGCTGCCGCAGCGCGGGGCCCGGAGCACCGCGGAGCCGGAACCGGCGCCCGCGCCGGCTCTGCCGCAGCGCCGGCCGAAACCCCTCCGGGACGAGACGGCGTCGGACGAACCCCGCGGATGGACCCTGAAGCGCTCGGAGCCCCCGGCTCCGGCGAAGCCCCCGGCCGCGCCGGAGCCCGAACTCACCGCCGATCCGGAACCCACCACGTTCCTGCGCCCGATCGCCGATGTGGAGACCACCGCCTACATGTCGCCGGTGGTCGACCTCGGATCGCACGACGATCAGAGCACCCTGCTGTCGCTGTTCGACGAACAGGCGTCGCGCACTCCTTCGGTTCCGGCCGTGCGGCAAGGTGCGCGGGTGCTCAGCTACAGCGAACTGGACCGCAAGTCCCGGGCGCTGGCCGTGGAACTGGTCCGCTTCGGGGTGGGTGCGCAGACCCTGGTCGCCGTGGCCATGCGTCCCGGTATCGACCTGGTGGTCGCGGTCTGCGCGGTGTTGCGCGCCGGTGGCGGCTATGTGCCCGTCGACCCCGGCTGTCCGGCCGCGGAGTTCGACGAATTGCTGGCGGCGGCCGCCCCGATCTGTGTGCTGAGCACCTCCGACGACGGTGTCAGCACGAGCAGCGGTATCTCGGTCGTCGCCATCGATCTGCTCTACCTGGACCTGCCCACCGACCCGGCCGCTGATCCGCCGGTCGTCGCCGACGACCGCGCCGACGTCCGGTATGCCCCCGGCGGGTCGCCGGGGGTCACGAGCACCCACCGGCAGCTGGTCGAGCGGCTGCGCCGGGCGCAGCGTAGTCACCCGTACGATTCGGCCGATCTGGTGCTGCACGCGGCGCCGGTCGTGAGCGATATCACTCTGTGGGAGTTGTTCCGGCCGCTGCACCACGGTGCGCAGATCCTGATGCCCGACCATCCCGGCCGGGCCGCCGACCTGTCCCGGTCGATCGCCGCGCACAGGGTGACGATCGTGCACGTCGTCCCGGCGCTGCTCGACCGGTTCCTCGATTCGGTGACCGACGGCGGCGGCCGTGCCGCGCATCCCAGCCTGCGCCGGGTCGTCGTGGACGGTGCGGCGCTGCCGCCCGGCGGCGTCGAACGGTTCATGACGCTGCTGCCCGGCGCCGAGCTGGTCATCTGGTACGGCCACAACGAGACCGGTGTGATCACCGTGGGTTCGGTCGGCGGGCGTCCCGTCACCAATGACCGGGTGTACCTGCTGGACGAGCGATTGCGTCCGGTACCGCCCGGGACGGTCGGGGAGATGTACATCGGCGGTCCGCAGCTGGCTCGGGGCTACTACGACGCACCCGCGGAGACGGCTGCCCGGTTCGTCGCCACCGGTGGCGGGGGCCGGCTGTATCGAACGGGAGATCTCGTTCGCCGTCGCGACGGCGTCCTGGAATACCTCGGGCGGGTCGAACGCGTCGGCGGGTCGCTGCTGAGCGGCTCCCGCCGCGGCGGGCATGATTGATCCGGCCCGAAGTGTTGCGAGTCATAGCGGCGAATCCCCGTTCGTACCGACTCCACACAGTCCGCTCGACCGGGACGAGATATTCGGGCAACGCTACGGTAACGATATGTCCGCGAAGTACGACTACACGGGCAGAACCCCCGGGGTGGGTGATTCCTGCCCGGTTACTGTGAGGCGTTCGGGTCCGGGAGCCGGTTGTTGCGGTGCGGAAGGCCCGAATGAAAATTCGAGACGAAGCGAAGGTGCGAAATTGATACGTCGACTCACCCGGCGTGGCGGTAGGCGCGCCGCGGCGATGGTCGCGGCCACGGCAGTGCTCACCGGAGTGATGACGGGCCTCGGCGGTAGTACCGCCACGGCGGACCCGATCATCGAATCCAAGACTCTGCTGGCCGATCCCACCGCGCCCGACGGGTCGCGCATCGTGAAGGCCGAGTACAAGGACGATCGGAACCTGCGCCTCTACGTGCACTCCACGGCGATGGACAAGGACATCGTCGTCGATGTTCAGCGCCCGGCCGACGCCTCGGAGCCGCGGCCGACGCTCTATCTGCTCAACGGCGCAGGTGGCGGCGAGGACTCGGCGTCCTGGCAGGCCCAGACCAACACCCTCGGCTTCCTGGCCGACAAGAACGTCAACGTCATCCAGCCCATCGGCGGTAGCTGGAGCTACTACACCGACTGGATCAAGGACGATCCGGCGCTCGGCCGCAACAAGTGGAAGACGTTCTTCACCGAAGAGCTCCCGCCGCTGGTCGACGGCGCGCTGGGCACCAACGGCGTCAACGCGATCGCCGGCCTGTCCACTTCGGGCACCACCGTGCTGGCCCTGCCGATCGCCAAGCCCGGGCTCTACAAGGCGGCTGCCGCCTACAGCGGTTGCGCCCAGACCAGTGACCCGGTCGGCTCGGAATTCGTGAAGCTCACCGTCAACGTGTGGGGCGGTGGCAACACCGACAACATGTACGGTCCGGACGGTTCGCCGGCCTGGGTCGAGAACGATCCCTACGTGAACGCCGAGAAACTCCGCGGCGTCGATCTCTACGTTTCCACCGGTAACGGCCTGCCCGGCCGCTGGGACACGCTGAACGGCCCGCACACCCTGCCCGGCTCCTACGGGCTCGCCAACCAGATCCTGGTCGGCGGCGTCATCGAAGCGGGCACCAACTACTGCACGCACAACCTGAAGAACCGGCTGGACTCCCTGGGCATCCCGGCCACCTTCAACTTCCGCGACACCGGCACCCACTCGTGGGGCTACTGGGAAGACGAGTTCCTGGCTTCCTGGCCGGTCCTCGCGGGTGGTCTCGGACTGTAATTCCACACAGCGAATCGAGTAGCGCGCCGGTGCTCCGGCGCGCTACTCGCGTTTCGGGACGCGGGTTCGGGTGACCAGGACCGCGAAGGTGAGAGGCGAGTGAGCCCCCTTCAGCACCTTCCCGTGCGGTGCACGGAGTTGGTCCAGCGTCGTAGACCCCTACTCCGCGAAGACCGCCTTGCGCTTGCCCAGCATCGCGCCCGCGCCTTCGAAGAAGTCGGGGGACTGCAGCAGTTCGGCCTGCCCGGCCTTCTCGTCGGCCAGTGCCGTATCGAGGGCGGTCAGAGTGGCGCGGTTGAGCGCCTTCTTGGTCAGTTCGAGGGCGCGGCGGGGGCCGTGCGAGATCTTCTCGGCCGCGGCCTCGACGGCCGCGTCCAGTTCCTCGGTGCCCGCGAGTACGTCGGTGAACAGGCCCTCGGCGTGAGCGGCGGGGGCGGGGAGACGTTCGCCGAGCAGTGCCATCCGTGCCGCCAGCGGGCGGCCCGCGGCCGCGGCGACCAGGGCCGCGGCGCCGCCGTCGGGCATCAGGCCGATATTGATGAACGCCAGCAGCAGGTAGGAGTCGGCTTCGGCGTACACGAGGTCGGCGGCCAGCGCGATGCCGACGCCGACGCCGGCGGTCGCGCCGCGGAGGCGCACGATCACCGGTACCGGTAGGTCGACGATGGCGCGGACGAGCCGGTTGGCGGCGTCCATCACCATATCCGCGGTGATGCCGCGGGCGCCCTCTTCGGCGCTGGCGGCGAGGTCGGCGCCGGTGCAGAAATCTCCG
Organism: Nocardia sp. NBC_00416; assembly: GCF_036032445.1. Taxonomy (NCBI): domain Bacteria; kingdom Bacillati; phylum Actinomycetota; class Actinomycetes; order Mycobacteriales; family Nocardiaceae; genus Nocardia; species Nocardia sp. NBC_00416. The sequence goes on from NZ_CP107932.1 coordinate 5,989,465, forward strand.
CCTTCACCGGTGAGTACGACCACCCGCACGGATTTGTCCTGTGCGGCGGCGAGGAAGGTCTCGCCCAGTGCCACCATGGAGTCGTAGTCGAGGGCATTCTTGCGTTTGGGCTTGGTGAGCGTCACCCGCAGCACACGGCCGTCTCGCACGGCGGAGAAACCCGTCGGCCGTTCGGTGGGGGAAGTCGGGGAATCTGTGTTGACCATGCGCGCTCCATCGGGTGCGGTCCGGTGCCAACCGGGTGGCGAATAGCGGTTAACGTTGCGAATTGTGGTTAACTTAGGTTGACTTGTCGGGCGCTGTCAACACCGGCGGCGCCGCCGACGGAACGGAGAATGCATGGTCGCGGATAGCAGCCGGGTGGACCCGGTGCGCGTGCGTCCGGCCGACCGTGGCAACGGCCAGGGCGGGCGGCGTCGGCCCAAGGACCGCAAGGTCCAGATCATGAGGGCCGCGGCCCGGGCTTTCAGCGAACGCGGCTACTACCCGGTCGGCGTGGACGAGATCGCGGCCGAGGTCGGGATCTCCGGTCCTGCCCTGTACCGCCATTTCGCCAACAAGTACGCCCTGCTGGTCGCCGCGGCGGAGGAAGGCGCGCGGCAACTGCTCGAAGCCGCGCGGGCCGCGGACGACCCAGGGGCGGCCCCCGGCGAACGCCTCGACGGCTTGATCAAGGCTGTCGCCGAGCACACCATCGATATCCGGCGTGAGGCCGGCCTGTACCGGTGGGAGGGCCGCTACCTGGAGCAGCCCGACCGCGCCCGGATCCGCACCCTGTACAACGAGATCAACAGCGCCTTCGCCGCGCCGATCGAACAACTCCGTCCGGACGCCCCGCCCGAGGACATCGCCCTGCTGGCCGCCGCCGTGCTCAGCGTGATCGGCAGCATCTCGGCGCACCGCACCGCCCTGTCGAGCACCAAACTCCATCCGTTGCTACGCGATATGGCGTGGTCGATCGTGCGCGCCGAACTGCCGCCCGCCCCCGGCGCGGGCGAGGCGGACAATGCGCCGCGCGGTCTTCCGGTGACCTCGAAGCGGGAACAGCTGCTCACCGAGGCGATCCGGATCTTCGGCCGCCGGGGCTATCACGAGGCCAGTATCGAAGAGATCGGCGCGGCCGTCGGGATCAACGCCTCCAGTGTCTACCGGTACTTCAGCAGCAAATCCGATCTGCTGGCCGCGGCCTTCCATCGCACCGGTGACCGCTTGGCGTTCGCCATCACCGAGGCGCTCGCCGAGGCCAGTGGCCGCCCCGACGCGGTGGACAAGATCGCCGATCGCTATGTCCGGCTCAGTTTCACCATGCCCGAGATCATGCCGGTGTACTACGCGGAGTTCCCGAATCTGCCACCGGCCGAACAGCACAAACTGCGCGCGATCCAACGGCAGAACGTGCACGAGTGGGCGAATCTGCTCGACGGCGATCCGACCGAAGCTCGCTTCCGGGTGCATTCGGCGATCGGTCAGGTCATCGATGTGGGCCGGTTGATCCGTTTCGATTCCCGGCCGCAGCACCTGGCCCGGGTGCATGCGCTGATGATGGCGGTCCTGCTCGGACCGTCGCCCGACGGCGGTCGTCGAATCCATGCCTGACCAGGCTCGATCGCACTGTCTCGGATAAGGGCTTGACCTTGCCCCAGGGGCAAGGTTCGACCATTGAGTCATGAACGAGATGGACAAGGAACTGGCGGAATTCGTTTCGGCCGCGGCGGTAGAACTGGGTGTGCCGGGTGTGGCGGTGGGGATCTGGGCCGATGGGCGGGAGCACATCGTATGCCACGGGGTGACGAGTGTGCGGAATCCGCTCCCGGTCGATCGGGACACCGGGTTCGTCATCGGGTCGGTGAGCAAGACGTTCACCGCGACCGCGCTCATGCGGCTCGTCGATCAAGGGCTCGTGGAGCTGGACGCGCCGGTGCGACGCTATGTTCCGGAATTCGCCGGGCCCGCCGTCGCGGCGCACGAGGTCACGGTGTCGCAGCTGCTCAACCACACCGCCGGTTTGGAATGGAAGTTGAGCGCCGATACCGGAGAAGGGGAGGACGCGCTCGCCCGGCACGCGGAGCTGCTCGCGGCGGCCCCGTTGGTCGCGGAACCGGGTACCCGCCCGTCCTACAGCCAGGCCGGTTTCAACCTGGCGGGCCGGATCATCGAGAACGTCACCGGCCGGACCTTCGAACAAGCCGTCCGCACCCTACTGTTCGAGCCCCTCGGTCTGGCGGACAGTGACTACGCGCTCAACGACGTGATGACCCGCCGGTTCGCGGTGGGACACAACGCGGACGACACGGGTGCGCTCGCGGTCGCCACGCAGTGGAAGGACAACCGCTCCAACAATCCCGGTGGCGGTGTGGTGTCCTCGGTCGGCGACCTGCTCCGGTGGGCGCGTTTCCACCTCGGCGACGGACGCACCGCCGAGGGCGAACGGATGCTGTCCGCCGAACTCCTGCGCCGTATGCGGGTCGAGACGGTGGAACTGCGTGGCAGCACACTGGGCGATGCGTTCGGCATCTGCTGGTTCCTGCGGGAGGTGGACGGTGTCGCGATCATCGGGCACGGCGGGTCGGGCAACGGCCAGTTCGCCGATCTGCTGATCGTGCCCGAACGGAATTTCGCCGTGATCGTGATGTCCAACGCGGGCCCGGACGCGGGCCTCGAATTCGATCGCGGTGTGGTGCGGTGGGCGTTGGCGCGTTATCTCGGTGTGGTGGAACACGATCCGGAGCCGTTGCCCTACGACGCGGCGCGCGCGGCGGAGATCCTCGGGGATTACGAGAACGAGATGATGCGACTCACCCTCGAAACCGACGGTTCCGGTGTGACGATCGGATGCGCCATCAAACCGGAGGTCCGGGCCGCGGCGGAGACCGAGCTGCCGCCCGACCTGCCGCCCGCGGCCCTCGGCCTGCTGCCCGGCGACGCCGACGAATACATCGTGACCGCCGGTGGCCTGGTGGGACAGCGCGGGTACTTTACCCGGGACGAGTCCGGCGGTGTGGTGGGAATCGACCTCGCCGGCCGGTTGTTCAACCGGGCCCGGTGACGAGTGCGTCGCGTGGCACCGACTCGTCGGAAGGGAACATCCGTGATCACCATCGGTCAGCTCGCGCGGTACGCGGGCGTCACGACCAAGGCCGTGCGCGTCTATCACGAGCGCGGGCTACTTCCCGAGCCGTCGCGCGACTCCTCCGGGTATCGGCGCTACAGTGCCGAAGACGCGGTCGAACTGGTCAAGATCAAGACGCTGGCCCGGGCGGGGGTGCCGCTGGCGCGTATCAAGGAGTTGCTGGCCGCCGATCCGGACGACTTCGCGGCGGCGGTCGCCGAGATCGATTCCGCGCTCGTCGAACGCGCCGCGGAGATCCGGCGAACCCGCGAGCGGATAGCCGAGCTGGATGGCGGCGACCGGCTCTTCGTATCCGGCGAGGTCGCCGAGTACCTGCAGCGTCTGCGGCGGCTCGGCGCGAGCGCGCGGGCCGCCCGGATGGAGCGCGATATCTGGATACTGCTGCAATCGGTCGCCCCGGAGCAGGCGGCGGGCTGGGTCGCCGACAAATTGGATGCCCTGGACGATCCGGAGTTCGCCGCCCTGTACCTCGACTACGACGCCGCGTTCGACTGGCCGGCCGCCGACCCGCGACTGCCGGAACTCGCGGACCGCACCGCACGGTGGCTGGCGGGCAGAGCCGGTGGAGCGGGCCGGACGACCCCGGCGCTGGACCCGGAACTGCTCCGCCTGGTGACCGACTCTGTCGGCGTCACCTCACCCGCGTGGGATCGGCTGACGGGTCTCGCGCGCAACTCTGTCGGCTGAGGCCGGCATCCCGTCCGGAACCGGGTGCGTTACCCGTGCCGGAATCGGAAAACCGTGCGCGCCAACCGCAGTCGCCGCACATTCCGGTTGAAACTGGACAGGCCCAGCGGTTCGCCGTACCGGTTGCGGGCGATGGACAGGGTCCGGCTGAATTCGCGCAGACCGTGCACGCCGTGGCTGTGCCCCTGACCGTATTCGCCGAGCCCGCCGAACGGCAGCGCCGGGATGCTGGCGTAGGTGGTGGCCGTATTGACCGTGACCACCCCGGCCCGCAGCCGTTCGGCGTAGATTTCGACCTCGGCGATATCGCGGGTGAACACCGATACCGCGATACCTCGTCCGGCGTCGTTGATGCGGGTGACCGCGTCGTCCAGATCGCGCACCTTGTTCACGATGAGGACCGGACCGATGCCCTCCTCGGTGATCGCGATGCTCTCCTCCGGCACATCGACCAGCACGATGGGCTCGACGTAGGGTTCACGAATCGAATCCAGTCCGCCGACCACCGCGCGTCCGCCCCGTGCCAGCGCGTCGCGGACCTGTTTGCGCACCACCTCGGTCTGCGATTCCAGGATCATCGGCCCGTAGGACGAGCGCCGGTCCGCTCCCGGGCGCAACGCTTTCGCCCGGCTGACCACCAGATTCAGGAACTGGTCGTAGACCGAGGCGGCGACGTAGGCGCGCTGGACGCCGGTCGCGTTCTGGCCCGCGTTGGCCATCGCCCCGAAAACCGCGGCGTCGGCGGCGTCGTCGAGCTTCGCGTCGACGTGCACGATCATCGCGCCCTTGCCGGAGTTCTCGACCACCACCGGCGTCAAGGTCTGGGCGCACAGTGAGATCACCTCGCGGCCGTCGGCCTCCGGCCCCGCGTACGCGATCTTGTCGACGCCGGCCCGGCACAGCGCGGCGGCGGTGGAATCGTCGCCGGTGACGGCCGCGAGGACGGGCCGGTCGGGGGCGATCTCACGCCACGTATCGGCCAGCCACAGTCCGGTGCCGCTGGTCACCTCGTGCGGTTTGAAGATCACCGAGTTTCCCGCGGCCATGGCGTAGGCGATCGAACCCATGGGCGTGAAAACCGGGTTCTGCCAGGGGCCGATAACGCCGATCACCCCCAGTGGGAGATACCCCACCGAGGCCCGCTGGTTGCGGGTCAGCCAGTTCGAGGCCAGCGTGCGCCTGCTCAGCGCCCGGCTGGCGTTGCGGGCCGCCCACTCCAGGTTCTCGACGGCGAGCATCACCTCGATCGCGGCGTCGGCCTCGGGCTTACCCGTTTCGTCGCGCAGGATGTCCACCAGTTGAGCGGCTCGGCGCGTGATGATCCGTTTCCACTCCAGCAGCAGTCGCTTGCGGGTTCCGAAACCAGCTGTCGACCACCAGTTCTCGACGGTTCGCGCGGCATGCACCGCGCGTTCGAGTTCGCTGGGGCCGGCAACGGCATAACTGCCCACGACCTCGCCGGTACGGGGGTCGTGGGATGTGAGCACGCTCGGTCGGCCGGATCCTCCCGAACGCGCCGCCACCTCGGGCTGCGCGGTATCGGCCATGAAAGTCAGATTATGGTGGTGGCGTAGCGCCGACAAGACACCGACACTGCCAATGGACTGTCCTTGCACCGCCGACCAGCGTGGATGACCGGCCACGGCGCTGCTGTGAGCAAAGGCACAATTGATTCGGGCCGGCTCGGGGTAAGGGCGGCGCTCCGGTGCGCGATAACCCAGCCGGTAACATCGCGCCCTGCGCCAGGGATCATCCAGCGGGATACCGATGCGCCGGTTACCCCGCAGCCAGTCCGGCCGATAGTGGAGAGTTGATGCCGAGTTCGAACGAAGCCGGGACAGCCGCCGGCGAGAATGCCCCGCCGACTCGGTCGGTGGATTCCCGCCCGCCCGGTGTCGATCCATCGAAGTCCGGGACCGGCGGTGCCGAGGCGGCCGCCGGACAGATCCACACCAACGGCATCGCGCCCGCCGCGACCGCGTCCGCGGATGCCGTCCGGGTCGAGGACATCACCAAATCCTTCGGCGATGTGCACGCGTTGCGCGGTATCAGCTTCTCGGCCGCGCGCGGCAGCGTGCTCGGGATCCTGGGCCCCAACGGCGCGGGCAAGACCACCAGCGTCAAGATTCTGTCCACCCTGCTGCGTCCCGACTCCGGGACCGCGGTCGTGGCCGGTCGCGATATCCGGCAGGACCCGGCGGGGGTGCGCCGGTCGATCATGATGACCGGTCAGTACGCCGCCCTCGACGAGAATCTGTCGGGACGGGAGAACCTCGAACTGTTCGGCCGGCTGATGGGTCTGAGCAAGTCCGCGGCGCGTAAGCGCGCCGACGCGTTGCTCGCCGAATTCGACCTGGTCGCCTCCGGTCGCCGCCCGGTGCGCCAGTATTCCGGCGGTATGCGGCGGCGGGTGGATATCGCCTGCGGCCTGGTGGTCCGGCCGGAGGTGGTGTTCCTCGACGAACCGACCACCGGTCTCGACCCGCGCAGCCGCCAGGGCGTGTGGGATCTGGTGAGCGCGCTGAAGGAACAGGGGATCACCGTCCTGCTGACCACCCAGTACCTCGAAGAAGCCGATGTGCTGTCGGACAACATCATCGTGATCGACAAGGGCACCGTGATCGCGGAGGGCACCGCCGACGAACTCAAGGAGAAGACCGGCGGCAGCTACTGCGAGGTCGTACCGCTGGACCCGACCAAGTTGAGTCTCGCCGCCGCCGCCCTCGGCGATCTGGTTCCGCCCACGGTATCGGCCGACTCGGCCGGTGCCGAACGGCTGTCCATCCCCGCCCCGGACGGCGCCGCGACACTGGCCGAGGCGCTGCGTCGCCTGGACGCCGCCGGTATCGCGCTGGCCGATATCGGGCTGCGCCGGCCCTCGCTCGACGATGTGTTCCTGTCCATCACCGGCCACTCGGGCCAGGCCGACGAGCCGGGTGACCCGGCGTGAGCGCTCCCGCCGTGTCCCGTGCCGACCTGTTCGCCGAACTCCCGCCGACGCGGGTGTCCTCGTTCGCGCAGTGGCGGGCGCTGACCGGCCGCATCGTCTGGACCATGGCCACCAAGGGCGAACTGATCGCCGCGATTCTGACGCCGCTGGTCTTCACCGTCGGTTTCTATCTGCCGCTGCGCTATGTCATGCAGTTCCAGGGCATCGATTACGCGCAGTTCGTCATGCCGATCGTGGTGTTGCAGACCATGGCGTTCACCATGATGTCGAATGCGCAGCTGGCCGCCTTCGAGGCGCTCACCGGATTCAGTACCCGGCTGCAGACCATGCCGATCGGGCTACTCGTGCCGCTGGCCTCGCGGATCGCCGCCGGATTGGTCCGCTCGGTCGTCTCCCTCACCGCGGCCCTGATCTACGGCCACCTCATCGGTTTCGAATTCACCGCCGGGTGGGGACAGACGGTCGGGTTCTGTGCCTTCGCGATCGCCGTCGGAACCTTCCTGGCGATCGGAGCCGACGGGCTGGGCAGCCTGACCAAGAGCCCGGAATCACTGAGTCAGGCCCTCACCCTGCCGACCTTGATCTTCGGCATGATGTCGTGCGGTTTCGTTCCCGAGACCGGATTCCCGGAATGGGTCCGGCCGTTCGTGCGCAACCAACCCATCACCCAGTGGGCTTACACGCTGCGGGATATGGCCGGTGACGGCGTGACCTGGGAGGTGCTGCGGGTGGGATTGCTGTGGCTGTTCGCGGCGGCCGCGGTGTTCACGCCGTTCGCGATCTGGGCGAGTGTGAGGCGAGCATGAGTGTCATCGATACGTCCGCGGCCACCGAAGCGGGCGGCCGGGTAGCGCACGGCACCGCGATCGAGTTCCCGAAGGTCGACCCGCGGCCCGAGAAATCGCCGGTGACCTGGGCGGTGCACAGTTCGATCCAGTGCAAGCGGCTGTTGACGGCCTGGCTGCGCGATCCGGCGACGACCATCCAGACGATCGTGTACCCGGCGCTGACCCTGGTCATGTTCTGGATCGTGCTCGACGATTCCATCTCCAGTTTCACCGGCCGGCCCGCCATCTACGGCACCGTCCCGATGATCACCCTCGTCGCGGCGATGACCGGCGCGGTGGTGAGTGCGCTGGGGTTCAAAGCCGAGAAGGTCACCGGGCTGCTCGGCCGGTTCTGGACCATGCCGATCCATCGGGCGGCGGGCCTGACCGGCCGGCTGCTCGCCGAGGCGATCCGGGTGCTGATCACCACGCTGATCGTGCTCGCGGTGGGCTACTGTCTCGGTTTCCGATTCGAACAGGGGTTGTTGGCCGCGCTCGGGCTCATCGGTATCCCGATCCTGTTCGGCATCGGTTTCGCGGTGTTCATCACCGCGATCGCCACCTTCACCGAAGGCGCGCTGCTCGTCCAGGCCGTCGGGATCGTCACCAACCTGCTGCTCTTCTTCAACTCCGGTTTCGTACCGGTCTTCGCCTACCCGACCTGGTTGCGGTCCACGGTGGAGAACCAGCCGATGAGCTGCGCCATCGAGGCGATGAAGGGTCTGTCCTTCGGCGGCCCGGTCGCCGAACCGCTCGTCGACACCCTGCTGTGGGTCGGCGGCGTACTCCTGGTGTTCGGCTATCCCGCGGTCCGCGGCTACCGGAAGGCCGCCGAAACCGGCGGCTGATCCGGGGCGGTTACTTCCGGGAGCCGGTCGCCCGGGTCTCGGAAGTAGCCGGTGCGAACGGGTAGCCGACCCAGCGGTCGCGGTGGGTCCAGCCGACGAGGTCGTAGCGCCAGTGGAACGGCCAGGTGCGGGAGACCGTGTTGAACAGGACGGCGCCCAGCGCCGCGTAGTCGTCGTGCGCCGAGAGCAGGGCGTGCCGGCCGCGCGGCGACGCGGAGAAGAAGGAATCGAACATGGCGACGGACTGCTCGGTGGTCAGCCGGCCCAGACCCCACAGTCCGCGCATCCGCATCCAATAGGTGAGCCGGGCCCGCCACGGCCACAACGCGGCGACGGCGTCCTCGCCGGCCCGGATCGCCTCGACCGCGGTATCGGCCAGCGCGAAGGAGTCGGCGACGCTGTAGCCGGTACACGGATGCATCATCCCGCCCCGCGAACCGAACGGCACCACCCGGCCGACGCCCTTGCGGGGCGGCGGGGTGTCGAGCGGATAGTGGGCGGCCTCGCTCGGCTCCTCGCCGGTCAGCACGATCCCGTGCGCGGCGAGGCGGCTGAGCGTGCGTTTACGGAGTTCGTGCTGCGGCATGCCTCCGCGCAATCCCAGGCTGGTCTCCTCGAAGATCACGGTCCCGTCGCCGAGCGGCACCGAGTACAGGAACGACGGCGGCTCATCCGGTCCGGCCCCGTTCTCCGGCCGCCAATCCAGCAGCAGCCCCTCACCGTCGCCGACCATGGGGGCGGCCGTTTCGGCGGCGACGAAGATCCCGTGCGCGCTGGCGGCGCGGCGGTCGCCGAGCGGCGGCATACCGCGCGAATCGACCACCACCGCCGCGCCGATTATCGTGCCGTCGGCGAGTTCGACCTCATGGGCGTCCACCCGCGTCGCGCGGCCCGTGTACACCCGGGCGTCGTCGAGCGGCAGCGCGTCGCGCAGCCGCGGCTTCGACAGCACGCAATAGGGGCGTTCGACCTTGATCTCGGAAGTCGTCCAGACCACCGGCGCCGGGATCCGGCTCGCGATCACACTGGGCGGCAACCACTCCGGGAGCTCATCGATCCAGCAGGAGAAGGTCGGCGGCCACAAACGGTCCGGGCGGGGGTCGACGGCGGCCACCCGAAGGCCCGCCACCGTGGCGCGGTGAGCGAGGGCGCGCCCCGACGGGCCCAGCCCGACGACACAGATATCGAACTCCCGGACCGCGCTGTCTGCCATGTAATGCATTCAACGGCCTGATCCCGAGGAGAGCAATAAGCGTGGCCTCCGGCAGCCCGATCGCCGCTGGTGAACCTCCGATATCCCGGCACGACCCACCACTGCTCGCCCCCGGCCTCGGTATTCAGTTCTTCGGAGTAACCCAGGTCGTGATCTGCGCATGCACGACTTCCCGCCCGGTCTTGTCATAGATCGCGACCGGGACCGTCACGTCCTGCCCCTCGGTGATCGCCGTGAAGTCCGGGATCTCGGTGAGTTCGGCCACCGCCCGCAGGCCCGTCGTCGCTTTCGTCAGGTACTGGACCTGCATCCCTTTGGGGATCCAGCGGTGTGTGGTGGGTACCGTCGCCTCGCTCAGCATGCCCATCGCGATCTCGGCCAGGTTGCAGGCGGCGATTGCGTGGAAGGTGCCCAGATGGTTGTGGACGCCGAACCATTTCGGTGCTCTGACCTCGCACAAGCCCGGTTCCAGCCGGATCACGCGGGGTAGCACGGTGGCGAAGTACGGCACGCGGGCCACCATCGACAGGGAGAAGAGGCCGTGGCCCAGGGGGTTGTCCGGCAGTTTTCGCCAGCCGCGGTAGGTGCCGGTCTCGTTGGTCATACCACTATCTTACTCATCGGTAAGATAGTGGTGCGCTGCTATGGTTCAGCGAGTGCCCGACCTCGGCCGACCCCGATTTGAAACGGCTCGGGGGGCTCGTGCATACTGTTCGGGTTGCCTTGCCCCGGGTGGCGGTTGTTTCTGTGAAACGACCAGGCCGGGCGGGGTGAGCAAAACCAGCGAGTACCCCACCTTTTGTGGTGTGGGTGCGTCCGGGACACAGTTCCGAAGGCCGCGATCGAAGTTTTCTTCCGGGGCCGAGGAATGAGCGGAGGGGCGACACGCCCGACCGCGTGGACCGGAGAACCATGACAGATGAACAGCGGCGAGGACTGGGCGGTGCCCGGTCGTGGTCTCCACTGAGACGTCATCGTGTGTTCGGGCTGTGCAAATGAAGGTGGTACGGAGCCGTCGCCGGTTTCCGGATCACGGACGAAAGCGGAGAAAAGGACACTTAGCGTGGCGGGACAGAAGATCCGCATCAGGCTCAAGGCCTATGACCACGAGGCGATCGACGCGTCTGCGCGCAAGATCGTCGAAACGGTGACCCGCACCGGGGCCCGGGTCGTCGGGCCGGTGCCGTTGCCGACCGAGAAGAACGTGTACTGCGTCATCCGTTCGCCGCACAAGTACAAGGACTCGCGCGAGCACTTCGAGATGCGTACGCACAAGCGGCTGATCGACATCCTCGACCCGACGCCGAAGACGGTGGACGCGCTCATGCGCATCGACCTGCCGGCCAGCGTCGACGTCAATATCCAGTGACGGGGACTCGAGACATGACTGACAACAAGAGCAGGCCCGTGGCCGGCATCCTGGGCACCAAATTGGGCATGACCCAGGTGTTCGACGACAAGAACCGGGTCGTCCCGGTCACCGTCGTCAAGGCCGGACCCAATGTGGTCACCCAGATCCGCACCGTCGAGCGCGACGGCTACAGCGCCGTGCAGGTCGCCTTCGGCGCCATCGACCCCCGCAAGGTGAACAAGCCGGAATCCGGCCAGTTCTCCAAGGCGGGCGTCACGCCGCGCCGGCACGTCGCCGAGATCCGCGTCGCGGACGCGTCCACTTTCGAAGTCGGCCAGGAGATCTCGGCCGAGTCCTTCGAAGAGGGCGGCTACGTCGATGTGACCGGCACCAGCAAGGGCAAGGGTTTCGCCGGCACCATGAAGCGTCACGGCTTCAAGGGTCAGGGCGCCTCCCACGGTGCGCAGGCCGTGCACCGCCGCCCGGGTTCCATCGGTGGCTGCGCCACCCCCGGCCGCGTGTTCAAGGGCATGCGGATGTCGGGCCGGATGGGTAACGACCGCGTCACCACGCAGAACCTGTCGGTTCACAAGGTGGACGCCGAGAACGGCCTGCTGCTGATCAAGGGTGCGATCCCGGGTCGCAAAGGCGGCGTCGTGATCGTCAAGAGCGCCGTGAAGGGTGGTGCGCACGCATGAGCAGCTCCGCTGTGAGTACGGAGAAGAAATCCGCCAACCTCACCCTGCCGGTGAAGGAACTGGGCGGTAAGACCAACGGCACCGTCGATCTCCCCGCGGAGATCTTCGACGTGACCGCCAATATCGCGCTGATGCACCAGGTGGTCGTGGCCCAGCAGGCCGCCGCTCGCCAGGGCACGCATTCCACCAAGACCCGCGGTGAAGTCCGCGGCGGTGGTAAGAAGCCGTACCGCCAGAAGGGCACCGGCCGCGCCCGCCAGGGTTCGACCCGCGCCCCGCAGTTCGCCGGTGGTGGCATCGTGCACGGCCCCAAGCCGCGTGACTACAGCCAGCGCACCCCCAAGAAGATGATCCAGGCCGCCCTGCGTGGTGCGCTGTCGGATCGGGCGCGTAACGAGCGGATCCACGTGATCAGCGAACTCGTCGCGGGCCAGGACCCCTCGACCAAGACCGCGAAGATCTTCCTGTCCGAGCTCTCGGATCGCAAGAAGTTCCTGCTGGTCGTCGGCCGCGATGACATCGCCGCCTGGAAGAGTGCCCGCAACCTGGAATACGTGCACACCATCGCACCGGACCAGCTGAACACCTATGACGTTCTGGACAGCGACGTAGTCGTGTTCAGCGTCGAGGCGCTCAACGCCTTCGTGCACGGCCCGGCTGAGGCTGCACAGGAGGAGAGCAAGTGAGCACCATCGCCGATCCGCGCGACATCCTGCTGGCGCCGGTCATCTCGGAGAAGTCCTACGGGCTGATCGAGGAAGGCACCTACACCTTCCTGGTTCACCCGGACTCGAACAAGACCCAGATCAAGATCGCGGTCGAGAAGGTCTTCGGGGTAACGGTCACCAGCGTCAACACCGCCAACCGTCAGGGCAAGCGCAAGCGGACCCGCTTCGGTTACGGCAAGCGCAAGAACACCAAGCGCGCGCTCGTGACCATCTCGGCCGACAGCAAGCCCATCGAGATCTTCGGAGGCCCGGTCGCGTAGGCGGCGGGGAATCCAGAAAGCAGAGAAGAACTCATGGCAATCCGTAAGTACAAGCCGACTACCCCGGGCCGCCGCGGGTCGTCCGTCTCGGACTTCGCCGAGATCACCCGGACCACCCCCGAGAAGTCGCTCGTCCGCCCGCTGAGCAAGAGCGGCGGCCGCAACGCGCACGGCCGGATCACCACCCGGCATCGCGGTGGCGGTCACAAGCGTGCCTACCGGCTGATCGACTTCCGCCGGCTCGACAAGGACGGCGTGCCGGCCAAGGTCGCTCATATCGAGTACGACCCCAACCGCACCGCCAATATCGCGCTGCTGCACTACCTGGACGGCGAGAAGCGCTACATCATCGCGCCCAAGGGCATCGCGCAGGGCACGAAGATCGAGTCCGGTCCGACCGCGGATATCAAGCCCGGCAACAACCTGCCGCTGCGCAATATCCCGACCGGTACCACCATCCACGCGGTGGAGCTGCGACCCGGCGGCGGCGCCAAGATGGCCCGCTCGGCCGGCGCCAGCATCCAGCTGCTGGGCAAGGAAGGCCCCTACGCCACGCTGCGTATGCCCTCCGGTGAAATCCGCCGTGTCGACGTGCGCTGCCGCGCCACCGTCGGCGAGGTCGGCAATGCCGAACAGTCGAACATCAACTGGGGCAAGGCCGGTCGTATGCGGTGGAAGGGTCGCCGACCCACCGTCCGTGGTGTCGTCATGAACCCGGTCGACCACCCGCACGGCGGTGGTGAAGGCAAGACCTCCGGTGGTCGCCACCCGGTCTCGCCGTGGGGTCAGCCGGAAGGCCGCACCCGTAAGCCGAACCGCCCGAGCGACAAGCTCATCGTCCGTCGCCGTCGCACCGGCAAGAACAAGCGCTAAGGAGGAGGTAAGAAATGCCACGCAGCCTCAAGAAGGGCCCGTTCGTCGACGACCACCTCCAAGCGAAGGTGGACGTGCAGAACGACAAGGGCAGCAAGCAGGTCATCAAGACCTGGTCGCGTCGTTCGACCATCACCCCCGATTTCATCGGTCACACCTTCGCCGTCCACGACGGTCGCAAGCACGTGCCGGTGTTCGTCTCGGAGAACATGGTCGGGCACAAGCTCGGTGAGTTCGCGCCGACGAGGACGTTCCGCAGCCACGTCAAGGAAGATCGGAAGAGCAAGCGGCGATGAGCACAGAAACTCAGAATCCGACTGCGCGCGCGACCGCCAAGCACGTGCGCGTGACCCCGATGAAGGCCCGCCGAGTGGTGGACCTGGTCCGCGGTAAGCGCGTCTCCGACGCGCTCGACCTGCTGCGCTTCGCCCCGCAGGCCGCCAGCGAACCGGTCGCCAAGGTCGTGGCCAGTGCCGCGGCGAACGCCGAGAACAACCTCGGCCTCAACCCCGACACCCTGGTCATCTCGACGGCGTATGTCGACGAGGGCGCGACCATGAAGCGTTTCCAGCCGCGTGCCCAGGGCCGCGCGTTCCGGATCCGCAAGCGCACCAGCCACATCACCATCGAGGTCGAGAGCGTCCCCACCGCCGGTGGCACTCGTGGCCGCCGGAAGGGAGGGGCAAAGTAAATGGGACAGAAAATCAACCCCCATGGCTTCCGCCTCGGTATCACCACCGACTGGAAGTCCCGTTGGTACGCCGACAAGCAGTACGCGGATTACGTCAAGGAAGACGTCGCCATCCGCAAGCTGCTGAGCACCGGTATGGAACGTGCCGGCATCTCCAAGGTGGAGATCGAACGCACCCGTGACCGGGTTCGCGTCGATATCCACACCGCGCGTCCGGGCATCGTCATCGGCCGCCGCGGCGCGGAGGCCGACCGGATCCGCGCCGAGCTGGAGAAGCTCACCAAGAAGCAGGTCCAGCTGAACATCCTCGAGGTCAAGAACCCCGAATCGGATGCCCAGCTGGTCGCCCAGGGTGTGGCCGAGCAGCTCTCCAACCGCGTGGCGTTCCGTCGTGCGATGCGTAAGGCCATTCAGTCGGCCATGCGTTCGCCGAACGTCAAGGGCATCCGCGTGCAGTGCTCGGGCCGTCTCGGCGGCGCCGAAATGTCGCGCTCGGAGTTCTACCGCGAAGGCCGCGTCCCGCTGCACACGCTGCGTGCCGATATCGATTACGGCCTGTACGAGGCCAAGACCACCTTCGGTCGTATCGGTGTCAAGGTCTGGATCTACAAGGGCGATATCGTCGGCGGCAAGCGTGAGCTGGCCACCCCGAGCGCGCCGGCCGGGGATCGCCCGCGCCGGGAGCGCCCGAACCGTCCGCGTCGTTCCGGTTCCTCCGGCACCACCGCGACCAGCACCGAGGCCGGGCGCGCCGCTACCGCAGTGGCCGAGCCCCCGGCAGAAAAGCAGGAGGGCTGACCAATGCTGATGCCCCGCAAGGTCAAGTTCCGCAAGCAGCATCACCCGAGCCGCAGCGGTCTCGCCAAGGGCGGCACCTCGGTGTCGTTCGGTGAGTTCGGCATCCAGGCACTGGAGCCGGCGTACGTGACCAACCGGCAGATCGAGTCGGCTCGTATCGCGATGACCCGCCACATCAAGCGTGGCGGCAAGATCTGGATCAACATCTACCCGGATCGCCCGCTCACCAAGAAGCCCGCCGAGACCCGCATGGGTTCCGGTAAGGGTTCGCCGGAGTGGTGGATCGCGAACGTCAAGCCGGGTCGGGTGATGTTCGAGATGAGTTACCCGAACGAGGAGACCGCTCGTGAGGCCCTGCGCCGCGCGATGCACAAGCTCCCGATGAAGTGCAGGATCGTGACGAGGGAGGAGCAGTTCTGATGGCAACCGGCACTCCGGCCCCAGAGCTCCGCGAGCTGACCGAAGAGGAGCTCGTCTCCCGCCTGCGCGAGTCGAAGGAAGAGCTGTTCAATCTGCGCTTCCAGATGGCGACCGGTCAGCTGACCAACAATCGCCGGCTGCGTGTGGTGCGTCACGAGATCGCGCGCATCTACACGGTCATGCGTGAGCGCGAGCTCGGTTTGACCACCGGACCCGCTGACAAGGGAGATGCGGCATGAGCGAGCAGGTGGAGGAGCAGCGCGGCACTCGCAAAGTGCGGGTCGGCTACGTTGTCTCCGACAAGATGAACAAGACGATCGTCGTCGAGCTGGAAGACCGTCACCGGCACAAGCTCTACGGCAAGATCATTCGCACCACCTCCAAGGTGAAGGCGCACGACGAGAACGAGACCGCCGGTGTCGGCGATCGCGTGCAGCTGATGGAGACCCGGCCGACGTCGGCCACCAAGCGGTGGCGGCTGGTCGAGGTCCTGGAGAAGGCCAAGTAGGCCTGCTCCTCGGCTGACGAGTCGTAAACGTAAGGCCCGCTTCCCGGTTCGGGAAGCGGGCCTTTGCGTATCTGTAGGTGGTGACGGCGCAATGGAAGTCGGTTCACCGCCGGGATCGGGGAAGCCTAGCAAGTCGTAAATGTCGGAGTCGTGGGCTCATTCGGGCAGGCAGACCTCCCGCATGATGCAGAGAGCGACTCACGACAGCAACGAGGATGACATGGATATCCCTGGCGGCGCCGGCGGCGTAAGTATTCCCCCGGAAGAAGTGACTGCCGGGCGGCGGGAAGCGGGACGTACCCGGCACGAAGAAGGAAATGCCCGGCACGAAGAAGGAGGTGTCCGGGATCCTGGTGAGCTGGACGACTCCTCTGGGCCTCCGACCGGGCCCGGTACCGGGGGCGGTCCCGGGGGCGGCGATGACACCACGAGCCCGGCCGGGTCCGGTTCCGCGGGCGGTGATTCCGAGACGAGCCGGGAAAGGCCTGTTGGAGAGCCGAAACCCGAAGAGCCGAAGCAGCGTTGCCACGATGAGAACCTGATCCCACCTGCCCAGGGCCGGTGCCCGGTCGTGAATCTGGATTGCCCGTCCGGTGCTTCCGAAGCTGTTCGAGATTTCATCCACGGCGCGGAGATCGCCATCCGGAATGCGGTCGATCTCCTCGCCGGTGGGGCGCCGCTGCCACTTCCGACGCCCGAGTGCCCGTCGACAACGATCACTCACCAGCAGCTCGGTAGCGGCGCCATCGGTCCGGTGTACCAGGACATAGCTAACAATGCCCGTGGACAGTACGATTCGCTGCTGGGTATGGACGATCAGGTCGCCGGAACCTTGTCCGTGGTCGCCGATCAGCAGCAGTCCGCGCTGCGCAAGATCATGGAGATCGTCGACGATCTGAAGGCGAATCTCGCGGCGGCGCAGGGCCGCATCTTGACGACGGCAGAGAACACGGCGCTGACGGAGGTCGTCGCGCACGCGGTGGAACTGGTCTACGAGCAGGTGGCGAATACCTCGGACAGGAATACCCAGCTCGCCGGCGGTTCCGGTGACAGCGGTGCTGCCGTATTGGGGATCCCGGCAGAGGCCTTCAGCGGTCTCGGCGCCGGCGCCGGGTCGGCGCCGATCCTGGCGGGACTGGCCGCGCTACCCATGGCTGCCGCGTCGCTGGCCAGTATGCGGAGCGTGCGGGGGCTGCCGGAGAAGGATGGTGAAGCAGGCCCGGGCACGACCGAGGAAACGGTTCCCGCCGGTACCGGTACCGAGCTCGGTGCACGCGACCCCGCTTCGGTCGTCCAGGTCGCCGGTGGGGTGGTCAGGAGCGTCGATTCGGACAACGGTCAGCCGGGGCTCTTCCCGTCGCTGCCCGGCCTCATCAGGAATTCGGCGTCCCGGCGCGGCGTAGACCAGCAGGTGTCCCACACTGATACGTCGGCCGAGGAGGATCCGGTGCCCGCCGAGCCCGTCTTCGAAGATGTCTGATCGGTGGGCGCAAGCGCGCGATGGCGCCCGGCCTGTGCTCCGACAGGCGCGCACGCAGGCGGAGCGGCGAGTTCGTCCGGGGGTGTGACCGTCGTCGTATCCGAGTCCCGAAATGTGATATAGGGGAGGGCGGTTGACGTATGGGGGTCCCTCGGCGCTAGGGTGTACGGGCTATGAGGGACGCTGCGACAACGATTTCGGGGGCCTGGCGGAGCGACGACGGTATGGCGGTGACCTTCCGCGATGCCGCGGCAGGCTGGGCTATGGCCGCGTACGAGGCGCTGGGCGAGACCGCGACGGAATACGGGTATTACGTCACCGTGCAGGAACTGGCCGACCGGGTGCAGGAGATGTCAGGGGTGCGTACCGACGCCCCGACTCGCACCTGGATGGACGCGATTCTGCGCAAAGTGGCCCGACGCTGCCACAACGCGGGTGAGCCGCCGTTGACGGCATTGTGCGTCAAACGCAATCTGAAGGTCGGCGACAGCTACAAGTACGTGCTCGAACTGGCCGCACTACCGGTGCCCGCCGATATCGAGACGCACGCCGCCTACGCCCGCTGGGCCTGCTATGCGGCCTACGGCGCCGATGTGCCCGCCGACGGCGGTACGCCGCCGCTGATCCCGCGCGGCGGCACCGCCCGGCAGGCCGCCGCCGCGACCCGTCAGGCCGCGGCCAAATCGGATACCGGGGCGCGCACGGTGGTCTGTTCCAGCTGTTTCATCCAGCTCCCGGCCACCGGCATCTGCGAGCACTGCTGAATCTCGGGCCGAGCGACCTCAGGCCAGCGTCGTATGCCAGAGGAGCGCGGCCGTGAGGGCGCCGGCGCCGTTGACCGCCCAGTGCAGGGCGATGGGCGCCAGCAGGCTGCCGCTGCGGTGCCGCAGCCAGGTGAACACGACCGCGGCCGCCGCGGTCGCGGCCACGGCGATCAGCACACCGGCGAGCTGAGCGAACGGGCCGCCGCCGATCACCTCGGTGAGGCCGCGGTTGCCCGCGGTGAGGCCGAAGGACGAGGCGATATGCCAGAGTCCGAAGAGCAGCGATCCGGCCGCGAACACGCCGCGGGCGCCCCACGCCCGGTCGAGCGTGCCGTGCAGCACCCCGCGAAACGCGAGTTCCTCCGGGATCACGGTCTGCAGTGGGATCACGATCATCGAGGCGATGAGGGCGCCGGAGATGGTGGCGTAACGGTCGGCGAGGAAGAACGGTCGGGTCAGCGGTAGCGCGGCGCCGATGGCGACCGCCGCCAGCACCACCCCGACCGCGGCGAGCGCGTACTTGGTCCCGGTCCGCCAGTGACGCGGCGAGAGGCCGAACTCGGCCCAGCGCAGTCCGCGCCGGCGCATGAGCCCCAGCAGCACCAACGCGGCGATCGGGACGCTGACGATATTCGCCCACGCGGTGGTGAAATGCGCGATCAGGTTGGTGCAGACGAGCACGGCCACCACCACCGCCACATCGGCGTAGGCATGGATTCTGGGCCGCGGAGCAGCGGTTTTCTCGGGAACCGGGTGGAGCATTGGGCCAAGTGTACGGATGACGGGAAAGGCGGCCGGGGTGGGCGCGGGCCGCGATGTCTGCACCGGGCGAGGCCGCACCGACTCGACTACGCTGTGCCGCGCGCGGTGTCCGGCCGACCCTGCGCGGTGATCCGCGGGTGGCCAGGAAAGTAGGTTGCGATGTCGACCGGCGTGTCCGCCGAGCCGCGGGTGGTGCGGAGATCGCGGCAGGCGGGCCGGTGGCTGCTCGGGCTGGGGGTGCTGCTGCTGAGTGTGCCCGTGCTGCGCGGCGACGGTGTGCGCGTCCCCTTCTACGGCCAGGAGTTGCACTGGGCGCCTTGCCCGGCGGAAACGGTCACCACGCCGGGCACGGAATGTGCGAACCTGCTGGTACCGCTCGACTATGGCGACCCCGACGGCCGCACCCTGACGGTGGCGATCTCCCGGGCACCGGCTACCGACCCCGCTCGGCGGCGGGGCATTCTGCTGTCCAACCCGGGTGGGCCGGGGGCATCGGGATTGGACAGCCTCGGCCTGCTGGGCGATGTGCTCGATCCGCAGGTGCGGGCGCAGTACGACCTGATCGGAATGGACCCGCGGGGTGTGGGCGCCTCGGATGCGCCGCCGCTGTGTGGCTGGCGGGTGGGGGAGGCGATTCGTTCGGCGGGGCGGTCCGACGCCGGTTTCGAGCAGGAGGCCGGGCTGGCGGCCGAATCGGCCGCGGCCTGCCTCGATACCGACCCGGCGAAACTGCGTTTCCTGACCACGCGCAATACGGCCCGCGATATGGATCTGATCCGTGCGGTCCTGGGGGAGGAGGAACTGAGTTTCTTCGGTTTGTCCTATGGCACGTACCTCGGTGCGGTGTTCACCCAGATGTTCCCCGACCGCACCGACCGGATGGTGCTCGACAGTGCTGTCGACCCGGACCGGTACTGGACCGGTTTGGTGCAGGATTGGGGCCCGGCCGACGAGACCGCGCTGGACGACTGGGCGAGCTGGGCCGCGGCCCGGGACTCGACCTACCGGCTCGGGCGGACGGGGCCGGAGGTGCGCGGCACGGTCGAGGGTCTGTATCAGCGCGTCGCGGCGGCACCCGTCGTGGTCGACGGCTACCCGGTGGACGACCGGGTGTTGCCGTTTCTGCTGCACAATCTGCTCCGTAGCTTTCAGGTGAACGAGACGCTCGCGGCGACCGTCCGGGATATCCGGGACGCCGTCGCAGGGGATTCGACGAGTTCGCCCGAGTCCGGTCTGCGGGACGTGCTGGCGGAATTGCACACCGGCGAGAACTCCGCGTTGATGGTGATCGCGTGCGGGGATGTCGCCGCCCCGGCCGATCCCGAGTGGTACCGGCGCCGGATCGAGGAGACCCGCGGCGCCCAGCCGGTGTTCGGTGCGCTGGCCGGCAATATTCAGCCGTGCGCGTTCTGGCCGCGGCCTGTGGAACCCCCGACGGTGGTCCGGAACGCGGTCCCGGTGCTCATCACGCAGGCCGCCGGTGATCCGCGGACCCCGTACTCCCATGCGGTGGGCTTACATCGGAAGCTCACCGCGTCGCGGTTGGTGACCCTGCGAGATACCCGGATTCATCTCACCTTCCGTCCAGGGCTGAGCGCGTGCGTCGGCGACGCGATCAACGGGTATTTCCGGGACGGACGGCTACCGCTCACCGATATCGAATGCCGTCCGGACCGCCCGGTTCAGTGACCGGTGGCGGGTTCGGCGGCCCAGCTGTCCGGCGAGTGCCACGCCTGCAATGTCCGGCCGGTGTCGAATCGCCGGAGTTCACCGGTCACGGGATCGGTGAACTCGAGTTCGGCGGCGAGTAACTGCAGCGGCCGGGTGAAGTCCTCGATGGGTTTGTCGGTGATCGTGGGATAGAAGTCGTCGCCCAGGATCGGGATGCCCAGCGAGTTCATGTGCAGTCGGAGTTGATGGGTGCGCCCGGTTTCGGGCCGGAGCCGATAGCGTGCGCGGTCGCCGCGGCGCTCGACCAGTTCGATCCGGGTGCGTGCGTTGGGCGGACCCGGCACCTGCTGTGCGGCGAGGACGTGTTTCTCCTTGATGATCCGGCTCTCCAGATCGACCGGGAAATCGAGCTCGGCCCGATATCCGGCGACGGCTTCGTACTGTTTACGGACCCGCTGCCGCTGGAACAGCATCTGATAGGCGCCGCGCAGCCCGGGATCGATCACGAACAGGACGAGGCCGGCGGTGGCGCGGTCGAGCCGGTGCGCGGGCACCAGGTCGGGGAGGTCGAGTTCGCGTCGCAGCCGGACCAGAGCCGTCTGCAGGATATGGCGTCCGCGTGGAATGGTGGCCAGGAAGTGCGGTTTGTCGGCGACCAGGATGGTGTTGTCGCGGTACACGATCGGTATGTCGAACGGGACCGGCTTCTCGTCGGGGAGATCGCGGTGGAACCAGATCGCCCCGCCGGGGACGTAGGGCGCGTCCGGTGTGAGGGGGCCGTCCAGGTCCACGATCTCACCCGCGCGCAGCATCTCGTCGATCCGCGCGGGCGCGACGCGGGGGAGCCGGTGGACCAGGTGGTCGCGTACGGTCGGCCAGTCGCCGTCCTCGGGCAGCCGCAGCCGGGCCGGGTCCAGCCCGTACCGCTTGGGCAGCGGAGGTTGCTGCCTTCTTCTCACCGGTCGCAGCTTAGTCGGCGCGCCCGGTCCGTCCGCGGTCGGTTACTTCCAGTAGCCCTGGGCTTTGATCTGCGCCTTCGGCAGTGAATGGGTGGTCCGCAGACTTTTCACCACGGCGCGGGTGGTGGCGGTGTCACAGGCGACCCAGGCGAACGCGTCCCGTCCGACGGTGAGCTGTTCGGCCTGTTCGCGCATTCCGCGGCCGTCATCGATCCGCTGGATCCAGGTCACCGTGTGGTGCGGCTTGTTGCGGACGGGCAGGGTGGTGTCCGATTCGTACTGCCATTCCAGCCAGATCCTGGCCGGGGCGTCGCCGATCGCCTTGAGCAGCGTGTTCACCGCGGGGAGGGAAGCGCTGTCACCGAAGAGCACGTATTCGCCGGGCGCGGTCGCGGGCAGCTCGAACTTCGAGCCGAGCACCGAGGTTTCGATCACCTCGCCGACCTGCGCGCGTTCGGCCCACTGGCTGGCCGGTCCGTTGTGCACGGCGAATTCGATGTGGAAGTGGTCGTTGTCGGGATCCTGGTCGATCAGGGTGTAGCCGCGGTGGTGCAGTTTGTCGGTTTCGGCATCCGGAATCCACAGCCGGATGAACTGTGTGGGATGGACCGGATGGTCGGCGAGCAGCCCCCCGGCCGTGAAGCCGATGCGGACGAATTTATCGGTGATCCGCTCGGTGGAGGTGACGGTCAGCCGGTAATCCTCGGCCCGCCACACCTTCATGATTACGCCATTACTGCCTCTACCCATGCAGGTTAGCTTAACCTAAGTGTGCCTGCGGATCAGGGTTTGCTTCGGCCCTTCGACGGCGGGCGGAGCGAAAATTGGACAAGTTAGCCTTACCTATCTTTTTGTCGTTCGCTGTGTGAAGATGATCGCGATTCAGCACAACGGCCGAAGGGCGAGGACATGACGGTGGAGGCCGCGCCGCTGTCTGCGGCGGATACGGGGAATCGGCCCCCGCGCGCACAGCAGAAGGCGCACAAGCAGCGAGAAGCGCAGGCGCGCAAAGAGATCCTGGCGCCGGTGCGCGGGGCGCTCACGGTGGCGAGTCTCCTCGTCGCGGTGGCCTCGATCGCCAATGTCGTGCCGTTCGTGCTGATCGTGGAAGCCTGCCGGGAACTACTGGCCGACCGGATCGATACCGACCGGGTGTGGACGCTGCTGTGGGCCGCGGTGCTCGTGCTGGTCGTACGAGGTCTGCTGCAGGCGGTCGCGCTGAGCTGGTCGCATCATGTGGACGGCGGTTTCCAGCTGGCCGTGCGGCGCTCGCTGGCCGATAAGCTCACCCGGGTTCCGCTGGGCTGGTTCTCCGAACGCACCTCCGGCGATGTCAAGAAGTACCTGCAGGACGATGTCGAGGCGCTCCACTATCTGGTGGCCCATGCCCGGCTGGACTTCGTGGGCGGTGTGGTGGTCCCAGTGGCGACCCTGGTCTATCTGTTCACGGTGGACTGGCGGCTCACCCTGGTACTGCTGATCCCGTTGCTGGCCTACGCCGTATCGCTGAGCCGGATGATGGATCAGACCAGCCGGGACCGGCTCGCGGTGTACAGCCGCTGGGAGCGTCGGGTGCAGGCGGCGACCATCGAATTCGTCGACGGGATCCAGGTCGTGCGCGCCTTCGGCCAGGCCGGTAAGGCGCATCACGAGTTCCAGGCCGCGGTGGACGGGCAGACCGCGGCGTTCACCCGTTGGAAGACTCCGATGATCCGGTTGCAGGCTTTCTCCGACATCACGGTGGCGCCGGTGTTCGTGATGCTGGTGATCGTGCTCGCCGGACTGGGGGCGGTGGGCCTGGACTGGGCGCAACCGCTGGATCTGCTGCCCTTCCTGCTGGTCGGGCTCGGTCTGGGCAGTTCGCTGCTGGGCCTGGGCTACGGCGGGCAGGCGCTGCGCGAAGCGGGTGCGGCCGCGGTCCGGTTGTACGAACTGCAGCAGACCCCGGAACTCCGGGCGGGAGTGCCGGATCCGGCGGCGGTGGAGCCGACCGCCGGGGAGCCCGGCTTGGTTCGGTTCGAGGGGGTGGCGTTCGGATATCGCGACGACCACCAGGTGCTGCGTGATATCGACCTGGAACTGCGCCCCGGCACACTCACCGCGCTGGTCGGCCCGAGTGGATCGGGTAAATCCACGCTGGCCAAATTGCTGCCCCGGTTCTACGACGTCGACGCCGGCCGCATCACCATCGGCGGACGCGATGTCCGCGACTTCGCCTCCGACGAGCTGTACCGCACAGTCGGGTTCGTCTTCCAGGACGTCCGGCTGATCCGCGGAACCATCCGGGAGAATCTGCTGCTGGCTCGCCCCGACGCGGATACCGAGACCCTGGAGGCGGCCGCGCGGGCGGCGCAGATCCACGACCGCATCATCGCGCTGCCGCGCGGCTACGACTCCGAGATCGGCGTGGATGCCAGCCTGTCCGGCGGTGAGGCGCAACGTCTTTCGATCGCGCGTTCGCTGCTGGCCGATACTCCGGTACTGGTCCTCGACGAGGCGACGGCCTTCGCCGATCCCGAATCCGAGGCCGCGGTACAGGACGCGCTGGCCCGGCTGGTGGCCGGTCGCACCGTGCTGGTGATCGCGCATCGGCTGCACACCATCACCGGGGTCGACCGGATCGTGGTGCTGGAGAACGGGACCCTGGTCGAACAGGGCGATCACGCCCGGTTGAGCACCTCGGGCGGGACCTACCAGCGGCTGTGGGAGATCAACGAGGCCGCCCTCGGCGCGGTCACGACGGCGCAGAGCGGGGATATTCGATGATCAAGAAGTTGCTCGCGCTGGTTCCCGGCGAATACGCCCCGCTCACGCCGAAGCTTTTCGCGGCGATCCTCGCGCAGGCGCTGAGTCAGGCGCTGGCGTACCTGCTGCTGGTTCCGGTGCTGGAGGCGCTGTTCGGCGACGATATGGCGCGGGCCTGGTTCTGGGCGCTGCTGATGCTGGTGGCGGTCGCGGCGGTGGCCGCGTTCGGCTACCTGCAGACGGTTTTCGGGCTGCGTATCGCAGTCGGGATGCAGCGTGGCCTGCAGACCCGGATCGGCGACCATCTCAATGCGCTTCCGCTGGGCTGGTTCGAAACCCACGGCGCCGGGCCGCTGTCGCGGTTGACCGTGGAGAACGTGCGCGAGATCCAGCAGGCGCTGGCCTATCTGGTGGCCAAGGTGCTCAACAGCATCGTGGTGCCGATCGCGGTCGCGGTGGGGATGCTGTTCGTGGACTGGCGGATCTCGCTGGCCATGTTGTTGTCCGCGCCGGTGCTGTTCCTGGTGAACAATCTGGCGGCCCGGTCCTATGCCGCCTCGGACGCACGGGCGCATGCGGCGGCGGGCGAAGCCGACGCGCGCGTCGTGGAGTTCGCGCAGGCCCAGCCGGTGCTGCGTTCGCTGGGCGCGGTCGGGGCCGGGAACCGCGCGCTGGACGGTGCGCTGGCGGAGCAGCGGTCGGCGTCGACGAAACTGGTGTTCGCGTCGGTACCGGGGCTCATCGTCTTCTCGCTGTGCATCCAGGCGGTGTTCCTGGTTCTCGCCTATATCGTGGTGAGCCGGGCGACCGGTGGCTCGATCTCGGTTCCGGCGGCGATCGCGCTGATCGCGGTGAGCGCGCGGTTCATCGAACCGCTCAACCTGGCCGCGCAACTGGGTAACGGCCTGCGGGGCGGGGCCGCGGCGGTCGACCGGGTGACCGAGTTGCTGAACGAGCCGACCCTGCCCGAATATCCGGAACCGGTCACACCGGGTGCGCCGGGCGTCGAGTTCGAGAATGTCGGCTTCTCCTATCGCACCGGCGAACCAGTGCTGTCCGGGCTGACCTTCAGCGTGGCGCCCGGGAGCACCACCGCGGTGGTCGGTCCCAGTGGCGCGGGCAAGACCACGTTGCTGCGGCTGGTCGCGCGGTTCTACGACGCGGAGTCCGGCCGGGTGGCGGTGAGCGGGCACGATGTGCGCGCGCAGCCATCGGAGACATTGCTGAACCAGCTGTCGCTGGTGTTCCAGAACGTCTACCTGTTCAACCGGTCGGTGGCCGAGAACATCCGGATCGGCCGGCTCGACGCCACCGACGACGAGGTGCGGCGGGCGGCGGAAGCGGCCCGGGTGGACGAGATCGCGCAGCGGCTGCCCGACGGATACGAATCTTCGGTCGGCGAGGGCGGCGCGCTGCTGTCCGGTGGCGAGCGGCAGCGGGTTTCGATCGCCCGGGCGTTGCTCAAGGACGCACCGATCGTGCTGCTGGACGAGGCGACCAGTGCGCTGGACCCGCACAGCGAGGCCTCGGTCGTCCGGGGCATCCACGAGCTGACCCGGGGCAAGACGGTGATCGTGGTGGCGCATCGGCTGGCCACCATCGCGCACGCCGATCAGATCCTGTTCCTCGACGGAGGTCGTATCGTCGAGCGCGGCACCCATGCCGAACTTCTGGAACTCGGCGGCCGCTACGCGGACTTCTGGAACGAGCGGTCGCGGGCCGGTGGCTGGCGATTGGAACAGTCTGTCGGATAGCGGAATTCCGGGAGCGGGGATGTTGCCGGGTCACTGGGCGCGTTCCCGCTCCGGTTCCCTGTATCACCGCGGTGCCGGTGTGTTAGCTTAGCCTAAGCAATTCATTCCGGAGCGCCCGAGTGCGGTTCTGGAGAATCGCCCTCTCGCAATGTAAGGTAAGCCTAAGTACAGGCGTGATACTGGTTCGGCCACGGCCGTACCGAGCAGTGAAGGAGAACCGGTGGTCGATCCGTTCGTGGCCGACGCCGGTTCCGCTGCCCGTAGCAGGAGGTGACTGATGACCGTCGTCGACGATATCAGGGGTGTCGACCCACTGGTTCTGCCCGGACCGACGGCCGTCGAGCGCGAACGGATCCTGGGCGAGTGGGCGACCGGGGTCGAGCCCTATGACGTCTCCGCGCTGGTCACCGTGATCAGACACGGCCAGATGGTCCCGGAGGGCCGGGTGGCGGCGCGTTGCGCGGACGAACTGGTCACCTACGGCGATCTCTTCGGCGGCCGCGACCGCATCCAGGGTGTGCACCGCACGTCCGCCCTCCCCACCGCGACGGGCGTCATCGCCCTGCACGCCGAATTCATCACCGCTTCCCGAGTGGGCGTCGGCCGGTTCGGCGCGTACGGACTGCTGCTCGGGGCCGATGCCCTGGCGGTGGCCGTCGCCGACCGCCGCTGCGTCGCCGCCGATCGTCGCCTGCGCCGCAACGATCCCGCGCTGCGGCCCGCGGATGTCCGTCTGCTGGCCCTGCCGTGGGGCGATCCGCAGAACGCGGTGGACCTGCTGGCGGCCTGGTCGGCCGGCGCCTCCGTGGTGGTGCCGACCGAAACGCAGCGCCGTGACCCGGCGCTGCTGGCCGGGCTGATCGAAACGCACGGGGTCACACAGGTGGTCGCGGACGCCGAACTGCCGGTGCTGCTGATGGCCGAGGGAATCGACCAGCTGCCGACCGTGGCTCGCTGGGACCTCGTCGGCACCTACGGCGGGTCGGCGCTGACCGAGGCCGTGCGGTGCTTGTCGCCGGAGGCCGTGGCCACCGTGGCGTTCCACTCGCCCGCCTATCTCGGCGCCCTCGCCCGCGGACCGCTGTCGCCCACCGGCTGGACCAGGCCGGTGCCGGGCGCGAAGGTCCTGCTTCTCGACGAGGGCCGGCTGGTGCCGCCCGGAGTCGTCGGCGATGTGTACGTGGGCGGCCGGGCGCTGGCCGCCGAACTGACCGACGGCCGGGAGCGGGAACGGTTCGTGCGGGATCCCTATGAATCCGGCGCGCGGCTCTTCCGGACCGCGCGGCGCGGCTGGTGGACTCCGGAAGGCCGGCTGATCATCGAGTCGTGAGGCCGGAGCTGCACAGCTCCGGCGATCGCCGGGATCGCCGATCGATCGAAACTTCTCCGGTGCGCCGGCACTGTTGTCCGACCAGATATCCACAGATGGGGTTTCTTCATGCGTATCGTCTCGTTCGGGTTCCAGACCTGGGGGCGCAAGACTTTGCAGGCACTGATCGATTCCGAACACGAGGTGGTACTCGCCGTCACCCATCCCGCCAGTGAGGATTCCTACAAGGGGATCTGGTCGGATTCGGTGGAGGAGCTGGCCCGCGAGAACGGGATTCCGGTACATCTGACCGAACGCGCCGACGCCGCGACGATCGACCTGGTCAAGCGCGCCGAGCCGGACGTCATCGTGGTGAACAGCTGGTACACCTGGATGCCGCCGGAGCTGTACACCATGCCCACCCACGGCACGATCAACCTGCACGATTCACTGCTGCCGAAGTTCACCGGTTTCTCGCCGGTGCTGTGGGCGCTGATCAGCGGGGCCGCCGAGTTCGGGTTGACGGTGCACCGGATGGACGAGCAGCTCGACACCGGCGATATCCTCGTGCAGCATTCGCTGCCGATCGGCCCCACGGCCACCGGTACCGAATTGGTGCTCGCCGGTATGGAACTCATTCCCGGCGCCGTCCGCGAGGCGCTGGCCGCGCTCGACTCGGGCACCGCGCAATGGCGGCCGCAGGACAAAGCGGCCCGCACCTATTTCCACAAGCGGTCCGAGCGCGACAGCCGGATCGACTGGCGCACCCACGCATCCGATCTGGAGCGGTTCGTACGGGCTCTGTCCGCGCCGTACCCGCGGGCGTTCGGGTACTACCGGGGCGGGCGGATCGAAGTGCTGGAATCCAGTGTGTCGTCCGCGTGCTACGGCGGGACGCCGGGCCGGGTCATCGTGCAGGAGGGCGGCGGCGTCGTGGTCTGCGGCCCGGACGCCCATCGCGGCGGGAACCACGGATTGTTGATCACCCGGGTTCGCGATGCCGAGGGTGTCGAACACAGTGGCGCCGAATTCTTCCGGCGCGGCGGGTATCTGACCGACGCTCCCGAGTGACGGTTCCGGTCGCTCTGTAGCCGGTAGCTATGGGTTGCGATCGCTCGCGTCCGTTCGTGGACGCGGACGATCGTGCGTGCCGGGCGATCCCGCCCGGTACGCCGCAGTCGCCTCCGAGATCATTTACATAAGGTTAGGCAACCCTATGTAAATGGGTTACGCTGCTTGCGCGGCATTTCCGCGGAAGACGACAGGAGTGGCAGCGGTGGTGGAGTCAGGGCAGCAAGTCTCGGCGGTGGATGTCGACGAGGTCCGGGCCGCGGTCGCCGAACAATTGGGCGTCACCGTGGACGACGTCGCCGCCGACGCGGACCTCATCCAGCTGGGACTGGACTCCATTCGCACCATGAAACTCGCGGGCCGGTGGCGTAAACGGGGCTACGACATCAATTTCGCCGAGCTGGTGGCGGCCCCGACCGTATCGGACTGGTACCGCCTGCTCGCCACCCCGCCGCGGCCGGAAACGGACGCTGACACCAGCCCACGGTCCGAAACCGCTGTGCCGGTGCCGGATCCCGCCGAGGCGGCGGGGCAGCCGGAGCCCGCGACGGAATTCGAACCCTTCCCGCTCGGTCCCATGCAGCACGCGTACTGGATCGGGCGCTCCGAGGAACAGGAACTCGGCGGGGTCGCGGCGCATCTGTACGTCGAATTCGACGGCGGCGGGGTCGATCCGGAGCGGCTCGGCCGGGCGGTGTCGGAACTGGTCGCGGCGCATCCGATGCTGCGCACTCGGGTGCTGCCCGACGGTACCCAGCAGACCTTGCCCGCGCCCGTGCTGCCGGTGTTCACCGTCGTGGACCTACGGGAGGAATCCGCCGGTGCGGCCGACGCCGAGTTGGCGCGCGTCCGCGACCGGATGACCCACCAGCGGCTGGCGATCGACGCCGGCCAGATGTTCGAGGTCGTACTCAGCCTGCGGCCGGACGGCCGGAGCCGACTGCATCTGGACGTCGACATGATCGCCGGCGACGCGATGAGCTACCGCATCCTGGTCGCCGATCTGGCCGAGCTCTATCACGGGCGTGCGGTTCCCGAACAGACCTACAGTTACCGGCGCTACCGCACCGAGCGCGCCGTCGATCCGGTGGCCCGGGAACGGGATCGGCAGTGGTGGCGGGACCGGCTGCCCACCCTGCCCGGCGCACCGGAACTTCCGGCCGCACCGGCGGGTACCCGCTCCGACGAGCGCCGCACGGTTCGCTACAACCACTGGCTCGCCCCCGAAGGACGGCAGCGGCTGCTGGCCGCGGCGCACGAGCGCGGGCTCACCCCCGCTATGGCCCTGGCCGCCGTGTTCGCCGAGACGGTCGGCGGCTGGTCGGCGCAGAGCCGGTTCCTGCTCAATGTGCCGCTGTTCCACCGGGAGCCCGTCCACCCGGGCGTCGATCGCGTGGTGGGCGATTTCAGCTCCTCCATCATGCTCGAAGTCGACGTCACCGAGAACGTGACCGTCGCCGAGCGTGCCCGCGCCCTGCAACGCACGATGCACGAAAGCGGCGCTCATACCGCCTATTCGGGTCTGGAAGTGCTGCGCGACCTGGGGCGGCACCGCGGCGAGCCGGTACTGGCTCCCATCGTCTACACCAGCGCTCTCAATCTCGGCGAACTCTTCGCCGGCACCGTCACCGAAACCTTCGGTGAACCCGTGTGGATCATCTCGCAGGGGCCGCAGGTGCTACTGGACGCACAGGTCACCGAGGTGAGCGGTGGACTACTGCTCAACTGGGACGTCCGTGAATCGGAGTTCCCGGCCGGAATGATCGACGTGATGTTCGCGCGGTACACCGACGCGGTGACGCGGCTGTGTGACGGCGCCGCGGGCTGGGAGGCCGAGGCGCCGGTGCGCCTGCCCGTGGCGCAGGCCCAGGTGCGAGCCAAGGTCAATGCCACCGACGGGCCGGTGAGCGGTCGCTGTCTGCACCAGGGGTTCTTCGATCTCGCCCGCACGGATCCGGCACTGCCCGCGGTGGTCTGGACACGCGACGGCGTCGACGGCGGCCTGACCTACGGTGAGCTGTCGGACCGGGCGTTGGCGGTGGCGGGCGCGCTGCGTGCCGCCGGAGTGACCGCCGGCACCACTGTCGCCGTGCAACTGCCCAAAGGTCCCGATCAGATCGTCGCGGTACTGGGCGTACTGGCCGCCGGGGGCGCCTATGTGCCGATCGGGTTCGACCAGCCGGTGGGTCGCCGTGCCGAGATACTGCGCACCGGCGACATCACGGTGGCGCTGACCGCGCCCGGCGCCGATATGGGCGACGCGGTGGTGCGCTGTCTGCCGCTCGCCACGGCGGCGCGGTACCCGGATCCGTTGACCGCCCCGGTCGCCATGGACCCGACCGCGCTCGCCTACATCATCTTCACGTCGGGCTCCACCGGAGTGCCCAAAGGTGTCGAGATTCCGCACGCCGCCGCGATGAACACCATCGACGCCGTGAACGACTGGTTCGGGGTCGGCCGGGCCGATCGCGTACTCGCGCTGTCCGCCCTGGAGTTCGACGCCTCGGTCTACGACATCTTCGGCATGTTCTCCGCCGGGGGCTCGATCGTGGCGGTGGACGCCGGTCAGCGCGCCGAGGCCACCTCCTGGGTGGACCTGCTGCGCCGGCACCGGGTTTCGATCCTGAACTGTGTGCCCGCCATGCTCGATATGATCCTGGCGATCGGCGGCGACGGACTCGGCGATTCGCTGCGCGCGGTCACCCTCGGCGGCGACTGGGTGGGCGCGGATCTGGCGCGCCGCCTGGCCCGTCAGGTGCCCGGCTGCCGGTTCTCCGGTCTGGGCGGCGCTACCGAAACCGCTGTCCACAACACCATCTGTGAGGTCGCGGATCCGCCGCCGCACTGGTCCACGGTGCCGTTCGGGGTACCGCTGCGCAATGTGCGATGCCGGGTGGTCTCGGCTGCCGGCCGCGACTGCCCGGACTGGGTGCCAGGTGAATTCTGGGTGGGCGGGGCGAATATCGCCGCGGGTTACCGCAACGACCCCGAACGCACCGCCCAGCGTTTCGTCGAACACGACGGTCTGCGCTGGTACAAGACCGGCGATATGGCTCGTTACTGGCCCGACGGGACGATCGAATTCCTCGGTCGCGCCGACCATCAGGTGCAGATCCGCGGCTACCGGGTGGAACTCGGTGAGGTCGAGACCGCGCTGCGGACCGCGCCCGGTGTCCGGCACGCGGTGGCCGCGGTGGTGGGTTCGAACGCGCCCCAACTCGTGGCCGCGGTGGTCGGCGCGCAGGGCGACCCGGCCGATATCGTCGCCGCGATCTCGGATCGGCTGCCCGGCTACATGGTTCCGGCGCGGATCGAGATCCTGGACGCCATGCCGCTGACCGGCAACGGCAAACTGGATCGCCGGGCCGTTCTCGCCCTGCTGGAATCGGACTCCGGGACCGTGGTCGACAGTGCGCCGCGCAATGACGTGGAAACCGCGCTGCTCGATATCGTCGCCGGTGTCCTGGGCGGGGACGGGATCGGCGTGCACGACGACTTCTTCCAGCTGGGCGGAGATTCGGTACTGGCCACCACCGCTATCGCGCGGATCCGGGACTGGCTGGACGCCGATCACGCCCTGGTCGCCGATATTTTCGCCGCGCGCACGATCGCGGCGCTGGCGCAGCGATTGACCGCGTCGGATCCGCGGCCCGGCCGGCTGGCGCAGGTCTCGCGGGTCTACCTCGAGGTCGCGGGGATGAGCGACGACGAAGTGCTGGCGCAAACCTAGAGGGCCGCGGCCGGGTGTCGGCTCGGCGGCGCGGGAGTGAGAGATGGGAGAACCGGTGGACAGACTTCTGGTACTGGGCGCGGGACCGAAAGCCATGGCGGTGGCGGCGAAAGCGCATGTACTGCGTCAGCTGGGTATGCCCGCGCCGCAGGTGATCGTGGTGGAAGCACATGCCGTGGGCGGGAATTGGCTGCCCAGTGGTGGCTGGACCAACGGTCAGCATCGGCTGGGCACCAGCCCGGAGAAGGACATCGGCTTTCCGTATCACTCGGTGTGGGCGCGTAATCGCCACCGGGAGATCGACGAGGCCATGCTGGCGTTCAGCTGGACGTCTTTCCTGGTGGAGCGCGGAACCTATGCGGAATGGGTCGATCGCGGGCGGCCCAGTCCGCAGCATCATCTCTGGGCCAAATACCTGCAGTGGGTCGCGGACAAGACCGATGTCGAACTGATCGCCGGCGCTGTCCGCACGGTGTCGGCGGGCGCCGAGGGCTGGCTGGTCTCGGTGGTGGACGCCGACGGACTCGCGACCGATATCGAAGCCGAACGTTTGATGATCACCGGTCCCGGCAACAGCCGCCGGGCCATGGCCGATCATCCGAAGATGCTGAGCATCGCCGATTTCTGGGACCTGGTCGGCCGGCGGCAGTTGCCGGTGTCGTCGCGGGCCGCGGTGATCGGCGGCGGCGAGACCGCCGCCTCGGCCATGGACGAACTGGTCCGCCACGATGTGCTGACAGTTTCGGTGATCTCCCCGGCGGCCACGATCTACACCCGGGGTGAGAGCTATTTCGAGAATTCGCTGTTCAGCGACCCGGCCAAATGGCGGGGCTTGAGCATCGAGGAGCGCCGCGATGTGGTCCGGCGCACCGACCGGGGCGTCTTCTCGGTCCGGGTCCAGGAGAATCTGCTGGGTGACGCCCGGGTCCACCATCTGCAGGGGCGCGTTGTGCAGGTGGCCGATCAGGACGGGGGTGTCGCCCTCACCCTGCGCAACGAGAACCGGCCGGACCGGGTGCACACCTTCGATCTGGTGGTGGACGCGACCGGCGGCCAGCCGCTGTGGTTCATGGACATGTTCGACACCGATGCCGCCGACCTGGTGGAACTGGCCCTCGGCGGTCCGATCACCCAGCGTCGTCTGGAATCGTCGATCGGGCACGATCTGGCGATATCGGGCTTGGACACCAAGCTCTATCTCCCCAATCTGGCCGGTCTGGCGCAGGGTCCGGGTTTCCCGAATCTGAGCTGCCTCGGGCAGCTTTCGGATCGGATTCTGGGGCCGGAGCCGGAACGGATCCGCTCGACCTCGGCGCGGGCCCGGGGGAATTCGGCCGCACGCTAGTCGGTCCGTCCCCTGGGACCTGGTCCGCGTACCGGTCCGGTGCCTATCGTGAGGCTGCGCGACCCGGCGCAGCCCGTCATCCGCCGCGGCCGGCCGGTTTGCTGGTCCACCGTGGACGACTTCTGCCCGGTCGGTCCGGCGGGCCGCTGTCGCGGTGCCCGCCGGACCGACCGGGCGATCAGCTAGTCGCGGAGAGCGGCGAACACCCGCTGATCGAGCAGGAACATCGGGTGATCCCGTTCGGGCAACACCAGCATCGGGGTGAAACCGGCCGCCCGGAGTTGATCACACCATTCGTCCTCGGTCAGGAAGATACGGGCGCCCTGCCGGATATCGTCCTTGCCCGGATGGGTGGCGCCGGGGGCCGCCGACATCAGGAACTTCATCGACGTCAACAGCGGGTAGTTCGCCTTGCACGCCTCGACGAAGACCACCGCCCCACCGGGATTCAGCAGATCGTGCAGGTCGCGCAGCATATCGCCGATATGCAGGGCGTTGTGCAGGACATTCGCGCCGATCACGATGTCGTAGCGGTCGGTGGCGCCGCGCAGGTCCGCGTTCATGTCCATGATCCCGTAGCGCATCCAGGGATGCGCGGCGAAACGTTCCCGGGCGGCGTTGAGGAAGAATGTGGACAGATCGGTGAAGTGGTAATCCACCGGCAGTCCGGACAATCCGGTGATCACCTCGTCGGTGGTGCCGCCGATGCCGGCGCCCAACTCCAGGATGCGCACCGGTGCGCGGTCCCCGGCGATGCGCGCGGCCACCCCGGCGACTGCTTCCCGCGCGGCCAGATTGAGATAGTGGCTGATGATGTTCTCGCGGTAGGCCCCCTCGGCGGTGAGCATATCGCCGCCGGGGAACAGCAGCTCCTGAACGCGGACGCGGTCCTGGGCCAGACCGGTGAGGTTATCGGCCGAACTCCGCAGGAAGTCCGCGAATTGCGGTGAGTAACCGAGATCGGCGCAGATCCGGTAGAGATCGGCGCTGCCCGGTTCGGACGGTGCGGCGGCCGAACGGTAACCGCGCGACGGGTCGTATTCCAGGCAGCCCTCACCGGTCAGCTCGTCGAGCCAGCGGCGCAGCAGCCAATGGTGCCGCTCGGCGAACTGCACCTGGGCGGCGATCTCGTCCGCGGTGTGGAATCCGCCGTCGTCCAGCGCGGGCGCCAGCGTTGTCAGCATGGCTCGCATTCCGGCGATATCGAGATCGCGGCGGGCGGTGCGCAGGGCACGCGGGTCCAGGTTGCGGGGGACGGCCTGTTCGGCGGTCTGCCGGGCGGTGGCGGCGATCTCGGCGGGTTCCGTGCCACTGACGGGGCGGCTCACCGGCCGGGCCGCCGTGGTCTGCACGCTCCGCGCCGGGGCGGTGGGTGCGGCAGGCCGTGTCGACGCCGCTTTCGGCCGGGCGCCCAGACTGCTCGAGATGGAATCGACTGTCGCCCCGCCGAGCAGATCGGCGACCGGCAGATCGTAGCCGAACTCGCTGTCGATGCGGCGCCGGAACTCCAGCGCCTGCAGGGAATCCAGACCCAGTGCCACCAGTGACCGAGTGGTGTCGAGTCCATCGCTGTCCTCGGCGCCCAGGACCTCGGTGAGCACCTCGGTGACGCGGCGTCCGATATCCACCGCGGCGGCCGGGGCAGTCGCCACCGGTACTGCGGGGGCGGCGGGCGCGGGGGTGCTCAGTTCGGAGAGCACCGGGCCGTAACCGTAGGCGTCGAGCACGGAGCGGCCGCGGTCCCAGTCGAAGGCGGCGACGATCGCGTTGTGGGTCAAACCGTTCAGCCCGAGCGCGATGGCTTCCGTGGCCGCCATCGGTAGATAACCGACGGCGGCGAGCTGGGCGGAGTCGGTGTCGTTCTGTCCGCGATAGGCCGCCCACTGGCCCCACTGGACGGATACGCAGTGCTGTCCGGCGGCGCGGGCCCGGTGGGCGAAGGCGTCGAGCATCCGGTTGGCGGCGGCATAGATGATCTTGCCGCGACCGCCGAGCGTGGCCGCGAACGAAGAGAACAGCACCGTGTGGCAGTCCGGGGCCGTGGGCAGTGCGTTCAGCAGGTTCTCGACGCCGATCACCTTGCCGTGCAGCACTCGCCGTACCTGCTCGGCGGTGATCGCCTCGAGTTCCAGTTCGGTCACACCGGCGTAGTCGGCGGCGGCGTGCAGCACCAGATCGACGGGTTCGTCGCGGAGCTGCTCGGCCAGCAGTGCCACCGCCGCGGGGTCGCCGATATCGCAGGCGCGCACGCGGATCAGCGTGGAACTCGACTGCCGGATCGGAGCGAGCGCGGCGGTGATCTCGGCGGTCTCACCGGTTCGGCTCACCAGGGTGATGCGGGTGGCGCCGGCTCGGGCGAAATGCTCGCAGATCTGCCTGCCCAGACTGCCGGTGCCGCCGGTGACGACGATATTCGCCGGTGCGATATCGGCCCCGGCGGATTCGCCGGTGTGCAAGCGTTTCGCGTACAGGCCGCCGTCGCGCAGCGCGAGTTCGGTCTCGCCGGCGGTGTGCAGCGCGGTCAGGATCGCGCCCGCCGCGGTGCCGGGGGCGAGGTCCAGATGACCGAAGGCGACCCCGGGGAATTCGGTGCCCGCGCACCGGAAACCGGCGCTGGCGGCCGCGGGAACCGGATGTGGCGCCGGATCGTCGTCGCGGACCTTCTCACCGGCGGTGGTGACCAGCCAGCAGGCGGTGATCGCGTCGGACAGTCCGGGCCACCAGGCGCGGCCGCCGAAGAAATCCGCGGTCGCGGTCGCGGCGGCCGTCGCGGTCAGCTCCGGATACTCGGGCAGTAGCACCACGAGAGTGTCGACATCGCCGCAGCCGGCGGCCGGGTCGACGACCTGCGCGGTGGCGCCGTGATTCGCGGCCTCGGCGCACAGCGCCGCCGCCAGCTCGGCCTGGGCGCCCGTATGGTCGATGATGCCCAGCCGCCGCGGCGCCGCCATGGTCCGGCGGGTCAGCCGAACCCAGTGCTCGACGACCAGTTCCGGCCGGAATACCTCGGGCGTGCGGTCGACCGATGCCTCGGGTGTGCGCTCGATCGCCGTGGGAACGGTCGCGGCCGGGGTGGTCGCGCGATCCCGCGAACCCGAGTTGTACGGCAGCCACAACCGCACTTCGTTCATCCGGACATGCGGGAAGTCCCGCAGCGGCAGCGTCGGCGCGGTATCGGTCCCGACCCGCAGGCTCTCCCACCGATAGTCCGGTGCGTCGACCGCGAGAGCCGCCAGATTGCGGGTGAATTCGCTCAGATCGGCGGCGGTCCGGTGTGAGGTGCCCAGTACGCGCGCGCCGGTGTCGGACAGTGCCGTCACGTTCTCCTCGACGGCGAGCTGCAGGGTCGGATGTTCGGCGATTTCGACGAAGGTCCCGATCTCGCGCGCGGCAGCGGCGGCGACGGCCTTGTCGAAGCGGACCGGGTTGCGCAGATTCCAGAACCAGTACTCGCCGATCGGCAGATCGGCGGTGATCTCCGCGCCGAGGGTCGCGCCGAAACAAGCGATCTTCCCCGGGGTGAAGTGCCTGTTCTCCAGCCGTTTCTCGATCGCGTTGTGGATCTCGTCGCGGAATTCGTTGACCATGCTGGTATGCGCCGGGTACCTGACCCGGATCACCCGCGCGAAGACGCCCTGTTCGGTGCAGGCGTCCACCACCTCGGCGACGGTGTCGCGCGCTCCGGACAGCGCGGTCATGGTGGGGGAGTTCACCACCGAGACCTGCGCCCAGCCGGAACGCTGGGTGAGCAGTTCTTCACAGGTTTCCCGGTCGGCCGCGACGACGGCCATCGCGTAGTCGTCGGAGGAGATGGTGTCCACCGCGCGGGCCCGGGTGCCGACTACGAGCGCGGCATCGGCGAGGGTCATCAGGCCCGATACGTAAGCGGCGGCGATCTCGCCTTGACTGTGCCCGATGACGGCCGCCGGCTCCGCACCCGCGGCGCGCCACATGGCCGCGATCCCGGCCATCTGCGCGAACAGTGCCGGTTGCACGACGCGCGCGCTGTCGTCGGCGGGCGCGTTCTCGTCGAGCAGGTAGTGCAGTGGCGATTCGCCGAACAGTTCGCGGAAAACCGTGTCGCAGCGATCGACTTCGGCGCGGTAGGCCGGCGCCCGGTCGTAGAACAGGCGACCCATTCCCGGTCGCTGTCCGCCCTGACCGGGGAAGACGAACGCGATCCCGCGGCCGGGCGCGGTGGAGCGGACGACGGCGCGATGTTCGCCGCCGGCGGCGACGGCCCGCAGGGCCTCGGTCAGTCCGGCGGTATCGGTCACCATGGCCAGGGCGCGATCGCGGCGGGCCACCCGGGTCCGGAAGATCATCTCCGCGATCCGCTGGACCGGGACACCGGGCCGGGTTTCGAGGTAGGCGAGCAGATCGGCGGCCTCGGCGGCCAGCAGGGCGGGGGTCGGCGCCGACACGAGAACCGGGACGGTCCCGTCGGGGAGCTGGTACTCAGAAATTGTCGTTCTCCTCGTGCGCGGGAATGGCGATGATGGCGTGGGCATTGGCGCCCCCCGCGCCGAACGAGGACACGGCGCCGTAGCGGATATCGTCTTTCGGCTGCCACGGTTGCGTTTTCGTGGCCAGCCGCAGACTCGATCGGCTCCAGTCGACCTTGGTGGTGGGATTGTCCGCGTAGAGAGTCGGCGGTATTTCGCCGTGCCGGCCGGCCAACAGGAGTTTGCCGAGCCCGAGCATTCCCGCCGCCGCCTGCGCGTGCCCGGCATTGGATTTCACCGATCCCAGCACCGGATCGCCGCCTGCGGCGCCGTAGGTGTTCTGCAGTGCGGTGAGTTCGGCGACGTCACCGGCGCGGGTGGCGGTGCCGTGGCCTTCGATCATGCCGATATCGGCGGGGTCGATCCCGGACATCTCGACGGTCCGCCGGACCAGTTTCTCCTGTGCGTGCGCGCGCGGCACCAGAATCGGACGGCCTTTGCCGTTGTGGTTGGTGTAGCTGGCCAGCACGCGCCCGTACACCGGATGCCCGAGGCGCCGGGCCCGTGCTTCCGGTTCGACCAGCAGTGCGACGGCGCCCTCGCCCCACAGAGTGCCCGAGGCATCGTCGGAATAGGCCCGGCAGTGCCCGTCCGAGGAAAGCGCGCCGTTCTTGGCGAATTCGTAGAACCCCATCGGGGAACTCATCACGCAGACCGCGCCCGCGATGGCCCAGTCGCATTCGCCGTTGCGGAGCGCGGAAACCGCCAGATGCAGCGCGGTCAGTGAGGAGGCGCAGGCCGAATCGATGCACATCGAGGGTCCGGTCAGGCCCAGGGAATGCGATATCCGCCCGGCCACACCCAGTTGGCCGTAACCCACGGTCCGGAAACCGGAGTGCTCGTTGATTTCGCTGGCGCTGGGCCCGTACTCCATCGGGGAGGCGCCGATATAGCAGCCCGCGTCCTCTCCCGCGAGCGCACCGGGGTTGACCCCGGCGTTCTCCAGTGCGCGCCACGCCACCCGCAACCCCACCCGCTGCTGCGGATCGGAGGCCAGGGCCTCGCGCTGGGAGATGCCGAAGAACGAGGGATCGAATTCCGCGACCCGGTCCAGGAATCCGCCCGCGTCGCCGACCTGTCCCCAGCCTTCCCGGTCGCCGAGTGACAGCAGTTCCTCGATCGGCCAGCCGCGGTCACGGGGGAAGGGGCCGATCAATTCGCGTGAATTCGCCAGGGCCGACCAATACGAACTCAGGGTATCGATTCCGCCGGGGGCCTCCACGGCCATTCCGGAAATTACAATGTGATCGCGGTCCGGGCCGGCCGTCGATGTCATTCTGATCCTCGCGGTGGTGTGGATGGATCACGCTCTGGGCGTGATTAAT
This sequence comes from Nocardia sp. NBC_00416, assembly GCF_036032445.1. Classification (NCBI taxonomy): domain Bacteria; kingdom Bacillati; phylum Actinomycetota; class Actinomycetes; order Mycobacteriales; family Nocardiaceae; genus Nocardia; species Nocardia sp. NBC_00416. The sequence goes on from NZ_CP107932.1 coordinate 6,028,867, forward strand.
TCAGCCAATTCGTCGACATAGTCGTTCAGGTAGAAATGGCCGCCTTCGAAGACGGTGATATCGACCTCGGCGCTGTGTTTGCGCCAGCCGTTGAGTTCGGCGAGGGTGACGATCGGATCGTTGTCCCCGCCGATCGCGTGGATCGGCGCCTGGATTCGGACGTCGTCGGTGCAGGAGTAGCGCTCGGAGGCGGCATGATCCTGTTTGACGACGGGCAGTGTCATCCGCATCAGATCCCGGTTGGTCATCACATCGCCGGTGGTGCCCTCGAGCCGGGTGAGATGGTCGAGCAGGGCTTCGTCGTCCTTGGGTGCGGGCTCTTTGGTTTCCGCGATATGCGGGGCGACCGCGGCCGATATATAGGCCCGGTCGATGCCGACGCCCGCGGCTTCGGCGAGCCGGACGAATTCGAACGAGACGACCGCGCCCATGCTGTGGCCGAATGTCGTGATCGGCACATCGCGGTAGCGGTCCGTATCACTGAATTCCGTGAAGGCGCCGGCCGCGAATTCGGGCAGGGTCGCCGGTGCGGGTTCGTGGACGCGGTCCTGGCGGCCCGGGTACTGGAACACGAGAACCTCGTAGTGCGCGCTGAAGGCTTTGGAGAATGCGCGATAGGCCGACGCCCCCGCACCGGCGTGCGGGAATATCAGCAACAGGGGGCTGCCGGGGGAACTCGGCTTGTGAAACTGCCTGATCCAGCGTGGTCCGGGTGGCATGGTGCTCCTCCACATCATCTGCTCGCTCGGTGTCAGGCGGCGGGCAGCGAGGTCTCGTCAGGGGCGGTCCGCGACGGCGACTCGTCCTTCGCTGTGCCGGGCGCCTGATGAGTTAGGTAAGGCTACCGTAATTTATCGGGCCCTGATAGTGGGAAGTCAGCAGTGGGAACTTCCGGTGCTTCAGAACTGCTGGCACCGATGTTTTGCATAGGCTAACCTAAGTCGCTAGCGTGAGCGAAACTGCGCGAGATGCAGCTTCCCGGGACAACGGCTGAGGAGTCGCCTTCATGTCGGAGAAGACGAAAATCCAATCGGCCGAGAGCGATCCGGTTCCACAGATCGAAGATGTGCTCGCCCTCAGTCCGCTGCAGGAGGGGCTGTTCTCCCTGGCCCGGCTGGCCGGCGCAGGCGATCTCTACACAATGCAGTTCGCGCTGCACATCACCGGTCCGGTCGACGGCGACCTGCTGCGGCGCAGTATCGAAGCGATCCTGATCCGCCACCCCAACCTCCGGGCGGCCTTCTGGGATCAGGACCTGCCCAAACCCGTGCAGATCGTGCCGAGTTCGGTGGTGCTGCCCTGGTTCGAGCGCACCGCCGACCACCGCGAATACGAGGCGCTGGCCGAATCGGAGGCGCGCACCGGTTTCGACCTGGCCCGCGGACCGGCGCTGCGGGTGGTGTTCGTATCCCTTCCCGACGGAACGCACCGGATGATCCTGACCGCCCACCACCTGCTGATGGACGGGTGGTCGCTGGGCGTGTTCTTCCGCGAGATGTACGCGATCTACCAGGCCGGCGGATCGGCCGGGGGCCTGCCCGCGCCGCGGCCGTACCGGGACTACATCGGCTGGCTCACCGCCCGCGACCCCGCCGCCGACCTGTCCAGATGGACCGAGTACCTGGCGGGTGCCGAACCGCTGATCCTCGGCGAGCGTGCGGATTCGGCGATCAACACCATCGTGCCCGAAGTGCATGTGCTGAAACTGACCGAGACCGAGACCGAAAGGTTGCGGGCCTGGGCCGGAACCAGCGGCCTCACGCTGAACACCGCGGTGCAATACGCCTGGTCGGTGGTGCTCGGCCGGCTCACCGACCGCGACGATGTGGTGTTCGGCACCACCGTCTCCGGCCGGCCCGATGAGCTGACCGGCGTCGAGACGATGATCGGCCTGTTCATCAATACGATTCCCGTGCGGGTACGGCTCGATACCGCCGACGGCGGGGGAGACGGTGTGGTCGCCGCGTGCCGCCGCCTCCAGCGGGAGGCGGTCGCCATGCGCGGCGCCGGTTATCTCAGTCTGTCCGAGATCCAGCGGGCGGCCGGGCGCGGCGGCCTGTTCGACACCCTGTTCGTTTTCGAGAACGTGCCGGTCGGAGATGTGCTGCGACCGGTGAACCTGGCCGACGGCACCGAGTGGTCGGTGATCGAATCGCAGGGTCTCACCCACTATCCGCTGGCCGTCGTCTCCTATCTGCTGGAGGGCGAACTCTCGATCGGCGTCGAAGCGGTACCCGCGCTACTGGGCCATCTCGCACCCGCCGACCTGCCCGAACGGCTGGCACAAGTGTTGCGGCGGCTACCCGATCTCGGTACCGCCCGCTCGGCGGACCTGGATGTGCTCCTCCCAGGTGAACAGCCGCGGCCGCCGGTCGAACCGGCCGCCGAAATCCTCGGTGGGGGAGTGGCCGAACTGTTCGCGCGCTGTGCGGCGGCGACGCCGGACGCGCTCGCGCTGAGCACCGCGGACCAGCGGTTCACCTATCGCGAACTGGCCGCGGCCGCGCAGCGGGTGGCGGCGGCGCTCATCGCCCGCGGTGTCGGTGCGGAAGACGTGGTAGCGCTGGCCCTGCCGCGGTCGGCCGAATCCGTGATCGCGGTGCTGGGTGTGCTCGCGGCCGGAGCGGCGTACGTACCGCTGGATATCGAACTCCCCGCCGCGCGTATCGAATCGATCCTGCGTCAGGCCGCACCGAGGGTGGTCCTCACCACCGCCGGAGTGGAGGTGCTCGATGAGATAGGCGAGCTGCCGGATCTGCTCGATATGGCCACGGCGGCGGTAGCCGATCCCGGCGATACCGCGTTCCCGGTTCCGGTCCATCCGGACCAACGCGCCTATCTGATCTTCACCTCCGGGTCCACCGGAGAACCCAAGGGAGTCGTCGGCACGCACCGGGCTCTCGCGGCATATTTCGCCGACCACCGCGAACGCGTCTACCGCCCGGCCGTCACCCGGCTGGGCCGGCCGCTGCGGATCGCGCACGCGTGGTCACTGAGTTTCGACGCCTCGTGGCAGCCGTTGATCGGATTGTTCGACGGTCACGCGATCCATCTGTTCGGGCAGGCAGAGATGCGTGACGCGGGAGAGCTGGTCGCCGGGATCCGGCGGCACGAACTCGACATGATCGATACGACGCCGTCGATGTTCGCGCAGTTGGCGGCGGCCGGACTGGTCGACGAGTACGGGAACGTGCCGCTCGCGGTTCTCGCGCTGGGCGGCGAGGCGATCGGCGCACCGCTGTGGCGGCAACTCGCGGCGCTGTCGGGGACCGCCGTGCACAACTGCTACGGCCCCACCGAGACCACCGTCGAGGCGGTGGTCGCCGCCGTGACCGACCCGAACGGCGTGCCGGTGATCGGCGCCCCCACGACCGGCACGGCCGGTTATGTCCTCGACTCCCGGCTGCGGGCGGTGCCGAACGGTGTGGTGGGCGAGCTGTATCTCGCGGGCGCGCAACTGGCTCGCGGGTACATCGGCCGCCCGGGCGGTACCGCGGAGCGTTTCGTCGCCGACCCCTACCAACTCGGCGCTCGTATGTATCGCACGGGTGATCTGGTGCGGCGCTCGGCGTCCGGCGAGCTGGCCTATCTCGGTCGCGCCGACGGTCAGGTGAAGATCCGCGGCTACCGGATCGAACTCGGCGAGGTCGAGACAGCGCTGGCGGCGCTGCCCGGTGTGCGTTCGGCGGCGGTGCTGCCGTATCGCCGGCCCAGCGGTGCGGTGCTCGTCGGTTTCGTGATCGGCGCCGGGCCGGACTTCGACGCCGGGGATCTGCGCGCACGGCTCGCCGGAAGCCTTCCCGCGTACATGGTGCCGCAGCGGGTGCTGGCGGTGGACGCCCTGCCGGTGACCGGTAACGGCAAACTCGATGTGCGGCGGCTCGAGGCGCTCGCGGCCGAAGCTTTCCGCGGTGAGGCGGGCGGCGCCGCCCGCACCGACACCGAACGCGCGATCTGCGCCGTGATCGCCGAACTGACCGGTGGCCCCCGGCCGGGCGTCGACGACGATCTGATCGAGCTCGGTCTCGACAGCATCGTCGCCCTCTCCCTGGTGAACGGGCTGCGCCGGGCAGGCATCGCGACGACTCCGCGCACCATCCTGAGCGTGGGCACCATCGCCGAGCTCGCCGCCCGCATCGACAGCGGCGATACCGCCGAACACCGGTCGGCGGTCGCCGAATACGGTGCGGTCGGCGCGGTCCCGATCCTGTCCTGGATGCACGAATACGGTGGTTATCGGCGGTTCTCGCTGAGCGCACTGCTCGTACTGCCCGCCGGTATCGGTGCCGCGCAGCTGGTCGCCGTACTCCAGGCGCTGCTCGACGGACACGATCTGCTGCGCGCCCGGTTCACCGAGACCGCGACCGGTTACGAGCTCTACACCCGGGAGCCCGGAGTGATCTCCGCGGCGGAGATACTCATCACGTGCGACGGCGGCGCGGATCTCCCCGCGACGGTGGCCGCCCGGGCCCGGGCCGACGCTGAACTGCTCGATCCGCCGGCCGGGAACCTGGTGCGCGCGACCCGGATCGTCCGGCCCGCGACGACCGATCTGCTGCTGCTCACCGTGCACCATCTCGCCGTGGACCCGGTGTCCTGGTACGTGATCAGCGCCGACCTGGCCGCGAGCTGGGCCGAGTTGACCGCCGATCCGGCGGCGCGGCCGGATCGGGTTCCCGCGCTCCGCCCGCCGGTCGAGCACACCGGCTACCGCGAATACGCGGCGGCGTTGCGTGAGCGCGCTTCGCTGCCGGAAGTTCTCGCGCAGCGTGCGTACTGGCAACGACAGTCGGCGCTGCCCGATCCGGTGCTCGGCAGCCGCCGCCCCGATCCGTCGGCCGACGGCTGGGGCTCCTACCGCGCGCTCCGATTCGATACACCGGCCGCGACCACCGCGGCGTTGCTGGAATCCCCCGCCGCGGTGGCCGGGGTGCGCGAATTCCTGCTCGCGACCTTGGTGGTCACCCTGGCGACCTGGCGGACCGAACGCGGTCAGGACCCGTCCGGCGGGGCCTATGTCGCGATGGAGGCCCACGGCCGCGAGGACGCGATACTCGGCCCCGATATCGACACGTCCCATACGGTCGGGTGGTTCACCAGTATGTTCCCCGCCCGTTTCGGGGCCGGTGTCGAACCGGTCGATCTGGCCGCGGTACGCGAGGATCCGGACCGGGTCCGGGCACTGCTGGAGGCGGTGGCCGCCGAGGTCGCCGCGATCCCCAACAACGGGCTGGACTACGGGGTGCTGCGGTATCTGACCGAGGATCCCGCTGTGACGGCGGCCCCGGCGCCGCAGATCCTGTTCGACTACCTCGGCCGGGTCGATATGACGGGCTCCAGCACCGAGTGGACGCCGGCGTCGGAGGCCGGACTGGTCGAGCATCTGCCGCTGGCCCCGGAGCCCGATTTCGGTCTGCGTTGCGCCGTGGACGTGCTCGCGGGCATCGGCCCGACTCCGGACGGGCCCCAATTGGTGACGCTACTGCGTTGGAGCGAAGCACTGTTCGCCGAATCCGAGATCGATCGGCTGGTCGAGATCTGGCAGGACGTGATGACGGCGTTGATCCACGCGCTCGCCCCGGTCGATCTGCGGGCCGCCGACTCGGTCGGCGCCTGACCCGATCCGAACATCCACTCACGCTGATTCCGAAGGAAAGCCATGGCAGACGATATTCTCGAGCGCCGCAAACGCCTACTGCAGCAGCGGCTCGAGGAACAGGCGATAACGGCCGCCGAGCCGGTGGCTCCGGCCCGGCGCGGCGAGGACCCCGGCCCGCTGTCGGATGCGCAGCGCCGGATGTGGTTCGTCCAGCGGCTCGATCCAGAGGACACCACCCTCAACATCTGTGTCGCCTACCGGCTCGGCGGCGACCTGGATGCCGGGCGGCTGCGTTCGGCCTTGGCCACGGTGGTCGCCCGGCACGAGATCCTGCGCACCACCTACCACGTCGACGACGCGGGCGAGCCGTATCAGGTCTCCCGGGCCGATCACGAATTATCCTGGCAGGAACACGATCTCACCGGACTTCCCGAGGCGGGGCGGCAGCGCCGGGTGGAGGTGCTCGCCCGCCGGGAGTTCGCCCGGCCCTTCGATCTGACTCAGGATTCGCCGCTGCGGGCGAGCCTGGCGCGCACGGGCGAGAACGACCATGTGCTGATTTTGACCGTGCACCACATCGGGTGGGACGACGATTCCTGGCCGGTCTTCTTCGCCGAGGTCAATGCGGCCTATCGGGGCGCGGCGCTGTCGGAGTTGAAATTCCAGTACGTCGACGTCGACGCGGTCCGTCCGCGCAACGCCGAGACCGAGGCCGCCGACCTCGACTACTGGCGTGGTGTGCTCACCCCGTTGCCCGGCCGTCTCGAACTTCCGGGCCGCGCCGCGTCCGCGGTATACAGCCGCGACGCCCGGACGCGGTCGCGGGCGCTGCCCGACGACCTCATGGGCCGTGTCACCGCCGTGGGCCGACCGTGCTCGGCGACCCCGTTCATGGTGCTGCTGGCCGGTTTCCAGGCACTGGTCCGGCGCTACACCGCGGCCGCCGACTTCCTGATCTCGGTACCGGTGACCAATCGGTCCGGCCGCGGTGCCGACGCGCTGCTCGGATACTTCGGCAACGCGGTGATGATCCGAGCCGCCGCCGACCGCGACGCGACCTTCGCGACCCTCCTCGAATCCACGGTTGCGGCCTGTACCGGAGCGTTCGCGCATCAGGGCGCCGGTGTCGATCAGGTGGTGCACGCGGTCGGCCCGGATCGGGTGGCCGGTCGCGACGGTCTGGCGCAACTGGTCCAGCTCAGCTTCGGCATGCGCGGCACCGTCAACGGTTTCGACCTGCCCGGGGTGGAGTCCGTGGAACTCCCGCTCGCCAGTGCGGTGGCGCAGGAAGAGCTGGGGCTGATGGTGGTCGCCGACGACTCGGGCACCCGGGTCGAGGCGACCTACCTGGTCGACCGGCTGGAGGAGCGCACCGTCGACCAACTGCTCGACCACTACATCCAGCTCCTCGACAGCGCACTGGCGAGCCCCGATCGCCGCCTTTCCGAACTCGATATCCTGGGCGCGGATCGCGCCGCGGTCCTCGAGGTTTCGCACGGGCCGCTCGCCGAGACCGTGCCCACCACGCTCGTCACGCAACTGCAGGCGCGGGTCGCCGCGACACCCGGCAGTCCCGCGGTGGTGTCCGACGAGATCGAACTCAGCTATGCCGAGCTCAACGCGCGGGCCAACCGGCTGGCGCACTGGCTGATCGGCAGCGGCGTCGGGCCGGAGGACATCGTCGCGCTGAGCCTGGCCACATCGGTGGACTTCGTGATCGCGGCCTGGGCGATCCTCAAATCCGGGGCGGCCTATCTGCCCATCGACCCGGGCTATCCCGCCGAGCGGATCGAGTATCTGCTCGACGACGCCCGGCCGCGGCTGCTGTTCACCGAGAGCGCCTATGCCGCCGCCGTCGCGGCCGCCGCGCAACTGCCGGATACGGATCCGGCCGACAGCGACCGGGTCGCCCCGCTGCATCCCGCGAATATCGCCTACGTCATCTACACGTCCGGTTCCACCGGGCGTCCGAAGGGCGTACCGGTTCCGCACGCGGCGATCGCCGATCATCTGGCGAGTTTCGCCGCCGAATGGGAGCTCACCCCCGCGGACCGGGTACTGCAGTCCACCTCGGTCAGCTTCGACGCCTCCCTGATGGACATCTTCGTGACGCAATACGTCGGCGCGTGCGTGGTGATCCCGAAACCCAACGCCTACCGCGATATTCCCTATGTCGCGGATCTGGTGAGCCGGCAGGGCGTCTCGGTGCTGCACATGGTTCCGTCGATGCTGGCCACCTTCCTGATGCTCCCCGAGATCAACAACTGGACCACGTTGCGGCATCTGCCGGTGGGCGGTGAGGCCTTGCCGGGCGAGGTGGCGGATCGGTTCACCGCCCGGTTCGAAGCGCGTCTGCGCAACCACTACGGGCCGACCGAGGCGGTGGTGTGCTCCACCCATATGCCGGTCGAGGGCCCGCAGGGCACCGGGATCGTCCCCATCGGCGCCCCGAATCAGAACGTCCACCTCTACCTGCTCGACGACGCCCTGCAACTCGTGCCCGACGGCGTGGTCGGTGAGATCTATCTGGGCGGTGATCAGCTGGCCCGCGGCTACCTGAACCGGTCCGGTCTCAGCGCCGAGCGTTTCGTCGCCGATCCGTTCCGGTCCGGGCAGCGGCTCTACCGCACGGGCGATCTGGGCCGGCGCGGTATCGACGGCATGATCGAATTCATCGGCCGCACCGATGAACAGGTCAAGGTTCGCGGTCACCGGATCGAGCTGGGCGAGGTCGAAGCCGCGATCAACAACCATCCCGATGTCGCGCATTCGGTGGTGGTGGTCACCGACCATCCGTCGCTGGGTCAGTTCCTGGCCGCCTATCCGGTGCCCGTGCCCGGCGCGGAACTGGACCTGGACGCACTGCGTGAAAGGGTCACCGCCCGGCTGCCCGAATACATGGTGCCCGCGGCGTTCACGGTGATCGACCGGATTCCGCTGACCACCCACGGCAAACTCGACCGCCGGGCGCTGCCCGAACCGGAACTCGCCCTGGAACGGGAGTTCCGGGAGCCGCGCACCCCCACCGAGCGCCGCATCGCCGAACTGTACGGCCGGTTGTTCGACCGGCCGCGGATCGGCGCCGATGATTCGTTCTTCGAACTCGGCGGTCATTCGCTGCTCGCGGCGCGGCTCATCTCGATGATCCGGGCGGAGTTCGGCCTCGAGATCGATATGCGGGTGCCGTTCGACACTCCGACCGTCGGTGGTCTGGCCGCGCATATCGTCGCGGAGTTCCAGCGCGAATTCGGAATCGATATCGACGATATGGCCGAATTCGACGAGACCGGGTCCGAATCGGACTCCCCGGCGCCGGATACCGCCGCGTCCAGATCCGTGGTGCGGCCCGCCCTGGTACGCCGGGAACATCCCGACCACATTCCGCTCAACTATTCGCAGCGAATGTACTGGCTGCAGCGCCGGATGGAAGGCGCGATCGACGGCGAGAACGTCACCTACCCGGTGCGTTTCGACGGACCCGTGGACGTGGAAGCGCTGCGGGCCGCGGTCGCCGATGTGGCCGCCCGGCACGATTCGCTGCGCACGACCTTTCCTGAGCACGAGGGCACCCCGTATCAGCACATCGCCCCGCCGGCTCCGGTGCCGATGCCGGTCGTGGATCTGCGCGGGGGAGCCGAGGATCCCGCCGAGCGGCTGGAACACGAACTGGCGCGGGATGCCGCCTACATCTTCGATCTGCGGACCGAGATCCAGTTGCGGGTGCGGCTGCTGGTGCTCGACGACACCACCAGTGTGCTGTCGATCCTGATGCATCACATCATCGCCGACCGGCAATCCTGCGATATCTTCGTCGACGATCTCACCCGGGCCTATCGGGCGCGGTTGGCCGGGAAGGCGCCGGACTGGCCGGAACTGGGCATCCAGTTCGCCGATTTCGCCATCTGGCAGCGCGAGGTCTTCGATCGGGCTCCCGGACAGGGCGCGGTGAGCGCTTACGGTCAGGAGCTGCTGGACTACTGGTGTGCGACGCTGAAAGGAATACCGGACGAGATCGCGATCGCGCACGACCGCCCGCGTCCGGCGGTGCTCGCCCGCAACGGTGTGAGCGCGACCCGGGTGGTTCCCGCGACCACCTGGCAGGCGGCCAGGCAGTACGCCGAGGGCGCGGGCGTCACCGATTTCATGCTGTGCCAAGCGATGAGCGCCGTGACCTTGCACGCGCTCGGGGCCGGTGACGATCTGCCGATCGGCGCGGCGGTCGCCAACCGGCTCGACGAGCAGACCGACCAGATGATCGGCCTGTTCGCGAACATGGTCGTCCTGCGCAACGATCTGTCCGGTGACCCGACACCGCGCGCAGTGCTGGCCCGCGTCCGGGACGCCGCGCTGGACGCGATCACCCGGCAGGGGGTGCCGTTCGAGCGGCTGGTGGAGACGATCAACCCGCCGCGCACCCTGTCGCGCAACCCGTTGTTCCAGGTGGTGATGCATTTCCGGAACCGCCCGCAGGCGGTGGATTTCACGGCCGACGGCACCACGACGATGACCGGTATCGCCAAGCACTACGAAGTGTCGTTCATGGATATCCATTTCGACTACACAGTGGAGAGCAACGGTGACCTCACCACCCGTGTGGTGGTGAACACCGATCTCTACGAACCGGCCACCGGCGCGGTGTTCGCCGACGCACTCGCCGGGGTGGTCGAGGCTTTCGCCACCGCCCCGGACCGCTCGGTCGCGGACCTGCGCGTGGTGCCCGAGGATTGGGACACCGGCCAGGTGGTGATCCGGCACGGGGTGCCGGTCGCGCCCGTGGCGGCGGTCGGCGGTACCGGCGCGACCCTGCTCACCGATACCGAGCGAACCATCGCCACCCTGCTGGCCGAACTCCTCGAGATCGACGAGGTCGGGCGCGAGGACGGCTTCTTCGCCCTCGGCGGCGACAGCGTTATCGCGATTCAGCTCTCCGCCCGCGCGGGGGAGGCGGGATTGCCGCTCGCGCCGCAGTTGCTGTTCGAATACTTCACCATCGCAGATCTGGCCGCGGCGGTGGACGAGATCGTCGCGAATCCACCGGAGCCGGAAGAGGAGTCCGGTGCCGGGGCCGAGCAGCAGCATCTGGCCCCGATGGCCGCTTCGGGGCTCGATGCCGATGCCCTGAAGAATCTGCAGAGCGCCTGGTCCGCGCGGAACTGATAGCGGCGGTCGTCCGGTGGACGGGTGTTCACCGGGCGACCGCGGCGCAGGCGACGGCGAAACGAAAACCACACGCGCAGAGATGATCCTGTAGTGGGTTGCCGCGGGCGGCCCGTACGGGAGGAAACCATGACCAGGCTTGCCCTTCTCGCGGCGGCTGCTGCCGCCGCCGCGCTTCTCACGGCTTGTAGCGATACGGGCGCATCGGATTCCGGTCCCGCGGCATCGAGCACCGCCCCCGCAAGTGCTCGGGCCTCGACACCCGCTGCCGGGAGCACCGAACCGGCTCTTCCTGCGCCGCCCGATGCTCCGAGTGCGCCTGAACCCCCGGCTGCGCCCGAGCCTCCGAGTGCGCCTGAACTCCCGAGTCCGCCCGAGCCTCCGAGTGCGCCCGAGCCTCCGGTTGCGGCGCCCGCACCCCCACCTGCGGTACCCGATCCTCCGGTCGCGGTGCCGGCGGCCGACCCCTGCGCCGTCGTGGACCGCGAGTACCTGATAACCACGCTGCGCATGACGGGTGGTCCGCGATTTCCGCTGGCCGATCTCGAACAACCGAGGTGCAGCGGCGAGTACGCCACAGCCCGGAGCGTGCCGGACGGTGAGACCCAGCCGAGCATGTACCTATTTCACTACGTCGAGCAAGACGGGCACCTGCACTGGCGTGTGATCGATGGAGGCTCCGCTCTCGATTGCGTGCACAGCAACGGCGTGCCCGCGGACGTAGCCGGTCGAATCGGTTGCGGCGGATAGAAGTCGGACGCCTTCCGGTCGCGTCAGCCTTCCGGACGCGCTGTCTCCGAACGCCGCTGATTCCGAGCCCGTCGGATCGGCTCTGCACCGGGGTGGAGCGGTCGAGAGCGTCGGCGGCTCGGGATCGCGCGCCGGGCGGATCGGCCACCGTCGCGCGAGCCGCTGAGCCGCTGAGCCGCTGAGTGTGCCCCCGCTGGGATTCCCGGTCAGCTCCGGGCCGGCGTGCCGACGATGATGCTGCCGACCCCACATTCCTCGAGTTCGTCCACCCCGGCGGCCGCCACGAACGCGGCCGTATCGCTGAAACCCTGGGCGCAGACCCCGAGACCCATCGCGGTTCCCGCCAGATACACGGTCTGCATCAGCACCCCGACATGTTTGAGGATGCTCGCGTAGGCGACCTGCTCGTAGGTCCACATCACTCGTCCCGCGCGGGCCGCCAGCAGGAGCACCACTTGTGGTTCGGCGCCGCCGACCAGTGTCGCCGAGGTGGATCGCACGAGTTGGCGTACTTCGGCGGAGTCCGGCTCGGCGATCCGGTGCAGGGTGTGCTCGAACGAGTTGTAGTGGTACATACCGGCGTCCAGCCCGTCGACCGTGCGCACGATCGGGTACACCTCGATCTCGTAGACCCCGCCGCCCGACGGGTAGGGCCGCGACAGCAGCTCCTCGCCGGGGCCGACCGGTTTCACCTCCCGGGTCCGGGCGGTCCGATACAGCAGTTCGGCCAGCTGGTCCAGGGTGATCGGCGCGCTGTCGTCGTATTCGCGGCAGGAGTGGCGATCCTCCAGGACCGTGGTCAGGCTGGGGTCGGCTGTCCGCAGGGCCGCGAGGTCGGGCGCCGGTAGCGCGACAGGTGTGCCCGGATACGCGGGCTTGCGGGCGTCGGGTTGCGGAAAGCTGTCCTTGGCCCATTTCGTGGGGCCGAAATGCTCCCAGGTGATCGTGCGGGGGCCCAGGGTGCTGCGCCGGTGGAACCACAGATCGGGTGCGCTCCAGCTGCGGGTCGTGAACCGGTCCCGCTCGTCGACCGGGTTCGCGGTGAACCCGCCCCAGTGCAGGTCGTCGGCGAGCCGTTCGAGGACTTCGGGCGCGAGGCCCGATTCGGCCGCGTCCTGCCCGCCGAGCACGGCGATGATCCGCGGATCGGCGATCCGCAGATCACACCAGGAAAGCGGGTGTTCGAGCACGAAACCGGTGGTGTCCCGGCGCAATATCGTGAATTTCGACAGTGCGCCGGGCGCCGGTGCCGCGCCCGCGGGCCGGGCCCGGGGCGTGGTGAAGGGGTCGAGGGTGTAGAGGTCGCGGTCGCCGTCGACGACGGTGACCGCCAGCCAGCCCTCGGCGGCGAGCTGGCCCAGTAGTACGGCCACATCGCCGGCCGGGTCGGTCGCGAGCTGCGACAACAGTGCCGGGCCCCGGTTCAGCGTCTTCAGCGCGTCGCGACTCGCCGCAGGCAGGCCGGTCAGTTTCTTGTTGTGCGGCGGGTTCAGCAGTACCGCCCCGTTGGGCATGGTCAGACAGGTGACTCCGGTGCGCAGGGCGTACCGGAGACGCTCGTGGACGAGGGTGGACAAACCACTTCTCCGTATCGATCGAACCGCGGGAATACCGGTGTGCGGGGCTATTTCGCCGCGTTGGCCAGCACGGGCCCGAGTTTGTCGACGATGTAGGGCAGTGACAGCGGAGTCGGCTGGTTGATGGCGCCGATATCGGCGTTGTCCAGGAACACCACCGAGTTCTTGCGGACCGCGGGCAGATCGGCGTAACCCGGCAGCTGCCGGTATGCCGCGTCCTGGTTCACCGAGTATCCGGCGATCAACAGATCGGAGGTCAGTTCGCCGACCCGTTCGGGCGACAGCGAGACCCGTCCGCTGGACCCGGGCAGCTCCTGGATGTGCTGCGGAATGGTCATTCCCAGCCGGTTGAACAGCGCGCCCGAACCGTCCGCGGGATCGTTGAGCACCATGAGCTGAGTGGGGCCGGCCAGCCAGGTGCTCAGGAAGGTCTTGCCCTTCAGGCCGGGGTTCGCCGTGCCGACGGCGTCGACCTTGGCCCAGACGTCCGCGATGATCTTGTCGGCGTCGCCTTCCCGGCCGAGCGCCTTGCCCAGCGCGGTCACCTGGTCGGTCCAGGGGGCGCCCGCTTTGTCGGAGAGCGCGGGCAGGGTGGGCGCGATCTTGGACAGCTTCTCGTACATGCCCCGGTCGGCGATGAACGGATCGGCCAGGATGAGATCGGGCTCCACCGCCGCGACCGCCTCGGCGATATCGCCGCCGGTGTTCAGGGCCTCGGCCTGCTGCAACGACTCCGGCTCCCAGGCCGGGGACTTGCGCGCGAAAGTCGCGACATTGTCGATATAGCCGGCCGGGACGATACCGAAGGACTGCACGGTGTCGAGCCACTGGTTGCCCAGCGCGACGATCTTGGTCGGGGTGCCCTCGATCACCGTCTCGCCGTACGCGTGGGCGATGGTGACACCCTCGCCGGAGGACCCGTCGCTCGACCCGCCGCAGCCGGCCAGTGCCAGGGTGAGCACCCCGGCGAGTGCGACGAACACAGCTCGTGTCCGACCGCGGGACATTCGCACCGTCTTCATCGTCGACAATCCTCCTCAGCAAGGGCTGCCACCTCGGCAATCCGCGGCGGCAGCCCTAGCATAGGACAGGCTTGGCTAAGTTGGGTGCGTACCGGCATCCTGCGCCGGCGCTACTCGGGTGTGCGGGCGGGTCACAACCCGACGCGTTGGTCCTCCGGAAGGAAGAGCGCGTCGTTCTCGGCCACGCCGAAGGTCCGGTAGAACTCGGCGATATTGCGCACCACCTGGTTCACCCGGAACTCGTCGGGAGCATGGGTGTCACCGGCCAGCAGCCGCTCGGTGACCTCCGGCGTCATCTTGGAACGCCAGATCCGCGAATAGGACCGGAACATGGTCTGGTAGTCGGGATTCGTGACACCGCCTCGCTGCTCGGCGATCCGGTAGGCGGCCAGGGCGATCTGCAATCCGCGCAGGTCGGCGAGGTTCTCGCCGACGGTGAGGGCGCCGTTCACATGCTGCTCCGGGGCCAGCCCCTCGGGGACCAGCGCGTTGTACTGGTCGATGAGCTGCTGGGATTTGGCGTCGAAGGCGGCGCGGTCGGCGGGGGTCCACCAGTCGCGCTGGTTGCCGTCGCCGTCGAATTTCGAGCCCTGGTCGTCGAACCCGTGCCCGATCTCGTGTCCGATCACCGCACCGACCCCGCCGTAGTTGACCGCGATCTCGGCGTCCTTGTCGAAGAACGGCGGCTGCAGGAACGCGGCCGGGAAGACGATCTCGTTGCCGGTGGCGGAGTAGTAGGCGTTCACCGTCTGCGGTGAGGCGCTCCACTCGGTCTTGTCCACCGGCTTCCCCAGCCGGTCGAACGATCGCTTCACCTCGAAATCGTTGATGGCACGCAGTGATTCGATGATCTTGCCGCGGGTCACCTTCAGGGTGGAGTAGTCCACCCACTTGTCCGGGTAGCCGAGTTTGAGGCCGATCTTGTCCAGTTTCTCGATCGAGGCTTTCCGGGTCTCGGGCGACATCCAGCTCGAAGCGGCGAAGTTCTCCCGGTAGGCGGCTCGCAGATCGTCGACCATCGCCTGGACCCGTTCCTTGGCCTCGGGCGGGAAATGCTTGTCCACGTACAGCTTGCCCAGCTGTTCGCTCAGATTGCCGTCCACCGAACCGACGGCCGATTTCCACAGCTCCGGCCGCTGCTTCAGCCCGGACATGAGCCGGCCGTTGAAATCGAAATTGGCGTCGGAGATCTCCTTGGGCAAGACGTTGGCATACGCCGTGAGCACCGCCAGCTTCAGATAGTCCCGCCAGATCGCGATATCGGTCGCGGCCCAGATCTTGCCCGCCTCGGTGACGAACGACGGCTGGTTCACCACGACCTTCGTGAACAGGTCCCGGGGCCGGTCGGTGATACCGCGCAGCCAGGGGGCCCAGTCGTATTCCGGTGCCAGCGCGGTGGCCTTGTCCCAGTCGAACACGTTATAGGTGGCCTCGGCGTCGCGGTTGCGCACGTTGTCCCAGTGCGCGGCGGCGATCCGGGTCTCCAGCGCCAGCTGCCGCCCCGCGATACCGGCCGGGTCGGGCAGATCCGCGCCCTTGGCCAGCCGTTCCAGGTAGGTGCGGTAGCCGGCGAGTTCCTCGGCGAACTGCGGATCGCGGTAGTACTGCTCGTCCAGACCGATTCCGGACTGCCCTATCGAAGGGATGTAGGCCGTGGAGTCCTTCTGATCGATACTCACCCCGATGCCGATCAGTCCGCCGATCGGCAGCCGGCCCATCACCTCGGCGAGCGCGGGCTTGTCCTTGGCGTCGTCGATCTCGGCGAACATCGAATCGAGCGGGGTCAGGCCGAGCTGTTCGATCTCGTCCAGGTTCATCCGGGCGTCGTAGAGGTCGCGGATCTGCTGGGCCTCGGACCCGTCCTCCGGGTCGCTGATGCCCTCGATGATCTCCCGCAACTGCTGCTGGGTCCGTTCGCCGGCCTCGCTGAACGCGCCGTAGGAGGTCTTGTCCGGTGGCAGCTGGTATTCACGCAGCCATTTCCCGTTGACGTACCGGTACAGATCGTCCTGTGGCCGGATCGCCGGATCGGAACCGCTCATATCGACCGTGATCAGCTTTTTCGACTCCGCGTCGGCGCACGAGGCCAGCCATGCGGCGGCGGGCGCCAGCCCCAGGGCGACCAGGAATCCACGGCGATCGAGCACGAACCGACGATCCGACGATTTCAACGAAACCTCTCCCCGATGCGGGACCCGCACCTCACGTAGGCGAACCAGCCCCATGAGGCTACCGGCGCCCTCTCGCGGCGTCGCGCCGGGAGAGGCGCGGCACCCGGTACGGTCGACTTGCGAACGAGAGCTTCGCGGCGTCCGCCCCGCGCCGCCGCGGCGGGCCCCGAGCCCCCCGATTTCGGTCCGAACTGCGGATTCGCTATCCTTGACCGGTTGCCTGCGGGACCTGTGCCCGCGTTTCGGCCGCGAACCCCCGGTGGTTGATCCACGCGATCAGATGAAACCGCTGGTAGGCGCGCGTTCGGATGGTGACAGACCATGCCCGTCGGGTCGGCAATCCGGCGTGCTTTACGTCCAGGTCTAGGAGGCTGAAGTGATTCAGCAGGAGTCGCGGCTGCGCGTCGCCGACAACACGGGTGCCAAGGAGATTCTCTGCATCCGCGTTCTCGGTGGTTCGTCGCGCCGCTATGCCGGTATCGGCGATGTCATCGTCGCCACTGTGAAAGAAGCCATCCCGGGCGGCAACGTCAAACGGGGTGACGTCGTGAAGGCCGTCGTGGTGCGCACCACCAAGGAACGGCGCCGTCCGGATGGTTCCTACATCCGTTTCGACGAGAACGCCGCCGTGCTCATCAAGCCGGACAACGATCCGCGCGGCACCCGCATCTTCGGCCCGGTCGGGCGCGAGCTGCGCGACAAGAAGTTCATGAAGATCGTTTCGCTGGCCCCGGAGGTGCTCTGACATGAAGGTGCACAAGGGCGATACCGTGCTCGTCGTCTCGGGCAAGGACAAGGGCGCCAAGGGCAAGGTCATCCAGGCCTTCCCGCAGCAGAACCGGATCCTGGTCGAGGGCGTGAACCGGATCAAGAAACACGTCGCGAACTCCGCGAACCTGCGTGGCGCGTCCTCGGGTGGCATCGTTACCCAGGAAGCCCCCATCCACGTGTCCAACGTGATGGTCGTCGACTCGGACGGTAACCCGACCCGGATCGGCTACCGCACCGACGAAGAAACCGGCAA
This sequence comes from Nocardia sp. NBC_00416, assembly GCF_036032445.1. Classification (NCBI taxonomy): domain Bacteria; kingdom Bacillati; phylum Actinomycetota; class Actinomycetes; order Mycobacteriales; family Nocardiaceae; genus Nocardia; species Nocardia sp. NBC_00416. The sequence goes on from NZ_CP107932.1 coordinate 6,046,167, forward strand.
GCGGGTTCGGATCTCCCGTAAGAACGGGAAGGACATCTGATATGACCACCACCGAGAAAGTGCAGCCTCGGCTGAAGCAGCGCTACCGCGAGGAAATCAAGGACGCGCTGAACACCGAGTTCAACTACCCGAACGTCATGCAGATCCCCGGCGTGGTCAAGGTCGTGGTGAACATGGGTGTCGGCGACGCCGCCCGGGACGCGAAGCTGATCAACGGTGCGGTCGAGGACCTGGCCCTGATCACCGGTCAGAAGCCGCAGATCCGCAAGGCCACCAAATCCATCGCGCAGTTCAAACTGCGTGAGGGCATGCCGATCGGCGCCAAGGTCACCCTGCGTGGCGACCGGATGTGGGAGTTCCTGGACCGGCTGGTTTCGATCGCCCTGCCCCGTATCCGTGACTTCCGCGGTCTGTCGCCCAAGCAGTTCGACGGCAACGGCAACTACACGTTCGGTCTGAGCGAGCAGTCGATGTTCCACGAGATCGATGTGGACAAGATCGACCGCCCGCGCGGTATGGACATCACGGTTGTCACCACCGCGACCAACAACGATGAAGGCCGTGCCCTGCTCAAGCACCTCGGCTTCCCGTTCAAGGAGAACTGAGCACATGGCTAAGAAAGCACTGGTCAACAAGGCCAACCGCAAGCCGAAGTTCGCCGTCCGCGCCTACACCCGCTGCCAGCGCTGCGGCCGGCCGCACGCGGTGTACCGCAAGTTCGGCCTGTGCCGTGTGTGCCTGCGCGAAATGGCGCACCGCGGCGAGCTGCCGGGCGTGCACAAGAGCTCCTGGTGAGCTGACGCTCGGGCTGAGCGTCTTCAACTGAACAACACGCGAGGGCACGGACTTCACCAGTCCGTGCTCTTGCGTGTTCGTCGGCGGGTGTGATCAGATTCGCGCAAACAACGCTATGCACAGGCGCCGAGCGAGTCCGAGGCCTGTCGATGAGTGAGCAAGAAATCCGGTGTGGCTTCCTCCTCCGTAGCCCCGGGCGGGCTACTCTCTCATCCTCGGCAGTCTGCTATTGGGGAGCTGACGAGGAGGTTGGGCATGGTATGCATGCACCCGATCCCGCTCTGTTTCACCCGCGAGGTCGAGACCTAGATCGTTGGTGATGCGGGTGTAGCCCAGGTTCACCAAAACGTCGCCGAAAATTCGGTGGACCTTGTTTCCGCCGCCGACGATCAGGGCGGTGAGCAGTGGGCTTCCTGGGCGATTGTGGCGTTCCATCCGGGCCAGAGCGCGGGCCATGTCCTGGTGTTTCTGCCCGGCGGGGTGTGGAAGATCGCCCCAGGGCACTGTGCGGCCGGCGCGCGCGGCCTCCCGCAGCAGCGGCTCGAGCTTTGCCGCGAGACCAGTCAGCGGAGGCTGGCTTTTCACCCCGGCCTCGCTGTGCTTCCTGTTCCTGTTCTGCTCGCCGGACGTTCCACGCTGTCTGCTCAGTCCCGGAGCGGGCGTGGCCTGGACAACCTTCCCTCTTCGATTTCCGGGCTTGTTAGTGCGTTCACGTGGGGGCGGCGGCGACCATCGGTTCGAAGCGGACCGAGTCATGGACTGAGTGGGTTGGGCTGGGTGAGTTGATCGGGCATCGGGTTTTGCCGCAGCGGGTGCCTGCCTGATCGCATTGTTGTAATGATTCACGCGCCAGGTCGTTATCCGGTTCAGTCGCGCTTGTTCCGCTGTGAGGCCGCTGTGGCGGAGCCATTCCAGTTCGCGCTTGCGAACCTCCAGATGGGATTCGAGGTTGGTGAGATCGTCTCGCGCGATCGCCGCTTCCATATGGTCCAGAAATGGACGCACCGACTCCGCGAGAGTCGCATCGTTCGGCTGATCGGCAGAGGCTGCACGAATCAACGGCTCTTGCGGCGACTCCGGGGCAGGTACGGGGGCGGATCGATCAAGCCGCCGCGATTCGAACTTCTTCTGGTGCAACGCACGTTGCTCCCAAAGCGTTGGCCCGGTCACTCGGCCATTCGCATCGATTACGCACTCCGAGAGGAGTATCCATTCCTGCTTGCCCGCGCTCCCATCGAGTCGTACGAGTACTTGCCGAGTCCCTCCGCGGGTGCGACAGTCCGCTCGTAGCACCCATCCCTTGCGTACTTCGATGAACTCCGCAGTGCTGGACGCGCTCGGGCCGATCACCCAATGGACATTGGTGAAGCGCCGCCGCAACGCGCGATGTTCCAAACCCCACTGGTCTTCGCGAAGATTCGCGTACTGGATCCGGAGCACCGTCTTTCCGCGAGAGATCTGGGTGTAGGAGCACTGCTTGCCGTCCATCACGATTTCTTCCGTGATCTTCTCGTCGCCGCCCTTGCCGAGCAATCTGATCAGGCCCGCGCGGATGTACAGGTGGTCGGCGGAATCCTCCCGTCCGCTGCGATTGCACACCGGGCCGCCGGGGTGGTGCGCCCAGTGCGATTTCTTGGTCGCGCACACCTTGTGTGCCAGCGGCCAACCGCAGCCACCGAGGTAGATTCCACAGAAGAATCTCGCCCGTCGGTAGCGTCGCACGAACTTCTCGGCGTCCTGGTAGTCCGGTGGAAGGAAGGCGGGATCTTTCGATTGGCGACCGCCGATAACGGCGGTCACGACCAGCCGGTCATCGTCCACGTTATGGCTCCTGCAGTCTGACGACCCGACCCACGGACCAGCATGGGCAGGCTCCGGTCGCATCGATATCGATTCGCCGAGCGGGTCCCCGATCCAGACCGAAAGGACCGGGGACCGCCGGTTTCGAAGAGTGCCGAGGGTGGTCATTGGGCACCGACCCGATTACGTGTTTCGCGTCGGCGACTGTATATCCGCGGGACGTCGGCGTTGGTTACTACGACTGGGGGGGGCAGCCCGAGCTGAGCCTTCACCTTGTCGGCGGCAGTACGGACCGGCTGACGGTTGGTCACGACTTTGCCGTCCGCGGTGACGATGTTGCCCTGCCAGATCGTTGCCTGGCGCCGCCAATCGATTTCGGAGGCGAGCCTCTGGTATTCCCGCTGGCGCAATTCCAGATCAGGGCTCTTCCGGATCTCGTAGGCGACCCGGCCGATCACATTGAGGCCGGTGGCGGTCATGTTGATGTAATGCGTTCGGAAGTCCGCGACGCGGTTTGCCGGACCGCCGGTGGTGGGCAACTCGCAGATCTCACGCCACGGGTCCATGTGTTCGGACAGAGTCTCGATCAAAGCGACTGCATCCGCGACGAATTCGTCCCGGGCCGCCTTCTCGCCGATGATCTGGCTACTCTGCTTGCCCACCGAGACCTCCGACAACGCATAGTCGGCGAACATCAGTTCCTTGACGAACTGCCGGACCTGGTTCAGCAGGAACACCGCATTCGACGCCTTCGGCAGCGCCGAGGAGGTCGAATCGATGCGGCCACGGAAGAGGCGGGTGCCGTCGATGATATCGGCGAGGACGCCGTTGATCGGTTCGCGCGTGTTGTACACCGCCAGCAGGCTGGAAGGGATTGCCTTGGTCTGTGCGGCATCCGCAAAGTCCTGGTGGATGCGGCGAATGTCCGATTCGACGACGATCAGCACCGCAAGACTGTGCGCCTCGAAACCCGCATTCAAATCGACGAGCCCAGGCACCGAGGACCGTCCCGAACCCATACCCTTGATCGCGGCGATCCGATGCTGTCCATCCGTGACATTGAAGACGACGTTGTCGTCGATCACCATGAACCCCAAGCGATTCTTCATATTTCCACGTGGGATGTGCAGCGCGGGCAGTTCGCGGGCATTGAGGGTGACCGGTGGCAGTATGTAATCATCGGGGTTCTCCCGCACATAGGCGTTGATCGTCTTCACATGATCGGCCATCAGGGGGCGGTTGGTCTTGTTGCTGGGATCGCCGCCTTTCTGCACGGATTCCGCGACGACCTGACGGGCGAGGAACGAGAAGGGGAACGAGGTCGAGATCATCGTCCGCTTCCCTTGTTCGAACACGGTGCACGGGAATACCCGGGCCCCGGACGCGGCCGCGTCCTTCGAGGCGGCTTCGAGCGCGATGTCGAGCCCGTCGTGTTCCTGGATTCCCATAACGTTCGTGGTCATATTTCATCTCCTGACGTGGTTGGCCGGACACCGGACAGGTGTCCGTGGGGGATCGGTCCCGAGGGCGCACTCGGGACGGGCGGCCGAATAAATGCGCCCGGCCTGCTGGCCGATTGCCGGCAGCATCTCGTGGAAGTCAGCTCTGGAGCGTCCAGTTGCATCCGTCGACGGTGACGACATCACCGGCATTCAGCTGCACATAGGACGGCCCCTCGTACGACTGGATATCGAGGAGCCCGGAGGAGCGGGCGCCCTTGTAAGGGAGCCATTCGATGAAGCAGAACCCGTAGTCGTCGGTGCCGGGTCCATCGGTGACGTACAAGCCCGGTCGCACGTCGTCGCCGACGACCGGGGTGCCGTCGACGAGCGAGTCGCGCGGTTCGCGGATGCCTGACCGGTAACGAACGCTCCAGTGCAGCCGATGGCCAGCAGGGCGACACCGAGTCTTCGAATCATCGGAATTCCTAAGGGTTTCGGGAGCGGACCCCGCCGAGTGTGGGAGCCAGCGTGACGCTGAGAAGAGGATGGCCCAGACTTCATGAAGTTTCAAGAAAAATCTTTGATAACCCCTGATATCAGTACTCTTTGCTAAATCCCATAACTGATTGCCTACAGTTCCGCCTGTCGTCACGACCTTCGAAGCACGGGAACCAGGTCACGGCGACGCGATCCACCGCACAGCCACCAGCTCGACTTGAAAACCCTCTGAGGAGCACTGATGACCACCACCGTTTCGATCGTTACCGCTTTGGTCGGCGCCGTCCTGTTCGCCGCCGTCGGATACCTGATCGCCGGCGCCCGGCACGGTAGACGGCGAGCCGAAAACGAGACGGCGCGAACGCTTGCCGAAGAGCAGAGTCGTGCAGCCGGACGTCGCGCCGACGATCTGCGCGCCGAACGCAACCGCGCCACCGAACGCGCGGAGCGGTTGGAGCGTGAGAACGCAACGATGACCGCCGGGCGCCAGGGCCTCGACGAGCAGCTCGGCCAGTTGCGGTCCGAGTTGAGTTCCACGCGCGCCGAACTGCATCGCGCGGAAGGGGAAGTCGAACGTTTGCGCGCCGAACTCGCATCGGCTGGGCCCGCCGCGGACGAAACCCGGCGTGCTTTGCGCGATTCCGAGCAGCGGGCGACAGCCCTGCACGCCGTCGAGGAACAGCTGCGGGTGCGGATCCAGGAGATGGACAACGAACTCACCGCCTTGCGTACGGAAATCCGTTCCCTCCGAGAAGATTCCACAACACAGCAGGCGCTCCGGAAGCAGATCGAGGAGATGAGCGAGCAGAACCTGCAGATGCAGAAGGAAGCATTCGAGGCCCTGGGTAATCAGCTGCTGACGCGTTCGCAGGAAACGCTGGTCTCCGCCGCCGAGTCCAAGCTGGCTGCGATCAGCAAACCGGTACACGAAGGGTTGGCCCAGATGGGTCGTCAGCTCAAGGATTTCGAAGTCAGCCGGACTTCGATCGAATCGCGATTGCAGCAAGAGATCAAAGGCCTGGCCGAGGAAAGTGTTCGCAACCGGATGCAGACCAGCACCCTGGTGCAGGCGCTGAAGCGGCCGCAGACCCGCGGACAGTGGGGCGAGATGCAACTCAAGCGCGCGGTCGAATTGGCGGGCATGGTCGAACACTGCGATTTCGACCTTCAGGTGACGGTTGTGGGCGAGGAATCCGCACAGCGTCCCGATATGGTGATCAGGATGGCCGGCGGCAAGGACGCGATCGTGGATTCGAAGGTGCCGATGGAGGCGTTCGTCGCCGCTACCGAGGCCGCCGACGAGGACGAAGCGCAGCGGTTGTGGATCGAGCACGGAAAACAGCTGCGGAAACATGTGGACGCGTTGTCCGGGAAGGGCTATCACGCGAAGTTCGAGCGTTCGCCCGAGTTCGTGATCCTGTTCGTGCCGAGTGAGTCCTTCCTGGCACCTGCGCTCGAGCACCACCGGGATCTCCTCGAACATGCTGCCGCCAAGCAGGTGCTCATCGCCACTCCGGTGACGCTGATCGCAGCCCTGCGGGCGATCGCATTCGGCTGGAAGCAGGAGGCATTGCACGCGAATATGCGCGAGATCCAGGAACTCGGCACGTTGATCTACAACCGTCTGGCGACGATGGGTAAGCACCTGGAGACCCTCGGCACTGCTCTCGACAGTTCCGTGAAGGCATACAACGACGCAGTCGGCTCGATGGAGAGCAGGGTCCTGGTGACTGCGCGCAAGTTCCAAGATCTGAAACTCGTGGAGAAAGATCTTCCGGAACTGCGGCAGAGCGACCGGCTGACGCGGTCCTTCCGCAGTCCGGAACTGATCGAATCAGCTGCTACCGACCATATGCAGAACTGAGCCAGCTGGTTGGGGTTAGTAGAATCTGATATAGGGGGTTATCAGCGTAGTGGACTTTGTCACCACCTGAAGGGCGGTATTCTCAGCATCGGCACATGAAAGGAGGGCAGGACACCATGACAGGCGGACAGCATGCAACCTCCGGGGATGCCGGCACACGCGTCCTGGTGTCCATGTCCGAGATCGCCGCGATGGCCCGGGTTCGGCGGCCGGTGGTGTCCACTTGGCGGCGCCGGCACCGCGATTTCCCGGCACCGGCCACCGGGCAGGGTGACCGTCTTTTCTTCGACGGCGAACAGATCGCCCGGTGGCTCACCTCCACCGGCCTGGGCAATGCCGACGCCGAACAGCTGCGCACCGAACTCGTGCTGTACGGAATTGCCGCAGTACAGCACAGTATGGCGGCCGGTCGATTCCACTCGGTCGAGATCCTCGGCGCTTTGCTCTGCCTCCGTCACCTCGATGAGAAACCACTGTGTGACAACACGGTGGACGGTACGCGCCGGCAGTCTGCGGACCGCCTACTGCGCCGGGCCGAACGCATGGACCCCGAGGACGAGTTCCTCCTGCGGGAACTCCGCGCCGCCGGCGAGCAGACCGCACCGCTGGCCGTGCTCGCGGAGGACATGGTCGAAGCTGCCTACAGCGAGCACGGCGCCTACGAATGGCTGCTCGCCCACCGCGCCCGCCTTGAGCTCCCTGATCTCACCGCCGACGCTGTCGTTCCCGAACTGTTGCGGTTGCTCATCGACCTCGCAGAGCTCCCGGCCCGGATAGAACGCGACGACTCGATAACCCTCGCAGATCCACACGCCCGGACCGGCGACCTGTTGGCCGGTTTAATCCGCGGCACAGACGATGCCGGTGAAATCACCGTCCTTGCCGCAGAACCCGACGAGCGTCTCGCCCGGGTCACCCGGCGCCGCCTGCTGCTCGCCGGAGTCGATGAGGTGTCGCTCGACGTCCAGATCGGTCGCGACCTCGACGAGGACATCGGTTACCCCGATATCCTCGTCACCCAACTCCCGTATCGTCCTGGCGAAAGTCGTAAGGCTCTCACCGCCCTCCAGGAGCTGGACCGTATCGCTGTCCTCCTCGGACCGGGCTGCACTGCCGTGGTACTGGGCCCGGCCGACGCCCTGGTGGAAGCGCTGCGTGGTACCAGCGAAGCACAGGCCCGCGCCAAGCTGCTGCGGGCCGAGGTTGTGGAATCGGTCATCGCACTACCCGGCGGCCTACTCCCGTACCGGCCCGGATATCGTCCCGCGATCTGGACTCTCACTCGGGAACCTGTTGTCGCGACGAAAGGCTATGCCCTACTGATCGATATCAGCTCCGAGCCCCTCACCGAGCCGGTCCGCACCCGCCTCACCGAGGATGTCCTGCTCTGGCGCGCGGAAGGTTCCCGCAGGTTGGACGGACACGACCCGCGCTACGGACGGGCCGTGGAAATCGAGAAACTCGATCGTGCTTTCGGAGCGCCACTCACCCCGACTGCACCGCCCACTTCGGAGATCCTGGCGCGGCATGTTCGCGAGCGGCCCGCCCTGATCGCGGACGCCGAAATCCGACTGGAGCAGGCCACCGTCCAAGCCCGCACGCACGAGGAGTCGCACGGCCGATATCGCGGCCATGTGGTCCACCGCGCGACCCCGCGCCCCGACCCGACAACCCTCGGGAAGCTCATCGCCCAGGGCCGAGTGACCAAGGTCAAGGGCCATCGCATCGCCGCGGAGCACACCGGCCCGGACGGGCACCATTACGTGATCGGCCCGGACGAGATCACCGGCCGAACTCCCCTCGGCGCCCGACGGCTCGACCGAATCACCCTCGTCACCCACTACGAGCACGTCACGCTCACCGAACCCGGCGATATCGTCTACACCACCGCCCCGGAACTCGGTCTTCTCGTGGACGACGGTTTCCGCATTGCCGCTTTCCCTGCCCGGGTGCTGCGGGTGAATCCGGAGGCCCGAGCCCCCCTGACCCCCCGTGTCCTCGCCGCCTTGCTCGGCGCGGCCCGCGGCACGGCCCGTAGTCCGAGTGCGGTCCGTCCGGCCCGCCGCATCGAGGACTACCTGCTGCCCGATCTGAGCCCCGACGACGTGCGGCGTTTCGACGCCGTACTGGCCGAGATCGAACAGCGTGAGCAACTGCTCCGCGCGCAAGCCGAGGTACTCGCCGAGGTGCGCCGGCTCACCGTCGCCGGACTCGCCGACGGCACCCTCACCATCGACCCGACCATCACCACCGAACACCCAGGAAGAAGGAGCAATGCCCCCGCGTAAACGCGCCACCGGCCAAGCCGAACTGCCCGGTATTTCCAGCACCAAGGAAATCCAGGACATCCTCTGGAAGGCCGCCGACAAGCTCCGCGGATCGATGGACGCCGCCCAGTACAAGGAATTCGTCCTCGGCCTGGTCTTCCTGAAGTACGTCTCCGACGCGTTCGCCGAACGCCGCGCCGAACTCGCTGCCGACCCCGAACTCGCCGAGATCCCCGCGCACCGCCGCGAGGACTTCCTCGAGGAGCGTGACGAATACGCGGAGAAGAATGTCTTCTGGGTGCCCCCGACCGCCCGCTGGGACTACATCGCCGAGAACGCCGGCAGCGCCGCGGAAGGCGTCGGCAAACTCATCGACGACGCCATGAACCAGGTGATGAAGGCCAACAAGGCGCTCACTGGTGTGCTGCCGAAGATCTTCAACCGCGACAACGTCGACCAAAAGCGTCTCAAGGAACTGGTCGACCTGATTAGTGACGCGCGCTTCACGGGTCACGGTGATCGGCCGGCGCAGGATGTGCTCGGCGAGGTCTACGAATACTTTCTCGAGCGGTTCGCCCGCGCGGAAGGGAAACGAGCCGGCGAGTTTTATACGCCCGCGAGCGTAGTCCGCCTCATCGTCGAAGTATTGGAACCGTATAAGGGACGCGTCTACGATCCATGCTGCGGTTCCGGCGGTATGTTCGTGCAAGCAGAAAAATTTGTACTTCAACGTCAAGGGCGAGACCACATTCACGATCTTGCAATATACGGTCAAGAATCAAATGAACGGACGTGGCGGCTCGCGAAAATGAATCTCGCAATTCACGGGCTGGACCCGAAAGGGATCGGCGACCACTGGGCGTTTACCAATGTGGACGACAAACATCCTGATCTCAGGGCAGACTTCGTCATGGCCAATCCGCCGTTCAACGACAATAACTGGAATCCTAGCCCAAGTGATCTGAAATGGCGCTTCGGTGTACCGCCAAAGTCCAGTGATAACTACGCCTGGCTGCAACATATCGTGTCAAAACTGGGCGACCGTGGATCTGCTGGTGTGGTGCTGTCCAACGGCTCGATGACCAGCAAACTGTCCGGAGAAGGAGAGATTCGAGCCGCGATGGTCGATGCCGACCTCGTAGCTTGCATGGTCGCTTTGCCGGGCAACCTGTTTCGGACCACAACTATCCCGGCGTGCTTGTGGTTCATGGCGAAAGACAAGTCGCCACAGGGGGCTAAGGCGCTCCAAGACCGCCGCAATGAAGTCCTGTTCATTGATGCCCGAGCGGTGGGCACCATGCTCGACCGGACTGAGCGGGTCTTCACCGATGCGGACCTCGAAAAGATCTCCGATGTATACCACGCGTGGCGCGGTACAAGGTCAGCGAAGGAGAAACATCTTTCATACGAAGACGTCCCTGGTTTCTGTAGTACTGCGTCTTTGGAAGAGATCGCTAAGAACGACTATGTGCTTACGCCAGGAACCTATGTCGGCACAGTCAAAGTGGAGGAGGATCCCGACGCGGAACCGGTGGAGAAACGCCTTGCACGGTTAACGGATGAGCTTAGCGGACTTTTCGATGAGTCCTCAAGGCTGGATGCATTGGTGCGTGAACAGCTGGCGAGGATCAATGTCTAGGGAAAATTTCGTACTATTGAAGGAATTGCTGCGAGACACAAAGGACGGAGATTGGGGTCAAGCAGAACCCTCAGACGACCACGTTGAAGTGCATGTTATCCGCGGAACCGATTTCCCTCGGGTGCGCACAGGGAATAACATCACTGTCCCGGTGCGGTTTTTCTCAAAGCGAACTGCGCACCGGCGAATATTGGAACCAAATGACATACTAATCGAAACAGCAGGTGGATCTCGCGATCGCCCCACAGGGCGAACGATGCTTGTCACCGAGGAAATTCTTGCCCGCCTGCCTGGAAAGGCTAGTTGCGCAAGTTTTGCCCGATTCTTGAGAGTCGACCCAAGCAAGGCTGATCCGCGTTACATATATTGGTACCTGCAGAACCTGTACAACAGTGGAGCAATGTGGCGCCATCAGGTCCAACATACTGGTGTAGCTCGATTTCAATACACAAGATTCGCAGAGACTGAGGAGATAGCCCTTCCTCCTTTCTATACTCAGCGTGCAGTTTCAGATATGCTATGCGCGCTGGATGACAAGATCGCGGTCAACGAGCGCATCGCAGCCACGGCACGTGAGATCAACGAGGCCGAGTTCGAGTACGTACTTGGTCAAGATGAAACAGAGACGGTGCTGCTCCGTGAGATTGCATCTAAAATCACCCGAGGTATTGCACCAAAATATTCCGACTCTGACGATGATCTGATCGTGTTGAACCAAAAATGTATCCGGGATGGGCGGGTTAATATGGCGCCTGCTAGGAGGACTTTGAGAGAAAAGGCGAGCCCTGTGAAACGCCTGAATCGCCACGATGTGCTGATAAATTCGACCGGCGTTGGCACATTGGGTCGTGTCGCCCTCTGGACACGAACTGAAGAGGCCACTGTCGACACGCACATCACTATCGTTCGATTCGACCAGGATAAGGTTGACCAGGTTTGCGCCGGTTTTTCAGTCTTGCGCGCACAGCGAAACATTGAAGCCTTGGGTCAGGGGAGCACCGGCCAGACCGAACTCCGGCGAGTGCAATTGGAAAATTTGGAAGTTTCTCTCCCCACAATATCTCACCGGCCCGCGTTACGAGCAAAGCTCGACGCCCTGGAAGAGCGAGGCGGCGCAGCAATTCGCGAATCGTGCACGCTGGCAGAATTGCGCGACACCCTTCTCCCTCAACTCATGTCCGGCAAGCTGCGCGTTCGTGACGCGGAGCGAATCGTGGAGTCATCGACATGACCAGCAATACCCCCTTCGGTATCGGCGACAAGATGACCGAGTCAACCTGGGAGTTTCTCGCTCTCGACGAGCTCATGGAACTCTCCTGGAGGTGCTTGAACGGCAAGGGTATCGCGCCCGGCTCCGGGTACCGCAAGTCCTGGGACGATCTGATCCTGCATGACGAACTCCGCGCCGCCATCGAGCGCCTGAACCCCGACCTCCCTCCGAGCGCAGTCGACGAGGCCCTCCGTATCGCCACCGACCCGTCGTCCACCGAGGCATTCCCCGAGAACAAGCAGGCCCATGCCCATCTCGTCTCCGGTATCCGCCTCACCTACACAGACGATTTCGGCGCCGAACAAACCCCCACGGTCCGCCTGGTCCAATTCACCGAGCCGGCCGAGAACACCTATCACGCGGTCGACCAGGTCACCATCATGGACCGTGACTACAGCCGTCGCTTCGATATCGTCTTGTACGTCAACGGCTTACCGATGGTCGTCATCGAACTCAAGAGCGCCGCGGATGAACACGCGACGCTCAAAGACGCCCACGCGCAGCTCGCCACGTACGTCGCCGAGTTTCCTCTCGCCTTCCGCTACAACGTCCTGTGCCTGCTCTCCGACGGCATCACCGCCAAATACGGCACTACTTTCACCCCGTACGAGCATTTCGCCCCGTGGAATGTCGACGACGAAGGCCGCCGCGTCGACACCAACTCTCCCGATTACGACGGCCAGGATGCCCTGATTCTTGCGCTCCACGGCCTGTTCGAGCGCGAGCGCTTCCTCTCCCTGACAGCGAATTTCGTCAATTTCACTACCAGGACGAAACGCATCGCCAAGCCACACCAGTTCTTCGCCGTCACCGCCGCGGTCGAGGCGATCGTCGAGGCTTCACGCTCCACCGGCCAGGCCGGCGTGGTCTGGCACACTCAGGGCGCCGGTAAGTCCGAGGAAATGGTGGAAACCGCGGCCCAGGTCTCCCGCCATCCGTCGCTGAACAACCCGACCATCGTCGTCATCACCGACCGCAACGACCTCGACGATCAGCTCTACGACACCTTCCAGGACAGTCAGACGCTGCTCGGCCAGGCGCCTCGCCAGGTCGCGACTCGCGAGGAACTCCGCACCGAACTCGCCAACAACCGTGTCGGCGGCATCTATTTCACGACCCTGCAGAAGTTCGGGCGCACCAAAGAAGAACGCGACGCCGGCAAGGACCATCCCCGGCTCTCGGATCGCCGCAATATCGTGGTCATCGTCGACGAAGCGCACCGCTCCCACTACGACAACCTCGACGGTTACGCCCGCCACCTGCGCGACGCCCTCCCTTACGCCACTTTCATCGCGTTCACCGGAACCCCGATAACCCGGGCGGAGGCCAACACCTACGAGGTCTTCGGCGACGAGATCGACACCTACGACCTCAAACGCGCCGTCGATGACGAAGCCACCGTCCGTGTCTATCACGAACCCCGCGTCATCGACGTCTCCCTCCCGCCCGACGTCGACCCCGAGACCATCGACGAGAAGGCCAATGCCCTCACCGCGGAGATGGACGACGCCGAGCGCCGTCGTGCCATGCACTACGCCGCCACCATGAACACCATCTACGGCGCCCCGGAACGCATCGCCACCCTCGCCGATGATCTGATCGAGCACTGGGAGCGGCGCCGGGAACTCATGCGCCCGCAGATCGGCGGACCAGGCAAAGCGATGATCGTCTGCGCGACGCGCGAAATCTGCGTCCGGCTGTTCGACGCACTGGCCGAGCGGCGGCCGACGTGGGTGAACAAGGAGGTCGACAAGGGCGTCATGAAGATCATCTACTCGGGTGACCTCGCCGACCCCGAGCATCTGCGGGTGCACGCCCTGCGCAAGTCTCAGCAGAAGGTCATCCAGGCACGCGCCAAGGATCCCGACGACGAACTCGAACTCCTCATCGTCCATTCGATGCTGCTCACCGGCTACGATGCACCCCCCATCCATACCCTCTACATGGACCGCCCCATGAAGGGCGCCAATCTCATGCAGGCCCTGGCCCGCGTGAACCGCCGCTTCCGAGGCAAGGAAGACGGCTTGCTCGTCGGCTACGCCCCGCTCACCGCGAACCTCACCAAGGCCCTGGCCGAATACTCCGCCAGTGACCGTGAGGACAAAACCCTCGGCGCCGAAATCGACCGCGCTATTACGGAAGTCAAGAACGAACTCGACACCATCAAGGGCCTATTGCGACCCAGCAACTGGGAGAAGCTCCTCGCCGACACCACCGTTCCCGAACCCCGTCGGCGCACCCTGCGCATCGTCTCGAACTATCTACGCAGCCCAGCTACCCCCGGCAATCAGGTCGACCCCGGCACCAAACCCCTGTCCACCCGCTTCAAGGAAAGTGCCACCCGTCTCGACCGCTACTACCGCATCTGCGCGTCGAGCCGCGAGATCGCCCAACGCTGCGAGGACCTCGGCAACTGGCGCCGCGATATCGCCTTCTTCAGCGAAGTCCGGGCCTGGATGATCAAACTCGACGCCGCCGACCGGGAAGCGACCGGCCGGCCGGTCACCGCCGAGATCCGCCTCTACCTGCAGCAGCTGGCTGCTTCGGTGGTTGACGCCGACGACATCACCGACCTCTACGAGCAGGCCGGGATCGGACGGGTCGATATCACCGACCTCAACGAATCCCAGCTCCGGAAACTCGCGCAATCCGATACCCCGCACCTGGTGATCGAGGCACTGCGCCGACTGATCCAGCAGAAAATGCGCGAGGTCACCAAACACAACGTCATCCGGCACGACAGTTTCGCCAAGCGCCTCGAGGGCCTGATGGACAACTATATGCGGCAGCAACTCGACAGTGCCGAGATGATTGCCCGCATCGCCGCGATTGCCAAGGATATCCTCGCCGAGGCCCGCCGTGGCGAACGCTTCGACCCGCCCCTGAACGAAGCCGAACTCGCCTTCTACGACGCCGTTGCCAACAACGACATGCAGAAGCTCATCAAAGGCGGCGACACCACCCTGGCTGAAATAGCCCGCGCGCTCGTCAAGGATCTCAACAAACACCGTTCCATCGACTGGCTCACCCGCGAACCCGTCCGCGCAAAACTTCGCACCCGGATCCGCCGCGTCCTCGCCAAATTCGACTATCCGCCCGAGGGTGAACTTGAGGCCCTCGGCCTCGTCCTCAAACAGATGGAGACCTTCGCCCAGAAATGGGCCCTTGAGGACAGCTGACGCTCTCGGAAGACTGAAGCTCCCCCCGGGGGGGCTGTGCTCCTCTGGTAACGCGGCCTGCGCGATCGGTCGTCACGCTAGCGGCCCCCGCTGGGGGTTGCCGCCTTATCTCATCTCCGGGGGTCCAGGCTTCGGCGCATGCCGGCCAGTATCAGGTGCTCTGCCACCGACTTGAACCGCACAGGTGGACCGCACGGCCACCGCTCGTCCGGTTGGACCAGTTCCGGGATGGCTCCGACCGGATGCGGGGTCAATCGAGGAATCCGGTGATCTGTTCGCGGCTCCGGAACTAACCCGAGCCAAATGTTCGCAGATACCGGTCCTGGAACGCGCTCGTATACGGGTCAAGGCGTCGTCTGGGCCTGCGTCGTAGAGGTGGGTCAGCACCAAGTACGAACCTGGGGGCAGCATCCCGACCCAACCGCGGACAACGCCGGCCGGATCGTGATCGTTGTTGCGCACAGTGTGAAACAAAGACCCGAGCCACTTACGTGCGGAGCAGACCGCCGACGAGGAGCAGTAGCGATTGCTGCGTCTGTGTGCGCGCGGCTTCCTTGTCCGCGGCGTGCGCGACGATGAGACCCGCCTCGGAGACGGCGCTCAGCACGAGTTGGGCCAGGACCGGTACGGCGGTGTCGGTGATCAGGCCGGCGTCGCGGGCGCGTTCCAGTTCGGTGGTGATGAGGCCGAGCCCGTGGCGGGCCTCGAGTTCGCGCCACGCCTGCCAGCCGAGCACCGCGGGCGCGTCGAACAGCGCGATCTGGACCATTTCCGGCCGCTGGCATATCTCGAGGAAGGCGTTCAGGCTGACGGCCGTCGCGGTGAGGATGTCCGCGGGATCCACCGCTTGCAGAGCGCGCTCGATTTCGGCGGTGATCTCGGTTTCGAGCTGTTCCAGCACTGCCAGGAACAGGCCGCGTTTGTCGCCGTAGTGATGTTGCAACGCACCCCTGGTGACCCCGGCCTCGATCACCAACTGCTCCGCGGAGGTGCCCGCGAACCCGCGCTCGGTGAACAGCCGGCGTCCGGCTTGTTCGAGCGCGGTCCGGGTCGTTCGGGAGCGATCCTCCTGGCTACGGCGTGGCATGCAGCCGAGTGAACTCCAGAATCCGCTGGGTGAGCAACTCGGGCTGGTCCTCCGGGATCAATGTGTAGGAATCGTCGATCAGCTCGAGGGCGGCGTCGGGTAGATCGCGGACGAGTCGTTCGGCGAACGACACCGGGAACAATTTGTCCTCCCGGGCCCACACGGCCAGCACCGGCACGGTCACCGAGGCGAATCGGGTTGCGGCGTCCAGGGTGTAGCGGCGATGCGCGTGCAGCAGGAAACGCCGCAGATCGGCGCGGATGGCGGCCGAGTCGCGGCTGGGCCGTAGATAGGAGTCGACCGTCGCGGCCGGGACCGGGCGTTTGGACAACCAGCCCAGCGCGATCGGTAGCCGCTGAATCACGCGGTAGCGCAGCAGTTCGGTCATGAGCCGGGCCGACCCGCGGAAACGGGCGAACTGTGGCAGCAGGGTGAACGGCTGCGGCAGGAAGCTCTCGTAGGAGTCCGCCGCGGCGAGTACGACGCGGCCGATCCGTTGCGGGTTGCGGGCGAGCAGTACCTGGGTGATCGCGCCGCCGGTGTCGTTGGCGACGATCGTGACATCGGTGAGGCCGAGGTGCTCGAGGAATTCGGCGATGAGGTCGGCTACCCCGGTCGGAGTGAGATCCGCGTCCGGCACCGGGATCGAATGTGAACCGAGCGGCCAGTCCGGGGCGAGGCAGCGGTAACCGGCCGCGGCCACCGCGGGGACCACATGCCGCCACAGATCCGCGTTGACGAGCAGTCCGTGCACGAAGACCACCGGTGGGCCGCTCCCGGTGTCGCGGTACCGGATGGTGGCGCCGGTCAGTTCCGCGACCTCGCTGCGGCCGAGCTCGTTGCTGTTCGACATTGTTCCTCCCTGGTCGATTTCTCCAATACTTACATACATTCGGCATGCATGTCTATGGGTGAGTTGTACCGTTCGTTGTCCTATCTCTGAGCGGACCGGGACAAGAGGGATCGGCGGAAGGGATGCAGGCTCGCGCCGACGGGTGGTCAGCGCTATCGCGCGCCCGGACTCTGCGCCGGACGACGGCGGTGTGCTCCGTCGCGGCGGATGGTTCCGGGGCGACCGGTCGCGCACGCGGTATCGACGCAATCCCGCGATTGCCGAGTCCCGACCTGGGCTCCAGGTCCGGGGAACGACCTGCCGGGGCTGACGATCTGGCTCCGGACCGACAGCGGCAGCCGTTGTGGCGTAGTCGAATTGGTTCCCGGCGCTGAACAGAGGTGACCGGGCGTGGCGGGCTCGTCGTCGTTTAGTATCGCGGCTGTGAGGCATATCGCGCGGGCACCGGAGTTGGTGCGGCTGCTCGTGCTGGTGCTCGCCGTGATGGCGCTGACGCTCGAGATCCGCGACGGCCAGGCCCTGGACCCACGTGGGGCGGCGCAGGTCTCGATTCTGTCCGCTCCCGCCGCGTTGCCGGATTCGGTCATTGCCGAAGGCGAACCGTCGGCGGAGTCGAACGCGTCCATCGTGCATCGTCTCGCCGCCGGTGTTCGCGCGCCCGCGCTGCGCCCGCGGGTGGACGATATCTGGTTGGTGGCGCTGTTCCTCGCCGGTCTCCTGGTGGGGCTGCTCGGGCTACCGGGGTGGCGGCCGCGTGTGCCCCTGCCGGCAGGTGGGGCAGCGCCCACCGGGGGAGAAATTCTGCTGAGCATCTGCGTCTGCCGACGGTGATGGGCGGCCGTCGTGTCGACGGGCGCCGACCTCGATCGGTAGCTGTCCCGACCGAGGTCGCGGAGCGCGGAACCGGTTCGCTAGCGCGATGATCCGGCATTCGAGCGTCGAGTCGTCACTCGCCGCTGCCTGATACTCCCGGGGCCGGGCACCGGAGTCGTGCCCGCGCCGTCACGGCCTGTTCGCCGTTCACCGATCGATTCACCGTCGAGTGAGCCGCTTCCCGGGCATCGCTGATCACGCCCACCGCCCGCAATTCGAGGCGGTTCTGTTCGCGGCGCCGGAACTCCGCGCCCACCCATCCGGTTGACGTCGTCGACGCATCCGGTTGACGTCGTCGACGCATCCGGAAAAGAGCGTTCGTCCGGCGTCGGAATTCGCAGAAAGGACGCACCGAACCGAACAAGTGCACAGATACGTAGAGTTCGAAGCGCTGAATGCAGCGAGTCGAATCTCTTCCAGAAAT
The DNA here is from genome assembly GCF_036032445.1 of Nocardia sp. NBC_00416. NCBI lineage: Bacteria > Bacillati > Actinomycetota > Actinomycetes > Mycobacteriales > Nocardiaceae > Nocardia > Nocardia sp. NBC_00416. Next base: position 6,064,158 of record NZ_CP107932.1, read on the forward strand.
GTGTCGCCCGCATCCCGTGGGTGACGAATGTTCGAGTTACGCAGAGCTATCGAATTCCGTAAAGGAGCATTTCCGTGAGACTTCATTTCCCGCTGATCGCCGCCGCCACGCTCGGCTGTCTCGGTCTCGGCGCCGGGCCGGCCGCCGCGCTGTCGGTGGAGCCGTCGTCCCAGGCGGTCACCGTGAACTTCACCGATGTGGAGGCGCGGGCGATCGCCGTCCTGAATCTCGGGCCGGTCCTGGGGGCGATTCCGCCCAATTTCACGGCGGAGGCCAAGCAGCGCCTCGGCGAGAACATCGCCGAGTACGCCGAGCGGGCCGCCGCGACACCGGGCTCGACGCTGTCGGTCATCATCGATGAACCGATCGCCGCGCCCGCGGGCGTCGGGGTGACCGTCACTCGCTGATCCGCTGGATCGGGTCACCGCTCGACCGGCGAAATCGATTGTCGCGGGTCGAGCGGTGCCGAGCGGACCCGCTCGGCACTTCCCTCGCTCGGACCCGGAGCGAGATCATCGTGAACGGATGTCCGCCCAGCTCGGACCCCTGTGGGTTTCGCGGCGATCCAGGTGCGTCGTCGATCGAGCGCTCGACGAGTTCGGCGAGTTCGAAATCCCGCCGCGGTGCGGTCAGGCGGGATCTGCCCGGCCGGTGGCGGCGAGCAGGGAAAGCGCGGCGTCACATGTCTGCTCGCGGACCTGGTCCGGGCCCTGGTAGGCGGCCAGGGTCGTCGCGCCTTCCATCAGGATGAGCAACTGGCGGCCCAATACGTCGGGGTGGGCAGAACCGGCCCGGGCGGCGATATCGATGAACAACTCCAGGCAGCGGTCCAGATGCCGCGCCGTGATTGCGCGCACCGCGTGGTCGTAGTGCTGGGACGCGGCATTGACCATCGCGCAACCGCGGAACGCGGGCTCGCGGTACCACTCACCCAGTGCCCGGAAAACCGCGGTCAGGCGCGCGGCCGGATCCTCGCCGGCCGCGGCGGCCGCCTCGGTCAGCCAGGTGACGACCTTGTCGCTGCGGGCCTCCAGCACGGCCCGGACGAGCCCGTCCTTGGTGCCGAAATGCCGATACAGCGTCTCTTTCGAAATGCCCAGCCGCGTCGAGAGTTCGGCTACGCCGACGCCGTCGATCCCGCGGGCGTAGAGCAGGGGGGTCGCGGCTTCGATCACGGCGGCACGGGTACGGGCCGGGTCGATCGTGGAGCCCTTGGCTACTGGCATGGAATAGATGGTACCGATTGGTTCCATGAACTGCTATCGTTCGATAGAACTGATCGGTTCCATCTAGGAGTGTCATGGCGAGTGCCGGTGTAACTGCGGTGGCGCGGCCGATTCCGCAGGCCGTGTGCCTGGCCTTCGGCACGGTTTCGGCACTGGGGTTGGGCAGGTTCGCCTATGGACTGCTGCTACCTGTCATGCGAGAGGATCTCGGGTGGAGCCTGAGCGCGGCGGGGGTGCTCGCCACCGCCAACGGCTTCGGGTACCTGATCGGGGCGCTGGCCACCACCCGGGTCGCGCGGCGGATCGGCTCCGCGCGAACCTTCCGGTGGGGAATGGTCCTCACCGCCGTCTCGCTCGCCGCCACCGGTGTCAGCGGCGACTATCGGTTCCTCCTCGCCCTACGCGCCGTCGCCGGGATATCCGGCGCGGCCGTCTTCATCAGCGGCGGGGTGATCGCCGCGCGGATGGCGGCGCGCGCGGCATCCGGATCCCCGATCACCGTGTATTTCGCGGGTACCGGGCTGGGCATCGTCCTGAGCGGTGTCGCACTGCCGATGCTGGGTGACCATTGGCAAACGGCGTGGTTCGGCTCGGGCGTCGCCGCGGGCCTGGCGGCGGCGATCTCCTGGCATGCCGCCCGCGACGACGAGACGATTTCGCCCCGGTCGGGCCGGGCGCGCCTGCGCCCGCTGCGCCCGACGGTGCTGGCCTACCTCTTGTTCGCGGCCGGTTACATCACCTACATAACCTTCCTCTCCGCGCACCTCGCCGCGCATGCCGCCGGAACAGTGCAAGTCGTGATCGCCTGGGCGACAATGGGTCTCGCAGTGCTGGCCGGCCCGATCATCTGGAGCCGGCCGATATCCCGCCGACCGCTCGACCGGGTGCTCGCTCTCGTACTCGCTCTCCTCGCGGGCAGCGCGGCGCTGGCGCTCTGGTCCGCGGCCGTTCCGGCGATGTTGGCCTCGGCGGCCGTCTACGGGGCGACCTTCATGACTGTTCCCGCGCTGGTCACCGCCCTCGTCAAGAACAACACGCCGCCCGCCGACTGGACCGCCACACTGGCCGCCTGCACCACCGTTTTCGCCGCCGGGCAGACCGTGGGCCCCTGGCTCGCCGGCCTGCTCGCCGACCACACCGCTACCACCGCGCCGCTGCTCTGGACCGTGCTCCTGTGCGCGACCGGGTCGGTGATCGCGACAGCGCAATCGATTCCCGCTCACAGCGACGAGGAGAACGACCATGACGACCTTCGTACTGATTCCCGGTATGTGCCACGGTGGCTGGTGCTTCGAGGAAATCACCGAGCGCCTGCGCGGGCACGGTCACCGCGTAGTGCCGCTGACGCTGACCGGGGTCGGTGAGCGCAGCCACCTCCGGCACGCCGGAGCGAACCTGGACACCCATATCGAAGACGTCACCGCCGTGCTGTCCGCGGAGAACATCCACGACGCCGTGCTGGTCGGCCACAGCTACGGCGGGATGGTGATCACGGGCGCCGCCGATCGCGCACCGGACCGCGTGAAATCGCTGATCTATGTCGACGCGATGGTCCCCGGGAACGGCGAGTCCTGCTGGGACCTCGCTTCCGAACAGGAGCATCGCTGGTACCTCGACGTCGTGGAATCCGGCGATGCCATTCGCCCGCTCCCGTTCTTCGATCCCCGCGCCACCTCCCACCCGCTCGCTTCGGTGCTCCAGCCCCTGCGGCTGGCCGGCGACCTCGCCCATATCCGTGACCGGACCTATGTGTACGCCGCCGGTTGGGCGACACCGTCCCCTTTCACCGCGGCCTATGAACGGCTGCGCGCGGACCCCGGCTGGACCACCCACGCCTTGGCGGGAGGCCACAATCTGATGCGCGACGCGCCGGCGGAGCTACTGCGGATCCTGCTCGAGGCGGCCGATCTCGGCACCGGAGCGCGGCAGCACGCCGACCCGGTGCGGTGAGGTCCGGTTCGCGGGCGCTCGCGGCCCCCGCCGGTCAGGCGAAGTGGCTCTTGTAGATCTGCCCGTGGACACCGACCGTGCGGTCCACCACCTGGGAGACCGTGAAATCCGCCGCGGCGGAGAGGTAGGCGTAGGCGGTGGCGCGGTCCATCCCCTTCTCCTGTTCCAGGAAGTCGAGAGCGTTGACCACCGCGCGGCGCATGGCGATATTCAGATCGCTCGACTGGCCGTTCTGCGAACCGTCCGGATCGGAGAGGCCGATGGGGATCCAGGCGTCGTCGGTTTCGCCGAACGGATACTTGTAGGCGACCTCCGGCGCATCCCCGGAACCCGGTTTGCAGACGGTCAGCCGGAAAGTGCCGCGCAGTGAGCCCTCCATCGCGGTGAGGGCGGCTTCGCCGTCGCCCATCGCCATATGCGGGTCGCCGACGTAGAACAGGGCGCCTTCGGCGAAAACCGGCAGATAGAACGCGGAACCGGCGCCGAGCAGCCGGATATCGATATTGCCGCCGCCGCGGGTGGGTGGAATCGAGTTGGCGGCGGCCGCTTTCGGATCGGTGTCCGGCGAGAACGCCACTCCCATCATGCCCATGAAGGGACGCAGTGGGAAGCGCACCTTCGCGTCGCCGAACGGCATCACGCCCAAGCCTTCTTCGATGGCGGTGAAGGTGGAGACATTGCCGTAGTCGCGCGGATCGCCGGTCGGGCGCCGATCGGCGGCGACGGGTGGCATCACCTCCGCCAGCGAGATGCCGGCCGGTGCTTCGCCGTTCGCCGTCCGGGCCAGTGCGCCCTTGCCGTGCCGGCTCGACACCACGCCGTAGGGCACCCGGGGGACCGCCGCGAGGGTCTCGATCTTCAGCACGTCACCCGGTCGCGCACCCTCCACGAACACCGGTCCGGTGACGACGTGCGGGCCGTCCTTGTCGAAATCGCGTGGTGTGCGGTCGTAGCTCTCGGCGATGGCGACCGCGTCGGCGAGTACATCGTTCTTCGCGACCCCCTTCGAGCCGAAGTACTCCACCGGATCGCGACCCTGGTCCTCCAGGATCCCCTCGTGTGACACGGCGTCGATGGTGACGGTCTCACCCGACTTCATCCGCAGCACTTCGCTGCTGTGCACATTCGGGACATAACCCCACAGGACTTGATCGACCTCGGAGCGCAGATAATGGTCGCCGGGGATCTCGCCCTGCCCGGGTTGCAAGGTCGGGACACCGCCGCTGAACGGCAGCGCGGGCGACGAAGTCGAGACGGTGTTCGCGGGGGTTTCCGCCGTGCAGGCGGTCGCGGCCGCCGCCGCGCCCACTGCGCCCACGGCCGCGGCCGCGCGGAGGAAGCTCCGCCTGCCCAGGGCGCGCGTCAGGGTCTCGGCTGCTTCGCGTGCGAGGAAATCGGTCATGGGTACCTCCGGGGGCTATCTGGGCAAGCGTCCGGAAGCTATCGAGACAAAATTTCCAATGTGTTTCTTATTCGTGTCGGTGGCTGTGCACGGCGATTCTGTGACGAAACACCCGTCCGGCGGCGGACGGGAACTTGCGGGCGGATCATCCGCGCAGTTCGCCGGACGGAAACAGGGCTGCCTCCGGTAGTCCGACTGCGCCGTACCCGAGGCGCGCGCACGCTACATTCGTGGCATGCCGACGTCGAGGTATCCGCTCCGCCGGGTCGCGTGGTTCGTGCTCGGACTGTTGTTCGCCGGTGTATCGGGGGCGCCGAGCGTCGCGGCGGAACCGCCCGCCCGGCTCGACACCTATGTCGTCGATTCGGCCGCCGTCCTCGCCCGCGCGGACGCCGACCGGGTGCGCGCGGCCGTCGAGTCCCTCTACGCCGATCACCGGGTGCGTCTCTGGGTGGTCTACGTAGGCGACTTCGCCGGCTACAGCCCACAGGATTGGGCCGCGCAGACCGCCCGGCAATCCGGATTCGGCGACCGGGACCTGTTGCTCGCCGTCGCCACCCGGGATCGCGCCTACGCCTTCGAAGGTGAGCGTCCCGACGGGGTGAGCGAATCCGATGTCGACCGGATACTCGTCGACCAGGTCGAACCCGCGTTGCGCGACAACCGATGGGCCGATGCGGGTGTGGCGGCGGCCGTGGGTATCGGCTCGGCCATGAGCGGCGGCGGGGTGAGCGTCGGCCCGGTACTGCTCATCGGCGCGCTGATCGTGCTCGCACTGGCGGGGCTGCTGCTCTACCAGCGTTACCGCCGGCGCGGCCGCGACCGGGCCGAACTCGACCGGGCCCGGGCGACCGACCCCACCGACACCGCCGCGCTCGCCGCGCTACCGCTGGCGGCGTTGCACGCCCGTTCGCACGAGATCCTCGTCGAAATCGACAATGCGGTCCGGACCAGTGCCGAGGAACTCGACCTGGCCGCGGGGGAATTCGGGGATACCGCGGTGCTGCCCTTCCGCACCGCGCTCGACAACGCGAAAGCCGCCACCGCGAAAGCTTTCGCGATTCGGCAGCGTCTCGACGACGCCATCCCGGAAACACCCGACGAGCAGCGGACGCTGCTGATCGATCTGATCGCCACCGCAGGGCACGCCGACGCCGAACTCGACGCGCGCGTCACCGAATTCGACGCCATGCGCGATCTGCTGATCAACGCCTCGTCCCGACTGGACGCCCTGACCCGCGATATCGTCGATCTCACCGGCCGGGTCCCGGACGCGGACGCCGAACTGACCCGGCTGTCGGCCACGCATCCGGCCGGGGTGCTCGAACCGATCCGCGACAACGTCGGCATGGCCCGGGAACGTATCGCCTTCGCCGACGAATGCGTCGGCGAAGGTCGCCGGGAACTCGCCCGACCGGTGGGGGAGCAGGGCGGTGCGGTCGCCGATATCCGGGCCGCCGAAGGCGCTATCGGACAGGCCCGCACCCTGCTCGACGCCGTCCTGGGCGCGGCGGCGAACATTCAGCAGGCACGGGCCGGTCTGCCCGCGGTCCTGGACGAGTTGCGCGGTGATCTGCGCGCCGCCGCCGGACTCGCCGAACACGGCGGCCCCGAACTCGCGACGGCCGCCGCCGCGGCGCGAACCGTCTTGGACAGCGCGGGCAGTACCGCCGAAACCGACCCGCTGGGCGCCTTCCACGACGCGGTCGCCGCCGACGGCGACCTGGACCGCGCGCTGGCCGCGGCCGGCGACCGCAAACTCGCCGCCGAGGATCTGGCCCGCCGTCTGGATCAAGCAGTCGGTGACGCGGCCACTCGGGTCCGCACCGCCGCCGATTTCATCAGCACCCGTCGGGGCGCCGTGGACGCGACGCCTCGCACCCGCCTGTCGGAAGCCCAGCGCAACCTCGACGAGGCGCAGCGGCTGCGCACCGACGACCCGGCCGCCGCGCTCACCCACGCCCGCGCCGCCGCCGATCTCGCCGGTCGCGCACTTCAGGAGGCGCAGGCCGGCGTCCGGACCTGGGAGGGTCGCCGGGCGCCGGCCGGTTCGGCGCAGGCCGGCGCGATCCTGGGCGGCATCCTGATCGACAGCATGCTGCGCGGCGGAATGGGCGGCGGTCCCGGTCACCGTGGTGGATATCGGGCCGGGTCCTTCGGCGGGTCGGGTGGTTCCCGGCGGATCAGCCGCGGCGGCCGTTTCTGAATCGAGTTCCGTGAGCGCTGCCCGGTCGCATCCGTCGGAAGTTTGAACAGGTGCGATCCTTATTAAAGGTTGTATTATTATCCTTAATAAGGAGGTGATATGGCCAAGCTTTTGCAACAGCGCTGGGTCGGCAACGTGGATGGTGGCGCACTCTCGCGGCGCGACCGCGGCTCCGGTGTTTACCGCGCCTATCTGCCCGACCCATTGGCCGGTCGCCCGATCATGCTCGCGAGTGAAACCGCCGCTGATGTCGCCGACGCCGAAGTGGCGATCGCTCGCCTCGACGCAGAGGCGAAGGCGCTGGTCGAAACGGAGACGCTGTCTCGCCTCCTGCTACGCGCCGAGGCCATCGCCTCGTCGCGAATCGAGGGCCTCGAAATCGGGGCGCGCCGACTGCTGCGTGCCGAGGCGGCGCGTGAGCTGGAGGGCGAGCCTTCCGATGTGACGGCTGCCGAGGTGCTGGCGAATATCGATGCCATGGCGGTGGCCACCAGCGCGAACGGTCCTGGGGAGGCCGTCACCGAAGATGCGCTGCTCGAAATCCATCGGCGCTTGCTGACCGGCACCAGGCTTGCGCAACATGCCGGACAACTGCGCGAGGAGCAGAACTGGATCGGGGGCAGCTCCTTCAATCCCTGCTCGGCCGAATTCGTTCCGCCGCCACCGGAATATGTGCCCGAATTGATGCGGGACCTGATCGATTTCTGCAACAGAGACGATCTGCCGGCCGTTGCGCAGGCAGCGATAGCCCATGCTCAATTCGAGACCATCCACCCATTCGCCGATGGCAACGGGCGAACCGGCAGGGCGTTGATCCATGTCGTCCTTCGCAGGCGCGGCGCGGTGGAACGGGTGGTTGCCCCTGTATCGCTGATCCTGGCTACGTGGAGCGACAGCTATATCGACGGCCTGAATCGCTTCAGGCATATAGGTCGAGCCGATTCGAGGCAGGCTGTCGACGACTTGAACACTTGGGTCGCCCGGTTTGCCGCAGCATGTGCCCGCGCGGCCGGGGACGCGACCTTGTTCGAGGCGAAAGCCATGGAGCTGGAACAGTCGTGGCGGGCCCGGCTGGCGCCGGTCCGTGCGAACTCCGCGCTGGACCTATTGCTGGGCAAACTGGTGGGCGCCCCGATTCTCACGGTCTCCACGGCGGCGTCGCTGACCGATCGTAGTTTTCCTGCCGCGAACACTGCCGTTGAGCGGCTGGTAGCAGCGGGAATTCTGCGCCAGCTGTCAGTCGGCCGCCGGAATCGGGTATTCGAGTCCCCCGAAGTGATAAGTGCGTTCACCGCTCTGGAGCGTCGCTTGGCAAGCCCGGGCGGCGACACTCGCATTTCGGCACCGGAGCGACCGGTGCCCCGCCGTCCCGCGCGGTAGAAGCCGCGTCCGGACCTGGGAGGGTCGCCGGGCGCTGGCTGGTTCGGGGCAGCGCGGCGCGATCTGGGCGGGATCCTGATCAACAGCATGCTGCGCGGCGGTATGGGCGGCGGCCGTTTCTGAATCGCGAAATAGCGATCATGTCCACTGAGAGACCTTCGACTTCAGGGCCGCTCCTGGCGCGATGGAACGTTATGGAGCCAACAGTCGCGTTCTGTCCGCCGCCATACCGTTGACGCCGAAGCCGAACCGCGCAAAAGCCAAGCACCTCGCTTGCGGGCGTCCAGCCGAAGATCGTGCTGGCTCACACCTCCGATGGATGGGCGCAAGCGATCGGGGGCGCACCGTCCACGCACATTCTGAAGCCGGTTGTGCAGCAACATCCGACCCTCATCTACGACGAGGAATACGGCACCCGGCTGTCTCATGTCCTCGGACTGTCGTCGCACGACACCTGGATTGCAGACTTTGCGGGAACTCCTGCCCTGGTCATCGAGCGTTTCGATCGTGACCCGACGGTACCCGGCGGGCGCGCTCGGGAACCTCGATATGCATGCGAAGAACGTGGGCCTGATCCATTCCCCGAGCGGTTCAGTGCGATTGGCACCCGCGTACGACGTTGTCCCACACACCCACCTACACGGTGTCGATGGGCGCATGGCCATGTCGATCGGCCGCGAGTACAGGCACGCGGCACTCACCCGAGACCATCTGGTGGCGGAGATCGCGGGTTGGGGTGTGCGCTCGGCTCACGAGTTGGTAGTCGAGGCACTTCACGGCATTGCGGAAGTTGTCGATGCGGAAGCTCCGCATCCGGACGCGGACCCGGAGATGCACGAGAACATCCGCAGGTTCACCGAGAACCTCCGGCGAGGTCGGCCGGCCGGAGCGGAACCGAAGTCTGCGAGCTGAAGATCCGGGCGGGGGCCGCGACGGTGGTGTCCGGTTTCCGCCGGAATCGGGGGCTCGATCTTCCTACCGTCGGTGCGATGGAAACCGAACTGACAACCGACGACCGGAGCACGGTGCTGCGCGCGCCCGTTGTGTGGTTCATGGCGCTCGCGGCCGCGCTCGGCACGGCGAGCCTCTACCCGCTGCACCCCGCAATCGCGGAGGTGGCGGATTCGCTGCACACCTCGCCTGCGGTGATCGGCACCGCGCTGGCCTGCGGGCCGATCGGGTATCTGGTGGGGCTGGCGCTGCTGGTGCCGCTGGTCGACCGGTTCGCGCCGCGGATCGTAGTCCCGGCCCAATTCGGCTCGCTGACAGTCACGTTGGCCGCCGGTGCTGTGGTGGGTTCGCCCTGGTTGCTCGGACCAGTCGTCGCGGCGATCGGGGCCGGGTCCGCGGTCGGTGCGCAATTGAGTGCGGTCGCCGGGCGTTTCGCGGAACCCCGGCGGCAGGCCACAGTTCTGGGCGTCGTGACCGCCGGTATCTCGGCCGGGATCCTCGCGGGACGGATCGTCGGCGGGTGGCTGACGGACTCGATCGGCTGGCGCGCCATGCTGCTGGTCTTCGCGGTGGCGTGCGCCGCGGTGGCGAGTATCGCTCGCTTTGCGCTACCTGCCGGCGGGAAACCGGCGGCCGGCAGCTATCTCGCCACGTTGCGCGGAATCCCCGGACTGTTCACGCGGTTTCCGGTGCTGCGGTCGGCGGCCGGTCGCGGCGCCCTGTGGTTCTTCGCGTTCTGCGCGGTCTGGGCAGGTCTGGCGGTGGCGCTTTCCCAGCCGCCGTTCTCGTATTCACCCGAGCGGATCGGTTTGTACGCGTTCGCCGGCCTGCTCGGCGTCGTCGCGACCAGGATCGCGGGAATCTGGACCGATCGCGTCGGTGCACGCCGAGTTCTCCTGGTCGGCCTCGCCCTGGCCTTCGCCGCGGTGGCGGCCCTGGGCTCCGGTCTGTCGCATGCCGTCCTGACGCTCGTCTGTCTCGGTCTCTTCGACGCGGGACTCTTCGCGGCCCAGGTGGCGAACCAGAGCACGGTGCTCGCCCTCGACCCCGCCGCCCCGGCCCGTTTCAACAGCGCCTACATGGTCGTGTACTTCATCGGGGGCAGTCTGGGCACCGCCTTCGGCGCCGCCGCCGTCGGCTGGTTCGGCTGGCTCGCCCTCACCACCCTCTCCGCCGGTGCCATAGCTCTTGCCGCGGCGGTGACGCTGTACCCCCGCCCCCGCACCGGCCACCAGCAAGCGACCGACCTCGCGCACAGCCGCTGACCAGCAAAATGCTGGAGCCCTTCCGTCGAGGGACCGCACAGCCTCGCGGACCCTCGGCACTCTGGTCCGCACCGGCGGGCCCGTGAATAGTTTCCTTCCGCGAGCGGCCGCACCACCCCTGTGTCGAGTCCAGCGAGGCCGACCCGCGACGCCGCAGGCGGCGCCGAAAACACAGACCTTCGCGAGCACGATCACTACTCATTTTCGCGAGCAGGCTCACCCTTGTACCTTCGCGAGTGAGTTCACTTCTCGCCTTGACGAGTGGGCCCACGCCGTTGCCTCGCAGGTCGACTTACATCCGTGCCCGAGCTATCCGGCCGACCTCGGCTATCCGGCCGACCTCGGCTATCCGGCCGACCTCGGCGATCCGGCGAGCTCGCGCAAGTCCCCCGGATCGATGTCGCGCCGCGGAATGTTTACACCCACGAATTGGTTAGATTGCATCATGCATGTTATGTGTATTATGCACATCGGTCGATCGTTCACTTATCGAGGAGCACGCTCGTGACCAAACCCGAACCCGTCGTCCGCCCCGCGGCGGTACTGGCGGTGCTCGCATTCGCCGGGATCGTGGCGTCGTTGACGCAGACCCTGGTGATGCCGTTGCTCGGGCAGCTGCCGGAGATTCTGGACACCGCACCCTCGAACGCGACCTGGGTGGTGACCGCGAGCCTGCTGGCCGGCGCAGTCACCACCCCGGTCGCGGGCCGGCTCGGTGACCTGCTCGGTAAGCGGCCTGTTCTGGTGGGATCGGTAGTCCCACTCGTGATCGGCTCGGTGATCTGTGCCATGTCCTCGTCGCTGTGGCCGATGCTGATCGGCCGCGGTCTGCAGGGGATGGGTGTGGGCCTGATTCCGGTCGGTATCGCCGCCTTGCGCGATCTGCTGCCACCGGCCAAGCTCGGTTCGGGCATCGCGCTGATCAGTTCGTCACTCGGTGTCGGCGGTGCGCTGGGTCTGCCGCTGGCGGCCGCGGTCGTCGAATACAGCAGCTGGCGCTACCTGTTCTGGGGTGTCGCGGTGCTCGCGACGGTGGCGGGCGTGCTGATCTTCATGATCATCCCGTCGACCCCGCCGCGCGCCGAACGCGGACGGTTCGACGCACTCGGAGCACTCGGCCTGGGTGCCGCACTGATCTGCCTGTTGCTCGCCGTCTCCAAGGGTGCGACCTGGGGCTGGACCAGTGCCACCACGATCTCGCTGTTCGTCGCCGCGGTCGTGGTGCTGCTGCTGTGGGGTGTATGGGAGCTGCGTTCGCGGGATCCGCTGGTCGATCTACGGGTCACCGCCCGTCCCCGGGTGTTGCTGACCAACGCGGCCTCGATCGTCATCGGTATGTCGATGTTCTCGCAGGCGCTCATCTTCCCCCAGCTGCTGCAGTTGCCGGATGCCACCGGTTACGGTCTCGGTCAGTCGATGGTGGCGATGGGCCTGTGGATGGCGCCGGGCGGGCTGACGATGATGCTCGCTTCGCCGTTGAGCGCGAAACTGTCCGCGGTGGCCGGGCCCAAAGTCACCCTGATCTTGGGCGCGGTCATCATCGCGGCCGGATACGGCACATCGGTACCGCTGATGGGCGAGCCCTGGGGCCTGATGATCGGTGCCATCATCATCAGCCTCGGTGTCGGTTTCGCCTACGGCGCCATGCCCGCACTGATCATGGGTGCGGTGCCGATCACCGAGACATCGGCCGCCAACAGCTTCAACACGTTGATGCGCTCCATCGGCACCTCGGTGGCCTCGGCCGCCATCGGCGCGGTTCTCGCACAGATGAGCACTTCCTTCGGCGGCGGCATCACCATCCCTACGGAGAACGGATTCCGTACCGGCATCCTGATCGGATGCGGTGTCGCCGCCGCGGCCGCGATCATTGCGCTCACCATCCCCACGGCAAAGCGCGCCGCGGCGGCGGCCGTCGCGAGCGGGCAGCCCGAGGCCGCGAAGGCCGCGGCGCACGCCAGGGCCGAAGCAGCACCGGCCGCGCCCGCGGGCCTTTCGGTGGAAGCCGAGCGGGTGGTGGACGAAGCCGCGACACCGGTTACCGGTGGTGTGCCGGAACCGCGGTCCGCCCCGGCGACCGCGACGTTCGCCGCGGCAGAACGCAATGGGCGGGCCACCCCGACCCCGCAGCCCGCCGGCAGCGGTTCGATCCTGTTCGGCCGGGTGTCAGATGCCCGTGGGGTGCAGGTCGCCGGAGCGACGTTGACGCTGATCTCGCCCACCGGACAGCAGTTGGGCCGGGCGCTCTCGGGCACGGACGGGTTCTACGAACTGGCCGCGCCCGCTCCCGGCACCTATGTGCTCATCGCCTCCGCCGAAGGCCGGCGCCCCGACGCCTCGACCGCCGTTCTGGGCAGCAACCCGGTGTCCTACGACGTCACGCTCAGCACACTGGCCAGTCTCATGGGCACGGTCTCGCGGACCGGTGACGGCACGCCCGTCGTGGGCGCGACGGTCACCGCCCTGGACATGCGGGGTGAGGTACTGGCCGCCGGCGAGTCCGATCTGTCCGGCGGCTTCGGTCTGGCCGGTCTGCCCGAAGGTGAGTTCACGGTCGCCGTGAGCGCGTCCGGTTACCATCCGACCGCGGTATCGGTGCAGGTCACCACCCGTGAAACGGCACGCCTCGAAGTGCTGCTGCGCCCGGGTGTGCGAGTCGCGGGCGTGGTGAGCGGCGGTGGCCGGCCACTGGCCGCGGCCCGGGTCACACTGACCGATTCACTGGGCAATGTCGTCGAGACGCTGTCCACCGGACCCGACGGGTCCTACGCCTTCGGGAACCTGGACGAGGGCACCTACACCGTGGTGGCGACCGGTTACGCGCCGACCAGTGCCCAGGTGCGGGTGGGAGAGAAGGACATCGACGGTATCGACATGGAGCTCACCGCCGACGGGATCGGCGGTACCGCCGAAGTACGCGTCCCGGAACCCGAGGAAGCTCTCGACGAGCTGCCGGAGGTGCACAAGAGCTCCTGGTGAGCCCTTCCGGGCGCTGACGTGAACAGGGACCCGAGCTTCGGCTCGGGTCCCTGTTCACGTCCGGGGCGCCGGACGCCGGTGCTCGTGACGGGCCGGAATACCTCGCCGGGCGGCTCGCGCCGACCCCGATTTGGTCCAGTCCGGGCCAGCTCCTACACTAGACCGGTTGCCAGGGCACTTCTGTGCCCGTGGGCCCCCTGCGCGGGCGGCCCGGCGATACGAACTCATCCGGCGGCGACTGCCGTCCGGACCAGCCGAATTGCTGTAGGCCCACGGCCCACGCCGGAGTGGCATGGGTGTTGCATGGGAACCGCAGCGAGAAAGGTGTCGAGGTCGAACTATGACCATGACCGATCCGATCGCAGACTTTCTGACGCGTCTGCGCAACGCCAACTCGGCGTACCACGATCAGGTGAAGGCCCCGCATTCGAAGATCAAGGCGAATATCGCCGAGATCCTGAAGCGTGAGGGTTACATCGCCGATTACCGCACCGAGGACGCCACCGTGGGCAAGGCCCTCGTCGTCGACCTCAAGTACGGGCCCAGCCGGGAACGCAGCCTGCAGGGTCTGCGGCGCGTCTCGAAGCCGGGTCTGCGCGTGTACGCGAAATCCACCAACCTGCCCAAGGTCCTGGGCGGCCTCGGCGTGGCGATCATCTCCACGTCGACCGGCCTGCTCACCGACCGCCAGGCGGCCAAGCAGGGAGTGGGCGGGGAAGTCCTCGCCTACGTCTGGTAAGGGGAGGTACGGACAATGTCGCGTATCGGTAAAGATCCCGTCGCGGTTCCCGCGGGCGTGGAAGTGACCATCAACGGGCAGGACATCGCGGTGAAGGGCCCCAAGGGCCAGCTGTCGCTGACCCTCGCCGAGCCCATCAGCGTCGCGCAGGAAGACGGCCGCCTGGTGCTCTCCCGCCCCGACGACGAACGGCGCAGCCGCTCGCTGCACGGCCTGACCCGGACCCTGATCGCCAATATGGTCACCGGTGTCACCCAGGGCTACGAGAAGAAGATGGAAATCTTCGGCGTCGGCTACCGCGTGCAGCAGAAGGGCAGCAACCTCGAGTTCGCCCTCGGCTACAGCCACCCGGTGCCGATCGAGGCGCCCGAGGGCATCACGTTTGCGGTGGAAACGCCCACCAAATTCTCCGTATCCGGGATCGACAAGCAGAAGGTCGGCCAGATTTCGGCGGTTATCCACGGCCTGCGCAAACCCGACCCGTACAAGGGCAAGGGCATCCGCTACGCCGGCGAGATCGTTCGCCGCAAGGTCGGAAAGACGGGTAAGTGATCATGGCGCAAACCGAGAATCAGAAGGCCAAGCGTATTCCGCTGGGCAAGGATGCTTCCACTCGCCGGCGGCTGTCGAAGACGCGTCGCCACTTCCGCCTGCGCAAGAAGATCGAAGGCACCACCGCACGTCCGCGGCTGATCGTGCACCGCTCCTCGCGGCACCTGCACGTGCAGCTCATCGACGATTCCGCCGGTCGTACCCTCGCTTCGGCGTCGACCATCGAGGCCGATGTGCGGGCGCTGGAGGGCGATAAGACCGCCAAGGGCAAGAAGGTCGGCGAACTGATCGCCGAGCGCGCCAAGGCCGCCGGTGTGGAGGCCGTGGTGTTCGACCGCGGTGGCCACGACTACCACGGTCGTATCGCGGCGCTCGCCGATGCCGCTCGGGAAGGCGGGTTGAAGTTCTGATGACCACCATGACTGCACATACCTGTGTGAACGGAAGGAACGTCTGATGCCGGGACGTCAGCGCGGCCACGGCGGAAACGGACCCGCCGGACAGAACTCCAACGCCCCCGACGGGGGACGCGGTGACCGCCGGGGCGGTGGCGACCGCCGGGGCGGCGACCGCCGTAACGACGCGGCCGAGAAGAACCAGCTCGAGCGCGTAGTCGCCATCAACCGTGTCTCCAAGGTGGTCAAGGGTGGTCGGCGCTTCAGCTTCACCGCTCTGGTCATCGTGGGTGACGGCAACGGTCTGGTCGGCGTCGGCTACGGCAAGGCCAAGGAAGTTCCCGCGGCCATCCAGAAGGGTGTCGAGGAAGCGCGCAAGGGCTTCTTCCGCGTCCCGATGATCGGCTCCACCATCGTCCACCCGGTACAGGGCGAAGCGGCGGCCGGTGTGGTCATGCTGCGTCCGGCCTCCCCGGGTACCGGTGTGATCGCCGGTGGCGCCGCGCGTGCGGTGCTGGAATGCGCGGGCATCCACGACATCCTGGCCAAGTCGCTCGGTAGCGACAACGCGATCAACGTCGTGCACGCGACCGTTGCCGCGCTCAAGATGCTGCAGCGTCCCGAAGAGGTCGCGGCCCGTCGTGGTCTGCCGCTCGAGGACGTCGCTCCCGCGGGCATGCTGCGTGCCCGTGCCGGACAAGGAGTCTGACGATGGCAGATCTCAAGGTGACCCAGATCAAGAGTTCGATCGGCGCCAAGCAGAATCAGCGGGACAGTCTGCGCACTCTCGGCCTGCGGGGCATCCGCAAGTCGGTGGTCCGTCAGGACACTGCCCAGAACCGTGGGCTGATCAATGTCGTGCGCCACCTCGTAACAGTTGAGGAGGTCTGACATGACCATCAAATTGCATCACCTGCGTCCCGCACCCGGGGCCAAGACCGATAAGACCCGCGTGGGTCGTGGTGAGGGTTCCAAGGGTAAGACCGCGGGTCGCGGCACCAAGGGCACCAAGGCGCGTAAGAACGTGCCTGCCTCGTTCGAGGGCGGGCAGATGCCCCTCCATATGCGGCTGCCGAAGCTCAAGGGCTTCAACAACCCGTTCCGGGTCGAATACCAGGTCGTGAACGTGGGCGCCATCGCCGAGCTGTTCCCGCAGGGGGGCACCATCGGTAAGGCCGAACTGGTCGAGGCGGGCGCTGTCCGCAAGAACCAGCTGGTCAAGGTGCTCGGCGAGGGGGAGATCTCCGTCGCCGTTCAGATCAGCGCGGACAAGTTCTCCGGCTCCGCCAAGGAGAAGATCACAGCCGCCGGTGGCACCGCCACCGAACTGGGCTGACGTTCGCCGATTTCGACGACAGCGGCGCCGGACGAGTGCAGGCTCGTCCGGCGTCACTGTTAGAGTTCAAGTGTTGTCTGCCAAGACCCGTCATGGGTTCGGCGATTTCCGACCGGGACACGCTGAAAAATTCCATGGCCTGACCATGTCGTTCGCCAGGAGGATCTGTGCTTTCCGCCTTCGTTACGGCCTTCCGGACTACGGACTTGCGGCGGAAGATTCTCTTCACGCTGGGGCTGGTCGCGTTGTACCGCCTCGGTGCCGCGCTACCGTCGCCCGGGGTCGACTACAGGGCGGTACAAGAGTGCATCGACCTGGTCTCCGGTGGTGATTCCGCCGGCATCTACCAGCTCATCAACCTGTTCTCCGGTGGTGCGCTGCTCCAGCTGTCGGTGTTCGCAATCGGCATTATGCCGTACATCACAGCGAGCATCATCGTCCAGCTGCTGACCGTCGTCATCCCGCGGTTCGAGGAACTGCGCAAGGAAGGCCAAGCCGGCCAGACCAAGATGACGCAGTACACGCGCTACCTGTCGGTCGCGCTGGCGATTCTGCAGGCGACGGGCCTGGTGGCGCTGGCCGCGCGCGGCCAGCTGCTGCAGGGGTGCCAGAAGGATATTCTCGCCGACACCAGCATTTTCGGGATGGTCATCATCGTCCTGGTGATGACCGCGGGCGCCGCCCTGGTCATGTGGTTCGGCGAGCAGATCACCGAGCGCGGCGTCGGCAACGGTATGTCGCTGCTGATCTTCTCCGGTATCGCCGCCCGCATCCCGGGCGAGGGCAAATCGATCCTGGACAGCCGCGGCGGCCTGGTCTTCGGCCTGGTGTGCGTGGCCGCGCTGCTGATCATCATGGCGGTCATCTTCGTCGAACAGGGTCAGCGCCGGATCCCTGTGCAATACGCCAAACGGGTCGTCGGCCGCAAGATGTACGGCGGATCGTCGACCTACCTACCGTTGAAGGTCAACCAGGCCGGTGTCATCCCGGTGATCTTCGCGTCCTCACTGCTGTATCTGCCGAACCTGATCGCCCAGCTCACCGGGTCGAGCACCGCTCAGGATCCCAGCTGGTGGCAGGAAGCGATCCAGAAGTACCTGGTGAATCCCGGTAACCCGGTGTACATCGCGATCTACTTCAGCCTTATCGTCTTCTTCACCTACTTCTACGTCGCGATCACCTTCAACCCGGAGGAACGCGCCGACGAGATGAAGAAGTTCGGCGGCTTCATCCCGGGCTACCGCCCCGGTAAGCCGACGGCCGATCACCTGACCTATGTGCTGAGCCGGATCACCCTGCCCGGCTCCATCTATCTCGGTCTGGTCGCTGTACTGCCGAATCTGTTCCTCGATATCGGATCGTCGGGCGGGGCGCAGAATCTGCCGTTCGGTGGCACCGCCGTCCTCATCATGGTGAGCGTCGGCCTGGATACCGTGAAGCAGATCGAAAGTCAACTCATGAATCGCAATTACGAAGGGTTCCTCAAGTGAGAGTCGTACTACTCGGACCGCCGGGAGCGGGCAAGGGCACTCAAGCCGTCTTGCTGTCGGAGAAGCTGGGCGTACCGCATATCTCCACGGGCGATCTCTTCCGCGCGAACATCAGCGAGCAGACCCCGCTCGGCCTCGAAGCGAAACGCTATATGGACGCGGGCGAGCTCGTGCCCAGCGATGTCACCAACCGCATGGTCCGGTCCCGGGTCGCCGAACCCGACGCCTCGCGCGGGTTCGTACTCGACGGCTATCCGCGCACCGTGGATCAGGCCGACGCGCTGGCCAAGATCCTCCAGGATCTGGGTAGCGAACTCGACGCCGTGCTGTGCTTCGTCGTCGCCGAGGACACCGTGGTCGACCGGATGCTGGCCCGCGGCCGCTCCGACGACAACGAGGAGACCATCCGGACCCGGCTGCGGATCTACCGCGACGAGACCGAACCACTGCTGAACTACTACGACGGCCTGGTCGTCTCGGTGGACGGAATCGGCGAGGTCGAAGAAGTCAATGCGCGTGCCCTGGAGGCGTTGGGCCGTAATGCCACGACCGGATAGTCCCGCATCCGGGTCCGTCGGTAATCCTTCGGCGATGGAGGGCTGACCCGATATGGTTTTCGGTCGCAAGAGCAAAAAGGTCGTACCGTTCCGCACTGCCGGTGAACTCGACGCCATGGCCGCGGCCGGTGCGATCGTAGGCCGTGCGTTGGTCGCGGTGCGCGCGGCCGCCGCGCCCGGGGTGTCCACCCTCGAACTGGACCGGGTCGCCGAAGAGGTGATCCGGGGTGCGGGCGCGGTCCCGTCGTTCAAGGGTTATCACGGGTTTCCCGGCTCCATCTGCGCGTCGGTGAACGACCGTGTGGTGCACGGGATCCCGACCGAGAAGGAACTGCTGGCCACCGGCGACCTGGTGTCGATCGACTGCGGCGCCATCCTGGACGGCTGGCACGGCGATTCCGCGTGGACCTTCGGCGTCGGCGAACTGTCCGAGGCCGACCGGCTGCTGAGCGAGGCCACCGAGAAATCCATGGTGGCCGGTATCGCGGCCATGGTCGCGGACAACCGGCTCACCGACATCTCGCATGCCATCGAGCTCGGTACCCGGGCGGCCGAATCCGAGCACGGGCGCTCCTACGGCATCGTCGACGGATACGGCGGGCACGGGATCGGCCGGGAGATGCATCTCGATCCGTTCCTGCCGAACGAGGGACAGCCGGGCAAGGGGCCGCGTCTGGTGGTCGGGTCGGTTCTGGCCATCGAGCCGATGCTCACCCTGGGTACGCACGAGACCGAGGTGCTCGACGACGACTGGACCGTGGTGACCGCCGACGGTACCCGGGCGGCGCACTGGGAGCACACCGTCGCGGTGACCGAGGACGGACCGCGGATCCTCACCCTGCGTTCCGAGTAGTCCGGTCAACGGATCGACTGCGCCACGAACGCCCGGCTGTCGGGCCCGTCGCCTATGGTCGACCCGCGCCCGAATTCGACGACTGAGACAACGGTCCGGAAGTCGTGTTCGGAGTCCGGGGGGCACGGCGCACCGATTCCCGGTCCCCTGCGGCCGGCTGCGCGGCGACGTCGGCCACCTCGATCAACCGTAGCCCGATCCGTCGACGGTCGATCTCATAGTTCCAACAGGATCGTCACGGGGCCGTCGTTGGTCAGTTCGACCTCCATCTGCGCCCCGAACCGACCGCCCGCGACGGTGGCGCCGGACTGTCGCAGGGTTTCGGCGACGAGGTCGACCAGCGGTTCCGCGACCGGCCCCGGTGCGGCCGCGGACCACGAAGGGCGCCGGCCCTTGCGGGTGTCGGCGTAGAGGGTGAACTGGCTGACCACCAAGATCGGGGCCGACAGGTCCGCGGCGCTGCGCTCGCCCTCGAGAATGCGCAGCCGCCAGATCTTCTCGGCCATGGCGCGGGCGATCGTCTCGGTATCGGTGTGGGTGACACCGACGAGGGCCAGCAGACCGTGCCGAACTCCGCTGCCGGCCGGATCGATCCGGCCGACGATCTCGCCGTCGACGGTCACCCGGGCCGAGGTCACGCGCTGAAGCAGGGCTCGCATACCGGTCGATCCTGCCCTGAGGTTCGATCGCACCCCGGGCCGGGGGCGCATCGCTCGGGCGGTGGCGGCACGTCGCTGGCGCGGCCGCCGTCGCACCGCGGAGGTTCTCGCTCGCTACCAGCGGGGAAGACCCTGTTCACATCTCCATCAGGCCGGATTCGTTCCGGGCTGCCCTGGTCGAGTTCAACCGATTCGCTGATGCGGGGGAGGCGGACGACGGCCGGTATGTGCTGCGCGAGCAGCAGGTACCGGTCGCCTCCGCTGCGGACGCGACAGTGTTGGTGGGACTGTCAATTCGAAGATCGCACAGATGATCCGGGTGATCAGGGACGAACAGCAGCGGATATGACCGGCAGCCGGGTTCACCGAGGACGGCCGGCGGGGTCCCAGGCTCGGACGGCCTCGAGCTGTCCGTCGTCGTCGAAGAGGCACGTTTCGGCGAGCTGTCCGTTGGGGTGCCATCGGCGGAATACGCCGTGCGGTCGCCCGCGACAGATCTCGCCTTCCGATTTCAACCGGCCGTCGGGCCACCATTCCCGACTGCTGCCGTGCCGGATGCCGTCGACGTAGAACTCCTGGGAGAGCAGCTGTCCCGGGGCGAGTTCTTCGACCGCCTCGCCGGTGAACGGTCTACCGGCGTATTCCAGGCGCAGATCCGCGCTGACCGATGTGGGGTCCTGGTTCAGGTCGATCCGCGTCATCGCGGGGTTCCCCGTCGGTTCGTACACGCACGCCAGATTATCGGCACGAGCAGGGAATTCGGCGTATATGCCGATGTTTCGGCGCGGGTTCCCGGCGATCTCGGTGGCGACCGGGCCGGGTGGGGTTCCGGGCAGCGGCGAAGGGCAAGCGATATTTTTCGCCGCCGCGGTGGAGAACGCGCTGCATCGCGCGCTCGAGACCGATAAGAAGATCGGCGACGGCTTCGCGGCCTTCGGCTGACGGCCCGGATCGCGCAATTCGGCGAACGGCCGGCTGGATCGGATGAGGATCCAGCCGGCCGTTTCGATCGTCCGGGTGCGGTCCGCGGTCACGCGGGACGGTTCGCGGCCCGGCGCGGGTGGCGGTCCGCGACAGCTCGTTCACCGAGCGGCGAGCGATTCCCCGATGTAGTGCATCTCTTCCCGGGTGGTGACCATGTTCACCGTTGTCGTCACGGCCGGTGTGCGGACGGTGACCCGGTTCGGCGCCGTCGGGTCCTGGATGAGCGATACATCCGCGTCGACCGATCCGGGCGGGTCGTGGGGCTGCCGTACGTGCACGATGGTCGCGCCGCCTGCGTGGGAAACCGGTGGGACGCCGTCGAATACCAGCACGGTGGTACTCGGATACGGCGCGGTCGGCATGGGCGGCGGACCGGGCGGGTGGTAGCTGGCGCCCGCGGCGCGCGGCGCGATGGAGAGGATCTGCGGGGCGTCGAGATTGCGGACCATGGTCTGCCAGGCCTCGGGGCGGGCGGTGTGCACGATGGCGTGCGCGCCGAGACCGGTGGCCCGCAGGATCACCTGCTGGGCCAGGTCGAGTGTGCCGATCACTTCGAGTTGCCGGGTCCCCTCGCCGATCAGCGGTACCGCGATGCCCTGGCCTTCGTCGTCGGCGCCGATGAGCTGCCCGCACCCGGCGGTGGGAACGGTGAACTCGGTGAGCGCGGCCAGGGTGCCGCGGTAGGCGACCTCCCGGCCCCAGCGGCCGGTATAGCCGACCGGCAGCGTATCGAGCAGGATGCGCAGCTGGTTCCCGTAGAGCTCGCGCAGGCCGGCCAGCGGCGGCTGTTCGGGGGGTTCGACGGTGTCGAACCGGACCACCGCGTTCAGCACGACGGTATCGGCGAGTTCGGTGTGCGGATCGTTGCGGTTGATACCGGGCCGCAGCCGCAGGGTCACGGTGGTGGAAAGGCTGGGCACGGCCCAGACATCCGCCAGCCCGCGCGGGCCCACCATATCGGCCCCGATCTGGTACTGCGACAGATGCCGCCCCTGGGCTTCCAGCCATTTCGGGGTTTCGGTGAGCTGGTCCACGGCGAAACCGTGGGTGAGGTCACGAACCGCGGTGTTCATCTCCGCCGCAGTGAGCACCGATGCCGCGATATCGTGCGCGGCCAGGCGATTGGCGACCCGGCGGGTGGCGATGATGGCCGCGCGCAGCGCCCCCGTGCCACCGCCACCGCGGTTGTCCACCGCCTCGGCGTTGGCCAGCGGATCCAATCGCAGTACCAGCCAGCAGGTGCGATGTGCGATGGCCGGCAGCGGACCGAGAATTCGGTCGTAGAGGTGGGCGGCGACACCGGTGCCGGCGGTGCGGGCGCCGGTGCTCACCACATCGATGCCCGCGAGCGTCAGGTCGAATTGATCCAGGCAGCGCGCGATCTCCGGCAGCGGCAGGAGCTGCTGGGTATCGAGCGAGCCGGGGCGCAGCAGGGTGAGAGTGTCCGGCGGCGGATCGATGCGCAGCATGGTGAGCAGCAGGTCGCCGTCCCAGCGCACTCCGTAACCGCCGCCCTCGGGCAGCGGTACATCGAAGGCCGCGGCCTGTTCCAGCCGCTCCGCGGTGATCTTCCCGCGGCGGCCGAGGCCGCCGGCGATCCGCGCGGCGAGGGTGCGGCCGCCGATCGGTATCAGGGCGATCGCCCCGACTGCGGCGCCGGCCCCGAGCGAGTACCAGACAGAATCGCTGAACACGAGGACGATCCAGGCGACGAACGCCGCGAACAGAATTCCCGGAACGACGATCCGGAGTGGAAAAATCCGGAACAACCAGAATTCCGGATCCCGCAATGTGTCGTAGGCCGATCGGCGAACATTTGTCAAATCCTGAGAAACCGTCGGTTCTGGGAATTCGGCGACGTCCGGTCCGGCGTGCATAGTCTCGTTCACAACTGTTTGTCCCTGCCTCGGTGGCATGCGCTCATCGGTGAGCCACCAGGGATTCCACCGATTCGGGCCGACGTAACCATCGGGAATTACGGTACCGTGTCGAAAGAGATCGCGGTCGATAGCTCATGGAGTCCTGAGTGCCAGCACAGCTGACCACCCGTGCCCAGGTCAACGGGTACCGTTTTCTGTTGCGTCGTCTCGACCACGCGCTGGTCCGGCGCGATGTGCGGATGTTGCACGATCCCATGCGATCCCAGATCCGCTCGCTGCTGGTCGGGCTGGTGCTGGGCATCTTGATCGTCGCCGGTTCCGCCATTCTGGCGCTCCTGCGCCCCCAGGGCGCGATCGGCGATGCGCTCATCGTCTCCGGAAAATCCAGTGGCGCGCTCTACGTCGTGGTGAACAAAGAAGACGGCAGCCAGACCCTGCACCCGGTGCTCAACCTGGCCTCCGCGCGGCTGATCACGGGCAGCAACGCCGAACCGCACGCGGTGCAGGACGACAAACTGGGCAGCCTGCCCCGCGGCCCCCTGCTCGGAATCCCGGGTGCGCCCGCCGCCCTGCCGGGTTCGGCGCAGGGCTCGGATTCGCACTGGTCGCTGTGCGAGACGATCGAGCTGTCCGCGGGCGGTAGCGCGGCCTCGGCCGCCGGGGCCACCACCACGGTGGTCGCGGGCCGGCCCGAACTGACCGACCGTATCCGCGCCGCCGATCCCTCCGAAGCGCTGCTGGTGCGCCGGGACGACAAAACCTATCTGATCTACGACGGCAAACGCGCGGAAGTCGATCCGAACGATTCGGTGCTGTCGCGTGCGCTCGACCTGCCCGCCCATCGGCCGCGACCGGTCGGAACCGGATTCCTCGGCGCCACCACCCAGGTGCCCGCACTGCAGGCGCCGCCCATCGATCGGGCGGGGGAGCCGGGCCCCGGGCCGCTGGCCGATGTTCCGATCGGCGGCATCATCTCGGTGGCCGGGATGGCCGAGGACGCCGGACCCGAGATGTATGTCGTCCTCACCGACGGCGTGCAACCGGTATCCCCCTTCGCCGCCGAGGTGATCCGCTACGCCGACTCACACGGTATGAGTCAGGTCGCGGTAGTCCCGCCGGATGTGCTCGACCAGGTTCCGGTGGTGCGCCGCCTGCCGATCGACGATTTCCCGTCGCAGATCCCGCAGGTGGTCGAACCGGAGGACGGACCGGTCACCTGCATCACCTGGGCGAAATCGCCCGGTACCGCGCCGGCCGGGAAGGGAGCCGGCGAGAGTCCGGCGGAGCGGGCCACCGCCGGGCTGCTCATCGGAAGCCGGTTGCCGATCGCGGAGTCCGCCGCACCGGTGCGCCTGGCCACCGCCGACAGCAGCGGCGACCGGGTCGACCAGGTGTATCTCGCGCCCACACATGGTGAGTATGTGCAGATCACCGGCCTGGAGCCCGGGAGCCCACGGCGCGGCAGCCTCTTCTACGTCGCGGACAACGGGATCCGCTACGGCGTACCGGACCCGGCTACCGCGGAGGTGCTGGGACTGGGCAGCACACCACATCTGGCGCCCTGGGCGATCGTCGGTCAGCTCGTCCCCGGGCCCAACCTGGATTCGAAGGAAGCCCTGGTCAGCCACGATTCGCTGACCGAAGGCTGATTCCGGACCGCACGCGGACCCGCCGCGCCGACGGGCGGCGCCGACGGGCGGCGCCGACGGGCGGCGCCGACGGGCGGCGCCGAAACTATTGCTCGGTCCAGCCGATGTTCAGCGAATCCAGAACGGTCCCCAGCGCGAGCCGCATATCCGGTTCCTCGATACGCCGCAGCACCGCTTCGTCGATCTCGGTGAGATCCAGTGATTCGTCGTTGGCCAGCCGGAACTCCCGTTCCTCCTCGGCCGCCTCGATCACATTGCGGATGAACCGGCCGTTACCGGCCATATCCACCCCGCGGCGGGGTTGCCCGCTCTGGTCGGTGCTCTCCATCGCGTACAGGTGATCGCACGCTCGGATCAGCACTTTCAGTGCTTCCTCGGACACATCCGAATCGCGTTTCTTCGCGATGACCTCGGCGATCTGTCCCAGTTCGGTGGCGCTGTAGGAGGGGAACTGCAGACGCTTGGCGAACCGGGAGGCCAAGCCGTCGTTGGCGGTCAGCAGCCGGTCGATCTCACCGTCGTATCCGGCGATGATGACCACCAGGCGGTCACGGTCGTTCTCCATCCGGGCCAGCAGCGTATCGACTGCTTCCCGGCCGAATGCGTCGCCGCCCGAGAGACCGGTCTGGATCAGGGTGTAGGCCTCGTCGATGAAGAGCACGCCGTCCATCGCGCTGTCGATCAGCTTGCCGGTCTTGATGGCGGTGCTGCCCAGATGTTCCCCGACGAAATCCGCGCGTTTGGCCTCGATCATCTTCTCGGTTCGCAGCAGGCCCAGGCCGCAGTAGATCTTGGCGACCACCCGGGCGATGGTGGTCTTACCGGTGCCGGGAGGTCCGGTGAACGCCAGATGCTGGCCGCGCGGCGCACTGGCCATACCCTTCCCGGCCCGGATCTTGGCCAGCTGCGCGGTGGACTGCAGTTTGGCGACCT
Organism: Nocardia sp. NBC_00416; assembly: GCF_036032445.1. Classification (NCBI taxonomy): domain Bacteria; kingdom Bacillati; phylum Actinomycetota; class Actinomycetes; order Mycobacteriales; family Nocardiaceae; genus Nocardia; species Nocardia sp. NBC_00416. Next base: position 6,089,544 of record NZ_CP107932.1, read on the forward strand.
GGGTTTTCACCGAGGCCAGCCCGATCTGGGCATCCAGCTCGGCCCGGGCATCGGTCAGCGTCTCCTTGGCCCGGTCCTGCACTTCGGCCCGGTTCATCTGCTCCATCGTCGGCGAGGAGGCAGGGTCCCATTTATCGGTGCGCGCCGCGATCACTTCGCGATTGGTGACCGTGACCCGGAATGTGCGGTCGCGCATCGCCGAAGCGTTGGCGTCGAAATCCGGGGCCTGCGAGTACACCTTCTCGAACAGCGCCTGGGCCTCGGCTTCGCTGCCGGTTTCGCGTAGGCACAGCCCGCGGCAGAACATGGCGGTGGAGCGGGCCGCCGGAATCGGTCCCTGTTCGGCGGCCTGCATGCGGCGGATCGATTCGGCGAACAGGCCCAGTTGGGCACAGGCGGTGCCGACCATGACATGCGCGCCGGCCGCCAGATAGGGGTCGTCCCAGTCCGCGGAGGCAGCGAGCACCGTCATCACATCGGGCCAGCGCTGCGTGGTGTAGTGCAACACCCCGCGCACATAGGCGGCGATCCGGTTGTCGGACTCGCGTTCCGGGTCGCTGAGCTGGCCTTTCCGGTATTCGTCCGCGTGGTCCAGCGCGCGCTCGGCCTCGTCGAAATCCTTGTCGGCGATGAGCTGAGCGGCCCAGGCCAGCGAGATCTCGGTCTTACTGGACAGCGGGTAATCGATGTAGAGCCCCGGCTGGAATCGGCCCGCGAGCTCCCGGGGGCGCAGGCCCACCCGGCGCTGCTCGCGGTAGATGGTGCTGTCACTGGTCTTGTACAGATTGAACAGGACGTCTTTGGTGAGTTCGCCGGCGGCCGCCCGGCCCAGCCACGCGTCGCACATCCCCGGATCCCATTCGGTGGCCCGCTGGAACGCCAGCTTGGCGTACTCGAGGTCGCGCGCGGACTCCTGGCCTTCGATGGACAATCCGAGCGACAGAACTCCGGCGTCGAATGCGCGTTGGGCTTGGCGGTTGCCGGTCATTGCAGTCGCTCCCCGAATTCTTGGGTCGGCCGAAAGAGAACGTTATCTGGATACCAGACTACCGATCGCGCCTGCCTCGGCGCTCCGTTACATTGGGTGGGAGTTGTCGGGAGACCGCGACACGAAGTCCTCCGAGCGAGAGTTCACGACCAGTGCTGAAGTTGTTCACGCAGACCGTGTTCCGCGGTTCCCTGCTTGTCGGAATATGAAAAGTGTGTGGCGGATAGATGGATAGTCGGCAACCAGGGCCGGAAAAGCTGATCGGGATGTGGGTGCGGCGATGAGTACACCGGTCGATTCGTTCAGCGCGAGTCGAGCGCAGGAACCGGAATTGTGCAGGGTATCGGTCATCGGCGGGAACACCCAGGTCGATGTGGGCCTGCCCGCGACGGTTCCGATCGCCGGTTTCATCGGCGACCTGGTGGCGTTGATCGAATCGCGCAGCCCGAACCTACCGGACGAGGACGAGGACTCGGGTCCGCTCGCTGCCCAGCACTGGACCCTGGCCCGGCTGGGCCGGGAGGCGATCGCGCCGAGTCGCACCCTCACCGAGGCCGAGGTCTACGACGGTGAACTGCTGGTCCTGCGGTCGGTGAGCGCCAAGGAAGCGCCCGCGCTGTTCGACGATGTGATCGACGCGGTGTCCCGGCTGACCGCCGAGGAGTTCACCGGCTGGTCCGGGAACGCCGCCCGCTGGATGGGTTTGGTGGCCTCGGCGCTCACCGTTCTCACCACGCTCTTGGTGCTGGCCGTATCGCGTGGGTCCGGCGACCCGCTCACACCGGCTTTCGCGCTGCTCGGCTCGGGACTCGCCGCGCTGGTCGCGGCCGGGATCACCGCCCGCAGGTACCGCGACGAACTCACCGCCTCCTGGCTTTCGGCCGATGGGTTGATGCTCTTGTTCGGCGGCGCCGGGCTGCTGGTGCCGGGCGCCCTGGGCAGTCCGCATCTGCTGCTGGGCAGTTCGGTCGTGCTGGTGGCGGCGATCCTGGGCTATCGGCTCACCGGCGTGGCCGCGACCCTGTTCTCCGGCGCCGCGGCCGCTGCCGTGATCGCGTTGACCACCGCGGTGATCTACCTGATCTGGCATCCGGGCCTACCGAAGGTGGCGGCCGGACTGCTGGTGGCCGGGATCATGCTCCTGTCGGCGGTGCCGCGGCTGGCCGCCCTCGCGGCCCGGTTGCCGATCCCGCCTGTGCCGACCGCCGGCGCCGCCATCGATCCGGCGGATCACGAACCGCGTCCGACCATCGAAGGTATCGGCGCGATCGGCGCCACCGCGCTGCCCTCGGCCGCCGGCCTCGGCGAACGTGCCCGCGCGGCCAATCGATTCCAGACCGGCCTGATCGTCGCCTGCACCGCGAGCACGGTCATCGGTGCATTCGGGGTCGCCGATCCGCTGGGCTCCTACCGCTGGCAGGGCATCGCGCTGGCGGTCATCACCGCGGTCATCTTGTCGCTGCGCGGTCGCTCCTTCGCCGATATCACTCAAGCCGCCACCCTGATCGGCGGCGCGTGCGTGACCCTCGTGGCGCTGATCGTCGGGTTGTCCCTCGGCGACAGCGATCTCATCCTGGGCTGCGCGGCGATTCTGCTGGCCTTCACTCTCGGCGTGATCGGATTCGGCGTGATCGGGCCGCATATCGAGGTGACTCCGGTGGTTCGGCGGGGGATCGAACTCTTCGAATATGCGCTGATCGTGGCGGTGATCCCGCTGGTGCTCTGGGTGATGGGCGTCTACGGTATGGCCAGGAACCTGAGCATATGAGTGCTCGCCCGCTGCGTCGTGGACTGTTGCGGCTGGTGTGCGCCGCCGGAGTGCTCGGCGCGACGGCCGTGCTGCCCGGTCCGGTCGTCTCGGCCGTACCGCAGCCCGCGATCGACCCGGGTGCGCTGGGGGCGGCGCAGGCGATCAGCGGCAGGCCCGCCCCGCTCGAACCCACCGAACAACGGGCGATCTGCGCCGAACCCCTGCTCACCGGTGCGCCGCCGTCCGAACCGCCGATGGCCCAGCAGGTCCTCGACCTGCCGGCCGCGTGGCAGTTCAGCCGCGGCGCCGGGCAGAAGGTCGCCGTTATCGATACCGGGGTGAACCGGCATCCCCGGTTGCCTCGGCTGCAGGCGGGCGGTGACTATGTCTCCGATACCGACGGCACCGTCGACTGCGACGGGCACGGCACTCTGGTCGCCGGGATCATCGGCGGGCAGCCGGCTCCCGGCGATGCTTTCTCCGGGGTCGCGCCCGATGCCGAGATCCTGGCGATCCGCCAGCTGAGCCTGGCGTACGAGAAGAAGGACAACAACAACCGCGACGCGCCCGGCAAGATCAGCCCCGAGGGGTACGGCACGGTCTTCACCTTGGCCGGCGCGGTGGTCCGGGCCGTGGATATGGGCGCCACCGTCATCAATATCTCCGAAGTGGCCTGTACCCAGGCCGGACTCGATACCGCCGACGGCACCCTGGGGGCCGCGGTGAAATACGCGTTCGACCGCAATGTGGTGGTGGTGGCCGCGGCCGGAAACCTGCAGAGCGACGGCGCCTGCCGCAGCCAGAACTCGGGTTCGGGTTGGGGCGCGGTCTCCACGGTGGCCAGTCCGGCCTGGTTCTCGCCGTATGTGCTGGCGGTGGGGTCGGTGGACCCGACCGGCCAGGTCTCCGAACTCTCCCTGAACGGACCGTGGGTGCAGGTGGCCGCCATCGGCCGCGATATCGTCTCGCTGGACAGCAAACCGGGTGCTACCGGGCTGGTCAACGGCGTGCAGACCACCGAGGGGATCCGCTCCGTGGAGGGCACCAGTTTCGCCGCGCCCTATGTGGCCGGCTTGGCGGCGCTGGTCCGTTCGCGTTTTCCCGAGCTCACCGCCGGTCAGGTCATGGACCGGATCACCCGCACCGCGCACGGTCCGGGCACCGGCCGCGACGACCGGATCGGGCACGGGCTGATCGATCCGCTGGCCGCGCTGACCGCCGAACTCCCGGTCGAACCGGTCGGTGTCGGTGCAGCAGCGGCCGCACCGATCGCGGCCCCCGTCCATCCGCCCGGTCCCGATCCGCGCCAGCGCTGGATCGCGATCGCCGGGTCGGTGATCTGCCTGTCCGGCCTCGCCATCGGCGCCGCGGTGGCGTATCCGTTCCGGCGGCCGCGGCGTGAACTGGGCGGGGAATTGGACCCCTAGCGCGGCCCCGCACCCACCGTTCGTCGCCGATCGAAGAAGGAACCATGGCTACCGAAGGCTTCGTGCGCCGCCCCCGTATCGCCCCGCCCCGGGCTCCCGGCGGTGAGGTGGCGTTGACCGCGCCCCCGGAGGTTCCGCGCGCCGTCCCGGCGCCACTGATGACGAAGATCATGCCGGTGGTCATGGTGGTCATGGTGGTCGGGATGATCGGGATGATGGCCATGATGGGCCGGAACCTGCTCGCCAACCCCTTCATGATGATGTTCCCGATGATGATGATCATGTCGATGGTGGGCATGATGGCGGGCTTCCGCGGCGGTGGGGGCAAACGCGCGGTCGAACTCAACGAGGAACGTAAGGACTACTTCCGGTATCTGGACCAGGTCCGCCGGGATGTGCGCCGCACCGGCGGCAAACAGCTCGAATCGCTCGAGTGGAGCCACCCCGAACCCGCCGACCTGCCGTCGCTGGTGGGTACTCGCCGGATGTGGGAGCGCCGCCCCAACGACCCCGATTTCGGTCATGTCCGGGTCGGGGTGGGCAGTCACCGCCTCGCCACCAAACTCGCCCGCCCGGAAACCGGCCCGCTCGAGGATCTGGAGCCGGTGTCCACGGTGGCGCTGCGCCGGTTCGTACGTACCCACTCGGTGGTGCACCGGTTGCCGACCGCGGTGTCGCTGCGCGCCTTCCCGGCTATCAACATCGGTGGCGATCCCGGCGAATCGCACACCCTGGTGCGTGCCATGCTCATGGAACTGGCGACGTTCCACGGCCCGGACCACCTGGCCATCGCGGTGGTCTGCAGCGACCCCGACGCACCGATCTGGTCCTGGGCGAAATGGCTGCCCCATCTGCAGCATCCGACCCAGCGCGACGGTATGGGCACGGTGCGGATGATGTACCAGTCGCTGGGTGAGCTGGAGACCGCGCTCTCGGCCGAACTGATCGAGCGGGGCCGCTTCATGCGCAACCCGCAGCCGACCCAGGGGCGGCTGCACCTGGTTGTCGTGATCGACGACGGCTACGTCAGCGGCAATGAGCGGCTGGTCGCCGAATCGGGCCTGGACTCGGTGACCGTACTGGATCTCACCGCCCCCGAGACCGGTCTGGCGGCGCGGCGCGGCCTGCAACTGGTCTGTGCGGACGCCGAGGTCTCGGCGAAGAGCGCGGCCGGGGTGGAGCGTTTCGCCACGGCCGACGAGGTGAGCACCGCCGAGGCCGAATCGTTTTCGCGGGCGCTGGCCCGATACCGGTTGGCGACCGCGGCGCAGATCGTGAGTCTGGGCGAGGGCACCACCGCCGACCCCGGACTGATGGCCTTGCTGAAGATCTCCGACGCCGCGCAGATCGACCCGGCCCGGGTGTGGCGTCCGCGTACCGCCCGGGAACGGTTGCGAGTGCCGATCGGCATCACTCCCGACGGCACACCGGTCGAGATCGATATCAAGGAGTCCGCGGAGAACGGTATGGGTCCGCACGGTCTGTGCATCGGCGCGACCGGTTCGGGTAAATCGGAATTCCTGCGCACGCTGGTGCTCTCGCTGGTGGCGACCCATTCTCCCGACGCGCTGAACCTGGTCCTGGTCGACTTCAAGGGCGGCGCGACCTTCCTGGGTCTCGATCCGCTGCCGCATGTCGCGGCGGTGATCACCAACCTGGAAGAGGAACTCTCCCTGGTCGACCGTATGAAAGACGCGTTGGCCGGTGAGATGAACCGCCGCCAGGAACTGCTGCGGTCCTCCGGCAACTACGCCAATGTGACCGATTACGAGAAAGCGCGCGCCGCCGGTGTTCCGCTGGACCCGCTACCGGCCCTGTTCGTCGTCGTCGACGAGTTCTCCGAACTGCTGTCACAGAAACCGGATTTCGCGGAACTGTTCGTGATGATCGGCCGCCTCGGCCGGTCGCTGCACGTCCATCTGTTGTTGGCCTCGCAGCGACTCGAGGAGAACAAACTCCGCGGCCTGGAATCCCATCTGTCGTACCGGATCGGCCTGCGTACCTTCTCGGCCAACGAGTCGCGGGCCGTGCTGGGTATCACCGACGCTTACCATCTGCCCAGTGTCCCCGGCTCGGGCTACCTGAAGAGCGACGCCTCCGACCCGTTGCGTTTCAACGCCAGCTATGTTTCCGGTCAGTACGAGGCGCCCCACGGGACGGTCACCGGGGAGGACGGCAGCCCGCTCGCCCGGCAGCGCCCGGCGATGTTCACCGCGGCGCCGGTCGAGTTGCCCGAGATCCCGGTGGACGACCAGGCGTCGCCGGCCGCGGGGAATCCGCTGCTCGAACTGCCGCCACCGCCCTCGCAGATGTCGGCCGCCGCCCTGGAGGGCGAGGGCGTACCGGACTCCCTGCTCGACGTCGTCGTGAAGCGGCTGACCGGGCACGGCCGGCCCGCCCACGAGGTGTGGCTGCCGCCGCTGGACGAGTCGCCCACGGTGGATATGCTGCTGCCGGAGCCCGATTGGCGGTCGCCGGTCAATCGGCACGGCCAGTTGTGGATGCCGATCGGCGTCATCGACAAACCGTACGAGCAGCGCCGCGATGTGCTCACCATCAATCTGGCCGGTTCGCAGGGCAATGTCGCGGTGGTGGGCGGTCCGCAGTCAGGTAAGTCGACGACGCTGCGGGCCATCATCATGGCGGCCGCCGCCACGCACACCCCCGAACAAGTACAGATCTACTGCCTGGATTTCGGTGGCGGCAGTATGACCGGTCTCGTCGGGATTCCCCATGTCGGTTCGGTGGCCGGGCGGCTCGACGGCGACCGGGTCCGCCGGACCATCGCCGAACTCACCTCGCTCATGCGTCAGCGTGAAGAGCGGTTCGCCGAGCACGGCATCGAGTCCATGGCCGAATATCGCCGCCGGAAGTTCGCCGCTCTGCAACAGGGCATCACCGACCCGTTCCCCGAGGACGCGTTCGGCGATGTGTTCCTGGTGATCGACGGCTGGATGGCGATGCGGGAGGAATTCGACGTCCTGGAGCCGCAGATCAATGCCATTGCCGGGCAGGGTCTTTCGTTCGGCATCCACCTGCTGATCGGCGCTTCGCGCTGGGCCGAGATCCGGCCGGTGATCAAGGATCAGATCGGCACCCGGATCGAATTGCGTCTCGGCGACCCCACCGATTCGGAAATGGGCCGCCGGGTAGCCCATCAGGTGCCGGTGGGGCGGCCGGGCCGGGGCCTCACCGCCGACCATCTGCACATGCTCATCGCACTGCCCAGGCTGGACTCCAACTCCGATGCCGGCAATGTCGCGGAGGGGGTGACCGGGGCGCGCACCGAATTGGCGCAGTTGTACGCGAACCGCCGCGCGCCCGAGGTCCGGATGCTGCCGCTGAAGTTCGAGCGGGCCGACCTGCTCGACCAGGCGCGCGCGCAGGGCATCGAATCCAGTGCGACCCGGATCGTGGTGGGTCTGGGCGAGTCCGAACTGCAGCCGTTGGTCATGGATTTCAACGCCGAACCGCATTTCATGGCGTTCGCCGATGTCGAATGCGGTAAGACCACCCTGCTGCGCAATATCGTCATGGGCATCACCGAGAACTCGACCGCCGAAACGGCCCGGGTGATCATGATCGACTACCGCCGCACCATGCTCGGGGTCATCGAGGGCGACCAGCTGGCCGGATATTCCACCTCCTCGCAGACCTGTGCTCCGATGATCAAAGAAGTCGCCGCCTACCTGGCCAAGCGCATTCCCGGATCCGATATCACTCCGCAGCAGTTGCGGGATCGCAGCTGGTGGAGCGGACCGGAGATCTACATCGTGGTCGACGACTACGATATGGTCGCCGCCGGCAGCACCAACCCGTTCCAGCCGTTGATCGAGTTCCTGCCGCAGGCCCGCGATATCGGTATGCACCTCGTGGTCACCCGGCGGATCGGCGGGGTGTCACGCGCCCTGTACGACCCGATCCTGGGCACCATGAAGAACATGTCCGTGGAAACGCTGATCATGAGCGGATCCAAGGACGAGGGTAAACTGATCGGGGATGTGCGCCCCGGCAAACTGCCGCCCGGTCGCGGCACCCTGGTATCGCGCAGCCGCGGTATCGAGATGGTGCATATCGCTCATCTGGATCCGCTGTGACCCTCCGGTGCGGTGGCGCCCGCGCTCAGCCGAGCGCGGGCAGGACGATCGGGTAGCGCGCGAGCGGCGTCATCGGGAACCCGCCGACACCGCCGTCGTCCACCAGCCACCGGTCGACATGCCGTTCGAACAGCGCACACGAGGGACTCCGGTTGTCCGGGTCGGCGATCCGGGCGAGCCGGAACCCGGCGCGCTGATAGTAGGCGTGCAGTTCGTAGTTGGTGGTCCAGGCGTCCAGCCGCACCCAGTGCCGTCCGTGCGCGCGCGCCAGTGCCGCCGCATGGGCCAGCAGATGCTGTCCGACACTGTGTCCCGCGTAGCGCAGATCCACGATGAGATAGTGCACGATCAGCGAATCGGCCAGTTCGGCCATGGTCCACAACTCCCGGTCCGCGCGGTCGTTGATGGTGATGGTCCCGGCGGGTTCCCCGTTCACCTCGGCGATCCAGGTTTCCCAGTCGGATACGGCTCGGCGCACGGCGCACGCGAAATAGTCGATCGAGAGCCCGGAAGCCGCCGTCGACCACTGGTCCGAGCCGCGGGCGGCCAGCCACGAGGAGCGTTGGAGCCGCAGGCGGCAGATCAGGTCCAGGTCATGGCAGGCGGCCGGACGAATCTGCACCGTCATGAGCTAAAACCATATCTCGGACCGATCGGTCTGATCCAGCACACCTCGGATCACCGCTGTTCCGCCGGAATCACCGAGTTCGTAGGCCAGCCGGTTACTGGCCGCGATGGAGCGATGGCGCGTCACCCGGGTGACGCGCTGGTGGTTGGCGCCGACCCGCAGGTGGTCCAGCAGGATGGTGCCGATGGCGACGCCGAGTATCGCCGCCTCCTCCGCGCCGGCCGGACGTGCGACGAGCGAGTCGCGGTACGCGGTCTCGCCCTGACCGCGGTCGGCGAGGCGGCGTGTCGTTCCCTCGGCGATATCGTGCGGTGAATCGATCCCGGTGGCCTCGGCCAGATCTCGCGGATAGAAACTCACCTCCCACGACCACGGCTCGTTGTCCAGGAACTGTACGACGGTCCGGGCCAGTACCCACGAATCCACCGGGATGCCCAGCCATTGCGCGACACGCTGGTCCGCAGGTTCCATCCGCGCGCTGAATTCCTTGGTCGGCACGCGGCCCGCGGCGCGCGCGATCTCCTCGAAGATATCGTGGCCGGCCCGCGGTCGATCCGGGCGGATATGGTCGGTGACCACGGATTCCAGCACTTCCCGGCTGCGGACGATGGTGCCCCGGGAAGTGGCCGTATAGACGAGATTCTCGGCGACCAGCACCTGGATCGCGTTGCGTGCCGTGGTGAGCGAAACCTTCATCTGCTCGGCGAGTTCGGTGTGGCTGGGCAAGCGATTCCCCGGCTGCCACTTGCCTGCTCGTATCTCCTCGCGGAGGTGGTCCGCGATCCGCCGATACGTCGGACCGTCCGCCATCGTGCTCCTCGGGTGGTCTCCAGATAACGAAGTGTACGCTTTTCGTGTCCAGGGGGGCCTTTATCGCTTGACAGTAGCCTTTCGCGGTTTATTGTAATCAACGTACTGACCCGGTGTTGTGCGGCGATGAACGGCGAGGCAACCGTGACAGGTTCGGATACAACAGTCGTAATGGCTCTTCCCGGCGCCCAGCGCGTCGCTGATCCCTTGGCGCAGACCGGGTCTCCCGGTCCGCTGCCGAATTCGGACTTACTGGTGCGCGCGGCGCGCGGCCACCGGGTCGTCGGGGGTCAGCTGCTCTGGTATGCCCGTGATCTGGCCGTACTCCACGAGCGAAGGCTGGTGGGCCGCGGCGGATCGATTGTCACCGATCCCGACCGATTGGTCGAGATCGAACGGCGCCGGATGGAATTGGTGCTGGCGATCGATGATTGGGTGGGACGCAATGTTCCGCAGCACCGGCTCGGTGTCACCCTGCACACCGAGACCGTCGGCGCGATCATCGATCGGCTGGCCGAATCCGCGGTCCGCGCCCACCACGCGTTGATGACCCTGGACGCGGACGACGAACTCCTGCACGGCGCCTGGCATCATCTGGCCGAACTGGCCGATGCCTACGACGCGCTGGTCGGCGACGTACTGGCTGGAAGGCGACGACTGCCGGAGTGGTGAGCACCCCGTGACCGGCCGCCGCCACGGCCGGCCACGGGGTCCGCTACCCGCGCCCGATACGAGCGCGGGATTCACCCGCCCTGGTGTGGCCGGTAGCTCTGCGTGAAATCGTCGGCCACGGTCGCCGCCAATTCCACGTACGCGCGCTTGGTCTCTTTCTTCAACCGCACCAGATCGATCTCCGCGCCCTCGGACATATGCGGGTCGAACGGGATCATGTGCACGGCCCGGCAGCGGGACAGGAAGTACTGCCGCAACTGCTGCACATCGATATTCGGCGAGCCGTCGCGCGGCGAGTTGATCACCACCACGGCGTTCTGCACCAGATGGTGGTAGCCGTGCAGCGAAAGCCAGTCCAGCGTGGCCGACGCGCTCTGCGCACCGTCGATCGCGGTCGGCGAGATGAGCACCAGCGAATGCGCCAGTTGCAGTACCCCGGCCATCGCCGAATGCATCAGACCGGTACCGCAGTCGGTGAGGATGATGTTGTAGAACCGCTGCAAGATCCGGGCCACCGCCCGGTACTCGTCCTCGTTGAATGCTTCCGACGCGGCCGGATCCCGCTCGCTGGCAAGTACTTCCAGCCGGCTGGTCCCCTGCGAGGTGTGCCGCCGCACATCCGAATAGCGCTCGATAGCCGGATCGAGCAGCAGATCGCGCACCGTGGACCGAGTCTGCAGCGGAACCCGTTGCGACAGCGTGCCGAAGTCGGGGTTCGCGTCCACCGCGATCACCCGGTCACCACGCACGGACGCGAAGGTCGAGCCGAGCCCGATCGTGGTGGTGGTCTTGCCGACACCGCCCTTCAGCGACAGCACCGCGATCCGGTAGTCGCCGCGCACCGGTTGCCGGATCCGCGCCACCAACTCCTGCAGCCGCCGCTCCTCGGCGGATATGCCCGGATTTATCCGGCCGCCGGACGCGTGGTGCACCACCTTGCGCCAGCCCTGGCCGGATGCCTTCTTCGCGCGTCGTACCGAGACATCGTCGAGCGACGGTCCGCCGCCGGGGCCCGCCGCGCCGAACTGCCCCGGGTTCTGCTGCCACTGCTGCCCGGGCGGCCTGCCCTGCTGCTGCCAGGCCGGGGGCGCGCCGGCCTGCTGCTGTGGCGGGGTGAGCGGCTGGTTCTGCCACTGCGGCCCAGCGGGGTTGTTCGGGGGCGGCTGACCGGGGCCGGGCCCGCCGTGACCCGCCGGCCCGCGGAACGGACCCGCCGGCCCCGGGGGCTGTTGCCACGACTGCTGCTGTCCGGGGTACTGGGGACCTGGCGGCTGGGGCCGTTCCTGCTCGGGCGCCCGCCACTGCTGCCCCGGCGCGCCCTCGGCAGGGGCCGGGGGCGCGGCTTCCGGCGCCTGCCGCCGGGGGCCGCCGTCGTGGGGAGCCGGGGCGTGGAAGTCGGGCGGTACCGAGTCGCCGACGCCGGTCGAAAAGCTGTCGTACGAGTGCGGAGCACTCTCCGGCGCGCGCATGCTCTCCGGCGGCCCGGGCTCGGGGTGCGCCGGGGGCGCACTCTCCGGCGCGGTGGCAGGGGGGCCGCTCACCGGTGCGACGAAGGGATCGGGAGCGTCGGCCGGGCCGGGAGCCGGAGTCGTGACGGGAGCGGGCGGGGGAGTGGCCGGCGGCGCCGAGGCGTCGGGGCCGGCGGCTTCGGTGGCGGCCGGGAATTCCGTCGGCGCCGGCGGCAGATCGGGCAGGCGTCGCAGCGGCTGCTGGGCGGTCGGGTTCGCGTCGGTACCCGTGGCGCCGGTGTCCGAGCCGCCGGTGGGCGGCGCGTCCGGCAGCGGTGGCGGCGGTGGCAGGAGGGGCGGCCGAGCGGGGGACGTGGTGGCGGCGCCTTCGACCGGCGCGTTCATCCACGCGGGCACGTCGGAGGTGTTCGTCGCCGGCTCGGGGCCGGGTTGCGGCGGGATCGAATCGGAGGTGTTCGCCGCCGGCTCGGGGCCGGGCTGCGGCGGGATCGAATGGTGGGGGCGCAGCCGGTCGAATTCCGGCCCCGGGTCGGCCGGATGCCGTACGGGCAGATCCGGGAGGCCGGGCGCCGGAGCCGGCTGGCCGGTGTACCCGCCGACGTCGTCGAAACGAGGGCTCGATTGCCGGCTCGGATCCGGTCCGGGGCGCTGCTGTTCCTGGAGGTTCGGTTGCCCGGGATCTCCGCCGGGACCCCACTGCGGGCCCGGATGGGGACCTCCGTCCGGACCCCACTGCGGGGCCGGGGCGGGCCCGGTCGGTGCGGGTGGCGGGGGAACCATGGGGCCCGACCGGTCACCGGGCGGGAACTGCCCGGGCGGGACGCCGCGAACTTCCTGCTGGAACGGATCCGGTTGCCGGGCCGGTTCGGCGGCATCGGGCGTATCAGCGGGTGGCGTCGCCCATTCGTGCCGCTGGGTCCCCTCGGCCCAGTCGTTGCGCTGCGACGGCCGCGGGCCGTTGCTGTTCGGCAGCAGTTCCCCGACGCGATCTTCGAGCGAGGGCTGGTCCCTGTTCTTGTTGCGGAACCAACCCTTACCCTTTTTCCTGTCGTCGTCGGAGGCGCGCTCCTCGTCGCGGCCGCGACGGCTGAAGAAACCGTCCGGCGGCTCCGGGGTCTCGGGGATGACCTCGTCCTGGGGGAGGTTCTGGACGGGCGGCGGCTCGTAATTGCGGAAATTCCCCTGGCCGACCCCGGTGACTTCGGTATCGGCCAGCCACGGTGGCAGCATGGGGAGGCCGTCGTTACTGCGGCTCACCGGTCCCCTCCTGGAATGGTCGTCCTCGGTCAGCGGCCAGTTTACGCGACAAGTCCCATTCGACTCAGCGCCGGGACTCGGGCCGGGGCCGCGTGACGCGTCGCGCGGAGTACCCCTTTTTGCCCGATCCCATACCTACCGGTAAGCTGGCCAGGCGGTGTATCAAAGCGCCGCCTGTTCGTGTGCGATCGGTTGTGGTCATCACTGCAGTGCAGTGTGGGCCGTCCTGCGGTGAGCACTCGCGTGCTTCGGCCGGTGCACCGGGCAGTACCAGGCAATCAGACCAGGTTGAGTGTAACCGGGATCGCGGAGGATATGGCGAAGAAAGACGGGGCCATCGAGGTCGAGGGGCGGGTTGTCGAGCCGTTGCCGAATGCGATGTTCCGGATCGAACTCGAGAACGGGCACAAGGTCCTCGCGCATATCAGCGGCAAGATGCGGCAGCACTACATCCGTATCCTGCCGGAGGACCGGGTCGTCGTCGAGTTGTCACCGTACGACCTGTCCCGCGGTCGGATCGTCTACCGCTACAAGTGAACGAGTGGGCCCCGGCTCGCTCTCCGAGATTTCCCCGGTCGTACCCGACCGGGGTCAACTGTGTTCACACCCCCGTGGTGTGGACCACACGAAAGATTGGACGGACGTGAAGGTTCAGCCGAGCGTCAAGAAGATCTGCGAAAAGTGCAAGGTGATCCGGCGTAACGGCCGGGTCATGGTGATCTGCGACAACCTGCGGCACAAGCAGCGGCAGGGCTGACACCGGCGCCGAGCACCGAACGCGGTTCGGACTGGCACACAGAAGAACTCCCAGCTCCAGCCGCACACTGAGGATTCATCCGGGATCTCTCCGGAAAGTGTGCGTGCCTACCCCCGGAACGGAGGCCGGGGCCCCACCAGACGAGGGGACGGACAGGGAGCAGACCTCCGCAACAATTAAGGAAATGCCAGATGGCACGTCTCATGGGCGTCGACCTCCCGCGCGAGAAGCGCATGGAGATCGCACTGACCTACATCTACGGCGTCGGTCGTACCCGCTCCAAGGAGATCCTGGCCGCCACCGGCGTCAGCCCGGATCTGCGCTCGAAGGATCTCACCGACGAGCAGGTCTCGCAGCTGCGTGACTACATCGAGGGCTCGTCCCTCAAGGTCGAAGGCGACCTGCGTCGTGAGGTCCAGGCCGATATTCGTCGCAAGATCGAGATCGGCTGCTACCAGGGTCTGCGCCACCGTCGTGGCCTGCCTGTACACGGCCAGCGCACCAAGACCAACGCGCGTACCCGTAAGGGTCCCAAGCGCACCGTCGCCGGCAAGAAGAAGTAGGGGATAAGCGATGCCTCCGAAGTCACGGGCCTCCGGCCCGAAGAAGAGCCAGAAGTCGCGCCGCAGGGAAAAGAAGAACGTCCCGCACGGTCACGCGCATATCAAGAGCACGTTCAACAACACGATCGTGTCCATCACCGACCCGGCCGGCAACGTCATCTCCTGGGCGTCCTCCGGTCACGTCGGGTTCAAGGGTTCGCGCAAGTCGACCCCGTTCGCCGCGCAGCTGGCCGCCGAGAACGCGGCCCGCAAGGCGCAGGAGAACGGTGTGAAGAAGGTCGACGTATTCGTCAAGGGCCCGGGTTCGGGCCGCGAGACCGCGATCCGTTCGCTCCAGGCCGCCGGCCTGGAGGTCGGCACGATCTCCGATGTCACTCCGCAGCCGCACAACGGCTGCCGTCCGCCCAAGCGGCGTCGCGTCTAAGCGGGAAGGAAGGTAGAGCACAATGGCCCGTTACACCGGACCCATCACCCGCAAATCGCGTCGCCTGCGCGTCGACCTGGTAGGCGGTGACCAGGCTTTCGAGCGTCGCCCCTACCCGCCCGGCCAGCACGGCCGCGCGCGCATCAAGGAGAGCGAGTACCTGCTCCAGCTGCAGGAGAAGCAGAAGGCCCGCTTCTCCTACGGCGTCATGGAGCGGCAGTTCCGCCGGTACTACGAGGAAGCCAACCGCCTCAAGGGCAAGACGGGTGACAACCTGCTGCGCCTGCTCGAGACCCGGCTGGACAACGTCGTGTACCGCGCCGGTCTGGCCCGTACCCGCCGGCAGGCCCGCCAGCTGGTCAGCCACGGCCACTTCCTGGTGAACAACAAGAAGGTCAACGTGCCTTCGTTCCAGGTGACCCAGTACGACATCATCGATGTCAAGGAGAAGTCGCTGGCGACCCTGCCGTTCCAGGTCGCGCGGGAGACCGTGGGCGACCGCCCGGTCCCCGGCTGGCTGCAGGTTCTTCCGGGCCGGCTGCGCATCCTGGTGCACTCCGTGCCGGAGCGCGCTCAGATCGATGTACCGCTGCAGGAACAGCTGATCGTCGAGTACTACTCGAAGTAATTTCGAGTTCTACTCGGCGTGAAGTTGCGCCGCTGGTGCGGGCCGCCGATCCGCGACGGCCCGCACAACCCCTAGACGAGGCGTCAAATAGCGGGCGCCCAAAACAGGAGGATTGATCCTATGCTGATTTCCCAGCGTCCGACCCTCACCGAAGAGGTCGTCGCCGACAACCGGTCGAAGTTCACCATCGAACCGCTCGAGCCGGGTTTCGGGTACACCCTCGGTAACTCGCTGCGGCGCACCCTGCTGTCCTCGATCCCGGGGGCCGCGGTGACCAGCATCCGCATCGACGGCGTTCTGCACGAGTTCACCACCGTGCCCGGGGTGAAGGAGGATGTCACCGACATCATCCTGAACCTCAAGGGCCTGGTCGTGTCCTCGGAGGAGGACGAGCCGGTCACCATGTACCTGCGCAAGCAGGGCCCGGGGGCCGTCACCGCCGATGACATCGTGCCGCCGTCGGGCGTGGTCGTGCACAACCCGGATATGCATATCGCCACCCTGAACGACAAGGGCAAGCTCGAGATCGAGCTCGTCGTCGAACGCGGTCGCGGTTATGTCCCGGCGGTGCAGAACAAGGCGACCGGTGCGGAAATCGGCCGGATCCCGGTGGATTCGATCTACTCGCCGGTGCTCAAGGTGACCTACAAGGTCGAGGCCACCCGTGTCGAACAGCGCACCGACTTCGACCGGCTCATCCTGGACGTGGAGACCAAGAACTCCATCAGTGCGCGGGACGCGCTCGCTTCGGCGGGCAAGACCCTGGTCGAGCTGTTCGGCCTGGCCCGTGAGCTGAACGTCGAGGCCGAAGGCATCGAGATCGGCCCCTCCCCGGCCGAGGCGGATCACATCGCCTCCTTCGGGCTGCCGATCGAGGACCTGGACCTGACGGTCCGCTCCTACAACTGCCTGAAGCGCGAGGGTGTGCACACCGTCGGCGAGCTGGTGGCGCGTACCGAATCGGATCTGCTGGATATCCGCAACTTCGGCCAGAAGTCCATCGACGAGGTCAAGGTCAAGCTGCACGCGCTCGGCCTCTCGCTCAAGGACAGCCCCGCCTCGTTCGATCCGTCGAGCGTGGTCGGCTACGACGCGAGCACCGGAACCTGGTCCGACAGCGGCACTTTCAGCGATAACGACGGCGGCGAGCAGGACTACGCCGAAACCGAACAGCTCTAGGCCCGGCGGGGTAGGCGCCCCGGAACGGCCTTAATCAAGGAGAACCCACAATGCCCAAGCCCAAGAAGGGTGCTCGCTTCGGCGGGTCGGCGTCGCACCAGAAGGCGATCTTCGCCAATCTGGCCACGGCGCTCTTCGAGCACGGTCGGATCACGACCACCGAGGCCAAGGCCAAGGCGCTGCGCCCCTACGCCGAGAAACTGGTCACCAAGGCCAAGGCCGGTACGCTGGCCGACCGCCGCGAGGTACTCAAGGTGATCCGGAACAAGGACGTCGTCCACGATCTCTTCGCCGAGATCGGTCCGTCGTTCGAGGGCCGCAGCGGCGGCTACACCCGGATCGTCAAGACCCTGCCCCGCAAGGGTGACAACGCGCCCATGGCGATCATCGAGCTGGTCCGGGAACAGACCGTGACCAGCGAGGCCGATCGCGCTCGCCGGGTGGCCGCGTCGCAGAAGGTCGAGGAGCAGGCCCCCGAGGCCGAGACCGAGACCGCCGCCGAGGCCGAGACCGAGACCGCCGCCGAGACGGCGGAGGCTCCGGCCGAGGAAGCCGCGGCCGAAGAGAAGGCCGACGACAAGGCGTAATCCGCCTGCCGTGGACCCGGTCACCGTGTCCACGGTTCGTCGACGAGCCCGCCGCCCTCCGGGGCGTGCGGGCTCGCCCCATTTCCGGAGGAGTATCTGGTGAGCGAACATGAACGCGGCGCGACCGCCGGGACGGCCGATTCGGCCGGGTCTGCCGCCGAATCGGGGATGCGTCCGGAGCCGGACCCGCCGACGTCACGGTTGCGGCTGGATATCTCCTATGACGGCACCGAGTTCCAGGGATGGGCCCGGCAGCCGGGATTCCGCACCGTCCAGGGGGTGCTGGAAGAGTCGCTGGGGAAGGTGCTGCGGGAAACGGTGCAGTTGACGGTCGCGGGGCGCACCGATGCCGGCGTGCACGCCGAGGGGCAGGTCGCCCATTTCGATACCGCGGCGGAGGTGGACGCGGACAAACTGGTCCATCGAATGGCGAAATTCCTGCCCAAGGATGTGCGGATCACTGGAATCCGAACGGCTCCCGGGGAATTCGACGCGCGTTTCTCGGCGGTACGCCGCCATTACGTCTACCGCCTCACGACGGCTCCCTACGGCGCGGATCCGCTGTCCGCCAGCAGCGTGGTGGGCTGCCGCCCGGTCGATCTCGAAGCGATGCGGGTGGCGTCGCACGCCCTGCTGGGTCTGCACGATTTCGCGGCCTTCTGCCGCCGCCGGGAGGGCGCGACCACAATTCGCGAACTCCAGCGCTACGACTGGGTGCGCGAGGGCGATCGTCTCGACGCGTATGTGAGCGCGGACGCGTTCTGCTGGTCGATGGTGCGCAGCCTGGTGGGCGCCGTACTCGCGGTGGGGGAGGGGCGGCGGACGCCGGAGTGGGTCGCGGGGCTGCTCGGGGAGCGAACCCGATCGAGTTCGGTCACGGTGGCGCCGGCACACGGGCTCAGCCTCGTCGCGGTCGACTATCCGGCCGAATCGGAGCTCGCTGCGCGCAACGCGCAGACCCGGGAAGTGCGGTCCGTCCCCGCCGGTGACTGCTGTGGGGGATAGCGGAATACAGGTCGGGGGCGCGGCGGCTGCCCGGTTCGGCGCCCGGCCGGGGATATGGTCGGTGCCGGAACAATATCCCCCGACGACAAGGTTGCGGTAGTCATGACGATCGAACTCGGAAAGTACGGCGTATGGCGCTACTACAAGTTGTTCACTCCTGACGCGGCCGCGGAACTCGAGCGGCTCGGCTACGGCGCGCTCTGGCTCGGCGGGTCCCCCGAGTCCGAACTCCCGGTCGTGGAGGATCTGCTGGCCGCCACCGAAACGCTGAAGGTGGGGACCAGTATCGTCAATATCTGGACCGCGCCCGCCGCGGAGGTCGCGGAATCCTTCCACCGGATCGAGCGGCGCTTCCCGGGGCGTTTCGTGCTCGGTATCGGCGCCGGCCATCCCGAATCCAACGCCCCCTACCGTTCTCCGTACGAGGCGCTCGTCGAATACCTCGACGAGCTGGACGAGGCGAAGGTCCCGGTATCGGGCCGGATGCTCGCCGCGCTGGGGCCGAAGGTGCTGAAACTGGCCGCGGACCGCACCGCGGGCGCGCTGCCCTACCTCACCACACCGGAACACACCGCGCAGGCGCGCGAGATCGTCGGTGACGCACTGCTGGTCCCCGAGCAGAAGCTGGTCGTGGACACCGATCCGGAAAGCGCCCGCGCCACCGGTCGCGGCGTGGTGGAGATGTACCTCGGCCTGCGCAACTACACCACCAACCTGCGGCGTCTCGGCTACACCGACGAGGATCTCGCGAAACCGGGCAGCGACCGCCTGCTGGACGCGCTGGCCGTCCACGGGAGCGCCGAGCAGGTCGCCACACAGGCCCGCGCTCATATCGAAGCGGGCGCCGACCATCTCGCCCTCCAGGCGCTGGGCGATGACTATCTCGCCGCACTGCGTGCGCTGGCGCCGCTGCTCATCGCGCGGTCCTGAATTCCGGCCCTTGGTCTAGGGCCGGTCGGGAAGGCGGCCGGGCCGAGGTCAGGAGCGGACGAGGCGCGCGATCGCGTCCGTCGCTTCCTTGATCTTGGCCTCGGCCTCCGGGCCGCCGGCGGCCGCCGCGTCGACCACACAGTGGCTCAGATGATCCTCGAGCAGTCCCATGGCGACCGCCTGCAACGCCTTGGTCATGGCGGCGACCTGGGTGAGGATATCGATGCAGTACTTCTCCTCTTCGACCATCCGCTGCAGGCCGCGCGATTGGCCCTCGATCCGGCGCAGGCGTTTGAGGTAGTCGTCCTTCGCGGTGATGTAGCCGTGGCTTGCGTGATCGTGGCCCGTCTCGCCGGCCGCTGGCGTGCCGCCGGGTTGCGCCGGGGTGGGGTTGGAAGTCACCGCTTGTCTCCTCTGCACCGGTCGAGAGGACCGTTCATACCCCCCGAGGGTACATGGGACGGCGCCGCTTGTCAGGTACGACCCCTCGCCTGTGCGATCACGGGCCGGACGCGGAAGAATCGGCCCCATGACTTCCCAGGAGCGGCCCGCGCTGGCTGTTATCGGCGGTAGTGGATTCTACGACTTCTTCGACGGCGCGACGGACTCGGTCACGGTACGCACCCCGTACGGCGACCCGAGCGCGCCGATCGCCGTCGGAACCGTCGAGGGCCGCCCGGTCGCCTTTCTGCCGCGACACGGGACACGCCACGAATACTCCCCGCATACCGTGCCCTACCAGGCGAATATGTGGGCCCTGCGCTCGCTCGGCGTCCGCCGGATCTTCGCGCCGTGCGCCGTCGGCAGTCTCCGCCCGGACTGGGGGCCGGGCACCGTGGTCATCCCCGACCAACTCGTCGACCGGACCTCCGGCCGCGCCCAGACCTACTTCGACAGCAACGGCATCCACGTCTCCTTCGCCGACCCCTACTGCACCGACCTGCGCGCCGTCGCGATCAAATCCGCGGACAGCGCCGTCCACGTTCATCCACACGGCACCATGGCCGTGATCCAGGGGCCGCGCTTCTCCACCCGGGCCGAGAGCCGGTGGTTCGCCGCCCAGGGCTGGGAGCTGGTCAATATGACCGGCTACCCGGAAGCGGTACTCGCCCGCGAACTGGAGATGTGTTACGCCGCGATCGCCCTGGTCACCGACCTGGATGCCGGCGTCACCGAAGGCGAAGGCGTGCGCGCCGCGGAGGTGTTCGCCGAGTTCGAACGCAATATCGGGCCCTTCAAGGAACTCGTCCACAATGCGGTCGCCGCGATCCCCGATGCCGAGACCTGCGCCCACTGCCGAGTCCACGCCGGGGTCGCCCTGCCCTTCGACCTGCCGTGACGCCGGCCCGCGGCCCGGCCGCGGGCTAGTCTCGTGCGGTGGATACGCCGCTCCGACTCGAGGTGATCGTCGCCAGCGTCCGGCCCGAACGGTTCGCACCCGTGGTCGCCGACTGGTTCGTACGCGCCGCCCGTGCTCGTCCCGAATTCGACACCGGCGTGCTCGACCTGCTGGACAGTGCGCTCCCGCCGGACCTCACCGAAACACCGGAAACCGCCCGGTTCCGGGACCGGCTGGCCGCCGCGGACGCTTTCGCCGTGGTGACCTCGGAATACAACCACGGATATCCGGCGTCGCTGAAAACCGCGCTCGACAGCGCGAAACACGAATGGCGTGCCAAGCCCATCGGTTTCGTCTCCTACGGTGGGCTCGCCGGCGGGCTTCGGGCCGTGGAGCAATTGCGTCAGGTGGTGGCCGAGATCCACATGGTCTCGGTGCGCGAATCGGTGAGTTTCCACCGCGCGCGCAAACAATTCGACGCGAACGGGAACACCGGCGACGGCGCTGCCATCGATGCCGCCGAGCGCATGCTCACCCAGCTGGATTGGTGGGGACGGGCGCTGCGCACGGCACGCACAGCCGACCCCTACCCGGGCTGAGGTGCGGGGGAGCGACCGTCACCGCTGAGGCTGGCGAACCTGACCCTGCGCCGGCCCGGCCGGTGGCGCGGCCTGCTGCCGTGTCCGCGGTTCGCCGATGTAGGTGTGCTCCCGGGGAATCGAGACCAGATTGAGTGGGATCTGGGTGGTGGCCGTGCGCAGCACCACCCGGTTGCCGATCGCCCCCGGTTGCTGGATGGACAGGTCCGGTTTGGTGGCCGGCCAGCCCATCGGGTCCCCCGTGACATAGATCGTGGTGATACCGGCGTGTGGCGCCGGTGCGAGCACCCCGTCCACCACCGTCGCGGTGAACATGGCGTCCGACTGGTGCATTTCCACGGCCAGCATCAGCCGTTCCGGATTTCCGATCGTTTCGATCAGCTGGTACCAGGCCTGCGGCCGGTCGGTGCGCACCAGGATCCGTTCGCCCACCGCCAGCGCCCGGAAGACCAGTTGCTGTGCGAGATACAGTTCGCCCGCGACGTACACCGCCGAGACCCCGGCGCCGACGAGTCGCAGGGCCACCCCGTTGCCTTCGTCGTCCGAGCCGATCAGCTGGCCGCATCCCGACGACGGCAGGGCCAGTGCGTCCAGCACCTCGATCGGGTATTCGGCGGTCGGCACCATATCCTCGACATCGGGCACGCCGATCGGCAGATGCGCGAGCAGCGCGTCGCGGTGCCGGCCGTGCATCGACACCATGCCCTTGGTTTTCGTCTTCTCCGGAAGTTCCCGCAGGGTCGACCGCCAGGCCGCGCCGACGTGCACGGTGTCGGCCGTGCTCCCGGGACGCAGCCGCACCGCGACCGTGGTCCCGCGGGATTCGGCCACCCACAGTTGCGAAAGGATCTCCGAGCCCAGCTGTTTCGGGTCGATGGCGGCGCCGATGTTCACACTGTTGCCGAGTTCGGCGTGCCGCCAGCGATGGGTGAGTTCACGCGCGTCGGATCCGTGGATCACCTGCCGCACGGCCGACCGGATCTCCGACGCGGTCAGCACGCGGGAACCGCAACCGGCGTCGTCGAGAGTCCGCACGATCCGCTGGGTCGCGATGGTCACCGAACGCGCGGCTCCCTCGTCGCCTCCACCACGGCGATTCGCGGCGCCGGGGCAGTCGACCATATCGAATCCGATCGCCAGCCAGACCGTGCGATGCGCCGTGGCCGGCAGTGGTCCCAGCAAGGATTCGTAGATGGCGCCGGCCGGAGTTCCGGAGCGGCTGCGATGGCCGTGACTGATGATGTCGATACCGCTGAGCAGAATATCGTGCTGGGCCAGGCAGACCGCCAGTTCGGCCATGGGCAGCAGGTGGGACGCGTGCACCGCGGCGCGGTCGATCCGGGTCAGCCCGCCGCGCGGCGGCAGCACCTCGACGACCGCGACGACGCGGCTCTCGTCCCAGTAGAGACCGAGCGATCGGTCGTCGGGTCCGCGGAAGTCGTTGCTGTCACCGATGCTGTACTCGCGACGCGCCCGGTAGTTCCACCAGGTGCCGACCCAATCCAGCAGTACCCGGCGGCCTATCGGGATCAGCGGGATCGCCCCGGCGACGAGCGCGACCCCCAGCGCGATCCACGCGTTCGTCCCGGCGATGAGCGCGACAGTGCCTGTGACGAGCGCGAATACCTGTGCGACGAGTAGATTACGCATCGAGATACGCCCGAAAAGCAGGCTGCGCCTGCGCCCCACAGCAGCGGCAACGGCCATCTGAGCCCCCAGGTACCCGGTGTCGGCCGATTATCGGCGGCCGAGCTGAACTACGTCCCCGGGAACTGTACTGTGTTCGGCGAGCACCAGCACAGTTCGGGGGAAGACGATGCCTTCAAAGCCCACAACCAGGTGGCAGATCAGCGGTTACAACTTTCTGGTCCGCCGCATGGAGCATGCGCTGGTGCGGCGGGACGTGCGGATGCTCCACGATCCCATGCGTTCCCAGGTGCGCGCCTATGTGGTGGGGTTGGTGCTGGCCGTGGTGGTTCTCGCGGGTTGTGGGGTGCTGGCGTTGCTGCGGCCGCAGGACAAGATCGACAAGAATACGATCCTCATCGGCAAGGAATCCGGCGCTGTCTATGTGGTGCTGAACGACGTGGTGCATCCGGCGTTGAATCTGGCCTCGGCCCGGCTGGCCGCGGGGGAGGCCCCGGACGCCTCGATCGTGAAGGAAGCCGAGATCGGCAAGAAGGCCAGGGGCCAGCTGATCGGTATTCCGGGTGCGCCCGGCTCGATCCACTTCGACGCCGCGGGCGGCGGCCGGCAGTGGACCATCTGCGACGATATGAAGATCGACGGTAGCCAGGACCGGACCACCTCGGTACTGGCGGGCGGTCTCGAGCTGGGCGCGAAGGCGTCGGTCATGGAGCCGGGCAAGGCCCTGCTGGTGCAGGGCGAGCACCACACCTACCTGATCTACGACAGGAAACGCGCCCGCGTCGATATGAACGACCGCGCGGTTACCGACGCCCTCGACATCACCGGTGTCGCACCGCGGCCGGTGAGCGAGGGCCTGATCAATTCGATTCCCGAGGTGCCGGCCATCGAACGGCAGACCTTCGCCGATCCCGGCGGCACGCCCGGGTACGAGATCAGCGGTCACCGCATCGGTGACGTTGTGCAGGTGGGCGGCTCGACCACCGTGAACTACGTGGTACTCGCCGACGGTTTGCAGGAGATCTCCCCGTTGACCGCCGAGATCATCCGCAACTCGACCCCGCAGTCCTCCACCGATTACGCGATCGACCAGTCCGAGCGGACCGGGGCGAAACTGTTGGACGTCCTGCACGTGCAGACCTACCCGCAGACCGCGCCCAGCGTTCTCGAAGCCAAGGATCAGCCGGTGAGCTGCCTGTCCTGGAAGCCGATCCCCGAGGCCGGGGAGAACACCGGTACCCGTGCGGAACTGCAGGTGATCACCGGGGTGAGCCTGCCGATGGCGGATAAAGCGAAACTGGTTCCGCTGGCGCAGGCGGACGGCTCGGGACAGAATGTGGACTCCGCGTACCTGGCGCCCGGTACGGGCGCGTATGTGCAGACCACCGGTATCGAGCCGGACAGCCAGCGTAAGGACAGCGTCTTCTATATAGCCGATACCGGCGTGCGCTACGGCATCAAGAACGCCGACGCCGCGAAGGCGCTGGGGATGCCGGAGAAAGCCGAGCCCGCGCCCTGGCCGATAGTCGGCCTCCTGGCGTCCGGACCGAGTCTGGGGCGGGAAGAAGCACTAGTAGCGCACGACGGGGTCGCGCCGGACCCGGCACCGGCCGCGCAACCGGTGGCTTCGAAGTAGCCTCGCCCGGCCGGTCGCGGCCGGACTTCCCGGTTGTGCGGTTCGGATCGCCCGATCAGGCGTCGTCTTCGCCGACTCCGAAGCGGCGGCGGGCGGGGAACGAAGCCAGATAGCCGAGAATCAGGCTGCCGCCGATGATTCCGCTTCCGATGAGCGCCACATTGCGCGCCGTATGGTCCGGCGGGGTGGGCGGCGCGGGGACAGCGAGCTGTTTGCTGATCGCCGGATTCGGCTGCTTGGGTCGCAGTTCGTCGGGAACCTCGTTGGTCAGGGCCGCGATGGGATCGACGGCGCCGTATCCCACATACGAGTTCCAGCCTTCGGCGGGCGCGTGCGCGGTGGCCTGGATCCGCTTCATGACCTCGACCGCGGAGAGTTCGGGGAACCGGGAGCGGACCAGCGCGACCACCCCGGAAACGTAGGGGGCCGCGAAGCTGGTGCCGTTGATCGTCTGCTGTGCGCCTTGGGCATTGACCGTGCCGTTGATGACTCCGCCGCTGTGCACATCCAGGGAGACGATGTTCTCACCCGGCGCGGCGACACTCAGCCAGGGCCCGGGCACGGTGAACTCCGAGGGCGCGCCGTTGGCGTTGATCGAGCCGACCGACAGGACGAGATCGTCGTAGCGGGCCGGAGTGACATTGACGGTGGCGTTGCCCCACGGGTCGGCCGCGGGGTGCAGCGGATCCTGGATCGCGGTGTTGCCCTTGCAATTGTCGTTATCGGTATTGCCCGCCGAGGTGACCACCACCGCGTTCTTCTGATGGACCGCGTAGTCCAGCGCGGCGCCGAGCGAACTGTCGGAGATCGGGCTGGAACTGCAGGCGACCTCGGAGATGTTGATAACGGTCGCCCCCAGGTCGGCGGCTCGGCGAACGGCCTGCGCCATGGTGGCGACATTGCCGTATCCCTCTTTGGAGAGGTCTTCCGGCGATTTGGTGCTGTTGCTGCCGGCCTTCACATATTTATCGCTGGTCTGCCGGATGGTGAGAACGGTCGCCGCCGGGGCGACTCCGGAAAACCCTTCGTCCGGCAGTCGGCTGGCCCCGATGATGCCGGCCACGATGGTTCCGTGCGCATCGCAGTCCTCGGTGCCGTCACCGCTGTTGGCCACGAAATCCCCGCCGGGGCGCAGACCGGGCAGCCGCGGGTGGCGGGCGACGCCGGTGTCGATCACCGCGACCACCTGCCCCGCGCCCTCGGAGAACTGCCATGCCCGAGTGAGATCGAGGCCCGCCTGGGCGGGCGGCACCGTCGGTCCGCCGCCGCCGGCGACAGTGTTGTTGCAGGCGGTATTGGCCTTGCGTTCCGTCGCCTGAGCGGGTTTCGCCGGATCGCCCGCCGGGAGTTGACCGGGGTCCACGGGTGCGGGCCGGTCGGCATACGCGACCGGATATCCCAACCCCAGCGACGCGCTCATACCGAGCGCCGCGGCCATCGCCGCGGCGCGGACCCCCCGGTTCACAGTCCGCGGACGAGAGAGTAGAGGTCGGTCACCCAGAACACGAGCGGCAGCACGGCGGCCACGAAGCCGTATTCGATCAGTTCGGCGGCCCGCCGCATCGGTGGGGTCGCCGACTGATTGGGGATGATGATGCCGAGGATCAGCGCCGCGATCAGCATGACCATGGCAACCCCGAACGCGGCCAGCGGGAGGTCGGCGACGAAAGCCATCGCCACCAGCATGGCCAGTAGGATCGCGGCCCCGCCCACGATCAGGATCACCGCCTGTTCGGCACCGGCATAGGTGCGGCTGCGGAACATGAGAACCGCTGCGCACACCAGCGCCAGCGCGATGCCCTGCCAGTAGAACCCGCCGTAGGACGGATCCGCGGCCAGCAGCGCGCCCACCACCGTGACAAGCGCTGTCGCCGTGACCAACCCACTCAAATAGGTGCGCGCCCGGGCGGACTTCGCGTGCAGGGCGTCCAGGGTCGGGAGGGCCCGGTGGTCGTCGGGATCGTCCTCGGTGGGGTCGATCGGCGTACCCGGGGAGGGCACCGGCGGCAGCGGAAGTTTCGCCAATGCCATAGAGATTCGCGGCGCCAGCGACAGCGCGCCGAGTCCGACGGCCGCCACCACAGCGCCGACGGCTTTCATCGGTTGCGCGGCGAGCAGTCCGACCAGTGCGGAGGGGATCGCGAAGAGCGCGACGGTGCCCGCGCCGATGAACAGGCCGAGGCCCACCCCGGTGACCCGCCAGGCCAGGATCGCCGTGGCGCCGAGCAGGGTGGCGCCGAGCAGTAGGTGGGCCCAGTCGTAGTGGTCCGGCACGATCAGCATGCCGCCGGTGAATGCCAGCGGCAGGGCGCAACCGCCCAGCACCAGCGAAGTCTTCGGATCCCCGTACACCCGGCTCAGTACCATCGCCGCGACTACGAACAACACCGCCACACCCAGTGCGATCGCTCCGGTGATCCAGCCGGGCATCGCGTCCGGCGCGGCCAGCAGTCCGGTGCAGCCCGCGAGCACGGTGAGCGCCGCCAGGACCGATCCGGTGATCCGCGCCGTCTCGGGATTCCAACCGCGGAAATGTTCGGAGTCGGCGACGGCGACGTTGTACATGATGTCGTCGAACAGCGGAGTCGGCGCCGTGTTCGCGGAGTTCTCCAGCATCAGCAGTTCGCCGTCGCGCACACCCTGTTCCCCCAGGCTGAGTGAGTTCGACAGCGGTGGCTGGCCGATCCGGGCCAGTACCCAATCCGCGGGCTCGTAGCGTTCGCCCTGATTATCGAAGTCGTTGGTCCGGCTGTGGGCGGCGATCATGTCGACGACGCTCGGAATGACCAGGGCAACCGGGACATCGACCGGAATGGCCATATCGACCTGGGTGTGTTTGGCCAGAATGGTGACCCTGGTGAGATCCGGTGCGCGGACTATACCCCGCGAGGAATCTTCCTCCATATGGTCGAGTCGCGCATGCGTCACGCTTCCCCCAAGTTCTTCGCTACCCTGCTGGTTTCCCGCATTCTCCCAAGCAGATCGCGGGTTGCGTGCCCCCGTCACGGCCAGCAGAATGCAGGTCGAACTGTACGACATGTTCGAGCTTGCCTCTACACTGAGCCCGAACATCGCATTGCCACAAGGGGGATCTCGCTCGATGACCACTGTCCGGTTCCAGCGGCGTGCGCGTCGCGAGCTTCCGCGAACTCCCGGCGGCGAGGTCAGCCTGCAACCGCCCCCCGAGATCCCCCGCGTAACCCCCGGAAATCTGCTGGCCAAGCTCATGCCGGTGGTGATGATCCTCGGCATGGTCGGGATGATGGCGCTGATGTTCACCCAGGGCGGTGGTATCGCGTCGAACCCGATGTCGCTGATGTTCCCGATGATGATGATGGTCTCGATGGTCGGCATGTTCGCCGGGCAGGGCAACGGCAAGGGCGCCAAGGCCGCCGAGGCCAACGAGGACCGTAAGGACTATCTGCGCTATCTCGACCAGGTCCGGAAGGATGTCGGCGTGACGGCGGCCGAGCAGCGGTCCGCGGTGGAGTGGAGTCATCCGGAACCGGGGCTGGTCTGGATGCTCGCCGGCACGTCCCGGATGTGGGAGCGCCGTCCCTCCGACAAGGACTTCTGTCATGTCCGCATCGGCATCGGCGGACAGCGGCTGGCCACCCGCCTGGTCGCGCCGGAGACCGGACCGGTGGAGGAACTCGAACCGATCGCCGCGGTCTCGCTACGCCGCTTCGTCCGTGCTCATTCCACGGTGCCGGATCTGCCCACCGCGATCGCGGTGAAGGGTTTCGCCACCATCGCGCTCGACGGCGACCGGGCCCAGGCCCGGGATATGGCGCGCGCGATGCTGGTCCAGCTGGCCATGTTCCACGGGCCGGATCAGGTGCTCACCGCGATCGTCTGCGGACCCGACACCAGCCCGGAGTGGGAGTGGACCAAATGGCTGCCGCATACCCAGCATCCGGACGCACAGGACGGTGTCGGCACCCAGCGCATGTTCTTCGGATCGATCCGGGAGGCGATGGCCGGGCTGGCCCCGATTCTCGGCAACCGGGTCCGCTACTCCCGTAACCAGCCCACCAACTCCGCCATGGTGCACGTGGTGATCGTGGTGGACGGCGGCCTGCTCGAGGCCGAGGACGATCAGCTGCGCGAATCCGGATACGAAGGGGTCACCGTTATCGACCTCTGCGGTTACGCGCCCCGGTTGGCGGTCTCCCGCGGTATCGGCCTCACAATCCGCAACGGCGAATGCCTCGGGCGTGGCGCCACCGGCAACCAGGAGCGTTTCGCGGTCATCGACCGGATCAGCCGGGAACAGGCCCAGCAGGTGTCGCGTCGGCTCGCCCCGTATCGCGCGGCCACCCAGCGCAGCAGCGATGTCGAGGTCACCGAGGGGGAGACCATCAACACCTGGGCTCAGTTGATGAGCCTGGGCGATATCGGCTCGTTCAATCCGGAGAGCGCGTGGCGGCCCCGCTACGGCCGGGAGCGCCTGCGAGTCCCCTTCGGCGTCGGCGCCGACGGCCTGCCCGTCGTTCTCGATATCAAGGAGGCCGCCGAAGCCGGCATGGGTCCGCACGGTCTGTGCATCGGCGCGACCGGTTCCGGTAAATCCGAATTTCTGCGCACCCTGGTGTTGAGCCTGCTCGCCACACATTCGCCGGACCAGCTCAACCTGGTACTGGTGGACTTCAAAGGTGGTGCGACCTTCCTGGGTCTGGACGGTGTGCCGCATGTCGCGGCCGTCATTACCAACCTGGAAGAGGAGGCCGACCTCGTCGATCGTATGCGCGACGCCCTGGCCGGTGAGATGAACCGGCGCCAGGAGGTCCTGCGCCAGGCCGGGAACTTCGCGAACGTCTCCGAATACGAGAAGGCGCGGGCCGCCGGCGCCGATCTGGATCCGCTGCCGGCCTTGTTCGTGGTCCTCGACGAATTCTCCGAACTTCTCACCCAGCACCCCGATTTCGCGGAACTGTTCGTGATGATCGGCCGGCTCGGTCGTTCGCTGCATGTCCATCTGCTGCTCGCGTCGCAGCGTCTGGAGGAGGGCAAGCTCAAAGGCCTGGAATCCCATCTCTCCTACCGGATCGGCCTGAAGACGTTCTCCGCCAACGAGTCCCGTCAGGTGCTCGGTGTACCGGATGCGTACAACCTCCCCAACAACCCCGGCGGCGGTTATCTGAAATCCGATTCCGGCGAGATCCAGCGCTTCCAGGCGTCCTATGTCTCGGGGCCCTACGTCGGCGGGGGTCCCCAGCGGGATATCGCGGTCGCGACCAGAGCCGGTGAAATCGATATCACCGCACGCCCTTTCCTGGCCAAGCACGTCGAATTCCGCGCTGTGGACCGGGTCGCGCTGGCCCCCGAGCCGCTGCACGATCCCGAACCCCTGGTGGAGGACGGCGAACAGATCTCCAATATCGGCATGCTGGTCGCCCGCATCCGGGGGCACGGCCGCCCGGCCCACGAGATCTGGCTGCCGCCCCTGGATTCCGCGCCGCCGCTGGATCAGCTCGTCCCGCGGTCGATCCTCACCGGCGAATACAATGCCCAGGCCAGCCTGCGCGCGCCGATCGGCATCGTCGACCGTCCGTATGACCAGCGGCGTGATCCATTGGTGGTGGATCTGTCCGGTGCACGGGGCAATGTGGCGGTGGTCGGCGGTCCGCAGTCGGGTAAATCGACCATGCTGCGCACGTTGATCATGGCGATGTCGCTGACCCACACCGCAGAGCAGGTGCAGTTCTACTGCCTGGACTTCGGCGGCGGTACTCTCTCCAGTCTCCAGGGCCTGCCGCATGTCGGATCGGTGGCGGGCCGGTTGGACCACGACCAGGTGCGCCGCACCATCGCCGAGATGACCACCATTGTGCGCACCCGCGAACTGCGGTTTCGGCAGCTCGGTATCGAGTCCATGTCGGAGTTCCGGCGGCTGCGTGCCGGCGATCCGGCGGCCAGCCAGGCCGCTACCGGCGCCCACGAGGACCCCTTCGGCGACGTCTTCCTGGTGATCGACGGATTCGGTTCGATCCGCCAGGATTTCGAACCGCTCGAACAGGCGATCATGAACCTCGCGGTCCAGGGGCTGTCCTACGGCGTCCACGTGGTGATCGCGCTCTCCCGCTGGATGGAGGCCCGCCCCCAGCTCAAGGATCAGATCGGCACCCGTCTCGAACTGCGACTCGGCGATCCGGCCGACTCCGAGTTCGGCCGTAAGGTCGCGGCGCTGGTCCCGCAGGGCCGCCCGGGCCGGGGTATGACCCCGGAGAGCCTGCACATGCTCACCGCGCTCCCGCGCGTCGACGGGTCCTCGGATCCCGAGGACATCAGTCGTGGTGTCGCCGACGCGGTCGCGCGACTCCAGCAGATGACACCCGGTCGTCCCGCCCCGCAGGTCCGGATGCTGCCCGAACAGCTCGATCGCGAACAATTCGTCCGCGCTATCGGTCCCTGGCAGGGCCCGGCGGACCGCCGCAATGTCGCGATCCCGATCGGTATCAACGAATCCGAGCTGGCTCCGGTCTTCCTCAACTTCGACGACAACCCGCACTTCTTGATCTTCGGCGACACCGAATCCGGTAAATCGACACTGCTGCGCAATATCGTCAGCGGCATCGTCGAATCGAACGCCCGGGACAAGGCGGCGCTCATCCTGGTCGATTTCCGGCGCACCATGCTCGGCTACTTCGATCAGGATCGGCTGGCCGCCTACGCGACCGGCGCCGAGGGCCTGACCACGAATATGCGTGATCTCGCCGCGCTGCTGCGGACCCGGATGCCCGGTCCGAACGTCACCCCGCAGGAACTGCGCGATCGCTCTTGGTGGACCGGTCCGGATCTGTTCGTGATCGTCGACGACTACGACCTGGTGTCCAGCGGATCGAGCGGCAACCCGCTCGCACAGATCCTCGACTATCTCGCGCACGCCAAGGACATCGGCCTGCACCTGATCATCTCGCGCCGTTCCGGCGGTGCGGGACGGGCGTTGTACGAGCCGGTGATCTCCCGCATGCGCGACCTGGCCACACCTGGTCTGATCATGAGCGGTAGCCGTGAGGAGGGCGGTCTGCTCGGGAATGTCCGCGCGAGTGCGATGCCGCCGGGTCGCGGCACCCTGGTCGGTCGTTCGGGCAACGAGCTCATCCAGACCTCGTGGATGCCGACACAATAATGTCGTCCGTCGAGATCGCGCTGACCGAAACCCGGCTGTGGGCGTGGAGCGCGAATACACACACCGACCTCACGCCCTCGGTGGTGCCGAGCGGTGACGGCCGCAGTCTCGTGGTGGGTGAACCGCTCGCGCCGCCGTCGATCGCGGTATCCCCGGTCCAGCTCATCACCGCGGACCGCATCGCCTACGACCCCGCGCTGCCGACACCGGGGGACGCGCTGGCAGCGGTAGTCGGCCATACCCTCGATCAGCTGCGAATCACCGCGCCGTGTGCGGCTCTTGCGGTCGTGCACCCGACCGAATGGGATCAGCATCGGCTGGCAGTTCTCGAATCCGCAGCCCTCCGGTACAGCAGTCACGTGACGTTACAGACCACGGCAGTCCGGGCGGTCACAGTGAGTCAGCGGATTCGCGATGTGCGTACGGTGGTTCTGGAGTTCGGTCCGTTGTCGACCACCGCGTCCACGGTGGTTCCCGCGGAGAACGGGCCGCGCCTGGAGTACTGCGAGCACGAACCCGCTCTCGCCGCCGCCGAGATCAGTGCCGGTGACGACGGAGTGACGGCTTTCGGCGCGTTGCTCGACCGGCTCCGTCACGGCGGCCGGGTGAACTCGGTGATCGTCGTCGGCCGGACCGATGCCGATTTCCTCAATCTGATCGCGGCCGTCGTCGCCGATCGGTGCGGTAACGCCGAGTTGCTGGTGGTGGCCGGTACCGATCTGGTGCGGGTGCGCCAGCACGAAACTGCCGCGCAACGGCCCACCCTGCCACCGGCCGAATCGGACGCCGAATGGCTACAGCCACTGCGCGAACGCGCCGCCGCCTCCCGGCCGCCGCGCTCCAGGACTCCGCTCTATATCGGGGCCGCGGCGGTGCTCGCCGTCGCTGTGCTGATCGCCGGTGGTATCGGAATCGCCCGGCTCTCGGGCGACGATGCCGAGGCCGTCGCTTCCGCACCGACCACTACCGCCGGGCCCGCGGATGCGCAGCTCCCCGAGCCCGGTTCGGGCCCATCGACTTTCGGTGCCCTCCAGCTCACCGTTCCGGAAGGCTGGCGGGTGAAGGATCCGTCCGCCGCCACCGACCGGCGCCTGGAATTGGTCCCGGACATGGGTTTGCGCGCGCGTATCACGGTGACCCAGCAGCCCGTGGCTCCCGATGTCGGCTACGACCGGATCGCCGCCACACTGGAGGCTCAAATCGCTGGGCGCCCAGCTGGATCGGTCTCTCCGATCCGCCGCGATGTGGTCTTCGCCGGCCGCCCCGGCCTGGCCTATTCCGAGCATCCGGACGACGGATCGACCGTTGACTGGCATGTTATCGTCGAGCACAGCATCCAGATCAGTATCGGATGCCAGTACCAGACAGGGGGGCAAGACTCGATTTCACATATCTGTGAAGACCTCGCGAACTCGCTGGATGTCACGCGATGACCTCCGGCCGGGATATTTCCGAAATCCTATGGAACCGATTGGGCGGGAATCGCGTCCAATCATCATGAAGGCAAGTTCGGACCGTTTGCGGACGCAGGGGGTCCGGATCCGAACAGTCGAGAAGGAGGACCCATGGCGGGCGAAGTCACTACCGATTTTGCGGCGATGGAGACCGCGGCCAAGCATGTCGAGACCGTGAACGGCGCGCTGGCCAGCGAGCTCGGAAATGTCCGCAATCTGGTTGCGGGCACACAGGGGAACTGGAAGGGCTCAGCGGCCGGCACCTTCCGGAAGGTCATGGACGACTACGACCTCCAGTCGAAGCAGTTGCACGATGTGCTGGCGGAAATCGCCGTCCTGATCCGTGAGAACGGTAAGGGCTACACGGCGACCGAGCAGGCGAACCAGGATGCACTCAACTCCGCGGGCGCTTCCGCCGACCTGGGTTCGGGCTCCAGCCTGAAGATCTAGGCACCGCCTACCGACCTATATCGACAAGGAGAAATAATGTCAGACGCGCCTATTTCTTATTCCGAAGCCCAGCTGATGACCCTGTCGGGCGATCTCGGCACCTCGCGGGGCCGGCTGCAGGAAACTCATGACGAACTGCAGGGTTACGTCAACGGTCTGGTCGCGAGCTGGGGCGGCGACGCTCAGACGGCCTACCTCGCGAAGCAGAAGCGCTGGGACGATGCGCATGTCGCCCTCTTGGACATCATGCAGCGCCTGTCCGATATCGTCCGGGACGGTGCGATCGATATGACCACGACCGATAAGACGAACGCCAGCCGCTGGATGTGAACCGGGGCGCGAGAGGTTCTCGGCCTGCCGGGCCTCCTCGTTCCACCGACTTCCCCGGTTGTGCCCCAAGCGAGCAGACTGCTTGGGGCACAACTTTTTCCGTATCAGTGCGCGAGATCGAGTAGCTTGTACTGCGCCGAAACCCGCTGATGCAGATCTTGGATCTGCGTGCCCGCGACGATCACCGAGTAGCGGCCGACGGTGAAGAGGCATTTCAACGATGCGGTCGTATCGGGGTCATCGACGCAGTGGGCGTCCGGCAGTCCGGGCGGGTTGTCCACAGGTCGGTATTCGGAACCGAGTTGTGAAACGAAGTAGGCGTGCAATCGGTCCGCTGCCCGTGCGTCGCCGGCTCGATAGATCTCCGTCTCGCCGTGTACGACGAGGTCCACCCGTGCGTCTTCGAACGCTCGCCCGGTGAGATCGGGCCGTTGGATCAGGTGCAGCGCGGTACGCGGGCTCATCACCGCTTCGGCGACCCCGTCCGATGGGGGCAGCGCATAGGTCAGGATTCCGTCCCGGTCGACCGGGAGATCGGCGAGTTCCGCTTCCGGAGTCGGCGCGTAGTCCCGCAGACTCGCGAACTGGGAATCGAAAACCTCGGCGGCGAGCCCGGTGAGATCGGCGGGATTCGGGGGAATGTCCACGCCGGCACCGATATAGGCCCACAGCACGAACTCGTCGCGCGCCGCCGCGGCGGATATCGCACCGTACTGGCGTGCCTGACCGTACGCGTCGGCGTAACCGGGAATCGGAATCGTACCGACGGGCGGATATCGGCTGTGCCATATTCCGTCGGCGAGGGCTTTCGCCGCTCCAGAGGCCTGAGCCGGTGTCGCGAATCGCATAACCGTCAGATCGACGGCGCGGCCTTGGAGTTCGTCTTCCCGGCGCTGCCCTATCGTCTCCCAGCCCGCGACGAAACCCGTTGCCGCGGTGGCGAAATCCGGTACGAGATCGGGCGGATCGAATCGGGTGAAGTGTTTCTTCTGATACTTCACCCGGGTGAAGACGAGTGTGGGACTGGTGTCCATTATCAGCGGTACGTGTTCGCCCAGTCGCAGCGCCTCCTGGATATCGATATTCGCCGGAGTGCGCAGCTGTTCCGGCGTCCGCGGGGTCGTCCGGTAATTGCCCGTCTGCAGCGCCGCGACGTCGATCCCGGGCTCTCCGGCGTTTTCTTCGCCGCCGATTCCGCAGCTCACAGCCAGGAGAGCGGCCATGACGCAAACGGCGCTCGACAAGTATCTCGGCATCCGCCTCATCGGATTCCCCTCGTGGTCAACTCACAACCTTCGATATCGCGGGCACCATATTTTCGGTCACAGTGTTCGGTGATTGTTCGGTCCACACCTGGAATGCCTGGACGGTGGATACATCGTCGAGGACGACGATCTTCGCCGTCGTATTCAGAAACGGGGTGGGCAGACCCCCTAGCCCGCCGTTTCCGGCGCCGCTGTCGGCCCGGGCGATAATGACGACGTCCAGTACATCCGGTAGCGGGAAGCTCGTCCGCGAAAGTTTGCGCGGCGATTCTTCATTTCGTAGCGGCGCGAATCCGTCGCTGTAGCGGAACCCTATGTCGCGCAGGAAATTTGCCTGCGGCGAACCGTCCAGGGCGACCGAGAACAGTGAATTTCCGTAGTTGAAGGCGGCGACGGTCTTTCCGGCGAACTCGGGGTGCGCGGAGCGGACACGAGCGAGGTCGGGACCGCCGGGTGCGGCGCCGCCGGAGTTGGATACCAGGTATGCCCCGGCGGCTACGGCCAGCAGGACGACCACCGCGCTCGATGCCGACATCAGCATCCCGCGTCGGCGCTTGCGCTTCGGACCCTGTGCTCTCGGTCCGGTGGCCGGGTAACCGTCACGAGGTTGCGTGACAACAGTCTCCTGGTCGGGCGGTGGGTTCGGACCGGGGGGTGAATAGCCGGTGGAGGTCGTCGGCGGAGCCGCGACCACCGGCGTGGTCGCGCCGAACCCGGGATACCGGCTCCGGCCGGTCATGGCGGCCGCCGCGTCGGCGACGAATTCGCGGCAGGTGCCATAGCGTTCGCGGGGGTTCTTCGCCAGCACCCGGGCGAAGGTATGGTCCAGTGCCCGCGGCAGGTCCGGGCGGATCGCCGAGATCTGGGGTGGTGGTTCGTTCAGGTGCCCCATCATGACCACGGCCGGCACCGTGGAGGGATAGGGGTTCTGTCCGGCGAGCAGCCGATACAACGAGCATCCGAGACTGTAGATATCGGAGCGGTGGTCGACCTGGCCGCCGAGCAACTGCTCCGGTGACGCGTAGGCCACGGTCGCCATGAATTTTCCGGTGGCCGTGAGGTGCTGACTGTCCTCGACCGATTTCGCCACACCGAAATCGGTCAGCAGCACCCGTTCCTCATCGTCGTCCGGGGCGTTGGACAGCAGGAAGTTCGCGGGTTTGATGTCACGGTGCAGGAGGCGCCGGCGATGGGCGTAGTCGAGGCCCTTGCCGACCTCCGAGATGATGTGCAGGGCGCGGCGCGGCGGCATGATCGCCGGGCCCTTCTGGGCTTCCTCGGACGCATCGGTGCCCGGTACGAATTTCATCGCGATCCAGAGCCGCCCGTCCTCCTCGCCGCGGTTGTAGACCGGGACGATATTGGGATGATCCAGGCCCGCGGCCAGATCTCCCTCACGCTCGAATCGTGCCCGGAACTCCGGATCGCCGGACAGGTCCTCGTCGAGGATCTTGATCGCGTCCTGGCGCGGCAGACTCGGATGCTGGCCGAGATACACCGCACCCATACCGCCGCTGCCGAGCAGCCGGATCAGTCGGTAGCCGCCGACAACGGCACCGGACGGCAACGCCATTCGTTCCTCCTCGTCCATGCGACCGCCCGGCGGGCGAGCCGTCGTCGTAGCGGCCCACGGGTGCGGTACGCCCCGCCCGTGTCGAGGGCCTCGTCTCGGCCGTATGTGGCGCGATCATCCGGACGGCCTGCTGTTCGCGAGCACGGCGTACTGGGCGGCCGCGGCCTGGTACAACTCCGGCGACGGTAGATCGCCGATCCCGTAGGAGTCGACGAAGCCCACGTAGCGCTCGTACACGAGCACGCAGTAGAACCGGTCGTGCATATTCGAGGAGGCCGCCCGTTGGACGCATCGGGCATCGGCGATACCCGGTGGCCCGGGGATCTCCTCGTCGTACTCGGCCGGACGGGACAGCGTCGCCTGCAACGCGAATGCCTGCTCGGTGGACGCGGCGCGATAGACCGTGGCTTCGTTCCGGGCCACCAGATCCACCCCGTATCTCGTGTAGTCCGCGACGACTCCCCCGTCGAACTCGAAATGGAGATGCGCCGCGGGGGAGTAGGCGCCGGCCAGATCGTTGAATGCGGCGCTGCCCGGATACTCCGGCTGCAACGCTGTGCTCATGATCCCTTCGGGGTCGGTGGGCAGGTCGAGGATGTCATCGGGCGGTGTCGGCGTGAGGTCTCGCACGGCCCGAAGCTGCAGATCGAGCAGCGCCTTCATCCGATCGGCCATCAGGTCCGCCTGATCGGCGGGCGCCGAGAAGGTCGCGGCCACGACGTAGGGGCCCTGCACGGCGAAGACCTGCCCGCGATCGCGGGTCGCCACCCTGGCCGCCAAGGCGTCGTCATGGCCCGCTATCGCCAGTTTCTCCCGGCCGGGGGAGTGTTGGTCGGAGACCGCGTTGTATCCGGCGGCGGCCGCGCGGGCGTAGTCCTCGTTGCCGAACCTCAGCAGGGCGACCAGGCCCGCCTTCGGGTTTCGCGGGCTGAGGTTCTCCCGGGAAGTGATCACACCGGCGACGAGATAGTTCTGCTCGGAGATCGGTGTGAACTCCTCCGGTAGCAGGGAGGCGCTGGTGCCGTGGACGATCAGCTGGGTCTCGTTCAGATAGCGCAGATCCGGGTCGACTTCGTGCGGTGAGGTCAGGAATTCGAGCATCCGCCGCGCCTCGAGCGAGTAGACATCGGCGGTGGTGTCGATCTCCATGGCGAACGCGGCGGGTTCGGTGGCGAACAGCCCGACATCGAGTGCGCTCGGATCCACCGGTGTCATCCCGGGCGCGGCGCGGCCGGTGACCGTGTCACCGCACGCGGTGCCGGCTACGGCTGCGGCGATCACCAGAAATAGGAGGAGTATTCGCTTGCCCGGCGCGGTGGGTCCGAGGGTTTGCGCTGTCCG
Organism: Nocardia sp. NBC_00416; assembly: GCF_036032445.1. Lineage (NCBI taxonomy): Bacteria > Bacillati > Actinomycetota > Actinomycetes > Mycobacteriales > Nocardiaceae > Nocardia > Nocardia sp. NBC_00416. The sequence continues at coordinate 6,127,481 of NZ_CP107932.1, forward strand.
CAATTCCGCTTCCCCTAGCCGTGCAGCAGCAGGGCGTACTGCGCCGAGGTCTTCTGCTGGAGATCCTGGATCTGTCCGCCCTCCACCTGCGCGAAGTATCGTCCCGTCTGGAGTAGGCAGAAAGTCGACGGGCTCTCGTACGCGGGGACTTTCCTGCTGAAGCACTCGACCTTCCCGTCGATTCCCGCGGGCGACTCGATCACCCGGCTCGCGGCCGGCTCGTCGGCGACGGGACGGAAGTTCTCCCACAGCGCCTGTGCTCCCTGGACCGTCTCGCTGCGCATGACCACCGATTCGCCGAGGGCGATGCCGGTGACCCGGCCGGTGCCGAGGAACTCCAGGTTCGTTGTCCCGTTCAACGCGTACACCGCGCCCCGGCCGCGAAACGCGTCCGGCGGGCCGTACATCGCGATCGTTCGCGCGCTCTTCGGAAGGGTCAGCGCCAGCAGTCCGTCGGGGTCGAGCGCGATCTCGTCCAGCTGTTCGGCCGGTGTGGGCTCGAACTGGTCGAGCAGGGGCAGCTGGACATCGAGCAGGGATTCGGTGCGCTGCACCATGCCCGGCAGCTCGGTCTTCCCGGACCCATCGTCGTATTCGACGAAGACGACATAGCGATCGTGCGGGGTCCAGCTGCCCAGCGAGGCGTGCCCGGGCCGCCGATGCGCTTTCGACTGCGGGTATTTCGGCAGCCGCACGGGCCGGTTGTCGGTATTGAACGTGAAATCGTCGTGTTCGAGCCCCGCGGCGACGGATTCGGCGCGCGCGGTGTCGGGAAACATCAACACCGCGACACTGAGCTGTTGTCTGCTTCCCGGGTCGCCGGCGGTCGACCAGGTGTGAACCCAGCCCGCGACCAGATCCGCGGCGACCTGGTCGAAAGTGTCGTTGACGACCAGGGCTTCCATATCCCGGCGGTCCAACACCACGGGCCCGCCCGTTCCCGTGTTGCGGTTCACATAGCCCGGATCGATTTCGAACGGGAGGGCCGCGAAATCGCCGAGCCGCTGGCCCTCGCGGTATCGCGCCGACTCGTGGTCCGCGGCCGCCCCGAAATCGACCGGTTCCGTCGGGTAGTTCCCCACATCGAGTCCCGACAGGTCCGGTTCGGCGCGGACCGCCGCACCGGACACCACCGACCCGCAGCCCGCGACGCTCGACAAGACGAGTGCCGCTGCCAGCGTGGCGCGGATCCCGCGCAGCACACCGGGTTCCGGTCGGCGCATTGCGGCCCCCTCGTGATTGCGATCTGGCGGAATCGTACTGCAACCACGACCTCGCGCCAGTGCCGAGCGTGGGGCGGTAACCGCTGACCAGGGCTGTCGCGCGGGCGGATCCGGCCCGTTTCGCGGGCCATCGAGCCGGACGTCGCGGCGCGGGTCTGGATGATGGAAGACGTGCGTTCCCGCAGGTTCGGCGTCCTCGTCGCTTCGATCGTCGCGTTACTGCTCACCGGGTGTGGGGGTGGCGAGGATCTGGTGCCCATACCCGAAGGGATACCGCCCGGTCCTGGTTCGCCTGTCCCGGTGATCGATATCGACGCCCCCGGCCGGGCCGCCGCCCAGTTGAACGGGTGGGCCTCCGATCACGCCGATGCGCTGGAGATACCGGTAGCGGCGCTGGAGGCGTACGGGTACGCGGCGGCGGTGATGGCGCGGTCGCGACCCGACTGCGGGATCGGCTGGACCACGCTGGCGGGTATCGGGAGCGTGGAGAGCGACCACGGCCGCCATCGCGGGGCCGAGGTGCGCGACGACGGTCTGGTGGAACCGTCGATCATCGGGATTCCGCTGGACGGGTCGCCGGGGGTCGCGGAGATCCGCGATACCGACGGCGGCCGGCTCGACGGTGACCCGGTATTCGATCGGGCGGTGGGGCCGATGCAGTTCATTCCCGAGACCTGGCGCAAATGGGGCGTGGACGCCAACGGGGACGGTGTCGCGGATCCGCACAGTATCGACGACGCCGCGCTGACCGCGGCCAGGTATCTGTGCGTGAGCGGGGGATCGCTGCGCACCGCCGATGGGTGGAGTCGGGCCTTGTTCACCTACAACAGGTCGGAGAGCTATATGAAGGTGGTCCGCGACCGTGCCGCCGCCTACAGCGTCGGCCGGCGCGCCTGATCGGCCGGGAACCGCGGGCACGCTCCGGGGCGGCGGATGGACTGGGTGCGAGCGCGCCTATTAGGCTCGCAACCGCACGGCTCTTCCCTGATCACTTCCGTGCCAGCAGCCGAAGGAGTGTTGTTTTCGTGGCCATCATCGAACAGGTCGGAGCTCGCGAGATCCTGGATTCTCGGGGTAACCCCACCGTCGAGGTCGAGATCGCCCTCGACGACGGCACCCTGACCCGCGCCGCGGTGCCTTCCGGCGCGTCCACCGGCGAGCACGAGGCCGTGGAACTCCGCGACGGCGGAGAGCGCTACAACGGCAAGGGTGTACAGAAGGCCGTCGAGGGGGTCCTCGACGAGATCGCCCCGGCGGTCATCGGCTTGGACGCCGTCGAACAGCGCACAGTAGACCAGGCGCTGCTCGACCTCGACGGCACGCCGGACAAATCGCGCCTCGGCGCGAACGCGCTGCTGGGGGTTTCCCTCGCGGTGGCGCGGGCGGCCGCGGAGTCGTCGGGTCTGGAGCTGTTCCGCTACCTCGGCGGTCCGAACGCGCATGTGCTGCCGGTGCCCATGATGAACATCCTCAACGGCGGCGCGCACGCCGACACCGGGGTGGATGTGCAGGAGTTCATGGTCGCGCCGATCGGTGCGCCGACGTTCAAGGAATCGCTGCGCTGGGGCGCGGAGGTCTACCACGCGCTCAAGGCGGTCCTGAAAGAGAAGGGCCTGGCCACCGGTCTCGGTGACGAGGGCGGGTTCGCGCCCGACGTCGCCGGCACGCGCGAGGCGCTGGACCTGATCAGCGTGGCAGTCGCCAAGACCGGGCTGAAACTGGGCCGCGACGTCGCGCTGGCGCTCGACGTCGCCGCCACCGAGTTCTACTCCAACGGCGCCTATCAGTTCGAGGGGTCCGCGCGGTCGGCTTCGGAGATGACGAAGTTCTACGCCGAGCTGCGGGCCGCGTACCCGCTGGTGTCCATCGAGGACCCGCTGTCGGAGGACGACTGGGACGGCTGGGTGGCGCTCACCGATGAGATCGGTGACAAGGTGCAGCTGGTCGGCGACGACCTGTTCGTCACCAACCCCGAACGGCTGGAGGACGGTATCGCCAAGGGCGCGGCGAATGCGCTGCTGGTGAAGGTGAACCAGATCGGCACGCTCACCGAGACCTTGGACGCCGTCGAACTGGCGCACCGCAACGGGTACAAGACCATGATGTCGCACCGGTCGGGTGAAACCGAGGACACCACGATCGCGGATCTGGCGGTCGCCGTGGGCAGCGGACAGATCAAGACCGGGGCCCCGGCCCGCAGCGAGCGGGTGGCGAAGTACAACCAGCTGCTGCGGATCGAGGACGCACTCGGCGATTCGGCCCGCTACGCCGGGGATGTGGCCTTCCCGCGGTTCACCTTCGAGGACTGAGGTCGATGTCGGAGCGGCGTGCGCGCGGTACCAGTCCCGCTGGACGGGGCAACCGCCGCACGTCGCGCGAGCCGACCCGGCGCCCCGCCGCCGAAGTGCAGGGTGGTGCGGAACGGGTGCGGCGCACCGCCCGTCGTCCCAAGGTCCGGTCCGACGGCGTGCGGGACTGGTCGGAGCGGACCATTCTCGGGCTCTCCGCGGGTAAGGCGATCATCCTCGCGATGGTGGTGTGCGCGCTGGCGATGACCCTGGCCGTCCCGATGCGGACCTATTTCACGCAGCGCGCCGAGGCCGATCAGCTGGCCGCCGAGCGCCGGACGCTCGTGGACGATATCGCCCGGCTGAAGGACCGCCGCTCCCAGCAGGAGGACCCGGCCTACATCCGGTCCGAGGCCCGGGACCGGTTGCGGCTGGTGATGCCGGGCGAAACCCCTTATATCGTGCAGGTCCCGGGGATCGAGGTGCCCGCCGTCCCCGATCCGCAGGCGCCCGAGCACGAACCCGATCCGTGGTACACGGATCTGTGGCGCAGCATTTCTGCGCCGCCCCCGAACTCCGAACAGCCCGCGCCGCAACCGGAAGGACCCAGGTGAGTACACCCGACGACCGAGATCTGGAGATCGTCGCCGAACAACTGGGCCGCGCCCCGCGCGGGGTGCTCGCCATCGCCTACCGGACCCCGGACGGTCTCCCGGCGGTCGTCAAGACCGCGCCGAAACTGCCCGACGGCACACCCTTTCCCACCCTCTACTACCTCACCGATCCACGGCTGACCGCGGAGGCCAGCCGGTTGGAGTCCGCGGGGGTGATGAAGGGGATGACCGACCGGCTCGCCCGGGACACCGAACTCGCCGCCGCCTACCGCGCGGCGCACGAGAGTTATCTGGCCGAACGGGACGAGATCGAATCGCTGGGCACCGATTTCACCGGCGGCGGTATGCCGGACCGGGTGAAATGTCTGCACGTGCTGATCGCGCACGCGCTGGCCAAGGGGCCGGGGGTCAATCCACTCGGTGACGAGGCGGTCGCACTGGCGGCCGCGAACGGGCTGCGGGGGAGCGCGATCCCGGCGGACTGGCCGGAATACGCGGCGACGGAAGCGGAATCGTGAATCTGTTCCGCCGCCTTCGCGGACCACATCTACCTTCTTCGAAGGAGGCGCTTTGACGGACAGGGTCGCTGCCGTGGATTGCGGCACCAATTCGATACGCCTGCTGATCGCCGATATCGGCGCGGATGCGACGTTGACCGATGTGCATCGGGAGATGCGGATCGTGCGCCTCGGCAAGGGCGTGGACGCGACGGGGCGGCTGAATCCGGAGGCGATCGAACGCACCCGGGTCGCGCTGGCCGACTACGCGGCCCTCATGGCCGAGCACGGGGTGCGCCGGGTGCGGATGGTCGCCACCTCCGCGACCCGGGACGCCTCGAACCGGGCGGATTTCTTCGCGATGACCAGGGCCGAACTCGGAAAAGTGGTGCCGGGAGCCGAGGCCGAGGTGATCACCGGTGACGAGGAGGCCCGGCTGTCCTTCGCCGGTGCGGTCGGTGAGCTGTCCGCGGCGGACGGGCCGTTCGTCGTGGTCGACCTGGGGGGCGGTTCCACCGAACTCGTGGTCGGCGACGGGGACGGCGTGCGGGCGGCGTTCTCCGCCGATATCGGCTGTGTGCGGGTGACCGAACGATGCCTGCAGGGGAATCCGCCCGACGCCGCGCAGGTCGGCGCGGCCCGCGAATTCGCGGCCGAACGGCTCGGCGAGGCCTTCACCCACGTGCCGGTGGACAGCGCGCACACCTGGGTCGGGGTGGCGGGCACTATGACCACGCTCGCTGCCGTCGCACTGGACCTGCCGGAATACGATTCGGCGAAAACGCATCTCGCGCGCATCGGCTTGCCGGAACTGAACGCGGTATGCGACCGGCTGATCGGAATGAACCACGACGAGCGCGCCGCGCTGGGCCCCATGCATCCGGGCCGGGTCGATGTCATCGGCGGCGGCGCGGTGATCACCGAGGTACTGGCGGCGGAGTTGGCGCGGCGGGCCGGCATCACCGAACTGGTCGTCAGCGAACACGACATCCTGGACGGAATCGCCCTGTCGATCGCCTGACCGGGCCTGCCGCGACGAGGCCGTTACCGAGGTCCGGCTGTTCCTGAACGCCCGGTATCGGTTCGGTGCGGGATGCCACGCGCCGGGCCGGGCCCGTGGCACAGTCTGATCATGTCCGAAGCATCAGACGTCGCCGACCGGACTTTCTTCGGTCACCCGATCGGACTCGTCAACCTGTTCGGCGTCGAACTGTGGGAGCGTTTCTCCTTCTACGGGATGCTCACCATTCTCGGCTACTACCTGTACTACGAGACCACCGATGGCGGTCTGGGACTGGATAAGGACGTCGCGATCGGCCTGGTGGGGGCCTATGGCGGCCTGGTCTATCTCTGCACGATCATCGGGGGCTGGGTTTCGGACCGGCTGATCGGGATGGAACGGACCGTCTTCTACGGCGGCGTCGTCGTGATGGCCGGGCATATCGCGCTCGCGCTGCTCCCGGGACTGTCCGGGGTGGGTGTGGGGCTGGTCCTGGTCGCGCTGGGCAGCGGTGCGTTGAAATCGAACGCGTCCGCGTTACTGGGCACGCTGTACCCGAAGGGCGACCCGCGGGTCGACGGCGGGTTCACGCTGTTCTATCTCGGGATCAATCTCGGCTCGTTCGTCGGACCGCTGCTCACCGGTCTGCTCCAGGAGAGCTGGGGTTTCCACGCGGGCTTCGGCGCGGCCGCGGTCGGGATGGCGCTCGGCCTGACCCAGTACGTGGTGTTCCGGCGCAACCTCGGCACCGCCGGTCGCGAGGTGCCCGATCCGCTGCCTCGTAAGGCTGCCGGGCCACTCGTCGGACTGCTGGTGGCCGCGGTCGCGGTGATCGTGCTGGTGGTGGTGACCGGGCTGGTCACCGTGGACAACCTGCCCGATGTGACCACCGGCCTGATCATCCTCGCCGCGGCCGCCTACTTCGCCGTTATGCTCACCCACCGCAGGGTGACCAGCATCGAGCGCAGCCGGGTGTGGGCGTTCCTTCCGCTGTTCCTGGCGAACGTCGTGTTCTGGGCGCTGTTCCAGCAGATCTTCACCGTGCTCGCGGTGTATTCCGATGAGCGGATGGACTGGAACATCTTCGGCTGGACGGCGCCGTCGAACTGGATCGGCTCGGTGGAACCGGTGTGGATCATCGCGCTCTCGCCGCTGTTCGCGCTGATGTGGACCAGGCTGGGCGATCGGGCGCCGACCACACCGCGCAAGTTCGCCCTCGGTGTCGCCGGCATGGGCATCGCGTTCCTGCTGTTCGTACCGTTGTCGGGGAGCACCGGCCGATCGGTGCCCGCCCTCGCGGTGCTGGTCATCATGGCGGTGTTCGCGATCTCGGAACTGCTGATCTCCCCGATCGGCCTCGCGGTCAGCACCCAGCTCGCGCCCGAGCATTTCCGGGCGCAGATGATGGCGCTCTATTTCTTGTCGATCGCGTTGGGTACGACGCTGTCCGGTGTGCTGGCGCGTTTCTACTCGGCGGACGACGAGTTCGCCTACTTCGGGATCACCGGTCTGGTGGCGATCGTGGCGGGCGCGGTGATTGCGGCGCTGTCGTCGTGGATAACCCGTTATATGTCGGGAGTGCACTAGCGTTCCCGGTACTCGCGCCGGAATCACGAGGAGGCCGCAGTGACGAGCCCGACCAGACGCAGCTCATTGTTCCGCACCAAATCCGTCGAGCAATCGATCCGCGACACCGACGAACCCGGAACGAAACTGCGCAAAGAACTCACCTCGTGGGATCTGGCGATTTTCGGTGTAGCCGTCGTCATCGGCGCCGGTATCTTCACTCTCACCGCCCGCACCGCGGGTAACGTCGCCGGGCCCGCGGTATCGCTGGCGTTCGTGTTCGCCGCGATCGCCTGCGGTCTCACGGCGCTGTGCTACGCGGAATTCGCCTCCACCGTCCCGGTCGCCGGCAGCGCCTACACCTTCTCCTACGCGACCTTCGGTGAGTTGGTCGCCTGGATCATCGGATGGGACCTCCTGCTCGAGTTCGCACTCGCGGCCGCCGTGGTGTCCAAAGGCTGGTCGCAGTATCTCGGCCAGGTGTTCGACCGCGGTGCGGCCGTGGTGGAGATCGGCGGCGCGGTCACGTTCGACTGGGGCGCGGTGCTGCTGATCGCGGTGCTCACCACCCTGCTGGCGCTCGGCACCAAACTGTCCTCCCGTGTCTCGATGATCGCGGTGGCGATCAAGGTCGGGGTGATCCTGCTGGTGATCGTCGTCGGCCTGACCTTCTTCGATTCCGACAACCTGACGCCGTTCATCCCGGAATCGGTGCCCGGATCGGAAGACCCGGGGATCACGCAATCGCTGTTCTCCTGGGCGACCGGTGCCGGTAGCAGCGACTTCGGCTGGTACGGCCTGCTGGCCGCGGCCAGCCTCGTCTTCTTCGCGTTCATCGGGTTCGATGTGGTCGCGACCGCCGCCGAGGAGACCAAGAATCCGCAGCGGGACCTGCCGCGCGGCATCCTGGGCTCGCTGATCGTGGTCACCATCCTCTATGTCGCCGTCTCGATCGTGCTCACCGGCATGGTCCCCTACACCGACCTCGCCGGCGAGGACGCCACCCTGGCCACCGCCTTCGCGCTGAACGGCGCGACCTGGGCCAAGAACATCATCTCCATCGGCGCGCTGGCCGGCTTGACCACCGTCGTCATGGTGATGCTGCTCGGTCAGACCCGGGTGTTGTTCGCCATGTCCCGTGACGGCCTCGCCCCCCGGGTGCTCGCCCGGACCGGCAAGCGCGGCACGCCGGTGCGGATCACTGTGATCGTCGGCGTGGTGTGCGCGCTGCTGGCCGGTTTCGTCGAGTTCGGCACCCTCGAGGAAATGGTCAATATCGGCACGTTGTTCGCCTTCCTGCTGGTCTCCATCGGCGTCGTCGTACTCCGCCGCACCCGCCCGGACCTGCCGCGTGGTTTCCGCGTCCCGTTCGTCCCGTTCGTGCCGATTCTGGCGGTCCTTTCCTGCCTGTGGCTGATGGTGAACCTCTCGGTAGAGACATGGCTGCGTTTCGTAGTCTGGATGCTGCTCGGTTTGGTGATGTACTTCGCATACGGCCGACGGCATTCGCTGGTCGGTAGGTCCGTTTCCGAACAGGAGTGATCGCGATGCCTCTATCGTGGCGGTGGTTCCGGCGCCGGGAGGACCCGCTCCTCCGCGGACCCGCGCCGGACGCGTCGGGTACCGACCTGGTGGTGGAGTGGATCGACGCGGTGACCACCGGCCTGGCCACCGCCCCGCCCGGCCCGCCCGAAGCCGCGCCCGCCCGGGTGTGCGACGGCATGTTCACCGCGGCGACCATCGTCGCGGTGCTGATCGAGAAGATCGCCGACCGCACCGAATACCGGGTCGCGAACAACCGCTGCATGGCCTCTGCGGTCGACTTCATGAAGGTCCTCGGGGAGGACACGCTGCGCCGCTACCGCATCCACGGGGTACAGCCGGTGGGCTGGGAGAACATGGGCACCGAGATGGACGAGGCGGCGATCGCCCGCCGTCTCGGCCAGCTGGGGGAGGCGCTGCAACTGGCACTGCTGGCGGTGACCACCGACTACGACCTCTCCGACGAGGTCCGGGAGGCGGCGGAGGAATCCGGACTGCTCGCGGCGGATGTGCTCGTCGAGGCCTGCCAGGCTATTCAGACAGACCCCACGGTGTGACTCCCACTCACGGGTATTCCGGTACGGGTGTACGAGTCGGTAGTGTGTGGTCCGCACGCCCCCATAGCCCAATTGGCAGAGGCAGCGGACTTAAAATCCGCCAAGTGTGGGTTCGAGTCCCACTGGGGGCACTGCTATGCCGCAGGTAGGGGGCTGTTTCTTCCGTCGTGTCGGCGTCTGAGCCCTGCTCGGTCCGCAGCGAGTCCGCGGCAGCCAGAGCGCCCCGATGCATCGAGTCCGCCACCGGGCCGAGATCGTCGTCGAAAAGATGGCCGTACAGATCGAGCGTCAGAGTTGCCGACCTGTGCCCGAGCATCCGCTGAACGACTTCGCGAACCTGATTGCGGTGTAGGCCAGCACAAACACCAGCGTTTGAAACCGTCCTGCCGCTAACGCCAGCCTCCGCACCTCGAGAGCGGCGGCGCATGCGTGCCGCCGCCACGCTACGACGCAACGCCCCTCCTCGCAGGCTCGTTGGGACCGGCATACCGGCGCGTCGGCGGCACTCTGGCGCCACCCGCTTCGGACCCGCGATGGTCGGGGGAGATAGCCCGGGTGTGCGCAGGCCACCATCCAGCAGGACCATGGCTCACTTTGCGTGACGCGGTTTAGATCTGAAAAAGAAACCCCCAGGTCAGGGGTCAGATCTGCGGTAGGTGCGTAAGGTTCCTGAAATAGAGTCCAGAGGTGCATGCTGACTAGCTGTCACTGTCCGTTTCGGCCGCCGCCCAGAGAGGGACGTACTGCATGTTCTTCTTCCCGGCGGAGGGATTGAACGGCACGATAACCCCTGCCTCAACAGCCTCGCGAATGTAGCTGGTGACTGTGCTGACAGCACGCTCAGGTAGCCCGAACCGCTCGCGCAAGCTCTTGTTCGTCAGACGCTCGGACTGAACCGACCGAAGGCAGGCATGCAGGTAGGTTGCTCGTATTCGCTCGTCGCGGCTCATCTTCTTGACCGGCCGGTGAGCGAACATCGTGACTGAGGTGTGACCTTCGGTCACCCGGATCAGGGGGGCGGGAAGCTGGTAGACCTCAATATGGAACGCGATGCGATCCCATCCGCTCCCGCGTTCTTCGCACAGGTGGCAGCGTCGCATCATGCGCGCGAGCTGCTCGTTTCGAGACCTGGGTGGAGCATCGATGAACCTCACCGGATCAATGAGGGGCTCGCCGGGGTTTGTGATCTCGATCCGATCGTCGTAGACCTCGACCATCGGTCCGGCTCCGGTGACAGAGAAGTCCTGATGAACTAGTGCGTTGGCAAGGATCTCCCGTATCGCTACATCAGGGTAGATGCTGACCTCTTGCCTCAAGGCTTGCTCGATCACCTCATTGGTTGGCAGCAGGTTGTCGATAAATTCCGTCACGCCCTCAAAGCCGCACGCGTATCCCCGGCCGCCTTCCAGCTCCCGCTCCGCATTGACCTTGCTCTTCCCCTTGTACTTGATGACGCGAGGCGCTTTGCGGGCGAGGGATGGGAAGTCCGACAAACGCTTGGCGAACAATAGGGCGCCGAGGTTGGTGATACTGAACAGACCAGTGCCATCCTGGACGACGAGCTTGTCGACCTCGAGGGCGTACATGATCTGATCCCGCCGTGCGGGTACGTCCTTCAGCTGCAGCCGAAAATAGACGTCATGGTCGAATAACGCCAGTACCTGTTCGTCTGTCAGTCCCTCCGCCGCCAGCCTGCCTTCGAACGGTGTGGCCTCGAGCGCCTGGTATAGCTGTTTGGCCTGGGCCGGGTGATCGTTCAGCTTCTTCTTGTGACTGCCGATTCGAATGTACGCGGTGCCAAGGAACTGAACTGGGTACTGACATGCTGGCGGAATTTCGAGGACCGCGACCTTCTTCCCGTCTACTTCTCCAGACATGTACTTGACCCCAGGATCTGGTGACAGTCCACCAATCAGCCAGAGATGGAGGGACTGGTTGCCCTTCGTGGCCGACTCCAGGTCGAAGGACGTGCCGATCACTGTGTGTGTCTTGTCTTCGATGCCCCAAACCAGGTACGCCTTGGACACGGCATGAAGTGCCGCAGCATTCGACAAGGCGGAGATGTACTGGCCGATCTGTTCCGGATCGGCGAGATTGGACTTGAACTCCAACCACTCTCGCTCGACAGGCTGGCTGGTCAACTGCTTGATCAAACCAGCGAAGTTCGTCATCACGACATCTCCTGAAGAAGACGGGGGCGCACGGAGATACAACCTACCGGCATGACTGGAGTGGAACACGCATGCGCGGAACTGATCGAACGCGAACAGCTCCAGCCCGCAACGAGTTCGCAGCCATGACAAGTCCAACTAGCCAGCGCAACGTCAGCGACGGGTGGGTCCGCAGGTCGCGCCGCGATGCCAACAACCACCAATGATCCAGTGAAATGCGACTATTCGGCTCAGTGACCTTGAATCCGCCAGTGTGGGTTCGAGTCCCACTAGGGGCACTGCTATGCCGCAGGTAGGGGCTGTTTCAGGTGGCGGGGCCGGGTCGGGAGCGCGGACGGTTCGACAGTGGGCACGCAGCAGCCCGCTCCGGCGTCCTGAGTCCGGAGCAGGCTGCGTTGGGGCGATCGCGGTCAGTCCGGAGGTCTGGGCAGGGTCACCGCCATCACGAAGACGACGATTCCGAGGGCCGCCAGCACGGCCAGGGGCGGACTCCAGATCACGACTCGGCTCCGAACGCGGTGCGCGGAGTCGTCCTCGGATACGTCCGTGCTCCGGTGATCAGTTCGGCTACTCCCGTTATCACCCACCAAGGCGCGTCGGGCTCGAGTGACCCCAGGTGCGGAATCACCACCGCCTCGGCGACGCGTTCCAGCGCGTACTGGACAGCGATCAGGGCTGCCAGCGCGGCCCGGGCATCTGTTCTCACCGTGTAGACGATCTGCAAGCTGTTCTGCTGGACCAGTGCTTCGAACTCGGCTGGGGCGTGGGCGGTATGCAGCAGCGCCACCGCCCGCTTCACGACCGGTCCTCCACAGGTGTGCCCGGCGCCTGAATATCCATCCACGGCCCGCTGTTCGGCCCGCGAAGCTCTTGTCGTTCCACTGCGTTCTCGCTCCTTCGCTCGATTGCCCGGAATGAACCCGACGCCGAGGAAGCCGGGTATACGGCGCATCTCGTCGGCGGGCACCTGAAGCTTGACGTTCGGGGCCTTGGAAAACGACGTCGAAAGGGGCGTCGATCAGGTTCCGAAAGGGGGCGACATTTAGGCGTCTGAACCGTTATCGTTTGCGCATGAGGACGGGACCCAACACGGCGTTGCGAGCAGCCAGGAACGCCCGGCTGATGAGTCAGGACGATCTGGCTCGCGCGCTACGCGAGGCGGGTTGTGTCAGTGCGACCAAGCGATTGGTGCAGCGGTGGGAAGCCGGCCATACCGCCAATCCGCGTCCCGTGCACGCTCGGGCGCTGGAAAAGGTGATGGGGTTGCCGATCGAGACGCTCGGCTTCGGTGCGGTCATGGCGGGCCGCAGCCTTTCGGTAGCCGATGACGGCGGACGGGAGGTCGAATCAGTTATAGGAGAAGTGTCCTTGGACCAGTACGCGAGCGCGGGTGGGGTCCGCCCGCGCCCACCGGGAAACTACGCCGGGGTGTGGCTGTCGCGGTACGAGTACTACTCGAGCGGCCGGGACGCGACGTTCACTGCGGCCCACTACATCGTCATCCTGCAGCACGACGACCGTCTCACCGTTCGCAGCCTGCCGGGGTCCTCACCCTCGTCGTTGGAAATGGATCTGACCGTGGACGGGCATATCGCCACAGGTGTTTGGAGCGAGCGCACTGCCCCACAGGGCTATTACCGGGGCGCGCGCTATCACGGCTCCATCCAATTGCTGGTGGAGCTGACCGGCAACCGGATGGCCGGGAAATGGGTGGGGTTCGGCAAGAATTTCGAGATCAATACCGGTCCGTGGGAACTGGTGATGCAGGAGTCTTCGACTGCGAAGGCGGCTATAGACGCATACAACCGTCCGCCTCCGCTCGATGATTGAGTGATGCCGGACTCACGCGTCGGGCAGGAGCCGATGGCGCTACCGTCCTGGCTCTGTTCACCGACGCAGTCGACGATCGCATCTGCGGTCCGGTCGGGCCCCGATTGGAGCGTACGCGGGCCTGCGCACCTCCCATTGGTGGCGTGATGGCGGTGCGCGGGGCCACATCGGCCTTCTTTCGACCTATCAGGGAATTCGCGCTCATGGATCCGAACAACAACCTGCTCCGCTTCGGGCGGCGCGACTGAGCGGCGCGGCGATGCCGCCGAATCCGGTGCCTAGTCGGGCGTCATGGCGCGTTGGACACTGTGGCGGAGCAGGGCGCGCCGCTGCTCATGTAGTTCCGGGGGTTCCTGCGCGGTGGCCGCGTAGACGTTGCTGACCGGTGACCATGCCATGGACATGGCGATGACCATGGCCATGATGTCGAACGGGTCGCCCCGGCGCACCAGTCCGGCCGCTTGCGCGTCGGCGATCGCCCGCAGTTTGTTGTCGTCGAGGCGGTCGGGTTCGTCGACGAGGTGACCGGTCGGGCGTCGCTCCAGCCGAGCCCAGGTGGCGAGACGGATGAGGTCCGGGCGCTCGAGGTACTCGTCGTAGAGGCGAACTGCCCAGTCGGCCAGGTCGGCGGCGTCGATCGGGACGACGTTCACTATCCGTTCCAGCGAGCCGAAGAAGATGGCGTCGAAAAGCCGTTCTTTGCTGCCGAAGTAGGCGTACAGCTGCGCCTTGTTCGTCCGAGCGCCGGTGATGATTCGTTCGATACGGGCGCCGGCGATCCCGTGCTCGGCGAATTCCTGGGTGGCCACCTCGAGGATGCGCTGGTGCGTCGCCGCGCCGCGCGATGTCTGGGGCTGCTCGGGCATGGTGTCCAACCTAGCAAACGGAACAGTTAGTTTGCCGATTCGTATGCGCGCCCCTACCCTGGATATAGACAGAACAGTCTGTTTGGAGGAGTGGTTATGCGAACAACGTTCGGTTGGCAGGCGATGGGGTCGCCGACGGCGCTGCGGCGCACGCTCTTGGAACGACGCGACCTGCGTCCCGACGATCTCGCGGTCCGCGTGGACTATTGCGGTGTATGTCATACCGATCTGCACGCGGTCCGCGAGCACGACGGGGCCGGTGGCGCGCCCCTGGTGCCGGGGCACGAGTTCACCGGTGTCGTCACCGAGATCGGCCCGGCGGTCACCGAGTTCACCGTGGGCGACTCGGTGGCGGTGGGCAATATCGTCGACTCGTGTGGTGACTGCGCCATGTGCCGGGCCGGTCAGGAGAACTTCTGCCACGCCTTTCCGACCCTGACCTATGGCGGAGTCGACGCGAGAGACGGTTCCACGACGGTGGGCGGCTACTCGCGCGAGTACGTCGTCCGCGACCGGTTCGCCTACCATCTGCCTGCCGGCCTCGAACCCGCTGGTGCGGCTCCGCTGCTGTGCGCCGGGATCACCGTCTGGGAACCCCTGAACGCGCTCGGAGTGGGCCCGGGGGCCCGTGTCGCCGTGGCCGGGTTGGGCGGTCTCGGGCATCTCGCGGTGAAAATGGCAGTGGCGCGTGGCGCCGAAACGTCGGTCTTCAGCCGTTCACCGGACAAGATGGACGACGCCCGGGCCCTCGGTGCCCACGATCTCATCGTCTCCACGGACCCGGAACAGCTTGCCGGCGTGCGCGATCGGTTCGATGTCGTCATCGACACGATCTCGGCCCCGCACGACCTCAGCCCTTATCTGCGCTCGGTCGCTATGGACGGGACACTGAGTCACCTCGGCCACCTCGGCTCGATCACCGTGGAGGTCATCGACCTTCTCATCGGCCGCAAGAGGCTCAGTTCCGCGGGCAGCGGTGGCAGACCCGCGACGGCCGCCATGCTGGAATTCTGCGCCGCCCAGGGCATCGCCGCCGATATCGAACTGCTGCCCTCTGCCCGCGTGAACGAGGCGCTCGACCGCCTCCTGCGTAACGATGTCCGCTATCGCTTTGTCCTCGATATGTCCGATCTGGATGACGGTCTGTGCGATCGTGGTCAGGCCTGAGACACGGTTTCGGCCGGGCAGCTGGAACTGCCGTGGAGAACTTGTATGACCGCGCGGGGTCCGCTGGTCGAGTCGCATGCGCGGCGAACGGATTCAGCCTTCGGGAAATGAAAGGTGAGTGTGCAACACGTCGCACGCAGCTGTCGATGAGACAGCGGGTCCGTAGCGGCG
This sequence comes from Nocardia sp. NBC_00416, assembly GCF_036032445.1. Lineage (NCBI taxonomy): Bacteria > Bacillati > Actinomycetota > Actinomycetes > Mycobacteriales > Nocardiaceae > Nocardia > Nocardia sp. NBC_00416. The sequence continues at coordinate 6,142,973 of NZ_CP107932.1, forward strand.
GGCCTGCATCCTTCTGCGGAAGTCGCGTTAAAAAATGCCTCGAGTTTCTCGTATCACCTTCGGCGCCTTGATGTTCGCGGGATGTGTCGCGCCGGTGGGTTCGGCCGCCGCGGAATCCGTGGCCGCACCTGTTGCTGCGACGTCGTCCGCGACCTCGGTGGGTTCCTCGTCGGCAGATGTGTTCTGCGTAGTCGTCAGATTTTTGAAGGGCGGCTGGGCAGGCCGGCAGACCGAATGCACTTTCTGATCGCTGCCCCCCAACTCGGCGCGCAGTGCCACGCCCTTCTGCGAAGAAGGTCAGCCCGCGTCACCGGAATGCATTCACCAACCACCTCTTAGGAGTTTCAAATGTCCGCATTGCGTGGAATCTTCGTCGGCGCCCTGATCGGCACCGCGACGCTTATCGGCGGCGGTGCCGCCACGGCCGCCCCCTGGTATTGGAGTCGCCTGCTCCGGCTGCGTCCGAGCCGGTTTCCGACAGCCTCTGCAACGCTAACGAAATCATCGGCCTGTGGTGCTTCGTCAACAGCCTGTCGGGATAGACGCGGGGTCCATGCGTGAGTTCGGCGTCGGGTCGAGGGTGGATTCGCTGATCGAGAAGTAAATCACCCCAGGCGCGTATCGACCACTGGTCGTGGGCTGTCACCGTGGACTCGCTCCCGGCGCGGCTCACGACCAGTGGTCGGCTCGCCGTGTCGCGGCCAGGACAGCTGTGGTGGCGCACAGGTTACGGGGGTGTGCGGTACTACGGTTCTGTGCAATCACCGGCGGAACCGACCGGCGACCGGACAAGCCGGCCATCGGTCAGGTTCAGGAGGTGACGACTTCGGTGCCCGATTCCTAGCCGCGATAGATCTCGACGTAAGCATTGGTGGCTATGGCGACGACGCCGGGACCCACACCAGTGCAGCCGGTGGTTATGCGCTGGCCTTCGGGTGTGAACGGGTAGCTGAGAACAGGATAGGGGCCGACACCGTACATCGGGAACGGGCCGCTGGCATAGAGACCGACGCAGTCGACGTGCAAGACGTAGTTGCTTCCCCCGTCGGGTCGGCACGTCGCCGACGCACCGAAAATATCTCGCTGGACGGTGCAATCCTGCGGCGCCGCCTGGGCGGCGCCGGAACCGATGATCGCTACGGCCGACAGGCCCGCCAAGCCGGCGGCGGCGACTCGTGCGGCGGCAAAAACAGTGTTTCTCATGGAACTCCCTCTGTGTCAATTGATCTTCGGGCACGAGCCGCTGAATGTTACATCGGCTGAACCACGGGGTCGGCGGGAACCAATAGGCGGCTGATCGCCTACGGAGACTGACCAGTTTTGAACTACTCGTGCCGCAATCCATCGCCGAGCCTGTTGCCCCGCCTGTCGCTACGACATGGGCCGGACATCGATGACTTCCTCGGAGCAGGTCGTCTGCCTGGGCTTCCAGTTCTGTGACGGGTGTCGAGGCAATGATCAACGGACTGTCAATTCCCGGTGGTATTCGGGGTACTCGTAACGGCAGATTGTTAGCCTGTCACAGCAATATATGAGCGTTGCGGCGAACAATATTGTCGTCCATAAGTATTGGCAATTCCGGGCAGAGGAACGGTATCTGATCATGAAGCGGAATATGTTCGGAGGCGCAATAGTGTGTGCACTCACTGCGGTGGCATTGGTCGGCACCGCTGGTTATGCGAATGCCAGCTGGGCCTGCGGCGGGGGCTGCGAGGGGAGCTATTGGCGCAAAGTGGGCACGGGGCGATACGAATTCCATATCGAAGACGCCAAGAAGGACGGGTACGGGGTCATGGGCTACATCCGCAAGAAGTCGAACGGCGGCATCGTGGAAGATAAGTACGTCGGGGGTGGCGCGGGTGCTTCCCTTACCTTCGTCCGCGAGTGGTCGGCCAACTACGTCACCCTGCAGCTGTGCACGGTCGACGGCTCCGATCACAAGCGAATCAATTGCACGGATCCCGTCGCCGTCGGTTAGCCCACCCGATGGCGGGCCGCAACTCACGGTGAATGTGTGGAAAGAACGTTGATAGCGGCCGCATCGACCACAGACCTGGTCCGAATCTCCCGGTGGGCGACATGCGCGTTCGATTCGGGTGGGTCGGCTCGCCTATACGGGGTACTTTCGGCCTATGACGGAACCGCCGCACAACTACGGGCGCCAGGACCCTCACCGGCAATACCCCCGGACGGAGGCTTATCCCCGGCAGCAGAGTGGTCGATCGCAGCCGCCGGAGTACGGGCAGCCACCGGAGTACGGGCATCAGCCGGAATACGGGCACCAGGTGGAGTACGGGCACCAAGCCGACCAGCCGGATCGGCAGTCGAACGAGCCGAAGATCAACCTCGGTCGGCTGTGGGCGGGCGGGGTCGGCACGGCCGTGGTCGTCGCGCTGGTGATCGTGGTCCTGATCATGCTGGTTCGCGGCATCTTGAACATCTCGGTTCTCTCGCCCGAGGGTGCGGGCGCTTACGGAACCGTGTCGACCACGTCGTATGCCCTGGCCGGCGGCGCGGCCGCGATCGCGGCGACCGGGCTGCTCAATCTGCTGCTGGCGCTGATGCCCAGTCCGATGCAGTTCTTCTACTGGATCACCGGGCTGGTCACCGCGCTGGCGACACTGTTGCCGTTCACCCTGGTCGCCGGACTGGACGCCAAGATCGCCACAGCCGTGATCAACCTGATCGCGGGCCTGTGCATCATGTCGCTGCTCGGCGGGGTCGGGTCCGGGGCGATCATCCGGCGTCCGCAGTCGCAGTACTGAATCCGGCTGTGCCCGGGCCGGAACCGGGCGCCGGGCAGTGAGAATCGGGCACTGAGGATGCGGCCGGGTTACCGCTCGTCCGGGCGCACCCGGACGAGCTGCTTGCCGAGGTCGGCCCCGTGAACAACTGTTGCAGGGCGGCGGGGGCATCGGCGAGACCTTCGACGATGTCCGCTGCCCAACACAGCTCGCCCGCCGCCACCCAACCCGCCAGCTGGGTGAGCGCGGTCGGGAACTCCGTGTGGTGGTTGTAGAAGCCGGATTCACGCCGAACGACCCGCTGTGGCGGGCCACGGTGTACGGGTCCGCTGGGTGGCGTCGATACCGAGCCACACCACCTCCACCAGGGCCGCACCGTTTGCCAATACAGGGAAGGGTCTAATGTCTTCGGCAAAGGCGTCGGCGGCCGGTCGCTCGCGGAGAACGATCTGACGGAAAGTCCGGTCGGTCATGGCGGCCGATGTTCACCACCGAAGGGCCCGTGTCGCCTCATTTCCGCGCCACCGACCTGCTGTCCGGCAGGCCGGGAGTATTGCGTTCACGGTGATCGCAACCCGTGTCGAATCGGCGATCGCGTCGTAGCCTCGAACTCCGGTCCAGGTTCGGGAGCACACCGTCATGATCAAGTTACTGATTTTCACCCTCGTGGGTCTCGGCGCACAGATCGTCGACGGCACGCTCGGTATGGCCTTCGGCGTCACCGCCACCACCCTGCTCGTCCTCAGCGGTACCAGCGCCGCGCACGCTAGTGCCGCCGTCCACTTCGCGGAGGTCGCCACCACGCTGGCGTCCGGGGCGTCGCACTGGAAGTTCGGGAACATCGACTGGAAGGTGGTGCTCCGGCTCGGTGTGCCCGGCGGTGTCGGCGCCTTCCTCGGCGCGACGGTGCTGTCCCGGATCTCCACCGAAGCGGCCGCACCGGTCACCGCCGGAATCCTGCTCGCGATCGGTGTCTTCCTGGTGGTCCGGTTCTCGTCACGGCCGCCGGTGGAATTCAAAGCCTCGGAGAAGACCGCGCACTCCGCGAAATTCCTGACCCCGCTCGGGCTGTTCGGCGGCTTCATCGACGCCAGCGGTGGCGGCGGCTGGGGCCCCGTCACCACCAGCACTCTGCTGACCACCGGGCGGAGCGCGCCGCGCACGGTGATCGGCTCGGTGAGCGCCTCGGAGTTCATCGTCTCGGCGGCGGCCAGCGTCGGCTTCCTGCTCGGGCTCGGCTCGGACTTCTTCGACAACCTGCTGATCATCGCGGGACTGGCGCTCGGCGGCGTGATCGCCGCTCCCGTTGCCGCGTGGCTGGTGAGCCGGGTGACCCCCGGGGTGCTCGGCACCGGCGTCGGCGGCCTGCTCGTGCTCACCAACGCCCGCACGCTGTTCAAATACTTCGATATCGAGGGCGCGCCCCGGACGATCGGCTATGTGGTGATCGCGGTGGTAGCGGTCGCGCTGACCGTGTTCGCCTGGCGCAAATCCCGGGTGGCCGCCGCTGAAGCCGCGGCGGAACCCGCCGACAGCACGGTGGCGGACGCCGCCGAAACCGCCACCGAACCCGCGCGGTCCGACGCCGCCGACGAGGGTTCGGCGGATACGGTGCAGGTACCGGCCGGATAGCCGCCGACCACCCGGTTCCGCTTCGCTGTGCGGTACCACCGGATGAGGGGACAACGCCCGGCCGCCCGGACTTCAGGTCCGGCGGGCGGGCGTCTTCAGGTGCGGTCAGTCCACGGGTGCGACGCGGATCAGATTTCCGTCCGGGTCGGCGACCAGGAATGTGCGTCCGAACACGGCGTCGTGCGGTTCCAGGACCACCTTCACACCCCGGCCCACCCACTCGTCGAACCGCTGGTCGATCGCCGCCGGGCCGCCGGGCACGTTCAGGCAGACCTCGCTGGTGCGGGCATCGGCCGGGGACTGCTGTTCGGCGTGGCCGCTCCACAGTGCCAGGTCCACGCCGCCGCCCAGGTCGAAGGTGATGAACCGGGGAGATTCGAACTTCGGCGACATATCGAACAGATCCGAGTAGAAACGGGCCGAGGCGGTCGCGTCGGCGACGTACACGATGAACATGTTCGGGGTCGGCATGGTGATGGACCCTATCGGTTCATCAGCGCGGAATCGGTGTCGGCAGACCGATCGGATGCGGGTTTGCGGCCGGGTGCCCACGCGCCCAGGACGAAGGCCATCACCACGGTCAGGATGCCCAGGGCTAGCGCGGATTGCTGGGCGCCGTGCACGAAGGCTTCCTTGGCGAAATCGGCCAGCGGGTCGGCGGCTGGGCCGGCCCGCTCGGCGACCTGCAGCGCCGCGGCCAGCGAATCGCCGACCGGGCCCCGGGCGGCTTCGGGGAGGCTGGGCAGCGCGGGCGCGATCCGGTCCGCGTAGCCCACGGCCAGAATGCTGCCGGAGATGGCGATGCCGATGGCCGCGCCCACTTCGCGGGACGCGTCGTTCACCGCGGACGCCACCCCGTGCTTCTCCGGCGGTGTGCCGTTGATGATCGCGGCGGTCGCGGGGGCGGTGCACAGACCGAGGCCGGTGCTCAGGATCAGCAGCGGCCAGAGCACATCTATATAGGTGCTGTCCACCGCGATCCGGGAAACCAGGATCAACGCGCTGCCGACGCACGCCAGGCCGATGAAAGTCGGCAGGCGCAGACCGAATCGTTCGGCCAGCCGCGGGGCGACGACCGAGATGCCGATGAGCGGTGCGATCATCGGCGCCATCGCGATCGCCGACATGAGCGGCGAATATCCGAAGATCAGCTGCATGTACTGGACGAACAGCAGGAAATAACCGAAGGCGACCAGGAACTGCACGCCCACGCTCACCGCGCCGCTACCGAACCCGCGGTCGGCGAACAGCCGTACGTCCAGCAGCGGATTCGGCACCCGCAGCTCGACCGTCGCGAACCCGACCGCGGCCAGGACACCGCCGCCGAAAAGGCCCAGCACCAGCGGATCGGTCCAGCCGCGCACCGGCGCCTCGATGGCCCCGACCACGATGGCGCCGACGGCGATGGAGGCCGTGATGCCGCCCCAGAAGTCCAGCGGCGGCCGGGTGTCGTCCATGGATTCCGGAACCGTGCAGCCCGCGATCGCCAGCACCACCCCGGCCACCGTCATCGCCAGGAAGATCGCCTGCCAGGACCAGATCTGCAGCAGCAGGCCGGATCCGAGGATTCCCAGCACGGCGCCGCCGCTGACCACGCCCGCCCACAATCCGACTGCCACTCCACGTCGTTCGGCCGGGAATCCGCCGGTCAGCAGAGAGAGCGTGGACGGCATGACCAGCGCCGCGCCGACGCCGGCGACGGCACGCGAGCCGATGATCCAGTCGGGCGAGTCCAGCAGCAGCGGCAGCGCGGACGCGATCGCGAACACCACCAGTCCGAGCACCATCATGATCCGGCGGCCGAACCGGTCGCCCAGAGCTCCGGAGAACAGGACCAGGCAGGCCAGGGCCAGGGTGTAGCCGTCGACCACCCAGGTGAGCTGCTGCTGGGTGGCGCCGGTATCGGCGGCGATCTCGGGGAGAGCCGTGTACAGCGCGGCCATGGCGGCGATGACCAGCGCGACCGCCATCGACGAGAGAGCCAACAGCCAGATATGGGCCCGGGACAGGCGCGTGGTCATCGATGTCATGGCCACCTCTCGACGAAGGAACAAGCAGTTGCTTCGCATCGATCAGAGCATAATTCGCAGGCCGGACGGTCGGTGATCTCGGTCACGATGCGCGGGCGGCATCGGACTGCCTGGTCACGGGCGGTGCGTGGTCGGCGCGCCGGGCGGGGTCCGCCGGTCGCGCCGGGCGGGTTCGCTCGCCGTCGCCACCGCGGCGGCGTAGCTACCCTGGGGCTGATGAAGGCAGATACCGCGCTCCTGGTCCCGGTCGCCGCCGAACTGGACGACATCACCTCTGTCGGTCCGGAGGACGATCCCGTGGACCACGGACCGACCGGGGCGGACATCGAATCGATCTGGGCGTCGGTGCGGGAGTGGTACCGGGTGGGCGCCACCCCGGCCATCCAGGTCTGCCTACGCCGCAACGGGAAGGTCGTGCTGAACCGGGCGATCGGCCACGGCTGGGGGAACGCGCCCGGCGACGATCCGGAGGCCGAGCGCATTCCGGTGACCACGGAGTCGCCGTTCTGCGGATTCTCTACCGCGAAAGGTGTTTCCGCGGCGGTGATGTACATGCTGATCGAAGACGGCGCGTTCGGTTTCGACGATCCGGTCAGCGACTACATCCCGGAATTCGCCGCCAACGGGAAGGCCGCCATCACCATCGGCCAGGTACTCACCCACTCCGCCGGCGTCCCGTTCGTCACCCGGCCCTACCGCGGGCACGAGATGGTGTTCGACGAGGAACTCTGTCTGCGCGGTCTGGCCGACCTGAAACCGAGCTATCCGCCCGGACGCTTCCGCGTGTATCACGCGCTGACCAGCGGGTTGATCCAGCGGGAGTTGGTGCGGCGGGCCACCGGGAAACGGATCCGGGATCACCTCGCCGAACGGGTGCTCGGGCCGCTGGGGTTCCGGTGGACGAATCTCGGGGTCCGGCCCGAGGAGGTGGACGCGGTGGTGCCGAGCGTGAAGACCGGGCCGCCGCCGTCGAAGATCGCATCGTTCCTCGCGGGTAGGGCGTTGGGCGGCGGGTTCGCCCCCGACGCGGTGAACCGGGATTCGAACCGGGCCTTCCTCACCGCCGAGCTGCCGTCGGGAAATCTGGTGACGACCGCCGCCGAGCTCTCCCGGTTCTACGAGATACTCGCGCGCGGCGGAGAACTCGACGGGGTCCGGATCATGCGCACCGACACCTTGCGCGATGCCGTGCGGCCCGCGCCGCGCGCGCCGGGTGTGGCGGGGCACGTGAGCCGCGCCGGGTACGAGTTGGGCGGGCACCGTTCGAAATTCGGGCGCGATACCGAGTCGCATTTCGGGCGTAGCGGTTTCACCACACAGTACGGCTGGGCCGACCCCGCGCGCGGTCTCAGCGGGGCGATCCTGACCAATGGGAAGTCCTCGCTGGACGGCGATCGCCCCTGGCAGCTGGTCGAGCAGATCTCCACGGCGTTCCGGCCGCTGCCGCCGGGCGACCGGGTCTTCGACCTCTGAGCCGATCCGCGCGTCAGGTCACGAGGGTGGCGATATGGTGCCGCAGTACGCGATCGGCCGTATCGCTCCCGCCGCCGTGCGGATAGACCAGCTCGAAGGCCAGGCCGCTGAGCAGGGTGACCAGGCGTTCCGTTTCTATTTCGAGCTCGGTCACCCCTACCCGCGCGAGGGCCGCGGCGACGATTGCGCGGCGCTGCGCCCCGGCGCCGGCCGCCTCGGCCTCCATGCCGTGGACCAGGCGGGCGCCGGACACCAGTTCGGTGCCCACCAGCAGTTCCCGGTGATCGACCGGTTCGAGAAGCGCGCGCGACACATCCTCCAGATAGGCGCGCCGGTCGGCCACGGAGACGGGTTCGCGATCCGCGGTGACCGCCGTGAGACGGCGATCCCGGCGTAGTTCGAGCGCTTTGGCCGCCGCCATGAGGAGGCCGTACTGGCTGCCGTAGTCGCGGCGCAACGTTTTCCCGTCGACTCCGGACCGGTCGGCCACGCGGCGCGGCGTCGTTTCGGTGACGCCGCGGGACGCGACCAGTTCGAGTACGGCGTCCAGTACGGCGTCCTGCTCATTGCGCACGATCGAAATCGCCTCTGTTCGAGAATCGTCCGGGCTCACCAATGCGTCGCCGGAACCCAGCGGGCGGCGCGGCGCAGTACTGTTCCGGTGCCGCGGATCGCGCGTGCTCCCGCGCGGGGCAGCGGGCCGGAGCGCCGCGCGGCGGAGGTGTCGCGCCGCGGCCGGGTGTCGTATTCGCCGGTGTCGTCATCGGGTGCCGGCTCGGCATCGCCGACCACGGTGAGGTGCGGCGCCACGTCCGGCTCGGCCCGTTCGCCGCGGGCGGCGGCGGAATCGGGGATCATCCGGTAGTAGCGGTGCAGGACCAGGTCGCGCAGCCGGGGGGCGAACAGCGCGCCGAATTCGCCCAGGGTGCCGACCGGGACATCGATGCGCCGGGGGCGTTCGGTAAGCGCCCGGACGATCGTCGCGGCCGCCCATTCCGGCGACTCGGCCCGGCCCTGGTTCCCGGTGGGGGCGATCATCGGGGTGCGCACCAGCGGCATGTGGATGGTGGTGAAGGTGACGCCGTCGGCCATGGTCTCGACGGCGGCGACCTCGGCGAACTTGTCCAGCGCCGCCTTGCTGGCCAGGTAGGCGGAGTAGCGCGGCGTGGCGACCTGCACGCCCGCGCTGCTGATATTGACGATATGGCCGAATTTCCGCTCCCGCATCTGCGGTAGCAGCGCCAGGGTGAGCCGCAGTGCGCCGAAGTAGTTCACGGCCATGGTGCGTTCGTAATCGTGCAGCCGGTCGGTGGAGCGGTGGATGGCCCGGCGGATGGAGCGGCCGGCATTGTTCACCAACATGTCCACCCGGTCGTGTTCGCCCAGCAGCTTGCCGAGCGTGATCTCTACCGACTCGGAGTCGGTGATATCGCAGGGGTAACCGTGGGCGGTACCTCCCGCGGCCCGGATCTCCTCGACGACCGCGGTGAGTTCGTCCTCGCGCCGGGCGAGCAGGAACACCACCGCGCCCTTGTCCGCCACCGCCAGCGCCGCGGCTCTACCGATACCGGAGGAGGCGCCGGTGATGAGGACGTGCCGCCCGGTGAGGTCGCGCTTGGTCCCGGATTCGCTCATGAACAGCCCCTTTGTGCAGGTCTTCTGGCCCGAACTTACTCCAAAGTAAGAAACGGCGCCAGGGTCGTTTCGTGTTCGAAAACAGGTTCGATTCCGCCTCTCGATATTCGAACATATGTGCGATACTTGGCCCATGACGGACGATCGGATGGCGGATATCTATGCCGCGGTGCGGCTCGGCGGCGCGAATCGGGAGGCGGCGCGGCAAGCGCTGCACCTACTGTGGGACCAGCTCGGAACGGACGGGGAACCGCTCTACCGGAGTGTGGTCGCCCACCATCTGGCCGATATCCAGGACACGGCCGAGGACGCGCTGCTCTGGGACACCCGGGCGCTCGACTCGGCCTTCGTACCCGGCATTCCGCTGGGGGAAGGGTTATTGGGGTTCCTGCCGTCGCTGTACCTGAGTCTGGCCGACAGTCATCGACTGGTGGGCGACTTCGACGCGGCGCGGATGCAGCTGGCGCTGGCCCGCGGACACGCGAACGTACTCGCCGACGACGCCTACGGGCGAGTGATCCGCGCCGGGGTGGACCATGTGGCGATACTGCTGGACGCCCAGTCCACCGAGCGGGTGGCCTGCTGACTCGGCGGATGGGATGGAGCAACGGCCCACCGAGTTGGGCCGAGATGGAGCGGGTACTGTCCGGGCGGCCCGCGCCCGGACAACACCCCGGCGACGGCGGTGACGCCCCGGCCTGGAGCAACAGCCGCGGAGAGTACACGCCCGAACCGGTGGACCCGCCGACCGGTCCGGTCGTGCCCTACGCGGAACTGCACGCGCATTCGGCGTTCAGTTTCCTGGACGGGGCCTCGCAACCGGAGGAAATGGTCGCCGAAGCCGCGCGGCTCGGATTGTCGGCGATCGCACTCACCGATCACAACGGCTACTACGGAGTGGTGCGCTTCGCCGAAGCGGCCGCCGAACACGGGATCGCCGCCGTGTACGGGGCAGAACTCACCCTCGTGGAAACCGGCTCCCGGCACACCGATTCGGCGCCCCGCACGGGTGAACCCGATCCGGACGGCGAACATCTGCTGGTGCTGGCGCGCGGGCAGGAAGGCTATCGACGGCTGTCCCGGCAACTCGCGGCGGCGCATATGGCGGCCGGCGAGAAAGGGATCCTGCGCTACGACCTCGATACGCTCGCCGCCGCCGCGGCCGGGCACTGGCAGATACTCACCGGCTGCCGCAAAGGGCGGGTGCGGCGGGCACTGGAACAGGATCTGCGCGCCGGCTGCCGCCCCCTGCGCGCCGAGGCGGCACTGCGGGAATTGTGCGAGCGATTCGGGCCGGACCGGGTGGCCGTGGAACTCACCCGGCACGGTCTTCCGGTCGACGACGAGTGCAACACCGCGCTGGCCGCGATAGCGGAACGGGCCGGAGTGCCGGTGGTCGCGACCACCGCCGCGCATTTCGCGACCCCGGACCGCGGGCGACGCGCCGCCGCCCTGGCCGCTATCCGGGCCCGGCGCAGTCTCGACGATATCGCCGGCTGGCTCGCCCCGGCCGGCGGCGGATATCTGCGCTCGGGCACGGAGATGGCCCGGCTGTTCGCGGAATTCCCGGAAGCCGTATCGAATTCGGTGCTGCTGGCCCGCGAATGCGCGTTCGATCTGCGGCTGATAGCGCCGAGCCTGCCGCCGTTCGATGTGCCCGAGGGACACGACGAGAACTCCTGGTTGCGGGAACTGACCTATCGCGGCGCCGCCGATCGTTACGGCCCGCCACCCGCGAATCCGGCGGCCTACCGCCAGATCGAGCACGAACTCGCGATCGTCGCGCAGCTCGGTTTTCCGGGATATTTCCTGGTGGTGCACGATATCGTGCGCTTCTGCCGCGAGCACGACATCCTGTGCCAGGGGCGGGGATCGGCCGCCAACTCCGCGGTCTGCTACGCCATCGGCATCACCAATGTGGACCCGGTCGGCAACAAATTACTGTTCGAACGGTTCCTCTCCCCGGAACGCGACGGCCCGCCCGATATCGATGTCGATATCGAATCCGATCGCCGCGAAGAAGCGATCCAGTACGTCTACCGCAGATACGGTCGGGAGAACGCGGCGCAGGTAGCGAATGTGATCACCTATCGCGGGAAATCCGCGGTCCGCGACGCCGCCCGCGCACTGGGTTTCGCACCCGGCCAGCAGGACGCCTGGAGTCGTCAGGTGAGCCGATGGACGGGGGTCGGATCGGAAACCGGCACCGATATCCCCGAACCGGTATTGGCGCTGGCCGCCGATATCGAAGGTCTGCCGAGGCATCTGGGCATCCACTCCGGTGGAATGGTGATCTGCGACCGGCCCATCGCCGATGTGTGCCCGGTGGAATGGGCGCGGATGCCCGGGCGCAGTGTGCTGCAGTGGGACAAGGACGATTGCGCGGCAGCGGGACTGGTGAAATTCGACCTGCTGGGCCTGGGCATGCTGTCCGCCTTGCACTACATGATCGACCTGGTCCGTGCACACATCGGCGTGACGGTCGAACTGCACACCCTGGACCTCACCGAACCCGCCGTCTACGAGATGCTGTCCCGGGCGGATTCGGTGGGAGTCTTCCAGGTGGAATCGCGTGCGCAGATGGCGACACTGCCGCGGCTCAAACCGCGGAAATTCTTCGATCTGGTAGTCGAGGTGGCGCTGATCCGGCCCGGCCCCATCCAGGGCGGTTCGGTCCACCCGTATATCCGCCGCCGAAACGAACTGGAAGAGGTCACCTTCGATCACGAAGCGCTGCGGAATTCGCTCGAACGCACGCTCGGAGTGCCGCTGTTCCAGGAACAGCTCATGCAGATGGCAGTGGACGTCGCGGGATTCACCGCCGCCGAAGCGGATCAGCTGCGACGGGCGATGGGCTCGAAACGGTCCCCCGAGAAGATGGAACGGCTACGCGGCCGGCTGTACCAGGGAATGCGGGATCTGCACGGCATAACCGGTGAACTGGCCGAACGTATCTACGAGAAACTGCGCGCCTTCGCGAATTTCGGTTTCCCGGAGAGTCATTCGCAGAGCTTCGCATCGCTGGTGTTCTATTCCGCGTGGTTCAAACTGCACTATCCGGCGGCGTTCTGCGCCGGACTGCTGCGGGCGCAACCCATGGGGTTCTATTCACCGCAGTCACTGGTCGCCGACGCACGCCGGCACGGAGTCACGGTGCACGGCCCCGATATCAACGCCAGCGCGGCCGAGGCCACCCTGGAGCAGCGGGGCACCGAGGTGCGGCTGGGATTGGCTGCGGTGCGCGCCATCGGCGCCGACCTCGCGGACAAGATCGTGGCGGCCCGGGACGAAGCCGGGCCCTACACCTCCTTCCTCGACCTCACCGGTCGGGTGGAGATGACCGTCCCGCAAGCGGAATCCCTGGCCACGGCGGGTGCGCTCGGCTGCCTGGGTTATTCGCGGCGCGAAGCGCTGTGGGCGGCCGGAGCGGCCGCGGGCGAACGATCCGATCGGCTGCCCGGAACCGGCGCCTCGACCACCACGCCCGTGCTGCCCGGTATGAGCGAACTGGAACACGCCGCAGCGGACGTCTGGGCGACCGGGGTCTCGCCGGGCAGCTACCCCACCCAATTCCTCCGGCCGCGACTGGACGCGCTCGGAGTGATCCCGGCGGCCGGTCTGCTCTCGGTGCCCGACGGCACCCGGGTACTGGTCGGCGGGGCGGTCACCCACCGGCAGCGTCCCGCCACGGCGGCCGGGGTCACCTTCTTGAACCTGGAAGACGAAACCGGCATGGTGAACGTGGTGTGCTCGGCCGGGCTGTGGACCCGCTACCGGCGGACGGCCCAGGGCGCCTCGGCCCTGCTGATCCGCGGCCGGGTGCAGAACGCGGAAGGCGCGGTGAGCATCTACGCCGAACACCTGCGCCGCCTGGACATGCGCATCGGCTCCCGCTCCCGCGACTTCCGTTGAGCTGTATCTATTGCGCCGCCTTCGGCGTCGCGGGTCGGGGCCCTTGTCAACCCCGGTTCTTCACTCCCGCCGGTCGGTCGCTGCGCTCCCTCTCTCTGGTCGCTCCAGAACCGGGGCGGGCCCCGACCGTGAATGCTGGCCATCCGGAAGCAGGAATTGCGGAAGCAAGTGTTGCAGACTCGGCTGGACCGCTGCGAAACGGTGCCGACTCGGCGCGGGCCTTCAGACGACTCGGTGCGGGCCCTCGGACAAAAAGACAAGGAGGAGCCTGCTCGTGAAGGTCTGTGTTTATTTGCGCCGCCTTCGGCGTCGCGGGTCGGGGCCCTCGTTAACCCCGGTTCTTCACTCCCGCCGGTCGGTCGCTGCGCTCCCTCTCTCTGGTCGCTCCAGAACCGGGGCGGGCCCCGACTGTGTTTGTTTGCGCCGCCTTCGGCGTCGCGGTTCGGGGCCCTTGTCAACCCCGGTTCTTCACTCCCGGCGGTCGGTCGCTGCGCTCCCTCTCTCTGGTCGCTCCAGAACCGGGGCGGGCCCCGACCATGAATGCTGACCATCCGGAAAGAGCAGCGACCTGCGGATGCGAGTTCTGCGAACCTCGGAGGGGACCACTGGGGAAACGGCCTGTGTTTCAGGCGCGCCGAAAACACGAGCATTCGGGTTACTGATCCCGAAATCGACCATTACGCTGCCAGCATGCGAAAGCTCGGCGTGTTGTTCGTGGTTGTGTGCGGATCGGTTCTGCTCGCCGGATGCGGGGACGATTCCCGCTCCGCCTCGGGGGATCACTCGATGTCCTTCGAGGGCGGCGCACCCGCTCCCGCCACCGCCCCGGGTATCCGGGTCCAGAAGGCGCCGAGCCGCGAACAGGCTCCCTCGCCCGCGCCGGATACCGCCGACCAGGCCATCGCCCGCAAGGAAGTCGTCACCGGCACTGTCGATCTCACCGCCGCCGACCCTGTCGCCGCCGCGCAGACCCTCGCCGACCGGGTGTCCGATCTCGACGGTCGGATCGATCAGCGCACCGAGAATCCCGGCACCGCCGACACCGAACCGCACGCCGATCTCATCATTCGCATCCCCGCCGCCGATACCGACGCGTTCATCGACGGTCTCGCCGATCTCGGCGAACTGACCCAGATCAGCACCAACCGTGACGATGTCACTCTGCAGTGGCAGGATCTCGACGCCCGCATCACCGCCCTGCGTGCTTCGGTGGACCGGCTCCGCGATCTCATGGCCCGGGCCGTGAACACCGCCGATCTGATCGCCGCCGAGGGAGCTCTCGCCGACCGGCAGGCCGAACTCGACAGCCTGACCGGGCAGCGCCGCTACCTCGACGACCAGATCTCCCTGTCCACCTTGACCATCGATATCAGCAGCCCGGCCGAGGTCACCGGCGACACCGGCCCGTCCAACTTCTGGGACGGCATCGTGGACGGCTGGAATTCGCTGTTCGACTGGCTGCAGGACGCGGTCGTGTTCGTGGGCCGGGCGCTGCCGTGGCTGGCGTTTCTCGCGATCCTGGGGGCAATCGTGGGGGCGGTCGTCGGACTGTTCCGCCGTCGCGCCTCGCGGGGTGCGGGATCCGAGAACAAGACCGTGGCGGCCGGCGACGAGTCTCCTGGGGCCAGGTATGCAACCGTGCGCGCCGGAGACACGTCCGTGAACGCCGGGAACACGACCGCTGACGCCGAGGACACGACCGCTGACGCCGAGGACACGACCGCGAGCGCCGTCAGCGAGCCTGTGCAGAAGGAGAGCAAGTCTGTGGAGACGGAGAGCGAGCCCGCAGGGTCCGGTGCCGAATCGGCAGGCGAGCCGGACGGGCCGGCCGCCGACCAGCACTGAGCCGTGCCCACCACGGTTCACGCGGTGATCGAGCCGAACAGCCGGAAAGGCCCGCTGGTCGGCACTCTGCCGACGACGCCCTGCGGCTGTGGGTGGCGAGCATCGCGCCGCGGTCAGACCGCGCCCGGGAACCCGTGCTGCCGCCACGCCTCGTACACCGCGACCGAGGCCGCGTTGGCCAGATTCATCGACCGCCGCCCCGGCAGCATCGGGATGCGCACCTCGCCGCTGATGTGCTCGTCGGCGAGTACGTGCGCGGGCAGCCCGGAGGGTTCCGCGCCGAACAACAACACGTCGCCGGGCAAGTAGGAGATCTCCGTCATGGAGGTGGTGGCCCGGGTGGTGAACGCGAACACCCGCTCGGGCCGCAACAGCTCCCACGCCGTGGGCAGGTCGGGGTGCACGGTCACCGAGGCGAGGTCGTGATAGTCCAGCCCCGCCCGGCGCAGCTTGGCCTCCGACATGTCGAAGCCCAGCGGTTCGATCAGATGCAGCTCACTGCCGGTCCCGGCGGCGAGCCGAATGGCATTGCCGGTATTGCCCGGTATGCGAGGCTCATGGAACATCAATCGGAACACAGCGGACCAGTCAATCAGGTGCCCGAAGAGGCGCGGTCACCGACCGACGGCTTGAATACCACGTTCCTCGCGTAGTAGTTCTTCCGACCGTTCAGCGAGATTGCGTTCGGCGTGCATGACACCGGCGAAAGAGAGATGCCGACGTCGTTTGCCCGCCGGTTCGCCCGCTGCTTCCTCCGGTGGGTCGGTGACGACCAGTTGCAACGCGACGGCCTGCAGGGCCCGCGCCTGGTCCGGCGTACCGTAGGCCCGCCCACTCTGCACCGATCCCCGGTTGATGGTCGAATGGGCTGTCCGATTGGTTCCGGAGGGAGAAATATGGCCGTGCTGCAAGGCCAAGGGGGTTCAGGCGACGACGCGTCCGGAGTGGGCGGTCCCGGCGGCGGCCCGGAGGAACTGAGCCGTCAGCTGGCGAATCGACATATCCAGCTGATCGCGATCGGCGGAGCCATCGGCACCGGCCTGTTCATGGGGTCGGGTAAGACGATCTCGCTGGCCGGTCCCTCGGTGATCCTCGTCTACATGATCATCGGCTTCTTCCTCTTCTTCGTCATGCGGGCGATGGGGGAGTTGCTGCTGTCGAACTCCGGGTACAAATCGTTCAGTGATTTCGCCGGTGACCTGCTCGGCCCGTGGGCCGGGTTCTTCACCGGCTGGACCTACTGGTTCTGCTGGGTGGTCACCGGTATCGCCGATGTGGTGGCGATCGCCGGATACGTCTCGTACTGGTGGGCGGACCTGCCGCTGTGGATTCCCGCGCTGGTCTGCATCGCCGTCCTGCTGGTGCTGAACCTGCCGACGGTGAAGGCGTTCGGTGAGACCGAGTTCTGGTTCGCGCTGATCAAGGTGATCGCCATCGGCGCGCTGATCGTGACCGGTCTGGTCATGGTGATCACCGGCTTCACCGGCGATAACGGGAGCACGGCCGCGCTGGCCAACTTGTGGAACGACGGCGGTTTCTTCCCGACCGGACCCATGGGATTCGTGGCCGGCTTCCAGATCGCGGTCTTCGCCTTCGTCGGCATCGAACTGGTGGGTACCACCGCCGCCGAGGCCAAGGAGCCGCAGCGCACGCTGCCCCGCGCGATCAACTCGATCCCGGTCCGGGTGCTGCTGTTCTACGTCGGTGCGCTGATCGTGATCTGCGCGGTGACCCCGTGGCGGGAGGTGTCGGCCGATGCCAGCCCGTTCGTGGCGATGTTCTCGCTGGCCGGGCTCGGCATCGCGGCGAGCGTGGTCAATTTCGTCGTGTTGACCAGCGCCACCTCCAGCGCGAACTCGGGTATCTACTCGACCTCGCGGATGGTGTACGGCCTGGCCGGTGACGGTGACGCTCCCGCGTTGTTCGGGAAGCTGTCCCCGCGCCGCGTCCCGGCCAACGCGCTGCGCTTCTCGTGCGCGTTCCTGCTGATCGGGGTGGTGCTGCTCTACGCCGGGCAGTCGATCGTCGAGGCTTTCACGGTGGTCACCACCATCTCGTCGCTGTGCTTCATGTTCGTGTGGACGATGATCCTGGTCAGCTATCTGGTCTACCGGAAGCGCCGGCCGCAGCTGCATGCCGCGTCGACGTTCAAACTCCCCGGTGGAGTCCCGATGGTCTGGGCGGTGCTCGCGTTCTTCGTGTTCCTGGTCTGGGCGCTCACCCAGGAGACCGACACATTGCAGGCCCTGCTGGTGACCCCGATCTGGTTCGCTGTGCTGGGCATCGCCTACCTGGTGGTGCGGCGCAGCCCGCATCATGAGGCATTGCGCGCCCAGCACCGGGACAAGGTGCAAGCCGAACTGGCCGCGCTGCGCTGATCGGATCGGTTCCGTCCCGGGCGGCGCCGTCAGCGCCGACGCGTAGCCGGCCTCGCGGTGTCGTCCGGGACCAGCGCTACCGGGGCGGGCAGGATCTGGAACAATCGCCACCGTGACCGACGCCGAGACTACGACCGCCGACGATCCCGGCACCGGCAGCCGTTGGGCCGGTTTCCTCCGCTGCCACCTGCCGATGGTCGTGGTGGCCGTGGTGGTGCTGATCGCGGTGGTCTTCGTCGCTCAGGACCGCTGGCGCCGTGGCGCGTTGTTCTTCGGCGGCGCGACTCTGATCGCGGCTGCGTTCCGGTTGTGCCTGCCGACCGTGCGGGTCGGTCTGCTCGCGGTGCGCAGCAGGCCGTTCGATGTCGGCGCGCTGACGCTGCTGGGCGGCTCGATCGTGTTCCTCGCGGCGACCATCAACACCCTCGGCGTGGGCTGACCGCGCTGCCGCGACGGTGGTGGTGCGGCGTCAGTGGTCGGCGCGGGCCAGGTTCATCGTCTGGGTGAGCAATTTTCCGATCGCCGCGGCCTCGGTGAGGAACGCGTCGTGGCCGTCCCGGGAGGCGATGACCTCGAAATGCCGGCAGCCGGGCAGTCCCTCGGCCAGTTCCCGCTGTGTGTGCAGGGGGTACAGGCGGTCGGAATCGATACCGCCCACGATGCACGGCACCGCGGTGGAGCTCATCGCCGCATCGACACCACCGCGGCCGCGGCCGATGTCGTGCCGGTTCATCGCCTCGCTCAGCAGCACATAGGTGGCCGGGTCGAAACGCCGGCTCAGCTTCTCGGCCTGGTATTCCAGGTAGCTCTGCACCGCGTACCGGCCGCCGTCCCAGGGGTCCTCACCGTCCTGCGGACTGTTCGCGAACCGGCTGTCCAGTTCGACCTCGGTGCGGTAGGTGAGATGGGCGATCCGCCGCGCGATGCCCATACCGGCCCGCGGAACCCGGCCGGTGCCGTGGTAGTCGCCGCCCTGCCAGTCCGGGTCGCTGGTGATCGCCGCGATCTGGGTGGTCTGGGTGCCGATCTGGTCGGCGGTGGCGCGCGCGCCGACCGCGAGGATCAACGCGGCGGCCAGACGCTCGGGTGCGAGCAGCATCCACTCCAGTACGCGCATGCCGCCCATGGACCCGCCGATCGCTGCGGACAGGCGGTCGATACCGAGCACGTCGAACAGCTTCAGCTCGGCGTTCACCTGGTCGCGGATCGAGATGTCGGGAAACCGTGAGCCCCACGTCGCGCCGTCCGGCGCCCGGGACGCCGGACCGGTGCTGCCCTGGCAGCCGCCGAGCACATTGGTCGCGACGACGCACCATTCGTCGGTGTCGATCGGCGCTCCCGGCCCGACCATCCCGTTCCACCACCCGGGTTGCGGATGGTCGGCGTCGGCCCGGCCCATGACATGCGAGTCCCCGGTCAACGCGTGCTCGATCAGCACCACATTGTCCAGGGCGGGTGACAGCTCCCCCCAGCGCTGTACCGCCAGCCGGACCTCCGGCAGCCGGGCGCCGTTCTCCAGGGTCAGACCGCCGATATCGATGACGCCGAGAGTGCCGTCGGGTGGTGGTAACTGCGCCACCGACCGGGTCGTGGTTCGTTCGGTGCCCACCTTCACGCGATGATTTCCGTCGCGCCTACCGGGTTGCGTCGTGATACCCGGAGCGTATGAATCGCCGCCGAGGACCCGGCTGGGCGAGAAACGGCGCCGCCGACGGCGACCATCGGTCTGCGGCCGGTCGCTCGGACATCGGTCGGGCCGGGGGTACTGCCATCGGTCATATCGTGCTCCAGAGAATGGGGGGTTTCTCGTCGAATCGTGAGAACGCCGCGATCACCGCGGCCGGAAACCGGCACAATCGATGACCTCCTGACGTGCGCTTGCTCCCGGCTTTCGGGGGCCCGGTCATCACCCGGAGCACCCCACCGCATCAGGAGGGTTGCCGTCCAGCGAGCCGGGGCTTGGCGCTGGCGCTCATGACCTGCTCAACATGGTAGCGGGGCGGTCGCGAGGGATAGAAATCGGTATATGCCGGTACCGGGTAATCTTGTGGCGCGGTTCACCGTGTGAGATCTCACCACCGGGGCTGGCTGCACCGCGGGACCACCCCAAGCAGTACGCTCGTCTTGGTTACACCAGACGTCTCGTGGACAACGCGAGATGTATACGTTGTCTGTTGGACAGCTGGGGTCCGCTCACAAGCGTGTTCGCCTGGCCGTGCAATGAGGGCACCAGTCTTAGGAGGACACGAAGATCCATGTCCAAGATCAAGGTTGAAGGTACCGTCGTAGAACTCGACGGCGACGAGATGACTCGGATCATCTGGCAGTTCATCAAGGACAAGCTGATCCACCCGTACCTCGACGTGAACCTCGAGTACTACGACCTCGGCATCGAGTACCGCGACAAAACCGACGACCAGGTGACCGTCGACGCCGCCAATGCCATCAAAGAGCACGGCGTGGGCGTCAAATGCGCGACGATCACCCCGGACGAGGCCCGCGTCGAAGAGTTCGGTCTCAAGAAGATGTGGCGTTCACCCAACGGCACCATCCGCAACATTCTCGGCGGCACCATCTTCCGTGCGCCGATCATCATCTCCAACGTTCCACGCCTGGTCCCCGGCTGGACCAAGCCGATCATCATCGGCCGCCACGCCTTCGGCGACCAGTACCGCGCCACCGACTTCAAGGTCTTCGAGGCCGGCACCGTCACCCTCACCTTCACCCCGGAGGACGGCAGCGAGCCGATCGTGCACGAGGTCGTGCAGATGCCGGAAGACGGCGGCGTCGTGATGGGCATGTACAACTTCAAGAAGTCCATCGAGGACTTCGCCCGCGCCTCGTTCAACTACGGGCTGCAGCAGAACTACCCCGTCTACATGTCGACGAAGAACACCATCCTGAAGGCCTACGACGGCATGTTCAAGGACACCTTCGAGGAAGTCTTCGAGGCCGAGTTCAAGACCCAGTTCGAAGCGGCCGGTCTCACCTACGAGCACCGGCTGATCGACGATATGGTCGCCTCCTCCATGAAATGGGAGGGCGGCTACGTCTGGGCCTGCAAGAACTACGACGGCGACGTGCAGTCCGATACGGTCGCGCAGGGCTTCGGCTCGCTCGGTCTGATGACCTCGGTGCTGCTCACCCCGGACGGCCGGACCTGTGAGGCCGAGGCCGCGCACGGCACGGTCACCCGGCACTTCCGCCAACACCAGCAGGGCAAGCCGACCTCGACCAACCCGATCGCGTCGATCTTCGCCTGGACCCGCGGCCTCGAACACCGGGGCAAGCTGGACAACACCCCCGAGGTGATCGGTTTCTCGCAGACGCTCGAGGATGTCGTCATCAAGACGGTCGAAGGCGGTCAGATGACCAAGGACCTCGCGGCGCTGGTCGGTGGGGATCAGGGTTACCTGACCACCGAGGAGTTCCTCGCGGCGCTCGACGCGAACCTGGCGCGCGCGCTGAAATAGTCGCGCCGCTTCGGCATCGTGGGGTCCGGCCCGCGGCGTCGCCTTTCAGCTCTCGGGACCGCGGCTCCGCCGCCCGCTCCGAGGGGTGACGGGCGACGCGTCCGAGACCGTGTGGCCTCGCGCTCAGGAAATGCGCTCCGGCGCTTTCCTGTGTGCGAGGCTCGTCCTCGGGTGCGGTTGCTCAACAGTCGATGGGCCGCCGCGCGGCCGCTGCCGCAATCGGTCGATACAGATACCCAGCGGATTGCCGATCATTGTGGCTTCGGCGTCCTCGTCGATCCGCGCCCGCCGATTCGGCACCGTAACCGGTATCCCGGCGGCCGACTGCCGACGCTTTTCCCGTCTCCGGGAATTGTGTCCTGCATAGTCGTCGAACCCGCGTCGGTTGTGTGCCTCAGTAGCCCTTCGGATCTCGTTTCGGATCGGCCTGCTGTACCTCTTGCTGGAGATTGCTGCCGTCCGCGGTCACGCCGTAGACGTCCATCACATAATTCATGCTCGCCGCGACATTCGCGACGGGGTCGTAAATATTGCTCGACGTACCGGCGACGTGATAAGCCTCGAAAGTCGCCGGGATGGTGTGGGTCAGGCCACGCGAACTCTGTCCCTTGGCGGCGTTATCGTCCCAATTATTGATGGAGTTGGGATCGTTGCTGGACTCTCGCTCGATCAATACGAGATATCCGTTCTTCCATTTCTCCCGCGCCTCCGGGTCCTGAATTCCCAGCGCGTCCAGTGCGCCCTCGATAGCCGCGTCCACAGTCGAGTTGCCGGTGTAGCGGGCGTAGTCCTCGTCCGTGGCCGTGCCCGCGTATTGGGAGTCGCCACCGCCCGAGCTCGCGTACGACGCCGGTGAGTATCCACCGGGCGACGTGTATCCTGCGCCGGGCCCCGGGGACGGCGTGCTGGTGTCGATCTGGCGCGCCTGCTCGTCGACCTGGTCCAGCGCGGTCTCCATTTCGCCGTAGACGTTGTCCACTGTATCGAGTACGAGTCCGGACAGGCCGAACTCGGTGGTGCTCGATATGAGTCCGTCCTCGTTCAGTGGATAGACGCGTTCCAACTCTGTTTTGAGGTCGTTCACGTCCTGCTTGATGGCTCCGAAAGCGGCGCTGGACGTGTTGTACGTGGTATTGGCCGTGAGGTTCACTTCATCGTGCTGTTTTTCCAGATCTTTCCGCACGCCATCGATATCTGACGCCTTTGTCTCGTATTGCTCGGCCATTACGGAATGGTCGCTCGACTTGACGAGTCCCTCTTTGTTGAACATATCGAGCATGTTCTCGGTTTTTTCGGCTTTGTCGGCGTTACCGGTGGCCAGGAGGTCGGCGCAGTTCTGAATGGCTTGATCGGCGGCGGCGACGACGGCCCGCAACCACAACCTCGCACCCGCGGGTGGTTCGAGTTCTACTTCCCAGTAGCCTTTGGGCTTCATCGGGGTCCGTCGCCGCGTAGCATGCCCTCCAGTATCGCGTCTTCGGCTGTGTCCGCTCACCAGGACCGGGAAGTCGGGACCGCCGGCCGGTGGGCCGATATCGGCCGGTGGAGCCGTTCCGCGGTGGCCGGGTGCTCGTTGCGGCATCGAGCCGTGTCGCCGGGATCGCCACAGCGAGTGGCAGGGCTGCCTACTGGCGAACGATTACTGCCATACACTCGGCTCGTGACCGCACACACCGTCGCGCTGGCCGTGTCCCCTGGCTATCTGCATCCGTGGGATCTCTACGAACTGGGTGTCGCCGTCTCGATCTTCGGCACTGCGCAACCCGATCTCGCCGATAACTGGTACACGCTGCAGGTCTGCTCGGTGACCGCCGAACCGCGCACTCACGAAATGGGTTTCGGTACCTTCCTGCGGGCCGAGCACGGTCGCGCCGAACTGCTCGCCGCCGATACCGTCATCGTGCCGTCGGTGGCGCACGACCACGTCGCCACGGGTCACCCGATCCCCGCCGAACTGGTCGAAGTCCTGGCCGCGGCACACGCCGGCGGGGCCCGCATGGTGGGGTTGTGTGACGGGATCTTCGCGCTGGCGGCGGCGGGAATCCTCACCGGGCGCCGGGTCGCCGCGCACTGGGAGCACGCGGCGGCGATCGCCGAGCGCTATCCGGGCGTCGTCGTCGACGACTCTGTTCTCTACGTCGACGACGGGGACGTCCTCACCAGCGCCGGGATGACAGCCGCCGTGGATCTGTGCCTGCACCTGGTCCGCAATGATCTCGGCGCCACCGTCGCCAACCGGTTGGCCCGCCGGATGGTGATCCCGCCGCACCGCTCGGGCGGACAGGCGCAATTCGTGGAGTTGGCGGTACCCGCCCGCGGCGAGGACGATCTCGGGCAGGTTCTGCAGTGGGCGACCGCGAACCTGGAGCAGCCGCTCACCGTCGAGGTGCTCGCGACCGAGGCGAAGATGAGTCCGCGCACGTTGCACCGCAGGATGCGGGAGACCACCGGTGTCACTCCGATGCGGTGGTTGCTCAATCAGCGGCTCGCTCATGCGCAGTCGCTGCTGGAGTCGACCGATCTCGGAATCGAGCGGATCGCCGAGCGGACCGGGCTGGGCACGGCGACCAATCTGCGCCGCCACTTCGGTGCGATCATCGGCGTGACACCGGCCGAGTACCGGCGCACCTTCCGTGTCCATGAGCCCCATCCGGCCTGATCGGCTCGGCGAGTGCTGGTCGGATCGCGGGCAACGGTCGGGGTCCGCGAAAGCCCGGGATCGCACGTTCGTCCAGGTCGCCGCCATGGGCCTGCCGTCTTCGGCGGCCGCCGGAGCGCCCGCGGGTCGAGTAGACCCTCGGTCGGGTGGTCCTCCTCGATGGTGGATCTCCGAGCCGGGGAAGGGTGCCGGGCCCGAGTTCGGCGAGCGGGATTTCGCTGGATTCCAGCGCGGTGCGCGAAGAGCTGGCAGGGTGTCGACAAGGTGGGTGCGGCAGAGCGCTCGCTCGGTGGTTTACGCCGTAATACAGCTGGTGATACCGGAGGACGACGATGTTCGAATGGTCCGATACCGACCTGATGGTCCGCGACGCGGTGCGGACGTTCATCGATAAGGAAGTGCGTCCCAACCTGGACGCGCTGGACAGCGGGGAGATGCTGCCCTATCCGATCCTGCGCAAGCTCTACGCGGATTTCGGTATCGGCGCCCTGGCCGAGGAGAGCCTGAACAAGCAGTTGGCCGCCAAGCGGGCGGCCGCGGAAGGAGGCGAGAAGCCGGCCGCGGAGGGCAAGGACCGGTCCGGCGGCGCATTCGACCAGCAGTCGATGATGGCTGTGGTGACCAGCGAACTCTCCGGTGTCTGCATGGGACTGTGCAGTTCACTCGGGGTGAGCACCGGGCTCGGGGGCGCCACCATCCTGTCCCGCGGCACCCTCGCCCAGCAGGAACGCTGGGTGCCCGATATCTTCAGCCTCCGCACGATCGCCTGCTGGGCGATCACCGAACCGGATTCGGGGTCCGACGCGTTCGGCGGGATGAAGACCTGTGTCCGCCGAGACGGCGACGAGTACATCCTCAACGGCCAGAAGACGTTCATCACCAACGGGCCGTTCGCCGACACCCTGGTGGTCTACGCGAAACTGGACGAGGGCGACGGGACCCCGGCCCGCGACCGCAAAGTACTCACCTTCGTGCTCGACAAGGACATGCCGGGTCTCACCCAGGGCAAACCGTTCAAGAAGATGGGCCTGCACGCCTCACCGACCGGGGAACTGTTCTTCGACAACATCCGGCTCGGCCGCGACCGCCTGCTCGGCGAAACCGAGGAGCACCGCGGCGGCGACGGACGGGAGAGCGCCCGGTCCAGTTTCGTGGCCGAACGGGTCGGCATCGGGTTCATGGCTCTCGGCGTGATCAACGAATGCCTGCGACTGTGCACCGACTATGCCCGCAACCGCAGACTGTGGGGTCAGGAGATCGGCCGGTTCCAGCTCATCCAGCTCAAACTGGCGAAGATGGAGGTCGCCCGGATCAACGTGCAGAACATGGTCTTCAACATCATCGAACGCGGGAAGGCCGGAAAACCGCTGAGTCTTTCGGAGGCCTCGGCGGTGAAGTTGTATTCGTCGGAGGTCGCGACCGAGGTGGCGATGGAGGCGGTGCAGCTGTTCGGCGGCAACGGGTACATGTCGGAATACCGGGTCGAGCAGCTGGCCCGGGACGCGAAATCACTGATGATCTACGCGGGCAGCAACGAGATCCAGGTGACCCATGTGGCGAAGGGGATCCTCGGCGGCTGAGGGCGCGCCGTCCGGAGCGGGTGCGATCGCCCGGCCCGCTCCGGAGCGAGCCGTCGTCAGACCGCTCGCAGATGATCTCGGCTGGCGTAGATGTGTTCGGCGATGAGATTCGCGACCCGCTCGGGATCCTCCAGCATGGGTACATGGCCCGCTCGGTTCAGCATGATCCGATCCGCCCCGGCGGGTAGTTCGCGCAGGAACCTCCGGCCGTGCACGGCCGGAGGGAGGACGCGATCGGAATCGGCGAGGATCAACCGGATCGGGGTCGTCAGGTCCGACATATCCGCCAACGACGGTCCGCGAAGGGTTCCCAAGGTCAGGTCGGTCAGCGCCGGACAGTGCAGTGCCGCCAGGATCACGGCCGAGACCTCCGCGGGCGGCACCGCCCGGGTGTTCTTCGTCAGCAGATGGGCCATGGCCCACCGGACGATTCGGCTCCGCACCGGCGAATCGCCCAGCCGGCGGGCGATCTCGAGGATCGGGATCATCGGCATGATCTTCGCTCCCGCGAGGATCTGCGTCGGGGACGGGGTTTTCCAGCCGCCGGCCGGCGCGATGGCAGTGAGAGTGCGGGCCCGGCCACGGCGCGCCAATTCGAAGCCGAGCCAGCCGCCCAGCGAGTTGCCGGCGATATGGCAGGTGCGCCAACCGAGATCGTCGAGCTGGGCTTCGAGATGGTCGGCGAGGGTGTGGGCCGAATAGCGGTCCCGCACGAATTCCGGTCCGCCCCAGTGCCCGGCGAGAGCGGGCGCGAAGACCTCGCAGCGGGCGGCCAGCCGCACGGCGGTTCGCTCCCAACAATGCGGCGAGAGCATCACACCGTGGAGTAACAGCAGCGGAGCGCCCGATCCGAGATGCAGAGCCGCGACCGGCTCCGGTGGTGTGGCTGCGGAGGTGCCTGACATCGGTGTCGTCACCCCTTCCTGGCATGTGGCGGTGACACGTCATTGTACGGTCGGTTCGTGCCGTACATCCTCTCCACCGTCAACGTCAACGGCGTCCGGGCCGCCGCCGGCAAAGGTCTGCTGGCCTGGCTGGCCCGGACCGAGGCCGATATCGTC
The DNA here is from genome assembly GCF_036032445.1 of Nocardia sp. NBC_00416. NCBI lineage: Bacteria > Bacillati > Actinomycetota > Actinomycetes > Mycobacteriales > Nocardiaceae > Nocardia > Nocardia sp. NBC_00416. The sequence continues at coordinate 6,169,395 of NZ_CP107932.1, forward strand.
TGCCTCCAGGAAACGCGGGCCGACGACGCCCAGGTCGCGGCCGCGCTCGCGCCGGCGCTGGAGCAGGGCTGGGAGCTGGCGCACGCCGAACCCGGGTCGAAGGGCCGGGCGGGGGTCGGAGTGCTGTCCCGGCGGCCGATGCGATCGGTGCGGATCGGTGTCGACCCGGACAGCGAATTCATCGCGACGGGGCGGTATATCGAGGTCGAGTTCGACGAGGTCACCGTGGCGAGCGTGTATGTCCATACCGGCGAGGCGGATACGCCCCGGCAGGCCGAGAAGTACCGGTTCCTAGACGAACTCGCCGCCCGGATGGCCACCCGCACCGGTGCTTTCGTCATCGCGGGGGACTGGAATATCGCGCACACCGAACGAGACCTGAAGAACTGGAAGGGCAATCTGAAGAAGTCCGGGTTCCTGCCTGCCGAACGGGCCTGGCTGGACCGGCAGCTGGCCGCCGGATATGTGGATGTGGTGCGCGGTCTGCACCCGGAGGGGGATGGTCCGTTCAGCTGGTGGTCCTATCGTGGGCGCGCGTTCGACACCGACACCGGGTGGCGGATCGATTACCAGCTGGCGACACCGGCGGCCGCCGAGCGGGCGAAGCAGGCGGTGGCCGAGCGTGCCGCGACCTATGCGCAACGGTGGTCCGACCACGCTCCGGTGACCGTCCAGTATCGATGAAGGGGAAGCGCGTGCGTGCGAAAGTTCTGAAGATCCTCTCGGCAGTGGGCGCCGTCGTGGTGGCGATCGTGATCGCGCTGCTGAGTACCCAGGGTGGCGAGGACGGGAGTGCCGCCGTCGCGGCGCCGGTATCGGGGACAGCCGTCACTTCCACGACGATCACCGGAAAGCCTGCTCCGGGCCGGACAACCGCGACCGACGCTCCGGTGGTCTCGAAGGTTTCCGGGGTGCCCGACCGGGCGTACACGACGCTCGCCGAGATCGACGCGGGGCGCTGGCCGGATTCGGCGAACGCACCCGGAACCAAGGGCGGGATCACGTTCGGAAACCGTGAGGGTAGGCTGCCTGCCGCGGACGGTTCGGGTAAGACGATCCGATACCAGGAGTGGGATGTGAACCCGAAGAAACAGGGACAGTCCCGCGACGCCGAACGGATCGTCACCGGTAGCGACGGTTCGGCCTGGTACACCGGCGACCACTACGACACTTTCACGAGGATGCGCTGATGCCCGAACCCGTCGAACTCGGCGATTTCCTGGCCCTTCCGCTCTACACCGACATCATCGCCTACGAGGGGCCCTTCCCCGCCATCGCGGCGGCGGACGTGGACGCGGCGGAGTTCAGCCGGGTCCGCTTCGAGGCGCCGGCCGAGTATCAGGTGCGCGAGCTGCGGGGCAGCCGGATGCGGACGTTGTCCGCGCTGTTCGACGAGTTCGCCGCCGCGCTGCAGTTCCCGTACTACTTCCGGCCGAACAAGGACTCGTTCGACGAATGCCTGTTCGACCTCGAGGAACTGCTGGGGGAGGCGCCGGGCTATGTCGTGGCCGTCCGCGACGCGGAGCAGTTGCTCGCGGACGCGCCCGAGGAACGCGAATGGTTCGACACCGTGGTCGGCGAATACGCGCAGTTCTGGGTGACGCGCGAGGTGGTGTTCCGGGTGGTGCTGCAGGGCGCCCCGGACGGGTTGACCCCTGTGCCCGTCCAGCTGTAACCGGCGAATAGATGCTGGCGTGCTTCGGTGGCAGCGGACGTGCACGGCGTGGGCGGAATCAGTCGCCGCGCCGCGCGAAATCCTCACCCAATAGCACGAAGACATCGGTGGTGTATTCGATCAGCTTCTCGCGGCTGATCGGCAGATCCCCGCGCACCCAGCCGGTCAGGGTCTGCACCAGCCCACCCACCAGGTAGGTCGCCCGGAAATCGATCACCGGGTCGGGCGCGGGATCGGTGACCCCGTAGAACTCGATCCCCTGGCTGGCCACCAGCCGGGCGAACACGCGAATGGTTTCGGTGGTCCGCGCCCGCAGTTCCGGCGTCGCCATCGCGGCGACCATGGTGACCTCGGTCTTGCGGGGGTCGTCGGTGAGCAGCTGAATACCCGCGGTGATCGCGGCGTGCGCCTTGGCCCGGGAGTCCTTGCCGGCGGTCTGCAGGGCGGCGGCGATCGCGACCACCAGTTCCTCGGCGATCCCGTCGATCAGCGCGGTGAGCACATCGTCGCGGCCGGCGAAGCTCTCGTAGTAATACCGCTCGTTGAGACCTGCCTCGGTGCACATCCCGGACACGGTGAGCTTGCTCGAGCCCTGCGTGCCGATGATTTCCAACGCCGCGTCGAGCAATGCGGAACGTCGCTGGGCGCGCCGTTCCTCCGCCGACATCCCGCCATAGGTGCGCTGCGCTGCCATCCGTCGATGATCGCAGTGTGCCGGCCGAACCCGTGCATGGGGGAGCCTTACAGTTTCCCGCATGGTGTCAGTGGTTGCCCACGGCGCGCGGTGTTTCCTCGGTTCGGCGTGCGCACCGGTCACCTGCGATTTCTTCGCGATCCGCGGAACCTGCCCTGGCAACCGCGCGTCAAAGACCTGTGACAGAGCAACTTCCGGTTCTGTACGGCTTCACAGGAGCCGATAGCGGGGAGTACGGGGATCGAGCAGCTTCCGCTGCTCTTCAACAGGGGTGACGATTATGCGTTCCAGGGATCGAAGAACGAAGTCCGATGATTTGCTCCGATCGTTCAGCGAACCAGTTCGGCAGGCGGCGGGCTCGCCGGCCGCGTACGCGGTGAAGCCCGCTGCGGATCGGACGAGGCCGCCGTGGACCGCTGCCGGGCCCCGGCAAGGTTTTACCGTCGGTCTCCAGAGATTCTTGCTGGTAGCGATCGTGGCGGCCTGTGCGCTGGTCGGTTCTCTCTCGGCTCCGGGTACAGCTGATGCGAGCCCGCCGACCTGCCTCGATTATCAGATCGGCACCGGGTACGGGACGATCGAATCGGAGGTGAGGCCCTACAACGGTGACCCCATCGGCTACTACACATGGTGGTGGTTCATCACCGACCTGAGTCATCGGCCGGGAGAATATGAATGGCAGTTGTTCGTCAACGGCTCACCTGTCACGAAAATTCAGCAACAGAACAAAGACGACATGCTGCATTTCGGCCAGCCCCGCTATATCAACGGGAAGAACATCTACAACAGCGGTGACGTTCTGCACGTCGATGCGCTGCACACCGCCCCTGATGGGACGATCTACATCACGCCACTGAATCAATGTGTGGTGCCGTGACGAAGCTGCCAGGATGCAGAGATGGATGTTGACGAAGCAGTTCGCGGGGCGCGTCTACTCGCTTCCGACATCGAGCGTTCCCTCGGTGTCACAGTCGAGATCAGCACGGAATACCAGGGCTCCTGGCCGACGCTGCGTGACCTGCTGGGCCGTCCCGAGCCGAGCGGGTGGGTGCGGATCAGTGTCCCCGAGGCGGGCACCAGCGCGGCGCTCGATCCCACCGAACCCGGCAGCGTCACCGCCGAGGGGTTCGCGATGGAGTTGGCGCAGATCATCCAGGGCGATATCCAGATGCACCTGCGGGAGCCGTGGCCGCGGGACCCGGCGGCGTCGCGCACAACCGATTTGAAGCCGACGGAGCGCGGTTGGCAGAGCCACGCCGATACCTCTTACCTGGTTCCCTACGGCCGACTGGGCTCGACCAGCGCGGACGAGTAGATGCTCGGGGCCGTTTCCGGTCCGGCTCATCGGTAGTCCTGCGGGTCCAGGATCGGTGGGTGAAGTCCCTTGTCGACGACTCCGATGCCGATCCATGGGCAAGGCCGGTAGCTGTGCGGTCCGATACGCCCGGCCTGGATCGGCGCGAACACGTGGCATCCGCCGGGGCAGCCGATCGAGGACATCGGGCCCCATGGTCTTCCGCCGCGCAGGACAATGCGCAATTGGCGGGTGGTGATGAAGGGACGGCATCCGCACCTGGGCGCGGTGGTGTGGACGCGGACGCCGATCCAGGGGCAGAGACCGGGCACATTGCGGAAGTGCGGTGCGATCTGCCCGTCGGTGACGGGTGCGCCGCGCAGACAGTGCAGTGATTCGGGGCAGCGGACCACCAGTTCGCTGTCGGCGTGGCGAGTGATCATGAGTGCGGTGATCGGGACCCAGGGTTGTGCATGCCGCAGGCACTCGGAGTCAGTGCGCATCCCGCGACTCCGGGTGGGCGGCGCGGTATCGGGCGATGATGCCATCTATTTCGTGTTGTGGCCGAAAGGGCTGCTCGCTGCTGATCTGGCTGCGCAGGCCTTCGGCGACACGCACAAGAACTTGCACAGTTCTTGCACAGCGGATGTGCAGAACCAGCGCAGGCGGGTAGCACATTCTCCGAAGGCATCCGCAACGGAAGGGCTGCGAGTGACGTTCGACAGCGGCACCATCCGGGAGATCGAAGCGCCGGATGGCCGAACGCAGATCGCCCAGCACGGCCTCATCAGCTCGCTTTATCGTTGCACTGCCCAGTACCTCGTCGAGGGTTGTGCCCATGGCCTGGGCAAGGGACGCCGCAACTCCCTGGCTCAACGTCCGATCCCCGATCTCGATCTTGCTGAGCAACGACACAGAAATGCCGGCTCGGCGCGCCGCCTGGGCGAATTGGATGGTCCGTCTTGCCAGAATTAGGCAACTGGTGGATGCTATTGCCAGATGCGTCGGGTGCGCAGTGCTCGATGTGGAGCTGGACCAGGAGGCTGCCATGGCCGTGGACACCGGATACTTCTCCGACGATTCGATGATCCGGCGGGTGATGCGCAAGCGCGCGGTCGGCCTGACCTACGGGCTGCGCGCCCTGGTGATCGGCGCGGTCAACCCGCTGCTGTACGTGGGAACGGCCGAATCCACCCAGCACCGGGACACGCCCTACACCCGGCTGGCGCTCACCGGGAAGCTGTTCGAGGCCGTGTTCTTCGGGACCCGGGCCGAAGCCGACCGGGCGCTGGAGTTCACCGGCAAGAAGCACGCGAAGGTGGTGGGGCGGCTGCCGGAGGACGCAGGGGCGCGGCACCCGGCGGGTACGGCCTACTCGGCCTACGACCCGCATCTGAGCTTCATGACCATGGCGTTCACCTTCGAATCGGCCGAGGTCATGTACGACCTGCTGGTCCACCGGCTCAGCGATACCGAGCGTGAGGACCTCTACCAGGACTACGTGCGCTGGGGCGAGCTGTTCGGGATGCCGCGCCGGGCCGCGCCCGCGGACTACCAGACGTTCCGCGCGTACTTCGACAGCTACCTCGCCTCCGGAGAGCTGTTCCTCACCGACGAGGCGCGCAAGGTGGGCAATTATCTGTGCGGGCACGAGGTCCCCTACCCGCAACGCCCGCCGGCGCGACAGGTCAGTTCGGCGTACTACCTGCTGGTGCAGGGCAGTCTGCCGGCGCGGATCCGCCGGATGTACGGGATCGACTGGAAGCGTACCGACGAGCTCGCCTATCGCGGGCTGGCGGTATCGGTGCGGAACGCGCACGGTGTGCCGTCGATACTGGTACCGCGGCCGGTGAAAACCGCGTTGAACGGACCGAGCGCGCCGGTGTACCGGCTGATCACCGAGCAGGAGCAGCGCCTCGCCCGCGACGGGAAGCGCAGTATGCCCGGAATCGATCCGCGCAAGTGGGCGGAGCGAAATTCGGCTTGAACCGCATGCGAAAATCGGGGCATGTCCAGTCCTGCCCAGACCCCGGCCGCCGGGGAGCGTAGACAACGGGTGCTCTCCGGTATCCAGCCGACCAGTGCCTCGTTCCACCTCGGGAACTATCTCGGTGCTCTGCAGTACTGGGTCACCATGCAGGACGATTACGACGCGCTGTACTTCATCCCCAATATGCACGCGATCACGGTCGCGCAGGATCCGAAGGAACTGCGGCACCGCACCCGGGCCGCCGCGGCGCAGCTGCTCGCCCTGGGCATCGACCCGCAGCGGTCCACCCTGTTCGTGCAGTCGCAGGTGCCCGAGCACGCCGAACTGACCTGGGTGCTGAACTGCATCACCGGGTTCGGCGAGGCGAGCCGGATGACGCAGTTCAAGGACAAATCGGTGAAGCAGGGCGCCGAGAACACCACCGTCGGCCTGTTCACCTATCCGGTGCTGATGGCCGCCGATATCCTGCTGTACCGGCCGAATCAGGTGCCGGTGGGGGAGGATCAGCGCCAGCATCTGGAGCTCACCCGCAACCTCGCCCAACGGTTCAATACGCGGTTCAAGAAAACCTTCGTGGTGCCGGAGGCCCATATCGTGAAGGGCACCGCGAAGATCTACGACCTGCAGGACCCGACCGCGAAGATGAGCAAATCGGCCAGCTCGGACGCGGGCCTGATCAACCTCCTCGACGACCCCAAGGTGACGGCGAAGAAGGTGCGCTCGGCGGTCACCGACACCGAACGCGAGATCCGCTACGACGTGGACGCGAAACCGGGTGTCAGCAACCTGCTGGTGATCCTGTCCGCGCTCACCGAGACCCCGATCGTGACGCTGGAGAAGGATTACGCGGGCCGCGGCTACGGAGATCTGAAAGCCGACGTCGCCGACGCACTGACCGGATTTGTCACGCCATTGCGTGCGAAAGTGGAAGAGTACATGGCGGATCAGGGTGAACTCGATCGCATTCTCGCCACGGGAGCCGAGCGTGCGCGCGAGATCGCCGGCAACACTCTCGCACAGGTTTACGACCGGGTCGGTTTCCTGACTCGCTGACACCGGTCGCTCAGCCGTGCGCGTGGCGATGAGGGGCGCGAACCGTGCAGGTGATCGACAATGGCAAAGCCGCCGTCCAGCGCATGATCGGACGGCGGCCCTGGCTCGACCATATGGTGCGGGCGGGCGGTAGATATCAGAGCCAGGGCGGTGACTACTTCGCCGCGGGGATCACGTATTTCACTGTGCTGTCGCTGTTCCCGCTGTTGATGATCGCCTTCGCGATCGCCGGTTTCGTCCTCGCGGGCAATGCCGAACTGCTGGGTGAACTGCAGGACAAGGTCGTCGAGAACATTCCCGGCGAGATGGGTGATCAGCTCAACGACCTGATCGATTCCGCGGTGCGCTCCCGCGGGACCGTGGGTGTGCTGGGTCTGCTCACCGGACTGTATTCGGGACTCGGCTGGATGGCGAACCTGCGCAAGGCGCTGACCGAGCAGTGGGAGCAGCCCTCCGGCGGGGACAACTGGCTGCGCACGAAGCTGTCGGATCTGGGTGCGCTGCTGGGGCTTTTCCTGGCGCTGGTGGTCTCGCTGGGGCTTTCGGCGCTGGCCTCCAGCCGGCTCGGGGTGCAACTGCTCGAACGGCTGGGGCTCGAGGAGATGCCCGGGGTGCGATGGCTGCTGTGGCTGCTGTCCACCGTGCTCGCGCTGGCCGCGTCGTGGGCGCTGTTCGCCTGGATCATCGCCCGGTTGCCGCGGGAACCGGTCACCCTGCGCAGTGCGGCCAGGGCCGCGGCGCTGGCCGCACTGGCATTCGAGGTTTTCAAGAACATCGCCGGTTTCTATATGCGGTCGGTGCTGAGCAGTCCGGCGGGCGCGGCCTTCGGATCCGTGATCGGCATCATGGTGTTCAGTTACGTGGTGTACCGGATCATCCTGTTCGCCACCGCCTGGGCGGCGACCGCGCGGGAGAACGAGCAGTTGCTCTCGGTGCCGGTACCCGGGCCGGCGGTGATCCGGCCGCGAATACAGACCGCCGCGCGGCCGGGGGCGGGGACCGCGGCGGCGTTGTTCGGTGCGGGTGCCCTCGTCGCGCTGGGAATCACGCGTCGGCGCGGGCGTCGGCGCGAATAGTTGTTCCCACGGCAGTCGGATTTGGGCGGGCCGGCACTCCAGGCCGCGGACGCGGGCGGGGGTATACGCGGGGGCTCACCGACCGGCTCGGACTGCGATATGCTGGCGAATTGACGCAGGGTGAATTATTGCTTTCGGGAATCCGAACGCGCTGTCGCGCAAGCACATATCGATTTTCGTGAATCCGGCCGAATACGGATGTTTCAGTTCGAAATGACGGATGTTCGGCTGTCACTCCCTCCCTTATGGTCCGAACCACGGCAGCCGATACCGGAGATGGACCGGGTACGAAGCATTCGCACGCTGCCGGTAGAGGAGGACCGGTGGAATCCGTGGCATCGACCCGGTGCCCTGTACTGGCGGCAGTGCGCAGAATCGCCTGTGCGGGGCGGTGTATCCATTGGCCGTCGCGGTAATCGACAAGCGGAGACCGCTATCGTTTCCCGCGGAAGTGTGGATCATCTCCATCACCACCTTCCTGAGTAGATCCGTGGGTTTCCTGGCGCTGTTCTCCACGCTGTTCTACAAATCCATGGGGCTGAGCGCCTCGGCGCTCTCCCTGGCGTTGTTCTCGGCCGGTTTCGCCGGCGTGCTCGGATCGGTCGCCGGTGGATGGTTCGCCACCCGGTTCGGATCGACCGATGTGCTCATCGCCGGTTCCGTGCTCAATGCGCCGCTGCTGTACCTGCTCGGAATGTCGGCCGCGGACCCCGTGCCGGCGATCGCGCTGGCGTCGTTCAGCGTCGCGCTGACGCAGTCGTTCTCCGGGCCGGCGGCGGCCTTGGTCACGGGGTCGAGCTACGAGGGCAACACCGTGACAGTGGTCGCCTTTCACCGCATCTTCCTCAGCAGTGGCGTCACGATCGCTCCGATCGCGGTGGCGGCGGTGGGAGAGAACAACTTCCCGATGCTGTTCTCCCTGTCCGCGCTCGGGTCGCTGGGTACCGCCGCGTTCCTGCTGACCGAGCGCCCGCGGCTCCGTGCCGCCGAGTCGCGCGCGGCGGTCCGGGAGCACGCGGTATCGACGACGGATCTCGCCGCCGATCTCGCCCCGGCCGCCGAATACGGCGGCTCCCGCACGTCCCGGCTCTGGGCAGTCGTCATCGTCTTCGGGACGGCGATGGGAATCTATGCGCAGAGTATGAGCGGGATCCCGCTGTCGGTCGAGCGGATATCCGACGGCGGGAAGCTCTACAGTCTGCTGCTCGTCGTCAATTCGATTTTCATTATCTTCTTCGAGTTGCCGATAAGTTCCGTGACGGCAAAGCTGAAATGGAATTATGCGCTGGGGCTCGGCATATTCGTCGCCGGTCTCGGGCTCGCCGTATGCGGTGCGGGAGCCAGCTGGACCATATGTATTTTCGGCTTCGTGCTGTTCTCTTTGGGGGAGGCGATCTTCATCCCGCAGGCGAGCGCGTCGATAGCGAATATATCGACCCCGTCGGAAAACCCCAGGTATCAGGGATATCTTTCGGCCGCCCAGTCGATCGGGTTCGCGGTGGGGCCGGGAATCGGAGCTTTCGGGGCCCTGCACGACAGTGCGCTGTACTGGACGCTCGTCATCCAGATCTCGTTCGCCGCGGGCGCGGTGGCGGTAGTGGCAGGAATGGCCAAGGATAGGAGTCCGGATCGTGTCGGATAATTCGGTCTTGATCGTAGATCCCGTGAGTTCGGGAAAGCTGTATCCCCCGGTGCTCGAACAGTACGGGATCGAGACGATCCTCTTGGACACCGATCAGGCGCTGGTATCGGGATTCCGCCCGACGCCAACCCCGGGCGCACTCGATTTCGCCACTGATTTCGGATCTTCCTACGAGCTGCTACTCCGAATGTGTGTGGAGCGTTCGGTGAAGTATGTCATCGCCGGCTCCGAACCCGGCGTGGAGTTGTGCGATCGGCTGCGCGCCGATATCCCGGACTGCCCCGCCGGGGATACGGCCCTGCCGATGCGAAGATGGGATAAGCAGTACATGTTCGAAGCTCTGGCGGCTGCCGGGGTTCCCACCTTGACGACCAGGGCCGTCCCGGTGGGACACCGCGCGGTACCGGCGGAAGCGGTGGCGGAACTGCGTGCGGGCCGGAAGTTGGTGGTCAAACCCGCACGGGGTGCGGCCTCTGTCGGCGTCCGGCTGGTGGATGCCCCGGAACGGCTGACCGACGCCGTGTGCGCGATCACCGACAGCGCCGGACTTTTCGGGGGCGCCTCGGCCGCGCTGATCCAGCAGATGTACCCGGCTCCGCGAGTGGAATACGCGGTGGACACCTTCTCCACTCCCAGCGGTCACGAACTCCTGTGCGTCAGCGTCTACGACAAATGGGTATCGGATTCCGGTGATTTCGTCTACGACCGTGGTCGCTGGATCGGCCACGACGACCCGGTGGTGGGTGAGTTGGCCGATTACGCGACGCGGGTGCTCGATGCCCTGGGGGTGTGGGTCGGGCCCGCGCATATGGAGATCATGTCCGGCACGCTGGGCCCGCGCCTGATCGATTTCGGGGCGCGCGCGCACGGGATAGGCCATCCGCAGCACACCTTTTCGCTCACCGGGAACTCGCAGGTCCACCGCGAGTGCGAATACATCGCGGAACGCTTCGGGTTGCGCGCCGAGGTGCCGGGGCGCGGCGTGGGCTATTCGTTGGCCGGGCACGGTGCACTGGTGTTGCTGAGCATCGATCGGCAGGCCCGGTATCTGGGTGGAGCCGACGCGGAGATGGCGGGCCTTCCCGGCGTGCTCCAGGTGCGGATGGCGGCGGAGCCGGGCAGGACGTACCCGACCACACGATCCATGATGGATTCGGTGGCGCTGGGACTGGTTTTCGTCACGGCGGACAGTGCCGACGAATTGGATTTCCGGTGCGCCGAAGTCCGTAAGCGGGTCGGCGACTTCTTCGTCCCGGTCTGACCGGGTGGGGCGCCCGGGTTCCGGGTGCGCCCCACCACAGCGGCGGAACGGAACACCGGTCAGCGGTGACGGGTGCGCATATGCCAGGTGCTCACCAGCAGGATCGGGACCAGGATCAGCCCGCCGACCATGAGCAGCATCCAGAGGTCCTCGAACTGGCCGCTGCCCTGCGACTGGGCCGAATATGCGACGGCGTCCTGCGGTGGCGCCGCCAATTCCGCTGCGCCGAGCGCGGATTCCGAGTCGTCACCGGGTATTTCGCCGACCGCGGCGCTCGGGCCCAGCGCGAAACCGTAGTCGAGCAGGCGCGCGGCCTGCTCCCAGGGCCGGATCGGCAGCACGTCGGCCTGCAGCAGGGTCACCGCGAGCCTGCGTCCGTCGCGTTGGGCGGCGGCGACGAAGGTCTGCCGGGCGTCGTCGGTGTAGCCGGTTTTTCCGCCCAGCGCGCCCGGATAGTTGTAGAGCAGGCCGTTGTCATTGGCGATCGGGAACCCCGGATGATCCGGATCGCCGGGCACCTTCGGGTCGGGTGGAAAGCCGGGGAAGTCGAATTGCTCGGTGCCGATCATCTCCGCGAACAGCGGTATCGACATGGCCTCGCGGAACAGCAGCGACAGGTCATAGGCCGAGATGCTCATCCCCGGGCCGTCGAGCCCGGAGGGGGTGGCCGCCCGGGTGTCGTAGGCGTGCAGCGCCGCGGCGAGATCGTTCATCTTCGCGATCGCGGCCTCGTCTCCGCCGAGTTGTGCGGCCAGCGCGTGCGCGGCGTCGTTACCGGATGCCATGACCAAGGCGTGCAGCAGTTGGTTGTTGGTGTAGCGACCGCCCGGGCCGATGCCGACCCGGGTGCCCTCCACATCGGCGTCGGCCTGGGTGCCCACGACGACCTTGTCCAGGTCCAGCGTGCGCAGCGCGACGATCGACAGCAGCACCTTGATCGTGCTCGCGGGGCGGTAGCGTCCGTGCGGATCCTTGGTGGCGACCACCGCGCCGGTGTCCAGATCCGAGACCATCCAGGCGGTCGCGGAGATATCCGCGGGCAGCGCGGGGGCGCCGGTCGGCAGCACCACACCGCATTCGGCGAGCCGTTTGCCGCCGACCGGGGCATCGGGGACGGGTAGCGCGGCCGGAGCGGCCGCACCCGGTTCGGGAACCTCGGAGGCATCGATCGCCGGCGGCGGCAGCGCCTTCTGCGGGCAGCTGTCGGTGACCGGGGTGGCGAACGGAGTCGTGGTGGGCGGCGGGGGCTGCGCTGTCGCGAGCCCGCAGACGGTGAACGGCACGGCCGCGACGACCACGGCGGTGAGCACCGAGCCGAGACGATGGGCGGTGCGCTGGTGTAGGTCCCTCTTGTACATCGACGCCGAGCCTAGAATCCCGGCCCGCGAGACGTGCGCCACAGTGCTCCCACCGGCGGTTTACGGACCGACCGGTTTCCTGGATCGTTCCGTCGGTTCAGCCCAGGAGCACGGCGTATCCCGGTTTGATGATGTCGTCGATGATCCGCAGGCGCTCCGGGAACGGGATGAACGCCGACTTCATCGCGTTGATGGTGAAGCGCTCCAGGTCGCTCAAGCCGTACCCGAAGGTCTGGTGCAGTTTCAGCATCTCCCGGCTCATGGTGGTATCGCTCATGAGCCGGTTGTCGGTGTTCACGGTCACCCGGAACCGCAGCCGCGCCAGCAGGTCGAAGGGATGTTTGTCGAGCGAGGGCACCGCACCGGTCTGGACATTCGACGATGGACACAGCTCGAGCGGCACCCGGGTATCGCGGACGTAGGCGGCCAGGGTGCCCAGCCGGGCTTCCTCGATCGCGCCGGGCACCTCGATATCGTCGACGATGCGCACCCCGTGGCCGAGCCGTTCGCAACCGCAGAAGGCCAGCGCCTCGTGAATCGACGGCAGACCGAACGCCTCACCCGCGTGAATCGTGAAATGCGCGTTGTTGACCCGCATGTACTCGAAAGCGTCCAGATGCCGGCTGGGCGGGTAACCGGCCTCCGCGCCCGCGATATCGAACCCGCAGACACCTCGATCGCGGAAGCGGACCGCCAGCTCGGCGATCTCCCGGGACCGCGCGGCGTGCCGCATGGCCGTCAGCAGACAGCGCACGACGATCGGCGTCCCGGCCGCGGCGGCCGCCGCCTCACCCGCCGCGAAGCCGGCGAGTACGTGTTCGACCACTTCGTCGAGGGTGAGGTCCTGTTCCAGATGCTGTTCGGGGGCGAAGCGCACCTCGGCGTAGACCACGCCGTCCGCAGCGAGGTCCTCGGCGCATTCGCGGGCGACCCGACGCAGACCCGCCGCAGTCTGCATCACCGCGACGGTATGGGTGAAGGTCTCCAGATAGCGTTCCAGCGATCCGCTGTCGGCCGCGTCCCGGAACCACCGCGCCAGCGATTCGGCGTCGGCCGCGGGCAGCCGGTCGTAACCGCAGTCCGCGGCCAGCTCGAGCACGGTGGCGGGACGTAGCCCGCCGTCGAGGTGGTCGTGCAGCAGAGCCTTCGGCGCCCGGCGCAGTGTGGCGAGATCAAGCGGCAAGGGTCCGGTCATGTATCGACGGTATCGCCGAATGTCGCGCCGGTCAGCCGGACGCCCGGAAAGGTTCCACCTCTTCCGCTGCCGCTCACCCCGAATTCTTCCCGTGGTCAGCGGCTGGATGCGGGTGGTGCGCGTGGTGGTGAGACCCGGCGGCCGGGTGCCCGGAATGCCCGTGCGGGGTCCACGGGAGTTCGGCGCGAGACCGGTCCCGGTGCCGTTGCGTGCCGATCCGATCGAGGATCAGCGGCCGGGCGGCGGGCAGGGCGTCGGGCTCCGTGCCGACGGCGACCGCGTCCGCCAAGGCCTCGAACGCCCCGGGAAAAGCCTCCGGAGTGTCGGTGTACAGGGTGAGCAACGGCGCGCCGGCGGTGACCCGGTCGCCCGGGACGGCGTGGATCCGGATCCCGGCGGCGGCCTGCACCGGGTCGCCCTGGCGGGCCCGGCCCGCGCCCAGCCGCCAGGCGGCGATACCGACCCCCCGCGCATCGAGACGGCTGAGCGTGCCGGAGACGGGCGCGGACAGGGTCTCGGTGTGCGCGGCGATGGGCAGCGCCGCGCCGGGGTCGCCGCCCTGGGCGCGGATCATGGCCCGCCAATGGTCCATGGCGCGGCCGTCGGCGAGCGCGTCGGCGGGATCGGTGTCCAGACCGGCCAGCACGACCATTTCGCGGGCCAGCGCGAGAGTCAGTTCCACTACATCGGCCGGTCCGCCGCCGGCGAGCACTTCGACCGCCTCGGCGACCTCGAGCGCATTGCCCGCGGTACGGCCCAGAGGGGTGTCCATGGCGGTGAGCAGCGCGACGGTGTCCACGCCCGCGTCGGCGCCCAGATCCACCATGGCGGTGGCGAGCGCGTGCGCCTCCTCGCGGGTGCGCATGAAGGCGCCCGAACCGACCTTCACGTCGAGCACCAGGGCGGCGGTGCCCTCGGCGATCTTTTTGCTCATGATCGAACTCGCGATCAGCGGGATCGATTCGACGGTGCCGGTGGTGTCGCGCAGCGCGTACAGGCGTTTGTCGGCGGGCGCCAGATCGGCCCCCGCGGCACAGACCACGGCGCCCGCGGCGGGGTCGGTGAGGATCTCCCGCATCCGGGCGGGTGCGATATCGGCCCGCCACCCGGGGATCGACTCCAATTTGTCCAGCGTTCCACCGGTGTAGCCCAGTCCGCGGCCGGACAGCTGCGGCACCGCCGCGCCGCAGGCGGCGACCAGCGGGGCCAGCGGCAGGGTGATCTTGTCGCCGATACCGCCGGTCGAATGTTTGTCGACTGTCGGGCGGGGCAGATCCGTGAAGTCCAGCCGCCGGCCCGAATCGATCATGGCGCGGGTCCAGCGCGCGGTCTCGCGGCGGTTCATCCCGCGCAGCACGATCGCCATGGCCAGCGCCGCCATCTGTTCGTCGGCCATCTCGCCCCGGGTGAAAGCGGCTATGGCCCAATCGATCTGCTCGTCGGACAGTTCGTCGCCGTCCCGCTTCGCCCCGATGATCGATACCGCGTCGTATGCCCTCACGCCCCCAGTCTCGCAGCGTTGCGCCCGCCGTGACGGTTTCGGCGGGCCGTGCCGTCCTCCGTCGGTCGCCGGACCCGGCGTGTCCCGGCCCGCCCGCCCTGCCCGGGCGGTGCGGGAGCGCGCATGCGCTGATCACCCGGGGCTACACGAGTGGCCCGGGGATCCGGTTCACGGTGGCCCGGGGCTCAATCCTGCAGGGCGCGCAGGGTGTCGAGGCGATGCTGCACCGTCGGGCCCGTGGGGGCGACGATGATCTCGTCCGCCCCGGTGTCCTTCACCAGGGTGTCGAGCCGGTCCCGTACCTGGTCGCGCGTGCCGATCGCCTGGTCGGCGTTGCGGTCGTCGACGAAGGCGTTCTCCGCGTCGGTCCACTGGTAGGCCTCCGCCTCGGCGAGCGTCGGGATTCGCCGCGGAAGCTGGCCGGTGCGCATCCACAGCTGGACCAGACTCTGCGGAAGAGTCCGGCGACGGGCCTCCTCGGCGGTATCGGCGATCACGGTCGCCACGGCCAGCATCGAGCGCGGCTCCTGCAATACTTCCGACGGCCGGAACTCGCTCCGGTACAGGTCGAATACCAGCGGGGTGTTGCGGCCACCCGCGAAATGATGGGCGAATGCGAACGGCAGCCCCATCATGGCGGCCAGCCGGGCGCTGAAGTCACTGGATCCGAGCAGCCACATGTCGGGGGAGTCGCCGTGGCCGGGCACGGCCTGGATCCGGTCCCCCTGACCGCCGCGCAAGGGCGGGATGGTCCCGAAATAGGCGAGCAGTTCCACCACCTGCTTGGGGAAATCCTCGACCGCCTCGGCCGCGGCGCCGCGCCGGATGGTGGCCGAGATGAGCGGGTCGGTGCCGGCCGCCCGGCCCAGGCCCAGGTCGATCCGGTCTCCGTAGAGTGCCACCAGGGTGCCGAACTGTTCGGCCACCACCAGCGCGGAATGGTTGGGCAGCATCACCCCGCCGGACCCGACCCGGATCCGCTCGGTCGCGGCCGCGACCGCGGCGATCAGCACCGGCGGCGCCGAACTCGCGATCCCCGGCATGCCGTGGTGCTCCGCCACCCAGAACCGGTGGTACCCCAGTCGCTCGGCTTCGCGGGCGACGGTCAGGGTGTCGGCGAGGGCCTGCCGGTGTGAACCGTCGGCGGCGACGGCGGCCAGGTCCAGGACGGAGAGGGGAACTGTCATACCCGGACCAACCCGCCGGACGGCGCCGGGATTCCATGGGTCGTCGCACCGGCACGGCGACCGTCCGCTCGGACGCGGCGCCGGACGTCCTCGCCGGACGACCGTGCGCTGCTCGCAGCACGGACGGCGGCGCGAGGCGCGGCCGTCAGGTCCGGCCGGCGGCGAGGTCGTCCGGCCCGAAGGCGTCGGCCAGCAGCCGGCTCAGTGGCCTCGGCCCGCCGGGATGGTCCACCAGCAGTTCCTTTCCGCCGAACTCGTAGAGCACCTGGCGGCAGCGACCGCAGGGCAGCAGGACCTCCCCGCGCGAATCACAGACCGAAACCGCGATGAGGCGCCCGCCGCCCGCGGATCGGTTGTTGCCGACCAGTACGCATTCCGCGCACAACCCCAGCCCGTAGGACACGTTCTCCACATTGCAGCCGACCGAGATCGACCGCCCGTCCCAACCCGCCGCACCTACCGGAAAACGCGAGTACGGGGCGTAGGCTCGCCGCATCGCCTCATGTGCGCTGGTGCGAAGTAGGTTCCAGTCGATATCCATACATGCTCCCGCTGTCGGTGATCGGCCCGATCTGTTCCGGCCCCAGCTTCGCGTACGGACCCGCCCGGCGCGCCTCGGTCCGCGCGGTCGTCTCCGAACAATGTGAAACACGTCGCTCCACCCGGAGATATGTAGGGTGCCCGGCCCTCCGGCCCGGGTATCAGCCACCAGGAAGGTGCCGAATGACGCTTCCGAAGTTCCTCATCGTCATGGTGTATTCGAAACTGCTCTTGTCCAAGCTCAACGCGTACGACGAGGTCGAGGTGCGGCTGGAGTACCAGATCGTGCCCGACCACGAGGCCGATCCCGCGGTCGGCGAATACCCCCAGAGCGCGCTGGCGAGCCAGGCCCTGCTCGGTCGGGTGACCGGCGATATCGTCGAGACGGTCTTCAACTACGAAGCCGTGCGCCTGCGGGTCGAGTCGATCCACGAAGGCGACTGATCCCCGTCCGTTCCATCGTGGCGGGTCGCAGCGCTCGCCGGGTGGTTCGGAGCTGTCCGGCGACCCGGTGGATCGGCGGCCTCGGGGTCGCCACGAGATGGGCGGACAACGGGGCGCCTCCGGGAATTCCGGGATATCACCGGAAACTCTTTCGTCCGGAGGCGATCTCTCGGCTACTCTGGAGTAACTTGGCCTCGTGGACTGAGACATTTTGCACATTGCCGCCGCGCACAATGGCGACTTCGGCAGGGAGGGTCCGCGTGCCCGGGCTAATTCGCGCGCCATGCGTAGGTCTCCCGTCGAGATTGTGAAATGCGCTGCACGGCAAAGGTTTGCGGAACAAGCGCACTCCCCGGCGGTGTTCTATCGGAGGGTGGCAGAGGGCGCGACGGACCCGCCGCACAAGCCCTCCGCGGCCCTACAAAGGTAAACCTAACCTGTGTGATCTGGGCGAAACGCGCGGCACGCCGAATTAGTTCCCCGATTGTCAGAGGATTAGAGTCCAGAACAGATCGGTTCAGGTTCGGCGGCGGCGAGCCCATCGACAGCGGCCCCGGAGTAGGTCCTTGTCGGCCGCGGGTTGGTGCGCCACCGAATTTCCGGCCCGCCACACCGGTGCCGGGATCTGTGACCGGGTCCATCAACGATGTTGGAGGCACCGAAACTCTATGGCCACGATAGAAGCTCCGGCTCAGCCGAAGCGCAAAACGCTGTACCGAGGCGACCCCGGAATGTGGTCCTGGGCCCTGCACCGGATCACCGGTGTCACGGTTTTCTTCTTCCTTTTCGTGCACGTCCTGGACACCGCGCTCGTACGGGTCAGCCCGGAAATGTACGACGACGCGATCGCGATCTACAAGACCCCGATCGTCGCGCTCATGGAAATGGCCCTGGTCTTCTGCGTGCTGTTCCACGCGCTCAACGGTGTGCGAGTCATCCTGGTGGACTTCTGGTCCAACGGGCCCCGCTATCAGAAGCAGATGCTCTGGGGCATCATCGGGCTCCTGGTCGTGCTCCTGGTGCCCTCGATCGGCCGTATGTTCTACCTACTGTTGACGGAGCACTGAGACCATGACCGCACCTGTTCTCGGCAAGTCCCACGACCGCCCGGCGAGCCTGGACCTTCCACGCTCCCCGCGTTCGCACTCCAGCGGCAACTTCGAGAAGTACGCCTGGCTGTTCATGCGGTTCTCCGGCCTCGCGCTCATCGTGCTGGTCTTCGGCCATATGGCGATCATGCTGCTGCTCGACGGCGGCGTGAAACGGCTGAACTTCGCCTTCGTCGCCGGCCGCTGGTCCAGCCCGTTCTGGCAGATCTGGGATCTGGCCATGCTGTGGCTGGCGCAGCTGCACGGCGGCAACGGTGTGCGCACCGTGATCGCCGACTACTCGCGCAAGGATTCGACCCGGTTCTGGCTGAACACCCTGCTGGTGCTGTCGATGATCCTGATCATGGGCGTGGGCACCTACGTCATCTTCACCTTCGACCCCAATATCAGTTAGGAACGGGCCCCCTCGCATGAGTGAGCGCAGCGAACGAACCGACGCCGCAGGTGAGAACAGTGAACGCAGCGGCGCAGTCGAGTCTCGACCTGTTCAGGAACACCGCTACGACGTCGTGATCGTCGGCGCCGGCGGTGCGGGTATGCGTGCGGCTATCGAGGCCGGCCCCCGGGCGCGGACGGCGGTGCTGACCAAGCTGTACCCCACCCGCAGCCATACCGGCGCGGCCCAGGGCGGCATGTGTGCGGCCCTGGCCAACGTCGAAGAGGACAACTGGGAGTGGCACACCTTCGACACGGTCAAAGGCGGTGACTACCTGGTCGATCAGGACGCGGCGGAGATCATGGCCAAAGAGGCCATCGACGCGGTGCTCGACCTGGAGAAGATGGGCCTGCCGTTCAACCGGACGCCCGAGGGCAAGATCGACCAGCGCCGGTTCGGCGGTCACACTCGCGACCACGGCAAGGCTCCGGTGCGGCGCGCCTGCTATGCCGCCGACCGTACCGGTCACATGATCCTGCAGACGCTCTACCAGAACTGCGTCAAGCACGACGTCGAGTTCTACAACGAGTTCTACGTGCTGGACCTGGTGCTCACCGACACCGACCGCGGACAGGTCGCGACCGGTGTCGTCGCCTACGAGCTGGCCACCGGCGAGCTGCACGTCTTCCACGCCAAGTCGATCGTCTTCGCGACCGGCGGTTCGGGCCGGATGTACAAGACCACCTCCAATGCGCACACGCTGACCGGCGACGGTATGGCGATCGTGTTCCGCAAGGGGCTGCCGCTCGAGGACATGGAATTCCACCAGTTCCATCCGACGGGCCTGGCCGGACTCGGCATCCTCATCTCCGAGGCCGTGCGCGGTGAGGGCGGAATCCTGCGCAATGCCGACGGCGAACGATTCATGGAGCGCTACGCGCCCACCATCAAGGACCTGGCGCCACGCGATATCGTCGCCCGCTCGATGGTGCTCGAGGTGCTCGAGGGTCGCGGCGCCGGTCCGAACAAGGATTACGTCTACATCGACGTGACCCACCTCGGCGCGGACGTGCTCGAGGAGAAACTGCCCGATATCACCGAGTTCGCCCGCACCTACCTCGGTGTGGATCCGGTGAAGGAATTGGTGCCGGTGTTCCCGACCTGCCACTACGTGATGGGCGGTATCCCCACCCGTATCCACGGCGAGGTGCTCAAGGACAACACCGATGTCGTGCCCGGTTTGTACGCCGCCGGTGAGTGCGCCTGTGTCTCCGTGCACGGCGCGAACCGGCTCGGCACCAACTCGCTGCTCGATATCAATGTGTTCGGCCGCCGCGCCGGCATCGCCGCCGCGGAGTACGCCCTGCGCGCCGAATTCGTCGATATGCCGGAGACCCCGGCTCAGATGGTGCAGGAGTGGCTGTCGCTGATCCTGTCCGACCACGGCAACGAGCGGGTCGCCGATATCCGCACCGAACTGCAGCGGTCGATGGACAACAACGCCTCGGTGTTCCGCACCGAGGACACCCTCAAGCAGGCCCTCACCGACGTGCACGCGCTCAAGGAGCGCTACGCGCGGATCACGGTGCAGGACAAGGGCAAACGCTACAACAGCGATCTGCTCGAGGCCCTGGAGCTGGGCTTCCTGCTGGAACTGGCCGAAGTCACGGTGGTCGGCGCGCTCAACCGCAAGGAGTCGCGCGGCGGCCACGCCCGCGAGGACTACCCGGATCGCGACGACGTGAACTTCATGCGGCACACGATGGCCTACAAGGAAGGCGCGGATCTCCTCTCGGATATCCGGCTCGACTTCAAGCCGGTGGTGCAGACCCGTTACGAGCCGATGGAGCGTAAGTACTGATGACCGCTGTAGCCGAGAATCCCGCAGCGTCGGCCGCGAACCCGGCGCCGGTTCCCGAGGGCTCGACCATGATCACCGTCAAGGTGGCCCGGTTCAACCCGGAGGACGGTGAGGGGCAGCGCTGGGAGTCGTTCCAGGTGCCGGCCCTGTCGACGGACCGGTTCCTGAACATCCTCATCTACATCAAGTCCTACCTGGACGGCACTCTCACCTTCCGTCGCTCGTGCGCGCACGGTGTGTGCGGGTCCGACGCGATGCGGATCAACGGGGTGAACCGGCTGGCCTGCAAGGTCTTGATGAAGGACATGCTGCCGAAGAACGGCAAGCCGGTCACCATCACCGTCGAGCCCATTCGCGGCCTGCCGGTCGAGAAGGACCTGGTTGTGGATATGGAGCCGTTCTTCGACGCGTTCCGGGCGGTGAAGCCCTACCTGATCACCTCCGGTAACGAGCCGACCTACGAGCGGATCCAGAGCCAGGCCGACCGCGCTCGGTTCGACGACACCACCAAGTGCATTCTGTGCGCCTGCTGCACCACGTCGTGCCCGGTGTACTGGACCGACGGCAGCTACTTCGGCCCGGCCGCGATCGTGAACGCGCACCGCTTCATCTTCGACAGCCGTGACGAAGCCGCCCGGGAGCGCCTGGACATCCTCAACGAGGTCGACGGTGTGTGGCGCTGCCGCACCACCTTCAACTGCACCGATGCCTGCCCCCGCGGGATCGAGGTCACCAAGGCCATCCAGGAAGTCAAGCGGGCGCTGCTGTTCGCGCGCTGAGTCCGTAGTCGTCCACAGCACCGCCCCCGTGCCCGGCACGGGGGCGGTTTTGTTTTCCCGGTTATTTGGGTTCCATCACACGAACTTGATAATTCGGGTAACCGAACTTACGATTCTGACTGGAAGGCGGTGGTTCGGAATGCGGGTGTTTCTCCGGGTCGCCGCCGTGTTCGCGGTCTGTGTGACGGCCGTGGCGCTGAACGCCTGCGCGTCGTTCCATCTTCCGCGCGACGGCAAGCCGGTGGTGGTCACCACCTTCACCGTGCTCGCCGATATCGCGTCGAACATCGCCGGTGCGCACCTCGACGTGCAGTCGCTGACCAAACCGGGCGCCGAGATCCACGGATACGAACCGACCCCGGGCGATATCAAACGGGCCGCCAAAGCCGATCTCATCCTCGACAACGGGATGAACCTGGAGGCCTGGTTCGGCCAGTTCGTCGCCGATATCGACGCGGAGCACGTCACTGTCAGCGACGGTGTCGCATCGGTGCCGATCACCTCCGACGCCTACGCGGGCACACCGAATCCACACGCCTGGATGTCACCGCTGAACGTGCGGACCTATGTGGACAATATGGTCGCCGCCTTCACCCGGCTCGCTCCCGAACACGCCGCGGCGTTCCGGGCGAACGGGGAACACTACAAACAACGTCTGCAGCTGGTCCACGACGAACTCGTCGCCGATCTGAGTGCCCTGCCGCGCCGCCAGCGCGCCCTGGTGACCTGCGAGGGCGCCTTCTCCTACCTGGCTCGCGACGCCGGGCTCTCGGAGTACTACATCTGGCCCGTGAACGCCGAACAGCAGGCCACCCCGCAGCAGATCACCCGCGTGATCGAATATGTCCGTGACCACGAGGTTCCGGCGGTGTTCTGTGAATCCACCGTCTCCGACGCCCCGATGCAGCGGGTCGTCGAAGCCACCGGCGCGCGCTTCGGCGGTGTGCTCTACGTCGACTCGCTGTCCGCGTCCGACGGTCCGGTGCCGACCTATCTGGACCTGATCCGGCACGATGCCGAGACCATAGCCGCAGCACTCACCGGGAGCAGGCCATGACAGTCCCCGCGATCGACGTCGACGGCGTCAGCGTCTACTACGGCGAAGTACAGGCACTCGACCAGGTCCGGCTGACCGTCGACGCCGGGCGGGTCTGCGCGCTGATCGGAATGAACGGGTCCGGGAAATCGACCCTGTTCAAAACCCTCATGGGCATGATCACCCCGGACCGCGGCACGGTCCGGATCGGCGGAGACAAACCGGTGGTCGCCCGCAAGGCCGGGGCGGTCGGGTATGTGCCGCAGAACGAAGCCGTCGACTGGTCGTTCCCGCTCTCGGTGCGCGATGTGGTGACCACCGGTCGCTACGGCCGGATGGGGTTCACCCGCCGGCCGAGCCGCGCCGACCGCGCCGCGGTGGACGAGGCGCTGGAACGGGTCGACCTGACCGATCTGGCCGACCGCCAGATCGGGCGGCTCTCCGGCGGCCAGCGCAAACGTACGTTCGTCGCCCGGGGGATCGCGCAGGGCGCCCGGATCCTGCTGCTCGACGAGCCGTTCGCCGGGGTCGACAAACGCTCCGAGGCGACGATCACCGGGCTGTTGCGGGAGCTGGCCGCCGACGGCGCGACCGTGCTGATCTCCACCCACGACCTGCACGCGCTGCCCGGACTGGCCGACGAGGCCGTACTGCTGATGCGCCGGGTTCTCGTGCACGCGGCTCCCGAGGAGGCGCTGCGGCCGGAGAATCTCGCGCTCGCCTTCGGGCTCGACGTGATCGGACAGCGGTGAATCCGATGGACCTGCTCGAATTCCTTCTCGAACCGATGCGCTACGCCTTCATGGTGCGGGCCCTGACCGCCAGCGTCGTCGCGGCGACCGTGTGCGGTCTGCTGTCCTGCTGGCTGGTGCTGGTGGGATGGTCCCTGATGGGGGACGCGGTCTCCCACGCGGTGCTGCCGGGCGTGGTGCTCGCCTATATCGCCGGGGTGCCGTTCGCGGTCGGCGCGGTGGTCTTCGGGTTCTTGGCCGTCGCGTTGATCGGGTTGGTCCGGGATACCAGCCGGGTGAAAGAGGATGCCGCGATCGGCATCGTGTTCACGACGCTGTTCGCCTTCGGCCTGGTTCTCATCTCGGTGACACCCAGCAATACCGACCTCAACCACATCATCTTCGGCAACCTGCTGGGTGTGAGCCGCGAAGAGCTGATCCAGATCGCCGGGCTGGCCGCACTGGTCTTCCTCGCACTCGTGCTCAAACGACGCGACTTCACCCTCTACGCGTTCGACCCCGTCCACGCCTACGCTCTCGGTCTCAATCCCCGGGTGCTGGGCGCGACGCTGCTCGGCCTGCTCGCGCTCACCTCGGTGGTGGCCCTGCAAGCGGTGGGCGTGATCCTCGTGGTGGCGATGCTGATCATTCCCGGCGCGACCGCCTACCTGCTCACCGAGCGTTTCGGGCGGATGCTGGTGATAGCCCCGACCCTCTCGGCGGTCTGCGCGGTCATCGGTCTGTACGTGAGCTATTACGCCGACACCGCTTCCGGCGCGACCATCGTGCTGGCCCAGGGTGTCGTGTTCACCGTGGTCTATCTGTTCGCGCCCAGGCAGGGTCTGATCGGTTCCCGCCTCGCCGCTGTCCGGCGCCGCGGGCGGGACGGGTCCGCGATCGCTCCCGAGGCGGCCGCCGAACCGCGCTGAGCGGCGGCGCATTCACAGCAGCATCTCCTCCCATGGGGCGGCCCGCCGCCAACTCTCGCCCGCGAGCACTACATGGTCCAGGAACCGCAGCCCGACGGTTCGCGCCGCCGCGGCGAGCAGGGTACTGGCGCGACGGTCGTCCGGGCTGGGAGTCGGGTCGCCGGACGGGTGATTGTGGGCGAGCGCGAAGGCGCGGCCGTCGTGGCGCAATACCGTATTCAAGATCTCGCGGACCGGCACGGCGACCTCGTCGATCGCGCCCTCGGCGACGAAGACCCGCTGTCGCGGCCGATTGCGGGCGTCGCAGACCAGTACCAGCAGCCGCTCCACCCGCGCCCCGGCGAACAGCGGGCCCGCCGCGCGCGCCACATCCTCGGCCCGCAACAGTGGCGCCGCAGTCTGTGTGCTGACGCGGGACCGGGCGGCGAGCTGGAACGCGGCGGTGATCGACGCCGCCTTGGCCACACCCACCCCGGACTGTCGCAGCAACTCCTCCGGCCGGGCCGACGCCAGACCGGCCACCCCGCCGAACTCGGTGAGCAGGGCAAAGGCGAGTTCCAGGGCGCTCTCCCCGCGGCGGCCCTGACCGAGTAACAGCGCGAGCAACTCACCGTCGCTCAGCGCCTGCGGTCCGAGCGCTCGCAGCCGTTCTCGCGGCCGCTGTGCCACGGGCAGATCGGTGATCGGTACCGGCATGGCTCCCCCTCCAGACTCCGTGCGTCCGGATCATGCCAGTCGGTACCGACAGTGTCGGTGGGTCCGGCCCGGCCGGGCGACTCCCGAGAATTCCGGCGGGGTCAGCCGTCGACGACCGCGGGCTGCGGGGAACGAGTCAGCGCAGACGCGGCGAGACGCTCGAAATGCCGCAGCTGCCGCTCGTGCACCACGATCCGGCGCAGCGCCTCGTGAATGGTCGCCTTACTGTTCGCGGTACCCATGATGGCGCCGGCGGCCGCCAGCAGGTCCTGGTCCAGATCGATCCGCACGGTCGGCATGCGTCCTCCTTCGTACATCCGCCGGGTGCGGCGGCGTGTCACCCCATGCGGGATGAACCGGCAGCGGCTGCGCAACGACAAACCCCGCTGGCCAGACAGTTTGCCCAGTCGGTGCCGGTTTATCGACAAAATGTGCGCGGTGTGTCCACATCGAGACCTGGCGCGCCAGGGACGAGCCCGTTCACTGCCGCCGGTGCGGTATCGGAGCGGGTTGCGAGGTCAGCGCGGAGTGAGCCGGGATTCGAAATTGCGTTCGAGTTCCCGCCAGGCGCGTGACTCGGCATCGAACGGCGGATTGGGCGCCATCCGGGTCGGGTCCGGGTTCAGCAGGTACGAGATGTACCAGCCGAGGGGTGTCGATTTGGCCAGCGCCTGTTCCACCGCGTTGTCGTCGGCGTAGTCGGCGGCATCGGAGAAAAGTTCCAGAACCAGATCGAGCTGCTCGGTGTCGACCGCTTCCGGCCCCGTCGCCAGATCATCGGCCAGGCCGGGCAGGACGTAGACGTTCTCCTCGGTGACCTCGACCTCGAGCGATCCGTCGATGGCCGCGGTCTGCACTTCGGCGAAGGTGCTCACCCGGGCGAGATCGTGTTCGTGATCGTCGGCGAGGTAGCGTGCCAGCGCGCGTTCGCTGCCGAAAACCGAGATGGCCTTCGTGGCCCCGAGGAAGATCGGCTCGTCGTCGAGATAGCAGCGCAGGGTGAAGTATTCGGTATCGGCCGTCACGATCTTGACAGGGTCGATCCCGACCTCCTCCCAGAAGGTGAGTTCCGCGTCGTCGTCGTCTTCGGAGTCGTCGTCCTCGTCCAGGTCGACGGGCTCGAAATCACTGTCGTCGTCGGTATCGGCCGCGTCGTCGGCGTCGACCTCGTTCTCCTCGGCGGCCAGCAACTCGGCTTCGGCCAGCGCGACCGCTGCGGCGTCGACCTCCGGGACGCGCACCACCGAATCGATGGCGTCGAGGACGTCGTCCCAGCTCTTGGCGACCGCGGCGCCGATCCGATCCCACAGCTCCAGACCCTCGCGGCCCGCGAACATATGGGTGCCACCGGCCAGCGCGCTGAGCGACGGGTGTGAGCCGAAGAACTTGGTGACCGTCTCGAGCTCGCAGACCTCGCCGATATTGCGCACCATGGCCAGGGTGTCTTCCAGCTCGGCGATGGTGTCCACATCCGGATCACCGGCGGCCAGTTCCGGCACCCCGACAAGATCGAACGAGTAGTTGTCGTCGGGCTCGAGTTCGGCGGCCGACAAACCCGCGACGACCTTCCAGGCCGGATGCTCGACCAGGTCGTTATCGGAGTCGGTCCGGATGAAGGCCGCTAGCTCGGCCACCGACTCGAAGCCGTAGAGGGCGTCCTCGTGTCCTAGGAACGCCTCCCACTCGTCGTCACCGTCACGCCAGCGCGGTGCCCACAGGGTGACAAGATCGCCGTCGGTCAAACCGAGCTCGATCGGGACGATGTCTCCAGAAGCCATATGGGGAAGCCTAATATGTCCAGCACGGCAGGGCCTACCCCTGGTCCGCGCACGGTCGTGGCGGAGGTTGAGGTAGGCATTTGGCGCGCGGCCGGAGCAGGGGTTGAGGTAGGCAGTTCGCGCATGGCCGGAGCGGGGGTTGAGGTAGGCAGTTCGCGTGCGGCCGGAGCGGGGGTTGAGGTAGGCAGTTCGCGCGTGGCCGGAGCGGGGGTTGAGGTACGCAGTTCGCGCATGGCCGGAGCGGGGGTTGAGGTACGCAGTTCGCGCATGGCCGGAGCGGAGGCGGAGGTACGCCCGGCTGCAATCCACACGCAGCCGCGGGTCCGGCCGATCTACGCCTGATGCGTTTCGCGATCAGGCGCCGTCCGGCCCACTTCCCGCCCCTGCCTCCTGCGCCGGGGCGAACGATTCGTTCAGTGCGGCAACGACCTCCGAGCGCTGACCCCCGGCGTCTTCGGCGGCCTGCCGGCAGGCCCAGATGATGAGCTGCGCCGTTTCGGCGGGAGGCAGCGTCGTCACGGCCTCGGTGAGCTGCAGACTCACCAGCGCGCCGTCGCTGTTCACCTCGGCGCTCACCATTCCGTCTTCGGTGGTGAACCGGCCACGGACCTGCTTGAGTCCGTACAGCGCCGCTTCGAGCGCCTCCAGTTTCTGCGTGGCCCCGGCGACCAGGGCGTCCATTTCCGCGCTCATGCGTGCCTCCTGGATCCGAGCGGGTGTGCGTCGTATCGGTGCCGCGAGGGCCGGCGACTCATACCGGCCTCATCCAGCTCGTCGGGCCGGTGTCGTCATCGTCCATTCGGTCCAGTTCGTCCACGGCTTGGCGGCGGGTCGGCAGGCCCAGTTGGTCGAGGATGTCCTCGGGCATTCCGTTCTCCGCCAGCATTTCCCGGCGTTTGGCCTTGGCCGCGATGGTGGAGCGGTGGGTCAACCGCAGGATCTCGTCGGCGAGTGCGCGAGCGCCGTAACGGTATTCGCTGCGCTCGAATTTGATCTCCACCGGCATGCCCTGGTCGGTGGCGCGTACCGATAGGGTGCCGGCCCGATTGCGGCTCGCCGCCATCGTGACATTCGGCACCTCGGGAACCTGCTGCTCACTCATATTCTGTCCACTCGTCATGATCGGATGGCTCCCGCTGCGGGTGCCGGCGGGTACGGACGGTTCATTCCGTCGGCCGGTAGAACCCGAGGAACTCCATCCCGCTGTTCTCGGTCCGCACCGAACTGATCTGCACCGGATCGCCGGCTTCGATCAACTGTCCGTTGCCGACGACCATGGCCACATGGCCGTCCCATACGGCCAGATCGCCGGGCATCAGATCACCGGGCGATACCGGGGTGGCGCCGTTGGCCTGTTCGTGGGCCAGCCTGGGCAGTTCCACACCGGCCTCGCCGTAGGCGTACTTCGTCATCCCGCTGCAGTCCAACCCGGAACCGGGGCTGTTGCCGCCCCAGACATACGGCGTGCCGAGGGTTCCTATCGCCGCCTTCACCGCGGTGGCTGCCTTCTCGTTCGGCGCCTCCACCACACTGCCGTCCGGCAGGGTGACCTTCACGCCCTCGCCCTCCGCGGCGCCGGTCGAGGTCGACGTTTTGCTGGGGGTTCCCGCGCTCGTCTTGGTCGTGGCGCCGCTCGGGCTCGACATCGCGGTGCTCATCATCGAACCGGCCACGCCGGCGACATTGCTGAGGCCGGAGGTCACGGTCGAAATGGCCTGGGTACTCACCGGCGCGGTACTCGCCGCGGCGGGAGTGGGCGGCGGCGGGGTCAGTTCGTTCATCGACGCGGTCTGGGTCTGCAGGTCGTTCTGCACCCTGCCGACGACGCCCAGCGCCTGCCCCAGATGGTCGATCGCGGACCCGACCAGCAGCGACAGGCCCGCCGGCGTGCCCAGTGTGGGCGCCGCGGCGGTCGCGGTGTTCACGAACGACTGCGCGATCGCGGTCAGATCCTTGTTGCCGGTCTCGACATGAGCCGCGGCCTGGCCCATCACCGTGGCCATCTCGTTGCCGCGATCGGAGATGCTCGCGGCCGAGGTCTGCACCCGCAGGGCCTTGGAGGTCGCGGCATCCGCGCCGGTTCCGTCCCACGCGGTGTTCATCTGATTGATGCCCGTGCGCCCCAGCGCGTGCACCTGGTCGATGGCGGTGGAGGCCGCGCGCAGCGAATCACCGGGGCCGCCGGTCGCCAGCACTCCGGTACCGAAGCTGGCCAGCAGCTCGAGAATCGGCTCGGCCAGCGATTTGATATCGATCACCGGGTCACTCCCCGGCGGCACCGCGCAGGGCGGCCGCGGTGCTGATATCGGCCTCGGCGTAACTCACCGCGGCGACGCCCGCCGCCCCGCCCATCGTGCCCAGCACCGCGGACAGTTGCCCGATCGTCGCCAGATGACCGGCGTGCGCGGCAGTGTAGGCCGCCAGGAAATCACCGCCGACCAGACCGAATATCGGTCCCAGGATCGCGGGCCCGGCACCGGATGCTCCCGTCCCCGCCGCCGCGAGTTCGGCGGCCATTACTCCGGCGGTGGCGCCGTAGGCCGCGATGCCGTCGGCATCGGCTGAGATGTTCACCATCAGTGGTTCCCCCATCGACTTCGTTAACGGGCAGAGTATGTCATCTACCGGTTTCGACGCACCGGCTTCGCACACGGTTCCGCGAAAATCGAACTCGCGAAAAGTCCCGGCGAGGCGGCGGTATACGCATGGTCGACTTTATCGTTCCCTCATGCGCACGCACACCCTGGATCATCCGCTCGTGGCGATACTGCTCACCGCGCTCCGCGACGAGCGCACACCCGACCCGGCTTTCCGGGCCGCCCTGCGTGATCTGTCCAGGCTGCTGGTCTACGAGGCGCTGCGCGACGCTGCGGTGGAGCATTTCGACATCACCACCCCGGTCGCGCCCACCCAGGGCGTGCGCTTGGCCCGTCCACCGCTGCTGGTGCCGGTGCTGCGGGCCGGACTGGGCATGGTGGACGCCGCCACCGACCTCATCCCGGACTCGCAGGTGGGATTCGTCGGTGTCGCGCGCGACGAGCGGACACATCAGCCGGTGCCCTATCTGGAATCGCTGCCCGACGACCTGTCTTCGACCCCCGTCATGGTGCTGGACCCGATGCTGGCCACCGGCGGATCCATGCTGCACACACTGGGGCTGCTGGCCGGCCGCGGCGCGACCGACATCACCGCGGTATGTGTGGTGGCGGCGCCCGAAGGTATCGCCGCGCTGGCGGGTTCGGGATACCCGGTGCGGCTGGTGACGGCCGTGATCGACGACCGGCTCAACGCCGACGCCTATATCGTGCCCGGACTCGGGGACGCGGGGGACCGGCAGTTCGGGCCGCGCTGAACGGTCAGCCGGCCAGAGTCCGGCAGTAGTCGCGCAGCTCCGAAAGCCTTTCCTCCGCAGCCTTTCCGGCGGCGGCGAGACCGGACGGGCCGGAAACCGGTTGCACTGCCTCCAGATAGCATTTGAGCTTCGGTTCGGTGCCCGAGGGCCGGATGACCAGCCGCACACCGTCACCGGTGAAGACGAGGGCGTCGGTGCGCATCCGGCCCCGGAGCGCGGACATATCGACGTAGTCGACAGGTGTCGCGGCCAGTTCCGCGGGCGGCGCGGCGCGTAGTGCGTTCACCACCTCGGCCGCCGCCCGCTGATCCGGCAGTCGTAGCGAGACCTGGTCGGTCAGGTGCACGCCGAAACGGATCGCCAGCTCGTCGAGCTCGTCGATCAAGGTACGGCCGCGGGCGCGCAGCTGTGACACCAGATCCGCGGCCAGCACGGCCGCGGAGATACCGTCCTTGTCGCGTACGGTCGCCGGGTCCACGCAGTGCCCGATGGCCTCCTCGTACGCGTAGACCAGACCGTCGCCCGCTCTGGCCAGCCATTTGAAGCCGGTAAGGGTTTCGGCGTAGCGGGCGCCCCGGGCCGGCGCGAGCCGGGAGAGCAGTCGCGAGGAGACGATCGTGGTGGCCACCAGCGCGTCGGCCGGGGCGGTGCGCAACACGTGATCGGCCAGCAGCACCCCGGTTTCGTCGCCGCGCAGCATGCGCCATCCCTCGGGTGTGGGGACGCCCAGAGCGCACCGGTCGGCGTCGGGATCCAGCGCGATCGCCAGGTCCGCGTCCACCTGCTCGGCCAGCCGCAACAGCAGATCCGCGGCGCCCGGTTCCTCGGGGTTCGGGAAGGGGGTCGTCGGGAAATCGGGGTCGGGCGCGAATTGTTCGGCGACCGCGTGGATATCGGAGAAACCGGCGGCGCCGAGCGCGTGCACAGCGGTCGCGCCGCCGACACCGTGCAGCGGAGTGAACGCGATCCGGATATCGGCGCGCTCGCCGGATCCGCCCAACAGCTGGGGTAACTGGGCGACCCGGGCCAGATAGCGCGACAGGACATCGCCGCCCGACGTTTCCACGGGTGTGCGCGGAATCGGCTCGGTGCTCGCCGCGATCCGCTGCTCGATCTCGGTATCCGCCGGGGCCAGCAGTTGCGCGCCACCGTCGACGTACACCTTGTAGCCGTTATCGGCGGGCGGGTTGTGGGAGGCGGTGATCTGGACGCCCGCCACCGCGTCCAGCGCGCGGACGGCGTAGGCGGTCACCGGAGTCGGCAGCGGTTCGGGCAACCGGATCACCACGAACCCGGCCGCGGCCAGCACCTCCGCGGTGACCTCGGCGAACTCCGCCGATCCGTGCCGGGCGTCGCGCCCCACCACCACCCGGCCGCCGCCCAGACACCGATCCCGCAGCCAGGCCGCGAGTCCGGCGGTGGCCCGAGCCACCGTGGTCACGTTCATCTCGTCCGGGCCGGGGCCCAGCGGCCCGCGCAGTCCCGCCGTCCCGAAAGTCAGCATCTACAGCTGCTCCAGCAGTCCGCGCAGCAGTTTGCCCAGACGCGGCGCGGCCGCGCGCCCCTCGGCCAGCACTTCGGCATGCGTCAGCGGCGCCCCCGTGACCCCGGCCGCCAGATTGGTGACCAGTGAGACACCGAGCAGCCGGGCCCCGAGTGCGCGGGCGGCGATGGCCTCGAGCACCGTGGACATCCCGACCAGGTCGGCGCCGATGGTGGCCAGCATGCGGATCTCGGCGGGCGTCTCGTACTGGGGGCCGGTGAGCCCGGCGTACACACCCTCGGTGAGTTCGGGATCGATCTGCTGGGCGAGCCGGCGCAACTCCGGATCCCAGGCGTCCACCAGGTCGACGAAGGAGGGCCCGCTCAACGGGGTCGTGCCGGTGAGATTCAGATGATCGCGCACCAGCACCGCTTCGCCGACCCGCAGGCCCGGCCGGATACCGCCGGCGGCGTTGGTCAGGATCACCGTCCGCGCACCGGCGGCCACCGCGGTGCGCACCGGATGCACCACCTCGTCGGGCGTGTGCCCCTCATAGAGATGCTGGCGCCCCATCAGCACGAGGGCATCGGTATCGCCGACCGACACCGACAACACCCTCCCGATATGGCCCTGGGCGGTGGGCGCGGCGAAACCGGGCAGCTCCGGCATGGGTATCTCGGCGTTCGGGGTCCCGAGTTCGGCGGCGGCGTCCTGCCAGCCCGAACCCAGCACCACCGCGACCCGGTGTCGATCCACTGACGTCCGGGCCGCGATCTCCGCAGCGGCCTCTTCGGCAAGCATGGCGGTCAGTGTATGGCCTCCCGCGCCCCAGGCCCGCCCGAACCGCCTGCGCCGTCGGCGGCTCCGGCGGCTGCCGCCGACACCGGGCCCGCGCGCAGTCGATACGCTGCAGTGATGCCGTACCTGGAACGTGATGGGAACGTATTCGTGCTGTCGCTGGGCAATGAGGGCCAGACCGACAGCGAGAACCGCTTCAGCCACGAGTGGATAGACGAGACACACGCGCTGCTGGACACCGTGGAGGCGAGCGAGGGGCCCGCCGCGCTGGTCACGACCGCCACCGGGAAGTTCTTCAGCAACGGTCTCGACACCGACTGGCTGTTCGCCAACCTCGACCGGATGCACGGCTACCTCGATCGCGTGCACACCGTGTTCAGCCGGATCCTGGCCTTTCCGCTGCCCACCGTCGCCGCGATCAACGGGCACGCGTTCGGCGCCGGCGCCATGCTGGCGACCGCGCACGATTTCCGGGTGATGCGCGCCGACCGCGGGTTCTGGTGCCTACCCGAAGTGCACCTGGGCATGCCGTTCACCACCGGGATGAACGCCCTGCTGAGCGGTCGGCTGACCAACCAGGTCGCGGTCGCCGCGATGACCACCGGACACCGATTCGGCGGTCCCGAGGCCCTGGCCGCCGGAATCGTCGACGACACCGTGGACGCCGCAGCGCTGCGCGGCGCCGCGGTGGAGCGGGCGGCGGCGCTGGCCGTCAACCGGACCCCCAGCTTGCCCGCGATCAAACGGTCCCTGCACGCCCCGGTCCTGGCCGGACTGGCGGTGCCGACCACTCCCGATAACCTGGCGTTCGCCGCGAACTAGCGGCGCGGACCGGGCGGGCGAGGTCCGCGATACCCGCACCGCGGACCGAGACGTGGGCGCGTCGCGCGGACGCCGTCGCGCACAGATCCGGCCACGGTGCGAAACTGGAGGTTACGGCCGTTCCCCCCGGGTCGAGCGGAACCGCCGGCATGTACCGCGACGACAGTCGCGGACGATTACGTGTACAGGTGACCCGCGCACGTGGAGATAAGTGGTTGACAGCTGCTCGTTCTACGACAGGAGGACATTCGGTGAGCACATCCGGCCGTTCGGTGCGAGACGGACAGGACGCGGTGACGGCGTGGCTGGCCGAGCACACGGTCGATCTCGTTAATTGGCGGCGGCATATCCATGCCAACCCGGAACTGTCCCGCACCGAGTTCGCGACCACCGAGTTCGTCGGCACCTGGCTGACGAAGGCAGGTCTGTCGTTCCGGGTGCTGCCCAGCGGTACCGGTTTGATCTGCGATTTCGGTCCGGACGACGCGCCGCGTATCGCCTTGCGCGCCGATATGGACGCGCTGGCGTTGCAGGAGTTCACCGGCCGCCCCTTCACCTCCACGGTGCCCGGCGTCTCGCACGCCTGCGGTCACGACGCGCATACGTCCATCCTGCTGGGCACCGCGCTCGCGCTGGCCGACCTCGACCTGCCGGTCGGGGTGCGGCTGATCTTCCAGCACGCCGAGGAAGTCATGCCCGGCGGCGCCCTGGACATGGTCGCCGCCGGCGCGGTGACCGATGTGGACCGGGTGTTCGCCCTGCACTGCGACCCGCGGCTGGAAGCGGGCCGGGTCGGGATCCGGGTCGGCGCCATCACCTCGGCCGCCGATACCGTGGAACTGGTCCTGGACTCGCCCGGCGGGCACACCTCACGCCCGCATCTGACCAGCGATCTCGTCTACGCCATCGGCACTGTCATCACCGGCCTGCCCGGACTGCTGACCCGCCGGATCGATCCGCGCACCAGCACGGTCATGGTGTGGGGAGCGGTCAGCGCGGGCAAAGCACCCAACGCGATCCCGCAGACCGGCATGCTCACCGGCACCGTCCGCACCGGCGACCACGCCACCTGGGCGCTGCTCGAACCGCTGGTCCGGGAAATCGTCGGCAGCCTGCTCGCCCCGACCGGTGTCCGCTACCAACTCGACTATCGGCGCGGTGTACCGCCGGTAGTCAACGACGAGCACTCGGTACGGATGTTCAGCGACGCCGTACGCGCCGTGGGCGCCGATGCCCTGGCCGACACCCCACAGTCCGGCGGCGGCGAAGACTTCTCCTGGTACCTGGAAGAGATACCCGGCGCGATGGCCCGGCTGGGGGTCTGGTCGGGAGAAGGGCCCCAGCTGGACCTGCACCAGCCGACGTTCGATATCGACGAACGCGCGCTGGCGGTGGGGGTGCGGACATTCACCAACATCGTGTTGCAGGCGGGGCAGCAACTGTCCTGAACGGCGGCGTCCGGGATCGGCCCCCGGACGCGACCCGCCCGCTCAGCTGAAGTTGTTCCCGGGTCCTACATTGCGGCTGTTGCGGGTGCGCAGCGCGTGCACGTACTCCTCTGGGGCCCCGGCTTTCTCCGCCGCGTCCGCCATCACGCCCAGATATCGCGCCGAGGGGAGGCCGCCTTCGTAGGCGTCCAATACGTACAGCCAGGCGAGGATCGGCTGGGTGCCGCTGCCGGGACTGGGGGTGACGCGGAGGCGGATCTTGCGGTGGATGCCGAAATCCGAGCCCTCCCAACGGTCCAGCCGCTGCTCGTCCTCGGTGGAGACGTCGTAGAGCACGACGAAGACCCGGGATCCGGGTTCTTCCACGACGGTGGCGAGCGGACCTTCCCACCCGATGTCGTCCCCGCTGAACGTGAGGCGCCAGCCCTCCAGCCAGCCCGTCCCGGACATGGGGGAGTGCGGACAGCGCTCGAGCATCTGGGTCGAATCCATATTGGACCCGTAGGCAGCGTAGATCGGCACACCGGCAGCTTAGTTGTGTGGCGGCTCTCACCGGTACGGGGCGTCGTAAAACGCGTTCAGGGATGCGCTTCGGCGCGGTCGACGCGCTGTTGCGGGCGGGCGCGGACTGCGGATGGGCTGCGCCCAGCAGCACCTATTAGGCGTACCTCCGCCTTCGCTCCGGCCATGCGCGACTGTGGATCGGGCTGCGCCCGGCTGTGCCGATAGTGCGTACCTCCGCCTTCGCTCCGGCCATGCGCGACTGTGGATCGGGCTGCGCCCGGCTGTGCCGATAGTGCGTACCTCCGCCTTCGCTCCGGCCATGCGCGGACTGCGGATGGGCTGCGCCCAGCAGCACCTATTAGGCTTGACGCGGCGAGTGAGGGCCGCGTAGCTGCCGCGCCGGGCGCGGGTGATTAGGACAGGGGAACGTATGACCCGCATTGCGATCATCGGTGGCGGACCCGCAGGTTACGAGGCGGCGCTGGTCGCGGCCCAGCACGGGGCGCAGGTCGTGCTGATCGACTCCGACGGCATCGGCGGAGCGTGTGTGCTCTGGGACTGTGTGCCGTCGAAGACCTTCATCGCCTCGACCGGTGTGCGGACCGACCTGCGGCGCGCGCGCAACCTCGGGATAACGCTCGACCCGAGCCAGGCCGAGGTGCGGTTGCCCGAGGTCAACGAGCGGGTGAAGGCGCTGGCGTTGGCGCAGTCCTCCGATATCCGATCCAAGTTGCAGGCGGCAGGGGTCCGCGTACTGCCGGGCCGGGGCCGATTGGCCGGACCGGGATCGGGGCGGTCGACACATCGGGTCGAGGTGTCGTTTCCCGATGCAGCCGAGGAGATCGTCGAGGCCGAAGTAGTGCTGCTCGCGACCGGCGCGTCACCGCGGGTCCTGCCCGGGGCCGAGCCGGACGGAGAGCGGATCCTCAACTGGCGTCAACTCTACGATCTCGCGGAACTCCCCGAGACCCTGGTAGTGGTCGGTTCCGGTGTGACCGGTGCCGAATTCGTCTCCGCGTACACGGAAATGGGCGTGCGGGTGATCCTCGTGTCCAGCCGGGATCGGGTGCTGCCGGGGGAGGACGCCGACGCCGCGCTCGTGCTCGAGGACGCGTTCGCCGAACGCGGGGTGGAATTGGTGAAGCACGCGCGCGCAGACAAAGTGGAGCGCACGGACGACGGGGTGCTGGTGACCCTGTCCGACGGCCGCACCGTATCCGGGTCGCACGCGCTGATGACCGTCGGATCGACGCCGAACACCGGTGACCTCGGCCTGGATCGAGCCGGTGTCGAACTCGACCGCGGCGGCTATCTGCGGGTCGATCGTGTCTCACGGACAGCGGTCCCCGGTATCTATGCCGCCGGCGATTGCACGGGTCTGCTGCCGTTGGCGTCCGTGGCCGCCATGCAGGGCCGGATCGCCATGTACCACGCGCTGGGAGAAGGGGTCAGCCCGATCCGGCTCAAAACGGTCGCGTCAGCGGTGTTCACTCGCCCGGAGATCGCGACGGTGGGAGTGAGTCAGACCGCCATCGACAACGGCGAGGTCCCGGCGCGCACGGTGATGCTGCCGTTGAACACCAATCCGCGAGCGAAGATGTCGGGCCTGCGCCGGGGTTTCGTGAAGATCTTCTGCCGGCCGGCGACCGGTGTGGTGATCGGCGGAGTGGTGGTCGCCCCGATCGCCTCGGAGCTGATCCTGCCGATCGCGCTCGCGGTGCAGAACAACCTGACGGTGAACGATCTGGCGCAGACGTTCTCGGTGTACCCGTCGCTCACCGGCTCGGTCATGGAGGCGGCCCGCCAGCTCATGCGCCACGACGATCTGGGGTGAGCTGTATATATTGCCCCGCCTTCGGCGGGGCGGGTCGGGGCCCTCGTTAACCCCGGTTCTTCACTCCTGCGCTCAGTCGCTGCGCTCCTTCGCTCTGTCGCTCCAGAACCGGGGCGGGCCCCGACTGTGTTTGTTTGCCCCGCCTTCGGCGGGGCGGGTCGGGGCCCTTGTCAACCCCGGTTCTTCACTCCTGCGCTCAGTCGCTGCGCTCCTTCGCTCTGTCGCTCCAGAACCGGGGCGGGCCCCGACCACATAGGCCGACCATCTGACAGGGGCGGTTGCGGTGTTGCTCCGGAACCGGGGCGCACCGGCCGTCCGGAAGAAACGGGATTTGCGGGCGCAAGTCGTGCAGGCATCGAACGGCACTGCTGCGTTGTCGGTGCCGACTCGTCGTGGCCCTAGGCCGCGTTTCATAAGTCGTGGCCGGATAACCACAGGTTGATTGCGGCGACGCGGACCGTGGCCAGGTAGCGGACAGCGAGTTTGTCATAGCGGGTGGCGACTGCGCGGTGCTGTTTGAGGCGGCTGATCGTGCATTCCACGGCGTGGCGCAGTTTGTAGAGGTTCGGGTCGAACGCTGGCGGCCGGCCGCCAGCGTTTCCTTTGGCCACGCGATGCGCTGCCTGGTCCGCCTTGATCGGGATGGTTGCCTTGATCCCGCGTTGCCGCAGGTAAGCACGGTTGGCCGCCGAGGAATAGGCTTTGTCGGCCAGGACCCGATCCGGTCGCGACCGGGTGCCACCGACCCCGAGTCGCGGCACCCGTATTTCGCCGAGCACCGTCGTGAACTGCGGGCAATCGGCCCACTGACCAGGTGTGATCACCAGAGCCAACGGCCGCTGGCCCTGGTCGGCGGCCAGATGCAGCTTCGTGGTGAACCCACCCCGCGACCGTCCCAGACCGTGGTCAGCGGGTTCGTCGTCGAAACCACCCGCCGGTTCGACCTGACCGTCGAAGTCGCGGCGGGCACCCGCCGCATGCTGGTGCGCACGGGCGATCGTGGAGTCCACGCTCACCGTCCACTCGATCTCGCCGCCCGCGTCGGCGTGGGCTTGCAGCGCGGTCAGTATCGATTCCCACGTGCCGTCACGCTGCCAGCGGCGGAACAACCCGTACACCGTCTGCCACGGCCCATACGTTGTCGGAATATCACGCCACGGGCTGCCGGTCCGGATCCGCCACCGGATCCCGTCGATCAACCGGCGTTTCGACCACCGCGGTGGCCGACCCGGCTTCATACCAGCAGGTAGTAGCGGTTTCAGTTTCGCCCACTGAGCATCAGTCAGATCCGCACGGCACGTTGCCGTTACGCTGTTCACGAGGTCTCCGGTTGGTTTCCGGTTGTGCTTGGTCGTTCAACCAACTACCGGAGACCTCGCCACATCACCAACTTCTCAACCCGGACAACGGGTTCCATCCCACACCATCGGGCTTATGAAACGCGGCCTAGCGGTGGAGGTGGGAGATTGACCAGCTCGTGAAGGTCTGTGTTTATTTGCGCCGCCTGCGGCGGCGCGGGTCGGGGCCCTCGTCAACCCCGGTTCTTCACTCCCGCCGGTCGGTCGCTGCGCTCCCTCCCTCTGGTCGCTCCAGAACCGGGGCGGGCCCCGACCGTGTTTGTTTGCCCCGCCTTCGGCGGGTCGGTCGGAGCCCTTGTCAACCCCGGCCTCGGGGGTGATCATTCGGAGGGTCGGGGTTGTTATTCCTGTCGGTCGGTGGCTTTCGAAATCTTGTTCCGGGACCGGGCGGGCTTCGACCGGGGATGCCGGTTATCCGGAGAAGGTTTTCGTGGAGGAATTGCCTCGCTGGAATCGAGCCGGAGTTCCTGATCGCGTCACTGCTTTTTCATTCGTGTTTCACCCCTGAGTGTTCCTGCCGGTGGTGAGTTTTCGTCACATTGCCGGAACTGCTCGAGTATGGTTCACTTCCCAGGCAGAGATGCGATCGGCGGGCGGTCGCGAGGTTTGGTGCCGGGGGGTTCGTCCTTTCGGACTCGGACAGCGAACGGCCCATTCGGGTCACCCGCTGGAGTTCGTGTCTCGGATGAGACAGAACTGGACGCGGACCGCAGGTGGCGCCGCATCTGGGAAAGGGATTGGGCGAATAGTGAAACATCGTAAGCCGAACCGGGCGGGCCGGGCGGTGGCGAGCACTTCGCTGCCTCTTGCGACTGCTGCGGCCATGGCCATTTTCGCGTCGCCGGCGGGGGCCGTTCCGACCGATCAGCCGGCCACGCCGACGACGCCTGCGCCTGCGCCTTCGCAGCCGGGTACGAACGAGAACCAGGGCGGACCGGAGACCACTCCGAGTCAGCCGGGTGTGCAGAACAACGAGGATCAGCCGGGCGCCAGCCCCACGCCGAGCCCGAGCCAGCCCGGTGTCACCACCCCGGAGCAGGGTGGCCAGGGCGAACAAGGACTGACGGGTCCCACGCAGCCGGGTGTCACCACGCCGCGCGTGGCGCCGCTGCCCGTGCCGGGTCAGCCCGCACCGGCGCAGCCGGCGATCTCGCCGAATACGCCCCAGGGCCCGCAGCCGCCCGCGCAGCCGGGTGACAAGCCCGCGCCGCCGCCGGCCGCCGGGGGCGACGCGCAGCCCGGTGAACCGCAAACCGATACCCTGATCGAGCCGCAGACCCCGCAGTGGCAGGCGCCGAGTCTGGACGAGGCGCCCGTGGCGCCGGTCGTCGAGATGCAGGGCCCGCATATGGAGATCGGCGCCGCGCTCGACGGCGGGTCGCTGGCTCCGGGGAGCTTCGCCAACACCCACCACTTCTCCAACCAGTCGGGATATGTCGGTACCGCCGGTTTCCGTACCCCGACCGGTACGGGCGAGGCCGGTATCTCGGTGGAGTTCGTCGACGAGAACACCATCAACGTTTCGACCTTCACCGGTGGGAACGGGTTGCCGGACAACCGGCTCGATCACACAATTGATACGACACCGGTGAACACGGCGAAAGCGGCTGTCGAACACTGGATCGCCCAGCAGCCGGGCGGCGCCGCCGCTCTGGACGCCGCGTCCAAGATTCAGCCTCCGCCGCCGCTGCTGCCGCCGGGCAACTACCCGGAGCAGACGATCAATCTCGCTGGTGTCAACACCCAGTGGGGTGGTTCACTCCAGTACTGACACGAGTGAAATCTTGCCGGGTGGGGCGGTCGAACACGGCCGCCCCACCCGCGTGTCTCGGAAGGGATGGGCTGTGACCGGCGAGGGTGAAGGTAGAGAGCGCGAACCCGATCGGGCGGATTTCGGACCCCCCACCGGGGAGTTCGGACCACCGGTGTCCGGGTTCGGCCCGCCGACGGGCGAATTACCGGTATCGGGCTGGAAACCGGAGCCGCGCCCGCAGGATTCGGGGCTGACCTGGCGCCCGGCGGGCGGATCGGGCCCCGCACCTGCGGAGTCGCCGCCGGTGCCTCCGCCGCCGCCCCAGTACCGGGCGCCGGAAAGTTCCACTCCGGTCTCTCGTCCGGCACCGCCCTCCCGCCCGTTGGTGCGGCCGGCCCCGGCGGCACCGGAGACCGACTCGACCACGGTCCGGCATCAGATCCCGCCGGACCCGGTGCCGCGCAAGACACCCGGAGCCGAACGCGCCCCGGAATCGGATCAGACCACGGTCCGGCACGCGACCACGCCGGAACCCCCGCGCTGGTCGGCGCCGAACCAGTCCGGTGGCGCCGACCAGACGGCGCCGCGGCCCCGGGCCGGGGGATTGTCCTGGGACAGCGATCCGATCGCGCAGAAACTCACTCCGCAGTCCGTGGCGGGCGCATTGTCGGCGAAACCGCGCCGCAGTGTCCCGGTCGGCCGGATCGTCACGGTGGCGGCGGTGCTGGTCGCTTTCATCGCCGTCGGGGTCGCCATCGTCGTGGTCAGCAGCAGTGACGACGGGCCGTCGGCGGCACCGGCCGCCGACCCGAGTTCCGCGCTGAGCTGTCCGGCGAGTCAGGACGGCGGGGTGACCGTGGGCGACGGCGTCGGGGATACGGCCAACGGTCCGGGGGCGATCCTCGGATTCCAGCACGAGTTCTATGTGGAGCGCAGCGGTGTCGGTGCCCGTGAGTACGTCGCGGCGGATTCGCCGGCGATTTCCTCGGCGGAGACGATTCAGGACGCAATCGATACGCATATCCCGGCGGGGACCGAGCATTGTGTCCGGATCACCGAACGTGCCCCCGCCTCCTTCGATGTGGACCTCATCGAGTTGCAGCCGAGCGGCAAGAAGACGGTGTACAAGCAGACGGTGACCACGGTGGATCGGGACGGCAAGACCGTGCTGTGGGTGATCGCGGACCGGGGCTGATCTCACAATGTGAAATCACAATGCCATATCGTGGTAATTCATGGGATGATCGGGATAACTACCAGGTGATATCCCCGGAGGCCTCATGTCCCATCACGAACCGCCGCTGGCCGGCAAGCTGGCCGGCCTCACCAGCTCGGCCATTCGCGACCTGCTGAAACTCACCGCCGACCCGAATATCGTCAGTCTGGCCGGCGGTCTGCCCGACGCCGCACTCATGCCCGGCGCGCGGATCGCCGCCGCGGCCGAGGCGGCCCTGGGCGCCCACACGGTATTGCAGTACACCGAATCGCCGGGGTGGGGTCCGCTGCGCGAGGTGCTCGCACAGCGGGAATCGGCCCGGCTGGGCCGGGCCGTCGGGGTCTCGGAGGTTTTCGTGACCCACGGGTCGCAGCAGGCGCTATCGCTGCTCGCGGACGTGCTACTGGACCCCGGCGCGCTGGGACCCGGCTTATGTCGGCGCACTGCAGGTCTTCCGGGCCGCCGGTGCGCGCATTGCCGCGGTGCCGCTGGACGATGAGGGCATGCGGGTCGATCTGCTCGCGGAATCGATCGCCCGTGGGGAGCGGCCGGCCGTCGTGCACACGGTGAGCAATTTCCACAATCCCGGCGGTGTGACCATGAGCCCGCGCCGGCGGCAGGCACTCGCGGCGCTGGCCGAGGAGCACGGGTTCTGGGTGATCGAGGACGATCCCTACGGCGACCTGTTCTTCGACCGGCCCGCACCGCTACCGGTGGCGTCGTATTCGCGCGCGGTGATCCGGCTGTCCTCGGCATCGAAGATCATCGCGCCGACCCTGCGGGTGGGCTGGATGGTGGCCCCGGAGCGGGTGTGCCGGGCCGTTGAACTGCTGAAGCAGGGTGCCGACCTGTGTGGTTCGGCACTCACCCAGCAGATCGCCGCCGAGCTACTCGCCGATACCGCCTGGCTCACCGGTCATCTCGACACGGTCCGTGGTGTCTACGCGACCCGAGCCGCGGCCCTGGTCGACGCGGCGCGCACCCACTTCGGTGACCGGTTGCGGTGTTCGGAAGCGTCCGGGGGAATGTTCGTCTGGGCGGAGTTCACCGACGATACCGACACCTCCGAACTGTTGCCCCGGGCGCTGGACGCGGGTGTCGCCTTCGTACCGGGACGGGCTTTCGCGGTGAGCAACCCGTATGAGCGGGCCATGCGGATGTGTTTCACCACCGCCGCCCCGGAGGTCCTCGCCGAGGCGATGACGCGCCTGGCCCGAGCCGCGGACCTGACCCCGGTTCATTCGGCCCAGTCGTAGGTGCGTTCCACCGCCTTGTTCCAGTCGCCCAGCCGGGACTCGCGATCAGCGGCGGACATGGTGGGCGTCCAGGTCTTGTCCGCGGTCCAGTTGGCCCGGATATCGTCGGTGCTCGGCCAGTAACCGACCGCCAAGCCCGCCGCGTAGGCGGCGCCGAGCGCGGTGGTCTCGTTGACCATCGGGCGCACGACCGGGAGATCGAGGATATCGGCCTGGAACTGCATGAGCAGATCGTTGGCGACCATCCCGCCGTCGACCTTGAGCGCCGTCGCCGCCAGATCCAGTGACCGGGCTTCGGCGTCGGCGCGCATGGCATCCATCACCTCGCGGGTCTGGAAGGCGGTCGATTCCAGGATCGCGCGGGCGAGATGGGCCTTGGTGACGAATCGGGTCAGGCCCGCGATCACTCCGCGGGCGTCGGGCCGCCAGCGCGGGGCGAACAGTCCGGAGAACGCCGGGACGATATAGGCGCCGCCGTTGTCGTCGACCGTGCGCGCCAGGTCTTCGATCTCCGGCGCCGCGGAGATGATGCCGAGATTGTCGCGGAACCACTGGACCAGGGCCCCGGTCACGGCGATCGATCCCTCCAGCGCGTAGACGGGCGGCTGGTCGCCGAGCCGATAGCACACCGTGGTGAGCAGGCCGTGTTCGCTGAAGACCGGAGTGGTGCCGGTGTTGAGCAGCATGAAGTTGCCCGTGCCGTAGGTGTTCTTGGCCTCGCCGGGCGCCAGGCAGGCCTGGCCGAACATCGCGGCCTGCTGATCGCCGAGGATTCCCGCTACCGCCACTCCCGCCAGCGGTCCCGCGCTGATCTCCCCGTACACCTCCGAGGAGCTCCGGATCTGCGGGAGG
The DNA here is from genome assembly GCF_036032445.1 of Nocardia sp. NBC_00416. Classification (NCBI taxonomy): domain Bacteria; kingdom Bacillati; phylum Actinomycetota; class Actinomycetes; order Mycobacteriales; family Nocardiaceae; genus Nocardia; species Nocardia sp. NBC_00416. The sequence goes on from NZ_CP107932.1 coordinate 6,212,276, forward strand.
ACGGCGGTCGGCACACCGATCTCCCCGCAGATCTGTTCGTCCCATTCGAGGGTGCGCAGATCCATGAGCAGGGTGCGGGAGGCGTTGGTGACATCGGTGATGTGCCGGCCGGTCAGTTTCCACAGCAGCCAGCTGTCCACGGTGCCGAAACACAGTTCCCCGGCCTCGGCGCGCTCCCGCGCGCCGGGCACGGTATCCAGGATCCAGCGCACTTTCGGCCCGGAGAAATAGGTGGACAGGGGAAGGCCGGTGCGGTCGGCGTACCGGTCGGCGCCGTGAGTCCCGGCGAGTTCGGTGCACAGGCGGTCGGTGCGGGTGTCCTGCCAGACGACGGCGTTGTGGATCGGACGACCGGTATCGCGCTCCCACACGATGGTGGTCTCGCGCTGATTGGTGACCCCGACCGCCGCGATATCGGCCGCGGTGAGCCCGGCTTCGTCCAATACCGCGCCGAGCACGAATTCGGTATTGCGCCACAGCATTTCCGGATCGTGTTCGACCCAGCCCGGCTTCGGGAAGATCTGCTGGTGTTCCCGCTGGGCCACGCCCGCGATCTGTCCCTGCCGGTCGAACAGGATGCACCTGCTCGAGGTCGTGCCCTGGTCGACGGCGGCCACATAGCGCATGGCAGGAGGCTAACGTAATTCCGTGGTCCCGTGACGGGTGTCTCCCTGCCGACGTTTGCCGGGTGATTCCCCTTAGGCTGTAGATCGAACGCGCAAACCCACAGCTGACCCGATCGATGACGTACTCCAGGAGTCGGAACCGATGATGCGATGCCTCCGCCTTCGCTTCGGCCTCCGCGAACCGCATGTACCTGCTCGCGAGGAGGGAAAGTGACCATACAGCCGGGATCGCAGTTTCTCGGACCCGATCAGCGTCGAGCCGCATGGGACCGTCTGGGCAAGGACCATTTCGATGTGATCGTGGTGGGCGGCGGTGTCGTGGGCGCCGGGATCGCGCTCGACGCCGCCACCCGCGGGCTGAAAGTGGCGCTGGTGGAAGCGCGGGACCTCGCCTCGGGTACCTCCAGCCGGTCGTCGAAGATGTTCCACGGCGGCCTGCGGTATCTCGAACAGCTCGAATTCGGGTTGGTGCGCGAGGCGTTGAAGGAACGCGAACTGTCGATGTCGCGGCTGGCGCCCCACCTGGTGAAGCCGCTTCGCTTCCTCTACCCGCTCACCCGGCGCGCCTGGGAACGGCCCTATGTCGCGGCGGGACTGTTCCTCTACGACACCATGGGTGGGGCCAAATCCGTTCCGGGACAACGCCATCTGTCGCGTCACGGCGCATTGCGGCTGGCGCCCGGTCTGCGCGGAAATTCGCTGATCGGCGGGATCAGCTACTACGACACAGTGGTGGACGACGCCCGTCACACCATGACCGTGGCCCGCACCGCCGCCCACTACGGCGCGGTGATCCGCACCTCCACCCAGGTCGTGGGTTTCCTGCGGGAAGCCGACCGGGTGGTCGGGGTGCAGATACGCGACAGTGAGGACGGAACCACCGGCGAGGTCCGCGGGCATGTGGTGATCAACGCGGCGGGCGTGTGGACCGACGAGGTGCAGGCGCTGTCGCAGCAGCGGGGCCGGTTCCATGTGCGGGCGTCCAAAGGCGTGCACATCGTCGTTCCCCGCGACCGGATCATCAGCGACGCCGCGATCATCCTGCGCACCACCACCTCGGTGCTGTTCGTGATCCCGTGGGGCGCGCATTGGATCGTCGGCACCACCGATACCGATTGGAATCTCGATCTGGCCCACCCGGCCGCCACCAAAGCCGATATCGACTACCTGCTGGACCGGGTGAACGAAGTGCTGGTCACCCCGTTGACCCATGCCGATATCGACGGTGTGTACGCGGGCCTGCGGCCACTACTGGCCGGGGAGAGCGATGAGACCTCGAAGCTGTCGCGGGAGCACGCGGTAGCGCGGATCGCGCCCGGACTGGTGGCGATCGCCGGCGGCAAGTACACGACCTACCGGGTGATGGCCTACGACGCGGTGGACGAGGCCGCACAGGACATCCCGGTCCGCGTCTCGCCCTCCATCACCGAGAAAGTCCCGCTGCTCGGCGCCGACGGGTATTTCGCGCTGGTCAACCAGACCGTGACGCTCGCCGAAGAGTACGGGGTGCACCCGTACCGGGTGAAGCATCTGCTGGACCGGTACGGCTCGCTGATCGACGAGGTCATGGCCCTGGCCGCCGACCGTCCCGATCTGCGGCAGCCGATCGGCGCCGCGCCGTCCTACCTGCGGGTGGAGGCGGTGTACGCGGTGGCCGCCGAAGGCGCGCTACATCTGGACGACGTCCTCGCGCGGCGCACCCGGATCTCCATCGAGTACCCGCACCGCGGCGCCGAATGCGCCGAGGAGGTCGCCCGCCTCATCGCCCCGGTACTCGGCTGGAGCGATGCGGAGACCGATCGCGAGATCGGGACCTATCTGGCTCGGGTGGACGCCGAGGTCCGTTCGCAGACCCAGCCGGACGACGCCGCCGCCGACGCGCTGCGCATCGCCGCTCCCGAGCCGCGGCCCGAGATCCTGGAACCGGTCCCGCCCGGCGGCTGACGCTGCGGGCCCGCCGACCGGCCGCTCAGTGTGCGGCCGGAAGGTGCGGCGGTGCGGTAGTGGCGGCCGGTCCGAGCTGCGCCGGCGCCGGCGCCTGCCGTGTCGCCGCGGGGTGCAGGAGGAAATAGCAGAACACCACGGTGGCCACTATGGCCAGCACTGCGGAGAGCAGCTTGCCGGTGACGGCGGCCAAGTGGACGGTTCGGGTGTTCATGGGACCTGCTTCCAGTGCGGTACCCGTGTGTCGTCGGAAAGCGGCCGATCATTACCACGCCCATGGCGGCCGTCACAGAGAAGGCGGCGGCCCACCTGCGACAGCGTAGGCGTTCACGCTGGTGGGACCTGGCATTTCGGGCAGTAGTAGATTCCGCGTTCCCGGCGGCTCACCCGGTCGTGGCGCGGGGCGGTCTCACCCAGCAGGTCGACCCGCAGCGTGGTGCCGCAGCGCTGGCACGGGAGCCGGGCACGGCCGTAGACGAGCGGTCGCCACGGCGGTTGATGCGCGGCCCGGTGCAATACCCGATGCGCCTCGTGCACGAGTGCCAGGAGATCGGCGACCTCGCCGACCGGGCGTGCCGGGTGGATGCGACGCAGGTAGCAGATCTCACTGCGGTAGATATTGCCGATCCCGGCGAGATTTCGTTGATCGAGCAGGGCCAGCCCGATCGGCAGGTCCGGGTCGCGGATGAGCCGGTCCACGGCCGCTGCCGGGTCCCAACCGGCGCCCAGCAGGTCGGGGCCCAGATGGTCGATGGCGGTGTGCTCATCGGCGCGACGCAGCACCTCCACCAGCCCGAGGTCGAACCCCACCGCCTCGGTCTCGGCGGTTCCGAGCACGACCCGCGCGGCGACCCGCGGCTTGGTCCAGCGCTGGCCGCAGTGGAACACCCGCCAGCTGCCCTCCATCTTCAGATGCGTATGCACGCTGACCGTGTCGGTGCGGATGAACAGATGCTTGCCGTAGCTGCCCACACTGTCCACGACCTGGCCGCGCAGGTCGACGGTCGCGTACCGGGGCACGCGGAAGTCGCTGCGGGTGAGGGTCGTGCCGTCGAGCGCGGCCCGTAACCGGCCGGCGGCGAGGAAGACGACATCACCTTCGGGCATGTGTCTGTGGCCTCGCTTTCGCCCGGTCGGGGCCCTGGTGACCCCGGGTCTCCACGTCGGCGCTCCATGCGGTGTGCGGGGAAAGGGTCATGGGCGACGGCGCAGGCGCAGGCCCTGCGGGGTGGAGGCGAACCCGGCTTCGGTGAGGAAGGCGGCGAAGGTATTGCCGTGCACGGATTCGCCGTCGACCCGGTCGATGACCAGCGAGTCCATCCGGCCGGTGCGGACCAACCCGGCCAGCGCCCCGGCCGCGGCCTGCCGGGCGGTGGGATCCTCGGTGCAGGTGAGCAGCGTTTTCCCGCCGCGTTCCAAATACAGGACCAGATCGCCGTCGACCAGCACGACCAGGGCGCCTGCCTTGCGCCCCGGACGGTGGCCGGCTTCGCCCGCGGTCTTCGGCCAGGGCAGGGCGGCGCCGTACGGATTGGCCGGATCGCAGGCCGCGAGCGCCAGCGCCGAACCGTCCGGTCGGCGGTCGCCTTCGAAGGTGCGCAACCGGTCCACCACATCGGTGGTGGAGAACTGGGCGCCACCCAGCGAATCGACGAAATAGCCGCGCCGACAGCGGCCGCGGTCCTCGAATTCGCTGAGCACCCGGTACATGAGGGCGAAACCGCCGGGTATGCCTTCGCTCTGCACCGACCCCTTGGTCAGGACGCCGTAGCGTTCCAGTAGCAGATCGGCGCTCGCCTGCGCGCGGACCGTGTTGTCGGCCGTGCGGTCGGGCAGCAGCGACCAGCGGCCGGAAACGGTCGGCGGCCCGGAACGGCTCGGCATCGCCGGTCGTGGCAGGTAGGTCCGGCCGCGCGGTGCGCGCCGCGGGGTCCGGTGCGCGGCGGGCGCCCGGGTCGACCCGGTGAGGCGGGCCCGCACCGGGGCGAACGTGTCACCGGAGACGATTCCCGCCCAGACGAGGTCCCACAACGCGGCGGCGACCGCCGCGTCGTCGAGTAGACCGGTCGTATCGGAGAGCTGCCGGAAGAAGTAGGCGCCGCCCCCTTGGGCTACGGGCGTGGTGAGCGCTTCGGGCGGCACTGCCGCCGCGGGCCCCGCGCCGAGGGCGGTGAGCAGGGCCAGATGGACGTCGGTGAACTCGGGTTCGTCCGGTGGCTGCAGTGTGAAGGGCGCCTGATCGGCAGGATGCAGAGCGACCCAGCCGTCCTTGGCGTTGATGGCGCCGTGACCGGACCAGCGGACCTCGCCGGTGGCCATGAGCTCGTCGAGGAAAGCAGGGGTGTAGTCGCGGACCCTGGCCGGCAGCACGAGCGATTCCCATGCCGACGCCGGAACCGGCACACCGGCGAGCTGGTCCACCACGGTCGCCACACCGTCGACCCCGCGCAGTTCTCCGGTGCCGATGTGCTGCCAGTCGGGCAGGAAGCGGCCGAAGGCGGCGGTGGACACCGGTTCGACTTCGTGCCGGGCCGCGGCCAGGCTGCGCCGACGCAACCGGCGCAACACCTGAGCGTCGCACCATTCCGTGCCGGCGGTCTCGGGGGTGAACTCACCTTCCACCACCCGCTTCTCGGTGACCAGGCGCTGCAGTGCCGACGCCGCGACGGCGGCGCCCAGCCCGAACCTGTGCGCGACCGCGTCGGTGCCGAAGGGCCCGTGGGTGCGGGCATAACGGGCCACCAGATCGCCGAGCGGATCGGGGACCGGTTCGATGAAGGCGGCCGGGGTGCCGATCGGCAGAGGCACACCCAGTGCGTCGCGCAGGCGGGCGGCGTCCTCGATCGCCGCCCACCACACCTGGCCCGCGTAGGACACCGCCAGCGCGCGCCGGGCGTCGGCCAGTTCGGCGAACCAATCGGCGGGGTCTGCCCGGCAGCGCTGCCGGGCCTCGTCGGGAGTGAGCGGTCCGAGCAACCGCAGCAGATCGGCCAGACCCTCGGCGTCGCGGGCCGTGCGTTCCGGGGTGCGGCGTTGCAGTTCCAGCTCGACCTGGGCGATGATCTCGCTGTCCAGCAGTTCGCGGAGTTCGACCCGGCCCAGCAGTTCGGCCAGCAGGGACGAGTCCAGGGACAGGGCCGCGGCCCGGCGTTCGGCCAGCGGGCTGTCGCCGTCGTACATGAACTGGCCGATGTAGTCGAACAGCAGCGCGTTGGCGAACGGGGACGGGGTGGCGGTCTCCACCTCGACCAGCCGCACCTTTCGCTGTGCCACCGCGGTGAGCAGCTCGCGCAGCGCCGGCAGGTCGTACACATCGCGCAGGCATTCGCGCACTGTTTCCAGCAGGATCGGGAAGTCCGGGAATTTCCGTGCCACATCGAGCAATTGGGCCGACCGCTGCCGCTGCTGCCACAGTGGCGCGCGCCGTCCGGGATCGCGGCGCGGCAGCAGCAGCGCGCGGGCCGCGCATTCCCGGAATCGGGACGCGAACAACGCCGACCCGCCCACCTGTTCGGTGACCAGTTCGTCGATCTCATCCGGTTCGAAGACGAAGAGCTCGGCCCCCGGCGGATCGTCGGTGGTATCCGGCAGCCGCACCACGATGCCGTCGTCGGAGGCGTTCGGCGCGGCGTCGACCCCGAAGCGTTCGCGGAGCCTGGAGCCCACCGCCAGCGCCCACGCCGCGTGCACCGGCAATCCGAAGGGCGAGTGCAGGACCAGCCGCCAGTCGCCGAGTTCGTCGCGGAAACGCTCGACCACCAGGGTGCGGTCGGTGGGCAACCGGCCGGTCGCCGAACGCTGATCATCCAGCAGCGCACGGAGATTGGCGGTGGCGTTCTCGTCCAGACCGGCGGCCGTGGTCCGCTCCGTGAGGGCTTCGGGGGAGTTCTCCGAACCGGCCCGGCGCACGAATTCGCCCAGCGCGGCACCGAGTTCGGCGGGGCGGCCGAGGGAATCGCCGTGCCAGAAGGGCAACCGGCCGGGTTGACCGAACGCGGGGGTCACCAGGACGCGGTCGTAGGTGATGTCCTCGATCCGCCAGCTGGTGGCGCCGAGCGCGAAAACATCGCCGACCCGCGATTCGTAGACCATCTCCTCGTCGAGTTCGCCGACTCGCGAAGCTTTCTCGCCCACCATGTACACCGCGAACATGCCGCGGTCGGGGATGGCGCCGCCCGAGGTCACCGCCAGGCGCTGGGCGCCGGGCCGTCCGGTGAGACTGCCGGCGTCGCGGTCCCACACCAGACGCGGGCGTAGCTCGGCGAACTCGTCGGAGGGGTAGCGTCCGGCGAGCAGATCCAGCACCGCCTCGTAGGACGAGCGGGGCAACGCGGCGTAGCTTCCGGTACCGCGCACCGTCTCGAACCAGGTGTCGACGTCCAGCGGCTCCAGCGCGCAGGCCGCGACGGTCTGCTGGGCGAGGATGTCCAACGGATGCGCGGGGATCTTCAATGCCTCGATCTGCCCCGACAGCATCCGCTGGGCCGCCACGGCACAGTGAACGACATCGGTACGGTGTTTGGGGAACAGCACCCCGCGCGAGATCTCGCCCACCTGATGCCCGGCCCGGCCGATGCGCTGCAATCCGCTCGCCACCGAGGGTGGAGCCTCGACCTGGACCACCAGATCCACCGCACCCATATCGATTCCGAGTTCGAGGCTGCTGGTGGCCACCACACAGCGCAGCCGGCCGCTCTTCAGATCATCCTCGATCAGCGCCCGCTGCTCCTTGCTCACCGACCCGTGGTGCGCCCGCGCCAACAGCTGTTCGGCACCGTGGTTGACCTCGGTGGACGGCCCCAGCTGGGCGGGTGGGGGGTGCGCCGTCTCGACGGACTCGCCGAGCCGGTCGGCGTAGGTCTCGTTCAGCCGGGCGGTGAGACGTTCGGCGAGGCGCCGCGAATTGGCGAACACGATCGAGGAACGATGTTCGAGGACGAGTTCGACGATCGCCTCGTCCACATGCGGCCACAGCGACCCGGGTTGTATTGATTGCCCCGCCTGCGGCGGGTCGGGTCGGGGCCCTCGTGACCCCGGTTCTTCACTCCGGCGCTCAGTCGCTGCGCTCCTTCGCTCTGTCGCTCCAGAACCGGGGCGGGCCCCGACCGTGTTTATTTGCCCCGCCTCCGGCGGGGCGGGTCGGGGCCCTATCAACCCCGGTTCTTCACTCCGGCGCTCAGTCGCTGCGCTCCTTCGCTCTGTCGCTCCAGAACCGGGGCGGGCCCCGACCGTGGTCATGTCACCGGGGTCGGTCATATCCGGGACGGGGACCCGCACCGAGAGGTCGAAGGTCTTGGGCGCGGGCGGGGACACGATGGTGAGGGGGGCCGACCCCACCAGGAACCTGCCCACCTCCTCCGGCGGCCGGACCGTCGCCGACAGACCGATCCGCTGCGCCGGGCGCTCGGTGAGCCGGTCCAGCCGGGCCAGCGACAGGGCCAGATGCGAGCCTCGCTTGGAGCCGGCGATGGCATGCACCTCGTCCACGATGACCGTGCGCACCTCACGCAGGGTTTCCCGGGCAGCGGAGGTGAGCATCAGGAACAGCGATTCCGGCGTGGTGATCAAGATATCGGGCGGGGTCCGCTGCAGCCGGCGGCGTTCGGGCGCGGTGGTATCTCCCGAACGGACCCCGACGCTGATCTCCGGCGCGGGCAGGCCGAGCCGGTGCGCGGTCTGGCGCACACCCACCAGCGGCGCCCGGAGATTTCTTTCCACGTCCACGGCGAGCGCCTTGAGCGGGGAGATGTAGAGCACCGACGTACCCGGGACCGGAGGATCGGCGGCGGCCAGCTGATCGATGGCCCACAGGAACGCCGACAGGGTCTTGCCCGACCCCGTCGGCGCGATGACCAGGGTGTGCTCACCGGCCGCGATCGCCTTCCAGGCACCGAGCTGGGCGGCCGTCGGCGCGGGGAAGGCACCGTCGAACCACTGCTGGGTGGCGGCGGAGAACTCGGTCACGGATCCCAGTGTGCACCCGGGCACCGACAGTCGTCCGGACCCGCCCTTTCCGCACCGGGCGGGTCCGGACGAGGTCAGGCGCTTGCGCCGTCGACCATATCCGGGTCGGCGAGCCCGGGGCCGGGGATTTCGGTGTCGGGAAGAACGGGGCCGGCGAGTTCGGCGAAGGGGAGTTCGCCCGAGTGAACATCGCCGATGAGTCCGGCCAGCCGGACCAGGTCCTCGGTGGTCAGTCCGCCGACCGGCCGGAATTCCCGGCTGAGTCGGCGGCGGAGGAATTCGGTACGGGATATACCCAAGCCACTGGCTTGCCGGTCGATCTCGTCGATCACTGCGCCGGGCACGGCACGGATCAGTATGTCTGTCATTCCTCGATCACCTCCTGCTGGCAGCGGGGCACGATAGGCCGGGAGCCGGTGGAATGGTGCGAGCCGACTACCGGTGACAGTCCGGAATTTCTATGCTGCGACGGTGCCTGGTGTTCGCAAACTCGACTTGATCTCCCACGGTGTCACCGAGGCGCTGCGCGGGGCTCGCTTCCCGGCCGACGAACCGCTGACCCCGGCGGGGCGCGCGGCGCTGACGGACCGGTCGGTCGAACCACCGGCGGGCGCGCGGATCCTCGCGGGCCCGGAACGGCGGACCAGAGAGACTGCCGAACTGCTCGGCCTGGACGCCGCACCACTATCGAGATTACGCGATCTCGACGCCGGGGCCTGGCACGGCGCCGAACTCGGCCTGCTGCCGCCGGAGCAGGTGGCGCGCTGGCTCACCGAGCCCGGGTACCGCGAACACGGGGGAGAGTCGATTCTGGACGTGCTGGAGCGCGTGCACGGGTGGCTGGACGAGCTCTCCGGAGAGCCGGGCGGGCATACGGTCGCGGTTACCCATCCGGCCGTGATCCGGGCCGTTCTGGTCCTGGCCCTGGATGCGGCGCCGGAGTCTTTCTGGCGGATCGATGTGGCGCCGGGTAGCCGGGTCCGGCTGCATCACCGCACCGCGTGGACGCTGCGGGTGGTGTGACCGGGCCCGACGACTATTGCGCGTTCAGCCCGACGGTGGTGCCGAAGGAGAGCGGGAAGTCGCGGAACGTCATGCTGGCCGGTACCGAGCCCGCCGGGACCCCGTACACGAGGTGGGTGCCCAGCGATTCACCCGGTTGCAGCGTCCGGGGCCCGGCCGCTGCCGCCGCTCGCTGGGCGGTGGCCGTCACGTCCGGACCGAACTTCCCGCCGGCCGTATCGCGCAGTTCCTGGCCCAGTGGCAGGTAGGTCTGGGGCTTGCCCGAGATATTGCGGACGGTGAAGCTGACCACGACGAACGCGCCCTCGGCGCGCTCGATACCGATCGTGGTCACGTCGGACTCGACATTCATCACGGCGAATTCGAAATTGCCGTCCCGGACCGGACCGCCGGGATCGGCCGCGGGGCTGTCTGCGCCGGTGAAGACCTGGATCGATCCGGCGCCTTCGACCAGTGCGGCCACACACCCGCCGATCAGTACCAGCGGCACGATCACGAGGACGATCAGCCAGAACAGCATCCGTCGCAGCAGGCTCTTGCGGCGCCGGGGTGGTTTCGCCCCACGGGTGCGGGGTGCGCGCCGGGCGGGCGGTGCTCCGGGCGGGGGCCCGGGTCGGCCGGGCGCGACAGCGGGTCCCGGGTAACCCGCGTTCGCCGGACCATGAGGCGTCGCGGGGTTGCCGTATCCGGGCCGGATCCCGGTCTCGAGCCGGGTGTAGGCGCGGGTCGCCGGATACCCGGCTGCCGGAGCGGCGGCGGCCGGGTATCCGCCCGCGGCCGGTGCATATTCGGTATGAGGCCGCGTGCCCGGGGGAGCCGAGGCGGCCTCGTAGCGCAGGGTGGCCGGGCGGACCGGCGCCCACGGGGTTTCGTAGCGGCGGGTGCCCGGGTGGTCCTCGAGTTCGTAGTGGCGCGTCCCGGGATGCTCCGCGGCCGCCCCGCCGGACGGGACGGGCACGGTCGCCGAACCTTCCAGGGCGTCCGTCGCGGCCCGCGCGAACTCCCCGGCGCTGGGGTACCGGTCGTCCGGTTCTTTGGCCAGTGCGCGGGCGATCACCCGGTCCAGTTCCGGCGGCACGCCCGGGACCAATGCGCGCACGCTCGGCGGGGTGGTCGTGAGATGGTCGTGCATCTGGCGGGCCGGATCGGTGTCGCCGAACGGCCGGATGCCCGCCAGGCATTCGTAGAGCACACAGCCCAGTGAATAGATGTCGGCGCGGGCGTCGGTGCTGCCGGTGAACCGTTCCGGGGCCATGTACGCCCAGGTCCCGACCGTCAGGCCCGACGCGGTCAAGGCGGTGGTGCCGGCGCCGTGCGCGATTCCGAAATCGATCAGGTACACGAAACCGTCGCGCCGGACGACGATATTGGACGGTTTCACGTCGCGGTGCACCAGCCCGGCCCGGTGCGCGGCGTCCAGGGCCGCGGCGGTCTGGCCGACTATGTCCACGGCGCGCGCGGGCGCCAGCGCACCGCCGTCGCGCAGTATGCGGCCCAGATCGTCGCCCTCGACGTACTCCATTTCGATGTACAGCCGGCCGTCCAGTGCGCCGTGCGCGTGGATCGGCACGATATGGCTGTCGTGCAGCCGGGCAGCGAGTTCGGCTTCGCGTTCGAACCGGCTCCGGTAGGTCTGGTCGGCGGCGAGTTCGGCGGGCAGCAGTTTCAGTGCGACGGGCCGGCCGGACGGTTCGGCGTGGGCGAGCCACACCTGGCCCATCCCGCCCTGGCCGAGCAACCGCTCGAGCCGGTAGCGGCCCAATCGCTGCCCGGTCATGCGCATCCTTCCGTGTCACCGCCGGTCCCGGGCTCGGCGGCGATCCGGGACCGTGGGACTGTACTCCGACCCTATCCGCGACCGGCGGTGCGGCACAGTGTGAGCTCACCGACCGGCGGCGCGGTGCCGCGATCGCGGTGTACCCGTGGGGGATCGGCCCGCGTGCCGGACCAGCGGCCGGGGTGCGCCGGGCCGTTGTGCGAAGGTGGCCGGATGGAGGCGATCGAGATCAACGCGGGCGCATGGTATCTGCGTGCCCTGCGGGCCGACGACCGGATCGACGACCGGCCCGCGCTGGCGTCGGGCGGGATCACCGATCCCGGCTATGTGGCGCGGCGCAGTGCCCAGTGGGGTGACGAATCCCATTTCTCCTGGGCAGTGTGCGAACCGACCACCGCGGAACTGGTGGCCGAGATCGGAGTGACCCCGCGGCCGGACGGGACTGCGCTGATCGACGGCTGGGCTCGGCCCGGCCACCAGGAAGCCCTGGGCGCCGGTGTGCGCGCCGTGCGCCGGTTCACCGAGGGTGCGCTGGGTTTGCGACCCGACCCGGACTGATCGGTTCGCGGCCTGTGCGCCGTGTCAGCCGAGGTCGGTCAGCACGCGGTCCAGGGCTTCCACCGCCGCGCCGAGTTCGTCGGGTTCCACAGTGAGCGGCGGCCGGAACCGGATGCCGCGCACCCCCGTGCCGATCATCAGCACCCGTTCCCGGGTGCGGAGTGTGTTCAGCACCGCGTCTCGGAACGCACTGTCGGACAGGGTGATCGCGCACATCAGTCCCCGGCCGCGCGGTTCGGTGACCGCCGGATGCCGGTCGGCGAGTTCCCGCAGCAGGGTGAGCAGCAGCCGGCCCTGTTCGGCGGCCCGTTCGATCAGCCCGTCGCGTTCGATCACCTCGAGAATCCGGGTGGTGCGCACCATATCGGTGAGGTTTCCACCCCAGGTGGAATTGAGCCGCGAGGACACCTCGAAGACATTGTCGCCGACCTCGTCCACCCGGCCGCCGGCCATGATCCCGCACACCTGGGTCTTCTTCCCGAAGGCCACCACGTCCGGCTCCAGTCCGAGTTGCTGGTAGGCCCAGGTGCTTCCGGTCATGCCGACTCCGGTCTGCACCTCGTCGACGATGAACAGCGCGTCGTTGGCACGGCACAGCCGCTGCATCGCCTGCAGGAACTCCGGCCGCATGTGCCGGTCGCCGCCTTCGCCCTGGATCGGCTCGGCGATGAAGCAGGCGATGCCGTTGGGCCGGTCGGCGAACGCGCGTTCGGCCTGTTCGAGAGCGCGCCCTTCCGCCTCGGCGATATCGATATCGACACCGAGGCAGGGTGTTTCGATCCGTGGCCAGTCGAACGCCGGGAAACGCTCGGTTTTCACGGGGTCGGTGTTGGTCAGCGAGAGGGTGTATCCCGTGCGGCCGTGGAAGGCGCCGGTCAAGTGGAGTACGCAGCACTCGTGTCCGGCACGTGTTGTGCGGCCGTGGATCTCGTTGTGCCGGCTCTTCCAGTCGAACGCGGTCTTGAGCGCGTTCTCCACCGCCACGGCGCCGCCGTCGATGAAGAACAGGTGCGGGAGGCGCGGATCGCCGAGTACCCGCACGAAGGTGTCCACGAAACGGGCCATTTCGACGGTGTAGATATCGGAGTTGCTCGGCTTGTTCAGTGCGGCCGTGGCCAATTCGGCCCGGAAGCCGGCGTCCGCGGCCAGCGCGGGATGGTTCATGCCGAGTGCGCTGGAGGCGAAGAAGCCGAACATGTCGAGGTAGTCGGTGCCGTCGCGCGCGTCGACCAGATGGCGTCCGCGGGAGGCCCGCAGGTCGAGTACCAGATCGAAACCGTCGGCGAGCATATTCGCCGACAGTGTCTCGAACACGCGCGAGGCGGGGATGCGGCCGTCCGCTCTGCCACCGTCGGTGCCGGAGTGTTCCAGTTCGATGGTCACACTCCGACGGTACGGGAGGTTGGTCCGACTTGTCAGGAAATATTTCTGACAAGTCCATAACTAAAGGGAGTTGTTACGGTATCGGCTACTTTTCGTAGAATGTCTGCAGGATTATGGTGCTGCGGGTTCGGACGTTGGCCGTTGCCCGGATCTGCTGCAGCAACTGTTCCAGATGTCGTGGTGAGGCCACCCGGACCAGCAGGATGTAGCTCTCGTCGCCGGCCACCGAATGGCAGGCCTCGATGCCGGGCATGTTCTGCAGTGCGGCCGGGGCATCGTCGGGCTGCGACGGGTCGAGAGGAGTGATCGCCACAAATGCCGACAGCAACTGCCCCAGCGCTTCGGGATCGACGTTCGCGGTGTAGCCACGGATCACGCCGCGCGCCTCGAGCCTGCGCACCCGTGACTGCACGGCGGATACCGAAAGGCTCGCCTTCTCGGCCAGATTGGACAGGGTCGCCCGCCCATCGGCCATCAGTTCCCGGATCAGCAGGCGATCGATCTCGTCCAGGGCCGGTTTTCCCGGTGTTTCCGCCATCAGCGAAGGCTAACGTAGCGGACACACCGCCGGAACTCAGTTGTGAACGTTCATTCTCCGGTCGTGGTATTCGCACAGCGTATTTCGTCCGGCCGAACCCGAGGAGTCCGCGATGACCGAGACCGTGACCGTCCGATATGCCGACCGGATCGCGGCGCTGCTGCGCGCGTTGGACATCGAGTATCCGCCGACCGGCGATATGGAGGTCGTGTGCCCGATCAACGGCGAGGTGCTGATCGGGCTGCGCCCGCACGGCCCCGCCGAGATAGACGCCGCGATCGCCGCCGCGGCCGCCGCCTTCGACTCCTGGCGCACCGTGCCGGCGCCGCGGCGCGCGGCCGTGGTGCGTGAACTCGCCACCCTGCTGCGCCGCCACCAGGACGAACTCGCCGAACTCGTCACCCTCGAGGTCGGCAAGATTCCGGCCGAGGCGCGCGGCGAGGTCCAGGAGATGATCGATATCTGTGAATTCGCCGTCGGCCTGTCCCGGCAGCTCTACGGGTACACGATGGCCTCGGAACGGCCGGGCCACCGGCTCATGGAGACCTGGCATCCGTTGGGTGTGGTAGGGGTGATCTCGGCCTTCAATTTCCCGGTCGCGGTCTGGGCCTGGAACACCGCGATCGCCCTCGTCTGCGGTGATCCGGTGGTGTGGAAGCCCTCGGACCGGACACCGCTGACCGCACTGGCCTGCCACGCGCTGCTGCGGCGCGCGGCCGCGGCGGCCGAGGCCGATCCGGAAATCCATCAGTTGATCCTGGGCCGGGCCGAGGCCGGGGCTCGGGTGGTCGACGACGAACGCGTCGCGCTCGTCAGCGCGACCGGTTCGGTGCCGATGGGTCGCACTGTCGCTCCGCGGGTGGCCGCCCGATTCGGGCGCTGCCTGCTCGAACTGGGCGGGAACAACGCCGCGGTGGTCGCCCCCTCGGCCGATCTGGATCTGGCGGTGCGCGGCATCGTCTTCGCGGCCGTCGGCACCGCCGGTCAGCGCTGCACCAGCCTGCGCCGGCTCATCGTGCACTCCCGGGTCGCCGACGAACTACTGGACCGCCTGGTGCGCGCCTACCGGCAGCTGCGGGTGGGCAATCCTCTCGACTCCGGGACTCAGGTGGGTCCGCTGCGCGGCCCCGACGCCTGGGTCGCGATGCGGGACGCCCTCGTGCGGGCGCGTGGCGAAGGCGGTGAACTGCTCTGTGGCGGCGACGCGGTGGAGCCCGACGGAGTGGGGCCCGGCGGTTACTACGCGGATCCGGCGATCGTCCGGATGCCCGCCCAGACCGAGGTGGTCCGTACCGAGACTTTCGCCCCGATCCTGTACGTGCTCACCTACGACGAGTTCGAGACGGCACTGACCCTGCACAACGGTGTGCCGCAGGGGCTGTCGTCGGCGATCTTCACCACCGACCAGCGGGAGGCCGAGCGTTTCCTCGCCGCCGACGGGTCGGACTGCGGTATCGCCAACGTCAACATCGGCACCTCCGGCGCCGAGATAGGCGGCGCTTTCGGCGGCGAGAAACATACCGGCGGCGGCCGCGAATCGGGTTCGGATGCCTGGAAGGCGTACATGCGGCGCGCGACCAACACGATCAACTACTCCAGTGAGCTGCCGCTGGCGCAGGGCATCCGCTTCGACTGACCTCAGGGCCCGGCCTGCGGCGCCGGAGGCGACGCGACAAGACACAGTTCGGCGAAGAATTCGGCCACCGCCCGCCGGCCGATCTCCATGCCGCGGGACAGGATCCCGGGGTCGGTTTCGACGCTGCTGATATCCGGTGATCCGGCGGGCGGATGGATCTGGGTCGCTGCGCCGCCCATACCGGCGATCACACCGTCCTCCAACGCCTGCTGGCCGGGTCGCAGCTTCCACGCCCGGTACGCGCCGGGGGCGAGGAACCGCATATAGGTGCCGCCGACGACATCGTGTAACCACGGCGCGGGTGGACGGCGCTCGTCGACGCGGCGGGTCCGCAGGATCAGCGCGTGCGTGGCCCCGGCCTGCAGCGCGCTGCGCACCGGCACCGTCTCCGCGAGGCCGCCGTCGAAATACCGGCGTCCACCGAGTTCCACCGGGGGACCGGCCAGCAGCGGTAGTCCGGAGGAGGCGCGCAGCGCGGTCTGCAGTGTCGCCTTGTCCACGATCTGCGGGTGCAGGTCCACCGGGGCGCCGGTGGCGATATCGGTGGCGATGGGATGGAAGGTGGTCTCGTTGGCCAGGATCGCCGGAAAATCCATCGGATGCAGACCGTCGTACACCTTGTGGACGAGGTAGTTCAGGTCGAACGCCGGTCGGCCGCGCAGCATCCGGGACGGATCGATGGCCCGGCGCATGATCGCCGCGTCGGTCCATGCCTTCACCCCGCGCCCGGCCCGTCCGCACAGCAGCCAGGCCGCGTTGATCGCGCCGGCCGAGGTGCCGTAGACGGCGTCGAAAACCCCCGTCAACCCGAGCTGCTCCAGCGCGTGCACCATCCCGCTGGAGTACACCCCGCGACTGCCGCCGCCCTCGATGACGAGAACCAGCCGATGGCTGTCGGATCGGCTACCAGATGCGAAACGGTCGCGGATCACCTCCGCGACCGTGGGCTGCAGTGCGCTCACCAGGTCACCATACGCCGGAGCGGGTGGCGACCATCGATCGCTCACCCGCTCCGGGTCAGTGTGCATCTACTGTTGGCTCACCGGTCGGTATGCGGTCGCATATACCTGTTCGCGGCACTCGCCGCGAACCGATCACTTGATCTCGGCGAGGACCGTGCCCTGGGTGATCGCGGCACCGGCCGCCACGCTCAGCCCGGTGACCACACCGGCCTTGTGCGCGTTGACGGGATTCTCCATCTTCATGGCCTCGAGCACCACGATCAGGTCGCCCGCTTCGACGGACTGGCCTTCCTCGACCGCGACCTTGACGACGGTGCCCTGCATCGGGGCGGTGACCGCGTCACCGGAGGCCGCGCCGCCGCCCGCACCGCCGCGTGTGCGCGGCTTCGGCTTCTTGCGGGTCCCGCCGGCCGCGGGCGCGCCCGAACCGACCGAGAACTGACCCGGCAGCGAGACCTCGACCCGGCGGCCGCCGACCTCGACCACGACCTTCTGGCGTGGCAGATCCTCGTCCTCTTCGGCGGGCCCGGCGCCACCGTCGAACGGTTCGACGGAGTTCTTCCACTCGGTTTCGATCCACTTGGTGTAGACGTCGAAGGATTCACCGTCGCCGATGAAGGCCGGATCCTCCACGATCGCCCGGTGGAACGGGATGACCGTGGCCAGGCCCTCCACGTGGAACTCGGCCAGCGCGCGCCGCGCCCGTTCCAGCGCCTGGGTCCGGTTCTCGCCGGTGACGATCAGCTTGGCCAGCATCGAGTCGAACTGGCCGCCGATGACGCTGCCCTGCACGACGCCGGAATCCACGCGTACACCCGGGCCGGTCGGCTCGGAGTACGCGGTGACGGGGCCGGGGGCGGGCAGGAAGCCGCGGCCCGCGTCCTCGCCGTTGATGCGGAACTCGAAGGAGTGGCCGCGCGGGGTCGGATCCTCGGTGAGTTCCAGCTGCTCGCCGTTGGCGATGCGGAACTGCTGACGCACCAGGTCGATCCCGGAGGTCTCCTCGGTGACCGGATGCTCGACCTGCAGGCGGGTGTTCACCTCGAGGAAGGACACGGTGTCGCCCTGCACCAGGTATTCCACCGTGCCGGCGCCGTAGTAACCGGCTTCCTTGCAGATGGCCTTGGCCGAGGCGTGGATGCGGGCCCGCTGATCATCGGTCAGGAAGGGGGCCGGAGCCTCCTCGACCAGCTTCTGGAAGCGGCGCTGCAGCGAGCAGTCGCGGGTGCCCGCGACGATCACGTTGCCGTGCTGATCGGCGATCACCTGTGCCTCGACGTGGCGGGCCTTGTCCAGGTACTGCTCGACGAAGCATTCGCCGCGACCGAAGGCGGCGACCGCTTCGCGGGTGGCCGACTCGAACAGTTCGGGGATCTCCTCGATCGTGTGCGCGACCTTCATCCCGCGGCCGCCGCCGCCGAACGCCGCCTTGATGGCGACCGGCACGCCGTACTGCTCGGCGAACTCGACGACCTCGTCGGCATTCTTGACCGGGTCTTTGGTGCCCGCCGCCATCGGCGCCTTGGCGCGCTCGGCGATATGGCGGGCGGTGACCTTGTCGCCCAGGTCGCGGATGGACTGCGGGGACGGTCCGATCCAGATCAGCCCGGCGTCGAGGACGGCCTGGGCGAAGTCGGCGTTCTCGGAGAGGAAGCCGTAACCCGGGTGGATGGCGTCGGCGCCGGACTTGGCGGCGGCGTCGAGGATCTTGTCGAAGACCAGGTACGACTCGGCCGAGGTCTGCCCGCCGAGGGCGAAGGCCTCATCGGCGAGTTTGACGAAGGGTGCGTCGGCATCGGGTTCTGCGTAAACCGCGACACTGCCGAGGCCGGCATCCTTGGCCGCCCGGATAACGCGCACGGCAATCTCGCCTCGGTTAGCTACGAGTACCTTCGAGATCCGCGCGCTGGCATGGCTGGGCACTGGGCCTCCTGTGTGCAATATCTGTGGTCGCTGTGCGGGATGGGCCGCGCCTCGGCTCCGCGCCCGCGGATCGGGGTCCGCTATCCGGGTCCGAAAGGGACCGGATCGCTTCGTGGGCTCCGCCTCCGTGGGTTCGGATCCGCTACGCGGGCTCCGCGCCCGTGGTCGACACTAACTGTCTCGGGGGGAGTGTAGGCAGTCTGCCAACAAAGCCTGAACCCGGATAGGGCTACCGGAGAGTAGGTCGCAGGTCACAAACGTCTCTACCTGCGCATGTGTAATGCACCCAACGTCCGGAACCCGGTGCGCCCGTACGTCCACCCCGCCTCTCGCCGCGGAGTCACCGGGCCCCCGAACCCACCGCCCCGACGCCGCTTCCCGTGGCGATCGGCATGCGTACCGAGTTGCCCCATTCGGTCCAGGAACCGTCGTAGTTGCGTACCGATTCCCGGCCGAGCAGGTATTCGAGCACGAACCAGGTATGGCTGGATCGTTCACCCACCGCGCTGTAGACCGTGACCGGTCCGGTTCCGGGCACCTCGCCGTAGATCGCGTCCAGCTCGGCCCGGCCGCGGAAGCGGCCGTCGGGGGCCAGCGCGTCGGTCCAGGGGATGTTCATCGCGGTGGGGATATGGCCGCCGCGCAAGACGGTGTCCGGACCCGTCGCGCCGGTGAACCCCGCGTATTCCTGCGGTGATCGCACGTCGATCAACGGGGTGCCGAGCTGGTCGAGCACATCCTCACGGAAGGCTCGGACCTTCGTATCGTCCCGGACCACCGCCGGGTACCGGCTCCGCGTCGGTTCCGGTGTCTCGAAGACGGTGTCGCGGGATTCGGCGATCCACACGTCGCGGCCGCCGTCGAGCAGGCGTACGTCGGCGTGACCGAACATGGTGAAAACCCACAGCGCGTGCGCGGCGTGGGAGTTACCGTCATTGCCGTACAGCACGACGGTGTCGTCGTGTTCGATGCCCTGGGAGCGCATGAGTTCGGTGAACCGCTCACCATCGATATAGTCACGGGTCACGGGGTCGTCGAGGTCGCTGCGCCAGTCGAGCTTGCTGGCACCGGGAACATGGCCTATGCCGTAGAGGAGGACGTCGGCATTACATTCGATGATCTTCAGACCGGACACGCCGAGGTTTGCCGACAACCATTCCGTGGTTACCAGACGGTGTGGGTGAGCATAGGAGACGAAGGCGGGATATGGGTCCGGGGCGACGGGCACGTTCGGGTTCCTTCACAGGAGGCGGGCAGTGCTGACGACAGGTTCGAGCCGCACTGTGGATAGTAAGTGTGACTTGACGTGAACTTGTTGCTGCGCACAAAGTCGGTGCAATGGGCGATTTAATCGCACATCAATCCGATAAAGTCTCCCCGAAGGAGGGGTGAGCTATGTCTGATTCTTGGCCGCGCCGGCGTCTGCTCGCGATCCTTCGCGGCGCTAGCGAGCCTCTCGACGCCCAGCAGCTGGCGCAGATCACCGGCCAGCATGTCACCACCGTGCGGTTCCATCTCGATATTCTCACCCGGGAATCGCTGGTGCGACAGTTCCAGCAGCCGCCGCGCGGGCGCGGGCGGCCCCGGATCGGCTACCGGGCGGTCCAGCGGACCATCGGATATCAGGACCTGGCTCAGGTGCTGGCCGATCAGCTGGGGCCCGACCCGCATCAGCAGGCCGCCGCCGGGCTGGCGGCCGGCCGGGCCTGGTGCGGCAAGCTCGACACCGCCGGAGACCCCGTCGAATCGGTGCGCGACGCCAAGGACCGCGTCGTATCGCTGATGTCGGAACTGGGGTTCGCCCCGGAACGCGACGGGCGCGACGCCGTCCGAGACCCCGAGGAGAGCGCGGTGGTCCGGCTGACGGCCTGTCCACTGCGTGATCTGGCTCGGACGCACACCGAAGTGGTGTGCGGTGTGCACCGCGGTCTGCTGGCCGAGCTGCTCGAGCGGTCGGGCGCCCACGGCAGAGTGGAGGCCGAACTGGTGCCGTTCGTGGCCGACGAGGTGTGCGAGGTGCGGCTGCGCCGCGTCCGTCCGCCCGGCGGGCAGAGCCGGGCCGAGGAGTCCGCTCCGGTCGATGGGGCGGTCACCGGGGCCCGCCGGCAACCCCAGCCCGGCCGGATCGACGCGGCCGCGGGGCAGGCGGCGCGGATGTCGCGGGTATCAGGTCAGACGGTGCCGCCGGGGAGCCAGCCGCCGACGTCGGGCTCGCCCGACGCGGAGCCGTTTCCGGCCGCTGCCGGGCCGCTGCCGCCGTCCGCGCGGCAGCAGGGTGGCCGGGTGTTCCGGGCCGCGCCGCCGCCGTCAGGTGTGGTCGGCCCACAGCCGGGCGACGCCGACACCCACTTCCTGGAGCAGTCGGCGCAGCAGTGGTAGGCCGATCCCGACCACACTGGACGGATCGCCGTCGATCCGGTCGACGAACCAGCCGCCCATGCCGTCGAGGGTGAACGCCCCCGCCACCCGCAGCGGTTCGCCGGTGGCGATGTAGGCGTGCAGCTCGTCGGGGTCCGGTTTACCGAAATGCACGGTGGTGGCGCTGCAGTCGATTGCT
This sequence comes from Nocardia sp. NBC_00416, assembly GCF_036032445.1. Classification (NCBI taxonomy): domain Bacteria; kingdom Bacillati; phylum Actinomycetota; class Actinomycetes; order Mycobacteriales; family Nocardiaceae; genus Nocardia; species Nocardia sp. NBC_00416. Next base: position 6,233,167 of record NZ_CP107932.1, read on the forward strand.
TCGGCGGTGACGACGCCCTCCTGTAGCCGGAGCACGCAGTGCCCGGTCACCAGGTCGGCGTGATTGCCGGCCATCGCCTCCCAGCGCGCCAGCGCCACTTCCGGGGTATGCGGTTTGCCCTGGAGCTCGCCGTCGATCAGCAGCATCGAATCGCAGCCGACGACGACGAGGTCGGCGTCGGGGCCAGGGGTTTCGCCGGCCAGTGCGGCGGCCACGCTCCGGGCTTTCGCCCGGGCCAGCTCGACGACTACGTCCCGCGGCCCGGTACCGGCGGGCAGGGCTGCCGCTACGGCATCCTCGTCCACATCCGATACCCGGACGACCGGATCGATACCGGCGGCGCGCAGCACCGATCGGCGGGCGGGCGACGCGGAGGCGAGGACCAGCCGGGTCACGTCAGGGATTCTCCTGGATCGGTGTCAGAAGCGCAGATGCGACAGTTGTGGATAGGAGTACGGCGAGAACGGGGAGGTGCCGCGGTGCAGCTGCGTGGGCCGGCCCCACAGATCCTGGGGGCCGGAATCGGCCGGTGCGGAGTTCGCACCCGCGGCGGCGGTGAACACGCACACCAGGGCGGCGATCTCAGCGTCGGTCGGCGCACCCTTTTCGATCACGAGAAAGGGCTGCTGCCCTCCGGCCGTCGCGGCGGCAGAACTCGCATCGCTTTCGCCGGTGATATCGGCGGCCGGGTCCCCGGTGGCGAGGTCCAGTTCGGCTGCGGCCAATACCTCTTCTTCTGCCACGATCGTCACAGTGCCAGATCCTCTCTCTTGCCTTGATCGGGCTCGCGTCGTGCGGTTGTGTCGACCCGATCTCGTCTCACCGATCGGTTACCCGCGATCAGTGTGCGGCCCACTGAGCGTATCGCTGGATCACAGCGGGATGTTGCCGTGTTTCTTGGGGGGCATGGTGACAATCTTGCGCTCCAGCAGCCGCAGCGCGGAGACGATCTGGCCGCGAGTGTGCGACGGAGGGATCACCGCGTCGACGTAACCGCGTTCGGCGGCCACGTAGGGATTGACCAAGGTGTCCTCGTACTCGTTCTGCAGTTCGAGCCGGAGTTTGTCCACGTCAGACCCGTCGCGCGCGGCTTCGGCCAGCTTCTTGCGGTACACGAACCCGACCGCGCCGGAAGCGCCCATCACGGCGATCTGGGCGGTGGGCCAGGCCAGGTTCACATCGGCGCCCATATGCTTCGAACCCATGACGTCGTAAGCGCCACCGTAGGCCTTGCGAGTAATGATGGTGATTTTTCCCACAGTGGCCTCGCCGTAGGCGTAGAGCAGCTTGGCGCCACGCCGGATGATGCCGTTGAACTCCTGGTCGGTGCCGGGCAGGAACCCGGGCACATCCACCAGCGTGATGATGGGGACGTTGAACGCGTCGCAGGTGCGCACGAACCGCGCGGCCTTCTCCGAGGCGTCGATATCGAGGCACCCGGCGAACTGGGTCGGCTGGTTGGCGACGATGCCGACGCTGCGTCCGTCGATCCGGCCGAAGCCCACGATGATGTTCATGGCCCGCTCGGCCTGGATCTCGAGGAATTCGTCGTCGTCGAGCAGCCGGCGGATGACCTCGTGCATGTCGTAGGGCTGGTTCGGCGAATCGGGGATCAGGGTGTCGAGCTCGAGATCCTCATCGGTCAGCGATTCCTCGATCGCCCCGGTGATCGGGTCCGAAGCCGGGAAGCGCGGCGCCTCGGCGCGATTGTTGCTCGGGAGGTAGGACAGCAGATCTTTGACGTAGTCGAGCGCGTCCTGCTCGCCGGAGGCCACATAGTGCGCCGAACCGGACTTCACCATGTGAGTGTGGGCGCCGCCCAACTCCTCCATGGTGACTTCCTCGCCGGTGACCGTCTTGATGACGTCGGGGCCGGTGATGAACATCTGGCTGGTCTGATCGACCATGACCACGAAGTCGGTGAGCGCGGGGGAGTACACGTGACCGCCCGCGGCCGCGCCCATGATCAGCGAGATCTGCGGGATGACACCCGAGGCCTGGATATTGCGGTGGAAGATCTCGCCGTAGAGGCCGAGCGAGACCACGCCCTCCTGGATGCGGGCGCCGGCGCCCTCGTTGATGCCGATCAGCGGCCGGCCGGTCTTCAGCGCCAAGTCCATGACCTTGACGATCTTCTCGCCGTACACCTCGCCCAGGCTGCCGCCGAACACGGTGACGTCCTGGCTGAAGATGCACACCTCGCGGTCGTCGATGGTGCCGTAACCGGTCACCACGCCGTCGCCCAGGGGACGCTGCTTCTCCAGGCCGAAGTTCACACTGCGATGCCGGGCGAGGGCGTCGAGCTCGACGAAGGAGCCGTCGTCGAGCAGGGCGAGAATGCGTTCCCGCGCCGTCATCTTGCCCTTGGCGTGCACCTTGTCGACTGCGGCCTCACCCATCGGATGCTTGGCTTCTTCCAGCCGATTCCGCAGATCAGCCAGTTTGCCGGAGGTGGTGTGGATATCGGGCGCACCTGCCGAATCCGGCGTGGGCTGCTGCTGGACACTCGTCATGAGTCGGAGTGTAACCAGAGGCCCATCCTCCTGTTAACCCACATCTGGCTACTCGTGAGTAGACCCTGGTGGAGAAAACCCCAGGTGGGTACGTCGCCGACGGCCTATATGTGTACCGCAAATCGCCCGTGGTGACCAGTCACAACAGTATCCGGACCGCCTTGGGGGCCGGTAGCCGGAATTAAATCGCTGTCCTCCTGCCGTGCTGAGCAATATCATTGCAGCAGGCCACTTTTGGAGCACACAGAGGGGAGGTGGCCTGATATGTGGCATTGGACAACTCGTACCGGCCAATTCCCGGAAGCGGTGGCATTCACCCGCCGGGTGACCGATCCGGAGCCGACCGTCACCGAATCGGCTCTCGAAACCGAAGAAACCGAAGCCGACGAGGCCGGGTCCCCGGACCGCGACGCCACGTCGTGCGCCGTCCGGCCCATCGGATACGACCTCGCGGGTTAGGGCCGGCGCCGACTGCGGCGGTCGCCGCACCCAGCGTGCGGCGACCGCCACACCGGCCCAGTAACCTGCCCTGGTGCAGAGGCCACCGTTGGACATCGAACACCTGCGGCGAGCGCTGACCGGAACCCCGGAGCTGGCGTTCTTCACCGGGATCGACGTCGTCGAATCGACCGGATCCACCAATGCCGACCTGATCGCCCGCGCCACGGATCCCGAGACCGACCGCGTGGTCCTCGTCGCCGAATCGCAGGAGGCCGGCCGCGGCCGCCTCGCCCGCGCCTGGGCGAGCCCACCGCGTGCCCAGATCGCGCTGTCGCTGCTGATCCGGCCGCACGGCCTGGACCCGGCGACCCTCGGCTGGATACCCCTGCTCACCGGGATCGCCGCGGTGGACGCGCTCCGGTCGACCGCCGCCGTCCCCGCCGCCCTGAAATGGCCCAACGACGTCCTGATCGAAGGCCGCAAGATAGCGGGGATCCTCGCCGAAGTCGCCGGCGGCGCGCCGCGCCCGGCGGTCGTGGTGGGGATCGGGATGAACGTGAGCCTCACCGCCGACGAACTGCCGGTCCCGCACGCCACCTCGCTCACGCTGTCCGGCGCCACCGACACCGACCGCACCACACTGGTCCTCGCGCTGCTCACCGAATTCGCCCGCCGCTACACCCGATGGCGCGATTCGGGCTGGGACAGCGGCCCGCTCGCGGACGCCTACCGGGAACGCTGTGCGACGCTCGGGTCACGGGTGCGGGCCGAACTGCCGGGCGGTGGGGTGCTGACGGGTATCGCCGACGATATCGATCCGGCCGGCCGGCTGCTCATCGACGGCCGGGCGGTCGCCGCAGGGGATGTGACGCACCTGCGGCCAGGGGAGTGAGGTTATCCCTGGGCGCCCAGTTGCCGAGGTGAGCGCGCCCGTTCGCAAGGCCCCGCGTCCCGAGCATCGCCCGCCCCGCCACGGCCGCGGACAACCTGTTCGAGGGCTGAGGATCGCCCGTTCAGTGGAAGACGAGGCCCCTGAACTCGGTGCGGGTCATGCAACGGTCCGCGGCGGGAAACCACGCGGGTGACCGGTGCGGCTGAGCAGTTGGTCGGCCAGCCGTGGCCCCTCCGCGCGTTAACGCGGCGTGGACTGCCGCGCCCTGGTCACGAGTTCGTATGCGACGCAACTACCGGAGTCGAGTTCTGCGAGACACCACAAAGGGTTGAGGCCCGTCCCGGCGTTCAGCCCTCGAAAGCGCATGAGGCGAAGCCTCGAGTCTCGAGGGCTGAACGTCGGGACCAAGGGGGCCTCAACCCCGCGACGCCGCAGGCGGCGCCAATAAACACAGACCTTCCCGAGCAAGCCCACCTCAAACCTTCGTGGCGGGCTCACTCCCTAGCCTTCTTGGGCAACCCCGCCGTCGGGGCACCCCCCACCGTCGGTGGGCTGCCCGGTCGTCTTCCCGGGCTGCTCGACCTCACTGTGGTGGGCAACCTGCTCAGTTTCCCGGTTACCTCGGCCTCATGATGGTGGGCTGCCCGCTCAGTTTCCCGGGCAGCCCGACCTCATCGTCGTCGTGGGCTGCCCGCTCGTCGTCCCGGGTAGCTCGACCCCATCGTGGTGGGCTGCTCGCGTGTCTTCGCGGGCTGCTCGACCTCATCGTCGTCGTGGGCAACCCGCATACTTTCCCGGGCTGCTCCACCCATCGTGGTGGGCTGCTCGCTGGTCTTCGCGGGCTGCTCGACCTCATCGTCGTCGTGGGCTGCCCGCTCACCTTCCCGGGCAGCCCGACCCCATTTGTCGTGGGCTGCCCACTCGTCCTTCTCGGCACCCCCACCCCGAACCTCGGCGGTCGCGCCTGTCACGTTCGCGGTCGGCACGCGCCCGGCGCGTTCCGGGCCGCGCCCTCAGACCGGCTGGGAGATCTTTTCGCGGCGTGCCGCTTCGCGGGCGAGCAGCCGATCGCGCTGTTCTTCGAACTTCACGACATCGGCGGAGAGTTTGTCGAGGTAGGCCGCCAGATGTTCGCGGCAACGTTCGCCTTCGGGGCCGAAATCGTTGCGGTCGAAGATATTCCATTTCTTCAGCACCGGTTCCACCACTTCTTCGAGGTGCTGGCGCAGATCGTAGATGCCGTGTTTGGCCATGAGCGCCCCGTTGCGGCGGAAGTTGGGCATGGCGGCGCCGGGCATCTGGAAGGCCGCCAGCACGCGGGTGATGGCGTTGACGGCCTGGTCGGGGACGAGGTCGAGGGCCTCGCCGCAGAGGGTGCGGTAGAAGATCATGTGCAGGTTCTCGTCGGTGGCGATGCGCTGCAGCATCCGGTCGGCGACGGGGTCGTTGCAGACCTTGCCGGTGTTGCGGTGCGAGACGCGGGTGGCCAGCTCCTGGAATGTCACGTAGGCGACATTGTCGAGGAAACCGCCCCATTCCTGCGGGGAGCGCACGCCGTTGGTCATGTGGATCATGCGGTCCCGTTCCAGCGCGACCGGGTCGATGCCGCGGGTCACCACCAGGTAGTCGCGGATCGCGATGCCGTGGCGGTTCTCCTCGGCGGTCCAGCGTCCGACCCAGACTCCCCAGGCGCCGTCCTGGGAGAAGTTCTCGGCGATCTCGCGGTGGTAGGAGGGCAGGTTGTCCTCGGTGAGCAGGTTGGTGATCATGGCGGCTTTGGCGACTTCGCTGAGCTTGGATTGCTCGGGGTCCCAGTCCTGTCCGCCCATCGCGGCGAAATTGCGGCCTTCGTCCCAGGGCACGTAGTCGTGCGGATGCCATTCCTTTGCCATCGAAAGGTGGCGGTTCAGATTCTCAGCGGCCGCCGGCTCGAGTTCGGTGAGTATTTCGAGCTGGGTGAGTTGCCTGGTCACACGCTTCTCCGATCGTATTGCGGGCGATCCCGCTCCTCGGGCGATAGCGCGCCGGAACAAGCGGGCGTACATGGGCTTCGCAGAACTTCGGTGCAGCGATCGCGGCGGTTGTGCACGCAGCCGCGATATACGAACCGTCTACGCACGGACCGGAATCGGCCCGGTGCGATGTGGTCGCTCGGGCATTGTGGCATCTTTCCGGGGTAGTGTGCGCGCATGGGTTATCCGGAGGATGCGCTGGCGCCCGACGAAGAGTTGATCCTGCATACCCACCCGCATTGGAAAATGCTGTTCTGGCCCATCGTTACGTTGATCGTGGCGACCGCGCTGGCCGGGTTCCTGGGCGGTCTGGTGTGGCGGACCACCGATCAGACGATGCGGTCGGTGCTCCTGTTGGTGGTGTTGGTCGTCTGGCTGTTGATCCTGGCGTGGCGCAGCGTGTCGCCGATCGTGAGCTGGAAGTCGACCCATTTCATCGTCACCGACCGCCGCGTGCTGGTTCGCGAGGGTGTGATGACCCACAGCGGGATCGATATCCCGATGAGCCGTATCTCGAGCGTCCAGTTCCGGCACGGGCTGGTCGATCGGATGTTCGGGACCGGCGAACTGATCATCGGCTCCTCGTCCGAGGAACCCTTGGAGTACAGCGATATCCCGGACGTGGAGCAGGTCCACGCCCTGCTCTACCACCAGGTATTCGAAGCTTCGCCCCGTTACGGGGGCCTCTGAGCGCGCTGCCGGGGCGGTGCGCGGGCGTGAGGTCGCAGGCGCCGGCGCGCCGGACCGTAATCTTGTCGGCATGACCGCCGTATTGCTGGGCGAAGACGATGAGGCCATTGCGGCGCCGCTTTCCCGGGCGCTGGGCCGCGAGGGATATTCGGTGACCGTGGAGAGCTTCGGTCCCGCGGTGTTGGACCGTGCGCTGGAAGGACACCATGATCTGCTGATCCTCGATCTCGGGTTGCCGGGAATGGACGGGCTGGAGGTGTGCCGCCAGGTGCGGGCCCGCGGCGCCGAGATGGCCGTGCTGATGCTCACCGCCCGCACCGACGAAGTCGATTTCGTGGTCGGCCTGGACGCCGGGGCCGACGACTACGTCGGAAAACCGTTCCGGCTGGCCGAACTGCTGGCCCGGGTTCGTGCCCTGCTGCGGCGCAGCGGGATCGGCGACGACATCGTGGAGGTCGGCGGGATCCGGCTGGAGCCGGCGGCGCGGCGGGTGCTGGTGAACGGGGTGGAAGTCGGCCTGGCGAACAAGGAGTACGAGCTGCTCAAGGTGCTGATCGACCGGGCGGGTCAGGTGGTGTCGCGGGAGACGATCCTGCGGGAGGTGTGGGGTGACGCGGAACTGCGCGGCTCCAAGACCCTCGATATGCACATGTCGTGGTTACGCCGCAAGATCGGCGACGAGGGCCCGATGGCCGAACGCCGGATCGTCACCGTGCGCGGTGTCGGTTTCCGGTTGAACACCGACTGACGTGCGGCGCCGGATCCTGCGGTCGATGCTGACCGTGCTGATGCTGACCACAGTGGTGCTCGGGGTGCCGCTCACCTACACGGCGTGGCTGTGGGTCGAGGACATCACCCGCAACGATCTGCGCAGCCGGCTGGAACTGATCTCCGCGGAGGTCATCCGGCAGGAACACGGCAGCGGGGTGGTGCAGGGCGGTTTGGACCTGCACACGGTGCAACCGCTGGTTCCGGAGGGCGGCCGGCTCACGGTCGTGTATCCGGCGCCGCGGGACAGTGCCGTGAAGGTGGAGGTGGGGTCCGAGGATGTGCACGACCCGCTCGTGGAATCGCTGTCGATGGGCACCGATGTATCGCTGCGCCTGGAGGTGCCCGCCACCCCGATGAAGGCCCGGCAGCGGCAAGCTGTGGCGGGGGTGGCGCTGGCCGTGGCGATCTCCCTGGGCGCGGCGATCACCGTCGCCATCCTGACGGCTCGGCGGGTCGCCGACCCGATCCGCGATGTGGCCGCGCGGGCCGCCCGGCTGGCGATGGGCGATTTCCGGCCCGACCCGCGCCGCCACGGAATCGCTGAACTGGACCGAGTGTCCGATGTGCTCGATTCGGCGACCGTCGAGATCGCCGGCCGGTTGCAGCGGGAGCACGCGCTGGTGGCCGATGTCTCACATCAGCTGCGCAGTCGGTTGACCGCGGTCCGGCTCCGGCTGGACGAACTGTCCGCGCACACCGATCCGGCGGTCGTCCACGAGGCGGAGGAGGCCATGGCCCAGGTCGACCGGCTGACCGAGGCCATCGACGATCTGGTGCGGGCCTCGCGCGACGAGGACGCCACCGATCGCGATCCGGTACCGGTGATGGACGAGTTGCGCGGCATCGTCACCGAGTGGATGCATCCGTTCCGGGAGGCCGGTCGCGTCCTGTACCTGACCGGCGACGAATCGTTGCGTGCCCCGATGTCCGGTTCGCGGTTGCGCGAGGCGGTGACGGTACTGGTCGACAATGCCCTGATGCACGGGGGCGGGACCTGCACGGTCTCGGTCCGCACCGTGCGGCCGGGCCAGGATCGGGAGCCGCTGGTGTGTGTGCAGGTGGCCGACGAAGGGGAGGGCGTCAGCGACGATCTGGCACCGCATATCTTCGACCGCGGATTCTCCGGCGCCGGGTCCACCGGTGTCGGGCTGGCCCTGGCGCGCGCCCTGATCGAGGCCGACGGGGGCAGGCTGGAGCTGCAACGACGCCGTCCGGCGCTGTTCGCGGTGTTCCTCGGGAAACCGCTGTCGTCGCGGGTGGAGAACCGGGTGGTGGGCGAGCCGCGATGAGCGGGCGTACGGCCGGATCACCCGGCGCGCGACCTCAGCGTTCGAGCGGTCGCCGGTGGTGTTCTTCCTCCACGTACTCTTCGATCTTCTCGAGCATCTGGTCGACCTCGTCGGGGAAGACCCAGCGCCGCATCGCCCAGTACCGGAAGGCCATCTGCAGCAGGTTGCCGATGATGAAGGCGCTGATGAAGTCGGCGATGTTCTCCACCATGAAGCTGACCGTGGGCTGATGCAGCTGGAAGGCGTAACGGGAGAGGTAGAGCGGGGCCATGCTGAGCAACACGCCCACCCCGCTGACCGCGAAGAACAGCAGAGCTTCGTGGTGGCGTTCCCGGCCGCCGCGGTTCTTGAACGACCATTCCCGGTTCAGGATGTAGGACGCGATCACCGCGATCACCCCGGAGATGATCTTCGCGGTGACCGGTTTCTGTTCGAGAACGGTCCACTTCAGCATGTAGAAGATGCCGCTGTCGATCACGAACGTGGTCGCTCCGACAATGGCGAACTTGATGAGCTCGCGTTGACGGAAGGCGATCTCCTGAAGGGGCCGCGGGAGGACGCGAACCACGTCGTCGACGATTGACACAAGACCGGAGCATACCGCCAGCTGCCGTTCTCGCAGGACGTGACAGTATTGACCGACGTGAACGGACGTAGTTTCGACCCTGCCGCGATGCCCACCGTCGCAATGATCGGCGGCGGCCAGCTGGCGCGGATGACGCATCAGGCCGCTATCGAGCTCGGCCAGCGGCTCCGGGTGCTCGCCGAACGACCGGATGACCCGGCGGCCCAGGTCAGTCCCGATGTGGTGATCGGCAACCATTCCGACCTCGGCGCGTTGCGCCGCGCCGCGACCGGTGCGCACGCGCTGACCTTCGATCACGAGCATGTGCCCACCGAACATCTGGAGGCGCTGGTCGCGGAGGGGGTGAACGTGCTCCCGCCGCCGCAGGCGCTGCGCTACGCGCAGGACAAATTGGCCATGCGCACCGAACTGTCCGCGCGCGGGCTACCGGTGCCCGCGTTCACCGTGGTCGAGTCGGAGGCCGCGGCCGTGCGGTTCGGCGAGGAACACGGCTGGCCGATCGTGCTCAAGGCGATCCGCGGCGGGTACGACGGTCGCGGTGTGTGGATGCCCGCCGACGCCGAGGAGGCCGCGAAGATCGCCGCCGAGCAGCTCGGGGCGGGAGTGGAGCTGCTGGCCGAGGTCCGGGTCGCGCTGCGGCGCGAGTTGTCGGCGATGGTGGCCCGCTCCCCGTACGGTCAGGCCGCGACCTGGCCGGTGGTGGAGACGGTGCAGCGGCACGGTCAGTGCGCCGTGGTGATCGCCCCGGCGCCCGATCTCTCCGAGGAGCTGGCCGCCGAAGCCGAGCAGCTCGCGCTGCGGCTCGCGGCCGATCTGGGCGTGGTCGGGGCGATGGCCGTGGAACTGTTCGAGACGACCGACGGCACGCTGCTGATCAACGAGTTGGCGATGCGCCCGCACAACTCCGGGCACTGGGGGATGGACGGCGCGCGCACCGGACAGTTCGAACAGCATCTGCGTGCGGTGCTCGACTATCCGCTCGGCGATACCAGCCCGCTCGCCCCGGTCACGGTGATGGCGAATATCCTCGGTGCGCCCGAGGCGCCCGCCATGTCGATGGACGAGCGGTTGCACCACATGTTCGCCCGTATGCCCGACGCCAAGGTGCACCTGTACGGCAAGGGCGAACGACCGGACCGCAAGATCGGGCACGTGAACGTGCTCGGCGACGAGGTGGCCGAGGTGCGGGAACGAGCCGAGCGCGCGGCGCACTGGATGTCGCACGCGGTATGGACCGATGGATGGGATCCGCATGAGTGACGTGGTGGAAGGCAGTGTTCCGGGCTCCCCGGCGGTCGGGGTGGTCATGGGCAGTGATTCCGACTGGCCCACCATGGAGGCCGCCGCCGAGGCGCTGGCCGAGTTCGGCATCCGGTTCGAGGTCGGTGTGGTCTCCGCGCATCGCACTCCGCAGCGCATGCTCGATTACGCCCGTGACGCCGCCGGGCGCGGTCTGCGGGTGCTCATCGCGGGTGCGGGCGGCGCGGCCCATCTGCCCGGCATGGTCGCCTCGGCGACCGCGCTGCCGGTGATCGGCGTGCCGGTGCCGCTGAAGTATCTCGACGGGATGGATTCGCTGCTCTCGATCGTTCAGATGCCCGCCGGAGTTCCGGTGGCGACCGTCTCCATCGGCGGCGCCCGCAACGCCGGCCTGCTGGCCGCCCGCATCCTCGGCGCCCACGATCCCGCGCTGCGCGTCCGTATGGAGCAGTTCCAGGCAGGCCTGGAGACGATGGTGCTGGAGAAGGACGCGGCGCTGCGCACGCGGTTGCTGGGCTGAACCGGAGTCCGCCCGGCGCGACGGTGCCCGGGTGGTCACACTCTCCGCCGGCGGGAAACGTGGTGGATGCCGTCGGCTTTACGATCCTGGCCGGTGTACAGGGTCGATAGTCAGGTGCTGCCCGTGGCGGAGTTCCCTTTCGCGACGGTGACCGCGAACCAGTTGTCCTTCGCCGAACGCGACGAGCGGTATCGGCTGCTGCACGAATGGCCGCAACCGTCGTACCGGCATCGGTCGGGTCTGCGGATGATCTGGAAGTACGACGATGTCCGTGCGGTCCTGGCCGCTGAGCGGCCGGAGATATCCCGGGCCAACTCCCTGGAACCGCTCGTCGGCTACCCCAGGATCGCCGCGACCCCGAGGGCGCTCCCACACCTGTTCCGGCACCTGATTCCGCTGCCCGCCACGGCCACCGCCGACCTGACCGACGATCGCCTGCACCGAAAGGTGTGGAACACGATGGGCGGCCCGGCCGGTCATTTCACCCTCCGGGCCGCGGAACGACCGGCGCGCGTCGCGGCGATGGTCGAGCATTTCGATGCGGCGCTCGCCGAGATCGGGACCGCCGAGGCAACCTTGGATGTAACGGCCCTGTCCATCGCCTACGCGACCGGGATCACCGGTTCCGCGGTGGGTCTGCCGGCCGCGGAATGGCGCCGGGTCGCGGTGTGGAGCGGCGCGCAGTCGGGGTTGCTCGGCCGATGGATGCGCGGCCGGGAACTGGCCGGCGCGGTGGCCGCGCTCGGCCAGTTGTTCACGGCGAGCGGCCGGGCCGTCGACCACGATCTGCGCAGCGGGACGGTCGGTTTCGCGACCCGGATGCGCGATGCCGGGATCCCGCGCCGGGTGGCGGTCTCGGCCGTGGCGAATTCCCTCGCGGCCGGAGTGCACACGGTGAGCGGCAGTATCCAGCAGGGCGTCCAGCGGCTGCTGAGCGATCCGGAGCGGCTGTGGTGGGATCTGCTGGCCGACCCGGCGACCTCGGGTGACATCGCGGTCAAGGTGTTGCAATTGGATCCCGGTCTGGTGGCGTGGAAGCGGCGTATTCTCCGGCCGGTCACGCTGGCCGGTGGCACCGAGCTGCCCGCGGGGCCGGTGCTGGTGATGTTCGCGGCGGCCAACCGCGACCCGGCGGCCTTCCCGGACTGCCTGAGCACGGCGCGGGGCGGCAAGATGCCGTTGACGTTCGGATTCGGTGCGCACATCTGTCCCGGTAAGCAGTCGGCGACGCTCGCGGTGGAGGTCTTTCTCCAGCAGTTGCGCCGCGTCGCGCCGCGGGCTCGGCTGGTCGAGGAGGTCCCCGCGCCCGGCCGCGCCGCGGACTTGCTGTTCAGCGGAGCGGACATTCGTATCGGCCTCGGTGGACGACTGTGACGGCAGCGCGCCGCCGCTCGCTACGGTGGCGCCATGGACAACGAGGAATCCGCCCGCCGGGTCGGCGGCGCCGAACTGGTCCGGTTCCGGCTCGGGGTCGTCGACGAGGCCCTGCGACTGTTCGCTGATCAGGGCTACGAGGCGACCTCGGTGGATGAGATCGCCGAGGCGGCCGGGATATCGCGGCGCACGTTCTTCCGGCAGTTCCGGTCCAAGGAAGATGTGATCTTCGCCGATCACGAGGCCCAGCTGGCGGCGGCCCAGGAGTATCTGCAGCAGGTGCAGACCGATCCGTGGGACGCGGTCTGCGAGGCCGCGGTGCAGGTGTTCGAGCGTTTCACCCGGTGGCGCGATATCGCCGAACGGCGCTACCGCGTGGTGCGCCGGGTTCCGGCGCTGCGTGACCGGGAGATCGTCACCGTGTTCCGGTACGAGCGCTTGTTCACCGACTACCTGCGCGAGCGCCTGCCCGATTCACCCGACCTGGCGCGTGTGCAGTTCGCGGCCGCGGTGACCGCCACCCACAACTATCTGCTGCGCCGGATGATCCGCGGCGAGTCGGCGGCCGGAGCGGCCGACCTGCGCGCGGCCCTGAACGAGATTCCGCGCGGCAGCCGCCGCCCCGGGGGCGACGACGAACTGGTGCTCGCGGTGTTCCGCCGCGATCTGCCCGCCCGGCATGTCGCCGAACTGCTGCGGCAGCGGCTCGGTAGTTTGGCAGAAGCGCCCACGGACTGACACTGAGTGCCATAATCCGGCACGGACAGCGCGCGGCACACGCGGTACACTGAGCAAAGACTTGACACTGAGTGCCGATCAGCGGCACCGCCCCGTACGCAACAGGAGTGAACCCAATGGCGGGAAACCCGGATTTCGATCTGTTCAAGCTGGCGGACTTCCACGACGAGCTGCGTGCGGCCATCCGCGCCCTGTGCGAGAAGGAAATCGCACCGCACGCCAAAGATGTGGACGAGCACGCACGCTTTCCGGAGGAAGCCCTCACCGCGCTCAATGCCGCCGGCTTCAACGCCGTGCACGTGCCGGAGGCCTACGGCGGTCAGGGCGCCGATTCGGTGGCGACCTGCATCGTCATCGAAGAGGTCGCCCGGGTCTGCGGTTCCTCCTCGCTGATCCCCGCCGTGAACAAGCTCGGCACCATGGGCATGATCCTGAACGGCTCCGAAGAGCTCAAGCAGAAGGTCCTCGCCGATATCGTCAACGGTGAGATGGCCTCCTACGCGCTGTCCGAGCGGGAAGCCGGCTCGGATGCGGGCAGTATGCGCACCCGCGCCCGCCGGGAAGGCGACGACTGGATCCTCAACGGCTCCAAATGCTGGATCACCAACGGCGGCAAATCCTCCTGGTACACCGTGATGGCGGTGACCGACGCCGACAAGGGCGCCAACGGTATCTCCGCGTTCCTGGTGCACAAGGACGACGAAGGTTTCGTCGTCGGCCCGCTCGAGCACAAACTCGGCATCAAAGGTTCCCCCACCGCCGAACTGTACTTCGAGAACTGCAAGATCCCCGGCGACCGCATCGTCGGCGAACCGGGCACCGGCTTCAAAACCGCCCTGCAGACCCTCGACCACACCCGTCCCACCATCGGCGCGCAGGCCGTCGGCCTGGCGCAGGGCGCCCTGGACGCCGCACTGGCCTACACCAAGGACCGCAAACAGTTCGGCACGGCGATCGCCGATTTCCAGAACACCCAGTTCATGCTGGCCGATATGGCGATGAAGATCGAAGCGGCCCGCCTGATGGTCTACACCTCGGCCGCCCGCGCTGAACGCGGCGAAAAGAACCTGGGCTTCATCTCCGCCGCCGCCAAGTGCTTCGCCTCCGATGTGGCCATGGAGGTCACCACCAACGCGGTGCAGCTGTTCGGCGGGGCCGGCTACACCACGGACTTCCCGGTGGAGCGGATGATGCGCGACGCGAAGATCACCCAGATCTACGAGGGCACCAACCAGATCCAGCGGGTCGTGATGTCCCGCGCCCTGCTCAAGGGATAGTTCTCCGAGTCTCGTTGTCCGGTAGGCGGTCTGGGAATGTACTCAGGCCGCCGCTGGGTGCTTTCACAGATGGAGTTCGGTCTCCCGATCCTGGAACGGCGGCTCGACCTGGTAGCTCGGGTCGCAGCAGGCACGAATCCATTGGGCGACGCGGTACTGCGCATCCCCATCGTTGAGCACCGTGCCGTCCGCATCGACCTGCAGCACATTGGTGTAGATGGCGAAGACCTGCTCCAGACCTGAACCGAACTCGAAGACAGCAGAGCGGTAGTCGATTCCGTCGAGCAGGTCGAGGTCGAGGGTGCCGTTCGCCAAGTAGAAGGCGAAGAGCCGGAGCGAAGCGCGCACGTCGACTGAAAGATGTCCCACCTGCACATCATGCACGGCTCCCACCGCTGACCTCCGGTTACAGGCGGCGTGGGAGTCAACGCGTTGGCGGGAACAGCGGTGGGGGTGTGCCGAGCGGGATGATCCGTGTGCCCGACCATGGGCACCGGGTGCGGCTGTCGCGCGGATGGTCGGCGACTCGCTCGTCGACGACCGAGACCAGCGTTCCCGGACACAGTCCGGGGCAGCTGATAGCGGTGACGGGGCCGATGAGGTTCTTGCGGATGAAGATTCGCAATTGCCGGAGATTGATCCACGGCCCACGTCCGCACTCGCACGCTGATTTGTCGGTGACTCTCATTCCTACCCAGGGGCATTCGCCGGGGATGTTGCGCCAGTGGCTTGCGATCCGACCATATTCGAGTCGGGTTCCGTGGAGGCAGTACAGCTCTTCCGGGCAGTAGTAGATCCCCAGGGACGACTTGGGCGCGAGCATGCCGGTGTGGATCCAGGGCGCGATTCGGCATTCGCACGCCGGTCCGCCTTGTGTGGACATGTCCAGCTTTCTGTGATGGGTGGTTGTCCGGCATCGGTGTCGGCCGGGCGCTGTCGAATCCGAGGGCGTTAACCCGTGTCGGGGTGTAGGTCGGCGTGAACGGCACCGGACGATCGATGGTTTGGCAGATGCGCGTCGGGTAGGTCGCGTAGCCCTGAGGCGACACGTTCGAGGATCGCTACGTCCGTGCATCGAGTGATTTGCCACAGCCACAGCGTCGCTGCCATAGCTCGGTTGGTGGCTCGGGTGGGCAGCGGAGGGCGTTGGTCGGGCATGGTGTGACCTCGCAGGTTCGGTGTACTGAACAGGGCTGCTGTCTTGTGTCGGGTCCGGCGCGAGACAGTTGAAGCACGCATTGCTCGAACGTTTACCCCCTATAAACATCGAACTTGTGAAAGGCATCGGCGGTTGAGGGGGTGTAAACATGACCCTACGGCTGCTGCCCTTCGCCGTCAAGGGGTTCTAAACTTGGCGTATGGATGGCTCAAGCGAGTTCGACGAGGTTCGCAGCGATCCGGACCCGGTGCGCCGTGGCCGGTATGCGACCGAACTGATCACGCTCTACCAGCAGCGGGCCACCGAATTGGCGAGACTTCGGAAGGAGGCGATCGAGGAAGCTCACTGCACCGGTCTCAGCTATACCGAGATCGCGGAACTTCTCGGTATCACCAAGGGACGGATCAGTCAGATCAGGACGAGCGCTCCGCCAGCCGAACGCGCATTCTTCGGTATCGGTCCGGTTGTGGTGGGCATTCCCCGGCGCTTCGGAGTCGAGGACGGGCGCGGACGTCCGTACTTCGACGCCAGCGACCAGGCGACCGAGGAGCGCATCGAAGCCGACCTCGCCCGTCTGTCACTCATATCCACACGATTCGCGATAGACCCAGATGTCGAGCAGGTCCCTGCTGGTGACGCCGTGGTGATCTGCGGCCCCAAGTCGGCGCCGGTGGCGCGGAATCTCCTTGCTGCCGACGAGGCTCTGAGTTTCGAGAACATCGAAGGTACCTGGTATTTGATCGAGAAGTCTTCCGGGCGACGACACAGCTCGCCGTTCCGCGCCGACTTCGCGAACCGAACCGACATCGGCTACCTCGCCAGGCGGGTAGAGGGCGGCCGCGTCGTCGTCCATATCGCAGGTGTGACGAGTATCGGTTCCTTGGGCGTCGCGCATTGGCTGACCAGCAACGTAGCCTCGCTCTACGAGCCATCGGCCCGATTCACCAGCGCCGTAATCGAATGCGACTTCGACCCTGAGCTATCGATCACCGGGAGCCGGATCGTCGCGGGTCCGTTCACGACACGGGAGTGAACCGTTGGAGATCGCGATAGCGGAGCTGCCCGAGCAGACTGGAGAGGACCGCGCTCTGTCCCACGACGCCGGTGTCATAGTTCTCGATGGCGCAACCTCTCACGCCCCCGGTATCCCTTCAGCCCGCCGGTACGTAGACGTCTTGGGCGCTGCGCTCGTCGGCCGTCTAGGCCGGGCCGACACCCTCCGCGAAATCCTGGCCGATGCGATCCGAGGCACCACCGAAGTGCTCGACCTGCAACCGAACTCGTCACCCTCGAGCACTGTCGCAATCGTGCAGATCCAAACCCGCTCAGTCGAAGTACTGGTACTGGGGGACACCACCGTCATCGTCGGGTTCAACGATGGTCGGTACGAGGTCATCACGGACGATCGGTTGAGCAACCTCGCCATTCCCGAGAGTGCGGAATATCAGCGCCGATTGGCCGAAGGGGCAGGATACGACGACACTCACCGCCGACTTCTTCGTGAATTACAGCGTCAGCAGCATTCGCAACGAAATCGGTCTACTGGCTACTGGATTGCCGAAGCCGACCCATCAGCAGCTGACCAGGCGGTTTTGACATCCTATTCGTGCGATTCGGTCGGTTGGGTCGTGGTGGCCACCGATGGTGCGCGCGACACTCTCGAGGCCATCGGTATCGGCTGGCGGGACATTGCGGTTCAACAACCCGCGGCTCTGCTCGATCTTCTCGCTCGGTGCCACGACTGGGAGGCCGACGTCGATCCTGACGGCCGACGCTTGCCCCGGGCAAAGCGCCACGACGACAAGACGATCGCGGTCATTCGCCTCTAGGGCCTGTGTCGAAGTAACAGGTGGGGTGGCACCGCTATGCGGTGCCACCCCACCTGCTGATTTCTGAAACATCTTGGCCGCGTTGGCAAATAGGCGAGGTCTCCGGTAAGTCGGTTGAACGACCAAGTAAAACCGAAGACCGACCGGAGACCTCATGGCCAGCGTAGCGGTGACGGGGCGCGCGGATCTGACCGATGCGCAATGGGCGCGGTTGCAGCCGCTGCTGCCCCGTAACCAGAAGACGAGCCGTCCGCCCGTGTGGACGAAACGACAACTCATCAACGGAATCAGATGGCGCACCCGCGTCGGTTGCCCGTGGCGCGATATCCCAGCCCACTACGGATCCTGGTCGGCGATCTATGGGCTTTTCCGGCGATGGCAGCGAACCGGAGCTTGGGCAGTGATCCTGAAAACGCTGCAAGCCTGCGCCGAGGCCGCCGGTGCGATCAGATGGCAGATCAGCGTCGACTCCACGATCATGCGAGCCCATCAGCACGCGGCCGGGGCCCGCCGCGACCCCGACAATCAAGCTGAACCACCGAGCGGCCCCGGTGAGCGCGAACCCGGTGACCATGCCCTGGGCCGGTCACGAGGCGGATGGACAACAAAACTACATTTGACCTGCGAGGACCGTTGCCGGGTGATGAGCATGCTGCTCACCGGCGGCCAGGCCGGCGACAGTCCGCACTTCGCGGCGGTCCTCGACCGGATCCAGATCCCCGCATCCGGGAGCCGGGCCCGCCGACGACCGGATCGCGTACTGGCCGACAAGGCGTACTCCAGTCGCGGCAACCGCAACTGGCTGCGTCGGCGCGGGATCAAAGCCACGATCCCGGTGCCCGACGGTCAAGCCGGCCACCGCTGGGCCCGCGGTTCGGCCGGTGGACGACCACCGGCGTTCGATCCGGTGATCTACCGTGACCGCAACACCATCGAACGCGGCATCAACCAGCTCAAACAACACCGTGCAGTCGCCACCCGATTCGACAAACTCGCCGTCCGCTACCTCGCAACCATCCACATCGCCGCGATCAACCAATGGCTCCGCCACCCATGAGCAGTGGGCGGGCCGTCGGCCCGCCCACTGCTCACCACTTCGACACACGCCCTAGTCTGCTCCGAACCTCCTGGGCCTGCATTTGAGGTCCGGCGTTTGGATTGACCGGAGTGTTGACGCCGGACTTGGTGAGGTTGTGACCGGGCCGACGCCCTGAACGCAAGATGTTCACGGCCGGGCAATGATCGCGGGGGCGCTAGAGGCGGGGTGATGGCGCTTTGGGCGGTCACAAGTGGGCAGTCGGCTCCGCAGTTAGGGTGCGGCCTGCCAGAGTGCATCGATGGGTAGCGCGCGAAGGCGGTCGCCGAACGGTAGTGAGTGCTGGCCGGAGTAGAGAATGAATCCCGCGATGAACCGGTCGCCGAGGCGGTCGCGAAGATGCCGGAGGCCGGCGAAATCCGGTGTGCGCACGGTGGCCGCGGCTTTCACTTCGATACCGATGATCCGGCCGTCGGCGGTTTCCAGAACCGCATCTACCTCGACCTTGTCCTTGGTGCGGTAATGCCACAGTGTTACTCGTTCGTCATTCCAGGTGAGCTGGCGGGCCAATTCCATGAGGACAAAGTTTTCGAGCACTGAGCCGGCGGCGCCGCCTGGGTCGGCGAGCCGGGCGGGTCCTTGGCCGAGCAGGTGGCAGAGGATGCCGGAATCGACGAAGGCGAGCTTGGGTGTTCCGATCGTACGATAGGTGGCACCTGCGGACCAGGCCGGAATGGTTTTGATGAGGAATACGGTTTCCAGCAGCGCGAGGTAGCGGGCGACGGTGGTGCGATGAACCTCGAGCTCACCGGCGAGGGTGCCTGCAACCAGTAGGTTCGCGCTGCGAACTGCCAACAGCTGCAAGAGTTTCCGGAGTTGTGTGGGGCGTTCGATCGCCCCGATCTCTTGGATATCCCGCTTGATCAAGGTGTCGAGGTAGTTCTCGAAGAAGGCGGGTCGGCGCCGATCCGTCCGGCGAACCGCTTCTGGGTAGCCTCCGGCTGCGGCAAGTTCCAGGTAATCGCGGCGGCGCAGTGTCGAATCGTGAACGAGCCTCGGGCCATGGGTGAAGGCGGCATCGACGAAGCGGTCGGGCGCGGTGGCGATCTCGCCCTGCGAGAAGGGCCAAAGTTCGATGGTCTCCATGCGTCCGGGTAACGCGTCGGGCAGTGATTTCAGAGCGAGTACCTGAGCCGATCCGGTGAGCAGAAATTGTCCGGGCGTCGGGTCGGTATCGACCTCGATCTTGATCGGTAGAAATAGTTCTGGAGCTCGCTGCACCTCGTCGATAACCAGGAGACCGTCGTGTTCGACGAAGCTGACGGGGTCGTCGTGCGCGGCCCGCAGAGTCGCGGGGTCGTCCAGTGTCAGGGTGCGCATCGGCTGATGCCGCTCGGCGACCAGCCGGGTCAGCGTGCTCTTACCGGTCTGACGTGCGCCATTGATGGCGACAACACGGGTGTCCGCCAGAGCGTCATCGACCATGACCTGGGCTTTTCGTGCGACCAGGCTGGATGGGACGGGATTCGGCATCCCGCCATCATCCCTGGTATGCACGCTTGGCCGCAAGTGTGGCGCACGCTTGGCCGCAGGTATGGCGCACGCTTGGCCGCTTCTTCGTGCACGCTTGGCCGCTGGCGTGTGCACGTTTGGTCGTATAGTCGACGTGCGTTCGGCCGCTCCTGACTCGCGCGTTCGGCCGCGTGCGGGTGTGTGCCCCGCTGTGCGGTCGCCGCTGGCCCGACAGTACTGGGCGATCCAGCAGGAAGTACCGGTGCCGGTGGCCGAGGCCTACTCCCGGCTCGTCGATGCCGGCTTCACGAGTCGCGTGCTGCCGGAGTAGGTCTACCCGGCTCGTGCGAACGGGATTCCCGGTCGAGGTCGGCGACGGTGGTTTCCAGCCAGGCCCGGTCGGCGCGGCTGGTCGCGGCGGCGAGGGTGAGCATGCCCTTGCGGAACCGGTCGGTCATCTCGGCGGCGCGCAGGGGTTTGCCGTCCGCGTAGAAATAGCTGGCCGGTCCTTCCATGAACTCCAGCCGGCGGCGCAGGACTCGGGCCTGGTCGGCCGGGTCGGGCAGGAGGCCGAGGAAGGCGAGTAGGACGAGGAACGAGTTGCGGTCGGTGATCTCGACGTCGGCCGGCTCGCGGAGCCGGTGGAGCAACTCGGCCCGGCCCGCCGCGGTGAGGGAGAGCACTTGGCGTGGGGTGGCTCCGCGGCCGGGCTCCTCCTGCCGGTCCACCAGTCCCGCCTTGCGCAGCCGGTTCAGCGCGGGATAGAGCGCCCCGTCGCTGACCGGGCGGACATGGCCCGACAAGCCCGAGATCCGGGCCCGGAGCTCATAGGCGTGCAGCGGCTCCTCGGCCAGGAATCCCAAGATGCTCAAGGTCAACACGGCGCCATCCTACCGATTGAACCCACTAATAGTGTTGACTCTATTAGAGTGTCTCGATTAGAGTCACTGCCCATGTCGACCTTCGTTCTGATCCCCGGCGGCTGGCACGGCGGGTGGCGCTTCCGTGAGATCGCCGAAACTCTTCGGCTCCAAGGACACTCGGCCTTCCCCGTGACCCTGACGGGCCTGGGCGATCGGGCCCATCTGCGTACCGCGGGGACGAATCTGGACACCCACATCCAGGACGTTGTCAGCCTGTTCGAGGCCGAAGACATCCACGACGCCGTGCTCGTCGGGCACAGCTACGCCGGAATGGTCATCACCGGCGCCGCGGCCCGCCTGCCCGGCCGCGTCCGGCGGCTGGTCTACAGCGATGCCTACGTTCCGGCCGATGGCGACTCCTGCTTCGAGCTCACGACGCCGGCCTTCCGGGAGCTGTTCCTCCAGGGAGCCCGGCTCGACGGACACAGCGTCGAACCTCCACCGGGCCTGGACCCGCGGACGACCCCGCATCCGCTCGCCTCGTTCCTGCAGCGGATCCGGCTCGACGGCCCGATCCAGGTCCACCGCAAGGACTACATCTACCTGGACGGCTGGTCCGGCACCCCTTTCGCCGAGGTCTACCAGCGGCTTCGCCGCGACCCCGGCTGGCGCGTGCACACCCTGCCGACCGGACACAATGTCGCCGCCGAAGCCCCCGAAGCCTTTGTTCAGATCCTGCTCGAGGAGTGAAACCATGACCGAACTCATTGTCGGAGACGCCCGCGTCCACTATCGCGTCGAGGGTGACGGGCCCGCACTGGTACTGGTGCACGGCACCGGCCCCGGGTCGGTGAGCTGGAACGGCACCAGCGGCCTGCTGGCCGATCGGCACACCGTGCTGTTGCCCGACCTCGGCGGAAGCGAGAAGGCCGAGGACGCCGGCGGTGATCTCACCGTCGAAATACTCGCCGAGCAGCTGGCCGCCGTGATCGAGGATTCGGACTCGGCGCCCGTGGACGTCCTCGGATTCTCACTGGGATCCGTGGTGGCCGCGGCCCTCGCGGCCACCCGGCCAGAGTTGGTGCGCCGCCTGATCTTGGTCGCGGCCCTGAGTCATGCCGAGGACGAGTACGTGCGTACGAACATGGCGGTATGGCTGAGCCTTTCCCATGATGCCGAGGCCTTCGGCCGATACGCGGCCCTGACCGCCCACAGTCGCCGGTACCTCAACGACATCGGCAGCGAGGCCGTCGAACGCACCGCCCGCTTCATGCGGCCCAGCCCCGGAGTGCTGCGGCAGATCGACCTCGTCCGCCGCGTCGACATCCGCGACCTGTTGCCCGGCATTCAGGCCGAAACACTCGTGATCGGCTGCACCCAGGACGCTTTCGTCCCCGTCGAGAACGTACGCGAGCTGCACGCTGCCATCCCCGGCAGCCGCTATGCCGAAATCGACAGCGGTCATGTGGTCCGCCTCGAGCGGCCCGACGAGTTCGTCCGGGTGGTCCGGGAATTCCTGGAGCCTGTCACCACCGCCTGAGTTCATTGCTGCCCATGGGCGCGGATCTCACTCCGGGGCGCGATCCCGGCGGCCGGGGCCGGTGCGGATGGCGTCGAGGATCCGGCGTAGCGAGGCGAGAGTGTCGGCGAGGGCGTCGGGGTCGGGGGAGGCGGCGAGCCAGAGCGCGGCTTCGTTCATGGCGCCGGACAGCAGGTGGGTGAGCGGCGGTACGGGCTGGGCCGGGATGACGCCATCGGCGACCAGCATGGTGAGGGCTTCGGCGAGGTGGCGGGCGGAGGTGGTCTCGTCCAGGGCGCGCCACTCCTGCCAGCCGAGCACGGCGGGGCCGTCGATCAGCATGATGCGCTGGATCTCCGGGGTGGTGCAGGTGGTCAGGAAGGTTTCGCAGCCGGCGACGAGCTGTTCCCACGGGTCGGTTCGGGCATCCGCGGCGGCGGCGACGCGATCCCCGACCTCGGACTGCACATCCTCGAGGACCGCGCGGAACAAGGCGAGTTTGCTGTCGAAGCTGTGGTAGAGCGCGCCCTTGGTGACGCCCGCGGCCGTGACGATCTCCGAAATTCCCACGGCGGCATAACCTTTTGTCGCGAACAGGCGCCTGCTCTCGTGGAGCAGGGTGCGGCGGGTCTGTTCCCGCTGCTGGATGCGCAGCGATGCGGCCATCACGAACCTTCCCATTGACATACCAACGGTATGCGACCTAGCGTAGTTCGCATACCGTTGGTATGTGAATCTTCCGACGTGAAAGAGGCGCACGTGGCACTCAGCAGCTTCTACCCGGTCATCGGCACCACCCGCATCGCCCAGGCGCGCGATTTCTACACTCGTTGGTTCGATTTCGAGATCACCTTCGAAGCGGACTGGTATGTCAGCCTGCGGCGCGCGGCGGGCGAACGCCACTACGAACTGGCGTTGCTCGATCCCACACACCCGACCCTCCCCGAGAATCACCGCAAACCCGTCCAGGGGCTGCTACTCAACTTCGAGGTCGACGACGTCGACGCCGAATGGGAGCGACTGGTCGTGCACGGCGGATTGACGGCCGAACTCGATATTCGCTCGGAGGATTTCGGTCAGCGGCACTTCATCATCGCCGATCCGAGCGGCGTGCTGATCGACATCATCACCGAGATCGCACCCCTCGGCGAATTCGCCGAGCAGTACGCCGCCGGACATGTCGGGCAGGCGGGCGGGCGGCGCAACCCGAGGTGAGCAGGCGAGGGCCCCGGCTGTGATGCCGAGACCCTCACCTGCGTCGGCACTGGTCGGTGGGTCAGTTGGCGGGCGCTGAGTTGAGCACTGCAGGGTCCACGTCGGGCACCGCGCGTCTCGGGTTGTACCCGGCCGCGACTACCTTCATGACAAATCCGGCGGCTTCTTCCAGCTGGCGAGCATGGGCCAACCCCGCGATCACCGCGGTCTCGGCTCCCAGATCGGCGATGAGGGTTGTGGCCGGATCGAGCCCCTCGGGCTCGTCTCCGCATACAGCCACGACCGGCGCAGCCTCCGGCAATCCGGTATAGGGCCAGGAAGCTCCGGCGAAAAGGTGCAGTGCCTTCACCACCCGCGCTCCGGGAGCCGTGCGAGCCACCAACTCCGCCGCCGACCCGGACGCCGGCGTCAACTCACCGGTTGCGTAGTCCACCGGATTGGTGCAGTCGATCACCGTCTTGCCGGCGAAGGATCCGTCCGGACCGCCGACAAGCGTGATGGCGGGCTCGAGCCCTTCGTAGGACACCGCGACTACGATGACATCCGCGCTCGTCGCGAAGTTGTCCGGGGCGATGGCCGTGGCCCCGGGTCCGATCTGTTCGGCTGCCTCGCTTGCATGCACCTGATTACGCCCGGTCACCACAATCGAGTGGCCGGCACCGGCCCAGGCCCGGCCGAGCGTCACGGCAAGGTTGCCGGTGCCGAGGATGCCGATATCCATAACGTTCTCCTTCTTCGGGAAATGATGACGTCGAGAACGCTACGAACAATGCTCCTACCGATCGGTAGGAGCATTGGGGGAGACTGATCCCATGATCGAGGGATCCTGCCAAGTCTTCGTCTCCGACTGTCACGTACGCGCGGCAACCGAGCTCATCAATCACACGTGGGATCCCGTGGTGCTCTCGGCGCTCCGCCTGGGACCAACACGCCGCAATGAGCTACTGGCCCGCATCACCGGCGCCAGCGACAAGGTGCTCACCCAATCGCTCCAACGCCTCCGATCCCGCGGACTCATCACCAAACCGGTCACCAGCCAGCCCACGAACAACGGTGCGATCTACCGACTCACCGCACTTGGCGAATCGTTCGCCCACGGACCACTGGCCCATCTCGCTCAATGGGCAGCCGATAACCACACCGAACTCACCGAGCCGCACTCGACGTCATGACCCGAGCACCTAGGCTGTGTTCTCTCTCTCCGGGGACGGATCGGCGGACCGCGCCCTCGGAATCAGCAGGGGTGGCGCGAAGTCGGTGGTAACGATCGAGATGCCGGACCACGGGCAGATGGTGCGACTGTCGCGCAAGTGATCGCCGATGCGCCCGTCGACGAGTGTCACATTGCGGGAGGGGCACAACCCCGGGCAGCCGATGGCGGTGATGATGCCACTGTGATCGCGGTGGACCGGACTGCGCAGTTGACGCGAACTGATCCATGGGCGGTGCCCGCAGGGGCAGGCGACATGGTCGGTGACTTTCATTCCCACCCAGGGACATTCACCGGGGACGTTCCGCCAATGGTCCGCCACCCTGCCGTGCGCCACGGTCGTCCCGTGTAAGCAGTGCAGGGTCTCCGGGCAGCGGTACAGACCGGCAGTGGACTTGGCGACGAGCATCCCGAGGTGGATCCAGGGCTCGGTCCGGCATTCGCAGTCGAACCCATCTGGCTGTGGCATGGGGTGTTGTTCGGTGTGCTGCGGTCGCCGGATGGGTGGTCGGCGGGGAGAACAATGGACGAGGTGGAACCCGGTGAATCCGAGCGGACCGTCGACCCGGCGGCGCTCCGCGCGCGGCTGCGGCATGTCTACTGGATCGGGGGCGGCAGCGGCGCCGGGAAATCGACCATCGCTCGGCGCATCGCGGCCCGGACCGGTATGCGCGTGTACTCGACCGACGACGCCATGGCCGAGCACGCGCGGCGCGGCTCCACCCGCGATGTGCCCTACCTGCGCGAGTTCACGGCCATGAGCATGGACGAGCGCTGGGTGGACCGGACTCCGGAGGAGATGCTCGAAACGTTCCACTGGTTCCGGGGCGAGGGCTTCGCCTCGATCGTCGAAGATCTGCTGGATATCTCGGATCGAACCGTCGTCGAGGGGTTCCGGTTGCTGCCGCATCTCGTCGGACCCTTGCTCGCCGATCCGGCGCGCGCGATCTGGCTGCTGCCGACACCCCGGTTACGCCGGGACGTGTTCGCGGGGCGCGGCTGGGTGATTCCCAGCAGAACCAGTGACCCGGACCGCGCCCGGCACAACCTGCTGCGACGCGACGAGATGTTCACCGACCGCTTGCGTGCGGAGACCGAGCGGCTCGGTCTGCCCGTGCTCGAGGTCGACGAGAACCTGACCGAGGACGACTCGGCCGGGTACGTGACGCGTGCTTTCGGACTGTGAATCGACCGCCGGGCGCTGACCACGGGCGTGCTCGGCGCTGCCGTGCGGCGTGGACGGGTCTCCTCGGCGGTATCGGCCGATCTCGTGGATCATGTACGCCGTGAGCGATACCGATCTTGTGGATGTGACGATCAGCGGACCCGACGAAGAATGGCTGGCGGAGTTCACCCACCGGCTCGTCACGGACCGGCTGGCCGCATGCGGGAACATCATCCCGGATGTGCGGTCGATCTATCGGTGGGAAGGGGCGGTGGAGGACGCGTCCGAGGCGGTCGTCGTGCTGCACACCCGGGCGTCGCTCGTCCCCGTGATCGTGGAACGCGCCAATGCCGAACACCCGGACGAGGTGCCCCAGGTGGTCGCGGTGCCGGTGGCGGGTGTGAATCCCGCTTATGGGCAGTGGATCCTGGACGAGACCGCCGGCTGATCGCGACCGCTCAGCGGTGCACCAGGTCGGCGTATTCCGGATGGGCGCCGATGTAGTCGTCCACGTACCAGCAGGTGGCCGCGACCTCGAAGCCCGAGGCGCGGGTCTCGTCCAAGGCGTACTTCACCACCTGCGCCGCCACGCCCCGCCCGCGGAACTCCGGGAAGGTGATCGTGTGGTGGAAGTTGCGGACCTTCGGGGACTCGGTCTCCGCGTAGTCGGCATAACCCGCCAGGGTCCCGTCGAGATAGATCTCGAACCGGGTGTCGTCGGCATTGTGTCGGAGTTCGGTGCTCACCTTGGTTGGAACCACGGGCCGGGCGGGGTTTGTTCCGGCGGTCAGAGCACCGCGCCGGGGTTGAGGATGCCGTGCGGGTCGAGTGCGTCCTTGATCCGGCGGGTCAGATCCATGACTTCCGGACCCAGCTGACCCGGTAGCCACGCTTTCTTGAGGCGGCCCACCCCGTGTTCACCGGTGATGGTCCCGCCGAAGGAGATGGCCAGATCCATGATCTCGCCGAAGGCGCGGTGCGCGCGGTCGGTTTCGTCGGGGTCGTCCGGGTTGTACACGATGAGGGGGTGGGTGTTGCCGTCGCCGGCGTGCGCGATCACCGACACCAGGACGTCGTTGCGCCGGGCGATCTCGGCGATCCCGGTGACGAGGTCGCCGATCCGGGGAAGCGGGACGCCGACATCCTCGAGCAGGAGCGGTCCGATCCGTTCGACGGCGGGGATGGCGTAGCGGCGGGCCGCGGTGAACGCTTCGCCTTCCTCCTGGTCGGCGGTGTGGAAGGCTTCGGTCGCGCCGGCCCGCCGGCAGGCCTCCAGCATGATGCGAGCCTCCTGCGCGGCGTGTTCGCCGGGTGCGTCGGAGCGGGCGACCAGCAGCGCGGCGGCCCCGCGATCGAGGCCCATGCGCAGTTCGTCTTCCACCGCGTTGATCGCGACGGTGTCCATGAACTCCAGCATGGCGGGCCGCAGCGCACCGGTGATCGCGAGGATCGCGTCGGTGGCGGCGGTGAGGGTCGCGAAGGAGGCGACCACGGTGCTCTGGGCGGGCTGGGCCGGCAGTAGTCGCAGGGTGAGTTCGGTGATGACCCCGAGAGTGCCCTCGCTGCCGACGAACATCTTGGTCAGCGACAGTCCGGCCGAATCCTTCAACCTGGGCCCGCCCAGCCGGACCGCGGTGCCGTCGGCGAGGACGACCTCCATACCGAGGACGTAGTCGGTGGTCACTCCGTATTTCACGCAGCACAGACCACCCGCGTTGGTGGCGGCGTTACCGCCGATGGAGCAGATCTCGAACGACGAGGGGTCGGGCGGATACCACAGCCCGTATTCGGCGACCGTGCGTTTGACCTCGGCGTTCAGCAATCCGGGGCCGACCACGACGGTCCGGGTCACCGGGTCGACGCTGATCCGGCGCATTCGCTCGGTGCTGAGCACGATCCCGCCGTCCACCGCGGTCGCGCCGCCGGACAGTCCCGAGCCGGCCCCGCGCGGCACCACCGGGACGCGGTGCTCGTTCGCCCATCGCAGCGTCGTGCACACGTCGGCGGTGGCGGTCGCGCGGACGACAGCCGCGGGTGTACCGGCCGCGGGGTCTTTCGCCCAGTCCTGGCGGTAGCCGGCGCGCAGGTCGGGGTCGGTGAGCACCGCGCCGGCGGGTAGTCGATCGATCAGTTCACGCAGGTCCACGCCCCAACGCTAGCCGCTCCGAGCCCGCGGGGGAGGCCTCGTCCGCGCGCCGGGCGCGGACGAGGCCGCGGTGGTCAGAGTCCGTGACCCCGGGCGCCGTTCACCGATTCGGCCAGTCGCGCCTCGGCCGGCGCCGAGAATCCGGCGCGTCGAGCGGCGACCGCGGTGTCGAATTCCTCCTGGACCAGGTCGGCGTTGATGTGCGCGCCGGCCGTCGCACCCGCCGCCGCGGCCGCGCCGACCTGTGCGGCGAGATCGGTGAGGTTGCCGGCGACCCAGACCCCGGGCACTTCGGTGCGGCCCGTGGCGTCACACGGGATGTACTCACCGAACGGATGATCGGCGGCCTCCAGCCCGAGGCTGCTCAGGAAGCCGGACCGCGCGACCATCCGGGTTCCCAGCGCGACGACCTCCCGTGCGACCACCGTGCCGTCCGCGAGCCGGAGTCCGGTGATGCGGTCGTCGGCGACCTCGATTCCGGTCACCGTGCCGGATACGACGCGGATGCCGCGCGCGGCGAGGCGCTCGGCGTCTTCCGGGGTCGGTTCGGGCTGGTCGTGGGTGAAGAACACGATGTCGTCGCTCAGTTGCCGGAACAGCTGCACCTGGTGCATCGATATCGGCCCGCGGCTGAGCACCGCGATCGCCCGGTCGCGGACCTCCCAGCCGTGGCAGTACGGGCAGTGCACGACGTCGCGGCCCCACCGTTCGCTCAGCCCGGGGATCTCCGGTAGTTCGTCGGTCAGGCCGGTGGCGGCGAGCAGTCGCCTCGCGTGGACTGTCCGTCCGTCGGCGAGGGTGACCGTGAAGCCGTTCTCGTCGCGGGTAGCCGCGACGATTTCCCCGGTCACCACATGTCCGCCGTACCCGCGCACCTCGGTGCGTCCGCGTTCGAGTAGTTCCGTCGGCGGCATCCCGTCCCGTGCGAGTAGCCCGTGCACTCCGTCGGCGGGCGCGTTGCGCGGCTGCCCCGCGTCGATCACGGCCACCGTCCGCCGGGCGCGGACCAGCATCAACGCCCCGTTCAGTCCGGCCGCTCCGCCGCCGGCCACCACCACGTCGTAGCTCTGTTCCAGTTGTTCGGTCACCTCGACCACCTCCTTGCCGCCGACTATCCGCATAGTCGGAAATATCGGCAAGGAAATTTGCCGATATAGCAATGAAGGCCGACGGGCTCATGCACGCCGGCCCGGCTGAGTGGACGGGCCGCGGATAGCACGGAACCGCTGTCGAACTGCGGGTTTCCCGGATGCTCACCTTCCGGTCACCTGCTGCTGCGAGGCTGGCGCCGTGCAGGATCTGGCGACGAACGCTGACACATGGGAGATCCGCTTCGCCCGCTGGTGCGCGGCGGTGGTCGCGCGCTTGCCCTGGGGGCTCGACCGTGTCGTCGCACCCACGTTCCTCGGTTTCGCCGTGATCAACGGCTGCACCTTCGGCATCGATCTGCTCATCCTGACCGGTTTGCGCAGCGGTCTCGGGCTACCGGAGTGGTTGTCGATCTCGGTCGGCTATATCTGCGCTTTCGCGCTGGCGTTCTACCTCAACCGGCGACTCAACTTCCGTTCCCACGCACCGGCCGGAAAGCAGGCGGTGATCTACACGGTGGTCGTGGTGATCAACTATCTCGTCTTCATCCTCGGTGTGGGGGCGGGTCTCGCGGCGCTCGGCCTGCAGTACCACCTCGCCCGGCTGCTGGCGGGCGCGTGCGAGGCGGTCTACATGTACTCCGCCATGCGCTGGATCGTATTCCGTCGCCGCCGACCTGCGGATCACCCGGTGTAGACGCGGGTTTCGCCGCCCTCCCGGACGACGGCGTCGGCATCGGTGAGCGCCCAGTGGGCGGTGCCGGCCGCGCGGAGGCGGGCGGCCAGGGCGTTACCCGTGCCTTCGGGGTCGGTGGGGGAATCGAGGTGCGCGACGATCGGGCGATCGATGACGCCGAGTCCGTCCCAGAGCGGATCGATACCGCAGGCCGGCGCCACCTCGTCGGGATCGTCGGCGGATTCCAGGCCGTGCAGGTCGGGGCTCAGCACACACGCGCCCGCGCTGTACCCCGCGTAGACCAGCGAATCCGCGCCCAGCAGCTCCGGGATGACCCGATCCGCGCCGCTGCGGGCGAACTGGGCGCGCAGCACGAAGGTGTTTCCACCGCGTACCCAAAGGGCCGGGAACCGCGCCAGCCGGCGCGTCAGATCGGCCGCCCGCCCGACGTATTCACGCAGGTCCACTTCCTCCGGCCGGAACCCCAGCCTTCGCAGCGGCACCAATTCGCTGGTGAGCGCGGCGTCGCGAGCCCGCGGCCAGGAGTCGCAGGCGTTGGCGATCACCGCGATCGGACCCGGTTCGCCGACCAGTGCGGCGAATACGTCGTAGTGCGCCCCGAAGCGGTAGCTCGACAGGAAGAGTCGCACGTCAGATGGTGAACGCCAGGTTCCGGACGACCTGGCGCCCCAGGTCCGCGTCGCCGCGGAAGACGATCCGGTCCAGCACCGTCTCCGGCTCGACCCGGCCGCCGCCCAGCCGGACGAGCAGACCGGAATCCAGTGCGACGGTGGCGGTGGCGTCCCCGGCGGGGGTGTCCACATAGCGGGCGCGATCACCAATCTCGATATGCAGGGTCCGCGCGAGCGGTCCGGTCAGTTCGAAGGTGATCAGCGATCCGGCCGGCGCCTTCCCGCGTTTCGCGACCACCCGGGGCAGTGATCGGGCGAACTCCGCGAAGGCCAGTTCACCGCGCGGCCCGCCCTCGTCGACCTGTTTGCCGAGGGCGTCGGCGATATCGAGTTCGTGCATCCAGCAGTCGAACAACCGGACCCGCATGAATCGCGCGTAGGGCACCTCGCCGACCGGCGACGGCGACGGCGCGAGCCACGCCTGGTCGTCCATGGCGGCGAGCGCCTCGACGCGGCGGCGGGTGACGTCGCGGTAGTGGTCGAGTAGTTCCGCGCCCGCGCGCGAACGCAGGCGCTGCACCCAGACCTCGTTGAATTTCCCGATCTCGTTGCGCACATGCGGGAAGGTTTCGACGTCCACCTCGGGCTCCTGTGGATCGCGGGCCGGGGGGCGCTCGCCGAGCAGCATCGATTCGGTGCCGACCACGTGGGCGAGGACATCGAATACGGTCCATCCCGGCAGCGGCGAGATCGTGCGCCACTGGTCTTCGCCGATTCCGGAGACGAGGTCGGCGAGTGCGTCGAACTGGCCGGACAGCAGCGCGGTGAGTTCGAGGTGATCAGGGGTGTCGGTCATTCGGGCCTCCAGGGAGTCGGTACATGTGGTCCGCGCGGGCCGCAGTGTGGGCGGAGATATCGCATCCTCGGCGGCGCCTTCGGTGGGCCGGTCGGAATCCGGGCGCGGTGATTCGGGGGTCAGGTGAGGTCGGAGCCGGGTTCGGGCGGTGGGTCGCTCAGCGCGGTAAGACCTGCGCGCAGGGCGGCCGCGACCTTCTCCGGTTCCTTCGCGCGCCGCAGCACCAGTCCGGTCGCGAACCGCACTATGTCCCCGTGCCTGCGGGGGACGACGTGCAGATGGACGTGGCCGACCGTCTGGAACGCGGCCTTGCCATCGTTGATCAGCAGATTCGCCCCGTCGGCGGCGAATCCGCGCCCCTGCACGGCCCGGGCGACGCGATGGCCGACGCGGAACAGGTCCATGCCCGTTTCGGCATCCAGTTCGGAGAGGTCGGTGGCATGCCGCTTCGGGATCACCAGTGTATGGCCGCGGGTGATCGGCCGGATATCGAGGAACGCGGTGACGATCTCGTCCTCGTAGACCCGGTGCGCCGGCGCGGCGCCGGACACGATCCGGCAGAAAACGCAGTCGTTCACACGGCGCACTCTACGGCGTAAGGCCGGATCGGGGCCCGGTGTGGGCCGGTCGGATTGGCAAACTTTTCAAACTCCCGGGCATGCTTGTGCCGATACCGCTCGTGATCAGGATTTACCGATGCGAAGACGAGCGCCGGGGGGCGTCGAATGTGACGGGCATCTCAGCTAATCTCACTGCGGCCGATGTACGGTTGCCAGGATTTCGGGCGGTGGTGTCCCAGGACACCCCGCCCGGCGCCGTGATCGGCGGCCGAACTGCAGGAGAGGGAAGCAGACAAGTGGAGACATCTCGGGTGGGAGTAGAGGGGGATGAGACACAGCCCGTGAGCGATTCGTCGCCGCGCGGGGCGCGTGTCGGTGTCGTTCGCGAATCCGCCGCGGGCGAGCGGCGGGTCGCCTTGGTTCCGAAGATCATTCCCACCCTCGTGAAACAGGGTGTGGAGGTCGTGGTCGAAGCCGGGGCAGGGTCGGGCGCGCTCATTCCCGATACCGCCTACGAGGAAGCCGGCGCGTCGATCGGCGACCCCTGGTCGGCCGATGTGGTCGTGAAGGTGGCCCCGCCCAGCGATGCCGAAGTGAGCAAACTGTCCGCGGGGCAGACGCTCATCGGATTCCTGGCACCGCGCAATGCCGACAACCAGATCGACGCGCTGAAGAAAGCCGGGGTACAGGCGTTCGCGGTGGAGTCCATCCCGCGGATCTCGCGCGCCCAGGTGATGGACGCGCTGTCCTCGCAGGCGAATGTGGCCGGTTACAAGGCAGTGCTGCTGGCGGCGTCGGAATCGACCCGCTTCTTCCCTATGCTGACCACCGCCGCCGGCACCGTGAAACCGGCGACCGTGCTGGTGCTCGGCGTCGGCGTGGCCGGACTGCAGGCGCTGGCCACCGCGAAACGGCTGGGCGGCCGGACCACCGGTTACGACGTCCGGCCCGAGGTCGCCGACCAGGTGCGTTCGGTGGGCGCCCAGTGGCTCGATCTCGGGATCGACGCCGCCGGTGAGGGCGGTTACGCCCGCGAACTCACCGACGAGGAGAAGGCGAAACAGCAGCAGGCGCTCGAAGACGCCATCACCGGTTTCGACGTGGTGATCACGACCGCGCTCGTCCCCGGCCGGCCCGCGCCGCGCCTGGTGACCGCGGCCGCGGTGGCGGGGATGAAACCGGGCAGCGTGATCGTCGATCTCGCCGGGGAGACCGGCGGCAACTGCGAACTCACCGAACCCGGTGAGATCGCGGTGAAGCACGACGTCACGATCTGTTCGCCGCTGAACCTGCCCGCCACCATGCCCGAGCACGCCAGCGAGCTGTATTCGAAGAACATCTCCGCGCTACTGGAACTGATGCTCACCGAGGGCGAGCTGAAACCGGATTTCTCCGATCAGGTGCTTGCCGATTCCTGTGTCACCCGTGACGCCGAACCGACAACGAAGGCCGAATGATGTACAGCGAGCTCTTGGCGAATATCGCGATTCTGGTGCTGTCCGGATTCGTGGGTTTTGCGGTGATCTCGAAGGTCCCCAACACCCTGCACACCCCGCTGATGTCGGGTACCAACGCCATTCACGGCATCGTCGTGCTGGGTGCGCTGGTCACCCTCGGGCGGATGGAGGATCCGTCGCCCGGGGTGCAGGTCATCCTGTTCGTGGCCGTGGTGTTCGGAACCCTGAACGTGATCGGCGGTTTCGTGGTGACCGACCGGATGCTGGGCATGTTCAAGGGCAAGAAGCCCGCCGCGGGTGCCGAGAAGGCAGGTAAGTGACCCATGGACAATCTGGTCGATATCCTCTACATCCTGTCCTTCGCCCTCTTCATCTACGGCCTGATGGGCCTGACCGGCCCGAAGACCGCGGTCCGGGGCAACTGGATCGCGGCGGCCGGTATGGCGCTCGCCGTGATAGCGACGCTGATCGCGGTGCGCGACACCAGTAACTGGATTCTGATCGTCGCGGGCCTGGTCGTCGGCGTGCTGCTGGGCGTGCCGCCCGCGCGCTACACGAAGATGACCGCGATGCCCCAGTTGGTGGCGGCGTTCAACGGGGTCGGCGGCGGTACCGTCGCGTTGATCGCCTGGGCCGAATTCATCGATACCACCGGCTTCTCGGTGTTCCACCACGGTGAAGAACCGACCGTGCACATCATCGTCGGGTCGCTGTTCGCCGCGATCATCGGCTCGGTGTCGTTCTGGGGTTCGGTGATCGCGTTCGGCAAACTGCAGGAGATCCTGCCCGGGCGTCCGATCGGACTGGGGAGACTGCAGCAGGTGGTGAACCTGGTGCTGCTCGTCGTCGCGGTCGCGGCGGCGGTGGTCATCGGTCTCGGGGCCGCCGACGGCGGTGTGTCGCAGTGGTGGATGGTGCTGCTGCTGCTCGCCGCGGGGGTGCTGGGCCTGATGGTGGTGCTGCCGATCGGCGGCGCGGATATGCCGGTGGTCATCTCGCTGCTCAACGCGCTCACCGGCCTGTCGGCCGCGGCCGCCGGTCTGGCGCTGAACAACACCGCGATGATCGTGGCGGGCATGATCGTCGGCGCGTCCGGCACCATCCTGACGAACCTGATGGCCAAGGCGATGAACCGTTCGATTCCGGCGATCGTGGCCGGTGGGTTCGGCGGCGGCGGCGCTGTCGCCGCCTCCGGTGACGGTGAACAGAAGCAGGCGAAGGCCACCTCGGCGGCGGACGCGGCGATCCAGATGGCCTACGCCAACCAGGTGATCGTGGTGCCCGGATACGGGATGGCGGTAGCGCAGGCGCAGCACGCGGTCAAGGAAATGGCCGGGCTGCTGGAAGCCAAGGGCGTAGAGGTCAAATACGCCATCCACCCGGTGGCCGGCCGGATGCCCGGACATATGAACGTGCTGCTCGCCGAGGCCGAGGTGTCCTACGACGCCATGAAGGAAATGGACGATATCAACGGCGAATTCGGCCGCACCGATGTCGCCCTGGTGATCGGCGCCAACGATGTCACCAACCCGGCCGCCCGCGAGGATTCGGCCAGCCCGATCTACGGGATGCCGGTGCTCAATGTGGACCAGGCGAAATCGGTGATCGTGCTGAAGCGCTCGATGAACAGCGGTTTCGCCGGAATCGACAACCCGCTCTTCTACGCCGACCACACAGCCATGCTGTTCGGGGACGCGAAGAAGTCGGTCGGTGCGGTCACCGAGGAACTGAAAGCGCTGTAACCCGAGCGGTCACAGTGTCGGCCCCGGTGCGGGCCCGGTCGAATCGGCCGGGTCCGCACCGGGGTTTCGTGCTGGAGCGGTCGGTCGACGGCGGATCCCGGTGCGTGGTTCTCGACGCCACGGACGGTGTGCCGTGCGGGCGCGCGCCGAAAACGAGTGGACGCTGCGTGCCGGCGGGCAGATCATTGACGGCGATGCCCGAACGCAACGAGCCGCTGCGCCTGATCGAATTCGACAGCACCGCCGCCGACCCCGCCGACGCCCTGCCCTGGTCCGCCGTCCTCGATTCCTACTCCACCCCGCGCGACCTGCTCGATATGCTGGCCCTCAGCTTGTTCGGCCGGGGTGTGCAACCGTACTACCGGAAGCGACAACTGGACCGGGTGCGAGCCGACGCGCCGCTGCGCCCGCCGGGGTCGGTGATCTCGCGGTCGATCGTCGAATCCGAGTCACTGTCCATCCTGGTGCTCGGGGAGGGCTGGGCCCTGCGTTCTGATCGGTGGGCGGACAAGTCCGCCACTGTGGAAGTGACCGCGATCAGCGACGAGCTGGCCGAACGCATTGTCGCGGAGACGATCCGTGATGCCGAGGAACCGGCTCCGACCGACGCGGCCTCGGTGAAGATGGGCTTCTGGCACCAGGGCGATCGCGGGGCGAACCGGCGGGTTCTCGCCGTCACCACGCCGGAGTGGCCGGAGATCCGCGGTAACTACGGCACGACCGTCGCCGGTGCCCTGGATCGGCTGATGGCATTGCGTCCGGCCGATATTCGCGGACGGCTGCTGCTCCTGCACGGCCCGCCCGGAACGGGCAAGACCACCGCGCTGCGGGCCCTGGCCAGATCCTGGTCGGATTGGTGTCAGGCCGATTGCGTACTCGATCCCGAGACGCTGTTCGCCAAGCCCGGATATCTGATGCGCGCGGCGATGGGAGCCGAAGGCGAGGACGAGGAAGCCGACCGCTGGCGGCTGCTGATCCTCGAGGATTGCGACGAGCTGATCCACGCCGAAGCGAAATCCACCTCTGGTCAGGGGCTTTCCCGGTTGCTCAACCTCACCGACGGGATGCTGGGGCAGAGTCGCGAGGTGCTGGTGGCGATCAGCACCAACGAGGATCTCTCCCGGCTGCATCCCGCGGTCACCCGGCCCGGCCGCTGCCTGGCCCAGCTGGAGATCGGGAAGCTGACGGCCGCCGAGGCGCGTACCTGGCTGGGGGATCACCCGGCCGCCGGATCCGTCACCGAGGCGACCCTCGCGGAACTGGTCGCATTGCGTGACGGCGCGGGAAGTATCGCGGTCACGGCGGATCCGGTGGATGCCGGGATGTATCTGTAGGCGCCCCTGCTCTGGAGCGGTGGTCGTGTCGGTGCCCGCCGGTAGCGTCCGGACCGGCACTGCGGTTGGGAGGTACCGGAAATGGCGGTGGGGATCGGTCAATGCGTGGTCGCGGTGGTCGCGATCGGGATCAGATTCTTCGGCGCCGGCTGGTGGATGATCTTCGCGATGTTCACCCTGGGCATCGTGCCCGCGGTGATCGTCGCACCGGTGATCGTGGCCGGGTTCCTCGCACCGCCCGAGGCGCTACCACTGCTGGTGGTCGCGGACGTCCTGCTGCTGGCCGCCGCGTCGACAGCGCCGGATATGGGTGACAATCCCGAATACCAATTTCCGCTGCGCGGACTGCTGACCGGGTATCCGGGCCTGCCGGTGGGTGATCCGCGGTCCGTGCGGCTGTGCGGGGTCGCGCGGTGGAGCGCCTGGGGCTATCTCGCGGCGGTGCTCGTGCTGCTGGTGTGGACGTGCACCGGGCACTGACAGGTCGCCGGATCCGCCGCATCGCCGTGGCGGCGCCCGCCGCTGGTTCCGATCTGCCGCTACCGGGCGTCACCGGTCCGGGATTCGGCGGCGCGGGCCGGAAAGCTGTGGCCGGCCGGGGTGAGCCGCGGCACCCACTCGGAGCACGAACTCGTGCGCGGTGTTCTCGAGTGGGTTGGGCGGGTCGTCCCCGGCCGGCCGAGATCACGGTCGACCGCTCAGATGACGGGTGGCGCGACGTAGGTGAAGGCGCCGGCCCCGGTCGCACTGCCGCCGCTGGTGCTCACGACCACGTTGACCGCGCCGACGGCCCCCGGCGGGGTCACCGCCGTGACCTGCGTATCGGATATGACGGTGAACGCCGCTGCCGCGCCGCCGAAAGTAACCGAGTCGGTGGTGGTCAGCGCAGTGCCGGGAATGGTCACCGGAGTCCCACCGGCGGTCGGCCCGGCGGCGGGCGCCGGGGCGCCGATGGTGGGTACGGCGACGTAGGTGTAGAAAACCCCGTTGCTGGTCCCACCTCCGGTGGTGACCGTGACCTGCACCGTGCCGGTCCCGGCCGGCGCGACAGCGGTGATCTGCGTGCCGGAGACGACGGTGAACGAGCCCGCCGGCGTGGCGCCGAAAGTGACCGCGGTGGCGCCCGCCAGATCCGTCCCCACCAGGGTGACCGCGGTGCCGCCCGCCGCCGGCCCCGAGGTCGGACCGACCGAGATCAGCACGGGGACCGCGGTGTAGGAGTACAGCAGCCCATTGCTGGTTCCGCCCGGGCCGGTGACGGTGACCAGTATCGTCCCGGTGCCGGGTGGTGCGGTGGCGGTGATCTGGGTGCTGGAGTTCACGGTGAACGTGGTGGCCGGGGTGGCCCCGAAGGTGACGGCGGTGGTACCGGTGAGGCCGGTGCCGGTGAGTGTCACGGTGGTGCCGCCCGCCGCCGGACCCGAACTCGGGCCGATGGAGGTCAGTGCCGGTGCCGCGACGTAGCTGAAGGCGACTCCGTTGCTGGTGCCCGCCGCCGTGGTGGCGGTGACCTGTACCGTCCCGGTGCCGGGTGGTGCGGTGGCGGTGATCTGGGTGCTGGAGTTCACGGTGAATGTGGTGGCCGGGGTGGCCCCGAAGGTGACGGCGGTGGTACCGGTGAGGCCGGTGCCGGTGAGTGTCACGGTGGTGCCGCCGGCCGTGGGCCCTTGACCGGGGCTGACGCTGCTCAGTGTGGGAACCGCGGCGTAGGTGTAGGGGAGTCCGTTGCTGGTGCCGCCGGTGGTGCTGACGGTGACCTGCACCGTCCCGGTGCCGGGTGGGGCGATCGCGGTGATCTTTGTGCTGGAGTCCACCGTGAAAGTGGTTGCCATCGTGCCGAATTGCACGGAGGTGACGATGGCGACGAACTCGGTGCCGGTCAGCGTGACGTTGTTCAGGCCGGCAACGGGGCCCGAAGTCGGCGACAGGGAGGTCAGGGTCGGGGCCATGGGGTGCTCCTTTCAGAGCGAGGCGGAGCCCCCGTCCGACCAGGGGCAGGGGCGAAGTCGGATTGTGGGCTGGTGAACGGGCCGGGGCCCGGGCAGGGCGGCGAGCGCCCTGCCCGGGTTTCGAGGCCGGCGTCATCCGGTGCGGGCCGTCACCCGGACCGGATATCCGGTCAGATACCGGGTCCGGCGACGTAGGTGAACGCACCGGTCGCGGTGGCGCTGCCACCGGTCGTGGTGACCACGATATCCACGGCGCCGACGGTACCCGGCGGCGTGACCGCGACGAGCGCCGCATCGGAGAGCACGCTGAAAGGCGCCAGTACGCCGTCGAACGTGACCGATTCCGTGGTCGTCAGATCGGTGCCGGGGATGGTCACCGCGGTGCCGCCGGAGGCGGGACCGGAGGCGGGTGCCGGGGTACCGAGGGTGGGCGCGTCCACGTAGGTGTACGAGAGGCCGTTGCTGGATCCGCCCGCGGTCGTGACGCTGACCCCGACCGAACCCTCCGCCGCGCCCGCGGGCACGACGACGGTCAGCACACCGTCGTTCACCACGGTCGGGGTCGCCGTGTTGGCGCCGAAGGCGACGGAAGTGGCGGTAGCCAAACCGATTCCGGTGATGGTGACCGTATTGCCGCCCGCGGTGACTCCTGAGACCGGCGACAGGCCCGATTTGAACGGCGGGCCGATGTAGAAGAACGACAGTGGGTTGCTGGTCCCGCCCGGCGTGGTGACGGTCACCGGGACGGTGCCGACACCCGACGGAGAGACACTCGTGACCGAGGTCGGCGTATTGGCCGTGATGGTGGCGGACTTGGCGCCGAAACGAACGGCGGTGGCGCCGGCGAGGTTCGTACCGGTGATGGTGACGGTGGTCCCGCCCGCGGTCGACCCTTGGTTCGGAGAGATGGGCATGGTGCTGTCTTTCTGATCGATGTGTGAGGTGGGCACGACCGGCCGACGCAGGGTGGCTAATGCCACCGGGCGGTCACGCCCTCCGTGTTCGGAGTGGCTGCCGCTCACGGCGGGCCGGTCTGTCGAGTAGCCGGCGGCCGGTAGTGCGGCTCACCGTTACCGGCGAAGAATTTCGATCTATCTGGAATGTCAGCCGGTTGCGTACGACTGCATTTCGTCCGATTATGAATGGATCATATTTCCCCTTAAGGCAATTCGATCGGAATCGACCCATCCGCAAACATACGTCTCCGGAACGCTTAGTGCAACAGTGCATTTCTGTCCAATAAGACCAGGTGTAAGCCATGTTCTTGGTGGGTGTGGTCGGTTTTATCGCCGATTCCGGCGGAATTATCACGAATTCCGACAGCGTTTGTTCATGAATTCCGGCGGTGTTTTATCGTGAAATTCGACGGCACTGAAAATTGCTACCGGTTCGTTTGTTTTCTGTTTCGTAGCCCCGTCCATCGGATGTGCGCGAGAAAACCTTGGGCAAACCGGCGGTGCGAGCGATCGCGGCCGGTCGCCCACGGTCGGCGCGGGTCTCGGCGCGTGGGAACCGGGCCGCGTCAGCGGGGGGTGTCGGTGGGTTCGCCGGCCCGGGAATGGGCTCGGCGATAGCTTTGCGCGCCGGTCTCGACGATGGTGCCGCCGAACGTGAGCCGGTCGATGATGGCGGCCCGGAGCCGGGCGTCGGGGAAGATCTCGGACCAGTTCGCGATGCCGCGGTTGGCTACGATCGCGACCGACTTCTTCTCCTCGCGTTCGGTCAACACCTGGAACAGCAATTCGGCGCCGCGCCGACCGAGTTCGGTGTAGCCGAGTTCATCGATGCAGAGTAGATCGATGCCCCGGTAGCGGCCGATGGCCCGGGAGAGTCGCTGCCCGTCCGCGGCTTCTACCAGCTTGTTGACCAATCCGGCGGCCAAGATGTACCGGACCCGGTAGCCTGCCCTCGCCGCTTCGGTGCCCAGGGCGATCAGCAGATGGGACTTCCCGGTGCCCGCGTCGCCGATCAAGCACAGCGGCCGGCCTTGTCGCACCCAATCGCATTCGGCGAGGGTGTGGACGACGGCTGGGTCGATACTGGGGTTGGCGGCGAAATCGAAACCTTCCAGGGTCTTGGCGCGGGGGAAACCGGCTGCCCCGACAAGACGTTCGGTGCGGCGCCGGGCGGTCAGCTGCTCGGTCCGCAGCTGTGGTCTGCGCTCGCGGATGTAGGCGCTGACCCGCTGATACGACACATCCGCCATGCCCCGCTCCGTGACCAGCCGCTGATAGATCCGGGTGGCTGTATGACGTTGCCTGGGCGGTCCGTTCAGATCGGCGCGCAGCACATCGTCGATGAACGGCTTGTAGGGATCCAGTTTCTGCGGCCGCGGCGAATATTCTTTCCGCGGCCCGGGCAACACCGACTCCGTCGCCCTCGCCACCGTCCGCCATCCGACGCCGTACTTACGTTCGATGGCACGTTTGGACAGTCCGGCACGGAGGTCCTGCCGGATCGCGGCGTACAGCTCGACTCTGGACAGGTCCGGCATCGGCGCCCTCCCCTCGCCCCCCACTTATTCCATATCTACATGATAGGCCCGCGTTACAGTCGTCCGTGCTCGCCGAATCGGCGACAGGGCCGTCGATTTCGGTGCGCGACCGCCGTCGGGATCGACGAGCGGTGACGGCGCCGACCGGGGCTCTCGACGTACTTCACCCCTGCCCCGAGCGCGTGGGCCCGCAGGGTATCGCGCTTCGGCGGGCAGGGCCTCCGGAGCCTGTCGCAGGCTCGGGGCCGCGGCTATCGTTGGCGAGATGGATGCGTTGGCCGGGCTGCTCGAGGGACCCAGGGCACGAGGTGCTTTCCTGCTGCGGTCGCTGCTGAGTCCGCCGTGGTCGCTGCGGATCCAGGACGAATCGCCGCTGACCCTCGCGGCGGTGATCCGGGGCCGGGCGTGGACGGTGACCGACGACGGCGGACAGTATCTGCTGGAGGCCGGCGATGTGGCGGTGTTCCGCGGTCCGCGCCCGTACACGGTCGCCGATGATCCGGCGACCGACCCGCAGATCCTCATCCATCCCGGGCAGGTCACCACGACCACCGACGGCGAGGTGCTCTGCGAGACGATGAGCCTCGGGGTGCGGCAGTGGGGTAACGATCCGGCGGGGGAGACGGTGCTGGTCACCGGGTCCTATGAGCAGGCCGGCGCGGTGAGCCGCCGCCTGCTGCGTGCCCTTCCGGAGGTGCTCGTGGTGCCGCGCGGTCGTTCCGACGACCGGGTCCTGGATCTGCTGGTCGACGAAACCGTGAAAGATCTGCCCGCGCAGAGCGCGGTATTGGACCGGTTGCTCGATCTGCTGCTCATCGCCACCCTGCGCACCTGGTTCTCCGGGGCCGAGGCGCCGGCCTGGTACCACGCGTACAGCGATCCGACCGTGGGCAAGGCGTTGCGGCTGCTGCAGCACAATCCCGCGCACGGCTGGACCGTCGCCGAACTGGCCGGTGCGGTCGGGGCCTCGCGCGCGGCGCTGGCCAGGAGGTTCACCGAGATGGTCGGCGAGCCGCCGATGGCCTTCCTCACCGAATGGCGGCTCGATCTCGCGGCGGATCTGCTCCAGGGCACCGACCATACGGTGGAGGCGGTGGCCCGTCAGGTCGGCTACGGTAGCGCCTTCGCATTGAGCACGGCCTTCAAACGGCATTTCGGGGTGAGTCCCCGGGAGCACCGGCTCGGCGGCGCGGCCGCCGCGGTGCCCTCCGCGGGCTGACCCCGGTATCGTCGGCCGGGTGACCCAGCAGTATCCGGTGCTCTGGCCGGTGCCCACCCGGTGGGCCGATAACGACCACTACGGCCACGTGAACAACGTGACCTATTACGCCTACTTCGATACCGCGGTCAACGCGTGGTTGATCGACGCGACCGGCACCGATATCCGGGACCTGCCCGCCATCGGGATCGTGGCGGAGACATCCTGCCGCTTTCACGCGTCCCTGAGTTTTCCCGACCGACTGCGGGTGGGTCTGCGGATCTCGCGGCTCGGCCGCTCCAGCATCACCTACGATCTCGCGATCTTCCGGGAGGCGGGGGAGGGGCTGGAACTCGCCGCTACCGGAACGTTCGTGCACGTGTACGTGGACTCGGAGACCCGTAAGCCGGTGGAGATCCCCGCGGTGATCCGTACCGCCGCTGCGACCCTGGTCACCGACGACCCCGAGCAGTAGCGCGCCGATCGCGGGCGCCCGCGATGGGCCGCCGGTACTCACGCGCGGCGGGCCGCAGGGACGTCGCGAGCCGGGCCGCGGGGGTCACCGGTATCGGCCGCGGGTGATGCGCCGGGGCGGTCAGGAGTCCGGGTTCTCCAGTGCATGCTGGAAGCGGCGCATACCCCGGATCCAGCGGTCGTAGTCCGAACCCTTGTGCTGGTACATGGTCAGCACTTCCGGGTGGGGCAGGATCAGGAACTGGCCGGCCGCGACCCCGGCCAGTACGGTGTCGGCGACCTCTTCGGGGGTGAGTACCGCGCCTGCGGATTTCACCGCGTTGATCGCCAGCCGACCGGCCTCGACGTTGTCCGGCGGGATCATTCCCTCGCGCAACAGGGCGGTGTCCACGCCCATCGGGCATACACAGCTCACCCGGACGCCCTGGTCGCCGTAGGTGATCGACAGCCATTCCGCGAATCCGACGGCCGCGTGCTTGGACACCGAGTACGGCGCGGATCCGAGCTGGGTGAGCAGTCCGGCCGCCGACGCGGTGCTCACGAAGTGGCCGCCGCCGCGCGCCAGCCAGCCGGGTACGAGCAGCCGGGCGGCCCGGATATGCGCCAGGGTGTTGATCTCCAGGGCGGCCGCCCACTGCGCGTCGGTGCTGTCCAGTCCGGCGCCGCCGCCGATTCCGGCGTTCGCGAAGTACAGGTCGACGGGGCCGAAGGCGGATTCCGCCCGGTCGATCAGATGCTGGATCACCTCGGGATCGGCGGCGTCGCCGGCGGCGGATACCGCGGCGTCGCCGA
Source organism: Nocardia sp. NBC_00416 (assembly GCF_036032445.1). Taxonomy (NCBI): domain Bacteria; kingdom Bacillati; phylum Actinomycetota; class Actinomycetes; order Mycobacteriales; family Nocardiaceae; genus Nocardia; species Nocardia sp. NBC_00416. The sequence continues at coordinate 6,276,436 of NZ_CP107932.1, forward strand.
TCTCGGCGGCCACTTTGCCCGCGGTCGCCGGATCGAGATCGGCCACCACGACCTTCGCGCCGTGGTCGGCCAGGCGGCGTGCCAGTGCCGCGCCGATGCCCGATCCGCCGCCGGTGACGACGGCGGTCCGGCCGGAGAAGGTGTCCGATACTGTGCCTGAGAGCTCCATGCTCGCACCTTAGCGGTTACATGCGACATTTACCCCGGTGTGTCGCTTAATCGCTTTCTCGTCCGCTGCTCGGGCAGCCGGTCAGGCCGGTCCCGCGAGGCGGCGCAGGAGCGGGGCGGTGCGCGGCCCCACGGACTCCTGCATCACCAGGGCCATGTTCGTGCGGACCACACCGGGGATCTTCAGGATCTGCCCGGTGATCCGATAGAGATCGTCGGCATCGCGGGCCACCACGCGCACCGTGAGGTCGGTGGGGCCGGTCATTCCGCACACCTCGGTGACCTCCGGGATCTCGGCCAGTTCGTCGACCACCGCCTCGAGTCGATGCTGGTCCACCACCACCGCCACGAAGGCGGACAAGCGGTAGCCCAGCGCGCGCGGATCGACCCGGTGCTCGAAACTGCCCAGAACTCCGGCGGCCTCCCAGCGAGCCAGCCGCGCCTGCACGGTGTTGCGCGAGAGGCCGAGTCGCGCGGCCAGTTCCACGCCGGTGGCCCGGGGGTTGGCGATCAACTCCAGCAGTAGTCGCGCGTCCGTGGCGTCCAGTACCGCTTCGGTGGTCTCCCGACTGGTCATATGACGCAGTATGACAGCTTCTGGACCCCCAAGAACGAGCATTATGCTCAGTTTTCTGAACGAGACTTGCGCAGATCGCTAACGGGTGGATGCTTGTGTTACAGGCCACATGAGCGCGTGATCCGCGTGAGGAGGCGAGGCGATGCCCGGCACAACCGAGTATCCGGTGCAGTTGATCCAGCCCGACGGACGTCGGGTGCACAATCCCGAGTACCAGGCGCTCGTCGCCGATATCGGGCCGGAGGAACTGCGGCGACTCTACGAAGATCTGGTGGTCACCCGGCGTATCGATACCGAGGCCGTGGCACTGGCCCGGCAGGGACAGCTCGGACTCTGGGCGCCGTGCCAGGGCCAGGAAGCGGCCCAGGTCGGCTCGGCCCGCGCACTGCGGCCCGACGACTACGTGTTCGGCAGTTACCGTGAGAGCGCCGTCGCCTACTGCCGGGGGGTGGACCCGAGTGCCATGACCGCGATGTGGCGAGGAGTGTCCCATTCCTCGGGCGACCCGGCCGCGGTCAATATGGCCAATCCGGCGATCGTGGTCGGCGCCCAGGGATTGCATGCGACCGGTTACGCCTACGCCGCCCAGCTCGACGGGGCCGAGATCGCGACGGTCGCGTATTTCGGCGACGGCGCGACCAGCCAGGGCGATATCGCCGAGGCGCTGACCTTCGCCTCCAGCTGGGGCGCGCCCGTGGTGTTCTTCTGCCAGAACAATCACTGGGCGATCAGCGAACCTGTCCATCTGCAGAGCGCCACGCCGATCGCGCATCGTGCCGTCGGGTACGGCATCCCCGCGATCCGGGTGGACGGCAACGATGTCCTGGCGGTTCTGGCCGTCACGAGGCAGGCGGCCGCCCGTGCGCGCGGCGGCGGCGGGCCGTCGTTCGTGGAGGCCATCACCTACCGGATGGGGCCGCACACCACCGCCGACGATCCCACCCGCTACCGGACCGCCGCGGAAACCGAGGAGTGGGCGCGCCGGGACCCGATTCTGCGGATGCGCCTACTGCTGGAACGTGAGGGCCTGCTGGACGCCGACGTCCAGCGGCGGGTGGACGAACGCGCCGACGAGGTGGCGCACCGGATGCGCACCGAGACGATCACCATGGCCGATCCCGAGCCGTCCGAGCTTTTCGACCACGTCTACGCGACCCCGCACCGGGTTCTCGACGAACAGCGCCGGGACTACACCGCCTATCTGGCCGACGACCCGGCCTGTGCGCTCGCGACTGCCGCGCCGGCCGCGCGCGAGGAGGGAGTCCGCTCATGATCACCACATTCGCCGCGGCGCTCAATGCCGGATTACGCAGTGCCCTGGAGGACGATCCCAAGGTGGTGCTGATGGGTGAGGACATCGGCCGGCTCGGCGGTGTGTTCCGGGTGACGGACACGCTCCAGAAGGATTTCGGCGACCGGCGCGTGATCGACACGCCGCTGGCCGAATCGGGCATCGTGGGAACGGCGTTCGGCATGGCGCTGCGCGGCTACCGGCCGGTGTGTGAAATCCAGTTCGACGGTTTCGTGTATCCGGCCTTCGATCAGATCGTGTCCCAGGTCGCCAAGATCCATTACCGGACTCGGGGGAAGGTGCGGGCGCCGCTGACCATCCGGATCCCGTTCGGGGGCGGTATCGGTTCGGTGGAACACCATTCCGAATCGCCCGAGGCCTATTTCGCGCATACCGCGGGGCTGCGCGTGGTGTCGCCGAGCAACCCGGCCGACGCCTACACCATGATCCGCCAGGCCGTCGCCCTCGACGACCCGGTGATCTTCTTCGAACCCAAACGTCGTTACTGGGACAAGGCCGAGTTCGATCCGGCGGCGGCGCCGGAGCTGCCACTGGACCGGGCCCGAGTGTGCGTCCGCGGAACCGACGTCACCGTGGTCGCTTATGGGGGTACGGTCGCCACCGCCCTGGCCGCAGCGAAACTCGGTGCCGAGGAAGGTATTTCGCTGGAGGTGGTGGACCTGCGCAGTCTGGCGCCGCTGGACGTGGACACCATCGCGGAATCGGTGGACCGGACCGGCCGCCTCGTCGTGGTGCACGAGGCGCAGATATCCGGCGGACTGGGCGCCGAGATCGCCGCCCGGATCACCGAACGCTGCTTCTACCGGCTCGAGGCGCCCGTACGGCGGGTCGCGGGATTCGATATCCCCTACCCTCCGGCTAAGCTCGAGAAGCATCATCTGCCCGACCCGGACCGGATCCTCGCGGCGGTCGACCGCACACTGGCCGCCTGACGCGTGATCCCAATGCCAGCCGGAGGTGCCCCAACCGTGGACGACGACGCCCGCGCCGACGAAGCCCGCGCCGCGGAGACCGGCGAGATCCTGGAGTTCCGTCTCCCCGATCTCGGCGAAGGACTCACCGATGCCGAATTCCAGAACTGGTCGGTCGCGGTGGGCGACGAGGTGACACTGAACCAGACCATCGCCGAAGTGGAGACCGCGAAAGCGGTGGTCGCGCTCCCGTCCCCGTTCGCCGGGACGGTCGTGGAGCTGCTCGCCGAACCCGGGGAGACCATCGAAGTGGGCGCACCGCTGCTCCGGATTCGCGCTGCCGCAACGGAATCGAGCGGACGGCGCTCGGTCCTGGTCGGCTACGGCCCGGCCGAGGAGCAGGTGTCGCGGCGGCGTCGTGGCGGACGACGAGCGAACGGCGATGCGACGCAGGCTCCCGGCCCCCCGGCCGAGCCCGGGGCCTCGGTCGAGGCGGGGGTCATCGGCGCCCCGGCCGACGCCGCGCCGCCGGCGCTACCGGAGCCTCGCAACGGGTCTGCGCGGGGATCCGCCGCCGAATCGCAGCGGGTCGCGGCGACGCCCGGGGCCCGGAAACTGGCTCGCGAGCTGGGGATAGATCTCTGGTACGTGGCGGGATCCGGCCCCGAGGGCGCGGTCACGGTCGCGGATGTCCGCGGCGCGGTACCGGTTTCCGAGCCCGACACCCGCGGCGGCGACGCGCCGGAAGCCGGACCGGTGGCGTCGGCGGGCACCGGGTCGGTCCGGGAGGAACGGACCCCGATCGCCGGGATACGGAAGCGGACCGCGGACGCCATGGTGGCCAGCGCGCGCACCATTCCGCAGGCGAGTACGTCGGTCACCGTCGATGTCACGGCCTCGCTGGAACTCCTGGAACATCTGCGCGCCACCAAAGCGTTCGAGGGATCGACCCCGACGCCGCTCGCCCTGGTCGCGAAATCGGTGCTGGCCGCATTGGCCGAATTCCCCGTCGTCAACACCTTCTGGGACGACGCGAACGCGGAGATCGTCACCCGGTACTACGTCAATCTGGGTATCGCGGTGGCGACCGAACGCGGTCTGCTCGTGCCGAACATCAAAGACGCGCAGACGCTGAGCTTGCGCGAGCTGTGCCGGGAGATCAGCTGGCTGGCCCAGATCGCACGAGAAGGGCGCGCGGGCCTGCCGGATCTGCGCGGCGGCACGTTCACCATCTCCAATGTCGGTGTGTTCGGCGTGGATTCCGGTACGCCGCTGGTGAATCCGGGTGAGGCGGCGATCCTGTGCCTCGGCGCGATCGTGAAACGGCCGTGGGTGTTCCGCGACGAGGTGGTCGTCCGCTCGGTGACCACGCTGACGCTCAGTTTCGATCATCGGATGATCGACGGTGAAGCGGCGGCGCGTTTCCTGGCGACGGTCGCCGGATTGCTGGAGGATCCGCTGACACTGCTCGCCCGTATCTGACGGACGACACCGCACGACAGATATCGGCGTACACGTGGACTTCGCCCACCGCCGCCGCGTACGGTGGCGAAATCTGTTCCAGACCCTTGGACGAGGAGCTGCGTTGAACGCGGTATTGATCTCGGCTGAAGACCTCCGGGAATCAACAGAAGAGAATCTGCGCCTGCTCGATGTGCGCTGGCAGCTCGGGGACCCCGAGGGTCCGCAGCAATATCAGAACGGTCATATCCCCGGCGCGGTGTTCGTCGACCTGGACACCGAATTGGCGGCCCTGCCCTCGCCCGCCCACGGGCGCCATCCGCTGCCGGATCCGGGGCAGCTGCAGAAATGCGCCCGCAGTTGGGGACTGTGCACCGGCGACCCGGTGGTCGTCTACGACGCGCTCGGCGGGATGTCGGCGGCCCGGGCGTGGTGGCTGCTGCGCTGGGCGGGGATCACCGATGTCCGCATCCTCGACGGCGGACTACCGGCCTGGACCCGGGTCGGCGGCGAACTGGCCACGGGAGTGGAATCCGATCCGGAGCCGGGTGATATCGAGCTGCGGCCCGGACGGCTGCCGGTGATCGATGCCGACGCCGTCGCCCGGTGGAAGGGCGTGCTCCTCGATGCCCGCGCGGCCGAGCGGTACCGCGGCGAGCAGGAACCGGTCGACCCCCGCGCCGGGCACATCCCCGGCGCGATCAGCGCGCCTACCAGCGAGAACCTCGATCAGGACGGGTGTTTCCTGCCCGCGGACCTGCTGCGCGAGCGTTTCGGCGAGATCGGTGCGGAGCCGGTTGCGGTGTACTGCGGGTCCGGTATCACCGCCGCCCATGCGATCGCCGCGCTCGCGGTCGTCGGTGTGCAGGCCGCGCTGTACCCGGGGTCCTGGTCGCAGTGGGCGCACGATCCGAAGCGTCCGGTCGCGGTCGGGGGACATGCCCCGTGATCACCCGCAGTTCGCGGCGATATTCCGCAGTGCGGTGTGATCGGCCGCGGTGACCGGGAGCTGATACCGCACGGCCACCGTCAGGTATCTGCCCGCGTAGTAGCAGTGTCCCGGCCGCGACGGCGGTAACCATTGCGCGGGTGTGCTGTCGCTCTTGACGGTATTGGCGGCGTTATCGGTGGCCTGCAGGTTGTAGTCGATATCGTTGGCGAACCGGACTCGCTGCGCCGCCGGCCACGCGGCGGCTCCCAGATCCCAGGCGGCGGCCAGCGGATAGATGTGATCGATAGGTACCTGCCGGGCGTTCTGCTTGCTGAACACGATCCGGGTGCCGGTGTAGGGATCGGCCAGGGTGCCGGACTGCACCACGCACCGGCGGGTGCCGGGCCGGAATCCGACGCCGGTGAGCTGGCGGGCGAGCACATTGTTACGGGTATCGCAGCCGTCTCTGCCGCCCGGACCGTCGTAGTCGTCGGACCAGGCGGGGCCGAAGACGCAACCCCGACCGGCGCCGCAACCCCGCTCGTACCCACCCGGATGCGGTCGTTGCGCGACCACCCGGACCGCGCCGAGCAACTGCTCGAGCTGTGCGCGGCCGGGACTGCCCGGCGCGGGCCGGTGCCCGCCGACCACCGCGCAACCACCCGCGGAAACCGATAGCGCGAAAGCGGCGCAGAGTGCTGCGACCGCGTGAATCATCCCCCGTGTCATCACGGGTACCGGTATACCGGCACCCTCCGACAGTTACCGGGGGCGCGCGCTCACAGCCAGGCGCGGGCCAGGAGTTCGTCGTTGTCGAGCCGGTTGCTGCGCGGTGGGAAACGCGTGGCGACCAGGGATCCGATATGCACCCCGTCGTGCCCGATCACCCACGACCCGCCGCTGTCGGAGCATTCGGCGATCTTGGCGAAGGCGGTGAGCAGAAAGGTGACCGCCTCCTCGGGGTGGGCGGTATGGGCCAGGCGCTGTGATTCGCCGGGGCGGGACAGGTCCAGCCATACCCCGCACTGTCCGTCGAGCCGCATACCGACGATCTTGTCGGCATTAACGAAGGTGAACTTGCGCCGTTCCCACGGGGTGGTCGGCGTGTAGCTCTGCTCGAGTACCTGGAGCAGAATCGTCATACTGCTGCCCTCCGCTGTTCGATTGCCCTCCGCTGTTCGATGACACCGCTGTGCCGTGACGCCGCTGTGTGCTGGGACCGCTGTTCGCGGGCCGGGGTTGGCCGGGTGCCGCCCATGGCCGCCGGAGGCAGCGCGATCCACCCGGCGAGGCTGCGCTCAGCGGGTACTGATATCAGCGGTGACCAGCGGATATTTCTCAGTATGTGCCGTTGTGGTGGATAAATCCAGACACAACCCGGTGCGCCGGTGCGCTATCGCGCCGATCGGCCGCTACGGCCCCGGTCGACCGTCGGTGGGGACCCTGCGCGGCATGTCGCACCGGACTGATTTGATGGGGGCCATGTTGCACGGACTGTGGTCGCCCGGTTCCGGGCTGCTGCTGTGGCGCGCTCCCGGGATCGAGGGCGCCGGACCCGAGCCGCCGGTGCCGGGGCTGCTCGGGTCGGTGCTCGCGGAGTCGCGGTTCCGGCACCGGGCCGAGGTGCTCGTGGTGGACGCGGCGGGGTCGCGGCGGGAAACGGTCCGCGCGCATGCGCTCGCGCCCGGCGCCGCGGCCGCCGCGCTGCGGCAGCGGCTGCCCGCGGGTGCGGCGGCCGGGGATCTGCGGTTCCTGGCACATATCGCGCTCGGGATCGAACGCTGGGTGCTGGCCGGGATGGTCGTGCCGGAACTGCGGCGCGACGACGGCGAATGGTGGGCCCGCTGGGGCTTGTCCGGGGGCTCGGGTCAGCGGGCCTGGCTCGCCGAACTGGCCGCCCTCCTGCCCCCGGCGCTGCGGGTCGCCGGCGCGCCGGGCGATGTGCTCGACGATATGGTCGGCGAACTGACCGATCCGATGGTGCGGGAACTGCTCCCCGGGGAGCCGCATCCACACCCGCTGGTGCACGCCCTGCAGGCCGATGTGCCGGTGGAAGCCGGAAGCCATCAGGCCGCCGAAGTACTGCGACAGTGGCGGGAGACGCGGGCGTCCGAGGAGCCCGAACTGGTGTTGCGGCTGCGCGAGCCGGAGGGGGAGTTCGAGGAATCCGCCGACGCGTCCGCGCTGTGGCGGCTGGAGGTCTGCCTGCGCGCCGCCGGGACCGCGCCGCGGCCGATACCGGTTCCCGGAGCGGCCGACGAGGTCCGGCTGGGACTGGAATGGCTGGGCCGCGCTCAGCGCGCGTATCCGCGCCTGCGCGATGTGCCGGGCGATCCGCGCAGCCTCGATCTGCTGCTGCCGACCGAAGTGGTCGCCGATCTGGTCGCGCACGGGGCGCAGGCACTGTCGGAGGCCGGTATCCCGCTGCTGCTGCCCCGGGCCTGGAACATCACCGAACCGACCCTGCGACTGCGAGTGGAGGGCGCCGCGGTGCCCGCCGCCGAGAGCACCGTGGGCCTGGACGGTCTGGTCACCTACCGCTGGGAACTCGCGCTCGGCGAGACGGTGTTGTCCCAGGACGATATGCGGCGGCTGATCACCGCGCAGTCGGATCTGGTGCGGCTGCGCGGCGAATGGGTCCAGGCCGATCACACCGTGCTCGCGGCCGCCGCGAAATTCGTCGCGTTGCACCACGAGGACACCGAGATCACCCTGTCCGACCTCATCGGCGAGATCACCGAGAACCGGGTCGGGCGAGTCCCGCTCACCGAGGTCACCGCGACCGGCTGGCCCGCCGCCCTGTTCGACCCGGAACGCCCGGTGGAACCGGTGGCCGTACCCGGCCGGCTGAAAGCGCAGTTGCGGCCCTATCAGGAACGCGGCCTGTCCTGGCTCGCGACCATGAATCGCCTCGGCTGCGGCGCGGTCCTCGCCGACGATATGGGTCTGGGGAAGACGATCCAGGTCCTGGCCCTGCTGCTGCACGAACGCGAGCGGGGGACCGTCCCTGGGCCGACCGTGCTGATCTGTCCGATGTCGGTGGTCGGCAACTGGCAGCGTGAGGCCGAGCGGTTCGCTCCCGATCTACGGGTTCTGGTGCACCACGGCGCCGGGCGCGCGCAGGGGCGTGACCTGGACGCGGCGGTGGCCGGGGCGGATCTGGTCGTCACGACCTACGCCCTGCTGGCGCGTGATATCGCCGATCTGTCGCGGCAGCAGTGGGAACGGGTGGTGCTGGACGAGGCCCAGCACATCAAGAACGCGGCCACCCGGCAGGCGCGCGCCGCGCGGGCGCTGACTGCCAGGCACCGGCTGGCGCTCACCGGGACCCCGGTCGAGAACCGGCTCGAGGAGTTGCGCTCGATCTTCGATTTCGCCGTCCCGAAATTACTGGGCAGTCCGCAGACCTTCCGCGCCCGCTTCGCCGTGCCGATCGAGCGCGAGAACGATCAGAACGCGGTGACCCGGCTGCGCACGGTGACCTCGCCGTTCCTGCTGCGGCGGGTGAAAACCGACCCGGCCGTCATCAGCGATCTGCCCGACAAACTCGAGATGACCGTCCGGGCCAATCTCACCGTCGAACAGGCGGCGCTGTATCAGGCGGTGGTCGAGGACATGCTCGAAAAGCTGCGCGACGCCAAGGGAATGGCGCGTAAGGGCGCGGTGCTGGGGGCGCTCACCCGGTTGAAGCAGGTGTGCAACCATCCGGCGCATTTCCTCGGGGATTCCTCCGCGGTCCTGCGCCGCGGGGCGCACCGGTCGGGCAAGCTCGCACTCGTCGAAGATGTGCTGGACGCGGTGCTCGCCGAGGGGGAGAAGGCATTGCTGTTCACCCAGTTCCGCGAATTCGGCGAGCTGGTGGCGCCGTATCTGGCCGAGCGGTTCGGCGGCGCTGTCCCGTTCCTGCACGGCGGGGTGAGCAAGAAGAAACGCGATGCGATGGTCGCCGGATTCCAGGAGGCCGGGGGACCGCCCATCATGCTGCTCTCACTCAAGGCCGGTGGTACCGGACTGAACCTGACCGCCGCCAACCATGTGGTGCATCTGGATCGCTGGTGGAATCCGGCGGTGGAGAACCAGGCCACCGACCGTGCGTTCCGGATCGGTCAGACCCGCGCGGTGCAGGTACGCAAACTGGTCTGCGTCGATACGATCGAGGAACGAATCGACGAGATGATCACCGGGAAGCGGGATCTCGCCGATCTGGCGGTCGGGGTGGGCGAGAACTGGATCACCGAACTGGGCAACGACGAATTGGCCCAGCTGTTCACCCTGGGCGCCGAGGCGGTGGGTGAGTGATGGTCGATTTCAATGAATTCGGCAGGCGCCGGGCGGTTTCCGGTGGGGTCTCGGCACGCAACCGGCGCGGCGCCTTCGCCCGGACCTTCTGGGGCAAGAGTTTCATCGAGGTGGTCGAACGGTTGGCCGAACCCGGCCGGCTCGCACGCGGTCGCACCTACGCGCGGGCGGGCCAGGTGGTGAACTACCGGATCGAACCGGGCGTGATGACCGCGGAGGTGCAGGGCAGCCAGCCCCGCCCGTTCACCACGACCTGCGATATTCGCCGCTTGCGCGACGAAGAGGTGGATCTGCTGGTCGAGGTGATCCGCGGGGCGCCGGGCATGCTGGCCCGGGTCGTCTCCGGCGATCTGCCCCGCGAACTCGCACCGCATCTACTGCCGGATACCGCCGCCGATATCGATTTCGGGTGCACCTGCCCGGACCCCGGCTGGCCGTGTAAGCACGCGATCGCCGTCGCGTGCCTGCTCGCCGAACGCCTGGACGATCATCCGCGCGATCTGCTGACGTTGCGCGGTCTCAGCCTGGACACCTTGATCACCGGCGTGGAGGCCGTCGACTCCGGCGGAGACGAGAGCGTCGACCCGTACGGCGACGCACTCGAGCTGCCCGCGCTGCCCACCCCGGGGGTTCGGCCCGCGCCCGACGATCTGGACCCCGCGGTGCTGCGCCGGGCGTTGCGCATGCTGTGCGCGGACGAGACCACGGCGGCCACTGCGGGCCGGGGTCTGGTCGTCCTGTATTCGACCATGACCGGCGGCTAGCGCACCGGCCGGCGTTCACTCGAGTCGATAAACCCGCTGCGCGTTGGTCCGGAACACCTGTTCCAGAACGGCGGTGCCGGTGAGATGTTCGGACAGGACGGCCGCCACCGCGGCGGCGCTGCCGGTGATCGAGGTGATCGGCCGGTCCACCGGGAAATTGGATCCCCAGATCAGGCGGTCGGGGCCGAATACATCCGCCGCGTGCCGCAGCAGCGGTCCGATCCGCTCGGTGAGTACCGGGACCGGTGTCGTCGTACCCGATCGGGGAACCGGATGGCCGAGGATCGGCATCATCAGGCCGCTCACTTTCGCCACGACATTGGGGGATTCGGCGAGGGCGGCGGTATCGTCGCGCCACCGTTCGAAGATGCTCCGGCGCTGTTCGGCGTCGGCCCCGGTGTGCTTGCCGACCCGGCCGAAGATCCCGGCCGGAGTGCCCAGATGGTTCAGCACGATCCCGGCTTCCGGGTAGCGCCGGGCGAGTTCGGTGAGCTCGGGGAGCTGATGCGCGTACACCCAGGCCTCGAAAACCAGATCGCGTTCCACCAGGTCGGCGAAACCGTGCAGGAACGCGGGCGTGCGCAACGCCCCGGGTTCGGTGCTGAAACTGCGGACTGCGGGGTCCGGGTGGTGGGCGACCATGCTGCGGACCCCGCGCACCAGGGGAGACGCGGACAGGTGCGCTTCGAGGAGCTCGGCGAATCCGGCCGCCCCCGGGAAGCCGCTCGCGCTGACGGCCGCGAGCGCGGGAGTGTCCACCCCGAACGGCAGTGCGGTGACCCAGCGGGTTTCCTCGACTTTCGGGCCCGTCCATTCGACCTCGATGTGCACCACCGATTCGATCGGCAGCTCGCCGGTGTCGGCTCGGTAATCGGCGGGCAGATACGGTCCCAGATACGCCGACGGATCCCCGACGAACTCCCGGTCCTTACGGCGAGCCAGCCGGACCGCGAGACCCAGCGGCACCGGCACCCGCCGCAGCAGCTTCGCCGTGTGGCTGAATTCGCGCGGGTTGGTGAACGGGTCCCACTGGTGGATATGCGCGTCGATGATCCGGATATCGCCGATGTCCATACCGTTGCCGGCACCTCCTGGGCTCGTCGTCGGTCTGGTCGCCGAGCGTAGCGCGTGACCAGGGCCGGTGGAGTGGATTACGCAGGCGTCGAGCGGCGTGGTGGCCGCGGCGGCATACTGGGGCTGTGGCCGAACAGGATTCGGCGCCGCGAGCGTCGCAGCCGGTGTCGGGGGCCGATCCGGCTCCCGACCTTGTGAAGAAGGCGAAACCGGAGCCGGTCGCCGGGACGCTTCCCGCCGACAGCGCACCGGCGGCGCCGGGAAAGCCTGTGGATTCGGGGGTGGCCCCCGAGCAAGCCCCCGCCGCGCTGCGCGATCTGGTCGACCAGGGCGTCCTCGACGAAACCCAGCTGACCGCGGTGGTGTCCGCCCTGACCCACGACCGGCCGCGTCCGACCCCCGCTCGGCTGCTCGCGGAGATCGCGGCCTATGCCGGGGCGGGTCTGCTCATGAGCGGGCTGGTCCTGATCTTGGTCGAGTCCTGGGACGATATGGCGAGACTCGGCCGGTTCGTGTTGTTCGCACTGGTCGCGCTGGGATTGACCGTGGCCGGAGTCGCGACGGCGGGCGGGCGGTCCGTGCTGTTGCGCGCGGCCTGGCGGTCGGTGCCCGAGACCGGGCACACCGCTCGCACCCGGCTCGCGGTCGTGCTGTTCGCGCTCGCCGCGGCCGGCGTCGCCGCGGCCGTGGGCTCGATCGTCGACAACGGCGATGTCAGCAGCGATGTCACCTGGGTCTACGCGGCGGCCGGCGGGCTGGTGGCCGCGATCGCCGGTTATGCCGCGCTGCCGTCGCTGCTCGGGCTGCTGTTGTGCGCCGGGTTCAGTGTGGCGCTGGTCGTGGGGCTCCTGGACGAGGTTCTGGAGATCGACGACGGCTGGATCGGTCTGGGGGTGCTGGTGCTGGGCTTCGGCTGGCTCGGGCTCACCCGGGTCCGTGCAGTGCTCGAGGTGTGGGCGGGATATGTGGCCGGGGTCGTGCTGGCGGTGGCGGGCGCGCAGACCGTCGAGGCGTTCGGAGGAGTCTGGCCGTCGTATGCGCTCACCGCGGTGGTCGCGGTGGTCTGTTTCGGCCTCTACGCCACCGACCGGTCCTGGGTGCTGGTGCTCGGCGGTGCGGCCGCGCTGACCCTGGCCGCGGTGGAAGCGGTCGCGGACTGGACCGGTGATTCGGCCGGGGCGTCCGGGGCGATTCTGGTGGTCGGCGCGGTGGTGCTCGGGATCGGCAGCTATCTGCTGGCCAGATCCACGAAAACCGCAGGCTAGCGGGGGAGGTCCGGGGCGCGCGCTGCGATCCTCGATAGCTCTGGTCTCGGGTGGGACCCGGGTGTATCGTTTTGCTTGGACGTCCAACTATTGGAAGCCCGCAAAATGATCTTCGTGTGACGGACGGCCGCAGCGCCGCGCCCGCCACCCCGACACGAGGCAGGTAATCGCATGGCTCGAGAGCTCACACATTTCATCGGCGGGCAGCACGTCCCCGGCACCTCCGGGCGCTTCGGTGATGTCTTCGACCCGAATATCGGCCAGGTCCAGGCCCGGGTCCCGCTGGCGAGCCGGGCCGAGGTCGAAGCGGTGATCGCGAACGCCGAGGCCGCACAGCCGGCCTGGGCCGCGACGAACCCGCAGCGGCGGGCCCGGGTGCTGATGAAATTCCTGACCCTGGTCAACGACGAGATGGATGCCCTGGCCGCACTGCTGTCCAGCGAGCACGGCAAGACCATCGCCGATGCCAAGGGCGATATCCAGCGCGGCCTCGAGGTCATCGAATTCGCGGTCGGTATTCCGCATCTGCTCAAGGGCGAGTACACCGAGAGCGCGGGCGCCGGCATCGATGTGTACTCGATGCGCCAGCCGCTGGGCGTGGTCGCCGGGATCACCCCGTTCAACTTCCCGGCCATGATCCCGCTGTGGAAGGCCGGTCCGGCCCTGGCCTGCGGTAACGCCTTCGTATTGAAGCCCTCCGAGCGCGACCCGTCGGTCCCGCTGCGGCTGGCCGAACTGTTCCTCGAGGCCGGTCTCCCCGAGGGTGTGTTCAATGTGGTCAACGGCGACAAGGAAGCCGTGGACACGATCCTGCACGACCCCCGGATCAAGGCCGTCGGATTCGTCGGCTCCACGCCGATCGCTCAGTACATCTACGAGACAGCCACCGCCAACGGTAAACGCGCCCAGTGCTTCGGCGGCGCGAAGAACCACGCCATCGTCATGCCCGACGCCGACCTCGACGATGTCGCCGATCAGCTGATCGGCGCCGGCTACGGGTCGGCCGGGGAACGCTGCATGGCGATCTCGGTGGCCGTACCGGTGGGCGAGGAGACCGCGGACCGACTGGTCGAGAAGCTCACCGAGCGCGTGCACAAACTCAATGTCGGCCGCTCCGACGATCCGGGCGCCGACTACGGCCCGCTGGTGGGTCTCGACGGTGTGGACCGGGTGCAGAAGTACGTGCAGCAGGGCATCGACGAGGGCGCCGAACTGGTGGTCGACGGACGCGGTCTGACCGTGGACGGCGCCGAGGACGGCTACTTCGTCGGCGCGACCCTGTTCGACCGGGTCGGCAAGGAGATGTCGATCTACAAAGAAGAGATCTTCGGCCCGGTGCTCACCGTGGTGCGCGCCGCGGACTACGAGGAGGGCCTGGCGCTGGCCAACGACCACGAATACGGCAACGGTGTCGCGATCTTCACCCGCGACGGCGACACCGCGCGCGATTTCGCGGCCCGCGTGCAGGTCGGGATGGTGGGTATCAACGTCCCGATCCCGGTGCCGATCGCGTACTACACCTTCGGCGGCTGGAAGCGCTCCGGCTTCGGCGACCTGAACCAGCACGGTCCCGACTCCATCCGCTTCTACACCAAGACCAAGACGGTGACGCAGCGGTGGCCGGCGGGCCTGAAGGAGAGCAACAGCTTCGTCATCCCGACGATGGAATGACCGTGTTCACCCTCGACGAGGACGAACGCGCCATCCGCGATACCGCCCGGGATTTCGCCGACGAATACCTGGCGCCGCACGCCGTGGAATGGGATCAGGACAAACACTTCCCGGTGGATGTCCTGCGGAAATCCGGTGCGGTCGGGCTGGGCGGCATCTACGTGGACGAGGAGTTCGGCGGGTCCGGGCTGAGCCGGCTGGACGCGGTGCGGATCTTCGAACAACTCGCCACCGGCTGCCCGGCCGTGGCGGCCTATATCTCGATCCACAATATGGCGACCTGGATGATCGATGCCTACGGCGACGAGGAGCAGCGTCGGCGGTGGCTGCCCGGATTGACCGCGATGGATCTGCTGGCCAGTTACGCCCTCACCGAACCCGGTGTGGGCTCCGACGCGGCGGCCATCACCACCCGGGCGGTGCGCGACGGCGAAGACTATGTGGTCAACGGCGTCAAACAGTTCATCTCGGGTGCGGGCAGCAACGACGTCTACGTGATGATGGTGCGGACGGCCGATACCGGGGCGCGCGGGATCTCCACGCTCGTGATCCCCGCCGACACACCCGGTCTCGAGGTGGGACCCAACGAGAAGAAGATGGGCTGGAACGCCCAGCCCACCCGGCAGGTGATCCTCACCGACGCGCGCGTTCCCGTCGCCAACCGGCTCGGTGACGAGGGCGACGGGTTCCGGATCGCCATGAACGGGCTCAACGGCGGCCGCCTCAATATCGCGGCCTGTTCGGTGGGCGGGGCGCAGGCCGCGCTCGAGAAGACCATCCCCTACCTGGCCCAGCGCACCGCATTCGGCGGCCCGCTGCTGAACAATCAGGCACTCCAGTTCCAACTGGCCGATATGCGAACCGAGCTGGAAGCCGCCCGGACCCTGCTGTGGCGGGCCGCGGCGGCGCTGGACGCGGACGCACCGGACAAGGTCGAACTCTGCGCCATGGCCAAAAGGTTCGCCACCGACGCCGGATTCGAGGTCGCCAACACCGCCCTGCAACTACACGGGGGATACGGTTACCTGGCCGAATACGGACTGGAGAAGATCGTCCGCGACCTGCGGGTGCACCAGATCCTGGAGGGCACCAACGAGATCATGCGGATGGTCGTGGCCCGGTCCATGACAGCGTCCGTGGCGGGCGTGTCGTGAGCGGCGAACGCCCCGCGGCGAGCGCGAAAGGAATTGAATGAGCGAGGAACCCGAAGTCCTGGTCGAACAGCGTGACGGCCTGGGACTGATCACTCTGAACCGGCCCAGGGCAATCAACGCGCTCAACCACGCGATGGCGCTCACCATCACCGAGCAGTTGCGGGCCTGGGCCGCCGACGACTCGGTGCGGACCGTGGCCATCACCGGCGCCGGTGAGCGCGGACTGTGCGCGGGCGGCGATATCGTCGCCATCCATCGCGACGCGAAGGAACAGCGGGCCGCGGGCCATATCGGGTCGGCGGCGGATTCGGCGACCGGCGAGTTCTGGCGTGACGAGTACGTTCTCAACGCGCTGATCGGCCGCTACCCGAAACCGTATGTCGCGGTGATGGACGGGATCGTGATGGGCGGCGGGGTCGGACTGTCCGCGCACGGTAGTCACCGGATCGTCACCGAACGGTCGACGGTCGGGATGCCCGAGGTCGGAATCGGGTTCATCCCCGATGTCGGCGGCACCTATCTGCTGTCGCGGGCACCGGGCGAGCTGGGGACGCATATCGCGCTCACCACCGCTCGCCTGAAGGCCGGTGACGCGATCGCCACCGGTTTCGCGGACTATTTCGTCCCCGCCGAACAGATTCCGGCCCTGCTGACCACCCTGCAGAGCGAGGCCGCCGATATAGCAATCGCCAAATTCGCGACGGAGGCGCCGGAATCCTCGTTGGTGGCGCAGCGCGAATGGATCGATGCCTGCTACAGCGGCGATACGGTCGGGGAGATCGTCGACCGGCTGCGGGGCCACGCCGCCCCGGCGGCCGTCGCGGCCGCCGGCGACGTGCTGACGAAATCGCCGGTGGCGCTGCAGGTCACCCTGCGCTCGCTGCGCTCGGCCCGCCGGGCCGACAGCCTGGAGGCGGTGCTGAACGAGGAGTACCGGGTCTCGATCGCCTCGCTGGCCTCACATGATCTGGTCGAGGGCATCCGCGCCCAGGTCGTCGACAAAGACCGCAATCCGCAGTGGTCACCGGCCGACCTGTCGGGAGTGACCGCCGCGCAGGTCGACGCGTACTTCGCCGAATTGGGCGCGCGGGAACTGGGTTTGACGATTCCGGAGGACAACTGATGACCAAGACGATCGGCTTCCTCGGGCTCGGCCATATGGGCGGTCCGATGGCGGCGAACCTGGTGAAGGCCGGCTACGACGTGTACGCCTTCGATCCGTCGGCGGCCGCGCAGGAACAGGCGCGCGCCGACGGGATCGCCCTGGCCGACACGGGACCGGCCGCGGCGGCCGGCCGCGACATCGTCATCACCATGCTGACCAACGGCAAACTGGTGCGCGACGTGTACGCCGAACTGTTGCCTGCCGCGGTGCCCGCGACATTGTTCGTGGACTGTTCGACCATCGACGTGGCCGATGCCAAAGCCGCGGCCGAGGCGGCGTCGGCGGCGGGCCATCGCGCGCTCGACGCCCCGGTGTCCGGCGGTGTCGCCGGTGCGGCCGCGGGGACGCTGACCTTCATGGTCGGTGGGGCGGATGCCGATTTCGCCGAAGCGCTGCCGGTGCTCGAGGTGATGGGCGCGAAGGTGGTGCACTGCGGTGCCTCCGGGGTGGGCCAGGCGGCCAAGATCTGCAACAACATGCTGCTCGGCATCTCCATGATCGGTTTGTCCGAAGCGCTGGTGCTGGGCGAGAAACTGGGGCTGAGTCACCAGTCGTTCTTCGATGTGGTGTCCACGGCGTCGGGGCAGAGCTGGGCGCTCACCACCTATTGTCCGGTGCCGGGTCCGGTGCCGACCAGTCCGGCGAACAACGACTACCAGCCGGGATTCGCCACCGCCCTGATGAACAAGGATCTCGGCCTGGCGGTGGAAGCATTGCGTGCCAACGGGGTGGACGGGCGGATCGGTGCACTCGCGGCGGAGATCTACAGCGAGTTCAACGAGACCTCGGGCGGGCGGGATTTCTCGGCCATCGTCACCGAGGTGCGTGAGCGCAGTGGGGGTTCCGCCCCCGCCGAGTGACGAACCCGAGCCGATCGCGAGTCCGACTCGGGTGAATCCCGGACCCGCCCGCGCGGGTGGGTCCGGGATTCGTTACCGCGCTCCGCTTTCCGGCCCGCGGAATTCGCCGCGTTGGACGCACCGCTGGAGACGGGGTGACCCGGACAAAACCACTCAGTCGCCGGTGGTGACCCGCGCGGTATCGTCACCGATGTTCATGACCGTTTCGACCAGAGGATGTGCTGTGACCGACTTCGAGACGATTCTGCTGGAGCGTAAGGACAAGGTCGGCCTCATCACGCTGAACCGGCCCAAGGCACTGAACGCGCTCAATGCACAGGTCCTCGATGATGTGATCGCCGCGCTCGACGAGGTCGAGCGGGACGACGAGGTC
Organism: Nocardia sp. NBC_00416; assembly: GCF_036032445.1. Classification (NCBI taxonomy): domain Bacteria; kingdom Bacillati; phylum Actinomycetota; class Actinomycetes; order Mycobacteriales; family Nocardiaceae; genus Nocardia; species Nocardia sp. NBC_00416. Next base: position 6,294,421 of record NZ_CP107932.1, read on the forward strand.
GGCGCCGTGGTGATCACCGGTTCCGAACGGGCCTTCGCTGCCGGGGCGGATATCAAGGAGATGCAGCCGAAGTCCTATATGGACATGTTCATGGACGACTACTTCGCGCGCTGGGAGCGGTTGGCCCAGTTCCGCAAGCCCACCATCGCCGCGGTCGCGGGATACGCGCTGGGCGGCGGCTGCGAGCTGGCCATGATCTGCGACATCCTCCTCGCCGCGGACAACGCCAAGTTCGGTCAGCCCGAGATCAAGCTGGGCGTCATCCCCGGTATCGGCGGTTCGCAGCGGCTGACCCGGGCGATCGGTAAGGCCAAGGCCATGGACTTGGTGCTCACCGGGCGCAATATGGACGCCGCGGAAGCCGAGCGCGCCGGGCTGGTGTCCCGGATCGTGCCGGCCGCCGAACTGCTGGACACTGCGCTCGAGGTCGGGGCCACCATCGCCTCGATGTCGCTGCCGGTGACCATGATCGCCAAGGAAGCGGTGAACCGGTCCTTCGAGACCACGCTGAGCGAGGGCCTGCGGTTCGAGCGGCGGGTGTTCCATTCGCTGTTCGCGACCGCGGACCAGCAGGAGGGCATGGCGGCGTTCGTGGACAAGCGGCCCGCCCGGTTCACCAATCGCTGATCCGGTCAGGGTTCGGGCGGCGCGTCCAGGATATCGGTGGGCACGACGGTGCTCCTGGTGGGCTGCGCCGCGCCGTTCTGTGCGGTGAGCAGCCCCGCCACCGTCGCGCCCAGCCCGATCGTCACGGCGGCGGCCGCGTACACCTTGCGCCGGCCGACGGTCGGCGGGGCGAGTGACACCACCTGCCCGCCCGCGCGGATATGCGCGGTACGGATACCGGCGGCGGGCCGTTCGGCCGCGAACAGCAACGCGCCGCGCGCCGAGACGTATTCCGGTTCGGAATCGCAGACCAGTGGGAGCCCGAGCAGATCGGTGAGGCGGGCCCGCAGGGCCGGGTTGCGGGCACAGCCGCCGAGCAGGGCCACCGCGTCCGGCGCGACCTCGGTCTGCGCGGCCACCCGGTGCACCAGTGTGGCGGCCGAGCTCACCGCGTCGGCGCAGAGTTCGGCGAGATCGCTGCGTGTGATCACCGCGCGTTCGGCGGTCGAAGGGTCGGCGGCGGTCACCACCCGGGCGCTGCTCAGCGCTTCCCGGTACCGGCCGGCCGCCGATTCGTCGGTGAACACACCTGCTCCGTCGAGCCATTCGCACAGCAGCTCGTCGTAGCCGTCACCGCCCAGGCCGGGGCAGTGGGCCCCGGCGAGCACCGTATCGGTGCGGCAGTCGATCTGAGTGAGGGTCAGGCCGGAGGAGCCGAGGTCGAAGAGGGCCACGGCCCCGGAAGCCGGGAGTTTCTCGGTGAATCGCAGGTACCGCAGTTGTGCCAGCGGCTCGTCCACGAGAGTGATCCGGCCGGTGCCCAGGGAGTCCCCCACGAGTTCGGCCTGCTGCCGGTTCTGGCAGGTCACCGCGGTTCCGGTGATGTACTCGTCGCGTCGGCGCGCGGCGCTGTGCATCCGCCGGACGGCGATCAGCACCGGTTCGATCAGGGAGGCGCGTGCCGGGCGGTGGATATGGCAGCGGTCGATCGGCGGCAGGTGCGGTTGATCGGAATGCGTGAGTACGGCGCGCGCACCCGAGGCGCCCACTGATACCCCGAGAACCAGCACCATAAACATATGGTGCGCCGCGGTTGCTGTGTTGCCAAGCCGAACCACCGAGAAATTTGCTGGACAAGTGCTTGTCCGCCCTGTGTTTGCTGATGTCCGGCCACAGCAAACTGTCTGATATGTCGTGATCTACGGCCGCTCGTCGCGGCGGCACCAGGACCGGGCGGCCCTCCGTACCGGCAGGTCAGGGCTCGGCCCAGCGGGCCGGAGCTTCGCCGGTATCGAAGTCGCCCGCCGTATGGCGGAACTCGGCGAGCAACTGCAACAGGGTCCGCAACCGGTCGGGGGGCAGTTCCGGCCGGGCGAAAACGCGTTCGTTCAGATACTCGGTCGCCTCGGCGACGAGAGACCTTCCGGCGTCGGTGATCTCGATCAGGGTGGCCCGCCGATCGTTGGGGTGCGGCACCCGGTTCACCAATCCCGCTCCCTCCAGCCGGTCCACCGAATTGGTGACGCTGGTCGGATGCACCTGCAACCGGGCGCTGGCCACCGCCATCGGCAGCGCGCCGGTGGCGCTGAAGTTCAGCAGTTGCAGCAGCTCGTAGCGGGAGAACGTCAGGCCGGTCGGTCGCAGCGCTTCGTCGACGCGCGCCATGACGATCTGCTGGGCGCGCACCAGCGAGGTCACCGCCGCCATCCCGTCGGCGACCGGACCCCATCCGTGGCCGACCCACTGACGGTGGGCCTCCTGGATCGGGTCGACTGGTAGCGGTCGGGGGCGAGACATGTGCTCGATCATCGCACGGCATCCGGCCGGGGAGCTGTGCCGTGGGTGCTCGTTCGTGGCAGGTGGCCCGCTCGGACCCGGTGTGACGGACCGAAGCGGGCCGCCCGTCCACGCACCTGTCACCGGTTGCGATCCGGCTGAGCCCAACCCTGGGCTCCGGCACCGCCCCCGGGCCATGATTCTTCGAGTCACGCGGGCGTGGCTGAGTGGTTCAGGCAACGGTCTGCAAAGCCGTTCACGCGGGTTCGATTCCCGCCGCTCGCTCAACGGGCAGGGCCGTTTCATGGAGGCCGGAGCCGGAGTTTTTGTTGTGCGGTCCGCAATCGGTCCGCGCCGGATCCGGCGTCGGCCTCCATCCCTGCCGCACCGGCACCCCGGTCGTCCGGGAACAGCTGGTCGTCCCGATCGAGGACGCGCACGGCCGACTCGCCGCTAGGTCAGACCCGAGAAATCCCGCAGCACCACATGATTGCGATCGGCGAAGGTGCCCAGCGTGTAGTCGGGGAGCAGACCGAAGTACTCGCTGCGGGTCAGCGTGCTCCAGCGGCGGGCGTCCGGAGTCCGGGTCTTGTAGAAGTTCACCGTGTAGCCGCCCTCGTAGATCCGCAGCAGGCTGTAACCGCCCGGATACTCCTTGATCGCGCCCACTTCCAGGAATTCGACCGCGCACGCGGTATCCGGCCGGGTTCTGCGGGTGCGATGCGTATGTCCGCTGTGCTGCAGGAACACCCCGGGCGCGCCCTCGTACAGTTGCTGGAGTCGGAGCGCGGTCGCCCGATCGAGGACGAAACCCGGACCCGCGGTATTGGTGAGCCCCGCCTCCACAGTGACCGGATGATGTCCGAAAACGACGGTGGGGCGATCGGGCTCGCCGCGCAGCAGTTCGGTGACCCGATCGAGCTGCCCGGGGTCCAGTACGCCGCCTGCCCCGTCCAGCGCGCTGGTGTCCAGACCGAGGATCCGCAGCCCGCCCAGTTCGTGTTCGATCAGCTGTTGCCGCGGTCCGAAAACCTCGCTCCAGCAATCCCGGTGGTCGGCGGCGCCGACGACGGCCGGACAGGTTTCGTACTCGTCTCCGGTGTGTGGGCGGTCGTGGTTGCCGGGGACCGTGAGATAGTCGCGACCCGGCTCGCCCCACCGGTCCAACCGGGCGCGGACCGCGCGCAGATCCTCGGGTGCGGCCTCGGCGGTGAGGTCGCCGGCCAGCAGCAGGATCTCGGCTCCCCGGTCGGAGCGGCGCAGATCGTCGAGCACGGCGTCGAACATGACCGCCGGATAAGGCGGCAGACCCGGTTCCTGGCGCAGACCTGGCGGCAGGTCGCCGGCCACGAGACCACTGACGGTCTCCCCGTAGTGGATATCGTTCGCGAGGGCGATGGTCCGCAGCAGGCGGCCGGGTGGCGGGACCAGGGTCGTGAAGGTTCCGGCGGTTTCCGGTGTGCCCGGCAGGCCGGTGGTGGCCGATACCGCCGGTGTCGCGCGAATCCCGGCCGACCGTGCCTCGAAACAGTAGGCGCGGCCCGGTTCCAGACCGTCGATCTGCGCGTAATGGAAGGGGGTCGCCTCCGTGGAACCCCACACCCGCCGGAGTGGGTGCGAACCGTCGGCCGGACCCAGGAACACTTCACCGTCGGTGTCCACCGGAACCGGCCGGCCCGCGGCATCGGGTGTCCGGCTGGTCCAGGTGAGTACGGCGGAGGCGCCGGTCACCGTGACGACCTCCAGATCGCCGGCCAGCACCGGGCCGGACCCGGCGGCCGCCCGGCCGGTGAAACCCAAGGGCAGCAACGCGGCCAGGCCCAGTGCGCCGAGAACCGTGCGCCGTGAGGGTCCGCAGCAGCTCATCGCCGCGCGCCGCCGCTCATGCGCCGTCGCTACCGGCCGACGAGCAGACGTGCCACTCGCCGTCCTCTTTCACCAGGGTCTCGTCCGAACTGTCGTCCATTTGATCGTCGGAATCATCGCCGGGCGCCGCGAAGCTGAACTTGCCCTTGATCTCCGCCTCGGCCCGGTCGCCGGTGACCACGATGTTGTCCACCGATTCGACCTCCACGGTGAACTCGAGCTTCTCGGCCTCGGATTTCTCCGAATCGGACATGGCGGCGAAATCGTCGCGGTCGGCCTTGCACGCCAGATCGGTGGCGGCCCGGAATCCTTCGTCTGTCAGGGTGCCGTAGAAATCCCGGAGCGCGGCCTCGACCTGCTGCTCATCGGAGGACAGCGGCGTCTTGCCCTGCATCGTCAACACCACCGCGGCAGCGATTCCGGCGACGACCACGATCGCCGCCACCGCGGCGCCCACGATCACGCCGGTGCGTCGTTTGCGCGGTTGCGCCGGCGCCCCCGAAGGCGGCTGACCCGGGTAACCCGGTGACGATCCTGCAGGCGGCCGCGGCCCGGTCGGGGGCGGGCCTGCCGGTGGCTGAGTCAAAGCGTTCTCCGTTTCCCGGGATGTTTCCCGAACACTACGACACCCGCCGTGTCGGTGTCCGATTCGGCATACGGCCCGCGTTCCCCCGGGTCCGTCGCCGATCGCTCCGCGCGCGCAACGGCGTCCACCCTCTTACACTCCATCCGGCGGAACCCGGATAGCGCGTGGAGGTATGTGTCATGGTCGGTCTCGGCGTCCACCTGTGCGGCAGCGTCCCGCTGACCGATGCCGCGAGTGTGTTCACCGAGGCCGCCGGCCGTTTGGGCGGGCATATCAGCCGGATCCCCGACGGCGAGACCGGTGAGCGTGACAACTGGGTGGTGTGGCAGCTCCCCAAACTGCAGGCTCATCCGAGCCTGGTCACCGTGCCGCCGCCGAGTCCCGAATACGGCCCGAGTGAGCGGGTGCGGCCCGCCCCCGGCATCGATCCGGCCGCAGTCGATTTCGGTGCGCTGGGCTATGCGCAGGCGGCGCGCGAATCGTGGCGGGTGTTCGAGAAGTTCCGCGCGCAGGGCGTGATCCGGCCCGGCACCCGATTCCAGGTGAGTCTGCCGACACCGATCGCGGTGGTGGGCGCGTTCATCGCCGGGCCGCAGGCAGAACTGGAAGCGCGTTACGAGGCCGCGATCCTGGCCGAACTGGATCAGATCACCTCGGCGATTCCGCATGAGGATCTGGCGATCCAATGGGACGCCGCGGTCGAATTCGCCCTGTTCGAAGGTGTTTTCCCGTCCTGGTTCGGCGATGACCACCCGACTCGTCTGGCCGGGGTGATCGAGCGACTGGCTCGGTTGGGCGATGCCGTTCCCGAGGGCGTGGAGCTCGGCTACCACCTCTGCTACGGGGATTTCGGCCATCAGCATTTCGTCGAACCGGCCGACACCTCGAAACTGGTCGCGGTGGCCTCGGGCGTCGCGAACGCGCTGACCCGCCCGCTCGACTGGGTGCATCTGCCGGTGCCCAAAGGGCGCACGGACGCACCGTATTTCGCCCCGCTGGCCGGCCTCGACCTCGCCCCGCGGACCACCCTCTATCTGGGCCTGGTGCACGCCTCCGACGGCTTCGAAGGCGCCCGCCGTCGGATCAAGGCCGCGTCGGTGTTCGTTCCCCAGTTCGGTATCGCCACCGAATGCGGGATGGGTCGCCGCCCGGCCGGTCAGATCTCCGACCTCCTGGACCTGCACGCCCGCCTGGCGAACTCCCTGGACTGAGTTCGTCGCTGCCGCCGATCCCTCGTTCGGCCCGTGTCCTACCGCGCCGAGGTCGCCAGCCACACGGTCGCGGCCGCTGCGAGAACAAGGGCGATATTGAGGCCGACCTGCCGGTCGTCGCCGGTCAGGTGGACCGGGATCGCGGCGAGCTGCAGGAGCACGAAACCGACGGCCGCGGCCACCGCGAGCCACGGCGCGAGTCCGGTCAGCGGTGGCAGGATCAGGCCGAGCGCGCCGAGAACCTCGAGTACGCCGATGGCCCGGACGGTCGGCAGTGGCAGGCGGTCTACCCAGGCCATCATCGGCCGGAGCCGGTCCGGGCTGCGGATGACCTTCAGCACCCCTGAGTACAGGTAGAACAGGGCGAGCAGGCCGGCGACGATCCAATATGCGATGTTCACATTTCCTCCAGCGATGACAGGCGCGGGCCGGGGCTGGACATGTGCGGCCCGGGTTCGGGCGCGGTCGGTCGCGCAGCGGCTCATCACTGCGATTGCACAGCCAGAAATCGCGGGTGTCCAAGACCTGATCCGCGATACCGATACCGCACGGGTATCGTGCCAGCGTGGAGCTCCGCACGCTGCGTTACTTCGTCGCGGTCGCCGAAGAACGCCATTTCGGTCGGGCCGCTGCCCGACTACATATGAGCCAACCACCGCTGAGCCGTGCTATCCGGCAACTGGAGGCGAAGGTCGGCGCCGCACTCTTCGAACGGTCCCCCAACGGCGTCGGTCTCACCCGGGCCGGGACGGTGCTGCTCGACGAGGCACGTGCCCTGCTCGATCAGGCCGACCGCCTCAGCACGCGGGTGGCCGCCGCGGCCGGAAACGCGAGCCTCACCATCGGCATCCTGGGCGACGCCACCGACCCCGGCACCACCAGGCTGGCCGCCGCCTATCGCCGCGAGCACCCCGAGATCGATATCCGCATTCGGGATACCGACCTCACCGACCCGACCTGCGGGCTGACGGCCGGACTCGTCGACGTCGCCCTCACCCGCGCACCGTTCGACGACACCGCTCTGGTCGTCCGTGAACTGCGCGCCGACCCGGTCGGGGCGGTGGTGCGCGCCGATGATCCGCTGGCTCTTCGCGACCACCTGGAATTGGCCGATCTGACCGACCGGCGCTGGTTTCGGTTCCCGGACGGCACCGACCCGCTCTGGCAGACCTATTGGCACGGCGGTGAGCCCCGCGAAGGCCCGGTGGTACGCGTGGTCCAGGAATGCATGCAGGCCGTGCTGTGGAACGGCACCGTCGGGATGAGTCCGCTCGGGCACGACGTGCCCGCTGGACTGGCTGTGGTCCCGCTGATCGATATGGCGCCGAGCAGGGTGGTGATCGTCTGGAACGAGGGCGATGCCAACCCTTTGATCCGATCGCTCGTGCGCATCGCGACGGCCGCATATCGCGAACCCTGACCCGCCCCGGACTTTCCCGCCGCGGTCAGCGAATCACGGTTTTTCACGGTTACATCGGCGATCGACATTCGGCATACCGTATCCGGCGGCCTCGAGTGGGGTCATCGTCTTCGACAGCGTGGACTTGTTCATCTCACACAGGTCGGTGATCATGCCGAACTCCGCCGCACGGCACCCGTCCAGAACCGCGACCACTTTCAGGCGCGGAAGCGCGGCCAGCACTGCGCTCAGTTCCGCCACGACGCCGCCCGTGGTCGTGCCGGCTGGAACCACATCCACGCACCCAGGATCACGGCGGCGGCAAGGTTCGATCGTCCAGGCACGGCGTGTCATCGACGCTGGCCGAGGTTGCGAACGAGAAAGGCCCCCGACCAGAACCCAGCTGGTCGGGGCCTTCCTAGTACGTGCCCTCGGCAGGAATCGAACCTGCGGCCTTCTGCTCCGGAGGCAGACGCTCTATCCCCTGAGCTACGAGGGCGGGGATCCACCCGATTCGAACCGGTGCCGGTCGATCGGGCGGACCACAGCGTATCGCATCACCGCCGGTGCGGCCAAAACGGGTGGTGGCGGGTCAGTTCAGGGGCAGCGGCTGCCCACCGCGGGCGGTGAGCATATCGGTGATGAGCCGGGCTTCGCCCTGTTGGGCGGCGAGCATCTGCCCGGCGAGGATGCGGATCTCACCGGTGTCGGCGTGCTCGGCGCCGTATTCCAGCATCGGCACCCCGCCCTGGTGGTGGCGCAGCATGAGCTGGAGGAACAGGACATCCTGCGCGGCCCCGCGGGCATCGCGGAGCCGCTGGATGTCCTCGGTGCTCGCCATACCCGGCATGGCGGCCATCGACCCGGTGTGGTGCATTCCGGAGCCGTGGTCGTGTCCGTCGCCGCCGTGCTCGTCCGACTGCATCCAGCCCATATAGCCGTCGGTTCCCCGGGCCGGCGCATCCCACATCTGCAACCAGCCCTGCATCCGGCCGATCTGGCTCTGCTGGGTCGTGAGGATGTCGTAGGCGAGGCGCTGGACCGCGGGATCGGTGGAACCGAGCAGCGCGATTCCCGACATCTCCACAGCTTGCGTGTGATGAGCCGACATGTCCTGCGCGAAACCGATGTCCACCGGCCCGGGCGGCGTGTCCTCGGAGTTGTCCGGCGATAGCAGCACCCCGGCGCCGAATCCGATCACGAGCAGGCCGATCGCGGCGATGATCAGCAGCGCGATGCGTTGTCCGCGCAGCTGCTCACGCCAACCGGACCGGGCTTCGGCTTCGGTCGCGTCCGGGTCCGGCATTACTGCTCTGCCCCCGGAGCCTGCTGGTCGGGCATTGTGCCCGGCATGCCCGGGATGGCCGGGATACCGCCGGGCAGTCCGCCCGGCAGACCGCCGCCGGGCAGTCCGCCACTCGGCGCGCCCATGCCGCCGAGCTCGCCCGTGTCGGGCTGAAGGCCCGCGCCGTCCATCGGCACCGCGTCGGGGCCGGGGTCGCTCGGGTCGTAGGGCGGCGGGTTCTGGGTGTCGAAGGCGACGGTGGCGCAGTCGGCGCCGACCTCGGGGTAGGCGAAGTTGTTCAGGCGCAGCGCGGTGATGAACTGGCCGATACGTTCGTCGTCGGCGCTGGACACCGTGAGCTGATGCCCCCAGGACTGCAGCGAGATGGGTGCTTCCTGCCCGGGATGCGGCGACATGAGCATGTACTGCTCACCCTCGACCTTCTTCTTCAGCGTGTCGATCCCCGACTGGTCGACCTTGTCCGGGTTGTAGCTGATCCACACCGCACCGTGTTCCAGCGAGTGCACCGCGTTCTCGTCGCGCAGCGCCTTGTCGTAGACGGTGCCCATGCAGTTGGCCCAGGAGGCGTCGTGCGGGCCGCCGAACGGCGGGGTCTGGTCGTAGGCCACTCGTTTGGTCGCGTCGATGTGCAGCCCGGCCGGGTACTCCTTCTTCACCACACCGTCGATCTGATCGGAGGGGTCCTGCTTCTGCTCCGACGGAGTGAACTTCTCCAGCGCCGCCCTTTCTTGATACTTGGGCACCAAGTTGACCGCCAGCGCCGCGACCAATCCGATGAGCAGCACGACCGCACCGATCGTGAGCCAGGGGATTCGCTGGGTGAACGGTGGTTTACCCCTGTTCTTACCGCCGCCGGCGCGGGCGGGAGCGGCTTTGCCCGCCGCCTTCACGGCCTTCGCCGATTTCGAGCTCGTCCTGTCAGGCATACCGGTCCTAGCTCTTTCCACGTGATGAACAGTGCTCAGCTGCGGTGCCCACTCGCGGCGCGCACCCACTCGGACCATAGGATAGAGACTCGTGACTCCAGCCGACCTTGCAGATCTCCTTCACGCGACCGCAGCGAAGGTACTCGCCGAACGTGGACTGGACGCCTCGGTCCTGCCCGACACGGTCGATGTGGAGCGTCCGCGCAATCCCGAGCACGGTGATTACAGCACCAATGTGGCGATGCGTGTCGCGAAGAAGGCCGGCGCCAACCCGCGGGATCTGGCCGGCTGGCTGGCCGTGGCGCTCAGCGGTACCGACGCGGTCGCGTCCGCGGAGGTCGCCGGGCCCGGCTTTCTGAACATCAGGGTCGCCGCTTCGGCACAGGGTGCGGTGCTGGAGCAGGTCCGCACGGCCGGGGCGGCTTACGGCGCCGCGGACGCCCTCGCCGGAACAAAGATCAATCTCGAATTCGTCTCCGCGAATCCGACGGGCCCGGTGCATCTGGGCGGAACCCGCTGGGCGGCGGTCGGCGACGCCCTGGGACGGATCCTGTCCATGCAGGGCGCGGACGTCACCCGCGAGTACTACTTCAACGACCACGGCGCGCAGATCACCCGGTTCGCCGAATCGCTGGTCGCCGCCGCCACCGGTGCGCCGACCCCGGAGAGCGGCTACGCGGGAGCCTATATCGGCGAGATCGCCGAGCAGATCGCCGCCGCGCACCCCGGTGCGGCCGAACTCGAACCGGCGCGGCGGCTGGAGCTGTTCCGCGCCGAGGGCGTGGAACTCATGTTCGCGCACATCAAGAAAACGCTGCACGAATTCGGCATCGATTTCGATGTCTATTTCAACGAGAGCTCATTGTTCGCATCGGGTGCGGTGGAACGCGCGGTGGAAGCCCTCAAGAGTTCGGGCGACCTGTATTCCAAGGACGGCGCCTGGTGGATCGCCAGTTCCGAATACGGTGACGATCAGGACCGGGTGGTCATCAAGAGCGACGGTAACGCCGCCTATATCGCCGGGGACATCGCCTACCTCCAGGACAAGAAGTCCCGTGGTTTCGATCTGTGCATCTACATGCTCGGCGCCGACCATCACGGGTATATCGGCCGGTTGAAGGCCGCCGCCGCGGCGTTCGGCGACGATCCCGACAGCGTCGAGGTGCTCATCGGGCAGATGGTGAATCTGCTGCGCGACGGTGTCGCGGTGCGGATGAGCAAACGCGCGGGCACCGTGGTCACACTGGACGATCTGGTCGAGGCCATCGGCGTCGACGCCGCCCGGTACTCGCTGGTGCGCAGCTCGGTGAACTCGAGCATCGATATCGACCTGGACCTGTGGACCAAACAGGACAGCGTCAACCCGGTGTATTACGTGCAGTACGCCCACGCCCGGGCGGCGTCGATCGCCCGCAATGCCGCGGAATTCGAATACGACACGGTGACACCGGATTTCGCATTGCTCGACTCCGAGTTCGAGGGCGCGCTCATCCGTACCATCGGGGAGTTCCCCCGGGTGGTGGCGAGCGCGGCGACCCTGCGGGAACCGCATCGGATCGCCCGCTACCTCGAGGAACTGGCCGGCGCCTACCACCCGTTCCAGACCAACAAGGCGCTGCGGGTGCTGCCGCTGGGCGACGAACCCGTCTCCCCGGTCAATGCCGCCCGCCTCGTGCTGGTGAACGCCACCCGTCAGGTACTCGCCAACGGCCTGGGGCTGCTCGGCGTCACCGCCCCGGAGCGGATGTGACCGCGACCCCCCGCAGCATCGACCGACTGTTCCGGCAGTGGATGAGGAAGGAAGACCGATGAGTGTCCATCCGGCCGGGCCCCGGCACGCCGAGATCCCGCACGCTCCCAACCTGCCCGAACGCCCGGCCGATCCGCGCGAGCTGATCGACCTGCCCGCCCACGTGTGGCCGCGCAATGCCACCCGCGGCGCCGACGACGTGGTCCGGTTGGCGGGGGTGCCGGTCACCGAACTCGCGGCACAGTTCGGCACCCCGCTGTTCGTGGTGGACGAGGACGATTTCCGTTCGCGCTGCCGCGATATGGTGCGCGCGTTCGGGTCGGATTCGCGAGTCCACTACGCCTCGAAGGCTTTTCTGTGCGGTGAAGTCGCGCGCTGGATCCGCGACGAAGGACTGTCGCTGGACGTGTGCTCGGGCGGCGAACTGGCCGTCGCGCTGCACGCGGGCTTCCCGGCAGAGCGCATCGCCCTGCACGGCAACAACAAATCGGTCGCCGAACTGGAAGCCGCCGTCGCGGCGGGAGTGGGCCATGTGGTGGTCGACTCGCTGATCGAGATCGAGCGGCTGGAAGCGGTCGCCGGCGCCGCCGGAGTCGTGCAGGACGTGCTGGTCCGGGTCACGGTCGGTGTGGAGGCGCACACCCACGAATACATCTCCACGGCGCACGAGGATCAGAAATTCGGTTTCTCCATTTCCGGTGGCGACGCGATGGAAGCGCTGGCCCGGGTCTTCGAAGCCGATAATCTGCGCTTGGTCGGCCTGCACAGCCATATCGGATCGCAGATATTCGAAATCGACGGTTTCGAAATCGCCGCACACCGCATGCTGGGACTGCTGCGGGAAGCCGTCGACAAATTCGGTGTCGAACGCACCTCGCAGATATCGCTGATCGACCTCGGCGGCGGTCTCGGCATCTCCTATCTGCCCTCCGACGATCCGCCGCCGCTGGAACCGTTCGCCGAGAAACTGCGCGCGCTGGTGGCGCGCGAGGCCGAGCTGGCCGGGCTGCCGGTGCCGCGGATCGCGGTCGAACCGGGCCGCGCCATCGCCGGACCCGGCACGGTGACCCTGTACGAAGTGGGCACCGTCAAAGACGTGTCCCTCGACGGTGGACTGCGTCGCCGTTACGTCAGCGTCGACGGCGGGATGAGCGACAACATCCGGCCCGCGCTGTACCAGGCCGATTACTGGTGCCAGTTGGTCTCGCGCGGATCCGAAGCGGCGCCCCTGGTCGCCCGAGTCGTCGGAAAACATTGCGAGAGCGGCGATATCATCATCCGGGACACTTGGATGCCGGCCGACGCCGGCCCCGGCGACCTGATCGCGGTCGCCGGCACCGGTGCCTACTGCTATTCCATGTCGAGCCGGTACAACATGCTGACCCGACCCGCCGTCGTCGCCGTCAGCGACGGCGCGGCCCGGCTGATCCTGCGCCGGGAAACGGTCGCCGACCTGCTCGGTCTGGAGGTCTGATGGATGCGACGAAAGGTGCGAGCATGCCCGAGGTGGCCGAAGTAGTGGCAGGCCGATGGGGTCCGGACCGGCCGATCGGCGTCGCGGTACTGGGCATGGGCAACGTCGGCCGCGAGGTCGTGCGGATCCTGCGCGAACACGCCGATGATCTGCAGTCCCGGGTCGGCGCTCCGGTAACCCTGCGCGGTGTCGCGGTGCGCAGCCTCGACCGCGATCGCGGTCTGCCCGCCGAGCTGCTCACCACCGACGCCCACGCCCTGGTCGCCCGGCCCGATGTGGATCTGGTCGTCGAGGTGATCGGCGGTATCGATCCGGCCCGGGCCCTCATCCTGGCCGCGCTCAACTCCGGGAAATCGGTGGTCACCGCCAACAAAGCGCTGCTGGCCGATTACACCGGCGAACTCGCCGCCGCCGCCGAACGCAGCCGCGCCGACCTGTACTTCGAGGCGGCCGTCGCGGGCGCCATCCCGGTGGTGCGGCCGCTGATCCAATCGCTGTCCGGTGACCGGGTCAACCGGGTGGTCGGCATCGTCAACGGCACCACCAACTTCATCCTCTCGGCCATGGACGAGACCGGTGCGGACTATGGCGAGACCCTCGCCGAGGCCACGCGTCTCGGCTACGCCGAAGCCGACCCGACCGCAGACGTCGGGGGATACGACGCCGCCGCGAAGGCCGCGATCCTGGCCTCGCTGGCCTTCCACACCCGGGTGACGGCGTCGAACGTGTTCCGCCAGGGCATCGCCAACATCACCGCGGAGGACCTGGAGACCGCGTCCGCGCTGGACTGCACCGTCAAATTGCTGGCGATCTGCGAGCGGGTCCCGGCGGGCCCGGGGGAGCCGTCACCGGCCGAAGGCGGCAAGGAGCGGGTCTCGGTGCGCGTGCATCCCGCGCTGATCCCGCGCAAACATCCGCTGGCCGCGGTGAACGGCGCGTTCAACGCCGTGGTCGTGGAGGCGGAGAATGCCGGCCGGCTCATGTTCTACGGGCAGGGCGCCGGCGGGGCGCCGACCGCGTCGGCCGTGCTCGGCGACCTCGTGATGGCCGCCCGCAACAAGTTCTTCGGCGGCCGGGCGCCCGGCGAATCGGTCTATGCTGAGCTTCCGATCGCGCCGATCGGCGATACGCCCACCCGCTATCACGTGAACCTGCAGGTCGAAGACCGGCCCGGCGTACTGGCGGCAGTGGCGGGTGAATTCTCCAACCACGGCGTGAGTATTTCGACCGTCCGGCAGGAGGGGCACGACGATCGGGCGCGACTCGTGGTCGTGACCCACGTCGCGACCGAGTCGGCCCTCGCGGAGACCGTCTCGGCCCTGTCGGATATGGAATCCGTCACATCTGTCACCAGCGTTCTGAGATTGGAAGGCACCGAAGAATGACCACAGCATCGCGCAGCGATTCGGTGAGGGGCGGCAGTCGGGCGACGGGTGGGCACACCACTGGCGTCGCCCCGCAGGCCGGCGTGCACTCCCGCTGGCCCGGGCTCATCGCGGCCTACCGCGATCGGCTCGCGGGCGCGGCGGAGTGGGAGCCGGTCACCCTCTTCGAGGGCGGAACTCCACTGGTCCCCGCGCCGTACCTGTCGGAACTGACCGGTTGCGAGGTGTACCTGAAGGTCGAGGGCGCCAACCCCACCGGTTCGTTCAAGGACCGCGGGATGACCATGGCCATGACCGATGCCAAATACCGGGGTCAGCAGGCGGTGCTGTGCGCGTCCACCGGCAACACCTCCGCATCGGCCGCCGCCTACGCCACCCGTGCGGGCATGACCTGCGCGGTCCTCATCCCGCAGGGCAAGATCGCCATGGGCAAACTCGCCCAGGCCGTCATGCTCGGTGCGAAGGTCATCCAGGTCGAGGGTAATTTCGACGACTGCCTGGAACTGGCCCGCAAGGTCACCTCCGATTTCCCGGCGATCGGCCTGGTGAACTCGGTGAACCCGGCGCGTATCGAGGGCCAGAAGACCGCGTCCTTCGAGATCTGCGATGTGCTCGGCCGAGCACCCGATGTGCACGCGCTGCCGGTGGGCAACGCCGGGAACATCACCGCCTACTGGCGCGGCTACCGCGAATACCACGCCGACGGCCTCACCGGCAGCCTGCCGCGGATGCTGGGCGTGCAGGCCGCCGGCGCGGCCCCGCTGGTCAACGGCGCCCCGGTCAGCGAACCGGAAACCATCGCGACCGCCATCCGCATCGGCGCCCCCGCCTCCTGGAACGGGGCGGTCGCCGCCAAGGAGGAGTCGGGCGGCGCGTTCCGCGCGGCCACCGACGACGAGATCCTGCACGCGTACCGGCTGGTGGCCGCCGAAGAGGGCGTGTTCGTCGAACCGGCCTCGGCGGCCAGCGTCGCCGGTGTGCTGGCCGCGCGCACCGAAGGCTGGCTGGAACCGGGGCTGACGGTGGTCTGCACTGTCACCGGAAACGGTCTCAAGGACCCCGACACCGCCCTCTTGGATATGCCCGAGGTGCAGGCCATCCAGGTCGACCCGGTCGCCGTGGCCGCACGACTCGAGCTGGCCTGACGGTGGACACACGCGAAAGCCGGCTCGGGTCCTCGACACTGCCCGCCGGCCTGACCGTCGCGGTCCGGGTGCCCGCGTCCACCGCGAACCTCGGTCCCGGGTTCGACTCGCTGGGTATGGCGCTGGGGATCTACGACGAGATCGAGGTGCGCAGCACCGATTCCGGGCTGAACATCCGCGTCGAGGGTGAGGGCGCCGACGAGGTGCCCTGGGGGCCACAGCATCTGGTGGTCCGGGCGATCGAACGCGGGCTGGAATCGGCCGGGATCTGGGCCGACGGTCTGGACGTGGTGTGCCGGAACGCGATCCCGCACTCGCGGGGGCTGGGTTCCTCCGCCTCGGCCGCGGTCGGCGGCCTGGCCGCCGGATGCGCGCTGGCCGCGCAATTCGATCCGGACCTGGCCGTCGACTCCGACCGGCTCGTGCAGCTCGCGGCCGAATTCGAGGGTCATCCCGATAACGCGGCCGCCAGCGTGCTCGGCGGAATCGTCGTGTCCTGGACCGAAACCGGTCCGGGCCCCGATACCGATATCGGCGCGCCGCAGCGTCTCTACCGGGCGGTCCGCCTCGACGCGCATCCCACCCTCCATCCGGTGGTCCTGATCCCGGAGGAGCGTTCCTCCACCGCACAGACCCGCGGTCTGCTGCCCGACCTGGTCCCGCACCGCGACGCCGCGTTCAACGTGAGCCGGGCCGCGCTGGCGGTGGTCGCGCTGACCCAGCGTCCGGATCTGCTGCTTCCGGGCACCGCGGACCGGCTGCACCAGCCCCAGCGCGCTCCCGCGCTCCCGCTGACCACCACCTGGATCGACCGGCTGCGCGCCGCCGGGATCGCGGCCACGGTCTCCGGTGCCGGCCCGACCGTGCTCGCGCTCGGGACCAGCGCTTTTCCCGACGAACTGCGGTCGCTGGCCGCCGCGGACGGCCTGCGGGTGGTCGAACCAGGACTCGCCGAAGGCGTCCAGATCAGCTGAGCGAAGGCGCCCGGATCGGCCGAGCGAGGGGGTCCGGATCAGCTGACGGGCGCGTCCGCCTTGCCGACCTTCGTACTTGCCCGCTATCCTGGGCAAGTCCGTACATCGCGCGCATCAGACGCCGGTGCTTCATCAGGGCAATCGCTCCAGCAGGCTCCAGGCTCGAGCCCTCATGCCATGAGGGTGCTGTGTGGCCTCGCAACTGGAATGATCTCTTCCACCAATTTATGAGCGGTGGCGAAGCACCCGGTCCCGGAGGGGCAGGCGATACGGCTACAAATCCGAGTCCGGCAGCGAGATCGGGCTACGGAACGAAACCCTCGACACAGCACACGGCCATCGAGGGAAGGAAAGGATCTCCGTGACAGATACGGACCTGCTCGCGACACCCGGGGTGGAATCCGACTCCGAACCCTCGGGCAACCGCGAAAGTGACTCCGGACAGAATTCTTCGAAGATGAGCGAAAACACCGACATCGGATCGGGGCTGACTGGAATGTTGTTGCCGCAGTTGCGCGCACTGGCAGGGGAACTCGGAATTCGGGGCACCTCCGGTATGCGCAAGGGTGATCTCATCGCCGCTATCAAGGAAAACCAGGCCGGCAGACCTGCCGCCGCGGAACGCAGCACCCGCGCGAAGTCTGTCAGAGAACGTAAAGTCGCAGATCAGCCCGCTGCCGCCGCAGAGGCGGCGCCCGCTGCCGCTCCGGCTCCGGCGGTCGAAGCGCCTGCCGCTCCCGCCCCGGACCGCAAAGCCGGTGGCGCGTCCGATACCGCCGTGAAGAAGGACACCGCGGCCGAGGACAAGGGCAAGGCCGACCAGGCCGCGACCAACGGCACGGCGACCGCCAACGGCGCCACGCCTGCCAACAGTGCGGTCGGCAATGCCGCGGATACCGATTCCGGCGCCAAAGCCGAGACGAGAGCCGACGCCAAGGCCGACAACAAGCCCGCCGACGGGTCCGAGGACTCGGGCCGGGATTCCGGCCAGCGTGGCCGCGGCCGGCAGCGTCGCGGTCGCGACCAGCAGGGCAAGAACAACGACCAGTCCTCCGAAACCCGTGCCGACGATGCCAAACAGGACGGCAACAAGGACGGCAAAGACGGCGACCAGGGCGAACGTCGGCGCGATCGCAATCAGTCCGGTCAGCAGAACCAGGGCGATCAGCGTGGCTCCGGCGGTAGCCGTGGCGGGGACAACCGTGGCGGGGACAACCGCGGCGGGGACAACCGCGGCGGCGGCGACCGTGGCGGGGACGACGAAGAAGGCGGACGCGGTCGTCGCGGTCGCCGGTTCCGCGAGCGTCGCCGGGGTCGCGAACGCGAGGGCGGCGAAACCCGCGAGCCCGAGATTCGCGAAGACGATGTGCTCCAGCCGGTCGCGGGCATCCTCGACGTGCTGGACAACTACGCGTTCGTGCGCACCTCCGGCTACCTGGCCGGCCCGAACGACGTCTATGTCTCGATGAACCTCGTGCGGAAGAACGGTCTGCGCCGCGGTGACGCGATCACCGGTGCGGTGCGGGCGCCACGCGATGGGGAACAGGCCAATCAGCGGCAGAAATTCGATCCGCTGGTGCGTCTGGACACCGTCAACGGCGCCGAGGTCGATTCGGCGAAACGCCGTCCCGATTTCAACAAGCTGACCCCGCTGTACCCGAACCAGCGGCTGCGCCTGGAAACTCAGCAGAACAAGCTGACCACGCGCGTGATCGACCTGATCATGCCGATCGGTAAGGGCCAGCGCGCGCTGATCGTGTCTCCGCCGAAAGCCGGTAAGACCACGATCATGCAGGACATCGCCAACGCGATCGCGATCAACAACCCCGAGTGCTACCTCATGGTCGTACTGGTCGACGAACGTCCCGAAGAGGTCACCGATATGCAGCGCTCGGTGAAGGGAGAGGTCATCGCCTCGACCTTCGACCGGCCGCCGTCGGATCACACCTCGGTCGCCGAACTGGCCATCGAACGGGCGAAGCGCCTGGTCGAAATGGGTAAAGACGTCGTGGTCCTGCTCGACTCGATCACCCGTCTGGGCCGCGCGTACAACAACTCCTCGCCGGCCTCGGGGCGCATCCTGTCCGGTGGTGTCGATTCCACCGCGCTGTATCCGCCCAAGCGGTTCCTCGGCGCGGCGCGCAATATCGAGAACGGTGGCTCGCTCACCATCATCGCCACCGCGATGGTGGAAACCGGGTCGACCGGTGACACGGTGATTTTCGAAGAGTTCAAGGGCACGGGCAACGCCGAGCTCAAACTCGACCGCAAGATCGCCGAACGGCGCGTGTTCCCCGCGGTGGACGTCAACCCGTCCGGCACCCGTAAGGACGAACTGCTGCTCAACCCGGACGAGGCCGCGGTCCTGCACAAACTGCGCCGTGTCCTGACCGGTCTGGACTCGCACCAGGCGATCGACCTGCTGATCGACCGCCTGCGCAAGAGCAAGAACAACCTCGAGTTCTTGATGCAGGTCTCCAAGACCGCACCGGGCGCACTCGACGAATAAGTGGTATTCGGCGCCGCCCGCGGCGCCGGGTCGAGGCCCGCTGTGTGTCCCGTCTCAGTCCTCGAAGACTCGTGCTTCGAGGACTGAGCGGCGGGACGGGCCTCCGCCTTCCCGGTCCTCGCAGGACTCGGCTCCACGGAGCCGCATCCGGTCGATCGGGGCGTACCATCCGCACAGGAACAAACTCCGGGGTGGGCGTGTTCAAGCAGGCACGACGGTTCTGGCATAATCGACCGCCGTGCGTCTGCGATTCACGCAGACAATCCCGCCTGAAGTCGGTTCCGGTTCACGTTCGGCCAACACGGCGAGCGACCCGGCGACCAATATCGAGAGGACACCCATGAAGGCAGGAATTCACCCGACCTACGTCGACACCACGGTGGTCTGCGGTTGCGGTAATACCTTCCAGACCCGTTCCACCAAGGAATCCGGTCACATCACCGTCGAGGTCTGCTCGCAATGCCACCCGTTCTACACGGGCAAGCAGAAGATCCTCGACACCGGTGGTCGTGTGGCCCGCTTCGAGGCCCGCTACGGCAAGCGTGCCAAGAAAGCCGACGCCAACTAGCTTTCCCGCCAACGCCCGGCCCTGCACTACTGCAGGCCGGGCGTTGGTGCTTTTGTGCCCACCCCCGCGTCGCCCTCTCGAGTAGGAGCCTCGTCAATGGCCGAGAAAACCGCACCGTCCGCGATCGACGATGTGCTGGCCGAATACGCCGGACTGGAGTCCCAGCTGGCG
Organism: Nocardia sp. NBC_00416; assembly: GCF_036032445.1. Classification (NCBI taxonomy): domain Bacteria; kingdom Bacillati; phylum Actinomycetota; class Actinomycetes; order Mycobacteriales; family Nocardiaceae; genus Nocardia; species Nocardia sp. NBC_00416. The sequence goes on from NZ_CP107932.1 coordinate 6,314,073, forward strand.
GATCCGGCGCTGCACAACGACCCGGGCGCCGCGCGGCGGGTGGGGAAACGGTTCGCCGAACTGGCTCCGGTGATGACGACCTACAAAAAACTCGCCGCCACCCGTGATGACCTGGAAGCGGCGCGCGAACTGGCCGCCGACGATCCGTCCTTCGCCGCCGAGGTACCCGGACTCGAGGAACAACTCGAGGAACTGGAGAAACAACTGGCCGATCTGCTGGCCCCGCGCGACCCGCACGACGGCGACGATGTGGTGCTGGAAGTGAAATCCGGTGAGGGCGGCGAGGAGTCGGCGTTGTTCGCCGCCGACCTGGCTCGGATGTACATCCGATACGCGGAACGTCGCGGCTGGAAAGTGGAGGTCCTCGACGCCGCCGTGTCCGACCTCGGCGGATACAAGGAAGCGACGCTGTCCATCAAAAGCCGCGACACCGCGCGCGACGGCGTGTGGTCACGGTTCAAATTCGAGGGTGGAGTGCACCGCGTACAACGGGTGCCCGTCACCGAATCACAGGGACGAGTCCACACCTCCGCCGCCGGTGTCCTGATCTACCCAGAACCCGACGAGGTCGAAGAGGTGCAGATCGACGAAGGCGATCTGCGCATCGATGTCTACCGCTCCTCCGGAAAAGGCGGTCAGGGCGTCAACACCACCGACTCCGCGGTCCGCATCACCCACCTGCCCTCCGGGATCGTCGTCACCTGCCAGAACGAACGCTCCCAGCTCCAGAACAAAGCTCGCGCGATGCAGGTACTGGCGGCCCGGCTCCAGGCCCTGGCCGAAGAGCAAGCCGAACAGGAAGCGGCGGAGGGCCGCGCCGGACAGATCCGCACGGTCGACCGCTCCGAACGCATCCGCACCTACAACTTTCCGGAGAACCGCATCGCCGACCACCGCATCGGCTACAAAGCCCACAACCTGGACTCGGTGCTGAACGGCGATATGGACGCTCTACTGGACGCCCTCGCCGCGGCCGACCGTGCCGCCCGGATGGCTGAGTGAACTGAGTCGCCGGTGGGGGAGCTCGGGCGAGGTCGCTCCCGGAGGTGGGGTGGGGTTGCCTGCGAAGGTGAGTGATGGGGTTGCTCGCGAAGGTCTGCGTTTCCTCGTCGACTTCAGTCCGTGTCGCTCGATTCGGGCCGACGGCACGTGTGGAATCCGCCGGTTGTGACGGCGCGGCGACCGGCTCATTGCGGCTCCACACCCGTGGCTCCACGGTGCTGCCGCCGATAACTCACAATGTTGGAGTGACCCGTGTTCCACTGCGCCCCGTGCTCGCCGAGGCCGTCGATGTCCTGCACACAGCCGGTGTGGCCAGTCCCCGGGTCGATGCGGAACATCTCGCCGCGTTCGTGCTGGGTGTAGACCGTTCCCGGTTGCTGCTCACACCGCTGATCGGGCCCGAACAGCTGGACGACTACCGGACCCTGGTCGCCCGCCGCGCAGAGCGGACCCCGCTGCAGCATCTGACCGGGCAATCCTTCATGGGTGAGATCGATCTCGAGGTCGGGCCCGGTGTTTTCGTTCCCCGTCCCGAGACCGAGCTGTTGTTCGCGTGGGCACTGGTTCATCTGGAAGCGGTCCGCCACGATCACACTCCGGTGGTCGTGGATCTGTGCACCGGATCGGGGGCGCTGGCGCTGGCGGTGGCGCATGCTCGGCCCGACGCCGAGGTGCACGCGGTGGAACTGGACCCGGACGCGCTGCGCTGGGCCCGCCGCAACGCAGAACTGCGGAGCGCGGCCGGCGATACCGCGATCACCCTGCACCACGACGACGTCACCGACCCGAATCTGCTCACCGAACTCAGTGGTTCGGTGGATATCGTGGTCGCCAATCCGCCCTACATCCCGGACGGTGCCGAACTGTCTCCGGAGGTCGCCGAGCACGACCCCCACCGCGCGCTCTTCGGCGGTACGGACGGGTTGGCGGTCATCCGTCCGTTGGTTCCGCTCATCGGCCGGCTGCTGCGACCCGGCGGGGGAACCGCGATCGAGCACGACGACAGCAACGGGGGCGAGCTGGCCCGACTGCTCGCGGCGGACAGTCGGTTCGAAGAGATCGTAGAACACCCTGATCTGGCCGGAAAACCACGCTTCGTGGCCGCTGTGCGCATGAGCTGAGGGCTGTTGCGTGCCTGAGGGCATGGCCGCTCAACTCGACGCCGGCGGTTGCGTCGTTGCCGAACTCCGCGCACCGGCTGGACTAATTCGCCTGGCAAACCTCCACGGCCCGCCCGCGAAGGCCCGCGGTGCCCGCACACCGCGCCCCAGCGACCGGACCGGTAGTGCCTCTTCCTTGGATGGTCTACATCCAAGGTCGGGGCCCGCCCCGGTTCTGGAGCGACGAAGCGAAGGAGCGCAGCCACCGACCGCCAGAAATGACGACCCACGACCACCACACTGGACGGTCACCATTCCATGGTCGGGGCCCGCCCCGGTTCTGGAGCGACGAAGCGAAGGAGCGCAGCGACTGAGCGTAGGAGTGAAGAACCGGGGTTGACGAGGGCCCCGACCCGCGCCGCCGCAGGCGGCGCAAATAAACACAGACCCGCCCCGCCGAAGGCAGGGCCCTATTACAGCCCATACCATGGTCGGCGTGAGTACCGTCTACGACTGCGCCGATCCCGACTCGCGCGCCGCGGGCTTGGCCGCGGCGACCAGCGCTCTGAGATCGGGGCGGTTGGTCGTAGTGCCCACCGATACCGTGTACGGTCTGGCCGCCGACGCCTTCGATTCCGCGGCTGTCGCGTCTTTGCTGGCGGCGAAGGGCCGCGGCCGGGATATGCCGGTGCCGGTGCTGGTGGGTTCGTGGAACACGATCGACGGTCTGGTGTTCTCGGTGCGACCCCAGGCGCGTGAACTCATCCGGGCGTTCTGGCCGGGTGGTTTGAGTATCGTTGTGCAGCAGGCTCCTTCGCTGGCCTGGGATCTCGGTGACGCTCGCGGCACGGTGATGTTGCGGATGCCGCTGCATCCGGTGGCGCTGGAGTTGTTGCAGGAGGTCGGGCCGCTGGCGGTGTCCAGTGCGAACATCTCCGGTAAGCCGGCTGCCGATAATGTGGCGCAGGCCCGTGAACAGCTCGGTTCCCGGGTGGGCGTGTACCTCGACGGCGGCCCCGCGGAGCATGCCACCGCCTCCACCATCGTCGATCTCACCGCCGATCAGCCGCGCATCCTGCGTGCGGGCGCGGTACCGACCGAGGCGGTCGCCGACGTGCTCGGAACGACGCCCGAGGCCCTGATCGGGTCCGTCGCCCGGTGAGCGCGCTGGATTCGGTGCAGGGACCCGCGGTATCCCCGGCCGGGGGGCGGTGGTCGGCGGCATGACCGGTTACGGTGCGGTCGTCCCGCTGCGTGAGCTCCTGCTGGTTCTGCTGATCTCCACGGTGGTGACTTTCCTCGCCACCGGCGGGATCCGGGTCGTGGCAATCGGGTTCGGCGCGGTGGCTATCCCGCGTGACCGTGATGTGCACGTGAAGCCGATTCCCCGGATGGGTGGGGTCGGGATGTACATCGGGGTGGTGGCGGCTGTCTTGTTCGCCCATCAGCTGCCCGCTCTGCGCCGCGGTTTCGACTATCGGCCCGATATCGCCGCTGTGCTGGTCGCGGCCACCATCATCGTGGGGGTCGGGATCGTGGACGACCGGTGGGGCCTGGATGCGCTCACCAAATTCGCCGGTCAGGTGACCGCCGCCGGGGTGATGGCGGTGATGGGTCTGGGCTGGTACCTGATCTACGACCCGTTCAACAACAGCACTGTCGTCCTGGACGGTCTGCAGGGTGGTCTGGTCACCGTCGCCGTGGCCGTGACGTTGATCAACGCGATGAACTTCGTCGACGGGCTGGACGGCCTGGCCGCCGGCCTGGGGTTGATCGCCTCGTTCGCGGTGTTCGCCTTCGCGGTCGGGCTGCTGACCGAGCAGGGTGGGTCGGTCGACAGCTATCCACCGGCGCTGCTGGCTGCCGCGATGGCCGGCGCGTGCCTCGGTTTCCTGCCGCACAATTTCTCCCCGGCCCGGATCTTCATGGGCGATTCCGGGTCCATGCTGATCGGCTTGGTGCTGGCGGCGGTCTCGACCAGCGCGTCCGGCCGGATCCCGCTGCAGGGCTACGGGCCGCGCGATATCGTCGGCTTGCTCTCGCCGCTGCTGCTGGTCGGGGCGGTGATGTTCATTCCGGTGCTGGATCTGTTGCTGGCGATCGTGCGCCGGGTCCGAGCCGGCGTCAGTTTCTCGACGCCGGACAAGATGCATCTGCACCACCGGCTGTTGCAGATCGGGCATTCGCAGCGCCGGGTGGTGTTGGTGATCTACCTGTGGGTCGGCATCCTGGCGTTCGGTGCGGTCGGCACCTCGGTGATGGACCGGCGACTGGTGGTGCTGATGATGGCGGCCGGATTGCTGTTCGCGCTGGTCGTGACCGCGGTGCCGGGGCTGTGGCGGCGGCAGGCGCGGCGGGACGCGGCGGGCTCGGTCAGCGAGTCCGGGTAGAGTGCGGGCCGTGTCGACGAGTCCCGCCAGTCCCAGTGCCTCTGACAACGCCGACGCCCCGTTGCGGGCGGCCTTGCGGTACGGACTGATCGGTTTGGTCGTACTGACCGTGCTGGCGGTCGTGATCGCGACCGCGCTCGCCGGCACTGCGGGGCTGTGGGGTGCGCTGCTCGGCGCGGCGATCGGCGGTGGCTTCATCCTGACCACCGCGGTGGTCGTGTTGCTCGGCGCGAAGTTACCGCCCTCGACCGCTGGGCTGGTCATGCTGGCCAGCTGGGTCGGGAAGCTACTGGTCGCGCTGATCGTCGTGGCGATCCTGCAGCGGTTCGACTTCTATGACCGGGTGGCGCTGTTCTTGACCGTCGTGGGTGCCCTGATCATCGTGCTCGGCGCGGAGACTTACGGTGTATTGCGACAGAAAGTGCCCTATGTAACCGTCCCTGAACAGGGCGGAGACGAAGGCTCGGATACGGTCTGACCAGGACCTACGACAATTTGTCGTAGATAACATCGCCCCCGCTACACGTTGTCGTAGTTCTCTTGGTAAAGTATTGGTAAGCAAGCGACTCAGCCGGGGGGTGCCGACCAGGCCCGACCAGCTGACGTTATGCTACTGCAGTACCGGGCTCGTGAAGAGTTCGGTTCTGCATGTCGACGATGTCGCCGACACACGTACAGACGCCAGCGCGGATCGCCGCTACAGCTGCTGACGAACTTCGAGCCGACCTCAGTCGACCCACATTGATCGTCAATGTCCGATCGAACCGCGGGAGCGCTAACTTCCCGCGGCCCGAACACGGGAGAGAACGCTGAGCGTCACTACCTTGGCCGCGGAGTTTCACGCGCCGTCGCTAACCGACTTCTTCCCTCCAGCGGTGCTGTTCGAGGGGACTCCCTTCGAGCTCGATCGGCTGATGCTGGTCCGGCTTGTGATGACCGCCGTGCTGGTCGCATTCCTCTTCCTGGCTTTCCGCAGCCCGCGCATCGTGCCGAAGAAGCTGCAGAACATCGGTGAGATGGGAATGGTCTTCGTCAAGGAGCAGATCTGCGACGAAGTACTCGGTAAGGAAAACGGCCGCAAGTTCCTCCCGCTCATCGCGACGATCTTCTTCACCGTCCTGTTCCTGAACTTCTCGGGTGTGATTCCCGGTCTGAACATCTCGTCGAACGCGCGTATCGGCATGCCGCTGGTACTGGCAGTGATCGCGTATATCGCGTTCAACTATGTGGGTATCAAGAAGTACGGCTTCTTGACCTATATGCGCAGCAGCATCGTTGTTCCGAATGTTCCGCCGGTCATGCACGTCCTGCTCATTCCGATCGAGTTCATCTCGACCTTCGTGCTGCGCCCGTTCACGCTGACCGTCCGACTTATGGCGAATATGCTCGCCGGTCACATCATGCTGGTGCTGTTCTTCAGCGCGACCCAGTTCTTCCTCTTCGACGCGGACGCCTGGATGAAGGTGTTCTCGCCCTTCGCGCTGCTGGGCGGGTTCGCATTCACGCTGTTCGAACTGCTGGTCATTTTCCTGCAGGCCTATGTTTTCGCGTTGCTGACCGCCGTGTACATCAGCCTTGCCCAGCACGCCGACGAGCACTGACCGACCGGAACAACCGATAAGGACCTGCTGCACCACGCCGTCCGGCGGGTGAGCAACAGAAAGGGAATGGAAGACTCATGAGCCTCTCGTACTTGGCCCAGGAAGCTGCCACCAACGAATCCACGCTGAAGGGCCTCGGCGCTGTCGGCTACGGCCTGGCTGCCATCGGCCCGGGCATCGGCGTCGGTATCGTCGTCGGTAAGGCGATCGAGGGTATTGCCCGCCAGCCCGAACTCTCCGGCCAGATCCGGACCAACATGTTCCTCGGCATCGCGTTCACCGAAGCCCTGGCACTTATCGGTCTCGTCGCCGGCTTCATCTTCTGATTCCGATGAACGAGTTCATTCTGCTCGCGGCGGAAGAGGGAGAGGATGTGAATCCTCTCATTCCCGCGACGTACGACATCGTCTGGTCGGCGGTCTGCGTGGCGATTATCGCCTTCGTGGTCTACAAGTACGCCGTTCCGCGCCTGATGAAGGTGCTGGACGAACGCGCCGACAAGATCGAGGGTGGCATCGAACGGGCCGAGGCCGCACAGGCCGAAGCCCAGGAGACGCTGCAGCAGTACCAGAAGCAGCTGGCCGACGCCCGCCTGGAATCCGCGAAGATCCGCGAAGACGCCCGCACCCAGGGCCAGCAGATCCTCGCCCAGATGAAGGCCGACGCCCAGGCCGAGAGCGACCGTATCGTCGCGGCCGGGCACACCCAGCTGGAAGCCCAGCGCCAGCAGATCCTGACCGAGCTGCGTGCCGAGGTCGGCCGCACCGCCGTGGACCTGGCCGAGAAGATCATCGGGCAGTCGGTTTCGGACGAGGCCAAACAGGCCGCGACGATCGAGCGATTCCTCGACGAGATCGACCGGTCGGATGCCGGCATCGGGGTCGGAAGGTAACGACGCGAAAGTGAGAACCATGTACGCAGCGAGCCGTGAGGCCAGCTCCCGGTCCAAGGAGGCGCTTCGGGCCGCGCTGACCGGCAGCAACGGTGTTGCGGCCACGACGGGGTCCGAACTGTTCGCCGTTGTCGACGTCTTGGACGACCAGCGTCCGCTGCGTGTGGCGCTCGCGGATGTGTCGGTGCCCGGTTCGGCACGTGCCGAACTGAGCGAGCGGGTGTTCGGGAGCCGGGTCAGCGCTGCCACTCAGGCGGTGCTGACCACTGCGGTCGCCCAGGACTGGTCCCGTTCCCGCGACCTGGTCGACACCCTGGTACTGCTCGGGCAGCTGGCGTTGCTCGAATCGGCGTCCGAACACGACCGGTTGACCGCTGTCGAGGACGAGCTGTTCCGGTTCGGCCGCATCATCGACGACAACCCGGAACTGGAGCAGGCCCTGTCCGACCGCGCCGCGTCGTCCGCGGCCAAGCGCGAACTGCTCGGGCGACTGCTGTCCGGAAAGACCGAGCCCGTCACCCAGGCTCTCGCCGAACAGGTAGTGACCAGGCTGCGTTCCGGGATCGGTCCGGCCTTCGACGAACTGTCCGATCTGGCCGCGGCCCGGCGGCAGCAGATCGTCGCGCACGTCCGGTCGGCGATCGCGCTGACCGATTCCCAGCGTGAACGGCTGGCCGGCGCCCTGGCGCGTATCTACGACAAGGCTGTCACCGTGCATGTCGAGGTCGATCCCGAACTGTTGAGCGGGCTCGTCGTGCGCATCGGCGACGATGTGATCGACGGCAGTGCGATCGGCCGACTGGATCGGCTGCGCCGCTCGCTGACCTAGCGGGGCGCCGCCGGGTACGCCCGGCGCGAGCCGCTCCACACCCCCGACATTCCCGACCAGAGACCGAGAGCAGGAAGAACATGGCGGAGCTGACGATCTCCTCCGACGAGATCCGTAGCGCGATCGAAAGCTACACCCAGAGCTACACCCCGGAAACCTCCATCGAGGAAGTCGGTGTGGTCACCGACACGAGCGACGGCATCGCACACGTCAGTGGCCTGCCTTCGGCCATGTCCAACGAGCTGCTCGAATTCCCGGGCGGTGTGCTCGGTGTCGCGCTGAACCTCGAGGACCGTGAGATCGGTGCCGTCGTTCTCGGCGAGTACGCCGAGATCGAAGAGGGCCAGCAGGTCCGCCGCACCGGCGACGTGCTCTCGGTCCCGGTCGGCGATAAATTCCTCGGCCGCGTCGTGAACCCGCTCGGCCAGCCGATCGACGGTCTGGGCGATATCGAGGCCGACGAGCGTCGCGTGCTCGAACTGCAGGCCGCCACCGTGCTGGAGCGTCAGCCGGTCGAGGAGCCGCTGGCCACCGGTATCACCGCCATCGACGCGCTGACGGCCATCGGCCGCGGCCAGCGTCAGCTGGTGATCGGCGACCGCAAGACCGGTAAGACCGCGGTCTGCATCGACGCCATCCTGAACCAGAAGGCCAACTGGGAATCCGGCGACCCGACCAAGCAGGTGCGCTGCATCTACGTGGCGATCGGTCAGAAGGGTTCCACCATCGCCGGCGTCAAGTCCGCGCTCGAGGAGCACGGCGCGCTGGAGTACACCACGATCGTCGCGGCGCCCGCCTCGGATTCCGCTGGCTTCAAGTGGCTGGCCCCCTACACCGGCTCGGCCATCGGCCAGCACTGGATGTATCAGGGCAAGCACGTCCTGATCGTGTTCGACGATCTGACCAAGCAGGCCGAGGCCTACCGTGCCATCTCGCTGCTGCTGCGCCGCCCGCCGGGTCGCGAGGCGTACCCGGGTGACGTCTTCTACCTGCACTCGCGGCTGCTGGAGCGTTGCGCCAAGCTCTCCGACGCTATGGGCGGCGGGTCGATGACCGGTCTGCCGATCATCGAGACCAAGGCCAACGACATCTCGGCCTTCATCCCGACCAACGTCATCTCCATCACCGACGGCCAGGTCTTCCTGGAGTCCGACCTGTTCAACAAGGGTGTGCGCCCGGCGATCAACGTCGGTACCTCGGTATCTCGTGTCGGCGGCGCCGCGCAGACCAAGGGTATGAAGAAGGTCGCCGGTTCACTGCGTCTGGAAATGGCCCAGTACCGCGAACTGGAGGCGTTCTCCGCCTTCGCCTCCGATCTGGACGCCGCGTCGCTGGCCCAGCTCGAGCGTGGCGCGCGCTGGGTGGAACTGCTCAAGCAGGACCAGTACACGCCGGTCGCGGTGGAAGACCAGATCGTCTCGATCTACCTCGTCGACGGCGGTTACTTCGACTCGGTACCGGTCGCGGATGTCCGCCGGTTCAACACCGAACTGCTCGAGGATCTGCACAACACCGCCGCCGACGCCTTCACCAGCATCGCTGGTGGCAAGGTGCTCACCGGCGATGCCGCCGAGCAGATCCAGACGGCGACCGATAACTTCAAGCAGGGCTTCCTGGCTTCGGACGGCAGCCGCGTGGTGAACGAGCCCGGCGCCGACGAACTGGCCCACGAAGAGGTCGAGTCCCTGTCGGTCACGCGCAAGCACGTCGAGAAGTAGACCGGACGAACCATGCGCTGTTTTCCTGTAACGCCGCGAACGAAGGGAGTGTGAACCGCCGATGGCAAACTTGCGCGAGCTGCGCTCCCGCATTCGTGGTGTGAATTCGATCAAGAAGATCACCAAGGCTCAAGAACTGATCGCGACCTCGCGTATCACCAAGGCCCAGGCCCGGGTGGCGGCTGCCAAGCCGTACGCCGAGGAGATCACCAAGGTGGTCGCGGAGCTGGCGAGTGCGTCGAAGAATCTGTCGCACCCGTTGCTCACCGAGCGCCCGAACCCGCGCCGCGCCGCCGTTCTGGTGATCACCAGCGACAGTGGCATGTGCGGTGGTTACAACTCCAACGTGCTCAAACGCGCCGAGGAACTGATGACCACCCTGCGCGATGAGGGCAAGGAGCCGGTGCTCTACGTCATGGGCAACAAGGGCCTGACGTATTACACCTTCCGCGACCGCCGGCCGGTGGCCTCGTGGGCCGGGTTCTCCCAGCAGCCGAAGTACACGGATGCCGCGAGTGCCTGTGACCACCTGGTTTCCAGTTTCATGGCGGGTTCGGTGGGCGAGGTGCCGGCGCCGGACGGAACCGGCTCGGTCGCGGGCGTGGACGAGCTCCACATCGTGTACACCCGGTTCGTCAGCATGTTGACGCAGACGCCGGAGGTGCGCCGGATGGCGCCGATCCAGGTCGATTTCGTCGATGAGAACTTCGACCTGGGACAGGACATGCTGTCCGATTCGCCCACGGCCGAGGTGCACGCGCAGTACGAATTCGAGCCCGACGCCGATGTGCTGCTGGCAGCCCTGCTGCCCAAGTACATCAGTACGCGTATCTACGCGTCATTGCTCGAGGCAGCGGCATCCGAGTCGGCGGCTCGGCGCACCGCAATGAAGGCGGCCACCGATAACGCCAACGATTTGGCGAGTTCCCTGTCCCGGCAGGCCAACTCGGTGCGTCAGGCCAACATCACGCAGGAAATCAGCGAAATCGTCGGCGGCGTGAACGCCCTGGCGGCCAGCTCGGAACGCGACTGATAGCGGTATGAGCGATGGACCCGGAGGCGGCAGCGCAGTGTAACCACGCAGGGTCCCGTGAATACCGCAAATTACTCAGCAGGAAGAGAAACCAGAAATGACCGCAGCTGTTACTCGAGAAGAGTCGAGCCGGACCGGCGCCGCCACGGGCCGCGTGGTCCGCGTCATCGGCCCCGTCGTGGACGTCGAATTCCCGCGGGGTTCCATCCCAGAACTGTTCAACGCCCTGGCCGCCGATATCACCCTGAAGTCGGTTGCCAAGACCCTGACCCTCGAGGTCGCCCAGCACCTCGGTGACAACATTGTGCGCACCATCTCGATGCAGCCCACCGACGGCCTGGTCCGCGGCGCCGAGGTCCGTGACTCCGGCAAGCCGATCTCGGTGCCGGTCGGTGACGTCGTCAAGGGCCACGTGTTCAACGCCCTCGGTGACTGCCTCGACACCCCCGGCCTCGGCCGGGACGGCGAGCAGTGGGGTATCCACCGCAAGCCGCCGAGCTTCGATCAGCTCGAGGGCAAGACCGAGCTGCTGGAAACCGGCATCAAGGTCATCGACCTGCTGACCCCGTACGTGAAGGGCGGCAAGATCGGCCTGTTCGGTGGCGCCGGTGTCGGCAAGACCGTGTTGATCCAGGAGATGATCACCCGTATCGCACGGGAGTTCTCCGGTACCTCGGTGTTCGCCGGCGTCGGTGAGCGCACCCGTGAGGGCACCGACCTGCACCTGGAAATGGAAGAGATGGGCGTCCTGCAGGACACCGCCCTCGTCTTCGGCCAGATGGACGAGCCGCCGGGCACCCGTATGCGCGTCGCCCTCTCGGCGCTGACCATGGCGGAATACTTCCGCGATGTGCAGCACCAGGACGTGCTGCTGTTCATCGACAACATCTTCCGGTTCACCCAGGCCGGTTCCGAGGTCTCGACCCTGCTGGGTCGGATGCCCTCGGCCGTCGGTTACCAGCCGACCCTGGCCGACGAGATGGGTGAGCTGCAGGAGCGCATCACCTCGACCCGTGGCCGGTCGATCACGTCGCTGCAGGCCATCTACGTGCCCGCCGACGACTACACCGACCCAGCTCCGGCGACCACCTTCGCCCACCTGGATGCGACGACCGAGCTCTCCCGCCCGATCTCGCAGAAGGGCATCTACCCGGCCGTCGACCCGCTGACCTCGACCTCTCGTATCCTCGAGGCCTCGATCGTCGGCGACCGACACTTCGCGGTGGCCAACGAGGTGAAGCGGATCCTGCAGAAGTACAAGGAACTGCAGGACATCATCGCCATCCTCGGTATGGACGAGCTCTCCGAAGAGGACAAGGTCCTCGTCGGCCGGGCCCGGCGCCTGGAGAAGTTCCTCGGCCAGAACTTCATCGTGGCCGAGAAGTTCACCGGTCAGGTGGGCTCGGTCGTGCCGCTGGAGCAGACCATCGACGACTTCGACCGGGTGTGTAAGGGCGAATTCGACCACTTCCCGGAGCAGGCGTTCAACAGCTGCGGTGGTCTCGACGATGTCGAGGCGGCCGCGAAGAAGATCGCCGGAAAGTAGTCCCCCATGGCGGATATGTCAGTTGATCTCGTCGCGGTCGAGCGGCGGCTGTGGTCCGGGCGGGCGAGCTTCGTCAGCGCCCAGACCACGGAGGGCCAGATCGGCATCATGCCCGGTCACGAGCCCCTGCTCGGCCAGTTGGTCGAGGGCGGCATCGTGACCATCGTCGATACCGAGGGAACTCGGATCGTGGCCGCGGTGCACGGTGGGTTCTTCTCCGTGACCGCCGATACGGTGCGGGTGCTGGCCGAGACCGCTGAGTTCTCCTCGGAGGTCGACGTCGCGGCGGCACGTCAGGTGCTGTCGGACGGTTCGGCGTCGGCGAAAGCGCAGTTGGCCGCGCAAGGCCGGGTCCGGGCGGTGGACGCGGCAGCGTCCTGATCTCCCGCCACCCGGCTACAACAGAATTATCTCGGCTCCGGCCGGCGACGAGGAATTCGTCGCCGGCCGGAGCCGGTTCGTTGTGGCTCCTGGCAACCCCGGCGTTGTGGTCGCCGCGGCCGGGATCGATGACGTCGCATTATCCGAGACATCCCCGTGCCATTTGTAAACTGGTTCATGGTTGAATGGCGGCGGGTGCATCTGCCGGTCCGATCCGGCGATCGCCTCGGATGAGCGAAGGGATGTGCAGCATTGCAGACCGGGATGGTGGTTCTGATCATTCTGGTGCTCGTGCTGGTCGCATTGGCTCTGGTTTCCACTTATCGCCTGGTCATGTTGCGGCGCGGCGGCACCGCGGCCATCCTGCGTGTGCTCCCGGCCCGGGGCGGTGAGCGCTGGCGCCACGGTGTCATCCGCTACGACGAGGATCACCTCGTCTTCTACAAACTCACCAGTCTCAAACTCGGTGCCGACTCGGTGATCCACCGCCGGGGGATCGAGATCGGCGACCGCCGCGGCCCGCAGGGCGACGAGTTCGACATCATGACCGATGGGATCGCCGTGATCGGGGTATCCGATCGCAACGGTGATTACGAGCTGGCTCTCGACCGCGCCGCGCTGACCGCGTTTCTCTCCTGGGTGGAGTCGCGTCCTTCCGAACGGGCCCGCAGACTCCGTGGCCACTGATACCCCGCGGGCGCCCCGGGCCGGGTCTCCACGGCTGTGCGGTCCGACCGGAGTCGGCGCAAATGCGCATCCGCCGGAATCGGGTCGCCGGACGGTCGAACGTTTAGGGTGGTTTCTGTGAGCGTGCACCTGACGCGGATCTACACCCGGACCGGCGACGACGGGACCACCGGTCTCAGCGACTTCTCCCGGGTGCCCAAAACCGACCCGCGGCTGGTCGCCTACGCGGACTGCGACGAGGCCAATGCCGCCCTCGGCGTCGCGATCGCCCTCGGCAGCCCGGACCCGGCGCTGACGGCGGTGTTGCGTGGCGTCCAGAACGATCTGTTCGATGCCGGTGCCGACTTGTCGACGCCGGTGGTAGCGGACCCGACGTATCCGCCGCTGCGGATCACGCCCGGCTATATCGAACGACTGGAAGCCTGGTGTGACCAGTTCAATGCCGAACTGGCGCCGCTGGATTCGTTCATCCTGCCCGGCGGTACGCCGCTCGCCGCGCTGTTGCACACCGCCCGCACGGTGGTCCGCCGCGCCGAACGTTCGGCGTGGGCCGCGGTGGAGACATATCCCCAGGACACCAGTGTCCTGCCGGCCAAGTACCTCAACCGGCTGTCGGATCTGCTGTTCATTCTCAGCAGGTACACCAATCCGGCGGGTGATGTGCTCTGGCAGCCCGGCGGCGGCCGGGACGACGGGACGACCGGGGCCCGGCCCGGCGCGGACACCGAGCCGGTGTCCGGTGCTTCATCCGAAAGCTGATACGGAATCCGCCCGGAGGGTGGAAACTGCTCCTGGCGATCGAGCGACGACCGCCGCGTACGTGGTCGCGGTGTTGGTTCGACCGGCAGCGTGATGCGATCGTGGGCGCTCTATCCTTGCACCCACTGGTGCGCCGAATACTCGGAGAGGCGGCATGGAACGGTTTTTGGTAACTGGCGGCAAGCGGCTGGTCGGTGAGGTCTCGGTAGGAGGCGCCAAGAACAGCGTCCTGAAACTGATGGCCGCTGCCCTGCTCACCGAAGGCACCACCACCATCACGAACTGTCCGGACATTCTCGACGTGCCGCTGATGGCGGAAGTACTGCGCGGCCTCGGCTGCGATGTCGCGATCTCCGGTGATGTGGTGACGATCGACACCCCGGCCGAACCCAAGTACCACGCGGATTTCCCGGCGGTGACCCAGTTCCGTGCGTCGGTCTGCGTCCTCGGTCCGCTGATGGCGCGTTGCAGACGCGCGGTGGTGGCGCTGCCCGGTGGCGACGCCATCGGGTCCCGGCCCCTCGATATGCACCAGGCCGGTCTGCGGTTGCTCGGCGCGACCAGCGAGATCGAGCACGGCTGTGTGGTGGCCCGGGCGGACGAACTGCAGGGTGCGCGTATTCGGCTGGACTTCCCCTCGGTCGGCGCCACCGAGAACATCCTCATGGCCGCCGTCCTGGCGCAGGGGGAGACGGTGATCGACAATGCCGCGCGTGAGCCCGACATCGTCGACCTGTGCACCATGCTCACCCAGATGGGCGCCCGGATCCGGGGCGCCGGCACCTCGGTGCTCACGATCCACGGCGTGAAACAGCTGTCGCCGATCACGCACCGGGTGATCGGCGACCGGATCGTCGCCGCCACCTGGGGGATCGCCGCCGCCATGACGATGGGTGACGTGCGGGTGACCGGGGTCAATCCCCAGCACCTGGCGCTGGTCCTGGACAAACTGCGTTCGGCGGGTGCCCGTATCTCGTTCGAACCGGACGGGTTCCGGGTCGTTCAGCCCGATCGGCCGCGTGCGGTGAACTTCTCCACGCTGCCCTTCCCCGGCTTCCCGACGGATCTGCAGCCCATGGCCATCGGGCTGGCGGCGATCGCGGACGGCACCTCGATGATCACCGAGAACGTCTTCGAAGCGCGTTTCCGTTTCGTGGAGGAGATGATCCGGCTCGGTGCCGACGCTCGGACCGATGGGCACCACGCGGTGGTCCGTGGCATTCCACGGTTGTCCAGTGCCCCGGTCTGGTCCTCGGATATCCGGGCCGGCGCCGGTCTGGTGCTCGCCGGACTCGTCGCCGACGGGGTGACCGAGGTGCACGACGTATTCCATATCGACCGCGGGTATCCGAACTTCGTGGAGAAACTCCAGGCGCTCGGTGCCGGCGTGGAAAGGGTGGGCGTGGAGATATGAGCGTTCTCGGTAGTCCGGGCCACGGAAGTGCGCTCGAAAAAGCTACCGAGAAGTGCCCGTGACCAGGCGATTTGACATTGATCTGGATGCCACGTAACTTTATCCAAGTCAGAGCGACACGGACACCGACCAGGGGCCCGGAGCGAGGCGGAAACGCCGAGCCGGAGGGACCAGGGATAACGAGGTAGTACGAGGAGCGCCTGGCGATCACACTAGCTGGGCCGACACCCCGATTTGCAATCGGGAAATCGACTGAGCTAAGCTTTGGAAGTTGCCACACCGATCCAGTAGCGAGAAGCTGCGACGATGGTGTGTGCGTGTGTTCTTTGAGAACTCAATAGTGTGTTGATGAATGTCAGTGCCAAATATTTAATTTGGTTTCGGTTCTTCATACCCCCGTGTGGAGGCCGAACATTTAAGTCAGCTAAATTCCAGCTGGCGATTTGTTTTGCTAGGTTTTCGGACTCTAGTTTGTACTTTTGATTGCGCCTTCGGGTGTGATTGTGAGTCTTCAACGGAGAGTTTGATCCTGGCTCAGGACGAACGCTGGCGGCGTGCTTAACACATGCAAGTCGAGCGGTAAGGCCCTTCGGGGTACACGAGCGGCGAACGGGTGAGTAACACGTGGGTGATCTGCCTTGCACTCTGGGATAAGCCTGGGAAACTGGGTCTAATACCGGATATGACCTCCAACTGCATGGTTGGGGGTGGAAAGATTTATCGGTGCAAGATGAGCCCGCGGCCTATCAGCTTGTTGGTGGGGTAATGGCCTACCAAGGCGACGACGGGTAGCCGGCCTGAGAGGGCGACCGGCCACACTGGGACTGAGACACGGCCCAGACTCCTACGGGAGGCAGCAGTGGGGAATATTGCACAATGGGCGGAAGCCTGATGCAGCGACGCCGCGTGAGGGATGACGGCCTTCGGGTTGTAAACCTCTTTCGACTCCGACGAAGCGAAAGTGACGGTAGGAGTATAAGAAGCACCGGCCAACTACGTGCCAGCAGCCGCGGTAATACGTAGGGTGCGAGCGTTGTCCGGAATTACTGGGCGTAAAGAGCTTGTAGGCGGTCTGTCGCGTCTTCTGTGAAAACTTGGGGCTCAACCTTAAGCTTGCAGGCGATACGGGCAGACTAGAGTACTTCAGGGGAGACTGGAATTCCTGGTGTAGCGGTGAAATGCGCAGATATCAGGAGGAACACCGGTGGCGAAGGCGGGTCTCTGGGAAGTAACTGACGCTGAGAAGCGAAAGCATGGGTAGCGAACAGGATTAGATACCCTGGTAGTCCATGCCGTAAACGGTGGGTACTAGGTGTGGGTTTCCTTCCACGGGATCCGTGCCGTAGCTAACGCATTAAGTACCCCGCCTGGGGAGTACGGCCGCAAGGCTAAAACTCAAAGGAATTGACGGGGGCCCGCACAAGCGGCGGAGCATGTGGATTAATTCGATGCAACGCGAAGAACCTTACCTGGGTTTGACATACACCGGAAACCTGCAGAGATGTAGGCCCCCTTGTGGTCGGTGTACAGGTGGTGCATGGCTGTCGTCAGCTCGTGTCGTGAGATGTTGGGTTAAGTCCCGCAACGAGCGCAACCCTTATCTTATGTTGCCAGCGCGTAATGGCGGGGACTCGTGAGAGACTGCCGGGGTCAACTCGGAGGAAGGTGGGGACGACGTCAAGTCATCATGCCCCTTATGTCCAGGGCTTCACACATGCTACAATGGCCGGTACAGAGGGCTGCGATACCGCGAGGTGGAGCGAATCCCTTAAAGCCGGTCTCAGTTCGGATCGGGGTCTGCAACTCGACCCCGTGAAGTTGGAGTCGCTAGTAATCGCAGATCAGCAACGCTGCGGTGAATACGTTCCCGGGCCTTGTACACACCGCCCGTCACGTCATGAAAGTCGGTAACACCCGAAGCCGGTGGCCTAACCCTTGTGGAGGGAGCCGTCGAAGGTGGGATCGGCGATTGGGACGAAGTCGTAACAAGGTAGCCGTACCGGAAGGTGCGGCTGGATCACCTCCTTTCTAAGGAGCATTTCTCCAGGACGGCTCACAGAGGTGAGTGTGTTTCTGGCAGAGGCCATTTCGGAAGCGAATGTTTTCCGATGGTTGCTCATGGGTGGAACGCTGACAAGCTTCATCGCATTCGGTTGGGACCTGTGTGTCCTGGTCGTGGTGAATATATCAACACACTGTTGGGTCCTGAAAGAACAGACGTTCTTTCCAGGCAAGATAATACGATCCGCTCGGATCTCCGTTCATACCGCGAGGGCTTCTCAGGGAGTTTTCGGCTGGTGCGGGTGAAAGTTTCGGGTGGGTGTGTTGTTTGAGAACTGCACAGTGGACGCGAGCATCTTTGTTTTGTAAGTTTTTAAGAGCGTACGGTGGATGCCTTGGCACCAGGAGCCGATGAAGGACGTAGGAGGCTGCGATAAGCCTCGGGGAGCTGTCAACCGAGCTGTGATCCGAGGGTGTCCGAATGGGGAAACCCAGCACGAGTGATGTCGTGTTACCCGCACCTGAATATATAGGGTGTGTGGAGGGAACGTGGGGAAGTGAAACATCTCAGTACCCACAGGAAGAGAAAACAACATGTGATTCCGTGAGTAGTGGCGAGCGAAAGCGGATGAGGCTAAACCAGTTGGATGTGATAGCCGGCAGGCGTTGTCCGATTGGGGTTGTGGGGCTCATTTTCTTGTCACTGCCGTGGCGAGCAACAGTCAGAAAAGTGCGTGTTAGCTGAATTGGTCTGGGACGGCCAACCGTAGACGGTGAGAGTCCGGTAGGCGAAAACATGTTCTCTGTTGTAGTGAGTACCCGAGTAGCAGCGGGCCCGTGAAATCTGCTGTGAATCTGCCGGGACCACCCGGTAAGCCTGAATACTCCCTGGTGACCGATAGCGGACTAGTACCGTGAGGGAAAGGTGAAAAGTACCCCGGGAGGGGAGTGAAATAGTACCTGAAACCGTGCGCTTACAATCCGTTAGAGCCTTCGAGCAGCTTGCTGCTGGGGGTGATGGCGTGCCTTTTGAAGAATGAGCCTGCGAGTTAGTGGCATGTGGCGAGGTTAACCCGTGTGGGGTAGCCGTAGCGAAAGCGAGTCCGAATAGGGCGTTTGAGTCGCGTGTTCTAGACCCGAAGCGGAGTGATCTACCCATGGCCAGGGTGAAGCGACGGTAAGACGTCGTGGAGGCCCGAACCCACTTAGGTTGAAAACTGAGGGGATGAGCTGTGGGTAGGGGTGAAAGGCCAATCAAACTCCGTGATAGCTGGTTCTCCCCGAAATGCATTTAGGTGCAGCGTCGCGTGTTTCTCACCGGAGGTAGAGCTACTGGATGGTCTAGGGGGCCCACAAGCTTACCGAAATCAGCCAAACTCCGAATGCCGGTGAGTGAGAGCGCGGCAGTGAGACTGCGGGGGATAAGCTTCGTAGTCGAGAGGGAAACAGCCCAGATCGCCGGCTAAGGCCCCTAAGCGTGTACTAAGTGGAAAAGGATGTGGGATTGCGCAGACAGCCAGGAGGTTGGCTTAGAAGCAGCCACCCTTGAAAGAGTGCGTAATAGCTCACTGGTCGAGTGATCCTGCGCCGACAATGTAGCGGGGCTCAAGTACACCGCCGAAGCCGCGGCAGTCACACAATACATCCGCATCGGACTACGGTTCGGTGTGCAGTGGTGTGGCTGGGTAGGGGAGCGTCGTGTAGCCAGGGAAGCAGCGGGGTGACCTAGTTGTGGAGGCTGCGCGAGTGAGAATGCAGGCATGAGTAGCGAAAGACGAGTGAGAAACTCGTCCGCCGAATGACCAAGGGTTCCTGGGCCAGGTTAATCCGCCCAGGGTTAGTCGGGACCTAAGGCGAGGCCGACAGGCGTAGTCGATGGACAACGGGTTGATATTCCCGTACCCGTGTATCCGCGCCCAATGGCGAGGCAGTTGTGCTAAGTGTCCAGGACCGGATGGACCTCCTTCGGGAGGCCGGATGGCGATGCACACGACCCTGGCTGTAGTAGTCAAGCGATGGGGTGACGCAGGAAGGTAGCTGGGCCAGTCAGTGGTTGTACTGGTGTAAGCCTGTAGGGCGCAACATAGGCAAATCCGTGTTGCATATAGCCTGAGAGGTGATGCGTAGCCGATTGAGGCGAATTCAGTGATCCTATGCTGCCGAGAAAAGCCTCTAGTGAGTTGATACACGGCCCGTACCCCAAACCGACACAGGTGGTCAGGTAGAGAATACTAAGGCGATCGAGAGAACTGTGGTCAAGGAACTCGGCAAAATGCCCCCGTAACTTCGGGAGAAGGGGGGCCATGTCCGGTGAACGCCTTTACGGTGGGAGCTGGGTGTGGCCGCAGAGACCAGAGAGAAGCGACTGTTTACTAAAAACACAGGTCCGTGCGAAGTCGTAAGACGATGTATACGGACTGACGCCTGCCCGGTGCCGGAAGGTTAAGAGGACCGGTTAGCGCTTCGGCGCGAAGCTGAGAATTTAAGCCCCGGTAAACGGCGGTGGTAACTATAACCATCCTAAGGTAGCGAAATTCCTTGTCGGGTAAGTTCCGACCTGCACGAATGGCGTAACGACTTCTCTGCTGTCTCGACCACAGACTCGGCGAAATTGCATTACGAGTAAAGATGCTCGTTACGCGCGGCAGGACGAAAAGACCCCGGGACCTTCACTATAGCTTGGTATTGGTGTTCGGTACGGTTTGTGTAGGATAGGTGGGAGACTGTGAAACGGGCACGCCAGTGCTCGGTGAGTCGTCCTTGAAATACCACTCTGATCGTATTGGACCTCTAACCTCGGACCATGATCTGGTTCAGGGACAGTGCCTGGTGGGTAGTTTAACTGGGGCGGTTGCCTCCCAAAATGTAACGGAGGCGCCCAAAGGTTCCCTCAGCCTGGTTGGCAATCAGGTGTTGAGTGCAAGTGCACAAGGGAGCTTGACTGTGAGACTGACAGGTCGAGCAGGGACGAAAGTCGGGACTAGTGATCCGGCACCGGCAAGTGGAAGCGGTGTCGCTCAACGGATAAAAGGTACCCCGGGGATAACAGGCTGATCTTCCCCAAGAGTCCATATCGACGGGATGGTTTGGCACCTCGATGTCGGCTCGTCGCATCCTGGGGCTGGAGTAGGTCCCAAGGGTTGGGCTGTTCGCCCATTAAAGCGGCACGCGAGCTGGGTTTAGAACGTCGTGAGACAGTTCGGTCTCTATCCGCCGCGCGCGTTGGAAACTTGAGGAAGGCTGTCCCTAGTACGAGAGGACCGGGACGGACGAACCTCTGGTGTGCCAGTTGTCCCGCCAGGGGCACGGCTGGTTGGCTACGTTCGGAAGGGATAACCGCTGAAAGCATCTAAGCGGGAAGCCTGTTCCAAGATGAGGTTTCCCACCACCTTGAGTGGTTAAGGCCCCCTACAGACCATGGGGTTGATAGGCCGGAACTGGAAGCGCAGTAATGCGTGGAGGTGACCGGTACTAATAGGCCGAGGGCTTACCAACAAAGATTGCTACGCGTCCACTGTGCGGTGTCTGAAACAACACACAGACACCCGAACTACACGTTCACACGTTTTTCGTGGTCATCGAGACCGTGATGTGTGAGGGTGGGGTTGGGGTGTGTGGATAGTTTCATAGAGTTACGGCGGTTATAGCGGCAGGGAAACGCCCGGTCCCATTCCGAACCCGGAAGCTAAGCCTGCCAGCGCCGATGGTACTGCACTCGACAGGGTGTGGGAGAGTAGGACACCGCCGGAACATATTTCCCTCTAGGGGCCCACGATTGTGGGCCCCTAGAGGCGTTTTCAGGGGTATTGATGGTGGGAAGTGGCCGTGCTCCGGCCTCGATGCCGCACAACATGATCCGGCGCCCGCCGCGGCGGTAACTTTCCATATCGGATCCGGTTACTGGGCTTTCGACGGGGACGCGACGATTCATCGTTCGCGAAACGCGGTCGGGCCCCGGCTCAGCGGCCCGGGCGCTCACCTAGACTCACCCGGATGCGCCTTGTGATTGCTCGCTGTCAGGTCGACTACGTGGGACGGCTGACCGCCCATCTACCGATGGCCCGTCGGCTGCTGATGATCAAAGCGGACGGTTCGGTACTGGTGCATTCCGATGGTGGGTCCTATAAACCGTTGAACTGGATGAGTCCGCCGTGCTGGCTGGAGGAACGGGAACCGGACCCGGCCGCGGAGCTGAAAGCCCTGTGGGTGGTGAGCAACAAGGCGGGCGAGGAGTTGCGAATCAGCGTCGCCGAGATCGAGCACGACTCGATTCACGAGCTGGGCGTGGACCCCGGACTGGTGAAAGACGGGGTGGAGGCGCATCTGCAGGAGTTGCTGGCCGAGCATGTGCAGACGCTGGGTGCGGGGTTCAGCTTGATACGACGGGAGTACATGACCGCGATCGGTCCAGTGGATCTGTTGTGCCGTGACGCCGCCGGGCGCACGGTCGCGGTGGAGATCAAACGGCGGGGCGAGATCGACGGCGTGGAGCAGCTCACTCGCTACCTGGAACTGCTGAACCGGGATCCGCTGCTGACCCCGGTCGCCGGGGTGTTCGCGGCGCAGCAGATCAAGCCGCAGGCGCGCACGCTCGCGGAGGATCGCGGGATCCGCTGCCTCACCCTCGATTACGACGCCTTGCGTGGGACCGAGAGCAACGAATTCCGGCTCTTCTAGACTTGGAACCATGCCACGACGAAATCCGCGCAACGAGCGTTCTCGGGCGCATTCGCCGCGGCCGGGCAGCGGGCTGGGAGATGTGTACCGCCGGACCGAGTCGGGGCCGGACGGTGACGAATACGTAGTCCGCACGGTGCCCGGTGCGCGGGCGATGAAAAGGTACCGCTGCCCGGGCTGTGATCACGAGATCGTTCCCGGGGTGCCACACGTGGTGGCGTGGCCGGTGGGCAGCGGTGAGACGGACCGCCGGCACTGGCACCGGGGCTGCTGGAACGGCCGCGGGACCCGCGGGATCACTCGGCGCTGGTCCTAGGCCCGAGGCGGCACCGCCGAGCGCCTACCGACCGCGCACGCAGGCTACGTGGAGGTCCCTGTGCCACGCGGCGCCTGCTCGCCCGCGCGACCGACCTGCCCGACGGCGTCGAGGACTCATCTCGACCACCCACACCGGCCATGATGAACAGGCGCGTGCAGTGGTTTCGGCCGGCATGCAGCAGGCGGTGGTGGGACGGCGGAAAGTCCACAGTGCGCTACCAGGGGCGCGACGACGCGACGGACGAGCGAGCGGTCGATCCCTGGGGTCTGGTCGACAAGGACGCCATCTGGTACGCGGCCGGCGTACCTTCCGCGTCGATCGCATCGTGCAGCGCACGGCCCGTGTCGGACCTTCGACTTCGAGGTGCGTGCCCGCTCTGGGCGTGTGGCCGGCGCTCTGCGCTTCCGGCCGGATCTGGTCCGAACCCGGCTCGCAGTGTCTCCAGGCCTGGATCGACGGAAAGATCCGGGTGCCGCGGCAGCGTCGGCATCGTGCGGAAAGCCGGGTGCAGCGCTGTCGCGATAACTTGCCGCACCATCCACGGGCCGGTAGACGGGTATGCGCGGGGCCGGACCCAGGTCGCCGAGCGCGAGCGGACCGGCCATCCGGCAGCCGTAGGGGGTGTCCGGATATGAGGAAGGCCGCCCCACCCAGGGCGGCCTTCGGATCGATTTGTGGTGTCGCCGTGCACGTCCCGACAGCAGCTCAGTTGCTGATGTCGGCGTTTTCGCGTTCTTCTTCGACGATGTCGTCGGACTCGTCGTCGGCGCTCAACTCGGGGATGGCCTTCTGACGCGGACCGCCCACCGACTTGTTCTGACCGCTACCGATGGACTTGCGCGGCTGTTCGGGCACACCGTCGAGAAGTTCGCTCTCACGGTTGACGGCGGCGAGCATGGCGGGCACCGAATCGAGCTGGCCGCGGATACCGAGCAGCTGAGCCAGGACGCGGCCTCGCAGCACGCGCATCTCCTCGGCCAGCTCCTTCGCGTGCGCGATCTTGCGCTCGGAGGTCTGGGTCGCCGAGGTGATGAGGCGGTTGGCCTCGTCGGTGGCGTCCTTGATGCGCTGCGCGGCCTCGGCGCGGCTGGTGGCCTCGAGCTCTTCCATGGCGCGGGTCAGCTTGGTGCGACGCTCGGCCATGGTGACTTCGAAGTCCTGCTGGTTGGCCTTGCGCTTGGCCTCGGACTCCTTGGCGAGACGCTCGGCGTCGGCCTGGGAAGCTTCGATGATCTTCGCGGATTCGGTACGAGCGTTGGCCAGCGTCTGCTCGTACTCGATCTCGAGGGCTTCGCGCTTTTCCTTCGTTTCGGCGAGCAGCGATTCGTACTTGCCACGCATTTCGGTGGCCTGCTGTTCGGCGATGGACACCATCTCGGCGGCTTCGGCCTGCGCGAGGGCGCGAACCTCGGACGCCTCGTCCGAGGCCAATCGCAACATGCGGGAGATGCGGTCGCTCATCCCCTCCGCGGTGGTCGGCGGTACGGACAGCCGGTCGACTTCCTTGCGGAGTTCGTCGATTTCGTCGCGGGCGTCTTCCAGCTGACTGGCGAGGTTCCGCGCCTGGGCGGCGGCGGCGTCGCGGTCGGTGGCGGTGACCCGCAACTCGGCATCGAAGCGGTCGAAATAGTTACGCACCTCGTCTTGCGCATAACCCTTGCGCACAACGGTGAAGGGCAGCGCAACGAAGCGATTGCGATCGGACTCGGGTGACGACATGGCCAACAAACTACAGCCTGAGACCAGCGCATGGTGAGTCGACCGGGAATGTTATCGGAGCGTCTCCTTACAGCCCGATCCTGATACTAGTGCGTAACATTCGGATCCGGTTCGAGTAACTCGACCAGCACACCGCCAGCATCCTTCGGATGGACGAAATTGATTCGGGAATCGGCGGTTCCGCGGCGCGGAGCCTCGTACAGCAACCGCATCCCGCGATCGCGGAGAAATGCGGAAACGGCCTCTATGTCGGTGACCCGGAAGGCCAGCTGCTGCAGGCCCGGGCCGCTGCGGTCGATGAACTTGGCGATCGTGGAGGTTTCGTCGAGCGGCGCCAGCAACTGCAGAGCAGTCGAATCGTCCTCGGCGGCGGGCGCGGACAGCATCGCCTCCTGGACGCCCTGCTCCTCGTTGACCTCGCGATGGGTTTCGACCAGCCCGAGATTTTCGGCGTACCAGGCGACGGCGGCGTCCAGATCGGGGACGGCGATGCCGACGTGATCGACCGCGACTATGTAGTCGGCGGGAATGAATTCTGATAACGGGGTAGCGGTGCTCACCCTTCGAAAGTAGCGCGTTCCACCTTGCCGCCGTTGCGTACCCACCCGCAACGGTCCAATGGAGGGCAGGTGCCGTCAAATGTGGGGTGGGTTATCTGTGTGCTCCCTGTGCTCTGATCGGGGCGGCCGCAGGCTACCGTGGAGTAGCCCGCGCCGCGCGCTGTCTGCGGACAGCACGTCGGAGGTGGGTCGTGTCGTGCCATCGACCGGAAGCAACCGTGCGATGTGCCGAAGCCATTCCCGGGCCGATCACCTGTGTGGTCGGGGCCCGCCCCGGGTCTGGAGCGACCGGCGGGAGTGAAGACCCGGGGTCACGAGGGCCCCGACCCCGCGGCGCCGAAGGCGACGCAATATATACAGGAGGCTCGTCGTGACCAACTCCGTGATCGTGTCCGGTGCGCGTACCCCGATCGGTCGGCTGCTGGGCGGTCTGAAGGACTTCAGCGGCTCGGATCTGGGCGGATTCGCGATCGCAGCGGCCCTGGAGAAGGCCGGTGTTCGTGGCGACCAGGTCGACTACGTGATCATGGGTCAGGTGCTGACCGCGGGCGCGGGGCAGATCCCGGCCCGGCAGGCCGCCGTGGCCGGCGGTATTCCGATGGACGTTCCCGCGCTCACCCTCAACAAGGTGTGCCTGTCCGGGATCAACGCGATCGCGCTGGCGGACCAGCTGATCCGGGCGGGTGAGTACGAGATCGTGGTGGCCGGTGGCCAGGAGTCGATGAGCCGTGCCCCGCACATGCTCGAGAAGAGCCGTGCAGGCTTCAAGTACGGCGATGTGACGCTGCGTGACCATATGGCCTACGACGGGCTGCACGATATCTTCACCGATCAGGCGATGGGTGCGCTCACCGAGCAGCGCAACGACGCCGATCCGGTGACCCGGGCCGATCAGGACGCGTTCGCCGCGGCGTCGCACCAGCGTGCGGCGGCCGCGTGGAAGAACGGCGTGTTCGACGACGAGGTGACGCCGGTCGAGGTGCCGCAGCGCAAGGGCGATCCGATCGTCGTGCGTCAGGACGAGGGGATCCGGGCCGGCACCACCGCGGAATCGCTGGCCGAACTGCGGCCTTCGTTCCGTAAGGACGGCACTATCACCGCGGGTTCGGCCTCCCAGATCTCCGACGGCGCGGCCGCCGTGGTTGTGATGAGCAAGGCCAAGGCGCAGGAATTGGGGCTGAGCTGGATCGCCGAGATCGGCGCGGCCGGAGTGGTGGCCGGCCCGGACTCCACGCTGCAGGACCAGCCTGCCAACGCCATCGCCAAGGCGTGCGCCAAAGAAGGCATCACACCGGCCGAGCTGGATCTGGTGGAGATCAACGAGGCCTTCGCGGCGGTCGGCATCGCTTCGACGCGCAAGCTCGGTATCGATCCGGAGAAGGTCAATGTCAACGGCGGCGCCATCGCGGTCGGCCATCCGCTGGGGATGTCGGGCGCGCGGATCGTGCTGCACCTGGCGTTGGAGCTGCGCCGACGTGGTGGTGGGATCGGCGCGGCGGCGCTGTGCGGTGGCGGCGGCCAGGGTGACGCGCTGATCGTCAGGGTCTAGCCCGGCCCGTTATGTCCGATGTGACCAGTTCGACTACGACGCTACGTAGTGGCTAGGGCACAATGGTGCGCATGAACTTCCTTGGTCTGCGCACCGTTGCCGGCAGGTTCCGATTCTTCGCGGTGCTCGAGGCACTGTCCTGGTTGGGGCTGCTGGTGGGAATGGCGTTCAAGTACCTTCCGGAACAGGGCAACGAAATCGGAGTGAAGATCTTCGGACCGGTACACGGCGGCATCTTCATCCTGTTCCTGCTCACCGCGCTGCTGGCCGCGCGGGAGCTCGAATGGAACTGGAAGACCACGGTGTTGGCGCTGCTGTCCAGCATCCCGCCGTTCTTCACCGTCGTGTTCGAGGTGTGGGCTGTGCGCACCGGAAAGCTGGGCGAGTTGAGCGCGGTCGGCGCCACCGAGTCCCCGAAGACCCTCGCCGCCTCTTCGTGACAAACTGGATCCTGTGACTCGACCAGCATCCCGCCGTCCTTCACCCGCCGCAGCCGCCGCCATGTCCGGGGCGGTGGACCTTTCCGCCCTGAAGCAGCCGCCCGCGGGCGCGGCGGCCGCCGCCGGTGACCATACGGTCACCGAGGCGGATTTCGAGACCAAGGTGCTGCGCCGCTCCGCGCAGGTGCCGGTGGTGGTAGCGCTCTACTCCCAGCGCAGCCCCGGCAGCATCGAACTGGTGCAACTGCTGGAACGTCTCGTCGGCGAAGCCGACGGCGCCTGGGACCTCGCCGCCGTCGAAGCCGAGAGCAATATGCGGATCGCTCAGGCCTTCGGCGTCCAAGGGATCCCGACCGTGATCGCGGTCGCCGGCGGCCAGCCACTGGCCGACTTCCAGGGCGCCCAACCGGAACCGCAGGTCGCCCAATGGCTCGCCGCCGTGGTGCAGGCGGTGGAAGGCAAGCTCGAAGGCAACGGCGACCCGGACGCCGAGCAGGAAGAGCCCGTCGATCCGCGGTTCGCGGCGGCCGAGGCCCTGCTGGAACAGGGAGACCTGGCCGGCGCCGAATCGGCCTACGAATCGATCGTGAACCAGGAACCCGATAACACCGAGGCCAAAGCCGCGCTGCGCCAAGTGAAATTTGTCGGCCGCGCCCAGGAACTGCCGGAAACGGCGATCGCCACCGCCGACGCGGACCCGGCGAACGTCGCCGCCGCCCTCGACGCCGCCGATGTAGAACTTTTCCAGCAACAACCCGACGCGGCATTCGATCGGCTGATCAAACTGGTCGCCCGGACCGCCGGTGACGAACGGACCGCGGTACGCACCCGGTTGCTGGAACTGTTCGAACTCTTCGACCAGGCAGAGCCGTTCGTGGTCGCGGCCAGGCGCAAACTCGCCACAGCCCTGTACTGAATCTATGGCGCCGCCTGCGGCGTCGCGGGGTCGGGGCCCTTGTCAACCCCGGTTCTTCACTCCGCCGCTCAGTCGCTGCGCTCCTTCGCTCTGTCGCTCCAGAACTGGGGCGGGCCCCGACCATGGAGGGGTAACCATCCGGGCGAAGGTGGCGGGTCGGTGCGATTACGGGCTGGGGACACCTGTGGACGACGGTGACGCGGGTGCTGGAGGACGGGCCGGGAATCTGGTGGGGCTCGGTACCGGGATGGGTCTCGTGGGGAACAGGTGTGGATCGGTGGTCAGGGGCGCGGGGTCAGCCAGATGACGCTGAACGGGCCCAGTGTGAGGGCAGCGGAGGCCGGGCGGTCGTGTCGGCTCGTCGGGTCCGCCCGCACTGTGCCGAGATTCCCCGAGCCGGTACCGCCGTACTCGAGCGCGTCGGTGTTCAGGATCTCGATCCAGTCCCCGGGCACGGGGAGGCCGATCTGGTAGCCGGTGTGGGTGGCGCCGGAGAAATTGCAGACGCACGCCACGGTGGTGCCGTCCGAGGCGTGTCGAAGGAAGGCCAGCACGTTGGTCTCCCGGTCGTCGGGGGAGATCCAGGAATGGCCGCCGGGAGTGGTGTCCTGACTCCACAGCGCCGGATAGGCACGGTAGACGCGGTTGAGATCGGCGACGAGCAGTTGGATCCCGCGATGCAGCGGGTTGTCGAGTTCGTGCCAGTCGAGACTGTGATCGTGCCACCATTCGCGGTAGTGACCGAACTCCTGTCCCATGAAGAGCAGTTGTTTACCGGGATGGGCCCACATGTAGGCGAGTAGCCCGCGCACGCCGCCGGCCTTGGCGAATTCGTCCCCGGGCATCCGGGTCCACAGCGTGCCCTTACCGTGAACCACCTCGTCGTGGCTGATGGGCAGCACGTAGTTCTCGCTCCACGCGTACATCAGCGAGAAGGTGATCTCGTTGTGGTGCCAGGCCCGATGCACCGGGTCGCGACCCAGATAGTCGAGCGTGTCGTGCATCCAGCCCATATTCCATTTCATGGTGAACCCGAGCCCGCCGACCTCGGTGGCGCGGGTGACACCGGCCCAGGTGGTGGACTCCTCGGCGATGGTGACCACACCCGGATACGAGCTGTGCAGACTGTCGTTGAGCTCGGTGAGGAACGCCACCGCCTCCAGGTTCTCGCGGCCACCGTGGACATTCGGCTCCCAGCCGCTGCCGGGCCGGGCGTAGTCGAGATACAGCATGGCGGCGACCGCGTCGACGCGCAGGCCGTCGATATGGAATTCCTCCACCCAGTACCGGGCGTTGGCGACCAGGAAATTCCGTACTTCGGGGCGCCCGTAGTCGAAGACGTAGGTGCCCCATTCGGGTTGCTCGCCGCGCCGGGGGTCGGGATGTTCGTAGAGGGGGGTGCCGTCGAACCGGGCCAGCGCCCAGGCGTCGCGGGGGAAATGCGCGGGCACCCAGTCGAGGATCACGCCGATCCCCTCCGCGTGCATATGGTCGACGAAGGCGCGGAAATCGTCCGGGCCGCCGAATCGCGAAGTGGGCGCGTAATACGAGGTGACCTGATATCCCCACGATCCGCCGAAGGGGTGTTCGGCGATCGGGAGCAGTTCGATATGGGTGAAGCCCAGACTGCGCACATAGTCGCCGAGTTCGGTGGCGAGTTCGCGGTAGGTCAGGCCGGGACGCCACGACGCGAGATGGACCTCGAAAACGCTGAACGGGGTGCGCGCCGGATCGGTGTGCGCCCGGGTGGCGAGCCAGCGCCGGTCGGACCAGCGGTGTTCGGTCGTCGCGACGATCGACGCGGTGGCCGGGGGGAGTTCGGTGGCGCGGGCCAGCGGGTCGGCGTGGTCGGCCATCCGGCCGTCGGCTCCGTGCACGCGGTACTTGTAGCGGTCACCGGGCGCCGCGCCGGGCACGAAGACCTCCCAGACACCGGAGCGCCCGAGCGCCCGCATCGGCCAGGTGCCGCCCTGCCAATGGTCGAAATCGCCGAACACGGTGACGCCCCGGGCATTCGGGGCCCACACGGCGAACGACACACCGGTCACCTCGCCGTCCAGGCCCGGATAGGAGCGCGTGTGCGCGCCGAGGACCTCCCACAGCCGCTGATGGCGGCCCTCTCCGATGAGATGCAGGTCGAGCTCGCCCAAGGTGGGCAGGTAGCGGTAGCCGTCGGCGTTCACCGTGGCCGGGTGGTGGGGGTAGACGGTGACGACGCGGTAGTCCAGGAGCTCGGGGTACGGGAGTACGGCGGCGAAAACGCCGTGGCCCGCGGAGTCCAGCCGGTGCTCGGCCCCGCCGACGCGCACCGACACCGATTCCGCGGCGGGCCGCAGCACCCGGACGGCGATGCCCTCCGGGTGCGGGTGGGCGCCGAGCACCGTATGCGGGTCGGGGTGACTGCCGGCCGCGAGCAGCAGCAGATCCCGGCGGTTCATCGCGGCCTCACCGGAAATCGCGGCGGTGGGCCAGTCCGGTGCGGGCATGATGCGGGACCGGCGGCAGCGCGATGATGTGGGCGACCGCGTGGGCCGGGTCCAGGCGCACATAGTTGCTCTGCCCCCAGTGGTACTGCTCGCCGCTGATCTCGTCGTGGACCACCGGACGGTCGTGCCATTCGCGGCCGACCGCGGGTAGATCCAGCGACAGCGTCCCCTGCTCGGCGGTGAAGGGGTTGAGGTTCACCACGACCAGCACGGCATCACCGGTGGCGGGGTCGATTTTCGAATAGGCGAGCAGGTTGTCGTTATCGATGTGGTGGAAGTGCAGGCAGCGCAGCTGCTGGAGCGCCGGATGCCGACGGCGGATCTCGTTGAGCCGGGTGAGCAGCGGTTCCAGCGATTCGCCGCGGGCGCGGGCGTCGGCGAACGCGCGGGGCCGCAGCTCGTACTTCTCCGAATCCAGGTACTCCTCGCTGCCGGGACGAACGGCCTGGTGTTCGAAGAGCTCGTACCCGGAGTAGACGCCCCAACTGGGGCCGAGAGTGGCGGCCAGCACCGCGCGGACGGCGAACATGCCCGGACCTCCGTGCTGCAGGCTCGCGTGCAGGATGTCCGGGGTGTTGACGAACAAGTTGGGCCGGGATTCGTCGGCTTCGGCCGCGATCTCCCGGCCGAATTCGATCAGCTCGTGCTTATGGGTGCGCCAGGTGAAGTAGGTGTAGGACTGGCTGAAACCGCGCCGCGCCAGACCGTACAGGCGGGCCGGATAGGTGAACGCCTCGGACAGGAAGACCACATCCGGATCGGTACGGCGCACGGTCGTGATCAGCCATTCCCAGAAATCGACGGGCTTGGTGTGCGGGTTGTCGACGCGCAGGATCCGCACCCCCAGACCGATCCAATAGCGCACCACCCGCAGCACCTCGGCGTACAGGCCGTCGGGGTCGTTGTCGAAATCCAGCGGGTAGATGTCCTGGTATTTCTTGGGCGGGTTCTCGGCGTAGGCGATGGAGCCGTCGGGCAGGGTGGTGAACCATTCGGGATGTGCGCCGACCCACGGGTGGTCGGGCGCGCACTGCAGCGCAAGATCGAGCGCGACCTCCAGTCCGAGGTCCGTCGCGGCGCGCACGAAAGCGGTGAAATCGGCTTCGGTGCCCAGTTCCGGGTGGAAAGCGTCGTGACCGCCCGCGGCCGATCCGATCGCCCACGGGGACCCGATATCGCCGGGGCCCGCGGTGAGCGCGTTGTTGCGACCCTTGCGGTTCACCGCGCCGATGGGATGGATCGGCGGCAGATAGACGACATCGAAACCCATCGCCGCGATCCGGGGCAGAGCGGCGGCCGCGGTCGCGAAGGTGCCGTGGACCGGGATGCCGTCGGCGTCACGGCCGCCGGTCGAGCGGGGAAAGAATTCGTACCAGGAACCGGTACGGGCCCGTGACCGTTCGACCAGGACCGAGAACTGCGGTCCGCGCGTGATCAGATCCCGCAGCGGGGCGCGGCGCAAGATCTCGGCGACCTCGTCGGTGAACGCCGGAGCCACCCGGGCCGGCAGCGGATCGTCGCCGCGCAGCGCCGCGGCGGCCGCGCGCAACCGCTCGAACTGCTGTTTGGGCACGGCGCCGGCCGCCCGGTCGAACAACCGTGCGCCGAGCTCCAGATCGTTGTCCAGATCGGCCGCGCTCTGCCCGACCGCCAGCTTCGCCTCCACCGCGGATCGCCAGGTCGCGATGGAATCCGCCCAGCCCTCGACCCGGTAGTGCCACAGCCCGGGCCGCGACGGTGTGAACACGCCGTTGAAGACATCGGGCTCGCCGGCGGGTGTCATCGGGATCCGGATCGAACGCGAGGATCCGGGCGCGCGGACCGCGAGGCCCGCGCCGACGGCGCCGTGCCCGTCCCGCCACACCACCGCACGTACCGGGAAGACCTCGCCGACCACAGCCTTCGCCGGGTAGCCGCCGGGCAGCTGCGGGGCGGTGTCATCGATGGCGATGCGGCCGGTCATCTACACCACGTTATTGGCAACGAGGTCGGCGGGGAAACCGACGCGACCGAGGGGCCTCGCCCTCGCGCGCCGCGGGTGCGCCAATAAACTCGGCCGGATGAAGGCACTGCGTCGGTTCACCGTTCGCGCCCATCTGCCGCAGCGTTTGGCCGCGCTGGGCGAGCTTTCCACGAATCTGCGCTGGTCGTGGCACGGTCCGACGCAGGATGTGTTCGCCGCGCTGGATCCGCGGCGGTGGCAGGAGATCGGGCACGATCCGGTGCGGATGCTGGGGGAGGTGCCCCGGGAGCGGATGGACGCGCTCGCGGTGGACGAGCGGTTCTGCGCCCGGCTGGACGCTGTGGCGGCCGACCTGCGGGCCTATCTGGATCGACCGGTCGCGGATGCCGGGGTGCGCGGGATCGCGTATTTCTCGATGGAGTTCGGGGTCACCGAGGTGTTGCCGAACTATTCGGGTGGGCTCGGCATTCTGGCGGGGGATCATCTGAAAGCGGCGTCGGATCTCGGTCTGCCGCTGATCGCGGTCGGGCTGCTGTACCGGTCCGGGTATTTCCGGCAGTCGCTGACCGCGGACGGGTGGCAGGCCGAGCGGTATCCGGCGCTCGACCCGCAGGGGTTGCCGTTGCGGTTGTTGACCGCGGATTCGTCACCGGTGCTGGTGCACGTGGGGATGCCGGATCGGCGCGTGCTGGCGGCGCGGGTGTGGATCGCGCAGGTGGGGCGGGTGCCGCTGCTACTGCTGGACACCGATATCGCGGCCAACGACCCGGATCTGCGGGCGGTCACCGACCGGCTCTACGGCGGCGATCAGGATCATCGGATCCAGCAGGAGATCCTGGCCGGGATCGGCGGGGTGCGGGCGGTGCGGGCGTATACCGCCGCCGCCGGGCTGCCGGACCCCGAGGTCTTCCACATGAACGAGGGGCACGCGGGCTTTCTCGGTCTGGAACGGATCCGCGAGTATCTGACCGGGGGACACGATTTCGATACCGCGCTGGCCGCGGTGCGCGCCGGGACCGTGTTCACCACCCATACCCCGGTGCCCGCAGGTATCGACCGGTTCCCGGTATCGCTGGTGCATCGGTATTTCGGCGGTTCGGGGGGCGACCCGGAGTCGGCGCTGCTGCCCGGGATCGGGGTGGATCGGATCATCGCGCTGGGTCGGGAGGCGGATCCGTCGGTGTTCAATATGGCGCATATGGGGTTGCGGCTGGCGCAGCGGGCCAACGGGGTCTCGCGGTTGCACGGTGCGGTGAGCCGGGGCATGTTCAACCCGCTGTGGCCGGGTTTCGATGCTTCGGAGGTGCCGATCGGGTCGGTGACCAACGGCGTGCACGCCCCGACCTGGGCCGCCCGGGAATGGGGTGAGCTGCTCGATACCTCCGACTGCCCGCGGAGCTGGGAGCGGATGGCCGATCTCGCGCTGCCCGAGATCTGGCGGATCCGCGCGACGCTGCGTGCCACTCTGGTCGGGGAGGTGCGTCGGCGGTTGCGGGAATCGTGGCTGCAGCGGGGTGCGGCCGAGGCCGAATTGAACTGGGTGGACGAGGTTTTCGACCCGGAGGTGCTGACCGTGGGTTTCGCGCGCCGGGTTCCGACCTATAAGCGGTTGACTCTCATGCTGCGGGACCCGCAGCGGCTGCGGGATCTGTTGCTGGACCCGCGACGGCCTGTGCAGCTGGTAGTGGCGGGCAAGAGTCATCCCGCGGACGAGGGCGGTAAGGCGCTGATCCAGCAGGTGGTGCGGTTCGCCGACGATCCGGCGGTGCGGCACCGGATAGTATTCCTGCCCGATTACGACATGTCGATGGCCCGGTACCTGTACTGGGGTTGTGATGTGTGGTTGAACAATCCGCTGCGACCGCTGGAGGCGTGCGGGACGTCGGGGATGAAATCGGCGCTGAACGGCGGGCTGAACCTGTCGATCCGGGACGGCTGGTGGGACGAGATGTTCGACGGCGAGAACGGGTGGGCCATCCCGACCGCCGACGGCGTCACCGACGACGATCGCCGCGACGATCTGGAGGCGACCGCCCTCTACGAGCTGATGGAGCGGACGGTGGCGCCGCGCTTCTACGATCGCGACGCGGACGGCTTGCCCGTGCGCTGGGTCGAGATGGTCCGGCACACCCTGCACACCCTCGGGCCGAAGGTGCCGGCCGACCGGATGGTGCGCGACTACGCGGAGCAGTACTACGCGCCCGCGTCCGCGGCGTACCGCCGGGCCACCGCGGACGCGCTGCGGGGCGCGCGGGAGGCGGCGGATTACCGGAAGCGGGTGGACGGCGCGTGGTCCGGGGTACGGATCGTTCAGGTCGATGCCGCGGGCCTGCCCGACACGCCGGTGATCGGCGCGCCGCTGACCTTGACCGCGCGCGTCGATCTGGGCGGTCTCACGCCCGGGGACGTGCTGGTGCAGGCAGTGCTGGGCCGGGTGTCGCCCGAGGACGAGCTGTCCGATACCAGTGCCGTGCCGATGTCCTACGCCGGGCGGGAATCCGCGGAGTCGGCGCTCGAGGTGTTCACCGTCGAAACCCCGGTCCCGCTGTCGGGAGCTGTCGGATACACGGTCCGGGTGCTGCCGTCGCACGAGTTGCTGGCGTCGCACGCGGAGCTGGGGTTGGTCGTGAACGCCTGAGAGACGGCGTTCCGTTCCGCAGGGAGGTGTGCCCGCGGCGGCCATCGATCTCGACGGCGGCGTCGGCGCGATGCGCTACCCGAACGTTGTCGAGCGGATCGCCGATGTGTCGGCGGCCGATGGAGCCATCGCCGCGGCCGAGCTCCGGGCCCGGCGCGACCCCGAGGCTCAGCTGCCGCACCGCTGGTCTGCGCCGTCGTCTCTGCCTGCGCGGGGCGCCGTGCTCGGCGACCGGGGGTCCGGGGCCCGAGGTCCGGCGCTCTGGGCGTCCGGATGCTGACGACTTCGGTTCGTAACGAGTATCGGATACCGTTCCACTGGCGCTGCCGGGCGCCGGACCTCTCACTGTCGTACTGCGCAATCCACCAGTGGGAGCGGTGTGGGCTGTCGCGTTCCGGGTCGGAGCGCTGGTGCCGGGCACCGGATCGGGACCGCCCGGCGAGTGCCTGCCGGACTCCGGTCCGCTCTCCTGCTGCGCCTGGCCGGTGCGCGGCAGGATGTCACGCTCAGCCGACTGGAGGTCCCATGGCCACTGCTCTTCTGACCCGGACCCGCGGGCGGATCGACACGTACTTCGCTGTCGGGGTGCACGGTTCGACCATGAAGCGCGAGTTGATGGCGGGAACGGTGACGTTCCTGGCGATGTGCTACGTGCTCGCCGTCAATCCGTCCATCCTCGGTGATCAGGGCGCCCTCGGTGATCAGGGCATCCCGACGCAGGCGGTGTTCACCGCGACGGCGGTTTCGGCGGTGGCCGGCACCCTGGTGATGGGTTTGTGGGCGCGGTATCCGATCGCGCTGGCGCCGGGTATGGGGTTGAACGCGTTCTTCGCGTTCTCGGTGGTGCTGGGGATGGGGATTCCCTGGCAGGTCGCGCTGTCGGGCACGTTCCTGTCGGGTCTGATCTTCTTCGTGCTCGCGATCACCCGGATCCGGGAGAAGATCCTCAACGCGATTCCGTTGCAGTTGAAGCTGGCGGTGGCGGCGGGCGTCGGGGTTTTCGTGGCGTTCCTCGGGCTCAAGAGCGCGGGCATCGTGGTGGCCAGTGATTCGACCCTGGTGACACTGGGTGATTTCACCAAGGGCACGACAGTGCTCGCCCTGTTCGGCCTGGTGGTGACCGTGGTGTTCCTGGTGCGCGGTTGGCACGGGGCGGTGCTGTACGGCATCGTGCTGACCGCGGTGGTGGGGATGATCTTCGGGCTCGTCGATGTACCCGAAGGTATCGCCGCGCTGCCGCGAGGTCTGGACGAGACCTTCGGGCAGGCCCTGATCCACCTGCCCGACGCGTTCACCGCGCAGATGGCCGTGGTGGTCCTGACCATGCTGTTCGTCGATTTCTTCGATGCGTCGGGAACACTGATCGGGGTCGCCAATCAGGCGGGTCTGCTCAATAGCAAGGGGGAGTTGCCGCGGGCCGCGAGCGCGCTGTCCGCCGACGCGGTGGGCACCATGGCGGGCGCGGTGATCGGCACGTCCACCACCACCGCCTATGTGGAGTCGACGGCCGGTGTGTCGGCGGGCGGCCGGACCGGGCTGACCGCGGTGGTGACGGCGGGCTGGTTCGCGGTGGCGATGTTCTGCTACCCGATTTTCGCGGTGGTGGCGGCTTCGGGATCGGTGACGGCGGCCGCGTTGATCGTGGTCGGCGTGCTCATGGCACGGTCGCTGGGGGATATCGACTGGAGCCGGTTGGAGTTCGCGGTGCCGGCGTTCATCACCATCGTGATGATGCCGCTGACCTACTCGATCGCGAACGGTTTGGCCATGGGGATGATCTTCTACCCGGTGGTGATGGCGGCGCGGGGACGTTTCCGGGAGGTGCACCCGGTGATGTGGGTGCTGACGCTGATCTTTCTCGGGTATTTCTTCTTCCTGGCGGAATAGCGTGTGCGGGGGCCGGGTTGGTCCGATCAACGGCAGTATTCGGACCCCGGTCCGTTTGTTTCCCTGGCTAAGTATCCGGATATGAATGAGGGGTTCCGATGACTTCTGATTCGACGCTGGACCGTACCGACACATCTACGAGCCGAGGTGGACTCCTGTCCGCCGATATCGGCCTGCTCATCCTGCGACTGGTGTTCGGCCTGTTGTTCGCCGCGCACGGCACCCAAAAACTCTTCGGCTGGTTCGACGGGCCCGGCCTTACGGCCAACAACGCCGGTTTCGAGCAGATGGGTTTCAACCCCGGCGACTTCTTCGGCACGCTCGCCGGGCTCAGTGAATTCGTCGGCGGGCTGCTGCTGGCTCTCGGCGCGCTGTCCCCGCTGGGCGCGGCCGTGGTGCTGGGCACCACCATCGTCATCATCAATACGACCTTCAGCGGCGGGCTGCTCACCGGCCAGGGCTACGAGACAGGCCTGCTCTTCGCCGCGGTCGCGGCCGCCCTCGCGTTCACCGGCCCGGGCCGGTTCTCGGTGGACCACCACCGCCCGTGGGCGCGCGGCGGACTGATCTGGGCCATCGTGGCGATCGTGGTGGCGGTGGTCGCCGCGGCGCTCACCCTGCTCTTCAAGGCCGTGCTCTGAGCACTCCGGAGTAGCGGAGCCGGATTCAGATTGTCGCCGCGGCGGACAGGCGGCGCAGGGCCTCGACCACCACCGCGGGATCGGCCGTCTCCCAGTACGGGGGCAGCGAGGCGCGCAGGAAACCGCCGTAGCGGGCGGTGGCCAGCCGGGGATCGAGAATGGCGACGACTCCACGATCGTCCACACTGCGCAGCAACCGCCCGGTGCCCTGGGCGAGGAGCAGCGCGGCGTGGCTGGCGGCGACCGTGAGGAATCCGTTGCCGCCGCGGGACTCGACGGCTCGCTGCCGGGCCGCCAGCAGCGGATCGTCGGGGCGGGGAAAGGGGATGCGGTCCAGGATCACCAGGCTCAGCGACGGGCCGGGGACGTCCACCCCCTGCCAGAGCGAGAGGGTGCCGAACAGGGAGGTCTCGGGATCGTCGGCGAACTTGCGCACCAGCGCGCCGGTGGAATCGTCGCCCTGGCACAGAATGGGTGTGTCCAGGCGTTTGCGCAGCGCCTCCGTGGCGGCCTTCGCGGCGCGCATCGAGGAGAACAACCCCAGGGTGCGGCCGCCCGCGGCGGAGATCAGCCCCTCGATCTCGTCGAGGTAGGCGGGGGGAAGACCGTCGCGGCCGGGGGTGGGCAGATGCTGGGCGACGTAGAGGATCCCGGATTTGGCGTGATCGAACGGCGATCCGACATCGAGCGAGGTCCAGCGCACGGTATCGGCGTCACCGGGCGTCTCGGCGCTGTTGGCCATCGCCGGATCCACCCGGGTGTTCGACTGCGGCGGCAACCCCCAGGTGCGCGCCAGGCCGTCGAACGACCCGCCGATCTGCAGTGTCGCCGAGGTGAGTACGACGGTCGCCGCGCCGAACAGTTGGCTGCGCAACAACCCGCCGACGGCGAGCGGGGCCATCCGCAGGGTGCGGCGGGTGACGCCCCGGACCTCGTCGGCCGACAACCAGACCACATCGCGGCGCGCCGCCGGATCGGGTTCGTCGAAGGCGGTGAGTGCGCGGACCGCGCTGTCGTGGATCTCCTCGATCGCGGCGATGGCCATGTTCCGGCCGGCCGCGGCCTCCGGATCGGCGCCGGGCCCGCCGGAGCCCTGCGGGTTGAGCGCGGTGCGGACGTTCCACGCGGCGTCCCGGATCAGCGCGAGTACCTCGGCGATACCGTCGGGCAGGGCGTCCCAGCGGTTCGCGGGCAACTCGTCGAGGGCGGTGTGCCACGCTTCGGACGCCGCCTCCAGCCGGTCCACCTCCTGTTCGTCGACGAGTTTCGTGCAGCGGCGGGCAGCGGTGCTGACGGCGGTGGGCGACAGTTCGGCGGTGGCCACACCGGTGACACGGTCGACCAGCTCGTGCGCCTCGTCCACTACGACCAGATCGTGTTCCGGGAGTACCTGCACCCCGCTGATGGCGTCGATCGCGAGCAGCGCGTGGTTGGTGACGACGATATCGGCCTGCGCGGACTCGGCCCGGGCCCGTTCGGCGAAACAGTCCTGCCCGAACGGGCAGCGTGATTTGCCCAGACATTCCCGTGACGACACGCTGACCTGCCGCCAGGCCCGGTCGCCGACGCCGGGCGCCAGCTCGTCGCGATCGCCGGTCTCGGTGTCGGAGGCCCATTCGTTGAGCCGTTTGACCTCGCGGCCGAGCCGGGAGACGGCGAACGCGTCGAACAGTTCCGCCTCGGCGGGCTCGTCGGGGATCGCGCTATTGATCTTGTTCAAGCACAGATAGTTGTTGCGCCCCTTGAGGATCGCGAACTCCGCCGCGCGACCCAGCGGTTTCGCCAGCGCCTCGGCGAGACGGGGCAGATCCCGGTCCACCAGCTGGCGCTGTAGCGCGATGGTCGCCGTGGAGATCACCACGGTGCGCCCGGTGCGCACCGCGTATCGCAGGCTGGGCACCAGATAGGCGAGCGATTTCCCGGTCCCGGTCCCGGCCTGGACCGCCAGATGCTCTTTGTTCTCGATCGCGTTGTCCACCGCGGCCGCCATGGTCATCTGCCCGGGGCGTTCCTTGCCGCCGAGCGCGGTCACAGCGGTCGCCAGCAGGTCTGATACGGGCGGGAATTCGGGCACTCGGGCAGCCTACTGCGCCGCACCGACAGTCGTGCGCGGAGTCGCCGACCGGGCGGTCTTCGAAATCGCCGACCGGGAGTCGCCGGCGGGGTGGTCTCGGGGATGACGGACCGGCCGGTTCTTCCGGACGCGCGCTCCGCTCTTCCCAGCGATCTTACTCAGAAGTAAGGTCGGGTCATGGCGTGGAAACCTGATCAGATACCCGACCAGCGCGGGCGCACCTTCGTCGTCACCGGAGCCAACGGCGGGCTCGGGGCGGAGACCACCAAGGTACTCGCAGCCAAAGGGGCCACGGTCGTGATGGCCTGCCGCAACACCGAGAAGGCCAAGAAGGTCGCCGACTCCATCGGCGGCGATCTCGAGGTCCGGCGGCTGGACCTCGCCGACCTGTCCTCGGTGCGCGAATTCGCCGAAACCACCGGCGAATTCGATGTGCTGGTCAACAACGCGGGACTGATGAACGTGCCCTTCTCGCGGACCGTCGACGGTTTCGAGACCCAGTTCGGAGTGAACCACCTGGGCCACTATGCGCTGACCGGTCTCCTGCTCGACCGGATGCGCGACCGGGTGGTGACGCTGGCCAGTATCGCCCACAAGCAGACGCCCAAGTTCTGGGCCGACGACCTGAACTACGAGAACCGCCGCTACCAGCGCAACCTGGCATACGCGCAGGCCAAACTGTCGAATCTGATGTTCGCCCGCGAACTGCAGCGGCGGTTGGCGGAGGCCGGCTCGGCGAAACGGTCATACGGGGTGCATCCCGGTGTCTCGGCGACCGAACTGTTCACCCGCACCGAAACCCCGCTGGACTGGGTCAGCAAACCGGTGATCCGCCTGGTCGGGCATGCACCGTCCAAGGCCGCGCATTCGACGCTGTTCGCGGCCACGACGCCCGATGCCGATCCCGAAACGTACTGGGGCCCGACCCGGCTGTTCCAGTCCCAGGGCCCGGTGGAGGCCTCCCCGTCGACCCGTCTGTCCAAGAACACCGACCTGTGGCGCCGTCTGTGGGCGGAATCCGAGCGGCTGACCGGGGTCGTCTACAAGTTCTGACCGGCGGCGATACCGGCTCCCGCGATGCCCACCTCACACTACGGTCCGTGTAGTAGACGGGTACCGTGGTAGCCGTGTCCGCAACGCCCCGCCGCACCGTGCATCGCCCGGCCCTGGTTCTCCTGGTGGTCGTGCTCGCATTCACCGCGCTCGCGCTGGGCTGGTGGCAGTGGGAGCGGTTCGCCTCGGCCAGTGGCACCG
Source organism: Nocardia sp. NBC_00416 (assembly GCF_036032445.1). Classification (NCBI taxonomy): domain Bacteria; kingdom Bacillati; phylum Actinomycetota; class Actinomycetes; order Mycobacteriales; family Nocardiaceae; genus Nocardia; species Nocardia sp. NBC_00416. The sequence continues at coordinate 6,354,549 of NZ_CP107932.1, forward strand.
CGCAGAACCTCGGGTACGCGCTGCAGTGGCCGCTGTTCGCGGGATTCGCGTTGTTCGCGTATTTCCGGTTCGTACGGCTGGAACAGGAGTCCGACACCCCCGACACGTCCGTGCCGGGCGGCGTCACCGCGGACGATCCGGCGACCGCCGGGACAGGTTCACCCCTGCCGGGGTCCACGTCCGGCGCCCGGGCAGGTCTGATCACCGGCCGCCGGACCACTACGGCCCACGCTCCACGTGAGATCCCGGCCGGATTCCTCCCCGAACGTCCGCGCGCGACCCGGGACGACGATCCGGTACTCGCCGAATACAACAGCTACCTGGCCCGGTTGAACACCGCGGGCAGCACCGCGGGCGCGCCCCGCGATACCGAGAGGAGCGCGGGTTGACCGCCAGCGAGAAAGCCACCGCCGCACCCGCGGCCGGGACCATCGGGGACCGGAAGATCGCGGGCGCGCTGCTGCGCTATCGCGTACTCGCCTGGGTCACCGGTCTGTGGCTGCTGTTCCTCACCGCAGAAATGATCGCCAAGTACGGGTTCGGGGTCCACACACCGAGCTGGATCGCGGTCGTGCACGGGTGGGCGTACTTCATCTATCTGATCCTCACCGCCGATCTCGCGGTGAAAGTTCGCTGGCCGCTCAAACGCACCGTCGGCACCCTGCTCGCGGGCACGATCCCGCTGCTGTCGTTCTTCGTCGAGCACCGCAACACCCAGCAGGTCAAGCGGGATTTCGGACTCTGACCGGATAGTTCGGCCCGGCCGCCGGCCGGGCCGCGACCGTCAGCGGGACAGCGCCGCGAGCGCGGGAAGCAACTGGGCCAGCGCCCGTCCGCGATGCGAAGCCGCGTCCTTCTCGGCCGGGGCGAGCTGCCCGGCGCTGCGTTCCCCGCCGTCGGGATGGAACAGCGGGTCGTAGCCGAAGCCGCCGTCACCCTGCGCGGCCCGGGCGATCGTGCCCGGCCATTCACCGCGCACCACGATCTCGGCGCCGGCCGGGATCACCAGCGCACACGCCGAGACGAAAGCGGCGCCACGGCGTTCGTCGGGAGTATCGGAGAGTTGTGCCAGCAGCAGGGCATTGTTCGCGGCGTCGTCACCGTGGCGACCGGACCAGCGCGCCGACAACACGCCCGGCATACCGTTGAGCGCGTCCACCGCGATACCGGAATCGTCGGCGATACACGGCAACCGGGTGGCCCGGGCACCGTCACGCGCTTTGGCCAGCGCGTTCTCCTCGAAGGTGGCCCCCGTCTCCGGGGCCTCCGGATACTCCGGCACATCATCGAGCCCGACGATCTCCAGACCCGCCACGCCGGCCACATCGAGGATGCGGCGCAGCTCGGTCAGTTTCTTGGCATTGCGGCTGGCGAGCAGAACCCGGCGGCTCATCACTTCTTCTTCGTGGGCTCGGGCGTCTCCGGCAGCACACCGGGATAGGGCAGAGCCAGCGCTTCCTTCTGCACGATGAACAGCTGTTCACAACCGGCCAGCGCGGAGTCGAGCAGCTTGTCGAGGGTCGATCGCGGGAAGGTCGCACCCTCACCGGTGCCCTGGATCTCCACCAGCGTTCCCGTATCGGTGGCGACCACGTTCATATCGACCTCGGCGCGCGAATCCTCCTCATAGGGAAGATCGAGCCGGACCCGGCCGTCCACCACACCGACACTCACCGCGGCGATCCCGCACGAGATCGGCTGCGGATCCGCCAGGCCACCCGCGGCGCCGAGATAGGTGACAGCGTCGGCCAGTGCCACATACGCGCCGGTGATGGCGGCAGTACGGGTGCCGCCGTCGGCCTGCAGCACATCGCAGTCCACGGCGATGGTGTTCTCGCCGATCGCGGCGAGGTCGATGCAGGCGCGCAGCGAGCGGCCGACCAACCGGCTGATCTCCTGGGTGCGGCCGCCGACCTTCCCCTTGACCGATTCCCGGCCGCTGCGGGTGTGAGTGGCGGCCGGCAGCATCGCGTATTCGGCGGTGAGCCAGCCGAGGCCGGAATCGCGTCGCCAGGGCGGGACGCCCTCGGTGACACTGGCCGTGCACATCACTCGGGTCTGCCCGAACTCCACCAGCACCGAACCAGCCGGGTGCGTGGTAAAGCCTCGAGTTATCCGTACCTCGCGGAGTTCGTCGTCCGCCCTGCCATCGGCTCGTCTCGACACGCGCCCAGCGTAGTGGGGGACCCGGGCCCGGAGATGGCGGGGGCTACAGGTCGAAGGTCTCCCCGGGGGTCACCGCGTGCACCGGGCCGGTGAACTCGGCCTTGGCCTCGGCGATGACATCCTCGCGGGAAGTCCACGGCGGAATATGGGTGAGCAGCAGTTCCTTGACCCCGGCCGCGGCGGCGATCCGACCGGCTTCGGTACCCGAAAGGTGAATACCCTCGGGACGATTCGCGGGATCGTGGGTCCAGGACGCTTCGGCCATGAGGACATCAGCGCCCTCGGCCAGTTCCTGGACCGCCGAACAGACCGCGGTATCGCCGGTGTAGACGAAGGTGCGCCCCGCGGCGGTGACGATCCGCAGACCGTAGGACTCCGGCGGGTGGTACATCCGCCGAGCGGTGATGGTGTGGCCGGGCCCGAACTCCACCGTCTCGCCCTCGGACCACGGGCGGAAATCGATCACATCGGACCAGTCGTCGCATTCGCCGCCGACCTCTGCCGAGGCATTACCGATCCGGACCGGCGAATCCGACGGACCGCGCACGATGGCCTGCCCGGTGGGAGGACTCGGGTGGTAGCGCCGCCACACCAGCAGCGCGGGCATGTCCAGACAGTGATCGGCGTGCAGATGAGTGAGAAAGACCGACACCTGTCCCGGATCCGCGTACCGCTGCAGCGCACCCAGGATCCCCGGGCCGAAATCGATAACGACCGGCGACATATCCGGACCGGTCAGCAGATAACCCGACGCGGGGGAATCCGGGCCGGACACACTGCCCGAGCACCCGAGGACGGTGAGGCGCATATCACCATGCTGCCACGATGTTTCCCGATTCAAGACCGCATCCCCCGAAAATACTGGCCGCACCCGCGGTCACCGGGGTGGGACGGGTGACCCGGTGCGGAGTTGACGACGGTGTCGACGTTCATCACTGGAGAGTACCCACCCGGCGAACAGTCCACCCATTGCGCCGAAAAGGTGTCCCTGCCAGGATATTCCGTCCTGACCGGGCAAGACGCCCCACAACACTGAGCCGTACAGGACGAGCACCACGAGGCCGACCACGATCTGCCCGATCTGCCGGGCGAACCAGCCACGGCAGATCAGATAGGTGAGCCAGCCGAAGACCAGCGAGGAAGCGCCCACATGGACGCTGCCCGCACCGCCGGTCAACCAGGTGCCGACACCGGCCACGACCCAGACGATCGCGGTGGCGGCGAGACCCCGGCGGATACCGGTGGCCAGCGTGAGGAAACCGAGGATCAGCACCGGCAGGGTGTTGCCGATCAGATGGTCCCAGCCGTGGTGCAGCAGCGGGGCGAAAAAGATGCCGTCCAGGCCGTCGATATCGCGGGGCTCGATCCCGGCCGCCCGATCGATGCTGAAGTCGATCATCGCGTCGACGGCCTCGATCAGATACAGCAGAACCAGGAACGCGACGGTCAGAACCCCGGCCTGCGCCCAAGTGCGTCTGCTCGCGACGAACCGGCCGCCGCCCGCGGAACCGGAGACCGGGCCGCTGCCGCGACCCGGACGGAGTGCGGCGATACGGTCGGGGTCGAACGAAGCGCCCAGCGGTCCACCACCGGTCATGACCATCTCCTGTATCTATGGCGCCGCCTTCGGCGGCGCGGGGTCGGGGCCCTTGTCAACCCCGGTTCTTCACTCCGGCGCTCAGTCGCTGCGCTCCTTCGCTCTGTCGCTCCAGAACCGGGGCGGGCCCCGACTGTGTGGGTTTGCCCCGCCTTCGGTGTTGCGGGTCGGGGCCTTCGTGACCCCGCTCCTTCACTCCGCCGCTCGGTCGCTGCGCTCCTTCACTCTGTCGCTCTGTCGCTCCAGAACCAGGGCGGGCCCCGACTGTGTGGGTTTGCCCCGCCTTCGGCGGCGCGGGTCGGGGCCCTCGTCAACCCCGGTTCTTCACTCCGGCGCTCAGTCGCTGCGCTCCTTCACTCTGTCGCTCCAGAACCGGGGCGGGCCCCGGCCTTGGAGGTCGGCGGTCCGGGAAGGATCGATGCGGTGGGTGTATGCGGGCCTCAGAGACAGATTATCTGGAAGGGGCGGGCGAGCGGGGGTGCGCAGTTGGAAAAGGCTGAAGGGTTCGACGGGCGGGGGACCGATGGGCGGCTGCGCGCTCTCGGGGTGCGGGAGTCGTTCGCTTCGGCCCGGAGGCACCGGGGGTGGGCGGCCGCGACGGTGCCGGAGAGGTTGCGTAGACGGCTGCATCGATACCGGCACAACCCGGCGGGCGGCGACCGACGAAGGCCGCTGCCTCGACCTCGGCTGCGCAGCTCACCAGTCGCCAGGGGAACACACCTGACGCCGAGAAGGCCGGCAGTCTCGGCAGGATGTCGAACGCGGGCGGGTCGCACGCGGCAGCCGACGGTCGGATGCCGTACTCGCTCGGTCACTGCGCCGATCCAGCGGCAGGGGCCGGACCCCGGCGGCGTTGTGCCGGTGTCAGGCCCAGAGCTGGCCGTCGAGGCGTTCCTCGGCCTCTTCGAGGGTGCCGTCGTAGGCCCCGGTGGACAGGTATTTCCAGCCGCCGTCGGCCACCACGAACGCGATATCGGCCCGTTTACCGGCGGCGATCGCCTTCTTCGCGACACCGAGCGCGGCGTGCAGGATGGCGCCGGTCGAGATGCCGGCGAAGATCCCCTCCTCCAGCACCAGTTCGCGGGTGCGGCGCACGGCGTCGTAGGGGCCTACGGAGAAGCGGCTGGTGAGCACCTGTTCGTCGTACAGTTCGGGGATGAAACCCTCATCGATGTTGCGCAGGCCGTAGACCAGTTCGCCGTACCGCGGCTCGGCGGCGACGATCTCGATTCCGGGAACCTTCTCCCGCAGGAACCGCCCGGTTCCCATCAGTGTCCCGGTGGTCCCCAGACCGGCGACGAAGTGGGTGATCTCGGGCAGGTCGGCGAGGATCTCCGGACCCGTCGTCTCATAGTGGGCGAGCGCGTTGGCCGGGTTGCCGTACTGGTACAGCATCACCCAGTCCGGGTTCGCGGCGGCGATCTCCTTGGCCTTGGCCACGGCCTGGTTCGAACCACCCGCCGCCGGTGAATCGATGATCTCGGCGCCGAACATGGTGAGCAGCTGCCGCCGCTCCACCGAGGTGTTCTCCGGCATGACGCAGACCAGGCGATACCCCTTGAGTTTCGCCGCCATGGCCAGCGAGATCCCGGTATTGCCGCTGGTGGGTTCCAGGATGGTGCAACCCGGGCTCAGCAGACCGTCGGCCTCGGCCTGCTGGATCATGCGCAGCGCCGGGCGGTCCTTGATGGACCCGGTGGGGTTGCGGTCCTCCAGCTTGGCCCACAGCCGCACCGGCTGCTCGCCTTCCCAGCGCGGGGACAGGCTGCGCAGGCCGACCAGCGGGGTGTCGCCGAGGGTCGCGATCAGCGATTCGTAGCGTGCCACGGGCCGTCAGGCCCCGCCGGCGACGGCAGGCAGGATCGTCACGGTGGCCCCTTCGCCGACGGTCGTCTCCAGGCCGCCGGAGAACCGCACATCCTCGTCGTCGACGTAGATGTTGACGTAGCGGTTCAGTTTGCCGTCGTTGAGCAGCCGCTCGGCCAGCCCCGGATGGTTGGCTTCCAGATCGTCGATCACCGCGGCGAGCGTGGACCCCTCGGCCTTCACTCGCTTCTCGCCTCCGGTGTGGGTGCGCATGATGGTCGGGATGGACACGGTGACCGGCATGGGTGCTCCTCGCTGTGTTTCTCGGTCTAGGGGTCGGAAATCTCTGGTGTTCAGGCGGTTTCGTAGGCGTCGACGATGTGCACCGGCTCCTCGGTGACCGTGCCGTCGACGATGCGGTAGCTGCGCAGTTCGTGCTGTTCGGCGTCGCGGGTGGAGACGAGCACATAGTGGGCGCCGGGCTCGGAGGCGTAGGAGATATCGGTGCGGCTGGGGTAGGCCTCGGTCGCGGTGTGCGAGTGGTAGATCACCACCGGCTCCTCGTCGGCGTCGTCCATGGCCCGCCAGACCTTCAGCTGCTCGCCGGAATCGAAACGGTAGAAGGTGGGGGACCGTTCGGCGTTCATCATCGCCACGAACCGCTCGGGCCGGTCCGATCCTTCGGGTCCCGCGATGATGCCGCAGGCTTCGTCGGGATGGTCGGCGCGGGCGTGGGAGACCATCGCGTCCACGAGGTCGGCCCTGATCACGAGCACAATCGAACCCTTCCACCTGTCGTCTCGGCCATCGCCGACCCGTCACAGCCGACAACTGTCGACAATATTCGGGTATTCCCGGCGTGTTGCAGGACCCCCGTCGGGGTGGACGGATCAGCTCGGGAAAAGGGTGCGGTAGGCGGGGATACCGGCCACCGGTTCCGCGGCCAGGATCGCGTCCACCACCGCGCGTTCCACGCAGACCGCCGCGGCCGTGCTCAGCGCGTCGATCAGCGGCAGGTCCGCGGGGAAAGCCGAGGGGAGCTGTGGTGTCGGGGGCGGGGTCGCGGTGCCGGTGGCCAGTGCGAAGAACGTGTCGCCGTCGAGCGGGGAGTGGGCCGGGCGGACCGCTCGCGCCAGGCCGTCGTGGGCGACGGTGGCGAGCCGGCGGCAGCCCGCGGCGTCCAGCGGGGCGTCGGTGGCCACCACACCGATCGTGGTGTTGAGTACGGTGCTCTTCACCGCCAGGGCATTGGCGGCGGCGAGTTCTGCAGCAGTGCCGGGGCGCAGCCCGAAGAACTCGGGTCCGTCGGTGCCCGCCCCCCACGGGATCCCGGTGCGCGGATCGAAGACCGACCCCACCGGGTTGGCGACGACCAGCGCGGCCACGGTGACCCCGGCGGCGACGCCGTCGGAGAATTGGATGCTCGCGGATCCGACGCCGCCCTTGATGGCACCGGCCTGGGCGCCGACTCCGGCGCCGACGCATCCGCGCAGGAAATCGGGTCCGGCGGCGTCGGCGGCGTGATAGCCGAAATCGGCGGTCGGGCGGGTGTGCCAATCGCCGACCGGCAGATCGAAGATCACGGCCCCGGGCACGATCGGCACCACCCGGCTCGGATCGTCGGGGGACATCGGGATGCCCTCGCCGTGCTCCTCCAGCCAGCTCATCACCCCGTCCGCCGCGGCCAGGCCGTAGGCGCTGCCGCCGGTGAGCAGGACGGCGTGCACCTGCCGGACGGTGTTCGCGGGATCGAGCAGATCGGTCTCCCGGGTGCCCGGCCCGCCGCCGCGCACATCGACCGCGGCAACCGCGCCGCCCGGCGCCCGGACCACGGTGCAGCCGGTGGCCGCACCGGAACCGCGGGTCGCGTCCGGGTCCAGTACGTGGTGATGACCGACCAGCAGTCCGGAGACATCGGTGAGCGCGTTACGCGCTCCGGGAGCGGCGGTCACGGCGCCATCGCCTGCAGTAGTGAGTCCTGCATCCAGGTGAGCCAGTGATAGACGTCCAGATGCGGGGCGCGGGGGTCGTCGGGCGGGTACTGCTCGGGGGTGTCGGCATCGACCTCGAGGACCACGCCGAGCGCCAGCCGGACGTCGGTGAGGGCGGCCAGCCAGGCATCGGCTTCCTCCGGCGTGAGCAGGATCTTGCCGCCGTCCTCGGGCAGGGTGCGCAGCACGACCCCGGCCGCGGCCAGTTTCTCGTCGATGATCTCCGGTTCGTGCAGCCCGCGCAGTGCGCTGTTCAGGTCGGCGCGTTCCGCATCGGGGGAGCCGGGTTCGGCCCGGTGGAATTCGGGCAGCAACCGGGCGAGCCGCGGGTCGTCGGGCGGCAGGGTGTTGCCGCTGCGCAGACCGGTGAGTGCGGCCAGTTCGTCCTCGGGGGCCGAGGCCGCGCGCTCACCGAGAAGACCCGATACGGCACCGACCAGCGAGCGCAGCACGCTCGCCTCGCGCGCGTCCATCTCCGACCGAAGTTTGAGACCGCTCAATGAGTTCTTCCGGCTCCATTTACGCACGTCGCTACGGTAACCGTCCGATCAGTCGTCACGTTGCATGGTCGCCCACAGGCCCGCCGCGTGTAGCCGGCGGACATCCTGTTCCATTTTGTCCCGCGATCCCGACGATACGACCGCTCTGCCTTCGTTGTGCACCTTGAGCATCAATTCGGTCGCCTTGGCTTTGCTGTAGCCGAACAGCTTCTGGAATATGTAGGCGACGTAGTGCATGAGGTTCACCGGATCGTCCCAGACCACCGTGACCCACGGCCGGTCCTCCGCCTCCAGGATCTCGGTGTACTCCACGGCCTCCGGGGTCGCCTGGGGCGCCGACAACGTGGCGCCGGAGGCGTCGGCGCGGACCGTTGCCGTCCGGTTGCGGGGTGCTGTGTTGCACAAGGCCATGAATTCAAGGGTACGACTCGCGGAGCAATTCACAACACCCGGAGCTGGACCGATACGTCCATCGGGGGCCGTCTCGGCGTCGTCGGCGACCCCGCGACACGCCGTGGTCCGTGAGCTTCGGCGGGCGCGGTGCCCGGTGCTCGTCCGGCCGGTCCGCGCGGGCTGTTTACAGTGACACCCGTGGACCTGCGCGACGCGGCCGGCAGCACCGCTCTGCTGACCGACCAATACGAGCTCACCATGCTGGCCGCCGCTCTCGCCGACGGTTCCGCGGCGCGGCGGTGCACCTTCGAAGTGTTCGCCCGCCGCTTGCCGCACGGCCGCAGGTACGGCGTGGTGGCGGGTACCGGGCGGTTCCTGGACGCGCTCTCCAGGTTCCGGTTCGGTGCGGCGGAGCTGGAGATCGCCGGCCGGTTCCTGGACGCGGATACGGTCGCCTGGCTGCGCGACTATCGGTTCTCCGGTGATATCGACGGTTACCCGGAAGGCGAGCTGTATTTCCCGGGTTCTCCCATTCTGTCCGTCACCGGGACGTTCGCCGAATGCGTGGTGCTCGAGACGCTCGCCCTGTCGGTGCTCAACCACGACAGCGCTATCGCGTCCGCCGCCGCTCGGATGGTGAGTGCGGCGGCCGGGCGGCGGCTGATCGAGATGGGGTCGCGGCGCACCCATGAGCAGGCCGCCCCGGCCAGTGCCCGGGCCGCGCACCTGGCCGGTTTCCACGCGACCTCCAACCTGGAGGCGGTGCGCCGGTACGGCGTGCCGGGCGCCGGAACCAGCGCACACGCCTTCACTTTGGTGCACAGCGGGGCCGACGGCGAACACGAGATCGAGGCTTTCCGCAGCCAGGTGGCGGTCCACGGAACCGGCACCACCCTGCTGGTCGACACCTTCGACATCACCCGCGGCGTGGCCTTGGCAGTCGAGGCGGCCGGGCCCGAACTGGGTGCGGTGCGCATCGATTCCGGTGATCTGGGCGTGCTGGCCCGGCAGGTGCGCCAGCAGTTGGACGAGTTGGGGGCGACGAAGACCCGGATCGTGGTCTCGGGGGATCTGGACGAATACGCGATCGCCGCATTGCGCGCCGAACCGGTGGACGCCTACGGAGTGGGCACCCAATTGGTCATCGGATCGGGCGCGCCGACCGCCGGGATGGTCTACAAGCTCGTCGAGGTCGATGGGCTGCCCGTGGCGAAAAGGTCCAGCCACAAGGAATCGCGGGGTGGGGCGAAGCGGGCGGTGCGGCTGGCCCGCGGCACCGGCACGATCGTCGAGGAGATCGTCTACCCGGCTATCGCCGACCGGCCGGACCCCGCGGGCTACGCGGTGCGCGACCTTCTGGTTCCGCTGGTGCGCGGTGGCCAGGTGCTCGACCTGCCCACACTCGCCGAATCCCGGGATCTGGTGGCGCGCGGGCTGGTCAGTCTGCCGTGGGAGGGTCTGAAACTCTCCGGCGGCGAACCAGCGGTCCCGACCACATTCCTGGCCTGACCCGACGAAGGCGAGGAGACTGTGTCCATGAAGAGCGCGCTGATCGTGGTGGATGTGCAGAACGATTTCTGCGAGGGCGGTTCGCTGGCCGTGGCCGGTGGCGCCCGTGTCGCGGAGCTGATCAGCGAATATCTGGCCGATTCCGAGTACGACGCGGTGGTGGCCACTCGTGACTATCACATCGATCCGGGTGCTCATTTCTCGGAGACGCCCGATTTCGTGGACAGTTGGCCGCCGCACTGCCTGGTCGGTACCGCGGGTGCGGATTTCCATCCGAACTTCGAGACCGGCGCCGTGCAGGAGGTCTTCTCGAAGGGGGAGTACTCGGCCGCGTATTCGGGGTTCGAAGGCGCCGCCACAGCCGGGGAGACTCTCGCGGACTGGCTGCGTGCCCGGGATATCGGGTCGGTGGATGTCGTGGGGATCGCCACCGACCACTGTGTCCGGGCCACTGCCATGGATGCCGTCGCGGCGGGGTTCGCCACCCGGATCTTGCTCGGGCTCACCGCGGGAGTCGCGCCGGCCACTGTCGAGAAGGCGCTCGGCGAACTGGCCGGAGCGGGTGTCGAGCTCTCCGGCGCCGTGGTGACGGCCGGCGCTTGAGGGCCGGGCCCGGGGCCGGGTGCGTCCGGTGCCGAGGCGGGGCAGAATTCCGGGTATGACTGCTACCGGGGACGATGTTCGCGCCTACGCCCTGTCGCTCCCGGCGACGACCGAACAGTTCACCTGGGGGATGCCCACTTTCCGAGTGGAGCGTCGGCTTTTCCTCACCCTGCCCGAGGCCGAGACCTCGATGGCGGTGCGGTGTCCGATCGTGGAGCGGGACGAATTGGTCTTGGCGGAGCCGGGCAAGTTCTGGATCGCCGGCCATGAGGCGAACAACGCGTGGGTGCGGGTCCGGCTCGCGGCGCTGGACGACCAGGACGAGCTTCGGGCGATAGTGCTGGATTCGTGGCGGCTCGCCGCGCCGGGCGACCTGCTCGCGGCCGGGGTCTCGCCGGCGTAGCGCCGATCGGGTCAGGGGCGGAAAGACGAGATGTGCGCTGGCTCGTCCTTGCCATCGATATACTCGTACACGTATATTCGTAGACGAGTAAGGAGCGTGCATGGCGAAGAAACGCAAGGTCGGCAATCTTCTGGCCCTCGCGGTGCTCGCGGTGATGCAGGACGAAGCCATGCACCGCTATCAGATCGCGGCCCGCCTGCGCGACTACGGAAAAGACCGCGATCTCGATATCAAATGGGGATCGCTGTACACGGTCGTGCAGAACCTGGCGAAAGCCGGTTTCCTCGAGGTGGTGGGCAGTGAGCGCGAAGGGGCGCGGCCTGAGCGGGTGATCTACCGGATCACCGACGCCGGGCAGCGCGAACTCGTCGACTGGACCCGGGAACTGATCGCCGAACCGGAGCCCGAACGCGGGCGGTTCCTCGCCGGCCTGTCGATTCTCGCGGTCCTGCCACCGGACGAGGTGGCGGAACTGCTGGGTCGCCGGCTGGTCTCGCTGGACGCGCAGATCGCCGAGGTGCGCAAGGAACTCGCGGAGCTCGCCGCAACGCTGCCCCGCCTGTTCCTCATCGAATCCGAATACGGGCTGGCCGTACTGGAGACCGAGGCCGAATGGGCCCGGGCGCTGCGCACCGAACTACTCGAGGGAACCTTCCCCGACCTGGCCGAATGGCAGGCATGGCATCAGGGCGGGCCCGGGGTGGACAGCGCCCGCGCCCGTGCGTACGTGGAGGGGGTCGATACGACGAGCGACCGCTGAAAAACCGGGCTCGATGGAGGCGCGGCAACGCCACCATCGAGCTCGGGTCACCGTCTCGGACCGTGCCCGCACAACGCACACCCGGCCACGAGTTTGGCAGAACACAGGATAACCGGGTGGGTGGATGCCGGGGCGGTTCGGCTATGAATCCGAATCGAACCTCCCGAGGAGTACACCCATGTCCGGAATCGAGACCGCCCTGGTGATCGGCGGCGGTATAGCGGGGCCGGTGGCGGCCACCGCGTTGCGTAAGGCGGGTATCGAGGCCCGCGTCTACGAGGCCTATCCGGGTCCCGCCCATACGATCGGCAGCGGCCTGGCCTTGGCGCCGAACGGTGTCGCCGCGCTCGATGTGATCGGCGCCGGGGACGCCGTCCGCGATATCGCGGTGCCGGTGCCACGGATGGCGCTGGCGGTCGGCCGGAAACTGCTCTCGATGCCCACCCTCGGGGATCAGGCGCCGTTGCAACTCGTCGATCGCGGTGACCTGCACCGGGTGCTGCACGAGCGGGCGGTGGCGGCCGGGGTTCCGGTCGAGTTCGGCAAACGCCTGGTATCGGCGGAGCGGACCGCGGCGGGCGTGACGGCCCGGTTCGCCGACGGAACCACCGCCACCGCCGATGTGCTCATCGGCGCGGATGGAATCCGCTCGACGGTGCGCCGCCTGATCGACCCGGACGCGCCGGGCCCGGATTTCACCGGGATGCTCGGTTTCGGGGCCACGGTCGACTGCTCGGTCGAGGTCGCACCCGAGACGATCGTTTTCGCCTACGGCGCGCGGGCCTACTACCTGTACTGGCCGGTCGCTCCCGGCCGGATCAGCTGGGGAGCCAATCTGCCCAGCAAGGAATATCTCTCACTCACCGAAGCGCGGCAGGTGCCGGCCGAGCACTGGCTCGAGATCCTGCGCGACACCTACGCCGACGACACCCCCGGTGGGCAGCTCGCCCGTGGGACGACGCCCGAACAGCTGGAAGTCGTCGGCGCACTGCACATCATGCCGCCGGTTCGGCACTGGTTCCGCGAGCGGATGGTGCTGGTCGGCGACGCGGTGCACGCGCCCTCGAACAGTTCCGGTCAAGGGGCGTCACTCTCGATCGAGAGCGCGATCGAGCTGGCTCGCTGCCTGCGTGACATCGGCGAACCCGCCGCAGCGTTCGCCGCTTACGAGAGTCTGCGCCGGCCGCGAGTGGAAGGTGTGGCCGCCCGCGCCGCGAAGATCAACCACAGCAAGACCCCGGGCCCGGTCGCCCGCAAGGTGATGCAGCTGCTCATGCCGATCATGGCGCGCACGGTCATGAATCCGGAGAAGACCCTCGCCGAGGAGCAGCGCTATCGGATCGACTGGGACGAACCGGTACACGCCATCTCGGATCCGGCACACTCCCGAACTGCTGATGCCATCCACGCGGATAAAGGCTGAGGAATCCAAGACGCCCACCATGGTGCCGAGTCCCGCGAGGCCCATAAAGGGTTGGGGCCCGTTCCGCCGTTCAGCCCTCGAAAGCGCATGCGCCGCAGGCGCGAGTCTCGAGGGCTGAACGGCGGCACCTAAGGGGGCCCCGACCCCGCGCGCGGTAGGCGCGCCATAGATATCAGCATTCGAAGGGAATTGTGTTGCCCGCGGCGTCGCGGGCTCCGATTCCCTTTGTTATCGCCTCCACCAGTTCCGTGCAGGTATCCCAGGTGCGCGGCTGTTCGTCATCGAGATTGCCGATCGTGTACCAGTCCTCGGTCTCCCGGTAGCGGACCAATCCCTGGCCCTGGGGATCGAGGGTGACATCGAGGTCGCCGGATATCGTCCCGGCCTCCCGGGTCATCACCGATGCCGCGGCGGGTAACTCGATGACTTCGGCTATTTGAACTCACCCCGTTCGACGCAGTCGTCCACCGCGGTGCGCAGTGCGGTCTGTTCGTCCTTGTCCACGCTCAGGCCGTACTTTAGCTTGATCTGGACGTAATGCGAGATATAGCCACACCGGAAATTTCCCGGCGGCAGATAGTGCGCCGCGTCCTGATCGCCTTTCGAGCGGTTCGCGGACGGGTCGGAGGCGATGAGGTTCATTGCGTCGTTGGCGATCCGGCGGCGGGTGTCGGTGTCCAAATCCTTGGCGCCCGAACGCCAGGCCTCGGCGAGCGGGACGATGTGCTCGGCGTCCACGCCCTTGGAGTCGCCCATGAACTTGTACGGTTTCAGCTTTCCGGTCTTGCTGTCCATGACGCCGTACGCGTCCTGCCAGCCGCCGCCTTTGCCGATCTTCAGGTCGCAGGTCTTCGGATCCAGGCTGACCTCGCCGGTGGCGTCCCGCAGCATCATCACTTCGCGGGTGGTGCATTTGCTGTATTGGGCGAACTCGGGGCCGAAACCGTGTTCGGGGTCGTTGTTGTCCCAGTGCGGGAACTTCTCCCGGCTGTACCCGGTCATCGCGACCTCGGTCTTCACCGGGAGGTGGTCCAGCGCCGACCGTATCTCGGCGGCGGTGCCGGCGACGGATTTCGCCGCGCCGGCGGCCGGACCGGTGGCGGTGCTGCAGCCTTCCAGGAGAAAGCCCGCGGCCAGGGCGATGGCGATCAGGACGGGGACGACGACGGCGGCGAACTTGCGGGCCGGGGCGGGCAGTGCTGAAAGCAGCGAGTTCATCGCCGGACCTCCGCGGATCGATGGGCGATGGGCGCGACGCCCGGATCGTATTCATTTGCTATGGGCTTCAACGAAATTCCTTGCCGAGGTGCCGGGATGTGCCGAGCGTCAAGCTACCGGCCGGTCAGCTACCCGAAAGCTACTGTCCGGTGTGATATTCGGCATACTCGGTCGGGAGTACCCGGTGAATGCTCGGGGTATTCCTGTCTCGTGTAGAAGGCGCACCACCCCCGAGTCGCCGTGCCGGCGCCGACTCGGGGGTGGGCTTGTCACGAACGAGGGCGATGAGTGCCCGGCACGAGCCGCGGGCCGGTTGTCCGGACCGGTTCCGCGGCGCACCGCGGGGCTTGATGAGGGGTAGCCTCGTGGTCGCTTCCGCACCGGATGCGCTCGCCGTGACGTATTGGGGGCCGGAACGGGTCCGGCCGGTCTCTCGGTATGCAGATGTCGGTTTCGGGCAGATGGCCGGTGCATCGTCCTCGGATGTACGCCGATCCGCCGTTAGGTGAAAAGCATAGGGAATTCCCATTATTGGGAGCGCACCGCCGCGGGCGGGCGGCGGTGAGGTCGACGCCGGGCTCGGTCGCGGTGGGTCAGTCGGTCGCTTCGGCGTCCTCGTCTTCGCTGTCCAGCTGGGCGGTCGGCGGGATTCCGGTGTCCAGGAAATGGATCAACCGCTCGATCCGACCGGTGTGGTCGAGGATCCGGGACAGTTTGTGGCCGATCAACGCGAGTGCGATCGCGGTGTCGGTGGAGCCCTCGGTCGTCGACAGCGCGTTGTGCAACTTCTGGTTCAGGGCGTGCATGGTGGCCGCCCCGGTGTCGTCGGCGCAGGTGTGCCGGCCGCGGGTGACGTCGCGTTCGGCGCGTGCCGTGCACTCGGCGGTGAGGGCCGACATCTGCGCGAGGATGTCGAGTACCGGCGCCGGGGCGATCGCGTCCGGGTGGCTCTGGTACACCTGATCGGCCACCCGGCTGAACAGCCTCCCGATCCGGGACAGTTCACCGGCGATCTGGATCGCGGTCACCACATGGCGCAGATCGCGCGCGACGGGCGCCTGTAGCGCCAGCAACACCACCGTGCGCGCTTCGCACGCGCCGTACATCGTCTGCAATCGTTCGTCGAGGGCGAAGACCTCGTAGGTCGCGGTGAGGTCGGCCCCCACGAGCGCGTCGGTGACGCGTTCGGCCGCCTCGTGGGTGATGCTGCACATCTGCGTCAGATCTGCGGTCAACGCGACGAGCTCGTTGGTGAACTGAGTTCGCACCGGGGAATTGTCGCCCATGGCGCGCGCATCGGTCGAATGATCCGTCGATTCGGTCCGCGGTGGCATTTCGAGCTCGCGGAAGCTGTTGGTGTTACCGTCGTCACATGACCGATATGCGAAGTATCAAACATCGCATCGTCACCACTTTCCAGCGGCATGTGGCCAATCCGCTGAACCGGAAACGTCCGGCGCAGCAGTTGCTGGAGACCACCGGGCGGGTCAGCGGTACCGCCCGGGTGGTGCCGATCGGCGGCCGCCGAACCGGGAACGAGTTCTGGTTCGTCTCCGAGTTCGGGGACCGCTCGGATTATGTCCGCAATATCCGCGCGGACGACCGGGTCAGAGTGCGATTGGACGGTGCATGGCATTCGGGCGCCGCGCATCTGCTGCCCGACGACGATCCGGTGGGCAGGCTTTCTTCGCTACCGCGCGGCAACAGTGCCGCGGTGCGCGCCATGGGTACCGATCTGCTGACAATTCGCGTCGATCTGGACGACTGACGGATTTCGAAATTTCCTATGCGTTCCGCATCGAATAATTCGCTGGAACGTGTTCTGATTGCGCTCCCGATATGCCGGTGACGGTCCGCACAATTCGAAGAAACCCATGCGTACCGGCCATTTGTCGTGGGCACTGTCACACCCCTGCGGATTTGTCCGTCACCGTCGGTAACGATTAGCTTCCTCTCCGTTGGCATCGATGCCGGACCGGAGAGATCAGACGAATGAAACTCGCACTATTCCGTGCCGCGACAGCGGTATGTGGATCTCGGCCATGAGCTCCGAGCGTCATACCGCGGCGATCGATTCCGGTGACCGCCCCGAATCCGAACTCGCCCGTCCCGCGTCCGCGCGCGAAATCGTCCAGCAGAATTTCTCCGGCACGATCGTGTCCTCGGTGCGCACCTTCGGGCGGGCGGTCGGGATGGCCCAGGAGTCGGTCACCGGGGCGGCGGCCGACCTGGCCCGCGGCAAGTTCCAATGGCAGGAGATGCTGATCCAGGCGTGGCGCCTGGTCACCGTCACCGCCTTCCCCGCCATCCTGATGGCCGTCCCGTTCGGCGTGATCGTCTCCGTCCAGGTCGGCAACCTCATCCACAATCTCGGCGCCGATTCACTGCTCGGCGCCACCGGCGGACTGGGCGTCATCAAACAGGGCGCGCCCATGGCCACCGGATTCCTGCTCGGCGGCGCCGGGGCCGCGGCGATCGCGGCCGATCTCGGCGCCCGCACGATCCGTGAAGAGATCGACGCGCTGCACACCATGGGCATCAGCCCGGTGCACCGGCTGGTGATCCCGCGGATGGTGGCGATGCTGCTGGTCGCGCCGCTGCTCAATATCCTGGTGATCTTCGTCGGCATCGTCGCCGGATACCTCGTCGCGATCGGCGGACAGGGCGTCACGCCGGGCTCCTACTGGGCGGCCTTCGGTTCGTTCACCACCGCGGCCGACGTCTGGATCTCGCTGCTCAAGGCCGTTGTCTTCGGATTCCTGGTGGTGATCATCGCCTGCCAGCGCGGGCTGGAAGCCAAGGGCGGACCGCGCGGTGTCGCCGACGCGGTGAACGCCGCGGTGGTGCTGTCGGTGGTGTCGGTCGTGACCGTCAATCTGGTGATGACCCAGGTGACCGCCATGTTCCTGCCCACCAGGCTGGCGTGATGGCGGCGACCTCGTACGCCCCGAAGGGGCTGGGTTTCCTGGCGCGGTACTTCCGCCGGGGCAGCCGGATCCTGGGCGCGGTGGATTCGCTGGGCTTCGTGCTGGTGTTCTGCTGGCAGGTGCTGTCCTCGATACCGCTGGCGCTGCGCCGGTACCGCGGCGAAACGCTGCGGGTCATCACCGATATGACCTGGGGTCGCGGATCGGTCATCGTCGGCGGCGGGACCGTGCCCATGATGATCGTGCTGGGTGTGGTGATCGGCGCGTCGATCGGCGTGGAATCGTTCGCGACGCTGGACATGCTGGGCATGGGCCCGGTCACCGGGATCGTGTCCGCCTTCGCCACCACACGGGAACTGGCGCCGATCGCCGCCGCCGTCGGTTTCGCCGCACAGGCGGGCTGCCGGATCACCGCGGAGATCGGGTCCATGCGGATCTCCGAGGAGATCGACGCCATCGAGGCGCTCGGGCTACGGTCGGTGCCCTTCGTGGTGACCACCCGCGTGGTCGCGGGAGCGATCGCCATCGTGCCGACCTTCCTGATCGCGCTGATCGGATCGTATTTCGCCTGCCGCGGCCTGATCACCCTGGTGCACGGGCAGTCGGCCGGCGTATACGACCACTACTTCTTCCAGTTCATCGCCGGGTTCGACATCATCGCGGCCACGGTGAAGGTCGCCGTTTTCGGCACGGTGGTGATCTGTGTGCACAGCTATTACGGCTTCTTCGCCACCGGTGGACCCGAGGGCGTCGGTATCGCGTCGGGCCGTGCGGTGCGCGCCAGTTTCGTCGCGATCATCGCCATCGACATGGTGCTGACCCTGGTGCTGTGGGGTTTCAACGCGGCGATCAGCTTCACGGGATAGGGAACGATGCCGAAGTACGGAATGCCCGGGGTCGCCGCCGATCCGCGCAGTGCGCGGCGCGTCGGTGTGCTGGTCGTCGCGGTGCTGGTGGTACTCGCCCTGGCCGGATCCGGGTATCGGGCGCTGACCTCGGACGACGGTTTGCGGATCGCGTTGCGGACCGAACAGATCGGCGACGGGGTCGTCGCCGGAACGCTGGTGCGGATCGACGGCGTCCAGGTCGGGTCGGTCACCGATATCGCCCCCGCCGCGCGCGGCACCCAGGAGATCGGCTTGTCCCTGGACCGGAATCGCCTGCACGGTATCGACGACAGCATGCTGGTGGACTACGCGCCCGCCAACCTGTTCGGGATCAGCGAGATCGAACTGCGACCGGGATCCGGCGGCACGCCGCTGCGATCCGGCGTGGTGGTCGATCTGACCGGGCCCCGGGCCGCCGATGTGTACGACGCCACCATGGGCGCGCTGCTGCGCAGTCTCTCGCAGACCGGTGGCACCGTGTTCACCCCGGATATGGCGACGGTGATCTCCCAGGCGGCGGCCGATGTGAAGGCCTTCACCCCGCTGGCCGAGGCGCTGATCACCGCGGGCCGGGTGATCGCCGACCACCAGTCGATGCCGGCGAACGAACTCGTCGGGCGACTGGGTCCGGCGTTCGAGGGCGGCGGGCAGTTCGCCGGCGCCACCATCGAAGTTCTCGACCAGATCGTCGATATCGATGTCCTGCGCACCGACCGCGCCGACTACGACGCGGGCGTCAAAGCCCTGACCGGCGAAATCCTGCCGACCTTGGCCTCCACCGTGCACAGCGCCGGGCAACTGTCCGGGTACACCGACGCGCTCGCACCCACATTGAACCTGCTGGCGCTGGCCGTCCCGGATCCGCAGCAGTCCGCGGCCGACCTGCGCACGCTGCTCACCCGGCTCGGGCTGGCGTTCAAGGACGGACCACAGGGGCCGGTGCTGGATCTGGATGTAGACGTGGACCCGGACGGCCCGGCGCAGGAGGGTGCGCGGTGACGGCCCGACGCGCCGCCTGGCGGCTGGCTCTGTTCGCGGGGGTGATGGCACTGGTGCTCGCTCTGGTCATCGGCGCCATCGAGCGCCCGGTCGACGGCGAGACCGAAACCCATCACGCGCTGTTCACCGACGCCAACGGCCTGAAGGCCGGTGACGACGTCCGGATGTTCGGTGTGCAGGTTGGCAAGATCGAGGCGGTCACCCTCGACGGGGACAAGGCGAAGGTCCGGCTCACCGTCACCACCGACACCCCGGTCTACGACAACAGCACACTGGCCATCCGCTACCAGAACCTCACCGGTCAGCGCTATATCGACCTGCAACAGCAGCCGAATCCGGGTGTCCGGCTCGACGACGGGTCGACCATCGGCCCGCAGCAGACAGTGCCCTCGTTCGATGTGACCAGCCTCTTCAACGGCCTGCAACCGGTGCTGGCGACCCTCTCGCCGGAGGCTGTCAACCAGCTCACCGAGAGCCTGCTCGCGGTAATCGAGGGCGACGGCGCCGGAATCGGTCCCGCCCTGGACGCGATCGGCACGCTCAGCGAATACGTGGGCGACCGGCAGCAGGTCATCGGAACCCTGGTCCGGAACATGTCCGACCTCGCCGAGCGGGTGGGCGGCCGGCTGTATCACCTGGTGCCGCTACTGGCCCGGCTCACCGATATCTTCCAGGCGTTGCAACGCAATGTCGGCGGGCTGGCCGATTTCGCGATGAGCGCGCCGTCGGTCCTGGAACCGGTGGACCGGCTGCTGGCGACCCTGGGCCTGAGCCCGGAGGCGGGCCCCGATATCGACGCCATGATCCGGAACCTGTTCCCCGACCCGCGGCAGGCCGTCGAGGTGTTCGGCCGGTTGCCCGGGTTGCTGGCCGCGGTGGACACCTCGTTGCCGCGCCCGGTCGCGGGGTTCGCGCCGGACTGCAGCAAGGGCGCGGCCGAGGTACCGGCTCCGGTACGGGTGCTGATCGGCGGACAACGGGTGGCGATATGCAACGGGTGAACTCGACCGGCGCGAAGGCGGTGCTGGTGCGCTGGTTCGATCGTGACCAGCCGATCACCGACGAACCCACGAAGCTGCGCAAACAGTTGCGGCTGGGCGTGATCGGGCTCTGCGCGGTGGCGGTGCTGGCGGTGGCGGTGGGGGCGCTGTACGTGGTGCCGCTGGGGAAGCGGACCTATACGGCCGAGCTCGCCGAAGCGCAGTCGGTGAAACCCGGTGACGACATCCGCCTGGCCGGGGTGCCGGTCGGTGAGGTGAAATCGCTGGAACTGCGACCGGACCGGGTGCTCATGCGGTTCACCGTCGACTCCGACGTGTTCGTCGGCGACCGGAGTTCCCTCGATATCCGGATGTTGACGCTGGTCGGCGGTCACTATGCGGCACTGTTCCCGGCGGGGGACACGGCATTGGGCGAGGAACCCATTCCCGCCGACCGGGTCCGGCTGCCCTACAGCTTGATGGAGACCTTCCAGGACGCCACGGCGCCGCTGCGCGAAACCGACGGCGACACCTTGCGCCGCAACCTCGCCGCGCTGGACACCTCCATCGACGCCGCGCCCGAATCGTTGCGCAGTGTGCTCGACACGGTCGGCAGCTACCTCGATGCCGTCGAGCGTCAGCGCACCCAGGTGTCGAACGCCATCGCGACCGCCGACGAGTACGTGACCATGTACGACGGCGCGAAATCCGATCTGGGCCGGTTGATGGACAACGTGAACCTGATGGAGACCGTGCTGCTGGACAAGCGGGCCGAACTGCGACAGGCGCTGGCGCTGCTGACCTCGGTGGTACAGCGGGTGACCGCCCTGGCCCCCGCCTGGGAACTGACGTTGCAGCCGAAGGTCCAGCAGCTGGCCGACGCGCTGCCGCGGTTGCGGGACTACGGCACCCGGCTGGAGCCGATGATCGCCGCGGCGCAGAGCCTGAGTACGAAACTGCGTGAACTGGTCGGTCCGGACGGCGGGGTGCGGATCGACCAGTCGGGGACGACGGTGACCGCGCCGGGCCTGGATCCGGGCGCGGCCTTCTGCGTTCCGCTCCCCGGGAAGGCGTGCTGATGCTGAAACGGATCCTCGGGTCGCCGGGGTCGATGTCGATCGCGGGCGCGGTGGTGGTGGTTCTCGCCGTGAGCGCGGCGTACGTGATCGCCTTCGAGCCGATGCGGCAGACCCGCTCCTACTGTGCGCTCATGCCGGACAGTATCGGCCTCTACCAGGGCAACCAGGTGTCGATGCGGGGCATCACCGTCGGCACCGTCACCCGGATCGCCCCGGCGGGCGCGAAGGTGCGCGTCGATTTCGAGGTCGACGCCGACCATCCGGTATACGCCGACGCCGGAGCCACCACGGTGTCGAACACGGTGGTCGCCGACCGCGAATTGGCGGTGCTGTCCAGCGGGAAGACCGCCGAGCAATGGGATCAGGGGCAGTGCCTCACCAAAACCCTGACCCCCAAGAGCTTGACCCAGACCGTCACCGCGCTCGCCGAACTGTCCGATCAGATCGGCGGTACCGAAACCGAGCCGAACGCGCTGGCCGGTGGTCTGGACGCGCTGGATTCGGCGTCGGCCGGCACCGGGCCGCAGATCAACCGTCTGATCGACCAGCTGGGCCGGGTCCTGGAATCGCCGGACGCCGATATCGCCCATCTGGCCGGTGTTTTCGACGCCTACGCGTCGGTGTCGAACAAGGTCGCCGAACACTGGGGTGACCTGAAAACGATGCTGACGCGCCTGGCGCCGACGCTGAACCAAGCGCACAGCGAGCTGCTGACGCCGGGGATCGCGCTGTTCGACGGGCTGGGCGAAGTGCTGCCGATGCTCAACGATCTCACCGTGATCCTGGCCGATCCGCTCATGTCGACGCTGGACGGTCTGGTGCCGCTGGTGAAACTGCTCCGCGCGAATGTGGGGTCGCTGAGCGAGATCGTGGGCACCACACCGGTGCTGGCGTCCGCGTTCCGGACGGTGACCGACCCGGCGACCGGGTCGCCCGGGCTCACCTACGCCCCACCGCGGGTGGCGATACCGCAGGAGCACGCCGACCAGGTGTGCGCGGCGGTGAACGCGTTGGCCCCCGGCCGGTGCGCCGGGGCGGCGAACGGCATGGTGGACCTGCAATTGGTGCAGTTGGTGCTGGGATCGGTGGGTACCCGGTGAGCGCCCGGATCACCGTCGAGATCACCCGGCTGCGGCGCGCGCTGGCCGCCTGTGGGCTGGCCGCGTCACTGGGGTTGTCGGGATGCGCGTTCGACCCGTCCGAGGTCCCGGTGCCGGGAGCCGCGGTCGCTGGGGACAGTTATCGGCTGCGGATCGAGTTCACGAATGTGCTGAACCTGCCCGCCCGGGCGAAGGTCATCGCCAACGGCGCGCAGGTCGGCAATGTGACCGGGGTGGAGGTCGTGCCCGGTGACGCGTCCGGACCCGGTTACGTCACTGTCGACATAGAGGTGGACAGTTCGGTCGAACTGCCGACGACCACCGTGGCCGAACTGCGGCAGAACACTGTGCTCGGCGATATCCACATCGCGCTGACCACCCCACCCGACGGATACGGCGCCCTGCTGCGCCCCGGCGACACCATCACCCGCGACCACACCCGTCCACCGGTGCAGCTCGAGGACACCATGGCCGCGATCGCCTTCTTCGTGAACAGCGGATCGGTGGGGCAGTTGCAGGACATCGTCAACCGCGTCAACTCGGTACTGCCCCGGGACCCGGCGCAGACACAGCGGATCGCGCAGGTCCTGGCCACCGACGCGGTGGATCTGGCGGCGCATCTGGACCAGGTGGATCTGCTGCTGCACGGCGTCGCCTCGAATGCCGAGGTGATGCACGGGATCCAGGACGAACTGGACAATATCCTGCGCCCGGAATCGGTCGAGCAGATGAACGCCGCCACCGAATCCATCGCCGGCGTGACCGAGATCTTCAGCGGGCTCGGACCGGTCGGACAGTCCCTGGCCTGGCTGACGCCGCTGGCCCAGTCCGGCGGCGCGGCCGCGGCGGCCTTCGTGCCGCTGGCCACCGGCGGGCCGCTGGATCTACGGCAGCCCTCGAATCTGAACCTGCTGGTCGCGTTGCTGCGGGACAAGGTCATTCCGTTCGTGGAGAACGGGCCACAGGTGAACATCCGCGGCGTGCGTACCGGCAACACCCTGTCCGCCGACGACCAGGTGAACCGGATCATCGAAACCCTGCGCATGATCGGAGCCGTGCGATGAAACTCGGTCCACTGGCGTCGCTGGGCGGTATCGCGGCCATCACGGTGCTCGGCGCGAGTTATCTGACCTTCGGTGTGGTGCGCGCGGATCTGTTCCCCGACTACCTGAACGCCTCGCTGGTGCTCGACGATTCCGGCGGGCTCGGTGTGGGATCGCCGGTGCTGCTCACCGGTATCGAGGTGGGCCGGGTGACCTCCGTGGACCGCGCGGCCGACGGAGTGGAAGTCGGTTTTCGGGTCGACGATTCGCATCGGCTGCCCACCGACAGCGTCGTCACCGTGGAACATCTGTCGGCGCTCGGCGAACCCTATGTGCAGTTCGTACCCAAAACCGGTGCCGGACCGTATCTGCGGGACGGACAGCGGCTGCGATCGGAGGACATCCACAGTCCGCTGTCGATTCCGCAGGCCGCCCGGATGGTCACCCGGACCATGAACCAGCTCGACCCGGCCACCATGGGTTCGCTGGTGCGGACCCTGCACGACGCACTGCACGGCACCGACGCGGTCCTGCCCGAACTCACCCGCGCGGCCGACCTGCTCGCGGCCACCATCATGTCCCGCGAGCCGCGGATCGCCGAACTGCTCGACAATTTCGAGACCGCGGCCGCCGACAGCGACTGGGCGGGCCCCTCCACTTCGGCGGCGGCCACCGAATTCACCCGATTCGCGGAAGTGCTGGACGATTTCGTCGAAGCGGTGGGCCGGTTCACCGGCGCCGAGGGGTCGCCGGAGAGGTATCTGCAGGACGACGGCCTGGTCCCGTTCCTGCAGCGGCTCCGGGGCCTGCTCGACGAGGTGGGCCCCGAACTCACCGCACTGCAACCGGGACTCGCTCCGCTGACCGACACCCTGAACGCGACCGCGCCGCAGCTCGATATCAGCAGTCTGATCGATCAGGCGCTACAGAGCACGAACGACGATTCGGTGCGCGTCCGGGTCGGGGTGCGCTAGCGCGACTCACGGCTGGTCGGAGGGCTCGGTGTCCGCCCGATCGAGGATCGCCTGCGCGCGGGAGTCGACATCGCCCAGTGCGGAGATCAGGTCCAGCGCGCCCAGTTCCAGGGGCGTCTCCTCGGCCATCTGCCGGAGTTCGGCCAGGACCGCGTCGATATCGTCCTCCGGCGCCGGACGCCGCCGCTCGGTCGGCGCGTCGATGGGCTGCCAGGCGATGGCCTGATGCCACCACGGATCGCCGGTGGCCCACGCCCAGAGCGTTTTGCGGACCAGGATCCGATCGTCGGTGTAGAGCTGGAAGAACTCGTCCAGGTTGCGGTGCTCGAGTTCGAATATCTCCTCCGGTAGTCGGCGCGCCCGGATGTGGCACATGGGGGCCCGGGTCACTTTCAACGCCGGATCGCGCGGGTCGGGGGGAGTCTCCAGGATCTCGTCGAGAATGCTCTCGGTGAGGTAGGGGAGCGTGATGTCGCCCGCGGTCACCGGAACCCGGGCGGCGCCGCGCGGGTTGTAGAAGCGGCGGGTGGCGACGTCGAGGATGGCGAGGTCGCGATCCGCGGTGAGTGCGAGCAGTGCGCGCAGACAGTCGAAACGATCCGCGACGGTGGCCTCCAACAGGGCGCCGCGGGCATCCGGGCGGCGATACACCCGCAGACCGGTCCCGGAGCGGTGGATCAGGGTGCACACGACCCCTACCGGCTGCGGCGGCGGGCTGGGCTCCGGCGCGGCTTCCAGGGCCTGATACCGCTCGTACGCCTGCGCGGCCGATTCGATCCCGGCCGTGGGCAATACGGCGAAAAGAGAACTCACCCGCCAAGTACAGCAAAACTTCCGACTCGGCGCTGGTTCACTTCCTAAAAACGTTGCTCCGGCAAGATAATTCGGGACATTTCAGATACCGGCGACATCCGCGAGCTGACCGATCCCATAGGTCACCGCCATCGCCAGCGCGCCACCGAGCACCACCCGGGCCACGGCCCGCCCCCGGCTGCTGCCGCCGAGCCAGGCGCTGATCGAACCGGTGAGCGCCAGCGCGACCAGAACCGCGACCATGGTGACCGGGATCCGCGCCGGAACAGGCGGCAGCAGGATCGCCAGCAGCGGCAGCAGCGCGCCCACCGTGAAAGCGACCGCCGAGGACAGCGCGGCATGCCACGGGTTGGTCAGTTCGTCGGGGTTCAACCCGAGTTCGGCTTCCGCGTGCGCGGCGAACGCGTCGAAGGCCGTCAGCTCTTCGGCTACCTTGCGCGCGGTTTTCGCGGAGAGGCCTTTGGCGTGGTAGATCGCGGTGAGTTCGTTCAGTTCGTCACTCGGGTCGGCTTCCAGTTCCCGGCGCTCCTGTGCCAGCAGCGCCTTCTCCGTATCGCGCTGGGTGCTCACCGACACGTATTCGCCCACCGCCATCGAGATCGCGCCCGCACTGATCCCCGCGATCCCCGCGGTGAGAACGGTGTCGGTACTGGACGCGGCCGCCGCGACCCCGACCACGAGCCCGCCGGTCGAGACGATCCCGTCGTTGGCGCCCAGCACCCCGGCCCGCAGCCAGTTGAGTTTCGCCGCCAGCCCGGTCTGCGGTAGATACTTCTGCTCCGGTGCCTCGGTCATGGGCGCAGACTATGTCACCGCGCGGCGGTGCGGACACACCTGCTCGTCCGCGCCGCCGGACTAGTTGGGAACCGCGTAGACGTAGAGCAGTCCGATCGTGACCACACCCATCGCCGGGGTCAGGACCCAGGTTTCCACCTTGTTCCCGGTGCGGGAGATGATCGGTACCGCGAGCCGGGGTTTGAGCGGCCAGAACAGCGGACAGCCGCGGTCGGTGAGGCAGTCGCCGACGATATGGATCAGCGCGCCGAGGCCGATCGCGAACGGGAGCCAGTAGGGCGAATCCGGCAGCCAGCGGTCCATGAGGACGGTGCCGGCCCCGGCCAGCAGGATGCACATTCCGTAGGCGCGCAGCGAATCGCCCTTCGGCGTCAGATGCAGTGCCCGCACGCCGAAGGCGAGCATCAGGAAGACCACGGCCAGCGTGAAATACCGGCCGAGGTGATGCACCCCGGCCCAGGTGGCCCAGCCAGCGAGCAGCACGAACAGCAGTCCGTGCGTCCCTTTGCGGTGCCCACCGGACACCGCCGAAACCCCTTTCGCCAGGTATTCACTCGCGGGTCCGAGCGACTGCGCGATGGTCCCGCCGGGGTGATCGATATCGGGGACCAGCGCGGCGCCCGCCGTGATGAACGCGCCCAGGACGAGTTCGAGCGCGCTGATCTGCACCGGCCCCTGGACGAGCTCCATCACGGAAGCGGGGACGACGGTGGCAGCGGTGACGAAGGCCAGCGCGCCGCTGGTGGCATGGGAATGGCCGAGCAAAACAAACTCTCCCGGTATCGAGAAGCGATCGTACGTAGCGTTCAAAGCTATCAATCGATCCCGACAGACCGGTTTCGTGAGCTGCGGTAACGACTCGCCGAGGGCCCGTCCACACCGAGACACGCCGTGCCGACCATGGTTTCGGCGACAGACCCCGATGCCGACCTGTACTGCGGCGTCCCGAGGTGCGATGCTGTCGCGGTCGGGGTGCCGTGGGGGCGGTCCGTTCTGGAGGGGGCGTCGAAATGTGTGATTTCCAGCCGATCCTGAATCGGGTCCCGGGGTTCGAACCGTCCTCGGGTGGGTCCGGACCGCGACGGCTCGGACCGCCCCCGGCGAAGAATCCACACCGGGCGGCCGGCCCACCGCGACATTCGCCGGGCGTCCCGGCCACCGGTGCACCCGCCGGTTCCGTTGCTTCGGCCGGGCGGAGCCAGGGGGATCCGGGCGAGGTCACGCCGGCGCCGCCGGCGCACGAGGTCACCGTTACCGGCCAGGGCGAGTTCGCCACGCTGCCGAAACCCGCCGCGTCCGCGATTGCACCGGACCGGCCGGAAGCCGCGGTCGCGCCGGACCGGCCGGAAGCCGCCGGACTGCTGGATCCGGGCGCGGTACGTGTGCGGTCGGAAATCCGCGCGCACCCGGACATGTCATCCGGGTGCGCTGCCCGAATAGACCCCCGGGCCCTCCGGCGCAACCACAGCGCCCCGGCGGGAATTCGCCGGGCCCAGCGCGCCGGACGCGGCGCGGATCGGAAATCGGAGCGGGCCGGTGCCCGGGAGTTCGCCACGACCGCGGTGCGGATCCTGCTGGAGGTACTGGACCGTAGACGCCCCGTCGCTCAGCTGACCCGACTGTGCACGCCCGGGCTGGTCCGCGTGATCGGTGCGCTGGTGGCCAACGACCACGTTCCCAGCCGAACCCTGGGGGCCGCCGTGCTCACCACAGTGCGGCTGTACCCGGTCGAGGAGCGGGCGGCGGAGTTGATGGCGATGTATCAGCGCGGTCCCCGCCGCCTCGTGCTGGCCGGACGGATCGAGTACGGCGTCGCGACCGGCTGGAAGGTGACCGCGCTGCGCGTCATGTGACCAGACTTCGGGCGGCTGCGCCGAAGACACCGGCGACCAGCGGTCCGGCCACAACGCCGGTGCGGGGTGTCGTCGGTTCGGTAGGGTGAGCGCCGCGCGGAGATGATGTGGCGCGATAGGTTTTTCGTGGGGGGAGGGTACTGTGCCCGAAGAACCGGTGCAGGTGGACCCGGAGACCATCCGGACCCATGCGACCAGTATCGAAGCATTGTCCGGACCGCTGGAGCAGGCGGCGGCCGCCGCCCGCGCGGTATCCGCGCCCACCGACGCCTTCGGGAAGCTGTGCGCCTTCCTGCCGCCACTGTTCGTGGATTCGGTGGAGGAGGGCGGAATCGCGGCGCTCGAGGCCGCGCGGACCGCGGTCGTCGAGGACGCGCGCAAACTCGGTGCTGCCGCCGACAGTTTCACCGGCGCCGACGACGCGGTCGCCGCGGCCCTGCTGCAGGCCGGCGGCGAGGTCTCGAAGTGACCGATACCGAGTCGAATCCGCTGATCGCCGAGCGGGCGGATTCGACCGAGTGGTATTCGGGCGTCAGCCTGGCGGAATCCGTGGTCGGCGTCAAGGACGCCATCGAGTCATTGCTTCCGCTTGTCGGGGCCGACTGGCACGAGTCGCACGAGAACATCGTGACGTTGTTGGAACGGATAGCTTCCCCGAGTTCTGTTCCCGCTCTGCGGTATGCGGCAGAATACGTGCCGGAATATCTGGAATACGATGAGAATCGTGCGATGGCGCGAAAGGCTGTACACGCCCTCCGCAAAATACCTGGGGCCGCCGCGGAGGCTGCGATGGTGGAGCTGCTGGACTCCGATTCCGAGGTTGTGCGCGACATCGCGGCTAAGCAGCTCGTCAGACGGCGTTCCTAACGCTGTGGCGAGCGTGCTCGCCATCGTTCGCCGGACCGAGGAGCCCGGGCGCATCCCGCTGACCGGCCGCAATCCGCGTGTCTTCCATCGGAGTGTGAGGCAGACTGGCTCAGGTGACCGTACGGAGTGTCAGCGAGTTGATCGATGCAGTACGCGACGGCCGTCGACTGAAATATCTGCCGTTCTGGGGGCATCATCCGCGTGCGGACGGGACAGTGGGCGCGAGTTGCCTGAGTCAGTGGTGGCCGGCGGAGTTCACGGTCGACGGGGTGGCCTTTCCGACCGCCGAGCACTACATGATGTGGCGGAAGGCGATGCTGTTCGATGACGGGGCGATCGCCGAGGAGGTCTTGCGGGCCGCCAGCCCGGGAGCGGCGAAGGCACTGGGGCGGCGGATCACCGGCTTCGATGAGGCGCTGTGGGAGATACACCGTTTCTGGATTGTCGTCGCGGGAAGTGTCGCGAAGTTCGGGCAGCACGAGGATCTCCGGAATTTCCTGGTGAACACCGGTGATCGTGTGCTCGTGGAAGCCAGTCCGGTGGACCGGATCTGGGGTGTCGGGTTGGCGGTGGACGATGAGCGCGTCGAGGACCCCGCCCGATGGAAGGGGTTGAATCTGCTCGGGTTCGCACTGATGGAGGCGCGGGCTGCGCTGCGGGCCGCGCCGATCGGTCCCGCGACCGCCGCGGACCTCGGTGCTTGACGCGCTGGTCGGGCGATAACTCGAGTGTGCTGGTCGGGGCGGTGTGCCAGCATGGGGGAGTGGAGAGAGGGTTTCGGGAGATCTGGGCGCGGTACGACGACGAGACCATCACGATCTACCAGGCATACAGCTCGGAGATCGCGGTGCCGGCCGCGGCCGAGGGGAGATTTCCGGGGGCGTTCAAGCGGGAGCGGATGACGTGGATCAAACCGTCTTTCCTGTGGATGATGTATCGGTGCGGATGGGCGAGTAAGCCGGGGCAGGAGCATGTGCTGGCCGTCCGGGTCCGGCGGGAGGGATTCGAATGGGTGTTGCGGAACGCGGCGTTCACGCACTATGACGCGAAGCTCCACGCCGACCGCGCGGCCTGGAAGGAAAGCTTGTCGGCTCCGGTGCGGGTGCAGTGGGATCCCGAGCGCGATACCGGGTTTCGCCCCTTGCCTTATCGATCCTTGCAGGTCGGACTGTCGGGTGAGGCGGTCCGGCGCTACTGCGACGAGTGGATCGTGTCGATCGAGGATGTCACCGATACCGCGCGCGCCATGAGACGGCTCCTCGCTGCCGGCGACCGCCCGGCGGCACTGGCGTCAGCGCCCGTCGAGCATCGCTATCCGACTCCCGGCGATATCGCGGCCGGACTCGGTATGACGCCTGGGCCGGAAGGGGTGTAGCCGCGCATCTGGATCCGGTGCCGGACAACGGCCGCGTTTCGGGCGGTATCACCGTGTCTCGGCCAGTTCAGCGGTGTTGTGTTCGGGTGCTATGAGCTCGGCCAGGTCGACGTAGAAGCGCCCGGATTCGCACGGCAGCCCGAGCAGAATACGGCGGGCGGCGTCGGCGACCAGCGCGCCGCCCAGGGCGACATCCGCGGCGAGCTGCGGCCAAGCGCTGAGGGTGACCCCGATCTGCCCGAAGGCCGCGGCGAGCCCGGGGCTGATCCGTTCGGGATCCACCATCGCCAGCAGCACCTCGACGCGCGCGGTCGGGGACAGTACGTCCAGTTCCGCCGAGCCGACGGCGCCCAGCCGACCGTGCAGCAATGGGCGGTCCGGTTCGAGATCGAATCGCTCGACATCGAGCATGCCGCGGTCGTTGCAGTCCATGACGACCGGAATACGGCGCTCGCGCGCGTATTCGCGAGCGGCCAGTTTGATCTTCGGGGTGTCGCATTCCTCGACCATGAGGTCCAGACCGTCGAAGAAGCGATCGATATTGTCCTCGGTGAGTCCGTCGGTGAAGATCTCGATGTCCAGGTAGGGGTCGACTTCGAACATCTGTCGTGCGCTGAGGACGGCCTTGTTGACCCCGAGGTGGTGCAGCCCGGCGCGTAACCGGTTCAGGTTCGTCAGACCCAGTTCGTCGAAGTCGGCGAGCCGGAAACTGCCGCCGATGCCGCCCGCGACCAGGGTGAGCGCGGCGGAGTTGCCCACGGACAGCCCGGCGATCCCGATCCGGCGGGCGAGCAGCCGGCGCTGTTCGGGCCGCTGGATCTTCTCGCGGTTGCGGTCGGTGCGCACCAGCCGGAATTCCTCGCACGGCAGGACGTGCACCAGCCGCCCGGACCACGGATACCAAGCCCAGGTGCCGTAGGCCCACTGCTCGACACCGCCGAGCTGGTCGCGTACGGCGGCGGCCACGTCGTCGGGGGTGAACCGGTGTTGTGGTTCCCGGCTGCGCACCAGTTCGTCGAGTTGCTCGCCGATGCTGTCGAATACCGCCGTGACCCGGCCCGACTCCAGCAGCTCGGTCAGGGCGGCGTGGTCGTGCGCGTGCACCGGCTCGAACAGCGTCGGCCGCCACGGGGTTTCATCCGGGCCGGGCGCGGGGCGCAGTCCGGGGGGCGCCGACCGCGTCACGTCCCGGGCGGCGATGGCGCCGGAGACGGTGGTGGTGAGGGTGGGCAGCCGGGGAAATTCGTCCCGCATCTCGGCGACCAGGTCGGCGAATTCGCCGGCGCCCTGTGCCGGATGGTGCACCATGACGAGCACGTCCTCGGTGTACTGCTCCGTGTAGCGCCGGGTACCCGGGACCGGGACGAACCCGAACCGGGTATGAAATCGTTCCTGGCCGTCGGCGGTGCCCGAGGTGCCGATCATCAGGTGCGCGCCGAGATGGTGCGCGGCGCCGAGGGCGACCGCGTTGAGGCAGACGCCCAGGCCGAGTTTGCGTGCTCGATGCTCGACCACCAGACGACTGTGTTCGAAGGTGTGGGCGGCGTCGACGCCCTCGGCCGCCAGCACGCTCTGATACTGCTGCGGACCCAGGTACTCCAGCGACTGGAACAGGTGACCGGTGGCCGGAGTCGACAGCCTGATATACCCCAGTGGCGGCCCGTCCGGGTCGCGGCGAGCCAGGAAATGCCAAGCGCCGTAATCCAACTGTTGATCGTCCGCGGACTCCTCGACGGCGGCGGCGAAGGCCGGGCGGCGGCCGCGATCGAACAGGATGCGGGCGCGCAGCTCGCGTAGGCCGGCCAGGAGTTCCTCGTGATCACCGCCGTCTATCGGTATCCGCACCGCGGAGATGTGCCAGCGCGAACCGTCGGAGTGCGTGGTTGCGGGCACGCTGGAGCGATCGGTCATCGGGGAACTCCTTCGGGGCGAGTCGCCCGGATTGCAGCGTCAACGTGCGATCCCACACCGAAGCCGAACAAATCCTTCAGGCAAATACCGAACATCGCCGGCGAAAATATCACGACGAGATCCGCTCAGCGGCCCTGGTTATTACCAACGGTAAGAAGACCTTTCGGGATGCTCGGCAGACACTGCCCGGGCGGAATTCCGGGCACCCGCAGGTCTCGTTCGCCGGCGGCGCCGAACTTTCCCGCACCGCCGGGCAACCTCGGCGGCTACGTCGCGCCGAGTCCGACGGCCCGCGACTGCGCGATTCGCTGTGCCGGCGCCTCATCGCCGCGACCGGCGGCGGCCGCCCACGATATTCGGACGCTCGGTGCGGCAGGACCGGGTCGTCCCGAAGCGGAAGCTAACCGTTACTGGGCCGGTGGGCTCGGATGTCCACGGGCCGTCCGTCGGGATCGTGCGCTGTCATCGTCCACTGCGTGGGCAGGGTCTCGATCGGGTCGGCCGGTAGTCCGGCGCCCAGGATTCGTTCGCGGACCTCGCACAGCTGGGCGTAGGTCGCCAGGCGGAGTCCCCATCCTGCCCGGCCCAGCGGGTCGAGTTCGGTCGCGGGGTCGGTGTCCGTCTCGACGATCATCAGGTGATCGGCCCCGCCGACGTCGAGGATCGCGATCCGGGGATCGGTCGTGGACGCGGGGCGCTCGAAGGCGAGCCGGGCTCCCAGTAACCCGGAGTAGTACGCCACGAGCTGGTCGAGATCGGTCGTGGACAGCGTCAGATGGTTGATTCCGAGCAGATCCGGCATGGTGACCCGAGCGTAGATCCGTGACTCGGCCCGCGTCCAGGGTTGGTTTCCCGGCAGCCGGTGTGCCGGGGCGTTGCCGTCGTCCGCCGGTTGCCCGCTTTGTCCTGATCGCGCGTGCCTTACGCTGCCTCTTCGACAGCAGGTGAGCGGAGGATTCATGGTCAGCGGAAACGAGCCGATCGGCCGTAAGCGGGATGCCGCGGCCACGCGGGGCGCGATTCTGGCGGCAGCGCAGGAATTGTTCGCCGAACGCGGATACGAGCGGGCGACCGTGCGCGATATCGCGACCCGGGCCGGGGTGAACCAGGCGTTGCTGTTCCGGTATTTCGGGACCAAGGACGAGCTGTTCCGGGCCACGATGACCGATCGGGGGCGGTCGGTGCTCGATGCCGGGCCGGTGGACGCGTTGCTGTCCAGGTTGCTGGAGCGCGCGCTCGAGCCGGGCGAGGCCGTCTCGCCGGGGAGCTGGTTGCAGGCGGCGTTGCGATCCAGCGGGCACGAAGAGGGGGCGTCGGTGATCCGCCGGGAACTGGGGGAGGAGTACATCCGCGCGCTGTCGGAGCTCACGGACGGGGGCGACGGGGAGTTGCGCGCCGACCTGCTGCTGGCCTGGTTGCTGGGTATCGGGTTGGTCCGTTCGGTGCTGCACCGGGAGCCGCTGCACAGTGCGGATCCGACGGAGGTCGCCGGTCATGTGCTGCGTGCCGCGAGCGTGCTGCTGGAACGCAACGACGCGAGATTCCCTCCGGCGTAACGCTGTTACGTCGTTGACTACCCCTCGGACAACCCCTTACCCTGCCTAAGTAAGCAATCGCTTACATCGGCTGTATTCGCCGGGCGTCGGGAAAGGGAGACCCTATGACCGTGAAAACCGAGGTGCGTCAGTACCCCTTCGGCGAGCCGGTTCGCCTCGATATGGATCCGCTCTTCGCACAACTGCGCCGCGAGGAACCGGTGTCCCGGGTCGAGCTGCCCTACGGCGGGCAGGGCTGGCTCGTCACTCGCTACGACGACGTCAAACTGGTGCTCGGCGATCCCCGGTTCAGCCGGTCGGCGACCGTCGGCCGGGAGGACATTCCGCGCGCCACACCCGCACCCACGCGTCCCGATGGGCTGCTGAGCCTCGACCCGCCCGAGCACAGCCGGCTGCGCAAACTGGTCGCGAAGGCGTTCACCAGCCGCCGGGTCGCGCAACTGCGCCCGCGTACCCGCGACATCGTCGACGAGAAGCTCACCCAGATGCAGCGTTCCGGATCGCCCGCCGACCTGGTGCAAGGGCTCGCGTTGCCGCTGCCGGTCACCGTGATCTGCGAAATGCTCGGTGTGCCGCCGCGCGATCAGCACCGGTTCCGGGATTTCTCCGACGCGATCCTGTCGACCACGGCCTACACCCGCGAGCAGATCGAGGCCGCCCGCGATTCCCTGGAGGGCTACCTCGCCGAACAGATCGCCGAACGCCGGGAGCGGCCGACCGACGATCTGCTCGGCGCCCTGGTCGCCGCGCGTGACGAAGAGGACCGGCTGAGCGAGCGCGAGCTCGTCAATCTGGGCGTCGGGATCCTGATCGCGGGACACGAGACCACCGCGAACCAGATCGCCAACTTCACCTATGTGCTGCTCACCCAGCGCGAGTACTGGGAGCAGCTGCGCGGCGAACCCGAGCTGATCCCGGGCGCGGTCGAGGAGCTGCTGCGGCATGTCCAATTGGGCGCCGGCGGTGGGCAACCGCGGGTCGCCACCGAGGACGTGGTGCTCAGCGGTGTCACCGTGCGGGCCGGTGAGGCGGTGTTCGTGCACACGCAGGCCGCCAACCGCGATGAGGCCGTCTTCGACGATCCCGAAGCGCTCGACCTCACCCGGCAGCGAAACCCGCACGTGGCGTTCGGGTACGGCGCGCACCACTGCCTCGGCGCGCAACTGGCCCGCGTCGAACTCCAGGTGGCGCTGGAGGCGCTGCTGGAGCGGTTCCCGGCCTTGCGGCTCGCGGCGCCGCTCGATGAGATCCCATGGAAGTCGGGACTGCTGGTGCGGGGGCCGAAAGAGCTGCTGGTCGAGTGGTGAGACGGGAGCCCGTCGCCCGACGGGCGCGGTAGTGCTCGCGGCGCACGCGCAGGATGGACCGGTGTGAAGTCGCGCGCGGCGATAGCTCCGCGGCGCGCGGAGCTATCGCCGGCGCGGTTCTCAGAATCCGAACGCGGCGCCGTAGCCCGTCGTCTGGACGCTGCTGCTCGGTGAATCGGTGCGGACCGTGACGAACGGCATGGCCGAGGCCGGCGAGAGACACCCGTTCACCTGCAGCGGGGTGTTGCTGTGCACGAAGGTGTAGGGGAACTCCGATTCTTCGTCGAGCTCCGCCCCGCCGATCACTGCCGCGGTCACTGTGCCGGGCGCCAGGTTCACCGCGAGTTCGGCGGCGAGACCGCTTTCCACGCCGACGGAAGGCTGAACGCCGACACTGACACCGGCGCCGATGCCGACGCTGGGCGGTGCGTCTATCTCCAGACCGAGATCGACACCGAAATCGAAGGCGATCGAAGGCGCTATCGCGGCGCTGACACCGACGCTCGGCGCGATGCCGATCGAAATGCCGTTGGAGATATCGACGGCGCAGCCGATCAGATATCCGGCGACGATCTCGCCGCCGCGTATCGGCGACCCGGATTCCAGGGCGACCGAGAAATCTCCGGATACCTTGACCGAGTGCACGAACGGCACACCAATCGCTGTTTGCGCAGAGGGCACGACACTATTGGAATTCGCCGCGGCGACCATGTGCAGCCCCCCGGCGGTGACCTCCCCCGGCTCGGCGTGGGCCACGGTATCGACAGCCGCGAGGGCCAGTATCACCGCGAAAATCGCGGAAAGAGTACAGGAATTCTTGCGGTTCATAGTGCTCCAGTCGAGTCATGATTCGAATCGGAACTTCACCAACGAACACGCACACCGACGACCGCCGCGAATTCCTGGTCGCGTGTGCGGAACTGAACCTAGCGGCCGATGCAGGTCGGAGTCGGTATACCGCACCGGCGATTTGCCGACGCAGTCGGCACGCAATACTCGCGGGCATCATAACCGGTCGGTAGTGCCGGCTCGGCGAAGCCTGGACGGTCAGGTCAGCCAGCCGCGTTCGTTGCGCCTGCGGTAGTAGTCGTCTTCCTGGTCGATCTCTTCCTGGGAGAGGTCGCGGGAAGCGGGCGGACGCGGGGTCGATGCCTGTGACTGCCCGACCGTGGTGACGGCGTGCTGGAGGCGGCGGGTGAGTTCCTGCGGAGCGCCCGGGGTGAGGGTGAATTCCTCTTTGCTGTGGTTGATCAGCAGGTAGCGGCCGTCCTGGGGCAAGTAGTCCATCCAGTGGAAGCCGTGCGGGTTGCCGGTCGGCCGGGAATCGACGGCGGGGCCGGCGAAAACACCGATCTCGCCGATCCCGGATCGCGGCCGGCGCACGATCCGGTTGATCTCCTCGG
This sequence comes from Nocardia sp. NBC_00416, assembly GCF_036032445.1. Lineage (NCBI taxonomy): Bacteria > Bacillati > Actinomycetota > Actinomycetes > Mycobacteriales > Nocardiaceae > Nocardia > Nocardia sp. NBC_00416. The sequence continues at coordinate 6,390,787 of NZ_CP107932.1, forward strand.
TGCGGGAGATGCGCGTGGGATGCCGTGCGTATTCGACCTTGCCGATATCGGATCGGGCGCCGCGAACCCCCGCATAACGGCCCGGCGCGCACCCCGGCAGATAGGCGACCAACCGCGCGGCGACCTGCTGAGAGGGGATGGCGAGCAGGAGGATATCGCCGCCGTACTCCTTGGTCGGCCCCGGAGCCTGGACCGCGAGCGTGGCGGACGGCCCGGTGACACCGGCGTGCATCCGCACCACCCGTTCGAATCCACGGTCATAGACACCGTGCACTTCCACGCGGACCTGCGGTTCCAGCAGGGTGCGCAGGACCCGGAACAACCGTTCGTCCGCCATGTTCCGCAACCGCTGCGCCGCCGCCAGCCGGGCCGCCTCGTATTCGTCCGCGTTCGGCGGTGTCTCGGTGGGTCCCAGCGGCAGCACCCGGATCGGATACGGCAGCCGATCGCGGCCGAACGCCCGGACCGCCTGGCGGAACATCTCTCCGTCCAGGCGCCACTGCGGATCGTTCACCCCCCGATCACTCCGCCCGGAGGCAGCGCCGGGGGCTGGGTGCCGAGCAGTTCACTGCCCCGGTCGTACACCAGGTAGTCGGGGGTCTTGTGCTCGTCATCGTCATCGCCCTTGTTGCCGCGCGCACCGGGCGACATCATGCCCGGCATCCCGCTGCGGCCGGCGCGGTTGCTGGTGGACGCGGCGACGGCCGGTGACCCCGTCGACGCGGTTTTCGGTGCGCCCTGCACGGTTTGGCCGGGGACGAACGGACCGGTGGTCTGCGGCGCGCCCGACGGCATCCCGGACGGCGTCCCCGACGGTGTGCCCGGAGTGGTGGTCGTCGGGGTGCCGGTGGTGAGCGACGGATTGGTCGGGGTTTCCGGGGTGGTCGACTGCGGGGTCGTGCTCTGCGGGTCGGTACTCTGCGGGTCTTCCGACTCGGACGGCTGACCCTGGTCCTCGGGTTCGGCGCCGTCACCGGTATTCGTTCCGTCGCCGGTATCGGTGCCCTGCGGTTGGGTGGTCTCGCCCGGGGGCGGCTGGGTTCTGACGGGCTGCACCGGTTGCCCGGGGTCGGTGCCGTCGTCGACGGTTTTCTTCGGCTCCGGCAGCACCGGAGTTCGGCTGTCAACGTCGGCGGCGCCGGGCTCGTAATAGGTGGTCATTACCCAGCGGGCCGTCTCCTGCGCTTCGTCGGCCCGGTACTGCGGGGTTTTCAGGGTGTCGTCGAGCGGCAGGATATTGATGATCTTGTCCCCGATGGTCACATTGTCGGGTTCGCCGACAGACGCCTTGGCTTGGGCGAGGTGCCCCTCCATCAGGCCGAGGCCGTCCGCCAGCATCTGGAAACCGGCGGCCAGCGAGGTGAACGACGTGTGGAACTCGCGCACCCCGTTGACAGCCGCAATTCCGGACTGGCCATCCCATCCCTTGTCGAGATCGGTGGTGACCGCCATGAGGAAGGCATCGTTTGCTGCGCGGGCTTCCTTCGCCAGGTTGCGCCATGCTGTGGACTTGTCACTGATGGCCGATGACCTGACGTCCTTGAGCGCGTCCCAGATCTGCTGGTGTGTCATGGCGGAAAAGCCATCTTTCTCCAGGATGGAGGGTGCGGCGAACTGACCGCCGAATTCGCTCACCAAACCCGACCATTCGCCGTCGACAGCAGCGCGATCCTGGTTCCGAGTGGTGTTCTCGTTCTCGGCGCGTGTAGTGTCGTCGCTCTTGTTTTTCGACGCCTGATTGGGGCCGTCGAGGATCGGTTGGAGCCATTGCGAGAAATTGATCATGGCTATGTCCCTGCATTACCCAGAGCCGTGGAAGTGGACTGATCTGTTTCTTCGACTCGGCGTGCGGATAGCTCGAACGTCTGCTTCATCAGGGTAACGATGTCGATCGCAGTCTTGAGGCGGTTGGCAGCGGAATCGGTCTTGCTCATTGCGATCTTGGCGAACTTATCCTGAAGGGAGGTGGCTGACCTCAAGGTCCCGAAACCGTCGACGAGTTTGAGATCGTCGCAGGTGAGGAGCATCCCGTCGAGTCGGTCCAAGAAGACGTCGCAACGCGCTGCCAGGTTGCTGCCGATATCTGGGTCCATCTTCAGCCCGCCATTTTCGGCCTGATTCTTCAGACCCTGCCACTGCTGCAGGATCGCCTGTTCCTGGCTCATGACGCGCTCCCCCCAACGATTTCCTCCAGTCTATGCAGTGAGGAATTCGCTGTCACGCCTGCTACTCCGGCAGGTAGGTCTCGAGTGTCTGTGCATGCTTGACGGCCAGTCCACACGGTGGCGATTCCGGCAACGAACTGCGCTCGCTGTAGCGCCAATCTGCGTAGACGGTGAGCGACCCATCTCTCATCGGGAGGCTCACGTAGCAGCGACGGATGGGTTCTTCCTCGCCGCTCGGGTAGAACTGCAGTCCAGAGCGGTCGTTGATCTGCACCGGACTGAAGCCGGTGACCGAGGTGTTCTCACGCATCTCGTCTTGGGTGTAGGTGGTAGCGCCGACTCCGATGTAGTACGGATTGTCGACAGAGTTCCAAGAGCACATGCGCCAAGTCGCTTTGTCTCCGGGCGCATCGAAGCTGGTGTGCTTGCTCGCGGGATCCGCCCCTGTTGTTCGGAGTGCTTCCTCCGACAGTTCCGAGCAGGGATTCCATTCGACGTGTTGTTCTCCGCTCGGGCTGGTCTGCCCCTCTGCTGCGGGTTCTCCGTCGAGAGCGACCCCGCACCCAGCTAGCAGCCCCAAGGCTGTCACCGCGAGTATCGCGCGCTCCATGACTTCTGCATAGCGTTTCTTCGCGGTACGCATGCCCCTCCTGCTTCGACGTGTGAACCTTCCACACGGGACCGTTCTCACCATAGCGGGTGGCTTTGGACCAGGCACCGCATCTTTGGTAGGTGGGGCCCGGTGGTTGACCAGCCGAGGCGATTCCTGCGCACATTCGCTGACCGTTGGAGCACGGCGGGTCGTTCGACTTCGGTGACTGTTGGTCGGCTTGGACTGCCTGCGACCCGCATGGTCAGGTGTCGGGCCGGCCGAAATCGCCTCTCCGCAATACGGACATGAACAGAGACCATGCATCCTTGGAAAAGATCAGTGCGGGACTGGTCGTGTCTTTCGAGTCGCGGACTCCGACGCTGGCTTCATCCAGCCAGGCGACCTCCACGCATTCGTTGGCCGGTCCGCTGTGTGACGACTTGAACCACTGTGCGCCCGGTAAGTCGTTGGTCACTGGTCGAATCTCCTTGCCATACGCCTGAGGAGGTCCCTCGATGGTTGCTCCTCCAGTGTCGCGGATCGGAGTGATGCGTGGATGTCGCGATGCCTATGCACGTCGGCCTCCTCCTCGAAGAACATCGAGCCGATCGGGTTCTCGCAGTACACAACAGCTGGCTCGGCGCTGTCGATCGGGAAGTCGAGGAGTATGTAGGGCAGGACCGGAACCGCATCGCCGGGGAAACCGGCCGCCGCGGGCAGTATGCGCAAGCTGATGTTGGTGCGGGTGCTCAGGTCCGCGATGTGCCGCAGCTGACAGGCCATAACGTTGTGGGATCCGACAACGGTATGCAGAACGCTCTCGTGGAGGATGAACTCGGCCGATATCGGTTTGCGCTGCCGCGTGAGAATGGCTTTTCGCCGCATACGCACGGCCACGCGGCGTTCGAGGTCTTCCGGTGAATCGCCCGGAAGTACCGGGCGTTCGATCGCTCCGGCGTAGTCCGTTACCTGAAGCAGTCCAGGGATGATCAGGGGCTGATAGGACCGGAGCTGCGATGCAACCGATTCGAGCTCGAGATAAGTGTTGTATCCGGACAGGAGTAGATGGCGCGAAGCCTGCCACCACGATTTTGTAGCCGATTGCTGCGCGAGGGCCTTGAGCTCATCGATCTTGTGCTCGCTCAGTTCGTACAACTCTCCGAACCCGTCGACATCCCGCAGCTTGACCTTGTCGTTGTGCCCCTTCTCGATCCGTATGACCGAGGTCTTGCTCATCTCCATTTCCCGGGCCGCCTGCTCGAGCGTGAATCCGGCTCCTTCGCGTGCTTCCCGTAGCGCGCGACCCAGTTGCCGGCGCGGCAGTGTGGAGCCGCTCTGTTCGTCTCTCGCCATAACTCCCCTTCCCCTGTCGGTCCGTTACGGCCGAGGTCGTGGTCCGATTCGTACGTCTGCTTTTTACGGATCGGACCGGACTCTGCGCCGTCGGCCGACTTGAATTCGACTGTCCCGCTGGGTCGTACGAACGCGCTGTGCGGGCAGCAACATAACCACATGGCCGAGCAACACGGAAGTCCGTTGACCAGGGAAATTTGGCGGGTTCGAGACATGATCGCGAGCGCGGGAGGAGGTTCGCGCCGGGCGGTTCGGGTACGGACATTCGGTGGAGCGCGGCGCTTGCCGGAGGGGCGGAACGGGGGCGGGATCACCCGGCGGACGGTGGCCGGTGAGTGGCGGGCGGTCTGGTGCCGGGATCAGCGGGGGATCCGGATCACCGAGGTGCGGCATGCGTCCGGCGCTCGCCTGCCGATCGCCGCCGGGGAGGCCGCGCCCGACCTCGCGGATATGCGTGAACGTTTCCCGGACCTGGCTCCGCTGTGGGACGCCGTCCGGCACCATTTCTGGACCCAGACCGCCCCGGCGGGTATCGCCGGATGACCGAGATCCGCTTCCCCGACGCCGAGACCATCGACGAGATCACCGCCCATTACCTGCTGTCGATGCCCACCAGCCTCATGCCGATGCTGTACGGGTTCCGCTGTGCCGAGGACGGTATCGACGCCGAATGCGCCACCGTCGACCTCACCGGCGACCGGCACGACGACGAGCCCAATCCGCTGCACCTGCGCGCCGCGCACCTGCGCTCCCTGCTCGGGCCCGATATGTTCGGATTCGGGTTCGTCTTCGTTGTCTTCGCCGATCAACTCGACGATCGTGACGAGAACCGGCACATTCCCGCCCAGGTCCGCAGCGCGGCCGCGCGACTGCCCGGGGTCGACGATGTGATCGTGGCGGTGGTCATCGACGCCACCGGTCGCCAATGGTGGGCGGTCGTCGGCCGGCACCTGATCGAACTGGATCCGGTGCGCATCCACATTCCCGCCACCGCGCCCGAGAGCTGGCGGATTCCCGAAACGCTGGACGCCTCACTATGGGCGGCCGCCCTGGCGCTCGATGAAGCGAACCATCCCCATCTGCTGCGGCTGCGGAGCTCACCGCAAGCGAACACCTGAGCCGTGATCGGCTATTCGAGCCAGTTCTCGAGCCGGAAGTGGAGGTCGTCCGCGTCGGGGCTGCGCACCATGGTTACCCCTCGTATTTCTCGGTCGGTCCGCGATCGTCATGACGGTCGCGGCGGCCCACGTTCGGACAAGTGTGCAGCACGGGCCTCGGCGCCGGATGGCAGAATCTGCTCGGCATGGTCGGTCCAGAAATTCTTCGGATCGGGGGAACCGGGTGCTGTTCCACCGCGTCGGACTGAGTGATGGATCTGTTGTCGAGGCGAAGGGGCGGGTCGATGTGCGCCGTCGGCTGCCACACGTTGGCGCGAATGAACCACCGGACCACTGTCGCTCCCACGGTGTCCGTGGTGGGGGTGCGCTGAATGGGTATCGAGATCCCGGGGGCCCTGCAGTGGACGGCGAAATATGTGGTGGGGGCCGGTGACTGGCCGGAGGGCGACGAGACCGCGATGCGGCGGGTGGAATCCGCCTGGACGCAGCTGGCCACCGACCTGCGGGATCTCGGCCCGGACGCCAACTACGCGATAGACCAGGTACTCGCGGCCATCGAGGGCGACACCGCGCAGGCCATCTCCGACCGCTGGACCCAGCTCGGGCACGGTGCGGGCGCCTTCGACGGCCTGATCGCGCATATCGAGACACTCGCCGACGAAATCGGCGACGGCGCCGCCGATATCGAGCACACCAAGCTCGTGATCCTGGCCAGCCTGGCGATCTTCGCGGTCGAGATGGCGGTACTTCTCGCCGCGGCATCCACGGGAATCGGCGCTCCCGCGGCGGCGGCGGAAGCCGCCGTACTGCAAACCGCGACACGGGTCGCGGTGCGGACCGCGATCAAACAGCTGGTGCAGCGGATCCTGTCGAAAGCGGCGTTGAAAGCCGCCGCCCGCTCCGCGGTGCGCGGCGCATGGGCCGCTGCCCTGGAAGAAACGGGCCTGGACCTCGGCGTCAAAGCGCTACAGGTCGCGACGGGCCGGCGAGACGAGATCACCACCGAGGACCTGACGAGTGCGGGCAAAACCGCGCTGACCGCCGCGGCCACCGGTGCCGTCACCGGGGCGATGGGTCCCGACGGGATCACGACGCGGAACGTCCCCGGCGGCCCCGAGGGCGGGAATCCGCTGGCCGACGCGGCGAAGGACGCGGCGAAGGAAACGGTCGCCGGTATCACGGGCGAGGTGGCGGGCGAGGCCACCGACGCCGCGCTCAACGACCGCGAGTTCAGTCTGGAAGAGGCGCTGTCGCCGGAGAACCTGACATCGTCGGCCGCCGCGGGGGTGCAGCGGGGGACCGAGACGCTGGGGGAGAACAGCGCCGGGGACAGCAGTTCCGGCAGCGAGAACAACGACAACGAGAACAACGACAACGAGAACGACAGCAGCGAGAACGACAGCAGCGAGAACAACACCGGCGGCGCAGACGAAAGCGCCCCCGGCGAACGGGACGCACCCAACCCCTCCGACAGCCAGGCCCCCGCTACCCGAACCGCGCAAACCGAGCCCGGGCCCGAACCGGACTCGGGTGACCGCGGCGACAATAGCCGGGAATCCCAGACCCCGCCCCAGAATCAGCCCCAGGGCCAGCCGCAGCAGCCGTCGCAACCGGAGAACCAGGCGCCGACACAGCAGTCCCCGAGCTCGGACAGCCCATCGCAGACTCCGTCCCAGGACTCGGGACCGCAACCGTCGAGCCCGGATTCGAATTCCCCGGTGCAGCCGTCGACACAGGATTCCGGCCAACATTCCCCGAGTTCGGATACCGGGTCACCGTCGCAGACATCGACACAGGACCCGGGCCAACCGTCCAGCCCGGAGTCCGGTTTGCCGTCGCAGCCGTCGAGTCCGGAGTCCGGTTTGCCGTCGCAGCCGTCGAGTCCGGATTCGGGTGAGCAGGCGTCGACTCCGGACGCCGCCTCCCCGGTAACCACCACCGGCGGGCAGCCGCCCGCTTCCAGCCTGAACCTGCCTCCCGACGGTCCCACGCCATCGAACACCGATACCCCGGAAACCGCGGCCAGTTCAGGTCCTTCGCCGACCTCGGACACTGGTACGCCGGAAGCCGCGACCAGTTCAGGTCCTTCGCCGACCTCGGACACTGGTACGCCGGAAGCCGCGACCAGTTCAGGTCCCGCGCCGACCCCCGACACCGGAACTCCGCAGGCCTCGACCACCCCTGGCAACGCGACTGCGCCCGAAACCTCCACAGCACAGCCGCCGGGCACTCAGGGCACGCCCGACTCACCGACTCCGCAGCCGACGCCCCCTCCGGGCCCCACCGGGCAACCGACTCCCACGACCACCACGGGGGATACGACGACCTCGGGAGAGGCGACGACTACGGGCGAGGCGACCACAGCGTCGGCTCCCGCCACATCCCCGGTAGGCGGCCTCCCGCAACCCACAGCCCAACCCGCCACGACCGCGTCGCCGTCGAACCCCAACTCCGACACTGCCACCCCGGAAACCGCTTCCACCACCGCGGCCGCGGCCACCGCCACGCCCGCACCGCCCACCCTGGCGACACCCCTCACCCCTACCGTCACCCCGGCCGACACACCGCGCACCACCGGTCCAGCCGACGCGGCAACGTCCGCCTCACCGTCCGGCGCGACCCCGGCGAGTAGTTCCCGGAACCCGTCCCGCCCCACCGACACCACGCGCCCTGCGGACACCACGCGCCCCTCCAACAGGACGCCCGAAGGCACATCCGGCGACAGCTCACCTCGGAACACTCGCCCGGCAACTCCGGACAACACCCCCGCCGCCCCGCGCGACAACTACAACCTCTTCGACCCGGCAAATCACGCCCGTTTCCTGGTCGAGTTCTCCCGCCCGCCCATTCCGGCGCGGCCCACCACCGACACCACTCCGGACCGGACGGCATCGACCCCGGACGAGGCTCGCCCACCGAACGCTCCACCGGCTACCCCCAGCCGAACCGACACCGCCAGTCGGAACGACACCGCCGCCACGGACCCCGCGCGCTCGGCGCATCCGAACCCGACGCCGCCCGCTCCGATCGATACCAACTCCGCTCACACCCGGCCGAATCAACCGCACTGGAACACGCCACGCCCCACCGACCCCATCTGGAACTCTCCACACCAGCCACGAACTCGCCAGCACCAGAATCCAGCGACTGCGCAACCGGCCCCGCATACGCAGCAACCGGCCCCGCATACGCAGCAGCCGAACCCCCACCTACAGCGGCCAGATTCGAATGTGCAGCGGCCGGATCCGCATACGCAGCGGCCGGATCCGCACATGCAGCGGCCGGATCCGCATGGTCAGCGGCCGGATCCGAACAACCCGCTGCCCCCGCGCCGCACGGATCCAACGAATACTCTGCCCTCCCGTCCCGACCAGTCGAACGGTTCAGCACCCCAACGATCCCGTAATCCGCAACCGGGGCAGAATCCCCCGTCCCCGTCCCCGTCCCCGTCCCCGTCCCCGTCCCCGTCCCCGTCCCCGTCCCCGGGTCGGACCGATCCGGCGAATATCTCTCGGCCGCCCCACCCGCAGCAGCCGGATCCGCGCACTTTCCGCGCCCCGGAATCCCTTCCGCCACCTAGGCAGAGTCCTCCTCCGGCACCCACGGCTTGGGCGCCGACCAACCCGGATGCTCACCGGCCGGATCACCCCGACCGGCACTCCTTCGGGCAGCCCGCACGGGTGCATCCGAGTCCATCGAATCCTCGTCGTCCGAGCCCGCTGCGCCGATTCGTTCAGTGGCTGGCTCCGGCGTCTCGCTCCTCCCGGCCGGAAACACCGGTCTCGGTGCAACCGAGGCCGCCCGTCGCTCACGGTCCGGCTGTCCCACCGGCGACCACTCGACCCGACAACGGGCAACCACCGATGGATGCGAGGATCCCCGACAGTCCATTCGGTTCAACGCCGCCGTTCCAGTCGACAGAGATGGCGCCGACCTATCGGGGAGAAAATACTCCAGGTAATACCGTCTGGCCCGGATCGTGCGTTGACTATCTAGACGAGTACCGTCGGAGTCTGGCGCGCATAACGATCAGGGACGGTCGATTGTACGATTCGAATGGAAATCTGTTCGACACCCGAAATGGGCATTCCGCCTGGGGTGGTAGTGGTCGGGCGATCTTTGTCATGGACCAGAATGGAAACCTGTACGCGTCCACTTACCATGAACAAGGAAAGTTTCACCATTCGAGCTTTCTCGCCGGAGCCCCGGTTTCCGCGGCAGGGGAACTCGTGGTCACCAACGGCGAGCTCAGGCTGCTGACGGACTCGAGTGGTCATTACACGCCCTCACGCGCTTTCTCGTTGCAGGCCGTCAATCATCTGCGCAATCTCGGTGTGAATATTCGGCCGGATCAACTGAGCTTCGTAGCTCCCGCATAGATCATGGAGGATCGTATGGCGTCGCTGTGGCCAGGGATGGTGAACACGATTGTCTACAGTGTCCAATTCGACGACCTCGGTGAGGTCACCCGAGACCGAATTGTTCGAGCGCTTCTCACCGAGCCGATCGATACACTCACTCCTGAGCAGGAGTTCGAAGCCCTATCCGAGGGGATAAGGAACAACTATCCGCTCCCGGATGTGGTCGAGACCAGATATCAGCCCTCCGAGATCAGGGATTTCATCGCCGCGGTGGTCGAACAGATGGATGCAGCGCGACCTTGGCCGGTTCTCCCGTATCTCCCTTTGCCTGCGGAGCAGCTTCGTGGATTTCTGGCTTCGGCGCGCCCGATTGCCCGGGTGCACCTGCCGTTCACCGAAGTCGAAACGGCAATGAAGAGAAACTTCAGGGGAAGCCCGGAATTCGGTGAATTTCTTCTCTTGCGTATGCATTCCGGTATCGATGCCGCTTTTTTCGCCAACTACTGGGACGACAGCAGCGACACCTTGCTCTCGGCCACCGCGGTACCTTTTTACGCTCATGACATCGTGGCGGAGTTGGTAGCCGGCTCCGGTCTGCGTTCGGAGGACTTCTCTTTGACGATTTGGCCCGAGCCTCCCGAATCCGGTTACCCCCCGTACGAAACCACCCCGCTACGAACCGAATTCCACGGCGAGCACCTGCCGGGCAACGCGCAGTGGGGCGGTACGTTCGTCAATTATCTGAGCCCGCAGGAGCGGGAGCCGTACCGTTTGTTCGCCAACAACGGCCTGCTCTACACCAGTGAGCAGCAGCCGTTGGATACCTCGTACGCGCGCACCCTGTGGACCCCGCAGGGCGGCCGGGCGATTTTCGTCATGGACGACCAGGGGCAGCTCTACGCGTCGCCTTATCACCTGCTCGGTGAGTTCCACCATTCCAGCTTCCTGGCCGGGAACCCGGTGGCGGGCGCCGGGGAGATCCGGGCTGTACAGGGAAGGGTCGAGCTCATATCCGATCACAGCACGCACTACCAGCCGCCGCGCAGGTTCACTCGGCAGGTGATCGATAGCTTGGTCCGGCAGGGGATCGCGTTCGATGAGCGGGCTGTCGAATACCACTACCCCGCCTGAAGCCGTGACGGGAAGCTGACAACAGTGCCGAGACTATGGACGGACAATCTATGAGTGGTCGAATTCCTCCGATGGGGTTTGGGGTAAGCCCTGGAACGCCGGGCTTCCAGCCTGCGAACTATGAAGGTTCCACGCTCCATCCAGTCGTCCATCTGCCGGTCGTACTGCGGGGCGAGTTCATGGGAGCCCTTTGGGGGGCGACGACGAGTCGATCGGCGGGGTTCGTTCGTCGGTTGAAATTCGATCCCGATGATCTGACGATCGATCCGTTCTCCGATCCATCCCTGCGGTGCTCGTTCGTGTGGGAGGACCGGTTGTCGCAGTCCTACGCGGAGAACCTGACCCCCTACCAGGCGGTGACTCGGTGGAGAGGCGCACCCGAGGATCCGATAGGCGGCTATATCCCCCCGGACGCGGTGGAAGCCGAAGTGCGGAGTCTGGCCGAACTGTACGAACTCACCAACCCGGGTGGACCGCCGCCGCCTGGTGTGATGATCCAGGACGGCTTGTATCCCGACGGCACACCAGCCGATCGTTCGCAAGGGTGGGGGTCGCTGGGCGGCTATACCCGTCCCATGTACCCCACCTTCACGGATGCAGCGGTTCGGTACGTCCCAGTTACCGCCGGGGGAGCCGTTCTCGGATATCTCTGGGCGTCCACGGCCGAAGACGCCGCCGCCTACCTGCCCAGCGAGCAAGCGGGCAAGCCCGGGCTCGTCGCGGCAGGGTGGTGGCGGGGAAGGCTCGGCGACTGGTACGAGAGTGAGCTGGCGCCCACGGCCGCGCTCGCCGCGTCTCGGCAGGTTCCGGAGAACGCGTTCGGTGGCGTCGTCACCGTCGACGCGCCCGAACACCAGGCGCCTTCGCTTGCGCACCTGATCGATGTGGCGCAGCGGAGGTAACACCGCCTTTTGCTAGCCACTGTGCAGGTTCACTCGGCAGGTGATCGATAGCTTGGTCCGGCAGGGGATCGCGTTCGATGAGCGGGCTGTCGAATACCACTACCCCGCCTGACGCCGCGACGGGACACTGATACGCGTAGAAGGCCGTGGGCTACCGACTGTCTCGGATACGCTGCGGCCCTGAGATATTCGACAGACGAAAGGCAGTGATTATGATCCGCAAGGTCCTGCTGGCGGTCAGCGCCGGAATTCTGATCAGCACACCCGTGACGGCGTCGGCCGATGTCGCGGTACCGGAAGCCGAGGCCGGCCCTGCCGCGCAGGAGGTGGCGATCAGTACCGGGTCGGCGGTGGGGGATGCCGTCATCAACGGGCTCATTCTCGCGATCTTCGGGCCGAACGATCCGTCGACGTGCAAGTTTCCCTACTGCTTCTGACGACGCGCTGTCCGGGCACGGTGAGCGGTTCGCCGCCGTACCGGGCCGTGGCCGAGCGGCCGGGCCTGTTCCCGGGTGACCTGCCCGTCCGTTAGATTGGCCAACCGGGCGGCCGCGCCGCCCGGTTGGCAGGACCGTCGAGGGTTAGGGATCGTATGACGAAGACCGCGCTGGTGACCGGGGCATCGTCGGGGATCGGGCGGGCGACCGCCGCACTGCTGGTCGACCGCGGGTATCGGGTGATCGGGACCAGCCGGAACCCGGAGACGATCGCGGAGTCGGCGCGAGTGGCGGGGGTCGAGTATCGCGCGCTGGATCTCACCGATCCGGCCGGTATCGAGCGGTTCGGGGCGGAATCGGGGCCGGTGGATGTGCTGGTCAACAATGCGGGGGAGAGCCAGTCGGGGCCGCTCGAGGAGTTGCCGCTCGAGGCGATCGGCCGACTGTTCCAGTTGAACGTGTTCGGTGCGGTGCGGCTGTCGCAGCTCGTGCTGCCGGGGATGCGGGAACGCGGGTACGGGCGGATCATCATGGTCGGATCGATGCTGGCGAGCTTCCCGCTGGCCTATCGGTCCTCGTATGTGGCGGCGAAGGCGGCGATCAAGGGGTTCGCGGACGCCGCGCGGCTGGAGACGGCGCCGTTCGGGGTGTGGATCAGCACGGTGGAGCCCGGGTCCATCGCGACCGGGATCGGGGAGCGGCGCACCGAGTACATCGCCGAGGATTCGGTGTACGCGGCGGATTTCCGGACCATGCTCACGCATCTGGACAGCAATGAGCGGTCCGGGATATCGGCGGCGCAGGTCGCCGAAACCATCCTGCGCGCCATCGAAGCGGATAATCCGAAACCGCTGTACGCCAGGGGCAGTCGCGCGCCGATCGTGTTCCTGCTGCGTCGCCTGCTGCCGGCGGCGGTGATCGAGAAGGTCGTGGCCGGGATGCACGGACTGAAACGTTGAGCCTTCGGCTCCACGTCGGTTGCGCCATGTGGACACACACCGCATGGCCGGTCACCGGGGACAAACTGCGCGGTTACGCGCACTGGTGCAACGCGGTCGAAGGGAACACCACGTTCTACGCGGTCCCGGCGCGGCGGACGGTCGAGACATGGGCGGCGCAGACCGATCCGGATTTCCGGTTCGTGATCAAAGTGCCCAAGACGATCACGCACGAGCGGCGGTTGGCGGGGGCGGACCAGGAGCTGAACGCTTTTCTCGACATCATGGAGCCGTTGGGGCCCCGGATGCACGCGCTGTGGATCCAGCTGCCCGCGTCGTTCGGCCCGAACGACCTCGGCGCCCTGGCGGGTTTCGTCCGGGCCGTACCGGAAGACCTGCGGGTGGCGGTCGAGGTGCGCCATCCCGCCTTCTTCACCGATGAACACACCGCCGCGCACCTGGAAGGCGGGCTGGCCCGGATGGGGGTGGAATGGGTTCCGTTCGACACCACCACATTGTTCGCCGCCCCGGCTTCGAGCCCGGCCGAACTCGAAGCCCGGTCCAAGAAGCCGCGGCTGCCGCGCCGGATGCGTGCGCTCACCGATCGGCCGATCGTCCGCTACCACGGCCGCGACGACCCGGCGGCGACGGTGGCGGGGTGGGCGCCCTGGGTCGAGCAGACCGTGGACTGGTTGCGTGAGGGGCGGTCGCCGACTGTCTTCCTGCACACCCCGGACAACGCGTCGTCACGGGATCTGGCCCGCAGTTTCCACGACGAGGTCCGCGAACTCGTACCGGATCTCGACCCGCTCCCGGACCCGGCCGAAGCGGAACCGATGACCCTGTTCTGACGCCGATCGCGGCTCGTGCCGGTCCGCTGGTTCCCACGGGCCGGTCGGCTCGGTTTCCCATGCGCGGAAGCGGGGGATCGGAACGAACGTCGCGTTCGCGCGCGTCATGGGCGCCGCTCGGTCGGCTGTTCTCCAGCTCGCGGTGGTGTTCCGGGAACCGGCTCTCACCTGTCGGGGAGAGGCGGCGAAGTAATTTACTATTCTGCTGCCTGTTGTATCCAATTGCCTGCATTCGCCGCTATTTGTGAGCGAAGGTTCACCCGGCGTGATAGAACAGCGGGGATCTGAAAGGCGGATGGGTATGAAGGTCACTGCCAAACAGCGTGCCGCGCTCGGGACGATCTGCGATACATTCGTGCCGGGCGACGGGATGACGCTGCCGTCGGCGACCGAACTCGGCGCCGTGGACACGGTATTCGAGTTACTCGGACGCAATCCCAGGGAAGCCGAGAGCAAGCAGTTGGCGACCCTGCTGGACGTATGGGACTCGCCCCTGACCGGTCTGCTCACCGGCCGAGGGCCGCGGCGGTTCTCGACGCTGTCGCAGGAGGACCGGGAGCGGGCGCTGCTGCGACTGGGCGATTCCCGGATCGGCGCGGTCCGCGCGGTTTTCCAAGCGCTCAAACAGGCCTCGCTGCTCGCCTACAACGTCACCCCGGGGCCGACCGGATTCCATCCGCTGTGGAAGGAGATCGGGTACCCCGGACCGCCCGGCCCGCTGCCGAGTGCGCCGCGACCCGCGCTGTCCCCGCAGCGGGTCACCGAACCCGGCACGCTCACCTGCGATGTCGTGATCGTCGGATCGGGCGCCGGCGGCGGGACGGCGGCCGCCGTCCTCGCCGAGGCGGGACTCGAGGTGATCGTCGTCGAACGCGGCGGCTACTACGACGACCAGGATTTCGGCGCGGGCGAACTCGCGGGCCTGCAACAGCTGTATTCGCCCGGACCGGCCGCGTCCGCCGAGGGGCAGATCACGCTGGTGGCGGGGACCTGCCTCGGTGGCGGAACGGTCGTCAACTGGAGTACCTCGCTGGCCACACCCGAGAGCGTGCGGGCGGAGTGGGCAGCGCTGGGCGCCAACCAGTTCGGTACGGACGAGTTCACCGAATCGCTCGACGCGGTGGTACGCCGGCTCGGGGTGAACGAACGCCGCTCGATCCTGTCGCCGCGCGACGGCGTGCTCGAACGCGGCGCCGGTGCACTGGGCTGGGCGGTGGATCCGTTGCCGCGCAATGTCACCGACGCCTGCGACGCGGGGGTGGAATGCGGCCGATGCGGGAACGGGTGCCGCATCGGCGCCAAACAGTCGGTCACCAAAACGTGGCTGGCCGATGCCGCCGCGCGCGGCGCGCGCCTCATCGTGGACGCCGAGGTGCGCCGGATAGAGGTCCGCGACGGCCGCGCCGAAGCGGTATCGGTGCGCAGCGCGGCGGGAGTCGACTTCGAGATCCGGGCCCGAGCCGTGGTGGTGGCGGCCGGTGCGATCCAGACCCCGGCGCTGCTGAAGCGGTCCGGATTGCGCAACGACAATATCGGCCGGTATCTGCGGCTGCATCCGGCGGCGGCCGTGTTCGGGGTGTTCGACGAGGAGATCCGACCCTGGGAAGGCGGGCTGCAGACCCGGATCTGCCGTCACGACGCCGATCTCGACGGCAACGGTTACGGCGTCATCTACGAGACCGGGCCGCTGCATCCCGGATCGTCCACGGGGTTCATGAGCTGGCGCGGCGCCGCCGGTCATCGGACCACCATGCTGGATTTCGCCCGGACCAACGCCGTCGGCATCATCACCCGCGACCGCGATTCGGGCACGGTGCAGGTGGGCCGAGACGGCGAACCGACCGTCGACTACCGCATCTCCGACTACGACGCCGCCCACCTGCACACCGGAATCGAAGGCGCGGCGAAGATTCTCGAAGCCGCGGGAGCGCGCCGCATCTTCTCCGGACATCAAGCCGGTGTCTCCTACGAACCCGGTGTGCGGGGTTCGCACGACGAATTCGCCGCCGCCGCCCGCACCGCGGGATACGGCCCGGGCCGGTGCGCGCTCGGCGCCCTGCACATCATGGGGTCGGCCCGGATGGGCGGCTCACCGGATCTCTCCGCCACCGACCCGGACGGAGCCACCTGGGATGTGCCGAACATCGTCGTCGCCGACGCGTCCTGCTTCCCGACGTCCTCGGGTGTCAACCCGATGGTGTCGATCGAGGCGATCGCCCATATGAACGCGAAACGACTCGCCGCGCGGCTGACCTGACCTACCGGATCAGCTGCCGCGCAGGCTGTTCGCGATCATCTGGAGCAGACCCAGATCCGCGTCGTCGCCGGTGTCGGCCGGGGCGCGGACGATCAGCCGGCCGTCGTCGACCAGATCCCCGATGAGCACTTTTGTCAGCGTCAACGGGACGCCCAGCTGCGCCGACACCTCCGCCACCGACTGCGGGACCCGGCACAGGCCGACGATGTCGACGTATTCGGGCTCGGACCGTCGCGGCGCCAGCCCGGGCGCGGTGTCGACCACCATGGTGTCCAGGGTGAGGTCCGAGCGCGAGGTACGACCCCGGCCGCGGGTCAGCGCGTAGAGACGTACGACGGGGCCGGCGTCCTCCTCGTCCCAGTGGTCGTCGTGCGGGCCGCTCACGGCTGCGGCGCGCCGTTCGGGTGCGGGCGCGAGTCGACGGCCAGATGGCTGCCGACCCGCTGCACAGTTCGGTTCATCTCATAGGCGACCATGCCCATGTTCGCGGACTCGGAGGCGAGCAGGGCGAGGCAGGCGTTCCCGCCGGCGGCGGTGATGAACAGGACGGCGCGGTCGAGTTCGACGACGGTCTGGCAGACTCCGCCGGCCTTGAAATGGCTGCCGGCGCTGCGTGCGAGGCTGTGGAAGGCCGATGCCATGGCGGCGAATCGTTCGGCGTCGGTGCGTTCGAGTCCGGCCGAATGGCCCATCAGCAGTCCGTCGGTGGACAGCAGGACCGCGGATTCGGCGTCCGGCAACCCGCTCACCATTTCTTCCAGCAGCCAGCTCAGGTCAGTGCGTGGCGGAGTGGTCATCGTCGCCTTCCTGTCGAGTTCTATCGGTCGAATCGGGACGCGGGTGACGTCCGGACCGGGTGCCGCCTTCTATCGCGGCCATCAGGTTCCGTGCCTGCTCGGGTGTGCGGGCACGGGGTGTGTCGTCGGCGACCGGAGTCGGCTCCGGCTCCGGGTCGGTCTGCTGTCGGCGTCGTCGCGGCAGTGCGGGACGGCCGCCCGCGCCGGGCTGCGACACCGGTGCGGCGGGGACCGGCTGCGCGGCAGCGGAAGTGGATCGCGCCACCGCGGAGGCTGCGGCGGGAGCGGTGTCCGGCGCACCGCTGGACACCGCCGCATAGGCGGGTTCTTCGGCGGGCGGAGGTTCGGTGGGGCCACCGGATTCGATGAGTGCGGTCGGAATCAGCACGACCGCCTTGATCCCGCCGTAGACCGATTCCGACATGCGCACCGACGCGCCGTGCCGGGCGGCCAGCGTGGCCACCACGAAAAGGCCGAGACGGGTCTCGCCGGTGAGTGCCGCCACCCCGAAATCCGGGGGCGCGGCCAGCAACTCGTTCCGGGTGGAGATCTCCGCCGCCGACATTCCCAGACCCTGGTCGGCGACCTCGACGGCGACACCGCGGCCGACGACCGACGCCGATACCTCGACCCGCGACTCCGGCGGCGAGAACGCGGTGGCGTTCTCCATGAGCTCCGCGAGCAGATGGATGAGGTCGGCCGTCGCCTGGCCGGTGATGTGCACCTCGGGGACCTGCCCGGTGTGGATCCGGGTGTACTCCTGGCTTTCCGCGGCCGCGCCCCGGATCAGGTCCCACAGGCGCACCGGTTTACGCCACCGCCGGCCCGGTTGTTCGCCGCCGAGGACGATGAGGTTCTCGGCGTGGCGCCGGGCTCGGGTGGCCAGGTGGTCGAGTTCGAACAGCAGCTCGAGCTGGTCGGCGTTCTCTTCCCGACGTTCGGCTCGGTCCAGCAGTGCCAGCTGGCGGTGCACGGCCAGCTGGTTGCGATGGGCGATATTGAGGAAGACCGTCCGGAAACCGGCCCGGGTCTTGGCTTCGGCCACGGCCGCCGACACGGCGGCGACCTGTGCCCGGTTGAACGCCTCGGCCACCTCGCCGAGTTCGTCGGTGCCGAAGTCCAGCTGGGCCACTTCGGCCGCCGTATCGATATCGGCGCCGTCGTCCAGCCGGCGCATGAGGTCGGGCAGACGTTCGTCCGCGAGTTCCAGGGTGTCGTCGCGCAACCGGCGCATCCGGGCGATGAACCGGTTGGCCCCGATGATCGCGGCGAGGAAGGCGACTGCCGTGACGATGAGCACCGCGACACCACCGATCAGCGACAACCCGGCGGTATCGGTGCCTTCCGTGCGCGCGATGGCATGGGCGTCGCGGCTCTGGCTCTCCCACAGTGCCAGCAGGGCCGAGTTGAGCCGACCGGACGCTTCCTGCCAGGCGGGAACGGTCATCGGCAGGGGGGCCGTTTCGGGTACATCGGTCTCGTCGTAGTCCTCGCCGGTTCCGGACGGGTCCGCGGCGGGCTCGCCCGCGGGCACGGGACCGCGCAGGACGAGGGCGTCCTGCATGGCGATCACCTGCTGCCAGTCCGGTGAGTCGGTGATCGCCCGCAGCTGGGCCAGCCGCGACCCGGTCAGCACCGTGGCCGAATACGCCACCTGTGCGCGGACCTCGCCCGTATACCGGGTGAACTCGAGCAGCTGACCCGCGGTGATCTCACCGCGGGCGAGCGCCACGGTGCCGAGGGTGTCGGCCTGCGACAGTGCCTCCGCGGCGCGCAACGGTTCGACGCCGTAACCCAGGGCGATGCCGAGCCCGGCGCCGGGCGCGACCCGGGCCGCCACCAACGACGCTTTGGGGATGGTGCCGATCACCGTGTTGAAGAATCCGAACGCCTCCTCCTGCGGCATCGCGCGGGCGTCGATCGCGGTGCGCACACCGGGAACCCGGCTGTAGAGCGGCCGGAAGGTCTCGAGTTCGGCGGCCGATCCGCCGGGGTTCAGCCGTTGGGCCGCCTCACCTTTGGCGATCACCGCGGCGAGCGCGATATCGGAGTGCTTGCGTGCGTCCACCAGACTGTTCGCCGCGCTCGGGTCGCCCGCGAGATACAGCAGCGACAGCCGACGCTCCTCCTCGAAGGACTGCACCATCGAGATGACCGGCGTGGTGGTGCTGCTGATCAGATTGGCCCACACCGTCGCCGTCAGACTGGATTTCACCAGATACCCGGCGGCGCCGACACCGACGATCACCAAGGTGACGCTGGTGATCAGCACGATCGACAGCAGCCGGGCCCGGATGCCCAGCCGGCCGCGCGTCGCGTTTCTGCCGGACCGGACCGCCCGCACCAGTGATTCGGGCAGTTGCCGCCGAACAGCCACGATAGATCAACCCGTTCCCGGGGATGCGCGCGTGCGACACCGTGGTGACCGGCGCATCACCCAATGTTCTCGGCATTGCCGTTGCCCGGCAATGCATCAGCCTTCGTCCAGACCATAGCGAAAGCTGCGCGCATACCGGAGACCGGTCTCACCGAGCGGGCCTCGGGGTATCGGTGTGATGGCAGCTACAGGGTGTGGTCGGCCTGTGCTGTGCGGGGTGGATCCATCGGTGCCGAACTGTGCGTTCCCGTTCCCTGTTCGACGGGTATCACCTGCGGTGTTTCGGGTATCGTCGGCGCCTCCTGCTCGGGTGCGGCCGCCGGGGCCGGTCTCGGTTCGTCGTACGGGAATACACAATCGTTACTGCCGCATCCGCTCGGATATCCGGGCTCAACCTCCCCGCAGACTGTTCGCGATCGTCCGGAGCAGGCCGAGATCGCCGATATCGTTCGTGGTCTCGGCCGGTGGACGGACGATCAGCCGGCCGTCGTCGATCAGATCTCCGATGAGCACTTTGGTCAGCGCGAGCGGGACGCGCAGCTGTGCCGATACTTCCGCCACCGATTGCGGCACCCGGCAGACCCGCACGATATCGATGTACTCGGGTTCGCTCCGCCGCGGCGCGAACCCGGCGCCGATATCGACCACCATGGTGTCCAGGGTGAGTTCGGTTCGCCCGGTGCGACCCCGGCCACCGGTCATCGCGTAGAGGCGCGCGACGGGGCCGGCCTCCTCCTCGTCCCAAGGGTCGCGCGGCGCGTTCACGGCTGTCTCGCACCGTTCGGCCGCGGGCGCGAGTCGACGGCCAGATGGCTGCCGACCCGCTGCACAGTCCGGTTCATCTCGAACGCGACCATACCCATGTTCGCGGACTCGGCGGCCAAGAGCGCGAGGCAGGCGTTCCCGCCGGCGGCGGTGATGAACAGGACGGCGCGGTCGAGTTCGACGACGGTCTGGCAGACCCCGCCGGCCTTGAAATGGCTGCCGGCGCTGCGTGCGAGGCTGTGGAAGGCCGATGCCATGGCAGCGAATCGTTCGGCGTCGGTGCGTTCGAGTCCGGCCGAATGGCCCATCAGCAGTCCGTCGGTGGACAGCAGGACTGCGGAGTCGGCGTCGGGCAACCCGTCCACCATTTCTTCCAGCAGCCAGCTCAGGTCAGTGCGCGGGGGAACGGTCATCGTTGCCTTCTTCGCGAGTGTGATCGGTGGTGGGCGATTCGGTATCGGGACGGCGGCCGGACCGGGTGCCGCCGTCGATGGCCGTCATCAGATTCCGAGCTTGTTCGGGGGTCCGGGTGCGCGGCAGATCGACGACGGGGATCACCCCGGTATCGGCTTCGGTGGACTGCCGCTGACGGCGCGGCAGCACCGGGCGGGCGCCTTCGTCCGGGCGGGGCTTCGAGATGACGGTCATCGGATGTACCCCACCGGAGACGGCCGGTGCAGGTTCGGCGGCCGGCGAGACGAAGGGCTCGCCGGGCGGCACCGAGGCCGGGACGGGTTCGAGAGCCGGATGCTCCGGCGGGCGCGGCCCACCCGACTCGATGAGTGCGGTCGGGATCAGCGCGATCGCCTTGATCCCGCCGTAGACCGACTCCGTCAAGCGCACCGGAACACCGTGGCGGGCGGCCAGGGTGGCCACCACGAACAGGCCCAGGCGAGTATCGCCGGTCAGCGCCGCCACCCCGAAGTCCGGGGGTTCGGCCAGGAGTCGGTTGTGCGCCGTGATCTCCTCCTCGGTCATCCCCAGCCCCTGATCGGTGACCTCGACCGCGACCCCGCGGCCGACCACCGACGCCGATACCTCGACGCGGGATTCCGGGGGTGAGAACGAGGTGGCGTTGTCCATCAGCTCCGCGAGCAGATGGATCAGGTCGGCCACGGCTTGGCCGGCGATGAGCACCTCGGCCACCCGGCCGGTCTGGATCCTGGTGTAGTCCAGGCTCTCCGCCACCGCGCCACGGATGAGTTCCCACAGCGGGACCGGATTGCGCCAGCGGCGGCCGGACTGTTCGCCGCCGAGCACGATCAGGTTCTCGGCGTGGCGCCGGGCCCGGGTGGCCAGATGGTCGAGCTGGAACAGCAGCTCGAGCTGATCGGCGTTCTCCTCCTGGCGTTCGGCCCGGTCGAGCAGGGTGAGCTGACGATGCACCGCCAGCTGGTTGCGGTGGGCGATATTGAGGAACACCGTGTGGAATCCGGCACGTGTCCGGGCTTCGGCCACCGCGGCCGATACCGCCGCCACCTGCGCCCGGTTGAACGCTTGAGCGACCTCACCCAGCTCGTCGGTGCCGAAGTCCAGGCGCGACACCTCGGCGGCCGAGTCCACGTTCTCGCCGTTGTCGAGGCGCCGCATGATGTCGGGCAGCCGCTCGTCGGCCAGTTCCAGGGTGTCGTTGCGCAGTCGGCGCATCCGGCCGATGAACCGGTTCGCCAGTACGAGGGCGGCGACGAACGCCAGAATCGTGATGAGCAGGACCGCGGCGCCGCCCGCCAGGGATCGGTTCGCGGTATCCGCACCCTGGGCCCGCGCGGTGGCATGGGCGTCGCCGCTCTGGTCCTCCCACAGCTTCAGTAGCGCGCCGACGACCTCGCCGGACGCTCGCTGCCAGTCGGCGACGCTCGACGGCAGGGCGGCGGCATCGGAATCGGTGGTCTGCTCGGCGCCGTAGCCGGTGCTGTCCGGGTCGGCGTCGGCGGCGGGCGCCGGCCCGCGCAGCATGACGGCGTCCTGCATCGCGATCAGCTGATGCCAGGCCGGAGAGTCGGTGAGGGACCGCAGTTGCGCCAGCCGCTGTCCTTTCAGCAAGGCACCGGAATACGCCACCTCGCCCCGGAATTCGCCGATCTGCCGGTTGAACTCGACCAGTTGCGCGCCGGTGAACTCGCCGACGGTGAGCGCGACCGCTCCGAGAGTGTCGGCCTTGGAAAGCGATTCGGCGGCCCGCAACGGCTCGACTCCGTAATTGAGCGCGATCCCGATGCCGGCGTCGGGCGCCACCCGGGCCGCCAGCACGGACGCGCTGATGATGGTGTCGATCACCGCGCTGAAGAACCCGAACGCTTCCTCCCGCGGTATCGTGCGCGCCTCGATCGCCGCGCGCAGGCCGGGCACCGCGTCGAACAGTTTCTGGTAGCCCTCCAGTTGAGCGGCCGATCCGTCGGGATCGAGCCGCATGGCGGCGTCGCCCTTGGCGGTGACCGTGGCCAGCGCGAGATCGGAGCGTTTCCGCGCGTCCACCAGTTGGCCGGCCGCCCCGGGATCGCCGGCCAGGTACAGCAGCGAGAGGCGGCGTTCCTCTTGGAGCCCCTGCACCATCAGGATGGCGGGAGTGGTGGTGCTAGTGGCCAGATCGGCCCATTCCTGTGCCGCCCGGCCGGAACGCACCAGATAGGCCGCGGCGCCGACGCCGACCGCCAGCAATGCGCTGCTGGTGATGAGCACGATCGCCAGCAGGCGGGTCCGGATACCCACCCGGCCCCGCGTTCGACCAGGTCTGGATCGGTGTGTCCGAATGAAATCGGGGACAGGCAGCCGCTTGGACACAGTAGATCAACTCGTTCCCGGGCATGCGCGCGTCCGACATCATCGGTCCGGCTCACCGCCCAACTATCCCGGCACTGCGGTCTCCCGGCAATGCGCCACGCTTTCGTCCAGACATTAGCGAAAGCAACGCATTTCAGTATCGGAAACGTCTACTCCCACCAGGCGTTCTATTCGAACTCCGGCAACGATGTGTTACAGGGGAGGGAGCAGGTCAGGCGGTACCGCGAGTCGCACTCATCCGTTTCGCCTCCGACGCCCGGAAACACAGCACCCGTTCGCCGTATCCGGCGAGCGGCTGGGCCTCGGCGGCCTGCCGGATACCGCTGGCCGGCAACTCGGTGAGTTTCGCGAACATGGTGGCGTTGCCGAAAGCGGACCGGATCTGGGTCTCCGAGGCGTAATCGGCGCCGTAATCGGCGAGCTTGCCGAAGTCCAACGGCGACAACGGGGTATCCAGGGCGACCGGTTCCGCGGGACGGCCGAGCGCGGCGTACTGGGTCGCCGAACCCTGCTCGTACCAGCACAACTCGTAGGCCAGATTCTCGGTGCTGGTCACACTCATGACCGGCCACTGCTGGGAGAGGTACAGCGCGAGCGGATTCTTCGCGACCGGGGTCAACTCCCATTTCAGGGACTTGACCGCGACCCAGCTCCCCGACAATCGCTCGACCAGGACGATGTCCTCACCGAGTTCGGCGGCGGCGTTCAGTTGCGGATCACGGGTGCCCCAATGTGCTTTGTCCACCCCGTAGGCGGTGTTGATATCCACCGGCTCCGCCCCCGCGGCGGTGTAGGCGGCGATGATCGCGTCCCGCACCAGGGTCAGTGCGTCGGGCGCCGAGCACAGCACGCCCAGCGCGCCGAACGACGAACCGATCTCCACCGGCCGGGACGGCTGGTCCGGCATCGCGCCGGCGACCAGTGGTTTCAGCCCGACCAGAGCCAGCTGCCAGTTGATCTCCTCGATCGTCGCCAGATCACCGGCGCTTTGGTACAGGATCTGCTGCTGGGTCAGATAACCGGCGCGCTCGAGCGTGCGGCATTCCAGTTTCCGCAGCGCGGACTGCGTTTTGGCGGTGAAACCGATCTCCTCGATCTTCAGCGCCCGCAGTTGCGCCGCCATGGTCGGGCTGGTGAGCGCGGTATAGCGTTCGCGGTACATCGCCACGGCCTGTTTCCGCTGCCTGCCCACCATCAGGGTGCGCAGCAGGGTGTTCAGGGTCGCGAGGTATTTCCGCGACTGCTCCGCGTCGGCTTCGAACAACGTCGCGCGGATCCGGACCGCCTCGTTGGTGGCCACCACGGCCGCGCCCGGGTCCAGCCGGCACAGCCACACACCGCATTTCGACAGGCCGTCCGCGCAGACACCGGCCGCGTTCGGATAATCGTGCGCGACCCGGGTGTAGGCGTTACAGGCGTCGCGGATGGTGGCGGTCGCGAGCTCACGATGCCCGATGGCCCGGGCCGCCTGCTCCAGTAGCCGCAGCGTGTCCTGGACTTCGTTGGCGAACACCGCCGACACATGGCCCGAGGTGAACCAGCGCAGTCGGATCAGCACCGCTTCCTGGGCGGGCTCCAGGGCGCCCGCCACCCGGTTGCGCACCGAACCGTCGGTCTGGGTGGCCAGATAAGCCGAGGCGAGTTCGCACAAGCCGGTGGCCAGCTGCAGTTCCGCCTCCGGTGTGCGGTCACGCGCCGCGATCCGGTCCGCGGCCACCCGGCCCTCGATGGCGATCAGGTCCATCGCGATCTCAATTCCCGCATCACCTTCCGCGCACGGTACCTGCCGACCCCAACGAGTCGAGCGGCCGTAGTCCCAGCTTTCCACGGAAGTCTGCCACAGGTGCGGGTGAGTTAGCAGGGCTACCGGGGCGTTCGCCGCACCCGGGGATGGGCGAACGCGGTATCCGGGCGGGTCAGTCCGCCGGTATCGTGCTCGCGCCCATCCCCAGATAGAACAGCATGATCAGGAACAGGAACCAGCCCGCGCCCTGCCAGATCGGCCAGGTCCCGCCGCGGCGCAGGACCCGGACCGTCTCGATGAAGGCGCCGATCCCGCCCAGCAACAACACCAGGCCCGGTCCGAACAGCACCGCGGTCCGGGTAGGCGCGTCGCAGAGCAGCGCGTCGGCGTCGCGGCACCGCCCGGTCGCCGCCCAGACCGCGGTGATCGCGCACACCAGCGCCGCGACGCCGAGCACGGCCAGCGTGTAGCGCACGGCCCGGCGGAAGTTTCCGTCGTCGGACCACCGTTTCTCCGCGTCGTCGGTCATCGCCCAGTCCTCCTGGGCGCGGTATTTCCCGGTCGCGCCGGTGCAAACATCGCTGGTCGCGGTGGGGTGACGGGTTCTCAGCTCGCCGGTTCCGGCCCGCCGATCACAGGTATTGCGCCCGCAATTTCCCCTTGACCAGCTTGCCCGTCGGTGTGCGGGGCAGTTCGTCGGCGAAGTCGAAACTGCGGGGCACCTTGTAGTGGGCGATGCGGGCCCGCAGGTACTCGCGCAGTTCCGCGGCCAGTTCCGGACCCGTCTCCACACCCGGGCCGGGCTGGACGACGGCCTGCACCGATTCACCCATCTCCTCGTCGGGGATGCCGATCACCCCGACATCGAGGACCTTCGGATGCAGGGCGAGCGCGTCCTCGATCTCCTGCGGGTAGATGTTGACCCCGCCCGAGATGATCATGAACGCCTTGCGGTCGGTGAGGAACAGGAAACCGTCGGCGTCGATGTAGCCGATATCGCCCGTGGTGGTCCAGGTGGGGTGGCCGGGGTGGATCGCCTGCGTGGTCTTGTCCGGGTCGTTGTGGTAGGCGAACGGGAGTTCCTCGCGTTCGAAATAGATGGTGCCGATCTCGCCGGTCGGCAGTTCGGCGCCGTCGTCGCCGCACACCCGGACCGTGCCCATACCGGCCGGCCCGACCGAACCCGGTTTGCGCAACCACTGCTCGCTGTCGATGAAGGTGGCGCCGTTGGCCTCGGTCGAGGCGTAGTACTCGTAGAGCACCGGGCCCCACCAGTCGATCATCGCCTGCTTCACGTCGACCGGGCAGGGCGCCGCCGCGTGGATGGCGACCTTCAGGCTCGACAGGTCGTAGCGGGTGCGGACGGACTCGTCGAGCTTCAGCATCCGGACGAACATAGTCGGCACCCACTGGCTGTGCGTGACCCGGTAGCGCTCGATCGCCGCCAGGGCCCGCTCGGCGTCGAACCGCTCCATCACGACGAGGGTGCCGCCCAGCGCGTGCACCACACCGCCGAAGCGCAGCGGCGCGGCATGGTAGAGCGGGGCCGGGGAGAGGTAGACGGTATCGGTGTCGAATCCGTAGAGGGGACCGAAAACGGCGGTGAAGGTATCGCCCGGGGCATCGCCCACCTGCCGGTCCGGCAGCGCCGGTTTGATGCCCTTCGGCCGCCCGGTGGTGCCGGAGGAGTACAGCATGTCGGCGCCGCGCGGCTGGTCGGGCAGCGGTTCGGGGGAGGCGGCGGCCAAGGCGTCCGCATAGGATTCGAAGCCGTCGACGGGGCCGCCGAAGGCCAGCCGGACATCGATTCCCGGAACCTGCACGGCGACCTTTTCGGCGGCTTCCCGTAGTCCCGCGGACACGATCAGCACCCGGGCGCCGCAGTCCTCGACGATGTAGCTGATCTCCTCCGGCGACAGATGCCGGTTCACCGCGGTGATGTAAAGCCCGGATCGCAGCGCGGCCCAATAGACCTCGTAGACCTTCGGGTCGTTTCCGGACAGCAACGCGATGTGGTCGCCTCTGCGCAATCCGGCGGCGTGCAGATGCCGGGCGAGCCGGACGGAGTTGTCCTCCAACTCCCGATAGGTCAGCACCTCGCCGGTCTCGGCGAGAATAACGGCTGGTTTATCGGGGAAGCGATCGACATGCGCGCCGGGGTACATACTGCTCCTCTACGGAACGGAGCGGTCGATATCCGACCGCCGAGCCGATAGGGGACCCGCGCGCCGTTGCGCGGCGCCGGTCCCGCCGGGCAACTGCCCGGCGATCGCGACAATAGTGGAAAGTGAACGGTGATTCGTTAAGTTCGGCTAAAGTGGCCCGCTGACCTCCGCCGCGCGACCTCCGGCGACGCTACGGAACGCCGGGTGTGCTGATCTCGCGGACCTCGCGCAGATGCTGTTCCATCGCGGCGGCGGCCGCCGCGCCGTCGCGATCGGAAACCGCCCGGTAGATCATCTCGTGGCCCTGGATCGAGATCCGGCGGCCGAGCGCGGTGCGATGGGAGAGCGTCCGGGTGCGCTGCGTCCATTCGGTGGTCATCGTGCACAGCGTGACCAGCAGCGGATTCTGCGCGGCGTGCGCCAGCAGTGTGTGGAACTCGATGTCGAGGCGCATCGACTCCTCGGGCGGGAGGCTCTCGTGGGAGCGGGTCAGCACGGTGTCGAGCGATAGGAGGTTGGAGTCCACGGCGCGCAGCGCGGCAAGTTCCGCGATCCGCGGCTCGACCAGGTCGCGTAGTTCGGTCGCGTAACCGAGTTCGACGTCGAGATCGGCCAGGTTTCCGTACAGCTGTGCGGCGCCCCGCGAGATATCGGCGACCGTGCTGCCCCGGCCCTGCCGACGCTCCACGAGTTTCTTCGATTCCAGTTCGAACATCGCCTCGCGTAACGACGACCGGGACACGTTCATACTCGCCGCGAGTTCGCGTTCCGGTGGGAGCCGGTCCCCGGCCCGCAGTTCGCCGCTGATGATCAGCCGTTCCAGGTGCGCCGCGACCTCGGCGCTGACACTGCGCGAGTGGCGGCGCATCGGGGGTATCGATGCGAAGGTCATACGGGCCCTCTCTCGGTGCCGGACACCCGGCCGCGGGTCGCGGTTCGCGAGCACGGCGGTGAGTAAAATGGTCCGACCAATGTCGGTGATCTGCGTGCAGGGGAATTCTACGTAGCGGCACGCGGATTGTCGCAACGCTCGGTCCGGCGGTCCGAATGATTCGGCGAAGTTACCGATCTACAGGGTATTTCGCGGGTTGTGTTGCGCACCTGTAAATCGGCCGTTACGTTCCGTGACCGCGCTCGCGGCCGAAGTCCCCTGCTCCTATGGTCGGTGCATCAGGTGGTCTGACCAATAAGGAGTCGCGGTGACGACGCTGGCACGTCAGGAACAGGCCGCGGCCTTCCCGGTTCTGCAGCAGCACACGGGAATCGACCCGGCGGCGGTCTACGTTCCCGCAGAACCGGACAGGGTCCTCTGGGGGCGGCTGCCCTGCCGCGCCGACCGCGCGGTGGTCACGGTGACGTCGGGAACCACGGTGGTCGTCGATACCGTGAGCCACGAGGGAATCCTCGAAGACCAGGGCTCGGACCCGGTGCGGTACTTCGGAAGTCACGGCGTGGACCGTGCGGAGGTGCTGGACGACGCGATCGCGGTGGCGGCGGGCCGGCCGCGTGAGCCCGGCTCCGGGCCGCATATCGTGACCGGCCCGATCGCGGTCGCGGGCGCCCGGCCCGGGGATCTGCTGGCGGTGCGGATCGACGCGCTCACCATGCGCGCACCCTACGGTGTGGTGTCCACCCGGCACGGACGCGGAGTGCTCAGCGGCCGCGCCGGATTCGACGGCGACTACGGACAGTTCTGCCGAGTCGCACCGCACGAGGACGGCTGGTTCGCCACGATGCCGCTCGACGCGGTCGGGCGGGCCGGGCACGCGACCTTTCCGCTGGCGCCGTTCCTGGGCATCATGGGCGTGGCCACCGATACCGGGACCAGGGTGAACTCGGTACCGCCCGGGCCGCACGGCGGCAATATCGACGTCAAACTGCTCACCGCGGGCGCCACGGTGTTCCTGCCCGTCCAGGCCCCGGAGGCTCTGTTCTATATCGGTGATCCGCATTTCGCGCAGGGCGACGGCGAAGTGGCGCTGACGGCGCTGGAGGCTCCGTTGCGCGCGACACTGACCCTGGACCTGATCCCGGCCGCGGAAATCGCCGGCGGGTTCGGCGGCCGGATCGGACCGTTCGCCGCCGCCCACGGGCTGCTCATCCCCACCGGATTGCACGCCGATCTGAACACCGCCCTGGAACTGTGCGTGACCCATGCCGTGGAACTGGTCACCGGCCTGTTCGAGGCCGACCCCCGGCAGGCCTACCTGTACCTCAGCGCCGCCGCCGATTTCACGATCTCGCAGGCCGTCGACCAAGTGCGCGGCGTGCACGGGGCCGTGCGCCGGGCGGACTTCGGCCGGGCGGCCGATACCGCGTTCGCGCGCCGGATCCTGGAGCGAGTGCGGTGACCGGGACGGCCGTGGACCCCGAGATCGACACCACCGTCTGGCGAGTGGCCGGGGCGCCGCTGGTCGGCGCGACCGCGCCGGGACCGCTCACCGGGCAGACCGTGGCCGTGAAAGACCTGTACGCGGTGGCCGGATTCCCGGTCGGCGCGGGCGTTCCCGCCTATCAGGAGGAGCAGGCCCCGGCGCCGCGTCACGCGGCCGTGGTGGCGCGTCTGCTGTCGGCGGGCGCACAGGTCGCCGGTATCGCGCACACCGACGAATTCGCCTACAGCCTCACCGGCGGCAACGGCGGGTTCGGCATGCCGGTGAATCCGGCCGCGCCCGATCGGATCCCGGGCGGTTCCACCAGTGGTCCGGCCGTCGCGGTGGCCCGCGGCGAGGTCGGCATCGGCCTGGGGACCGATACCGCCGGCTCCATCCGGGTGCCGGCCGCGTATCAGGGTCTGTGGGGGATCCGCACCACACACGGACGGGTCGACACTTCCGGCCTGCTCCCGCTCGCCCAGTCGTTCGACAGCGTCGGCTGGGTCGCCCGGGACGGCGCGACCCTGGCGGCCGTCGCGGACTGTGTCCTCGACGGCGACAGTGCCGCGTCCCGCGGTTTCGTGGTGGACCCGGCGATCTGCGCGTACGCCGACCCGTCGATCGCGGCCGCGGTACGCGCCCTCGCCGTCGGGCTCGGCGCCACGCCGGTCGAGGTCGCGCCCGCCGATACCTGGCTCGCCGCGTTCCGGACGGTCCAGGCCTTCGAAGCCTGGGCCAACCACGGCGACTGGGTGGCCGCACATCCCGGCGTGCTCGAACCCGATGTGGCCGAGCGGTTCGCCTTCGCCGCGACGGTGACCGGGGCACAGGCGGCGGCCGCGCGCCGCGTACTGGACGAGGCCGCCGAGACGCTGCGAGCCGCGCTCGCCGGTCGCGCCCTGGTGCTGCCGACCACCGCGACACCGGCCCCACCGCGTTCGGCGGGGCGGCCGGTATGGGAGGCCGTCCGCGCCCGCACACTCCGGCTGACCTGCCTGGCGTCCATCGCGGGGCTGCCCGCGGTCACGATGCCGCTGCACCCTGTCGCGACGATGCCGCCGGGCCGGGGCGCGACGATGCCGCCGGGCCCCGGCGCGACGCTCCCGCCGCGCCCGGGTACCGAGACTCCGCCGCGCCCGGGTGCGGCGCCGGCCGGCTGGTGCCTGCTCGGTGCGCCGGGCGCCGACCGTTCCCTGATCCGCCTCGCACTCAGCACTGCCGCTGTCCTGGCCGAGGGATCGCCACACAGTGAGGATCGACCATGAAACATCCACTTCGCCATATCCTCTCGGTCATCGTGGTCACGGTGCTGGCCGTGGCCGGCCTGACCGCCTGCATCGCCACACCCGACAGCGCCGGCGGCGACCCGAACGCCATCCGGATCGGGACGCTGCGCGGGCAGCCGCACCTCTACGCCCCCTATTTCATGCAGCGCTTCGCCCCGGAGAACACCAGTTACGAGATCGTGCTGTTCGAGAACTCACCGGATATCAAGAACGCCCTCGCCTCGGGCGCGGTCGATATCGGAGTCCTGGGCGCACCCGCGATGCTCGCCGGCATCGCGGCGGAACAGGACGTGCGGATCATCGCGTCGGCGGCCGACGGCGGGTCCGGATTCGTCGGCCGTCCGGAGATCCGCACACCGGAGGATCTGCGGGGCAAGCGGATCGGGTTCCCCGCCGGGTCCTCGCAGGAGATCGCCTTGAAACTCACCTTGCGGGCGCACGGACTGGACCCGGACACCGATGTGCAACTGATCAATCTGGCGTACTCGGATATGGCCGGCGCCTACAGCGCGGGCCGCGTAGACGCCTTCCTGAGCGCGGAAATGGGTGTATCGATCGCCCGGCAGGCCGGCGCCCACCAGATCGTCTCGCCCTACCAGACGCCGATCGGCGCGACCAATATCGTGCTCGGCGGCAACGGCGAGTTCCTCGACGGACAGCCCGACCGGGCGCGCGACACCGTGCGGACCTTCGCCCGCGCCATCGATTTCATGAAGGGCGATCACGACGCCTGGGCGAACGGACTCGTCCAGACCTTCGGAACGGACCGCGCGGTAACCGATATCGCCATCGAGAACGTCACTCTGCGCTGGGAGCTCGACGACGAGTTCCGGCAGCGGGTGACGGAGCTGGCCCGCCAAATGGTCGATTTCGACCAGCTGCCGGCCGCGCCGGATATGGCGAAGGTCTTCCGGACCGAATTCCTCGAGACCGCGGGTACGCAGCGATGACCGCACTCGGGGTCACGGACGCGGAGACGGCCGCGCGCGTACCGCCGGACACCTCGGCTCCGCCGGACGGCCGGGCCCGCCGCTACCGCGCCCGGGCCGGCGCGGTCCTGTGGGCGCTACCCGTGCCGATCATCGTGCTGCTGCTGTGGGACCGCGGCGTCGGCGGCGGCTGGACCCTGCCGTTCGGGATCCAGATGCAGTTCCTGCCCACCCCGTACGAGGTGGCGCGGCGGCTGGCCGATCTGGCCGTGGGCGGAATCGTCGACGACTCCTACAGCGGCACCCTGTGGCTGCACCTCTACGCCAGCACACTGCGGGTGGTCCAGGGGTTCGCGATCGCGGCCGCCGTGGCGGTGCCGCTCGGGATCGTGATGGGCCGTTCGCCGACCGTTTTCCGGATGCTCGAACCGACGCTCAATCTGATCCGCCCGATCCCGGTGACGGCGTGGGCGCCGTTATCGCTGCTGATCATCGGATTCGGCGACCGCGCCACCATCTTCCTGGTCTTCCTCGCCGCGGTGTTCTCGATCCTGATCAACACCGTCGCCGGTGTCCGCGCAGTCCCGGAGCGGTTGTTCGAGGCCGCGGCCATGCTCGGCACGCCGCCCGCCCAGACGCTGTACAAAGTGGTGCTGCCGGCCGCGATGCCCACCATCGTCTCCGGTCTGCGGATCGCGCTGGGGTTGTCCTGGGTGATCCTGGTGGTCGGGGAGACCGTGGGCATTCGAGTGGGCCTCGGCGCCCTGATAACCCAGGCGCGGGAACAGTCCCGTACCGACCTCATCGTCGCTGTCATGATCGTGATCGGCCTGGCCGGGTTCCTGGCGGACCGGATCATGATGCTCGCCGTGCGGCTGCTCGTGGGGCGGCGTCCCCTTCTCCCATGACCCTCTCCCGGATCAGGTGATCACCATGAAGATCTACTCCACGCGCCGCCGGCCGCGCCGCCCCGCCCGGATCGTCGTCGAGGGCCTCGGCAAACGCTATCCGGGCGCGCCCGGTTTCGCGGTGGACGAGGTGTCGCTGGATATCGCCGCCGGCGAATTCGTCTGCGTCGTCGGCGCCAGCGGCTGCGGAAAATCCACACTGCTGCGGATCCTCGCCGGATTCGAGACCGCGACGCAGGGGTCGGTGGAAGTCGGCGACGAGCCGGTCACCGGCCCCGGCCCCGACCGCGGCGTCGTCTTCCAGGACTACGGC
Source organism: Nocardia sp. NBC_00416 (assembly GCF_036032445.1). Taxonomy (NCBI): domain Bacteria; kingdom Bacillati; phylum Actinomycetota; class Actinomycetes; order Mycobacteriales; family Nocardiaceae; genus Nocardia; species Nocardia sp. NBC_00416. The sequence continues at coordinate 6,423,332 of NZ_CP107932.1, forward strand.
CTGTTCCCCTGGCTGACCGTCGCCGAGAACATCGCCTACGGCCCGAAACAGGCCCGGATGACCCGCGACGATATCCGCGAGACCACCGACCGGTGCCTCGGGACCGTCGGGCTCACCCGCGTGCGCGACTCCTTCCCGCATCAACTGTCCGGCGGTATGCAGCAGCGCGTCGCCATCGCCCGGGTGCTGGCCAACCGGCCCGCCGTCATGCTCATGGACGAACCCTTCGGCGCGCTCGACGCCCTCACCCGCACCGATATGCAGACCGAACTCACCCGCATCCACCAGGACTCCGGGGTGACGATCGTCTTCGTCACCCACAGTGTCGAAGAGGCCGTGTACCTGTCGGACCGGGTGGTGGTCATGGCCGGTGGCAGTGCGCACGGAACGACCGGGCAGGTCCGCGAGATCGTCGAGATCGGGCTGCCGCGCGTCCGTGAGGTGACCGCGCCGGAATTCAACGACTACAAGCGCAGGATCGATGCGCTGATCCACCAGGGAAACCGGGCCGCGGCCTGACGGTCGCCGGCCGCGCGGACCGGTGGCCCGTCCTCACACCGGGGTCGCCGGGAGTAGTTCCCTGGTCCGGGTGGTGCGCGCAACGATCCGGCCCGCCTTGATCACATAACACCGGTCCGGACGGTCCAGCAGCGCGTCGGCGACCCGGTGGGTGGACAGGACCACCAGATCGGCCGCGGCCCCTACCCGCAACCCGTACCGGTCGTCGATTCCGATCACGGCGGCCGCCTCGTAGGTGGCCATCCCGAGGACCTGCGTGAGGTCCGCGGGACCGGACAGATGTGAGGTCTGGGCCAGGAAAAGGCCGATATCGAGCAGGTCGGCGTTGCCGTACGGGGTGAAGGCGTTGCGGATGTTGTTGGAGGAGTAGGCGGTCCGTACCCCGGCATCCCACAGTTCCCGCACCGGCGCGATACCGCGGCGGATATTGGCGTTGTCGGCGCGGCCGCCGAGGAACATATCCGTGGCGGGCAGCGGGACCACGGCCACGCCGGCGTCGGCGAGCCGGAGCAGGACCCGGCGCCGGTCCGCGGGCTCCCGGGCGGCGAGCGAGGTCGCGTGACCGATCGCCACCCGTCCGGCCATACCGGTGCGGTCGGTGACCTCCGCGATGTAATCGGCCAGGGCGAAGCGGGGGTCGGCGGTATCGTCGGCGAAATCGGCGTGCAGGTCCACCGGGACCCCGAACTCGGCGGCCAGCTCGAAGACGAGGTCGATATGGCGGCGGCACTGTCGCAGCGAATCCTCGTTGTAGGTGCAGCCGCCGATCACATCGGCGCCGTCGCGCAGACTGTCCCGCAGCAATGCGAGGGTGCCGGGCGCGCGGAAGATCCCCTCCTGCGGAAACGCGACGATCTGCAGGTCGATCCGGCCGCGGAACTCCTCCCGCAATTCCAGCAGGGTGTGGACGCCCAGGAGTCCGACGATCGGGTCCACATCCGGGTGGGCGCGAATCGCGGTGGTGCCGTGGGTGATCGCCTGCTCCAGCACGCGCCGTGCCCGGTCCCGGATAGAGGTGGCGGTGAAATCGCGTTTCAGCTCCGCGGTGATCGCTATCGCCTCGGCCAGGGTGCCGCTGTGCTCGGGGCCTTCGCTGTCCAGCAGCGCTTTGTCCAGGTGCACATGTGCTTCCACCAGGCCGGGGATCACCACCCGGCCGGCGCAGTCGATCTCGTTCGCCGCGGTCAGCGGTAGCGCCGCGCCGATCGCGGTGATCACACCGGATTCGACGGCGATATCCACCGGTGCGGCCGCGTCGTCGATGCGCGCGTTTCGCAGCAGCAGATCGGTCGCGTCGCGAAGCGATACCTCTGGCGCGTCGTGCAGCGACAGCTCTGTCATGGATCCTCCCGGCGCGAAAAAAGTGACACCGGTTGTATACGACCCTGGTGTTTCCGATGGGCCCGCGGAATGCTTCGCCGAGGTTACGAACCGGACCCCGTCACGGCGGGCCGGGCGTGCCGGAGCCGGTACGCGGTGGTCGCGTGGGCGATGTGCTCGGTGACCAGGCGCTGGGCCAGCTCCGCGTCATTGGCTTCGAGGGCGGTGCAGATCCGTTCGTGCTCGTACCAGGAATCGGCCGCCCGGCGCGGCAGCTCGACCGCGTACACCCAGGCGATCTTCCAGCCGAGCTGGGTGATCAACTGGGCCAGCAGACTACTGCCCGACGCCTCGGCCAGCACCTCGTGGAATCGACTGTTGAGCCTGGTCAGATCGTCCAGGCGACCGGCTCGTACGGATTCCTGGCCGAGCGCGGTGAGTTCCTTGAGCCGGCCGAGCTGTTCCGGGGTGCGCCGGTGCGCGGCCCGGCTCGCGCACAGGGGTTCGAGCAGCGCGCGGATCTCGAGGAGGTCGGCGGCCTCGGCCTCGGTCAGTTCCGCGACGAAGGTGCCGGCGTACGGGCGCGAATAGGCGAACCCCTCGGCTTCCAAGGTGCGCAACGCTTCTCGAACCGGAACGCGCGAGACCCCGTAGCTCTCGGCCAGGGTGTCCTCGGTGAGTCGCTGACCGGGTGCGAAGGTGCCGAGGATGATGTCGTCGCGAATGGCGCGGCACACCTGCTGTTTGGTCATCCGCGGGTTGCTGCTGTCCACATCGTCCTCGGCTCGGGTGGTGATCGGCGGTCGGTCGCATACGATCCGCCGCCCGGTACTCCAACTGGATACCAGGAAATTACTCGAAGTGCCGGTGCGGACCGTGCAAGGCGCCGGTGCGGGCGGCGTGACCGGCCGCACACGATCGACACCCCGCGCCCATTTCGTATACGATCCGGTCTCACTTCGGATCGGAAGGACGACATGGATCCCGTGTACGCGGTTCTGCTGCTGGCCGCCGGTTTCGGCGCCGGTATCTGCAATGCCATCGCCGGCGGCGGCAGCCTGCTCTCTTTTCCCGCGCTGGTGGCCACCGGCCTTCCGCCTGTGACCGCGACCGTGACCAATGCCGTAGCCGTGTGGCCCGGATACCTGGGTGGCGCCGCCGCGCTGCGCTCCCGGGTCGCCGACCATCGCAGCCTGCTGTCCCGGCTGGTGGTCGTGGGTACGGCGGGCGCGCTCGGGGGAGTCGTGGCGCTGCTCGCGGCGCCGCCCGAGGTGTTCACCGCCCTGGTGCCCTACTTGATCCTGGCCGCCACCGCCCTGTTCGCCGCGCAGCCGCTGATCTCGCGGACCCTGGCCGACAGGGGCGGCGACTCCCGGTTCACCCTGTTCGCGGGTGTGTTCCTGGGCGGTGTCTACGGCGCCTACTTCAACGGAGGCATGGGGATCGTGCTGCTCACCGCGCTCGCGCTCGGTATCGACGCCTCGATCAATCTGCTCAACGGCCTGAAGAGCGTCCTCACCCTCGCCGTCTCCACCACCGCCACCATCGCGGTCGCCCTGTTCGGCCCGGTCGACTGGTTGTCGGTCGCGATCCTGGCCCCCGCGTGCCTGATCGGCGGAATGGTGGGCGGCAAGATCTCCGACCGCCTGCGCCCCGGCGCCTTCCGCGCCGTGGTCATCGTCTTCGGTGCCGGCGCGGGCATCGCGATGTTGTTCACGTGAACCCGAGAGAAGGAAATATGACCGATCTGCTGCTGCGCAACGGGCGTCCGTGGATGCCCGCCCAACCGCTGGAAACCGCCGACATCCTGATCCGGGCCGGACGGATCGAACGCATCGGGGCCGACCTGGACGCGGCCGGGGTCGAAACCCTGGACCTGGACGGTGCGCTGGTGCTGCCCGGATTCGTCGACACCCACTGCCACCTGGACAAAACTCTGTGGAGCGGTCCCTGGGTGCCCAATACCGGCGGCCGATCACTGGCGGGCCGGATCGCCAACGGCGAGGGCCGCCGGGCCGAACTCGGCATCCCCAACCCCGACTACTCGGCCAACCTGCTCGCGGCCATGATCGCCGGCGGAACCTCGCATGTGCGCAGCCATATCGATATCGATCCCGAGGTCGGGTTGGCCGGTGTCGAAGCGGTGCGGGCCGCCGCCGCCCGGCACGCGGGCCGGGTGGACGTCGAACTGGTCGCCTTTCCGCAGGGTGGGCTGATCAGCCGTCCCGGGACGGCCGAACTGCTGGACGAGGCCCTGGCCGGCGGCGTCGAGGTGGTCGGTGGGATAGATCCCGCCGGGTTCGACGGCGATCCGGCCGGTCAGCTGAACCTGCTGTTCGGGCTGGCCGAACGCCACGGCGCGAAGATCGATATCCATCTGCACGACGCCGGCGCCCTCGGCGCCTGGGAGTTCGATCTGATCATCGAGCGCACCGAGGCCACCGGGCTGGGCGGCCGGGTGGCCATCAGTCACGCCTACGCGATGGGAGCGCTGCCCGCCGATGATCAGCGGCGGATCGCCGACCGACTCACGGCGGCCGGGGTGGCCATGGTGACCTGCGCGGTCGGTGACGCGCCGGTGGTCCCGCTGCGGGTGATGCACGCGGCCGGCGCGACCCTCGCGCTCGGCAACGACGGCATCCGTGATCTGTGGACCCCCTACGGCGACGGCGATATGTTGCGCCGGATCAGCACGGTCGCGTTCCGTGACCGCTTGCTGGCCGACGAGGAGATCGAACTGGCGCTCGCGGCCGGGACGATGGGCGGCGCGCGGGTTCTCGGGCTGTCGGATCACGGACTCGCGGTGGGCGCCCGGGCCGATCTCGTCACGGTGGAGGCGCCGACGCCGGCCGCCGCCGTGGTAGGCGTGCCGACCCGGAAACTGGTCCTCAAGGGTGGGTGCGTGGTGGCCCGCGACGGTCAACTCGCCGCTTGATCGTATACGAAACAGGGGTGTAATCCGGTGGACCGCGATCGGCAATCAGCAGCCGATAGAACTGGTCCATGAGCACAAAGGCTATCCCGGCGCCCACCCTTTCGGGGGAGGCAATGTATACGACCGAGCCGGATGCGGCGCTCGCGTTCCGGAACGTGTCGATGGTCTTCGAGAACGGGACCGCCGCCCTGCGCGATATCGATATCAGCGTCCGTCCGGGCGAATTCGTCTCCCTCGTCGGTCCGTCCGGCTGCGGCAAATCGACGCTGCTGCGGTTGGCGGCCGGTTTCGAGGACGCCAGCTCCGGCACGGTCGAGGTCGCCACGGACCGTCTCGGCTACGTCTTCCAGGAAGCGACACTGCTGTCGTGGCGCACAGTGCTGCGCAATGTCGAGCTGCCCGCGGAACTGGCCGGGGTGGACCGCGCCGAACGGCGCGCGGCCGCACAGGACGCCATCGATCGAGTGGGCCTGACCGGGTTCGAGAAACACAAACCCGCGCAATTGTCCGGCGGGATGCGCATGCGGGCCTCCATCGCCCGCGCGCTCACCCTGCGGCCGGAGGTCTTCCTGTTCGACGAGCCGTTCGGCGCGCTCGACGAGATCACCCGCCAGCGCCTCAACGAGGAAGTGGGCAGTCTGTTCCGCCGCGACGCGTTCGCCGGTGTGTTCGTCACCCACTCGGTGCCGGAGGCGGTGTTCATGTCGACCCGGGTCGTCGTGCTCACCGGCCGCCCGGGCCGGGTGGCCGCCGATATCCCGGTGCCCCTGGACTTTCCCCGCGAGCCGGGATTGCGCTACACCCCGGAGTTCGCCGAGATCGCCGGTGCGGTCTCCGCCGCGCTGCACACCGCGGAACAGGCGGTCGCGGCATGACCACGGTAGCGGCGGATACCGCCGCCCACACCGTCGTCGCGCAGTCGCAGCCGAAACAGTCGGCGCGGGCCCGGCGCCGCCCGGCGCCGGTGCGGATCATCGCCCCCGTCGTGGTGTTCGTGCTCGTCATTGGCGCCTGGTTCCTCGCCAGCCGCTACCTCATCGCCGAGGAGTCGCGATTCCTGCTGCCGGGCCCGGAGAAGGTGCTCAGCGAAGGCCTCCTCGACTCGGCGGTGCGTTCGGAGATCCTGTCCGCGCTGGGCTCCACGGTGCTGGTCGCGCTGAGCGGGTTGCTCATCGCCATGGTGCTGGGTGTGGGCTTCGCGGTGGTGATGAGCCAGGCGCGGTGGGCCGAATACTCCCTGTACCCGTATGCCGTGATCCTGCAGACCATCCCGATCCTCGCCGTGGTGCCGCTGTTCGGGTTCTGGTTCGGCTACGAATTCGGTAGCCGCGTGATCGTCTGCGTCATGGTGTCGCTGTTCCCGGTGGTCACCAATACGCTGTTCGGCTTGAAGGCCGTCGCCCCCGCGGAACACGATCTGTTCACCCTGCACGGAGCCACCCGCGCGCAGCGGCTGCTGAAACTTCAGCTGCCCGCCGCGCTGCCGGCGATGATCTCCGGCTTCAAGATCTCCGGCGGGATGGCGATCATCGGGTCGATCGTGGCGGATTTCTTCTTCCGCCAGGGGGAACCGGGGATCGGCCGGATGATCGACGTCTACCGGCAGCGGTTGGCGACCGAGGAACTGCTCACCGCGCTGCTGCTGTCCTCGCTGGCCGGTCTGATCCTGTTCTGGTTCTTCGATTTCCTGGCGGTCCGCGTCGAGCGGGCCCACGGCCGCCGTCGCGGCCACTGAACCCCGGGACTCCCGTATCCCGCACGCCCCCATCCATCGTCACCAGGGAAGATCCATGAAGAAACCTGTCTCAGCACTGACCGCCGCCGCCGGCGCCGCCCTGCTCACCGCGTGCGGCGGCGCCACCTCCATCCCCGAACCCACCGGAGAGGGCCCGCTCGCCGGTATCTGCCCGTCCACGGTGGTGATCCAGACGGACTGGTACGCCACCCCCGAGCGCGCCGCCGCCTTCCAGCTCGTCGGCCCCGACGGCACGGTGGACGTGAACAAGGGCTCCTACACCGGTCCGCTCGGCGATACCGGGGTGAATGTCGAAGTCCGCCTGGGCGGCCCGTTCCTGGGCGGCCAGCCGGTGCCGGCGCAGATGTACCAGGACACCTCGATCACGCTGGGTTTCGTCCCCACCGACGACGCCGTCCGGGCGCAGGCCGAATTCCCGGTCACCGGCGTATTCGCCTCACTCGACGTCAACCCGCAGATCGTGATGTGGGATCCGGCGACCTACCACGTCCGATCGTGGAAGGACGTGCCCGCCACCAATGCCCCCGTGGTGTACAGCGAGGGCAAGATATTCATGGACTACCTCACCGCCAACGGCTATGTGCGCGACGACCAGGCCGACGCCTCGTTCGACGGCACCCCGAGCCGGTTCGTCGCCGAACACGGTCGCGTGATGCAGCAGGGCTATGTGTCCAACGAGCCCTACCGCTGGGAGCACGATGTGGAGGGCTGGCGCAAACCCACCGACTATCTGCTGGTGCACGAGTCCGGCTACGAGATCTACCCGCACGCCTGGTCGGTGCGCGCCGGTGAACTCGACGCCCTGCGGCCCTGCCTCACGAAACTGGTCCCGATGCTGCAGCAGGCGCAGGTCGACTACATCGCCGACCCGGAACCGGTCAACGCGGCACTGCTGCGGATCGCCGACACCATCCCCGACGGCCCGCCGATGACCGCGGCCGGCAACACCGATTCGGTGAAAGTCCAGGTGGCCGAGAAGATCGTCGGCAACGGCCCCGACACCACCCTCGGTAATTTCGACGATGCCCGGGTGAACCGGGTGATCGCCGCGGTCACCCCGATCCTGCGCAAACGAGGTGACCAGATCGCCGAGGGGCTCACCGCCGCCGACCTGGTGACCAACGAGTTCATCGATCCCGCCATCGGGCTCGCGGCGGTACCGAAACCCTGACCCTCGGCGCCGTCGACCGCTGTCCCCGGTCGAGTGGAGCCGCCCCGCACCTCCCCGACAGTCGACCGTGCCGTGGCTGCCGGGGAGGTGTGCTGTCGTGATCACCCAGCGGACGCGCTCGTGGCAGTCGGGCACGCCGCCGGCCGGGACGAGACCTTCCCGTTCGGGGCACTGTTCGGTGATCGAGGCCGCAGTGACCGCTCGATCACCTCGTTCTTCCTCCTGCCGTGCACGGCGCTGGGTCCCGACCTGACCTGGCTCGCCGGGCGGGTTGCGGACGGTGAGCTGGATCCGAACATCGCCTGGCGCGGCGAGTGGAACCGTATCGGCGAAGCGGCCGAGGTGCTGCTGTCCCGGCGTCTGCACGGTAAGGCGGTGCTGGAGCTGTCCTGAGGAACCTGCTTTCAGGCCGTGTCGAGCGCCCGGTTCCACACCAGCTCGACCTGGAACGAATCGGGCGCGGCGCCGCACTGAGCGATCATCCGGTAGGCCTCTTGGCGAATGGTCTTCTCGTCCGTGACGATTCGGCGGAGGCCGAACGCCGGCGCCGAGAGGAGCCACTGGGACCCGTAGCGGCTCACCTTCACCTCGAACAGCATGCTCACCCCTTTGCCGTGTCGCCGACTGCGCGCCGCGCCCGGGGAGAAACCCGGCACGGCAGCTGAGATGAAAATAAGAGACCTCGTCGGCCGAGGCGAGCGATGAGCACGAGTTTGCACAAATCCGTACTTCTAGCGCCTATTTCGCGCCATCGCGGTGCATCATGTCCGCAGTGCGGGAAAACTCGTGCTCATCATCGGATAGGGAGTCGAACTGTGCAACTGCGGTTTCTCGGCAGAGGTGGCTCGGATCTCGGCGGGTGCCCCAGCCTCTACCTCACGGATCAGGAGAGTTATCTGGTCCAGGGTTGGGAGACGGAAAGACCCGAAACCATCGAAATTCCGCATCTGCTGGTAGGTTACGCCGAGCCCGACACCTTCATCGGCTCGACGATGACGGATACCGGTCGGGGCACTTTCACCCTCACCGGCCGCGCGGTCGCCGAGCGGGAGATCTTGGATCAGCTCGATCTGGCCGCGAACGAGACCGCGATCGAGGTTCCGAAGACCAGAAGGAATTTCTACGGTGCTCTATCTTCAGCGTGAGCCGCCGGACTGGGCAGTGATGTTCCGCGACTGCGAGTTCGAGGCTTTCCACCTCGAAGTCCGGGACGCCTATGCCGTGCCGGCCGAAACGCATCGGTACCGGCGCTTCCTCGACGGTCTGCCCGCGCTGCCGGATCCCGATAAGCACCAGTGGAACTCGATGGTCCGGGAGGCGACGGGCCGGGGCGTCTCGGTGACCCGGGTGCGGGTCGTGACGGTGCCGCACACCGACTACCACCGCTGGCTGCTCTCGGTGACCGGCGCCAACGCCGAGGCGGGCGAGGACATCCGTTACGTGCCCCGGCACCTCGCCGGTGAGGTGCCCGCCGACGACTGGTGGCTGATCGACAACGCGCGGGTGGTCTACAACCTGGTCGACGACCAGGGTGGTCCCGCCGGTCTGGCCGTCACCACGGACCCCGGGATCGCCGGGTACGCCCGGGGTGTGCGAAAGCGCCTCTGGAATATGGCAACGCCGTACATGGAGTATGTCGACGAATGACCGACGTTCACGACGCGCGGGAAGCTCTCGGAGCCCGACTCCGGGAGCTTCGCCGGGCCGCGGGGCTCACCAATCGCAAACTCGCCCAACTTTCGGGCTGGCACGAATCCAAGGTCAGCAAGATCGAATTCGCGCGGATAAAACCGTCCGACGACGATGTCCGCGCCTACTGCCGGCACTGCGACGCCGCGGACCAGCTACCGGATCTGCTGGCGACCGCGCGCAATATCGAGGTCGCCTACCTCGAATGGCAGAAGGTTCTCGGTACCGGTCTCAAACGGCGGCAGCAGAAGTCGTTGAAGCTCGAGGCGTCGGCAGCCCATATCCGCGATTTCCAACCGCAGATCGTGCCCGGCCTGTTGCAGACGGCGGAGTACGCGGCGGCCAAACTGCGCCGGGGCATCGAGTTCCATCGTCTGCCCGACGACATCGACGATGCCGTATCGAAGCGTATGGAACGCCAGCGCGTGCTGTACCAGCGCGATCACCTGTTCCACTTCCTCATCGCAGAGCAGGCGCTGCACACCACGGTCGGCGACGATTCCGTCATGATCGGTCAGCTCGACCGGCTGTTCTCGGTGTTCGGGCTACCTCGTGTCACGATCGGCATCGTGCCGGCCACGGCCGAGGCGATGGTGGTGTCCACCAATTTCGTCATGTTCGACAACCGGCTCGTGATGGTGGAGGGGACGGCGGCGGAACTCACGATCTCGCAGCCGCGGGAGATCGACGTGTACGGGCGGGCGTTCGACACGCTGGCCGGGCAGTCGGTGACCGGGGAGCAGGCCCGGGAGTTGATCCGCTCGGCACTCCGTGGGCGCAGCGCACTGCCCTCGGCCTGAGGTTCCACCGACGCGAAATCGAGGCGACTGCGGTCTTCGGCACTGCTACCGTTCGGCCATGCTCGGCAGCGATGACGTCCGCCCGGTCGATGAACTACTCGCGGCGCTGGACACGGTGTTCGTGCAGGCGCGGCGGCCGCCGCGCCTCGAGGCGTGTCCCTGCTGTCTGCGCCCCGACAAGATCGAGGCACTGCTGAGCAGACCTCGGAAGCTGCTGAGTGTCGACGATCTCCAGCAGTACACGACAGTGGCGATGAACGGGGCGGGGTCGGCCGAGGACCTGCGGTACTTCTGTCCGCGAATCCTGGAGCTGTGCCATACCGGTGAAATGGACTGGCCCGATATCGAGATCGTGTACGACCATCTGCGTTGCGCGGACTGGAAATCATGGCCCGAGGCAGGCGCCGTGGCCGAGCTGATGGACGCGTTGTGGACCCGGATTCTCACCGACTATCCGGAATCGGACGCTCCTGGCGATCTGTTGTGCGCGTTCGGGAGCGCCGCGGGCAGCGTCGCCACGAATCTGGCGAGTTGGTCGCGGCTGGAGCATGCCGCGGCCGTGCACAGCCTCCGGGACTTCCTGATCGATCAGGTGGAGGTGCGCAACGGCGCGCTGGCGCCCCGGAATCCCTTCTGGGATACGAAGAGCACCGCGCACTGCGAGGTCGTCCGGTGGCTGAACGGCGGCGCAGCCCGGCGCGCTGTGGACCGGGCGATCGCCCGGGGAACGGAAGATCACGACCTGCTGAGGTCGCTGGTCGAGTCGGTCGAGGTGCTCGAACTCGGGGGAGCGAGATCATCGGCCGCCGAGACCGGCCATGGCGATACCTCGAACGAACGCTTTCTGCGCGAGGGCGTAGACGAGTGCCAGCGGTAGGAGGATCAGCATGGACGCGGCCATCAACACCGGCCAGTCCGAGACGTACTGCCCCTGTATCCACACCAGGCCCAGGGTGACGGTGGAGATGTCCTGGCGTTGGATCATCACCAACGGCCACAGGAAGTCGTTCCACACAGTGACCCAGGTGAGCACCGTCAGCACCATGACGGCGGGCTTCGCATTGGGTAACAGCACGCGCCAGTAGATCTGCCACAGTGAGCAGCCGTCGAGAAGCGCGGCCTCCTCGAGGTCGGTGGGGAGGGTGCGGAAGAACTGCCGCATCAGGTAGGTGCCGAAGGCGTTGCCGAACAATCCGGGCACGATCAGGGCCCAGGGGGTATCCGTCCAGCCCAGCGTTCGAATGAGGATGAACTGCGGAATGACGGTTACGGTGAGCGGCACCATGAGGGTGGCCAGGTAGGCCAGGAACAGGGCGTCGCGCCCGGTGAACCGCAGCCGAGCGAACGCGTATCCGGCCAGCGAGCAGAAGAACACCTGGCCGGCCGTGATACACCCGGCGTAGCAGATCGTATTGAGAAACATCCGGCCGAACGGCATCAGGTGAAAGACCTCGCCGTAGTTGGACCATTGCGGATGCCGCGGGGCCAGGGTCGGTGTGGTGATCTCGGACTGGCTCTTCACCGAACCCGAGAGCGCCCACACTATGGGCAGCAGTGCGCACCACGCCATGGCGATCAGGGCCAGGTAGAGCGCGGCGGCCCGCAGGAGGCCGCGTGCGCGCCGGCGTCGAGCCGTGCCCGGCCTCATTGCTCGGTGGCGTTTCTACGGCTGAACCACAGTTGTGCGCCGGTCAGCGACAACAGGACGAGGAAGATCAGCCAGGCGATGGCGGACGCGTAGCCGGCGTCGCCGAACGCGAACGCGTTCTGGAAGATCATGATGCCGAAGACGTAGGTCCCCGTCTCCGGTCCGCCGCGGCCGCCGGTGAGTACGTAGATCTGGTCGAAGGCCTGCACCGAGTTGATGATCGAGATGACGAATACGAAAGACAGGGCGCCCCGGATCAGCGGCAGCGTGATCGATACGAATCGTCGTATTCCGCCCGCCCCGTCGATCTTTGCCGCCTCGTACAGATCTTCCGGTACACCCTGCATGGCGGCCAGCAGGACCACGGTGGCGAACGGGATGCTCTTCCAGGTGCTGACCAGGCACACCGACACCATCGCCCAGTTCGGGTCGACCAGCCAGGGAACGGGACCGAGTCCGATCCAGCCGAGGATCATATTGAGCGGCCCGTTGTCGGTGTCGAATACGAAACGCCAGATCACGGCCATGACCACACTCGACACCGCCAGCGGCAGGAACATGACGGTCCGGAAGAAGCCGATCCCCCTGACCCGCTGGTTCAGCGCCGCGGCGACGACGAGGCTGATCGCCACGGTCGGCAGCAGGGTTCCGAGCGTGAAAACGATCGTGTTCCGCAAGGCGATGGTGAACAACGGATCCGCGGTGAGCAGCCGGCGGAAGTTGCCGAGCCCGGTGAAACGGATCGGGCCGAACAGGTCCCACTGCTGAAAGCTCAGATACAGCGAGAACCCCAGCGGAAAGACCAGGAATACCGCCACCGCGAGAAGGTTCGGCGCGATGAATATCCGCGCGGCCCGCGCCTGTCGCCTCGCGAGCGCCGATCGGCGCGGTGGACTCGGGGAAGCCGGTGCCGAAGTTTCCTCGACGGCCCGCTCGTCGGTCGCTGTCATCGGGTGCGCAGCACCTCGTCCGCGTCGGGAGCCAGGCGGTTCGCCAGCGATGTCGCGGGCCTGGCGCCGCGCAGCACCGGGCCCATATTGCGGTCCATCAGGGCATCGATCCGCGCCCACGCGGGGGTGACCGGCAAAGGCCAGGAGTGTGCCGGTCCCTCGGTGAGGATTCCCGAGTTCGTCACGTTCGCATGCGCTTCGGCGAACCCGCCGGATCGCACCGCGGCGTCGAGGGCCGGCACGAACAGGCCGGTTTCCGCGATGACGGCCTGCCCGGCGGGGCCGGTCGCGAACTTCAGGAACTCCCACGCCTGCGCCTTCCGGGGACTGGCCGCGGAGATGGCGAGACCGGTGGTGCCGATATTCGACCGTGCCCCCGTGCCTTTCGGCCCGCACGGTAGGGCTGTGATATCGAAATCCAGGTCGTCGGCATCCGAGAAGGTGCGGTACCGCCAGTGCCCGCCCAGGGCCAGCGCCGCCTCGCCCCGGGCGAACAGATCCATGGCCGAGATCGATTGCTGATCCGCCGGAGTCGGGGCCACCCGGTGTTCGTTGGCCAGGTCCGCGTAGAACTGGACGCCCTCGATGAAGGCGTCGTCGGCGAAATTGGAGCGAGCCGGGTCGGTGCGCGGGCTCGTCCATTCGGAGCCGTTGTTCATAGCGAACAGGCCGGCCGAATAGTGCGGTACCCAGGTGTCGACGAATCCCCACTGCACGACCTCGCCCGACCGATCGCGCTGGGTGAGGGCCTTGCCGACGTCGAGGAATTCCGCGAATGTCCAGGCGTCGTCCCATCGGCTCGGGACGGCCAGGCCGGCTTCGTCGAACAGTTTCCTGTTGTAGAACAGGAAGTTTCCCGACCACTGCTCCGGGAAGGCGTATTGCCCGCCCTCGAAAGTGAAGGTGTCGTACAGCGCCGCGATACTTCCGGCCCGCAGTTCGGCGGCGAAATCCGGATCATCGTCGAGCATGGTGTTCAGATCCAGCAGTACGCCCCGATCGGCGAGGCCGGCATAGGTTTGTTCCCACGCCATCAACACATCGGGGCATTTGCCGCCCGCGCAGAAGGTCAGCATCTGCTGCATCGGGTCCGGTCCGGACAGGACCGTGCGCACCCTGATCTCCGGATGGCTGCGGCCGAACTCCTCGATCACCCGCATTCGTCCGTCGGTCTCGTCGGGATTTGCCTGGAAGAAGAACGTCAACGCGTCCTCGTCGCCGCCGCACCCGCTCAGTGCGGACGCCGACAGCAGTGTCGCGCCGACGCCACCGGCGACGCGCAGAAACTCACGACGTCCCACAGCTTTTCGTTGTTCGCCCACGCCGCGATCACCTCGTTGCGCTCGACACCATCCGAACCCGTCGCGCGGAATCGACCGTGCCCGGTCTGCGTTCGCGCTGCCGCCGCGGTGACCGCTCGGGCATACGCAGATTGTCCTACAGCGCTGCGCGAACCGACTCCAACGACGCGCCCGGCGGTGCCCGCAACCCAGCGACCCGACGCTCGCCGAGCGGGTCGACGCGATGCCGAAGACGACAAGGCGTGACACCTGTGTTCTCCGGCGTCGGTGTCCTCGGGGCAGGGGTAGTTCTCAGGGAAACGGCGGTATCACGTACGAGCCGAGATCTGCCCGGGGAGTCACCCGCACTCTCGCCGCGAGCTGCGCGGGGGCCTCGAGGTGCACCGCGTGTCCCGCATCGGGCAGCACCTGCCGGTCGGTTCCGAGCGCGACGGCGAGGTCTCGGACCGACTGGTGCCGCGCCGGGGACGAATGCTGCCCGACGGTCAGGGTGATCCGATCCGCCAGGTGTCCTACCTTTTCCGGTTCGAATGCACGGAACATCGCGAGTTCCCCGGCGACGGTCGCGGAGGTCGCGGTGGTCATCGCCGGTGTCCAACTCGGTCCGTACAGGGCCTGGCCGAACCCGGCCACACCGTCTCGCCGGAACGCTCGCGCGACCTCGTCGAGCAGCCCGGGCGCGAGCGACCCCGCGGCCGGCTCGTGCAGCAGTGCCCCGGTGAATTCGACACCTCGTGCGGCCAGCGCCAGCCCGAGAGTCGCGCCCCCGCTCACGCCGATCACGAACGCGCCCTCGCACAGCGGAGCGAGGGCGGCGACCTCGATGTCCATATCGCCGGACTGCGGGCGGTCGGGGGCGTGGACCGTCACCGATGATCCGAGGGCGGCGATCGTCCCCGACCACACCCGGCTGTCGGTGGCCACGCCGTGGATCAGCACGACTCTCATGCGGTGACGGATTGCTTACCGAGAGCGGCCAGCAGCTGGTCCGAGGTCGCGACCGCGCCGAAGATCCCGCCCTGCATGGTCACCATGCTCAGCGCCGCCTCGTGGTGCTTCTGCTCGGTGGCGCCGGTGCAGTCGGACAGGATCAGGCATTCGTACCCGCGGTCGTTGGCTTCGCGCATCGTGGTGTGCACGCAGACATCGGTGGTGATACCGGTGAGGATGATGTGGGTGACGCCCGCGCTGCGCAGGAGAAGATCGAGGTCGGTGGCATAGAACGCGCCCTTGCCCGGTTTGTCGACGATCGGTTCGCCGGGTATCGGCGCGACCTCGGGCACGATCTCCCAACCGGGTTCGCCGCGCACCAGGATGCGCCCGCACGGGCCGACGCTGCCGATCTCGGCGCCGACCCGCGCCGAACGCCAGCGTTTGTTCGCGGGCAGATCGGAGAGGTCGGGGCGGTGGCCCTCGCGGGTGTGGACGACGGTGAGACCCAGTTCGCGCGCTGCCGCCAGCACGCGCGCGGTGGGTTCGAGTCCGGCGCGGGTGAGGGAGAGGTCGTAACCCATCTGGTCGACGTATCCGCCGGGGCCACAGAAATCGGTCTGCCAGTCGATGAGCAGCAGCGCGGTGCGGGCGGGGTCGACGGGGCCGTCGAAGGGCCAGGTGTAGGGGGTGGCGTCCACGGTGGTGACGGTCATGCGGTGAGCTCCTTGTCGGGTCGCGCGGTGCGGGTCGAGCAGAGAGTGAGGATGAGGGCGGCGGCCACGAAACCGATGACGGCGTCCGAGAGCCAGGGTGCGAAATGGTGTGTGATCAGGGCGGCCACCGCACCACCTGCCCAGGCGGTGAACGCCGGCCAGTGCCAGCGGGCGCGGCGGTCGTCGGCGCCGAGACCGAACCGGGGCAGGACCAGTTGGTCGAGGATCACGACAGCGCCGATCGGCGGGACGATCACGCCCAGCAGGTTGAGCCACTGTTCGAAGTACGACCAGATACCCGCGACCGCGAGCAGCACGCCGACCACGCCGAGGATCAGGGTGAGCCGCCGCATCCGGCCGCCCGAGAGCTGACTCCAGCCGACCGCGCCGTTGTAGAGGCAGTGTGCGCACACCGAGCCGAGGTTGATGAACACGAACGCCACGGCCAGCGGAACCAGCAGGCCGCCGTGATCGACCAGCAGGCCCAGGAAGTTGCCGCCGTCGGCACCCGGGTCGGCGCTGCCGCCCAGCGCGACCACGAGCCCGCCGATGATCAACGCGATCATATTGCCGACCGGGAAGGCCGACGCCGCGGCGAGGAACGCCTCGCGGCCGTTGCGGGACCAGCGGGTGAAATCGGCGGTCATGGTGCCCGAGTCGATGAACGAGGCGATCACCAGCGTCACCGCCGCACCGAAGCTCATGGCCGCGGTGCCCGCACCGCCCTGATAGGAGGTCGGTGCGCCGCCGCCGTCGGCGACCGCGAGCCCCACGGCGGCCAGCCCGAGCACGATGTACACGGGCGCCGCGATCATGCCGATCACCGACAGCGCCCGGATACCGAGCAGCGTGACCCCGATGAACGCGATCCCGGCGGCCAGCGCGGTGAACTGTTCGTGCCAGCCGAGAGTGTCGTGCAGGATGGCGCCGGCCATCCCGGTCTGGAAGGCGAACCAGCCGATGACGATGGTCGCCAGGAAGGCCGACGGGAGGAACGCCCCGGCTCTGCCGAAGGTCCCGGCGGCGGTGAGCGCGAAGTTCTTGCCGGTGCGCCCGGCGATCACGCTGAGCGCGCCGACATAACCCATCATGCAGAGATTGCCCACGGCGATGGCGAGCATGCCGGGCCAGAAGCCCAGCGAGTACACGATGAGTCCGCCGAAGATGGCGCAGGTCAGCACCATCGGGAAGCCGAACCACACCGCCGATATCGAACCCAGCCCGCGCCTGCGGTCGGCCGGTACCGGACTGTTCTCGTATTCCTCGTTCTCCGAGGAGGTCTCGGATCCGGTGAGGGTGGTGGTGCTCATCCGTCGGTCCGTTCCGGGGTGGGGAGCTCGTAGATCACGGTGATACTGCCGCCGCCCGGCGGGCCCTGGTGCTCCGCGCCGCCGGAGACATATACCGCGCCGTCGCCTTTGAGCGCCGAGAGCAGCCCGCCGACCGCGCCGCGAGCGTGCCGGGTGGCGTTGATATCGGAATCGGTGAGCATGGTGTGGCGCAGTCCGCGCACCGAACCGGTGGGATCGGCCTCGGCCTTGGCGAAGATCTGGCGCACTGTGCCACCGGCGGCCGCCACTCGGTCCAGCAGCCGCTGGACCGAGGCGAGGTCGATGGCGTCGGCCATCTCGCCGTGGACCGCGCGCAGCGGATTGGCCGCGGTGGGGCTCTCGGCGACCACCAGGACATGGCAGTCGTCGAGTTCGGCGCCCGCGCTGGCCGATGCCCGCGCCGACCAGACCTCGGCTTCTCCGGCCAAGGCCAGCAGCGCGGTGTCGCGATCGCATTCACCCAGCGCGACAGCGATACCCAGCGAACTCGCCGCCCGCGACCACCCCATCGACGCGTAGGTGTCGGAGGCGACGGGCGCCTGGCCGGCCGCCTGCACCGCGGTGACCTTGTCCGAGGTGAGCAGCGGGCATTTCACCAGCACCAGATGGACGTCGGCGGGTGTGACACCGAGTTCGGCGAGCAGTTTGCCCACCGTGTCGGCGACCGTGTCGACCTGTGCCGCCCGGCCGATCTCCACCGGTTCGAGCACCCGGCTGCGCCGTGCGGCCGCGACCAGGCCGCGGTCGAACCCGGGATGCGGGCGGTCGTCGCGGACGAGCAGGTTCACATGCGGGCTCAGCACGCCCTCGGTGCCGCCGGAGAACACGGTGACCGCGGACTGCGGGATACGCGGCTCCCAGACCGCCGTGGCCAGCGTGCGGCTGAAATCGTTGACGCAGCCGTTGCCCTCGGTTTTGCCGATCACCGAGACGAGGGCATCTGCGCGGTAACCGGATTCGGCGAGCACCTCGAAGGGGCGGGTATCGCCGGGGTCGGTGGTGGGCACGGTCAGCAGGGCGATACCGGTCATGCGGCGCTCTCCTTCGGGGTGCGGGCGGGGGTGAGGTGGTTGAACAGGAGATTGAGGGCGAATGCCACGACGACGGTGCTGGTGATCGCGCCACCGGCGATGATCCGGACCGACGACGGCAGCCCCTCGTACACGTCGGGGGCGACCACCGGGATCATGCCGATGCCCATGGCCAGCGACACCACCAGCAGGTTGTCGTTACGTGAGTAGTCCACCTTCGCGAGCGTGGAGATGCCGACCCCGGCGACGGTGGCGAACATGACCAGGCTCACCGAGCCGATCACCGCACCGGGCAGGTTGGCGACGACCTCGCCCATTTTCGGCACCAGACCCAGCGCCACCAGCAGTCCACCGGCGACCGCGACCGCGCCCCGGCTCGCAACCCCGGTCATCCGGACCAGGCTGACGTTCTGGGCGAAGATCGTGTCCGGGAAAGAGGTGAGGAACCCGCCCAGGACCGCCGACGCGCCGTCGGCGCCCAACCCGCGGGCGAGCTGTTTCGGCGCCAAGGGCCGGCCCAGGCTGTCCGCGGTGGCCATGAGGTAGGCGGTGGATTCGGTGAAGATCACCAGCATCACCAGGCACATCGAGATGATTCCGGCGATGGGGAAGGTCGGGGTGCCGAACAGGAACGGGTTCGGCAGTCCGAACCAGGCGGCGGTGCCGACAGCGCCGAAATCGGTGAGCGAGCACGCGGCGGCGGCGACCGTGCCCAGGACCAGGGCGATCAGCACCGCGGACTGGGCGATGAGGCCGCGGCCGTAACGCATCAGGGCGATGATGGTGACGATCACCCCGGCGGCCAGCGCCAGCGGCGCACCGCCCGCGGGTTCGTCGCCGAAGGTCATGGAGACGGCATTGCCGATGAGCGAGAGCCCGATCATGGTGACCGCCGCGCCGCGCACCATCGGGGGAAAGAACCGCACCAGTTTGGAGAACGGGACCGCGACCAGCATGCCGAAGACGCCCGCCGCGATCATCGCGCCGTACACGGCGGACAGCCCGTACTCCTGGCCGATCAGGATCATCGGCGTCACCGCCGTGAACGAGGCGCCCGCCACGACCGGCATCCGCGCGCCGAGGAGCTTGCCGATTCCGAGCGCCTGTACAAGCGTGATGACGCCCGCGACCAGCAGGTCGGCATTCACCAGGGTGGCGATGGTGGACGTGTCCAGCCCCATGGAGGCGCCGAAGACCAGCGGGACCGCGACGCAGCCGGTGTACATGACCAGCACATGCTGGATCCCGAAGAGCGCGGTACGCCAGTAGGAGGGTCGGGCGGGTGGTGCTAGCGGCGGCGACTGGGTCGGGGCAGCGTCTGTGGACATGGGACCTGGCCTCGGGCAGAAGAAACAAGCAACACCAGAATTTGTATACAAATACTGTTTCGTGGATGTTGCTCAAGGTTCCATCGCAGTGAACTATCTGCCGGTATGCCGATCCGCGGAAATCTTTGTATACAAACTTGGTGAAGGGTCGTCGATTGAGCCGGTAGATCCCTGCCGTTCGCATCCGCTGCCGCGCAGTCGATTTCCGTCCGGTGAGTGCTGGGCGGCCGCGATATCACAGCCGTTCCGACAGGATCAGCCCGCCGAACCCCCGGCGTCCATATCGTCGAGCAGGTCTTCGTCCCGCGCGATGTGCTCGTCCATCAGATAGCCCGCCTGCACCGGGGAACCGTTGAGAATCGCCTGCGCGATCGCGGCGTGATCACTCCACGAGATAGGCGTCCGGGTCTCCAGCCGCTGGCCGAAGATCCAGGACACCCGCTCCAGAATCTGCTCCAGCATCGCCTGCAACTGTTGATTGCCCGACGCCTCGGCGACCAGGGTGTGGAACCGCCAGATCAGCGGGGGCAGCTCGTCGTGGGCGTGGCTGAGGTCGGCCGACCGGCCCAGCCGCACCACCCGCTCGAGCTCCGCGGCCACGGCGCCGCCCCGGGACCGCGCGGCCAGCTGGGCAGCCAGCACTTCCAGTCCGCGCCGGATCTGCACGAGTTCCCGCGCCGCCGACCCCGACGGCGCCGAAACGGTCGCGCCGCGATACCTGACCAGGGTGACGAAGCCCTCGCTCTGCAACTGCGACAGCGCCTCGCGAATGGGGATCCGGGAGACGCCGAAACGCTCGGCGAGATCGACCTCGCGCAGCCGATCGCCGGGCGACAGGCGTCCGGCGAGGATGTCCTCGCGGAGCGCATCCGCCACCGTGGCCCGGGGCGCGGTCCGGCCGTCGTGCTGCGATGCGGTCATGTGGCGAGAGTAGCCATCGGCGCGTTGTCCGCGTCAGCGGTGGAATCGGCCCACGTCAGCACGTCTGCTCGGCGGTGGATGCCCCGGGCCGGTACGTACTGAGCATCACCGGCCCGCCTGTTCGGGCCGACCCACCCAATGGCAGGGCAAGCGCGATCTCCAGAACCTCAGGTGGGTGGCTTCACCGCGGCAGTGAGTTCGACGCTGCTCAGGGTCCTCGTGGCAAGGTCGGCGAGGACCGCGCGGGCGACGAACTCGGCTGGCGTGACCTCGACATAATACGATTTTGACATAGTCGAACGACGATCCCGGCGAAATCGAGTACCGAATGATGCTGCACACCAACAATATTCGTCGATAGATCGATTGATCCCACTGGCTCGGCACGTCGAGAACCCGGGCGCGTAACGGGTGCTGCCGCGGATGATTTCCGGAGTCGTCGGCATGGAACGCGGTCCGGCTGCCGCGGCGTCCCCGGCGGCGCAGGTCTGCGGAATCCGGCGCTGAGCCGGTGCGGCGGCGGTTCCGGAAAATATTCGCGGACAGCGATTACTCCTCGGGCGGTGCTCCGTCCTACCTGTTGAACGCGCTACCAACCCGGCGCGACCGACCTGAAGGACCAGAAATGACCACTGCCAGCCCCGCCGCCAACTTCTCCGACGACCTCACCTACCGTCCCGGAAAGGTGCGCAACCGCGTCCTGTGGACGCTGCAGATCCTGCTCGGCCTGTTCTTCATCATCGCCTCCGGCGGGCCGAAGCTCGTTATGCCGAACGCCCTGGTGGACAACGCCCCCGAGAATCTGACCATCCCGTTCGGGCTGCTCATCTTCATCGGAGTCGTGGAGGTCGCGGGCGGTATCGGCCTGATGGTGCCACGGCTCAGTGCCCTGGCTGCCGCGGGTCTGTCCGTTCTCACCGTGCTCGCGGCCGGGACGCAGGCTTTCATCGCCGGTGAGCCCGCGATGGGAATCTTCCCCCTGGTGCTCGCCGCTGTCTTCGCCTGGATCGCCTACGAGCGGCGCGCCACCATCACCGATCTGCGCAACTCGCTGTCGCGTTGACGAATCCATGAGCACGACCGGCGATCGGTGGCCCACCCACCGATCGCCGGTCGTGCGTTTCCGGATCGATCGCCCGTCGGGTTGGCGGCGACCGATCCAGCGGCCATCTGGTGCGCGGCGCCCCGGCTCGGGCGCCGCACCAGGTGGTCGCACGTGTGCCGTGCGTTTGCGTTCGGGATAGATGGTTGTCAATATCGATGTATGTCTAAGTCACTGCTGGCGCCGATCGAGGATTGCAGCCCGTCTCCCCGGGTGCGGGAGCCGTTGTCGGCGGCGGCCGCGGGGGAGTTGGCGGCGGTGTTCAAAGCGTTGTCGGATCCGGTGCGGCTGCGGTTGCTGAGCTCGATCGCGTCGCGGGCCGGGCAGGAAGCCTGTGTGTGTGATCTGTCGGTGGGCATCGAATTGACCCAGCCGACGATCTCGCACCACTTGAAGGTGCTGCGGGATGCCGGCCTGCTGACCAGTGAGCGCCGCGCCTCCTGGGTGTACTACCGGATAGTCCCCGCAGAATTGCGACGGCTCTCCGAGGTGCTGGCGCTGGAGAGCGGCACGGCTGCCGCTGTGCGCGCATGACCGCCGACACGGCCGCGACCAGCAGCCGCCCGGGTGCGGTCACGAAATTGTCGACGCTGGATCGGTTTCTGCCGGTGTGGATAGGTGTGGCGATGGCCGCCGGGCTGCTGCTGGGCCGGGTGATCCCGGGTCTCGGGGAGGGGCTGGCGGCGGTGGAGGTCGACGGGATCTCGTTGCCGATCGCGATCGGGCTGCTGGTCATGATGTACCCGGTGCTGGCGAAGGTGCGCTACGACCGCCTCGGCGCCGTCACCGGTGACCGGCGGCTACTGGCCGGGTCGCTGGTGCTGAACTGGCTGCTCGGTCCGGCGCTGATGTTCGCGCTGGCCTGGTTGCTGTTGCCGGATCTGCCGGAGTACCGGACCGGGTTGATCATCGTGGGGTTGGCGCGGTGTATCGCGATGGTGATCATCTGGAACGACTTGGCGTGTGGTGACCGGGAGGCCGCCGCGGTGCTGGTGGCGTTGAACTCGGTCTTCCAGGTCCTCATGTTCGCCGTCCTGGGCTGGTTCTACCTGTCGGTGCTGCCCGGGTGGCTGGGCCTGGAGCAGAACGCGATCGATACCTCCCCGTGGCAGATCGCGAAGTCGGTGCTGATCTTCCTCGGCATCCCGCTGCTGGCCGGATATCTGACCCGCCGGTTCGGGGAGCGCGCGCAGGGCCGGGACCGGTACGAGTCGACGCTGCTCCCGCGAATCGGGCCGTGGGCCCTGTACGGGCTGTTGTTCACCATTGTGGTGCTGTTCGCCCTGCAAGGCGACCGGATCACTGCCCGGCCGCTCGACGTCGTCCGCATCGCGGTCCCGCTGCTCGCTTACTTCGCGATCATGTGGGGTGGTGGCTATCTGCTGGGAGCGGTCATGGGCCTGGGGTACGGGCGCACCACCACGCTGGCGTTCACCGCGGCCGGCAACAACTTCGAGCTCGCCATCGCGGTCGCGATCGGCACCTACGGTGCGACCTCGGGTCAGGCCCTCGCCGGTGTGGTCGGCCCGCTGATCGAAGTCCCGGTCCTGGTCGGGCTGGTCTATGTGTCCCTGGCGCTGCGCAACCGGTTCCGTGATGCCGCTCCGTCGGTCGAGGCGGTGTTCCGGTGACCCCGGTGCCGAGTGTGTTGTTCGTCTGCGTCCACAACGCCGGCCGATCCCAGATGGCCGCCGGATTCCTGACCCACCTCGCCGCCGGTGCGATCGAGGTCCGTTCCGCCGGCAGCGCGCCGGCTGCCGACGTGAATCCCGCGGCTGTGCAAGCCATGGCCGAGGTGGGCGTCGATATCACCGCGCAGGCGCCGAAGATCTTGACCTCCGCGGCGGTGGAGTCCTCCACGGTGGTGATCACGATGGGCTGTGGTGACACCTGCCCGGTGTTCCCGGGTATCAGCTACCGCGACTGGGACCTACCGGACCCGGCTGGGAAGGGTGTCGAGGCGGTGCGCCCGATCCGCGACGAGATCCGCACCCGCGTCGAAGCCTTGATCGCCGAACTGGTGCCGTCGCGGTCGATGACCGCGCCCACGGGAATGCCGGTGAGGGCGGTCGCGAGCTGGCCGAGCGAGAAAGCGGCGGTGATCACCGGGGCCAACCAGCCGGTCTCGCGGGTGATCGACACCGACAGCACCGGAAACGCGTAATGGAGGATCCCCCAGCTGGATATCTGGGTCGTACGCAGCACCGCCGACACCCGGCGCCGCCGCGCCCGCGGCAACACCACCACCGCGGGCGCGGTATCGGACTCGGTCACTCCCGGAGCGGGCTACTGGGCGGTGGCCGGTGTGCAGCACGCCACCCCGGATTCCGCACCGGCGCTGTCGCCGCGGTCGGTGCCGCAGCACGCCTGCACCGCCTCGCCGTCGCTCATCTCGGCGAACACCGGGGCCGCACCGAAGTGCTCGGTATCGGCGAGCACGGTGTAGACCTCCCACCGCTCGGAATTCGGGCCGGTGACCCAGACTTTGTCCTGGGTGGCGAAGCAACACGTGGTCGCGATCTGCTCCTCGGTGAACAACCCGGCTTCGGACAGGCGCGCGATCTCGGTGTGCACCTTCTCCGAGGTATCGACCTCCACGCCGAGATGGTTGACGCTGCCGCCCTGGCCGGGGTTCTCGATCAGCACCAGCTTCAGCGGCGGCTCGTCGATCGCGAAATTCGCGTACCCGGGCTTGCGCTTCGCGGGCTGCGCGCCGAACAGCGTCGAGTAGAACCCGACGGCCTGTTCCAGATCATCGACATTCAGAGCGAGCTGCACACGAGACATGACGACCTCCAGTTATGTTACATATGTCGAAGAGCTGACACGGACGAGTGTGCCACCTTTTCGACATATGTCAATTCTTTCGGTAGGGTCGGGACATGCCCAAAGCGCTGCCCGTCATCGACACCACCGCACCCGTCTGCTGCGCCCCCGTGGCCGCCGGCCCGGTCGACGACGAAGCGGCCCTGCACGTCGCGCTGCGGCTCAAAGCCCTCGCCGACCCCGTCCGCGTGAAGCTCATGTCGCTACTGCTGGCCGACCCGGTCACCGGTGTCAACGGCGGCGACCTCGCCACCGCGGTCGGCCTCGCAGAATCCACCGTCAGCCACCACCTCGGCCAGCT
The DNA here is from genome assembly GCF_036032445.1 of Nocardia sp. NBC_00416. NCBI lineage: Bacteria > Bacillati > Actinomycetota > Actinomycetes > Mycobacteriales > Nocardiaceae > Nocardia > Nocardia sp. NBC_00416. The sequence continues at coordinate 6,447,907 of NZ_CP107932.1, forward strand.
CCGCAAAGCCGGACTGGTCCGATCCGAGCGTCACGGCATGAGCGTCATGCACCGCGCTCACCGCGATGCCCTCGCCGCGCTGTGCTCGGTCCTGGATCCCAACTGCTGCCAGTAACCGAGACTGCGGTCATGAACGGCGTCATCTGCGCCGGAGCTGTCCTGTGCCGTGAGTCCCGCAGCCGGACACTGATTCTCGTGTGACCGTCGAAATCACCTCGTATCCGAGCAAACCCGGGCCGACGACACGCTCGAGGCGGAAGCCGACCCGGGCGCTGCCGACCACCCGCCTATCGGCCGCTCAGCTGGTGGACGCGGTGGCGAAGGGCGTGCCCACCGGACCGGCGGCGCGGTCGACCGACCGACGCCACACACCCCGCCGTTCGAGGATCGGCAGCACACCCTCGCCGAACCAGTACGCCTCCTCGACGTGCGGATAGCCGGAGAGGATGAAGTGGGTGATGCCGAGGCGCGAATACTCGATGAGCCGTTCGGCGACTTCCTCGTGCGAGCCGACGAGGGCGGTGCCCGCGCCGCCACGGACCAGGCCGACGCCCGCCCAGAGGTTCGGCGCGATCTCCAGGCGGTCGGTATTGCCGCCGTGCAGTTCGAGCATGCGCCGCTGGCCCTCGGATTCGCTGCGCGCCAGATTGGCTTGCACCCGCTCGATATCGGCCGGATCGATCCCCTCGAGCAGGCGGTCGGCCTCCGCCCAGGCCGCTTCGGAGGTGTCGCGGGTGATCACGTGCAGGCGGATGCCGTAGTCGAGGGTGCGGCCCTGATCGGCGGCCAGGCCGCGGATCCATTCCAGTTTCTTGCCGACGGCGAAGGTCGGTTCGCCCCAGGTGAGGTAGGTGTCGGCGTATCGCGCGGCGACCGGACCCGCCGCCGCGGACGAGCCGCCGAAGAAGATCGGGGGCAACGGATCGGGGTGGTTGTTCAGCAACGCGTCCTGGACCCGCAGATGTGTGCCCTCGAAGCTGAAGGGCTCGCGGGATTCCCACAGTTCCCGCACGATGTGCAGGAACTCGCCGGTGCGCTCGTAGCGCTGCTCCTTGTCCAGGAAATCACCGAAGGCGCGCTGTTCGTGCGGTTCGCCGCCGGTCACCACATTGAGCAGCAGCCGGCCCCGGGAATGGCGCTGGAAGGTGCCCGACATCTGCGCGGCCAGGGTGGGGCTGACCAGTCCGGGGCGGAACGCCACCAGGAACTTCAGGGTTTCGGTCGTCTCCACCAGCATGGCGGTGGCCAGCCACGCGTCCTCGCACCACGCGCCGGTCGGGGTGAGCACCGCCTCGAACCCGTTCTCCTCGGCCGCGCCCGCGATCTGGTTCAGGTAGCGCAGCGAGGCGGGCCGGTCGCCGGACATGGCCGTGCCGTGACCTCCGGCCATCAGGCCGCGCGAATCGCCGTAGGTGGGTAGGAACCAGTGGAACGACAGACTCATCCCGAAATCTCCTTCGAGGGGCTCGCGAACGGACGATGCGATGGCCAGCTCCTCGCCGGGCCGGTCTCTGATCCTGACGGACCGCGCTCGCGACGTCACCGGTTGGAATCGGCGGGATTTTTTGGCGGCGAGTGTTTCGCTCTCGCTGCGCCTAACTGGTGAGAGTCGGTTCGGCGTCGGTGATGGTGGGGTGATGACTTCCACCGCACAACCTGTCTCCGATACCGATCTGGACGCGGTGTTCGCGCCGATCTACGCCGATATCGCGACCGGCGCGGTCGAGCGCGAGATCGACCGCCGGCTCGCCCACGACGAAGTACGCCGACTGCGCGCGGCGCATTTCGGTGCGCTGCGGGTACCGGTCGAATACGGCGGGTACGGCGCCAGCGTCCGGCAGTTGTTCCGGCAGCTGATCGAATTGGCCGCGGCCGAATCCAATCTGCCGCAGGCACTGCGCGTGCATTTCGTGTTCGTGGAGGATCAGCTGCTGGCGGAGGCCGGTCCGGCCCGTGAGCAGTGGTTGCGGGCGGTGTCGGCGGGAACGCTGGTCGGCAATGCGATCACCGAACCGGGCGTCGGCGCGGTGGGCCGCTATCAGACGCGGCTCACCGAATCCGAGGACGGCTGGAAGCTGGACGGTACGAAGTACTACAGCACGGGGTCGCTCTACGCCGACCATATTCTCGTCGCCGCCGATCGGGACGGTGAGCGGGTGAGCGTCCTGGTGGACGCCGACGCCGACGGTGTGCGCCAGCACGACGACTGGGACGGATTCGGTCAGCGCCTGACCGCCAGCGGCACCACGGAGTTCACCGGGGTCGCGGTGCCGCAGGACCGGATCCTCGGACCGGGCTACGGTGACGCCGGGGCCACCTATTCGACCTCCTACCTGCAGCTGATCCAGCTCGCGGTGCTGGCCGGAATCGCGCAGCGGGCCGAACGCGACACCCGGGAATGGGTTGCCGCGCGGCGTCGCGGATACACCCATTCGGCGGCCGATCTGCCGCGGCACGATCCGCTCGTGCAGCAGGTGATCGGGCGACTGTCGGCCGCGTCGTTCAGCGCCCGAGCGAGTGTCCTCGCGGTCGCCGATGTGCTCGACGAGGTGCTCGCCGCGGGGGCCACCGAGGAGAAGGGGCTGGTCGAGGCCGAATTGGCCGCGGCCCAGGCGCAACTCGGGGTGATCGACACCGTGTTGTCGGCCACCACACAGTTGTTCGAGGTGGGCGGGGCTTCCATCACGTCGGAGGGGCTGCGGCTGGACCGGCACTGGCGCAACGCGCGCACCATCTCGGTGCACAATCCGGCCGTCCAGAAGGCCCGGGCCATCGGCGACCATCTGCTCAACGGGGCCCAGCTGCCGTTCGCCTGGAGCGCCGGTGAGCGCAAGCCCGCGGAAGAGGCACGCTGATGACCCGGCGGATCCGGTTCAACGCCTTCGATATGAACTGTGTCGCGCACCAGTCACCCGGACTGTGGCGGCATCCGGACGACCAGTCGCACCGCTACAAGGAGATCGGTTACTGGACCGAGCTGGCCGCACTGCTCGAGCGGGGTCGCTTCGACGGACTCTTCATCGCCGATGTACTCGGCACCTACGACGTCTACGGCGGCGACGACCGGGCTGCCCTGCGTCAGGGCGCGCAGATCCCGGTGGCCGATCCGTTGCTGCTGGTGTCGGCCATGGCGGCGGTGACCGACCACCTCGGGTTCGGCATCACCACCGGAACCGGGTTCGAGCATCCGTACCCGTTCGCCCGGCGGCTGTCCACGCTGGACCATCTGACCGGCGGCCGGGTCGGCTGGAACGTCGTCACCGGCTATCTGCCTTCTGCCGCACGCAATTTCGGTGCCGACGATCAGCTCGACCACGACGACCGCTACGACCAGGCCGACGAATACCTGGAAGTGCTCTACAAGTTGTGGGAGGGGTCCTGGGCGGACGACGCGGTCGTGCGCGACCCGGTCGCGAATATCTACGTGGATCCGGCGAAGGTGCACCATATCGGCCACAGCGGGCGGCATTACACCGTCCCGGGTGTGCACCTGTCCGAACCGTCCCCGCAGCGGACCCCGGTGATCTATCAGGCGGGCGCCTCGCCGCGCGGTGTGCGGTTCGCCGCGGAGAACGCCGAGGCGATCTTCGTCGCCGCGCCGTCGAAACGGGTGCTCGCCCAGACGGTGACGAATATCCGGGAAGCGTTGGAAGCGGCCGGTCGCGATCGGCACGCCGCCCGGATCTACGCGCTCGCCACCATCGTCACCGATGCCACCGACGCGGCCGCGCACCGCAAGCACGAGGAGTACCTGTCCTACGCCAGCGTCGAGGGTGGGCTGGTGTTCATGTCCGGCTGGATGGGAATCGATCTGTCCCGCTACGACCTGGACGACCCGATCGGCGAGGTGGAGAGCAACGCGATCAGGTCGGCGGTGGCCGCGTTCCAGGAGTTCGACGACGACGGCCGGGAGTGGACGGTCCGCGATATCGGCCGGTGGGCGGGGATCGGCGGGATCGGCCCGGTGTTCGTGGGGTCGGGTGCGACCGTGGCCGACCGTCTGCAGGAATGGGCCGAAGAGACCGATGTGGACGGATTCAACCTCGCGTACGCGATCACGCCCGGGACCTTCGAGGACATCGTCCGCTATGTCATCCCGGTGCTGACAGAGCGCGGCGCCTATCCCGGTGAGTACGTGCCGGGCACCCTGCGCAACGCGCTGTTCGAGCGCGGGGACCGGTTGCCGCCCGAGCATCGGGGCGCGCGTTACCGGCTGGGCGGTTCCGGTTCCACCGTGCTGCCGGACGAGGTGTCGCGCAATGTCTCCGGTGAACTGGTCACCTAGGAGTCAGGACGTGGCCAGCGACCGCACGAAGATCTCGGCGATCGATTCGAGTCCGCGCCGGTCGGTGTCGTCGAAGCGTGCGGGACGCGGACTGTCCAGATCGAGGACGCCGAGCAGGGTGTCGTCCCGGATCAGCGGCACCACGATCTCGGAACGGGTGTCGCCGTCGCAGGCGATATGGCCCGGGAAGGCGTGGACATCGGGCACCAGCTGCGTCCGGCGGGTGTGCGCGGCGGTACCGCACACACCCGTGCCGAGCGCGATCCGTACGCAGGCCGGTTTGCCCTGGAACGGGCCGACCACGAGTTCGCGTCCGTCGTAGAAGTAGAAACCGGCCCAGTTCACTTCCGGGAGGGCGTGGTACACCAGGGCACTCAGATTGGCGGCGTTGGCGATCCGATCGGATTCGCCGGCGAGCAGTGCGGCGGCCTGCGCGGTGAGCTGCCGGTACCCGTCGGCGCGATCGCCGGTCAGCGGGACGAGGTCGAACGTCATGGCCGGATGGTAGGACACCCGGATCGGGCAGCCGTCGCGACGGCCCTCGATCGTGTCACGAAAATGAATGTAGTGCAGCTACTTTCGGCATCAACTCGCGATGAGTGTAACCCTGCAACCGGGCCGTCGGGATCGTGACCATAGCGCTATGACTACGCAGAACACTTCCACCCGTAAGGCCGCCGTCATCGGTGCGGGCCAGACCGGCGTCACCGCGGCGCTCGGCCTGCTCGACGCCGGATTCACGGTCACCCTCTACAGCGACCGCGACCAGCGCGACCTCCGTGACAAGGTGCCCGCCACCGGTACCGCGCTGATCTTCGGTGAGGCCCAGGCCGCCGAGGAAGCGCTCGGTCTGCCCACCTACCTCGATCGCGCGCCGTTGCACAGCGGTCTCACCGTCCGGGTGGCCGGCGGCGGCGAGGAACTGATCGCCTTCGACGGCGCTTTCGACGGTTTCCGCGGTCTGGCGGTCGACACCAGGCTCAAGGCCGACGAACGGCTCACCGCCTTCCTGGAGCGCGGCGGCCGGTTCGTCGTCGACTCGGTGACACCGGAACGGCTCGACCCGATCGCCGCCGACAACGACCTCACCCTGGTCGCCACCGGCCGCGGCGGGCTGTCGGACCTGTTCGAGATCGACACCGCGCGCACCGTCTACGACGCGCCGCAGCGCAAGCTGCTCACCGTGACGGTGACCGGTCTCGGCCACGACGAATCGGTGTTCGCGCACCGCAGTCCGGCCGGCGGCGGACGCAGCGGGTTCTCCATCGTCGCCGAAGAAGGCGAAGCGTGGTGGGGACCGTACCTGCACAAGGACGCGGGCCCGACCTGGGCGTTCCTCGGCTGGGCCCGGCCGGGCGGCGACTGGGAGAAGCGGTTCGCGGCCGCGGACTCGGCCGAATCGGCGCACCGGATCGTGACCGAGCTCTACCGCGACTACCTGGACTGGGACCTGCCCGAAGTCCTGGCCACCGAGGTGATCGCCGACGATCCGCACTCCTGGCTGAAGGGTGCGGTGCGGCCGTTGTTCCGGCGCGGCGTCGGGCATACCGCGGGCGGTCACCCGGTAGCGGCGCTCGGTGACACCGCGGTGGCCCACGACCCGATCGCCGGGCAGGGCGCGCAGGGCGGTCTCATCCAAGCGCAGCGCCTGGTCGCCGCGGCCGCCGCGCACGACGGGGCGTTCGACGACGCCTGGATCACCGCGCAGTACGAGGCCTTCCTGGGCGCCCGCGCGGAGGACGCCGCCAAGGTCACCCGGCTGTTCCTCAGCGACCCCGAATTCGCCGAGATCGGCGGCCAGTTCTTCAGCGCGGCGGCGGCCGACCCGCGTTTCGCGTCGGCGCTGGTGAGTACGCTGCACCACCCGCAGGCCGCGCACGGGGTGAACTCGGTGGCGGACGCGCACGAACTCATCGCCCAGGTCACCGGGGAGGACGCGGCGACCGTCCTGGGCCGCTTCCAGCCCGCGGGGCGGTTCAGTCGATCGGAGTACAGCGACCGGGCCGCGACCACGGCCTGAATCGCGGGAGTGGTGCGCCGGGCACCGGAACTGCGCTCGGTGTGACGGTGTCCGATACAGCGCCCCGGCGGATGCGCCGGGGCGCTGCCCGCGCGTGACGACCGCCGGGGATGTGATCCGGCAGATTCAAACCCTCGTACCCCCGCAACACTGCTGGTGCACTGTACTCGCGCCGGGTGCAGGGGTAGTCGTGCTCGGCGTCCGAACGATGATGCCCACGGCGAGCAGCGGGAGTTTCGAAGATGCGATGCCTACGTCTTCGCTGCGGCCTCCGCGCACCGCATGTACCAGCTCGAGGGAGGCTCGATGAGTACTGAGCAGATTACCGACCAGATCCGGTTCGCGTACTGGGTGCCCAATGTCAGCGGTGGTCTGGTGACCAGTGATATCGAGCAACGCACCGGCTGGGATTTCGAGTACAACAAGAAGCTCGCGCAGACCGCGGAACGCAGCGGTTTCGACTACGCGCTCTCCCAGGTGCGCTACACCGCCTCCTACGGCGCGGAGTTCCAGCACGAATCCACCTCGTTCAGCCTGGCGCTGCTCGGCGCCACCGAACGGTTGAAAGTGATCGCCGCCATTCACCCCGGGCTGTGGCACCCGGCCGTGCTCGCCAAGTTCGGCGCCACCGCCGACCACCTGTCCGGCGGACGGTTCGCCATCAATGTGGTATCCGGCTGGTTCGCCGGGGAATTCACCGCCCTCGGCGAACCCTGGCTCGAGCACGACGAGCGGTACCGGCGCAGCGCGGAATTCCTCGAGGTGATCCGCAAGATCTGGACCGAGGACGAGGTGAACTACGGCGGCGACTTCTACCGCATCCGCGATTTCACCCTCAAGCCCAAACCGCTCAACACCCCGGAGCGCCCGAATCCCGAACTGTTCCAAGGCGGTAACTCCAGCGCCGCCCGCCGCAACGGCGGCCGCTACGCCGACTGGTATTTCTCCAACGGCAAGGACTTCGACGGCGTCACCGAACAACTCGACGACCTGCGCAGCGTCGCACGCGCCCACGACCGGGAAGTGCGGTTCGGGCTGAACGGTTTCATCATCGCCCGGGATACGGAGCGCGAGGCCAAGGAGACGCTGCGCGAGATCGTCGACAAGGCCAACAAACCCGCCGTCGAGGGCTTCCGGGACGCGGTACAGCAGGCCGGTGCTTCGACTCGCGACGGCAAGGGGATGTGGGCGGATTCGAGTTTCGAGGATCTGGTCCAGTACAACGACGGTTTCCGGACCAAGCTGATCGGTACGCCCGAACAGGTCGCCGAGCGTATCGTCGCCTATCGCGAACTGGGTGTGGACCTCATCCTGGGCGGCTTCCTGCACTTCCAGGAGGAGGTCGAGTACTTCGGCGCCAAGGTGCTGCCGCTGGTGCGCGAACTGGAGGCCGCGCGACGTCCCGCCGCGGTCGCCGGCCGATGACCGCCGTCGGGGCCGCGCGCATCACCTCGGCGCAACAGGCCCGGACGGTGGCCGCGCAGCTCGCGACCGAATTCGCGGTGGACGCCGCGCACCGCGACCGGGACCGCGCGCTGCCCTTCGCCGAGATCGGCACACTGGCGGCCAGCGGTCTGCTGGCCGTCACCGTCCCCGCCGCGCACGGCGGCGCGGATCTACCGCCCAGCGAGGTTGCCGAAGTGGTGCGCCTGCTCGCGGTCGCCGACCCCAATATCGCGCAGATCCCGCACAGCCATTTCGTGTACGTGAACCTGCTGAAACTCGCCGGATCCGCGGATCAGCAGCGCCGCTACCTGACCGGTGTGCTGGACGGCGCGCAGATCGCCAATGCGCAATCCGAGCGTGGCGGCGCCACGATCGCCGATATCGCGACCACGGTGCGTCCCCTCGCCGACGGGCAGCAGTTCCGGATCGACGGGGTCAAGTACTACTGCACCGGTTCGCTGTTCGCCGATGTGCTCGCGGTGCTCACCAAGCTGGACGACCCCGAGGGCACGTCCGGTCTGCCGCCGGGCCAGTACGTCGCGTTCCTGCCCGCAGATACCCCGGGCGTCCGGATCGTCGACGACTGGAACGGGCTCGGCCAGCGCACCACCGGCAGCGGGACGGTGTCGTTCGAGGGTGTGGTGGTCGACCGTGATCAGCTCGTCGCCCGGACCGCCGCCGTCGACGCGCCGACCGCCTACGGGGCCTCCGCGCAGCTGTTGCACGCCGCGATCGACGCCGGTATCGCGCGCGGGGCGCTCACCGCCGCCACCGATTTCGTCCGCGACAAGAGCCGGCCCTGGTTCGAGGCGCAGGTGGCCCGCGCGATCGACGATCCGCTACTGATCCAGCGATTCGGCGAGCTGGCCGTCACCGTGACCGCCGCCGAGGCCGCTCTGGTCGCCGCCGGTGTCGCCGTCGACGCCGCGGTCGACGCTCCGGAGCGGGTGGCCGATGCCTCGATCGCCGTGGCGAGCGCCAAGATACTCGCCGACCGCGCGGCCACCGAGGTGTCCAGCGCGCTGTTCGAGGTGAGCGGAACCCGCAGTGCGGCCGATGATCTCAACCTGCACCATTTCTGGCGCAACGCCCGCACGCACACCTTGCACGACCCGGTCCGCTGGAAGTACCAGCACATAGGTCGCACGCTGTTGCACGGCACTCCGCCGCCGCTGCACGGCGTGATCTGAGCCGGACGACCAGCGCCCGGTGGGAGTGCTCCCTCGCCGGGTGCCGCGATCGCGGCCGAATATGAGGCGGTCGCGTCGACGGGGTCCGGCCGGGTAGGGAGCGGCGGCGATCCCGCGCACGATCGTTTCGGCGGGCAGTGCCGAGACGACCGTGTCAGCGGGACGCCGTCGCACCCTCCGGACGCACCGGATGCTTGCCTTCCGCGAACTCCTCGACGATCTTCGCGCAGAACGCGGGCAGGTCGCGTGGGTTGCGACTGGACACCAAGCCGTGGTCGTTGACCACTTCCTCGTCGACGACCGTGCCGCCGGCATTGCGGATATCGGTGCGCACACTGGGATAGGAGGTCAGGGTGCGCCCGCGCACCACGTCCGCTTCCACCAGCGTCCACGGACCGTGGCAGATCACGCCCACCGGTTTACCGGTGGCGAAGAAATCCCGGACGAACGACACCGCCGACTCGTCCTGGCGCAGTTTGTCGGGATTCGTGGTGCCGCCGGGTAGCAGCAGTGCGTCGAATTCGTCGGGGCTGCATTCGCCGACCACCCGGTCCACGGTGAACATGGCGCCCTTTTCGACATCGTGATTCATGGCCTGGATCCGGCCGGGTTCCAGCGCGAGCAACGCGGTGGTCGCACCGGCGTCCTCGACCGCCGACCTGGGTTGGACGAGTTCGGCCTGTTCCACCCCGTCTGTCGCGAGGACGGCGATTCGCCGTCCGGTCAGATCGTGCTGCTGGGCCATTCCGTGCTCCTTCCGGCTCCTACGATTGCGATCTGCCCGGCGTCCTACCCGGGACGGCGCCCGCGAAACCCGGTGGCCGGACACGGCGAGTGGCGTCGCGCACGCCCGGGCCGGTGAGCGGGGATCTCTGCACCGAGATCACGCCCCGGCTCGAACAGTCGCACCGGATGTGGCAAGCTCAGCTCTCCGCACCGGTCGGCCGGGTCGTCATCGGGCGGAGCACGAGGAGGAATGAGCGAGTGGTTCGGATCTCCGGGGCACCCTACGGGCTGAGCCCGGGTCCCGACGGCGCCCTCTGGTTCACCTTGACCAGCGAGGGCGCCATCGGCAGATACCTGGACGGCGCGGTGCGAACGTTTGCGCTGGACCCGCGTGACGGGCAGCCGACGATTATCGTGCCGGGACCGGACGGGGCCATGTGGTTCACCGAATTCCGTGGCAACCGGATCGGCCGCATCGCTGGGGAAGGCGATGCGACCTGGTTCGCCGCGGTATCTCCGTACGGCATCACCACGGGTCCCGACGGCGCGCTCTGGTACACCGAACTACAGGCCGACCGGATCGGGCGGCTGACCGTCGACGGCGAAATCTCCCGGTTTCCGGTGACCGGGATGCCGTCGATGATCACCTCCGGTCCGGACGGCGCGCTCTGGTACACCCTGAATCAGGGCAACGCGATCGGCCGGGTCGACCTGTCCGGCACCACCGCGGTGTACCCCCTGCCGACGGAGGCCGCGATGCCGGTCGGTATCACCGCGGGACCCGACGGCGCACTGTGGTTCGTCGAGATCGGGGGCGGGCAGATCGGCCGGATCGCGGTCGACGGCACGATCGACGAATTTCCGCTCCCGGACCGCGACGCGCGGCCACACGCCATCATCACGGGCCCGGACGGCGCCCTGTGGTTCACCGAATGGGCCACCGCCCGGCTCGGCCGTATCACCACCGACGGCGTGATCACCGCGACCGAGCTACCCGGCGCCGAGCCGCACGGTCTGACCGTCGGTCCGGACGGCGCACTGTGGATTGCGATGGAATCGGGGAGCATCGAGCGCGTCGAGGTGTGAATCGCCGCCGACGGGCTGGGTATGCTGCGATACATGGCACGGATCTGGTCGGTCGTCGCGCACGCGGTGAACCTGGTTCAGCTCGCGTGGGTGGCCGCCCTGACCCTCGCCATCACTGTGGCGCTGGTGGGCGACGGGCCCACCGCCGTGGTCGGCGCCGCGGTGGCGATCACCATTCTGCTCGGCCTGGCCGAGCAGGGCGGACGGTCCGGGCTGCGGCCACCGGCCGAATCGGCCACCGGACCCTCCCACGAGGAGCGGCGTCTGCGGGGCGCGTTCCGTCGGCAGAGCGCTCCGGACACACCTGGTCGCCCGCGCCTTCCCCGAGCACCCGGACAGGTTTCGGCCGCCGCCTGACGCTTCGGCGTTTCGGCGGCCCGAGTCGACCTGTCCTTCGCGCCACCGCCCGAGTGTGCGGGCGTGGCGCCTTTCGCACCCGGCGCGGTTCTTCCGTGCGGTGCAGCAAATGAGGTGCTCCCGTGCTCGATTTCATCTATTACCCGGTATCGGCGATCCTGTGGTTGTGGCATACCGTCTTCGGGGCCGTGCTGGGTCCGGACAGCGGTTTCGCCTGGGCGCTGTCGGTGGTGTTCCTGGTCTTCACCCTTCGGCTGTTCCTGCTGAAACCCGCGATCGAACAGATCCGCACAACCCGCCGGATGCAGGAACTGCGCCCGCAGTTGGAGAACCTGCGGACACAGTTCGCCGGTGACCGCATGAAGCAGGCGGCGGAAATGCAGAAGCTCCAGCAGGAACACGGTTTCAACCCGCTGATGGGCTGCCTGCCCGCGCTGGTGCAGCTGCCCGTGTTCCTCGGCCTGTATCACGTTCTGCAGTCGTTCAACCGCACCGGCACGGGATTCGGCAAGCTCGGCATGACCCCGGAGGCGAACGCCCGGACCGCGAACTATTTCTTCGACGTCGCCGATGTGCAGTCCTTCCTCGGGGCCCGGCTGTTCGGGGCGCCGATATCGGTCGCGATCGCCAGTCCCGAGAGCGCGCTGGATTCGTTCGCCGCCCACGGACCGGTGCCGTCACTGGCCGCGATCGCGGCGGTGGCGGTGCCGCTGATGGTGGTGGCGAGCCTCGCCACCCATTTCAACGCGCGCGCGTCGATCGCGCGGCAGGATCCGGCGGCGGCCGCGAGTCCGCAGATATCGCTGATGAACAAACTGATGCTGTGGGTGTTTCCGCTCGGCGTGCTGGTGGGCGGTCCGTTGCTGATGATCGCCATCCTGCTCTACTGGGTGGCCAACAACATATGGACCTACGGGCAGCAGCACCTGGTGTTCGCCTGGCTGGACCGCGACGAGACGCGGAAGGCAGAGCCGGCGGCCGAATCCCTGGAACCCGCCGAAACTCATCCGCCGAGCGAGGATCCCACCACCGCCGCGCCGGGGCCGGATGCTCCGCCGGAACCCGGTGGCCCCGCGCAAGCGAAACCGCCGGAACTGACGTAATACCGGCGCGGGTCGTCGGCCGTAGGTCGACAGCGGCACGGTGCGCGCCCGCGGCCCCAGCGGGGTCGCGGGCGCGGATGAGCCGGGCTCAGAACCGCATTCGAGATCCGATGCCGACCCCGCGGGCGCCGCGAGGTCGGCGACCCGGGAGATCAGGCCGCGGAATCAGGCCCCGCGACCTCGGTAAGCCGGCCGTCGGTCAACCGCAACCACCGCTGCACTCCGATCTCGGCGAGGAACCGTTCGTCGTGGCTCACCACCACGAAGGCTCCCCGGTAGGCGTCCAACGCACTTTCCAACTGCGCGACGCTCACCAGATCGAGGTTGTTCGTCGGCTCGTCCAACAACAGCAGTTGTGGAGCGGGTTCGGCGAAAAGGACGCACGCCAGGGTGGCGCGCAACCGCTCACCTCCGGAGAGCGCGCCGACCGGCAGCTGGACCCGCGATCCCCGGAACAGGAACCGCGCCAGGAGGTTCATCCGTTGCGGCGCGGGCAGATCCGGGGCGGCCGCGGCCAGGTTCTCGGCGACCGTGCGGTCGAGATCGAGCAGGTCCAGTCGCTGCGACAGATAAGCGATCCGGCCCTCGGCGCGGGTGACGGTCCCGGCCTCCGGCGTCAGATCGCCGTGGATCAGCCGCAGCAGCGTGGATTTCCCCGCGCCGTTCGGGCCCGTCAGCGCGATACGTTCGGGTCCGCGGATCACCAGATCGGCGCCGTCGCCCGCGAAAACCGTCCGCTCACCGAAGCGGTAGCGCATCTGTTCGCCCAGGAATACGGTGCGCCCGGCCGGAACTTCGGTACCGGGCAGTTGCAGTTTTATCTGCTGGTCTTCACGGAGCGCGCGCTCGGCCCGGTCGAGCCGGTTCTTGGCGGCGTCGACCCGGGCGGTGTGCGTCTCGTTCGCGCGCCCGGCCGATTCCTGGGCGTTGCGTTTCATGGTCCCGGCGAAGATCTTCGGCAGACCCGCGTTGCCGAGATTGCGGGCGGCGTTGCTCGCCCGGCGCGAAGCCCGTTCCCGGGCCTGCTGGAGTTCGCGTTTCTCGCGTTTGACCTCCTGTTCGGCAGTGCGAATGTTCTTCTCCGCGACCTCCCGTTCGGCCTGGACCGCGGCCTCGTATTCGGTGAAATCACCGCCGTGGAAACGGATCTCCCCGGCATGGAGTTCGGCGATCCGGTCCATCCGGTCCAGCAGCGCCCGGTCGTGGCTGACCAGAAGCAGGCACCCGTTCCATTCGGCGAGCAGATCGTAGAGGTCGTGGCGGGCGTCCAGGTCGAGGTTGTTGGTGGGCTCGTCGAGCAGCAGGACATCGGGCCGGCGCAGCAGCTGGGCCGCGAGCCCCAGCGAAACGACCTGACCGCCGCTGAGGGTGTGCAGCCGCCGGGTGAACGTCAGCTCGCCCAGGCCGAGCCGGTTCAACTGGGCGTGTGTGCGTTCCTCGATATCCCAGTCGGAGCCGATCGTGGTGAAGTGCTCCTCGGCGGTGTCACCGGATTCGACGGCGTCCAGTGCGGCCAGGACCGGTGCGATACCCAGTAACTCGGCGACGGTCAGATCGCCGGTCAGCGGCAGGGTCTGGGGGAGATAACCCAGTACGCCGTCGACGGACACGCTACCGGCGCCGGGGCGCAGGTCACCGGCGATCAGTCGGAGCAGGGTGCTCTTGCCCGCGCCGTTGGGCGCGACCAGACCGGTTCGCCCGGTGGGCACGCTGAAGGACAGGTCGGTGAAAACCGGGGTGTCGTCCGGCCAGGAGAAGGTCAGATTCGAGCAGACGATAGGTGTATCGGACATAAATGAGAGACCTCTGCGGTCGTTCGCGCACGTATCGTGTGCCGCGAAAGATGAATGATGAACGACGGCATGGCCACGACAGCGGCGCCGTATGCGCCCAACTGGTGGCCGTCAGAGCCGGGTGACCCCGGCGATGTCGAGTTCACCAACCATGGTCGATCTCTCTCTGCGTTCGAAAACTCCCGGTCCACGGTAGCAGGCCACCCGCGCGGGCGGCCGGGCACGGATCGCCCGCGGCCGCCCGGGGACCGGCCGCGGGCGGGGGATCAGAGCCTGCTGTTGAGATGGTTCTGGACGTCGCCCGGCACGGGCGGTTCGCCGCACTGGATTCCGCACCGCTGCTCGTGGGGAACCTGGGATCCGTCCTGATAGGTGCAGCTGCCGCTGTCGCAGTCGTAGTTGCGCGTGTTCGGATCCACCGGCAGGGGTTGGGAGTAGTAGGACCACGCGAAGGCGCCGGACCCCTGGACAGCCGAGCAATAGACAGTGGTGCCGTCCGCCAGGTGCCCGACCTCACCGGGCGCCTGGCAGTAGCTGTGCAGTTCCACTTGAGGATTCGGCCCGTCGGCGACGGGGGCCACGGTGGCGGCCCAGGGCAGGGCGGCTGCGGGAGCGGCGACGGAGAAGAAGAGGGCGGCGGCCCCGACGGTGGCGCCGAGAAGTCGGGGGCCGACGCGCAGGAAACGCGCTGTTGGCCTCATGGGGGACGATTCCGTTCTGTCGAGTTGTCGTGTCCCCGACCCGGTCGGACTGATACATATTAGCTATCGCGGTCCGCCGGTGGCAATGGCCGCGGCTAGTGCGGATCCTGCGCGCGCCCGTCCTGCTCGGTCTCGGAATCCCAGGCCGCGCCGAGTTCACGCAGGCTGTGGGCGCCCGGGACGAGATCGGGCAGATCGGGCACCGCCTCGTCGCCGTCCAGGAGGGGGGCGGCGAGCTCGCGCCGCTGTTCCTCGGCCAGCCGCGTCGCTTCCTTGCCCACCGCGGTGACGACGCGGCTCAGCTCTTGTGCGCCCAGCCGCAGGGCATCCGGTTCGACGCGCACCTCGGCCAAGCCGCCGCTGCCGTCGACGGTCACCTCGATCAGGCCGTCGCTCGACCGAGCCGTTATCCGGGCTTGCGCCAGCCGTGCGAACACCTCCGGTACCTGCGCCTGCTGGGCCTCGAAGGTGTCGAGCATGCTCTCGATCTGCTTGCGCATCCCGTAGTTGGCGAAACGCATTCCGTCACTTTCCCACTTGTCCATCGGACACCTCCTCGAGTCCGTGCCGCCGGGCGAAGGCCCGTTCGAATTCGGCGATGAACGTGGCCGGGGCGATCGACGAAGTCGAATGCTCCAGCATTCCGTCGTCGGCGAGGTAGAACACGGCCCGCCCGATCGCGATCTCCCCGGCCGGTACGGGCACGTAAACCAGCCAGCCGACACTGAACCGTTCGGCGACCAGTTCCGCCAGCGGATATCCGGTGGTGTCGAGGGCGCGGCCGGTGATGTAGTCGCGCACCCGGTCGATGGCCTGGCCGGAGGGCATCGGTTCCGGTGCGGTGGCGGTCAGGCCCGCGAGAGTGAACTGGTACAGGGCGCTGTCGATATCGAACTGTCCCGTATCGCCGAATACCGCGACGAGTGCGGCACGGTCGACCTTGCCCGCTTCCGCCGCGGTCAGCAGCGCGGTGATCGCGTTCTGTGCGGTGTCCGGCGCCTCGATCAGACCGCCGACCAGCCCGTGCACGATCTCCGCGGTCCATACGCCGGGTATCGCCGTGGCGCAGTCGCGCGCCGACGGGGACTGTCCGCGATACCACCGGCCGGCCTCCCACCAGTAGCAGAACGACAGCAGACCCGCCGCCGCACGTGGATTCAGCACCGGGTCGGCCACCCAATCGGGTGCGCCGCGATAGTGCTCCGGCATCGGTCCGCTCCGGTTGTATACCGCGTCGAGTTCCGGTGCTTCCCAGACTCCGCCCGAGAGAACGGCGCGTCCGTGCGTGAGTACATGAAGCGACGAACCGCCGCGACCGGCCCCCTCGAAGGTTGCGGCTCTCGGTTCGATGCGCGGACCCCAGTCGGATCCGGCGGCGACGAACGCGGCGGCAACGGTCGCCCAGCGCGCCCACATCACCGGAAACGGCGGAAACTCGTTCTCCGCCAGCGTGGGCCACACCTGGCCGGCCCGATCCGCACGCGCCCGCTCGGCGGCCTGTCGCGGGGTGCGACGCTGGCGGTCGCCGTGACCGATGTAGGCGCCGAGCCACACCGGGACCCGTTCCCGTGGAAAGGCTTCGAGATCGGCGCGATACTCCGGCGCGGGCAGCAACTGCCCTTCGGGAAACGGCTCGTCGCCGTAGTCGTAGCCGGTTTCCAGCTCGCCCATCGCGGTGAGCGCGAGCGATATCCGCCACCATGGACCGGTGCCGGCGGTCTGCACACGGTGTTCCCGCACCAGATCGATGACGGCATCGGGTGGGGGCACCGATACCGCGTGCCGGCCGTCGGAGGACACGACGGTGCCGATATGGCCGGTCACGGTGATCGCGAACACCGCGTCTATCCGCTCCCAGCCTTCGGGAGCGCAGGCGATCAGGGCGCGAACAAGGGGATGGTCGGCTGTCAATGAACCGGGGATCGATACACCGGATTCGTCGGCCATATCTGTCTGCTTCTCCTCGTGCCACGCTTCGGCACCGAGACTGTCCGGTGGTGGAGGATCCGGCGCCGAGATCCGAAAGGCTAGCAAGCTTCTGCCCGGTGAGCGCGACGGGAACCAACTATCCCGCTGTGTATTCCGCTGCCACGGGTAGCTCCGGGATCGGGCGGGCCGCCCGGTCGGGTCCCGTCCGCGCTGCGCGGAGCCGGGGGACGGCCGGGGTGTTCGGCCCGGGACCACGGTGTCTCCGCGGCCGGTTTCCGGGGCGGCGCTCCGGTGGACTCGGCGGAAACGGGCCGGAGGTGTGACGAGGCTGCTTGCACACCGATCTCCGCCAGGAATGGTGGGAGTTGGTAGGTGAGCGGTGCGCGAGGGGGGACTTGAACCCCCACGTCCGTGGACACCAGAACCTAAATCTGGCGCGTCTGCCAATTTCGCCACTCGCGCTGATGGTACGACCGTCCAAACTCTACCGGGCCCATCCCGGATCGCGAAGACGCGGGCGGGCGTTTCGTACTCGCCGGTAACCCCACCTGCGATTATAACGATTCGGTAACTGGCAATATGAGGAGTGCTCACGTTCCGTTCGGGTAAGGACCGATCCTCACCTGCGCGTTCAAACATGAGGGAGGTTCATGTTTCCGTCGATTCTGGTACATGAGTGCACGAATACCCGCCGGTAGGGGCTGCACTGGCAGGGAAACGTGAGGATTCCCTCATGATTTTGTGTCATTCTCGCTGAGAGCAGGCCGACGGGTGTGGACCGCCCGCGGGCGGACTGGGAGCCGGGGAAGTCTCCGAAGACATGTCGCCACGAGAGAAAGTCGAAGCGTCTTGACGATCAACGAGAGCACTGCGTCCGGTACTGGACACCGGGTGGATGTGGCCGCAGCCGCAGGCAGGACCGTGACCGAGACGAATCGCACACCGTTGCTGGACCGGTTGCGTGAAGGAACCCCCTACGCCCTGGCCTTCGGTGGTCAGGGCGCCAGTTGGCTGGGCGAACTGGCCGAGATCGGCCGCGACGCCGCCCTGGAGCCAGAACTGACCGCGCTGGTCAACGAGGCCGCCGCCCTGCTGGACCCCGTCGCCGACCAGCTCCTGGTCGTGCGCCCGGTGGGCTTCGATCCGGTGGCCTGGATGCTGGAGGACGACCTCGCCGACGACGAGACCGAGACTTCGGACGCGCCGCCGGAACGGGTGCTGCGCTCGGCTGCTGTCTCCATGCCCGGTGTGCTGCTGACTCAGGTCGCCGCCCTGCGGGCGCTGCGCCTGCAGGGACTGGACCCGGCCGAGGTCGCCCCGGTCGCGGTGGTCGGCCATTCACAGGGCCTGCTGGCCGCGGCCGCGGTGCGGGCCGCCGGACAGCGGGACGCGGAGATCCTGGCGATCGCCCAGCTGATCGGCGCGGCGGCCGGACTGGTCGCGCGGCGGCGCGGGCTCATGCCGGTCGGTGAGCGGTCCTCGATGGTCGCGGTCTCCAATGTCGACCCGGACGAACTGCGGGCCGTGCTCGCCGAGGTCTGCGCGGGGGTGGACCCGCTGGCGGCGGCGGTGCTGTCGATCCGCAACGGCCGGCGCCGGGTGGTCCTGTCCGGAACCCCCGACCAGCTGCGCCGGGTGCAGCAGCGATGCGCGCAGCTGCACGCCGAACAGGATCGCGAGCGGGCCGCCAAACAGCGCGGCGGCGCGGTGTTCGCCCCGGTCTTCGAAGACCTCGAGGTGGACGTGGCGTTCCACCACCCGGCGCTCGCCGACACCGTGGACCTCGTCTCCGGCTGGGCCGGTCAGTGCGGGCTCGACGCCGAGCTGGCCGGACGGCTGGCACGCGAGATCCTGGTCGACCCCATCGACTGGGTCGCCACCGTCGACGAGGTGGTGACCACCGGTGCACAGTGGATCCTGGACCTCGGCCCCGGCGACCTGCTGTCCCGGGTGAGCTCCGGCTCCCTCAAGGGCAGCGGCGTCGGCGTGATCGCGGCGGCCACCCGGGCCGGACAGCGCAGTCTGCTGACCCCCGGTGCGGTCCCGGAGGTGGCGCGGCCGTGGGCGGCGTTCGCGCCGCGGCCGGTGCGGCTGCCCAACGGGCGGATCGTGCTGGAGACCGCGTTCACCGAACTCACCGGACGCTCGCCCATCCTGCTGGCGGGAATGACCCCGACCACGGTCGACGCGAAGATCGTCGCGGCCGCGGCCAACGCCGGGCACTGGGCGGAACTGGCCGGCGGCGGCCAGGTGACCGAGCAGATCTTCGCCGAGCGAGTGGCGGAGCTGAAGAAACTGCTGCACCCGGGACGGCAGGTGCAGTTCAATTCGCTGTTCCTGGACCCGTACCTGTGGAAGCTGCAGCTGGGGGGTAAGCGGCTGGTTCAACGGGCACGCGCGGCGGGCGCTCCCTTCGACGGTGTCATCGTCACCGCCGGTATCCCGGAGCTCGAGGAAGCCGTCGCGCTGATCGAGGAACTGACCGAGGTGGGGATCAGCCACGTCGCGTTCAAACCGGGCACGGTCGCGCAGATCCGCGCGGTGCTCCGGATCGCCGACGCGGTGCCGGACTACCCGGTGATCATGCACATCGAGGGTGGTAAGGCCGGTGGGCACCACTCCTGGGAGGACCTGGACGATCTCCTGCTCGAAACCTACGCCGAGCTGCGCACCCACGGGAACGTCGTGGTCTGCGTCGGCGGTGGGATCGGGACCCCGGAGCGGGCCACCGAATACCTGACCGGCACCTGGTCGGCGGCGCACGGTTACCCGGCGATGCCGCTGGACGGCGTGCTGGTGGGGACCGCGGCCATGGCGACCCTGGAGGCGACGACCACGCCCGAGGTCAAACAGTTGCTGGTCGACACCCCCGGCACCCCCGACTGGGTGGGCGCCGGAACCGCGAACGGCGGCATGGCCTCGGGCCGCAGCCAGCTGGGCGCCGATATCCACGAGATCGACAACGCGGCGTCCCGGACCGGCCGGCTGCTCGACGAGGTCGCCGGAGACGCGGACGCGGTGGCGCAGCGGCGCACCGAGATCATCGCCGCGCTGAACGCGACCGCCAAACCGTATTTCGGTGATGTGGCGGCCATGACCTATCTCGCGTGGCTGGAACGCTACGTGGAGCTCGCGATCGGGCAGGGCAGCCGCCAGGACTTCGATTGCGGCACCGACCTCGGCGAGGCGATCGCCGCGGCGACGCAGTCGGCGTGGCTGGACATCAGCTGGCGCGACCGGTTCGCCGAGATGCTGCGCCGGGCCGAGGCCCGGCTGGCGCCGGCCGATCGCGGCGAGATCGAATCCCTGTTCCGTGACGAAGATCTGGAAGATCCCGCCGCCGCCGTCGCGGCACTGCGCGAGCGTTACCCGGCGGCCGCCGAGACCGTGCTGCATCCGGCCGACGTGCCGTTCTTCGTCACGCTGTGCAAGACCCCGGGCAAACCGGTGAACTTCGTCCCCGTGGTCGACCAGGACGTGCGGCGCTGGTGGCGCTCGGATTCGCTGTGGCAGGCGCACGATCCGCGGTACTCGGCCGATCAGGTGTGTGTCATCCCGGGCACCGTCGCGGTCGCCGGGATCACCCGGGTGGACGAGCCCGTCGGTGAACTGCTGGACCGGTTCGAACAGGACGCCGCCTACGCGCTGATGCGCGACGGTGTGGTGCCGGCAGCGGTGGACGCCCGCCGGGTCGCCGCGGTGACCAGCGGGCCGATCGACGTGGTGCTGGCCGCGCCGGACGTGAACTGGTCCGGCCGGACCACCGTGAACCCGGTACACCGGCTCGGCGATCTGCACGAGTGGACCGTGGACGAGAAGGGCGCGGTGCACCCCCCGACCGGAGCCACCCTCGTCGAGACCGAGGGGCCCGAGTCCGAGCACGCCTATGTGGCACTGACCGTCCCGTTGTACGCCGGGCAGGTGGTGCGCATCCGCATCACCGTGCCGGTATCGGTGTACAACGGCGGTGCGCCGGTGGTGACCGAAGCCGACGCCGATACCGCCATGTCCGCGCTGCTGGCCGTGGCCGCCGGGCAGACCCTGCCCGAGGTGAAAGGCTCTGTCGCGCACCTCAACCTGGCCTGGACGCCGGATCTGGTCGCCGACCACGCCGGGGTCACCGGGGCCGGACTGCCCGCGAACCTGAGCACCCTGGGCCGCACGGCGCCGGATGTGCTGGTCGGCGCGTGCTGGCCGGCCGTCTTCGCGGTGCTCGGCGCGGCGCGTACCGGTGCCGACGCCAGCGTCATCGAGGGCATGCTGGACCTGGTGCACCTCGACCATCGGATCGAGTTGCTGCGCGAACTCCCCGACGAGACCAGCATTCTCGTCGTGCGGGCCGAATCCGGCGCGGTCGTCGATACCGACCTCGGCCGGGTGGTCGAGGTTCGGGTCACCGTCGGCGAGATGCGCGACAAGGGTCTGGACGTCGTCTCGCTCGCTCGCCTGACCGAGCGGTTCGCGATCCGCGGCCGTACCGGCGCCGGTGAACTGACCGATCCGCCGCGCGCCGGTGGCACCGTGAGCGCCGACGCGACCGAGACCCCGCGCCGCCGGCGCCGGGACGTGACCATGATCGCCCCCCGGAGCATGGCCGCGTTCGCCTCGGTGTCCGGGGATCACAATCCGATCCACACCAGTGACGCCGCGGCGAAACTGGCCGGCCTGGGCAGCCCGATCGTGCACGGTATGTGGCTGTCGGCCGCCGCGCAGCACGCGGTGTCGGCGGTGGACCCGCAGGCCTCCGCACCGGCGCGGACGCTGACCGCGTGGACCACCCGGTTCCTCGGCATGGTTCGGCCCGGCGCGGATATCGACGTGCGGGTCGAGCGGATCGCGGTCGACGCGGGCGACGAGATCATCGAGGTCTCCTGCCGCGCCGGCGGCGACCTGGTGATGACCGCCACCGGCCGTACCGCCGCGCCGAAGACCGTCTACGCGTTCCCGGGTCAGGGAATCCAGCGCAAGGGCATGGGCCTGGACGCCCGTTCCCGGTCCAAGGCCGCCAAGGCCATCTGGGATCGTGCCGATAAGCACACCCGGGAGGCCCTGGGCTTCTCGATCCTCGCGGTGGTGCGGGACAACCCGACCTACCTGAAGGCGCGCGGCGTCGAGCACCGGCATCCGGACGGCGTCCTGCACCTGACCCAGTTCACCCAGGTCGCGATGGCCACTCTAGGGGTCGCGCAGGTCGCGGAGCTCCGGGAGGCCGGTGCGTTCGTCGAGGGCTCGCTGCTGGCCGGACATTCGGTGGGCGAGTACAACGCGCTCGCGGCTGTCGCCGGGGTGCTGCCGCTGGAAGCCGTGCTCGAGGTGGTGTTCCAGCGCGGTTCGGCCATGCACGAGCTGGTGCCGCGCGACGCGCAGGGTCGCAGTGACTACCGGATGGCGGCGATCCGCCCCTCGCAGATCGGACTGCCCGACGACGAGGTCATCGATTTCGTCGCCGGAATCGGTGCGCAGGCCGGGGAATTCCTGGAAGTGGTGAACCTGAACCTGCGCGGCTCGCAGTACGCCATCGCGGGCACCGTCGCCGGTCTGGAAGCTCTGGAGACCGAGATCGATCGCCGCCGGGCGGAATTCGGCGGCAAGCGGGCCTTCATCCTGGTGCCGGGTATCGATGTGCCGTTCCATTCGACGGTGCTGCGCAAGGGTGTCCCGGAGTTCCGGGGCAAGCTCGAGCAGCTGTTGCCGGAGGAACTGCAGCCCGAGGTGCTGGTGGGCCGGTACATTCCGAACCTCGTGCCCCGGCCGTTCTCGCTGGACCGGGAATTCGTCGCCGAGATCGCCGAGCTGGTGCCCTCGGAGCCCCTCGCCGCCGTGCTCGCCGATTTCGATTCCTGGTCGCAGCGGCCGAGTGAACTGTGCCGTGTGGTGCTCATCGAGCTGCTCGCCTGGCAGTTCGCCAGTCCGGTGCGCTGGATCGAGACCCAGGACCTGTTGTTCGGCGACCTCGCTGTGGAACGGTTCGTGGAGGTCGGGCTGGGCGCCACCCCGACCGTGGCCAACCTGGCGAGCCAGACGCTGAAACTGCCCGATTTCGCCACGGCCACCGTGGAGGTTCTCAATATCGAGCGTGAGGCGTCGGTCGTCTACTCGACCGATACCGATCCCGCCCCCGCGGACGATCCGGTCGAGGAGGTCGCCGAAACGACCGCCGCCGCGGCCGCACCGGCCGCCGCCGCACCCGCCGCGGCGCCCGCCGCCACCGGCGGACCGCGGCCGGACGACATCGCCTTCACCGCCGCCGACGCGACCAGGGTGCTGATCGCACTGTGGACCAAACTCCGTATCGACCAGATCGGCCCGGTCGACACAATCGAGGGCCTGTGCGACGGGGTGTCCTCACGCCGTAACCAGCTGCTGGTCGACCTCGGGTCGGAACTGTCGCTGGGCGCGATCGACGGCGCGGCCGATGCCGATATGGGCGCGCTGTCCGCGACCGTGGAACGCCTCGCCCGCACCTACAAGCCGTTCGGCTCGGTGCTCAGCGACGCGATCAACGATCATCTGCGCAAGGTGTTCGGGCCGTCCGGTAAGCGACCGGCCGCGATCGCCGAGCGTGTGAAGAAGGTCTGGGAACTGGGTGAGGGCTGGGCCAGCCACATCACCGCCGAAGTCTCGCTGGGCACCCGCGAGGGCACCAGTGTGCGCGGCGGCGACCTGGGCGGTCTCGTAGCCGGTGCGCTCACCGACGGCGCGGCCGTGGACGCGGCGGTCGACGCCGCAGTGCAGGCTGTGGCGGCGCGACGCGGTGTGGCGGTGTCGCTGCCCGCGGCCGGCGGATCCGGCGGCGGCACCGTGGACGCCGCGGCGCTGGGCGAGTTCACCGAGCAGATCACCGGTAAGGACGGCGTGCTGGCTTCGGCCGCCCGCCTGGTGCTGGAGCAGCTCGGGCTGAGTGAGCAGGTCTCCGCGCCGGAGCGCACCGACGACGGTCTCGTCGATCTGGTGTCGGCGGAGCTGGGGTCGGATTGGCCGCGGCTGGTCGCCCCCGCGTTCGACGCGCGTAAGGCGGTGCTCATCGACGACCGGTGGGCTACCGCGCGTGAGGACCTGGCCCGGTTGTGGCTGGGCGACGATGCGGTGACCGCGCAACTCCCGGTGACCGGTTTCTTGGGCGCCGGTGAAGCTGTTGCCGCACAGGCTTCCTGGTGGCGGCAGCGCGCGGTGCACGAGGCCCGTTCGGTGCTCGCCGGTCAGTACGAGCGGATCGCCGAGGCGGCCGCGAGCAGCGCGGAGCCGGGTCAGTGGTCCGCCGAGATCGCGGTCGTCACCGGAGCGAGCAAGGGGTCCATCGCCGCCGCGCTCGCCGGTCGTCTGCTCGGCGGGGGTGCGACCGTGGTCGTCACCACCTCGCGTCTCGACGACACCCGGCTCGGCTTCTACCGCGACCTCTACCGCGACAACGCGCGCCACGGCGCCGCGCTGTGGGTGGTTCCGGCCAATATGGCCTCCTACACCGATATCGACGCCCTGATCGACTGGGTGGGTACCGAGCAGGTGGACAACGCCGGTGGCGCCAAGATCAAGACCAAGGACGCGCTGACCCCCACCCTGCTGCTGCCCTTCGCGGCGCCGCGGGTGTCGGGGTACCTCTCCGACGCCGGCGCCCGCGCCGAAATGGAGATGCGGGTGCTGCTGTGGTCGGTCGAGCGGTTGATCGGCGGACTGTCCACGATCGGCGCCGACCACGATGTCGACGCGAAACTTCATGTGCTGCTGCCGGGTTCGCCCAACCGTGGCATGTTCGGCGGTGACGGCGCCTACGGCGAGGCCAAGGCCGCGCTGGACGCGGTGGTCGCGAAGTGGCGTGCCGAGAAGTCGTGGTCGACCCGGGTCACCCTGGTGCACGCGCTGATCGGCTGGGTCCGGGGCACCGGCCTGATGGGCCAGAACGACCCCATGGTCGAGGCAGTCGAGCAGGCCGGGGTGCAGACCTGGTCCACCGGTGAGATCGCCGACGAACTGCTGAAATGGGCGACCGCTCAGGCCCGTGAGGTCACCGCTTCCGGCCCGCAGCAGGTCGATCTGACCGGCGGGCTGGCCGGCGCCGACCTGGATCTGGCCGCGTTGGCCAAGCAGGCGCAGGAGGCCGCGGACGCCGAGGAGGCGACCGACTCCGCGGCGGCCGGCGATGCGCCGCGTATCTCCGCGCTGCCCGCCCCGCCCACGCTGACCTCGGCGCTGCCCGTTCCCGAATGGGGTGCGGTGACCGCCGATCTCGCCGATATGGTCGTCATCGTCGGCGCCGGTGAGCTCGGGCCCTACGGCTCCGCGCGGACCCGGTTCGAGATGGAGGTCTCCGACGAACTGTCGGCCGCAGGCGTGCTGGAACTGGCCTGGACCACCGGCATGGTGACCTGGGAGAACGATCCGAAGCCCGGTTGGTACGACGCCGAGAGCGGGGACCTCGTCCCGGAACACGAACTGGCGGAGCGTTATCACGACGCCGTGGTCGAGAAGTGCGGTATCCGCCGCTACGCCGACGACGGCGCCATGGTCGACAACACCAGCCCGCTGATGACCTCGGTGTTCCTCGATCAGGATCTGTCGTTCACGGTCGGCGGCGAAGCAGAGGCCCGTGCCTTCTACGCCGCGGATCCGGAGCACACGATCATCACCCCGGTCGCCGATTCCGGCGACTGGACCGTGACCCGCCAGGCCGGCACCGAGATCCGGGTCCCGCGCCGGGCGAATCTGTCGCGGACCGTCGGCGGCCAGATCCCGACCGGCTGGGATCCCACGGTGTGGGGTATCTCCGCCGATATGGCGTCCTCGGTGGACCGGGTCGCGCTGTGGAACATCGCCTGCACCGTGGACGCGTTCGTCGGGTCCGGATTCAGCCCCGCGGAGCTGATGAGCTGGGTGCATCCGAGCCTGGTGGCCAACACTCAGGGCACCGGTATGGGCGGTATGTCGTCGATGCGCTCGCTCTACGTCGACAACCTGCTCGGCGAATCGCGGCCCAACGACATCCTGCAGGAAGCCCTGCCCAACGTGGCGCTGGCCCATGTCGTGCAGTCCTACGTCGGCAGTTACGGCGCCATGGTGCATCCGGTGGCGGCGTGTGCGACCGCCGCGGTGTCGGTGGAGGAAGGCGTCGACAAGATCCGGCTCGGGAAGGCCGAGGTCGTGGTGGCCGGTGGCTTCGACGATCTGGGTATCGAGGGCATCGTCGGCTTCGGCGATATGTCGGCGACCGCCGATTCGGCGGCGATGAGCGCCAAGGGCATCAGCGACCGGTACTTCTCCCGCGCCAACGATCGCCGGCGCGGCGGGTTCGTGGAATCGCAGGGCGGCGGCACCGTGCTGCTGGCCCGCGGTGACATCGCGCTCGAACTCGGCTTGCCGGTGCTCGGCGTGGTGGCCTTCGCGCAGTCCTTCGCCGACGGCGTGCACACCTCGATCCCGGCGCCCGGTCTCGGCGCGCTGGGTGCGGGCCGGGGCGGCCGGGAATCCCGGTTCGCCGCGGAGCTGCGCAAACTCGGCGTCGGCGCCGACGATATTGCGGTGATCTCCAAGCACGACACCTCCACCGCGGCCAACGATCCGAACGAGTCCGAACTGCACGAGCGGCTCGCGGCGGCCATCGGCCGGTCCGAGGGCGCTCCGCTGTTCGTGGTCTCGCAGAAGAGCCTCACCGGGCATGCCAAGGGCGGTGCGGCGGCGTTCCAGCTGATCGGCCTGTGCCAGGTGCTGGAGAACGGTGTGCTGCCGCCGAACCGGAGCCTCGACTGCGTGGACGAGAAGATGCGGGAGTACTCGCATCTGGTCTGGCTGCGCGAGGCACTGCGTTTCGGGGATCGTTTCCCGCTCAAGGCGGGTCTGGTGACCTCGCTCGGATTCGGGCACGTCTCCGGTCTGCTGGCGGTGGTACATCCGCAGGCCTTCGTGCAGGCGATCGAACCGGGCCGGCGCGAGGAGTATCAGCGGCGGGCGCAGGAACGTCAGCTGGCGGGCCGGCAGCGTATCGCCGAGGCGATGTGCGGCGGCGCTCCGCTCTACGAGCGTCCGGCCGACCGCCGGCTCGGCGGTGACGGCACTCCGGCGGCGCAGTCGCGCGGACTCGAAGCCGATGTGCTGCTGTCCGAGACCGCACGGCTCGGCGGTGACGGGGTCTACCAGGTCGGTGGAGCCGGTTGCGAGACCGGACAGTTCGTCGGTGGCGGTTCCGATGCCGCCGACGCCGGTACACCGTAGGCTGCGCCACTGTGACGATCCTGGGAATCGGCTTGGACCTGGTGACCATCTCCGAGTTCGCCGAACAACTGCAACGTGCCGGAACCACCATGGTCCGGGAGAGTTTCACCGCGGGTGAACGGCGCTACTGTCAGAGCAAGGCCACCGATCCGGCCCGTAGTTACGCGGCGCGGTGGGCGGCGAAGGAGGCGGTGCTCAAAGCCTGGGCGTCGTCGCGCTTCGCCCGCCGCCCGCAGATCGGGGACAACCCGTACCCGCTGATCGAGGTCGTCAACGACGCCTGGGGCCGGCCGAGCATCAAACTGCACGGCTTGGCCGCGGAGTTCCTGCCGCGCGTCCGGGTGCACCTGTCGCTCACCCACGACGGGGACACCGCGGCCGCGATGGTGGTGCTGGAGGACCCGGGCGAACTCGCCGACCTGATCGAGGGCCGGACGCCGGAGAACTGACGACCGGCAGCGCACCAACCCGGTGCTGCAGAAACCCGCGGCCGCTGGCGACTCGGTCGTGCCGATTCGGCGGGTGGGCCGCCCCCGCGGCCTGCCCGCCGGCTACTGCTCGCCTTCCGCGATCCCGGCCATCGGGCCGCGGAGTTGCCTAGCAGCCCGGAATGCGCTGTCATCGGCTCGACATCGCGTTCGGGGAGGTATTCAGCATGGCCGCATTGGAGCCGGGTTCGGTGTTCGCCGGGTTCACCATCGAACGACTTCTCGGTGCCGGCGGCATGGGGGAGGTGTACGTGGCCCGGCATCCGCGGTTACCTCGCTCCGACGCGGTGAAGGTGCTTGCCGCGCAGTTCACCCGCGACGACTCGTACCGGCGCCGCTTCGAGCGGGAGGCGGATCTCGCCGCGGCTCTGTCGCATCCCGGCATCGTGACCGTGCACGACCGTGGGGAATTCGACGGACGGTTGTGGATCTCTCTGGAACTGGTCGACGGCATCGATCTATCGGCGGCGCTCGTCGGAGCTGCGGGCGGGTTGCCCGCCGCCGACGTGGTCCGGGCGATCTCGGAGATAGCCGACGCGCTCGATTATGCGGGTGCGCGCGGGCTCGTCCACCGAGACGTGAAACCCGCCAACGTCCTGCTCGCCCGGACCGGCCACTACCTGCTGACCGACTTCGGGATAGCCCGGATGGGACCAGAGACCTCCGACCTCACCGGAACGGGTCTGACTATCGGCACCGTCGCCTATGCCTCTCCGGAACAGATGCGGGGACTCCCCGTCGATCCACGATCCGACCAGTATTCATTGGCTGCCACCGCCTTTCATCTCCTCACCGGCGTGCAGCCGTTCACCGGCACCAACGCGGTCGCGGTGATCATGGCTCATGCGCAGCAGCCCGTTCCCAGTGTGCGAGACCGCCGGCCCGATCTCACGCCGCACGTCGATTCGGTCCTCGGCCGCGCGCTGGCGAAGAGCCCGGAGCATCGCTACACCACCAGCAAGGATTTTGCGACCGCGCTCGGTCAGGCTCTGTCCGTGCTCGCGCCTTCCGGGCCACCATCCGCCGGTCGATACGCGGCCACAGTCGTCAACCCGGCAGCGGCCGGCCGTGGACCGCATCATCCGGCACCGCTGATGCCACCTGCTCCGGTGAACACGAGGCCACGAACGACTCGGCGCCGCGGGATCCCTCTCCTCGTCGGAGCCATGGTGGCCACTGCGGCGCTGGTCGTCGGGGTGCTGGGTGTCCGGGCATTCGTCCACGACGCGGGTGCGGAGGAAGCCGCGAAGTTGCCCCGCCGACCCGTGACACCGATTCTGCCGTCGCTCGACAAGCGGCCGGACACCCCGATCTGGACGCTGCCGGCTGCTCCCGGCCCGGCCGGCTCCCAGGTGGAGGAGGTGTCGGCGCTCGGCGGTGATGCCGACACCGTCCTTTTCGGCCGCACAGTCCGGCTGGCCGACGGGAGCACCACCGAATACCTGGACGTGGTCGATGCGAACACCGGCCGGCTCCGGGAGGACACCGAGCCCGTCGCGGTGGACACGTCCGAGCGCAACCTCGACCGCTGTGTCGTCGACGTCGGACGTTCGGCAGCTGCCTGCCACCTCAACGGTGCGTCGGCGCCCAACGATGCCGTCATCGTCGTCGACCTCGCGGCCGGCCGGATTGTCGGCACCTTTCCCGCAGCAGACACCATCGTCGACCTGACCGCCGCAGGTGAGCGTTTCGTATTCGTGGACCGGACACCTCGGACTCTCCTGCCGTCGCTGCGAACGGTCGGTGCCGACGGCCGGGAACTCCCGCCGATCGGCTGGACCGATACCGACCCGAATCCGGTCCGCCCGGACCCGAGCCCCTCGATCGAGGTCTTCGGAGCTGCCCGGCTGGCCGTGGTCAAGACTCCACCGGACCCGTCGGTACCACTGTCGAAGTGGGAGTTACGCGTGATACGGCTCGAGGACGGTAAAGAAGTTTTCCGGCGTGACTCCGTAGCAGAGATTCGTGACCAGGACTGGAACGTCTTCATCGATGGATTCGTCGTCGCCGACGGCGGATCACCGGCCGGGATCTACGACCGGAACGGCACCAGGACAGCGGATCTCCCGGACGGCTGGCGTCCGAGCGAGCACTCGACGACAACGTCGGCGGAGCCGGGACCGGTGGAGACTTCGGTACCCACGGCCGTTCGGGTAGACGGAAACCGGACGACCTACGCGGGGATCAGTCCGCGCAATGGGACTGTCCTGTGGCAGCAGAAGTCATACGGCGCCGACGACAACCCCGAGCAACTTCTGTTGCGCGGCATCGGAAATCTGATCCTCACCTCGGAGTCGGGCCGTGTCGTAGATGCCTATACCGGTGAGTATGTGATCCCCGGACTCGTACCGGAAGGCACCGAGCTCGGTACCGACGGCAGCCGGATCGCCGTCGCCCTCGACTCGGCCCATTCGGGCAGCGCACTCCAGGTATGGAGCGCCGACGGTGAAGTCTGGGATATCACGAGTGAGTACGAACCCGTGGCGGTCGGCGGCAAGCTCTATATCGGGAACCTGAGGCTCTTCTGACCGCATGCGGCGGGCCGAAGGCGTCGACGCGAAACCGAATCGCGTTACGGCCGCCGAGCGTCGATCAGCGTTGGCTGGCCGTGCGGGACTCCTTCTCCGCGACCAGGAGATAGGCGACCATGAGTCGTTTGAGTTCGGCGACCGCGTCGGCGTGGCTCTGTTCGTCCTGCACCGAGAAGTTCATCATCGAATACACCACGTGCACCAGCACCTCGGCCATCATGGTGCGCCGGGCGCGCGGAGTGCGCGGGGTCAGCGGGCGCAGCATCTGCGAGACGACCTCGGCGAACTCCTTCTCGTGGATGGCGCCGGTGGCCCGGGTCGACGGGGTGGACTGCATGGCCAGCCACACCTCGCGACGGGAGGGGTCGGTCATCCACAGACTGGCGAGATGGTCGACGAACTGGTTCATATGGCGCAGCCAGTCCAGCGACGGGATCTCGCCGTGGAAATCGGCCAGCTCCTGGGACACCGCCACCAGATCCTGCCGGTTCAGCTCGCAGACGATCACGTATTTGTTGGCGAAGAACTGGTACAGGGTGCCGATCGGCACTTCCGCGCGGGCGGCGACTTCTTCGCAGGTGAACGATTCGAAACCCACTTCGACCAGCAGTTCGCGCGACGCCTGCAGAAGCGCGTCGAACTTGCGTTTACTGCGTTCCTGGGTCGGCCGCCGACGCGGCATCAGTTCTTGCGGGTCGTCCTGAAGTTCCAGCGCAGGGTCCGGACGCCGTTTGGCCCTGGCCTCCGTCCGTACGTTCACCTGTCCCAGGCTAGCGGTAGGAAGAACCCAGTGGTGCAGAGTGTGGAACTGTGACGGCGAGTCTGTCATGTCTCACCACGGAAATCCCGCCGAACCGGGGCGCGACACCGGCCGAAACGAGTGCCGGGCACCCCGCCGCGGCGGGATCGGTGTCAGTCCCGGGTCCGCCTGCGGAACAGGGCCAGGGCCGCGAGATATCCCGCCGGCGCGATCCCGCCCCACCACTCGACGGCTGCGAGCGGCTGATCGCCTCGTACGAATGACCACCCGGGCCGAGCCCGGGTGGTAGCCGATCAGACCGACAGATCGCGGCGGAGTTTGGCGACATGCCCGGTGGCGCGCACGTTGTACTGCGCCACTTCGATTTTCCCCGCGGCGTCGACGAGGAAGGTGGACCGGATCACGCCGGTCACCTTCTTGC
Organism: Nocardia sp. NBC_00416; assembly: GCF_036032445.1. NCBI lineage: Bacteria > Bacillati > Actinomycetota > Actinomycetes > Mycobacteriales > Nocardiaceae > Nocardia > Nocardia sp. NBC_00416. Next base: position 6,478,946 of record NZ_CP107932.1, read on the forward strand.
CGTACATGGTCTTCTCGCCGAACGCCCCCCATTCGCCGAGGACCTTGCGATCAGGGTCGGACAGCAACGGGAAGTTCAGCTGTTCGGCGTCGCGGAATTTGGCCAGTTTGGCGGGTTTGTCGGGGGAGATGCCGACGACCTCGAGCCCGGCGGAGTTCAGCTCGCCGAGGCTGTCCCGGAAGTCACAGGCCTGCTTGGTACAGCCGGGAGTGCTCGCAGCGGGGTAGAAGTACACCACGACCTTGCGGCCGCGGTAGTCGGCGAGCGAGACCTCGTTGCCGTCGGCGTCGGGAAGCGTGAAATCGGGCGCCGGATCGCCCGGGGAGAGTCGCTGGTTGTCGGTCACCCTCGCTACCGTATCCGAACCGCCCGGCTCCCGAATCCGGATGCGCGCCCGTGCTCTGCGCCGGCCGCTTCGGCGGGTGAATCGGGAGGCGCCGGCGGCCCGCGGCGATTCCCGCCGCACCCGGCGGCGCGGGGACGATCGGGTAGCGGCCTGGGGGAGCGCGGATACACTCGAGCGCGAACCCCGGCGCGATCCGGTGACCACCGCGGCCCAGGGGTGATCACCGGCCGCCGGAGAACGCGGCAGACCAGTTACAGGAGGCGTGAAGGTGGCAAAGGATACCGAGCGGATCGAGCGGGAGATCGAGGCCGCGCGGGAGCGGTTGGCCAGCACCCTGGACGAGATCGCGGTGCGGGCCGATCCGCAGCGGATCGCCGAGGGGACCAAGCAGCTGGCGCTGGCCAAGGTGAGCGAGCCGAAGGTCAAATACACCCTGATCGGTGTGGGTGCGCTGCTCGCGGGTGCGCTGCTGTTCAAAATTCTGCGCTGATCGGGAAGCGCGTCCGCGCCGGGCTGGTCGTGGGAGCGCGTCCGCGCCGGGGTCGATCGCGACGCGCGGCGGGCTGAGCTCGCGCACACGTTCCGCGCTGGGCTCGAATACAGAACACCCGGTGACAGAGGATCTGTCACCGGGTGTTCGTGTTCGTGCGCAGTTACCGTGGATCAGACGGTGGGGCAAGCGAACCCGTCGCCGTCGGGATCCAGGTGCGGACCGAACCCGGGCTCTCCGCGGAAGATCGGCGCCCGACCCGCGGCGCGCGCTTCGTCACAATTCTTGAAGGCGCCACCGGCGGAACCGGTCTGCGCCAGCTGCGCGGATCCGGTGGCGCCCAGCACGGCGTCGGCAGCGGAGGAACCGGTACCCGCCAGAGAGGGCAGCGGGATCTGGATCGGGCCGGCGCTCGCGGCGGGAGCGGCCAGAAGAGTCAGCCCCGCGGCGGCGGCGCTGACATAGAGCTGGCGTACGTTCATGAATTCCTCTATGTCTGCTGGGGAGTGGATCTGCGTTCGACAAGAGAACGCGCGGCTACCACTGTTGTGAGGGCCGGGTCGATTGTCAACTTGTATGGCCTGGATAAGACATGGGAAATTCGGCGCGCGGTTGGGTACTCCGGTGGTGCTGTGACGCACCGCGCCACAGCGGCGGCGCCCTCGTCCAGTACGGGGAGGTTTCGCCGCAGACAACACATTGTGATAGGGATGCATGCTATGTCCGAGGCTCGTACTCCGCTGCTGTTACTCGACCCATCACGGGCCGGCCGGAGAAAGCGATAGGTCGGGGATAAGCAGTTGTTGCGAATCAAGGAACGCGACCTCGCCGGTGACCCGCCCGCGCCAGAGCCGGTAGCCGCGGCCCGCTCGGCCGACTATCGCCTGGATCTCGACGGTCTCCGCGGTATAGCCATTGCGCTGGTCGTCGCCTTCCACGTCTGGTACGGCAAGGTTTCCGGCGGGGTCGACATCTTCCTGGTGCTCTCGGGCTTCTTCTTCACCGGCATGCTGTTGCGTCAGGTCGAACGGACCGGCGGGGTGGGTCTGCGGCAGACCGCGGTGCGCACCGCGCGCCGGCTGCTCCCCGCGCTCATGGTCGTGCTGGCGCTGGTGGCGGTGGTCACAGTGCTGTCCAGGCCGTACTCGACCTGGGGCAATATGTCCGGCCAGACCATCGCCACCGCCTTCTACTATCAGAACTGGTATCTGGCGCAGTCCGCCGAGAGTTATCTCGCCGCGGACCCTTCGGTCAGCCCACTCCAGCACATGTGGTCGATGGCGGTCCAAGGCCAGTTCTATCTGGCCATCGCGGTACTGCTGGCGGTGGTCGGCTGGGTGTACCGGCGGCTCGGCCGTCCGACGGCCGTGCGGCCGACGGTCGTGGTGCTGGTGCTGGCGCTGGGTACCGGCTCCTTCGTCTACGCCGCTGTGTGGATGACCAAGTCGCAGGAATGGACCTACTACGACAGCGGCGCCCGCGCCTGGGAGCTGCTGACCGGCGCCCTGCTCGCGGCGGTGCTGCCGTGGGTGCGGTTCACCGCGGGCCGGACCGGGCGATTGCTGCTGACGCTGATCGCGTCGCTCGGACTCACAGCGGTACTCGTCTGCGGTCTGCTGTTCGACGGAGCGCGCCAGTTCCCCGGACCGGCCGCCCTGTTCCCGGTGGGGGCCGCGGTGGCGCTGATCGTCGCCGGCATCCCGACCGTGACCGGCTGGCGGTCGGTCGTATCCCGGCTGCTCGCCTCTCGGCCGATGGTCGAACTGGGTTCGATCGCCTATTCCCTGTACCTGTGGCATTGGCCGCTGCTGATCTACTACCTGGTGCAGACCGGGAAACCGCATGCGGGCCTCGGCGGTGGGCTGATGGTCATCAGTGTGTCGCTGGTGCTGGCGGTCCTGACCAACAAGTTCGTCGAGGAGCCCCTGCGGTTGCGGTCGGGCCGCGCGGTCGTGGCGCCGGTGTGGCAACGCCGGATCCCCGGTGTGGCGGTCGGACTGGTCGGGGTGCTGGTGCTCGCCGCCTGCGTCTCGTGGCAGGTGGTGATGGCGCGCACCCCGTCCGAACCGGTCGAAGCGCTACCGGTCAACGAGTATCCGGGTGCCGAAGCCCTGTTCGCCGGTGCGGCGGTCCCGGTGGCGAAACTGCGGCCGTCGATCCTGGAGGCATCCAATGATCTTCCGGCGCCGACCCGCGACGGATGTATCTCCGACTGGTTCAACAAAGAAGTGGTCACCTGCACCTACGGTGATCCGAACGGTTCGCGCACCGTCGCCATGGTCGGGAACTCCCATACCGAGCACTGGATGCCCGCCATGGACGCGCTGGCCCAGGTGCGCGATATCAAGGTCGTCGTCTACTTGAAGATGGGGTGTTCGCTCAATATCCGTGACGACGCGCAATACCGGGGTCTCGATATCTCCGATTGCCGCGACTGGTCCCGCGAAGTGATCGATATGCTCGCCGCCGATCCGCCGGACTGGGTGTTCACCACCGCCACCGCGCCCGTCTGGCCCAGCGGCGGCGACGTGGTGCCCGCCGAGTACCTCGATGTGTGGGCCGCGCTGGCGGAACGGAACCTGAACGTTCTCGCGATCCGCGATACCCCGTGGCTGCGCAGCCCCACCGGGATCCGCTACAGCGCGGTGGACTGCCTGGCCGCCGGTGGCGACAGCGCGACCTGCGGAATGCCGCGTGCGACGGCGCTGGCGCCGGTCAATCCGGCACTGGTGGTCGCGCCGGCGTTCCCCAATATGCGACTGCTGGATCTCACCGACTCGGTGTGCGGACCCGATATCTGCCGGGTGGTCGAGGGAAATGTGCTCGTCTACCACGACGAGCACCATCTCAGTGCGAGCTACGCGCGGACCCTCGCCCCCGAGCTGGAGCGTCAGATCGGCACGGCCACCGGCTGGTGGTGACGGTCGCGGCCGGTGCGCGAGACCCCGCGCACCGGCCGCGCGCAGCGCCATCCGCTTACGCGGGCAGGCCGGTCCGTCGGACGGCGGCCGCTGTCGTGCCCGTGGCGGCCTGGATCACCATGGGGTGACAGGTGGCTTCACCCAGAGCAGTTTCTCGTCGCTGTGCGGCCGCTGCGCCGCCGTGTGCGTGGGATGACGCGTGGCCCACAGGGCCTTCTCGTCCAACAGCTGCGCGACCGACCGCCAAGTCTCCTCGCTACTCGGCGGATTGGCTCCCGCGGCCCGGGCGAGTTTGCGGCGCACCGCCGCCGCCATATCGAGCAGGTCGGCTCCCGAAATATCCCGGTCCCACAGATAACCGGCCAGCTGCCGCGCCTTGGCGGCTCGACCGGCCTCCGCGGCCGGGGAATGCGCGTAATCGGCCATGAGCAAGTGTAAGAGTCTCTCGGAGAAGGAGGTTCGGGCCGTCCGTACAGGCGGCCCGACACCATTGCCCGTGCACTCGGGGCGGTCCCGGAGGAGGCCGTCGGCCCGGCGCGCGGTGGAATACGCGTCGATGCCGCCCAGCGCACTGGACGGCATCGACTGCCCACTTCGTTGTGGAGCACCCACGCCATTGTGGGTGTACGCGGAATCCGTTCGTGGACCGGGGCCGTCGGGCGCTCGCTTCGTTGCGAGGCCGGTCGGGCCTGGTTGAACTGTGCTGGTCCGCAAAGGAGTTCGCGGGCTGTGTTTTTTTGCGCCGCCTGCGGCGGCGCGGGGTTGAGGCCCCCTTGGTCCCGGCGTTCAGCCCTCGAGACTCGAGGCTTCGCCTCATGCGCTTTCGAGGGCTGAACGCCGGGACCAAGGGGGCCTCAACCCTTTGGGGTGCCTCGCTGAACTCGGCTCCGGCGGTTACGTCGGAGATCGAAGTCCGGGCACCCGCTCGACGATCGCTCTGGTAGACCTCTACGGTCTTTCGAGAGTTCGCCTGGCAGATCTCTACGGTCTTTGTGCGAACGCCCGCGGTGCCTTTACCACGTGCCCCAGCGACCGCATCGGTAGTGGCCTCTTCCGCGGATGGTCTACATCCATGGCCTGCCGGCTATGGAGCGAAGGAGCGCAGCGAACTGGGCTGCGGTCCAAAGCCGGGGATCGCCAGGACTTCGTCCCGCGCCTCGATCGCTTCTGCCGATCGGTCGGCTTCCATGGTCGGGGCCCGCCCCGGTTCTGGAGCGACGGAGCGAGGGAGCGCAGCGACTGAGCGGAGGAGTGAAGAACCGGGGTTGACAAGGGCCCCGACCCCGCCCCGCCGGAGGCGGGGCAGAAGTCTCAGTAGGCGCCGAAGACGTTGTCCATGGAGCCGTACTTCTGGAAGGCGTAGTTGCAGGCCGCGGCGATGTTGGAGACCGGGTTCCAGACGTCGAACGCGGTGCCCGGCACGTGGTAGGCGGCGAACGTGGGGTCGATCACCTGGAGCAGGCCCTTGGAGGGGATGCCCAGGAGTGCGTTGGAGTCCCAGTTGTTGATGGCGGCCGGGTCGCCCGAGGACTCGCGCAGGATATTGCGCTTGATCGAGTCGTAGCTGCCGGGGATGCCCTGCTGGGCCATGATGTCCATGGCCTCGTGGATCCAGCCGTCCAGGTTGTTCGGGTAGGCCGGGGCGGGCGCCGGTGCGGGGGCGGGGGCCGGGGCGGCCTCCGGGGCCGGAGCGGGCGCCAGAGCCTCGGGGGCGGGGGCGGGGGCCGGGATCGGCGCGGCTTCCGCGACCGGTGCGGCTACCGCGGCCGCTTCGGGGGCCGCGGCGGCGGGCTGCTGCTCGGCGACCATGGCGACCCGGCTGGGTTCGCTGTCGTCGGCCATGGATACCGCGGAGGACGCGGTGACGGCGACGATGCCGGCCGTGGCGAGGGCGAAGCCCAGGGCTTCGCGTTTGGTGCGGCGGCGCAGGGTGGGGAAACGGTGATTTTGCATGATCGGATTCGGTTCCTTGATCGGTCTCGGGATCCGGCCCGGTTCGGGCAGCACGGATCTACGGCGGCGGCCGGGTGGCTCGCGACCGGAAAACATGGCTGTGCTGTTGTCGGGTTCTTTTGTGTGACACCGAACGCAGGCTGGTTCGGGTCCGGATGGCGCAAGCCACGGTTACCGGGTGGGTTCCCGGTCCGCTGCGCCCGCAGGAACTTCACCGGTGTGGTGAAGTCGAGTGGACTCGGGTTCGGTTATCGCGATACCGTTTGTGGTTGTCGCGCCGGCGAGTTTTTCCGGTTGTTTCCAACCTGGTGTCCACAACTTCGCGGGCTAACCGAACTTCAGGTCGTTCAAGACCGGATCTCAGAATGGTCACAGCAGGTGAACAGAGGGTTAACGCAGCCTGAGAATATCTTAAGTGCGATCTTGAAGTGAGAAATGAACGTGTTGCACCAGCGCGTCGACCTGGGGAAATAGTTCTAAACCTGATGTGGCGCAGGGCGCAAAATTTCTGTTCGATAACGCTGGTTTCGAGTGTTCGTGATGGTTCCGTGATTCGAAAACGGGTGGTCGCGACCCTTCGGCGGGCGTATCGGCCACCCGTCCGTGACCGGCGGTCGGCAGCGGGTCCGCCGGGGGGTGGAATCCCACCGTGGCGGATGGTGTGATGAGGTCCTGCAGGCCCAGCGTCCGGGTCGTCGCCGGGCCCGGACCGATATCGGAAAGAGAGCCCGCGATGGACTCGACGACGAGTTATCCGCAGCTGTTCACCCCGCTCGAAGTAGGGCGCACCACGCTGCGGAACAGGGTGGTCATGGGATCGATGCACACCGGTCTGGAGGACCGGGCATGGGATATGAACCGGTTGGCCGCCTATTTCGCCGAACGCGCGCGCGGCGGGGTCGGCCTGATCATCACCGGCGGTTACGCCCCGAATCGCACCGGCTGGCTGCTGCCGTTCGGCGCGAAACTCACCAACCGGACCGAGGCCTACCGGCACCGGACGATCACTCGCGCGGTGCACGCGGCCGGGGGAAAGATCGCGCTGCAGATCCTGCACGCCGGGCGTTATGCCTACGTTCCCGGCAGCGTATCCGCGTCGTCGATCAAAGCCCCGATCAATCCCTTCCGGCCCCGCGCGTTATCCGACCGTGGAATTCGGCAGACCATTGACGATTACGTCCGCTGCGCCGAACTGGCCTACTTCGCCGGATACGACGGCGTCGAAATAATGGGTGGGGAGGGCTATTTCATCAATCAATTCCTTGCGCCGCGCACGAACAAACGCAAGGATCGCTGGGGCGGATCCGCCGAGAATCGACGTCGACTGGCGGTCGAGATCGTCCGGCGTACACGCGAGACGATCGGCCCGGATTTCTTGATCGTATTCCGTTTGTCGATGGCCGAATTGGTGGAGAACGGGCAGACGTTCGAAGAAATCCTGGCTCTGGCCGTGGAACTCGAGGCCGCTGGGGTGAGCATTCTGAACACCGATATCGGATGGCACGAGGCCCGGGTCCCGACGATCGTCACTTCGGTGCCGCGGGCGGCGTTCGTCGAATTCACCGCGAAGATCACCGCCGCGGTGGGTGTTCCGGTGTGCGCGTCGAACCGGATCAATATGCCGGAGGTCGCCGAGGAGATCCTGACCCGGGGCGACGCCCAGCTGATCTCGATGGCTCGCCCGCTGCTGGCCGATCCGGAATGGGCCGACAAGGCCGCCACCGGCCGCGCCGATGAGATCAACACCTGTATCGCCTGCAATCAGGCCTGCCTCGATCACGCCTTCCGGCACCGGACCGTGTCGTGCCTGCTGAATCCGCGTGCCGGCCGGGAGACCGAGCTCACGCTCCTACCCACCCGCCGAGTGAAGGACATCGCGGTGGTCGGGGCCGGTCCGGCCGGGCTCTCGGCCGCGGTCAATCTGGCCGAGCGCGGGCACCGCGTCGAGCTGTTCGAAGCCCTGGACCGTATCGGCGGCCAGTTCGATATCGCACGCCGCATTCCGGGCAAGGAGGAGTTCCACGAATCGATCCGCTATTTCACCCGCAAGCTCGAACTCACCGGCGTCCAGGTGCACCTGAACACCCGGATCACCGCGCGCGAACTGATCGATCGACGTTACGACGAGGTCGTCCTGGCCACCGGCGTCCGGCCCCGGATTCCCGATATCCCGGGGATCGATCACCCGATGGTGCTGTCCTACGCCGAACTGGTGCGGGAGGAGAAACCGGTGGGCGAGCGGGTCGCGGTGATCGGCGCCGGCGGGATCGGATTCGATGTGAGCGAATATCTGATCGTCGACGGACACCCCACCCTGAAACCGGACGAATGGCGGCAGGAATGGGGCGTAGAGACCGATGACGAGCAAGTGCGGGGCCAGTTGCGGGCCCCGCGTCCGGCGCCGGCGGCCCGTGAAGTCGTTCTGCTGCAGCGCAAGGACACACCGTTCGGGAAGGGACTCGGCAAGACCACGGGCTGGGTGCATCGGGCCGCGCTGAAGGCCAAGGGGGTGGAGCATATCGGGGGCGTGAACTACGAGCGGATCGACGACGAGGGCCTGCACATCAGCTTCGGTCCGGAACACGCGCGGCCCCGGGTGATCCGGATCGACAACGTGATCGTCTGCGCCGGACAGGAATCGGTACGCGATCTCGAATCCGAACTCACCGCCGCGGGTGTCTCGGCGCATCTGATCGGCGGTGCGGAACTGGCCGCTGAACTCGACGCCGAGCGGGCTATCGAACAGGGGACGAGGCTCGCGGCACGGCTGTGAGCTCCGGTGGGTCCGGGTGGTGACATCGCCGCGGCGCGGCGCTCGCCCGGACCGATAATCGGCTTTCTCCGCAGGAGTGCGCGCGGTAGGGTTGCGGCTTTGTATTCGCGCGAATCAGGGGGTGACCGTGCCGGCCGTTGCGGTCGATCTCCGAGGTACGGCGGGCGTCTACTGGCGGCTGATGGCGGCCGGGTTCCGTCGCCAATGGCATTACAAGCTGGCGATGTTCTCCGGGTTGTTCACCAACTGTGTGTTCGGATTCGTCCGGGCGGCGGTCATGGTGGCGGCGATCGACGCGACCGGCGGTTTCGGTGGCTACGACGCGGGCAGTATCGGCGCCTATGTCTGGATCTCCCAGGGTCTGCTCGGCGCCATGCAGTTCATGTCGGCGGAACTCGAACTGGCCGAACGGGTCCGCAACGGCGATATCGCCATCGACTTCCTGCGGCCGGTCGATGTGCAATTGGGCAACCTCGCGGCCGATCTGGGCCGGGCCCTGTGCACGCTGATTCCGCGCGGTGTGCCCAGTCTGCTCGTCGGCTCGCTCACCTTCGGCCTGGTGCTGCCCACCTCGCCCGAGTCTTACCTGCTCGGCGCGTTCAGTGTCCTACTGGCCGCGGCCCTTTCGTATCTATCGCTGTTCGCGTTGACGATGGTCGCGTTCTGGGTCGTGGAGACGCGGGGTATCCGCTCGCTGTATCAGACCGGCGGTACCTTCCTCGCGGGGCTTTTCGTGCCGGTGCACATCTTCCCGGACTGGCTGCGCGCCATTGCCGAGTCCACACCGTTCCCGTCGATGCTGCAGGTGCCGGTGGATGTGCTGTCCGGGCGCGTCACCGGCTGGGACGCGGCCCACCTGGTGGGCACCCAGGTCTTCTGGCTGCTGGTGGTGGGTGCGGCCGGGCGGGTCCTGCTGGCGGCGGGGCGGCGCAAGCTGGAGGTGCAGGGTGGTTGAGACGGCTGTCCGGGCATCCGGCCGCCGGACCGGTCCCAGCGGATCACGGTGGAGTCCCTACGCGGCGGTGCTGCGTTCCCGGATCCGGGCACAACGGACCTATCGTCTGTCGTTCGCGAGCGATCTGCTCGGTGCGACCATGGTCGGACTCGTCGAATTCGCCGAGGTGTGGGTGGTGTTCAACCAGGCGAAGGTGTTGGGCGGCCTGGATATGGACGCCGCCCTGCTGCTGTTCGGGTTGAGCAATCTGGCCTTCGCGCTGGCCCAGCTCGGGTTCGGGCATCTGGACAAACTGCCGAGCCTCATCCGCCTGGGCACGCTCGACGTCTACCATCTGCGCCCGCAACCGGTGCTGCTCCAACTGATCACCAGCGATTTCTCGCTGCGCCGCCTGGCCCGCGCCACCGTCGCGCTGGTGGTACTGACCACCGGGCTGGTGCGCAACGATATCGACTGGTCGGCGAGCACGGTGGCGCTGCTCGCGCTGACCGTGCTGAGCGCGACCGTCCTGTTCGGTGGATTGTTCGTCGCGGCCGCCGGCTGCCAGTTCTTCCTGATCGACGGCGCGGAACTCACGAACAGTTTCACCTACGGTGGATCCTTCGCTGCGTCGCAACCGATATCGGTGTTCCCGACGCCGTTGCGACTCCTGTTCTGCATCGCGATTCCGGTGGCGTTCACCGCATACTTCCCGACATTGGCATTGCTGGGCATGCCCGGCCCGGCCGGGCTGCCGTCCTGGCTCGCCTGGGGCGCGCCGCTGGCGGCGCTGTGGGTCTGGGCGCTGGCCGGGGCACTGTGGCGGATCGGGACCCGGCACTATCAGAGCGGCGGTGGTTGAGATGGGGTCGAGGATATGACGAGCGCCGATCCGATCATCGAGGTCGACGAGCTGACCCGGCAGTTCGTCCGGTCGCGCCGACCCGGGAAACGGCTGCGGTCGCGGCGCGAGGCGGTCACCGCCGTCGATGCCATGAGCTTCCGGATCGAGCGGGGCGCGGCGGTCGGCTATATCGGCGCCAACGGCGCCGGGAAGTCCACCACGATAAAGATGCTCACCGGGATCCTCGTCCCGACCTCCGGCTCCGTTCGGACCTGCGGACTCGAACCGATCCGGCAGCGCCGGGAACTGGCGAGCCGGATCGGTGTCGTGTTCGGGCAGCGCTCCCAGTTGTGGTGGGATCTGCCGCTGCGCGAATCGTTCACGATCCTGGCCGCCATCCATCGGCTGGAACCCGGAGCCGGACGGTCGCGCACCGCGGAATTGGTCGAGCAGCTGGAAATGGCCGAGACACTGGATACACCGGTCCGGCAGCTGTCGCTGGGGCAGCGAATGCGCGCGGAGGTCGCCGCGGCGCTGCTGCATTCCCCGGAGTTGGTGATACTCGACGAGCCGACCATCGGGCTGGATGTGCTGTCCAAACAGCGGTTGCGCGAATTCCTGCGCGCCGAACGGGCCGAACGCGGCACCACGCTCATGCTGACCACCCACGATATGGGCGATATCGAACGCCTCTGCGACCGCGTGCTGGTGGTGGATCGCGGCCGTCTCGCCTACGACGGGTCGTTGCTCGGCCTCGGCGCGACCGTGGGCGCGCAGCGGGTGCTTGTCGTCGACCTGGTCGGGCCCGCACCGGCGTTGCACGGGCTGTCCGGTGCGGAAATGGTCGCCTACGAGGCCGACGGGATGCGGCAGCGGCTCGCCTTCGACGACGAGACGACCACCGCCGCGCAATTGCTGGCCGAGGTATCGGCCCGCGCCGAGGTGCGCGACCTCTCGATCGAGGAACCCGATATCGAGGACATCGTCCGGCGGCTCTACGAGACAGCACGCTGATACAGCACGGTGCCGGGCCCCCGAGGGACCCGGCACCGGGTGTTCGCGTTCGCCCGTGGGCTCACATCTGGGCGTTGCCCGCTTTCCATTCGGGCCACGGGACGTTCCAGTCACCGAGGCCGTCCACTCCGGGAAGGGTGGGGCCGACGGTGTTCTGCACGATCGCGATATCGCCCCGTTTCGCCGTGTTGTACACCCACTGGGCGTCCTCGGGACTCAGGTTCAGGCACCCGTGGCTGGTGTTGGTATTCCCCTGTGCGCCCAGCGACCACGGAGCCGAATGGAAGAAGATCCCGCTGTAGGACATCCGGGTGGCCCAGTCGACATCGGTGCGGTACCCGGTGGGCGAGTTCACCGCGACACCGTAGGTCGACGAGTCCATCACGATGTGCTCGTGCCGGTCGGCCAGGATGTAGACGCCGTTGTTGGTGGGGGTGTCGTCCTTACCCATCGACGTCGGCATCGTGCGGATGACCTGGCCGTTCTTCTCCACCGTGACCATCTTCGTGTTGTCGTCGGCCTTGAAGACGACCGCGTCGCCGATCACGAAGTTCGAGTGGATGTCGTCCTGGCCGTAGAGCCCGTTGCCCAGGTCTTTGCCGTAGACGTTCACGTCGATGTTCACCTTGGTGCCCGGCGCCCAGAAATGCTCGGGCCGCCAGCGAACCTCGCGATTGTTCACCCAGTAGAAGGCGCCCTCGACCGGCGGGTCGGTCTTGATCGTGATGGAGTCCTGCGCGGCCTTGCGGTCGGGGATGTTCTCGTCGAACTGGATCGCGACCGGCTGGCCGATACCGACCACCTCGCCCTCGCCGGGGGCGAGGTAGGGCTTGGTCACATTGCCCGGCGCCGTCGTGGTGAAACTCATGGCGGCCGTCGACGCACCGCCCAGCCCGTTGGCCCGGGCCTGCAGCCGGTAGGTCTTGCTGTAACCCAGCGGCTCGGTGGTCGACCAGCTGCGCCCGTCGGCGGCCAGCTGGCCGGCCACCGGCTGATCGTCCGGATTCAGCAGAGCCACATCGGTGAACAGGCCCTCGGTGATCTCGAACTTCATCCCTTCCGCCGGCGACACGCCGATATCGCCGTCCTTGACGGGAGCCACGAGTTTGGGCTTGATGAGTTCTGTGATGGGGTTTCGATCGATGGCGACGGATCCGTCCGCCGCCTCCGACGACGAACAACCGGTCAGCACCATCGCGACCAATGTGATCAGGACCAGCGGTCCGACCAGCCAACGGATCGGCTCACGCCGATCACCTGTACGCATATTCAACCCCGTTTCAAGTCCCGGCGCACCCGCTACGCACCGACCTTCGGATCCGACCGATTACTGCTCACCTCGACCCACGGCGGCGGGATCGGTCGAGACCACGTCAACTATTCTGCCAGCCGTCCCGAGGTGATCCCAACCGTCGATGATCACTTCCGGCTCCACCGGCCCACCTACACATAGGGTTCGGCTCGCCATCCGTTACGGTGTCGTCCGGCTCACACCGGTCCGACCGACTATCGATTTCACTTCTGCGGCCCGAGCCTGTTAATGTCTGTCCCGCACCGCACAACGGGGCGCGCGCCATTAGCTCAATTGGCAGAGCAGCTGACTCTTAATCAGCGGGTTCGGGGTTCGAGTCCCTGATGGCGCACTTCAGTCGAAAGACATTTCCGACTATAGGGTTTGCGCTCGTCACCTGTAATCAGACAGCACCAGACGTGATCAACCCGCTACCTCGCCGTACTTCGACCGTGGCCGCGGGCCGCGTATCCACCCCACCACCGATACCCGGCCTGTCCGGGGCGTATCCGTTAGGGTGCGCGGTATGAGCGAGGCGGACGCGCGGGTGGGGCGCGGGCAGGTGGTCGCATGGGGGCTGTGGGACTGGGGGTCCTCCGCATTCCAAGCCGTGATCGTCACGTTCGTCTTCGCGGTTTATCTCACCGATACCGTCGGTGACGATCTGCCCGGGGGAGTCCCGGCCAGTGCGTGGCTGGGCTGGGCTCTCGGAGCGGCCGGGCTGATCGTGGCGGTGACCGCCCCGGTCACCGGGCAGCGTTTCGACGCCACCGCCAGCCGCAAACGTTCGCTCGGGATCATGACCTCGGTGACCGTCGTTCTGACCGCCGCAATGTTCTTCGTCCGGGACGAGCATTCCTACCTGTGGCTCGGGTTGGTGCTGCTCGCATTGGGGACGGTGTTCTTCGAACTCGCGTCGGTGCCCTACAACGCGATGCTGCGTCAGGTGTCCACTCCGGCGACGCTCGGCCGGGTCTCCGGGTTCGGCTGGGCCATGGGCTACTTCGGCGGGATCTTCCTGCTGCTGATCTGCTATGTGGGCTTCATCGCCGGCGACGGCCCCGAGCGCGGCCTGCTCGGCGTGAGCACCGACGGCGGTCTCAACATCCGGCTGGTGGTGCTGCTGGCCGCGGTCTGGTTCGCAGTGTTCGCACTGCCGGTGCTGTTCGCGGTGCCGGAGGTGCCGCGTACCGGCGCCGACCCCGGGGCGGCTGCCGCGGGGGTGTTCGGTTCGTACCGGGTGCTGTGGCGCGACCTGCGGGAGCTGTGGGAGCTCGATCGCACCGTCATCTGGTTCCTGGCGGCCAGCGCCATTTTCCGGGACGGGTTGGCGGGGGTCTTCGCGTTCGGCGCGATCCTGGCCGTGCAGGTGTACGGGCTCAGCGATTCCGATGTGCTCTTGTTCGGCATCGCGGCGAATGTCGTCGCGGCGCTGGGCGCGATCGTCGCCGGCCGGTTCGACGACACAGTGGGTCCCAAGCGGGTGATCGTGGTGTCGCTACTGTCCGCGGTGGTGGCCGGGGCGGTGCTGCTGGTGGTGTCGGGGACGGCCATGTTCTGGGTGTTCGGGCTCGCGCTCACCCTGTTCGTGGGTCCGGCGCAGGCCTCTGCCCGGTCCTTCCTCACCCGGCTGACACCTCCCGGACGCGAAGGGCAGCTCTTCGGCCTCTACACCACCACCGGGCGGGCCGCGTCATTTCTGGCTCCCAGCCTGTTCGGTCTCTTCGTCTGGGCTTTCGGTGCGGATCGGGCAGGTATCGGCGGGCTGCTGCTGGTGCTGGGCGCCGGTCTGATCGCCCTGCTGCTGGTTCCCGCCCCCGGCGAGAAGGGGAGCAAGGAGCCGGCGCAGGCGCCCGCGGCGTGACGAGGGCGACACACCCGTTCAGGGCTTCCAGGCGCCCATTCCCAAGGAGATGAGGCGGATCTGCTGGATGGTGCGTTCGACGATCGACTGCTGGTCGCGCGGGGTGGCCGCCACATAGTCGGCGATTCCGTCGATCACGGTGGCGACCAGGAGATCGGCGGCGACCTCCAGGTTGCCCGGCGACCAGTCGTCCAGCGCCGGCACGCGGGACAGGTCGGCCACCAGCTCACGCACGATCAACTGCAGTTCGAGCGCGATCGCCGTACGCAGCGCCGCGGTGCCGCCGCGCTGCTCGCGGATCAGGAAGCCGTACAGCTCCTGCTTCTGGGCGACCTCGCCGAAGACGAACCGCACCGTTTCCGAGAGTCGGGCGTCGGGGGTGCGCCGCAACTGCCGCAGCGCCAGCCGTAAGGCCTGGACGCCTTCGTCGACGAGGGTGGCGCCGAGATCGTCGAGGGAGTCGAAATGCCGGTAGAAGGCCGTCGGGACGATACCGGCCGACCGGGCGATCTCGCGCAGGCTCAGGGCTCCGAATCCGCGTTCGGCGGCCAGCGTCAGTGTCCCGACGAGTAGGGCCTGCCGGGTGCGCTCCTTGCGCTCGACGCGGCTCGCTCCCTGATCCGTCATTTCAGTGAGCATACAGCCGTTCACCATTCGCCTTGCTCCCTCTTGTCGTCCGCGTCACACCTATTACTGGTTGACAGTCCCGGCGGGGTATCCGGCACACTGGTTGAGTGTACAGGCGTACACCGAAATTATTTCACGCTGGTGACGTGACCGACAGACAGGGACGGAGAACTCCGATGGTGGCCCTCCTCGATCTGATGCAGACCCTGACCACTCCGCATCCGGTGGACCGGTACCTGGAACTGGTGCGCCCGATGCTCACCGTCCGCGATATGCGGGCACGAATCGTCGAGGTGGACCGCTCGGTCCCCGGAACCGTTTCGCTGGGACTGCGCCCCACCCGGCAGTGGACCGGGCTGCGCGCAGGTCAGTTCCTGCAGTTGGGAGTGGTGATCGACGGTGTACGGCACCTGCGCTGCTATTCACCGGTGAACTCGCAGCACGATTCGCGTCGTCGGCTCGACCTCACCCTCCGCGTGCACCCGCACGGCCTGGTATCGCGGTACCTGCACGAGCACGCCCGCCCGGGCATGATCGTGGATCTCGAACCCGCGTCCGGCGTGTTCCATCTCCCGGACCGGCGGCCCGACCGGGTGCTGTTGATCAGCGGCGGCAGTGGGATCACTCCCGTGCTGTCCATGCTGCGCACCCTCGTCGACGAGGGATACGCCGGCCGAGTGGTCTTCCTGCACTATGCGCGCTCGCCCGAGCTGGTGCCGCACCGCGCCGAACTCGCCGAAATCGCTGCCGCCCATCCGAATATCTCGCTCGAGACGAGGTATCCGGAACGGGACGGCCGCGGCTTCGATTCCGCCGAACTCGCGCGGGTGGCGCCGTGGTTCGCCGACGCGCACACCTACCTGTGCGGTCCACCGCCGCTGATGGACTCGGTTCGGGAGGTATACGCGGCCTCGGGGCTGAGTGAACGCCTGCACACCGAAGAGTTCACGCCCTCCACCGTGCCGGTGGACAGCGCGGACGTGGACGGGGCCACCACCTTCTCGACCAGCGGGGTCACCGCGGAGAATACCGGGGCGTCGCTGCTGGAGCAGGCCGAAGGCGCGGGCCTGACCCCGGAGTTCGGCTGCCGGATGGGGATCTGCTTCTCCTGCACTTCGGTCCGGCGCAGCGGATGCACCCGCAACCTGCGCACCGGGGAGCTGGAATCCGATCCCGACCAGCCGATCCAACTCTGTGTCCAAGCCGCCGTCGGCGATGTCGACATCGATATCTGACACCCGAAACGAATCTGACACCCGAAGGGGAGAAACAGATGACCATTCTCACCGAGACCAAGGACGGACCGCTGGTCCTCTCGCCAGACCAGGTCGAGGAGATCGGCCGCACGCTCGACGAACTGCGCGACCGCGTCGTCGCCGACCTGGGTGAACGCGACCGCGAGTACATCTACAGCATCATCAAGGCACAGCGCGGGTTCGAGATCGCCGGCCGCGGCCTCATGTACCTGGGTTTCCTGCCGCCGTTCTGGCTGGCCGGCGTGGCGGCGCTGAGCGTGTCGAAGATTCTCGACAATATGGAGATCGGCCACAACGTGATGCACGGCCAGTACGACTGGATGCGTGAGCCGAACCTGAACTCGCGAGTCTTCGAATGGGACAACGTCTGCCCGGGCGACCAGTGGAAGCATTCGCACAATTACATGCACCACACCTACACCAACATCCACGGCCGCGACCGGGATATCGGCTACGGCGTGCTGCGGATCGACGAAGGCCAGGACTGGCACCCCTACTACCTGGGCAACCCGCTGTACGCGTTCCTGCTGATGGTGTTCTTCGAATGGGGTGTGATGCTGCACGACCTCGAAGCGGACAACATCGTCAAGGGCAAGCGCAGCTGGTCGGATCTGAAACCGCTGCTCGCGGGCCAGCTCCGCAAGTCGGGTAAGCAGGTCCTCAAGGACTATGTGGCGTTCCCGCTGCTCACCGGACCGCTGTTCCTGTCGACCCTCGCGGGTAACGCGTCGGCCAATCTGATGCGCAACCTGTGGGCTTATTCGATCATCTTCTGTGGGCACTTCCCCGCGGGTGTGCAGACGTTCACCGAGGAGGAGACCGCCGAGGAGACCCGCGGCGAATGGTACGTGCGCCAGATGCTCGGTTCGGCCAATATCTCCGGCAGCCCGCTGTTCCACATCATGTCCGGCAACCTGTCGCATCAGATCGAGCACCATCTGTTCCCGGATCTGCCGGCCAACAGGTACCCCGAGATCGCACCGGAGGTACGCGCGCTGTGCGAGAAGTTCGGACTGCCTTACAACACCGGGCCGCTCGGGAAGCAGATCGGATCGGTCTGGGCGAAGATCTTCCAGCTGGCCCTGCCGCCGCGGGCGCTGCGGTCCCGGTTCGCTCGGTTCTTGCCCGCTGCGCTGCGGAAACAGCCTGCTTCCGGTGTTATCGTGATGCGTCAGCAGAGTCCAACCGAAGCGGGCGTGTGATGATCGGCAAATTCGAGGCCAACAAGGACTTGATCCAGGAACTCACCTCGTCGGGCGCGCGCCGGGTCGGCAATATCGCGGGCATCATCACCGGCACGATCGCCGAGGTGACCCGGGAGATCGGTGAATGGGTCACCGACGCCATCGAGATGAACGAGGCCGCCGCCGCGGCCCGGCGCGATGCCGCGGCCACCGAGGGGCCCGACGAGCCCGCCGGCGTCGGTGACGCCGCGGACGCACCCGAGACCGCCGCCGGTACGCCGCGGGTGCACGAGGGGGAGGTCGTGGTGGACGCCGATATCGTCGATATCGAGACCGCGGACTCCGATCCGTCCGGCAAACGCCGCTGATCCGGACCTCGAACCGCTCGGTGGGACAGCTCACACCGAGCGGTTACTCATCGGCTAACCTCTGGTCGTGCCCGCCTACATCTCCTCGCCGGAGCTGACCTTCGGATTCTTGTTCGCGCTGGAGGACCCCGAGCGGATCGCGGAGGTGGTACGCGACCTGATGGAGCGCAAAACCGTATCGGTCTTCCGGCTGGCCCGGCTGTCCGACGATGCCGGCCCTCCGGAGCGTTATGTCGTGAACTGGGCGGCGATTCCGCAGATATCCATCACCACCACCGCGCCCGACGCGG
Source organism: Nocardia sp. NBC_00416 (assembly GCF_036032445.1). Taxonomy (NCBI): domain Bacteria; kingdom Bacillati; phylum Actinomycetota; class Actinomycetes; order Mycobacteriales; family Nocardiaceae; genus Nocardia; species Nocardia sp. NBC_00416. The sequence goes on from NZ_CP107932.1 coordinate 6,497,101, forward strand.
CGGAACTGCGTGCCGAGCGAGTGATGCTGGTCAACGCGTTTCTCGGTGACGCCGGTGAGATCAGGCTGTACTCCGCGCACGGGCAGGCGCCGCAGTAGCCCGCGGACCCATGAGGTGGGCGTTGTTCCCCGTTACTGGTGGTGATCCGTCGTTATCGAACTGTAGCCTTGTTCGGGGGACGTGAACGACCGATCAGTAAGGGCAAGGAGTGGGCGCGGTGGAGAACGTGATACGGCTGCTGATCGTATTCGGGGGCACGCTGGTGGTGACGATCGCGCTCGGCTGGGGGATCGATCGCGGGCTCCGGTACTGGTCGGCCAGGCATCCGAAGACGACCATTCCCGGCCTGCTCCGGCGGATCCAGCTCCCGCTGCAACTGTTCCTCGGCTTCGCCGCGCTCCGGATCACCTACCCGCTGGCCGATCTGGAACTGCGGCAGGACACGGTCATCCTCAGTGTGCTGGCCACGATGGTCACCATGTCGGCGGTCTGGCTGGTCGTCCGGATAGCGGACGCGGTGGCCGACGGCCTGTTGAACAGCTACTCCCGCCGCGCTCGTGACCCACGCCGGGTGCGTCAGCTGAACACCCAGTTCACGCTGATCCGCCGGATCACCAGTACGGTGCTCGCGGTAGCGACCGCCGCCATCGCCATGCTGATCCTGTTTCCCGGGTTGCGCGTGCTGGGTACCTCGCTGCTGGCCTCGGCCGGCATCATCGGCATCATCGCCGGTGTAGCGGCGCAATCCACCCTCAGCAATCTCATGGCGGGGCTGCAGATCGCGTTCGGCGATTCGGTGAAGATCGGCGATACGGTCGTCGTCGAGGGCGAGATGGGCACCGTCGAAGAGATCACACTGTCCTTTCTCACCGTCCGCATCTGGGACGACCGCCGGCTGACCATGCCCGTGTCCTATTTCAACAGCAAGCCGTACGAGAACTGGTCGCGCGGCGGCCCGGAACTCACCGGCACCGTTTTCCTGTACCTGGACCACAGCACCCCGGTATCCGCGCTGCGTAAACACCTCTATCGGTACCTGAGCGACCACCCGGATTGGGACGGCCGGAGCTGGAATCTCCTTGTCACCGACAGCACGCCCACCGGTATCGAGGTCCGCGCGTCGATGACCGGGCGTGATTCGGACGCGGTGTGGTCGCTGCGCTGCGCCGTGCGCGAGGAACTGATCAGCTGGTTGAACGAGCAGCATCCGGAAGCCCTGCCGCGGCTGGCCGCGCTGGAGGGTTTCGACAAGGAGAAGGCGCCGGTGCGGTAGCGGCGGCCGGTCGATCGGGCCCGTTGGGCGGCCGATTGATCTCGATGACGTGTCGGTATCGCGCGCCGGGCACGAATAATTGTGTGATAGCTCACAATTGAGGGACGGTCGGGCCGGTTCGGCCGGACCAGCACCCTCGAAGGAGCGTTGATCACGATGCCTGCTCCCGCCGGTTATCCGGTCCGTGTTCGCGGCGATCTGGACCCCGCGCTGTCGCGCTGGCTGTGGATCGTCAAATGGATTCTCGCGGTACCGCACTACATAGTTCTGTTCTTCCTGCACATCGGTTATGCCGTCGTCACGGTGATCGCGTTCTTCGCGATCCTGTTCACCGGCAGATACCCGCGTGCCCTGTTCGATTACAGCGTCGGGGTGGTGCGATGGACCTGGCGCGTCAGCTACTACGCCTGGACGCCGGCCGGCACCGATAAGTACCCGCCGTTCTCGCTCGCGAACGACGACGACTATCCGGCGGATCTGGACGTCGACTACCCGCCGACCCTGCATCGCGGCCTGGTGCTGGTGAAATGGTGGCTGCTGGCGATCCCGCACTATCTGATCATCGGCGCGATGACCGGTGCCGCCTGGGTGGTCGACTACGACGACGCCGGCAGTGCGGCCAGTGCCATGGGCATCCCGCTGATCGGCGTGCTGACCTTCGTCGCGCTGGTCGGGCTGCTGTTCGTCGCGCGCTATTCGCAGGGCCTGTTCGACTTCGTGATGGGTGTCAACCGGTGGATGCTGCGCGTACAGGTCTACGCCTCGCTGCTGCGCGACGAGTATCCGCCGTTCCGGTTGGATCAGGGCGCACGCGACGCCGTCCCGCCACCGGTCGATACCGAGAAACCCGCCGCCTGACCGGGCCGCCGGCTCAATGAAAAAGCCCGAGGACCATGGTCCTCGGGCTTTACAGGGTGAGTGACGGGACTCGAACCCGCGACATCCAGGATCACAACCTGGTGCTCTACCAACTGAACTACACTCACCATCACCGATTTCGCACCGGCGGCCTAGATAGTAGCGCGTTCACCCCATCGCAAGCCAATCGGTTATCGGTGTGCCGGGGACCCGGGCCTATGGTGTGTGGCCGGCGCCCGCTCCGGTTTCGCCTACGGAATGTGCGCTGACCTCGGCGGCGATGGCGGATATCTCCGCGGTCGAGGGGCCGGGAGCGGGTACGAACGCCGTGCGCCGGTAGTACTCGAGCTCACGGATGGATTCCTGGATATCGGCGAGCGCGCGATGGGCCAGACCCTTCTCCGGCTGGCCGAAGTAGATGCGCGGATACCAGCGTCGGCACAGCTCTTTGATCGAACTCACATCGATCATCCGGTAGTGCAGGTGCGCGTCCAGCCGCGGCATGTCCCGAGCGATGAATCCCCGATCGGTCGCGATCGAGTTGCCGGCGAGCGGTACCACCCGTGCGGTGGGCGCGTACTGCTGCACGTAGTCCAATACCTGCTGCTCGGCCTCGGCAAGGGTGACCGTGGACTGCCGCACCTCTTCGGTGAGGCCGGACCGGGCGTGCATTTCGGCGACCACCTCGGGCATGGCGGCGAGTGCGTCGTCGTCGGCGTGGATGACGATATCCACCCCGTCACCGAGGACATTCAGGTCGCTGTCTGTCACCAGCGCGGCCACCTCGATCAGTTTGTCGGCGACCAGGTCGAGACCGGTCATCTCGCAATCCATCCACACCACTAATTTGTCGGACACTCGCACCACCCTAATCAGCCGATCTACCGGTCCGGCGCAATCGTCGCCCACCCGTTGCGGAAACCGTCCGCGGTCGCGGGTGCATCAGTCGCCCAGTTTCTTGTAGAAGGCGCCCGCGATCGGCGCGGTGACCGCGCGGGGGCCGTAGTTGCCGGCCGCGCTCATACCCTTGCCGATCAGGCCCGGTACGACCCGCATCTTGTTGCGGGCCAGCGCGTCGATCGAGATCCGCGCGGTGTAGTCGGAGGACACCCACAGGAAGTCGGGGACCATCCGATCGACGAGGGAGGCGTCGCCGGGGTCGGGCGTCTCGGTGCGCACGGGCCCCGGGGCGAGCAGGGTGATGTGCACTCCGGAGCCCTTCAGCTCACCACGCAGGGATTCGGCGAAAGTGTTGGCGAACGCCTTGCTCGCCGCGTAGGTCGTGTTGTTCGGGATGGGCATATTGCCGGCCGCCGACCCGCTCACCAGGATGCCGCCGGCGCGCCGGGTCAGCATGGCGGGCAGAACGGCCAGGGTCAGATCGTGGACGGCGACGGCGTTCAGCTCGAGCTGGTCGCGTTCGTAGGCGGGGTCCAGGGCGGCGAGCGGGCCGAAGGTCGCGATACCGGCGTTGTTGCACAGGATCGAGATATCGCGCCCGGCGAGTTCCTCGGTCAAGGGTGCGCGCTGCGCGCGGTCCGCGAGATCGACCGCGCGGACCTCGGCGGTGATGCCGTGCTCGCGGGTCAGCCGCCCGGCGAGTTCATCGAGAATCTCACCGCGGCGGGCGACGAGGATGAGCGAATGCCCCCGCCGGGCGAGTTCAGCGGCCAGTGCGGTTCCGATTCCGGACGAGGCTCCGGTGACCACGGCGCGACTATCAGCGGAAGGCGAAGGCAAACCCATTCCGACACCCTAGGGCAGCCCCGTTTCCTCCGATGCGGTGCGGCGGCGCTCCGCAGAGGCGGACGGTCGCGGTGCCGAAAATTCCGAATCGGCTGTCGGCATCGTGTGTTTGGGGCGCGCTCTGCTGGGTACACCCACTCCGACTGGCCCGGACAGCTCAGTCGGGTGGGTGGAGCGCCCCCGGCAGGAATCGAACCTGCGACCTAGGGATTAGAAGGCCCTTGCTCTATCCAACTGAGCTACGGAGGCAGTGGTTCCACCATGGCGGACAACGGTCGCGCTGTCCAGCTGAAAAGTGTAGCGATCACCTGATCGTTTGATTTGGGCTGCCCGGAAACGGCCCCGCCGGGCCGATCATGGCCCACCGAACTACTCTCGAACCTATGTCGTCAGCCCAGGCTCCCGCCGCCGTTTCCGTCACCGAGGCCGGTCGGCCCGGTGGACCGGCGGCTGTTCCGGCGGTGCTGACCGTGGTGGCCGGTGCGCTCGCGGCGCTGGTATCGGCCCTGGTGGTGGCTCTTTCCGCGGCACAGGCCCTGGGCCTGCTGGGGATCCCCGATCCGGGCCCGCTGACCACCTACGGCTTGCCCGCGATGCGGGCGCTGTCGGATCTGTTCGCGGCCTTCACCGTGGGCTCGCTGTTGTTCGCGGCCTTCCTGATCCCACCGCAGCGGGGCGGGCTCCTCGACACCGGCGGCTACCGGGCGGTGCGGCGGGCATCGATCACGGCGGGAGTCTGGGCCCTGTGCGCCGCGTTGCTGGTGCCGCTGACCGTGTCCGACACCACCGGGCGCCCGGTCACCGAGATCCTCGCGCCCCAGGATCTGTGGGCCGCTGTCGACGAGATCGAACTGGCGGGCACGTGGCGGCTGACCGCGATCGCGGCACTGGTGCTGGCGATCGCCTGCCGGCTGGCGCTGCGCTGGGGCTGGACGCCGGTGCTCTTCGCGGGATCGATCGCGGCGATGATGCCGCTGGCGCTGACCGGCCACTCCGCCTCCGGCGGGGCGCACGATGTGGCCACCAACAGCCTGATCCTGCATCTGATCGCCGCGGCGGTCTGGGTCGGCGGACTGAGCGCCCTGCTCGTCCACGCGCTGCGCGACGGCACGTATACGGGGCTTGCGGCCCGGCGCTTCTCCGCGGTGGCCCTGGTGTCCTTCGTGGTGCTCGCGGTGAGTGGGGTCGCCAACGCTTGGGTCCGAGTGCCCTGGAACGAACTGTTCACCACGACCTACGGGCGGCTCGTGCTGGCCAAGGCGGTCGCGCTGGTGGTTCTGGGCGTCTTCGGCTGGTTCCAACGGAGGGCCGCGCTGCCGGCGCTGGCCGCCGACCCGGACGACCGACGGGCGCTGGCCCGGTTCGCGAGCGTGGAAATGCTCGTCTTCGCCGCCACGATGGGTCTGGCCGTCGGGCTGGGTCGCACCCCGCCACCGGCGCCGACCAGCGTGCCCACTCCGATGGAGGTGGAACTGGGCTACAACCTGGACGGTCCGCCGACGGTGGCGCGGCTGCTGTTCGACTGGCGGTTCGACCTGATCTTCGGCACGCTCGCCATCGTGCTGGCGGTGCTGTATCTACTGGGCGTTCGGCGGTTGCGGGCGCGCGGTGACGTCTGGCCGGTGGGCCGGACGGTCGCCTGGCTGCTCGGCTGCGCGGTTCTGCTCTTCACCACCTCGTCCGGCGTCGGCCGATACGCACCCGCCATGTTCAGCGTCCACATGGGCGCGCATATGGCGCTGTCCATGCTGACACCGATACTGCTGGCCCTGGGCGGTGTGGTGACGCTGGCGCTGCGCGCGCTGCCACCGGCGGGCCGGACCGGGGCCCCGGGGCCCCGGGAGTGGATCCTGGCGGCGGTGCACAACCCGGTATCCCGGTTCCTCACCCATCCGATCGTCGCTTCGGTCGTTTTCGTGGCCGGTTTCTACGCCCTGTACCTGGGCGGGATCTTCGATGCCTTCGCGGACTCCCATACCGCTCATCTGCTGATGAATCTGCATTTCCTGGTCAGCGGATACCTCTTCTACTGGGTGGTGATCGGAATCGATCCGAAGCCGCGCCGGGTGGAGCCGCTCACCCGGCTGGCGATGGTCTTCGGATCGCTGCCGTTCCACGCCTTCTTCGGTGTGGTGCTGATGGGGATGAGCACGGTGCTCGCCGGGTGGTTCTATCGCAGCCTCGACCTGAGCTGGCCTGTCGATCTGCTGGGCGACCAGCGCACCGGCGGCAGCCTGGCGTGGGCCACCGGCGAGGTGCCGCTGGTGCTGGTGATGCTGGCGCTACTGATCCAGTGGTCGCGCAGCGACGCGCGCCTCGCGCGGCGCACCGACCGCGCCGCCGAACGCGACGACAACGCGGACCTCGCCGCGCACAACGCCATGTTCGCCGAATTGGCCAAGCGAGATCGGGCAGTAGGTAGATGACCGAGCAGAAAACCCCGCTGACACCTGTGCAACCGTTCCGGCGTATCTACCGGTCGGATGTGCGGGCGGCGCGCCGCCGCCTGAACGGCCGCATCCGGAAGACGCCGGTGTTCCATACCGCCGTGCCCGGGCCCACCGGGCCGGTACCGGTCACCCTGAAGCTCGAATATCTCCAGCACGGCGGGACGTTCAAGGTGCGCGGCAGCTACAACGCACTGCTGTCGGAGCGGGTGTGTCCCGAACACGTCGTGATCGCGTCGGGTGGAAACGCCGGTATCGCGGCCGCGCTGGCCGCCGCCGGGTTGGGCAAGACGTGCACGGTCGTGGTCCCGGAGTCGGCGCCGCATACGAAAGTGGCCGCCATGTGGTCGCACGGCGCCGAGGTGCGGTGGTACGGAACCACCTACGCCGAAGCGTACGAGCATGCCTGTGAGATCACCGCCGAGCGGGGTGCGCTGCAATTGCACGCCTACGATCTGCCCGCGGTGGTCGCCGGGGCCGGGGTGATCGAGCTGGAGATCGAGGAACAGGTCCGGGGCCGGCCGCCGGTTCTGGTCGCGGTCGGTGGCGGTGGGTTGATCGGTGGTATCGCGGCGGCCGGCGGCCGGCGCCGCGAGATCGTCGGTGTCGAACCCGAAGGGATTCCGACGCTGCATGCCGCGCTGGCGGCGGGGAAGGCGGTGGATGTCGGGGTGTCGAGCATTACGGCCGACGCCCTGGGCGCTTCGCGGATCGGGGAGATCGCGCTCGATGTGGCCCGGCGTTACGGTGTGCGGTCGACTCTGGTCACCGATGACGCGATCACCGACGCCCGGGACTATCTGTGGCGCGAGTTCCGGATCGTGGTCGAGCTGGCGGGGGCGGTGGCGCTGGCGGCGATTCTCAGCGGTGTCTACGTGCCGCGCGAGGGGGAGCGGCCGGTGGTGGTGCTGTGCGGGGCGAATACCGAACTTCCCGTCCTCTGACCTCGGACAGCTGATCGGCTCGCGGCCGGACTCGGCCGAGAGGTCCGCGGGAGAGCTTCCCGGACAACAGGTTCCGCCGATCGATTCCGGATCGCCTCGGGTCCGGGTGCGAGCCGGCTCTGCGTGACCGGGTGAGCGATCATCGGGCAACCGGCGAGCATCGGGTCCGGTGCGGGGACGAATCCGGCCGCGGCGGGGTCGGGAGCCACGTGGTGCGCGGGTGCCGGAGCGGGCCGTTGTGCCGTCGCCACCGATCGGCAGGCTCCGACCGGAGACCGGATCCGAGCTGTCCAGCACGGACACGGCTGCCGGACGCGGCGACGGAATATCGATTGAAATCGGTCGAAATGTCCGTATTCCATTCGGTGGCGCGGAGTGAATTCATCGCTTTCATCGGCCGCGGACCCATGCAGACAAAGGTCCAGTTGCTTAGACTCGTGCGGGTGCAGCAATCTCTCGCGACAGTGTTCGTCGGTCGCGACGCCGAGATGGCGGCTCTGGTGTCTCGCGGCCGGACGGCCGCCGCGGGGCACGGGGCCGTCGTATTGGTCGAAGGCGAAGCCGGTATCGGCAAGACGACATTGCTGAGCGCGGTCGAACAACGTTTTCCGAATCTGGGCCTGCAGGTGCGCACAACCTGTGCGCGCGAACTCCAGCAGGATGTCCCGTTCGCCGCGGTCGCGTCCTGGCTCATGGCCGATGCCGCGCAATCCGACGCCGACCCCGATCCGATCCGGTTGTTGCTCGGGGGCGCGGAGCAGGCCGGTGACGCCGCCGCCACGCACGAATTCGCCCTGGCCGAAGTCCTGCTCGAGCACATCTCCGACTGGTGCTCGGCAGGGCCGGTTGCACTGATCCTCGACGATATCCACTGGGCCGATCGCTCGAGTCTGGCTGTCCTGCACCGGCTGTGCACATTGTCCGGCCGGTTGCCGCTGCTGCTGGTGCTCGCGATGCGACCCCGTACCGCCGATCCGATCTTCGCGGCGTTGACGGCCGCGTTGTCCGCCTGCGGCGCGTCCACCATCCGGCTCGGCGCGCTGCCCGAAGCCGCCGCGGCGAGCATGGTGCGGCAGATGGTCGGCGCGGCACCGCATCCGGCGTTGCTGCGGCAGGTCGCCGGAGCGGACGGTAATCCGCTGCACATCACCGAACTGGTCGCCACCTCGATCCGGGATACGACGGAGATCCCGGACGGGACCGCAGCCGAGCGCGACGCGCCACCGGCCGCCTCGCTGGCCGAGGCGATCTGGCGACGTCTGGAATTCCTGTCGCGTTCGACCCGCGACCTGCTGCCCATGGCCGCCGCCCTGGGGCCGAAGGTCGATGTGGTGGAACTCGCGACAGTCCTGGACAGCCACATCATGGAGGTGTGGAGCGCGGCCACCGAGGCGATGGACGCCGACCTGCTCGTCAAGGTCGATTCCGAACTCGTCTTCCGCCACGATCTGATCCGCCATGTGCTGGCCGACCGGTTGCCGGCATCGCTGCGCTCGGATCTGCTGCGCCGGGCCGGGCGGGTCCTGCAGACGACCGGCGCGCCGATCGAGCGGGTCGCCTACTACTTGTCGATCGGTGGACGCGAACTGGAGCCGGCGAGTCTGCAGTGGTTGCTCTCGGTCGGCGATCCGCTGATCGTGCGCGCGCCGGAACTGGCCATGCGGCTGCTCACCCGAATCGTGGACACCGCGGGCCTCGACGACGCGACCCGTGGCGCCCTGATCCGGATGCGGACCCGCGCGCTGCTGTGGAACGGCCGGGCGGAGCAGGCAGAGGCCACCCTGCGCGCCGCGCTGCGGCACCGGCCCGAGCATTCCGACGATCCCGGGCTGCGCTGGCTGCTGGCCCAGGTATGTCATGCCCAGGGGCAATTGGCCGAGGCCGTTCTGGTCGCCGAGACAGCGTTGCGCACGCTGCCTCTCGACGATTCGGACGCGGCTCGATTCCTGGGTCTGTGCGCCCTGGACAACTTCTTCCTCGAGCGGTTCGGCGAGGCGGAGCAGGCGGGCCGGCGCGCGGTCACGCTGGGCCGGCGGGCGGGTAACTCCCTGGCGACGGGATACGGCCTGATGGCGCTCGGCGCGGTCAGCTACACGCAGGGCCGTCTCGATGAAGCGCTGGGGCTCAGCGAACAGTCCCTGGATGTCCTGCAAGAGGGGGCCGGATCGGATCAGATCGACCCGTATGTGCTGTATGCGCACTGTCTGATCGAACTCGACCGGACAGCCGCGGCCGAGGAGGCGCTGCAGACCGCGATCGGCCACAACCGCCGCGTGCACGGCGTCTACCTGGGCCCCAACCTGCTGGCCAAGGCGCGGATGTTCCTACTGAGCGGACGATGGGACGAAGCGATCGCCGAATGCGAGGCGTGCCTGGAGGTGCCCGATGTGCTCGGCTACGCCCCGGTCGCCCGGAGCATGCTGGCGTTGATCAATATCCATCGCGGCGCGTCCGTTGCCGGTGATCCGCCGCCCCCCGACAGCCGGTTGGGCAGCTTGGGGTACGGGTACGTCCATACGTGGGTGACCGCGCTGACCCACGAAACCCGCGGGCAGCCCGAACCCGCCCTGCGGATGCTCGTCGCCGCCCACACGGACCTGGCGCAGGGAATGAGCGCCTCGACACTGCACTACATCGTGCCCGATATCGCCCGGTTGGCATTCGACGCCGGAGACCAGGAAGCGCTGCGTCTCGCCCGGCAGGCCGCGGACCACCTGGTATCGACCCAGTCGACGACTTCCCGCAACGGCATCGCGCTGCTGTGCCGTGGGCTGGCCGAACAGGATCCGGATGATCTCGCCGCCGCCGCGCGCGAGTTCGGTCGGTGCGAATGGCCGCTCTACCGGGCTCAGGCCTACGAAAACGCCGCGGTCGTGCTGGCCGCCGGTGGTCGAAATGCGGATGCCCGCGACGCGCTGGAGTCCGCCGTGCAGTTGTACACCGGGCTGGGCGCGTCGTGGGATTGCGCCCGGGCGGTGGCGCGGATCCGGCGTTACGGGATCCGCCGAGGTGTGCGGGGACCGCGCAACCGGCCGAAATCGGGTTGGGCTTCGTTGACCGAGACCGAACGGGCGGTGGCGGTCCAGGTGGCGGAGGGCTGCTCGAACGCCGATATCGCGGCACAGATGTTCCTGTCGCGGCGGACCGTCCAATCGCATGTGTCCAGCATTCTCGCCAAACTCGGCGTGCACTCACGACGGGAGATCGCCGCGGCCATGCCGGCCTCCTCGCGGTGAGGGCGGCCGAGTGGTAGCCGTTCTTTCCACAAGCTCGCTCGACGGCCGGAGTTGTCCACAGATCTCGTTCGCCACGTCCGCAGTCCTGCGGAGCGGGCCACGATGAGCATGTTCGGCGACTTGCCGGGCGCGACGAAGGGGTGGACATGTACGAAGCAGTGGCGACCGTGGTCGGTACCGTGGTGACCGAGCCGGTGAAGCGCGACCTGCCCAGTGGAGAGCAGATGCTCAGCTTCCGGCTGGCGAGCACCGCGCGGCGGTTCGATCGCGAATCCGGCGAGTGGGTGGACAATGGGATGCTGTTCCTCACGGTGAGCTGCTGGCGGCGGCTCGTGGCCGGGGTGGACGCGTCGATCCACCGGGGCGACCCGGTGATCGTGCAGGGACAACTCCGGTCGAACGAATATCGCACCCGGGACGGCGCCGAACGCCGTGATCTGGAGATGCGGGCGCATACCGTGGGGCCGGATCTCACGCGCTGCACCGCTCGAGTAGTGCGTAGGCGCCCCGGGCACGCGCCGGTGGCCGGGAATATATCCGCCGGTCCGGACGCTGCGTCTGCCGAAACCGGGGTGGCGGGGGAACAGGACGATCAGGTGGTCGAGCAGTCGGCGCGGGACAATGTGCCCGTGAACGCCGACGTGTGAAACCGCATCGATGTGTGACGGATAGGGTGATCGCTATGGCTGAGTTCATCTACCAAATGAAGAAGGTTCGTAAGGCGCACGGCGACAAGGTCGTGCTCGACGATGTCACCTTGAACTTCCTTCCCGGCGCCAAGATCGGCGTTGTCGGTCCGAACGGCGCCGGTAAATCCAGCGTACTGAAGATCATGGCCGGATTGGACCAGCCGAACAACGGCGAGGCCTTTCTCGCGCCGGGCGCCAGCGTCGGGATCCTGCAGCAGGAACCGCCGCTGAACGAGGAGAAGACGGTCCGCGGCAATGTCGAGGAGGGGCTCGGCGAGATCAAGGTCAAACTCGACCGGTTCAACGAGATCGCCGAACTCATGGCCACCGACTACTCCGACGAGCTCATGGACGAGATGGGCAAATTGCAGGAGGACCTGGATCACGCCGACGCGTGGGATCTGGACTCCCAGCTGGAGCAGGCGATGGACGCCCTGCGCTGCCCGCCGCCGGAAGAGCCGGTCACCAACCTGTCCGGTGGTGAGCGTCGCCGGGTGGCGCTGTGCAAGCTGCTGCTGAGCAAACCCGATCTGCTGCTGCTCGACGAACCCACCAACCACCTCGACGCCGAGAGCGTGCTCTGGCTCGAGCAGTTCCTGGGCCGGTACCCGGGCGCTGTCCTGGCGGTCACCCACGATCGGTACTTCCTCGACAATGTCGCCGGCTGGATCCTCGAACTCGACCGCGGCCGGGCCATCGGCTACGAGGGCAACTACTCCACTTACCTGGAGAAGAAGGCCGAACGGCTCGCGGTCCAGGGCAAGAAGGACCAGAAGCTGCAGAAGCGGCTCAAGGACGAACTCGCCTGGGTGCGGTCCGGCGCCAAGGCCCGACAGGCCAAGAACAAGGCGCGCCTGGGCCGGTACGAGGAGATGGCCGCCGAGGCCGAGAAGATGCGGAAGCTGGATTTCGAAGAGATTCAGATCCCGGCCGGGCCGCGGCTGGGCAGCGTTGTGGTCGAGGTCGAGAATCTGGACAAGGGCTTCGGCGACCGGCAGCTCATCAAGGATCTGTCGTTCACGTTGCCGCGCAACGGCATCGTCGGTGTCATCGGCCCCAACGGCGTCGGTAAGACCACCCTGTTCAAGACCATCGTCGGGCTGGAGGAGCCGGACAGCGGCACGGTCCGGGTCGGCGAGACCGTACAGCTCAGCTACGTCGACCAGACCCGCGCGGGTATCGATCCCAACAAAACCGTGTGGCAGATCGTTTCGGACGGACTCGACTACATCGAGGTGGGCCAGCAGGAAATGCCGTCGCGGGCCTATGTGAGCGCGTTCGGTTTCAAGGGTCCCGACCAGCAGAAGGCGGCCGGCGTGCTCTCCGGCGGTGAACGCAACCGGTTGAACCTGGCGCTCACCCTCAAGCAGGGCGGCAACCTGATCCTGCTCGACGAGCCCACCAACGATCTGGACGTCGAGACCCTCGGCTCGCTGGAGAACGCACTGGAGCATTTCCCGGGTTGCGCCGTGGTCATTTCCCACGACCGGTGGTTCCTGGACCGCACCTGTACGCATATCCTCGCTTGGGAAGGTGACGCCGACAACGAAGCCAAATGGTTCTGGTTCGAGGGCAACTTCGAGGCCTACGAGGCCAACAAGATCGAGCGCCTCGGTTCGGAAGCCGCGCGGCCGCATCGAGTGACACATCGCAAGCTGACCCGCGGGTAACGCCGCGGAATTTTTCCCGCTGCCCAGGTTCGGGACTACCCTCGGGAATCGGTGTCGGTGTGTCCGAAACAACCGCATTCAAGGGAGTGGGAAATGACGGTCTCGTCCGAATTGTCCAGCGAGGCATGGGCTGCCGAGTTGCCGGACACGCTACGTGCCGGCCTCGGCGCTCTGGAGGATGGATATTTTCGGCACGTCGGGACCGATGACGCGGACTGTGAGATCACCGCACCCACCCTGACCTTCCGGGCTCACCTGACACTGGCCCTCACCCGGCAGCCGGGTCAAGGGCTGGTGCGGGTGCACCATCCCGACGACGGGTCGGGACTGGGCGCGGCGGTGCAGATCGTCACCGACGATATGCCGATGCTGGTCGATTCGGTCACGGCGCTCTTCGGCCGCATGGGCGGCACCATCAGCGAAGTCATCCATCCGATCTTCACGGTCGAACGCGACGCCGACGGCCTGCTCACCGCCGCTCGCCCGCACGAAGCCGAACTACGCCGCAACGGCACCGCGGACGGACACGAATCCTGGATCCATCTCCAGCTGCACCCGGCGACGAGCGCCCGTCTGCTCGACGAGATCGCCGCCGCCATACCGGATGTCATCAAGGATGTGCGGCAGGTCAGCACCGACACCGAGGCCATCCACGCCGTCCTCGGTCAGCTGGCGTCCGGGCTGGACCGGGCCGGTGCTTCCGAGGCGGCGGCCGAGGCCGATATCGAACCCGCCGACTGCGCGCGCCTGCTGCGGTGGCTGGCCGACGATAATTTCACCCTGCTCGGGTACGCCCGTTATCGGAGCGAGCCCGGCGAAGCGCTGCCGGTTCCGGTGCCGGATTCCGCGCTGGGCGTACTGCATCCGGGGACCGGGACCGGATTCCAGGTTCCGATCACGACCGGCGCGCGCCCGCTGCTGCGCATGACCCAGGGGCTGGTCCCGGTGACCATGCAGCGGGCGGTGTACCCGTACTTCATCGGCGTCGCCGACCTCGACAGCGCGGGTGAGGTCCGGGGTGAGCACCTGTTCGTCGGCGTCTTCACGGTCACCGCCCTGCACGAGAACGTGCTGGACATACCCGTGGTCGGCCAGCGGGTGCGGGCCGCCATCAAGGGCAGCGGATTCGACCTCGACTCGTTCTCGGGTCAGGCCATGCTCGAAGTGATGCAGGGCTTTCCGCGCACCGAACTGTTCTCCTCCGACGCGGCCACGCTGCGTCGCACGGCCGCCGCAGTCCTCAATGTCGGACTGCGCCGGCAGGTGCGGCTGTTCCTGCGGGTCGACCCGTACGGGCGGTTCGTCGCGGCCATGGTGTATCTGCCGCGGGATCGCTACACAACCGCCGTCCGTCTCGAGATGCAGGACATTCTGGTCCGCGAATTGGGCGGCGCCTCGATCGACTATTCCGCACGGGTGAGCGAAAGCGAGCTCGCCAGTGTGTACTTCACCATCCGGATGCCGGGTGCCGATACCGGCGAGCCGGTGCGGGTGTCCTCAGCGGAAGACATCTCCGAAGCCGAACGCCTGCGGATCCAGAACCTGCTCGCGGCGGCCAGCCGAACCTGGGACGACCATCTCAACGATGCGGTGAACGCCTCCACGGTGCTGGATCCGCGGATCGTGCGCCGGTACTGCGAGGCCTTCCCGGAGGGTTACAAACAGGACTTCACGGCGCGGCGCGCCCTCGCCGATATCGACCGCTTGGAGCGGTTGACGCCGGGCAGCATCGATCAGCATCTGTACCGGATCGCCGATGCGCCGGCCGGTTCCTGGCGGTTCACCCTCTACATCGGTGGCGCCGGGATCTCGCTGAGCCAGGTGCTGCCCGTGCTGCAGAGCCTCGGTGTCGAGGTGCTCGACGAACGGCCCTACCGGATCAGGCGCGAACGCGACGGTAACGGTGCGGCCGCCGAACGCTGGATCTACGATTTCGGCCTGCTCGCGAGTCCCGAACTGCTGCACGGTGCCCTCGATCAGGACCTCGACGCCGAATTGCTGGAGGTGGCGGCCGATACGCTCACCGCGCCGGGGGCCACCAGTGCCGATCGCGTTCGCGACCGCTTCACCGACGCGTTCGACGCGCTCTGGTACGGCCGGGCCGAGGCGGACGGCCTGAACGAACTCGTACTCCGGGCCGGGCTGTCCTGGCGTGCGGTCGCGGTGCTGCGCACTTACGCGAAATACCTGCAACAGGCGAGTTTCCCGTACAGCCAGGTGAATATCGCCCGCGTCCTGCACACCTATCCCGATACGGCGAAGCTCTTCGCGCAACTTTTCACCGCGCGATTCGACCCCGACAGCCACTCCGCGGAGCAGGCCGCCGAACTCGAACAACGCTTGCGCGAACGTATCGACCAGGTGGTGAGCCTGGACGCGGACCGTATTCTGCGGGCCATCCTCGGAATGATCCTGGCCACTTTGCGGACCAACTACTACGTCACCGATCCCGATGGCTCGCCGCGCGATTTCATCTCGGTGAAGGTGGAGCCGCAGCAGATCGCCGAACTGCCGCAGCCGCGGCCGAAGTACGAGATCTTCGTGTATTCGCCGCGGGTGGAGGGTGTTCATCTGCGGTTCGGTGCGGTGGCGCGGGGTGGTTTGCGCTGGTCGGATCGGTTGGAGGATTTCCGGACCGAGATTCTGGGTCTGGTGAAGGCGCAGGCGGTGAAGAATGCGGTGATCGTGCCGGTGGGTGCGAAGGGTGGTTTCGTGGTGAAGCGCCCGCCGGCCGCCACCGGCGACGCCGCCGCCGACCGGCAATCACGGATGGCCGAAGGCGTGGCCTGCTATCGCACGTTCATCTCCGGGCTGCTGGATATCACCGACAATGTCGACCTCGCCGGCGGGCAGGTGCTGCCGCCGGACCGGGTGGTGCGGCGTGACGGTGATGACACGTATCTGGTGGTGGCGGCGGATAAGGGTACGGCGACTTTTTCCGATATCGCGAATGATGTTGCGGGTCGGTATGGGTTCTGGTTGGGGGATGCGTTCGCGTCGGGTGGTTCGGCGGGTTATGACCACAAGGCGATGGGGATTACTGCGCGGGGGGCGTGGGAGAGTGTGAAGCGGCATTTCGCGGAGATGGGTGTGGATACTCAGTCGCAGGATTTTTCTGTGGTGGGTGTGGGGGATATGAGTGGGGATGTTTTCGGTAACGGGATGTTGTTGTCGGAGCATATTCGTTTGGTGGCGGCGTTCGATCATCGTCATATTTTCTTGGATCCGGATCCGGATGCGGGGTCGTCGTTCGGTGAGCGTGAGCGGTTGTTCGGTTTGGCTCGGTCGAGTTGGGCGGATTATGATCGTTCGTTGATCAGTGCTGGCGGCGGCGTGTTCGACCGGACTGTGAAATCGGTGCCGATCAGCCCGCAGGCCCGCACCGCGCTCGGCCTGCCGGACGGTGTCGTCAAACTTTCACCACCCGAACTGATCCGCGCGATTCTGCTCGCCCCGGTGCAATTGCTCTGGAACGGCGGTATCGGCACCTATATCAAGGCGAGCAACGAAACCAATGCCGACGCCGGGGACAAATCCAACGACGCGGTTCGGGTGAATGCCGACCAACTCCGGGTGAAGGTGATCGGCGAGGGCGGTAACCTCGGTGCCACCGCTCTGGGCCGGATCGAATTCAGCCGTAACGGTGGGAAGATGAACACCGACGCGCTGGACAATTCGGCCGGGGTGGACTGTTCCGATCACGAGGTGAACATCAAAGTTCTGCTCGACGGTGTGGTGTCGGCGGGGGAGCTCGAGCTCGCCGATCGCAATCCGCTGCTCGCCGAGATGACCGATGAGGTCGCGCAGATGGTGTTGCAGGACAATATCTCGCAGAACTATGTGATGGGAATCTCGCGGGCCGAGTCGGTGGGAATGCTCAATGTGCACCGGCGCCTCATCGAGGAGCTGGAGACGCGCCGTGGGCTGGACCGCGGGCTCGAGGCACTGCCCACCGATGCCGTGCTGAAACGGCGGCTCGAAGAGGGCACCGGGCTCGCCTCGCCCGAACTGGCCAATCTGCTTGCCCATGTGAAGTTGTCGCTCAAGGCCGATCTGCTCGCGGGCGATCTGCCCGACAACGCCTACTTCGCCGCCCGGCTGCCCGGCTACTTCCCGACTCCGCTGCGGGAACGGTTCGGTGCCGCGATCAAGAAGCATCGCTTGCGCCGGGAGATCGTCACCACTGTGATCGCCAACGAGGTGGTCGACTACGGCGGTGTCACCTATACGTTCCGGCTCGGTGAGGAGGTCGGCGCCACCGCGACCGATACCGTACGGGCCTTCTCCGCGGTCACCGATGTCTTCGGCCTGCACGACATCTGGGAACGGATTCGCGCCGCAGATACCACCGTCGGGGTGCGCGACCAGCTCGAACTGGAGACCAAACGGACCCTGGACCGGGCCTCCCGCTGGCTGCTCACCAACCGCCCGCAGCCCATCGCGGTCGGCGCCGAGATCAACCGGTACCGGGAGGGCGTCAGCGAACTGGCGCCGAAGGTTCCGGGTTGGCTGCGCGGTCATCACGTCACCACGCTCACCGACCAGGCCGCGGACCTGGTCGCGCACGGTGCGCCACTCGATCTCGCGACCGAGGTCTTCGGACTGCTGCATCTGTTCCCGCTGCTCGACGTGCTCGATATCGCCGATATCACCGACCGGTCCGGTGATGAGGTCGGTGCGCTGTACTACGCGCTGAACGAGCATCTCAAGATCGACTGGCTGCTCGAGGCGGTCAGCCATCTGGAACGCGGCGACCGCTGGCATGCCTTGGCCCGCCTCGCATTGCGCGACGATATGTACAGTTCGCTGCGCTCCCTCACCCTCGATGTGCTCTCCGGCGGCGACCCGGAGGAGACTGCCGACGAGAAGATTGCATACTGGGAGTCCAAGAATCAGTCCCGGCTCGGTCGCGCCCGCGCGGCGCTGGCGGAACTGTTCGAGTCCGGAACCCACGATCTCGCCACGCTGTCGGTCGCGGCGCGGCAGGTGCGCAGCATGGTGAGTGGGGTGGGTGCCCAATCGGAGGTACCACGGTGACGAACGCTGTTTCCCGCAACGGAGAGGGTGTCGACGCGGAGGGCGCCGTCGCGGCGCCGCCGCGCCGGTTCCACACCGCTGTGCACGTGCGCTGGTCCGATATGGATGTCTTCCAGCACGTCAACCACGCTCGGATGGTGACATTGCTGGAGGAAGCGCGGATTCCGTGGCTGTTCGAGGACGACCGGCCCACCGTGGCATTGCGCGATGGATGCGTCCTGGCGGATCTGCACGTGAAGTACCGGGGCCAGCTGCGCCACGATGACACTCCGCTCGATATCGCGATGTGGATCGAGCAGTTGCGGGCGGTCGACTTCACCGTCGGCTACGAGGTGCGGGCCGCCACCGCGGCTCCCGGCTCGCCCGCCGCGGTCACCGCCACCACCCAGCTCGCCGCGTTCGATATCGAGACCCAGCGGTTGCGCCGCCTCAGTGAGCCCGAACGCGAATATCTGGCGCAGTGGATGGATCGGTGAGCGGTCCGGCCGAACCGGCCACATCGTGATCTCCGACCAGCGCGCCCTGACCGTAGCGGACCCGGCGGAACGCGAGAACCTGGCCACCTTCCTCAACCGGGCGCAACGACTCGATCCGGCGGTGGTGGTCCGGTTGCGTCGTCGCGGAAAAGGGTTGGTGGCCGCCTGGGTTGCCACCGGTTTCGAGACGCTCGCGACCCGTACGGTCACCGCCGAGCTGGCTGTCGACGACGCGACGGTCGGGGTGGACACGGTGCTGGCCGGTCTGCGGGGCCCGGGTCCGATCGACCTCGGGTACTCCCTGGATTCCGCATGGCGTGGCGCGCTGCCCCCGGATACCGGATTCGGCCATATCGACGATCTCCCCGCTCGCACCCTGGTGGAACTCGCCGAACGCGGGGCAGACCTCGCGAGGGAGCACGGCTCCGGCCACGGTCCACCCGTGTCGCTGCTCGATCAGACCGTGGTGACGGTATCCGCGGCGCAGGACCGGGTACAGGTGCCGATGCGGGTGGTCTTCGCGCTCACCGCCATGGACTTCGTCCCGCACTCGGGGGACCGCGCGGATTCCGGGCGGATTCCCTCCGGCGAACTCGTTCGGGTACGCGCGAGCAACACCTGGCTGCGGCTGGATGCCCGCTACGGCTCGGTCGCCCGCCGGAGAGCCGGCGGGCTCTCCCTGACTCCGCACTGACCGGATCGAAGAATCGCTCCGGTCGTTCGAGGTCGGCGCCTCAGGCCGCGCCCTCGCCCAGGTATTGCAGCCAGACCGGGTCGAGTTCGTTCACCGTGGACAGCAGGCGCCAGTGCGGGCCCTTCGGGGAGACCAGCGGCGAGCGCAGGGTCCAGCCCAGTTCGCTGAGCAGTTTGTCGGCTTTGCGGTGGTTGCAGGGCGCGCAACTCGCGACGCAGTTCTCCCAGCTGTGTTCACCACCCCGGCTGCGCGGGATGACATGGTCGATGGTCTCGGCTTTGCTGCCGCAATATCCGCAGCGGTAACGGTCGCGCTGCATGAGGGCCGCGCGGGTCATCGGGACCCGGGCGCGGTAGGGGACGCGGACATAGGTGCGCAGGCGAATGACGGAGGGGATGACCACGGCGGCGCCGGCGGAGTGCAGGACCGGGCCGGTGGGGTCGTGGTGTACCGCGTCGGCCTTGTCACAGACCAGGAGCACGATCGCGCGGCGGGCGGTGAGCGCCGTCAGCGGTTCGTAGGTGGCGTTGAGCAGCAGAACGCGGCGTTTGAGCCAGCTGATCGCCTGCGTCGGCGGGGTATGGGGGGAAGAATCGCTCTCGGAGCGGATGAGATCGGGATGGGAAGCGGTATCGGCGCTGTGCCGGTTGACCGCGTGATCGGACAGCAATTGCAGCGGAGGAGCCCCCGACCCACGAGCGTGGACGTCGGCGGGCTTCAGTTGTCGGTGGCGTATCGCCTCCGGTGATCGGGCGCCGGTCCGTTGCTTCATGTCGACCCCAAATTCTGCGTTTCAAGATCATGTGGTATCTCGGCAGAGACAGAAACCAGTTGACCATGGAAAGCCCCGCAGCGCACGGTTATTTTGCACAATGGCCGGTTAACGGTCGCTGAATCGACGCCCAGCAGCTACCGCGCCCGAAACGCCTGGTGCGAGCCCCCGATGGTAGGCGTGCCCCGGCGAATCTGCGAACCCGTGCCGACGCGGGCACAATGGACGGCGCATCCAGCGAAACGAGAGGGTTCATGACTTCGGGTAATCCGGCCTCCGGCACTCCGGCGGGCGAACAGGCCACGCTCTCTTTCTACGAAGCCGTCGGCGGAGACGAGACATTCCACCGGTTGGTGGCCGTTTTCTACCGTGAGGTCGCCGCCGACGAGATCCTGCGGCCGATGTACCCGGAAGCGGATCTGGGACCGGCCGAGCGTCGCCTGCGGATGTTCCTCGAGCAGTACTGGGGCGGCCCCCGGACCTACTCCGACGAACGCGGACACCCACGGCTGCGGATGCGGCATATGCCGTTCCAGATCGGCCCGATCCAGCGGGACGCGTGGTTGCGGTGCATGCGCATCGCGGTCGCGGAACTCGAACCCGAGGTTCTCGACGACGAACACCGCCGCCAACTCCTCGACTACCTCGAGATGGCAGCGAACTCGCTGGTCAATACTGCCTGGTGACCGTGCGGACATCCGTCCGCGGGGATCGAGTGCTGCCGCGGGCGGACGGAGCGGTAGCTGGATGGACGAGGCGAGCGGGTCGCGGCGCGAACGGTGAACTCGTCGTAAGCGTTCTCCTCCCGGTTCGCTTCCACGACGGTCACTGTGTCGGCGCGCGGGGCGCGATGACGGCGCGGGACGGGCCGCAACCCGCGCGCCGCAGGCGCGCCATCGGACAGACGCCGCAGGCGGCGCCGATAAACACAGCGAGCCCGCAGTGAACTACTACAGAGGATCGTCTACCTTTGTTTGGTGAGCATTCTCGAGACAGTGGCGGTTTTCGCCGGTATCCCGCTGGGGATCTACCTCATAATCGCTGGTTTGTCGTTCCTCGGTAAGCCGCTGCCCGGTGAGAAGCCGGTCCATTTCGATCTGAGCAAGGAATGGACCGCGGCTCCGGTGCTGTGGAGCGCTACCGACGAGGTCACCACCGGGCACGGTCACTCCTACGATGCCGGTGAGTCGTCGCATGGTTCGCATGTGGCGTTCGACTCCCTCGAGTCACCCAAGGAAGCGTTGATCGGAGGCCGGGCAAGTGGCAAGTACTAATTGGCCGGCGGTGGTCGAGTCCGAACTGCCGCGCGGATACGCGCTCACCAGCAGCGGCCGGGTCTCCGGTGTGCACGAGGCCGGTGGCGTCTTCAAGGAAGCCCCGTTCGACAACAACGAGCGGCTGGCCATGGACAATGTCCTCACCGAGGCCACTCGGGCCACCAAGGTTCGGTTCAACGTCTATATCGGCGATCTCGGCCCGGATGCCGCCGCCGCCGTGGACGCTCTGTTCCCCAGCACCCCGGAGGCGGCGCATTCGGTGCTCATCGCCGTTTCCCCGAACAACCACGCGGTGGAGGTCCGGTCCGGTAAGGATGTGGCCGATCGCGCGAACGACCGGGTATGCCAGCTCGGGGTCACCGCCGCACTGAGTTCACTGCGGCAGGGTGAGTTGATCGACGGGCTGATCTCGGCGGTCCGAGTGATGTCGGCGGCTATCGGCCGCTGATATCGCAGGAGCGCTCGCTACCGACGACAACGGCGCGTCCACCCGATCAGGGGTGGACGCGCCGTTCGTTCGTTCGTCCCGGTCAGGTGTTGTCGAAGGCGCGGGCCCGCAGGGAGCGTTCGATGCCCGCTTTGCCCTCGATCACCAGCCGACGCAGGGCCGGCGGGTGATCGGCTCCGAGGAATTCATCGGCGCGGGCCACGGCCTCGTCGCTGATGTCCCAGGCCGGGTACAGCCCGACCACCGCTGTCTGCGCGACCTCACTGGATCGGCGTTCCCAGACCGCCGGGATCTCGTCGAAGTACCGCTGTACGAACGGTGACAGCAGTGCGTCCTGGCCTGCTCGCGCGAAGCCGGCGACGATCGAGCGGGCGGTGATGTTGGGCACCGAGTCGTCGCCCATCACCGTCTCCCACGCCGTTTCCTTCACCGCCGTCAGCGGGCGCGCGGCGGCGGCGGTGGCCGCCTGGCGCCGACCGGCCGCTGTCTCGTCGTTGCGCAGTTCGGCGTCGATGGTGGGGGTGTCGTCGGGGCCGTCGATGTCGATTTCTCCGGCGGCGGCGAGAGCGGTGAGCAGCCGCCAGCGCAGATCGGTGTCCACGATGAGCCCGGGCAGTCCGGCGGAGGCCGGATCGCCGTCCAGCAGTCCGCGCAGTACCTCGGTGTGCTGCCCGGACAGTTTCGCTCCGGTGAGGGCGTTGACGAACGCGAGCTGGTGATCGGACGCGGGAGCCGCTTTCCGCGCCAGTTCGAGCAGGCGGTCCGCGTAGTCCGGCCAGCCGGTGCTGTCCGCCCACGTCGGATCCGCGTAGCTGCCCAGGGTGGTGTTGGCTTGCATGAGCAGCCGCTGGACCACACCGATCTCGGATTCCGCGCCGATTCCGCGCTGCACCAGCGCCACGAAGTCCCGGGCCCGGAACTCGGCCTGCCTGGTCATCTCCCAGGCGGCGGACCAGGCCAGGGTGCGCGGGAGCGGTTCGGCGATATCGGCGATCCGGTTGACCAGGACGTCGAGGGAGTCGGCGTCGAGGCGGACCGAGCAGTAGGTGAGGTCGTCATCGTTGATCAGCACGAATTTGCCGCGTTGGGTGCCGATCAGCTCGGGCACCTCGGTGCGTTCGGCTGCTTCGAGGTCGAGTTCCACCCGCTCGGTGCGCACCAGTTTGCCGTCCTGGTCGTCGTAGACGCCGACGGCCAGCCGGTGTACGCGCTGTTCCCCGGCCCCGGGCGCGGCCCCCTCCTGGATCACCGAGAAGGCGGTGAACTTGCCGTCGGCGTCCACTTCGAACTCGGGCCGCAGGATGTTGAGGCCGGTGGTCTTGAGCCATTGGGCGCCCCAGGTGGACAGATCGCGCCCCGACGATTTCTCCAGGGCCGCCAGCAGGTCGTCGAAGGTGGCGTTGCCGTACGCGTGGTCGGCGAAGTAGGCGCGCAGCCCGGCCAGGAACGGTTCCAGTCCGACGTAGGCGACGAGTTGTTTGAGCACGCTCGCGCCCTTGGCGTAGGTGATGCCGTCGAAGTTCACCTCCACCGCGGCCAGGTCGGGGATATCGGCGGCGATCGGGTGCGTGGAGGGCAGCTGGTCCTGCCGGTAGGCCCACGATTTCTCGACGTTGGCGAAAGTGGTCCAGGCGCTGGTGTATTCGGTGGCCTCGGCCTGGCACAGGACCGAGGCGAAGGTCGCGAACGATTCGTTGAGCCACAGATCGTCCCACCACTTCATGGTGACCAGATCGCCGAACCACATGTGCGCCATCTCGTGCAGCACGGTTTCCGCGCGCCGCTCGTAGGAGGCCCGGGTGACCTTGGACCGGAACACGTAGTCCTCGAGGAAGGTGACCGCGCCCGCGTTCTCCATGGCCCCGGCGTTGAACTCCGGGACGAACAGCTGGTCGTATTTGCCGAACGCGTACGGAACGCCGAAGTTCTTGTGGTAGAAGCCGAAACCCTGTTTGGTCTCGGTGAACAACCGGTCCGCGTCCATGAACTCGGCGAGCGAGGCGCGGCAGTAGATGCCGAGCGGGATGGTGCCGTGGTCGTCGGTGTAGCTGTCGGTCCATTCGGCGTACGGCCCGGCGATGAGCGCGACCAAGTAGGTGCTCATGAGCGGAGTGGTGGCGAAACGGTGCTTTCCGCCGTCCACGGTTCCCACGCCGTTGGAGATGACTTTCCAGTCCGCCGCGGCGGTGACCTCGATATCGAAGGTGGCCTTGAGGTCGGGCTGGTCGAAGCAGGCGAACATCCGTTTGGCGTCGGCGGTCTCGAACTGGGAGTACAGGTAGACCGCGTCGTCGGCCGGATCGACGAACCGGTGCAGACCTTCACCGGTGTGTGAGTATTCGCAGTCGGCCTCGAGCACGAGCTCGTTGTGTTCGGCCAGGTCGGGCAGCGCGATACCGGTGGACTCGTCGTAGCCGGCGATATCGAGCGCGGTGCCGTTGAGCACCGCCGAGCGCACGCCCCGCGCGACGATATCGATGAACGTGGACGAACCGGGTTTCGCGGTGAAGGTCACCGTCGTGCGGGAGAAGAACGTCTGCTCGCCCGGTTTCCCCGTCCCGTGTCCATTGGGGATGTACGAGGGCCCTGCATGGTTACGCTCCGCTACCGCTTCCGGGCCTGACTCGCTCATCCCGTCGGTCAGATCGAGTTCGATGCGGTAGTTGTCGACCGATACGACCTCGGCGCGTTCGATCGCCTGGTCGCGGGTGAGGTTCGGTGCGGACATCGGGCTCCTTCGAGGACACGATTGGTGCGGGCACGGGCGTTGTCCACAATGCCACGTGGGTAAGGTTGCCCGCGCGGGAGACGACCTCGCCGGCCACTCGACCAGGATCGGAGCGATAACGTGAAGCATGTGCACGCCGGGAAGGTGCGCGACCTCTACACCGACGGTGACACGCTGCTCCTGGTCGCCTCGGACCGGGTATCGGTGTACGACGTTTCGCTGCCGACCCCGATTCCGGACAAGGGCGCCCTGCTGACCCAGTTGTCCAACTGGTGGTTCGATTTCTTCGCCGATATCCCCAACCACCTGGTGTCCACCACGGATGTTCCGCCGGAGTTCGCGGGCCGGGCGGTGCGGGTGAAGCCACTGAAGATGGTGCTGGTGGAGTGTGTGGCCCGGGGCTATCTGGTGGGGTCGGGGTGGAAGGACTATCAGCGCACCGGCGCCGTTTCCGGAATCCGTCTTCCCGACGGCCTGCGCGAAGGTGACAAACTCCCGGAACCGATCTTCACCCCGACCACCAAGCTGTCCGATACCGGCCACGACGAGCCCATGACGTTCGACGAGGTGGTCGCGCAGGAAGGCGCCACGGTCGCCGGGCAGCTCCGTGACCGCACGCTGGAGCTGTACACCCGCGGTGCGGCGCACGCCGCCGACCGGGGGGTGATCATTGCCGACACCAAGGTCGAGTTCGGCTGGGACGGTGAGGTCCTCACCCTCGGGGACGAACTCCTGACCTCCGACTCGTCGCGCTTCTGGCCCGCCGCCGAATGGGAACCGGGCCGTCCGCAGCGGTCCTTCGACAAACAGTTCGTCCGCGATTGGGCGACCTCCACGGGCTGGGACAAGGAACCGCCCGGCCCGCGGATTCCGGCCGATATCGTGTCGGCCACCCGGGGCAAGTATGTCGAGGCCTACGAGCTGATCACCGGCCGCACCTGGTGATCACGTGACTTCCGGCGGTATCGCCGGAAGTCACGTGCGGGGCTGCGCGCAGTGTGCGGTGGTCGCGGCTCATAGTGGCGCCGAGGTGTCGGCCAGCCGGGCCGGATCGACCGGGTCGCCGGAACGGATCAACTCCTGGATCCGATCGCCGACATCCCAGACGTTCACATTCATCCCCGCCAGCACGCGCTGCCGGGAGTCCAGCCAGAACGCCACGAACTCCCGGCCGGCCCGATCGCCGCGGACCACCACTTGCTCGTAGTCCCCGGGCGCCGCGTAACCCGTGTACTCCATGCCCAGGTCGTACTGGTCGGTGAAGAAATAGGGGAGCCGGTCGTAGGAGGCGGCCCGGCCGAGCATGGTCGCGGCGGCGACCGCGGGCTGGTTGAGGGCATTCGCCCAATGCTCCACCCGGATCCGGCGCCGGAGCACCGGATGGTCCTGTTCGGCGATATCGCCGACCGCGACGATATCGGGGTCGCTGCTGGTGAGCCCGGCATCGACGAGTACGCCGCTACCGAGCAGCAGACCCGCCGATCGGGCGATGGCGAGATTCGGTTGTGCCCCGACCGCGACCAGGACCGCATCCGCCTCGAACAAGGTGCCGTCCTCCAGCCGGACCCCGTTCACGCGGCCCGCGGCGGTGGTGATCTGTTGAACTTGCGCCCCGAACCGAAACTCGACCCCGTGTTCGCGGTGGAGTTCGGTGAACACCGCCCCCATTTCCGGGCCGAGTGCACCCAGCAGCGGTGCGGACGCCGATTCGACGACGGTCACCTCCACCCCGGCCGCGCGTGCCGCCGCCGTGACCTCCAGGCCGATCCAGCCGGCGCCGATCACCACCAGCCGTCGCGCGGTGCGGAACAGTTCGATCAGCGCATCCGATTCGGCCAGGGTGCGCAGGGCGTACACGCCCTCGGCGTCGGCGCCGGGGATCGGCAGGGTGCGTGAGGCGGCGCCGGTCGCCAGCGCGAGTTTGTCGTATTCCAGCCGCGAGCCGTCGGGCAGGCCCACGGTCCGGGCACCCCGATCGATCGCGGTGACCTCCGTGCCCAGCCTCAGGTCCACATTGTGGTCGCGATACCAGGCCGCGGTTTCGACGGTGAACTCCTCGATCGACTTCTTTCCGGCGAGATGCTCCTTGGACAGCGGCGGCCGCTCGTACGGTAGCCGGTCCTCCGCACCGATCAGGGTCACGTGTCCCGCGAAATCGTTGTCCCGCAACGCTTGTGCGAGCTTCGCCCCGGCCAGGCCGGCGCCGACGATGACGAAATGTTGCGCAGATGTCATAGCTGACACTCCCTTGTGGTGGGTTGCTCCAGCGACGATCCGAACTCCTCCCGTCAGCCTACTGAGGCGGGGACCGCGGATCGGGCGGGCCGGGGAACGAAAACCCCCCGGCGGCGGTTGGTCGTAACAGCGACCGCGTGCGGCGCCGGGAAGAGGTGGCCGCTCGGCCGCCGGAGCCGGTGTCGCACGGGCGCTCAGGACAACCGCGTGTGCGTATCGGCCCGGAACGGCGGCGCGGCGCGACCATGGCGGTGGGCGGCGCCCGCCGACGCCCTACGGAGAGGAACGATTCGTGACCGACTCGGCCCAGCAGAAAGACCTTGCCGAATTCTGGTTCGACCCACTGTGCCCGTGGTGCTGGATCACCTCCCGGTGGATCCTCGAGGTCGCCGAGGTCCGCGATATCGAGGCCCGTTTCCACGTCATGAGCCTGGCGGTGCTCAACGAGGGCCGCGACCTGCCACCGCAGTACGAAGCGCTCATGGCGAACGCCTGGGGGCCGGTGCGGGTGGCGATCGCGGCCGCGCAGCAGCACGGCGAGGAGATCCTGCCGTCGCTCTACACCGCGCTGGGCACCCGGTTCCACAACCGCCGGGCCGAGTTCGAACGAGAAGACGACGCCAAGGCCACGTCCGCCGCGATCGTCGCCGACGCGCTCGCCGAGATCGGGCTGCCGGCCGAACTGGCGGCGGCATCCGAGAGCGCCGACTACGACGAGGCCCTGCGCACCAGCCACCACGCGGGGATGGACAAGGTGGGGCCCGATGTCGGCACTCCGACCATCCATGTCAACGGTGTCGCGTTCTTCGGCCCGGTGCTCTCGCGTATTCCGCGCGGTGAGGAAGCGGGCAAATTGTGGGACGCCGTGGTGACGCTGGCCGCCTACCCGCACTTCTTCGAGCTCAAGCGCACCCGCGACGAGAATCCGGAATTCGACTGAGCGCCGTGGTTCCGGGTTCCCGCCGGGAATCCGGAACCACTCGGCGGATCAGAGCGGGGTCTTCGACAGGGCGACCGCTTCCCCACCCGGGCCGGGCGCGGGCGGGTGACCCGGCATCGGGCCGAACCGCGGCGGGACCGGATTCGGCCGCCAGAACAGCCTCCCGTGCCTGCTGCGATCGCGCAGCGCCCACATTCGCCAGGTCAGCACCGGATGCGACGACATGGCGTTGACCATCCAGACGAAGAAGCCGCGCTCCTGGGCCGCCCGGTCGGCCATCTCGTCGAATCCCACCACGGCGTTCAGGTACTTGCCGGCAGCCAGGGTGCCCATCGCCGCCGGTGCGCCCTGTGGCCGGTGGCAGTAACCGTGGTTATCGGCGGTGTACTCCTGCGAGCGGATCAGCGAGTTGCCCAGGATCGGCAGGAACGGCACCAGGAACATTCCGAGCTGCCGCCAATACGACGTGTGCCCCGCCGCGATGTGCCCGACCTCGTGCCCGATGATGAAGGCCAGCGCGTCGGGTTCCCGGGCAGCCCCGCTGATCTCGAACAGATCGCTGTACACCACCACATACCGCCGGAAACCGTGACCGGACGCGAAGGCATTGATCTGCCCGTTGCCCAGTACGACGTAGGCGTCCGGCGCACTGGCCATCCCGAACCGGGCCGCCGCTTCCTGCACCATCCGATACCCGTCGGGGAACTGTGACGGTGACATCTTCACCCCGTTCACCCGCTGTGACGAGAAGTTGATGCCACGGCCGAACCAGATCAGCAGCGGCGCCGCCACCAGGATGAGCACGTACTGGTTGACCGCGCCGAGGAACAGCAGCAGGAACGCCAGTACGTACGCGACCGTGGTGAGCAGGACGACCACCACCAGCAGCGGGATCTCCCAGCTGTGCCGGGCGGGCATACCGAACGGCGATAAACCCCGGGGCTCGTGCGGCGGAACCGGCGGCGCGGGATATCCGCCCGACATCGGAACCGGGGACGCGGGATGGTCGGTGAGCCACGGGTAGGGCCCGGGCTCCGGCGGATTCGCGGACCAGGCGGCGCCGGGGCCGGGTCCGGACGGCTGCTGAGGGTCGTGCGGCTGCATACCACGACTCTATGCAGTCCCGTGGTGACGCCGCCCGGCGTCACCGCCCGGTCGGGGGCCTGACAGAATCGCAGCCATGCGCGTATACCTCGGTGCCGATCACGCTGGTTTCGAACTGAAGAACGCCGTCAAGGACCATCTGAAGCAGGCCGGTCACGAGGTCGTCGACTGTGGCGCCCTGGTCTACGACGCGCTGGACGACTATCCCGCCTTCTGCATCGAGGCGGCCCGGCGTACCGTCGCCGACCCGGGCAGTCTGGGACTGGTGTTCGGGGGTAGCGGTAACGGCGAGCAGATCGCCGCCAACAAGGTCCCCGGCGCGCGGTGCGCCCTGGCCTGGAGCGTCGAAACCGCCCAGCTGGCGCGTCAGCACAACAACGCGCAGCTCATCGGTATCGGTGGCCGGATGCATTCCCGGGACGAGGCGCTGGCGATCGTCGACGCGTTCCTGGAGACCCCGTGGTCGGACGAGGAGCGCCACCAGCGGCGGATCGATATCCTCGCGACCTACGAGAAGACCGGCGAACCGCCCGCGCTGCCCGCCAACTGATCCATCGGCAGGCGGGGATCCGGTGCCGGAAGGTCATACCCTGCATCGTCTGGCCCGTCGGCACGAACAGCGACTGGCCGGCGCGGTGGTGCGGGCGTCGAGTCCGCAGGGAAAGTTCGAGGCGGGCGCCGCCCGGGTGGACGGGCGGATCCTGCTGCGGTCCGAGGCGTGGGGCAAACATCTGCTGCACGAATACGAGGGCGAGATCTTCGTCCATGTCCATCTCGGGTTGTACGGCACATTCACCGAATCGGAGCTGCCGATGCCCGAGCCGGTGGGGCAGGTGCGGATGCGACTCGCGGGAACCGGCCGCGACGGTGGCGGATTCGGCACCGATCTGCGTGGTCCCACTGCCTGTGAGGTCTTGACGCCGCCGGAGGTGACGGCGCTCGTCGCCCGCCTCGGCCCCGACCCGCTGCGGCCGGATGCCGACCCGGATCGGGCGTGGGAGCGGATCCGCCGTTCGCGGCGCACGATCGGGTCCCTGCTCCTGGATCAGCGGGCGATCGCCGGGGTCGGCAATGTCTACCGCGCGGAAGTGCTCTTCCGGCACGGGATCTCGCCGGACCGGCCGGGGCGCGAAGTCACCGCCGCCGAATGGTCGGCGTTGTGGGCCGATCTGGTCGACCTCATGCGGGTGGGTGTCCGTCGGGGAAAGATGCACGTGGTGCGGCCCGAACACGATCACGGCGCGCCGTCCTACGCCCCGGACCGGCCGCGCACATATGTCTATCGGCGGGCCGGCGAAGCATGCCGGTGCTGCGCCGAACCGGTGCGGCACACAGTGCTGGAGGGCCGGAACCTGTTCTGGTGCGCGCGGTGCCAGCCGGCCTGAGCCGTCCCGCTCAGCCGGCGACGGCCGCGTCGACGGCCTCGACGACGGTGGCGCAGGTCTCCGCCCCGGCATAGCGGTGCCCGCCGGCGGTTTTCGCCGAGTACATCGCCTGGTCGGCGCGGCGGAGCAGTTCCGCGAGTTCGCTGCGGTCTTCCGGCGGCGCGTAGGTTGTGCCGACACTGGCCGATACCGGTACCGGTCCGGCCGAGGACCATACGGAATCGTTCAGGGCGATCACGATGTCGTGGGCGAGTTCGGCCACCGAGTTGTCCGCCATACCGGCCGCCAGGACGAACTCGTCCCCGCCGTAGCGGCACACCACCGCTCCGGTCGGCGCCACCTCACGTAGCCGTTTCGCCAGCTCGACGAGTACCTCGTCGCCCACCGCGTGACCGTAGCTGTCATTGATCTGCTTGAACCGGTCCAGGTCCACCACCAGCAGGCCCACACCCCGCTCCGAGTGTTCGGCCATCATGCGCACCCGCTTGCGCAGCAGGGTGCGGTTGGCCAGCCCCGTCAGGGCGTCGTGGGTGGCCTCGTGCTCCAGCCGCTGCTGCAGCGCGGCGAATTCGCGGACCCGCTGCGTGGCTTCGTCGGAGAAGTTCTTCTTCTGCCGGGCCAGGGCCAGCTCCTGCAGTGCCTGGGCGTAGCTGTCGATGGCCTGACTGGCTACCAGCGGCCACTGCGTAGCCACCAGCGATCCGCGTGGACCGGCCGGAAATCCCAGCAGGGTCCGCGTCACCAGTGCCAGCATCCGTACCTGGTGCAGCGGCTCGGCGCAGAGCCGGGCCCCGAGCCGGCGCGCGGCACGGATCGGAAAGGGATCGGAAATGGTGAGGTCGAGTAGTTGTTCGAGGATTTCGACGAGAACGGGTTCGATCTCCGCCGCGGTGATATCCGCGTCGTATTGCGCACCGGCGGCCAACGCCCATTCCCGGGCGGTGGAACGTACCGGTGGCCGACTCTCAGCGGTCATGGCGACCCACCGACGACGGTGGAGCCGGCACCGCGGGCATCGGCCCACGGTGTGTACGCCGGGCTGGGCCGGCTCTGTCGCACTGCTGTGCGGATGGTCCACCTTGTCGGGTGCACGCCACCGCCCCCTTTCCAGATACCCCGTCCGGCAAGAAGATCGTAGCAAGATGGTGGAGCCCGACGACCTGCGTTCTGCAACAAGTTCTCGGGCCCCGGAACAACAGCAATCCCTGGCCTATCGTCGCGAATCTTTCTGCGTTACACAGTTTTGGCGAAAGATCCGATGACTCTTCCCTGCCGGTCCGGCGGCGCGTCCTCGACCCGGGCCCGGGGTCGCTGCGGCCGGCGGGTCGATATCGGTCGCGCCGCCGGCGGCCGCGGCGGCGGGTACCGACCCGCGCGCGGGGGCTGATTGGCGAAAACAAACCGGGATTGGGTAGAGTCGCTGTGCACACGACATCGTGGCGATCCCATCGGTGCCGTATGCATGCGGGTGTAGTTCAATGGTAGAACCTCAGCCTTCCAAGCTGATGGTGCGGGTTCGATTCCCGTCACCCGCTCCAGACCGGTAATTCTCCCCTTCGGGGGCCAGTACGGGGTGTGGCGCAGCTTGGTAGCGCACCCGCTTTGGGAGCGGGTGGTCGCAGGTTCAAATCCTGTCACCCCGACAGTCGTTCTCGCGGACGTTGCGGAGTCGACCGCGTCCGGCCTCATATATGAGAGCGTGTCGGTTGTTTCCCATTGGTGGCTGCCGCACTCTGCTGCCCGGGACGGGGACGGGCGATCTCCACCTCCGGTGTGGGGAGTTCGGCACGCCGGCCGAAAGCCTGGTCGACCAGTTCGGAGGCGGCCCGCGTGACGATGAGCCGGGCGATGGCCAGATCGGTTTCCAGTTTGGTGCGGTCCTTGGGGTTTCGTTCGGACTGCTCGTAGGACTGGCCGGCCAGTACGTAGAAGATCTCGGCCGCGTAGCGGTCGGCGATGCGGTCGCAGTCCGCGCGCAGTCGTTCCACCATGTGGAAGGTGGCGGCGGCGGGCAGACCTGCGTCGGAGAGCCGGGTGGCCAGATCGCTGCAGCGCGGATTGGTGACCCGGTAGACGTCGAAGGGGTCGTCGCTGGCGGCCAGCGCCTGCTGGAGGTAGTCGGGTAGTTCGTGGACCGGTTCTTCCGGCTCGGGTTGCGGCGGGCCGGACGGAGCCGGCCGAGAGACGCTCATGGTCTGGTCGGTGACGCCGAGGACATCCCCGAGCCCGTCGCCGCGGTCCCAGGCGGAGAGCAGCTCCCGGATGCCGTTCAGTTTCATCCCGCGGCCGAGCAAGCGGCTGATGGTCTGCAACCGATTGAGGTGGTCCGACCCGTAGTAACCGATCCGACCACGGACATCGGGCGAGGGCAGCAGCCCACGCTCGTGGTACACGCGGACGCTGCGCACGGTGGTCTCGGCAGCCCGCGCCAGCTCGTCGATCGTGTACTCGGATTCGCCAGCCATACCTATAGGAAACCATAATCAGGCCCGTAGATAAACGGTCCGTAACTAAACGAACCGCTGAGCAGCGGCTAGAAGATGTGAAAAACATGTCAACGTCCCGTTACTTAACGGCATGAGGCCTTGCCTAGAGGGCCGGTCGTGCTTTAACGTGCGTGATGCAGCTGACATTCAGCTGGTTTCCGGGGACTGTTGAGCAGCCCTGACGATCCGCCCGACCAACGGGACACGTACCGGTTCCACCGGCGTGCCCTCGGCAGTTCCGGAGACGGCCATGAGCGCAATGCGAATTCGTACCCTGAGCGTGGTTCCATCCCGCGCCACCACTCCTGCCCGGCCGCCCGCGCCGGCGCTGCCCGCGCCCGCGAAATCGGCGCAGCGGCCCCCGTGCGCCGAGGTGCCCGACAGCTGGGATCTGGATTCCGGCACGCCGGAGGCTTGGCATTCAGCAGTGCGCATTTGCTATGGATGCCCGCTCTTCGAGCAGTGCGACCGGCTGGCGCAGACACTCATCGCGCGCGGCGATGCTCCGCGCGCCATGATCTGGGCGGGCGTCGCCTACGACAACTCGGGCAACATCATCGAGAACCTCGATCGTCACCGCACGGTGCCGATCGACCACAAACGCCCGATGCGCATCATCCGCAACGGCCCGCGTCCGACGCACGGCGCAGCGGTCGCCGGTGCGCCCAAACGACATATCGTGCTGGGGCGCCCGCTCCAGCCGACCGAATCCGCCGCGGTCTGACTATGCTGCGGGGGCAAATGCGGATCTAACTCTGGTGGTGTAGATGACAATCCTGGCGTTGGAGATCGGTCCGACCCGGTTCGCCGCGATCGAGATCGCCGACGACGTCGGGTCCGATCAACTCCAGCAGATACCGGTTCCGCAGACCGGCGCGTGGGACCAGTTGCGCGAGTTGGCGCTCGGTATCGCCGCGGGCCGTGAGGTCGCCGCAGTCGGGATCGCTTCCAGCGGTCCCATCGATATGTCGGCCGGAGTGGTGGCGCCCCAGGAGATCGGGGAATGGCAGGTCGGCTTCCCGCTGGTGGAGTCGATAGAGCAGCTGTTTCCGGCTGCGTCGGTGGCGCTGGCTCTCGACGGGGTGTGTCTGTCGCTGGCCGAAAGGCATTTCGGCGGCACCACCGAAGTCATGGACTCGCTGTCGATATATGTCGGGGAAACCATTGTCGGCGGCGTCATGGTCGGTGGGTTCGCGGTGGTCGGGCGTACCGGCAATGCCGGCCAGATCGGTCACGTGCTGGTCCCGGGCTATGACGACCCCTGCCCGTGTGGCGGTCGCGGCTGTCTGGAGGCGGTGGCCGGTGGTGCGGCACTGACGAAATGGGCCCGGGGCCAGGGCTGGGGCGGGAATTCGGTCGAAGCCCTGGCTGCCGACGCGCAGGCGGGGGACCGGATCGCGGTGTCGGCGCTCGAACGCGCCGGAACAGCGCTGGGCCGGGCCATCGCTTCGGTCGCGGCACTGCTGGATTTCGACCGGGCCGTGATCGGTGGTCCGATCGCCGCCCCGGGATCGGCGATATGGAAGCCGCTGCAGAATGCGATCGCGCTACACGCGCGGTTGCCGGTTCTGACGGGATTGCGCGCGGTGCCCTCGGATCTCGAGGATCTGGGCCTGCTCGCCGGCGCCGGCGTTATCGCGCTGATCTCGCAGGAAGGCTGAGCTCCGGCGGTTCTGTCCGGGCTTCCCCGCCCTCCGCCCGGCGCGCGGAGGGCGCCTGTTCCGATCGTCATCGGATGATTTGCCAAGGATTAGCGATATCACTTCGCGCGCTCGGTGGCCGGTCGGCGCAGGGGTGATACCCGGTGCCGGTCGCGGATCCGGGACCCGAATCGGTCGTGTTGCCAATGATTTCCGTAGAATCACCCTGCCGGGTCGTTCCGGACTCGGTCAACGGGGGTTTCCGTGGCGCCGGGTTGCCGAGGCGATTGTTCGCGTTTCGCTCAGAGTCCACTGTTGAACGTACCGCTGCGCAACGGTACATTATGTTCTGCGGCCGTTGTCTCGTTTGAGGCATACGCCGCGCAACGGTAGGACGCAGGCGATGAGAGGGCGCAGTGATCCCCTGGGTGACGGTCGAAACTTTGGCGCCGGAAGGATTCTCGGTCGCTTCGGTCGGGGATTCCGCCCGTGAGTTCGCCGACTGGCGGCGCGTGCTGCAGCGACAGCTGGCCCGTACGCCGGCACTGTACGACGGTCTGAGCACCGGCGAGATCACCGAGGCTCTCCGCACCTCCATCGAGGGTTCGGTCGACGTGGACAAAACCGTCGCGACCCGGTCGGGTCCGCACCGGTTGATGGTGCGTCCCGTATTCGGTCCGGGCGGCGAGGTGCACGCGGTGCGCTGGTGGGCCGGACCGGAGAAAGGGCCGGTCCCGCCGTTGCCCGCGGCGGTCGGGGTGATCTGGGACCTGGACAGTCAGACCCTGGCGCAGCCCAGCGGAATCACCACACTGTCGGGTATCGCGCCCGAGGAATACGTACCGCGGATGTCCATCGCGGAATTCTTCCACCGGGTCTCGGCCTTCGACCGGCACGCGGAAGTGCTGGATCTGCTCTACCGCCCCGTACCCGGCGACAAGCTCCAGTTCGAGGTCTCCGTGCTGCGTA
The DNA here is from genome assembly GCF_036032445.1 of Nocardia sp. NBC_00416. NCBI lineage: Bacteria > Bacillati > Actinomycetota > Actinomycetes > Mycobacteriales > Nocardiaceae > Nocardia > Nocardia sp. NBC_00416. The sequence goes on from NZ_CP107932.1 coordinate 6,532,155, forward strand.
CCGCCGGCCGCGCCACCCGCTGGCGGATCACGGTGCGAGCGCGCGACGACGAATACTTACGCGGCGCCTGGTGGCTCATAGAGGACATCACCTCCGAGAACGATCCGGCGGTCTGGCCGACGCTGGAGAGCGTCGGACTGCGGGAGGCGCACCGGCGGGCGGGCAATCATCTCGCGGTCGTACAACTCGCCCACACCAGCATCTCCCACTGGCTCACCGACCCGGCGCCCTGGATCCGGTGGGACTACCTGTTCCGCCCGGTCGATGTCTTCCACCCCGATGATCGGGTCCGGTTGGTGGAACTCGGCTCCCGGGTCCGCGGCGGGGACAGCGCCGGGGTGACGGTGCGGGCATTGAACTATGGCGGCGGCTACACGCAGACCTCGTTGTTGATGTATCCCTACCCCGGGTTCTCCAACCGGGAGCTGGCCATCGCGCAACTGGTGCGGGTGGCCGACGATATCCCCATGGTGGAGCCGGAGCCGACGGATCTGGCGGCGCCCGGGGCGCCGATCGGATACGACGATCAGCTCCGGTACCGGCTGGCGGGGCGGTTGCGGCACAGCGCCGTATCCTGATCGGCTCGATCACTTAGCCGCCCTCCGGACCCTTGATTCCCCACATATGGGAAGGGATCTCGGTCCCGTGGTCCGGGCCGCTCTTTACCATTTCCAGAGTGAGGACTGGGGCGGCTGGACGTGCGGATTCGGGCGAAGCACTGCTTCGTCAGATGGCCGCGCGACGCCGCCGGGACAATATCCTCGTGCTCGTCCTCGCGGTCCTCGCGGTCTTGGGCGGGGGGCACGCCGTCTTCAGCTTCTTCGCCTCCGATCCCCAACCTCCGGGCGACGAGTCGATGGTGACCATCAGCGGACACGAGCGCCTGGCCGGTTCGTTCGCCGAAGATTTCGTGGTCGCGTACCTGAGTGCCGGTTCCGGCCAGCAGGACGCGCTGGGGCGCTATGTCGACGGGACACGACAGATCTCGTTGCCCAAGACCGGACAGCCGGTCAGCGATCCGATCGTTGTGTACACGACCCGCACGCTCACGGCCGGGACCGTGGAGGTCTGGTCGGTCACCGTCTCCGTGCGTCTCGGACGCAGCCAGACCGATACGACGCGGCACTACTTCCGAGTGCCGGTCTCGGTGTCGGCGGGAACGCTGCGCGCGCTGACCCTGCCCGCCGCGGTGGCGCCGCCGGGTGTCGGGGCCGATCTGGCGCAGGCCTATTCGGCGCCCTGCGGCGAGGAGACCGCGTTCACCCAGGTGGCCACCGGATTCCTCACCGCCTACCTGAGCGGATCGGGTGATGTGGCGCGATACGTGACCGTCGATTCCGGGATCGCGGCGCTGCACCCGGCGCCGTTCACGGAACTCACCGCCGTGAGTGTCACCGCCGAGGACTCCGCCTGCGGCGCCGCGGGCAACGACGCGCGTGTACTGGCCACTGTGACCCCCAAGGGTCAGTTGGGGGCGGCGCCACCGCTGGCCTATCCGCTGACCATGGTCCGCGGCGAGGGGCAGTGGCAGGTACGAGCGATCGAAACGCTGCCGGCTCTGAAGGAACCGCTCAGCGCCGTCGCACCGCAGGGGGAGAAATCCGATCCTGCGACCGGTGCCACCACCGGTACCCCGACCCCGACCGTGCAGATTCCGCCGGCGACCCAGAACTGATGAGGCGACCACCATGGGCAATATCAGCAATATCCTCTACGGCATACTCGTCTTCGTCCGCTGGGCGGGCCTGATCCTCATCACCATCGTGTCGATGGGGGTGATGATCTCGGAGGCAGCGAAGTCCAAGCTGTCCCCGGCCAAGGTCCTCGGCGTCGCGGGGTCGGCGATCCTGGCGGCGGTACTGTTCTGGATGCTGCCGACGCTGGTGAACTACGCCCGCGCCGACGCGAACACGATCGTGCCGGATCACCCTGTCGGAGGCGGTTACGGCGGGTGAATCAGGTGATCAAGGTCTTCACGCCGGTCAAACGCGTCCCCACCATGATCGGCAAGGCCCAGAACGGCCAGAAGTTGCCGTTCGGGCCCTACACCTTGCCTCAGGTGGCGGGGGTCGCGGTGGGTTTGATCATCACCGGCGCCGGCGCGATGACCTTGCCGATGAACCCGGCGGTCACCTTCCTGGTCGGGTTGGCGCTGACCGTGCTGATCGGATTCGGGCTCGGCCTGATCCCTTACACCGGGGTGCGACTGTTCTCCCGGGTGGTGTGGTTCGGGCGGTTGATCTTCCGTCCGAAACCGGCACTCGCCTCCGGTATGCCGGTTACGCCGGAGTCGGCCAGGGTCACCATGTTCGTCGAGGAGACGGTGGTGGCGATCCTGCCGCACGAACCGCTCGCCACCGAGTCCGGAAAAGGGCGCGGCGACCGGGCGCAGGGACGTGGTGGTCAACTGCTCGAACTGTTGGGCACGAACCGATTCCTGCGGCCGGTGGAGGCAGTGGAACCCGCTACTCCGTCGTCGGGTTGGCGGGCGATGGCCAACGGCAACGGGAGTCGGTCGAAGAGCGGAGAGGGACGCTGATGGGGTTCAACCGGGATCTACAGCCGACGGCCGCGATTCGCGGGCATCTGCAGTTCACCCACACCGGACTGGTGACCGCGACGTATTTCATCACGCCGCTCGGCTACGGCCTGCGGAAAGCGAGCGACAAGTTCGACGTCAAGCTCGCGCACCATTCCCTGATCAACAATCTGCCCAACGGCTCGCTGCTGCTGGGGATCCAGGCCCGGCAGAACACGATCGATGTGCTGAGCAAGATGGTCGAGGGCGTCGACCTCGACGAATGCGGCGATTACGCCGACGAGGTCTTCGCCTCCTACGAACGGGTGCGCGCCATCTCGCCGCAGACCCGTATCTTCCTGCTCTCGATACCGGTGGGCACCGCCAACACCGGCGGGATCTCGGCACTCTCGCGGATGTGGCGGGGCAGCACCACCACCATCGACGCCACGGCCATCTCACGCGCCGAACTCGACGCCTACGAGGAAGAAGCGAACCAGATCCTGTCCCGCATCGGCGGTGATTTCGATCCGGTGCCGGTACCGGCCGCCATGTTCCAGTGGCTGTGGGAGCACTATCTGGCGCGTGGAGCGGTCGGCGACCCGGTGGCGCCCACCCGCGCCGGCGCCCTGGACGACGCGACGGCGGCGGTGTTCAAATCGGCCGCCCTGGACGAAGGCGCGCGCGCCGACGCGCAACGCAAACTGCGTCCCTCGTTCGTCCCGGTGATCAAGGTCGTGCAGCCCGACACCGGTTACCGGCCCTCGTACCAGGCGATGCTCACCCCGCGCTCGTTCCCGTACGCGGGCATGATGTTTCCCGGCGGCAGCGAATTCCTGAGCGTGATCGACAGCCTCGGCGACGTGTCCGTCGACTGGGGAATGCGGATCTCCACCAAACCCGCCGATCAGGTGCTCAAAGCCAACGAGGTGAACCTGCGGCGGCTCGGCGAACAGATGGACCAGCGTGATCAAGAGATCTCGTTCGCGCAGAACACGCTCATGTCCAAGGCGCAGATGCTGGGCGAGTACAACCAGCATTTCGAGGTGAACGGCGGCGAAGCGGAGGTCTCCTTCACCACGGTGATCGCCGTCGGCGGCCCCTCGCGGGACGAGACCATGGACGCGGTGAACACCCTGCGCCGCCGGTACAAACGCTTCCAGGTGGAGATGGCCACACCGATCGGCGCGCAGGTGGATCTGTGGTCGCTGCTGGTGCCGGGCAGTCCGCCGCGTCGCGCGTTCGACGATTTCGCCCATATCGTGCCTTCCGATATGTGGGCCGGATTCGTGCCGTTCACCACCAGCCAGATCGGTGACGACAGTGGTCCGGTCATCGGCATCAACCTGCTGTCGGGCCATTTCGAGCCGATCCATTTCGGGATCATGGAAGCGGCGCTGCACGATCTGTCCGCCTCGTTCGCGGTGACCGGCGAACTGGGTTCGGGTAAATCGTATTTCCTGAAACTCATGGCTGTGCTCGTGCACGATATGGGCGGGCAGTTCCTGGCCATCGACCGCAGTCAGGTCGGGGAATGGGAGCATTTCGCTTCGGCCATCGACGACGCGGTGATCATCGATCTCGCCGATCCCTCGGTATCCCTGGACCCGCTGCGCCTGTTCGACCCCCGCGTCGCCGGGGAACGTGCCCTGGACTCCGTGCTGCCGCTACTGGATCTGTCGCCCACGTCGGGAACCGGCGCGGTCATCAGCAACCTCCTGTCGCCGCGGGGGATCGCCCAACACGGGATCACCAGTCTGCTGGACCTGTACCGGGTGGTCTGCCGGTTGCGCGACGAACCCGGGTCGATGGAGGAGTACTCGGATCTCGCCGCCCGGCTGGGCACCATCGTGGAGCGAGTTCCGGTGCTCTTCGACCCGAACCTGAAGCCGATCCGGCTGGACGCCGCGGCCACGGTGGTCCGCAGCCACCGGCTGGCGCTGCCGACCGCCGAAGAGCTCACCACCCCGCACCTGTACAACAGGCTGCCCTTGACCAAGCGGCTCGGCACCGCGCTGTACGAACTGGTCGGGGTGACGGCGCGGGAGGCGTTCCTCTCCGATAACGGTCGCTTCGGGCTGCTCGTGGGCGACGAGGCGCACCATTTCACGCAGACGCAGGTCGGTTCCGCGGTGACTTCGGACTTCAGCCGCGACGGACGTAAACACCTCGCGGCGATCGGGTTGGCCTCCCATGATCCGGCCACCGACTTCCAGGGCGCGGCGCACAATCTGATTCCGAACCGCTTCGTGTTCCGCCAGCGGGACGAGACCCTGGCCCGGAACAGTCTGGAATGGCTCGGCGTGGATCTCGAGGAGGCGCCGTTCCTGTTGCAAGCACTGCGTGAGGAGACCTCACCGCCGGTGGGCGCGGGCCGGCAGGTCCCCGAGGAGCGGCGCGGCGAGATGTTCATGCGGGACGCGCTGAGCCGGATCGGGCGGGGCAAGGTGCTGGGTCCCGCCCGGGCCGACCGGGCAGAAGCGATCACCAGTACTCCGACGGCCGTCTCCAGGACCGAACGCAAGGAGCCGGAGGTGGTGCGGTGAGCAGGGCGCGCGGCCGGCAGGTGAATCGACTCCGGTCATGCCGAACAGAACACTGATCGTGCTGCTCGTGTGCGCGGCGCTGTGCTGCTGCTGCGGCGGCGGCCTGGTATCCGCTGTGCTATCGCCACTCGGGGAGATCACCTCACTGGGCTCGTCCGACCTACAGCGACAATGCAATATCGCGATCGGATCGCCGACGGACACGACTACGCCCACCGCGACCCCTGCCACCACCACCGCCACACCGAGCCCGGAGTCGGTCTCGCCCTCGCCTCGTCCGACTGCCAACCCCTACGCGGCGTCGACGGCCCCGGACGCCACCGGCCGTCACAGGGCGTGTGTGGCGGCCATGAATGTGGCGCCCTACCAGGATCAGGATTCGCCGCTGCGACAGGCGAACACCGGTCGTGCCGTGGCCTGTGCAGCCGATATCGCGCAGCGCTATCCCGACGTCGGCGGTACGGCGGATACGGCGGTGTACCTGCGGGACGTGATCTACAGTGCCTCGGCCGTAGTGGGAACCGGGCAGTGCGTGCCGACCCGGGCTCCCCAGTGGGTCGCCGAGGGGAATTGCGGTGACCCCAGGAAACGGGTGCCCGCGGTGGTCCTTCCCATGACTATCCGGGAGCAGGGATATTGCGGGCTGCAGGTGGACCCTTCCGTCGCGTCACCCGGTGACCTGGTGTTCTGGGATTTCCACGACAACGGCGCGACGCGGGCCGGTATCGCGTTGGGGCCCCACGAGTTGGTCACCGCGGAGGGCGGGAAGTTCGTGCGGCTGAGCATGCCCGAGGGTGTCGAGGTCTACATCAAGCGGGTACTCGGGGAGGTTACGTGACCAGCGCGGAAGTCGGCCCCTATTCGGTGATGGCCGAGGGCGAGGGTGAGGACCCGGTCGACGGTGCGCCCGCGGTCGAGACACCGTGGACCCCTGGGGAACGCCGCCGTTGGGGCGGCGGAAGCAACAACGGTTCTGCTCCGGGCTCGCCGGGATCTCCGACCGGTCAGGGGGCGCCGAACGCGACGACGAGTCCCGTCTCCAATCTCACCTCGGCGCCCGCAGCCGCGCCGCCGCCGGGCTCGGCGATCTCCGCCGGCCCAGCTGTTCCGGTAGCCGCTGCCGCGCCGCCCCCCGCCGGGGCGGTCGCCGCACCCGCGCCTGCGCAGCCCACCGCCCAACCTCCGCCTGCCCCGCCGCCCGCCGCCGCGGAAGACCGGCCCGAGCCCGAACCTCTCGTCGACCCCGAGATGCTCCAGCAGATGGCGCCCATGGCGCTGATGGCCGGCACCGCGCTGTTGCCGATGATCGGTTCGGCCCTGTCGGGTCTGCTGGGTGGGGGCGGGGGCGGGTCCGGCGCCGCCGCCCCCGAGGCCGCGGCCGACGCCGCCGGCATGGCGCCCGACTCCGAGCGCGCCATGAAGGTGCTGAAACTGCTCGAGGCGATGTACGGCGAGGGGGAGCCGAAAGACCCCGAGGTCAAGGAACTCCGCGAGAAGATCGGCGGGTCACAGGCTCTCGGCGCGGGCGACGGGCCCGCGATGATCAAAGCGAAACGTATGTATCAGGCCACCTCGGCCAACGCTTTCAACAACTTGGACAAGCAGCTCTACACCTATATCACGGGGCTGGCGGGGTCGAACAAGGTCGACCAGGACGCGGTGCGCAAACTGCTGAAGAGCGTGAACGGGGCCTTGGCCGAGCTCGGGCCGATGGCGTATACGAAAGAGGGACAGCAGAAGGTCCGCAAGATCCTGACGGCGGCGTTGCAGGCGGCGCACAAGATCGTGTCGGGCGGGACCGACAATGCGGGCGACACCGCGTCGGCGATCAACCAGCTGACCAATCAGTACCTGTACAACCTCCTGGGCAAGGAACTGCCCGGCGGCGTGAAGTTCGACAACGCGGTCTCGACGACCAAAGGCGGCTCGGAGCGAGCACAGTTCGCCCTCAAGACGGCGCTCGCCCAGATCGGCGACCCCTACGTCTGGGGCGCGGAGGGTCCGAACAGCTTCGACTGCTCCGGGCTGACGCAGTACGCGGCCAAGAAAGCGGGTGTGAACATCCCGCGCGTCGCCGACGCCCAGTTCAACCAGCTGCCCAAGGTGAGTCCCGGCGATATCCAGCCGGGCGATCTGATCTTCCCGGCCACCAGTTACAAGAACGGGCAGATGGGGCACGTGATGATGTACGTCGGCAACGGCCAATGCGTGCACGCGCCGAGAACCGGTCAAGACGTGAAGATCACCAGTCTGCCCAAGAGTTACGCGGCACGCCGCTTCGCGTGACCGATGTGCTGTGGCCGGTCGGGACCGGCCACAGCACATCGTGTTGTCCACTACCTGCGGATCACGAATCCCAGGGGTCGAGGCCGGCCGCCGGATCCAGGTGATCGAGATTGGCCACCCGTGTGGACCACCGGGCCAGCTCGCGCCGGGTCATCTCCGTGGGGTTGTCGTAGTAGTCCACGGCCGCTTGCCGGAACGACCCCGCCACTTCGCTGGCGATCGACCAACGGGTATTGCGCCCGACGTCGTTCCATTCGCCCGGCGAGATCGAGGTGCGCAGCGCCGTATCCGAATCCCAATTCTGCCGGACACGGTGTATGAAAGCGTGATCGATCGTGCCGCCCGGCGGCGGTGCGCTGGTATGCCGGGCGAAGTTCTCCGCCGCGACGACGGCCTGCGCGGCGAACGCCCGCTGGGTCGTCACCGTATCGGTCGGTCGCAGATGGTTCTCGACGGCACGGGACGCGGCGATGGCCTTCTGCAGTGGCGCCCAGCCGAAGGGGTTCGTCGACATACTCGCCTTCATGGCCGACTGCGCCCGGAGTACCTGATGGACCTGTTCGTCGGGAGTTCCGCCGGCTCGCAGCACGGAGGCCAGGTAGCTGTCGGGGACACGGCTGTCGCCGAGACCGTCGAGGGCGTTCGCGATGCCGAGCGCCGCGGACAGGCCGCCGTACGGATCGGACCGGGCCTGTGCTTTGCGCATCCAGTTCGCCCGTCCGAGCGCGGACCAGCGGTAGGTTTCCTCGCGGGATCCGGCAGTGGCGATATTGGCCAGATCCGAACGCCGCTTTCCACGTGCCAGCGGATTCAGCGGGTTCGGGGTGGCTGCCATGAGCCAACCGGTGATCGGTGAGCTGTTGACGGTATTGAGAGCGGCGATCGTGGCCAGACCGCTCAGACCGCCGCCGCCGCCACCACCGCCGCCGCCGCCGCCGGGACCCATCCCCAGCGCTCTGCCACCGCCACCGCCGCCGCCACCGCCGCCGCCACCGTTGCCCTGGATGGCCGTCGAGAAGCGGTTCGCGATCCAGTCGTTGCCGCGAGACAGACTGCTGTTGAGTCGCCGGACCTGCGAGATCGCGACGATCTCCACCACACAGGCGATGACGATCACCGACATCACCTGGCCGCGTGCTTCGTTGAACAGGTTCCCCATGAACAGCACATAGATGCCGAGGAAGACGATGAACGCGGTCATTCGCGCGGCCGCCACGAAAGTGTCGACGATATTGCGCACCAGGAAGGTCTGGGTGGGCCCGTAGACGAAACCTCCGGCGGCGAAGCCCAAGATGGTCATGAACCCGTGATAGATGGCGTTCAGGGCCGCTTTCATCACCTTCAGCGCGAGATAGATCGCGAAGGCGAGCAGCAGGGTGGCGCAGACCAGGAGGATCAGGCCGGTGCCGACCTGCCCCATGGTGGGCGTGGAGGCTTTGGCGTAGGCGGCGCCGTTGCCGCAGTCGCGCATCCCCTCGCGGATATTGCCGTCGTTGCCGGCCAATACCCCGGAAGTCCACGCGGACTCGCAGGCCGGATAGTTGTCGACGATCTGGCCGAAGTTCCAGACCTGCACGGGTTTCCGGGCGAAGTTATCGGACAGGTCGTGCTGCATCACGGTGACCAGTTGGGTCGGGTTCGGGTTGTTGTCGCCGGTGAGGCCCGCCGCTACGGCGATTCCGACATCGCGCCCCTGAGTGAGCAATCCGTCCGAGGACAGCACATCGGAGAGCGGTTCGGCGAGAAAGATCGGACCGAGAACCGCCACGCCCAGCATGGTGATCACCTGCATGACCGCTTTGCTCGGGAATCCTCGCGCGATGAACCACGCTACGAAGAACGCGCCGATGGTCGAGGCGGTGATCAGCACCATCGGGGTGGCGACCTGGCGGACCAACGCGTCGGCGACACCGGTGAGCGCATTGCCGAACATATCGAGCCAGACGAAACTGAAGGCGAAGCCGATGATCCAGATGGCCGTGGTCACGATGGCCATATAGCCGACGAATTCGAGGCTGATCAGCGTCCACAGCACGGTGTTGCCGGGATTGAATATTCCGCCCTTGTCGGTGGAGAAAACGTAGCTCGACAGTGGAACACCATTGGAGTCACGCACGTTCATCCAGCTCAGACCGTCGATCTGGGAGACGCCGCTACTGGTCTGCGCGGTGGCCACCGCGCCCAGCACCCCGGGGAACACGACCAGGACCAAGACGATCACGACGGACCACAACAGCCGGCGACGCCAGGGATTGCGGTCGAGCCAGGCCTTGCTCCGGGCTATCAGGGTGTCCGGGTAATAGCGCAGCGCGTCGAAATCGCGTGTCCGTCGCGTGGCGGGTCGAGTGCCTTCCGACAGCGGGGTGGCAGTGGTCATACAGCGGTCACCGCCGAACACTCGAGGCGCCGGTTCGGCTGTGGGGCGGCGGAATCGCGGCCGAGCGGTCCCGCGAGTACGCGGGACCGGGCCGGGGCGTCTACCGTCGTTTCGCCTCGCGGATAACGCAGGTTCATCGACTGTTTCCTCCTGCGGCGCTGTCCGGCCCTCGGGTGACCTTGGGGGGCAGTGGTGTTCGTGCACGTCAGTCTACGACCGGGGACTTCGATAATGACCTGTTCGGCCAGGTCAGCGCTTCCCCCTACTGGGAATCCAACACAATGGGTGGGGTCAGGAAGGAGTCACGCGCATGGTCGGCTGCCCGTGCCCGGTGCCTCGTGTCCGCCGGGGTATGGCCGCTTGCGGGACGCGCGGCGTGCAAAATCCGGCTCCTGTAGTCCCAGGTAGGTGAGGCCGTGGGGTTCTGGGGCGGCGTAGGCGACTTCTTCGGCGAGTACGGCGACGATATCCTGGTCGGCGCGGTCAGCGTCGCGGGTTTCGCGGTGGGCGGTCCGATCGGCGCCGCGGTGGCCGGCGCGGTGGCCGGCGGTATCGCCGCCGGGGTCCAGGGCGAGAACATCGCGATGGGAATCGGCTTCGGCGCATTGGGTGGTATCGGCGGCGGTGTCGGTGGTTGGGGGGTGCGAGGCATGGTCCGCGCGGGCGGGTCGATAGCGGAGGCACGGATCGCTACCACCGCGGCCAGGGCGGCGGGCGGAAAGGCCGCCAAGGAAGCCGAAAAACTCGCTCTGAACAAGGCGAAGATGGGCTGGCTCCCACGGCAGATCGGTGGCGCGCATCTGAAGCCCGGCAGGGCCTATTTCGGTCTGTTGAGTTCGGCGGCCGGCCCGGCTATGGGTAGTGGTCTACAGGACTCGTTCCGCAGGAACGTCATCGGCTACCCCTCGATACCGGTGATCGATATCAGCGAAGAGATCTCGGATTGGCCCGAGGATATGCAGCACGTCTATATGCCCGACCCGAACCAGATGCCCCACGGTCTCGAGTTCACCACGCCCATGCAGCAGAATTACAAAACATTGCCGCCCCTGTACCAGGGTCTCCGGGAGAGTTTCGGGAAAGAGTCCGCGGAAGATGTGCTGCCGGAGGAATTGGACGTCAGTGATATCTCGGGCGAGGAAGCCGCCGGGATTCCCAGCTATACCGAGCGTGTCGCCGCATTGCGCGAGCAGTACAGCCGAATTCGGTCGCTGTCCGGTCTGGTGGTGAACGCGGTGGAGAAGTCCGGTGATCTGTGTGATGCGGGCCTGGCCGAATTCGACGGCTCCATCGACGCCCTGAAGGAGTTCGCCGAAGCCGACCCGCGCGATCTCGAGCGGATCAAAGAACAGTTGGACACGTACAAGGAAAAGCCGAGTGAGGTCACCGGTGTTCCGGCCTTGGCTTTCGACCCCGCCGTGCTGGGCGGTGGAGGGAACGAAGACGCGTACGCCATGGTCCTCGTCGAGTCCGCGATGGCGGTCGCCGAGGGAATCATCACCGCCTACGGTCAAGCCTTCCAGGAACTCGCCGCGCAGACCGACGAGCAGGGGGCGCAGGCGCCGACCGGCGAGGAAAAAGAGAAAGAAAAAGGGACGGGCGATAAAACCACCGAGCCCGGCTCGGACGACGAGGATCCCACCTTCGGGTCGGGAACACCGAGGACGCCGACGGCCGACGATTCCCAGCCCGGCTCGGGCCTGGAAACGCAGGCGCCGCCGGCGCTGGACCTGACCGGCAAGGACTCTTCGACCGCCGATACCGGTTCCGGTTCCGGACTCGACTCGACCGGGGGAGGCGGGGGTGTGGACACCGGCGGGTCGACGCCGGCGGGTCTCGATCCCGGAACGGTGAACACTCCTGCCCTCACCACCCCGGCGATCGGCGGCTCCGGGATGGGCTCGGGCCTGGAATCGATGATGCTGCCGCAGCTCATGCAGGCCATGATGATGAACGGCCGCAATACCGGACGGGGCGAGGACAAGCGCCGGAACCGTCGGGAGCGGGAGGAAGACCGGCAGGACAGCGGCACGGTGGCGGCAGTGGCGCCCGGGACCGCGACTACGGGCGCGCCGCCCCCCGCCCAATCGGCCGGCCAGGCCCCGGCTCCCGCCAAGGCGGTCGCCCCGCCGGTCAAGCCGACCGCGCCACCGCCGCCCGCCACCGCGGCGGCGGCCAAGACTCCGGAGGGCAATATGGTGTACACCTTCCCCGACGGCCGGACGCAAGAGGTGTCGGCCGTCGTCGCGCGGGTGCTGGACGCGGCATTCGGCAATGCCGCGAACACCGATGCGCGAAAGGCTTATGAAGGGACCCCGGCCGCCTGGACCGAGGCGAAGCGAATCGGTGCGCGGGTCGATCCGTACCAGTTGATGACCGGTGATATCGGCGTCTGGGAGGCACGGAATGCCGTGCTGGTCGTATTCGACGAGGCCGCTGACGGGCAGCTCGAAGCGGTGGTCGACGGCGCGCTGCAGGCGGTGACCTCGCTGGCCGAAATGCGTGACGGCGCTGGAGAATTCGGAGGATTCACCGGATTCTTCCATCCGCCGGGAATCGAGAAGGCGGCGACCGCGCCGTCGGCCGCTCCCGCCGAGCTGTCCACCGAACAGTCCGCGACCGTACCCGCATAGGAGGAGGATCCATGAGTTGGGCCGGATTTGCCGTCGATGCTGTCATCGGAGTGGGCGTCAGTCGTGTTGTGCCGGGATTCGGAGGGGCCGTGCTCGGCGGTGCGGCCGGTGGCTTCGCGGCGGCCGCGATCGACGGGGACGGGTGGACCGACCTCGCGACAGGCACTGTCGTCGGGGCTGCGGGCGGTGCCGTTTTTCACGGTGTGGGCGCCGTTGCGCAGAGATCGGTGAGCAAGCTCGCGGGCCGTTCGTCGACGAATCTGATGAATGCGAAGAAGCCGAAGCTGAATTATGCCAGTAAAAAACAGGCCCTCCAAAGAAACGAGGCCGCCCGAGATACCGCAAAAAGGGGTCTCGACAAAGCAAATAAGCGCTTCAAGAATTCTGTAGGTACAAAGCAATTGGTTAAAAGAAGGGATGCAAGAGACACAGCCAAAGATACGCTCAAAGATGCTAAAGATGCGGTTAATAAAGCCCAAAAGGCCAAGAATAAGGCCCAGATCAAAGCCAAAGCCGCGAAAGGGGATCTGGCAAAAGCCAAGAATAAGGACAAATGGTGGCAGCGAGCCAACAAGCAGTTCGGCGCCGACGGCTGGAAGGCGGATCTAGGGCACAATTGGGCCCGATCCGGCCTGACCGGGATGGGTGCGGCGTTGTTCCCGCTCGGGTACTTCTCGTACAAGAACCGGGCGCAAGGGGGGCAAGGGGATGGGGCTCAGCCGGAGGGCGAGCCGCAGACACCGCTGTCGTGGGACGGGCTGGCTCCCGCCACCGCGGAGGGGGTGATGTGGCAGCCCCCGTTCGTCATGGACGAGGCAGTGCCGACGGACGGCGCGACAATGGGGTTCCTGCTGCGGCCGCGGGATCTGCACCCCACCTTGGTCGACTGGTACGGGTCGGAAGGTGATTCCTTCGCCCAGACACTGGTCGACACCGATGTGATGTCCGGTGATCCGGATTTGAAGACACCACTGACGTTGCCGAAGATTCCGACGTTGCCCGAGAGCAGCGGGCTGGGGGTAGGGGTCGCCGGCGCTGCGTACAAGGAGGCCAGGTCGGGGTTCGAGACTTCGGCGAAGGAACTGGGCGATCAACAGGACCTTGTCGCCGCGATGTCCGAAACGACGGTCCCCGAGATCCAGAAGATCCTCAAGGAGAAAAACGCGGGTCTCATAGCCGGCGTGAACGAGGCGATGTTGGGCATTCCCGATGCATCCGAGACGAATTTCCTCACTTTCCTCGCTCAGGCACTCGGTGAATCGGCCCAAAACCTGAACGATGCTGTATTGGCCAATGATTCGGCAGCCAAGGACATCGACGCTGCCGCCGCCGAGGCCGACAAGAAGGCCGCACAGGATCTGGACAGTTCGGTCGACAGTTTCGCGAACGGCCTGAACGACCCGAGCCTGATGCCCGACTCTTCGCGGATCGGCGAGAATCTCCCCTCGTGGCTGCAAGATCTCACCACCGGCGATACCGGCGCAGTCGACCCGGCGACCTCGGGTCTGCGGGATTCCCTCGACCAAATCCAAGATCCGGCCAAGGACTCGTTGCAGAACCCGAGCGACTCGGCGAGCACCATTCCCGCGGCCTACAATCCGGGCGCGTCTCAACTCGGGGGGACGGGCGCGATGGGGGGAATGGGCAGCCAGCTCGGCAGCCTGATGAGCTCGATGCTCCCGATGATGATGCAGCAGGCGGCCATGCGGAATATGCAGGACAGCGATCTGGCGGGCCGGGTGAACGATATCGACCCCGCGCGCTACGACCGGGCCCTCGCGCCGACCATGCCGCAGACGCAGCCCGCGCCGACGACACCGTGGTCCAACCAGGCCGCGGCGGCCGCGACCCCGGCGACGCCGGCGCAACCCGCGCACAACCAGACCGGCGCTCCTTCCGGCGCCACCTCGACCCAGTCCGGCGCGGGACTGCCCAACCGGGTGGCCGGGGCCGACGGCCTGGTGCCGTACCCGTTCCCGGACGGCCGGACCCAGCGGGTGCCGCTCGCGGTGGCGCAGGCGCTGGACAAGGCATTCGCGAACAAGAGCGGCACCGACGCTCAGGCCGCCTACCAGGGCACCGCCGGCGCCTGGACCGATCCGAAGGATATCGGGCCGGCGGTCGACCCGTTCCAGCTCGCCACCGGCGATGTCGCCACCTGGACGCGGGCGAAGCCGAAGGACGGGGCGCAGGCTCCGGAGCCGAAACAAGCTCAGGCCGCGGTCGGCGTCAGCGCGGGTGGCTCCGCCGAGGGTGATCAGAAGCCGCAGGACAAACCGGACACCGGGTCGAGCGGCGAACCGCAGTACCGGACCGCGCTGCTGGTCGCCTTCGGCGAAGGCGAGAGTGGGACCCTGGAAGCCTTGGTGAACGGCGAATTGCAGCAGTACGCGCCGGAGCTGGCCGACGCCGACGGCCAGTTCGGCGATTTCGCGGGCTTCAAACATCCGAAGGGCGTCGAGGCCGGCGGGGACAAGGGGCAGGACAGCAACGCCGGTGTCTCGGCGGACCAGGGCGTCGACGTACCGGCGATGGTTCCGGCCTAGCGGATGCGAGGGTGAACGGTGGAGAGGAGTGAGGCATGCCGCTGAATGTCGATCTCGGTGAGCTGGTGTCGGTGGCCGGGCGGTCCGCGGACCTGGCGCGCGTCACGGGCGCGGCCATGCCGCGTGAATGGGTGCTGCCCGCCGGGGCGGATCCGATTTCCGCCCAGGCGGTCCCGCAGTTGAACTCCCAGGCCGCCGCGCTGTTCAACGCGACCGTCGGAGTGCTGAACAAGATCCAGCACGACGCCCACCGTATCGGCCAGGCGGCGGCCGAATACGCGGCCGTGGACGACGACGGCGCGAAACTGATCAACGGGTCGGGCGGGGAACTGGTGGACAATCCGGTACCCGCTATGGAGCAGGTGGGCTACCGGCGGGTACCGCCGGGGCTCGGCAATATGCCCGTCACCACCGGTGATCCGCTGACCTTCGCGCGGCAGCTGCAGAGCGGCCCCGGCCCCGAACCTGCCCACCGGTTCGCCGATTCGATCCGGCTGTTCAACGCCAGTTCCCGGACCCAGGCTGCCGGTGATATGGATCAGGCGGGTTCGATCCTGCAGAATTGGAGCCCGGTGGGCTCGGAGGTCGCCCAGCGATTCGCGACCTATCGCGGCTGGATGGACCATTTGGGGGACGCGATGGAGAAGTTGGCGCAGGGCGCCGATTCCTATGGCAACGCGTTCGCCCGGGTGAAGGCGAAACATCCGACCCCGGAGGAGATCCTGGCGTCCCGGAAGAAGATGCTGGCGGCGGCTCGATCGAAGAACCAGGCAGCGCTGGCCGCCGCGACCGCGGAATACAACGAGTTGAATGTGCGCTCGGGCGAAGCCGCCGGTTCCTACGCCACCGAAACCGGTACGAGTATCGCGGATTCGTCGCAGAGTACGGGAGCGGCATCGCAGACCGGGGCCGCCGAATCCGGTGGTTCGGGCGATATGCTCTCGCAGATGCTGCCCATGCTGATGAGCATGATGCAGCTCGGCGGCAACGGTCTGTCCCCGACCGAGGACATCTCCGACGATTCTTTCGACGATTACTACGACGACTACGGTCTCCAGGATTATTCGGTCCCTTCCTTCGGCAGCCCGGGCGGCGGATCGCCGTCCATGCCCAGCGGCGGCGGGATTCCCAGCCCGTCTCAGGTGCAGACCCTGTCGGCATCGACGTCTATGCCGTTGACCGCGGCGAACACCGGCGGCAGTGTGGGCGCCGCGCCCCGAGTGCCGGTTGGCGAAGCCACGGCGGGCGGTACCGCCGGAACAGCAGGCCGCGGTGCCACATCGGGGATGCCGTACATGCCCATGGCGCCGGGTATGGGCGGCGCCGGGGGCGGTGGCGGCGGTGGCGGCGATCGCAACCGGGTCGTCGCCTGGCATCCCGACCGGCTGATGTACGTCGACGACACTCCGCATACCGAACCCGTCATCGGGGAACGGCCCACCATCGCGCCCACGGTCACGCAACCGACCCCGGCGCCGGCCAATCAGGCCCCGACCCGCTCCGGAGGTAGTGCATGACCATCCATCCCGATGTGCAGGCCGCGCTCGACGCCGCCCGCCAACTGCGGCATCGCATCGCCGATATGCGCGAGCGCATCGACGATGTCCGCGCCCGGCGGCCCTCACCCTCCGGCACGGTGATCCCGGAGGTGGACGCGATGGGGCGACTCACGAGTCTGTATCTGGCGCCCGGCACTACCGACCGGTTCACGAGTCCGGAGCTGGTCGCCGAGATCATGGCCGCGATCCGGGAGAGCACCCAGGACGCCGCCCGGCAGTACCAGGGGATCATGGAGACCGTGATCACCGAGAACGCGGAGGCCGATTCCGATACCGACAGCGAGGCCGAAGGGCGTGAGCCGGCCGGTGTCGGCGAGGTGGTGCGATGAGCGGTCCGGAGACCCTCGACGCGGATTCGGCCGACGATTCGGTATCGGCCGCCGACGCCATCGGCTGGCTGCACGAGGAGGGGTTGGCCCGGCTGGCCACACTCGGCACGGGCTCGCCCAACCCGGCGGTGGCGTTCGCCGTCGATGTGGCGACCGGGATAGTCACCAAATATCCCGCCGCCAACGGCGGTATCGGGGCCGATTCGAGCACGCTCGCCGCGGACGATCTTCCGGCGCCGACGGGCGGGCCCAATCGACTCGTGATCGTCGGGGTCACCGGGAGTGATCAGGTGCTCGTGGTGGACCTCGCCGGGTCGCTGGTGATCGGGATCAACGGCGACCGTCCCGAACTGGCCGCCCGGTCCTGGGTGAGCCAGCTGCTGCTGAACCCCGAGATCACCGTCACCACCAACAACCCGAACGTCGCGATCGGGAACAGCCCGCGCTGCCGTAAGAGTTTCATCCCCGGCGGCGGCGGTTCGATCGTCAGCGTGGACGACGGAAATCCCCCGGTGACAACCGTATCGATGAACTCGGATGTGGAGAGCTCCGACTACCTCGACCTGATCGATGACGGCACGGGTGAGATGTATCTGGGCGCGCGTGTCTGGCCGCTGCGGCTGGTGCTGACCATCGGCGACGCGCCGTGGTCGGCGTTGTCGGATGCTTTGGCCGCGAACGCCCTATAGAACTTCAGGAGACAGCGATGAGCGACGAATTCGACTACGACGACGACAGCCCGGACGATTTCGACGGGCCGGTGACCACGAAATCCGTGGGCCCGCCCCAGGTGCACGAGGTGTTCAATCCCGATCACACGGCCGGGGTGGCCTGCGACCGCGACGGTGAGATAGTGGGTCTGCACATCACCGATGACGCCCGGGAGAACGGCGACGCCTGGCTGGGCGCGGAGATCCTCAAACTGGCCCGGCTCGCGCATGCGAAATCACGACTCGGGCTGCGGCGCGAAATGGAGGCCAACGGGGCCCGCTCCTACACTATCGACTCGTTCGGTCTGCCGACCGAGGCCGCCTATCAGGCCATGGAGGACGAAGCGTTCGGACTCCGGCCCGCATGACGGGGCCGAGGCGGCGGGAACACCGGAAAGGCAGGACACGACCATGGTGAAAATTCACTCCCTCGACGAGGTGACCGCAACTGTCGGTGACGTCCACGGGGCGCTCGCGGTGATGAACGAGAACGTCGGTACGACCGTCGATTCGATGGCACTGGAAAGGAAGCCCGATTCGCCGCTGGACCGGAACATGACAGGCAAGCTGGATTGGATTCGGGACACCTTCGCGGCCGCGGCTTCCGCGGTCACCGAGCAGTCCGATATCACGGTGCAGGCCACCAGTTACGGTACGACGGTGCTGGGCAACACCGATGTGGACGGTGCCGAGGCCGTGCGGTCGGTCGCGGTCTGACCCGACCCGATGGCGCCCGAACAAGCGAGCCCGCACTGGGACCGGATCGTCGGCAAGGACTGGCCGCAGATACCGCCCGCGGCCTGGCACGATCTGGAGACGGCGGCACGCGACGGTGCCGAAGCGTTGAATCTGGCCGATGTCGAACAGGCGCGCAGAGCGTTCGACGAGGTGGTTCAGGAATCGGTGGGGCTGGCCCAGATCCGGACGGCGCTGGTCGCGCTGGAGGAGAATCCGCGAGCCTTCGCGAAGGCCCTGGTGGCCGCCGCGGATACCTTCGGCGCTTTCGGTGACCTGGTGCGGCGGACCAGGAACCAGATCCTCGATGTGGTGCGGGACGCGACCGACCGGATCGAGGAGGCCACCAGCGGCGACAACAACGACGACGGTGTGGAGGACGACGAGGCCGAGGCCGCGGCGGACCGCCGGGCCACCGAGAAGATCCTCGACGACGCGCGCGGGGACGTGGTCGACATCGTCGCCGCCGCGCTCACGTCCCTCGGCCCCCAGGGCCTGCCCAGGCTCGACGATATCGCGTTGGCGCTGGGGCAACCCGGCCCGTGGCGCACCGGCGGGCGGGTGCCGGGCACGCCGCACCGGAAACCGCTCGGTGATCACCATCGACCCGGCGACAAGCGGCCCGGCCGCGGGGGTCGGGGCTACGAGGCAGGTCCATGGGCCAAGGGATTCGACAAGCCGATGCGGCCCGACCCGATTCTCGGGCAGATTCTGATCGATCTACTCGACGATCTCCTGCATCCCACACCGGGCCCGTCCGGATCGATGCTGCCGCCGGGTACGAATATCGATGTGCCGGTGGGCAGGGGGGAGATGCCCGGTGCGCCGCTCGCGCCCACGGATCCGAACCCGGGGCACGCTCCGGCGGTGCCCGGACACGGCACTCCCGGCTTCGCATCGCCGGGCGGGCGTTCCGACCCGGCCGCGCCCGAGGCCGGGAGCGGCGGTGGTGACGGCGGCGCCGGCATCGATACCGCGGCGGTCGACGAGCCCGCCGGTGCGCCGCGAGCAGGGCGTACCGCCGACGAGACAGAGCTTCCCGATGGCTCGGACGTGTCCGCGGGCCCCGACCGCGACCTGTCCGCGCACAGTGGCGACGATCCCCTGGAGAACTGGAATGTGACGCGGGGGAACGGCGCGCACTCCGCGACGGACTCCGACACCGGGTCGGCCGCTCCCGCCGTGCCGCCCCTGCTTCCAGCCGCGATGAACCCCGCTCCGGGAGCTACCGCGGCCCCGGCGGTGAGCAGCGCGAGTGCTGGAGGCGCGTCGGTGAGCAGTACGCCGGCCGCCGCGGCGTCGGGCCCGGGCGCTATATCGTCCGCGCAGGCCACTAGGGGTGTCATGGGCCCGGTCGACGCACATCGTGCTCCGGGTGCGACCGGCAAAGCCCTGACGCCCGGTTCCGCGCCGGGTGTGAGCGCGGCAGTCGGCAAGGCGCCGGTGCCGCTGCCCGACGGCGACTCGGGCGCGGGGAAGCACAGTGGCGCCGGCGAACTCGTACAGACCGCCGTCGGCGCGGCCATGATCTCGGCGTCCGCCCCGACGTTCGTGGTCGGCGAACGGGTCGACGGGGATCTGGTGCTGGCCCGCACACTGCTGGGCGGTATCCGGGCGGCCACCGATTCCTGGGTGGTCGGTGTGGACTGGGCGGTGGCTGTGCTGCGCCACCCGAGCGGGGTGAGCGCCTTCGTCACATCGAACGAGGGGCGCGGTTGGTTGCCCGCCCGGTTGCATCTGCCCAGCGAGGTGTCGCTGCCCTGGTTGTGGGCCGTAGCCGAAGGGTCGGGCTGGGAGGGTATCGCGGATCCGGCCCGGATCCTGGTGGAGTTCGCGATAGCCTGGGGCGCGAAGTCGGGCGCGAAACTCTCGGCACTGGCCTCGTCGCAGCCGATCGATCCGGTGCTGGGGCGCCAACTCGGCGCTGTTTCGCTCGCGGGGTCGGTCCCGCCGTCGGACACCATGGATCTGCGGGCGCCTGCCCCGGGCACCCTGGATCGTCTGGGGATCACTGCCGCGCCCCGGTTGCTCGACCGCGCGGCCAAGGTCGCGGACAACGCGATCGCGCTGCGCTGCCTGGAGTTGGCGGTGGACGCGCACACCCGGGTCGAACGGGCCGAGCTGCCCGCCGTGGACGCGATGGGCGCTCCCGAGATCAGGCTCCGGATCCTGCGTGCCCTACGGGACGGCCGAGATTTCGCCGACAGCTGGTGGGAAGAGATCCAGGACGCCGACGATCTGATCGCCGCGACCGCGCTCGGGCACCGCGCCGAGACCAGTCGGATCGGGCTCGGCGAACTGCGTTCCGATGCGGCTGATCTCGAACCGGGCTCGGAATTGTCGGTGCTGCGCACGCTCACTTTCCATCGTCGCTGCAACGAGTTGGTGCTGCTGCTCGCCGAGGAGAAATCGCGGCAGACACTGCGCGACGCGGTGTACGCGCATACGCAGGTCCTCGCGCATCCACTGTTCGTGCCGCCCCCGGCTGCCGCGCCCGCTCCGCGGCGCGCGACGATCAGTACCGGCCCGGCTCGGTGATCCCGCTCTCGCCGACCATTAATCCTCCCCAGGATTGGGAAGAATCGACAATGGGAACAGTCGCTGGTGGGAAAGGATTGATCAAGCATGCCGGAATGGTTGGACATCGACCCTGCGGTACTGCGCCAGCTGGCACTTCAACACGACCAGGTAGCGGCGGAAACCCGAGAGTGGGCGCAACCGCCGGTGGACTGGCTCGCCAACTTCGAACCCACCTACGGCAAAATCGCCAATCCGGTTAAAGAGGCGCTCGAACGCTATTACGACGCTCGGCTACGCGCGGGCGAGGCGCTTGCCCGCGAGCACGAAATGACCGCGAAATCGCTGCGTGACTCCGCCGACGACTACGAGCGGACAGATGCCGAGGGCGCGTCCGCTGTCGGCTCGGTGGACGGAATTTCCCGCGACCCGTCCGGGTTCGCTCAGCCCGATCCCGGCATGCGCGGTCCGGTCTCGGCGCCCCAGGACGGTCTCGGCGCCGTCCCGGGCGCGATCGGCGGCCCCAGGGATCGGTCGATGGATGTCGAGGGTCCCCCGGCGGGTGCGGCGCCGCCCGCGGGCCCGGCGGCGCCTGCGGCGGCCGCCCCGGATTCCGCCGCAGCCAACGGCGCCGCGCCCGGACAGAACGGGGCGACGCCGAACGGCGCCACCGCCGCACCCGGTGCCGTGCCGGCCGGTCAGCAGGCTGCCGGTGCGCCCGCGTCGCCGATCAGCGCCGGACCCGGCAGCGGCCCCACCGTATCCGGCGACGCGGTACATCCGGGCGGTCCCGTGGTCAGCGCGCCGACCGGCTCCGGGCACGATGACCGCAGCGGCACCACACCGCCGAGCGGAGCCAACTCGCCGGACGGAACTCCGGTCCCGATCGTCGCGCCGACCCCGTTCAACTCGGCGGTCGATTCCGCGAAGGACAAGGAAGCCGAGCCCGCCTACATCGTCGGCGACGCGGTGAACGACGACCTGGTCATCGCCAAGACACTGCTCGGGGCCGTCTTGGCCGCCACTGATTCGGCGGTCGGCATGACCTGGGCGGTCGCGGTGCTGCGCGGTCCCGCCGGCGCCGGCATCTTCATCACGTCCAACGAGGGCCGCGGCTGGATGCCCGCCGGGCTGTTCCTGCCACGCCAGGTCTCCACGCCGTGGCTGTGGGACGAGCTGCTCGGCGCCGACGGTGCAGCCGCCGCGCCATGGGAAGGCGTCGCCGACCCGGCCCGGGTTCTGGTCGAATTCGGAAAGGCATGGGGCGCGAAGGCCAATGCGGTGCTCTCCGCGCTCGCCTCGTCCGGGCCGATCGATCCCGGCTTGCAGGGTCGGCTCCGGGAGGTCGCCATGCAGGGCCTCATCGGGCCGAGTGACGACCTGGACCTGCGGGTGCTCACTCCCGACACCACCGATCGCCTCGGTCTCACCGGTTCGGCGTCCGCTCTGGAGTCGGTCTCGGCGGTTCCGGACGCCCAGGTGCGCGCCCGCTGTGTGGAACTCGCGCTCGACGCCCACGCTCAGGTCGGCCGCTCGGTTCCGGGCCACTTCGACACAGTCGGCGCGCGCGGTATCCGCGACCGCATCCTGGCCCGGATCGAGGCCGGCGAGGATGTTCCCAGATCCTGGTGGGACGAACTGCGCGACGCCGATGATCTGCTGGCCGCGGCGATGATCTCGCAACGGGTCGATGTGGGCCGGGTGGATCTCGGCGCCATTCGTGTGGACGACGAGGTGAACGCGGTGCGCGCCATGGTGTGGGAGCGGCGCGCCAACGAGTTGGTGGCGCTACTGGACGAGGAGCAGGACCGTCAGGTCCTGCGCGACGCCGTCTACGCGCACAGCCAGGTGCTGGAGCACCCGTCGTTCGTGGCGGCCCCGGAAGCGGTTTCCACGGGAACCGACGAGCGGGTGGAACGGCCCGCCGGTGCTTCGGCCGGAGTCTCCGCCCCCGCCGAACAAGAGGGTGCAAGCCCGGATTCGGCGGCCCCGGGTGCTGTCAGTCCTCCCGCTGGCGCTGTCAGTGCTCCGGATATCGGTGCCGGGCCGCCGCCCGGTGTAGTCGCCCCGTCGATCACGCCACCGCCGGAGCGCCGCGAAACCTCCTGATTCGTCGTCGGCCCTGCTGCCCGGACCGGCGGCAGGGCCGTACCGAGTGGACGGTTCGCGGGCCGACCGGGCCAGGATTACCGCTGTTCGAGGGGCTGTTTCGGTGGATCAGAAGAGAATTCGCGACAGCGCGGCGGTGTTCGTGAATATGCCCAGCGCCAGGTCGGCATTGCCGACGAGGGAGCCGCGGCGAGGAGTGCGGCGGCACCGGTGGCCGCGCTGAGCGAAATCCCGAACCCTCAGCCCCGCACACCAGGATCAGTAACGTCGCGGGCCTGTTGTTCTGGGGAGTCCGTCGATGTCACCGGTGCATCAGATGCGACGGCGCCGCGCAACGTATCACTGCCGATTCTCGCCGCACAGCGGATCCGCGCGCGCCGGACAGGCCGGTCACCATCACGGCCTCGTCCGGGCCCGCTGATTCTCCCGCGCCCGGACAGCGAGTTCGACGCTGCCCCGGCTCGGATCGGGGAGACCGGCGACGACTTTCAGCAGCGTCGATTTGCCGCTGTGTGGCGCGTCGGTCGGCGGTTACACCTGTTTGCTGGGAGATGTCGGGCCGTAGGGGATTTCGCCCTGCGGGGTGCCGGGCGCCGGATTCTGCGGCGGAGTATCGCCCGGCGGGGCTGTCGCGCCCCCGGGCGCCGACGCGGTGGGGTCGGTGGGGGCGGGACCGGGTGAGGGGGCCGGCTCGCTCGGCGGCGCTTCGCCGTCCTCCTTGTCCTCCTCGTCTTTGTCGTCTTTCTGTCCGAGGAGTTCCGGGAGCTGGCCGAGCATGGGCAGCAGTGCCATGGGCAGCATGGCGAGCATCGGCAGCATGGATCCGAGGCCGCCGTCGGCGCCCCCAGCGGCGCCGCCGGCGGCGCCTGCCGACGTGCCGCCGCCGGACGAACCGCCGCTTCCGGAGTCACCGCCGGCCGCACCGACGTTCACGTCCTGCGCAGCCTGGACCGTGTCGTGCACCTTCTTCACCGCGGCGGCGATATGGTCCATGACCGTCGCTTCTTCGGCATGCGTGAGTTTCTTCGCACTGACCGACGACAGCGCGGTGTTCAGTTCGGCTTCGATGTGCTGAATGGTGAACAAAGTCTGGGCTTGCTCGGCAGCGACCATCCGCGAGGTGCCGTCCACCTGCGTATCCATATCGACCATGGAGTCTTGCCGGGTGCCGGCCGAGGACACCTGCTGTTTATAGAGGTCCAAGCCCTTTCCCGACCCTTGGAGAGTGGCGGCCTGGACTTTGTCCGGGGTCTTGCCGTTCATCGGCGCCGGCGGCGGATCCGAGCGCCCGAATCCGAGCACGTTCACCGATTTCTGCATCGCCACTTCCGCATCCCCGATGAAGGCGTTGACCGTGGGGTGCTTGGGCAGCCGAACCAGCTTTATCTCGTAGTAGGGCTTCGTCGGGCCGGTACCGCCGCGGATCTGCATCCCGCCACCCGCGTCACCCGCGCTTCCCGGCGCGCCGGGACCGGATTCGGGACCTGGGGTGCGCTTCTCGCTCATCAGCGTGGTGGGCTGATTCGGGTCCGCGCCGGGAGCCGGGGGGAGTGGGCGATTCGGGTCCGTGCCAGGAGCCGGGGGAAGTGGGCGTGGATCGCCGGGTCGCGCACCGGGAGGGCGGGTGCCGTCCGCGATCGTTGTGCCGTCCGGCCCCGTTTCGGGGGTACTGAGATCTGCGTCCGCTGTCGCTGTATCCATCCGCTGTCGTCGCCTCCCGTGATGTCACTTTCATTGTGTTGCCTTCCTAAGGATGGGAATACGATGGGCGTCGTTATTCCGCGTGTTGTCGCATAGTCGAACAGATAACAGGGGCGTAATTGCCGAGAAATTGCCCGGGGTGCTGGGGCAGAGAGGTAAGTCGGTGCGATGAGCGATGGTGAGCTGATCGCATGCCGGCACTGACCGACGATGTGCACGGTGTGTTACACGAGCTGCTCGGCCTGTACGGGGCCGGGCAGCCGTCCGAACGCGCCTCGGCCTCGCTGGCACAGGCCATGGCGGCGGATCTGAGCAGACTCTCCGGCGGGGGCGCTCGTGGCTACGGCGACGCATTGGGGTTGCAGCGGACGGTGATCGACACTCAGCACGGGCGGGACGGGGTGGTGGGCAAGACGGTTTCGGAATCAGGTACCGGAACGCTCAACGGGCGCGGTGTGCTCAACAGTCAGATATCCGATCTGCAGGCGCGGATACAGGCCATCACGGCTATCGGCGACACCCGGTTCAGCGGCCCCGCACTACTCGACTCTGCCCAGCAGACCATCACGAACGCGACCAGGCAGGTGAACGCCGATATCGACGCGGCACGTAGACAAGCGGCTCAGATCATGCCGCCGGTGGCGCTCGCCGAGCGCACCCGAGCAGCCTCGACTCCGCCCCGGAAAAGGCGTCGCCGCCGGCGGCCACGCATGGTGTCCGGTCAGCAGGTCACCAATGCCGTCCATCAGCCGACCCGTCGCGGTACCCGCCGCAACTGGGACAAGTCGAAGGGGGGACAGGCGGCTCAGGCCGCGGACGGCGCCCTGGGCCTGCCCTATATTTGGGGCGGCGGTGGAGCCGGCGGCCCCAGCGGCGGCGGTTTCGACTGCTCCGGCCTGACGCAATACGCCATCGCCCAGGCCACGAACGGGGAGGTGGTGTTGCCCCGCACCACCTACGACCAGATCTATGCCGGAGAACGGATCGATCCGCGCGATGTGCGGGCGGGTGATCTGGTGTTTCCGGCGGGGTCGTTCAGTTCACGGGGTCCCGAACACGTTCAACTCGCTGCCGGCAACGGTATGGTGATCGAGGCGCCCTATTCGGGTGCGACGGTGACCTATTCCCCCATGCCGTCCAGCGCTGTCGTAGTTCGGGTCGTTTGAGCGGAACCTTCGCCCTTGGCAATCGAGATACCCCATGACGTGGCGCTGTTCCTGAATTTCATCGGCATCCCGTATCCGGATATCAACGAGGACCAGGTTCGCGAACTCGCTTCGCATGTGCGCACTTTCGCCGACGAGGTCTCCGGGACCCATCAGTCGGCGACCGGTGCGATCAACGATATGGGCTCGGTCTACCAGGGGCGTTCGTATCGCGCGTTGGTCGCGTCCTGGGCGACCTTGAGTTCGTCGCATATGGAACGGCTCGACGAATTGTGCAAAGGGGTGGCCAAAGCTCTCGAAATCGCCGCCGAGGTCATCGCCGTGGTGAAAGTGGCGGTACTGACCGAACTCGCGCTGCTCGCCGCCGCCTACACCGCGGCCATGGGTGCCAGTGTGGCGACCTCCGGGGTCTCCGCCGCAGTGGGGCAATCCCTCGCCATGGCGGCGAAACGTCTGGTCAGAGCCATGGAAGAAATGCTGGTCGCCTACATCCTGGCCGAAGTGCTCGGCCGGGCCATCGAACCGCTGGAGGAGGCGGTGTCGGATATGATCAGCGGCGTCGTCTACAACGCGACCGCTGATCTGCTGGGCGTGGACGGCGGCGGAAACGAAGCGCTGCTGATCGATCCCGACGAGGTCCGCCGGTACGCGCAGGTTCTCGACGACCATGCCGACGACATCATGAAGCACGCGGACAAGTTCGCGAACGGTGTTGCGGCACTGGACTTCACCACGCCGATCGGAATGCCGCCCGGTGTCGCCGATCCGGCTGTACGTCACGCCGTCACTCCTGGACCGTCCGGCAAGACAGGTCCGCTCGCGAACTCCCGGCCTTTCGCCGCGGGTGAGCCGGGTGTTCGGGACAGGCCGGCGAGCATCCCGGAATCGGTCGCGGCTCCCCGGAACTGGATACCCGGAGCCGGGAACACGGCGTCGCCGGATTCCGCGCCCGCGACCGGTTCGGCTGGGAAATCCGCCGCCCCGGCGGCGGGGTCCGGCGGAGCCGCACCGGCCACGGACCGACCAGGTGCGGCGGCAGCGTCGCCGGGCGGCTCGATGCCGGGGACGGTCGAGGCGCCACCCGCCGGTACGCGTGGCGAGAGCCCGCCGGTCGTGGGAGCCCAGGACAGGCGTTCCGAACCGGAGGGGGCCGTGCATGCGGTCGGTCCCGCGAATCGCGCGCCCGGCGATCCTGGTGCCGCCGCCGCTACGGATCGCGCCGTGGACGCGGCCGCCGGGCCGGGCGGTGCTGCTCGCTCCGGCGCAGCGGGGGGAGGTTCGGGCGCCGAGCTTTCTCCCGGCGGAACCATCAGCGAAGGTTCACCCGAAAGTGTTGGGGCACAGACAAATCCGTGGAATCGCCCGGCGGCCGGGTCGGGTGGTGCGGGAGAAGCGGCGCCCGGACGGCCACCCGGGCGGAAGGCGGCCGACACCGCGGGCGCCGGCCGGCCGGTCGGCGCGCGCCGCCGGAGGTCCGGTAGGCCGAATCCGTGGACCGCGCGTCCCGCCGCCGATGCCGAACCGGCGCGCACCCCCTGGGGCAAATCGCCGGGTGGCCCGCAGCCGGCGGTGCCCGGGGTCGTGGCCGCGGGGGATGCCCCGCCGCCCGTGGATCCGACCGGACGGGATCGTGATCCGGCGCGCGGTGCGGACGTCGAGGTGGCGGTCCAGCCGGGTGCCCCGCCGCCCGTCGACTCGACCGAACGAGATCAGGAGCGGGATACCGATGCGGCGGCGAGTGCTTCGCGCAGCGCTGGGGCGCAACAATCGACTGTGAGTAGTCCGGTTGTCTCGGCGCCGACACGCGCGGACGAAGGGCCGCCGCGGGTCTGAATGAGATGCGGCGGCCGGTGGCTCGCTGTTTCCACCGGCCGCCGCGGTTGCGGTCATCAGGGATGAGGGAACTGGTGACCTGGCCCCACTATAGCCATGTACAACGTGCCGTTCAATAACGGCGCTATCTCCAGGAGGGGGAATCCGGGCAACGCGGTTAACGGTGCGGTTGCCGCTGGTCGCATTAAAGGATGAGGGGTTAATGCGTTCGGCTACAAACAAATTCGACCGGAAGCCGGCCCCGGTTCACGGTGGCCGGCTGTCCGCGTACTGCGGTCCCGTACGAGGGTGCGGTGCGGAACCCGGTACTACTTTAACGCTGAATTACGGCACGTTCATCAGTGGGAATGTTGGGTTGCCGAGTGGATGCGGGGTTTTGTCCGGATCGCGAACTTCGGCCTATCCTCCCCGAGGTTCCGCCGAATACCTCACCGACGCGCTCCGTCCGAGTCCTAGCCTTCCCAACCCCGGGAAATGCCCAGCGCCTCCCGGGGGTCCCGGTGGCTTACCCTGCCAGCAGACGAGGGTCGGCGAAAGGGAAGTCCGAGGTGTCAGCGGCCGAAGACGCGTTCTACACGGGCGTGCAGAGTTTGGGATTGGTCGCCGGAGGGGTGCGTAACGAAGAGCATGCTCGCGCGGCGTTCACGGCGGCGACGGATATCGATCCGGATATGTGCGACGCGTGGCTGGGCCGGGCGATGGCGGGGGAGGTCACCTCGGAGGTCATCTACGGCGCCTACCGCTCCTCGCACAACCTCTATCGCGACCAGCAGCGCGCCGGACTGGTGGATCGCGCGCTGTGGTGTCAGGTCGAAATCGGTGTCTTCGGGCTCCGGGTCGCCATGGCCGACCGGGATCAGATCGCCATAGCGCAGGCGTGCGCATACGCCGACGGCGGGGAATGGCAGGAGGCCGTGGCCATCCTGGACGAGGTGCGCGGCGACGACGTCGCCGACTTCGCCCGGATCGCGCTGTTCTACCGCACCGGCCGCTGGCCGGACGTCCTCGCCGCGCGCTCGGCGAAGCCGGTGCTCGAGGACGGCTTGCTCGATATCGCCGCGGAACTGATGGCGGCGACCGCGCTGGCGCATCTGGGCCGATTCGGCGAAGCGATGCCGCGGGCGCAGCGGATCGTGGAGGACAGCCAATCGGGCAATCTGTCCTATATCTGGGCCGACGCGCACTATCTGCTCGGGATGATCCTGCGGCACAGCGGTGAACACGAGGCCTCGGAGAAGATCCTGAAGGGTCTGCAGGGTTCGGGTCTGTGGCCCAACCGGCCGAACTGGCAGCAGGCGGTACGGGACAAGAACTTCCGGCTCGAGGTCACCACCCCGGCGGTGGTCGCCTCGCGGACCGATATCTGGGACGCGAAGTCCGGGGACGATCCCGCCGAGGTCGCGGCGAGCGCGGCCAAGGCCGAGCGCGATGAACTGCTGGACGAGGCATCGAAGCTGCTCCAGTCGCAGATCGGCATGGATTCGGTCAAAGAGCAGGTGGATCGGCTCAAATCCGGTGTGCTGATGGATCAGGTGCGGGCCAAACGCGGGCTCGCGGTCGACTCGCGGTCCAACCACCTGATCTTCTCGGGTCCGCCCGGAACGGGTAAGACCACCATCGCCCGGGTCATCGCCAAGATCTTCGCGGGACTCGGCGTGGTCGAGAACGCCGAGGTGATCGAGGCCTCGCGCAACGATATGGTCGGCACCCACCTGGGTCACACCGCGCCGAAGACCAATGCGCTGATCGACTCCGCGCTCGGTGGCGTGCTCTTCATCGACGAGGCCTACACCTTGATCCAGGAGGGGCTCTCCGGCGGCGACGCGTTCGGCAAGGAGGCGGTCGACACGCTGCTGGCCCGGATGGAGAACGACCGGGACAAACTCGTCGTGATCATCGCCGGATACGAGGCGGAGATCGATCGGTTCCTGCAATCCAACGAGGGCCTGTCGTCACGGTTCACCAAGCGGGTTCGTTTCCCGAGCTACGACCCCGACGAGCTCGTGCAGATCGCCGACCATATCGCCGGGAAGAAGGATTCGATCCTGTCCGACGAAGCGCGTGAGGTGCTGCGGGACCGCTGCACGGTGATGTCGGAGCAGAGCCGCAACGGGCGGCGGCTCATCGACCTCGCGGGCAACGGCCGTTTCGTGCGCAATGTGGTGGAGGCCGCGGAGGCCGAGCGTGACTTCCGGTTCACCCGGGACAACGTGGATATCGCCGCGCTCACCGATGAGGAACTGATGACCGTCGACGCTTTCGATATCGGCGCCGCGCTCCAGGGGCTGGCGCCCGTCGGAAAGTAGCGCCCACAGCCCACCCGACCGGCTATTCCCAATTCTGGGGAGTGGTCTATGTCGGGGTGCGCGTTAGGTTGTGGCCGAGGTCGGCGGAAGGAACGGTTACCGGTGGCACGCTTCCGGGTGGTGACCAAACACCAGGTTTCGGGTTGGCGGTTCCTGCTACACCGGATCGAACACGCCCTGGTCCGCCGCGACGCTTCGATGATCGACGACCCGTCGCGCGGGCGGTCCACGGCACTCGCGATCGGGGTGGCGATCGCCTGTATGGGAATCGCGGGCGCGGCCGTTCTGGCGTTCTTCAAACCCGCCAAACCCGTGGGCGATTCCCCGATTATCGCGGATAAGGACACCGGCGCCCTGTACGTCAAGCTCGGCGAGCGTTTGCATCCCGCGCTGAATCTCACTTCGGCGCGGTTGATCGTGGGCCAGGCGGCGAACCCGGTGGAAGTGTCGAAAGCCGAGCTCGGTAAGTACCCGCGCGGCGCATGGGTCGGAATACCCGGTGCGCCCGGACAGATCACCGACGAGGATGAGAAGGATTCCCAGTGGACGGTGTGTGATACCGCTCGGACGGGTGCGGCCGCACCGGTCGACCAGCAAACCGGCCTGCCCACGCTGTCCCGTTCCGCGGTGCTCACCACGGCCATCGCGGGCCCCCTCACTGTGGACGACGACGCCGTGCACGAACTGGGCGGCCGGCAGGCGCGAATACTGCGCGGGGAGGACGCGACCTGGCTGGTCTATTCCGACCCGGTGCAGGGTG
This sequence comes from Nocardia sp. NBC_00416, assembly GCF_036032445.1. Lineage (NCBI taxonomy): Bacteria > Bacillati > Actinomycetota > Actinomycetes > Mycobacteriales > Nocardiaceae > Nocardia > Nocardia sp. NBC_00416. The sequence goes on from NZ_CP107932.1 coordinate 6,562,786, forward strand.
TGGTACGAGCCGAGATCAATCTCGCGGAATCGCCGGTGATGCTGGCGCTCGGGATCGACAGCACCGCCCAGGTGGCCGCGGCGTCGCCGGGTCTGCTCGGCGCGATTCCGGAGGTCGCGCCGATCCGCGTGCCCGACGTTCCGGGCGCGGGGAGTCCGGCGACTCTGAAACCGGCGCTGGACTCGGTGGTGGGATCGATCGTCACAGTGGCGACACCGAATCAGCCCGCTACCTACTATCTGGTGTCCAATGCGGGATTGGTGCGCGTCAGTGCGGTACTGGCTTCGATCGTGCGCAACGCCAACTCGCACGGCGCCGTCGCCACCAGCACGATCAGTCCCGATGTGGCGGCGGCCAATCTCAGGCCCGGTGACTGGCCGGGAACGGCGACATATCCGGCCGAACCGGTGGAAATCCTCGACCCGGTCCGCGACCTCATCACCTGCTACCAGTGGTCGCGCACGGGATCCGACCCCGACGCGCACACCCGGCTGCTGTTCGGCCGCCAGCTCCCGCTCGTCAAGGTGGAACAGGGACGGACCGTGCAGTTGGTCACCGCGCAGTGGTCCGGGGGCGCCACCGCCGATTTCGCCTACCTGCCCCGGACGTCGGGCAAGTTCGTGCAGGTGACGGGCTCCGAACCTGGTTCGCCGCTGCGGGAATCACTGTTCTGGATCTCCGACAGCGGTGTCCGGTACGGGGTCGCGGCGAATATGAAGGGCGGTACGCGCAATGATCCGACGTTGTCCGCGCTGGGGTTACGGGATCCGGTGCCCGCGCCGTGGAGCATTGTCTCGCTGTTCGCGGTCGGCCCCACTCTCTCGATCGGTGACGCGATGATCCAGCACGACGGGATACCGCCGAATTTGACGGGTGTGCAGATGACGGGAAACAAATGACCGCGACCCGGCGGTTCGTCCGGCCCGCCCGAATGGTGCGGGGGCCCAAGGCGCCCGCCGTCACCGAACTGCGGCTGCAGCCACCGACCGAACTGCCTCGGCCGGTGCCGCTGTCCAAGATGAAGATGATCATGCCCGTGATCATGGTGGCGGCCATGGTCGGGATGATGGCCATGATGTTCAGCGGCGGCCGGGCCATGTCGCCGATGATGCTGATGTTCCCGATGATGATGATCGTGTCGATGTTCGGCATGGTCGGCGGGCAGCTCGGTGGCGGCGGCGGCGCCAACAGCACCGCGGCCGGGCTGAACGAAGAGCGCAAGGACTACCTGCGCTCGATCACCGATAACCGCAAGACCGTGCACGAGGCCGAAACCGAACTGTACGACTACCTCTCCTACACCCATCCCGGGCCCGCGGGTCTGAGCCGGTTGGTCGGCGGGAAGCGGATGTGGGAGGTGCAGGTCGCAAACCCGCAGTTCCTGCGGGTCCGAATGGGTCGCGGGCGTATCGCCAACCAGGTGCGGGTGATCGTGCCGGAGGCGGCGCCGACCTCCGACCTGGATCCGGTCGGCGTGGTCGAACTGACCCGGTTCGCGAAGGCCTATTCGACGGTCGGCGGGATGCCGGTGGCGATCAACCTGCTGTCCGCGCCGCTGGTCGGGCTGGACGGTGATCCGACGGCCGTCGCGGGCCTGGCCCGGGCGATGCTCGCGGAGATCGCGGTGCTGCACGGGCCCGATCAGGTGGCGATAGCGGCGGTCCTGGACGATCCGGATTCCCCGCAGTGGTCCTGGCTGAAATGGCTGCCGCACACTCAGCATCCCGCCGAGACCGACGCCGTCGGCTCGAGCCGGATGGTGTATCGGACTGTGGCCGAACTGCGCACCAAGGTGCTGGCGGGCCTCAATCGCGGCCCGTTCTCGGCGAACAACGAACCGGCGCTGGACAAATCGCATTTCGTCCTGCTGGTGGAATCCGGTGGTGCGAACACCGACCGCGATATCTCCGGTATCGACGGCTGTACCTGGCTGCGACTGGGGGAGTCGGAGCAGTCGCTGCCGCGGTCGCTGAAATTCGATGTCGCCGCGGACCGGACCCTGGAGGAGAAGACTCCCCGCAGCACCCGGCTGGTCGGCTCCGCGGACGTCATGTCCGTGCCGCAGGCCACGGCGGTGGCCCGCAGCATCTCCCCGTATCGGCTGTCCACGGTGGTCGAGGCGGTCGCCGCCGAACAAGCCAGCGGAAGCACGTCCTGGGAGGACATGGTCGGTATCACCGACCCGGGCAATGTCCGGGTGGACCGGCAGTGGCCGCCGCGTCGCGATGCCGACCGTAACCGGCTGAACATCCCGTTCGGCCACGACCCGACCGGCCAGCTGGTGCACCTGGACATCAAGGAATCCGCCGAAGAGGGCATGGGCCCGCACGGCATGGCCATCGGCGCCACCGGGTCGGGCAAGTCGGAATTCCTGCGCACGCTGGTGCTCTCCGCGGTCGCGTCCCATTCCCCGGATGTGCTGAACCTGCTTCTGGTCGACTTCAAAGGTGGCGCGACCTTCCTCGGATTCGACCGTCTCTCCCATGTGACCGCGGTGGTCACCAACATGGAAGAGGAAGCCGATCTCGTCACTCGTATGGAAGACGTGATCAACGGCGAGATGTCGCGCCGGCAACGAATCCTGCGTGACGCCGGGAACCTGGCCAGCGTCGCCGACTACGAGAAGGCCCGGGAGCAGGGTGCGCGCCTGGAGCCGCTGCCGACTCTGCTGATCATCCTCGACGAATTCGCGGAACTGCTGGAGCAGCATCCGAGCTTTTCGAAACTGTTCGTCGCCATCGGCCGGCTGGGCCGGTCGCTGCGGATCCATCTGCTGCTGTCCTCGCAGAAGGTACCGGCCAACCGGATGGGTGAACTCGAGGCGCATCTCTCGTACCGGATCGCCCTGCGGACCAACCAGACCAGCGACTCCCGTGACGCCATCGGCACCGCGGATGCCTATCACCTGCCGAAGAAGCCCGGATCCGGCTACCTGCGGGTCGGTGCGGGCGATCTCCAGCGTTTCCAGGCCGCATATGTCGGCGGACCGTATGTCGCGCCGGCGCAGGCGAGCACCTCCAGCGCGCAGCGGGCCCGGCGTCCGGGCGGCGGATACAAACCACCGCAGCGGTTCACCTCTGCCTACATCGCCGACGTGCGGCCGGTTCAGGTGGCCGAGCCGGTGGCGGCGGTCGAACCCGAGGACAACGACAGCGAACCGGTGACCGTGATGGAAACGGTGCTGCAGCAGTTCTCGCGGCACGGCCGCCCGGCGCACAAGATGTGGCTGCCGCCGCTCGGCGTGCCGCCCACGCTGGACAAGTTGATCCCGGCGGTGGAACCCGGCGTGCTCAATCTGCCGTGGGCGATCGTGGACAGGCCGCGCCAGCAGCGCCAGGACGTCTGGGCGGTGGACCTTTCCGGCGCGGGCGGGCACGTCGCGGTCGTCGGCGGGCCGCAATCGGGTAAATCCACTGCGCTACAGACGCTGATCATGTCGGCGGCGCTGACGCATACGCCGGAACAGGTGCAGTTCTACTGCTTCGATTTCTCCGGCGGTCTCTCCGGGATGCGCGCCTTGCCGCATGTGGGCGCGGTGGCCGCGGGCCGTGATGTGGACCGGATCCGCCGGACCTTCGCGTTGATCCGCAATCTGATGGGGTCCAGGCAGGCGCTGTTCGACCATCTCGGCATCGACTCCATGCGCGAGTTCCGCCGCCGCCGGACCACGCCGGAAGGCTCCGCGGAGTTGACGTCCTACGGTGACGAGCACGGGGATGTCTTCGTCGTGGTGGACGGCTGGGACATCGGGTTCGCCATCAACGGCCCGTATTACGACGAGTACATGCCGACCATGGAGTCCCTCGCGCTGCAGGGACTCAACTACGGTGTGCACCTGGTGATCAGCAGTTCCCGGTGGGCGGCCATCCGGCCCGCCATCAAGGACCTGATCCAGACGCGCCTGGAAATGCGGCTCGGTGATCTCACCGATACGGTGTTCAACACCCACCGTGCCGTGGTGGCGGCGGTGCCCCCGAACCGGCCCGGCCGGGGTGTGTCCAGCGAAGCCCTCCATCTGCTCACCGCGCTGCCGCGCATCGACGGCAACGGCGACGACGAGACCGCGTCGGCCGGACTGAGCGCGGCGATAACTCAGGTGAGCCAGACTTTCTCAGGTCGTCGTGCGCCCGAGGTCCGGTTGCTGCCGAACCAGGTGACGATGCCGGAGATCCTGGCCCGGGTTCCGCATCCGACGAATCTGGCCGAGCGGCTGGCGGTTCCCTTCGGTATTCGCGAGTCCGATCTGGCCCCCGCTGTCATCGACTTCGGCGTCTCCACTCACTTCGTGATCCTGGGATCGTCGGGTTCCGGTAAATCGACCGTGTTGTCGGCACTGCTGGAATCCATCCGGACACGCTTCACCCCGGACGAGGCCCGGGTGCTACTGGTCGACTACCGCCGCCAGCACATGGACGCGCTGCCACAGGAGCAATTGGTCGGATACCTCACCAGCGCTCGCGATCTGGTGGAGAACCTGCCGCCGTTCGTGCAGAAGATGCGTACCCGCCGCCCGCCCGACGGGGTGACCTCCCAGCAGCTCAAGGACCGGTCCTGGTGGAGCGGACCGGAGATCTTCGTAGTGGTCGACGATTACCACATGGTGGCCCAGCGCGGACAGATGAATCCGCTGGACCCGATCAAGGATCTCATCGTGGACGGCCGTGACACCGGCTTCCATCTGGTCGCCGCACGCAATATCGCGCAGGCCGACTCGGCCATGTACGACAGTGTGCTCGGGCAGGTCAAGAACCTGAATTCCTCGGGCTTCATCATGGACGGATCCAAGCTCGACGGAATGCTCATCGGTGATGTGAAACCCACGAAACAGCCAGTGGGTCGCGGTATTCTGGTCGAACCCCTGACTTCGCGCAAGGACCTCGTGCAGGCAGCCTGGATACCCGAATAACAAGTGGCGCATAAGCGCCGGATCTGCCCGATCAGCGGGACTCCCCAAGATTGGGAATGGCCTAGCGTTCTTGGTGTACCGCGCGGATGCGGAAACAGGCAACAGTCGATCGGAGTCATCGATGGTCCCCTTTTCAGTTTTCAGCGAACAGCTTCCCGCGATCAGCGCAAAGCTAGGGATCGAGGAGTCCACGCTCTCGTCCGTCCTGACCTCCGTGGGTCCTTTCGCCGCGTCGCAGCCCACCGGGCCGCATATGCCCGGCGCCATTCTCGCCGCCGGCTTCAAGGCGATGAAGGAGGCGTACTTCACCAACCTCGACGCCGGTGTCCTGGAAAAGCTGCGCGGAGGTGAGGCGCTCGTGCCCGTGAGCGTCAGCTTCGAAGCCACCGATACGGCCGGTTCCGTCAGCGTCAGTGCTAGTGATCAAGCGATCATCGCCGCTGCCGGAAAGGCTGTTGCCGACGATATCCTCGGCAACTGATCGATAACCGGTTCAGGGCGGAGTAGCTATGCCGTTCGTCGAGTATGGGGCCAGCCCTCCGCGGGTGAACTGGACGATCCTGCACAGCGGGCAGGGTGCCGTGCCGCTGGTCAATACGTCGGCCGCTTACCGGGGTGTGGAGTCCGCCTTGGCTGCCGCGGCGTCCAGCACGGACGGCTCGCTGTCCGAGCTCGCCGCCGCGTGGCCGGGGGGTCTGGGTTCGGAAAGTGCGCAATCGGCCTTCCGCAATCACAACGAGTGGGTGCGCGGCCAGACGATGATCGCCGAAGGTCTGGCGAAATTGGCCGACGCGGGTGCGGAACTGCACACGACCGTTCTCGGCCTGATGCCCTCGCTGCCGCTGATCACGCTGGTCGAAACAAATCTCGTGGAGGCTGTCGCGGAATTCATCGGGTCGACCGGAGGCCCGACGCAGATCGTGGCGGGTGCGAAGCTCGCAATAGCCCTCGGGGCGTATATGGACGTGTGGGACCAAGCCGCATTGTCGATGGCGTACTACGAGGTCGGCGCGGTCGCCATCGTAAGTGAGATGGCCGGTGTGCCGATCGTGCCGCCGCCGGCGATCGTCGTACCCACCGGTGGGGGTTTCGCGCCGAGCCTCGATCCCTCCGGGCCGCTGCGGGATCTGGCGGAGAACGGTCCCAACAGCCAACTGCTGTCCGACCACCCTGCCCAACCCACGGGAGACGGCACCCAATCGGGTGGTGACAGCGGCGGTTCGGACTCGGGTGGCGGCGACTCGGGTGGCGATGGCGGCGGTTCGGACCCGAGCGGCGGGGACTCGAGTGGTATGGATCCGTCGCAGACACTGCCCGAGCAGGCTACCCCCGATATCGGGTCGTCTCCCGCGGATGGTTATTCGGGTACGGACGGGCCTTCTTCCTTGACCGACCAGTTGCTCGGCGCCCCGCAGTCCTCCACCCTCGCGGGTCTCAACGGCGGTGTGGGCAGTCTCGTAGCTCTCGGGATGATGCGCGGTGGCATCGGCTCGATGCCCGGCGCCGCCACAGGTTTCCGGATGCCCGCTGGTTGGGCGCCGGGTACCGGTACCCCGTTCGGTGCTACCTCCGGTGCGCCCAGCGGTGCGCCGGTGCGCAACGCGCCCCGGCGGGTGTCGGCGCCGACCGCGCGGATGCGGCGGCGCAGGAAGGAGGAGGAAGAGCGGACCGGCAAGGTCTTCACTCCCGGCGAGCAGTTCGAGGTGCCCGTGCTCGAGCGGCCTCCGGCGATCGGGGTCATCGAGTACCAGGACGACGAACTCGACGAGGAACTGCTGGTCGACTCCTCACTCGTGGGAGTACTCGATCGCCTCGACGACGAGGCGGAACAAGACAATGGAGAGCGTTCCCGGTGATTTTCCGGGTCGCTGAGGAAACATCGAAAAGGAGAACATCATGGCTGGTGCTGACGCAACACCCGGCGTCTACAACGCGGGCGAGGCTTTCCATCAGGGCGATACCCTGGGCGCCGGCCTGGGTGGCGGTGCCATCACCCAGGCCAGCGAAGACACCCTGAAAGCGGCGGCCACGAAAATGGCGGGTCCGCTGGGTACGCTCGAGGGGCATCTGCAGGCTCTCGCCACTTCGCAGCAGGATTTGAGCGCCGCACTGAAAGGGACGACCGGTAACGCGGTCCAGAACTCTTTCGGTAACGCCTATGAGACCGGCAAGAAAGTTGCCGAATTCCTGCAGTCCATCATGAACACCATCCAGGCCAGCGGCGTGAGCTTCGGTGATCTCGATCTCGAGGGCGCCGCACGCTTCGGTGCGGATGGCACGGGCGACTTCGGCGAGGCCACCGGTAACTGGAACAACGGCGCCGTGGAAAACGTCGGTCAGCGGGATATGAGCAAGGTTACGCTCAACTTCTGACCACGAATCCGTCTATCCCCGTTCAATACCAAAGAAAGAGAGGTTGGTTCCGGTGACCAATCCGATTTTTGCCAATTACGAGCAGATCTACGATACAACCGCGCGAGTCAAGGCAGTGCTGAGCGGCATGACCGACAACATAGCCGACCTGCGAACGATGAAACAGCAACTGCTGGACGAGTTCAAGGGCTCCGGTGCCGGCGGCTTCCAGACCGTCGCGGATGAGCTCGAGAAGCGCCTGGACTCCTACGAGGCCAGCCTCACCGGTCTCAATGGCAAGGTGATCGAGGTGGCGACCAAGGGCGGCAGGTTCGACGTAGAGGATGGAAATATCGCCAACAAGTTCATGGGTCTCGTCTGAGGCGTGCGGTAATTTGTTCGGCCAGACCTCGGACCAAACCGAGACGCCGAAAATGGCGGATACCGATCCGGTTTCCATCGATTTGAATGTCGATGCCGCCCTTGTCCTTCGGGACATGGTCGGCATCGACACTTATCCTGCGGTTCTGGCGATCCGGCCGAATATCCACCGGATCGAGGACCGGAACCGGGTGTGGGAGGTCGTACGGGAAGAACTCACCGAGGCGGGGATCATCTCCGGTGACGAGGTCCATCCCGTAGTGGCCGATTGGCTCCGGCGCCTAGCCCGGCCGGATACCGAACTGATGGTCCAGATCCTCGACAACGGCGGCGACGGGCAGAAGCTCGGGATATTGCGTATGTCGTTGGTGCGTACCGGCGGGACACATGTGCTGGCCGTGCGTCATGACGACCACGTGATCATTCAGTCGGTGTTCCACGAAGGTACACAATTGAATACGCTGGCGGCGGTCGTGAAATCGGCGCTCGGCGACTATCCGGTGCTGAGTTTCGACTCGGTCACTTTTCCGGCCGCGGAGTTGGAGGAGGTCCCGTCGAGCCCGGATGAACGGCGGTCGGCGCTTCGGGAGCTCGGCGCGGTGCCCCATACCGCGAATGTGCTCACCCGGGCGATGTCGGAGGTCGTCCGCCGAGCCGAGGTGATCATGATCGAACACCGCGACGGCGGCTCCGCCATCCCTGATCTGAAAGCCTGCATGAATGTGGTGGACACGCTCTCGGGCCGGTTGGTGGTGACGCCGAGCACGGCGCTGGACGGGCAGACCTGGTCGACCTTCCGGCCCGGTGACGACCTCGCCCTGCAGAGTGGTATCAACGCTCTGGTGGAGATGTTGCCCGGACGCAGCTGGTTCGATACCGCACGCACCGGTTGACGTTCCAATGCTGGATGAGAGGACGGTGAGATGAACCGGGCATCGATAACCAACGGCGACGCCTCGGCGGCGCTCGCCAAAGGCGGCTACGACGCCTATTTCGCACAGCTCGACGATCGTCCTGGAGGCAGCGAGGTGGCCTCGCCCCCGCCCGATACATCTGGTGCCCAGCCCGGCGAGGTGACGCCGCCGACGGCCGCTACGGTGTCGTCCGGCCCCACGGCCACACCGGAACCGCCTCCCGATCAGGTGCGTCCGGTAGCCGCGCCGGATCCGGCTCCGCCTTCCGCCACCGGTCCCTCGTCCATCAGCAGTACGCCGTCGGCGGTCTCCGCGCCGCCCCCACAATCCTTCACCGAGCTGCGGGCGCCCGGCGCGCCCGTGGACGAAGACCTGGCCGATCTGCGGCAGCGCGCGGCGACCGCGCACCAGCAGGCAGCCGAACAGGAGCGGCAGGCCATAGCGCGCAGACAGCAGCAGAATCCGCAGGGGCAGCCCGCGTCGTCGCCCGTCGGCGCGCCGGCGCCGGCGGAACCGGCCGCTGCCGGAACCGAGGGATGGGCAGCGCCTCCGGAGAGTGCGGCCGCCCCACCGGCGGAATCGGGCCCGGCCGCCGGCTACTCGGCGGCTCCCGGTTACGCCGGGCCCGCCCAGTACTCCGGCTATGGGTCCACCTCGCCGGCTCAACCCGCCGCCGATGCCTCGCGTGTCCCTGACCGGATCCACCGTCCGGCCTACGGATCGGCCGGACGCATCGAGGTGCTGCCGCCCGCGCTGGCTTCGGCGGAGCTGCTCGCCGAGATCGCCGCCGTACGACAAGCGCATCTGCGCTCGTCCAAAGGGATGCGCGGGGCGCTCAACAAGGTCGGGTTCAACCTGGGCCTCTCACCGATCGAGCAGGCCGCCGAGAACCGGCGCACCAGGATCCGCCGCCAGCTCACCGCCCCCTACCAGATCGCGGTGGTGAGTGTGAAGGGCGGCGTCGGCCGCACCACGACCGCCGCCGGTCTCGGCTCGACCTTCGCGAAGCTGCGCCCGGACCGCGTCGTCGCCATCGACGCCAACCCTGATTTCGGTGACCTGTCGAGCCGTACCAGTCGGCACCAGTTCGGTCTCACCCTGCGCGACCTCGCCCAGGCCGGGGGCCGGCTGGATTCGTTCTCGTCGGTCCACTCCTACACCGCGGTCAATACCTCGGATCTCGCGGTGGTGGCCTCCCCGTGGAGCACCGACGCGTCCGAGGCGCTGTCGGGAAGCGAATACCAGGCCGGTGTGGAGACGCTGCGCCGCCACTACAACCTGCTGGTCGTCGACTGCGGTACGGGAGTGCTGGATTCGTCGACCGATACAGTGCTGCGCACCAGCGACGCGGTAGTCGTCGTGACCCCCGCAACGGTCGGCGGTGTCACCGGCGCGGTCGCGACACTCAACTGGCTCAGCTCCCACGGGTTCGACCATCTGATCGCCACCTCCGTGGTCGCGATCGTGCGGCAGCATCCGGCCAAGCCGACCGTGGACATCGAGGCCATCGAGAAGCTGTTCGCCTCTGCACAGCGCCCCACCATTCAGGTACCGTTCGATCCGCATCTCGCCGAAGGCGGCGAGATCGATCTGCGGATGCTGGAGAAAGAGACTGTGCTGGCCTTCGAGGAAATGGCGGCCGGACTGGCCGACGACTTTCCCGGCTATGTCGCCGAGCCGTCGGGCGGCGACCACGGGGGAATGCGGTGACCGCTGTGCAGACGGCGCCGCAGCCCCCGGCCGGGGGCGCGGCGCCGGCCGAGGTCGCGCGTGCCCGGATCGCGGTAATGGTCGCCACGTACCAGGTGGACGTCGTGGTGCCGACCAAGTTCACCGTGGAAACTTTCATCGACGATCTGGTAGCGGTCCTGGCGAACGCGATCGGCGACGAGGAAGTGGATTTCACCCCGCCGCTCGGCCAGTGGAGCCTGGCCCGCCCCGGCGAGCCGCCGATTCCACGCTGGCGCAGCCTGGGCGACCACGACATCGTCGACGGCACCGTGCTGATGCTGGCTCCGGTGGAGTCGGCCGAGGTCTTCACCCCGGTGGTCGAGGACATCACCGACGCGCTGGCGCTCATCAACGAACGTGAATTCGCCGAATTCGACCCCGATACCGCCGCGGTCGTGGGCCTGGGTGTTTTCGGGATCGGCGCGGTGGGGATCGCCGCGATGCTCTCCTGGGCGTGGACCCAGTCGGGTTCGCTGCTGTGGTGCGGTCTGCCCGCGCTGCTGCTCGGCGTCCTGTGCTGGGTGGCCGCGGTTTCGCTGCGGGGCCGCGGCGCGGCTCGCCGCCTCACGCTGGGCGCCGCGCTGGCCGCGATTCCGCTGCTGTTCGCCGGGAGCGCCATGCTGGTGCCGCCCGCCTACGGCGAACCGGGCCCGTTCGCACCCGCCAATATCGTGGCGGGTGCGGTGGTCTGCGCTGTCGCCGCCATGGCGATGATGCGATTGACGGGTTCTGGTATCGCCACCCTGATGAGTGTCGCGGTGCTGGGAATCACCGTCACCGTGGTGGTGCTGCCGCTGGCCTATTTCGATCTGGTGACCCGGCAGGTCGCCGGCGGCGCGGTGTTCGTCGGACTGATCCTGCTCACCGTGGCCCCCCGGATAGCCGTGGTGATCGCCCGTATCCGGCCGCCGGACCTGCCCGATCCGGGCAACGAGGTGAACCCGGCCACCCTGACCGATATCTTCGACGCCGAGACCCACCGCGATGTGGAACAGGATGCCGAGATCGCCGCCGCCGCGGAGGAGACGCGGAACGCGCACGAGGCGGGCATCGAAAGCCGGGCGCGACTGGCGGTCACCAGCCTGCGCGGTCTCGTGGTGGCCGTCTCCGCGCTGCTGTCGGTGTCGACGGTGATCTGCGCGGCAGTGAGCCCGAGCGGAATTCGCGAGATCGTGATGGGCGCGGCGGTGGCCGGGATCCTGGCCATGCGCTCACGCTGGTATCCGGACCGGGTCCAGGCCATCGCACTGGTCATCGGCGCGGTGATCACCGTGCTCGGGATCGCGGCGGTGGAGGTGACCGCCTACGGGAGTTCCTTCTCCCGACTCACGGTGGTGGTAGTGGTCGCGGTGATCGCCGCGGCTGCGGTGACCGCGGCGCTGCGACTGCCCGGCAAACGGCTGACCCCGGTAACCCGGCGGATCACCGACCTGATCGAGTACGCCCTCATTCTCGTCGTCCCGGTGATCGCGTTCTGGATCATGGGGATCTACACGGCCATGCGAGGGATCTGATGGGTCTGGGCAGGGCCGCTGCCGTCGTGCTGGCCGTGTTGGTGCTGGCCACCGGCGCCGGGTCGGCCGCCGCGATCGTTCCGCCGGAGGTGGTGGTCGGGGTGGCGCCACCGGACGGTCCGCCGGGACCGGAGACGCCCACGAAACAGGAAAGCGGCTGTCTGTCGTCGGGTGTGCTGAAGGATACCGACGTCTCGCGGACGCCTCCGTCGGAGATCGCGTTGAACCTGTCCGACGCCCGGACGCTCAGCCGCGGCGTCGGTGTCACCGTCGCCGTGATCGATACCGGTGTGTCGCCGCATCCGCGGCTGCCGAATCTGTCCGGCGGCGGGGACTATGTCGCCGCGGGCGGAGACGGTCTCCAGGACTGCGACGCGCACGGCACTCTCATCGCCGGGATCATCGGCGGCGCGGCCGATCCCGCCGACGGTTTCGCCGGGGTGGCGCCGGACGCGCGGATAATCTCCATTCGTTACCGGTCCTCGGCGTTCCGCGTCGAACGCAGTTCCGGCGAGCAACGGGAACGGCTGTCGCTGGAAGTGCGGACCCTGGCGCGCGCCATCACACACGCCGCGAATCTGGGCGCCGGCATCATCGTGGTGCCGTTGCCGGTGTGCCTGCCGGTGGAATCGGGTGTGGACCTCGGTGTGGTGGCCGAGGCGGTCGGTTACGCCGTGCATACGCGAGGCTCGTTGATCGTCGCCGGCGCGGGGAATACCGACAGCCCCGGCTGCGGCGCCCAGAATCCGGACTTCGATCCGGGCCGGCCGTCCGACCCGCGGAACTGGAAATACGTGCAGACCGCCTCGGTGCCCGGTGTTTTCGGTGATTCGGTGCTGACCACCGGGTTCACGACCGCGTACGGCGGGGTCACCGATCAATCGCTGATGGGCCCCTGGGTGAGCGTGGCGGCGCCGGGCACCGGTATCGAATCGCTCGGCCCGGACACCACCGGGTTGATCAACGGCGTGGGGGCGCCGAACAAACTCGTTCCGGTGGGCGGCGCGTCGTTCGCCGCCGCCTATACCGCCGGGGTGGCGGCTCTGGTGCGCTCCCGGTACCCGAACGAGACACCCGCGCAGATCACGGCGCGGCTGACCGCGAGCGCGCACGCCCCCGCGCGCGGTATCGACAACACGGTCGGTGCGGGACTCATCGATCCGCTCGAGGCGCTGAGCTACCGAACCCCGCCCGAGCCCCCGGAAGGCCTGTTCCAGGCGGCGGGGCTCGAGTTGCCGGAACCGCCACGGCCGCCGGACGGCAAACCCGGTCTCACCGCGGCGATCGTGATAGTCGCGGCGGTGCTGGTCGGCGCGGGCGTGACCTATGGCGTGAACGCGCGCCGGAGGCAGCGGTGACGATAACGGCGGAACGGGCGGTGCGCGCGCCGGACCGCCGGGTCGCCGGGGTGGAGCGCGGCCCGTTCGCGGTGATGGCGATCGGAGGCAGTGTGGTGATGGCCGGATTGTCCGCGTATCTACCGTTATGGGGCGCGGCCCTGATCGTCGCAGGTCTACTACTGGCAGTGGTGGTGCGGATCGGGGGCCGCACGCCGGTGCGGTGGTTCCTGGACTGGTTCGATTTCCGGACCGGAAGGTCCGGACGCGCTGTCCTGCTCAACGAGCAGATCCCGATCCGCGATATCGACGTTCCGGCGGGTATCTGCGGTATCGCGCAGGAAGGCGATGTGCTGGTCGCCATGATCCAGCTCGCCCCGAATCTGGACCTGCCCACGGTGATCGCCGAACAGACCATCTACACCGAGGACACCGTCTCGGTCGAGAGTCTGCTGCCGATGCTCGACCAGTACGGCATCGGTGTCGATATCGATATCGTCACCACCGGCCAGCGGGTCAGGTCGGCCGGCAGCTACAGCATGCTCTACGACCAGTTGATCGGGTCGCATCCGGTCGTCGGCAACCGGCTGACCTGGTTGGTGCTGCGACTGGACCAGGAACGCAACCTGAAGGTGCTGGCCCGGCGCGGACCGTGCGCGGTGGTCGGGCCGCGGACGCTGGCCACCGCGGCGCACCGGATCGCCGGTCGCCTGCGCGAGCGCGGTGTGGCCGCGCATCCGCTGCCGGGCGCTGCCCTGCTGGACGCCACCCGGTTGCTGCACGCGGGCGCCGAACTCAGTGATCTGACCGAGCGGTGGGATCGTCTGAAGACCTCGGTGCCCGGCCGTTTCGTCACGAGTTTCGGCATCGACTGGTCACAGCTCGACGATGCGGGGCTCGACGACTGCTGGACTTGGAACAGCGGCCGCACGACGATGGTGGTCAGTCTGTCCGGCGCCGACGGTCCCCGGGCGCTGGTGCGTTATATCGGTCCGGCGATGACCGAGGCGCTGCCGGACTATCTGCGTCGGCTGCCCGGGCGTCAGTCGCTGGCGCTGCGGGCCAGCCTGCCCACCGGGATCTCCCTGCGGGCGCTGACGCGCGATGAGCGAACCGTGGACGAAGCACCTGCCGAGCTGAGCGCCGGGCTATCGGTCGCGATCGGCCCCAACGGGCAGATCCTGGGCGCGATCAGCGGGCAGACCCGCCATCAGCTCGCGCTGCCCCTCTTCGATCCCGCCCCCTACAATCCGCGTCGGCGGACCGTGGATGTGCACGCGATGCTGCCTGTTGCTCAGCAGCTGGTGCTGCGCGCCACTGTCGTCGGCGCGGATATCGAGGTGCACACCAATCGTCCGCAGCGCTGGCAGCATCTGGTCAGCGCGGTCGGTGACGCCCAGTCGTTGCGGTTGGCGAACACCGACGATCCGGAACCGGGGGCCCGGGCGACCATCACGGTTTTCGACCAGCTGCCCCCGCAGGCGTCGTCGGCGCCGACGACGGTGTCCATCAGCGATCCGGGCAGTCCGCGCCGCGGTTCGGTGGATCTGGCGATCGAGCAGGTCGGCGATTCACAGCTGGATGTGCGGATTCCGATGCGCACCGTGCGGGTGAACCTGGTCGAACCGCGCGGCGAGACGCGCTATCTCGACCACAGCGAACGCCCCCCGACGGTGTCCCCGCCGCCGGGTAATTCCGAGCGCACCGTTCCGGTGACACGACCACATGGATATCCCACCCGTTGACTAGGGCAGAACAGGTAATCTCGATGACCGTGGTAGCGGATCCCGAACCGGACAGTGGAAGATTCGACAACCCGGACAGCGCGCAGGAGCAGACACCGCGGCAGGCCGCCGCGTCGATATTCTCCAGCCGGCTCTCGGAGCTCATCGCCGAATCGGTGGTGTCCACCGAGGACGGCTCGACTAGAGGTCTGACGTTGTATTCGCTGGCCCAGCACCTGGAGCTCGCGTATCCCGATGTTCCGGTGTCGCAGTCGGGTCTGTATCGGCTCATTCACGGTGATGCCATTCCGCGGCTGGATCTGATCATCGCGCTGGCGCGGGTGTTCGATGTGCCGCCGGAGTACTTCGTGACGGCCGAGAAGACGCGCTGATCCCGACCGTCGACGGGCCCGGGCTACCGGCCCGGGGCGCTGGGCGACACTCCCACTGGTGGGAATGATGGAGCGGTCGGACTGCCGGTAACCGATACCATTTCGGCTATGCCCGATGCGGATTCCGGAGACGTATTTCTCCGCAATCGAGGTGCGATTCTGGATGCCCTGCTGGCAGATCCGGCTTTCGGGCTCAACACGGAGTCTTCCGGCACAGCCCTCGCGCCCGAGCCCGAACCGGCCTCCGGTCCGGGCGGGCCGGAGGCCGCGTTCGACGAATCGTTACTCTCCGCGGCCCCCTATGAACGCGACCTCTCGGCCGACGTGCCGGAGCCGGTCGGAGTGGGTTCGGTCGCGGGCGGGCCGGATTCCGTTCCCGCGGTGTCGCGGCCGCGTCGTTCCACCGCCGGACCTTCGGCGAGTGAACGGATCAATGCTCTGCTCAGCGGGCAGGCGCCCGATACCCAGTCCTCGTCGTACGCCAATGAGAACGCCGAACGCGTCGCCGATCGACTGAACTCCACCGCCGCTCCCGAGGCCGAGCCGCCGCCCGCGACCGCGCCCGACCCGAACCGTGCCGAGCGGCAGTCGCCACAGGAGATCGCCCGCGAGGTAGCCGACCAGCTGCGCAAACCGCGCGTCGCGCTGGCCGTCGCCGCCGTGGTCGCGTTGCTGATCGTGGTCCTGCTGGTGGTGACCGGCGGCAAGGACGATTCGGAAACCCAACCGCTGGCGATCACGCCGGCTCCGACTCAACCGGCGCCGCAGACCACCGAACAGGCCGCCAGCGGCACCATCCAACCTGAATCGGCCGAGGCGAAATGTCCCGCCGGGGGGACCGACGGCATGGACGCGTTCTCCGGGGAACCGGATAAAGCCTGGTCCTGTCCGCGCGCCTACAAAATCGACGGCCAGGTACTGCGAATCGACCTGGGCAAGGAGTACAAGATCGATTCGATCGCGATCGTGCCGGGCTGGGACCATGTGGGCACCGACGGCGCCGATCAATGGATGAAATACCGTACGGTGAACCGCGTCTCGTACCAGTTGAACGATGACGACAAGACCACCTACACCCAGGAGACGTTGGACCAGCGGTCCATGGTGGTCACTCAGATCGACCCGCCGATCAAGGCGTCGGAGATCGTGCTGACGGTACTGAAATCCAGCGGTGACAACTCCAACAACAGTGTGGCCATCTCTTCCATCGTGATAACCGGGCAGTGAGGCCTGCATGAAGCTCGGGGTGCGCGGATGACGGTGCGGTGCCAGTACTGCGGACACTCGGCGGCCCCGGGAGCCGCGGCATGCGCGAATTGTGGTGGACCGCTGCCGCATACCGCGATGCCGCCCTCGGGTGCGTCGGTGGCGCCCGGACATCCGCACGGCGGCCCCGGTTCGCACGGCGGGCTGAGCGCGCATGTGGCCGAGATCAGCGGTGTGGCCGGCGCGCTGGGCGTCCGGCCGGGTTCGCACGAGCAACATCTGTACGGTGCGGCCGGCCCGGCGCATCCGGCTGCTGGTGACCAAGGGCAGGTCGATCATCAGCACCGGCACGGGGGAATCCTCGGTTCCCTGCGTTCCCGGTGGGTCGGCGAAGCGGAAGCCGTCGTCCAGAAGCATCATCCGAAATGGCAGTGGCGCGCGGCCAGCGGTGTCGCGGTCGCGGTACTGCTGGTCTTGGCTTTCCTGATGGTCAAATCGTGTGCGTTGACGGCCCCGCAACTGACCGGACCGGCCGGGCTCGCCGGGCCGGGGGGACCGGTCGCGGCCGGCGACCCCGTCTCCGCGTTGCCGGGTCCATTGCAGTCCGCTTCCTGCCGCCCGCACGCCGAGACCGACGGTGTGCGCAGCTGTGTGCTCGACGTCGGCAGTCCGCTGCTGATGGGTGATATCACCGATGGTCGCCCGCTGGCGTTCCAGGTGCAGACCGCGCCGTCCGGTGTGCTGGCCCAGGCTGTCGCGCAGTGGCGTTCGGCGGGGAGCAGTGTGGTGGCCGACGGGGATGTGTTCGCCGCGATCAGTGCCTCCTCCGCGGTCTGGTTCGCCGATACGCGATCAGGTCTGCGAATCGATACCGGGGCGTTCGCCGACAGTGCGGGAGCCCGCACCTTCTTGGTGCGATCCGGGCTGTTGCAGCCGTAACGCCGAGCCCCCCGAAGCCGATTCTCCCGCGAACACGTCGACCCTGCGCTTTCTTCCCGAGGGTCACCGCCCGGTGATTGGTTACACATACGTAACGTACCGCTATACAACGGCACATTAAACGCGTAGAGTGCCCTGGTAGAGAAAAATCGAAACCGAAGCGGAAAGGCGCGGATTACGGTGACGACATTGCAGGACACAGTTTCGCCGATGCGATTCCGGATTGATCCGGACGAACTGGGGTCGGCGCGTTTCCGTACCGCGCTGTACCGCACAGCGGATGCCCCGCCGGGGGAGTGGCGATTCACGCTCTACGCCGCCGGCGAGGGCGTTTCGCTGAGCCGGGTGCTGCCGGTGTTGCACAGCCTCGGTGTGGAGGTCGTGGACGAGCGGCCCTACCAGCTCGATTCCGAAAACGAGCAATCCGACTGGATCTATGATTTCCGGTTACGGGTGGTGTCAGCGGTTTTACGCACTCAGTTGGACCCCGAGTTAGAGGCCGATCTAGCTCAGCCCGAGAGTCCCGGTGCTCAGGGAATCGCACAGAGATTCACGGCGGCGTTCGAAGCCATGTGGTTCGGGCATGCCGACGTCGATACACTCAACGAATTGATTCTGCGGGCCGGTCTGCACTGGCGGCAGGTCGTGGTGTTGCGGGCGTACGCGAAATATCTGAAGCAGGCCGGATTCTCCTACGGCGCCGCGGGAACAACCCGTGTGCTGCTGGCCAATCCGGATATGTCGCGTGGATTCGTGCGGCTGTTCGAGGCGTACTTCGATCCCGATGGCAGCGCCGATTCGGCCGCGGGAATCGCTGAATGGCTGGAAGCCGAAATCGATGCCGTGGTCAGCCTGGACACCGACCGGGTGCTGCGCGCGGTGCTCAACATGGTCACCGCGACCCTGCGCACGAATTACTTCCGTCGCGATGCCGAGGGCGAACCGTCCGCGCACCTTTCGCTGAAATTCGATCCGCAGTCGATCACATTGCTGCCGCAGCCGCGGCCGAAGTACGAGATCTTCGTGTATTCGCCGCGGGTGGAGGGTGTTCATCTGCGGTTCGGTGCGGTGGCGCGGGGTGGTTTGCGCTGGTCGGATCGGTTGGAGGATTTCCGGACCGAGATTCTGGGTCTGGTGAAGGCGCAGGCGGTGAAGAATGCGGTGATCGTGCCGGTGGGTGCGAAGGGTGGTTTCGTGGTGAAGCGCCCGCCGGCCGCCACCGGCGACGCCGCCGCCGACCGTCAGGCCCTGTTCAACGAGGGCGTGGCGTGCTATCGGACCTTCATCTCCGGCCTGCTCGATCTGACCGATAACGTCGAGCACGGCACCGGCACCGTCTTGCCGCCGGACCGGGTGGTGCGGCGTGACGGTGATGACACGTATCTGGTGGTGGCGGCGGATAAGGGTACGGCGACTTTTTCCGATATCGCGAATGATGTTGCGGGTCGGTATGGGTTCTGGTTGGGGGATGCGTTCGCGTCGGGTGGTTCGGCGGGTTATGACCACAAGGCGATGGGGATTACTGCGCGGGGGGCGTGGGAGAGTGTGAAGCGGCATTTCGCGGAGATGGGTGTGGATACTCAGTCGCAGGATTTTTCTGTGGTGGGTGTGGGGGATATGAGTGGGGATGTTTTCGGTAACGGGATGTTGTTGTCGGAGCATATTCGTTTGGTGGCGGCGTTCGATCATCGTCATATTTTCTTGGATCCGGATCCGGATGCGGGGTCGTCGTTCGGTGAGCGTGAGCGGTTGTTCGGTTTGGCTCGGTCGAGTTGGGCGGATTATGATCGTTCGTTGATCAGTGCTGGCGGCGGAGTGTTCGACCGCACCGCCAAGGCCATTCCGGTGAGCCCGGAAGTCCGTGCGGCACTGAAACTTCCGCAATCCATCACCCGGCTTTCCCCGCCGGAGATGATCCGCGCGATCCTCGAGGCCCCGGTCGATCTGCTGTGGAACGGCGGTATCGGCACCTATATCAAGGCGAGTTCGGAAACGAACGCCGATGTGGGCGACAAATCCAACGACGCGGTTCGAGTGAATGCGGACCGGTTGCGGGTGAAGGTGATCGGCGAGGGCGGTAATCTCGGTGCCACCGCTTTGGGCCGGATCGAATTCAGCCGTAACGGTGGGAAGATGAACACCGACGCGCTGGACAATTCGGCCGGGGTGGACTGCTCCGATCACGAGGTGAACATCAAAGTTCTGCTCGACGGTGTGGTGTCGGCGGGGGAGCTCGAGCTCGCCGATCGCAATCCACTGCTCGCCGAAATGACCGACGAGGTCGCCGAACTGGTTCTGCGTGACAATATTTCGCAGAATTTCCGGATCGGTCTGTCCCGCGCCGGCGCAGGCCGGCGCGGACCGGTGCACCGGCGGCTGCTCACCGAACTGGAAACCCGGCGTGGGGTGGATCGCACGTTGGAGGCGCTGCCCACGGACGCGGAGATGGAGCGGCGGATCTCCATCGGCGCCGGCCTCACCTCCCCGGAGTTGGCGACGCTCATCGCCCACGTGAAGCTCGCGCTCAAGGCCGATCTGCTCGCCGGAGACCTGCCCGACAGCCCCACGTTCGCCGCGGTACTGCCGGACTACTTTCCGACTCCGCTGCGGGAGCGCTTCGCCGGCGCCATCACCCGGCATCCGCTGCGCCGCGAGATCGTGGCCACCGTGGTGATCAACGAGATGGTCGATTTCGGCGGCGCGAATTTCGCTTTCCGGTTGTCCGAGGAGATCGGCGCCACCACCGATGACGCGGTGCGCGCTTTCACCGCCGCGGTGGACATCTTCGGTCTGCGTGAGCTCTGGCAGCGCATCCGGACGACGGATATGCCCACCTCGGTGCGTGACCAGCTCGAGATGGAGAGCAACCGCATGCTGGAACGCGCCGCGCGGTGGCTGCTGCTGAACCGGCCACAGCCGATCGCCATCGGCGCGGACATCACCCGTTATCGCGACGGTGTGCGCGCCTTGGCCGACCGGGTTCCCGGCTGGCTGCCGAAGCCGCTCGCCGAACGTGTCGCGGCGCATGCGACGGAGGCGACCGAACACGGTGCACCGGCCGATCTGGCCGCCGAGGTCTACCGGCTGATCCACCTGTTCCCGCTGCTGGATGTGCTGGATATCGCCGATATCGCCGAGCGTGACTCGCGTGAGATCGCCGAACTCTATTTCGCGCTCAACGCGCATCTGGAGATCACCCGGCTGATCAGCGCAGTCGGAGATCTCGACCACGACCAGCGCTGGCCCGGCCTGGCCCGGCTGGCGCTGCGTGACGATCTCTACGAATCGCTGCG
This sequence comes from Nocardia sp. NBC_00416, assembly GCF_036032445.1. Lineage (NCBI taxonomy): Bacteria > Bacillati > Actinomycetota > Actinomycetes > Mycobacteriales > Nocardiaceae > Nocardia > Nocardia sp. NBC_00416. Next base: position 6,583,475 of record NZ_CP107932.1, read on the forward strand.
GTTGCTGACGCTGGACATCGCCACGGCCACCGATCCGGAGGATCCGGTGACGGAGAAGCTGGACTACTGGGAGCAGACGAATCGCTCACGGCTCACCCGGGCCCGCGCCGCGCTGACCGAGATCTTCGGCGTCGCCCGGCACGATCTGGCGACCCTGTCGGTCGCGGCCCGTCAGGTCCGCAGTCTGGCGGGTAGCGCGGAGTCCGGAATCGTCGCCTGATCAGCGCGATCTCACCCTGCGTCCGTCCGGCTCCGGCCGGGCGGACGCAGGCGTTCTTGCCCGATCGTGCGATGTTCGTGCGGCGCTGAGTCGTTCAGGCCCGGTGCGCCCGGGTACCGCAGGACGCGCAGAACTTGGCCGCCGCGGCGAGTTCGGCGCCGCAGTGGTGGCAGTGGGCGGGTTCGGCGGGGGCGAGGCGACTACCGCAGTCGACACAGAAGTTGGCGCCCGCGGGGTTGGCCGTGGCGCAGACCGCGCAGACGGGCCGTTCGGAGGCCGCGGGCGCCAGTTCGGCCGGCTGTGCCGCGGACGGCAGCGCTGCCTGCGGCTCCCGGGACTGCTGGTGCTGTTGCCAGGGTGATGCGGGGGCGGGTGGGAACTGGCCGCCGGCCGGTGGGCTCGATTGCTGCAGGGCGTTGATGCCCAGTGCGGCGCCCAGGAAGCCGCCGTCGTGGCCGTGGCCCGATGCCAGTCCCTGCCCGGCGCCCAGCGCCATCTCCCCGGCCGCGTACTGCCGGAAATCGCCGGCGAGCCGGATATAGGTGACGTCCTTGGCGAGCCGTTTGAGTCGGTCGGAGTCCTCGGGGGCCAGGGTGATGTCGAAATTGCCGAGCCGGGGGATCCGCAGGCCGTACTCGTAGAGCGCGGTATTGGTCTGCCGCACGACGGCGTCCTCGATGGCGGGCAGCAGCCCGGACAGGCCCAGCACCGGCCATTCGCCCTGTGAGACGCCCTGCGTCACCGCGACCTTCATCGCTTTGAGGAGCAGATCGGCGCTCCAGGTTTCGATACCGGTCGGATCGTGCAGATCGGTGCTTCCGGCGAGCGAGGTGATGAGCTGTCCGGAGTCGCGCACGGTCAGGGCGAATTCGCCGAAGACCCGCAGGGTGACGATCTGCTCGCTCACCGGGTCGGCGATATCGGCCAGTCGCCCGCCGAACTTGATCCCGGCGAATTCACGGGTGGAGACGAAGTAGAGCTCGGCACGGTAGTAGTTCCCGCCGGACAAGGTGTCCACGAGGGCGCCGAGGAGGGGTAGTTCGTCCGCGTCGATGCGGTGCCGGCCGGGGCCCAGGACACCCACGACCTGCCCCGATTTGACGAATAACGCGGTCTGGTCGGCATTGACGATGGCGCGGGAGTACCGCCGGATGCTCACGTCCGGCCACTTGTAGACGAGTTGTTTCTTACCGGTCTCCGGGACGGCGATGAACTCGCGTTCGAACCAGGCCATCTGGATGCTCCCTCAGCGATATGACGTGTTCAGCGTATCGACGTTCAGCGGCTCGATCAATGGCTCTTACACTGCGGCCGACCTCGTATTTCGTCAAAGTTCCTGGTTTCCACTGCGTTACACCTAGCGGCCCCCTATTGATCGTGCCGCTGTCTAGCGGTATATTGCTCGCAGACATGATCTGCGCCACTCGAAAGGCAACAAGACGATGACAACTGTTCAAGAGCCTCGGGGACAGGCGGCGCCGGCGGAGAGTCTGCATGCCGAAGACGCGGGCTATCACAAGTCGCTGCGCCCCCGGCAGCTCCAGATGATCGCCATCGGCGGAGCCATCGGAACGGGCCTGTTCCTCGGCGCCGGCAGCCGGCTGCACGACGCCGGACCCGGCCTGTTCCTGGTATACGCCGTCTGCGGCATCTTCGTATTCTTCATTCTGCGGGCCCTCGGCGAGCTGGTCCTGCACCGCCCGTCCTCCGGGTCCTTCGTGTCCTACGCGCGTGAGTTCTACGGCGAGAAGCTGGCCTTCGCGGTCGGCTGGATGTACTTCTTCCACTGGTGCATGACCGGCATCGTGGATATCACCGCGATCGCCACCTATGTCCACTTCTGGGGCGCCTTCGAGGTGATCCCGCAATGGACCATCGCACTGATCGCCCTGGCCATCGTGCTGGCGATCAATATGGTCTCGGTGAAGTGGTTCGGTGAACTGGAGTTCTGGGCCGCCCTGATCAAGGTCGTCGCCCTGGTCGCCTTCCTGATCATCGGCACCGTCTTCCTGGCCGGCCGCTTCGATATCGAGGGTAACCCCACCGGCTTCAGCGTCATCTCCGACAACGGTGGTCTGTTCCCGGCCGGATTGCTGCCGCTGGTCGTCGTCACCACCGGTGTGGTCTTCGCCTACGCCGCGGTGGAACTCGTGGGCACCGCGGCCGGTGAGGCGGAGAACCCCGAGAAGATCATGCCGCGCGCCATCAACTCGGTGATCGCCCGTATCGCGCTGTTCTACGTCGGTTCGCTGGTCCTGCTCGGGCTGCTGCTGCCCTACACCGTGTTCAAGTCCGGTGAGAGCCCGTTCGTCACCTTCTTCTCCAGGATCGGTATCGACGGCGCCGGTTCGGTCATGAACCTGGTGGTGCTGACCGCGGCGTTCTCCAGCCTGAACGCCGGCCTGTACTCGACCGGACGCATCCTGCGCTCGATGTCGATGAACGGCAGCGCACCGAAGATCGCGTCCCGAATGTCCACGACCGGTGTTCCCTACGTCGGCATTCTCGCTACCGGCGCCATCGCACTGGTGGGCGTCGGACTGAACGCGGTCGTTCCCGAGAAGGCGTTCGAGATCGTGCTGAACGTCTCGGCGCTGGGCACCATCTTCTCGTGGACGGCGATCGTGCTCTGCCAGCTCCAGCTGTGGCGCTGGGCTCGGGACGGCAAGATCGAGCGGCCCAAGTTCCGGTTGCCCGGCGCGCCGTACACCAGCTACGCCACCCTGGTGTTCCTGGTCGCCGTGGTCCTGCTGATGCTGTTCAGCGAAGAGGTCGAACAGCGTTTCGCCGTGATCGCGATGCTGGTGATCGGCGTCCCGGCTCTGGTCGGCGGTTGGTTCCTGGCCCGCAAGCGGGTCGGCGAGCTCACCGCAGCGCGTGCCACGATCGCCGCGTCTGCGGCTTCGGCCCCGGCCGCGGAATCCGGCGACACCGTCCGGATCCTGGACGAGCCCGAGGACAAGTAGGACCGCAGGCCGTACCGCGAATACCCCGGGTAGCAAACCCGGGGTATTTCGCATTCCCAGGGACGGGAACGGCTAACCTTCCACGTGCCCGCGGAGCGGGATCACAATAGACTCTCGGTTCGTCCGCGGGTTTGAGAGGTCGTGCATGCCAGAGCATCCCAGCTCATCCGAGCGTCCGCTCCCACCGCCCTGGTCGAAGCGTCGTGTCCGCGGGGCCGAGATGCCCCGGCGCGGCGCCCACACCTGGTCCACGCTGCGCACCAACAGCAGCGAGAGTGTGCAACGCGCCGCGGAGTCCGATCTGACCCGCGCCGCCGAGGAACTACTCGCCGAATCCGGCGACACCGGTCCGCGCAGCGCCACCGACGCCGCGGCGGTCCCCAGCGGGTCCGGGGTATTCGTGCCGGTCACCGTCGGTTCCGTGCCCGCTGTCGCGGCGCCGCCACCATCGGACAGCGCACCCGTGACACCGGACCTGTCGGACTTCGACCGGGCCATCGCGGCGCTGACCGGCGACGATATCGCTCGGCTCAACAGTCTCGCCGGGCCCGACGACGATCTGGACGACCTCCTGCTCGGCGAGGACGAGGACGAGGACGAGGACGACGACTTCGCCGATCCCGACCCGTTCGCGGGATTCGAGGAGGAGCAGCTGTCGGGCCGCACCGGCCGCTCCCGTCCGAGTGTCCGGCGGCTCGGCGCCGGGCTGGTCGCGCTGCCGCGGGTGGACCCGGTGGACCCGGCCACGGCTGTCCTCGCGGATCCGATGGTGCCCGAGCACAAACGCTTCTGCTGGAAATGCCAGGCACCCAACGGCCGATCCGGTCCGGACGGTCCCGGCGCGGTCGCGGGGGACTGCGCGCGCTGCGGTTCGGCCTACAACTTCCTGCCCGCCCTGTCCGCCGGCGAAGTGGTCGCCGAGCAATACGTGGTCAAGGGCTGTTTGGCGCACGGTGGCCTGGGCTGGATCTACCTGGCGGTCGACACCAATGTGAGCGATCGCTGGGTGGTGCTCAAGGGGCTCCAGAATCCTCAGGACTTCGAGGCGCACGTCGTCGCGCTGGCCGAACGACAGTTCCTGTCCGAGATCACCCATCCCGGTGTGGTCAAGATCTACAACTTCGTCAAGCACCGCTCCCATCGTGAGGTGGCCGACGGCTACATCGTCATGGAGTACGTCGGCGGGCGTTCGCTGAAGAAGATGCTGGATATGGCGGGGCCGGAACGTATTCCGGTGGCCCAGACCATCGCGTACATGATGGAGGTGCTGCCCGCCCTCGACTATCTGCACTCGTTCGGGCTGGCCTACAACGATCTCAAACCGGACAACATCATGGTCACCGATGACGAGGTCAAGCTCATCGACCTCGGAGCCGTGGCGGCGATGGAGTCCTACGGAAGCATCTACGGCACCCCCGGCTATCAGGCGCCGGAGATCATCGAGACCGGTCCCACCGTGGCCACCGACGTCTACGCGGCCGGCCGCACCCTGGCCGCGCTGATTCTCGACCTGCGCAAGGACGCCCACGGCAATTACCGCGCCGAGATGCCCACGCCCGACGAATTCCCGCTCCTGCGGCAGTATCCGTGCCTGCATCGGCTGCTGGTCCGGGCGACTCATACGGATCCGGCCCGCCGGTTCCCGTCCACCTACGCCATGTACTGCCAGCTGGCCGGGGTCCTGCGGATGGTGCTGGCCGCGGATTCGAGTCGTGAGCATCCCCAGGCTTCCGTCGAGTTCGGGTCGTTGCGTGGCGATTTCGGCATCGACGCGCTGATCGGTCAGACCGACGGGATGGTCGACGGCGGGCACCGGAGTCTCGGCCTGGACGCCGCCGCGGTGGTGGCCACGCTGCCGATCCCGCTGATCGATGCCGACGACCCCAGCGTCGAGCTGCTCGCGCCGCTGCTGCACGGGGACGCCCGGCAGACGCTGGACGCCCTGCGACAGACCTCTGAACGGATCTCGGCCGGCACCATCGACGCACCGGAGACTTTCGAGGTGGAGGGCGCGCTCGCCGCCGTTCGCGCCCATCTCGACCTGGGTGAACTGAGTCCGGCGCTCGCTCTGCTGGAAGCGCTGCGGCCCCGCACCACGACCGACTGGCGGATCGAATGGTTCACCGGTGTCACCGATCTGCTGGACGAGCGCTACGAGAGCGCGTACCTGCACTTCGACGAGGTGCACACGATGCTGCCCGGTGAGCTGGCGCCCGCGCTGGCCCTGGCCGCCACGGCCGAACTCGTCCTGCAGGCGCTGGCCGATCCGGCCGATTCCGATCGCTGGCACACCGCTGCCGCGGAGTTCTACCGGCTGGTCTGGCAGACGAACCACGGCGTGGTCAGCGCGGCTTTCGGCTTGGCCCGGCGGTTGGCCGCCGACGGTGAGCTGCTCCAGGCCGTGCAGGTTCTGGACGGGGTGCCCGATACGTCCCGGCACCACGGCACCGCGCGGATGACCGGCAGCCTGCTGCTGGTATCGCGGCCGCACCGCGAGATCACCGAGATCGACCTGCGCGAGGCGGCCTCCCGGCTGGAGATCGCCGACGAACCGCGGGCACTGCAGATGCAGGTCGTGGTGGTCGGGGCGGCATTGGAATGGCTTCGGTCCCGGATGCGTCCCGCCTCCGCCGACACCACGCTGCTCGGTTATCCGCTGACCGTGCCGGGATTGCGCAGCGGGCTGGAATCACGCCTGCGTGCGCTGGCCCGGACCGCGCCCGGGCGGCTGCACCGCTACCGGCTGGTGGACCTGGCCAATAGCGTGCGGCCGCATACCCGCTGGTGAGGTCAGGATTGTCCCGGAACCCGGTTGCGCCGTAGCACGGCCGGTAGCAGCGGTGCGGATACCAGGACGATCACCAGCAGCAGCAGCCACAGCCAGCCGCCGAACACGAGCGCCAGGATGAGGGCGAATACCGCTGACCCGCCGGCCAGCAGTGCGAAACCGACCGCGGGATCGGTGGAGTCGGGTGGAGCCGACGGTGCGGGCGGCGCGGGCAGATCGGCGAACAGTGCGGCCAGTTCCGGTGTGGTCCGCGCCGCGGTCACCGCGGCCGTGCGCTCTTCGAATTCGTTGAGAGTCAGCCGACCCGAGCCCAGATGTTCGGCGAGTTCCCGCAGTGCGCGATCGCGCTCCGCAACGGTGATCCGCGCGCCCGGTAGCTCACTCATACTCGCAGCATAGGACGGTTTCCGTGGTCCTGGTCGGGTGGATGTTCGCCACTGCCGGGAAGCCGGTCGGCGACACGCGACTCCTGATTCCCAGGTCTGGGGAGTAATTACGCTGGCCTAACAGAATTGCGGGCAGAGGAGTTGTGTATGTCCACCGTGATCCAGCCTCGGCGCCCGGCCGCCGAGGCATGGGACTGGCAAATGAACGGGTCCTGCCGCGGCCTGGAATCGACTGTGTTCTTTCATCCCGAAGGCGAGCGCGGTCGGGCCCGCGCCGCTCGGGTGCGGCGCGCCAAGCAGATCTGCGATACCTGTCCGGTGTTGGACCGATGCCGAAGCTATGCGCTGGCGGTCGGCGAACCGTACGGGGTGTGGGGTGGTATGTCGGAGGACGAACGCCGCACACATACCCAACGGGCCGTTACTTCCAGGTCGACGAACTAGCAAATCTCACCCCAACATGGGCTGAGGCGGATCTTTCGGCCGTGTCCGGCGCGGGTCGTCGGCGCGCCTTTGTGGTTTCCTTGTTACATGGCTGCTGGTGTGGAGTACACGATCGATGAACTGGCGCGCGCCGCCGGCACGACCGTGCGCAGCCTGCGGGTTTATCACGAACGGGGGGTTCTGCCCCCGCCGCAGGTCAAGGGGCGGACAGGCTATTACAGTCCAGATCACCTCAATCGGGTGCGCACGATCAGCAGGTTGCTCGATCGCGGAATCAAGCTGAACGGGATCAAAGAACTTCTCAAGGCCTGGGACCGCGGTGACGATCTCGGCGATATCCTCGGTGTCGGCCCGCTGCTCGGCGGTATGGAATCCGATGAACCGTCCACGGACGATTCGGCAACGCCCACCGACACCATCCCGGCCACCGACCTGCAGGAACGGTATGCGTCGGTACCCAACGGGCTGGCGCGCATCGTCGCCGCCGGGCTCTACGAACCAGTCGATGCCGCCACTTATCGACCCGCCGACCGGCAGCTCATCCGAATATCCGAGCAGTTGGCCGCCGCCGGCGTCCCCGAGGCCGAAGTGCTGGGCGAGCTGGAGCGCATCCGCGCCGATTCCGACCGGATGGCCCGCCGCTTCGTCGACCTCTTCCATCGCACCGCCTGGCAGAAGTACCAGAATTCCGATCGCGGCACCGACGACCTGGCCGAACTGACCCTGCAACTCCAGCTGGCTCGTACCCTGCCCGGCAAGGCGGCCGCGGAGCTGGTGAACCGGTTCGTCGCCCACTACATCGACAGTGACAGCGAACTGGCCGAGCTTCCCGCGGAGAGCTGATCGCCCGCCGCCCGCGATCATCTTCCCGAGCCTGGGAAACGACCGTCCGAGCATTTCGCTGGATGACGGTACATTCGACAGCGGCTCTCCCGCCGGACGGACAACAGTTCGGTGAAACCATGTACTTAGGTAAATTTTCGCCGTCTACGGATGCGCGCGGACCCGCTCGGGTGCAGAATCTGCTTCTTGGCACCTGACGCGGTAGATGAGGCATGGCAATGGGAAGCGTGACACTGTGGATGCAGATATCCCTCGACGGGTTCACGGAGGGACCCGACGAGGCGGTCCACTGGCCGGTCGTAGACGAGGAACTCTGTACCGAATACCTGGATGAACTCCGCCGGGCCGATCTGCTGCTCTACGGACGAAAAACCTACGAGATCATGGCCAGGTTCTGGCCCACCGCCGATCTCGCCCCCGTCTCCCCGTTCTATGTCGACTTCGCCCGATTCTGGCGCGCCGCACCGAAACTCGTCGTATCGCGCACACTGCGCAACCCCGCGTGGAACACCCGGGTGATCGGCCCGGACCTGGTGGACGAGGTGAGCCGACGCAAGAGCGCAGGTCAGAATATGGTGCTGTTCGGTGGCGCCGAAACCGCGCGCAGTTTCCTGGAACACGAACTGATCGACGAGTTCCGGCTGTTCGTCCATCCCCTGTTGCTCGGTGGCGGGGTGCCCCTGTTCCGGTCGCCCGTCGACACCACCGGACTGCGCCTGATGGATGTGCTGACCTTCGACAGTGCGGTGGTTCAGATGCATTATCGCCAGGCCGCGTGCGTGATGTGCTGAGCGTCACGTATTTCCCGAAAGCGAAGCGATCGTGAAATGACCGGGTTAGTCGTACGGTGCGTGGTGACGTGCACTAATTTACGTTCCTATGGCGGTGATCTACCCGAACGGTGCGGCCCCGCCCGCGCCGGTGACCGAGTTCTTCGGTCGAGAGCGGGAGCTTGCGCGCCTTCATGACCTGTTGCGTTCGGGGGCCGCGCGGCTGATCACCCTGGTCGGACAGGGCGGTATCGGCAAGACCCGCCTGGCCGCCGAGGCGCTGCGCCGTGTCGATCCGGGTCGGCCCGTGTACTGGGCGCGGCTGGCCGAACTCGAACGCGATTGCGGTGATCGTGCCGAGAACGTGCTGCGATCCGTGGTTCGCACCGACACCAGGGACCCGATCGCCCTCGACGTCGGTGTGGGGCCCCGCGGGGGCGCCATCGCGGAAAACGCGATCCTGGTACTGGACAACTGCGAACATGTACTCGGGGCGGTCGGCCGGGTGGTGATCGACCTGCTCGCCACCACACCCGGGCTGACCATTCTCGCCACCAGCCGCGAACCCATCGGCTGGGCCGACGAGTACATCCTCACCGTGCCACCGCTGTCCTCCTTCGAATCGCTGCAGCTGTTCCGGCGCCGCGCCGAACTCACCGGCCGCCCGGTCCGCGACGATCCGGATCAGCTCGCGATCGTGCGCAGCATCTGCCGCCGGGTCGAGCACAGCCCCTTGTTCATCCGGCTGGCCGCCGCGCGCCTGCGGCATCAACCGCCGGCGATGGTGCTGGCCGAACTCACCGGCGACGCCGCCGACCAGCGAATGCAATGGTCACAGAGTGCGCGCGCCGGCACCGAGCGGCGGCATCGCGGCGTCTACGACGTGATTGCCTGGTCCTTCGACCTGTGCGAGGCCGAGGAACAACTACTGCTGCAACGTATGTCGGTATTCGCGGCCGGCTACGAAACCGACGGCGTCGCACCGCAGCGCAACGGGGTCGAACTGGCCGCCGTAGTCGCGGTCTGCGCGGACGGAACGCTCCCGGCCGAGCGAGTGGCGCCGCTGCTGGAACGACTGGCCGAACGTTCGCTGGTCTCGACTTTTCGCACCGAGACCAGTGTGCGCTGGTACCTGGTGGAGAGCGTGCGCCTGTTCGCGGGTGACCGGTTGCGTCGTGACTCGGCCGGGGCGGCCCGGGTGGCCGGCCGACACCGCCGCTACTACCGGGATCGGGTCGTCGAGGCCCGGTCGCTGTGGTACGGGCCGCAGGAACAATCCTGGCTCGACTGGGCGCGCACCTCCTGGGACGACATCCTCATCGGTATCGAAACCGGTATCGCCGACCCCGGCGAGGCGCTGATCGGACTCGAGACGGCGTCGGTCCTGTTGTCGGTATGGGTGCCGTTCATCAACGGCGGGAGCCGGGCGCTGACCCGGCTCACCGCGGCGGCACTCGACGTCACCCGTGGTGCGGGCGTCACCGGCCACCACATCCGGGCCACTGCCCTGCTGGGCTGGTACTACCTGTGGCAGGGCGACGCGGACCGGGCCGCGGCCCTGCTCGACGAATGCGTCGCCGGGTGTATGCCGGCCGAGTTCGGCGACGGCTCCTGGCGCGATACCCCGGAAACCGATATCGGACTGCCCGCCTCGGTGGAATGGATATGGGGTCTGGAGCTGATGTTGTTCCGGCTCGACCCGCGCGCGATCACGGTTCTGGAGCGGGCGGGCCGCAAGTTCACCGCGCAGGGCGATCGGGTCGGGGTGGAACGCGGACTGGTCTTCGCGGCGCTCGCGGCATCGATGCTGGGCGACCCGGCCGAGGCCGAGCGGACGACCCGGCGACATCTGGAACGCTCCGTGGCCTCGGAATCCGCGTTGGCCGCACACTGGGCGCGGGTCGCGCTGGCGCTGGCGCTCGCCCGCTCCGACGACCCCGCCGCCGCCCTGGAACCGGCGCGCACGGTGGTCTCCGGGAACGGGGCGGGCCGTGATACCTGGATGACCTCGTGGACGGTCGCGGTGTGCATGCTCGTGCTGGCACACCTGCTCGCCGCGGATCCCGCGGCCTTGGGCGCCGCGTCGGCCGCGCGGGTACGCGCGACGGAACTGGCCTGGCTGGTGGGTGTTTTCCGGGCCTGCCACCGCACGATGGGGATCTGTATCGAGCGGGTGCCGATGGTGGCCGCGGGTGTCGGCCGTGCCACCGAAACCGCCACCGCGATCCTCGGTGCGGCGGATTTCGCCGCCGCCGAGCGGCGGGGCGGCCAGTTCCGATCGGGTAGTGACGCGGTCCGGCAGTACCTGCGCAGCCACTGGCCGGTGCGTACGCTCACCGCGTCGGCGAAAACCGGGCACGGTGAATCGGAACCGGACCTACGAGCTGATTCACGCTGGGAGACACTGTCGCCGGCCGAGCGCGAGGTCGCGGTGCTGGCGGCCGCGGGCTGGCCGAACAGTGCCATCGCCGAGCGGCGTGGTAGTTCTGTTCGCACCGTGGACGCGCAGGTCGCCAGTATCCGTCAGAAGCTGCTGATCGCCTCGCGACGGCGAATTCCCGATCATATTCCCGCTGGCTTGGCCGAACGGGTTCGTGCGGAGCGCGCTGCCGCCGCCGGTCGGTCGCGGAACCGGCGGCGGGTGACCGGGCTGCCGGACGGGCAGTGATCACCAGCGTTCCGAATCACTGACAGGCGTAGTAGTACGGCTTGTAGGCGCAGATATCGAGGTATCCGCCCTGGTCGCCGTCGTAGGTGAAGCTGCGCTCGGCCGGGATGGCGTGCACCGGCTCGCTGCGGTTGCTCGGATCGCTGGGGAGGTCGTGGGTGTCGTTGTAGGTGCCGTGGCCCGGATGGCTGTCGTCGCGCTGGCTGTGGCCGGGTGTATCGGCCGCGGCAGACTGCGTCGCCAGGGTGGCGGGGACCACGGCGAGGGCGCCGGCCAGGGCGACGGCGGCGAAGAGTCGTTTCACGAGTCCGTGGTTACGAGCGATGGTCATGGTGTGCTCCGTTTCATTGTCCCGCGGATAGAACTTCTACGGTGAGTCGATGTATGAGGGTCCGTAGTTCTATGTGCCGCTGTCTAACGGTACGGTACACGAGTGTTTGGATAAGCGGGTACGCATTTCCCAGAAATGGGAAAAGGGTTGGTTACAGCCGACCGGCCATCCGGTCCCGCAGGGACGCCACGTCCTGCCCCCGTGCGGCGGCGGCCGCGAGCACATTCGTGGCGGCTCCCGCCGACGCGCGCGGCGGCGCCGACCGCCGCGTACTGGTTGCGCAGCGGCGCCTCGTCGACCGCGCCCAGCTCCTCCAGGTCCGATTCGTCGAGCTCGGCGAGGCGCGCGTTGCTACCCGGACGAGCGCGCGGCGGCGGGCCAGATACCGGCGGGTGATCCAGCCGCACTCGGGGTGGGCCGCCGGCCACGCGCCGCCGGCCCGTAGCAACTTGTCCACCTCGCCGACGCCGAGCCGGTAGTGTTCGGCGCCGTCGAGTACCGGGTGCGGGCATAACGGGCCACCAGATGCCGAGCGGTATCGGCGCGGCAAGGCAGATTCACGGCCCGGCGCCTGCCCCCGTACACGGCGTGCCTAACCGGGCCAGTGCCAGTTCGCCACCTCGGGAATATCCGCGCCGTGCGTACGGGTCCAGGTCCGGGCTCGCAGGCGCGCGTCCACCATCTCCTGTCGCAGTCCCGCCGCCTGCTCGCGCAGTGCCGGGACACGGTCGATCACGTCCATGACCAGGTGGTACCGGTCGAGGTCGTTGAGCATGACCATATCGAAGGGCGTGGTGGTGGTACCTCGTTCCTTGTAGCCCCGCACATGCAGACCGGCGTGATTGGTGCGTCGGTAGGTGAGCCGGTGGATCAGCCACGGGTAGCCGTGGAAGGCGAAGATCACCGGGGAGTCGCGGGTGAACAACGTATCGAATTCACGGTCCGGTAGCCCGTGCGGATGTTCCTCGGTCGGCAGCAGTCGCATCAGGTCGACCACGTTCACCACCCGCACCCGCAACCACGGTAGATGCTCGCGCAGGATCGCCGCGGCGGCAAGTGTTTCCAGGGTCGGCACATCGCCGGCGCAGGCCAGGACCACATCGGGGGTGGTGGCCGGCTCGTCGCGGTGACCCGCCCAGTCCCAGATGCCTATTCCCCGGGCGCAGTGCAGTGCGGCCTCGGTTGCCGAGAGCCAATTCGGCTGCGGCTGTTTACCGGCCACCACCACGTTCACATAGTGCCGCGAGCGCAGGCAGTGGTCGTACACCGACAGCAGCGTGTTCGAGTCCGGCGGCAGGTACACCCGCACGATCTCCGGCTTCTTGTTCAACACCACGTCGAGGAAGCCGGGGTCCTGGTGGGTGAAGCCGTTGTGATCCTGCCGCCACACATGCGACGACAGCAGATAGTTCAGGCTCGGCAGCGGTTGCCGCCACGGCACCGCGGCACTCGCGTCGAGCCATTTGGCGTGCTGATTGAACATGGCGTCCACGATGTGGACGAAGGCTTCGTAACACGTGAAGACCCCGTGTCGGCCGGTGAGCAGATATCCCTCCAGCAGCCCCTGGCACATGTGCTCGGAGAGCACCTCGATCACTCGGCCGGCCCGATCCAATTTCTCGTCGTGGACGCCGATCTCCTCCTGCCAGTTGCGTCCGGTGACCTCCAGGATGTCCTGCAACCGGTTGCTGGCCAGCTCGTCGGGGGCGAAGGTCAGGAAGTTATCGGGATTGGCCACGGTGACCTCACGCAACCAGCCGCCCAGTACCCGGGTCGCCTCGTGGACGGTCCGGCCGGGCGCGGGGACATCCACCGCGTACTCACGCCAATCGGGCAACCGCAGGTCGCGGACCAGTGCGCCGCCGTTGGCCACCGGGTTCGCGCTCATCCGCCGCGTGCCGACCGGGACCAGTTGCCGCAGCTCCGACACCGGTGCGCCCGATTCGTCGAACAGCTCTTCGGGGCGATAGGAACGCAGCCACTGTTCCAGCACCGCCCGATGCGCCGCGTCGTCACGAGCGGCCGGCAGCGGAACCTGATGCGCGCGGAACGTGCCCTCCACCGGCTTGCCGTCCACCACCGGCGGCCCGGTCCAGCCCTTGGGGGTGCGGAGCACGATCATCGGCCACTGCGGCCGGGTGGGATCGGAGCCGTCGCGGGCGGCCCGCTGGATCTGCGCGATTCGCTCCAGGCAGGCATCCATCGCAGCGGCCATGTCCTGATGCACCTGCGCCGGATCGCTACCGGCCACGATCAGCGGTTCATAGCCGTAGCCGCGCAGCAGCGAGATGAGCTCGGCCTCGGGAATCCGTGCCAGCAGGGTCGGGTTGGCGATCTTGTATTGGTTCAACGCGAGAATCGGTAGTACCGCCCCATCGCGAGCCGGGTTCACGAACTTGTTGGCGTGCCAACTGCCCGCCAGCGGCGCGGTTTCGGCCTCGCCGTCGCCGACCACGCAGAAGACGGTCAGATCCGGGTTGTCCAGGGCCGCGCCGAACGCGTGCAACAGCGAATAACCCAGCTCCCCACCCTCATGGAACGAGCCCGGCGTCTCCGGTGCGCAGTGACTGGGAACTCCGCCGGGAAAGGAGAACTGGGCGAACAGGGCCCGCATCCCCTCGCCGTCGCGGGGCACATGACTGTAGAGGTGGGAGTAGGTGTCTTCCAGCCACGCGCACGCGTTCGGGCCCGGGCCGCCGTGCCCGGGGCCGGCCACGAACACCGCGTTCAGATCCCGCGCCGTGATCGCCCGGTTCGCGTGCACCCACACCAGATTCAGGCCCGGCACGGTGCCGAAATGGCCGAGCAGCCGGGGTTTGATGTGCTCGGGTGCCAGCGGTTCGCGGACCAGCGGATTGCCCATCAGATAGATCTGCCCGACCGAAAGATAATTGGCGGCCCGCCACCACGCGTCCAGGGTTTCCAGTTCATCGGCATCCAACGGACCCGACGCGGTCTCCGACAACACGTAGGGCCGGGGCGCGACGGATTGCCCACCGTGACCGCCCACATTGTCGGCACCGGTATCCCCACCTGCACTCGCCGATTGCGTCATACGCCGAACCTCCTGGAGGTCGTGGTCGCGCCGGGTCGCCCGCCCGCCGAGCACGGTCTGCCAATACGATAGCTGGAGGTGTGCCGCCTTGGCCTCGGTTCGCGAGACGGCGCCCGGCGAAATCTCCGGCTGCTCATCGGCTGCGTTACCCGCGGAGGCGACGGAAACCGATGTGCCGCGCCGTGACCCGGTGCGGTGCCGGCCTGGGCGACCGGACGTGACCATTCCGCCGGCGCCCGCGCCGACCGTGACGGCGGACCGTGGGCCGAGCCGTATCCGCTGCCGGCCGAGTCTCCGCCGCCGGGCGCCCCGTCCGGCGGCGGTAGGGTGCGGCGCATGCAGACAATCGGCAGGATCATCGCTGTCGCCGCCGTCGGCGTGGCCGCCCTCGGGCTCACCGGATGCGGCTCGGGCGACACCGGCGACACCACGACGAGCAGCACAGCGGCCGATCCGTCGGGCGCCCCGAACCAGGCCGGGCCCACCGAATCGAAAGGCCGCGAATGCGTGGCCGACGATATCGAGGTGAAGGGAGGTTTCGGCGAGGTCCCGCAGATCACCATCCCCGACGACTGCGACCCGCCGAAACAGCTGGTGGTCAAGGACCTGGTCCCGGGATCCGGCCCCGGCGCCGCCCCCGGCCAGAAACTGACCATGAACTACGCGCTGGTCACCTGGTCGGACAAACAACAACTCGACTCGTCGTTCGACCGCGGCGAACCCTTCGAACTCACCCTCGGCGACGGCATGGTGATCCCCGGCTGGGAACAGGGTCTCGTAGGAGTCCAGCAGGGTGCCCGCCGGTTGCTGATCGTCCCACCGGACCTGGGCTACGGCGCCGGGGGCAACGGGGTGAAGCCGAACGAAACGCTGGTCTTCGTCACCGATGCGGTCGCGGTACCGCAGGGGTGAACCGTCGGCGCCGCACCCGGTAGCGTCGAGCGCCGCCCTCCTCGGAAGGTGCGGGTGGAGTTGCCACCAGGAACACGGCGACCGGCCTGAAGGTCGCTCGAGCCGGTCAACTACCCTGGTCGGGATGCGTATCCCGAGCGCGTGAAACCGCAGGTGCTCGCCGCTTCGGACGGTACGCCGAGGGTGCGTACCCCGCGCGCCGTCGCCAGACCACGCGCCATCACCCGGCCACCAGCACGAATACAGTGCGGGCCGGCGAACACGAACCGACGAGAACAAGGAGCATGTCCGTGAAGAGCACCGTCGAGCAGCTGAGCCCGACCCGGGTCCGGATCAATGTCGAGGTGCCCTTCGAGGAGCTGAAGCCGGACTTCGATCGCGCCTACAAGGCCCTGGCCAAGCAGGTGCGCATTCCCGGCTTTCGCCCGGGCAAGGCGCCGGCCAAGCTGCTCGAGGCGCGCCTGGGCCGCGGCGCGGTCCTGGAGCAGGTCGTCAACGACGCGCTGCCGGGCCGCTACAGCGAGGCCGTCACCGCCTCCGAGGTGAAAGTCATCGGACAGCCGGAAATCGAGATCACCAAGATCGAGGACGGCCAGGAGCTGGCCTTCACCGCCGAGGTCGATATCCGTCCGGAGATCGCCCTGCCCGAGGACTACAGCACCATCGCCGTCACCGTCGACGCCATCGAGATCACCGATGACGATATCGATGAGCAGCTGCAGTCGCTGCGCCAGCGTTTCGGCACCCTCAGCGGTGTCGAACGGCCGGTGCAGGACGGCGATTTCGTATCCATCGACCTCTCCGCCACCGTCGGCGGCGAAGAGGTGCCGGAGGCCGCGACCACCGGGCTGTCGCACGAGGTCGGTTCGGGCCAGCTCATCGAGGGCCTGGACGAGGCCGTCATCGGATTGTCGGCCGGCGAGTCCAAGGAGTTCACCTCGACGCTGGTCGCGGGCGATCACGCCGGCCAGGAGGCCACGATCACCGTGACCGTCGGATCGGTCAAAGAACGTGAGCTGCCCGAGGCCGACGACGAATTCGCCCAGCTCGCCAGTGAATTCGACACCATCGAGGAACTGAAGGCCGATCTGCGGTCGCGGGTCGAGCGGGTCAAGAAGGTGGAGCAGGCCGGCGATATCCGGGACCAGGTGCTGGAGAAGCTGCTGGAAACCGTCGAGGTGCCGCTGCCCGAGGCCGTGGTGAAGGCCGAGATCGACGCCGTGCAGCACGACGCCGTCCACGGGTTCGATCACGACGAGGCCAAGTTCGCCGCGGCGCTGGAAGCGCAGGGCTCGAGCCGCGAAGAGTTCGACGCCGATACCAAGGAGGCCGCCGAGAAGTCGGTGAAGACCCAGCTGCTGCTGGACGCGGTCGCCGAGGCCGAAGGCACCCAGGTCGGGCAGGAAGAGCTCACCGAGCGGATCCTGTTCCAGGCCCAGCGCTACGGCATGGCGCCGGAGCAGTTCATCCAGCAGGTGCAGCAGGCCGGCCAGCTCGGCGCCGTCTTCGCCGACGTCCGCCGCGGCAAGGCCCTGGCCGGTGTGGTCGGCCAGGTGACGGTGACCGATTCGGCGGGCAACACCGTGGACACCGACGAAATGTTCGGCAACGCCGCGGAATCCGACGAGCCGACCAGCGAGGAGTCCACCATCGCGGACGCGGAGTGACCCCACGCGAGAATCGCGGATAGGAAGCCCTGAGACCTAGGCGGTGTTGGCCATCCGAAGACAGAAGACGAACGATCACTGTCCTCGGTGCGCGCACGCCCCGGCCCTCAGGGCTTCTTTCTTCCGCGCAGGGCGGGACAACTCCGGCGTCGGCATCCCTGGGGCTTCGCACTATGCGGGCAGACTCGCCGTCGCGAGACGGTATCCACGGCTCATGAGTGCTGCTGCCCGAAGCTCTCGACGAGGTGCACCGGTCCACGGCACACACCCCTGCATGCGCTCCGGACAGTCGACCCTCATAGCCGGCGGTCGGCCCCCTTTTGCTACGGCGGCCGAGCGTGTGCTGATGGGTGCCGGGGAGCGGGAATCCGTTGAGCATCTGCCGGGTCGTGAGCTTGTAGGGGCCGGCAGTGTGTGCCTGCCTGTGCCCGACGCTTCTTCCGTATGGTCGTCATCCGTGGTCGGGGCCCGCCCCGGTTCTGGAGCGACGGAGCGAGGGAGCGCAGCGACTGAGCGGAGGAGTGAAGAACCGGGGTCGACAAGGGCCCCGACCCGCGCCGCCGAAGGCGGGGCAGACAATATTGCGCTCTGAGCGAATCGGGGTGGTACCGGGAGTTCGGTTCCGCCCTGTTTCGTTAATGTTTGTGACAGCAACGAGCCGGCGAGAGAAGGCAGGTATCCGTGACAATCAACCAAGCCGAGGTCATGACAGCTCCGACCGCTGGGCTCAACCTCAGCGATTCTGTGTACGAGCGCCTGCTGCGTGAGCGCATCATCTTTCTCGGCACGCAGGTCGACGATGACATCGCGAACAAGATTTGCGCGCAGATCCTGCTGCTGTCGGCGGAGGACCCGACCAAAGATATTTCGCTCTACATCAACTCGCCGGGCGGGTCGGTGAACGCGGGTATGGCGATCTACGACACCATGCAGTACGCCGAATGCGATATCGCGACCACCGCGATGGGTTTGGCTGCGTCCATGGGGCAGTTCTTGCTGACCGCGGGTGCACCGGGAAAGCGTTTCGCGCTGCCGCACACCCGGATCATGATGCATCAGCCGTCGGCCGGTATCGGCGGTTCGGCCGCGGATATCGCGATCATGGCCGAGCAGTTCGCGTACACCAAGCGTGAGCTCAACGAGTTGCAGGCGCAGCACACCGGTAAGCCGGTGGAGCAGATCAACGCCGACGCGGATCGCGACCGCTGGTTCACGCCCGATCAGGCGCTGGAGTACGGCTTCATCGACCGTGTGATCAGCAATGCGCGCCAGGCGGGCGGCACGGGCAGCAACTAGGGCGTCGTCCGCGAATCCCGGCCCGGGCCGTCGGCCGGTTTCGCGAATCCGTCCGGCGGACAGCTCACTCACAGACTTGGAGACGAATATGGCCAATCCGATCGATCCTCGCGGCCTCGGCGGTATCGCCCCGGCGGGCCCGCAGTCGCGCTACATCCTGCCGTCGTTCATCGAGCATTCGAGTTTCGGCGTCAAGGAGTCCAACCCGTACAACAAGCTGTTCGAGGAGCGCATCATCTTCCTCGGCGTGCAGGTCGACGATGCTTCGGCGAATGACATCATGGCCCAGTTGCTGGTGCTCGAATCG
Organism: Nocardia sp. NBC_00416; assembly: GCF_036032445.1. Taxonomy (NCBI): domain Bacteria; kingdom Bacillati; phylum Actinomycetota; class Actinomycetes; order Mycobacteriales; family Nocardiaceae; genus Nocardia; species Nocardia sp. NBC_00416. The sequence goes on from NZ_CP107932.1 coordinate 6,602,128, forward strand.
CTGGATCCCGATCGTGACATCACGATGTACATCAATTCGCCGGGTGGTTCGTTCACCTCGTTGATGGCCATCTACGACACCATGCAATATGTGCGTGCCGATGTCGCGACGGTCTGCCTCGGGCAAGCTGCGTCGGCCGCCGCGGTGCTGCTGGCCGCCGGTACCCCCGGTAAGCGTGCCTGCCTGCCGAACGCCCGCGTGCTGATCCATCAGCCGTCGGTCGAGGGCGGTATCCAGGGGCAGGTGTCGGACCTGGAGATCCAGGCGGCCGAGATCGAGCGTATGCGCCGGTTGATGGAGTCCACGCTCGCGTATCACACGGGTAAGGAAGCCGATGTCATCCGCAAGGACACCGACCGCGACAAGATCCTGACGGCCGCGGAGGCCAAGGAATACGGGATCATCGATACCGTGTTCGACTACCGCAAGCTCAGCGCCCAGAAGTAAGGCGTGTCCGGGTCCGGCGCGCCGCATGAGCGCGGTACGCCGGGCCGGCCGGGCGGCGGGTCCCGGCCGAGTGGATTGCGCGCGACGTGATCACGACACGCCCCCGGGCACTACGACGCCCGGAAAACGTGCCGCGACGCGGTATCCGCGTGAATCCCCGCACAACCGCGACGAGAAACCTGCCCGAGTTGTCGACCTCCATCGCACTCACCGGGTACGGTCAAACCCAGGGACCTTTGTTCCCGGTTGACAGCACCGCCCTTCGATCCGGGTGATACGGCCGGATTTCGCTCCACCGCAGGCGGCGGACGGCTGGAAGCTGGACGGATTGGTTGCACGCGAACAAGGAAGTAGGGACCCACGAGATGGCGCGCATCGGCGACGGCGGCGATCTGCTCAAATGCTCGTTCTGCGGAAAGAGCCAGAAGCAGGTCAAGAAGCTCATTGCGGGACCAGGGGTGTACATCTGCGACGAGTGCATCGATCTGTGTAACGAGATCATCGAGGAGGAGCTGGCCGAGTCCAGCGAGGTCAAGCTCGACGAGCTCCCCAAACCCGCGGAGATCCGGGATTTCCTGGAGAACTACGTGATCGGGCAGGATACTGCCAAACGCACGCTCGCGGTGGCGGTGTACAACCATTACAAGCGTATTCAGGCGGGGGACAAGGGCCGTGACGCGCGCGGCGAGAGCGTCGAATTGGCGAAGTCCAATATTCTGATGCTCGGTCCTACCGGCTGCGGTAAGACCTATCTGGCGCAGACGCTGGCCAAAATGCTGAATGTGCCGTTCGCGATCGCCGACGCCACCGCGCTCACCGAAGCGGGTTATGTGGGCGAGGACGTCGAGAATATTCTTCTCAAACTCATTCAGGCCGCCGATTACGACGTGAAGCGCGCCGAGACCGGGATCATCTATATCGACGAGGTCGACAAGATCGCGCGTAAGAGCGAGAACCCGTCGATCACGCGCGATGTGTCCGGCGAGGGCGTGCAGCAGGCACTGTTGAAGATTCTGGAGGGCACCCAGGCGAGTGTGCCGCCGCAGGGCGGGCGTAAGCATCCGCACCAGGAATTCATCCAGATCGATACGACCAATGTGCTGTTCATCGTGGCGGGCGCGTTCGCGGGCCTGGAGAAGATCATCTCCGATCGCACGGGGCACCGCGGTATCGGTTTCGGCGCCGAGGTGCGTTCCAAGGCCGAGATCGACACCACCGATCACTTCTCCGAGGTGATGCCGGAGGATCTGATCAAGTTCGGGCTGATCCCCGAGTTCATCGGCCGGTTGCCGGTCGTGGCTTCGGTGACGAACCTGGACAAGGATTCCCTGGTGAAGATCCTGTCCGAGCCGAAGAACGCGCTGGTCAAGCAGTACATTCGCTTGTTCGAGATGGACGGTGTGGACCTGGAGTTCACTCGCGACGCGCTCGAGGCAGTGGCCGATCAGGCCATTCTGCGCGGCACCGGGGCGCGTGGTCTGCGCGCGATCATGGAAGAAGTGCTGCAGCAGGTGATGTTCGATATCCCGAGCCGTGACGATGTGGCCAAGGTGGTCGTCGACGCGGATACGGTGAGCGACAATGTGCTGCCCACGATCGTGCCGCGTAAGCGGGAGCGGCCGGAGCGCCGCGAGAAGTCGGCCTGAGCGCAGCCGCAACCGTTCCGATGCGGGATCGGGGCTGGTCCGGGTCCCGCCGGCAGTACGCTCGGTGACCACTCGACATTCGTGCGATGTAGGAGCAGGTCATGGCGACACAGCTGCTTGCGGGAGGCACACAATTCGAGCGGCGCGATAGCGCCGGATCGCCCACGCGGCCCAGCCGCGTGGGCGTTGTGCTGTCGGTGATGGCAATGGTGCTGGTTCCGGTGCTGCTCGCCGCGCCGTCGGCGCAGGCCACCGTGCTCGAGGTCAGTGTGACACCTGACCTGAACGCCGGGATCCGCACCAACTACGGCACCGGTTGCAGCTACACCGTGCGGGCCTGGCTCAGTGAAGCGGTGAGCGAGGTGACCTTCTTCGACAACGGGGTCCCGTTCACCACGGTTGCGCCCGATGGCGGCGGGCTCGCGCTGACGCACTGGATTCCTGCCTACGAGGGCGATCACACCCTGCAGGCGGTTCAGGCCGGAGACGGCCAGGCCCCGTATGTGTCGGTGTTCGTCGGTCGCGGTGAGCACATCGGTTACGCCTGCTGGGTCATCTGAGCGGGCTCAGGACCGCCGAATCCGGGAGCGTCGGATCCGGGTCGCGGCCATCAGGACCACGGCACCCGGCAGGAGTCGGTGCTGAATCCCTGGGCGGTGATGCCGAGGGCGTGGTTGTTTCGTGCCCGGGAGTTCTCCAAGGCGATCTGGTAGGTCAGTTCGACTACTCCCGCCCGGCCGAAGCGGCGTTCCAGGTCGGCGACCTGGTCGTCGTCGACGGTCATCGGCGTGGCGGTCATGGCATCGGCATAGGCGATGGCGGCGCGTTCGTCGTCGGTGTAGTGCGGTGAGGTCCGGTATTCGTCGATGTGCTGGAGGCGGTCGATATCGAGTCCGTCCAGGCGTTGCAGCATGGTGCCGAAGTCGACGCACCAGGAGCAGCCGACGGTCCACGCCGTCCGGTATACGGCGATTTCGCGGATATCGGCGGGCAGTTTCTTCGAGACCCGCTCGGCCAGCAGTTCGTGCACGCCGCCGGCGACCAGGAGGCCGGGGTGGTGGGCGGTGACCGCGAAGGGTTCGGGCACTTCCCCGACCTTGCGGCGCGCGAACCAGTACATCACCCGGGTCAGCAGGCCCGCGTCCGTCGGGGCGACGGCGGGGATACGGGAAGTGCTCATCGGTTCTCCTCGTTCGTGTGGTTGTCTGCTACCACTTGGACGAGATACCGGCCTTCCGCGTGACGCCCGGGCGCTCACGGTGTCGGCCGGACGGATCGTGGCCCGCGACGGCCGGGACGCGCTTCGAAACTCCGGCCGGTCGTGGGCGGCCCGTCGGGCGGTGCGGCGGCTCAGCGCAGTCGAGTCACCGCACCTCGGCTCACTCGGGTTCGACGGCCATATCCTCGGCGGCCCAATAGGCGCGCATCCGGGTGATCCGGCCTTCGTCGTCGAACTCCATGACATCGATCGGGCTCAGTGTCATCCGGTGCCCACCCGCCCTGGTCACGAGGGTGAAGACGAAGGCAGCATGCTTGTCGGCGATCCGGACGGTTTCCGGGGCGAGGCTCGTCTCCCGGTCGAGGCTCGCGATCACGTCGTAGAACTCGCGGATGGCGTCGTGGCCCTGTTTCGGCTCGGTGCCGATGGGGTCCTCGATGACGGCATCGGGTGCGTAGAGATCGACGATTTCTTCGGTCGGTCCCGAGCCGACCAGTTTCACGTATTGCTCGACGACGTCGCGGATCTCCCGTGCCATTACCACTCCTACCGAAATGAAACGTGTTCTAGGTTCGGGAGCGTAGCAGTTGTGTGTGGGTCCGGCGTCGGAATCGGCGTGCAACGGCAACATCTGCAGCTGCGCCCGCCACGCCGGTGTGGTGGGGAAATACCTGGTAGAAGCACCGACCTTGCAGAGCGGGCGGGTATCGCCGCTGATCCCTCGGTTCGCCGTTGAACCGCCGCCTTGCTGGTGTGCGTCTGCTGGGATTTTCGCTATGGCGGGTGCAAGTGTTACGTGTTCCAGGCTCTCGAATTCGCCGAATCCGGGCATCCGAGCCGCCGTTGTCGGGGCTTCGGCCCGGATATGAATCAGAAAACATTGCTATGACTGCAGGTCCGGACGGTGTGTCGGCCGTTCGGTGTCGGTATTGTGATGTTGAATCGACCCGGTCAACCAGATGTTCGAGCGATGAGTGAAAGCGGAGGAGATATGGCACTGCCAACGATGACCGCAGAACAACGCACGGAGGCTCTGGCCAAAGCGGCGGCGGTGCGCAAGGCGCGCTCCGAACTGATCGGTCAGGTGAAAGACGGCAAAGTCTCGGTCGCCGACCTGCTGCGCAAGGCCGATAGTGATGAACTGGTCAAGAAGACGAAGGTGGTCGCCGTGATCAAGGCGCTGCCCGGCGTCGGTCCCGTGAAGGCCGCCAAGCTGATGGATCAGGCGGATATCCCGGAAGATCGCCGGATCGGCGGCCTGGGCGCCCGGCAGCGCGCGGCGCTGCTGGAGGCACTGGCCAACTGAGGAGGGGGAGCGTCCGGCAGCGGACGCTCCGAACTCCGGCCGCGGCCGAGCCGGTCGGTGAAACGACCGGCATGGCCCGGCGGGCTGCCGCGAGCCGTGTGCCCGGCCGCCTGTATGGACCTGCCGCGCCGATCCGTATGGGTTCGCGGCTCTGAATCGGGGAGTGTGGTCACCGTGACGGGCACGGCCCTGCGCGAAGAACTGGAATCGTTCCTCGGCGAATACCAGTCCACCCTGAGTGCGTACGACGCCGAGCGCACCGCCGCGCTGTGGGGGACTCCGGGCACGATCGTGAGCGATGAATTCGTGGGTGCGCTGCATTCGCGCGAGGAAATGGCCCGGGGTCTGGCGCAGGCGCATCCCATTTACCAGATGCTCGGGCTCTCCCGGGTGGATCACACGGTCCTCGATCTCGCCGAGTTGACCGAATCGCTGATGCGAGCGCGGGTGCGCTGGCATTTCTACGACGGTGACGACGAACTGCTCACCGATAGCGACTACGAGTATGTGCTGCGCCGCGACGACGATGGCTGGCATACCTACGTCGCAGTCGCCATCGACGAGGCGGCGAAACTGTCGCGCCTGGCCGCGGACAAGGGACTCCAGCTACCGGGTATTTGACCGGCGACCGCGACCGGCGAGGGGCAAGGGACCGGCGAGGGGTGCGGGGCGAGGGGCGCGCGTGCTCACGCGTGCTACGGAGGCGGTGGCGCGCTGTTCGCCGGGGCTTCGCGTCCGTTCAGGAGCGCCGCCACGCCGTCGAGAATGCGTTCGATTCCGAATCCCAGCGCGGCATCGCGTTGCCGTGCATCGGCCTCGGGCTCCCCGGTGCTCTCGGAGACGGCCGCGATGAGGTGCGGGAAGCGGTCGCCCGCCAGCTCCAGCGCCGCGGCCATCGCCCCGGTGAAGTCCTTCTCGGTGGTGCCGGGGCCCACCACTTGCTGCGCGAGGCTGCGCACGTGCCCGTTCAGTACGACGAGGGTGTCCAGGCGTTCCGGGCCGGTCAGCGGGATATCCGCGAGCGCAGCGAGGGCCGCCTCGGTCCAGCCGAGTTCGTTGGGGCCCGTCGGTCGCGCTCCGACCAGTAGCTCCATCACCCAGGGGTGGCGTTGGTAGCACTGGAAGGTCAGCAGTGCCCACGACCGCAGGCCGGTCCGCCACGGTTCGGGTCCGGAGGTGTCGAGTGCCGGCTGCTTCTCCAGGGCCGCTTCCACCATCAACGCGGTGAGTTCGGCCTTGCCCGGCAGGTGGCGGTAGAGCGACATCTTGGTGTAGCCGAGTCGATCGGCCAGTCGCTGCATGGACAGCGCAGCCAGGCCTTCGGTATCGGCCAGGGCGATCGCTTCGGCGATGATCGCGGCGCGCGACAGCGTGGGTTTGGGCCCGCGGGTGGGACGCCGGTCTGTTCCCCAGAGCAGCTCGAGCACGGTCGATGTCGCCATCGGGGGCCTTTCGGAAGGTGGTTGACGTGGAACTGTGTCTACCATACGCTGAACAGCGTCCATCGGAAACAGTTTCCGAAGGACGCAATTCATTGAACGGAGATCGTCATGCGCAACCGGACCGTCCTCATCTCCGGCGCGAGCATCGCCGGACCCGCGCTCGCCTACTGGCTCGACCGCTACGGATTCGATGTCACCGTGATCGAGCGCGCCCCGTCACTGCGGCCGGGCGGACAAGCGGTGGACTTCAAGGGCGCCGTGCATCGCACCGTGCTGGAGCGGATGGGCGTGCTCGATGACATCCAGCGCCGCAGTACCGGCGCCACCGATATGGTTTTCGTCGATGCGCGGGGCCGCGAGCGGGCCCGGATGTCGGGCGATTTCAGCGGCGGCGATATCGAGATCCTGCGCGGCGACCTCGCCGAAATCCTCTACGCGCGGACGGCGCAGCGCTGCACCTATCTCTTCGGCGACTCGATCAGCGCGTTGCGCGATACCGGTGCAGGCGTCGAGGTCGAATTCGAGCACGGTCCGGCGCGCCGGTTCGATCTGGTGTTCGGCGCGGACGGCATCCATTCGAGGGTGCGGCGATTGGCGTTCGGTCCGGAGCGGCAGTTCGTGCAACACCGCGGCTACTACTACGCCATCGCCGGGACACCGCAGGCCGCCGAGCACCGCGACGAGCCGCGCCGCCGGGTATCGCATGCCTGCAGCGCTCCGGGCCTGCTGGCGGTCCGCGGCGGGCCGAAGGCACAGCATATGTACATGTTCGCCTCCCCCGAACTCGACTTCGCGGACGAGACCGCGCAGCGCCGGGTACTCACCGAACGATTCGCCGGTCTGGGATGGCAGGTGCCGGAGATGCTCGCCGAACTGCGGGACTACGACGATTTCTACCTGGACGCGCTCGCCCGGGTACGGGTGCCCAGTTCCGTCTCGGGGCGGGTGGCCCTGGTGGGGGACAGCGCCTACGGCAACACCCTGGGCGGCTTCGGTACCGGTCTGGCGATCGTCGGCGCCTACGTGCTGGCGGGCGAACTCGCCGCCGCCGGCGGCGACCACACCGCGGCCTTCGCCCGGTACGACGAGATCATGCGCGACTATGCGAAGTTGGGGGGCAGCAGCAGTCCGGGCCGCTTCCTGGCGCCCAAGACCGCCTACGGTCTGCGGCTGCGCAATTGGTTCCTGGGGTCACGCCTGTTCGACATGATGGACAAGTATGCCGGCGATGCCAAGGACGATATCGAGCTGGTCGACTATTCCGCGGCGCTTACGCGGTAGTCGGTGCGCCCGATGGATCCGGGGCCACCGCGCTACTCGCCCGGCGACCTCGGCGCCACCGGTACCGCAGGGACGGATGCCCGGCGGGCGTCGCTACCCGGCGCCGTCGGACCGCCGGATCCGCTCGGGATGGCTGTAGATGTTCATCGTCTCGCCGCGCACGAAACCGGCGAGGGTCAGACCGGACTCCGCAGCCAGATCGACGGCCAGCGAGCTGGGTGCGGAAACAGCCGCGAGAACGGGGATTCCGGCGAGGACCGCCTTCTGCGCGAGCTCGAAGGAAGCCCGGCCGCTGACCACGAGCACCAGATCGGCGGCCGGAATCCGGTTCTCCCGCAGTGCCCAGCCGATCACCTTGTCCACGGCGTTGTGGCGGCCGATGTCCTCCCGCACGACCAGCGCGGTGCCGTCGGCGGTGAACAGACCCGCGGCGTGCAGGCCGCCGGTGGCGTCGAACACCGATTGACGGCTGCGCAGACTTTCCGGGAGTGCGGCCAGAACCGCGGCGTCGACCAGTGGTTCGGGAGCGGATAACGGATAGCGGGTGCGCAGCCGGACCTCGTCCAGGGCGGTCCTGCCGCAGAGACCGCACGCGCCGGTGGTGAGGAACGGGCGGTCCGGCAGGACCACGGGGTGGTGCAGCCCCACGTCGAGCACGTTGTAGGTATTGCGACCGTCGTCGTCGGTACCGGCGCAATAGCGGGCGCTGTGGATATCGGCGGCCTCGGCGATGAGGGTTTCACCGAACAGGAAGCCGTGCACCAGGTCGATATCGTTGCCCGGGGTGCGCATGGTGACGGTGAGCGATTCACCGCGCACCCGGATCTCCAGGGGCTCTTCGACAGCCAGGGTGTCGGGGCGGTCGATCTCGCCGGCGGAGGTGATGCGTCGCATCCGGCGTTGCGCGGTCACCCTGGTCATCGCGACTCGTGGCGATGGACGTGGGGTTCGAGCCGGATGGTGACCGCCTTCGAGACCGGTGTGTTCGACCGCTCGGCAACATGATCCAGCGGGACCAGGGGGTTGGTCTCGGGATAGTAGGCGGCGGCGTTGCCCCGCGGCGTGGCATAGCCGACCAGGCGGAACCCCTCGACCCGGCGGTCGACCCCGTCGGTCCACTCCGAGACCAGGTCGACCAGATCGCCGTCGCGGAAACCCAGTTCGGCGATATCGTCGGCATGCACCAGCACGACCCGGCGGCCGTGGTGCACACCCCGATAGCGGTCGTCGAGACCGTAGATGGTGGTGTTGTACTGATCGTGGCTGCGCAATGTCTGCAGGACCAGCCGCCCTGGTGGTACCGGCACCCAGCTCAGCTCGTTCACCGCGAAATTGGCTCGCCCGGTGCCGGTGCGGAATTCGCGGGCGTCGCGCGGCGGATGCGGGAGCACGAAGCCGTTGCGCTGCCGGACTCTGGCGTTGTAGTCGGCGCAGCCGGGCACCACCCGGGCGATGGCGTCGCGGATCCGGTCGTAGTCGGCACGGAACCGTTCCCACGGCACCGGGTGGTCGGCGCCCAGCAGCTCGCGGGCCAGTTCGCAGACGATCGCGACCTCACTGCGCAGCTGCGGACTCACCGGATCCAAACGGCCGGTGGACAGATGCACCATCGACATCGAGTCCTCCACCGAAACCTGCTGGCGCGCACCGTTCTGGACGTCCAGGTCGGTGCGGCCCAGGGTCGGCAGGATCAGTGCGGTGCCGCCGTGGACGACGTGGCTGCGGTTGAGTTTGGTCGAGACCTGCACCGTGAGAGCGCACCCGCGCAGCGCCGCCTCGGTGACCGCGGTATCCGGGGTGGCGGAGACGAAATTCCCGCCCATACCGAAGAAGACACGGGCCCGTCCGTCGCGCAGAGCGCGGATGGCGGCCACCGTGTCGTATCCGTGCGCCCGCGGACTGGTGATTCCGAATTCGTGATCCAGGGCGGCGAGGAAGGATTCGGGAACCTGCTCCCAGATGCCCATGGTGCGGTCGCCCTGCACATTGGAGTGCCCGCGTACCGGGCAGACGCCCGCGCCCGGTTTGCCGATCATGCCGCGCGACAGCAGCAGATTGGTGACCTCCTCGATGGTGGCCACCGCGTGTTTGTGCTGGGTGAGGCCCATGGCCCAGCACACGATGGTGTTCTCGGACCGCGCCAGCAGGGCGGCGGTGTGTTCGAGCTGGGCGCGGGTGAGTCCGGTCGCCGTACCGACGGTGTCGAGGTCGACGGCACGGATATGCCGCTCGTAGTCGGCGAATCCGGCGGTGTGCGCATCGATGAAGGCCCGGTCGAGAACGGTGCCCGGGGCCCGGTCCTCGGCCTCGAACAGCAGCTTCGCCAACCCCTGGAACAGGGCCATGTCGCCGCCGAGCCGGATCTGGAGGAAATCGTCGGCGATATCCACCCCGGTGGTGAGACCCCGCACGGTCTGCGGATCGCGGAAGTTGATCAACCCGGTCTCGGGCAGCGGATTGATCGCGATGATCCGTGCCCCGGCCTTCTTGGCGTCGGCGAGCGCACTGAGCATCCGGGGGTGGTTGGTGCCCGGATTCTGTCCGGCGACCAGGATCAGGTCGGCGGCGGCGAAATCGTCGATGGTCACCGAACCCTTGCCGATCCCGATCGAACTGGTGAGCGCGGCACCCGAGGATTCGTGGCACATATTGCTGCAGTCGGGCAGGTTGTTGGTGCCGAAACTGCGGACCAGCAGCTGGTACAGGAACGCGGTCTCGTTGGCGGTGCGGCCGGAGGTGTAGAACACGGCTTGGTCGGGCGAATCCAGATCACGCAGCTGATCGGCGATGAGCCGATAGGCGGACTCCCAGGAGATGGGGGAGTAGTGGGTGTCACCCGGCCGCACGACCATCGGGTGGGTCAGCCGGCCCTGCCGGCCGAGCCAGTACCCAGACTTGTCCGCCAGGTCGGCGATCGAATGTTCGGCGAAGAACTCCGGACCCACGGTGTTCAGCGTCGCCTCCTCGGCGACGGCCTTCGCGCCGTTCTCGCAGAATTCGGCGGGCCGGCGGTGACCGGTCGGCTCCGGCCAGGCGCATCCCGGACAGTCGAACCCGTGGACCTGGTTCACCCGGGTCAGGGTGCGCGCGGTACGGGCGACACCCATATCGGAGACCGCGCGCCCCAGCGCGACACCGACCGCCCGCAGCCCGGCGGCCCGAGCCTTCGGCGGCGTGACGGTCAGTTCGGACTCGTCGATATCGTCGGTCGGGCCGGTGCGGTGCATACCGCCATTGTGCGCGTGCGGATGCCCGTACGGGGAAGGTGGGCCGGTGCGCGCTGACAGCAAGGGGCCAGGTGTTCACCATTTGCGAGCGGACGGACACCACCTTGGTCTGGATGGTGGGCCGCTGTGCGGTCCGGACCCGCCGAGGGTCTCGAGCGGCCGAGTGAAGCACGGCGACTGATCACGTGCTGTCGGCAGCCCGATGAGACAGCTGCGATCCACCACAGGTGTTCACAGTGCGCGAATGCGCGGACGTTCGTTCGAACGGTCTTCATTCGTGGCCGGGGTTGATAGGGCCCCGCCCGCGGCGCCGGAGGCGGCGCAATCCCACACAGTCGGGGGCCCGCCCCGGTTCTGGGGCGAGGGAGTGAAGGAGCGCAGTGGCCGACCGGCTGGGGTGGAGGCCGGGGACCGCCGAGATTCAGGCCCGTGTTGCGGCTTTCTGTCGGGTGGTCGACTTGTCATGGTCGGGGCCCGCCCCGGTTCTGGAGCGACAGAGCGAAGGAGCGCAGCGACTGAGCGGAGGAGTGAAGAACCGGGGTTGACAAGGGCCCCGACCCCGCCCCGCCGCAGGCGGGGCAAACAAACACAGTCGGGGCCCGCCCCGGTTCTGGAGCGACAGAGCGAGGGAGCGCAGCGACTGAGTGGCGGAGTGAAGAACCGGGGTTGACGAGGGCCCCGACCCCGCCCCGCCGCAGGCGGGGCAAACAAACACAGCCGGGGTTGACGAGGGCCCCGACCCGCGACGCCGGAGGCGGCGCCATCAACACTGATAGGTGAGTACCTGTTCGCTGATGCGGATCCGGCCGCCGGGCGGCAGTTCCGTGGGTGACTGGCTGATCCGGGTCCAGCGTGGTTCGCCCGGGGTGGAGACGAAGGTGCCGGCAGCGGTGCCGGCGTCGCGGAGGAAGACCTTGCCGGCGTCGACCGACAGGTAGGCGTGGACCCGGGAGATGTGCCGGTCGCGCTGCAGCACCAGCGGGGCGGCGGTCTTTCGGCGCACCGATTCGTCGACGGAGGGTCCGCGGCCGATGACGTAGGCGCGATCCAGGGGATAGCTGGTGCCGTCCTCGGAGACCAGGAAGGGTGCGGCCGCGTGGTGCTCGGCCTCGTGCGCGTGCGACTGCGGGCGCGCCGATTCCTTGCGCAGTCGGATGGGCTCGGGCTGTGACCGGGCCGGCTCCGGGTGCGGCGGCTCGGCCGGCGCGCGCATCGGCGCGGCGGCGGCCGACCATGCCCGGGTGCCGGGTAGCGGTTCCGGATCGGGGGATTCGGCGAGGCCGGTGCGCGGCCCGGAGCGCGATTCGGGTTCCGGTTCGCTCGCTGCCAGTCCGGCCGGCGCCGTCGCGGCGGGTTCGTAGGCCGCCGCCTGCTGTTTCGCCGCTACACCGGCCCGGTTCTGCTTTTTGTTATTGCGGCGTACCGCGGCCGTGATGACGAATCCCCCGCCGGGGACCACTCCGGCCCGTAGGTCGGTCCGCGGGTACGGCGTGACCTGCGAATCGATGCCGGGGCCGACGGCCAGTGTGCGGACCGGGTCGCGCACGATCTCGTCCACCCAGGTGAAGGCACGGGCGCCGACGAGTCGCCGGGACCCTTCGGCGCCGGAGATCATCGCCGATACCGGTCCGCGCAGGAGGACCAGCGTGCCGTCGGAGGTCGGGGCGATCAGGCCGAACGGTGGCGGTTCCGAGCCGGTGCCGAAGACGACCGCGGCGAGCCGCTGGGCGATGGCCGCACCGGGATGTTCGGCGTTCGCCACGGCTTCGACGGCGCCGAGTATCCGTTCGCTGGACGCGTTGGCGCCCACCAGATAGATCACCACATCACCGAATCGCGCGACCAGACCTTCGCCCGGCGCGATACCGATAATGGACGTATCAACGCGCACCCACGGCTCCTTCCTGGCGCACCACCGGGTCCAGCATAGATGCGAATCTGTTACCCGGCGTGTGAGATGGTGTCGACGGATCGCTCGGTGACCGGGTGGCGCAGGGTCGCCCGCAGCGCCGCTCGGAGCAGAAAGAAGGCCCCCATGCCGCTCAGCACCCTGGACGCGCTAACCGCTTTGGTCGCCGTCGATCTGCAGAGCGGGGCGCTGTCCCGCCCGGTCGCGCCGCATCCGGTGGATACGGTCATCGCGCGCACCGCCGAACTCGCCGCGGCATTCCGGTCGTTCGGGCTACCGGTGGTGCTCGTCCGGATGACCGCTGCCGCCGACGGCGCGGATGCCACACCCGGTCGTACCGATATGTCGGCGGTCGCCCGGCAGCAGCCTGCCCCGCCCGAGGGCTGGGATGAGATCGCTCCCGGACTGGCGGGTCATCCCGCCGATTTGGTGGTGACCAAACGCACCTGGGGCGCGTTCCACGGTACCGATCTCGATCTGCAGCTGCGTCGTCGCGGCGTGACGCAGATCGTGCTCACCGGTATCGCCACCAGTCTCGGGGTGGAATCCACGGCCCGGTCCGCGCACGAACACGGATACCACGTGACCCTCGCGGTCGACGCGATGACCGATATCCGTGCGGCGTCGCACGAGAACAGCATCGAACGCATCTTCCCGCTCCTGGGCGAAACCGGGTCCACCGGTGAGATCCTGGATCTGTTGCGCACCTCCCGGCCGGGTGCCTCGTGATCCGTGACGCCACCGTGGCGGATATCCCGGTGCTGCAGGACATCGAGGTGCGGGCGGGGGAGCCGTTCGCCACGGCCGGTATGGACGCCGTGGCCGGCGACGAACCACTCCCGGCCCGAGTGCTGGGCGAATTCGTGCTGGACGGCCGCGCTTGGGTCTGGGATATGGACGGCCGGGGCGCAGTGGGCTACCTCATCGCGAGCACGGTCGACGGAAACGCCCATATCGACCAGGTTTCGGTACTTCCGGAATACCGTGGCGCGCGGATCGGCCGTCGCCTCATCGACCACGCCGTGCGCTGGGCCGCCGAGCACCGGCTGCCCGCGATAACCCTGACGACGTTCACCGAGGTTCCGTGGAACGGGCCGTATTACCAGCGCCTGGGGTTCCGCTATCTCGAACCGGCGGCCGAAACCCCGCAACTGCGTGCGCTGCGCACCGCCGAGATCGAGCACGGGCTCGATCAGTGGCCGCGCGCCTGTATGTGGGCCACCGTAGAGACCTGGAAATACACCTGAGTCACGCCGACCAGGCGGATACGACGGCTTCGGCGGCGGCCTGCGCGGCCGCGCGATCGGCCGGGACCAGGCCGAGGCGGGTGCGGCGGTCCAGGAGATCGCCGGCGTCGAGCGCGCCCTCCTGTTCCAGCGACCACGCGAACTCGGCCGCCAGCACATCCGCGCCGGGAAAGACCGGATCGGCCAGTTCGGGGTTCGCCGCGGCCAGCGCGGCGACCGTGGGCGCTTCGGCGCCGTAGCGTTCGATCAGCAGTTGCGGTGCGGCGAGCCCGTCCCGCGCCGCGCCGCCGACCGCTCCCGCCAGCGGAATATCGGCCGTCCGGCACGGACGGGCGGTGAGACCGGCTCGCGTGACGGCGGCGTCGACGGCGTCCTGCGCCATTTTGCGATAGGTGGTGAGCTTGCCGCCGACCACCGTCACCACCCCGCTCGGAGAGGTGAGGACGGCGTGTTCGCGCGAGATATCAGCGGTGTTGTCGCCGGCTGTGCGCAACAGTGGGCGCAGCCCGGCGTAGCTGCCGCGGATATCGGTGTGGGTCAGCGGGATACGCAGCACCGTGTTGACGGTATCGAGCAGGAAATCGATCTCGGTGGCGGTGGGGCGCGGCTCGTCGGGGACCGGTCCGGGGGCGTCCTCGTCGGTCAGGCCCAGGTACACCCTGCCGTGCGGTGCGGGCAGCGCGAAGATGAAACGACCGACAGAGCCGGGCACCGGCACGGTCAGCGCCGCGGTGAGCCCGCCGAAGGCCGCGGCGTCGAACACCAGATGAGTGCCTCGGCTGGGACGCAATTCGATACTGGGGTCGACCTGGTCCGCCCAGACCCCGGTCGCGTTGATCACGGCCGTGGCGCGGACCTGCAGGGTTTCCCCGGTGAGCGTGTCGCGCAGGGTGGCCCCGGCGCCGTCTACCGCCTCCGCGGAGACCCGGGTGAGTACGGCCGCGCCGTGCGCGGCGGCGGTCCGCGCCACAGCGACCACCAGGCGCGCGTCGTCGACCAGTTGCCCGTCCCAGGCCTGCAGTCCACCGCGCAGTCCGTGCTGCCGCACCGTCGGCGCCAGCCGCAGCGCCTCGGCCCGGGTCACCCGCCGCGACCGCGGCAGCAGCGCTCCCGGGGTGCCCGCGCCCGCCCGCAGCGCGTCGCCGGCCAGGAAGCCCGCGCGGATCAGCGCTCGCGACGAGAACCCGATCCCCGGGAGCAGCGGCACCAGTTGCGGTAGCGGTCGCACGAGATGGGGTGCGGTGCGGCGCAGCAGGATCCCTCGCTCCACCGCGCTCTCGTGGGCGATGCCGATCTTGCCGCTCGCCAGATAGCGCAGTCCGCCGTGCACCAGTTTCGAACTCCACCGGCTGGTCCCGTACGCCAGATCGTGGCGTTCCACCAGGACGGTGCGCAGGCCGCGGGCGGCCGCGTCGAGCGCGACTCCGGCGCCGGTCACCCCGCCGCCGATGACGAGCAGGTCGACGACCGGGTTGTCACCCAGTGCGGCGAGTTCACGGTCGCGGCGGCGTGCGTTCAACGCCGGACCGCCGGAAGGGAATGAATTCTCGGCCATCTGTTCTCGGCACGGCTCCCGCCCGGGTGGACGGGCCGGACAGCGTCTGCAGAGGGGACGGTGTCCGGTGCGTCGTGCGCTACTCCTTCCTGGACGGGTGGGTCGCGGGGGCGAGATAGGCATCGAGGGCGTGCCGGAGTTCGGTGTCCATGGCGGGGCCGTCCAGCAGTTCGGCGACCGTGACCGCCGACTGCACGGCGGACTGGGCGATCAACAGCACCATCGCGGCCAACTGGCCGGGATCCCCGGCGCGCACCGAGCCGTCGGCCTGCCCGTCCCGGATACCGGTCGCGAACAGGTCGAGCAGTTGCCGCTGGTTGCGGCCCAGCCGGCCGAACACGTAGGTCAGCATCAGGTCGGTATCGGTGCGGAAGATCTTGCCGAACAGCGGGTTCGATCGCACCTGTGCCGCGCCGTTCACGATTCCGATGATGAGCCGGTCACGCGCGGGCCCGGTGGTGGGTACGGCCGCGGCGATGATCTCGCGGAATTCCCGCACGAGCAGTTCGGCGACCAGCGCGCGGCTGTCCGGCCAGCGCCGGTAGACCGTGGGCCGGCTGACACCGGCCCGGCGCGCGACCTCGGTGAGAGTGGTGCGCCGGACCCCGAACTCGGCGACACACTCGCGCGCCGCGTCCAGGATGGTCAGCTCGACGGGCGCGACGTCGGGATCCGGGGTGGCTGCGCCAGGGGACACGGGCACGACCTCGCTCCAGTTGGGGTTACTACTTGACAGTTCGTGTAAAACTGTAACGCATGACCAGTGACCAAGGCGAACGCGCGGCGAACTCGGCGCCGAGCACCGCGCGACCGGACATGGTGTGGGACGCCTGGGGTGTCCCCGCCGGGCACTCACCGCTTCCCGAGCGGATCCGCGGCCTGCTGACGCAGGTGTTCGGCGTGTCCGGGGAGTCGGCGCCGCGTCGCGTCGAGCGCGAGGTGCCGTTGCGGCCCGCGGTGCTGTCTGCGGACCGGCGGGCCGGGCTGGCGGACCTGGTCGGCGCGGACCACGTATCCACTGCGGATATCGACCGCCTCCGGCATGCCGGCGGTAAGAGCACGCCCGATCTGCTCCGCCGCCGCGACCCCGGGCCCCAGGACGCCCCGGACGCGGTCGTGTACCCGGCCGGGCACGACGAGGTGGCCGCCGTGCTCGCCCATTGTTCGGACCAGGGCATCGCCGTGGTGCCGTTCGGCGGGGGTACGAGCGTGGTGGGCGGGCTGGACCCGGTTCGCGGGCGCTTCGACACGGTGATCGCACTGGACCTGCGCCGGCTCGACGCCCTCCTGGACTGCGACCCTGTCTCCGGTACCGCCACCCTGGGCGCCGGCGTCACCGGACCGCGCGCCGAGCAGTTGCTCGCCGAACACGGTCTGTCGCTCGGCCACTATCCGCAAAGCTTCGAATTCGCCAGCATCGGCGGGTTCGCCGCGACCCGTTCGTCGGGTCAGGCCTCCGCCGGGTACGGCCGCTTCGACGATATGGTCCAGCGGATCCGGGTCGCCACGCCCACCGGCAGCGTGATGCTGGGGCGCGCGCCGGCCTCGGCCGCCGGTCCGGATCTGCGCGAACTGTTCGTGGGGTCCGAAGGTGCGCTCGGCGTGCTCACCGAGGTCACGGTGCGGGTCCACCCGGCACCCGAGACCACCACCTATATGGCCTGGTCCTTCCCGGATTTCGAAACCGGCGCCGCCGCGTTGCGCGCGGTGGTCCAGACGGGTGCCGCGCCGACCGTGCTGCGGTTGTCGGACGAGGCGGAAACCGGGCTCAACCTGGCGCGCGCCGGCGATATCGGCGGCGCCGGCGTGTCCGGCTGTCTCGCGGTGACCACCTTCGAGGGCACGGCGGCCCATACCGCGGCCCGCGGCGCCGAGGCGGCGGCGCTGCTGCGCGCCGCCGGCGGCACCGAACTCGGGCCCGACCCGGCCCGGGAATGGGAGCACGGCCGCTTCGCCGCGCCCTACCTGCGTGACGCGCTGCTGGATGCCGGCGTGCTGTGCGAGACCCTGGAAACCGCCACCACCTGGAGCGACCTGTCCGAGCTCAAAGCGAAGGTGACGGCGGCCCTCACCGATTCGCTCTCGGCCCAGGGCGCTCCGGCCCTGGTGATGTGCCATATCTCGCATACCTATCCGACCGGCGCCTCCCTCTACTTCACGGTGGTCGCCAAACAGCTCGACGAGCCGATCGCCCAATGGCGGGCCGCCAAAACGGCGGCCGGGAACGCCATCGCCGCCGCCGGCGCCACGATCACCCACCACCATGCCGTGGGCGCGGACCACCGGGCCTGGCTGCCCGACGAGATCGGCGACCTCGGCGTGCGGGTGCTGCGCGCGGTGAAACGCGAGATCGACCCGGCCGGGATCCTCAATCCTGGCACACTGCTGCCATGACCGACCCCGGCCGCAACGGCGCAGACCCGCGAGAGCTACACGCGGTCGCCGTGGTGACCAACCCCAGTTCTGGTCAGGGTAAGGCGCGTGAAGCGGCCCGCGCGGTCATCGATCGGCTCACCGGAGACGGGATCGAGGTCACCGAGATCCATGCCCCCTCTGCTGCGGAGACCCGGCGGCAGGTGCGTGACGTGGTGGCCGGCGCCGCACCGGATGTGGTCGTCTGTGTGGGCGGCGACGGCCTGGTGTCCACGATCCTGGACCCACTCGCGCATTCGGGCGTCCCGTTGGCTCTGGTGCCGGCGGGAACGGGTAACGACCTGGCGCGTGAACTGGGCATCGCCGACGAACCCGGCCGCGCCGCGGAACTGGTCCGGTACGGGCGGGTGCGCACTATCGACCTGGGCCGCCTGGAACCCAGCGGGCACGAGCCGATGTGGTTCGCGACGGTCGCGTGCACCGGTTTCGACGCCCGGGTCACCTTGCGCGCCAACCGGATGCGGCGGCCGCGCGGCCGGTCGCGCTACACCTTCGCCGCGGTGGCCGAGATCGCGCACGGTATCGCGGTGCCGTACCGGATCGAGTTCGGCGGCGCTTCGCCGGATCCGGTGTTCGACACCGAGGCGCTGCTGGTCGCGGTGGGCAACACCACCACCTATGGCGGCGGGATGTTGATCTGCCCGGATGCCGTATGCGACGACGGGCTGCTGGACGTGACCGTGGTCGGCAAGGTGTCGCATCTGGAATTGCTGCGGATCCTGCCCGCCCTGTCGGCGGGTAAACGGATCGAGCATCCCGCGGTGAGTCAGTACCGGGTCGAATCCCTGCGATTGAGCGCGCCGGGCGCCCCGGCCACCGCCGACGGCGAACCAGCCGGACAACTGCCGCTCACGGCGCGTATCGCGCCCCGCGCGTTGACCGTGCTGACGCCCTGACCGCCCGGTCAGGCGGCGAACCGCACCCCCCGCAGTCGATCGATGCCGATCCGGTCGAGCACCACGACCGAGGTCGGCGCCGGGCGCGGCCCGCGCCCGGTTTCCAGCCTGCGCAGTATCCGTCTCCACCGCCACACATGCCAGTGGAAGGACAATCGCCCGACTCGGCGCCCGCGCGCGTACTGCCCGGCCCGGGCGACGGTCGCCGGCACATCGAGCAGCACCATATGCAGTTCACGTCCGTGCCGGGCGGCCCATCGGGTGAGCATCCGCCGCGTGAAACCGATGGTGCCGCAGTCATGGATCACCACGGGACCGGTGTGGTCGCGCAGCGCGACCCAGATCCGGCTGAAGTGCACCAGGTGCACGACGGGCCGCCACATCGGATAAGGCAGCCAGGCCAGTCGCGGCCGCCACGAGTTCCGGGCGTGGATCGAATCGAGCACCACCGAATCGCCCGGACCGTTCGTCGCGTGCTCGGCCTCGGGGTCGGAACCGAACAGCCTGCGCAGGGCGGTGCTCTTGCCCGCACCCGGAATACCGGCGAACAGGACGGCGGCGGTCGCCGGGTACCGTAGCTCGGTCGTCGGCCGGCCCCGTAGATCGTCCACGCCCCGGGGTCGGACGATCCCTGAATCCGATTCGGGGAAGATGGATTCCGGGGAATGCAGCGGTACGGAGTCGAGCGGGGGGTTCACCCCGTCCAGAGTCCCCAGTAAGACCGGTTTCGGCAAGATTGCCGCCTTTGTCCGGTCGAGATCACAGGATCGGCCCGGCGCTCTCGGCCGTTCCGGCCATGGTGTCCGGCTGCGGCTTCCGGTACCCAAGCTGAGAATTGCTTATGGATTCGGGGCGCGGTCGCCGATCGACGGTAGGCTGAACGTCGTAGGCGGAGTCCTCGGTGTCCCTCATCCACCGAAGGCTCCGCCTTTTTCTGTGCCGGGTTCCGCGGGCGGGACCTCCGGGGTCGCGCGCGGGCCCCCGCCGTTTCGCAGCCGCCGGGTTCCGCTATCACGCACCCTGCGAAAACCGTTTCATCACGAACACTAGAATCGCTGCGTGACCAGCGCAGCCCCTGACTACACGCGTAATCGTGCCGATGCCCTCCCCAAGAGCTGGAATCCCGGCGAGGTGGAGGCCGACCTGTACGAGCGCTGGGTAGCGGCCGGTTACTTCACCGCCGACCCGCACAGTGCCGCGCCCGCGTACTCGATCGTGCTGCCGCCACCCAATGTCACCGGCACGCTGCACATGGGTCACGCCCTGGACCACACCCTGATGGACACCCTCGCGCGCCGCAAACGTATGCAGGGCTACGAGGTGCTCTGGCTGCCCGGTATGGATCACGCCGGTATCGCGACCCAGTTGGTGGTGGAGAAGCGACTCGCCGCGGACGGCAAGACCAAAGAGGAATTCGGCCGCGAACTGTTCGTGCAGAAGGTCTGGGACTGGAAACGCGAATCCGGCGGTGCCATCCAGTGGCAGATGCGGGCGCTCGGTGACAGCGTCGACTGGTCGCGGGATCGGTTCACCATGGACGAGGGCCTCTCGCGCGCCGTCCAGACCATCTTCAAACGCCTCTACGACGCCGGCCTGATCTACCGGGCCGAACGGCTGGTGAACTGGTCGCCGGAACTGCGCACCGCCATCTCCGATATCGAGGTCAAGTACGAGGACGTCGAGGGGGAGTTGGTGTCGCTGCGATACGGGTCACTCGTCGATTCCGAACCGCACGTCGTGGTGGCCACCACCCGTGTCGAGACCATGCTCGGTGACACCGCAGTCGCGGTGCATCCGGACGATCCCCGTTACCGGGATCTGATCGGCACCACCCTCGAACATCCGATCACCGGACGGCAGATCCCGATCATCGCCGACGACTATGTCGATCCCGAATTCGGTTCCGGCGCAGTGAAGATCACTCCGGCGCACGATCCGAACGACTTCGAGATGGGCCTGCGGCACAACTTGCCGATGCCCACGATCATGGACGAACACGGCCGGATCACCGGCACCGCTACCGAATTCGACGGGATGGACCGCTTCGAGGCGCGGGTCAAGGTCCGCGAACGGCTCGCCGCCGAGGGCCGGATCGTCGCCGAGAAGCGTCCCTACCTGCACAGTGTCGGTCATTCCGAACGCAGCGGCGAGCCGATCGAGCCGCGGCTTTCCATGCAGTGGTGGGTCAAGGTCGAAGCGCTGGCGAAGGCCGCCGGGGATGCCGT
Source organism: Nocardia sp. NBC_00416 (assembly GCF_036032445.1). Classification (NCBI taxonomy): domain Bacteria; kingdom Bacillati; phylum Actinomycetota; class Actinomycetes; order Mycobacteriales; family Nocardiaceae; genus Nocardia; species Nocardia sp. NBC_00416. The sequence goes on from NZ_CP107932.1 coordinate 6,622,961, forward strand.
GCGCAACGGCGACACCGTCATCCATCCGGCGAGTCAGGAACCCCGCTGGTTCGACTGGGTCGACGACATGCACGACTGGTGTATCTCGCGGCAGCTGTGGTGGGGTCACCGGATTCCCATCTGGTACGGGCCCGAGGGCGAGTTCGTCTGCGTCGGCCCCGACGAGCAGGCGCCCGAAGGTTGGGTGCAGGACCCCGATGTCCTCGACACCTGGTTCTCCTCCGGGCTGTGGCCGTTCTCCACCATGGGATGGCCGGACGCGACCCCCGAACTGGCCAAGTTCTATCCCACCAGCGTTCTGGTCACCGGATACGACATCCTGTTCTTCTGGGTCGCCCGGATGATGATGTTCGGCACCTTCGTCGCCGACGACCCCACCGTGACCACCGGCAAGGACGGCGCCTACCAGGTTCCGTTCGAGGACGTGTTCCTGCACGGGCTGATCCGCGATCAGTTCGGTAAGAAGATGTCGAAATCCCGGGGCAACGGGATCGACCCGCTGGACTGGATCAGGGATTACGGCGCCGACGCCCTGCGGTTCACCCTGGCGCGCGGCGCCCAGCCCGGCGGCGACCTCTCGGTCGGCGAACCGCATGCCCTGGCCTCGCGCAGCTTCGTCACCAAACTGTTCAACGCGACGAAGTTCGCGCTGCTGAACGGCGCCCGACCCGGTGCCGTGCCCGCTCGCGAATCCCTCACCGACGCCGACCGCTGGATCGTCGACCGGCTCGGCGAGGTGCTCGCCGAAGTCGACGCCGCGTTCGACGCCTACGAGTTCGGCAAGGCCTGCGAGGCGCTCTATCACTTCGCCTGGGACGAACTCTGCGACTGGTATCTGGAACTGTCCAAGGTCCAGTTCGGCGAGAGCGAGGAGCGGGCCGAGTCGACCCGGATCGTGCTCGGGGCCGTGCTGGATTCGGTGCTGCGGTTGTTGCATCCGGTGATCCCGTTCGTCACCGAATCGCTGTGGCAGGCGTTGACCGGGGGCGAATCGGTGGTCGTCGCGGCGTGGCCGCGGCCGAGCGGGACACCCGCCGACACCGCCGGCGCCCAGCGGATCACCGATCTGCAGCGACTCGTCACCGAGATCCGTCGTTTCCGCAGCGATCAGGGCCTCAACGACAAACAGAAGGTCGCGGCCCGCGTCCTCGGTCTGGACGAGGCGGGCCTGGGCCATCTCCACCTGGAGGTGAGCGCCCTGGGTCGCCTCACCGAACCGGGTGCGGGTTTCGCGGCCACCGCCTCCGTCGAGGTCAGGCTGAGCGCCACCACCGTCACCGTGCAGGTGGACACCTCGGGCACCGTGGACCTCGCGGCCGAACGCCGCCGCCTGGAAAAGGATCTGGCGGCCGCGCAGAAGGAGCTTGCGAGTACCGAAGCCAAACTCGGCAACGAGTCGTTCCTGGCCAAGGCCCCGGAGCCGGTGGTCGACAAGATCCGGGCCCGGCAAGAGGTCGCCGCGGCCGAAGTCGAGCGGATCGGGTCGCGACTGCTCGAGCTGAGCGGCAAGTGAACGCCCACGGCGACAACGCGGAGCCGGAGCCCCAGCACGGCGGCGCCCGGCTGGGTTCCGGTCCGTCTCCGGTGGAGCTGGCGGAGATGGCGCTGGTCGAGGCCGAGCTGGACCAGCGCTGGCCGGAAACCAAGATCGAACCCTCGCTCACCCGGATCGCCACGCTGATGGATGTGCTGGGTTCCCCGCAGCGCGGTTTCCCGGCGATCCACGTAGCCGGCACCAACGGCAAGACGTCGGTGACCCGGATGATCGACTCCCTGCTCACCGCCCTGCACCGCCGGACCGGCCGGCTCACCAGCCCGCACCTGCAGCTCGCGACCGAACGGATCAGTATCGACAACCGGCCGATCACGCCGGCCCGATATGTCGAGCTGTACCGGGAGATGCAGCCCTACATCGAAATGATCGACGCCCAGTCGGCGACCGCGGGCGGTCCGGCCATGAGCAAGTTCGAGGTGCTCACCGCCATGGCCTACGCGGCGTTCGCCGAAGCGCCGGTCGACGTGGCGGTAGTGGAGACCGGGATGGGCGGCTCCTGGGACGCCACCAACGTGGTCGACGCGCAGATCGCCGTGATCACCCCCATCGGTCTCGACCACACCGACTACCTGGGACCCGATCTCACCTCCATCGCGAAGGAGAAGGCCGGGATCATCAAACGCGCCCCCGAATCGCTGGTCCCCACTGATACCGTCGCGATCATCGCCGAACAGGATCCCGAAGCGCTGGAGGTCCTGCTGCGCCGGGCGGTCGAGGTCGACGCCGCGGTCGCTCGGGCCGGATCGGAGTTCCAGGTCCTCGGCCGCCGGATCGCCATCGGCGGGCAGCAGTTGGAGTTGCAGGGCCTGGGCGGGGTCTACGACGAGATCTTCCTGCCGCTGCACGGCGAACACCAGGCCCGGAACGCGGTGCTCGCGCTGGCCGCCGTGGAGGCCTTCTTCGGCGCCGGGGCGCAGCGGCAGCTCGATATCGAGGCGGTCCGCGCCGGTTTCGCCGACGTCACCAGTCCCGGCCGTCTCGAGCGGATGCGCAACGCGCCCACCCTTTTCATCGACGCCGCGCACAACCCGGCCGGCGCGGCTGCGCTGGCCGCGACGCTCACCTCGGAGTTCGATTTCCGCAAACTGGTCGGGGTGGTCGCGGTACTCGGCGACAAGGATGTCGACGGAATCCTCACCGCGCTCGAACCGGTCTTCGACGAGATCGTGGTGACCGCCAACGGGTCGCCGCGTGCGCTGCCGGTCGACCAGCTCGCCGATCTGGCGGTCCAGCGGTTCGGCGACGAACGCGTGGTCACCGCCGCCTCGATGCCCGACGCCCTGGAAACCGCCGTCGCCCTCGCCGAAGAGGTCGGCGAGGCAGGGGAGATGGTGTCCGGCGCGGGTGTGGTCGTCACCGGGTCGGTCGTGACGGCCGGCGCCGCGCGCGCCCTGTTCGGCAAGGACCCGGCGTAATGCTGAGCGCGGGAGTGCACAACCGAGACCGAGGGGCGCCGAACCCCGCGACGCCGGAGGCGACGCCGACACCGAGGACACAGCATGAGTGAGAGCGAATCGCCCGAGCCCGAGCCCGAGCCCGAGGCAACGGCCCCGGCCCCACCCGACCCCTGGAAGGGTCTGCGGGGTGTGATGGCGGGTGCTCTGGTGCTCGAGGCGATCACCGTGCTGCTCGCCTTGCCCGTGGTCGCCGATATCGCGGGTGGCGTCACCTGGGTGTCGGGAACCTACCTGGTGGTGCTGGCCCTGCTTATGGTCGCGGGCGCCGGCCTGCAGCGCCGTCCCTGGGCCATCCCGTTCAACCTGGGGTTGCAGGTACTGGTTCTCATCGGCGGAGTGTTCCATCTCTCCATCGCGATCATCGGGATCGTCTTCCTGGTGGTGTGGGCGTTCATCCTGCTGCTGCGCTCGGATGTGAAACATCGGATGGACGAGGGCACGCTGCCCAGCCAGCGGACCGGCCACGGGTCCTGAGCCCCGGGTGAGGTGGGCCGCACGGGGGACGGGCACACCCGGGGCCGTCCTACGGGCCCGCCGGGCTTACCTCCGCCTTGCGCTGCGGCCGTGCGCGGACTGCGGTTGAACTCCGCCCAGCTGCGCCCATTAGGCTGACCGCGTGACAGAGCAGACGTTGATTCTTATCAAACCCGACGGTGTGGCTCGCGGCTACGTAGGCGAGGTGCTGAGCCGGGTCGAGCGCAAGGGTCTCTCCATCGCGGCCCTCAAGCTCGAACAGGTGAGCGAGGAGCTGGCCGGCGCGCATTACGCCGAGCATGCGGAGAAGCCGTTCTATGGTTCGCTGATCGAGTTCATCACCTCGGGCCCGGTCGTCGCGGCCGTCTTGGAGGGACCGCGCGCCATCGCCGCCTTCCGGCAGCTGGCCGGCGGCACCGATCCGGTGGAGAAGGCCGTGCCCGGAAGCATTCGCGGAGATCTGGCTTTGGAGACACAGTCGAACCTGGTCCACGGATCGGACTCGCCCGAGTCCGCGAAGCGTGAGATCTCCCTCTGGTTCCCCGAATTCCCGCTCTGATCACTGCCCGGTGACGGGCTTGCCGGACCCGTGCGAGTGCCTTGCGCAGCGCCATGGCGAACACCTGGCGCACGGTGTGGGATACTGGTACTTGGTTGCATCCACAGTGGGTGCGGCCGGATGACACACTGCAGAACGATGCCGCCATCGCTGCCGCGGACGTACAGCCGAATTTCTGGGCTGCGTCTGCCCGGCGCGCTGGGCGAGGGCTCGCCTGCGGAGTTCAGCCATATGCCAGGCGCCGCGTGGCCAGTTAGCCCGACCGACGTTCGATAGTGGAGATAACCGGGCACGCGGGGCGAGACCATTGACCTTGCGCCAACCGCGCGAGGCGGACGGAAAGCGCCCCCGCGACGGCCGCGTCACTCGAAGAGGAACGCGCCCGGGGGCCCGAGGAGACTTCGTGGCCGATCAAGAGCCGCTGGACACAACATCACAGGACGACGATCACTTGCCGGAGCGAATCCGAGTGCACGCCCTAGCCAAACGGCTCGGCGTTACCAGTAAACGCATCCTGGCCAAACTCAGCGAACTCGGGACCGAAGCCCGCAGCCCGCAGTCGAGCGTGGACCGGGCTGTAGCGGAGTCGGTCCGCGAATCGCTGACCACTCCCAACCTGAATCCCGCCGAACCGGGCCTTTTCGAGCCGGCCGGGTCTGCCGCGACAGCCGCGGACACACCGGTGTCGGCGCAGCCTCCGGCCGCGGAGCCCGGCACCGGGTCCGGGCAAATCCCTGGCATCGGGACGGAGCCGGTGTCGGCCGGGTCCGCGGTGTGGGAACCGGCGGAGCCGGCGGCGCCCGAGACCGTGGCCGCCGGGCCGGGGCTCGCTCCCGCCGCGGCGGAGCGGAACGCGCCCGAGACCGCAGCCGACCCCGCGTCGTCCGGCGACCGGCCCGCAGCGGGTTCGCCGCCCGCGGCGACCGATGCCGACCGGCCCGCGGAGGCCGTCCCGGTGTCGGCCGAGATCTCCGCCGCCGAGCTGGGCGCCTCGGCCCCGCCACCTGCTTTCACGGCCGCGTTGAACCTGTTCGCGAGCCCGGTCCGGGAGGAACCGGCGGCCGTCGAACCGGTCGTTTTCGAATCCGCGTTCGTCGCGGCCCCGCTGTTCCTCTCCCCGGACGCCGCCGCGGCCGAACAACCGCGTCGTCGCCGCAAACCGGAACCCGAACCCGAACCCGAGGCCGACGCCGGCCCGGACAGTGATGCCGACATCGAGTCCAGCGCCGAATCCGAGGACGACCAGTCCGACCAGGGCGGTGACTCCGACGATCAGCCGCGGCGTCGCCGTCGCGGCCGGCGTGGTCGTGGCCGGGGCCGGGGTGAACAGGCATCCGATTCCGACGACACCGACGCCGACGCCGAGGACGGCGCGACCGCGGAGTCGGAGGAAGCGCCCGCCACCGCCGGTGCGAAAGACACGGAATCCGAGGACAGCGACGATTCCGCGGCCGAGGACTCCGGCGCCGGGAGCGAAGACTCCGAGAGCGGTGCGAGCCGTCGGCGTCGGCGTCGCCGTCGGCGGAAGGTCGGCGGGGAATCCGGCGAGGCCGAATCGTCCGAGGACGACCCACCCAATACCGTCGTCCACGAGCGGGAGCCGCGGAACAAGACGCGCGCCCGTGCCACCGTCGACGAGGTCCAGGGCATTTCCGGTTCCACCCGGCTCGAGGCCAAACGGCAGCGTCGCCGCGACGGCCGGGAAGCCGGCCGCCGCCGGCCGCCGATTCTCACCGAATCGGAGTTCCTGGCCCGGCGTGAGGCGGTCGACCGGGTGATGGTCGTCCGGGAGAAGGAATTCCCCGGTCACCCGTCTGCCACCCAGGTCGCGGTGCTCGAGGACAACATCCTGGTCGAGCATTTCGTCACCAGCACCGGGTCGGCGTCCATGGTGGGCAATGTCTACCTGGGCAAGGTGCAGAACGTCCTGCCGAGCATGGAGGCCGCGTTCGTCGATATCGGGCGGGGCCGCAACGGCGTGCTCTACGCCGGTGAGGTCAACTGGGAGGCCGCCGGGCTCGGCGGCCGGGAACGCAAGATCGAGCAGGCCCTCAAACCCGGCGATCAGGTGCTGGTCCAGGTGAGCAAGGATCCGGTCGGCCACAAGGGTGCCCGGCTCACCACCCAGATCAGCATGGCCGGCCGCTTCCTGGTGTATGTGCCCGGCGGCACTTCCACCGGTATCAGCCGCAAACTGCCCGATACCGAGCGCAAACGGCTCAAGGAGATTCTGCGCGATATCGTCCCCGCCGACGCCGGTGTCATCATCCGGACCGCGTCCGAGGGCGTGAGCGAAGCGGAACTGACCCGCGACGTCGAGCGCCTGCAGGCCGTGTGGCGCAAGATCGCCGCGGCCGCCGAGAAAGAGTCGAACGCCCCGAAAACCCTCTACGAAGAGCCGGACCTGCTGGTCAAGGTCGTCCGCGATCTGTTCAACGAGGATTTCTCGAAGCTGGTGATCGAGGGCGAACTGTCCTGGAACACCGTCGAGAACTACATCGGTACCGTCGCTCCCGATCTACTCGCCCGGGTATCCCGGCACGAGAACAACGGCGTCGATGTCTTCGAGACCTACCGCATCGACGAACAGCTGGCCAAGGCCCTCGACCGCAAGGTGTGGCTGCCCTCCGGCGGCACCCTGGTGATCGACCGCACCGAAGCCATGACGGTGGTCGACGTCAACACCGGTAAGTTCACCGGTTCCGGCGGCGGCAACCTGGAGGAAACGGTCACCCGGAACAATCTCGAGGCCGCCGAGGAGATCGTGCGCCAGATGCGGCTGCGCGATATCGGCGGCATGATCGTGGTCGACTTCATCGATATGGTCCTGGAGTCCAACCGCGACCTGGTGCTGCGCCGACTCACCGAGGCCCTGGGTCGCGACCGCACCCGGCACCAGGTCTCCGAGGTGACCTCGCTGGGTCTGGTGCAGATGACCCGCAAGAAGCTCGGTACCGGTCTGGTGGAGGCCTTCTCCACGACCTGTGAGCACTGCCACGGGCGCGGCGTCCTGGTGCACAGCTACCCGGTCGACCCGGCCGGGTCCGACGAGAGTGCGGGCCGCGGTCGCGAGTCCGGTTCGCGGCGGCGCCGTAACCGCGACAAGCCCGCGGCGGCTCCCGCGCCCGCGCCCGCCGCCGAGCAGGCGGCCGCTCCCGAGATCTCGGAGGAGGAGGCCGCGGCCAAACGGGCCCACCCGGTGGCCTTGGCCATGGCCGCCAATCACCCGGACGACGACATTGATCAGGCAGCCGCGGCATCCAGCGCCGCGAAGCAGGATTCGGCCGAACAGCCGGCGCGCAGGGGCGGGAAGTCCGGCTCCGAGCCCGAAGCGAGCGAGGGCGGTGCGCAGCCCCCAGCGGGTGACGCCGCCGATGCGGAGAAGAGCGCCGGCGAACCACGGCGCCGCCGCGGCCGTGTCCGCCGATCCGCCGGTGCCGCCGGAGCATCAGGTGAGGCCGCGGCCCGTCAGCGCAACGGCAGCAGCGGCGCCCATGCCGACTCCGCGACTACCCCGGAGCCGGCTGCCGAGCCGGTTGCCGTCGAGCCGAGTGCCGCGGACGAGGGCGGCCCGGCCGTCTCGGAGTCCGAGGTCCCGGTCGGCGAGGCGGCTCCGGAGGAGGCAGCCGAGACACCTGTCGAGGTCGCCGTGGATCCGATCCCGGAGACCGCGCCGGCGGCGGAGCGCAACGGTTCGGGCCACGCGCCGCAGGCCGCACCCGAGGCCGAGCCGGTACGGGAGCAGGCGGCAGAGCCCGCCCGCACACCTGATCCGGCCGCTGACGGAGCACCCGGTACACGGGCCCGGCGGCGTCGGGTGGCCCGGTCGACCTCCGCTCCGGCCGCCGACAGCACGGGCGCGGTGTTCGTGCTGGCGACACCGGAGCAGCCCGCTGAGCCGGTGGCCGAATTGCCGATCGATCCGCCGGAGGTCGAAGTTCCGGTGCGCCGGGTGCGCCGCCGGGCCGCCGGTCGTCCCTCCGGGCCGCCGGTCGAAGAACAGAACTGAGTTCGACAAACCAGCGCCCGGCCCGTGGATCACGGGCCGGGCGCTGGTCTGCCGGGCCGGGACGGCTGTTTTCGCGCCTCGGCCCGAGATCCGCGCGACCTCGGTTCCGGGCGGCCTCCGGGTGGTACGGCGATCGCGGCGGCGGGACGCGTGGGGACCGGTTTGGTCGCATGCACCGCCATCCTGTAATCTTGGCCAGTCGCTGCCCGGCGACAGCATGTGCTGTTCCGTGGCCGGTTCCCGTTACCGAGAGCCACCAGACGCTGAGGCGGCGGTGATTACCAGACCAATCGTGCGGCGGATCCCGGTGCGAACCGGGAACAACCGCGAACGAGTGCCGAGCACCAAAGGAAGAAGGGCAGCCGACCGATGGCAACGTACGCGATCGTCAAGACCGGCGGAAAGCAGTACAAGGTCGCGGTCGGTGACCTGGTGAAGGTCGAGAAGATCGAGGGTGCGCCGGGCACCTCCGTGGCACTGTCGCCGGTGCTCGTCGTCGAGGGCGCCGAGCTGACCACCGCAGCCGACAAGCTCGCGAAGGTTTCGGTGTCGGCCGAGGTGGTCGAGCAGACCAAGGGCCCGAAGATCCGCATCCACAAGTTCAAGAACAAGACCGGATACCACAAGCGCCAGGGTCACCGTCAGCCGCTGACGGTCCTGAAGGTCACCGGCATCAAGTAACCACCCCCGCAGGCCGCACAGGCCCGCGCTGAAGGAGTATCAGCAATGGCACATAAGAAGGGCGCATCCAGCTCCCGGAACGGCCGCGATTCCAATTCCCAGCGGCTCGGCGTGAAGCGTTTCGGCGGGCAGTCGGTCAAGGCCGGCGAGATCCTGGTGCGGCAGCGTGGCACCCACTTCCACCCCGGCGTGAATGTCGGCCGCGGTGGCGACGACACCCTGTTCGCCCTGTCGGCGGGTGCCGTCGAATTCGGCAGCAAGCGTGGTCGTAAGACCGTCAACATCGTGGTCCCGGAGCCGGTCGAAGCCTGACCGGCTGACGACTCCACCACAGCGAGCGGGTCAGGGTGACAAACCCTCGACCCGCTTTTCGCGTTTCTGCGCACGCCGCCGCTACACCGCCCGGGCACGGTCCGGGAGCGGGCGGTGTGCCTTCCGGACCCCCGGGCAGTGCCGGTCCGACCCCCCGAACGCAGTGCCCATCCCACCCCCCCCGAACCCAGAGGAGGATGATCCGGCCATGGCCAAGTTCATCGACCGTGTCGTTCTTCATGTCCGTGCCGGCAACGGCGGGCACGGCTGCGCGTCGGTGCACCGGGAGAAATTCAAACCACTCGGCGGGCCCGACGGCGGCAACGGCGGCAACGGCGGGGATGTGATCCTCGAGGTCGACGCCAATGTGCACACCCTGCTGGACTTCCATTTCCACCCGCATGCGAAAGCCGGTAACGGTAAGCCCGGTGAGGGCGGGAACCGGGACGGGAAGAAGGGCGCCGAACTGCTGTTGAAGGTCCCGGACGGGACTGTCGTCCTCGATGCCGACGGCGAGGTCCTGATGGACCTGGTGGGGGCGGGCAACCGCTTCGTGATCGCGAAGGGCGGTCGTGGCGGTCTGGGCAACGCCGCGCTGGTCTCCCGGGCGCGCAAGGCGCCCGGTTTCGCGCTGCTCGGAGAAGAGGGGGAGGCCCACGATGCGGTTCTCGAACTCAGATCCGTGGCCGATGTGGGTCTGGTCGGCTTCCCGTCCGCGGGGAAGTCGTCGCTGGTCTCGGTGCTGTCCGCGGCCAAACCGAAGATCGCCGACTATCCCTTCACCACACTCGTGCCGAACCTCGGTGTGGTGAACGCCGGGGACACCACATTCACGGTCGCCGATGTCCCGGGCCTCATTCCCGGCGCCAGCGAGGGCCGCGGACTCGGCCTGGACTTCCTGCGCCATCTGGAGCGCTGCGCGGTCCTGGCGCATGTGGTCGATCTCGCGACGCTGGAACCCGGGCGCGACCCGCTATCCGATATCGACGCTCTCGAAGCCGAACTCGCGGCCTACAAACCGGCGCTGCACGGTGACGTGAGCCTGGGCGACCTCGCCGACCGGCCGCGCGTGGTGATACTCAACAAGGTCGACGTTCCCGACGCGGATGACCTCGCGGACCTGGTCACCCCGGAACTGGAGGCGCGGGGCTGGCCGGTGTTCCGGATCTCGGCCGTCGCCCACTCCGGCCTGCGGCAGTTGACCTTCGCGCTCGCCGAATCGGTGCAGGCCTACCGCGACGCACATCCGAAGGCCGAACCGAAACGACCGGTCATCCGGCCGATTCCGGCGGACGAGTCGGGATTCACCGTGCGCGCTGATCCCGAGGAAACGGGTGGGTTCATCGTGCGCGGTACCCGGCCCGAACGCTGGGTCCGGCAGACCCAGTTCGACAACGACGAGGCCGTCGGTTATCTGGCCGACCGGCTGGCCCGGCTCGGCGTCGAGGACGCACTGGTACGGCTGGGCGCGCAACCCGGTGCGTCGGTGATCATCGGCGACGTCACTTTCGACTGGGAACCGCAGATCGGCGCCGGTACCGATATCGTTCCGACCGGCCGCGGCACCGATATCCGGTTGGAACAGACCGACCGGGTCGGCGCGGCCGAGCGTAAGCACGCGTCGCGGGTGCGGCGCGGTCTGGTCGACGAGGAGAGCGGAGAGTAGGCAGGTGAGTTCGGGGAACCGCGGAGCAGGGGCACGGCCGTGACCCGGGTTCCGTTAGAACTCAGTGATGCCCGGCAGTCGATCGCCGGGGCCCGGCGGGTTGTCGTCAAGATCGGATCATCGGCGCTCACCAGCCTGACCGGTGGCCTGGACATCACCCGGCTGGACCGGCTCGCGGACGCCATCGAGGCGCGGATGCGGGCCGGGTCCGATGTGGTCGTGGTGTCCTCCGGTGCGATCGGCGCGGGCCTGGCCCCGCTCGGGCTGAGCCGGCGGCCTCGCGACCTCGCCACCAAACAGGCGGCGGCCAGCGTCGGGCAGCTCGCTCTCGTGCACGCCTGGGGCACCTCGTTCGCCCGCTACGACCGCACAGTCGGTCAGATCCTGCTCAGCGCGGACGACTTCGCCCGCCGCGAACACCACCGCAATGCCCAGCGCACGCTCGACCGGTTGCGGTCGCTCGGTGCGGTCGCGGTGGTGAACGAGAACGATACCGTCGCCACCGAGGAGATCAGGTTCGGCGATAACGATCGCCTCGCCGCCCTGGTGGCCCACCTGGTGGGCGCCGACGCGTTGTTCCTGCTGTCGGATGTGGCCGGGCTCTACGACGGCGACCCGCGCAAGGGGAACGCGAGTTTCATCGGTGAGGTGCGCACCAGCGCCGACCTCGACGGTGTGATCGCCGGCAGCGGCGGTGTACTCGGGACCGGTGGGATGGCTTCCAAACTGTCCGCCGCCCGGTTGGCGGCGGATGCGGGTGTGCCGGTCCTGCTGGCGGCGGCCGACGAAGCCGCCGAGGCGCTCGGCACCGGTACGGTGGGAACGGCTTTCGCCGCCCGGCCGGTGCGTTTGTCGGCGCGCCGGTTCTGGGTCCGGCACGCCGCGGACAGCCGGGGTGCGATCCTCATCGATTCCGGTGCGGTCGACGCGGTGGCCAACGCCCGCCGGTCATTGCTGGCCGCCGGTATCGTTGCGGTTCGGGGGCGTTTCCACGGCGGCGACGTGGTCGACCTCATCGGCCCGGACCGTTCCGTCGTGGCCCGGGGTGTGGTGGAATACGACGCCGCCGAACTCGTGACCGTGCTCGGTCGATCCACCCGGGAGTTGCCGGACGGTATGCAGCGCCCGGTGATCCACGCGGACGACCTCGTGAAGGTGTAATTCAGGCGACCCCGCCGTCTTCCCGAGGTTCGTGGCTCCGATCGGGATCACGGCCGAGACGACGGTGCGACGTGCACCGCAAATCTCGAGCGGCCGGAATCAGGAGATACGGCCCAGATGATCTGCCGTGCGGGTGGTTTCGGGCAGCCGGTAGCGCGGGGCGAGACGCAACACGAGAGCGCAGGCGGAATCGAGGGCGAAGCGGTGGCCCACCGACACGAAAACCGGTGTGACCCCGGGCTGGGTGCGCAGGGCGCGGCCGACGACCTCGCCGTCGGCGGTGACCGGGGTCCAGTCGCCCCGGGCAGGTCCGGGTTCTGTGTGCGCGCCGAAGGGTTTCTTCGCGACTCCGACGCTGGGCAGATCGGTGAGCACCCCCAGATGCGCGGCGAGTCCGAAGCGGCGAGGATGGGCAAGCCCGTGACCGTCGCAGATCAGCGCGTCGGGCTCGGCGCTCAGCGCCTCGAGCGCGCGAACCAGTGCCGGGATCTCCCGGAAGGCGAAAAGACCAGATACATAAGGAAATTCGACTTTCTCACGGACGACGGCCCGGTCGATCACGGCCAGTGAATCCAGGTCCAGCACGGTCACCACACCGATCGCGATATCAGGGTCGCGATAGGCGACATCCAGGCCCGCGACCCGCTGGATCGGGCCGTGCTCGTCGCGTACCCGGACCTGGGCCCGCAGGCTCTGCTGAATGGTGACGGCCTCGTCCGCGCTCACCGCCCACTCGTGCATCTGCCGCACTCGCACCATATGCGGAGCCTAATGGTCCTGGCCGGGAGGTGCGCCCAGCGGCGCGGCGGTTCCTCCGGGTTCACGGCGCGCGATCAACGCTGTCCGGCGCCGAATTCGGGAACGACGACCGCGTAGGCGCGCAGACGTTCGGCGGCTCGGTCGTCGGTGAGTTCGGCGCGCAGGTCGGGGTTCTCGTGATAAAAGCGGATCAGCCAGTACGTGGCCGCCGAGCCGATCGAGAGCTTCTCCGCGTGGATGCGTTTGGTGACGGCGCGGCCGGGCTTGCGCCCGGGGGCGGACAACCGGATCGTTCCTTTGGAATTGTTGCGCGACACCACTTCGATTCGTTCGATCGAGGTCCAGCTCACCATGTTCCCGACCGAGGTCTTGGTGGGCAGCACGATGTGCATGGGCGTCAGCACCAGCCGCCGGATCTCGGGTCTTCGCGCGTACAGGCACAGGTAGAGCAGCACGAGTGCGGCCGTGCCCAGGGCGAGCCACGGCGGAACCAGCGGTTGCAGGGGCACCGTGAGAGTGTGGGTCCAGGTGCCGAAGCCGAAGATCGCGCAGAGCGCCGCCAAGCTCAGGAAGCAGACCACGAGGGCCACCTCGTAGCCGAGTGACCGGCGCACAACCAGGGCGTCCTGATCATTGGCGAATCGCGCGCCTTCGATCCGGATCCGCGACCTGCCGCGCGAGGTCGCCGACAGCATCGGCAGGTACGAGGCGACCCAGGCCGCGGTCGCGATATGCAGCGCTGGTCGTAACGGCTCGCCGGAATCCAGGGCCAGCGCCGCCTGCGCCAGCAGGAACGTGGCGAGGACGGCGACCAGGAACACCGCCGGATAGGTCCAGCCGTTCAGGTTGCCGCGCAACTCCCGCGGTGGCGGGAAAAAGTTCCGGGCCGGTTCGGGCCGCGGATCGGCCACCGCGTCCGGCCCCGGTTCGGCCGTCGACATCTCGGGGGGTGCGGTGTGCGGCTGGCGTGTCATCGGTACTACCTGTACTTCAGGATTCGATCGGGCGCCTGCATGATATCGGCAATCGAGCGGCAACTCCGCTTCGTGCGCGGTGGTGGCGTCTCTGCGCCACCGACCGCGCCGGTTTTCGTCCGTGCGGGCGGACCCGGGCCCGGCACAATCGATTCCGGCCGGGCGATCGTGACGCAACCTGCCCTCGACCGCCACCACGCCGCGAGGCCATCCGGACAGGCTGCCGGTTTCGACGGCGACGGCACGGTTCGGGCTGCTACCCCGGATCCGCCTCGCGCGGCTCAGCCGACGAGCAGCACGAGCTTCCCGCGTCCGTGTCCTCGCTCGCCCACCTTGTGCGCCTCTGCGACATCGGCCAGTGGGAAGGTCTGTGCGACCGGTGGTGAGAAGCGCCCGGACTCGATCAGATCGCCGATCTCGCCGAGCACATGGACCGCGCGACCATCGGTATCGCCGCTGCTGAACTTCACCCCGTATTCCCGGGCTCCCACGAAGTCGGCGACTGTGACGACGTGTTCGGCCCCGCCGGCGAGATCGATGAGTTGGGGCAGAACCCCGCTGCCCGCGATATCGAGCGCGAGGTCGACGCCGTCGGGTGTGCGTGCGCGAACCCGTTCGACCAATCCCTCGCCGTATGTGACGGGCTCGGCCCCCAGCGAGCGCAGGTATTCCTGGTTCGCCGGACCGGCGGTTCCGATGACACGTGCGCCGCGTACCACGGCGAGCTGTACCGCTGCGCTGCCGACGTTCCCGGAGGCGCCGTTGACGAGCAGTGTGTCGCCGCTCCCGACGCCGAGCCCGTCCAAGGCGCGCGTGGCCGTTTCGATGGCGGTCGGCAGTGCGGCGGCGCCCGGGAAGCCGAGCGACGGCGGAATGGGCGCGTAGTGGGACAGCACCGCGGATTCGGCTTGGGCCGAGCCCTCGTCGGAGAAGCCGAACACGCGATCACCGACGGCCACGCCCGCGACACCTTCGCCGAGCTCGTCGACGATTCCGGCGGCCTCGTGGCCCAGGGTCTGCGGAAGCTCCGGATCCATCAGGCCCGCGCGCTTCTTCCAGTCGCTCGGGTTCACGCCGGCCGCGCGCACTGCGATCCGGATCCGGCCGGGACCCGGATGCGGATCGGGGAGATCCACGATCTCGAGGACCTCCGGGCCGCCGAACTGATTGAAACGGACCGCCTTCATCATTCGCTCCGATCTCGACTCCGAGAGTCGCGGTTGCCGCGACGCGCGTCAGTCTGCCAGCTCGGACGGCCGGCGCCCGCTCCCGTGTCGCGGTGCGAGTTCGCTGCGGAGCCTCGACGGAAGTCGTGGGTCTGATCACAGGGCGTACTCGGCACCGGAGCCTGACGAGATTGCGTTACGTGCCGAAAACCATCTCGTTACAGGATGTTTCGGCGACAGACTCCGGATCGCTACTCCGGCGTCGAACGCTTTGTTACCGGAAAGTATTGTGTCGCAGCTCTCTTTGTGATCCACAAGCCATTTGACCTGCGGATCTGGTGCTCTAGCCTGATAAATGTCGATGGCGACAACAGTCCATCGGGGAATGCGACGCACTCCCTCACAATTCGCCACAAGCGAAACCGATAGACCCGAAGGTCGGAATTCGAAATAAAATGGAACACTCACTCCAAGGGCAGCGAAACAATATCAGCCGACCGAGTTCCGAATTCCGATCCGCTTGGAAATGTTGGTCCATTACAGCGCTGAGCCTGCTCACGCTCGTACTCCTCTTCCAGCCGTGGATGTCCGCCTCGGGTCCTTATGGCGACGCGCGCACCGACGCTTTCGGGCGTATCGACGGCTCCACCCCCGCGCTCCGCAACGTCGGCGAACGCTTGACCGACGGTCTCGTTTCGATCAGCGGGGTGTGGGGCGTGCTGACCGGCATCGCCGCGGTGGTCGCCCTGGCCGGTGCGCAGTTGTACCGGAAGACCGGCGCCGGACTGAACGCGGTGATCGGCGCGAGTATCGCCAACGCGATATTCGTTCCGGTGACACTTCTGTATCTCAACGGCAAGGCGCCGGAGTTCCGCGAGATGACCGAAGATCACGACGAACTGAAGGACGCGCTCGGCGATATCCTGAACGGTCTCTTCGGTGGCGGCAAGGAATCCGACGCCGATACGACTCAGCAGGTAGCCACCGTGGCCTTGACGAACCAGGCACTGATCTGCGGTCTGGTCGCGATGATCACCGCCGTGATCGCCATCGGGCTGCGGAGCCGGATCCGCCCGGCCTACAGCGACGCCGCCGCGCGGGTCGAGGTTGCGCGCCGTGCCATGGCGGAGGAGCTGCCGGGCAGCTGTCGGGACGCGGCCCACGATATCGACGTCGTCCTGGAACCGCAGCTCGAACTCGTCGTGCAGTACGAGCCTCAACTGCTCGGCCGCGGCGAGCCGGATCAGGACGACGATCGGGGTGCCCCGGAGGCCGGCAAACAACGCCTCCTGCCCCGCGCCGAACTCCCGCGCCGCAACGACAACCAGCTCGGTCAGATGCGGCGCGAACGGCCGCCCACCCGGCGGCCCCGGCCCCGGCCCGCGAACCGGACATCCGCTACGCCGCAGCCCGCCACCGGAGCCGCCGCTTCGCGAAATGGCCGGTCGGCCGCACTTTCCCAGCAGGCGCCCACCGCCCTGGCCGATCGTTGACGTTGATGAGGGCGAGCCGTCGGCCGTGCTGAATGTGACTCGGTGACCGGCCCGGTAGCCGCCGTCCGCGGGACGGCGGCTACCGGAGACCGGCACCGAGTCTCGGTCGGCTCACCGGTCGACGGCGGTGGCCGGTGCGGCGCTCACCGCGCTCCTGGAGACCACACCGCCCATCGAGGTGCACTGGAAGCAGCGGGAGCTGGGAGCTTTGACCTTCGATGAAGTGCGGCGTCTGGCACAGTCGGTCGTTCCCGGCTCGACCACCGGGGAGCACGGTCCGGCCGAGCCGGCAACCGTGATCTTCGAGGTATCCGGTCGGCACGCCGAAGAATTCCACGCGATGATCGAGCAGAACTCCTGACCGCTGTTCGTCCTTCGAGTCTTCGCCCGTTTCGGAGATGATCCAGCCGGCGTGAATGCCACGGCGATTTCCTGCCAGCGCGCCGGGTGTCGTTTCGTCGATGCTCATAGGGCAAGAGCGGAATCGAGAAAGGAACGATATGTCGGAGAAAATCGTGGTGGTCACCGGCGCGACCCGGGGAATCGGACGCGCCACCGCGACGGCGTTCGCCCGCAAGGGATACCGGGTCGTCGTCACCGGGCGGCGTGCCGAGGCGGTGGATTCCGTGGTGCGGGAGATGCGGGCCGACGGGCTCGCGGCCGAGGGCGAGCTCCTCGACGTGTGCTCGATCGATAGCGCGCGATGCCTGCGCGAATCGCTCGCCGCACGGCACGACCACATCGACGTGCTGGTGAACAATGCCGGAATCCTGCCCGAGGCGACCGCGTCGGGAACGGTGAACTTCGCCCATCCCGGCGCGTTCAGCGAGACATTGATGACCAATACCTTCGGCCCCGCCAATGTGATCGAAGCGCTGCTGCCACTGGTGCGGCGCGCGGCGGCGGGTCATATCGTCAATGTCTCCACCGAGATGGGTTCGTTGACCGAGCAGCGTAACCCGCAGTCGCCGTACTACTCGATGGTCGTGCCCGGGTATCAGGCGTCGAAGGCGGCACTGAACAGCATCACCATCGGGCTGGCGAAAACGCTCGCCGACACCACGGTCCGAGTGACCTCGGTGTGTCCGGGATTCGTCGCGACCGAACTCGCCCCGGCCGCGGCCTCCGCGCCGACGACACCGGCGCAGGCCGCGCAGATCGTGCTGGCGGCGGTGGAATCGCCGGATCAGCACACCGACGGCGCCTTCGTCGGCGCGCAGGGGGCGATCGCCTGGTAGCGGCGTCCGCGTTTCGGCCCGCGCCCGAAGCGGAGCCCGAAGACCGGGCGGGCTCCGAAGTGCCGGGCGCGGGCCGGGTCATGCGAAAGGCGGACGGCCGTATCGGGGTTCGCACGGAGGCACTGGGTCCGGGACCTGCTCTACCATCGGGTGGAGTGCCGTTTCGGGCCGGTCGGGTGGGTCGTCGAACAGTCCAGGACAGCGAGGTGCGGTGTGAGGGTGATCGACGAAGAGATCGCCGGATCCCGACCCGATCTGCCGGTGGATGCCGACGGTCCGGAGACAGCGCGCTGGTCGTGGCCCGCGCGAGTGGTTTTCCGGTTCGGCGTGGTCTACTCCGTGCTCTTCTGCGTGCTGATCGGCCAGATCTTGTTCGTGTTCACCGGAGTGCTGCACGATCTGTTGCCCGACACCGCCCCCGTGTGGCCGTTGTTGAAGGCCGGTCCGCTGCTGGAACGGGTGTCCAGCACGGTATTCGGCATCGACGCCGAGTTCTATCGGTTCTCCGGCAGCGGTGATCAGGCGATCATCTGGGTGATGGTGTTCTGCGCGCTGGTCGTGGCCGCCGCGGCGGCTGTGGTGTGGTCGGTGCTGGATCGCCGGCGGCTCGCGTATCCGCGGGCGGCCGCGTGGTTCCTGACCGGCCTGCGGCTCTGCCTTGCGGGACAGATGCTGTTCTACGGGATCGCCAAGGCGATTCCGACCCAGATGCCGCCGCCTCCGCTCTCCGCGCTGATCCAGCCCTACGGCGAGTTCTCCCCGATCTCGGTGCTGTGGTTGCAGGTGGGGAGTGCGCCGGTCTACGAGATCCTGCTCGGTGTAGCGGAACTGATCGGGGGTCTGCTGCTGCTGCTGGCGCCGCGCACCGCCACCCTGGGGGCGATGCTGAGTGTCGTGAGCATGGCGCAGGTGTTCGTGCTGAATATGACGTTCGATGTCCCGGTCAAGATCCTGTCGTTCCATCTGCTGCTCTTCTCGCTGGTCCTGCTCGCCCCGCAGGCCCGCCGGTTCGCGGATTTCTTCCTGCTGGCCCGCCGCGCCGATCCCGCTGTGCAACCGCCGCTGTTCACCGGTCGCCGGGCCGGCCGGATCGCCGGATTCGCACAGGCGGTGATCGGAGTCTGGCTGGTGGCCGGTGTGGTGCTGCTCGGCTGGTCGACCTGGCAGGACTACGGCGGCGGCGCGCCGAAGCCGGCGCTGTACGGGCTGTGGGAGGTGACCGAGTTCCGGGTGGACGGGCAGCCGGCGCCACCGCTGCTGACCGATGAGATCCGGTGGCAGCGGCTCGTCGTCGAAACCGAAGGCGCGGTGACCGTGCAGCGGATGGACGGTGAGTTGGTGACGGCGGCGGCCCAGGTCGACGGCGCGGCGCACACCCTCACGCTCGCCGACCCATCGGGCGCCGGGGGCGCACCTGTCGGCGCCTTCACCTACGACCGTCCCGAATCGGGCAGGCTGCTGCTGGAGGGTCGGCTCGACGGTCGGCCGATATCGATCGACCTGCGCTCGGTGGACCCCGGCTCCTTCCCGCTGAACGGCCCGCGGTTCCACTGGGTGCAGGAGAACCCGGCCCTGTCCTGATCCTGGCCCGGTGGGCAGTCCCGGCGTGTTCGGCGACGGGCCCGGCGGCGGATCAAGCCTGTGGCGGAATCACTCCCGGCTGGTCGGGAGCACGCTGCCCGGGGACGGGACCGGTGATCCCGGGCTGGCCGGCCGGGTCGGCGAGCGGGACCGCGGTCGGGTTCTTCCCCGGTGACGGGGGAGGCGGCGGCGCGGGCGCGGGTGGTTCGGCGGGGGGCGGGGCCGGAGCAGGCGGCGCCTGCTCGGTAGGGGGCTCCGTTCCCGGAGTTGGTGCGGGTGGCGGCGGTGGCACCGGTGGCACCGGTGGCGTCTCGCTCGGAGCCGAACCCTGTGTGGGCGCAGGCGCCTCGGTGGGTGCTGGCGGCTCGGGTGCGGGCGCCGGTGTTTCGCCGCCGGGTTCCCGCGGCGGTTCGGAGGATTCCGGAGGGCGCTGTGGCGCGGGCGCCGGCGGGGTGGAACTGTTCGGCGGGGCACCGGATTCGGTGGGGTCGCCGGCCGGGCCCGGGTCGGCCGAATCGGAATCCTGCGGCGCCGGTGCGGAATCCGCGCCGACGACCGAATCGACCGGTGTCCGGGGTGCGGTCGGCGGCGTGAGGGGCGTCAACATACCGGGAGCCGCCGGCGGTTCGGGAAGTGTGGGAACCGCTGTGCCCGCGGCCGTGTAGGCCGGCTTGTAGACCATGTTCATGGTGAGGACCGCCTCCTGCCGGAGGACCTCCTGCACCATCTGCGCGTCGATGACCTTCGCGGCCTCGAGCAGGCGGGCCAGGGCGCCGACGGGGCCGGAATCTCCGGGCGCGACCACCGCGATCTTCACCGCTTCCGCGGCCGCGGCCACCGCGCCGAGACGCAGACCCACCTGGCCCAGCACCCCGGCGAGTTCATCCACCGACGCGGCGAAACTGCGGGTGCTGGCGAAGGCGGCGTCGGCGGCCGCACCGTCCCATTCCATCGCGTTCATCACGCGATCCGCGCCGCTGCGGGTCAGCGGGAAGGAGGTCTGCAGGGTGGTGGCGGCATGCATCCAGGTACCGGATATTCGCAGTATCTCGCCGGCGTCGATCTGCTGGGTGGCCTGATGGATATCCTCATGGCGCATGGCTTCGAAATGCTCCATGGCACTGATGTAATCCGGATCGGAACCTCTCACCGAGCCTCCTTCGAGTCGGGTACATGCGGTCCGCGGAGGCCGCAGCGAAGGCGGAGGTATCGCATCACCTTGCCTCCTTCGAATCGAACACATGCGGTCCGCGGAGGCCGGAGCGGATGGGGAGGTATCGCATCACCTTGCCTCCTTCGAGTCGGGTACATGCGGTCCGCGGAGGCCGCAGCGAAGGCGGAGGTATCGCATCATCGCGTGAGCCTCGATTCGAGGGCGCGCACGGCTGCGGCGTTCGCGGCGTCGGCCTCTTCGTACAGGCCACCGCTGATCAGGAACGCTTCCTTCATGCGGTACGCGGCTTCGATGTAGTGGTCGAGCAGGGCGGCGGCATCGCGGGCCTTGTGCCCGAAACCCGCCTGCAGCTGCTGGGCGGAGACGAGCCCGCCGAAGCCGTGCGGATCGGATACGTCGTCCAGGCGCTGCCGGAGGTAGCTGAGCCGGTCGGCCTGCCGGTCGTAGAGTTCCGCGCAGCGGCGCGCCGCTTCCGGATCGAACTTGACGGTTCCCGCATGGGCTGCCTGGCGGAACCGGACGATCTCGGCTCGACTGTCTTCGATCTTCATGACTGGCGTACCCCTCCGTCGGTCACGCCCAGAGTAACCGTAACCGGGGGCCGGGGGCAGCCATCCGGTCCTGATCTTGGTTCAGCCGGGAATACGTTTCTGCAGATGCGCGGCGAGTTGTTCGGGGGACGTGGGCACCACGTGCACGTTCTCGTCGGCCTTGAGCAGGTACCGGCCGTCGTTCTCGACATCGAGCCAGCTGTAGTGCAGGGGCGGTGGCGGCTTCGGCCGGTCCAGATGCGGTTCGATGCGGATATGTCCGTCGGCGGTATGCGGCGCGCACAGGAGTTTGCGGATCAGCGGCGCGGCCCGCTCCTCCTGGATGACGGTTTCGGTGTCACGGACCGCCGCGGCCGAGGCCGTGCGGGCCGGATAGCGCCCGGCGGGGGTCTTCGGGAGCAGGGCCGCCAGGCGGGAGCCGAGCTTCGTACTGTGGCCGATCGACAACTGGACCGGACCGCCGAACTCCCGGGTCCGTCCCGGCGCCTGTACCGCGAGTACCGCCCGGTCGTACACGACGCACCCCAGCACACGTAGTTCCCGGCCGGGCTCGGGGGACCCGCCGATGGCGATCACCCGGGTGTGCGGCGCGGCGAGAATGCGCAGACAGGCATCCAGATCGGGATCCGGTGGGAACCGTTGCGCGAGTTCGGAGTGCAGAAACCGGGCATCGCGCTCGGTACGCGGTGATTCGAGGACCCGCAGGGGATAGGGGAGCCGGTCCAGGTCGGCTCGGCGCCATACGTGCGCGAACTCATCGGGGGTCAGGCTCCAACTCACGCGGAATCACATCCTCACCGAAACCTGCGCAGGCTACAACAGACTATCCGGTGTTTCGTAGCGTGCCGACCTCGGCCGGTGCCGACGAACTGGACGCCGTGCGCTGCCACAAGATCCGAATACGCGATACACAGGCTGTTCCTCGGGTTTACTCATGCGGAACGGACAACGATGTTCTGTTTCGCAGACGGGGTTGGAGGTCGGTCTTGCGGGTATACGGTGCAGGAGATGACGGGACAGCCGCTGCGGCGGTGCTCCGGGGCGCGGGGGAGCCGGTGGCCCCCGGAGAGGCGCGGATCTGGGACGACGCGGATACCGTCGAGAACTTCCCGCCGAGCACCTCACCACTGACCTTCACCACCGCGGCCGGGTTAGGGGGCCGCGTGTGCCAGGAGTACGCGCGTTCGCTCGGAGTACCGGAAGCCCAGGTGCGGCAGCTGGATTCGTGGACCCCGTATCTGCTGGGGACCTTTCACGACCGGGTGTATTACAACCTGCTGCACTGGTATCGGCTGGCGGGAATCGCGCCCGGGAACCGGCTGAACCGCAGCGGGCTCGAGGCCGTGCTGGGGCTCGCCGGACCGCTGCCCGACGAGATCGCCGCAACCCTGTCGCCCTTCACTTTCGAAACCGGTCTGCGCCGGGCCCGGTCCCGGACCCGGACGGCGGCGACCTATCTGCGCCGGATGTTCGGGATCGATGCGATGACACGGGAGTTCCACCTCGAGTTCGGCCGGTTCTACGACCGCTACGACGCACTGGAACCCGTCCACGGCGAGCACGCCTACGCGACCTATCGCCGGGTGGACCGGGACCTCGTCCTGCGCTGGGGTCCGATGCTGGTGCTGGACGCCGTCTCGCTGACCCTCACCGGGGTGATATCGCGGCTGACCGAAGCATTCCTACCGGAAGCGCCCGCCTGGTTCCGGTACGCGGTGACGGGTCCGGGTGCGGCGATCGGATCCGCCGAACCGGTTCGCGCCCTGACCGAACTCGCCCGGCACGCGTACGCCGACCCAGATCTGGCCGCGCTGGTGACCGCGACGGAACCGGGTCGTATCCGGCAGTCGCTGCGCGATCGCGGATATCAGGAGTTCGTTGCCGAGATCGACGCCTATCTCGAGCGGTACGGGTATCTGAGTGTGGGTGAGTGGGCTCTGGAATCCCCTGATCTGCGGGAGGAACCGGCCGGGCTGTTCCTCCTGTTGCGTGGCGAGCTGGCACGGGTGGGCGCGCGAGACGGCGCGGTGGACCCGGACGCGTATCTCGACGAGCGGTTGAGCGGTCCCCGCCGCTGGATCTTCGACCGCGTGCGGTCGAAGGCCGTGCGGTGCGCCGCACACCGCGAGAGTGTCCGGTTCTGCCGGGCTCGGGCGTTCGCGGTGGTCAAGCGGATGGTCCGGGTGATGGGTGATGATCTCGCGGCGCGCGGGCTCCTCGGCGAGTCCACCGACGTCTTCTATCTGACCGTGGGCGAACTGCACGGCTGCTACGACCAGGTTCCGATGGCGGATCTGCGGGAGCGGGTCGCCGCGCGCAAGGATGCGCGCATCGATGCCGCGCGGCTGGTGGCCCCGGCGCATTTCACCACGGTGGGTCCAGGCCTGTCCGATGCGGAACTGGCAGCGCAGGGATGGATTCCGCGCACCGATATCGCGGTGGCGCGCGACGGCGAGGTGCTCACCGGAACGCCGTCCGCACCGGGCGTCGTCGATGACGCCGCGGTGGTGCTGGACGAACCGTGTGCGGTGACCGGCGGAATTCTCGTCGCCCACCGCGCCGATCCGGGATGGGCGGCGGCGCTGCCGTCGGCGTCCGCGCTGGTGCTCGAACGCGGCGGCCCGTTCACCCGGGTGGCGGTCGCCGCGCGTGAGCTCGGCGTGCCCACGGTGGTGCGGGTACCGCAGAGTTCGCGGCGGCTGCGGACCGGTATGCGGATCCGGGTCGACGGAGCCGCGGGAACGGTGACGGTATTGTCCGGCGGGGGGCGCGCGAGCGTGTCGTGACTGCTGTAGCTGCGAGAATGCCCGGGTGGATATTGCGATCGGCCTGGTGGTGCTCGTGGCGGCGGCCGCGACGGTGGCGGCGGCTGCTCGTCGGCTCGGTCTCTCCGAGCCGCTGGCGCTGACGCTGGCCGGGGTGGCGGCGTCGTATCTGCCGTTCGTGCCCGAAGTGCATCTGGAGCCGGAGATCGTGTTGCTCGGGCTGCTGCCGCCGCTGCTGTACACCGCGGCGATCCGGACCTCGCTGGTGGATTTCCGGGCCAATATGGGCGCCATCGCCTTGCTCTCGGTGGGTTTGGTGCTGTTCAGTACCTTCGCGGTGGCCGCCGTCGTGTGGTGGCTGTTGCCCGTCCCGTTGGCGGTCGCGGTGGCGTTGGGCGCGGTGGTGGCGCCGCCGGACGCGGTGGCGGCCACCGCGGTGGCGCGCCGGATCGGGATGCCCCGCCGCATCGTGTCCATCTTGGAAGCGGAATCACTGTTCAACGACGCGACCGCCCTGGTGGCGTTGCGGACCGCGATCGCCGCGTCGGCGGGAGCTGTGTCGGTGTGGAACGCGGGCGGTGATTTCCTGCTCGCCGCGGGCGGCGGCGCGGTGGTCGGTATCGCGGTCGCGTACGCGCTCGCGCTGCTGCGCCGCCGGATCACCGATCCGGTCCTGGACACGACGCTGTCGTTCCTCGCGCCGTTCCTGGCCTATCTGCCCGCGGAGGAGATCCACGCATCCGGGGTCATCGCCGTGGTCACCTGCGGGATGATCCTCGGGCACGGCGCGCCGGTGTGGCAGAGTGCGGCCTCGCGTACCGCGGAGCGGATCAACTGGCGAACTGTCCAGTTCATCCTGGAGAGCGCGGTGTTCCTGATCATCGGGTTGCAGGTGCGCGCGATCGTCGAGGGGGCTTGGGAGAGCGGGCTCGACCACACCACCGTGATCGTCACCGCGATCGCGGTCCTGCTGGCGGTGATGCTGGCCCGGCCGGTGTGGATTTTCGGGTGGGCGCTGCTCGAACGGGCGTTCGGTCGTTCCGCGGAGCCGTGGAGCCACCCGACGGTGGTCTCGTGGGCCGGTATGCGCGGGGTGGTGACCCTGGCTGCCGTCCTGTTGCTCCCGGCGGACACTCCACAGTTGCCGGTGTTGAAACTGCTGGCTCTGGTCGTCGTCGGGGGCACCCTGCTGGTGCAGGGAACCTCGTTGTCGTGGCTGGTGCGGCGGCTGCGGCTGCGCGGCCCCAGTCGCGCGGAGGACGCGTTGCAGAAGGCGAATCTGCTCACCCAGGCGTCCAACGCGGGGCTCGCCGCGCTCGACGAAGCGGTCGGTCCGGACACCCCGGAGGACGTGGTCCGGTCCTTGCGCGACCGGGTCGTCTGGCGGACCAACGCCGCGTGGGAGCGGCTGGGCCGGCCCGAGTCGGAACTGGCCACCCCGACCGCCGAATATCGTCGGCTGCGATTGGTGATGTTGCGTGCCGAACGGGAGACCGTCCTGCGGGTTCGCGACTCCGGTGGCGCGGATTACCAGATCCTGCAGCATGTGCTGGCCCGGCTGGACCTGGAAGAGTCGATGATCGACAGGTTCGACGAGGGCGAGGACGACGAGCGGGTCGAGACATTGGCGGTCCCGGTCGCCGATGCCGCCGACTGCGCGCACCTGAGGGCCGCCCCGCTGGTGTGCGAGTCGACCGAGCCCGATGTCTGCGCGGAGTGTCTGGCGGAGGGGCTGATCTGGGTTCATCTGCGAATGTGCCTGACCTGCGGGCATATCGCCTGCTGCGATTCCTCGCCCGGGAATCACGCCACCGCGCATTTCGGCGCGACCGAGCATCCGGTCATGCGCAGCGTCGAGCCCGGGGAGGCGTGGCGCTGGTGTTATGTGGACGAGCTTCTCGGTTGAATCCGGTGCCGGTCAGCACCACACGAGCTCGTCGTCGACGGTCGGGCCCGAGCCGGATTCGGAGAGCAAGGGACAGGCGGGATCTGAGGCGGTTCTGTTTGACATGGACGTGCCGGCGAGTACTGTGATGCCGCATCACGTTTGAACATCGCGGATTATTTTCGGCGTCAATCGAACGATCACCACCGGGTTTCGAGAGATTCACGACCGCGAGAGGCGTGTTCCACCGCTCCGCACGATCTCCGAATGGGTGCGCGGTGTCGCCTCTTCCGGCGTTCGCGGCACGGAAGATCCGGTAGGTACCGTATTCGGTGCGCGGTATTCCGTATCGAGCGTGACTGTCGTTCCGGGATCGTGGATTTTTTCGCCGGCGAGGCGGTCCATGTCCCACCCGTGTCATGCAGTTGCCGGATCGGGACACCGCGATCTGTTCCGAACAAATCGAGACGGAAACATCCACAATGACAGAAGAGTTTTCGCCGGCAGTCCTGTCGGTTGTCGTTCCTGTTCTCAACGAAGCCGCGCTGATCGAGCGCACCCTGCGGATACTGGTCGCGCAGGACACCATCGACGAGGTGATCGTCGTCGACAACGCCAGCGACGACGGCACCCCCGATATCGTGCGCGGATTCGCCGCCGCCCACCCGAAGGTCGAGCTCCTCCACGAATCCGCCCGCGGCACCGCGTTCGCGCGCAACGCGGGCTTCGACAGGGCGCGTGGTGAACTCGTCGCGCGCACCGACGCGGATACTTTCGTCGAGGACGATTGGGGTGCGACGATCCGCGAGTACTTTTCCGGACACCCCGAGACCGCCGCGGTGACCGGGCTGTGCACCTACCACGATTCGCCGGTCGGCTACCTCCTGAGGTTCGGCCAGTGGGTGCTGCTCCGCTGTGGCCGGATCGGCGGGCGGGTGGGAAATATGTACGGCCCGAACATGGCGATCCGCCGCGAGGCGTGGCAGCAGGTCCGCGACCGCACCCAGGTTCGCGCCGATATCGCCGAGGACCTCGATCTCGCGGTCTGCCTCTCCCTGTGCGGGCTGCGCATCGATCAGGTCGCCGAGATGCGCGCGCGGACCTCCTCCCGGCGCCGCCGTACCAGCCCGCGCCGCTACTGGCGGTTCCATTTGGCGGGTGTGCGCACCCTCGGATACCACGGCTTCCGGATTCGGCCGGTGCACTGGGTGATCATCGCGGGGGCCTGGTCGGCCCACACACTCCAGTGGCCGATCTATCGATTCTGGGATTTCGACCGGCGGCGGTTCAGCAGCCGGCCCGGGGCGGCGCGGATCTCTTCGGTGGGCGACTGAGCGGGGCAGACCGGCGTGCGCCGCCGCTGTCGGGGGGTTCGGGCAGTATGGGCCGTATGACGACAGCACCGGGCAGCACCATGGGCGGGGCCGGCCGAGTCGCCGGCGACCTACGTGAGCACGCGGAGGGGCTGCTCGGCGACCTGGCGGGGCCGGGCGCCCGGCTGCGCGAGGACCAGTGGACCGCCATCGAAGCGCTGGTGGTGGGCAAGCGCCGGGCGCTGGTCGTGCAGCGCACCGGATGGGGAAAATCGGCGGTGTACTTCATCGCCGCGAAGCTGCTGCGTGCGCAGGGGCGCGGGCCCACCGTCATCGTCTCGCCGCTGCTCGCCCTGATGCGCAACCAGGTCGCGGCCGCGCGGCGGGCCGGCGTGGTCGCGGCCACCATCAACTCCGGCAACGTCACCGAATGGGACGAGATCCATCAGCAGGTCGCGGCCGGTGCGGTGGACGTGTTGCTGGTGAGCCCGGAACGGCTGAACAACCCCGATTTCCGCGATCAGGTGCTGCCCCGGCTCGCCGCCGACGCCGGGCTGGTCGTCATCGACGAAGCGCACTGCGTGTCCGATTGGGGTCACGATTTCCGGCCCGACTATCGGCGTATCCGCACGCTGATCGCCGAACTCGGCAGCGAGGTACCGGTGCTGGCCACCACCGCCACCGCGAACGACCGGGTGGTGACCGATGTGGCCGGACAGATCGGCACCGACACCCTGGTGCTGCGGGGCGACCTCGATCGCGAATCACTGCGGCTGTCGGTGGTCCGTTTCGACGACGCGGTGGAACGAACAACCTGGCTCAGCACCCACCTCGATGAATTACCGGGTTCGGGAATCGTCTACACCCTCACCGTCGCCGGCGCCCATGATCTCGCCGACGTGCTCACCTCGCACGGCCACCGGGTGGCCGCCTACACCGGGCAGACCGACCCCGCCGAACGGGAGGTACTCGAGGCCGCGTTGCTGGACAACGAGGTCAAAGCCCTGATCGCGACCTCCGCCCTGGGCATGGGGTTCGACAAACCCGATCTGGGTTTCGTGGTCCATGTGGGCGCCCCGTCGTCGCCGATCTCCTACTACCAGCAGGTCGGCCGTGCCGGGCGCGGTACCGAACGGGCCGAGGTCGTGCTGCTGCCCGGGCCCGAGGACACCCGGATCTGGAGCTATTTCGCTTCCGTGGCCTTCCCGCGGGAACATATCGTTCGGTCGGTACTCGAAGCTCTCGATCCCGAACGACCCCAGTCCACCGCGGCCCTGGAGCCCTTGGTCGAGCTCAACCGCTCCCGGCTGGACATGGTCCTGAAGGTGCTCGATGTCGACGGCGCCGTCCGCCGGGTCCGCGGCGGCTGGCTGTCCACCGGCCGTCCCTGGACCTACGAGGCCGACCGATACGAACGGCTCGACGCCGCTCGCACTGCCGAACAACAGGCGATGCTCGAATACCAGAGCACTACCGCCTGCCGCATGGAGTTCCTGCGCCGCCAACTCGACGACCCGGCTCTGGCGGCCGCCGCGCCCGGCACCGGCGCCTGCGGCCGCTGTGACAACTGCACCGGAGTCCATCGCGATACCGGGGTCGATTCCGAAGCCGTGGCCGCCACCCGTGCCCGGCTCGACCGCCCGGGTGTCGATCTGTCGCCCCGCAAACAATGGCCGACCGGTATGTCGAAACTCGGCGTCCCGCTGTCGGGGAAGATCTCCGACGGCGCCGAGCCCGGCCGGGTGCTGGGCCGCCTGAACTCCCTGGGCTGGGGCCGCCGCCTGCGTCCTGTCCTCGACGGCCCCGACGGTCCGGCGCCCGGTGAGGTGATCGACGCCTGCGTCCCGGTGCTGCGGGAATGGGACTGGGCCGTCCGGCCCACCGCGGTGCTGGCGCTGGAATCGCCCACCCATCCCGTCCTGACGGGGTCGCTGGCCGAGCGTCTGGCCGATATCGGCCGGCTGCACAATCTGGGCACGCTGCGTACCCGCCCCGATCGACCGCCCGTGTCGGCGGTCAACTCCGCGCATCGGGTCGCGGCGCTCTACGACGGGTGGGAAGTCCCCGATCTCACCGGAATCGACGGCCCGATCCTGCTGGTGGACACGCTCACCGATTCCGGCTGGACCTTCACCGTCGCCGCCTGGACGCTGCGGCGCGCGGGCGCCCCGGCTGTCCTCCCGTTCGCGCTCGCCACTCCGACCTGACTTCGCGCCGACGGGTCCGCACAGGTCGCGCAGGGATCGCGACTCGCGGGCGGCGCCCCGCGTGCCGGAGCGCGGCCGACTCCCGCACCGCCGGCCGCACCAACTCGATCCTGCTGGTCACCGACGGTCCCGATGACCCTTCCGGCACGCACCGGCGCGGTACCGACCATGGCGCGGGTGGACGCGCGAACGGGCCGGGCCGACCTCAGCGACGGCCCGCGGCGTCCGGATTTTCGGCACGCCGGGAAAGGCCCGCGGCGGTGGGCAGGCGGTCGAGGACCGCGAACGCGGCGGCGAGCGCGAGCGCTACCACGACGACGACCAGCGTATTGGTGAGCGCTGTCGCGTACCCCTTCTGCGCGGCGTCCAGGAAGGGATACGGATACCAGTCCGTCACGGCGCCGTGGGCGAAGGTGTAGCCGATCCAGGCCACCGGCCACACGAAGGCCAAGGCGACAGTCGCCCGGTCGATACGGGGCCGCGGACCGAATATCAGCCAGACGGCGAGGGTGGCCCACGGCGCGATGTAGTGGAATCCTAGGTTCGCCCACCATGCCGCGCCGCTGAGATGTACCTCGTCGGCGAGGACGAGCGCGAACACCAGACCGGTGATGACGATGCCGAGCAGCGAATCCAGGTGCACCACCCGCCAGAGCCGACCGTCACGCCGGGGACGGAGCACCAGGCTGGTCATGATGACCAGGACGAACAGATTGCTCTCGATGGTGAAATAGCTGAACAACCGCACCAGTCGCGTCGCGACACTCGCGTCCGGGTCCGCGCGCCCGGAATTCGCGTCCGTGCCCCCGCCGAACAACAGGACCAGTTGGGTGACCAGTGCCGCGGTGATGATCGCGGCGATCGTGAAACGACAGGCTCGGGCGGCGGGACCCGCCCACTCCGTGCGATCGACCGGCCGAGTGCTCACATCCGCACATATTGCCCTCATGGCACCGCTACCCGGACAACGACACGCTCCCGTCGCCGCGCCGGGGCCACACCGTATCTTCCGGTTCACCCGCCGTATCCAGCGGTCACGACGGTCACGACAGCGCCGCCCGCCGGGCGGGGCGCGGCCGGATATCCGCGCTAGAAGTCCGGTTCGGCGTCTTCGTCGAGCTCCACGGCGTCGCGGTCGGCCCATTCGATGAGGCGGGTCAGGTCGAAGACCGCGTCATCGATGCCGGCATGCAGATCGCCGAGTTCGCGAAAGCGCCCGGGGACCGTGGCGATCGTGAAATCCCGGGGACCGATATCGGGGATCTCGTCCCATCGCACCGGCGTGGAGACCGTCGCGGCGGGGTTGCCGCGAACCGAATAAGCGGCGGCGATCGTGTGGTCGCGGGCGTTCTGGTTGTAGTCGATGAACAGTTGTTCCGGGTCGCGGTCGCGTCGCCACCAGGTCGTCGTCACCTCGTCGGGTAGGCGGCGGCGGACCTCCTCGGCGAAGGCCAGGGCCGCGCGGCGTACCTGATGGAAACCGTGCTCCGGGGCGATCCGCACGTACACGTGCAACCCCTTGCCGCCGGAGGTCTTCGGCCAGCCGACCGCGCCGATATCGTCGAGGACCTCGTGCACCACGCCGGCCACCCGCTGCACCCGGGACCAGGGACAGTCCGGCATCGGATCCAGGTCGATCCGCCATTCGTCGGGGCTCTCGGTATCGGCCCGGCGGGAATTCCAGGGATGGAACTCCACGGTGGACATCTGGACCGCCCAGATCACTTCGGCGAGTTCGCCGACGCAGAGTTCGTCGGCGTGCCGGCCGTAGCGCGGAAAATAGACCCGGACGGTGGACACCCAGTCGGGTGCGCCCGCAGGCAGCCGTTTCTGATGGACTTTCCCGCCCGGCAGCCCTTTCGGGAAACGGTGCAGCATGCACGGCCGGTCCCGCAGCGCGTTGACGATTCCCTCGCCCACGCTCAGGTAGTACTGCACCAGATCCAGCTTGGTGGCGCCGGTCTCCGGGAAGTACACCCGGTCGGGGTTGGTGATCCGCACCTCGCGATCGCCGACCGTCAGCTCCACCGCCGCCCCCGCGCCGCTGCCCATTGTCCGACCATAGCGGTCCGTGCACAATCAGGCTCGGCGATACGCCATGGGCCGGCTGGAAAGGTGGAGCCCGATGCTCACTTTCGACACCGTGATCGAGCTGGGCGGCAAGACCGCCACGGGGTTCCGGGTGCCCGCGCGGGTGGTGGAAGAGCTCGGCAGTGGCAGGAAACCCCGGGTTTGCTCCGGCCGCATGCGTATATCGGTGACCCCCGAGGTGCGAGTGGATGACGGCGACGGCTGCTGTCGCGGCGACAATGGCCCGGCGCACGCGCGAGAACCGAAGGAGAGTGGATGACCGACCGGCTCGAGCGATCGGTGATATCGGAGCGACCGGGGTCGCCGCGGCGGCAGCAGCGGCGACGGGCCGTGCTCGCATCGTTTTTCGCATTGCTGCTCACGCCGGTGGCGATCGGAATCGCCGCGAACGGCGCCGTCCTCGCCGGGCGGTGGTGGGATGCCGCCGATCGATGGCTCGCGCCCGCGCAGTCGGTCCTCGGTGCGCTGTTGTTATCGGTGGTCGCGGGATCCGCGATCTATGTCCCGGCCGCGGCCCTGACCGCGGGACTGGTGTGGGGGATCGTCCCCGCAATCGTGCAGATCGCCGCCCCCGCGAGCACCTACCGCCTGATCTCGGCTGTACCCGGACTGCCCGCCGAACTGAGTCGCGTCCTGCACAGCTGGTTGTCCAGTGGGGTGATCCTGCTCTTCGGCGTCCTGTTGTGCGGGATCGGGGCCGTCGCACTGCTGCGGAAGCGGTACGCCGGCTGAGTATCGGTTCGAGCGAGGGCCGGCCCGCTCCACGGCCGGCCGACAGCCCACCCGGGGCTTGCGGTAAGACCCCGGTGTTCCCGCATACTCGTCGGCCGAAGCCGTAACCTGCAGAAACTGGAGCGGCGAGGTGGGCGTTGTCATCGACGACCCGGTGCGCCGGAACATGACAGACTGCGAGAGGAGTGGCCGGTGGCGGACACCGAGGTGATCATCGTGGGCGCGGGGCCGGCCGGTCTGATGCTGGCCGCCGAACTGCGCCTGGCGGGCATTCGGCCGCTGGTGCTGGAGCGTCACCCCGAGCATCGCGACACACACAAGGCCAACGGTCTCGGTGGGCAGATCCTGGAACTGCTGCGCTACCGGGGTTTGCTGGAGCGACTGGAAGCGGCCGCGACCGGTCCGAGCCATCCGGCTCCCCGATATCCGTTCGGCGATGTGCACCTGGACTTCTCGGGTCTGGCGGAGCCCCCGCTCCGGGGCCTGACCCTGCCGCAACCGCAACTCGAGCGGCTGCTCGCCGAACACGCGGGCGAACTCGGCGCCGAGGTCCGCCGCGGTCACGAAGTGGTGGGGGTGAGCCAGGACGCCGAGACGGTGACCGCGCAGGTACGCGGCCCGGACGGCACCTACCCGGTGACGGCCGCCTACCTGGTGGGCTGCGACGGTGGGCACAGCCGGGTTCGTGAGATGGCGGGTATCGCGTTCCCGGGCCTCACCTATCCCGAGGTCAACCGGCTGGGCCAGGTCACGCTGCCCGATTCGGTCATCCGGCTCGACAACGGTGACCTCGAAGTCCCCGGACCGGGCCGGATCGGTGCGGGCTTCACCCGGACCGACCACGGTGTATTCGGATTCGGGCCGCTCACCGACGAGGTCCTGCTCGTCCTGACCACCGAGACCGACCCCACCGAAATCGACGACGAGCCGATGAGCCTGACCGAGTTCCAGGACAGTATTCGGCGCGTACTCGGTGCGGACCTCCCACTGGGTGAGGTGATCCGGCTGTCGCGCTACCAGTTCCAGGCGCGGCAGGCCGAGCGATACCGCGACGGGCGGATCCTGCTGGCCGGTGACGCGGCCCATCTGTTCCCCGCCACGGGCGTGGGACTCAACGCGGGCATGCTCGACACGGTCGATCTGGCCTGGAAGCTGGCCGCCGATATCGACGGCTGGGCACCGGCCGGCCTGCTGGACACCTACCACGAGGAACGGCACTACGCCGGCGCCCGCACGCTGCTCCAAACCCAGGCTCAGGTAGCGCTGCGGCGGGACGAGGACCCGGCCGCCCGAGCGCTGCGCGAGGTGTTCCTGGAACTGCTCGTCGACGAGCAGCCGCTGCGCCGCCTGGGATCTCTCATCGCCGGGACCGATCTCCGCTACCCGATGCCCAATCCCAACCAGCACCCGTTGACCGGCACTTTCGCGCCGGATCTGACCCTGCGGATCGATCAGCGGGTCACCAGCGTCGCCGAACTGATGCCCGCCGCACGTCCTGTCCTGCTCGATCTCGCCGACCGTCCGGAACTCCGCGAGATCGCCGACGAGTGGGCGGGACGGGTCGACATCCGCACTGCCGAAACCGACGCCCGCCCGGCCGACGCCCTACTGATCCGGCCGGACGCCCATATCGCCTGGGCCGCGACGGTCGGCGAGCCCGGCGGCATCGCCGCGCTCGCATTGCGTGAGGCGCTCTCGTATTGGTTCGGGGAGCCGGTGAAAACCACAGTGCCCCTGAGCGATCGGCCGACCTGACCTGCTCGGGGGGTGAGTACCGGGTGACCTCTGCAGTCGGAACGGCGAGAGGCCGGGCGAGGAAGCGATCCCCGCCCGGCGCGCCCGAACAGCGGCTGAGCAAGTTCCCGTTCAGCCCTTGACGCAGAGCACCTGCCGCAGCGTCGCCACCACATCGACCAGATCGCGCTGGGCGTCGATCACCTCGTCGATGTTCTTGTACGCGGCCGGGATCTCGTCCACCACGCCCGCGTCCTTGCGCGATTCCACACCCTCGGTCTGGGCGATCAGATCCCGGACGGTGAACTGCCGCTTGGCCGCGTTGCGGCTCATCCGGCGGCCCGCGCCGTGCGAGGCGGACTGGAACGACGCCGGGTTGCCCTTACCGCGCACCACATAGGAGCGGGTACCCATCGAACCCGGGATCAGCGCCATATCTCCCGCGCCCGCCCGGACCGCGCCCTTACGGGTCACCAGCATCGGAATCCCGTCGATCTTCTCCTCCGCGACATAGTTGTGGTGGCAGGAGATCGGCGTATCGAAGCACACCTCCCGGGTCGGGAACTGGTCCCGCACCGCCTGGGATACCAGTGCGAGCATGACTGCGCGGTTGCGCGCCGCGTACTCCTGGGCCCAGGTGAGATCGCGCCGGTAGGCCGCCATCTCCGGGGTGTTCGCCAAGAACACCGCCAGATCGCGGTCGACCAGATTCCGGTTGTGCGGCAGTCCGCGGGCCACGGCCATATGGCGCTCGGCCAGTTCCTTGCCGATATTGCGGCTGCCCGAATGCAACAGGATCCACACTTGATCGTCCTGGTCCAGGCACACCTCGATGAAATGATTTCCGCCGCCCAGCGAACCCATCTGCTTGTGCGCCTTGGATTCCCGCGGCGCCACGGCCTCGTCGAGGTCGCCGAAGGCCGACCAGAACCGGTCCCAGCCGGTGCGCAGGGTCGTGGTGGCGACGCCGGACGGGCCGGGCGCCAGCTTGCGCACCTGTACCGGGTGCTGATGCGCGGCGAAACCGACCGGCACCGCCGCCTCGATCGCCGAACGCAGCGCTCGCAGATCGTCGGGGAGGTCGGCGGCGGTCAGGTCGGTGCGCACGCTCTCCATCCCGCACCCGATATCGACTCCTACGGCGGCCGGTGCGACCGCGTCGCGCATGGCGATCACCGAACCGACCGTGGCGCCCTTCCCGAGGTGCACATCCGGCATGACACGGACGCCGTGGACCCATTCCAGCCGCGCGATATTGCGCAGCTGTTGCAACGCCGCGTCGTCGATCTCGTGCTCGTCGGCCCACATCAACGTCCGTGCCCGGGTTCCGGACAGCTCGACGGGAAACATTGTCTCGACCCTTCTATTCGGAGCGGACCGTTGTCCGCCGCCGTAATTCACGGTAGGCCGCGGCAAACCGAATAGCATTCGAATTTCCGGTGCGGCTCACGTTCCGGCGGCCAGGATGGAATCGATATCGGCGCGCACGGGAATGGAGGCGCTGGCGCCGAGCGCCGTCGTGGCCAGCGCGCCCGCGGCACAGGCGAAACGCAGCGCCTCCGCCGGGCCGCGCGACCATCGGACAGCGAGGGCGCCGGTGAAGGTATCGCCCGCGCCGGTGGTGTCCACCACCTCGACCGCCGGCCCGGCCACGCTGGTCCACGCGCCGTCGGGCCCGCGATGGCGGGCACCGTCGGCACCGAGGGTGACCACCACATGCGGCACCGGACCGAGCGCGCCGCCCAAGTGCTCGGCCTCGCCCCGGTTCACCACCGCCACATCCACGTGGCGCCACAGATCATCGGAAAGACGCTGTACCGGGGAAGGGTTCACAATCACGGTGGTGGCGTTGTCGCGGGCGTGCCGTACCGCCGACTCGATGGTCGGCACCGGGATCTCGAGCTGGCACAGCAGGATGTCGGCGGCGGCGACGGCGGCCAGATCCGCGGCGCCGAGGCCGGTCATCCCGGTATTGGCGCCGCCGACCACGATGATGGTGTTCTCGCCACCGTCGTCGACGACGATCGAGGCGATGCCGCTCGGACCGTCGATCGTGCGCAGCCCGGTGGTGTCGACCCCGGATCCGGTGAGCACCGCGCGCAATTGCGGTGCGAACACATCGGTGCCGATCGCGCCGAGGAACATCACCCGCCCGCCCGCCCGGCTCGCCGCGATCGCCTGGTTGGCGCCCTTCCCGCCCGGCACCATGGCGAAGCCGCGGCCCAGTACCGTTTCACCGGGCGCGGGGCGGCGCTCGGTGGTGGTCACCAGATCCATATTGATGCTGCCGAGGACGGCTATCAGGGGAGCGGTCACGGGGTAGAACATAGTGGGCGCCGGCCCGGTAAAAGCGGTTTTCCCGGTGCGTAGGCTGTACTGCATGACGGTAGAGACCACCGCTGATTTCGATATGCGCGCGGCCGTGCACGAGGCCGCCCGGCGGGCCCGGGTCGCTTCCCGGGTGCTCGCCCAGCTCACCACCGCCCAGAAGAACGAGGCCCTGCACGCCGCCGCCGACGCGCTGCTGGCCGCCGCCGACACCGTCCTGGAAGCCAACGGCGAGGATCTCGTCGCCGCGAAGTCGGCGGGAACCGAGGATTCGCTGCTGGACCGGCTACGGCTGACCAAGGACCGGATCGACGGGATCGCCTCGGGCCTGCGTCAAGTGGCCGCCCTGCCCGACCCGGTGGGTGTCGTGGAGCGCGGGTCCACACTGCCCAACGCGCTGGAGATCCGGCAGATCCGGGTGCCGCTCGGTGTGGTCGGCATGGTCTACGAGGCACGGCCGAACGTCACCGTCGATGCGTTCGGTCTGACCCTGAAATCGGGGAACGCGGCACTATTGCGCGGGTCGTCCTCGGCGGCCCGATCGAACGCGGCGCTGGTCGCGGTGATCCGCGCGGCGCTGACCGCGGTGGAGCTTCCGGCCGACGCGGTGCAACTGCTGCCGAGCTCGGACCGCTCCAGCGTGCTCCATCTGATCCAAGCCCGCGGGCTGGTGGACGTGGTGATCCCGCGCGGCGGGGCCGGTCTGATCAACGCCGTGGTGCGCGACGCCCAGGTCCCGACCATCGAGACCGGAACCGGCAACTGCCACGTCTACGTGCACTCGGGCGCCGACCTGGATATGGCCGAAGAGATCCTGATCAACGCCAAGACCCGCCGTCCCAGTGTGTGCAACGCCGCCGAAACGGTGCTGATCGACGCCGCCATCGCCGATACCGCGGTCCCGCGGCTGGCCCGGGCGCTCGCCGACAAGGGGGTCACTCTGCACGGTGATCTCGACGGAATGGTGCCGGCCACCGACAAGGACTGGGGCGAGGAGTACCTGACCCTGGATATCGCGGTGAAGGTCGTCGACGATCTCGACGCCGCGGTAGAGCACATCAACACCTGGGGTACCGGACACACCGAGGCCATCGTCACCGGCGAATTGGCCGCGGCCGACGAATTCACCCGCCGGGTCGACGCCGCGGCCGTGATGGTGAACGCGTCCACCGCGTTCACCGACGGCGAGCAGTTCGGGTTCGGCGCAGAGATCGGCATCTCCACCCAGAAGCTGCACGCTCGCGGACCGATGGGGCTGCCGGAACTCACTTCGTCCAAATGGGTGGTCCGGGGCTCGGGTCAGATCCGGGCTGTGTAATTTGCGCCGCCTGCGGCGGCGCGGGTCGGGGCCCTCGTTAACCCCGGTTCTTCACTCCGGCACTCAGTCGCTGCGCTCCTTCGCTCTGTCGCTCCAGAACCGGGGCGGGCCCCGACTGTGTTTGTTTGCCCCGCCTGCGGCGGGGCGGGTCGGGGCCCTCGTCAACCCCGGTTCTTCACTCCGGCACTCAGTCGCTGCGCTCCTTCGCTCTGTCGCTCCAGAACCGGGGCGGGCCCCGACTGTGGAAGTCGGCTATTCGGCAGGAGCGTTCGGGGTGTGGGGTCGGGGTCCTGGCGATTCCTGGTTTCGGCTGCACGTGCTCAGCGGCTGGGCGCTGTCGCTGCGGAGCGGGGCAGTCCTGGCCGTCGGGGTCGATCATCCGTAGGGCGTGAGTGGGCGGTGGGCTGGGTCTCTTGGCTCCGGGGGACGAGGCCCAGCACACCGGTGCCCGGTAGCGTGGGGTGGGAGAGTTCGACGGAAGGACGGCCCCATGGAACCCGCGAGTTCCCCCACCCCGCCGGTTCAGGAGCCGATCTTCACATCGGTCGACGATGTGCTGCGTCGCCTCGCCGACACCGGGTACCTGGCCGACAAGGCCACCGCGACGTCGGTCTTCCTGGCCGACCGCCTCGGCAAACCGCTGCTCATCGAGGGACCGGCGGGAGTCGGGAAAACCGAGCTGGCCCGCGCCGTCGCGCAGACCGCGGGCGCCGAGCTGGTGCGGTTGCAGTGCTACGAAGGCGTGGACGAGGCGCGGGCGCTCTACGAATGGAACCACGCCAAGCAGATCCTGCGGATCCAGGCGTCCAGTGAGAACGACTGGGCCGAAACCAAGGCCGATGTCTTCACCGAGGAATTCCTGCTGTCGCGTCCGCTGCTCACCGCGATCCGGCGTACCGACCCGACGGTCCTGCTCATCGACGAAACCGATAAAGCCGATGTGGAGATCGAGGGACTGCTGCTGGAAGTGCTCAGCGATTTCGCGGTGACCGTTCCGGAGCTCGGCACCATCACCGCGGCCCGCACCCCGTTCGTGGTCCTGACCTCCAACGCCACCCGCGAGCTGTCCGAGGCGCTCAAACGGCGCTGCCTCTACCTGCATCTGGACTTCCCGGACGAAGACCTGGAGCGGCGGATCCTGGCGAGCCGAGTGCCCGAGCTCCCGCAGGCGGTCGCCACCCAGCTCGTGCGGATCGTGCATGTACTGCGCGGGATGCAGTTGAAGAAGCTGCCCTCGGTCGCCGAATCGATCGACTGGGCCCGCACTCTGCTCGCGCTCGGCCACACCGATCTCGACGACGCCACCGTGCGCGACACTCTCGGCGTGGTGCTCAAACACCGCAGTGACCATCAGCGTGCGCTGGCGGAACTGAAACCGGCCTGACGTGGTGGTCACCGAGGACCAGCCGCCGGCCCCGCACGGTTTGCCGGGGCATCTGGTCGGTTTCGTGGAGGCGCTGCGCGCGCGGGGGATACCGGTGGGACCCTCCGAAACCGTCGACGCGGGGCGAGTCCTGTCGGTGCTGGACCTCATGGACCGGGAAGCGGTGCGGGAAGGGCTGGCCTGCGCCCTGCTGCGGCGCGGCACCCATCGCGGCACTTACGACGGGTTGTTCGACCTGTGGTTCCCGGTCGCGATCGGTGAACGCAGCGCCGCGGCGGATGTCGAGATCCCGTACCGGGAGGACGGCCGGGTCGACGTCCCCGAACTGCGCAGGATGCTGGCCGAAATGCTCGCCGACGAGGGTTCCGGGGCCCAGCAGGCGCTGATGGCCGCGCAGCTGGTGGAACAGCTGGGCCAGTACCAGTCGGCGCGCGGCGCGTCCTTCTCGTCGTACCAGGCGCTCAAGGAGGTGCAGCCGCAGACGCTGCTCGCACAGATCCTGGCGGCGATGGCCACCCCGGGTATGAGCGATTTCGACACCGAGATCGCGCGCCGCGCCGGCCGGGCCCGGATCGAGAAGTTCCGTCGCACCGTGGAGGCCGAGACCCGGCGGCGGGTGGCCGAACGGATCGGACGCGAGCGGGTCGCCTCTTACGGGGTGGCCCGGCAGGCCGAGGAAGTGGATTTCCTGCGCGCTTCGCAGGCCGAACTGGCCGAGTTGAAGCGCAGCACGCAGCGACTGGCGCGGATTCTGGCGTCGCGGCTGGCGGTGCGCCGGCGGCACGCCAAACGCGGCGAGATAGATCTGCGCAAAACTCTGCGCAAATCCATGTCCACCGGCGGCGTCCCGATCGGCCTGGTCAACCGCAAACCCCGGCCCGGCCGCCCGGAGCTGGTCCTGCTGTGCGATGTCTCGGGGTCGGTCGCGGGATTCAGTAATTTCACGCTTCTGCTGGTCAGCGCGCTGCGGGAGCAGTTCTCGAAGGTCCGGATCTTCGCGTTCGTGGACCACACCGACGAGGTCACCAGGTTCTTCGATCCGCACACGCCGCTGGACGAGGCCATGCAGCGGATCTTCGCCGAGGCCGATATCGTCGGCTTCAACGGCCACTCCGACTACGGCAGCGCGCTGACGAGTTTCGCCGACGAGTTCCCCGACGCGGTCACCAGCCGCAGTTCACTGCTCATCCTGGGTGACGCGCGCACGAACTATCGCGACCCCGAGCTCGCCACCCTGGGCGGACTGGTCGAGGTCGCCAAGCACGCGCACTGGCTCAATCCCGAACCGCGCTCGAACTGGGGGTCCGGCGACTCCGCCGCCGACCGGTATCAGCGGGTCATCGAGATGCACGAATGCCGGTCCGCCGCCCAGCTCACCGCCGTGGTCTCCCGGTTGCTGCCGGTCTGATGCGCTACCTCGGCCGCCGCGGTCCACAGGCAAACCCCGCAGACGAAGGCTGATCGGCCGGAAGGGACCGGTGGCCGACCCGTTAAGCTCGACACTCATGCGCGGAACAGGCCAGGGCGGACTCAAGCTGGGGGTGATGGGCGGGACCTTCGATCCCATCCACCACGGTCACCTGGTCGCGGCCAGTGAGGTCGCGCATCGGTTCGACCTCGACGAAGTTATCTTCGTACCCACCGGCCAGCCGTGGCAGAAGTCGGACCGGGAAGTCAGCCCCGCCGAGGACCGGTATCTGATGACGGTGATCGCCACCGCGTCCAATCCGCGGTTCTCGGTCAGCCGGGCCGATGTCGAGCGCAGCAAGGTCACCTACACCGTGGACACCTTGCGCGATCTGCACGCCCAGTACCCCGGCGCCGAGCTGTACTTCATCACCGGGGCGGATGCGCTGGGCAGCATCCTCACCTGGCAGGATTGGGCCGAACTGTTCGAGCTCGCGAAATTCGTGGGCGTCAGCCGGCCGGGGTACGAGTTGAACATCGACCATCTCGCCGAGCATCTGCGGGGTATGCCCGAGGGCGCCGTCACGATGATAGAGATCCCCGCGCTGGCGATCTCGTCGAGCGAATGCCGCCGCCGCGCGGCCGAGGGGCGGCCGGTCTGGTACCTCGTACCGGACGGGGTCGTGCAATACATATCGAAGCGGCACCTGTATGTGCCGGCCGGAGCGGAAGGTAGTGGAAGTGTGAACGAGGTGCTGGCATGAGCGCGAGTCACCCGGAGACGGCGGCCTGCGTGACCGCCGACGGCGGAGCCCGGTCGTCCGCAGGGGGTGCGGCGTGACCGCATCGGCCGAGGCGGTGCAGCTCGCGACCCTCGCGGCCCTGGCCGCGGACGAGAAACTGGCCGCCGATGTGGTCGTGCTGGACGTCTCCGAACAATTGATCATCACCGACTGCTTCGTGATCGGTTCGGCGCCGAACGAGCGCCAGGTGAACGCCATCGTCGATAATGTCGAAGAGAAACTGCGCGCGGCCGGCCACAAACCGGTACGCCGGGAAGGGACCCGCGAGGGCCGCTGGGCACTCTTGGACTATGTCGACGTGGTGGTGCACATCCAGCACAACGACGAACGTAATTTCTATGCGCTGGAACGGTTGTGGAAAGACTGCCCCACCGTTGCGGTCGAGGGGATCGGCGCGGCACCGCCCGCCGGAGAAGAAAGACCTGGAGATACCGAGTGACACAGAAAACCGGTGCGCGCACCCTGATCCTGTTGCGCCACGGGCAGACCGAATGGAACGCCAACGACCGGATGCAGGGGCAGATCGACACCGATCTCACCGATCTGGGCCGTCGGCAGGCGAAAGAGGCGGCACGGGAACTGGTTTCCCACAAAGCCGTCGGTCTCGTCGCCTCCGACCTCACACGCGCGTACGACACCGCGCTGGCCCTGTCCGAGCATTCCGGCCTCGAGATCGTCCGCGAGCCGCGGCTGCGGGAAACCCATCTCGGCGACTGGCAGGGAATGGGTGATGTGGAAGTCGATTCCCGCTATCCCGGCGCCCGGCTGGAATGGCGGATGGACGCGACGTTCACCCCGCCCGGCGGCGAATCCAAACTGGAGGTCGGCGCCCGGGCACTACCCGTCGTACAGGAACTCTTCGCCGAGCGGCAGGATTGGCCCGGCGCCACTATGATTCTCGTGGCGCACGGCGGGCTGATCGCCGCGCTCACGGCCGCGCTGCTCGACCTGCCGCCCCGGAACTGGCCGGCCCTCGGGGGCCTGGCCAACGCCAGTTGGGTGCAGCTGAGCAGCCACGGCCCGAGCCTCGAGAAGCCCGGCTGGCGTCTCGATGTGTGGAACGCAGCGGCGAAAGTAGCACCCGATGTCATCTGAAGATCTGAACCGGCAGATTCCCGACGAACTGTTCCAGCGGGTTTCCGCGAAACCGGAACGCGCTCTGCCCGACGCGCTGTTCGGCCCGGTCGAACAGGACCCGGGCCCCGCGGACGCCGACGACACCGAACCCGCCGACGAAGGCGATGTTCGGAAGGCAGTCTGATCACCAGGAGGATTCCGTAGTGACATCCACGTCGGAGGGCGCGAGCGCGCCGGATTCCGGGGTCGAGCCGCAGCCGTCCGGCCCGGAGCAGGGTTCGGCAGCGGAGTCCGGTCCCGCGGCGCGGCCGGGTCCGGTCGTGGAAGTCACCGGGACAGCGGAGGCGCCGGTGCGGGCTGTCGCGGGCGCGGCCCCCTCGGCGGATTCCGAGGATGCGCGGCCGGTACTGCTGGTGATCGCCGATTCGCTGTCGTATTTCGGCCCCAAGGGTGGCCTCCCGGCCGATCATCCGCGGATCTGGCCGAATCTGGTGGCGGCCGAACTCGGTTGGGATGTCGAGCTCGTCGGTCGTATCGGCTGGACCTGCCGCGACGCCTACTGGGCGTTGATCGGCGACCCGCGCGTCTGGGCGGCGGTGCCGCGTGCGGGCGCGGTGGTCTTCGCGGTGGGTGGAATGGACTCGCTGCCCTCGCCGCTGCCCACCGCGCTCCGGGAGCTCATCCGCTACGTCCGGCCCTCGGGTCTGCGGCGCGTAGTGCGTTCGGTGTACCAGTGGATCCAGCCCCGGGCCGCGAAACTCGGCCGTCCCGTCGCGCTGCCACCCGAGGTGAGCGTCGATTACCTGGAACAGTGCCGGACGGCGCTGGCGCACTTGCGGCCCGAACTGCCCGTGGTGGCGGTACTGCCGTCGGTGCACGATTGCGCGGCCTACGGC
Source organism: Nocardia sp. NBC_00416 (assembly GCF_036032445.1). Lineage (NCBI taxonomy): Bacteria > Bacillati > Actinomycetota > Actinomycetes > Mycobacteriales > Nocardiaceae > Nocardia > Nocardia sp. NBC_00416. The sequence goes on from NZ_CP107932.1 coordinate 6,665,711, forward strand.
CGGGTGCACAGCGGCCGCGAGCCGGCGGTCCGGGCACTCGAGGCGTGGTCGGCGCGGACCGGTGTGCCGCTGGTGGATCTGAAGGCGGCCGTCCACGACAACATCTTCTCCGGCGACGCCAACCCGGACGGGATCCACTGGGGCTGGGACGGGCACACCGAGGTCGCCAGGGCAATGATGAAAACACTGCAAGAGGTCGGGTGAGGTGTGGCGGTCGTAGTCGTCACCGATTCGTCCGCCAGCCTGCCCGCGGGACTGATCGGCGAGCTGGGTATCCAGGTGGTGCCCCTGCACGTCCTGGTGGGTGATCGGGCGATTCGGGAAGGCGTCGACGACGTCGCCATCGATTACGCCTCGGATTCGGTGACCACATCCGGGCCGTCGCCGGGGGAACTCCACCGCGCCTACACCGATGCCCTGGCCCGCAGCGGCGGCGACGGCGTGGTGGCGGTCCATCTGTCCCGGCAGCTGTCGGCGACCTGGGAGTCCGGTCGGCAGGCTGTTCAGGAGATGGACGCCGGTGTGCCGGTGCGGCTGGTGGATTCGCTCGGGGCGGGTCTGGCGACCGGGTTCCCCGCGCTGGCCGCGGCACGGTGCGCGGCCGCCGGTGGTGCGCTGGAGGCGGTGTACCGCGCGGCTGTTCGCGCCGCGGAGAGTTCGCGCACCTTCTTCATGGTGAACCGCACCGAACAGTTGCGGCGCGGCGGTCGGCTCAGCACCGCGGCCGGATTCTTCGGCAGCGAACTGGTGAGCAAGCCGGTTCTGCAGCTGGTGCAGGGGCGGCTGGAGTTGCGGGACAAGGTGCGCACCCGTTCGAAGGCGTTCGCGAAGCTGATCGCGGCGGCCGAGGAAGCCGCGGGTGCCGGAGCGGCCGCGGTGGGCGTGCAGCATCTGGGCGCGGCCGAAGCCGCCGAGACGGTGACAGCTCAGCTGCGGGAGCGTATTCCGCAGATCGCGGAGGTTCTCACGGCCGAGTTCGGGCCCGCCCTCGCCGTACATCTCGGCGTCGGCGCGATCGGCGTGCTGGTGCTTCCCGGTGGGTGCGGCTGACCGGTCACCTCGGACGTGCGCGGTGGTTGTGCACAGGTCCGTGTTGTACACAGCTTTATCGAATCGCCTGATCGGCAGGATCTTCCGATCCTGTCCCGGGCCTAATGTCGCGAGCATGGCACGAGACGACGAGCGGGAACGGGTACGCAGGCAACTGGGCGGGCATCTCGGCGCCCCTCCGCGCAGCGATCCGGCGAGCGGGGCGCGGCCCTGGCCGGACGCCGCGCTCACCGACGGTGACGATGCCGTGCGCACGCCCCGATGGCTCGATGACGAGCCCGAACCGCCGGGTTGGCGAGACCGATTGATACCGGGCCGGTTCCGGGGCGCGCGCCTGGACGCCGGTCGGCGCGGCGTAGTGACCATGGCGGGTATCGCGCTACTCGCCGGACTGGTGACCGCGGTGCTGGTGCTGTGGGAACATCCTGTTGCGCAATCGGTCCCGCCGCTGCCCGCCGCGAATCCGGCGGCGCTGTCAGTGGATTCCCCACTGCCGGAAACCCCATCGACGACACCCGATTCGCCCCCGCCCCCGGCATCGCCCCCCGCATCGGCATCGGCCGAACTGGTGGTGAGCGTGGTGGGCCTGGTACACCGGGCCGGCCTCGTCCGTCTTCCGCCCGGGGCCCGGGTCGCCGACGCGATCGCGGCCGCAGGCGGTGCGTTCGACGGCGCCGATCTGGCGGGGCTCAACCTTGCCCAGCGGCTCGTCGACGGCGACCAGGTACGAGTCGGTGCGGGCGAACCCGGGTCACCGCCGGTCGGTAGCGCGACGGTCAGCGGCGGCGCGCGCGGACCGGCGTCTGCCGCGGAGCCGAACAGTGCGACACCCGCGGCCGGCATCCCGGTGGACCTGAACGCCGCCACCGAAGCCGATCTCGACGCATTGCCCGGGGTCGGGCCGGTCACCGCGAAAGCCATCGTCGCCTGGCGCGAAACGAACGGCCGGTTCACCGATGTGGAACAGCTCGCCGAAGTAGACGGTATCGGCCCCACCCGGTTGGCCCGGCTTCGCGCGCTGGTGACGGTGTGATCGGGCCGCGCCGCCACGACCAGCGCAGCCGGTTCCCCTGGTGGTCGGTGCATACGGCGGCCCAGCAGGTTCGCCGGTGACCGGTTCAGCGGACACGGGGTCTCGTCGACGGGCCGGTGGAAGGGAACCGGCGAACAGTTCACAGCCGGTGCTGGACGCCCGCTTGCTCCCGGCGGCCCTCACCTGCTGGTCGGTGACGATCCTGGCGGTGGGCGCGGGCTGGGTCGCCGGGGTCGTCGTCGCGCTCGCACTGGTGGTGATCGCGTTCGCGGCCTGGGTACTGCTGTGGACCGGAATCGCGCATCGCAGCGAGCGGGGCCGGGTCGTCGCCGTGGCGGTGCTGGGGACCGCGGTGATCGGATCGGGGTTCGCGGTGGCCGGCGCCTGGCGGGAACACCAGGTGAGCGTTCATCCGCTCCGCGCGGTGCCCGCCGCCGCGACGGTGTCGGTGGTGATGGAGCCGGTGGACGATCCGAAACCTGTGCGCAGCAGCGGTTCCGGTGCGGGCCGGCTCTGGGTGCTGCGCGGTGAGCTACGCGAATTCCGATACCGTGACCGGTCGGTGCGCGCAGGAGGCGCGGTCGTCGTCCTGGCCGCGGGGCCGCGCTGGGGTGCACTGCTGCCCGGCCGGCCGATCGCGTTCCGGGCCCGGCCCGCGCCACCGCGGCAGCACGATCTGACGGTGGTCACCCTGCTGCCGGTAGGGGGCCCGACGAGCGTGGGGCCGCTGCCGTGGTGGCAGTCCGCCGCGGATTCGGTGCGTTCCGACCTGTCCGAGGCGTCCGGCGCGGCACTGGCCCCCGATCCAGCGGGACTGCTGCCCGCACTGGTCGTCGGCGACACCTCGGCGCTCTCCGACCGGCTGCACCGGGATTTCGTCGCCGCCGGACTCCAGCATTTGACGGTCGTCAGCGGAGCGAATTTCACCGTCGTGCTCACCGCTGTTCTGTCGGCCACCCGGCTGCTCACCCTCGGCCCCCGGTCGTCCCTGCTCTGCGCCGCGGTCGCGCTGGTGTCGTTCGTGATCATCGCCCGGCCCGATCCGAGCGTGCTGCGTGCCGCCGCCATGGGATCGGTGACGCTGCTCGCCCTGCTCACCGGTCGTCGCAAACAAGCGCTACCCGCGCTGTGTGCCGCCGTCATCGGATTGCTGGCGATCCGGCCGGCGCTGGCGGTGCAGGCGGGATTCGCCCTATCGGTGCTGGCCACCGGTGCGCTGCTGCTCCTGGCCCCGAGCTGGGCCGACTATCTGCGCGACCGCGGCTGGTGGCGGCTGCCGGCCGAACTCGTCGCGGTGGCCGCGGCGGCATTCGTGGTCACCGCCCCGATCACCGTCGCCCTGTCCGGGCGGCTCAGCGGGGTCGCTGTCGTCGCGAACATCCTTGTGGCCCCGGTCATCGCCCCGATCACGATCCTCGGAGCCGTGGCCGCGGTGGCCGCGCCCTGCTGGCCCCCGCTCGCCGAAATGATCCTGCACCTCGCCGCCCCTCCGCTGTGGTGGCTGCTCCGGGTCGCCACCGAAGCCGCCGCGGTGCCCGGCTCGGTGATCACCGTCCCCGGTGGCTCATCCGGCGGGCTGGTCGCCGCCGTGATCGTCGCCGCCGGTGTCTGGGCGCTGCGGTGGTCAGGTGTCCGACGGATCGTTTTCGCGGCCGCCCTAGGTGTCCTGATCGTCCAATTCCCGCTCGCTGTCTGGCTTTCCGGCTGATATTGGGTCCGGTCGGCTGCTCATATCGGCCGGTGCGGAGCTCGGTGAAGGGCCGGCGATCATCGCGAGTCCGAATTGTGGGCACTGCGCCGTCCGGTGCGGAGGCGGCGGGAGCTTCGGCGGTCGGTGCGCCGGTCATCCGTTCCGGGGAGCATACGGGCGGCTTTCCATGATTTCGGAAGGCAGGGACGACGGCTACGAGCTCGCTGGGTCGGCCGTCGCTCTGGCGAGAGCAGTGCATCGTGTCGAGTTGCGGCCCGTGCGGATGTGTTCGATCATTGCGCGACGCGGCGCATGATCCAGGCGGCCGGTGAGCTGTTGGGAGTGAGGCCGTGGGCGTCCACTGCGTCGAGGAGACTCTCACCCAGTTGGTGCCCGGCGCGAAGGCGGACGTCCGGGCCTTCTACCAGGATGTCACCCAACTGGGGCAGGTGCATCCGCTCATCGTCCGGGTCGACCGGCTGGCGGATACCGTTGACGACGGTCGGTGCCTCAGCAACTACCGGGTGACCGATCGGATGCCGTTCGGGCCGTTCTCGTACCGGATCACCTACCGGGTGCAGAGCCGGACGGCCGACGACGGAAGCCTCATCGTCGACGCCTACCAGTTCCCCCGGGTACACGTGCACAGCGAAATTCAGTTCGCCGAGAACGACTCGGGCACCGTGGTCACCGAACGATTGCGGCTGAGCGCGCCGCGGGGGCTGCTGGGGACCGTCCAGCGTCACGGCGTCGCCGCCCACGTCACCATGCTCGACAATCTCCGCCTTCTGTTCGACACCGCGGCCGCCGGCGAGGGCCGGTGAAAGTCTCGGCCGTCGCCCGGAACTCGTCGTCGCACGACAGTGCGCCGTCGCCCGGCCGCTGCCGAATCCATCTCTCAGATCTGTCCACCCCGGCCCGTGTCCGGCATCCGGCCGACGTACCGGGTGTTGTGCCGTGCCACTCTTGTCGGAGGAATCGATGACCCTGCCGTTATCCGGAAAAGTCGCCGTGGTGACAGGCGCGAGCCGAGGTGTGGGCAAAGGCGTCGCGCTCGAACTCGGGGCCGCGGGCGCGACGGTGTACCTCACCGGACGGACCGTCGCCCCGGGGCCGCTTCCCGGCACGATCACGGCCACGGCGGCCGAGGTCACCGAGCTCGGCGGTACCGGCATCGCGGTGCCCTGTGATCATCACGACGACGACCAGGTTGCGGCACTGTTCGCACGGGTCGAGGCGGAACAAGGGCATCTCGACATCCTGGTGAACAACGTCTTCTCGGCGCCGGATCTCGCCCCCTGGTTACACCGCCCGTTCTGGGAGCTGCCGCTGCGGGCGTGGGATCAGGTGCTCGGAATCGGGCTCCGATCCCACTACGTCGCTTGCGTATCCGCCGCTCCACTGCTTTTCCAGGCGTCGCGTCCGGGGGTGGTCGTCAATATCTCCTCGTCGGGTGCGGTCTCGTACGGACACAATGTGGTGTACGGCGTCGGGAAGGCGGGGCTGGACAAGATGACGGCTGATATGGCCGTCGAGCTGCGGCCGCACGGGGTCGCGGTGGTGTCGGTGTGGCCGGGATTGGTGCATACCGAGCTATTGGCCACCGGTACCCGGACCACCGACGACGGCCGAACAGTCGTCGACCTGCCCGGCGAGGGAACCTTCGATATCACGCATGCCGAATCGCCGCGCTTCGTCGGCCGGGGTGTGGTCGCGCTGATTTGTGACCCCGAGATCTTCGAACGCTCGGGTGGAGCCGAGTCCACCGCCGAGCTCGCGGCGCGGTACGGCTTCACCGATGTGGACGGCACCGGGCCCGGGGCGACGCTTCGGTCCGGTGCCGCACCACACCCAGCGGATCAATGACGAACTCTGGTCGTCGAACAGCGGGGATCCCACGTAACCGGCGATCCGATAACGGGTTCCGGCAAACTCGGGCCGACCTGATCGAGCGATGCCACGACCCGGCACACACGATCTACCAGGACCGCAAGGGCGAGATGACCCGCGCCCACTACGAAGGCGTGGCGGACCAGCCCTCGGCGTTGGGGCCGGTGCTCACCTGCACCGCCGGGTGGACACCGACTACGAGAACCGTGCTCTCGCGGCGCAGCGAAGCGACGGCTACCCGGGTGCTGGACGCCGATGTGGAGCGCTTGTCGGCGTTCGTGCGCGCCCACATCGGCCTCGACGGGCACGACTGCTTCCACCTGCCCGACTTCGGCGGGTCGACGGACCGCTGCGACCCGGACACCACCGCCGACGAATAGCACGCGCGAACCGCTCAGGGGTGTCCGGTGATCTCGGAGACAGGCTGCGGCTGGGCCTGCCAGCATGGAACTGTCGCGGAAATCCTCAGCGACTCGCCCGCAGGATGCGGACCGGGCGCAGTGCCCGGGGTGGTTCGCCCTCGAATTCCGCGGATCCATCGAGGTACCCAGCGATGAGGTTCGCAGCGGAGAGGTCTTCGACGTCGGTGAAGCCGAGCGCGCGCAACTGTGCGGCGATGTCGTCAGGAGTGAAGTAGCTGAACCAGGGTTCACCGACAGCCGCCGCTCGATCTGCGCGCGCCTGCAGTTGCGCACGATCCTCGTCGGTGTCCGCCGACTGCAGGTAGTCGAAGATCACCTCGACCGGCCCGGATCGACGAGCAATGTATTCGAGGGTGGCGCGGGTGGCGTCCGGGGTCAAATAGAAGACGACACCGAGCCACACGAATACGGCCGGATCGGTCGGGCTGAGTCCGGCGGCCTCCAATCGAGTTGCCAGTGTGTCGGTTTCGAAGTCGACCGGCACGAAAGTCAATCGCTCGGGCAGAGCGATACCGGATGCGGCGAGGCGTTGATGTTTCCACGCTTGGGTAGCGGGATGGTCGACCTCGAATACGCGCAGGCCAGGATGAGGGTTGCGGTAGGCGAAGGTATCCAGGCCCGCGCCGAGGATCACGACCTGTCGCACACCGGCAGCCACCGCCGCGGCCACCCGATCCTCGGCGAAACGGGTACGAGCAGCCAAGAACAGGCGGCGCGGCCGATCACTGGCACCCAGCCGCAGGATTTCCAGGTCTGCACCGTTATCGGGACGATCCGCTGCGGGCCGGCCCAATTCGGTCAGCTCATCCACACTGACGCCCAGCAGATCTGCCGCCAGTGGATCGGTGAGAATCCTCGGCCGGTCGGCAATTTGATGATAGGCACGGGCGTAGGCAGCCGCGAGCGCTGTCCGGCTGGGTCCCTCATGTTCCATACTCGAAGAAGCTACTCACGAACTGACGCGAGCACCGTGAACTCGGCCACACCAGCTACTCCTGGCGGAGCAGTGTGTGGCACGCCCCCAGTGACCAGTGGATACGCGAACTTCGTTGTTTCTTGGGCCATTACTGCCGGGAGCGCGACGACTGAGACTCAGCGGGAGCGCGGCCGCGCGGCGGGATCGGTCTCGGCCGGTCGGCGCCCCAGCGCCTCGGCGGACACCTTCACGTACGTCACCGGACCGTGCACCGACGTGCCCGCTCGCCGCCATCAGCATCGGAGTGGACGCGTCCTTCGCCGCGGCGTGGGTCGATCGGGCGGGCCGCAGCTGATGAGCGTGCACGATCCACGTCGCATCCCGGCGTGTGCTCCGGTTCGTGCCGCGCGGAGCCCGCTCCGGGGGAAGGTCGGGGTCCGGCCGTACCATCGGAGCCGTGAGCGAGCGACCTGCGGCGGTGCACCTGGTTCTGGGGGAAGAAGAACTGCTGATCCAACGAGCGGTGGCCGGGGTGACCGCGCAGGTGCGGTCGGTTGCGCCCGATCCCGGGTCGGTGCCGGTGGATCGGTTGCGGGCCGGTGACGCCAGCAGTGCGGAACTGGCAGAGCTGCTGAGTCCCTCGTTGTTCGCCGAAGACCGGGTGATAATCCTCGAATCGGCGGACCAGGCGGGCAAGGACGCTGTCACGGTGATCTCCGAGGCCGCGGCCGCGCCGCCCGACGGGGTGGTGCTGATGGTGGTGCACAGCGGTGGCGGGCGCGCGAAGGCGATGGTGCCCACCCTGCGGAAGGCGGGGGCGGTGGTGCACGAATGCGCGAAGCTCACCAAATCCTCGGAGCGGGCCGAATTCGTGCGCGCCGAATTCAGGGCCGCCGGGGTGCGCGTCTCGGGCGATGTGGTGCAGGCGGTACTCGACGCGGTGGGTTCGGAGCTGCGGGAACTGGCGGCGGCCTGTTCACAGCTTGTCGCCGATACCGGGGGCACGCTCGACGTCGCGGCGGTGCGGCGGTACTACTCCGGCAAGGCCGAGGTCTCCGGGTTCGAGGTCGCGGACCTGACCGTCGCGGGAAATCGGGCGGGGGCCGTGGAGGCGCTGCGGTGGGCGCAGGATCGCGGGGTGCCGCATGTGGTGCTGGCGGACGCGCTGGCCGATTCGGTGCACACCATCGCGAAGGTCGGTTCGGCGGGGCGGGGTGATCCGTTCAAGCTGGCGGGCCCGCTGGGGTTGCCGCCGTGGAAGGTGAAAAAAGCGCAGGGTCAGGCCCGGGGCTGGACCCCGGCCACGATCGGATCGGCGCTGCAGGTCGTGGCGACGCTGAACGCTGACGTCAAAGGCGGCGCCGCCGACTCCGGGTTCGCGCTCGAGGACGCCGTCCTGAAGCTGCTCGCCCTGCACGGGCGCGGCTGACGGGGGGTTCACGAGCGACCCGGGGCGCGGGGCCGGGGATATCGTTATTCGACCGCGCTGAGCTCCAACGCTTCCTCCGCGGCCTCGTCGTAGCGTCCGTCCCACTCTTCATAGACGGGGGTCTCCTCGTCCCGAGTGACCATCCAGACCACCACGTGCCCACCGTCGTCGTCGGCGGGCGCCAGCACGTTCTCGATCTTCACGCCGATACCGAGTACCTCGGCGGCACGGATCACGCCGGGCAGGTCGTCAGCCTGGACTACCGATTGGTTCGCATACACCGTAACCATGCGCCGCACATTACGGCAGGAACCCCGAGCCCGGAGCGCCGCCATCCGGGAACGCCGGTAAATCCCGTGCTGACCGGGGCCGGGCACAACAAAGCCGCCGTGGTCGTCAATGCCGCGGCGGCTTATCGTCGAACGATTTCGAGAAGGGTCAGAGCTTGTTCAGCGCTGTGGCCAGAGCCGACTTCTTGTTGGCGGCCTGGTTCGCGTGGATGACGCCCTTGGAAGCGGCCTTGTCGAGCTTGCGGCTCACGAAGCGCAGACGCTCGGCGGCGCCGTCCTTGTCGCCGGCCGCGGCGGCAGCCCGGAAGGCACGGATATGAGTGCGCAGCTCGGACTTGACCGACTGGTTGCGCTGACGCGCGACCTCGTTGGTGCGGATCCGCTTGATCTGGGACTTGATATTGGCCACGCCGGTATCCTCTGGTTCCTGTCTGGTTCGGTCGGAAAGTCTCTGTGTGCGTCCCGGCCCTGGGTTCATCGACCTGGATTTCTCCGGGCACGGGGTACGGCAACGTCGATGGGCCAGATTACCAGCACGTGGCGGGGCTACGAAATCGTGGGTGCGGCCGACACGCTAGGCAGGGCCTGATGGCGTTGTGGAGATCGTTTTGCCAGCGTAACGTCCCCAACAATCAGCGTACGAATTTTCCCAGCAGGACCCAGGTTTTCCCGGTGCGTGCCCCGGTACCCGGCGGGGGTCGCGATCCTCTCGGAAGGCGGACGAGCATGTCTCCCACTGTGCAGGAAAGAGAAGCTGTTCACGAGGGCGTCGAACCGTGGGTTCCGTCCGACGCCAAGAAATGGGCCGCCGAGGCAATGGGCACATTCGTGCTGGTGATGGGCGGCGTGGGGACGGCCGTCCTGGCCGGGGACAAAGTGGGCCCACTGGGGGTGGCGCTCGCCTTCGGCCTCTCGCTGCTGATCCTGGTCTATGCCATCGGGCCGGTCTCGGGCTGTCATGTGAACCCGGCCGTCACGGTGGGCCATTTCTTGATGGGCCGGGTGTCCGCGGTGGCGGCCGCTGGGTACGTGATCGCGCAGCTGGTGGGCGGCCTCGTCGCGGGGCTGGTCCTCTTCGCGATCGCGAAGAACCTGCCCTCATACGACCGCTCGGTGGACGGACTGGGGGCGAACGGCTGGGGTGCGCACAGCCCCTCCGCCGTGACCGGCCCGGCCGGTGAGGTGGTGATCCAGGACGGGTACGGACTGGCCGCGATGATCATCATCGAGGTGATGCTCACCGCACTGCTCGTCTTCGCGGTGCTGGCCGCGACCGATCACATCTCCGAGATCCCGCAGTCGGGTCTGGCCATCGGGTTCACCCTGGCGGTCATCCACCTGATCTCGATTCCCGTCGACAACACCTCGGTGAACCCCGCCCGCAGCCTCGCGGTCGCTCCCTTCCAGGGCGGTGCCATGGGGCAGTTGTGGGCGTTCATCCTGTTCCCGCTGATCGGCGGTGTCCTGGGTGCGCTGGTGTACGGGCTGCTGTTCGGGCGGTCGCGGGACCTGCGATTCTGAGGTTCCGGACCGTCGCTCAGCTCCAGTGGTACTCGCGAACCAGCCGATGCGCGACCTGGTCGAACAGCGGACGCGGGAGGATGGCGCCCTCGCGGCGGATACCGTCCTCGGGCACGTCGAGAACCCGGTCCAGCCGGACCCAGCTGGCCCGGCCCTGATGGTCCCAGGTGCCCGCGCCGATTCCGACCCAGTCCGGATCGTTGTCGCGCACCGGGTTCGAGCTCAGCATGAGACCGAGCAAGGTGTGCCCGTCGCGGCCGACGACCAGTACCGGGCGGTCCTTGCCGTTACTCGGGTCCTCCTCGAAGGGAACCCAGGTCCACACGACTTCTCCGGGGTCGGCGCGCCCGTCGAGCTGGGGGGCGTAGACGACCCGCCGGGCCCGCTGGGCAGTGGGCACCGGGGTGGAGGCGGCGGGGCGCACCGGGATGCCTGCGGGCCCCGTACCGGTTCGTGAACCGCGACGGCTCCGGCCCGCGCCGCCGCGCCCGCCCCGGCGGTCGAGCAGCGCCTCGACCAGCCGCGGCGTCTGCCGCTGCACGAGCTTGGGACCCTGTTGTTTCGCGATCGCGGTGAGTTGCTTGCCGAGACTGTTCCAACTTCGGGCCATCTCAGGAGAATAACGGCACGCCGCTGTCGGTGATATCGATCCGGCGGGGTGGGGCGGGACCTGGGGGCAGGTGCACCGGGCCCAGCATGGGACGATGGTCGCCAGTACGCCCGATACCTCATGAGGAGTGGAGTGCCCGCCAGCTTCGCCGATACGACGTTCACCGATCCGTCGCGGATCCGGAACTTCTGCATCATCGCGCACATCGATCACGGCAAGTCGACGCTGGCCGACCGCATGCTCCAGCTCACCGGTGTCGTGGAGGACCGGCAGATGCGCGCCCAGTATCTGGACCGGATGGATATCGAACGGGAACGCGGTATCACCATCAAGGCCCAGAACGTGCGACTGCCGTGGATACCGCGGTCCGGGGAGCACAAGGGCGAGGACTTCGTCCTGCATCTCATCGATACGCCCGGTCACGTGGACTTCACCTATGAGGTGTCGCGCGCGCTGGAGGCGTGCGAGGGCGCGATCCTGCTCGTGGATGCCGCGCAGGGCATCGAGGCGCAGACCCTGGCGAATCTGTATCTGGCACTGGACAAGGATCTGACGGTCATCCCGGTGCTGAACAAGATCGACCTACCGGCTGCCGATCCCGACCGTTACGCCGCCGAGCTGGCCCATATCGTCGGTTGCGAGCCGGAGGACGTCCTGCGGGTCTCCGGGAAGACCGGGGTCGGCGTGACCGAACTCCTGGATCGGGTGATCGAGGAGGTACCGGCCCCGGAGGGGCAGGCCGACGCCCCGGCGCGGGCGATGATCTTCGACTCGGTCTACGACACCTACCGCGGTGTGGTGACCTATGTCCGCGTGGTGGACGGCAAGCTGACGCCGCGCGAGAAGATCAAGATGATGTCCACCGGGGCGACGCACGAACTCCTGGAGATCGGGATCGTCTCCCCGGAGCCCAAACCCACGCAGGGGCTGGGCGTCGGGGAGGTCGGGTACCTGATCACCGGTGTGAAGGACGTCCGCCAGTCGAAGGTCGGCGATACCGTCACCGCCGCGCGGGGCGGCGCCACCGAACCTCTCACCGGCTACCGCGAGCCGCGACCGATGGTGTACTCCGGGCTGTACCCGGTGGACGGGTCGGACTATCCCGATCTCCGGGACGCGCTGGAGAAGCTGCAGCTCAACGATGCCGCGCTCACCTACGTTCCGGAAACCTCGGTGGCGCTGGGCTTCGGGTTCCGCTGCGGCTTCTTGGGACTCCTGCACATGGAGATCACCCGTGAGCGGTTGCAGCGGGAGTTCGATCTGGAACTGATCTCCACGGCGCCGAACGTGGTGTACCGGGTGGTGCAGGAGGACGGTGCGGAACATATCGTGACGAATCCGTCGTTCTGGCCGGAAGGCAAGGTGCGCACGGTTTTCGAGCCGATCGTGAAGTGCACGATCATCGCGCCCAGCGAGTTCATCGGCGCCATCATGGAGCTGTGCCAGTCGCGGCGCGGTGAGCTCGGCGGGATGGACTACCTGTCGGAGACCCGGGTCGAACTGCGGTACACGCTGCCGCTGGCCGAGATCATCTTCGACTTCTTCGATTCGCTGAAATCGCGGACCCGCGGCTACGCCTCGCTCGACTACGAGGAAGCCGGGGAGCAGGAATCGCAACTGGTCAAGGTCGATATCCTGCTGCAGGGCGAGGCCGTCGACGCGTTCAGTGCCATCGTGCACCGCGACGCGGCCCAGGCCTACGGGAACAAGATGACCACCAAATTGCGTGAACTGATCCCGCGTCAGCAGTTCGAGGTGCCGATCCAGGCGGCCATCGGATCGAAGATCATCGCCCGCGAGAACATTCGCGCCATCCGCAAGGATGTGCTGGCGAAATGCTATGGCGGCGACATCAGTCGTAAGCGCAAACTGCTGGAGAAGCAGAAGGAAGGCAAGAAGCGGATGAAGACGATCGGCCGCGTGGACGTCCCGCAGGAGGCGTTCGTCGCCGCGCTGTCGTCGGACGCCCAATCCGATAAACCCAAGGACAAGAAGTAGCGTTCGGCGCCGCCGCGCCCAGGAATATCGCTGTGCGATAGCCGGATCAGCCCGCGCCGGCCGCCCCGCCTCCGATATCGGCTGATAACGAAAATGTGACAGCCACAGATGTCGACAATAGGCTGATGGCGGATCCGGGCCGGGTCGACGTCGGCACGGTTGCTGGTGAACGCGAGAGTGGAGTAATGGGATGGCGCGTGATCTTCCGTTCGACGGCGAAGAAGAGGTCACCGAACGGGGCGGTGACACCGCTTTTCGTATTGCCAGCGCCACCTCGCGAGTCGCCCGCGGCGGCGCGTATGTGACCGGTGGCGCACTGATCGCGAACAACGGCGGCGGGGTTCCGGCGCCGCCGAGTGAACTGGACAGCCGTAATGCCGGCTGGGCGCATTCGGCCGACCCCGACCCCGATGTCCCCAGTCCGGTGATCACCTTCCCGGATCCGGTACAGACCGACCCGCAGGACATGCCGTTCGGGTCCGACGGCGACGCGAGCGTCACGATGCCGCTGCCGCACGGCCCCACCCTCGACATCCAGGTCGGGCACTCCGACGAATTCGACTTCGACGATGTGGGTCCCTACGGCGTGCACCATGTCGAGGAGTTGCCCGGACTGAGTCTGGAGCCGGGCGCACCCGAGGTCGGCGCGCCGCACGGTGGGCCCGTTCCGGGCACCGGGGTGCCGGATTCGGTGGTCCCGGGCATGCCCGATTTCGGTGTACCGGACGCGGGCCCTCCCGCCGGTGGACTCCCCGGGCTCGACGGTATTCCCGGTCTGGGAGAGGGCTTTCCCGTTCCGGGCGACGAAGGTTTCGGCGCTCCGGGCGAATTCGAGCTGCCGTCGCCACGTGACGCCTTCCAGACCGATATCTTCGATCTGCCCCGCTTCGATCTGAGCCCGGATTCCGCCGTGGAATCGGTGGCCCGGACATCGGACTCCGACGGCGGCGACTGGGGTTTCGATCTGGCAGACCTGCTCGGCCGGCCGGACACCGGCACGGTCGGTGACTCGGATTCCGGCTGGCTGGACGGGATTTCCGACGGCGGTGGCGGTGGCGCCGTGGTCGTCGATTCGGATATGGACCTCGATATCTCGGTGGGCCCGGACGGCGTCTGGATCTCCAGCGATTGGGACCTCGATATCACCGTGGGCGACGCGAGCATGCTCGACGATCGTCTCGACCAGTACCTGGACTGGGCTCGATCCGGCTCCGGGCAGCAGGATCCCTTCGATCCGGCGGCGCGTGCGGATCCGGCGGCGCTCGCGGACTCACCGGTCGGGTCCGGAACTTCGGCAGGCGCCGGCACTACAGGAGTGTCGTCCGGCTCCGGGGTGACCTCCGGTGCCGCGGCCACGCCCGGTGCGGCCGGACCGAGTGCGGCGATCGCTCCGGGCGCACCCGCCCCGGCGCCGATGACGGCCGCCGTCGCACCGGCCCCCGTGGTGCCCGCGCCGGCCCCGATGGCCGCCGCGCCCGTCGCGCCGGCGTCGATCGCGCCCGCGCCGGTCCCGCCGCCGGTGGTACCGGCCGCCATGGCGCCGGCGGTGCAGCCGGTCGCCGCGACCCCGTGGCAGACCACGATCCAGCCCGACGCGGCGACCACCCCGATGGCGAACGTATTCCATCCGCCCACCGGTCCGTCTCCGCTCACCGCGCCGGCCGCGCAGCTCCCGGATCTGTTCCACCAGTCGCCGCCGCCGACGCGGGATCCGCAGCCCCCCGCCGACCCGGTGCTCCCCGGGACGAGCACGCCCGTGGTGCCGACCACGACCGCGCCCACTACTTCCGGTGGCGCCACCTCGACCGCCCCCGACACCACGACCACCGGGCCGGACGGCAGTACGACCACGACGGTCGACGGCAGCACCACGACGTCGGTCGACGGGAGCACCACGACCGACGGTTCGTCCACCGCACCGGAAACCACCACCGGTACCGGCGGATCGTCCACGGAGAGCACGTCGCCCGAGACGACGACCTCCGGCGGCGAGTCGACGGTCACCACCGGTGAATCGACCGGCGCGACCACCACGAGCCCGCACCCGTCGACCGGCGCGACCACCACCGACAGCGGCACCACCACCGATCCGATCGGCGGAACCGGTTCCGGGGTCCCGTCCACCGGTGCGCAGACCTCGGACGGAACCCCGTCCACGGTGGACGTTCCCACCCATCAGGTGCCCACTGCCGATCAGCCGTCGGCGCTGGTGCCCACGGTCAGTGTGCCGACCCAGCAGCCGAGCGTGCCGGATGTTCCGGACGTCCCTACGCCTGCCGCGCCGCTGCCCACGCAGGTGCCGGGTCCACAGGTGAAGCCGGTCGCCGAGCACGGTGCCACGGCGCTTCCGTACGATGTGCACGGGGTGGCTGCCACGCTCTACACCGATCACGCTGTGCTCGGTTTCGCGGGCAGCGGCCTGACCGGTGATCTGTCGGCCGGGTTGCTGCCGCATACCGTGGCTGTGACCGAGGACCCGATTGCCGATCACGGCCACTGGGTATATATCTGACGGTTCCCGGCGGATGCCGGTTCTGTCCGGCCGGACGGGGATGGATTCGGCCGATCGTGTCGATGACGTGATGGGTTGTGATCGAGAGTGAGGAGCAGGGCTTGTCTGCCGTAGCCGGAGCGCGTGCCGCCACGGTGAAGAATCCGGATGTGATGGCCCCGCTCATCCAGATCATCGATGAGTTGCGCGATGTATCGCGCACCGCGAGCCGCAACGATCTGCGTGGCCGCCTCGGGATGGTCCGGGCCCGGGTCGCCGATACCCGGGTGCGGCTGGTGGTGGTCGGCCCGCCGAAGAGCGGGATGAGCACACTGGTCAACACGATGGCGGGGGCGCCGATCAGCGCCACCGACAGCCCGATCAGTGTGCCGGCGATCGTCGAGTACGGTCCGGAGGCCACCGCCACGCTGATCCGCCGTGAAGGCGGCGGGCGGATCCGGCGCCAGCCCGTCGACCCGCTCAACCCGGCTCCGGCGCTCATGGCCAAGGGCGTGATCCGGGCCGATTTCACTCAGCCCAGTTCGCTGCTGGCCGAGGGGATCGTACTGATGGACGCCCCGGGCGCGGCAGTACAGGATCGCAGCACCTGGTCGATGATCGCCGCCGCCGACGCGGTGCTGTACGTGAGCGACGCGAACACCGAGTACACGCGGGAGCAGATCGAGCATCTGCGCCGGATCGGACAGGTCTGTCCCACGGTGATCTGCGTCCTCAACAAGATCGACCGCAATCCGCACTGGGCGCATGTGCAGGAACGCAACCGGGAGCTGCTCGACGTCGCCGGGCTGGGCTACGCGGTGGCGCCGGTATCGGCGGAGATCCATCATCAGGCGCAGCAGTCGGGTAATCAGCAGCGGGCGATCGAATCCGGCCTGCCGCAACTGGTCGACCATCTGCGCGACTATGTGGTGGCCCACGCGGACGAGGTGGCGGTGAAGTCCGCGGTGCGCGATATCCAGTTGGTCGGTGACCATCTCGGTGTCGCGCTGCGCACCGAGGCCGACGCATTGCGTGACCCCCGTCGCCGGGCCCATGTCACCCAGCAGCTGGCCATCGCGCGCGATCAGGCCGATCAGCTCCGGCAGCGCACCGCCACCTGGCAGATCACCCTCGCCGACGGCAGCGCCGAGCTGATGGCCGATATCGAACACGATCTGCGGCACCGGCTGCGCATTCTGGTGCGCGAGGCCGAGACCGAGATCTCGCGCACCGACCCGGCGCCCCGCTGGACCCGGTTCGGCACCGATCTCGAGGCCAGGATCGCCGGAGCCGTCGCCGAGAACTTCGAAACCGCGAACTACCGTGCCGAGGAACTCGGAGAACAGGTGGCCGCGCGGTTCCCCGCCGACCACCGTCACCCAGATCTGCCCGATATCCGTCCGCAGTACCCGGCCGAGCTCTTGGAGGACGTGGCATCGCTGGAACCGCTGCAGAGCGCGAAAGGCGGGTTCATCGATCAGTTCCTGTCCGCCCTGCGCGGTTCCTACGGCGGCATTCTGATGGTCGGCGTCGCCACCAGCCTGCTCAAGATGCCGCTGGTGAACTGGTATTCGATCAGCGCGGGCATTCTGCTCGGTGTGCACGCCCTGTGGGAGGGCAGGCGGGCGCGCCGGCAGCGCCGGCAGGCCGAGGCCAAGGTCGCGGTGTCGCGGTTCATCGACGATGTGGTGTTCCAGGTCGGCAAGGAGTCGCGCACCCGGTTGCGCGAGGTGCAGCGCGTGCTGCGCGACCATTTCACCGATATCGCCACCGACGCGCTTCGCGCCGCGGACGAGGCGCTCCGGGTCGCCGAGGAGGCGGGCGCCCAGTACGGCGACCGCGGCACCGAACGGCTCGCTCGGCTGGACAGCGAGATGGGCAAGCTCCGCGACCTCCGGCAGCAGGCCGACGGTATCGCCGCCGCCTAGCGATGCCGATCAGCTCACCGAGCTCCGCGCGGTTCACGCCGCCGCCGCCGGAGGCCGGTCGGCAGGCAAGACCGTCCTGGTTCCCGGCTAGCGGCGGGGTCGGCTGCGCCACGGGGTGCCGCGGCTCTGGCTGTGGGCGGGACGGAATGTCCCGGCCGGTTGGGTGCCCTCGGCCCGGATCAGGTGGGTGACGGCGTTGATCAGCGCCAAGTGGGTGAACGCCTGCGGGTAATTGCCCAGGTGGCGTCCGGTGTGCGGGTCGATCTCCTCGGCGTAGAGCTTGAGTGGGCTGGCGTGGTTGAGCAGTCGTTCGCACAGTCGGCGGGCCCGAGTTATCTCGCCGATCTCCACCAGCGCCGACACCAGCCAGAACGAACAGATGGTGAAGGCGCCCTCGGTGCCGGACTGGCCGTCATCTGTGGTCTCGGTGCGGTAGCGCAGAACCAGGTCGTTCTCGGAGAGTTCGTCGGCGACGGCGAGCACGGTCGCGCGCACCCGGGGATCGTCGGGCGGCAGGAACCGGAAGAGCACCACCAGCAGTAGGGACGCGTCGAGGGAGGTTCCGCCGTACACCTGGGTGAAGCGGCCGCGCTCGTCCACACCGTGGGCGAGCACATCGGCGTGGATCTCGGCGGCGATCCGGTGCCACTCCGCGGAGATATGGGTCTGGCCGTGTAGTTCGGCGATTTTGGCGCCGCGGTCCAGTGCCACCCAGCACATGACCTTCGAGGAGGTGAAATGCTGCGGCTCGCCGCGCACCTCCCAGAGGCTGCGGTCGGGTTCGCGCCAGTGCGCGATGGCGGCGTCGACCTGGCGTTCCAGCATGGGCCAGAGTGTCTCCGGGACGTGCTGACGCGATTTCACATGCAGATAGACCGCGTCCAGCATGGTGCCCCAGATATCGTGCTGTTCCTGGTTGTAGGCGTCGTTGCCGATCCGCACCGGCCGCGCGTTGCCGTAGCCGGACAGATGATCGAGGGTGCTCTCGGTGAGGGTGCGTTCCCCGCCGATTCCGTACAACACCTGCAGCGGCACCGGCTCGTCGTCCGGGCCGGTCGTGGCGTCGTGCAGGAAGGCGAAGAAATCGTCGGCTTCGCGGTCCAGGCCCAGGGTGTAGAGGCCCCAGAGGGCGAAACTGGCGTCCCGCACCCAGGAGTACCGGTAGTCCCAGTTGCGCTGCCCTCCCGGCGATTCGGGCAGTGAGGTGGTGCCCGCTGCCATCAGCGCACCGGTCGGCGCGTAGGTGAGGCCTTTGAGGGTGAGCGCGCTGCGCTGCAGATAACGGCGCCAGGGGTGGTCGGGAAAATCGCCGAGCGTGATCCACTGCCGCCAGCATTCGACGGTGGTCCACATCTTGTCGGCGGCTTCGTCGAAGGTGCGCGGTGCGGGCAGTTCCGACCAGGTGAGCGCCACATAGGCGCAGTCGCCCTCGCTCATCCGGGTGCGGGCGCGCGCTTCGCGTCCTTCGAGACCGAGCCGGAGGTCGGTGGTGAGCACCAGGGTGGGCCCGACCGTCGGGTCGACCGCGCAGACCGCCGAGGCCTCCTCGTACACCTTGCCCGTGTACTCCCAGCGTGCCGTCGCCCGGTGGTAGTCGAACGAGGGTTCGCAGCTCAACTCGAGTTCGACGGTGCCGCTCACGCATTTGACCGTGCGCAGCAGCATATGCCCGGCATCCCAGTCGGTCGGGGTGCGCCGATGCGTGCGGCTGCGCTGTTCGGTGTTGTGCCACGGTCCGAGCACCAGGGCGTCCCGGACGATCAGCCAGCCGGTCTCGGTCTGCCAGGTGGTTTCCAGGATCATCCCCCCGGGCAGGTAGCGGCGGGCGGCGGGGACGCTGCGACCGTAGGGGCCCAGTCGGAAATGGCCGGCGCTGCGGTCCAGGACGGCGCCGAACACGCTCGGCGAGTCGGGGCGCGGAACGCACATCCACTCCACCGAGCCGTTGCTGGCGATCAGGCAGGTGGTTTCGCAGTCGGACAGGAACGCGTAGTCGTCGATGGCCGGAAAGTTGCTCTCCGGCAGCTTCTTCTCCGGCGTGGGAGCGGCCGGGGAGGGGCCCGGCGCTCCGTTCGCGGGTCGTGCTCGCTCGGGACTCGGCATACCCCATGATGTGTCGCCGGGCCCCGAGTCGTCCACCGCCGGTCAGTCGGCGCGGCGGATCCGGGCCAGCCAGGCGGCGAGTTCGACCTTGCCCGATTCGTCGGGCGTGAGGTCGGCGGCGCTGTCGGCGACGACCTCGGTGATCCGCCCGTAGTAGTGGTCGGGTCGCAGCTCCTCGACGTCCCAGCCGGGACCGGCGAAGGCCGCGCGGATCATGTCGGCGCCGATCCGCGGCCCGAAACCGGCCTCGCTGTCGGAGAGCGCGAGAATATGCACGTGACCGCCCGGTTCGCACAGTTCGTGCAGCGTGCGCACATAGGCGGCCCTGGCTTCGGGGGCCTCCACGAAGACATGGAACAGCGCGCTGTCGACGATCGTGTCGAAGGCGCCCAGCGGGTTGTCGCCGGACTCGGCGAGGGCGACCATATCGACCACCTCGAACCGCGCGTTCGGGACGCCCTTGGCGGCGGCGTTGCGGCGGGCGTAGGCGACGGCGCTCGGTGCGAGATCGACACCGAGCACGTCGTAGCCGAGAGCGGTGAGCGCGATGGTGTGCTCCCCGGCGCCCGTCCCGGGGTCCAGCACCCGGCCCCGGATCCGGCCGGAGCGTTCCAGTTCGACGATCGCCGGCTGGGGTTCGCCGATGATCCACGGTGCGGTGTCGTTGTCGTAGGCGGAGTTCCATACCTCGGGTGCCTGTGTCATGCCACCAGCCTGCAACCTGTAGCTCGGTTGAGGTCAAGACGGGTCGGGGTGGCCGCCGTGCGGTGTTCTACGCTGGTCGCCGTGGAGCGTATTGCCGACTGGTGGGACGGGTTCGAGCTATGGGTGGCGGGTCTGCCGTTCATACCCCAGTTCCTCGTGGTGCTGGTCGGTATGGTGCCGATCAGTTTCGGTATCGCCTACCTCATCGATCGGGCCCTGCACGCGGCGGGCGCGGCACTGGGCCGCAATGACACCGGTGATGACTCCGACACCGGAAACGAGGTGTGTTGATGCCGCGCTCACGGGTGCAGATCGCGCTGGTGGCCCTGCTGGTCCTGGTGATCGTCGCCTGGCTGTTCACCCGGTGACCGGGGAGGCCGTTCGCGCTGGTCGTGGCGGGCGACCCTAGACTTGCCCGGGTTCTGCGCAGAAAGGTCCACCATGCGACGTACCAGCCGACCGGCCGGACGCCACCGCCTGCTCGCCGCACTGGCGGTGTTGCCGGTGCTGCTGGCGGGCTGCGCGGGTGGATCCAGTGACGATGTCGGCGGCGGCGGAGCCGACGGCAGCGGCGGCACGGTCGACCTGTACGCCTACGCGATCCCCAAGCCCGGCTACGACGAGGTCGTCCCGCTGTTCAACGAGACCGAGCTGGGGGAGGGCGTCGAGGTTCGCCAGTCCTACGGCGCGTCGGGGGACCAGTCCCGCAAGATCGCGCGGGGCGCCCCCGCCGACGTGGTGAGCTTCTCCCTCGAACCCGATATCACCCGCCTGGTCGACGCGGGACTGGTGGATCCGGACTGGAACGCCGACGCCACCCGGGGTGTCCCGTTCGGGTCGGTGGTCTCGCTGGTGGTGCGGCCCGGAAACCCCAAAGGGATCCACGGCTGGGACGATCTGCTGCGTCCCGACGTCGAAGTGGTCACTCCGAACCCTTTCAGTTCCGGTTCCGCGAAATGGAATCTGCTGGCCCCTTATGCCGCGGCGAGCGAGGGCGGGCGCAACCCGCAGGCCGGCGTGGACTACCTGAATCAGATGCTGACCCGGGTGCGGGTCCAGCCGAAATCCGGCCGGGAAGCCACCGAGGCCTTTTTGCAGGGCACCGGTGACGTGCTGATCAGCTATGAGAACGAGGCGCTGTTCGCGGAGCGGCACGGTGACCCGGTCGAGCACATCGTGCCGGATACGACCTTCAAGATCGATAATCCGGTCGCGGTGCTCGAACACGCCCAGCATCCGGAGAAGGCCGTGGCCTTCCGCGATTTTCTCTACACCCCGCAGGCGCAGCGGGCCTGGGCCGAGGCCGGTTTCCGGCCGGTCGATCCAGGGGTGGCCGCCGAGTACACCGAGGTCTTCCCGCAGCCGCCGACCCTCTACACCATCGCCGACCTGGGCGGCTGGGAGACGGTGGAGTCCGAACTGTTCGCTCCCGAGTCCGGCACGATCGCCGTCGCCTACGAGAACGCGACCGAGTAGCCGGGTGACCCGGCCCACACGCGATACTCGATACTCGTGACCGTACGCAGCCCCGCCACCGAACCCGCGCCCGCCGGTTCCGTCGACCAGGACAAATCTCCCCGTCGACCACTGCGGTCCTGGCTCCGGTTCACCGGTTCGGTCGGCCCACTCGCCATCGCCACCGCCATGCTCTGGCTCAGCGTGATCGTCCTGCTGCCGCTGGCAGCGCTCACCGTCAGCGCGTTCGACGACGGCTGGTCCGGCTTCTGGGGCGCGGTCACCGATCCGATGGCGCTGGCGGCGCTGCGGGTGACCGTGGTCGTTTCGGTGGTGGTGGCCCTGGTCAATGTGGTCATGGGCACGCTGATCGCCTGGGTTCTGGTACGCGACGACTTCCCGGGCAAGGGCTTGGTGAACGCGCTCATCGATCTGCCGTTCGCGCTGCCCACGATCGTCGCCAGCATCGTGTTGCTGGCGCTCTACGGGCCGCGCAGTCGGTCGACATCCACCTCAACGCGACCCGGCCCGGACTGGTGGTGGCGCTGGCCTTCGTCACGCTGCCGTTCGTGGTGCGGTCGGTGCAGCCGGTGCTCATCGAAGCCGACCGTGAGGTGGAACAGGCGGCGCTGTCGTTGGGCGCAGACAACTGGACGACCTTCCGGCGCATCGTGCTGCCGACCCTGGCGCCCGCGATCATCAGCGGCGGCGGCCTCGCTTTCGCGCGCGCGATCGGCGAATTCGGCTCGGTGGTGCTGATCGGCGGCAATATCCCGGGCGAAACCCAGGTGGCCTCGCAGTACATCCAACAGCAGATCGAGATCGACCGGCCGGTGAACGCGGCGGCGGTATCGGTGGCGTTGCTGGTGATCGCCTTCGTCGCGCTGCTGGTGCTGCGAGTGTTCGCCGAGCGTACGGCGCGCAAGGAGCGGGAGGCCCGATGAAACTGTCCACACCGAGCCGGATCACATTACGCGTGGTCGCGCTCGGCTATCTGCTCGTCCTGCTCGTCCTGCCGCTCGGCATCATCCTGTACCGCGCGTTCGAGCACGGAATCGGCGCGTTCATCGACCAGATCAGCACCCCCGCCGCGATCTCGGCCTTCAACCTGTCCATGCTCATCTTGATCATCGTGGTGCCGGTGAACGTGGTCCTCGGCGTGGTGATCGCGCTGGCGCTGGTCCGCGGTAGCTTCCCCGGGCGGCGATTGCTGCAGGGCATCGTGGATCTGCCCTTCGCGGTGTCGCCCGTGGTGGTCGGCGTCGCGCTGATCATGCTGTGGGGGGTGGGCGGCTGGCTCGGCGTGGTCACCGACTGGGGTTTCCGGGTGATCTTCGCGCTGCCGGGCATGGTGCTGGCGACCATCTTCGTGACGATGCCGTTCGTGGTCCGCGAGGTGGAACCGGTCCTGCACGAGATCGGCGACGACCAGGAACAGGCGGCCGCGACCCTGGGCGCCTCGCGCTGGCAGACCTTCTGGCGGATCACCGTCCCCGCGATCCGCTGGGGTCTCACCTACGGCGTGGTGCTCACGGTGGCCCGCGCACTGGGCGAGTTCGGTGCGGTGATCATGGTGTCGTCCGGGTTCCCCGGGGTATCGCAGACGCTCACGCTGCTGGTGCACGAGCGCTATATCAACGACCACAACGATTTCGGCGCGTACTGCGCCGCCACCCTGCTGATGGGCCTCGCGCTCATCACCCTGCTGTTGATGACCCTCCTGGAACGCAGACGGGATGTGTCGTGATGCGATCCTGCGGTGTCTCCGCCTTCGCTGCGGTCTCGGTGGGCCGCATGCACCAGATTCGAAAGAGCCATCTTTGACTGTGTACGCCGGAGGCCGCCCGTGATCACCGTGACCAATGCGCGCAAGAACTACGGTTCCTTCGCCGCTCTCGACGATGTCAGCCTGGATATCCCGTCGGGGGAGCTGACCGCGCTGCTCGGACCTTCCGGTTCCGGGAAATCGACACTGCTGCGCTCCATCGCCGGGCTGGAGAACCTCGATTCGGGCGTGGTCACCATCGGCGGCCGCGATGTGACCCGGGTGCCGCCGCAGAAACGCGATATCGGTTTCGTCTTCCAGCACTACGCGGCGTTCAAACATATGACCGTCCGGGACAACGTGGCCTTCGGCCTGACCATCCGCAAGCGGCCGAAACACGAAATCGCGAAACGGGTGGACGAACTGCTGGGCATCGTCGGGCTCGACGGTTTCCAGCACCGGTATCCGGCGCAGCTGTCCGGTGGACAGCGGCAGCGGATGGCGCTGGCCCGGGCGCTGGCCGTGGACCCGCAGGTGCTGCTGCTGGACGAACCGTTCGGCGCCCTCGACGCGAAGGTACGGGCCGATCTGCGCACCTGGTTGCGCCGACTGCACGAGGAAGTGCACGTCACGACGGTGCTGGTGACCCACGACCAAGAGGAAGCACTCGATGTGGCGGACCGGATCGCGGTGATGAACGCCGGCCGCATCGAGCAGGTCGGCAGCCCCGAGGATGTCTACGACCGGCCGGCCAGCGAGTTCGTCATGTCTTTCCTGGGCGCGGTGGCCCGCCTCAACGGGCATCTGGTGCGTCCGCACGACATCCGGGTCGGGCGTGATTCCAACATGGCGCTCGCCGCCTACGAGGGCACCGCGGAATCGGCGGGCGTCACCCGGGCGACGGTGGAACGGGTGGTGCGGCTCGGCTTCGAGGTCCGGGTGGAGATGCGCAACGCCGCCACCGGGGACCTGTTCGTCGCACAGGTCACCCGCGGTGATGCCGAGGCCTTGCGCCTCGCGGAGGGGGAGACGGTCTATGCCCGCGCGACCCGCATCCCGCACCTTCCGGCTGTGTCTTCTGGCCCCGCCTTCGGCGGGGCGGGTCGGGGCCCTCGGTAACCCCGGCTGTGTTGGATTGCGCCGCCTGCGGCGGCGCGGGTCGGGGCCCTTGTCAACCCCGGTTCTTCACTCCCGCCGGTCGGTCGCTGCGCTCCCTCCCTCTGGTCGCTCCAGAACCGGGGCGGGCCCCGACCTTGGAGGCCGGCATCCGGGGGGATGTCCTTCGGTGTTTCCGGGGATGACCGCTGGCTCATTTCCCGGCGCTGAGCTGGGGTGATGCCTTCACTGTCCGGTGGTGATCCCGGGAGTTGCCGGTGGGCGTGTTGACGTACCTGGCTGTAGCTGTAACTATGGGAAACAGTTAAGCCGAATAACCGATGAGAGGCAGTGACGATGACGTCTTCAGCCACCACGCTCTCCGACGACCAGCTGGTCGCGCAGGCGCAGGAGTACGCGGAGAAGCTGTTGCTGCTGTCGGAGGGCTCGGTCAACCGGAATTTCGATCCGTTCACCGATATCGACTGGGACAATCCCGACTTCTCCGCCGATGCGCGGCCCGAGCGCTGGATTCTGCCCAAATCGGGCGATACGGTCGGTCGCCACCCCTGGTACGAGGCGTTACCGGACGATAAGAAGATCGAGCTGGGCAAGTACCGCCAGGCCAATGTCGCGAAGGTGGGCCTGCAGTTCGAGGCCATCCTGATCAGCGGCATGATGCAGCACATCTTCGGTCTGCCCAACGGTGACCCGGAGTTCCGCTACTGCTCCCACGAGATGATCGAGGAGCACAACCACACCCTGATGTTCCAGGAGATGGTCAACCGGATCGGCGTCGACGTCCCGGGCATGGGCCCGCTGGTACGTCAGTTCCGGCAGGTCGCCGTCCCCGTCGCGGTCGCGTTCCCGAACCTGTTCTTCATGGCCGTGCTCGCCGGCGAGGAGCCGATCGATCACATCCAGAAGGAAGTACTGCGCTCCGGTGAGGAAGTGCATCCGATCATGCGCGGGGTCATGGCCATCCATGTGGCCGAAGAGGCCCGTCACATCTCCTTCGCCCACGAGTTCCTCAAGAAGCACGTCCCCGAGTCCTCGGCCGCCAACAAGTTCGTACTGTCGCTGGCCATGCCGATCGTCATGTGGATCCTCGGCCGTGCCATCGTGACCCCGCCCAAGGCGTTCTTCGACGAATTCGATATCCCGCGCAGCGTGCGCAAGGACCTGTTCTACGGCTCCGCCGACGCCAAGCAGACCTTCAGCGACTATTTCGCCGACGTCCGCAGCCTGGCCAAGGAGATCGGCCTGATGAATCCGATCGCCAAGCGGGTGTGGAAGGCGCTCGGCATCGACGGGCACACCACCCGGTACCGGTCCGAGCCTTTGCGCGGCGTGTCCGGCAAAGCGGCCTGAGCGGGCGGTAGCACTCGATGCCCTACGTCGTCACCCAGTCGTGCTGTAGCGACGCGTCCTGTGTGTACGCGTGCCCGGTCAACTGCATCCATCCGACGCCGGACGAACCCGATTTCCGGACCGCGGACATGCTCTACGTCGACCCGGCCGCCTGTGTGGACTGCGGCGCGTGCGCCTCGGCCTGCCCGGTCGACGCCATCACCTCGTCGAAGAAACTGACCGACGAGCAGAAGCCTTTCATCGAGATCAACGCCGATTTCTACCGGCAGTCGCGGCCCCGTCCGCTCCTGGCGCCGCCGGTGCCCGCACCGGCGATCGACACCGCCGGCCGCGGTCCGCTGCGAGTGGCGGTGGTCGGATCGGGTCCCTCGGCCATGTACGCCGCCGACGAACTGCTCACCCAGCCCGATGTGCGGGTGACCGTGTTCGATCGGCTGCCGGTCCCGTACGGGCTGGCCCGCTTCGGTGTCGCGCCCGACCACGCGAAAACCCGCCAGGTGGCCGATCTGTTCGACGTGATGTCGCGGCAGCCCGGTTTCGGCTCCTATTTCGACGTCGAGGTCGGCAAGCACATCTCGCACGAGGAACTGCTCGCCTACCATCACGCGGTCGTCTACGCCGTCGGCGCATCGACCGACCGCAAGCTCGGTATCCCCGGCGAAGGTCTGGCCGGGAACATCTCGGCCACCGATTTCGTCGCCTGGTACAACGGTCATCCCGATCATCAGCACCACGATTTCGATCTGACCCGGCGCCGGGTCGTCATCGTCGGCAACGGCAATGTCGCACTCGACGTGGCGCGGATCCTGACCAGCGATCCCGAGCGACTGGCCGGCACCGACATCTCCCCGATCGCGCTCGAGGCACTGCGGCACAGCGACGTGGAGGAGGTCGTGGTGCTGGGCCGCCGCGGTCCCGCCGAATCGGCGTTCACGGTGCCGGAGTTCGTCGGGTTGCTGGGCGCGGATGTGGATATCGTCGTCGACGGCGAATTGCCTCCGCCCGCGGCGAACCGGACCTACCAGGTCGAGCAGAAACTGGAACTGCTGCGCCGGGTCGCCGATCGGCCGTTCGGGAGCCGGCGGCGCATCGTGTTCCGCTACCAGAGCGCGCCGAGCCGCCTCCTCGGGCCCGATGCCGTCACCGGTATCGAGGTGGATCGCGCCGAACTGCTGACCGGTGACGACGGCCGGGTACGCGCGGTGCCCACCGGCGATCTCGATCTGCTGGAGACCGGTCTCGTGCTCACCTCGGTCGGTTACCGGGGCGTCCCGACGCCGGGCCTGCCGTTCGACGAACAGCACGGAGTCATCCCGAACCAGGCCGGGCGGGTGCTGGAGGGACCGGCCGGGGCCGTGTTCCCGGGCACCTACGTCACGGGCTGGATCAAGCGTGGACCCACAGGTTTCATCGGAACCAACAAGTCCTGCGCCCAGGAAACGGTGCAGCAGCTGGCCGATGACTTCAACGCGGGCCGCCTGCCCGAACCCGCCGGGAGCGCCCCGGCTTTCGACCGGCTGTTGCGCGGCCGGCGGCCGCAGGCGCGTGCGGCGGGAGCGGTGCTGCGGCCCGCGAAATCCGGGCGGGGATTCTTCAGCCGAGCCTGAGCGGGGCGGCGCCGACGTCCGGATCCGGCGCGGGTCAGCGAAAGTCGTTTGCGTGGTCGTTCGCCCACTGCGCGAATGTGCGTCCCGGGCGACCGATGACTTCCTCGACGATCGTCGACACCTCCGGCGGTTCGGCCGTTCCCGCCTGCCATCCGGCCAGGACGGCCTCGACGCCCATCGCGGGTATGGTCTCGCTCAGTTCCGTGCGTGCCTGTTCGACGGAGACCACCTGGAGGTCGATCTCCCGGCCGATGGCCGCGCCGATCTGTCGTACCTGCTGCGACAGGGTCAGTGCCTCGGGACCGAATGCGGTGTAGGCGCGCTGCTGGTGACCGGGTTCGGTCAGCGCGGTCACCGCGAGTGCGGCCAGGTCGTGCTCGTGGACGGGCGCAGTCCGCGCCTCGGGGTAGGGCAACCGGGCGACGCCCTCGTCGCGGATGGACCGCTGCCACCACCACAGTGCGTTCGTGGCGAACATGCCGGGCCGGATGAATGTCCACTCCAGACCGGACTTCTCGATGGCCGACTCGACGATGCTGTGCGATCGGGCGATCGGGTTGTGCTCGGGATCGCTGTCCAGAACGGCCCCGGAGGACAGGAGCACGACACGGCGCACTCCGGCGGACTCGGCCGCGGCCACGAAACCGTCGATACCGTCGGGTTTGGCGTAGAGGAAGACGCGGTCCGCTCCTTCGAGTGCCGCGGGCAGTGTTTCGGGGCGCTCCAGATCGGCCGCGACTATCTGCGCGCCCGGCGGAAAGCCCGCTGTGCGGGGATCTCTGCCCGTCAGGCGGACCTCATCGCCGCGCGCGGTCAGTCCCGCTGCGACATGGCGTCCGACATTGCCCCTGGCTCCGAAGACGACTGTGATCATGGCGGCAGCGTAGGCCGCTGAACTTACTATTGGTAAGGGCATACCTTTAGGTAAGCTCCGGTTATGGCGGTAGGTTCGCAGGTTCGTAAGGTCGACTGGCCGGTGACGAGTGACGCATTCAACAGCGACTGCCCCGCACGTGAGGTGCTCAGCCATATCACCAGCCGCTGGGGGGTGCTGATCCTGACCGCGCTGGGCGGCGGCCCGCTGCGGTTCTCCGAACTGCACACCACGATCGGCGGGATCAGCGAGAAGATGCTCTCGCAAACGCTGCGGACACTCGTCCGGGACGGGCTCGTCGCGCGGGCGGTGGAGGCCACCACGCCGCCGCGGGTCAGCTACCGGCTCACCGAGCTCGGCGACAGCCTCGCCGAGTCGTTGCAGCAGTTCCTGGACTGGATCCGCCTGCACACGGTCGACGTCGTGGACGCCCAGCATCGCCACGACCGGGAGACCCGATAACCGAACCGCTCGCCGGCGCATAGCGATCCGCGGAGCCGGACGATGCCGGGCCTGCCGTCGATCGAGGTTCAGCTGCCGGGAAACTGGATCTCGGGTTGCGCGCCGACCGGCTGGATCATGCCCGGTGTCGGGGAATTTCCGGTGGCGTCGTTGTTCATTCGGTCTCGGCTACCCGGACTCACCGGGCGGAGGCGAAACGTTTGGCGTACGCGGTGATCGGCGCGGTCTCGATCCCTTCGATGCCGGACAGGGCCCCGATACGTTCGGTCAGGTAGCCGTACAGCGCATCGGCATCGCGGCAGATCGTGACGGCGAGCAGATTATGGTTCCCGGTGATCGCGCCCAGGTATGCCGTTTCGGTGTCCTCGGCCAGACTCGCGGCGACCGCGGTCAGCCGCGCCGGGGCGACCGACAGCCACAGCAGGCACTGGGCGGAGAAGCCGAACAGCCGGGGCTCCACTTCGACGTCGAACCGCAGCATTCCGGCGTCCCGTAGTTCGGTCAGGCGCCGGCGCACCGCGGATTCCGACCAGTCCACGTGCCGGGCCAGGTGCGCGCAGGCGGTACGGCCGTCGGTGGCCAGGGCGCGGAAGAGTCGGTGGTCCAGGTCGGTGAGCCGGATCTGGCTGGTGGCCGCGGTTTCCGGCGCGCGTATCTCGGCGAGCTGGTGTTCGGTGAGGGCGGAGGTCCGTCCCCGCCAGCGGTGGTCCATCAGATGACGCAGCAGCCGCTGGCCCGTCACCTCGACGACATCGGGGTGCCGATCGAGCACCGCCAGAGGCGCCGGGCTGGTGCCGGGAACCCGGAAGAGGCAGACGATCTCGGTGCCGCCCGACAATTCGGTCACCCAGGCGGTGTCGTGCCGCCCGGCCAGCGCGCGAGCGATATCGGCGGCGGCCCGGGGCCGGATCCGGAGACGTACCAGCCATTGCGCGTGCGCGGCGATATGGCTGTGCGGCACGGCGCTGACGCGGAGCGCACCGGTGGACCGGAGCCGCCCGAAGCGGCGGGCCACGGTGCGGTCCGAGATATCCAGGGCCGCGGCGATCCTGCTGAAAGGAACGCGCCCGTCGACCTGCAGGGCGTGCAGTAAGCACTGGTCGACAGCGTCGAGCATGACCGAGTCCACCAGATCAGGATAGGGCGGCGCGGAATCCGCCGGTTGGCGCGCGCCGGATCGGTCGGGTCGCATCAGTAAGCTGTTGCGCCGCTTGTTCGGTGGTGTTCGGGGCTACCGCACAGCTTACGGCCGGTACGGCATTCGTTCTGGGCGAGCGAGTCCACAGGTCTTATACGCCCTACTTCCAATAGCTATTGATCGGTTACCGATGGGTAGATGCCGCTCCCGTGGCAACGGGCTGTCATCGGGCCTTACGCGCGGACATGGAGGAGGACGCTCGGGTGTCCGCGCATTCCCGATGGATATCGCCTGGTAAGGAGCGTATTACCGGAATCCGGTGAAGTAGTCCGCCGGTTTGTTTTTCTGGGTATGAACGGGGATCAGTTCTGTAACTGCAGATTTCATCGCCGTTTATTCGTTTTGTCACCACCGTTGCAGCTAACCTGTGGGCGCTGTTTGGAAAACGACCGCGCCCATGGCTCTTTCGTAAGGACGTGGTCTCGGTGCGTTGACGGGATAGCAAATTGACTTCTGGGCTGGGTATCAGCATCGGTACGGTGAACGTCGTCTCGGCGCGAGTCGGGGCGCCCGACGCGCGACCGGTGGTGCGGACGCGGCGGACCGCCGTCGGATTCGACAGCGGAGGCACTGCCAGACTCGGCGGGATCACCCGCTTCTCCACGGCGGTCAACGAATTCGCCGATCTTGGCCGTAACCCGGAATCGGTCTACGTGGACGGGCGGATCTGGTCGCCGGCCACGATCTTCGCCTCGGTGGTCCAGGGCCTGGTGGCCGCGGAACCGGCGACCGGAGTGGTCGCCACCCATCCCGCCGGATACAGCGCCGAACAACTCGAACTGCTCCGGCAGAGCCTGGACCTCGCCGGGGTCGGTCACGTGCAACTGGTCCCGGAACCGGTGGCCGCGGCGCACTGGCTCGATACCGAACACGGGCCGCTGGATTCCGGCTTCGTCCTGGTCTACGACCTGGGCGGGAACAGTCTCGATGTGGCCGTGGTCCGGACCGGGCCGGACTGGCCCGACCATCCGGTGGTGGGGAAGCCGGTGCGTTCCTACGAGTTCGGCGCCCGCCCGCTCGGAGCGCTGATCGCGCGTTGCGCCGGTGACCGTGCGATCGGCCCGGCCGAGCCGGATACCGGCGTGGTATCGCTCGTATCCTTCGTGAATCCCGAGGGATTGCGCCGCGAACACGTGCGCGATTCACTGGAAGTGGTGCGGACGGCGGTGCGTTCGGCCGGTGTCGCGCTGTCCGATATCGGGCGGGTGCTGGTCGTGGGCGGTGCGGCGCGGCCACCGCAGATCGCCGAAACTCTCACCGAACTGGGTTTGCCGGTGACCGTCGCCGCCGATTCCGGACAGTGCGTCGCCCTCGGCGCCGCCGCGATGGCCGCGGAGAGCGTGGCTCCGGCGGCGTCCTCGCGGATGAAGCATCCGCCCATATTCTCCGGTGCCGCGCTCTTCTCCGCGGTGGCCATGTCCGCGGCCACCATCTTGGGAACCGGACCGGCGGATACCGAACTGCCGGAGGACCGGACACCGATACAGGGCCCGGGCGCGGTGCTCTACGAAATCCACGGGGAGGCGCAGGTCGAACGGTCGGGCAGCGGTTGGACCGTGTCCTACGCGCCGCTGGGAGATCCCGCGCGGATCGCTCCCGCGGCGGCGACGCGACCGTACGGGCCGCCGATGCCCGGCCCGGCGTCGGTTCCGGCGGCGCCGGGAACCGATCGACCGGCCGTGGACGGGACCGGCACCCACCACGCCCCGCTGGGCGAACGCCCCGACTCCGGACCCCGGCACACCGACCCCGCCCGCTTCGCACACCCGATCCCGTTCGGGCACGTCGGGGGTCTTCCGGCGGGCGCGGGAACGGATCCGGAAGAGCCCGGCCACCCCGGGCCCGACGCACCGGGCGGAGACCCCGGACCGGATCATCCACCGGTGGGCGAGGGGCCGGGCGGAACCGCCCCGGGCGGAGAACGGGATCCGGGCCACCATCCGGGCGGGTGGTCGCCGGGTGCCGGCCTGCCGGACAGCGGGCTCCCCGGAGCAGGGCCGGACCAGGGGAACGGATCCGGCGGGTGGACCACACCGGGCAACGGTCCCGCCGGGCCCGGATCGGGCAGTGCGAACCCGGGCGGCCACGGCGGCGACGCGGGTGGATTCGGCAGTGCGAACCCGGGCGGCTTCGGCGGCGGTGTCGACGGTGTCGACGCTGGTGGCAGCGGTGCGGACGGCGGTGGCTCCGACGGAACGGATGCCGGGTCCGGCGGAGGAGACAGCCAGGGGCCGGGCTCTGGAGGGGGCCACGACTCGGACGGTGCGGCTGCCGGCCGCCCGGGCCGGTCCGATTCGTCATTCCCCGGCGGATTCGGCGGGGGACCGGCGAGTCGCGGCGGGGCCGGGCAGGGCTCGGATTCCGGTGGTCCCTCCCGCGGTTCGGATTCCGCCGGCGGTTCGCATTCCCGCGGTCCGGATTCCGGCGGCTCCCGTTCCGGCGGCGGCGACAACGGATCGTCGCGGGGCGGGAACTCGCGTGCTGGGTCGCGGGGCGGATCGCACCACTGATGCGCCGCGAGGTGCGGCGACGCAGTGATCTGTTCCGGAATATCCGATGTCGCGGCTCGGCGGGACACGGCACAATCGGTGGTGTGAACACGGACGGGGACCCGCCGCGGCTGATCGCGCTCGATGTGGACGGAACACTGTTGAAAACCGGTGCGCAGGTGAGCGACCGGGTGAACGCCGCGGTGCGGGCGGCGGTCGGGGCCGGAACCCACGTCGTGGTGAGCACCGGGCGGACGGTGGTGTCCACCCGGCCGGTGCTGGCGGAACTCGGCCTGATCCAGGGGCACGCTATCTGCTCGAACGGGGCAGTGCACATCGACATCGAACGGGCCGACCCGGTGGCGGTGCACCATTTCGACCCTGCCCCGGCCGTGACGGCCCTGCGGGAACTGTTCCCGGAGATGATCTTCACGGCCGAACGGGTCGGCGAAGGGTTCTGGGCGACCGGTATGAGCCCCGGCGAGTACTACGCCGGAGGTGAATACGTGGTGGTCGACGATCTCACCCTGGGCAGCGAACCCACCCCGCGGCTCAACTGCTGGTGGCCCGAGGGCGCCCCCGACGAGATGCACCGGATGCTCGAGAGCCTGGCGCTGCCCGAGGTCAGCTGGGTCTACGGCGAATTCGGTCCCTGGCTCACCATCTCCCGGCACGGGATCTCCAAAGGCTGGGCGCTGGAACGTCTGCGGCGCCTTCTCGACATCCCGCGCGGCGCCACGCTGGCCATCGGCGACGGTTTCAACGATCGGGAGATGTTCGCCTGGGCCGGGCATGCGGTGGCGATGGCGAACGCGCCCGTGGAACTGCACACCCTGGTCGACGAGGTGACCGACGACGTCGCGGCCGACGGGGTGGCATCGGTGCTGGAACGCTGGTTCTGAGGCGCCTCAGGCGGACAGCGGCAGTGTCCGGGCGATGGCGGTGTCGTAGCGGTCCCAGATGATATCGGCGAGCACCGGGTCCGGGCCGAGCACGGCGGCGTGCGGGAGCAGCGGGTCCTGATCACGGAGGCGGTCGGTGAGCAGGCCCGGAGCCAGGAACCAGGGCGCGACCAGGACGCGATCGGCGCCCCGGGCGCGCAGCCGAGTCACCGCCCGGGTGAGCGAGGGTTGCGCGGTGGCGAAGCAGACTTCGGTGGGACTGCCGGTGTGCGCGGCGAATCGGCGGGCCAGCCGGGCGGTCTCCCGGTTCGCCGCCGCCGTGGACGACCCGACCGCGGCCAGCGCGATACCCAGCTGCCGCGGCGCGTCGTCCCAGCCGTGCGCGGCGCGGGCCGCCCGGACGCGATCGTCCAGCAGTCCGATCAGGCGTGGGTCGGCGCCGAACACGTCGGCCTGGGTCAGCCGTAACCGCGGATGCCGCGCGGCGGCCTCGGCCAGTAGCGCGGGCAGGTCCACCCGGGCGTGGAACGCGCTGCCCAGCAACAGCGGCACGACGACGGCATGGGTTTCCCCGGTGGCGGCGACCGTGTCGAGAACCCGACCGACCGACGGCGCGTTCAGATCGAGGAACGCCAACCGGGCCGACGCCGCGGGCCGCGCGGCCCGGACTTGGTCCAGCAGCGTGGCGACGGTGGCGGCCGACCGGGGGTCCCGGCTGCCGTGTGCCACCGCCACCAGCGTGGGACCGCCCGGCATCAGGTGGTTCCGACCTCGACCGCCGTCAGCACATCCCCGACCAGACCCGCCGCCAGCGTGTTCCCGCCCGCCGGATCGATCAGCAGGAAACTGCCGGTGTGCCGGTTGGCCCGGTAGTCGTCGGCCGCGATCGGTTCGGCGACCCGCACCGAGATGCGGCCGATATCGTTGAGCGCCAGGGAATCCGGGTTCGGTTCCGCGGCCAGGCGTTGCTCGTCGAAACGTTCGGTGAGCGCGCCCACGATGGCCTGTGTGGTGCGGGTGCCGTGTTTGAGCAACAGCCGCGCACCCGGGTGCAGCGGTTTGTCGCCGAGCCAGCAGACGGTGGCGTCGAAGGTGTCGAGCGGTTCCGGTGCGTCGCCGGGGGAGGCGATGGTGTCACCGCGCGAGATGTCGACATCGTCGGCGAGCACCAGCGTGACGCTGCGGCCCGCCTGGGCGACGGCCAGTTCGCCGTCGGGGGTGTCGATCCGTTCGATCGTGGTGCGGATGCCGGAGGGCAGTACGACCACCTCGTCGCCCGGCGCCACCGATCCCGCCGCGATCTGACCCGCGTACCCGCGGTAGTCCGGATACTCGGGGGTGCGTGGCCGGATCACGTACTGCACCGGGAAACGCAGACCCACCGCGTGCGTGCCGGAGTTGTCCGCGTCCACCGGCACCGATTCGAGGTGTTCGATCAGCGACGGGCCGCTGTAGTAGGGGGTCTTGTCCGAGCGAGTGGCGATATTGTCGCCGCGCAGCGCGGACACCGGGATCTCCAGCACATCCTCGTCCGACCAGCCGAGGGTGCGGGTGAGGTGGGAGAACTCCGCGGAGATCTCCGCGAAGACCTTGGCGGCCGCGGCCTGCTGAGCTTGCTCGCTGGGTTCGTCTCCGCCGATGAGGTCGACCTTGTTCACCGCCAGCACCAGTTTCGGCACCCCGAGCAGCGCCAGCACCGCGGCATGGCGGCGGGTCTGCTCGATCACGCCTTTGCGCGCGTCCACCAGCAGGATCACCAGTTGTGCCGTCGACGCGCCGGAGACCGTATTGCGCGTGTACTGCACATGACCCGGGGTGTCGGCGAGTACGAACGACCGCCGCGGGGTCGCGAAGTACCGGTAGGCGACATCGATGGTGATGCCCTGCTCGCGTTCGGCACGCAGGCCGTCCACCAGCAGCGACAGGTCGGGGGTGGACAGCCCTTTGTCCACCGACGCCCGGGTCACCGCGTCGATCTGGTCGGCGAGTACGGATTTGGTGTCGTAGAGCAGACGTCCGACCAGCGTGGACTTGCCGTCGTCGACGGAACCGGCGGTGGCCAGCCTCAGTAGGTCGGACATATCAGAAGTAACCCTCTCGTTTGCGGTCTTCCATGGCGGCTTCGGAGACCCGGTCGTCGCCGCGGGTCGCGCCGCGTTCGGTCAGCCGGGAAGCGGCTACCTCGGCCAGGATGGCCTCGTTGTCGGCGGCGTCGGACAGGATGGCGCCGGTGGTGGATCCGTCGCCGACGGTGCGGTACCGCACCGAACGGGTCTCCAGCACCTCGCCGTCGCGGGGGCCGCCCCAGACGCCGGGGGTCATCCACATGCCGTCGCGCTGGTACACCGGCCGCTGGTGGGCGTAGTAGATGGTGGCCAGTTCGACGTTCTCCCGGGCGATATAGCGCCAGATATCGAGCTCGGTCCAGTTGGACAGCGGGAAGACCCGCACATGCTCGCCCGGCGCGTGCCGCCCGTTGTACAGGTTCCACAGTTCGGGCCGCTGCCGCTTCGGGTCCCACTGACCGAAGGCGTTGCGCAGCGAGAAGATCCGCTCTTTGGCGCGGGAGCGCTCCTCGTCGCGGCGGCCGCCGCCGAATACCGCGTCGAACCGGTTCGCGCCGATCGAGTCCAGCAGCGGCACGGTCTGCAGCGGGTTGCGGATGCCGTCCGGGCGTTCGGTGAGGCGACCGTCGCCGAGGTAGTCCTCGACGCTGGCCACGTGCAGGCGCAGCCCGTACTTCTCGACCACCCGGTCCCGGAAGTCGAGCACCTCGGGGAGGTTGTGCCCGGTGTCCACGTGCAGCAGCGCGAACGGCAAGGGGGCCGGCCAGAAGGCCTTGAGCGCCAGATGCAGCAGCACCGTGGAGTCCTTGCCGCCGGAGAACAGGATCACCGGGCGTTCGAACTCACCCGCGACCTCGCGGAAGATATGGATGGCTTCCGATTCCAGCGCGGCCAGGGTGTCGAAATCGGAGAGGCCGACGGAGCGTTCGGTGATGGTGGCTTCGGTCATGAGGCGTGCAACCCACATTCGGTCTTGGCGAGCCCGGCCCAGCGGCCGCTTCGCGGATCGGAACCCGGCTCCGGCTTCCGTGTGCACGGAGCGCAGCCGATGGACGGATACCCTTCCTCCACCAGGGGATTGACGAGTATCGAATGCTTTTCGATGTAGTCCTGCATCTCGTCGTCGGACCAGGGTGCGATCGGGTTGATCTTCACCAGTCCGAAACCCTCGTCGAAGGAGATGAGCGGGGCGTTGGCGCGGGTCGGGGCCTCCACGCGCCGGATCCCGGTGACCCAGGCGTTGTACGGCGCCAGCGAATTACGCAGCGGCACCACCTTGCGCAGCCGGCAGCATTCGCCCGCGTCGCGCGCGAACAGATCCTTGCCCAGCAGGGCGTCCTGTTCGCCGACCGACTGTTCGGGGCGCACATTGACCACATGCACCCCGTAGACCGCTTCTACGGCGTCGCGGGTGCCGATGGTCTCGGCGAAGTGGTAGCCGGTATCGAGGAAGAGCACGTCCACGCCCGGCCGCACCTGGGCGGCCAGCTGCACCAGCACCCCGTCCTGCATATTCGACGCGACGATGTAGCCGCTGCCGAAGTTCTCGTCGGTCCAGCGCAGCAGTTCCTCGGTGGAGGCGGCCGGACCGAGTTCGGCGGCGCCGCGTTCGGCCAGCGCCCGCAGTTCGTCGGTGCTCAGCTTGACCGGCAGCTCTTTTTGCTCGGTAGTCACAATGGGTCTCCCGTCACCACGTTCGCGGATTCATCGAAGGTCGGCTTCCTCGGCGCGAACGGCCCATTGCGCGAACCGCTCTCCGTCTTCGCGGTGTTTGATGAAATTACGGACCACCCGCTCGATGTAGTCACCGAGTTCGGCGCTGGTCACCTTGTGCTGGCGCAGTTTGCGTCCGAAACTGCTGTCGAGGCCGAGGCTGCCCCCCAGATGAACCTGGAAGCCCTCGACCTGATTCCCGGCGCCGTCGTCGACGAGCTGGCCCTTGAATCCGATATCGGCGATCTGGGAACGACCGCAGGAGTTGGGGCAGCCGTTGATATTGATCGTGATCGGCACATCGAGTTGGGCGTTGAGATCGGCGAGCCGCTGTTCGAGTTCGGGCGCGAGCACCTGGGACCGTTTGCGGGTCTCGACGAAGGACAACTTGCAGAACTCGATACCGCTGCAGGCCAGCAGGTTGCGCCGCCATACCGACGGCCGCGCCTGTAGACCCAGGGGTTCCAGTTCCGCGATGAGCTGCTCGACCTTGTCGTCGGCGATATCGAGCACGATGAGCTTCTGGTACGGGGTGAAGCGGATCCGGTCCGACCCGGCGCGTTCGACCGCTTCGGCGACCTTGCTGAGGATCGTGCCGGAGACGCGGCCGGCGATGGGGGAGAATCCGACGGCGTTGAGCCCGTTGCGCAGTTTCTGCACGCCGACGTGGTCGATCGGGCGGCTCGGCTGGTCCGGCGCCGGACCGTCGATCAGCTTGCGCTTCAGGTACTCGTCCTCGAGCACCTGCCGGAACTTCTCGATACCCCAGTCCTTGATCAGGAACTTCAGCCGCGCCTTGGTGCGCAGCCGCCGGTAGCCGTAATCGCGGAAGAGGCTGACGACCCCTTCCCAGACCTCGGGCACCTCGTCCAGCGGCACCCAGGCGCCGACCCGTTGCGCCAGCATCGGGTTGGTGGACAGGCCGCCGCCGACCCAGAGATCCAGACCGGGTCCGTGCTCGGGATGGTTCACCCCGACGAAGGCGATGTCGTTGATCTCGTGCACCACATCCTGCTGGCCCGAGATCGCGGTCTTGAACTTGCGCGGCAGGTTGGAGTACTCCTTCTTGCCGATGTAGCGGCGCACGATCTCGTCGATCGCGGGCGTGGGGTCGAGTATCTCGTCCAGCGATTCGCCCGCCAGCGGGGAGCCGAGCACCACGCGGGGGCAGTCGCCGCAGGCTTCGGTGGTCTGCAGGCCCACCGATTCGAGGCGGCGCCAGATCTCGGGGACGTTCTCGATCTCGATCCAGTGGTACTGGACGTTCTCCCGGTCGGACAGGTCGGCGGTATCGCGGCCGAACTCGGTGGAGATCCCGCCCAGGGTCCGCAGCTGCGCGACGGTGAGCGCGCCGGCGTCGCAGCGGACCCGCATCATGAAGTACTTCGCTTCGAGCAGGTCGATGTTCTCGTCACCGGTCCAGGTGCCGTCGTAGCCTTCCTCACGCTGGGTGTAGAGACCCCACCAGCGGAAACGGCCACGCAGATCGCCCTTGTCGATACTGTCGAAACCGCCCTTGGAATAGATGTTCTCGATCCGGGCGCGGACGTTGAGCGGATTATCGTCCTTCTTGGACTGTTCGTTCGGGTTGAGCGGTTCGCGGTAACCGAGCGCCCACTGTCCCTCGGCGCGGCGGCGCACCGGCTTACCGGTGCGGGCGCGCTTGGGGCGTTCGGCGGGGGCCTCGGCCGTCGCGGTGGATTCGGCGTCGGTGCTCGACGTCATGAAGTGGCTCCTGCGGTCTGGTCGTACGTCCGTGCTGAAGGCGCGAGGGGCTGACTCGCACCCGCGGTGTCAGCGGGCCGAACTCCTGAAATCGGAATATCGCCGGAAATCCGGGAAGAGGCGCAGCTGAGCTACCGGGCGGAACCGGGCAGACAACAGGCGCTGCAGACGCGCTTGTAGTCGACGTGGCGACGTGCCACAAGTCGTACTCCTGATGCGCGCATGCGACCCATTGTGCCATGCCGGAGCCCGCGTTCCGACCGCCCTACCAGTATTTCCCGTGGATGAGCGGGAAATTCCCTGGTTCGACCGTTCTATTTGTGACGGCTGTCATATTTCGGTGAGGAGGCGTTCGCGGTTCGCTGTCCGGTTCGTCCGCCGGGACCGGGTCGATTGCTGTTCGGGCGGGACGCGATCGCCGAGTTCACCGCCCGGGTGCGGCCGGGCTCGACCGGAGCGGGCCGGGCGACCTATGAAGTCGAGCACATCATGTTCCGGCGGCCGGATGCGGCGGCGGTCGAGGTGCGACAGCGCTACTTCGACACCGCGGGTGCCTTCGCCGACGAAGGCACCCCCTGTATGTGATGACCAAGGAAGACGGCCGCTGGTTGCTCGCCGCGAACCAGAACACCCCGGTCGTCGGGGACCGAGGCGCAGGCGGTCACACTGGAGTGGTGAGTTCCTCCGCCCCCGCCGTCCCGCAGACCGACGCCGCCGCGCCGGTGCTGCGCGATTTCGGGGGCGGTCCGTTCGGGATCTATGTGCACGTTCCCTTCTGCGCGACCCGCTGCGGATACTGCGATTTCAATACCTACACGGCCGGTGAGCTGGGCACTTCCGCGTCCACGCACTCGTGGGCGGAGGCGCTGCGCGGCGAACTGGCGACCGCGGCCCGGGAGTTCGCCGCACTGCCGACCGCGACACCGGAGGTGGCGACGGTTTTCGTGGGCGGCGGAACCCCCTCGCTCCTCGGCGGCGACGGACTGTCCGGGGTGCTCGACGCGATCCGCGCGGAGTTCACCCTGGCCGCGGACGCCGAGGTCACCACGGAATCGAATCCGGAATCGACCTCGCCCGCGTTCTTCGAGCGGATCCGGGCGGCCGGGTTCACCCGGGTCTCGCTCGGGATGCAGTCGGCGGCGCCGCATGTCCTCGCTGTCCTGGACCGGACCCACACCCCGGGCCGTGCCGTCGCCGCCGCCCAGGAGGCGCGCGCGGCCGGGTTCGAGCACGTGAACCTCGATCTGATCTACGGCACGCCCGGTGAACGCGACAGTGATCTGGACGCCAGCCTGGACGCCGTGCTGGCGGCGGGCGTCGACCATGTCTCGGCCTATTCGCTCATCGTCGAGGACGGCACCGCGCTGGCCCGGCGGGTGCGGCGCGGCGAACTGCCCGCTCCCGACGACGATGTGCTCGCCGCCCGCTACGAGCGAATCGACGCACGGCTCGAATCCGCCGGTCTCACCTGGTATGAGGTGTCGAACTGGGCGGCAGGCGACGCCGCGCGGTGCCGGCACAACCTCGGGTACTGGGACGGCGGTGATTGGCTGGGGGCGGGTCCGGGCGCGCACAGCCATCTCGGGGGAGTGCGCTGGTGGAACGTCAAGCATCCGGCGCGCTACGCCGACCGGGTGGTCCGCGGTGGGCTGCCCGCCGCGGACTGGGAAGACCTCACCGCCGCCGACCGTTACCTCGAGCGCGTCATGCTCGCCCTGCGCCTGCGCACCGGTCTGCCGCTGACCGATCTCGACGCGGACGGAAACGCCGCGGCACAGCGCGTCGCGGCCGAGCGATTGGTCACCATCGTGGACGGCCGCCTGGTCC
Organism: Nocardia sp. NBC_00416; assembly: GCF_036032445.1. NCBI lineage: Bacteria > Bacillati > Actinomycetota > Actinomycetes > Mycobacteriales > Nocardiaceae > Nocardia > Nocardia sp. NBC_00416. The sequence continues at coordinate 6,706,336 of NZ_CP107932.1, forward strand.
TCACCGCGCGTGGGCGGTTACTGGCCGACGGCGTAGTCCGTGACCTGGTCGGCTGAACCGCCCGCACACAGGCAAATCAGCCGAACACCAGCTTCACGACGCAGAGGACGAACATCACCGCGCATACCAGCGTCACCGCGACGAGCACCGGCATCATCACGCGGTAGTACCGCCACCCGGGGAAACGCTGCCGCGGTTCGGGGCCGAGGGCGCCGGCCGGGACATTGTTCAGCGGTGACTGATAGTGGACGGTCGTGCTGTGGCCGGGCACGACCGGGATCATCGCGTCCGCGAAGCCGAACTTGTTGGCCGGCACGGTCGCGGGAATGATTCGCAACGCGACGATCCAGTGCGGGTCGGTCCCCACCCGCACATGATGGACACCAGGTGGAACGGGCACATGTGTCGTGCCCCAGGCGGCATCGGCAATTTCCCTGCCGTTCACCACGATGCGGGGTTTTGCCAGCCATCGGTAGCAGTGAGGCGGCAGCATCCACGTGAAATATGCTGCCTCCACGGCTATTCCGGTCGGCCCCGGGGCCGGGACGTACTCCGGCATGGGCGAGTCCGGAGTCGCGTCGTAGGGCAGGATGAAATCGGCGGGCAGCATCGTGCCCCGATACGGCTGCCCGGGAGTCACCGGACGGAACGGGGGCGGCTGCGGGGCGGCGATCGGTGCCCGGTGCGGGTGTCCTGGTTGCACGGTGTTCCCTGTATTCGTCGGTCGGAAATGGGGTGGGCGGGCCGATAGCCGAGTTGTCCAACCGATGGGCCGGCGCCCGAAACGGCGTGGACTTCCCGCGGTCAGGCAGGTGCCGGGGCTTCCTCGGAGCCGGTTATCTCGTCGAGCACCGCGGCGAGAGCGTGCCGGACCGGGGTCATATCCATCAGGGCCTGACCGAGTTTCGTGAGCAGTACCGAGACCCGGACCGATTCCACGGTGATCCGGTTGGCCGCCGCGAACGCCACCACCGGCGCCGCGGTGCCCAGCGACAAACCCAGCTCGATGGTCCAGCCGATCAGCGCGCCGGCCAACGCCACCAGGATGTCCTGCACCATGGTGCGCACCGCATCGACGATCTTCTGGGCTTTCTCCGTCATCGTGGCCAGGCCGGCGGCCGCGGCCCCGGCCGCTTCGATCCGGTCGATGGCGGTCGCGGCGTAATTGCGGTAGGCGGTGGCGGTTTCGCCGGACCACGAGGCGATGTCCTGGTCGACAGCTTTCTTCCACTCCGCGCCGATCGCCGTCAACTCCCCCGCGATCTTGGTCCACGTCTGCGCATACGCCTCGACCATATCGGGGTTGCCCGCCAGGGCGTCGAAGCTTCGCCGCAGGTACTCGACGTGCTCGAGCATCCACCCCGCGATCTGGCCGCCGGCGAAACCGAACGGGTCGGTCCACGCCCCCCACGCGGTCAGTCCGACATCGACCAAACCGAAAGCCGAGCTGACGTAGTCCTCTTTCCGGAAGTCCGACACCATTTTCCACGCATCGAACGCCACCGTGCCTTCCAGCGCCCCCCACGGCCCCTCTTCGCCGTCGAGGCCGATATTGGAGAAGGTGAACAGCGTTTCCTGAAAATACTGCTCGCGGAAATTCGTCCCCTCAGCGATCAGCGGATTGCCCGCGGGGGCGGCCTCGTCGCCGAACCCCGGTAGTGATTCGTTGAGCCAATCGCCCACCTGGTTCGCCATTACAGTCCCCCCGTCGCCCCATCGATGGTCGTCTGCAGCCCTTGGAGCGCCTTCGCGATCGCACCGTCGGCACCGGTGAACGAATCCGCGTCGGCGGACAGCTTCTCGGGGACCGCGCCCACCGTGTCGGTGAGACCGCTGATCGCGCTCACAGTAGCGGTGTGGTTGTCGGCGAGCAGCCAGTCGACGATGGGTTTGGGGATCACCCCGTATCCGTCGTCGGCGGCGCTGATGTAGTTCGCCGCCTGCAGCGCGGTGCCCAGTCGCGCGGCGAGCTGCTGGATCGAGGTGGCGTGTGTGCGCAGGGCGTCGGGATCCACGTGCACCGGAACGGGATTCGTCATCGTCGTATCACACCAGCCACGAGGCGCGACGATAGTACTCGCCCTCTTCGTCATCGACATCGGGGATCAGCGACGAGGGCGCCGGGAGGGGTTCCGGTGATGTCGAGGGCCGTGGGCGCGCCGCCGCTTCCGGCGAGGCGGGTGGCCGCGACGGTGTGGGCGGTGGCGGTGTGGTGGGCGGTTGCGGTGTGGTGGGCGGCCGGGGCGCCGGCGGTTGCGGTGCGGGCTGCTGCGACCAGATGGGATCCGGCGCTGCGGGGGGCGCGTAGGCGGCCGGTTCGGGAGCCTCCGGGGCGGCGTATCGATCCTCGTACTGCTTGATGATGTTCGCGCCGATCGGGTCGTCGCCGACCACGTCGCGCACCGTCGCGGCGACATCGCCGACCAAGGTTTCTCGTGCCTGCCGCAGACACTGCATCAGCTCCGCCGCCAGCGCCGCCGGGCTCTTGCGGCGGATACCGTCGGTGAACCGGATATCCGTCGGTACGCCGTTGGCGTCGACGCTCACGGTGACGCTCTTATCGCTCGAGGCGGTGGTCACCGCCAGCTGCGCCATCCGCGCTTGAAGCGATTGAAAACGCTCTGCCTTGCGCTCCATCTGCTCGGCCCATTGGGCGAGGTCGGTGGCGGCGCGCGACGGGTCGTCGAACACCCGGCATTCCCCCTGCTGTGTATCGGATCTCGCGGTGACCGCCGCGACGTTAGCATGCGTGTTCGGGACATGTGCCCTGGAAGACCGACCGGACGGATCTAGACTGGGTACCGGACGCGGCGGTGTGAGAGCCGGGTCCGCGGCAAGTGGTGCGCCCGCCCCCCGCGACGGCGTACAGCACAGCGAGGAGGTGGGGTCGATGTCGAGCACCGAGGATCGGCGCTTCGAGGTCCTGCGGGCGATCGTCGCCGACTATGTCTCCACCAAGGAGCCCATCGGGTCGAAGACGCTGGTGGAACGGCACAACCTGGGTGTCTCCAGTGCGACCGTGCGCAACGATATGGCGGTCCTGGAGGCCGAGGGCTACATCGCCCAGCCGCATACGAGTTCCGGCCGCATCCCGACCGACAAGGGCTATCGCCAGTTCGTGGACCGGATCGCGGAGGTGAAGCCGCTGTCGGCCGCCGAACGCAAGGCGATCATGCAGTTCCTGGAATCGGGGGTCGACCTCGATGATGTACTGCGCCGCGGCGTGCGGCTGCTGGCCCAGCTCACCCGCCAGGTCGCGGTCGTCCAATATCCGACGGTGTCCGCGTCGACCGTGCGCCACCTGGAGGTGGTCGCGCTCAATCCAGCGCGGCTGCTGCTGGTCGTGATCACCGACACCGGCCGGGTCGACCAGCGCATCGTCGAACTCGGCACGGTCGTCGACGACGAGGACCTGGCCGCACTGCGCGGCATGCTGGGCGCGGCCATGGACGGCAAACGTTTGGCCGCCGCCTCGGCCGCGGTCGCCGAACTTCCCGAGAAGGCTCCGCCGAAGCTGCGTGACGTGCTGATCAAAGTGTCGACCGTGATGGTCGAAACGCTGGTCGAGCACCCCGAGGAACGCCTGGTCCTGGGCGGTACCGCCAACCTCACCCGCAACGCGGGCGATTTCGGGCTCCAGGGCTCGCTGCGCACCGTGCTGGAAGCGCTGGAAGAACAGGTCGTGGTCCTCAAACTGCTGGCCGCGGCGCAGCAGCCGGGCACGGTGACCGTACGGATCGGTGAGGAAACGCAGGTAGAGGAGATGCGGGGCACCTCGGTGGTCACCACCGGCTACGGCGCGGCGGGTGCGGTGCTCGGCGGAATGGGCGTGCTGGGCCCGACCCGGATGGACTATCCGGGCACCATCGCCTCGGTGGCGGCAGTTGCCCGCTACATCGGTGAGGTGCTGGCCGAACGCTGAGTCGAGACGGACGGTCGTTCCTGCGGTCTTGTTCACAGCGCGCAGGTCCTCGCGTCGTCGAGAACCCTGCGTCTTTCCCTCCCACCGGCCTGCCCCCGACCCGCGGCGTCGCAGGCGACGCAATCCAACACAGTCGGGGCCCGCCCCGGTTCTGGAGCGACAGAGCGAGGGAGCGCAGCGACTGAGTGCCGGAGTGAAGAACCGGGGTTGACAAGGGCCCCGACCCGCCCCGCCGGAGGCGGGGCAAACAAACACAGTCGGGGCCCGCCCCGGTTCTGGAGCGACAGAGCGAGGGAGCGCAGCGACTGAGTGCCGGAGTGAAGAACCGGGGTTGACGAGGGCCCCGACCCGCTCCGCCGGAGGCGGGGCAAACAAACACAGCCGGGGTTGACGAGGGCCCCGACCCGCGGCGCCGAAGGCGCCGCCATAGACACTGTTAGGCTCGTGTTTCCGGCCGGGATAAAGTTGAGTCGACCCGACTAACCCCACGGGCTGGGCGGCGACGACACCCATCAGTAGCCACGCGGCCGGCCGTGCGAGCCGGAGCCGTGGACAGCGACCAAGGACTAAGAGACTCAAGTGGCACGGGACTACTACGGATTGCTCGGTGTAGGCAGGGACGCCTCCGACCAAGAGCTCAAACGCGCTTACCGCAAACTGGCTCGCGAACTGCATCCCGACGTGAACCCGGACGAGGCCGCGCAGACCCGGTTCAAGGAGGTCTCCGCGGCGTACGAGGTGCTGTCGGATCCGGAGAAGCGTCGCATCGTCGATATGGGGGGCGACCCCTTGGACGCCGGTGGCGGCGGCGCCGGTTTCAGCGGTGCCGGTTTCGGCGGGCTCGGTGATGTGTTCGAGGCCTTCTTCGGTGGGATGAGCGGCGGTGCGGGCGGTGGCGCTCGCAAGCCGCGCGGCCGGGTCCAGCCCGGCGCGGACTCGCTGGTGCGGACTCGCCTGAGTCTGGCCGAGTGCGCCGTCGGGGTGACCAAACACCTCACCGTCGACACCGCCATTCTCTGCGACCTCTGCCAGGGCGCGGGCACCAACGGCAACTCGAGTCCGGTGCGTTGCGAGACCTGCGGCGGTGCGGGCGAGGTGCAGTCGGTGCAGCGGTCCTTTCTCGGTCAGGTGCTGACCTCCCGCCCCTGCCCGACCTGCCGCGGCGCCGGCGAGACCATCCCGGATCCCTGTCACAAATGCGGCGGCGACGGCCGGGTGCGGGCTCGCCGTGAGATCGCGGCTCCGGTTCCGGCCGGGGTGGCCAACGGGATGCGGGTGCGGCTGGCCGCACAGGGCGAGGTCGGGCCCGGCGGCGGGCACGCCGGCGATCTGTACGTGGAGATCGTCGAGCAGCCGCACGACGTCTTCGTCCGCGACGGCGACGACCTGCACTGCACCGTCCGTGTTCCGATGGTGGACGCGGCGCTCGGTACCACCGTCGTGATCGACACCATCATGGACGGGCCCACCGAACTCACCATCGGCCCGGGTACTCAGCCCGGCGAGATCTCGGTGCTGCGCGGGCACGGTATGCCCCGGCTGCGATCCAGCGCCCGCGGTGATCTGATGGCGCATCTGGATATCGTCGTCCCGACCAGGCTGGACAGTAAGCAGTCCGATCTGCTGCGCAAGTACAAAGGTATGCGGATCAAGGACAAGGCCGAGGTGATGTCGGCGCAGTCCGAGCACAACAGTGGTCTGTTCGCCCGGTTGCGCGCCTCCTTCAGCGGACGCTGACCCGATGGCCGCGACGGTCTTCTACCTCGACGAGATACCGGAACCGGGGTCCGTCGCGGTGCTCGACGGCGCGGAGGGCCGCCACGCGGCGACGGTCCGCCGCATCCGCGCCGGGGAGGCCATCACCCTCTCCGACGGCCGCGGCGTGCTGGCCGAGTCCGAGGTCGTCGCGGCGCAGAAGAACGAACTCGAGCTGCTGGTGCGCACCCGCTGCCGGGCCGAACCGGCCACTCCGGCGGTCACCGTGGTCCAGGCCCTGCCGAAATCGGATCGTTCGGAGCTGGCGGTCGAACTGATGACCGAGGCCGGCGCGGATGTGATCGTGCCGTGGCAGGCCGCCCGCTGCGTATCGAACTGGGAGGCCAAAGCGGACAAGGGCGTGGCCAAGTGGCGGACGGCCGCCCGGACCGCGGCCCGGCAGTCACGGCGGGCCTACATACCCGAGGTCACCGCCGTGCACCGGACCCCTGAGTTGGTGGATGCCGTCCGTGCCGCGACCGAGCAGGGTGCGGTGGTCGCGGCACTCCACGAATCCGGCACCGCGACATTCACCGGGCTGCCGTGGCGGGAGGCTCCGGCCGTCACCCTGATCGTCGGTCCCGAGGGCGGCCTCGACGACGCGGAGTTGACGGCGCTGGCCGGGGCCGGCGCCGAGGTGGTACGGCTCGGTCCCACCGTGCTGCGCACGTCCACCGCGGCCGCGGTCGCGCTCGGCGCGCTGGGCGCGCTCACCGCGCGCTGGTGAGTTCCGGGTCGCGCGGCGGGCCGGGGCGGCGACCAGGTGGAATTCCAGTGGGACGTGTCGGGGCCGAGGGCTAGACTCTGGACAGCGACAGCGTTCGCGACCCAGATCTGACAGCGTGCGTCACCGCAGCTTCGAGACCGGAAAGCAGGCCATACCCACTACGTGCGAACACAAGGCGATATCGGCGACCAGAATCTCACCGCGGCCGAGGACGGCGCTTCGGGGCCCGCGGCCCGCACAGTACGTTCGAGTATCGAACTCGCTCCCGAGTCGGTATTCCCCTTCCTGGGATCGGCCGACGAGAACCTCCGCGAACTGGAGGAACTGCTGACGGCCGATATTCATGTCCGCGGCAATCTGGTGACGCTCACCGGCCGGGCGGCGGATGTGGCCCTGGCCGAACGGATCGTCGAACAGCTGGTGGCGCTCACCGGCCGTAACCGGGTGATCACCCCCGAAGCGGTCCGGCACACCGTGTCCATGCTCACCGAGGGCAGTTCCGAATCCCCGGCCGAGGTGCTGAGCCTGGACATTCTCTCGCGGCGCGGTAAGACCATCCGTCCGAAGACGCTCAATCAGAAACGCTATGTCGACGCGATCGACGAGAACACGGTGGTTTTCGGAATCGGTCCGGCGGGCACGGGTAAGACCTATCTGGCTATGGCGAAGGCCGTTCAGGCGCTGCAGAGCAAACAGGTCAATCGCATCATCCTGACGCGCCCCGCGGTCGAGGCCGGGGAGCGTCTGGGTTTTCTGCCGGGCACCCTGAACGAAAAGATCGACCCGTATCTGCGCCCGCTCTACGACGCACTGCACGACATGATGGACCCGGAAGCCATTCCCAAATTGATGGCGGCCGGAGTTATCGAAGTCGCGCCCTTGGCGTATATGCGTGGCCGGACCCTGAACGATTCGTTCATTATTTTGGACGAGGCGCAGAATACGACCGCCGAACAAATGAAGATGTTTCTGACCCGACTCGGCTTCGGGTCGAAGATCGTGGTGACCGGCGATGTGACCCAGGTGGATCTGCCGCACGGCGCACGGTCGGGGTTGCGGGCGGCCAGTGAGATCCTCACCGATATCGAGGATATTCATTTCGCCCTGCTCACCAGCAGCGATGTGGTTCGGCACCGGCTCGTGTCGGAGATCGTGGACGCCTACGAGAAGTTCGAGGCCGAAGCCCGGCCGCCGGTCGGCCCTGCGCATATGTCGGGTAACCGGGCGCAACGGCGCGCGGCGGGGCGGGCGGGCCGGGGATAGGGGCGCGTCATCGCGTCGTGTCCCGGGCCGGGAGCCCGGCGCGGCGTCGAATCACCGTACCTCCGCATTCGATCCTGCCGCGCGCGGACGTCGGATGGGCTCTGCCCGGCAGCACCCATTAGGCTGACCAGGTGAGTATCGAGATCGCCAACGAGTCGGGTATGGAAGTGCCCGAAGAAGACCTGGTGGACGTCGCCCGGTTCGTGATCGGCCGGATGGACGTGCACCCGGCCGCCGAATTGTCGATGGTGCTGGTGGATCTCGACACCATGTCCGACCTGCACATGCGCTGGATGGATCTGCCGGGCCCGACCGATGTGATGTCGTTCCCGATGGACGAACTCGAACCCGGCGGCCGGCCCGACAGTCCCGAACCGGGTCCGTCGATGCTGGGCGATATCGTGCTGTGCCCGGAGTTCGCGCTGGACCAGGCCGCCAAGGCCGGGCATTCCCTCGATCACGAACTCGCCCTGCTCACCGTGCACGGTGTGCTGCACCTGCTCGGTTACGACCATGCCGAACCGGCCGAGGAGAAGGAGATGTTCGCGCTCCAGGCCCGGCTGCTCGAGCAGTGGTACGAGGAACTGCTGGAGGAGCAGCGGCGTGCCGAACTGGCCGCCCGCGATGCCCGGCTGCTGGGCAAGACGGGTTTCGCGGCGCCGGAGGACAACCGCTCGTGGCCGGGTGACGCACACGCGTGAACGAGATGACCCTGCTGTTGGTCGCCGTTTTGCTCGCTGCCGTGGGCGGTGTTTTCGCCGCGGTCGATTCGGCGTTGAACACGCTGTCCCCGGCTCGTCTCGACGATATGGCCCGCAGCGACCGCCCCGGTGCGGTGCGGCTGGGCCGGATCGTGGACGACCGGCCCCGGTACGTGAACCTGATGGTGCTGTTGCGCATTCTGTGCGAGATCACCGCGACCGTGCTGCTCGCCGCCGCGCTGAGCAGTTTCATGGACAGCGGGTGGGCACTGCTGGTGACCGCGGCGGTGATGGTGCTGGTCTCGTATGTGGTGATCGGGGTGGGACCCCGCACCCTGGGGCGCCAGCACGCGTACACGATCGCGCTCGCGGCGGGTCTGCCACTGCAGTTCATCGGTGCCCTGCTCGGGCCGGTGAGCCGGCTGCTGATCCTGCTCGGCAACGCGATCACGCCGGGTAAGGGGTTCCGCAACGGACCGTTCGCCTCGGAGATCGAGTTGCGTGAAGTGGTCGATATGGCGCGGGAACGCGGTGTGGTGGCCGATGATGAGCGCCGGATGATCCAGTCGGTGTTCGAACTCGGTGACACGGCCGCGCGCGCGGTGATGGTGCCGCGTACCGAGATGGTGTGGATCGAGGCCGATAAGTCGGTGGCGCAGGCGATGTCGCTGGCGGTGCGCAGTGGGCATTCGCGGATCCCGGTCATCGGTGAGAATGTCGACGATGTCCTCGGTGTGGTGTACCTGAAGGATCTGGTGCCCTACGGCGATCGCGGGCGCAGCGTCCGGGTGGGCGAGGTGAAGCGCGACGCGGTGTTCATGCCCGACTCCAAACCTCTCGACGATCTCCTCGACGAGATGCAACGCCGACGCAACCATATGGTGTTGCTGGTGGACGAGTACGGCGGCATCGCCGGTCTGGTCACCATCGAGGACGTCCTGGAGGAGATCGTCGGGGAGATCGCCGACGAATACGACACCGACGAGACGCCTCCGATCGAGGAGATCGAACCCGGGCGTTTCCGGGTGTCGGCGCGGTTGCCGATCGCCGACCTCGGGGAGCTGTACGGATTGCCGATCGATGAGGAGGAAGTCGACACCGTCGGCGGTCTGCTCGCGCACGAACTGGGACGGGTGCCGCTACCGGGTTCGGAGGTCGCCGCGCACGGTCTGGCGCTGCGCGGCGAGGGCGGCGCGGACGCTCGTGGCCGGGTCCGGGTACACACCGTGGTGGTGAGCCGGGAGCCCGCGCAGAATACGAAGACCGAACCGGGATCGGAGCGGGACCACCCCTCTGCCCGGCACGACGAGGGAGCCACCGATGAGTGAACTGGACGCCGAGGACAACAAGCTGCTGGTGTTGGCCCGGGGTGCGCTCGGTCGCACGGGCGGGTCCGCGGGCGCGGCGATCCGCGATACCGATGGTCGCACCTATGCCGCCGGTGAGGTCGGATTGCAGGCGCTGCGGCTCACTGCCCTGCAGTCCGCGGTGGCCGCCGCCGTTTCCAGCGGCGCGGAGGGGTTCGAGGCCGCGGTGGTGATCGGCGGGAAATTCGCGGACGCCGGTGTATCGGCGATCCGTGAGGTGTCCGCCGGGGCGCGGATCATTTTCGCGGATGTGTCGGGCGCTGTTTTCGATATCGCCGAGGGTTACGAGGCGACCGATGCCTGAGGCCACCGAGTTCCGGTCCGGTTTCGTCTGTTTCGTCGGCCGGCCCAATACGGGTAAATCGACGCTGACCAACGCCCTGGTGGGTGCGAAGATCGCGATCACCAGTTCGCGTCCGCAGACCACCCGGCACACCATCCGCGGCATCGTGCACCGGGAGCACACACAGCTGATCTTGGTCGATACCCCCGGTCTGCACCGCCCCCGGACGTTGCTCGGGCAGCGGCTCAACGACCTGGTGCGCGATACCTATTCCGAGGTCGACGTGATCGCGCTGTGCATTCCGGCGGACGAGAAGATCGGACCCGGAGATCGCTGGATCGTGCAGCAGGTGCGCCAGATGGCGCCGAAGACAACGTTGCTCGGTGTGGTCACCAAGATCGACAAAGTCGGTCGCGACCAGATCGCCCGGCAACTGATGGCGGTATCCGAACTGCTCGGGCCGGATTCCGACGTGGTGCCGGTGTCGGCGACCAAGGGCGAGCAGGTCGAGGTCCTCGTCGATGTGATCGCCGCCCAGATGCCGCCCGGTCCCGCCTTCTACCCGGACGGTGAGATCACCGACGAGCCCGAAGAAACCCTGATGGCCGAACTCATCCGGGAAGCGGCGCTGGAGGGGGTCCGCGACGAACTGCCGCATTCGCTGGCGGTGGTGATCGAAGAGATCGAGCCGCGCGAGGAACACGACGATATGCTCGATGTGCACGCGCTGCTGTATGTGGAGCGGCCGAGCCAGAAGGCGATCATCATCGGCAAGGGGGGCGCCCGGCTGAAAGAGGTCGGCACCAATGCGCGCAAGCAGATCGAGCATATTCTCGGCAGCCGCATCTATCTGCACCTCCATGTGAAGGTTGCCAAAGATTGGCAGCGCGATCCCAAACAGTTGGGCAAACTCGGGTTCTGAGCCCGCACGGATCGGTGGGGCCCGTACCCTAATTCATTCGATACCCGGATCTGTAGGCCGAATGGAAATCCCGAGGGCCCTTTTCCAGTGGCTCGACCGGCGGGGGACCGGTGCGAGAACGGTCATGCCGAGGTTCCCGCGAACCATCGGGGTGTAGGCCGTAGCGCGATATCCGATCGGTGAACACCCGGTACCTCCGCGAGCCCCGCATGGGTCGGGTGCGCGCCCGGGACCAGGACCGATGCGGGTTCGGCGGTGCTCATCGCCGTGCGTGGGACGCGCATATCCGACTCGATCCGGACACTGGGTGTTAGCTGAGGAACGGTTTACTCGGGGTGGCGGAGTCTGGACCAGACCGATATGCTTCGGCCCGTACCCGAATTGGCCGGAGTAAAACCATTCTTCATCCGACGATTCGGTAACGGGCACGACGGGGTGCCGGATGCGGGCTCCGCGTGTGGGTCGGCAGGACCAAGCACGAGCGGGGGGTACCCGACTTATGTACGAATCGGTGGCGGCTGCCCCGACCAGCAAAAGCGGCCGGAGTCCGTGGCTTGCCCCGGCTCTGGCCCTGGGGATCTCGGTCACGGCGGGTGTCGGGCTGCTGTCCGCGGCCGTGCTCTCGGTGTCGCCGGCCGACCGGACGCTGACGGCTGTATGGGTTTCCGTCGCGGTGGTCGCGGCGTGTACCGCGATCACCACGGCCGTGTACTTCCGCGGGCTGATCAGCGCGGAGCAGCGCCGCGGGGCTGCCGCACTCGATCGGCTCGCGCAGGCCGAGCGGCGCGCCGCGGCGGCCGAACAGGCGGTCGCGGCGGAGAAAGAGGTCTCCGCGCGCAGCGAACGTCGCCGGTCGGCCGCTATCGCGGCCCTGGCGAACGCGGCCGGCCGGATGCAGGCCATGACCACCAGCACGCTGGCGAACCTGCAGGACCTGGAACACCGGTACGCCGATCAGGCGGTCCTGGCCGACCTGCTGAAACTCGACCACGCCACCGCCCAGGCCGGTCGCCTGGCCGACAGCATCGCGATACTCAGCGGTGCCCGCACCGGTCGCCGCTGGGCCAAACCGATTGTGCTGGAACGTGTTATGCGGGCGGCGATCGGCCGGATCGGTGGGTACCAGCGGGTGCGGATGCGGGCGATCGTCGATGTCGCCATCGCCGGGCACGCGGCCGAAGGGGTTATCCACGCGCTGTCCGAACTCGTCGACAACGCCTGCCGTTTTTCCCCGCCCACCACCGAGGTGCACATCTACGCCGCGGAGATTCCCGCCGGTGTGGTGGTCACGATCGAGGACAGTGGCCTGGTGATGAGCGAATCGTCACTGCATCGGGCGCAGCTCACCGTTTCCGGCGCCGAAACCGAGGCCGCCGAGGGCCTCTCCTCGCTCAACGGCACCCGGTTCGGTCTCGCTGTCGTGGGCCGGCTGGCGCGTAAACACGGCCTCACCGTGAGCTATCGGCCGTCGGCGATCGGCGGGACCGCGGCGGTGGTGATGATCCCGCGCGAACTCACCGCCCGGATCGAGCCGCCGACCACCCCGGCCCTGCCCGCCGGTCACTCGGCCGGTCAGGCGGGTCTGCCGCCCGGTGCGGGAGCGGGATCCGGACCGTTCGGGGCCCGCCCGGAAACCGGCGCGCGGTACCGGGCCGAGCCCGCGAAGGCGTCCGCGGCGGTCGCGCAGGAATTCGGACGCGCCGTGCCGGACCAGCATGTTTCGGGCCGGCACAGTATCTCTCAACACAGTCTCGGCCAGCTCCCGGCGGTGGCCGCGACCGAAGCCGAGGCGACCACCACCGTGCTGCCCAAGCGGCGGCGGGGCAGCACCCTGGCCGCCGCGCATCCCACGGGCCTGCCCGATTCCGATGCTCTCCGCGGTGCCGTACCAGAGGATCCGGCGCCGAGACACCGATCGACGGCATCCTCGCTGGGTGCGTTCCAGCGCGCGGTCACCGGCCGCGCCGGCGGCGACGACCAACCCTTCGGCGGACCGATCCAGTCACCCGGCGACGGCGCCGCGCGACTGTCCCGTCATTCCATGACCACCGACTGGGAGAACGATCGATGACGATGACATCGGATCCAGCGCAACTGGATTGGCTGTTACAACGCCTGCTCAGCGAAACCGCCGGCGCCCGCCATGCGGTGCTGCTGGCCGCCGACGGAATCCAGATGTGCCATACCGCGGGACTGTCCATGGACCAGGCCGACCGGCTCGCCGCGATCGCCTCCGGTGTACAGGCGCTGGCGGGTAGCGCATCGGCCGAGTTCGGCAACGGGCGGGGCGGGGTCCGCCAGTCGATGACCGAGTTCCACGGCGGGATCCTGTTCATCGTCGGCGCCGGCGCGGGCGCCCAGATCGCGGTGCTGGCCGACGACGACGCGGACGCCGGATTGGTCGGCGCTCAGATGGCGGCGTTGATCGAGCAGGTCGGGGAGTATTTGTCCGCACCCCCGCGAGGGAGCCGAGCGAGACTGCTGTGAACCGCCCCGGCCGCGACGAGGATCCCGACCGCTTCTACACACTCACTGGTGGCCGGACCGATCCGGCCACCGAGGAATTCGATCCGGTGACCCTGGTGGTCAGCGAAAGCGTTCCGGCCGCGGCGATGCAGCACGAACACGTGGCCATCCTGACGATGTGCCGGCAGCCGACCGCGGTGGTGGAGATAGCGGCCGAACTACGGCTGCCGATCGGCATCGCGACTGTTCTCGTCGCGGATCTGCTGCACGCGGGCAAGGTCACCGTCCGCCATCCCGATCTGGATACGGGTCCCTACGGTGACACGTTCGATATCGACATGCTCGAGAAGGTGTTAGGTGGACTCCGTAGCCTATGACGACCGCCCCACGCGCGCGGGGGCGCCACTGCGCAGTTCGGTGCGGCACGGTCTGAAAATCGTTGTCGTCGGCGGGTTCGGCGTCGGCAAGACCACGATGGTCCGCGCGGTCAGCGAGATCCAGCCGCTGGACACCGAGGCCGTGATGACCGACGCCGGTGTCGGGGTCGACGATCTGACCGGGGTGACCGGCAAATCGACCACCACTGTCGCCTTCGACTTCGGGCGGATCACCCTGTCGGACGAATATGTGCTGTATGTGTTCGGCGCGCCCGGGCAGGAACGTTTCTGGTTCCTGTGGGACAGGCTGTTCACCGGCACGCTGGGGGCGGTGGTGCTGGTCGACCCGAGCCGGATCAGCGATTCCTGGTACGCGATCGACCGGCTCGAATACCAGGGCACCCCGTTCGTGGTGGCCTGCAACTCTTTCGAACCGATCCCGCCCGCCCTCGACGAGGTGCGCGATGCGCTGGACCTGGACCTGGACGTTCCGCTGTTCTCCTGCGACGCGCGCTCCCGGGCGTCGAGCAAACAAGTGCTGGTCGGTTTCGTCGAACACCTCGTCGAGCGACAGAGTCCACCCGCAGCCGTATCGGAGGTCCGATCGTGACCCGCCCCGACTACCGGCCCGGCACCTCGCCGGGCGGCTGCCCGCTCGGCACGACCGGCGCGGTCGTGTTGGACGGTCCCGGTTTCCACACCGATCCCGCCTTGCTCTACACCCGGATGCGCTCGGAGCGCGGTCCGGTGGTCGCCGTGGAGCTCATCGGCAGGATCCCCGCGTGGCTGGTGATCGGCTATCGGGAACTGCATCAGGTGACCACGGACGGGCTGTTGTTCCCGCGTGATTCGAGTCTGTGGAACCAGTGGCCCGCGATACCGCCGGACTGGCCGCTGTTGCCCATGGTCGGTCGGCCGCAGCCCGGGATCTATTTCACCGCCGGCGCCGCGCACGCCCGGCATGTGAGCCTGGTGGAACCGGCACTGGAATCGGTGGACCCGTTCGCGTTGCGGACCGCGTGTGAACAACTGGCCGACGGGCTGATCGACCGGTTCTGCGGTCGCGGCTACGCCGATGTGGTCAGCGAGTTCGCCGAACTGCTGCCGGTGTCGACGCTGGCCTGGATCCTGGGCGTCCCCGAATCAGACGGACCCTATCTCGCGCAGAACATGCGGGCACTGTGCGACGGCGGACCGGAGGCCCCCGCCGCCTATCAGCGTTTCGTCGAATATATGCAGCAGCTGCTGGCGCTGAAGAAGTCCGCGCCGGGCGCGGATCTGGTGTCGCGGATGCTGGCGCATCCCGCGCCGTTCGCCGACGAGGAATACGTCCTCAACATGCAGTCGATCACCGCGGCGGGGCATCTGCCGACCGCCGACTGGATCGGCAACTCGGTCCGGCTCATGCTCGTCGACGACCGGTTCGCCGCCGCGTTCGGCGCTGCCCGGCACAGCATCGGCCAGGCGATGACCGAGGTGCTGTGGGAGGACACTCCCACCCAGATCCTGGCCGGTCGCTGGGTCTCGCGCGATACCCGCCTCGGCGAGGCGCTGGTGCGCCGCGGCGATATGTTGCTGCTGGGCCTGGCTGCGGCCAACTCCGATCCGCATATCCGGCAGTACTCGGGCGACGGCGCCGAACCCGCCCATTCCGGAAACGCGGCGCATTTCGCCTTCGGTCACGGCGAATACCGCTGTCCCTATCCGGCGCAGCAGATCGCCGAGATCATCGCGCGCACCGGGATCGAGGTTCTGCTCGACCGGCTGCCCGACCTGGATCTGGCGGTGCCCGCCGGCTCCCTGGTCCGTCGGCCCTCTCCCTTCCTGCGCGGATTCACGTCCCTACCGGTCAGTTTCACACCTGTTCCCGCCGTTGGAGGTGGCTCGTGAGCCAGCAGTCCCGCACCGCGCGCGACCCTGACAATCGACCCATGGTCGCCGATCTCGCGGGGGAGACCCGCGGGTCTTCGCCGAACTCGACGAGTACTACACGCGGCTGATCGAGGAGAAGACCGCCCACCCGGCCGATGACCTGACCTCCGATTTCATCCACGACAGCGCCGCGGGTGAAACCCGCTGACCGAGGCGGAGGTGCACGGCAACCTGAAGGCGCTCGTGGCCGCGGGTCACGAGACCACGGTCAGCCTGATCATCACCACCGTCCGCGCGCTGCTCGCTCACCCCGAACAGCTGGCGGCGATCCGGGCGGGCGACCGGACCTGGGAAGAGGCCATCGAGGAGACGCTGCGCTGGGACGGCCCGGTCATCCATCTGCTGATGCGCTTCGCCACCGAGGACATCACGGTCGACGACATCACCATCGAAAAAGGTGACGGCGTGGTCATGTCGTATCGCGCCATCGGCCGCGACCGGGGTGTGCACGGCGCCGACGCCTTCGACCTCACCCGCCCGACCGCCGACCGCAACATCGCCTTCGGCCACGGCCCGCATATCTGTCCCGGCGCCGCCCTGGCCCGGCTCGAGGCGTCCATCGCCGTGCCGGCCCTGTTCGACCGGTTCCCGAACCTGCGGTGCGCCGTACCGCTGAGCGAGGTCGGCAATCTGCCGGTGCTCACCCAGAACGACCGGCCGCTTTCCCCGTCCGGCTCGGAGACCGGGCCGGATCCGCGCCGGGCCGAGCCGATGACAGTCTTCCCACGTCGCGTCGTTGTCGAGCGAAGGAGCGCAGCGACTGACCGGCCGGGGTGAAGGCCGGAGACCGCCGGAGATTCGGGCCTGTGTCGCGTTTTCCTCTGTCGGATGGTCGCCTTTCGGTGGTCCGCCCCCGGTTCTGGAGTGAAGAAGCGCGGCAGCTGACCGTCCGGGGTGAAGGCCGGCGACAGTCGAGATCCAGGCCTGTGTCGCATTTTCCTCTGTCGGATGGCCACCGTTCTATGGTCGGGGCCCGCCCCGGTTCTGGAGCGAAGGAGCGCAGCGACTGAGCGTAGGAGTGAAGAACCGGGGTTGACGAGGGCCCCGACCCGCCCCGCCGCAGGCGGGGCAATCAAACACTGTGTAAGACTGATGCCGTGCGTTTGTATCGTGACCATGCCGTCGTGCTGCGCCAGCACAAGCTGGGCGAAGCCGATCGCATCGTCACTCTGCTCACCCGGCAGCACGGTCTGGTGCGTGCCGTGGCCAAGGGTGTTCGTCGCACGAAATCGAAATTCGGGGCGCGGCTGGAGCCCTTCGCCTATATCGATGTGCAGCTGCATCCCGGCCGGAGTCTGGACATTGTGACCCAGGTCGACACCGTGGAGGCTTTCGCGACCGCCATCATCGCCGATTACGGTCGTTACACCACCGCCTGCGCAGTCCTGGAGACCGCCGAACGCCTGGCCGGTGAGGAACGTGCCCCAGCCCCTCGCCTGCACACTTTGACTGCGGGCGCCCTGCGTGCGATCGCCGAGGGGCAGCGTCCCCACGAACTCGTTCTCGACGCCTTCCTGCTGCGGGCCATGGATTACGCCGGCTGGGCGCCCGCTGTCGACGAATGTGCCCGCTGCGCCACCCCCGGCCCGCATCGCGCGTTCCATGTAGGGGCCGGGGGAGCGGTCTGCGTCCACTGCCGACCGCCCGGCGCCGTCACTCCCGCTCCCGCGGTATTCGATCATCTGCTGGCTCTCCGGCACGGCCGCTGGGACCGGGTCGAGCAGATCCCGGAGTCGGCGCGCAGGCAGGCCAGTGGCCTGATCGCGGCGCATCTGCAGTGGCATCTGGAGCGCAAACTCCGCACGCTGCCCCTGGTGGAGCGCGCCGCGGCGGTTCCGGTACCGGGGGAGTCGGAGATCCTCCATTCAGCGGTCAGCTCCTGAGTTCGGCACAAGATCCTCGGCCGGCTTGCCGCGGTCGGACTCGGCTACCGGTGACTCGGCCGGCAACTCACCACCTTCTCCGGCGGCCAACGGCAGGGTGTCCCGCGAGGGCACGGGCTCGCTTCATGCGATGAACCGGGAGGTCCACAGCGTCGTGACTGTTGGAGCCGTGTTCGGCGAGGCACCTGAAAGGGCCGACCGAGCGGCCTCGACCCCCGCGCGCGTCGGCGTGCCGAAAACACGGCTACCCTTGCCGGGTGATCCTGCGTCGTGACTCCGCCGGTTCGGACGTGTCCGCGTCCGCCGGTGTTCGCACTGTCCGCCCGCCGGCACCGCATCCGTCCGGGGCGCGTCCGCCCGAGATTCCGCCGGAGCTCGTGCCGCGGCATGTGGCGCTGGTGATGGACGGCAACGGGCGCTGGGCGCAGGATCGTGGGCTGCCGCGTACCGCGGGGCACGAGCGGGGTGAGGCCGTGCTGATGGACACTGTCGAGGGTTGTATCGAGATCGGTGTGAAGTGGTTGTCGGCGTATGCGTTCTCCACCGAGAACTGGCGGCGCAGTCCCGATGAGGTGCGGTTCCTCATGGGGTTCAATCGGGATGTGATCCGGCGGCGCCGGGACGAGATGCACGAACTGGGGGTGCGGGTGCGCTGGGCGGGACGGCGGCCGCGGTTGTGGCGCAGTGTGATCCGTGAGTTGGAGATCGCGCAGGAATTGACCAGGGACAACACCGTGATGACGTTGACCATGTGCGTCAACTACGGCGGTCGCGCCGAGATCGCCGATGCGGCACGGGAGATCGCGCGCCGGGTCGCGGCGGGCGAGATCGATCCCGAGAAGGTGGACGAGGCCACGATCGCGAGGTATCTGGACGAACCGGATATGCCGGATGTGGATCTGTTCTTGCGCCCGTCGGGGGAGTTCCGCAGTTCGAATTTCCTGATCTGGCAGTCCGCGTACGCGGAGTTCGTGTATCAGGCGACGTTGTTCCCGGATTTCGATCGGCGCAATCTGTGGGAGGCATGCCTCGAGTACGCGCGGCGTGACCGCCGGTTCGGCGGTACCAAATGAGCGGCGAGTTCGAGTCGGGCGCGCTGGCGCCGGATCTGGAGTTGAAGGCGCGGGCCGGGGCCGGGTTGGGGCTCTACGATATCGATGTCCGGGTCGACAACGACGGCTCCTTGCGTTTCGATTTCCAGGGTGCGCTGTGTTCGTTGAGCGCGTTCACGCTGACGCCGGGCCTGGATGTGCTCTCCCTGACCTGCGTGCTGGCGTGGGATCGCCCGATCAAACCGCAGTTGCACAAGCGGGTGGCCGAGCGCAATGCCTCGTTGCAATTCGGTTCTATCGCGGTGATCGCGCACGGGAAACTGGCCGATGTGATCCTGCGCTACACCTTCCCGGCGGCGGGTCTGGACGATCCGGCGTTGACTACCATGCTGCTGCTGGTGCTCGGTGGCGCCGGTGAGGCGCGTAAGGGGTTGCTGCCCTGAGCCGGTCAGGCCGGGTCTGCGGCGGTGGCCGCGGATTCGGGCTTGCGCCAGCTGCGATCGGGGTCCGGATCGCCGTACGGGAACAGTGTTTCCACGCCGCGCAGGTACTGGTCGCGGACCAGGTCGCCCAGTAGCAGGTGCTGGAGCACGTATCCGGGGAGCAGTCCGAACAGGGCGGCGGTGACGGCGTCGAGGTCGGCGTCGGCCGGCAGCCATCCGGCGCTGCGCATGCGTTCGGCGTATTGGTGCCACATCTCGCGGATGCCTTCCATCGTCCGGCGCACGGGTACCGCCGCGGCGTCGTCGATCAGTGCCAGTGACCAGGCCTGTGGTGCCAGACGTATCCGGCCTTCGGGGCCGCTCTGGGCGTCGATCCAGTCCGTCATGCGCGCGATCAGTTCGGCGGGGGTGGGGAGCGGGTCGTTCTGGATCACGGCGATCATCTGGGCGCGGATATCGCCGGCGGCTGTCGAGGCCAGGGCGATGACCAGTTCGTCTTTGCCCTTGAAGTAGCGGTAGACCGCGCCCGCGGACAGCCCCGATTCGGTGAAGACGTCCTGCATGGAGGTCTGGTGGAAGCCTTTGCGGACGAAACATATCCGGGCCGCGTCGAGGATCTGCTGGCGGCGGCGTTCGAGGTGTTCGTCACTGACTCGGGGCATGCCTCCAAACTAAAACGAATGTTCGTTCTTGACAAGGTGCGATGCCGATGAGACGGTGAGGGCACCGCTAAAAGAACGAGCCTTCGATTTACTGGGGAGAACGTCATGAACGTCATCCAGCGTGCTGTGGCACTCGGGTTGGGTGCGGCCCTGTTGCAAGCGCTGATGTTGATCGCCTTCGCGTGGCCGGCGACCAATATCGCGCCCCGCGACCTGCCCATCGCCGTGGCCGGACCGCAGGCCGCGATGGTCGAGGCCCGCCTCACCGGCCAGAGTCCCGGCGCCTTCGACCTCACGGTCGTGCCCGACGAAGCGGCGGCCAGGGAAGCGATCGGCGACCGTGAGGTCTACGGCGCGATCGTCACCGGCGGTGGCGCGCCGCGGATGCTGGTCGCCTCCGGGGCCGCGCCCGCGGTCGCCCAGCAGCTCACGCAGATCGGTCAGCAGATGTCCGGGGCGCCCGCCGCCCAGGTCGAGGACGTGGTCCCGGCCGACCCCGACGATCCGCGCGGAGCAGGTTTCGGAGCCATGGCGCTGCCGCTGGTCATGGCCGGTATCGCCGGGGGCGTCCTGTTGACACTGCTGGTGCCCACGGCCGCGGGCCGAGTGGTCGGTGCGATCACCTTCGGTATCGCCGGCGGTCTGCTGAGCATGGTCGTCACCCAGCTGTGGCTGTCCATCGTCCCCGGCGACTATCTGCAACTGTCGATGGTGGCCGGTCTGGTCTCGTTCGCCGTCGCGGGTACGGTGACCGGCCTGGCCACGGTCGTAGGGCGCGCGGGCATCGGGATCGCGGCGCTGACCATGCTGTTGATCGGCAATCCCTTCTCGGCCGCGACCTCGGCCCCGGAACTGCTGCCGCAGCCGTGGGGCACGGTCGGCCAGCTCCTGCCGCCGGGAGCCGCGGCGTCGCTGATCCGCTCGGTCGCGTTCTTCGACGGCGCGGGGGCGCGGGGGCCGGTGCTGGTGTTGCTGGCCTGGGCCGCGCTGGCCCTCGTACTGCTGGGCGTCGGGGTGACCCGGGACAGCCGCCGCACCGAGTCCGCCGCGGCGGCCGAGCCGGCGCCGGTGCCGGTCTCGGCCTGATCCCACTGGATACGGCGAGGGCCGCTACCACTCGGTGGCAGCGGCCCTCGCCGTGGTTCGGGTGGACTCTCCCGGGTTGCTAACCCCGTCCGACCGCGGAGCAGGAGTGGCAGGTGCCGAAGATCTCCAGCGTATGACTGACCTCGGTGAACCCGTGGCTGGAGGCGGTGCTGGCGGCCCAGGCCTCGACGGTCGGCCCGGCGACCTCGACCGTGCGCCCGCAATGCCTGCACACCAGATGATGGTGATGGCCGGTCGAGCACTGCCGATACACCGACTCTCCGTTGTCGGTGCGCAGCACATCCACCATGCCGGCGTCGGCGAGCGACTGCAGCGTGCGATAGACGGTGGTCAGGCCGATACCCTCACCGCGGCGGCGTAATTCGTCGTGTAGCTCCTGAGCCGACCGGAACCTGTCGATATCCTCCAGTAGCGCGGCGATCGCGTTGCGTTGCCGCGTGGTGCGAATACCGACTGCTCTCTGTGTGGCGGTCCCTTTGCCGGTGACCAGGTTCTCGGACACGAATTACCCTTCTTCTTCGGCGTGCGCTACAGCGTCGACCACGATATGCGCCAGATGGTCGTCGACGAGCTCGTAGAGGACCTCGCGGCCCGAACGCTCCCCGTGCACCACCCCGGCCGATTTGAGGATCCGCAGGTGCTGACTGACCAGCGGTTGTGTGACGCCGAGGGCATCTACCAGTTCGTGCACACAGCGCGGCGACTCCCGCAGTTGTAGCACGATGGCGATGCGAACGGGGGCGGCGAGCGCGCGCAGCAGTTCGCCGGCGTTCTCCAGTACGGCCCGGGTCGGGATCGGGACCGGCGCGGGAGAGCGGTAGGGGTTGTGCTGGGCGGCGGCGGTGGTATCGGTTGTCATGGTCCACTCCTTATTGGAAACCGGTCCCATTTTGATATGCAAGGGTATGCATGTCAAATAACCATGCCGATGCGGGTGCGAAACCGAGTCGCGGGGGTGGATAGGCTGTACTGGATCAACCGCGCACGGCAGTGCGGCTGCCGTGCGCGATTGCGATCACGTGCGCCCGATCCGGGCAGCGTAACTACTGGCGATTCGTAGTGGATGGAGAATTCTCGCGTGGCACCCAAGTCGAAGGTGGACACCGTTGCCAACCTCGCCAAGCGCCGGGGCCTGGTGTACCCGTGTGGTGAGATCTACGGCGGTACCAAATCGGCGTGGGACTACGGTCCGCTCGGCGTCGAGCTCAAGGAGAACATCAAGAAGCAGTGGTGGCGTTCCATGGTCACCAGCCGCGAGGACGTGGTGGGCCTGGACTCCTCGGTCATCCTGCCGCGCCAGGTCTGGGTGGCCTCGGGCCACGTCGAGACCTTCTCCGATCCGCTCGTCGAGTCCCTGCACACCCACAAGCGGTATCGGGCCGACCATCTGCTCGAGGCCTACGAGGCCAAACACGGGCATCCGCCGGCCAACGGCCTGGCCGATATCAACGATCCGGAAACCGGCCAGCCCGGCAACTGGACCGAGCCGCGGAACTTCTCCGGTCTGCTGAAGACCTATCTCGGCCCGGTCGACGACGAAGAGGGCCTGCACTATCTGCGACCGGAGACCGCGCAGGGCATTTTCGTGAACTTCGCCAATGTGATGACCACCGCGCGTAAGAAGCCGCCGTTCGGTATCGCCCAGATCGGCAAGAGCTTCCGCAACGAGATCACCCCCGGCAACTTCATCTTCCGCACCCGCGAATTCGAGCAGATGGAGATGGAGTTCTTCGTCAAACCGGGCGAAGACGCCGAATGGCACAAGTACTGGATCGACACCCGCTTCGCCTGGTACACCGGCCTGGGCATCGATCCAGAGAACCTGCGCCTGTTCGAGCATCCGAAAGAGAAGCTCTCGCACTACTCGGCCGGTACCACCGATATCGAGTACCGCTTCGGCTTCCAGGGCGGCGAATGGGGTGAGCTGGAAGGCATCGCCAACCGCACCGACTACGACTTGTCCACGCACGCCCAGCATTCCGGTGCGGAGTTGAGCTATTACGACCAGACGGCCGAGGAGCGTTACGTCCCGTACGTGATCGAGCCCGCCGCCGGTCTGACCCGTTCGCTGATGGCATTCCTGGTCGACGCCTACGCCGAGGACGAGGCTCCGAACGCGAAGGGCGGTGTGGACACTCGCACGGTGCTGCGCCTGGACCGGCGGCTCTCCCCGGTGAAGGCCGCGGTGCTGCCGCTGTCCCGTAACGCCGACCTGACCCCGAAGGCCAAGGAACTGGCCGCCCAGCTGCGCAAGAACTGGAATATCGAATTCGACGACGCCGGCGCCATCGGCCGCCGTTACCGCCGTCAGGACGAGATCGGCACCCCGTTCTGCATCACGGTCGATTTCGACACCCTCGACGACCAGGCGGTCACGGTGCGCGAACGCGACACCATGACGCAGGAGCGTATCGCCCTCGATCAGGTCGAAGGCTATCTGGCGCAGCGCCTCCTCGGCTGCTGAAGTCACCGCCGCATCGCACCGGCCCACTGCCGCCCGGCAGTGGGCCGGTGCGCGTAGCAGGGAGTTCCGCGTCGATGCCGACCTGTGGACCGCCGCCGTGTTTCCTGGTTGTTCAGGGAACAGACCAGAACGCGAGCTCGTGCCGCATGCCCTCCCGGAAGAGCTCCTCCGCGCGATCCGGCTCGACGCCGGATTCGTCGATCATCTGCGCGCAGCGTTCGGTGAGCGCGGCGAATTCCGGATCGGCGTAGGTGTCCACCCAGCGGCGATAACGCGGCTCGGCCGGCGGGTTCTCGGCGAGGGCCGCGCCGAGCGTCGAGTACCCCCACATGCACGGGTAGAGCGCGGCGAGACCGGCACCGTAGGACGCGGCCGCTTCCAGCAGGAACGTGGTGTAGGCCCGGCACGGTTCCCCCATGGTCGCGCCCTCCAGATCCGCGCCGAACTCGGCTGCCAGCGAACGATGCAGCGCCAACTCGTCGTGCAGCGTGGCGTGCGCGAGATCCACCAGATCGCCGAGATGCGCGGCCGGAGCCTGCCAGGCCAGCCGCGCGAACACCCGCGCATAGTCCAGCAGGTACAGGTAGTCCTGCTCCAGCCATGACCGGAACACCGGATCCGGCAGGTCGCCGCGAGCGATCCCGGCGACGGTCGGATGTGCCAGCTGCTCGGCGACCAGGGGCTCGCCGATGATGTGCAGACGCGCGGAGACACTCATGTCTACAGTCTTACCGCCCCGCGCGGCGCGTCGGTTCACGCGTTGTGCGCCGGTCCCGGCCGGTACCGGCGGTTCCGGTTCGTCTTTTCGGCCGTGGCCCCGACTCCCGCTCCCGTCCTCGATAGCATCGGGGTGTGATCACCATCGACACGTCCTATACCGGCCATGTCTCAGCGGGATCGGCAGCCCAGCGTCGCGAGGTGCCCGGCGCCCGGGTCACCAAGATGTCGGTCGGCCCGATGGACAACAACACCTACCTCGTACAGTGCACCGCCACCGGGGACGCGCTGCTCATCGATGCCGCGAACGAGGCGGACCGGATCCTCGAACTGATCGAGCAGGAAACGCCCGGCGGAGTCGGGCTGATCGTCACCACCCACCAGCACGCCGACCACTGGCAGGCCCTCGCCGCCGTCGCCGCGGCGACGGGCGCCCCGACGGCCGCGCATTCGCTGGACGCCGAACCGCTTCCGGTGCCGCCGCAACGCATCCTGGCCGAGGGCGACACCGTGTCCGTCGGCGAACTCACCCTGGAGGTTGTCCACCTGGTCGGCCACACTCCAGGGTCGGTCACCCTCGTCCTCACCGACGGTTCCGGCCGGACGCACCTGTTCACCGGCGATTGCCTGTTTCCGGGAGGCATCGGGAAGACCTGGCGTCCGGAGGATTTCACCACTCTGCTGGCGGACGTGACCACCAAGCTCTTCGACTGTTTCCGCGACGACACCGTGGTCTACCCCGGTCACGGAGACGACACCACCCTCGGCGCGGAACGGCCGCAGCTGGCGGAGTGGGAGAGTCGCGGGTGGTGACCGATCCGCACCCGCGACGGCGCACCGCACTTCCGCGAAGGGCTCCTTCGCGCTGAGGGTGCGTCGAAAAGCTGTGGTACAGAGCGGAATCACCCGTACGATACGGTTCTGCCACGGGGACCGGTCCCTCGATCAACGCGTCTGAACCACAGTGGCGTGCGGGCGATCCCGGTCTGCTCCGGCGGGGTATGCCGGTTGTTCAGCGGCAACCGTCGCGATATCACCGCCTCCTACCCTGACCCGGTCACCGCTGGCCGAGCGATCCGGCGGCCGGGAACTGTCGTTATCGCGTCACTTGGGGGCGACCTCCTCGACGAGCCGCGAACCGGGTTTGTCGAGGATGACATTGCGGGTCCGGGCGTCGGGGTCGGTGAATGCCAGCAGCGCGGCCGCTTCTTCGGTGACAGCGGCCGCATCGTGTGCGGTGAATGGCCGGTCGTAGGGGCGGATGGTGATCGTCGCTGATCCAGCGGTCCGGTTGATCGTCCAGTCGCCTGCGGTGAATCCGTCGACCAGCAGGATCTGTGGAGCGGGGCGCTGGGTGCGGTATCCCTGCCTGTCGTACTCTTCGGTGATCACGCGGGTGCGGTCCGCGTGCGAGAGCAAGACGTTGTCGAAGTCGTACAGAAACCTCGGCGGT
Organism: Nocardia sp. NBC_00416; assembly: GCF_036032445.1. Taxonomy (NCBI): domain Bacteria; kingdom Bacillati; phylum Actinomycetota; class Actinomycetes; order Mycobacteriales; family Nocardiaceae; genus Nocardia; species Nocardia sp. NBC_00416. The sequence continues at coordinate 6,731,832 of NZ_CP107932.1, forward strand.
GCCGGGGTATCGGGGTCCGGGCGGGCAGCGTCGGGTAGGTCGAAAAGCTCTTGGCCGTGCTGATCCTGAAAGATCATCAAGCCCTGCCGGATTCGGTCGACCACCTCGCGCAGTCTGGTGAGGCCGGACCACATCTGAATATCCTTCACACTGGCGGGGCCGAAGGCGGCCAGGTAGCGCAGAATCATTTGCTCGAGCGAAACAGTGGTCGTTCGGTCTGGACCGAGCCACGCGTCGGCAGTGGTGTGAGCGATCGGCCCGCTGCGCCCCCAGACACCGCGTGGCGGCACCTGTACCAAAGGCACCTGGTTGCGGATGGCGTAGACCAGTGAGGTGGGCGCGCGGTCGGGCCATCGCTTGCCGAGTAGCGGGCCGAGCTGTTTGTTGGTCAACGGTTTCGGTGCGAGCAGCTCGATGCCGTCAGCGATCAGCTTCGCCATGTCGATACCCTCGATGGGCTTGCCGTGTGTGTGGTTGCGGTAGAGGTCACGATCCAAGACAGGTTGGATCAGCGGACGCAGCGTACGTGCGTCGTGGGGGGTGACCAGGTGAATCGTCGAGCGCATCAGAGCAATGCGAACCAACTCACGGTCGGTGAGCAGCTCGGCAGCCTGTTCGGGGACGAAACCGACCAGCCGTGACCACAATCCGACATACCAGGTGTGCGGGGTCTGGGCTTGCAGCCCGACCAGCTGCTCCACCGCGTCGATGACGGACAACTCGGCGCGGCGCAACAGCAACTGTCGATCGAGAGTGGCGCGATTGAGCGCGCGACGACTGAGTACCTGCGTCATCAGCAGAGCCTTTCGACAGAACAGTGGGGGTTGGTGGCGCCGACGCGAGGCCACCACCACGGACGATCATTTCAGTTCGCCGAAGAATTGGCGGATGTCGGCGGTGGATCGTTTTCCGTGCCGCGAGACGCAGGGGTCGCGGCTGCCCAAGCGACTGTCTACCGGTATTGCCCGAAGAATTCGGTGATCTCTCCGGCCATCAGATCGGGTGCGACGTGGTGCAGGTAGTGGGTGTATACGTCGTGGGTGCGCCAGGACACGATGTTGCTGTGATCGCGCTCGGCGAAGCGCCGGATGCCGTGGAAATCGCCGTTCGAACCGGACAGTCCGAGTGGCACGGTGGTCGGCTCGGTCGGCGGCTCGGCCTGGGCCTTCTCGAAGTAGTGCCGGATGGCTGAGCCGGCGGTGCCGGTGAGCCAGTGGATCGCGATATTGGTGAGCACGAAGTCGTCGTCCAGGTCCGGGCCGAGCAGCTGGCTGTTCCAGCCGATCAGCCCGGTTGGGGAATCCACCAGCGCGTGCGCCAGGGTCTGTGGCTGCTGGGACTGCAGAATGTTGAAGCCCATCTTGTTCTTGACGAACCAGTCCAGGGTGGCCAACGATTGCTGCTCGTCGGCGGTCAGGTCGGCGAATTCGTTCGGATCGCCCGAGGGGAACGAGTACACCTGCGAGACCTGTACGGCGACGACGTTGTCCGGCGCGACGCGGCCCAGCTCCGGTGCGATCTGGGCGCCGCCGTCGTTACCGACCGCGCCGTACTTCGCGTACCCGAGGCGCGCCATCAGCTCCGCCCAGGCCTTCGCGATGCGCTGATCGTTCCAGCCGGATTCGGTGGTCACGCCGGAGAATCCGTATCCCGGCACGGACGGGATCACCAGGTCGTACCCGGCGGCGGTCAACGGCTCGATGACGCCGAGGAATTCGGCGAAGGTGCCGGGCCAGCCGTGCGTGAGGATCAGCGGGAAGCTGTTGTCCCGCTGCGACTTCACGTGTAGGAAGTGGATGTTCTGGCCGTCGATCTCGGTGGTGAACTGCGGGGTGGCGTTCAGCTGTTCCTCGACCTTGCGCCAGTCGAACCCGTCGCGCCAGTAGTTCACCAGGTGCCGCACGCGCTCCACACTCACGCCGTAGGTGTCACCCGAGCCGGGGATCTGGTCGGCCCAGCGGGTGCGGGCCAGCCGGGACTGCAGGTCATCGAGGTCGGCCTGGTCGATGGCGATTCGGAAGGGGGTGATGGTCGCGTTCATCTCTTGACTCCTTTTGAAACGGAATGATTCGTTCCGTTCCGAGTGTAGCAGAACGGATTGTTCCGTTTCAATTGGTAGCCCCGAAAGCATGCCGAACACCTCCGGCGCCCCAGCTCCCAGGGGCCGCCCGCCCGCACGGCGCCCGCACGGCACCGGGGCGGCCTGCAGCGGGGCCCCTATGGCTACGCGGCCCACTGGGGGTGATGCCCTTTAGCTATTACCGGGTGTGATGACCGGACTTGCCTCGGCAGGGGGCACCAGCACCTGCCGCAGAGAACGGCGTCGCGATTCAGTCGCCCGGGGACGACCTGGAGGAGGGGCCGTACAATGCGGCCAACGACGCCGACCGGATCATCGAGTTGATCGAGCAGGAGACCGCCGAGGGGGTCGGCCTGATCGTCACCACCCATCAGCACGGCGACCACTGGCAGGCGCTCGAAGCCGTTACCGCCGCCACCGGCGCCCCCACCGCGGCGCATTCCCTGGACGCCGACCCACTTCCGGTATCCCCGCAACGCATCCTGGCCGAGGGGGATACGGTCACCGTCGGCGACCTCGCGCTCGAGGTGATCCACCTGGTTGGGCACACTCCGGTACCTGGCGGCCGCGCACGGAGAACGGTTCACCGGTGTCTGTGCACTGGAAGGCGGCCTGGGAAACCAGTCCCGCTTCGTGGACTGGACCAACCGTACCGATGTCGACCATTCACTCTTCCTGACCAGTTGGGTGGGGGGTCTCGTCGCACCCACCAGCCCCGCCGGACCAGTGGCACAAACCCTGTGGGGCTACGCGCAATCCGGACCCGGCGTGTACCAGGGCGACACCTGGTTCTACGGGCACGACCTGCCCCGGGTCGCGGACAGCCTGGGCACGACACGTTGCCCCTTGTATGTATTCAGCGGCGAGTACGACTACTCGGCGACGACGGAAATGAGCCGCGCCGCAGCCGAGCGCCTCGGCGGCGAGTTGATCGAGATGGTCGGCGCCGGCCACTTCCCGATGTCCGAAAACCCGACGGGCTTCACCCAATACCTCCAACCGGTGCTCGCCGTGCTGCGCGAGAAGTACGACAGCTGACCGCACCGCTGCACCCGCCCCGCAGACCAGTCATCCCAGAGAAGTGATGCCCGCATGTCCGCACTGCCCTCGACGCACGACCCAGACCAGCGCAAACGGTTGATGGCCGCTGGTATCGGCAATTTCATGGAATGGTTCGATTTCGCGATCTACGGATTCTTCGCGACCGCGATCGGAGCCAATTTCTTCCCGAGTTCCAGCCCGACAGCGTCGCTTTTGTCGACCCTTGCCGTGTACGGTGTCGCATTCCTCATGCGCCCAGTCGGTGGGATGGTCATCGGGGCGATCGGCGACCGGCGAGGACGCCGGTTCGCGCTCATGCTCTCGGTCGTTTCGATGGGTGTCGGGACCGCCATGATCGCGATCCTGCCGCCGTACACCGCGATCGGAGTCGCCGCGCCCATTCTGCTCGTATTGCTGCGGTGTGTGCAGGGCTTCAGCGCCGGCGGCGAGTGGACCGGGTCCGCGGCGTTCCTGGTGGAGAGCGCACCGGCGCACCGACGCGGGTTGACTGCGAGCGTCATCCCGACGACAGCCGCCCTCGCGGTGAGCGTCGGCGCCGGTGTGGCACTACTGGTCGAGACGACCGTGCCCGCCGCGGCGATCGTCAGCTGGGGCTGGCGCCTGCCGTTCCTGGCGGCGTTTCCCCTCACACTGGCGGGCCTCTACCTTCGCGTCAAGCTCGATGACACCGAAGTGTTCCGGGCGATCCAGGCACGAGGCGCGGTGTCGGACACCCCGATCCGCGCAGTCGCGCAGACCCAGCGGCGCTCCATCGCCATCTCCTTCGGGCTTTCGGCCATCACTGTCCTGGGCTTCTACTACATCGCCACCTATGTCATGACGTTTCTCATCACGACGGGCGAGATGAAACGCTTCCCGGCGCTGACCGTGGTCGCCATCGGCGCGGTCATCTACGCCGGGCTGTGCCTGATGATGGGTGCCTGGTCGGACCGGGTCGGGCGGCGCCCGGTCTCACTTCTCGGTGGCGCCGGTCTGGCGGTATGCGCGTCCCGGCCTTCGTTCTGATGGCAACCGGCGAGCCACTGATGGCTTTGCTCCGCCTGGTGCTGTTCGGGCTCTTCGAGGCCATGCACAACAGCACGACCACCGTCATGCTCATCGAGCTCTTCCCAGCGCATATGCGCACTACCGGGAGCGCCATCGGCTACAACCTCGGCGCGGCCCTGGTCGCCGGACCGGGTCCACTGATCGCGGCAGCACTCGCAGCTACCGGGCATGGACGCGCACTACCTGCTGTGTACATCGCCGGCGTCGCGCTGATCTGCACCGCCGTGCTGTGGCGGATGCTCCCGGAAACCCGTGAGCGTGGCCTCGGTCTCGAGGGCGACCACAGCGTCCGGCCCCCGACCACCCCGAAACAGAACATCTCGGTCCCGTCCTGACCGACCGGACCGTCATTGCCGACAGGAGACACCATCCGATGCATCTCATCCCACCGCGCTCAGGGGAACCGAGCGTCCGCCGAACAGCGACCTTCACCGGTGAGGTGTGGGCCGACCCGGTCTCGAGCGGCGAACCCACGGTCAACATTGTCGTCTTCGCCCCGGGGGCCCGCACCTACTGGCACCGCCATCACGGCGGCCAACTGATCATCGCATCACACGGGCGGGGGTTCGTCGTCCGCGACGACGGTGGCGGCGGGCCCGTCGTGGCCGGACAGAGCATCTGGACCCCAGCGGGCGAAATGCACTGGCACGGAGCCGGGCCGGACAGTGTGTTCGCCCAGACCGCGTACTCGTTCGGTACCACCGAATGGCTGCACGAGGTCTTGGATGAGGAGTACGAACGTGCAGTACAGGAGGCATCGTGGTAAACGACGACCGGGGGATCAGCGCTGGCTCGGGTAGCGCCCCCACGACCGACATCGAACAGATCGGCCTGTTCATCGACGGCCGGGTCGTCCCGGCAGCCGACGGGCGCACCTACGACTCGGTCAACCCCTACACAGGGCAGGTGTGGGCGCGGGTGGCGGACGGTTCCGCCGCCGATATCGACCGCGCCGTGCGGGCCGCCCGGGAGGCCCTGGACGGTCCCTGGGGCACGATGACCCCACCAGCCCGAGGCCGACTCCTCGAACGCCTCGCCGCACTCATCGAGGAGAACGCTGACCGCCTCGGACTGTGGGAGACCCGGGACTCCGGAAAGCTCCTGCGCGAGATGCGGGGTCAGGTTCGGGCGCTGCCCGAGTGGTACCGCTACTTCGGCGGGCTGGCGGACAAGGTCCAGGGCGACGTCATCCCCACCGACAAGTCCAACTTCCTCGTCTACACGCAGAACGTCCCGGTCGGCGTGGTCGGTGCGATCACCCCGTGGAACTCACCACTGCTCCTGCTGACATGGAAATTGGCACCCGCGCTGGCCGCTGGTTGCACGGTGGTGGTGAAGCCGAGCGACCACACGCCGGCGGCCACGGTCGCCCTCGCCGAACTCATTGCCGAAGCGGGCTTCCCGGCCGGTGTGGTGAACGTGGTCACCGGCTGGGGTCCCGAGACCGGCCGGGCACTCGCCGCGCACCCGGACGTGCAGAAGATCGCGTTCACGGGTTCCAAAGAGGTGGGTAGGTCGGTCGCGCGCGCGGCTGCGGACCGCTTCGCGCGAATCACGCTGGATCTGGGCGGCAAATCCGCCCAGATCGTCTTTCCGGACGCCGACCTCGACGCAGCCGTCAACGGGGTGGTCTCGGGGATCTTCGCGGCGGCGGGCCAGACATGTATGGCCGGTTCGCGTCTTGTCGCGCACCGTTCTGTCGTCGACGAGCTGATCGATCGGCTGGTCGCGCGGGCCGAGTCCATTGTGCTCGGGGATCCGACCGACGACCGGACCGAGATGGGTCCGCTCGCCAACGAGCGGCAGTATCAGAAAGTACTCGAGCACCTCGACGCCGCCCGGGAGTGCGGCGCGGTGGTCGCGACCGGGGGCAGCGCTGTCCCAGAGCTCGGCGGCTATTTCGTGCGTCCGACCGTGTTGCGTGACTTGCCGGTCGACGCCCGCGCGTTGACCGAGGAGATTTTCGGCCCGGTCTTGTCGGTGGTCACCTTCGACACCGAAGACGAGGCCGTCAGGATCGCGAACGGCACCCCGTATGAGCTGGCCGCCGCAGTCTGGACCCGGGACGTCTATCGCGCGCACCGCATCGCCGGTCGACTTCGCGCAGGGTCGGTCTGGATCAACTCCTACCGCACCGTCGCCCCACAAGTCCCCTGGCCTACTGTGGCTTCCCGGCCGCCCTGGACGGATTCGCGATCGCACAGGCTGTCCTGGCCGAGCACACGATCAGCTGAGCGTGGAGTGGAGGTTGTGCTCGGCGTCGATGGCCGCACGGCGCAGCAGCGGGGGTGGCCCGTCAGGACAGTTCGACCAGTTTCTGCCGGAGCCAGCTCAGGGCGGTGGCGCCGCCCGCCACCTGGTACTGCGGGTAGCTCTGGTGGATACCGGATTTGACGAAATCGTCGACCTGCTTCTTGCGCTCCTCGTAGGCGCTGCCGTTGAGCTGGTCGTGCAGCAGGCCGAGTCCGCCCGCGGCCAGGGCGTCGTTGAGCAGCTGCATACCGAGGGTCTGGTAGTTGCCGACCTGACTGGGGTCGGCGTTGGAGACCTGGGCGAAGAATCCGGCGATCCGGGCGGCGAAATCGCCGTCGGGGGTCGAGCAGTACAGATCGCCGACCGCGCAGAAGGTGTACGTGCGGTTGCTCAGCCAGCCGAAACCGGTCAGGCGGGTGCCGCCCGCTCCGGCGCCGGGAACCGGTGGGCCGACGAGATTGTCGAGGGGGGAGCGGCGGGGGTCGGCGATCAGGCCGACCAGGCCGATCCGATCGGCGGGAACCACACCGAGGCCGGTGCCGATCTCGACCGCCAGGTCACCGGCGGCGTCGGCGCCCTGGCTGTAGCCGAGGAGGGCGAACTTGGTGTTGCCGCACGCGCGCGCGACATCGCCGATGAGTCCGCGGGCACCCGCGATCGCCTCGTTCTTGGACCGGCCGTAGACCTCGCCCTCCCAGGGGAAGGCGGTCGCGGTGTAGGCGACGTAGTCGGTCTGGGCGTTGCCCGGGAGATTGTCGGCGGCCAAGGCCAGCATGCCCCGGCCCGGTTCGGTCTTCGACGTCTCCCAGGTGCCGGGGATCGCCACGACGTACAGGCTGGGGCAGCCCACCGGCGCGGCATGGGCGGTGGTGGCCACTCCCGGGGCGATCGCAGTCGCGAGAATTGCCGCCAGTCCGGCGGTTGCGTTCTTCCATCGAGGAAACATCGTGTACTCCATGTGCTCACCGAGACGGCCGCGGGCCGTCACCTGCTCCCAGGTTTCCCAAAACAGTCGACGGGCATGCCGCAGCGATGCGGCGTAACGCGTGCGAAATGCGGGTCTGCCCTTCGCCGGTAAACGACCGACGCCGCGGCAGGTCCCGCACCAGGATAGCCAAGCATATCGGCGCCCGTTCCGGCGCCTGAATCTACCGGTGTTCTGCGGTGATCCACGGGATATTCACCAACCCGCCGTGGCGCGAGTCGAACCCGGATCCACGTCGCGCCCGAAGGCGCCCTTCCCCGTACAGGTGGTCGGCACATAACGATTCGGGCCGCAAGATTCGCCGGATGAGCCCGGGATCGGGCGGGTTCGACCCCGCATCGATGGTCGACGAGCGATCCCGAACGCCCGTGTGACGCCCTGACCAGGGAGAACAACATCACCGCGGCATTGTGGCGCGTGCGAGCGCGGGGGCCGCGCGCCGTCCAGGGGTAGACCTGCCTGGCAGACTTGTGTCGTGACTTGGGCACCAGTGCGAACACGACCGGACTCGCGTGCCGATTCCGGCGGCGCGCGGGGGATCGGCGCCGGAATCCTGCGGTGGAGCGGACGGCTGATCGGGGGCGCCCTGGTGGTCGGCCTGATCCTGGTGGGCGGCACCGCGGTGCGGGTGTGGCAGGTGGCGCGGATCGAGGACTACACCCGTGCCGACGCCATCGTCGTCCTCGGCGCCGCCCAGTACTCGGGGACCCCGTCGTCGGTGTTCGAGGCGCGGCTCTACCAGGCGGCCAGCCTCTACCAGCAGGGCGTATCGGATCTGGTGATCACAGTCGGCGGGAAACAGGACGGCGATCTGTACACCGAGGCCGCGTCCGGAAAGATGTACCTGACGGAGGCCGGGGTCCCGGAGGACGCCATCCTCGCGGTGGAGACCGGCTCCGACACACTCCGCAGTATCGAGGCCGTCGCCGACGCCATGCACGAACGCGGGCTCGGCTCCGCGGCCCTGGTCAGCGATCCGTGGCATTCACTGCGCACCCGGACCATGGCCCGTGACGCCGGGCTCGACGCCTGGACCGCGCCCACCCGCACCGGGCCCGCCGTCTACACCCGGGAGTCGCAGGCGCACGGGATAGCCCGGGAAACCGCGGCTCTGCTCTGGTATCAGCTCACCCATTTCTCGGCGGATTTCAACTACACCGCCGGGCAGTGACCCTGCACTCGCCGGTGCGCTCGAACACCCCGTTCGGTCACCGCCCGGTGGCAGACTGGGTGCGATGAGCTACACCGAGCACGACCGGGAACGCCTGGTCATCGAGGCGCCCAAAACGGCCGGTCTGGCCGATGCCGCCGCCCACGGCAACGGGCACCGCAGTGAATTCGCGCGTGATCGTGCTCGGGTACTGCATTCGGCCGCGCTGCGCCGGCTCGCCGACAAGACCCAGGTGATGGGTCCGCGGGAGGGGGACACCCCGCGTACCCGGCTCACCCATTCGCTGGAGGTCGCGCAGATCGGCCGTGGTATCGCCGACGGTCTGGGCTGCGATCCCGACCTGGCCGAACTCGCGGGGCTAGCGCACGATATCGGTCACCCGCCCTACGGCCACAACGGGGAGACCGCGCTGGACATATTCGCCGCCGGCTTCGGTGGTTTCGAGGGCAACGCCCAGAATCTGCGTATTCTCACCCGGCTCGAACCCAAGGTGCTCGACTCCTCCGGCGGCAGCGCCGGGCTCAACCTCACCCGCGCCGCGCTCGACGCCGCGATCAAATACCCGTGGCACCGCACCGAGGCGGGCAGCAAGTTCGGCGCCTACGAAGTGGACGCCGACCGGCTGGCCTGGGTCCGTAAGGGGGCGCCGGACCGTCGGCCGTCCCTGGAATGCCAGGTGATGGACTGGTCCGACGATGTGGCCTACTCCGTGCACGATGTGGAGGACGGCATCATCGCCGGCCGTATCGATCTCCGTGCTCTGGCCGATCCGGCGGAACGGCTGGCCCTCGCCGAACTCGGGCACGTGCAGCACCGCGGCCTGTCGGTCGACGACCTGGTGGCGGCCGCGCAGCGGCTCTCGGAACTGCCGGTCGTCGCCGATGTCTTCGTCTATGACGGCACGATCACCAGTTCGGTCGCGTTGAAACGGCTCACCAGTGAACTCGTGGGCCGTTTCGCCAATGCGGCGGTCGCGGCGACCCGGGCGGCGTGGCCCGGGCAGCCGGCCCGGTACTCCGCGGACCTGGTGGTGCCGCCGGTGGCCGCCGCCGAGGTCGCCGTACTGAAGACCGTCGCGCTGCGTTATGTCATGTCCGATCCCGACCACAAACTGCGTCAAGCCGAACAACGCGACCGGATCACCGCCGTGGCCGAGCATCTCCTGGCCACCGGCCCCGCCGCGCTCGACCCGCTTCTGCTGCCCTGGTGGGAGGCCGCCGCCGACGACGCGGCGCGGGTCCGGGCGATCGTCGACCAGATCGCCTCCTACACCGAGAGCCGTCTGGAACGGATCGCCGCGCGGCTGGGCGGGTGAGCAGCGCACGGTGAGTTCGCGCACAGGGTGCTCGGGTTCCGGTGGATGCCCCCTCGCCTAGACTCGACTCCGTGACCGGACGAATACCTGCTCGCGATATCACCGCCATTCGGGAGCGCGTCCGGATCGAGGATGTGGTCGGGGAGTACGTGGCGCTCAAGCGCGGCGGCCCGGACTCGATGAAGGGCCTGTGCCCGTTCCACGACGAGAAATCCCCGTCCTTCCACGTCCGTCCCAACCACGGCCTGTTCCATTGCTTCGGATGCAGCGAGGGCGGCGACGTGTTCGCCTTCGTGCAGAAGATCGAGCACATCGGGTTCGTGGAGGCCGTCGAACAGATGGCCGACCGGATCGGTTACCGGATCAACTACGAGGGCGGCGGGACCTCGGTGCAGCGCGACCGCGGCACCCGCAGCCGCCTGGTGGCCGCCAACGCCGCCGCGCACGAGTTCTATGTTGCGCGGTTGCGCGGCCCCGACGCCACCGTCGCCCGCAAATATCTCACCGACCGCAATTTCGACGAGGCCGCCTCCACCCAATTCGGCTGCGGGTACGCCCCGGACGGCTGGGACACCCTCACCAAACACTTGTTGAACAAGGGTTTCGAGTTCAAAGAACTCGAGGCAGCCGGGCTTTCCCGGCAGGGGCGGCGCGGCCCGATCGACCGGTTCCATCGGCGGCTGCTGTGGCCCATCCGCAATCTCGGCGGCGATGTGATCGGTTTCGGCGCCCGCAAACTCTTCGAAGACGACACCATGCCGGGCAAATACGTCAATACCCCGGAAACCTTGTTGTACAAGAAGTCTCAGGTGCTGTTCGGTCTCGACCACGCCAAACGCGAGATCGCCAAGGGCCATCAGGCCGTGGTCGTCGAGGGCTACACCGATGTGATGGCCATGCATCTGGCCGGCGTGAAAACCGCCGTCGCCGCCTGTGGCACCGCCTTCGGCGACGACCATCTGGCGATCCTGCGCCGCCTGCTCATGGACGACAACTTCTGGCGCGGCGAGATCATCTTCACCTTCGACGGCGACGCCGCGGGGCAGGCTGCGGCGCTCAAAGCGTTCCTGGGCGACCACAAGGTGGCCGGGCAGACCTATGTGGTGGTGTCCCCGGACGGCCAGGACCCGTGCGAGATGCGCCAGTACTCCGGTGACGCCGCCCTGCGCGATATGGTCGCGCGCCGCGAACCGCTGTTCGATTTCGCGCTGCGCCAGGAGATCGCCAAACGTGAGGACAGCCGCACCCACGCCCTCACCTACGACAGCCAGGTCGAGGTGATGCGGTGGGCGGTGCCCATCGTCGCCCAGATCAAGGACCACGGCCTGCGTAAACGCTATGCCACCCAGTTGGCGGAATGGACCGGCTGGCAGGACCCGCAACTGGTGTACCGCCGGGTGGACGAAGAAGCCCGCAAACTACGCGGCGTCGCGGCTACGACCCCGCCGCGCGCAGCCCGCACCGAGCAAGCGGGTATGGGCCCCAGCCAGCCGGCCGCCCGCCCCGATCCGCGCGACCCGGTGTTGCGTTCGCAGCGGCAGGCCCTCACCGCCGGACTCCAGTACCCGGAAATCGCTGGTCCCGCGTTCGACGCACTCGAATCGGACGCCTTCACCCACCCCGCCTATATCGCGGTGCGCACCCTGATGGCCGAAGCCGGCGGTACGGCCTCCGGGCTCTCGGGAGCGGACTGGGTCAGTGCCATCGGCGACCTGACCGACGACCTCACCCTGCGCGCCCTGGTGTCCGAACTCGCGAGCGAACCGCTGCCGGTGAAAACCATCAACGATCTGCCGCGTTTCATCACCGGCGTCCTCGCCAACGCCCAGGCCGCGCTGGTCGGGCGCCAGATCGCCGAACTGAAATCCCGTCTGCACCGCGTCTCGTCCACCGACGAACCCGACACCTATATGGCGCTGTTCGGCGACCTGGTGGCCTTGGAGCAGTACCGCAAGAGCCTGCTGGAGCAGGCCATGGGCAGCGGCGACTTCGCCTCCACCTGAGATTCGGCTCACCCTGTTCTAACGCCGCCGCAGCTGATCGTGCGGCACCATCACCGTGGTGCGCTCGTCGAGCGGCTCCATCGGCTCCAGCTTCTGCTGGGTGCTCAACCTGTCCGACAGCTTCTGCCGGCTCACCTGCACCAGCTTGCGTGTCACCGGGCTTCCCGTGACCGCGCGCGCACTCGCACTGATCTGCTCGTAGCGCGCCCGCCCGGCCTTACTGCCCAGCACATAACCGGCAGCGATACCGATGATCAACCGCAGCATAGGGGTCGAGCTCCTCCCAGTAGTCCGTGCTGACACATCCTGCCCGACCGCACCGACACCTGTCGATCCGACGCCACACAGACCGCCCGCTCAGCCCCGGATTCACCCCCGAGTGCCCACCCGACCCCGCGATTTGGGCCCGCGCGGGGCGATACGCTAAAGTTTCCTCTCGGCCAGCCCGGTACGGGCGGGCAACCGAACAATCCCCTATAGCTCAATTGGCAGAGCAGCCGACTGTTAATCGGCAGGTTACTGGTTCGAGTCCAGTTGGGGGAGCAGAAGACGCAGGTCGAGCCTACTAACTCCGCTCGACCTGCTTTCTCTTTTAGCCTGTAGCCAGGAATACGCCGAAGTTCCGGGCCAGGCCTCCGAACAGTTGAACGGGCCGGTGGTCGTCCGTCGCAGGTTCCCATACTCGGGGCGGGAACTTATCGGGCCTATATCCCCGACCCGCTGGGGGTGGACCTCCCGCAGATCGGCCCCCGGGCCCAGCAGGCTGCCGAGGATGCACTGGCGGTGCTGGCCAGGGCTGATGAACGCATCGGGTCCCGGGGTAGCTACCTCAACCACCTGCTGATCCGGTCCGAGTCGATCTCCTCGTCCTGGATCGAAGGTAACCGCATCACCCCTGAAGAACTCGCCATCGCCGAAACCCTGGAATCGGGTACTCGCACGGCCCTGGACGTGGTTGCCACTGAGCGAGCCATCGATTCGCCGGCCGACCGATGCAGGCCGATCACGACACGGGACATCGTGGATCTACAGCACACAATCGAACCCCGGTTACCGGCCGGTCTGCGTACCCGACAGAGCTGGGTGGGCGGACCGGGTGGTGCCCACTACGGGCCGATTTCGTACCCCCGCCCGAGTCCGAGGTTCCCGTCCTGGTCGCGGATGTGGCCTCGTTCCTGACCGCCACTCACGGCAACCCGGTTGTAAGGGCCGCGATCGCCCACGCGCAGTTCGAGACGATCCACCCGTTCATCGACGGCAACAGACGCACCGGCCGCGCACTGATACACACCGTGCTGCGGCGCTGCGATGCCCTGCGGCACACGCTGATCCCGATCAGCACTGTGTTCGCCGCGCGCACTGACGTCTATCTGGCAGGCCTGACCTCCTACCGCGATCCGGAACCACACACCGACGAGTGGGTCATCGGGTTCGCCCAGGCCGCCGAGCAAGCAGCGCAGACCGGAGTGCGGCTGGCCCGAGACGCTGCCGCCTCGATGAGCAACTCCTGCAACGCCTGGTCGAGCACCGGCGCAGACGAGGCACCAGTCCCGTCCTACTCCGTCGGGACGCGGTCGCCATGAAGATCCTCGCGGACTTCTCCGCACACCCCGTGTTCACCACCGAATCGGCCGCCACTCGGTATGGCGTCTCGGCTGTTGCTGCCCACCGCGCGCTGACCGAGCTGGCCGACGCCGGAGCACTCGGCCGCTCGAAGAATCACAAGGGCAAAATCGTGTGCTACACAGCAGACGCCCACCGGGGCCTCAGTGTCCTCGTTGAGCGCGCCGACCGGGCCGGGGCCAGCGATGCGGACCATCGGCGACCCGATCAGGGGCCACCGGCGCCGGCGGTGGACCGTTTCGGCAGACTGCGTGCCGATTCACCGGAGTAGTGAAGATGCATTTCTGGCAGCAATTGAAAATCGAACCAGGAAGTGTCGGACTCGTAGATTAATTCATCGTTAATTCAGTAGGTCGGCTGGTTGCTGTTCGGGCGTGGTCGGCGGATCGCCTTTTCCCACACCGACATTGCGCAGTAACTGCTGGGTTCACGCGGTGAATTCGGTGCCGGGCTCGGGTGACAGCGCTGCCACTGTCAGGGAACCCGGTCGGCTATTTTGCGAGGTCGACTGCTGGTCGGGGCGACCTCGGTTTTCGATCGGGCCGGACTGTTCCTCGGCGTCACGGACCAGGCGGGAATGCGCTGATCTCGATGCGGTCGCGGCCCGCCCCTGCGATTCGTCGATGCCGGCGCGGCCGGGCCGGGACGACAGCGACTTCAGACCGTGTCCTTCAGCTTTCCGGGGGAACTCGACGGAATCCAGCTAATACAAACCGGTCGGTTGCACGAATGCGTGTGAGCTGGCAAGCTACTGGAACGCGGGCGGGTCAGATGAGCTACCGCCTGTATGCCCGTAGGTGAGGGATTGTGAATGAGCGTTGATCGGCCCCCGGTTTCGAGTCCGGTGATACCTGTGCCTGAGCTTCTCGGTGACCGAATAACTCGCTGAACCGAGTCTTTCACCGCTCCTTATCCGGCTGACTGTTGCCGCCGAGGCCGTCGGACAACCCAACTTCCCGCAGCCGTAGAACCCGCTGATCGGCGCGATATCTCGCCGCCCATCCGGCGGATGCCCTGACCGATCGGCGACCTGCCGATCGGTCAGTCGTCGATCGGTTCCCAGCCGATCGACTCCTCGCAACCGACTGACTTTTCGAACCCGACGTGGTTACGCCCCGGGTTTCTCCGCCGACCTTGAAAACCGGGATGTGACACGTGGACACCAACAACAGCGCCTCGTCCGACCGCACGCTGGAGTACCTCAAGAAGGTAACGGTCGAATTGCTCACCACCCGGGACGATCTGACCCGGCTGCGCGACAAGCTCGACGAACCGATCGCGATCGTCGGCATGGCGTGCCGTTACCCGGGTGGTGTGGAGTCGCCCGACCAGCTGTGGGAGCTGGTCCGCTCCGGCGGCGATACCGTCACCGAGTTCCCCCGGGACCGCGGCTGGGATGTGGACGGGCTCTACGACCCCGATCCGGATCGGTTCGGCAAGACCTACACCCGGTCCGGGAGCTTCCTGCGCGGCGTAGGCGATTTCGATGCCGGCTTCTTCGAGATCGGCCCGCGCGAGGCGGCCGCGATGGATCCGCAGCAGCGGTTGCTGCTGGAAGCGGCGTGGGAGGCGTTGGAGGACGCCGGGATCGATCCGGTGTCTCTGCACGGCTCCGACACGGGTGTCTACGCCGGTGTCATGTACCAGGACTACGACCACACCGCGCGAGCGGCCGGTCCGGCCGCCGAAGGCTACGGCGGGGTCGGTACTTCCGGCAGCGTGGTGTCCGGGCGGGTCGCCTACACGCTCGGCCTGGAAGGGCCGGCCATCACGGTGGATACCGCGTGTTCGTCCTCGCTGGTGGCGATCCACCTGGCCTGCCAGGCACTACGCCGTGGCGAGACGGCAATGGCGCTGGCCGGCGGCGTGACGGTCATGTCGACACCCCAGCTGTTCGTCGAGTTCGCGCGGCAGCGGGGACTGGCGCCGGACGGCCGGTGCAAGGCGTTCTCCGCGGCCGCGGACGGGGCCGGTTGGTCCGAGGGGGTCGGGCTGCTGGTTCTGGAGCGGTTGTCGGATGCCCGGCGGCTCGGGCACAACGTACTGGCGGTGGTCCGCGGTTCAGCGGTGAACCAGGACGGTGCGTCGAACGGGTTGACCGCACCCAACGGCCCCTCCCAGGAGCGGGTGATCGCCGCGGCGCTGGCGGCGGCCGGGCTGGGACCCGCCGATGTGGACGCGGTGGAAGCGCACGGGACCGGTACGGCGCTGGGCGATCCGATCGAGGCGCAGGCGCTGATCGCGACCTACGGACAGGACCGCCCGCAACCGCTGCGGATCGGGACGCTGAAGTCGAATATCGGGCACAGTCAGGCGGCCGCCGGGGTGGGCGGGGTGATCAAGATGGTGCAGGCGTTGCGGTACGCGGAACTGCCCCAGACGCTGCACGTCGACGAACTGTCGCCCCATGTGGATTGGTCGGCGGGCACGGTGCGCGTGCTGACACAGGCGGAGCAGTGGCCGGCCGGCGCGCGGGTGCGACGTGCGGGGGTTTCGTCGTTCGGGATCAGCGGCACCAACGCGCATGTGATCGTGGAGGAGGCGCCTGCTGCCGAACCGGTCGCGGACCAGACCGGAGGTCCCGCGGATTCGCCGGCCGCCGTGTCCACCGAGGTGACCCCGCTGGTGGTGTCGGCCAAATCCGAACCTGCCCTGCGGGCTCAGGCCGAGCGGCTGCGCCGGTGGTTGTCCGGCCATCCGGACGCCGACCTCCCCAGTGTGGCGTCGGCCCTGCTGGAACATCGGACCCGGTTCGCGCGGCGGGCCGCCGTGGTGGGCCGGGACCGGGCCGGATTACTGGCGGGGCTGGCGGATCTGGCGTCGGGTTCGGCGTCGCCGGCGGTGGTGACCGGCTCGGTGGGTTCCGGGAAGACGGCCTTCCTGTTCACCGGTCAGGGTGCGCAGCGGGTGGGGATGGGTGCCGGTCTGTACACGGCGTTCCCGGTTTTCGCACAGGCACTGGACGAAGTATGCGGACAATTCGACGCGCTGCTGGGCGGGTCGCTGCGGGAGGTGATGTTCGCCGATCCGCAGGGTGTGCTGGAGCGGACCGAGTGGACGCAGCCGGCCCTGTTCGCGTTCGAGGTGGCCATGTTCCGCCTGGTCGAATCGTTCGGTCTCGCGCCGGACCTGGTGGCGGGGCATTCGATCGGGGAACTGGTCGCGGCGTATGTGGCGGGTGTCTGGTCGCTGGCGGACGCCTGTGCGCTGGTGGCGGCCCGGGGCCGGTTGATGGGTGCGCTGCCGGCGGGCGGGGCGATGCTGGCCGCCGCCGTCACCGAGGAGCGTGGGCTCGAGATCGTGACGGCTTTCGGGGATCGGCTGGCGCTGGCCGCCGTCAACGGTCCCGCCTCGGTGGTGCTCTCCGGTGACGCCGACGCGGTTGAGGAAGTGGAGCGCCGGCTTTCCGGCGAAGGTGTGCGGACCTCGCGGTTGCGGGTCAGCCATGCTTTCCATTCGGCTCGGATGGATCCGATGCTGGCCGAGTTCCGGGCTGTCGCCGAGCGGTTGACCTATCGGCAGCCGTCGCCGGCGCTGGTGTCGAATGTGTCCGCCGGTATCGCCGCGACGGCGCTGACCGATCCCGGTTACTGGGTCGACCAGGTCCGCGGTTGCGTCCGGTTCGCACCCGGGGTGGATGCGCTGGTGGCTGCCGGAGTACGACGGTTCGTCGAGGTGGGACCGGACGCGGTGCTCGCGGCGACGTCGCGCGAATGCCTGGCCGGCCATCCGGGGGTGGAGGCCGAGTCGCTGGTGGTGGCCGCGTCCCGGCGATCGGGCGACGAGGTGACCCAGTTCGTCACCATGCTGGCCCAGGCCGGCGCCGCCGGCCTGGAGGTGGACTGGCGTCCCTTGTTCGCCGGCCGGGAGATCGGCCGGGTAGCGCTGCCCACCTATGCGTTCCAGCGGCAGCGGTACTGGCTGGAGCCGCTGCGCCGGGGGGCGGCGCCGGGAACTTCCGATCACCCGATCCTGACCGGTGTGGTTCCGCTGGCGGGCAAGGACGAATGGCTGTTCACCGGCCGGATCTCGGCGGGCGATCAGCCCTGGCTGGCCGATCACAGCGTATTCGGTTCGGTCGTGGTGCCGGGTACCGCGTTCGTGGAGCTGGTGCTCACGGCGGGGGCGCGGCTGGACGCCGGTTCCGTCGAGGAGCTGCTGCTGGAGAACCCGCTGGTGCTGACCGGCGATGCTCCGGCGGATATCCAGGTGAGTGTGGAACCCGCCGATGAAGCGGGCCGGCGCCGGTTCGCCGTGCACTCCCGCGCGGCCGGGGATGACGAGGTCACCGGTGGCGAGTGGAGTACGCACGCCAGTGGTGTGCTGGTCCCCGTTGCCGAGGCCGTCCCGACCTGGGTCGCCGCCGAGACGCCGGGGGACTGGCCGCCCGCCGGGGCGGAGCCGGTCGCCTATGACGCGCTCTACGACCAGCTCGCCGATCTGGGGTTCGGCTACGGCCCGGCGTTCCAGGGACTACAGGCGATCTGGCGGGACGGCGGGGATCTGCTCACCGAGGTGGCGCTGACCGACGACGCCGGTACGGGGGCTTCCTACGCCATCCATCCCGCGTTGTTCGACGCCGCGTTCCATGCGGCGATCGCCGAACTCGCGCGGGAGCTGCCGGCGGGCCGGCTACCACTGCCGTTCTCGTTCGGTGGGGTCCGGTTGTACCGCACCGGGGTGACGGCTGTCCGGGTGCGCGTCATGCTGACCGGATCCGACCGGATCCGGCTCGTCGCGGTCGATGACGCGGGTGCTCCGGTACTGAGTCTCGACTCGCTGGCTTCCCGTCCCGTGGACGCCGAAGTGTTGCGCGGCGCGGCCAGAGAGCGTCCGTCACTGGTGGAGGTCGAGTGGGTGCCGGTGTCGGCGGGGTCCGGCGATCCGACGGTGTCGGTGGCGGTGTTGGGATCCGGCGCGGTCTCCGGGGTCGGCGGCCGGTTCGCCGACGTGGCCGAGCTGCTGGCCGCGGAGACGATTCCCGAGGTCGTCGTATGGTCCCCGGTCGGCGGTGTTTCCGGTGCCGACGATATCGTCGCTCGCGCGCACACCGAGGTCGCCGCGACGCTGGAGCTGTTGCGTCGGTGGCAGACCGATGACCGGTTGTCGGCTGCTCGGCTGGTGGTGCTGACGCGAGGCGCCGCCGCGATATCCGGCGAATCGCCGGATCCGGCCGGAGCGGCTGTGGCCGGTTTGCTGCGCAGCGCGCAGTTCGAATACCCGGGCCGGTTCGTGCTGCTCGACGTGGCGCCGGGCGCGGACCTGGATGAGGAAACGGTCGCCGCCGCGGCGGATTCGGAAGAACCGGAGCTGGCGATCCGCGACGGTGTGCGGTATGTGCCCCGGCTGCGACGCCGGTCCGGCCGGGCCGGATCCGCGGTACCGGACTTCGGCACGGGGTCGGTGTTGATCACCGGCGGCACCGGTGGGCTGGGTGCCGAGGTGGCCCGGCATCTCGTGGCGGCGCACGGAGTGCGTCGCCTGGTTCTGGTCTCGCGCCGTGGCGACCGCGCCCCCGGGGCGCCCGAGCTGGTCGGTGAGCTGGCCGCGGCCGGTGCGCAGGTGCGGGTGGCCGCGTGCGATGTCGGTGATCGCACCGCGCTGGCGGCGCTGCTAACGGATCTCAACGGCGAATTCGCCCCGAGCGCGGTGATCCATTCGGCCGGCGTTCTCGCCGACGGCACCGTCGAAACCCTGACCGCCGAACAGCTGGACCGGGTACTGGCGGCGAAAGCGGATGCCGCGTGGAATCTGCACGACGCCACCCGTGACCGGGAGCTGGCCGCCTTCGTATTGTTCTCCTCGCTCGCGGGTGTCGCGGGATCACCGGGGCAGGGCAACTACGCTGCGGCGAACGCCTTCCTGGACGCGCTGGCAGCCCGACGGCACGCGGCGGCCCTGCCCGCGGTGTCGATCGCGTGGGGTTCCTGGAACCAGGGCAGCGGTATGACCGGTGCGCTGGACGACACCGCGATGGCGCGGATGGCGCGGATGGGGATACGCCCGCTCGCTGCCGCCGACGGACTGGCCCTGTTCGATCAGGCGACCGCTGCGGCCGCGCCGACGGTCGTCGCCACCGATTTCGACACCGAGGCACTGGCGGCGCGGGCACGCGAGGGCTCGCTTCCCCGGGTACTGCACGCGATGGTGACCGTGCCGGTGCGGCGGGCGGCGGATACCACCGGCTCACTGGCTCGCCGGTTGGCGGCTGCCGAGCCGGCCGAGCACGAGGCCGTTGTTCTCGCGGTGGTGTGTGCGGAGGCGGCCGGCGTGCTCGGGCACATCTCCGCCGCCGCGATCGATCCCGGCGCGCCGTTCAGTGAACTGGGTTTCGATTCGCTGGCCGGCGTCGAGTTCCGCAACCGGCTGAGCAAGGCGACCGGCGTACAACTGCCGTCCACGCTGGTGTTCGACCATCCCACCGCCAGGGCGGTGGCCGCATTCGTGCTGTCCCGGGTCGGTGAGCTCGAGTCGGCTCGACCGGTGAGCCGGGTGGTCCGCCGGGTCCGGACCGATGAACCGATCGCGATCGTCGGTATGGGCTGTCGCTATCCGGGGGGCGTCGAATCGCCCGCCCAGCTCTGGGATCTGGTGACCGCCGGAACCGACGCGATCACCGATTTCCCGACGGACCGGGGCTGGGATCTGGACCGGTTGTTCCATCCCGACCCCGACAACCCGGGGACCTCCTATCTGCGCTACGGCGGGTTCCTCACCGATGCGGGCCATTTCGATGCGGGATTCTTCGGTATCGGCCCCCGGGAGGCGGCGGCGATGGATCCGCAGCAGCGGCTGCTGCTGGAGGCATCGTGGGAGGCGCTCGAACACGCGGGAATCGACCCGGCGTCGTTGCGGGGCAGCGATATGGGTGTGTTCACCGGCGTCTCGTACCTGGACTACGAGGAGATCGCCAAAGCGTCGGGCGCCGGTGTCGAGGGGTACATCGGCACCGGTTCGGCGAGCAGTGTCGCCTCCGGGCGGGTGGCGTACTCCTTGGGCCTGGAGGGGCCGGCGATCACCGTGGACACCGCGTGTTCGTCCTCGCTGGTGGCCATTCATCTGGCCGCTCAGGCGTTGCGTCAGGGCGAATGCTCGATGGCGCTGGCCAGCGGCGCCGCGGTGATGTCGACACCGTTCCTGTTCACCGAGTTCTCGCGCCAGCGGGGGCTGGCGCCGGACGGTCGGTGTAAGGCGTTTTCGGCGGCCGCGGATGGGGTGGGCTGGTCCGAGGGTGTGGGTGTGCTGGTGTTGGAGCGGTTGTCGGATGCGCGGCGGCTGGGGCACGAGGTGCTGGCGGTGGTTCGTGGTAGCGCCGTCAACCAGGACGGGGCGAGCAATGGTTTGACCGCGCCGAATGGTCCGTCGCAGGAGCGGGTGATCGCGGCGGCGTTGGCGTCGGCGGGGTTGTCGGCGGCGGATGTGGATGCGGTGGAGGCGCACGGTACGGGTACGCCGTTGGGTGATCCGATCGAGGCGCAGGCGTTGATCGCGGCGTACGGGCAGGATCGGGCCGAACCCCTGTGGGTCGGGTCGCTGAAATCGAATATCGGGCACAGTCAAGCGGCCGCCGGGGTGGCCGGGGTGATCAAGGTGGTGCAGGCGCTACGCCACGCGGTGCTGCCGAGGACGTTGCACGCGGACGCGCCGTCGCCGCATGTGGATTGGTCGGCCGGGGCGGTGCGGTTGCTCACCGAGGATCGGTCGTGGCCGGGTTCGGCGGACCGGGTGCGCCGGGCCGGGGTCTCCTCGTTCGGGATCAGCGGCACCAACGCACACATCATCATCGAGGAAGCACCGGCCGGACCGGCGGGTTCGGCGGTGTCCGTAGCCGACGGCCGCGGTCCGGCGGCGGGAGCGGTGCCGCTGCTGCTGTCGGCCAAGTCGGCGCCGGGGCTGCGCGCCCAGGCGGCGCGGTTACGCGACTGGCTGCTCGCGCACCCGGACGCGGAACTACCGGATATCGCGCACGCGCTGCTGACAACTCGCTCCCGGCTGAACCGGCGCGGAGTGGTCGTCGCCGGGGATCGGGAGTCGGCACTGGCGCGGCTGGCGGATATGGCCACCGGTTCGACCGGCGTGGGCGTCGTCGACGGCACACCTGTCGACGGCAAGATCGCCTTCCTGTTCACCGGGCAGGGCGCCCAGCGACCGGGCATGGGTGCCGGACTGTATTCGGCCTTCCCGGTCTTCGCCGCCGCCTTCGACGAGATCTGCGCCGAATTCGATCGACAGCTCGGCAGTGATACCGGCCTGAAGGAGATCGTCTTCGGTGCGGCCGAGCCGGACTCGATCCATCGGACCGAGTACACCCAGCCGGCGTTGTTCGCCTACGAGGTGGCGCTGTTCCGGCTGGTGGAGTCGTTCGGCATCGGTCCGGATGTGCTGATCGGGCATTCGATCGGCGAATTGGTCGCCGCGTATGTGGCCGGGATGTGGTCGATCGCGGACGCGTGTGCGCTGGTGGCGGCGCGCGGCCGGCTGATGGGTGCGTTGCCGCCGGGCGGCGCGATGCTGGCGGCGGCGATCACGGCGCCGCGCGCGGACGAGATCGTCGCCCCCTTCGGCGGGCGGCTGTCGGTCGCCGCCGTCAACAGTCCGTCGGCGGTCGTGTTCTCCGGTACCGAGGAAGCTGTCGCGCAGCTGGAGGCGCTGCTCTCGGCCGAGGACGTGCGGGTGTCCCGGCTGCGGGTGAGCCACGCCTTCCACTCCGGATTGATGGAGCCGATGCTCCCCGAGTTCGAGAGTGTGGCGGCCGGGGTGAACTACCGCCGTCCGCTGCTTCCGGTGGTGTCCACCGTGTTCGGGGTCGTCGGCGGTGAAGCATTCGCCGATCCGATGTATTGGGTGGGTCATATCCGCGATACCGTGCGGTTCGCCCTCGGCGTCGACCATCTGGTGGACAGCGGGGTGACGCGGTTCCTGGAAATCGGACCGGATGCCGTACTCAGCACGATGACCGGGCAGTGCCTGCCCGCGGACCTGGAATCGAAGGCTCTGGTGGCGGCCGCCGGCCGGCGCGGCGCCGACGAGGTGACGCAATTCCTGGCGTTCCTCGGCCGGGCGCACAGTGCGGGTATCGAGGTCGATTGGGCGCCACTGTTCGCCGACCGCCTACCGGCGCGGGTCGACCTGCCGACCTACGCGTTTCAGCGGGAGCGCTACTGGCTGCCTGCCGGTCGCCCGGCCGCCACGGGCGGATTCGGCCATCCGATCCTGACCGAGGCCGTGCCGGTGGCCGGTCGGGACGAGTGGCTTTTCACCGGAAAGCTGTCCGATCCGGGCCAGCCCTGGGTCGCCGAGCACCTGGTGTTCGGCACGCCGGTGGTGCCGGCGACCACCTATCTGGAATTGGCATCCGCGGTCGGGGCGCGCCTGGGCGCCGGGGTGATCGAGGAACTGCTGCTCGATATTCCGCTGGTGCTCACCGAGAACCCGGTGGACATCCAGGTCGCGGTGGCGGAGGCCGGGCCGGACGGCCGCCGCCGCTTCACCGTCTACTCCCGGCCGGAGCGGACCGAGGACGCCGAGGCCTGGGTCGCGCACGCCGGTGGTGTGCTGGCCGAAGCCGACACGACACCCGATACCGGCACCGGATGGGCCGAGGTCTGGCCGCCGGAGCACGCCGAACAGCTCGAGGTGGCGGACCTGTATCACCGGATCTCCGGCCTGGGTATGGAATACGGACCGGTATTCCGCGGGGTACGCGCGGCATGGCGGCGTGGGCACGAGATGTTCGCCGAGGTCTCGCTCGACGACGCGGTGATCCCCCAGACGGGCGGCTTCGGTATCCACCCGGCGCTGTTCGACGCCTGCCTGCACCCGGCGCTCGACTTCGTCATGGACGACGTTCCCGCCGACCGGGTTCCGCTGCCGGTGCGCTGTGCGGGCGTGCGGTTGGCCCGGACCGGTTCCGGGCCGCTGCGGCTGCGGATCGACTGGCACGGTGGCTACGGGATCCGGATGGAAGCGGTCGGCGAAGCCGGCGAACCGGTGCTGAGTGTCGACTCGGTCGTGGTTCATCCGGTCGAGCGGCGCACGGTGGAGCGGGTCCGCTCGGCGGGCGCGTTGCCGCTGTACGGCTTGGACTGGTTGCCGGTCCCGGCCTTGACCGAGGTGCCCGAGGTGACGGTGGCGGTGCTCGGCGGGGCCGATATCGCCGGGGCCGCACATCGATTCACCGATATCGGTGCGGCCGCCGAGGCGGCGCGGGGGCCGGCGGCGCCCGATGCGGTCGTGTGGTTCGCCGAGACGGTGCCCGATGCCGTCGAGACGGTGGCCGGTGCCGCAGAGACAGTGCCCGAGGCTGCCGAGGCAGTGGCCGATGTCGCCGCGACTGTGGCCGACGCCGTCGAGACGATGCCCGGAACGGCCCGGCGCGGCGTCCGGGAGACGCTCGGTCTGATGCGATCCTGGCTGGCGGAGAGCGGGGCGTCCCGGACCCGGCTGGTGGTGGTGACGCACCGGGCGATGAGGCCGGCCGGGGAATCACCCGACCCGGCGGCGGCGGCGATCGCCGGACTGGTGCGCAGTGCGCAGGCCGAACATCCGGGCCGGATCGTCCTGCTCGACCGGGACGGCGAGCTCGACCGGCGGATCGTAGCGGCCGCCCTCGCCGCGAACGAGCCGCTGCTGGCGGTACGCGACGGCGCTCTCTCGGTGCCGCGCGTGCGTCGCCGTCCTGCCGCGACGGACTCCGCGCCGATGTCTTTCGGCACGGGCACGGTGCTGGTCACCGGCGGCACCACCGGTCTGGGCGCACTGGTGGCGCGGCATCTGGTCGCGGTACACGGGGTGCGCCGGCTGCTGCTGGTTTCGCGCCGGGGCCGCGACGCCGACGGGGTGCCGGAGCTGGTCGCCGAGGTGTCCGCGCTGGGGGCCGAGGTGGAGGTGGCCGCCTGTGACGTGGCGGATCGAGATGCCCTGGCACAGTTGCTGGCACAGCTGCCGCCGGAGTTCCCGTTGTCGGGAATCGTGCACGCGGCCGGGGTGGTGGACGACGCCACTGTCGAGAGCCTGACCGACGAGCAGATCGATCGGGTGTTCCGGCCCAAGGTCGACGGGCTGTGGTCGCTCCACGAGGTGGCCGGATCTGCCGAGGTATCGGCGTTCGTCGTCTTCTCATCCATGGCCGGGGTGGCGGGCGCGCCGGGCCAGGGCAACTACGCGGCCGCGAATGCCTTCGCCGATGCGATGGTGGCGCTGCGGACCACGGCTGGGCTACCGGCCGTATCGATCGCCTGGGGCCCGTGGAACGCGGGCACCGGGATGACCGGCGAACTCGGTGCGCCGGGCTTGGCGCGACTGCGCCGGATGGGTTTACGGCCGCTGGAGAACACGGCCGGACTGCTGTTGTTCGACGCCGCTGTCGCGGCGCCGGACGCCTTCGCGGTGGCCGCCGATTTCGATATCGCCGGACTGACCGAGCTCGCCCGGGCGGGTTCGCTGCCGAACGTGCTGGGCACACTGGTGGCCGCGCCCGGGTCCCCGCCGAACGCGACGCCGCTCGGACGACTGGCCACCGTCGCGGCCGCCGAACGGGACGAGGTCGCGCTGACGGTGGTGCGCGAGACCGCGGCCGCGGCGCTGGGGCACGGCTCGGCCGAGGCGATCGAGCCGGATATGCCGTTCACCGACCTGGGTTTCGACTCCCTGGCCGGGGTCGAATTCCGCAATCGGCTCGCCAAGGCCACCGGTTTGCCGCTCCCCGCCACCCTGGTCTTCGACCATCCGACCGCGCGGGCGGTGGCGGTATTGCTGGTATCGATGATCGATGACGCGCCCAGTGCGCGGAAGCCGGCCCCCAGGGCATTGCGCCAGGGCCGCACCGACGAGCCCATCGCCATCGTCGGAATCGGTTGCCGTTATCCCGGCGGCGTTTCCTCCGCCGCACAGCTGTGGGACCTGGTGGCCGCAGGCACCGATGTGATCTCCGGTTTCCCCACTGACCGGGGCTGGGATCTGGACCGGCTGTACAACCCGGACCCGGATGTCCCCGGCACCACCTACGTGCGTGAGGGCGGTTTCCTCGCCGACCCCGGTGGTTTCGACCCCGGCTTCTTCGGGATCAGCCCGCGTGAGGCGACGGCGATGGACCCGCAGCAGCGGCTGATGCTGGAAGCCGCCTGGGAGTCGCTGGAAGACGCGGGTATCGATCCGGTATCGCTGCGGGGCAGCGATACCGGTGTATACGTCGGCGCCACTCCGTCCGGTTACGGCGAGCGGGTCGTGGGGGAGAACGAAGGGTTCCGGATGACCGGGAACTCCGAGAGCGTGATCTCCGGGCGCGTCGCTTATGTTCTCGGGCTGCAGGGTCCGGCGATGACCGTGGACACCGCCTGCTCGTCGTCGCTGGTTGCCTTGCACCTGGCGTGCCAGGCGCTGCGCAACGGTGAGACGTCGCTGGTGCTGTCGGCCGGCGTCAGCATCTCCGGCAGCCCCGAGTTCTTCGTCGACTTCGCCCGGCAGCGGGGGCTGGCGTCGGACGGTCGGTGTAAGGCGTTTTCGGCGGCCGCGGATGGGGTGGGCTGGTCCGAGGGTGTGGGTGTGCTGGTGTTGGAGCGGTTGTCGGATGCGCGGCGGCTGGGGCACGAGGTGCTGGCGGTGGTTCGTGGTAGCGCCGTCAACCAGGACGGGGCGAGCAATGGTTTGACCGCGCCGAATGGTCCGTCGCAGGAGCGGGTGATCGCGGCGGCGTTGGCGTCGGCGGGGTTGTCGGCGGCGGATGTGGATGCGGTGGAGGCGCACGGTACGGGTACGCCGTTGGGTGATCCGATCGAGGCGCAGGCGTTGATCGCGGCGTACGGGCAGGATCGGGCC
Organism: Nocardia sp. NBC_00416; assembly: GCF_036032445.1. Taxonomy (NCBI): domain Bacteria; kingdom Bacillati; phylum Actinomycetota; class Actinomycetes; order Mycobacteriales; family Nocardiaceae; genus Nocardia; species Nocardia sp. NBC_00416. The sequence continues at coordinate 6,758,187 of NZ_CP107932.1, forward strand.
GAACCGCTGCGGATCGGGTCGCTGAAATCGAATATCGGGCACTCGGTGGCGGCATCCGGGGTGGCCGGCGTGATCAAGATGGTGCAGGCCATGCGCCACGGTATCCTGCCGAAGACCCTGCACGCGGACGAGCTCTCGCCGCAGGTGGATTGGTCGGCCGGATCAGTGCGGGTGCTGACCGAGCCCGAGCCGTGGCCCGCCGCGGCCGGGCGCAAGCGCCGGGCCGGTGTTTCGTCGTTCGGTATCAGCGGCACCAACGCACACGTGGTGCTCGAGGAAGCTCCCGCCGAGACCCGGCCGGCACCCGGGCGGACCGGGCCGGACGATACGAACGCGGACGTGCGGGTGGCGGCGGTACCGCTGCTGGTGTCGGCGAAATCCGAAGCGGGTCTGCGTGCGCAGGCCGATCGATTGCGGCAGTGGCTGGCCGCCGCCCCGGAGTCCGATGATCTGTGGCGGGTGGCCTCCTCGCTGGTCGACAGCCGAGCGCAGCTGGACTGGCGCGGCGCGGTGATCGGGCACGACCGCGACGCGATGCTGAACGGCCTGGCGGAGTTGGCGTCGGGCGCGTCGGCCGGGCGGGTGGCGTCCGGGAAGGCGCGCACGGGTCGCACCGCGTTCCTCTTCACCGGCCAGGGCGCGCAGCGGGCGGGAATGGGGGCGGGGCTGTATCGCGACTTCCCGGTTTTCGCCGCCGCACTGGACGAGGTCTGTGACCGGTTCGATCCCCTGCTGGGGCGGTCGCTCCGGGAGCTGATGTTCGACGCGGACCGGGCGGATCTGCTCGGCCGCACCGAGTTCACCCAGCCCGCATTGTTCGCCTTCGAGGTCGCGATGTTCCGGCTGGTGGAATCGTTCGGGATCGTTCCCGACATGCTGGCCGGGCATTCCATCGGCGAGCTCGCGGCCGCGCAGGTGGCCGGGGTGTGGTCGCTGGCGGACGCCTGCGCACTGGTGGCCGCACGCGGCCGGCTGATGGGTGCGCTACCGGAGGGCGGGGCGATGCTCGCGGCGGCGACCACCGAGGAAAGCGCCGAGCGGTTGCTGGACGGCAGCCGGGACGACCTGTCGATCGCCGCGGTGAACGGCCCGCTCTCGGTGGTGTTCTCCGGAACCGCCGACGCGGTCGACACGGTCGCGAAGCTGTTGGACGAGGCGGGGATCAGAACCTCGCGGCTGCGGGTGAGCCACGCGTTCCACTCGGGGCTGATGGACCCGATGCTGGCGGAATTCCGCTCGGTCGCAGAGTCTCTGGCTTATCGCGCGCCCTCGATCCCGATCGTTTCCACCCTCTCGGGAACCGTCGCGGGTAGTGAGTTCACCGACCCGGAGTACTGGGTGGACCAGGTGCGCGGATGTGTCCGCTTCGCCGCCGGCGTGGAAACGCTGGCCGCTGCCGGAGTCCGGCGTTTCCTGGAAATCGGGCCGGACGCGGTGCTCACCGCGGCGACCCGCGAATGCCTGGCCGACACCGACGCCGAGTCGCTGGTGGCGGCCACCGCCCGGCGCACAGCCGACGAGGGCACGCAGTTCGTGACATTCCTGGCGCAGGCGCGGGTATCGGGTCTGCCGGTGGTGCTGGATCCGCTGTTCGCGGGCCGGGACACCCGTCGGATCGCGTTGCCGACCTATGCCTTCCAGAATCAGCGGTACTGGCTGGAGCCGGGACCGGAAGCCGCCCGGCCGGTTTCGGGCCATCTGCTCACCGAGGTCGTGCCGGTGGTCGGACGGGACGAATGGCTGTTCACCGGCCGCTTCTCCACCCGCACCCATCCGTGGCTGGCTGATCACGTGGTGTTCGGGTCGGCGCTGATCCCGGGCACGGGTTTCGTGGAGATGGCGCTGCACGCCGGGAGCCATCTGGGCATGGACACGATTCAGGAACTGGTGCTCGAGTCGCCGATGCTGTTCGACGACGACACCCCGCTCGACGCGCAGGTCGTCGTCGAGGCGGCCGACACCACCGGCCGCCGGCGGTTCGTGATCCATTCCCGGCCTGTCGGGGCTCCCGACGAGGCCGACTGGATCACCCACGCGATCGGCACGCTGGCCCCGGCCGGCTCGGTTCCGGGTGACGCGCCGTGGGACGGACAGGTGCCGGCGAGCGGGGTCCGGTCGCTGGACCCCGGCCAGTTGTACGAACAGCTGGCGTCGATCGGCTTCGGTTACGGTCCGGCGTTCCAGGGTGTGCGCGCGGCCTGGAGTGCCGGCGAGGTGATGTATGCCGAGGTGGCGCTGCCCGACAGCGCCGCTGCTCGGGGGTACCGGATCCATCCGGCGCTGCTGGACGCGAGTATCCACCCGTCGCTGGACCGGCTCGACGATCCGGGCCGGGTTCCGCTGCCCTTCTCCTACACCGGGATCCGGCTGTACCGGGCGGGTGCCGATGTCGTACGCGTCCGGATCAGCGTCACCGACCAGACCAATACCGCCCGGCTCGACCTCACCGACACCGACGGCGCACCCGTCCTGACCATTGCCGCCGCGCTGGCCCGCCCGGTCGATATCGAGACGCTGAATCGGTCCCGGGCCACCTCCAGCCCGCTCTACACCCGCAGCTGGAAGCCGGTGCCGCTCCCGGCCGCCGGGCCGGGAACCGCGGTGGCAGTGCTCGGCTCGGCTCCGGTGCCGGGATCGGTGAGTACCCACCGAGATCTCACCGCGCTGGCCGCCGCCCCGGATCTACCCGGATCGGTGGTCTGGGATTCCGGAGAGGAAACAGGCGCGGGCGACCTGGCCCAGGTCGCGCGGCTCCGTGTCAGCGCCACGCTGACGCTGGTGCGCGACTGGCTGGCCGACGAACGCACCGAGCGCGCGACCCTGGTGGTACTCACCCGCTGCGCCGCCGGTCTGCCCGGCGAGCCCGGCGACCCGGCGAGTGCGGCGGTCGCCGGCCTGATCGACTCCGCGCAGGCGGAATACCCGGGCCGGATCGTCCAGCTCGACCTCGACGAGCGGACCGCGCCGAGCGCGGATCTGATCCGCGCGGTCGCCGCGGCCGGTGAACCCCGGGTCGCCGTACGCGATTCCGCGGCGCTGGTGCCCCGGATGGTCAAGGCGGTGGCGGACACCGAACCGGTGTCGTTCGGCACCGGGACGGTCCTGATCACCGGTGGCACCGGTGGCCTGGGCGCGTTGTTGGCCCGGCACCTGGTGGCCGAGCACGGGGTGCGGCGGCTGCTGCTGGTGTCCCGGCGCGGGCCCGCCGCCGACGGTGCGGAAGAACTGGCCGCCGACCTCACCGAGGCCGGTGCCCAGGTGCGGGTCGTCGCCTGCGATGCGGCCGATCGCGCGGCATTGGGCGACCTGCTGCGCACCGTGCCGGCCGAGTATCCGCTGACCGCGGTGGTGCACACCGCGGGTGTGATCGACGACGGCACCATCGAGACCTTGACCGCCGACCAGGTGCATCGGGTCATGCGACCGAAAACCGATGCCGCGGTGAACCTGCACGAACTCACCCGGGATGCGGAGCTGTCGGCCTTCGTCCTGTTCTCCTCGGCCGCGCCGCTGCTCGGCGGCCAGGGCCAGGGCAACTACGCGGCGGCGAATGCCTTCCTGGACGCGTTGGCTCATCAGCGTCGCGAATCCGGCCGGCCCGCGCATTCGCTGGCCTGGGGACTGTGGACCGTCGGCATGGGCAGCGCGCTCGGCGGCGAAGGCGCCGAGCAGATCGTTCGCCAGATCCGCACCCGGCTCGGCTTGGTGCCGATCACCGCAGAACCGGGCATGGAACTGTTCGACAAGGCACTCGGCACCGGCCACGCCCTGGTGCTGACCGCGCTGCTGGACATGCCCGCGCTCAGTGAGCTCGCCGGCACCGGCGCATTGCCCAGCCTGTTCCGGGATATCGTGCGCGCTCCGGTGGCGGCGCTGTCGGCCGAGGACAAGGGATCGCTGGCCCGCCGGCTGGCTGCCGTTGCCGAGTCCGAACGTTACGACCTGGTGCTGCACGAGGTCCGGGCGCTGGCGGCCACCGTGCTGGGCCACGCCTCGGCCGACGAAGTGGACCCGGACGCGTTGTTCACCGAACTCGGGTTCGACTCCCTGGGCGGTGTGGAATTCCGCAACAGGCTCGCCACGATCACCGGACTGACCCTGGCGTCCACGCTGGTGTTCGAATATCCGACCCCGGCCGCCGTGGCCGAGACGCTGACCGAGCAGATCGGTGGTCTCGTCGGTGTCGAGGGCGGGGCCGCGCCGGCGGCGGGATCGAGTGCGCCCGGGATTCTCACCGGGTTGGTCACCGAGGCGCTCCGGCGTGGTGACGCGAAGGTCGCCCTGCCGGTGCTGATGCAGACCGGCCGGCTGATCGTCGATCTGGACGAATCGGCCGATCGACTGGTCGCGCCGAAACCGATGTTGCTGGCGCGCGGCGGGGCGGGGCTGAAGCTGATCTGTGTCCCGTCGTTCGTGGTCGGCAACGGTCCGCACCAGTTCGGCCGGTTGGCCCGGGAGCTCGGTGCCGAGTTCGGGATGACCGCCCTCTGGCTGCCCGGTACGCGCCCGGGGGAGTCGTTGCCGCCGCACTGGGATGCCCTGCTGGACTGTCTCGCCGACACCACCCTCGACACGGTCGGGGCGGATCCGTTCGTGCTGGTCGGCTACTCGATCGGGGGCGCGATCGCGCACGGGCTCGCCGGCCGGCTCGCCGAACGCGGACGGGCGCCGAGGGGTGTCGCCATGATCGACACCTATTCGCCCGACAGCGAAGCGGACAACCTCGAGGTGTTCGGCAGCGCACTCGAAGTGGCCTTCAGCCACGAACTGGTGACGGTCGACGATCGTGGCCTGGTGGTGATGGCGCACTACGGCCAGGTCTACGGCGGCCGCGGGGCGGAGCCGATTTCCGAACCCACGCTGCTGCTGCGGGCCACCACCCCGATGCCGGGACTGTCGGATATGGCGGTACCGGTGCCGGATTGGCAGCACGCCGGTCCGACGGTGCGGATCACCGCCGACCATCTGTCCGTGCTCGACGGGGCCGCGGGCGAGGTGGCGACACATATCCGGCAGTGGATAGGCGCTGTGAACGGCGCCGATCCGCAGTTGCCGGCGATGGATCCGGGGCGCGATGTCGATCCGAGATGACCGGCGCCGCCGGCCGCAGTCCCTGGTGTGACGTGGCTGCCGGCGAACACCAACAAGCTCAGTATTCACCTGGTTGGACGGGAATTTCCATGATCGAGTCGGCGAACGATATCGCTGTTGTCGGGATGTCGTGCCGCATGCCCGGAGCACCCGATCTCCCGGCCTTCTGGCGACTGCTGCGGGACGGACGGGACGCGATCGGCACCGCCGGGGCGGACCGTCCGGGAATCGACGAGATCGCGGGGTTCCTGGATACCGCGACCCGATACGACGCGGACTTCTTCGGTGTGCCCCCGAACGAGGCCCGCGCTATCGATCCCCAACAGCTGCTCGGTCTGGAACTGAGCTGGGAGGCGCTGGAGGACGCGGGTTTCGGTGCTGCGGCCGAGGCCGCCACCGGCGTGTTCTTCGGGAGTACCGGCACCGACTTCGCCGAAATCGCGGCCGCGCGGGGAAGCGCCGGTATCAGCCGGCATTCGCTGTGGGCGGTGGGTCGGGGTGTCGCGGCCAACCGGATCTCGAATTACTACGGGTTCACCGGGCCGAGCCTGGTGGTCGACAGTGGGCAGTCCTCGTCGCTGGTGGCTGTGCATCTGGCCGCCGAAGCGATCCGCCGCGGTGACTGCGAGGTCGCGCTGGCCGGTGGCGTCAACCTGATCCTGTCGCCGCTCAGCGGCGAGCGCTACGAACACTTCGGCGCCCATTCGCCGTCGGGAAAGTGCCACACCTTCGATGCGAACGCCGACGGGACCGTGCGCGGTGAGGGCGGCGGCATCGTCGTGCTCGAACCGCTGCACCGGGCGGTGGCCGAGGGCCATCGGGTCTACGCGGTGATCCGTGGCAGTTCGGTCAACAACGGCAACGATCGGCAGGTGCTGAGCGCACCCAGTCCGGATACCCAGGCGGCGGTCATCCGGGCCGCGCTGGCGACCGCCGGGGTCGAGCCGGAGTCGGTGGACTACGTGGAGCTGCACGGAACCGGCACCCCCGCCGGGGATCCGGTGGAGGCGGCCGCGCTGGGCGATACCTATGGCGCCGGTCGCCCGGCCGGGCGGCGGCTGGCCGTCGGTTCGGTCAAGACGAATATCGGGCATCTGGAGGGTGCGGCCGGAATCGCCGGGTTCATCAAGACCGCACTGTGCGTGCGGTACGGCGAGCTGGTACCCAGCTTGAATTTCCACACGCCCAATCCCCGGATCCCGCTCGACGAGCTGGGCCTGACCGTGCTGACCGGCAACCGGCCCTGGCCGGCCGCACCGGTGCGCCGGGCCGCTGTCTCGTCGTTCGGCATGGGCGGAACCAACGCGCACGTGATCCTGGAAGGCGCTCCCGCCGGTGCGGATTCCGGCGATCTGGATACCGCACCCGGGCAGCCGCTGACCTGGGTCCTGTCCGCGCGCAGTCCACAGGCGCTGGGCGCGCAGGCCGCACGGCTACGGGACTGGCTCGGCGATCATCCCGACCTCGACGCCGCGGCGGTGGCCTCGTCGCTGGCCCGGTCCCGCGCGCGGTTGGAGTGGCGCGCGGCTGTCGTCGGCGGGGATATCGCCGCCCTGTCCGACGGGCTGGCCGGGCTCATCGACCCGGCACCCGATTCCGGCTCGGGGGCGGTTGTCCCCGAGCGGGCCGCGACCCGTCAGGTGGTGTTCGTATTTCCGGGTCAGGGCAGCCAATGGGTGGGGATGGGCGCCCGGTTACTGGCCGCCGACCCCGTATTCGCCGCGTCCATCGCCGAATGCGAAGCGGCACTGGCGCCGTTCGTGGACTGGTCGTTGACCGAGGTGCTGCGGGCCGAACCGGGCGCCCCCGGACTGGACCGGGTGGATGTGGTGCAACCGGCGCTGTTCGCGGTCATGGTGTCACTGGCGCGATCGTGGCAGGCACGGGGTGTCCGGCCGGCCGCGGTGCTCGGACACTCGCAGGGTGAGATCGCGGCCGCGGTGGTGGCCGGCGGCCTGTCGACAGCGGACGGCGCCCGGGTGGTGGCGTTGCGCTCGCAGGCGGTGGCCCAGGAGCTCGCCGGATCCGGTGGTATGGCGGCGGTCGGACTGGCCGCCGACGCGGTCGCCGATCGGTTGCGCGCGTTCGGTCCTCGATTGTCGGTCGCCGCCGAGAACGGTCCGGGGCAGACGGTCGTCTCCGGTGACGCGGACGCGATCGGGGAGTTCCTCGACGCGTGCGCGGCCGAGGGAGTCTGGGCGAAGCGCATTCCGGTGGACTATGCCTCGCATTCGGCCGCGGTGGAACGGATCCGGGAGCGACTACTGGACGAACTGGAGCCGATCCGGCCCGTTTCGGGGTCGATCCCGTTCTTCTCGACCGTGACGGGCGACTACCTGGATACGGCCGGTCTCGATGCCGGGTACTGGTATCGCGGTCTGCGCCGACAGGTCCGGTTCGCCGAATCGGTGCGCAGCCTGATGGACACCGAAATGAACGCGTTCGTCGAGGTGAGCCCGCATCCGGTGCTGACCGTGGCGATCGAACTCACCGCCGGGTCGCTGGGGCTGTCCGGGCGGGTGGCCGTGCTGGGCACGCTCGAACGCGAACGTGGCGGTGCGGAGCAGTTCGGCGCCGCGCTGGCTCGGGCGTACTGCGTGGGCATCGATGTGCTGGACGAGAAGCTCGCGCCACGCACCGACCCGGTGGATCTGCCGACCTATGCCTTCCAACGGCGGCAGTGCTGGACGCCGGATGTGGCCGTCGGAGCGGGCGATGTGCGCGCGTACGGGCTGGATGATCCCGATCATCCGATTCTCGGCGTCGCGACGCCGATCGCGGGGACCGGCGGTTGGCTGTTCGCCGGCCGGCTGAGCACTCGTACCCATCCGTGGCTCGCCGACCATGTGCTCGCCGGGGCGGCTGTGGTACCCGGCTCGGTCTGGGTCGAGATCGCCCTGGCCGCCGGCGCCCGGGTCGGCGCCGAAACGGTGTCCGAATTGCGGATCCATCCGCCGCTGCCCGCTGCCGAGGTGCTGGATCTGCAGGTGAGTGTGGCAGCGGCGGACGATCACGGACAGCGGTCGTTCACCGTGTACGCGCGGCCCGATACCGGCGACGAGAGCAGCGCGGCGGTGTGGGTGCGGTGTGCGTCCGGCGTGCTCGCCGCGGCCGTGGCCGCGGCGGACTCCACCGAGGTGGCGATCGGTGACCGGCCCCCCACGGGCGGCCAGGTGTCCGCCGGGGAACTCTACGACCGGATGTTCGGCCGGGGCATCGATTACGGAGTGGCATTCCAGGGCGTCACCGCCGCCTGGGAACAGGACGACGAGCAGTTCGCCGAAGTTTCGCTCGACGAGAGCCTGGCCGAAGGGGCCGGGCGCTTCATGGTCCATCCGGCGCTCTTCGATGCCATGCTGCATCCCGCGCTGGACTCCTACACCGCCGGCTCCGGCAGCCCGGCGATACCGATCACGGTGTCGCTGCGCGGTATCCGCCTGTATCACCGTGGTGCGCCGGCCGCGCGCGTCCGGATCGGACGTGGCGCAGCGGGTGCCACGCACCTCACCGCGACCACCGAGAACGGTCGACCGCTGCTCACCGTCGAGTCGGTGCTGATCGAGTCGGCGGGGCCCGTGCCCGATACCGACGCCGCGGTGGTGAACCCGGCACGTCCGGTGCGGGAACGGCGGACCGTAGTGGCCGGGTCCTTCGCCGAGCGGCTCGGCGCCGTACCCGGGCCGCAGCGGCAGGCGCTGGTGCTCGCGGTGGTCGCCGAGCAGGCGGCGGCGGTACTCGGTCACGATTCGCCCGATGCGATCGACCCCGACCTGCCGTTCACCGCCTTCGGCTTCAATTCGCTGAGCGGCATCGAGTTACGGCATCGATTGGCGAGCGCCACCGGCGTCGACCTGCCGATGACGCTGATCTTCGACCATCCGACACCGACTGCGGTCACCCGGCTGGTTCGGTCCCGGCTGGAAGGCCTCGAGAACGACATGCCGCGACCGGCGCGCCGCGACCGCACCGAGGAACCGATCGCCATCGTCGGAATCGGTTGCCGTTTCCCGGGCGGTGTGCGGTCGGTCGAGGACCTGTGGGACCTGGTCGCCGGTGGCGTCGACGCGGTCACCCCTTTTCCGGCGGATCGCGGCTGGGACCTCGACCGTCTCTTCGATGCCGACCCGGACAAGCCGGGCACCGTGTACACGCGGGAAGGCGGCTTCATCGACGATGTGGCGGCATTCGACGCGGCCTTCTTCGGAATCGCGCCCCGCGAAGCGGCGGCGATGGATCCACAACAGCGGTTGATCCTGGAAGTGTGCTGGGAGGCCCTGGAGAACGCGGGGATCGATCCGGCCACCTTGCGCAACACCGATACCGGTGTCTACCTCGGTGCCGGTTCCTCCGGGTACTCGCCCGGAGTAACCGGTGAATACGAGGGATTCCGGCTGACCGGCAACGCGCACAGTGTGGTCTCCGGCCGGGTCGCCTACGTCCTCGGCCTGGAAGGCCCGGCCGTCACCGTCGACACCGCGTGTTCCTCCTCGCTGGTCGCGCTGCACCTCGCCTGTCAGGCACTGCGGCAGGGTGAGGTGTCGCTGGCCCTGACCGGCGGTGTCACCGTCGCGGCGAGCCCGGACCTGTTCGTCGACTTCTCCCGTCAGCGCGGCCTGGCCGCCGACGGGCGGTGCAAGCCGTTTTCCGCAGCCGCCGACGGTGTCACCTGGGCGGAGGGCGCCGGAGTGCTGGCGGTCGAGCGGTTGTCCGATGCCCGGCGGCTCGGCCATCCGGTGCTGGCGCTCGTGCGCGGCAGCGCGATCAATCAGGACGGCGCGAGCAATGGACTGAGCGCGCCGAACGGCCCTTCGCAGGAACGGGTGATCGCCTCGGCACTGGCGAATGCCGGGCTGGACCCGGCGCAGGTGGACGCGGTCGAGGCGCACGGCACCGGTACGGCGCTGGGCGATCCGATCGAGGCCCAGGCCCTGATCGCCGCCTATGGAACCGATCGGGAACTCGCACTCCGGATCGGATCGCTGAAATCCAATATCGGGCACGCGGTCGCGGCCGCCGGTATCGGCGGCGTGATCAAGATGGTGGCGGCCCTGCGCCACGAGACCTTGCCGAAATCCCTGTACGCCGATCCGCCGACACCGCATGTGGATTGGTCGGCCGGTTCGGTTCGGTTGCTGGCCGAATCCGAGCCGTGGCCGGTCGGTGACCGTATCCGTCGCGCGGGTGTGTCCTCGTTCGGGATCAGTGGCACCAACGCACACGTGATCCTGGAGGAAGCGCCCGCGCTGCCGGCGAGCGGTGCGGCCGCGGCCGGTGGTGCCGCCGCCGGTGGTGTGGTGCCGTTGGTGTTGTCGGGTAAGTCGGAACCGGGTTTGCGCGGACAGGCGGATCGGTTGCGGCAGTGGCTGCTCGAACATCCTGATCTGGATGTGGACAGTGTCGCGTATTCGCTGATCGAGACCCGGGGATGGCTCGGGCGCCGGGCGGTGGTGGTCGGCGCGGACCGGGACGAATTGATCGCGGGGCTGGCGGCGCTGGCGTCGGGGACGGTATCACCGGCGGTCGTCGAGGGCGGTGCGCGGGCGGGGAGCACCGCGTTCCTCTTCACCGGTGGCGGCGCCCAGCGCGTGGGGATGGGTGCGGGTCTGTACCGGGCCTTCCCGGTGTTCGCGTCGGCGTTGGACGAGGTGTGCGGCGAGCTGAACCGGCAGCTGGGCGGGTCGTTGCGGACGGTGATGTTCACCGATCCCGACGGGTTGCTGGATCGGATGGAATGGATGCAGCCGGCGCTGTTCGCGTTCGAGGTGGCGCTGTTCCGGTTGCTGGAATCGTTCGGTGTGCTGCCGGATGTGGTGGCCGGGCATTCGCTGGGTGAGCTCGCCGCGGCGTATGCGGCCGGGGTGTGGTCGTTGCCGGACGCCTGTGTGCTGGTGGCCGCGCGTGGCCGGTTGATGGGCGCGGCGCCGTCGGGCGGCGCCATGCTGGCGGCGGCGGTGTCGGAGGCCGAGGCCGCGCAACTGCTGGACGGTTACGGCGACCGGGTATCGGTCGGTACGGTCAACGGCCCGAACTCGGTGGTGTTCTCCGGATATGCCGACGCGGTCGCCGAGATCCAGGCGCGGTTGACCGAGGCGGGGCGCAAGAACTCGTTGCTGCGGATCTCGCACGCGTCGCATTCGGTGCTGATGGAGCCGATCCTGGACGAGTACCGGGCGGTGGCGCGGGGGTTGACCTATCGGTCGCCGTCGATCCCGATCGTGTCGAATGTGTCCGGTGCGCTGATCGGTGAGCAGGTGTGCGATCCGGAGTACTGGGTCTCGCATGTGCGCAGCTGTGTGCGGTTCGCACCCGGGGTGGATTCGTTGATCGACTCGGGCGTGCGCCGGTTCGTCGAGGTCGGTCCGGATGCCGCGCTGACCGCGATGATTCGTGAGTGCTTGGCCGAGCGCCCGGAGCTGGCGGCCGAGTCGGCGGTGGTGGCGTCGTCGCGGCGTTCGGTCGAGGAGGCGGCGGCGTTCGTGGCGGCGCTGGGGGCGGTGCGAGTCGCGGGGGCGGATGTGGATTGGGGGCCGTTGTTCGCCGGTCGTGCGGTGGGCCGGGTGCCGTTGCCGACGTACGCGTTCGATCGTCAGCGGTACTGGCTGGAGCCGGTGCAGTCGGTGGATGTGTGGCAGTCGGGTCTGGACGATCCGGAACACCCGTTGCTGGGTGCGATGGTGCAGGTTCCCGATTCCGGTGCGGTGGTCTTCACCGGGCGGTTGTCCCGGTCGGGGCAGTCGTGGGCGGTCGATCACGCGGTGGCGGGTGTGGCGCTGTTGCCGGGGGCGGCGTTCGCCGAGCTGGTACTGCACATCGGCGCGGTGATCGGATGTCCACGGGTGGCCGAACTGGTGCTCGAGGCGCCGCTACCGTTGCCGGCCGCCGATACCGTCGAGTTCCGGGCGGTGGTGGCAGGTGCACCGGACGAATCCGGAGCCCGCGGCGTCGCGGTCTATTCGCGTACGCGGCCGGCCGAGGATTCGGGTCGCGCAGGTGCCGCGGGTTTCGAGCAGACGCCGACCTGGGTGCGTCATGCGGTGGCCACCCTCGCCCGACGTACCACTGTCCGGACGCCGGATTCGGGTCTGCGGGTGTGGCCGCCGGTCGACGCGGTAGCGGTGGAGATCGGCGACGCCTATCGGGATCTGGCCGAGCGGGGCTATGAGTACGGGCCGGTGTTCCGTGGTCTGCGGGCCGTGTGGCGGCGCGCGGACGAAGTGTTCGCGGAGGTGGAGCTACCGGCCGGTGCCGGCGGTGCCGAATTCGATCTGCACCCGGCCCTGCTGGACGCCGCGTTGCATCCGATCCTGGTGAGCGGGCTCCTGCCCGAGACGCAGCTCGGAGAGATCGCTGTTCCGTTCGCCTGGGAAGACGTCGAGCTGTACGCGACCGGTGCGACCGCCCTGCGGGTCCGGGTCGCGGCCACCGATCCGGGTTCCGGCCGGGTCGCGGTGACCCTCGCCGACAGTTCCGGAGCGACCGTCGCCGAAGTGGGCGCACTGACGATGCGGCCCCTGTCCATCGGTGCGTTGTCCGCCACCCGCACCGATCCGGGTTATCGGGTCGAGTGGGTCGCGCTGCCCGAAAATGGCAGTGCGCCCAGCGATCCCGGTGCTTGGAATCCGGCCGAGATCGGGGAAACCGCGACCATCGCCGGCCGGACCGTCTCGGTGCTGCTCCTCGATGACGCGACCGGCGGCGATATTCCCCGGGACGTGCGCGACACCGTGACCGCGCTGACCGAGCGGCTCCAGCGGCTGCTGAGCCGGGACGAGCCGATTGTGGTGGTGACCCACCGTGCGGTGGCTGTGCATCCGGGCGAGTCGATCGATATCGCGCAGGCGCCGGTGTGGGGAACGGTGCGGGTCGCGCAGTCCGAGTACCCCGACCGGATCGTCGTCATCGATATCGACGAGCGGTCGCGATACCGCCACGCGGTGGCACTGGCGGTGGCCACGGACACCGAACCCCAGCTGGCGCTGCGCCGCGGGGCCCGGTACGCGCCCCGGCTGAGTGCCGGCGTCGGCGACATCGTGGGGGCCGCGGATCTCGTCCGCACTCCGGGGTGGGCGCTGACGCACCTGGAGAAAGGCACCTTGACCGGCGATAATCTCGTGCTCACCGAGACACCGGCGCAGCGGGCGCTGGAACCGGGTCAGGTGCGGGTGTCGTTGCGCGCCGTCGGAGTGAATTTCCGGGATGCGCTGATCGCGCTGGGCATGGTGACGAATACGGACGCCGGATCACGAACGATCGACGCGACCTTCTGCGTGGAAGGCGCGGGCGTCGTGCTCGAGGTGGCATCCGACGTGACCGAATTCGCGCCCGGCGACCGGGTATTCGGGTTCACCTCCGGTGCCGGTTCCGAATCGGTGACCGACCGGCGACTGCTCGCTCATATCCCGGACGGCTGGTCCTTCGTCCAGGCCGCCGCTGCTCCGGTCGTCTACGCGACCGCTTACTACGGCTTGGTCGATCTCGCGGGCGCCGAGCCCGGTGAGACATTGCTCCTGCATGCCGCCACCGGTGGTGTCGGCCTGGCGACCGTCCGGTTGGCCCGGCACCTCGGGTTGCGGCTGCTGGTCACCGCGAGCGAGTCGAAGTGGAACGTGCTGCGCGACCTCGGTTTCGCCGATCACGAGATCGCGGATTCCCGGACGCTGGATTTCGAGCGGAAGTTCCTCGAGATCACCGACGGGCGCGGTGCGGATATCGTGCTGGATTCGCTGGCCGGCGAGTTCGTGGACGCGTCGCTGCGGTTGTTGCCCCGCGGTGGCCGGTTCATCGAAATGGGGCTCCTCGACGAGCGTGACCCGGTTCGGGTCGCCGCCGAATACCCCGGCGTGGAGTACCGCCAGTTCGTGCTCCTGGATGTGCACCCGGATCGGTTGCGGGAGATCCTCACCGCCGTCGTCGGCCTCTTCGAGTCGGGTGCCCTGACACCGTCGCAGACCACGGCCTGGGATATCCGGCGGGCGCCGGAGACTTTCCGGTACCTGAGCCAGGCCCGGCATATCGGCAAGAATGTGCTCACCGTGCCCACTCCGCTGCGGCCGGACGGGACGGTGCTGATCACCGGTGGAACCGGTGGACTGGGTGCGGGCTTGGCGCGGCATCTGATCACCGAGTACGGCGTCCGCAGCCTGGTGCTGACCAGCCGGCGTGGACCCGCCGCCCCCGGTGCGGGCGAATTGCGGGCCGAGCTGGCCGGCCTCGGCGCCCGGGTGGAGATCGTCGCCTGTGATGTGGCCGATCGTGCGGCGCTGGACGCGGTGCTGGCCGCGATACCGGCCCGGCATCCGCTGACCGCCGTCGTGCACGCCGCCGGCGTACTGGCCGACGGCCTGCTCGATGCCATGACACCCGAGCGGATCGCCGAGGTGTTGCGGCCGAAGGTCGACGCGGCCTGGAATCTGCACGAGGCGACCCGGTCCATGGACCTGTCGGCCTTCGTGCTCTATTCGTCGATCGCGGGCGTGATCGGCAACCCGGGCCAGGCGAACTACGCGGCGGCCAATGTCTTCCTCGACGCATTGGCCCAGTACCGGCAGGTCATGGGTCTCGCGGCTACCTCGGTGGCGTGGGGACTGTGGCAGGACGGCACCGGGATGACCACCGGTCTCGGGTCGGCCGATATCGCCCGGCTGCGGCGAGACGGCTTCCCGCCCTTGGGTACCGAGGAGGGGTTGGCGCTGTTCGACGCGGCCCTGGCCGGTGGCCGGGCGGCCTTCGCCGGAGTCCGGATCGACCGGTCGGCCCTCGCCGAATCCGGTGCGGCCGGTACCCGTTCGATCATGCGTGGCCTGTCGCGGCCGGCTCGCCGGCGGGTGGCGGCCGGCCCGGGCGAGTCGCCGACGCCGGCCGACACGCTGGCCGGGCGGCTGGCGGGCCGGCCGGTTGCCGAGCGGGAACGTCTCGTGCTGGAACTGGTCCGGTCCCAGGCCGCGGCGGTGCTCGGGCACGAGAGCGGCGAGTCGATCGCCCCGGGCATGCCGTTCAAGGATCTGGGGTTCGATTCGCTCAGTGTGATGGAGTTCCGTAATCAGCTGGTCGCGAGCACCGGTATGGCACTGCCCTCGACTCTGGTGTTCGACTATCCGACCGCGACGGCGATCACGGAACTGCTGCTGTCCCGGATCGAGCCCGCGACCTCGGCGGGCGCCGCCGAACAGGTTGTGCCGCCGAGCAGGCCGGTGGATCCGGGGCTCGGCCCCGAACCGATCGCGATCGTCGGGATGAGCTGCCGGTTCCCGGGCGGCGTCGCGTCGCCGGACGATCTCTGGGATCTGGTCGCGGCCGGAATCGACGCGAGCGGGGAGTTTCCCGCGGATCGCGACTGGGATCTCGCGCGACTCTTCGATCCCGATCCGGACAGCCCGGGTACGACCTACACCCGGCGCGGGGGATTCCTCACCGACATCACCGGGTTCGACGCGGAATTCTTCGGGATCAGCCCCCGTGAGGCGTCGGCCATGGATCCGCAACAGCGTTTGCTGCTCGAAGCGTCCTGGGAGGCGATCGAGCGCGCGGGTATCGACCCGACCACCCTGCGCGGCAGTGACACCGGAGTGTTCGCGGGCGTCTGCGACTCCGGGTACGCCGACCGGATACCCGAAGAACTGGAGGGTTACCGGCTCACCGGCACGGCGCACAGTGTGGTCTCCGGCCGGGTGTCCTATGTTCTGGGTCTGGAAGGGCCCGCGGTGAGTATCGACACCGCGTGCTCGTCGTCGCTGGTCGCGCTGCATCAGGCCTGCCGGGCGCTGCGCGAGGGGGACACTTCGCTGGCGCTGGCCGGTGGCGTGACCGTCGCGGCGACCCCCTGGCTGTACATCAATTTCGCGCGGCAGCGCGGGCTGGCGCCGGATGGGCGGTGTAAACCGTTCTCCGCCGCCGCCGACGGTGTCGGGTTCGCCGAAGGCGTCGGCGTGCTGGTGCTGGAACGGTTGTCCGATGCGGTGCGGCTCGGCCACGACGTGCTGGCGGTGGTCCGCGGAACCGCGGTGAACCAGGACGGCGCGAGCAACGGGCTGACCGCTCCGAACGGCCCGTCCCAGGAACGGGTGATCGCGGCCGCGCTGGCCGACGCCGGACTCGGACCCGCTGATGTGGACGCGGTCGAGGCGCACGGCACCGGGACCACGCTGGGGGATCCGATCGAAGCGAATGCGCTGATCTCGGCCTATGGCCGGGATCGTGAGCATCCGGTGCGCATCGGCACGGTCAAATCGAATATCGGCCACACCGTGGCCGCCGCCGGTGTCGGCGGGGTGATCAAGATGGTGCAGGCGCTGCGGCACGAGATGCTGCCCAAGACTCTGCACGCCGACGAGCCGAGTCCGCACGTGGAATGGTCGGCCGGAAAGGTGGCGCTGCTGACCGAGGCCGCGCCGTGGCCGGCCGACGGCCGGATCCGGCGCGCGGGGGTGTCCTCGTTCGGGGTCAGCGGCACCAACGCGCACGCCATCCTGGAGGAGGCGCCGCGGGCTCGGGCCCGGGCGGCCGAGCCGGTGGACCCGCCGC
Organism: Nocardia sp. NBC_00416; assembly: GCF_036032445.1. Lineage (NCBI taxonomy): Bacteria > Bacillati > Actinomycetota > Actinomycetes > Mycobacteriales > Nocardiaceae > Nocardia > Nocardia sp. NBC_00416. The sequence goes on from NZ_CP107932.1 coordinate 6,774,798, forward strand.
GTGCGGCTGTGCCGATTCTGGTGCCGCGTACGGCTGTGCCGATTCCGGTGCCGCGTGCGGCTGTGCCGATTCTGGTGTCGGCGAGTTCGGAGCCGGGCTTGCGGGCTCAGGCGCAACGATTGCGGCAGTGGTTGCTCGAACACGCCGACCTCGATCTCCGGGACGTGGCCTGGGCGCTGGAGTCCACCCGGGCCCGACTCGATCGGCGCGGCGTGGTGGTCGCCGCCGACCGCGACGAACTGCTGGCCGGTCTGGCCGAGATCGCGGCCGGTGCGCCCGGCACGATCACGGCGACGGCCGGCACCGGCGCGACAGCTCTGCTGTTCACCGGACAGGGTGCCCAGCGCACCGGTATGGGCGCCGGACTGTACGCGGCCTTCGATGTTTTCGCGGCCGCCTTCGACGAGGTCTGCTCGCATATCGATCCGTTACTGGGCCGCTCGCTCGCAGATATCGTGTTCGACCCCGACCATGCGGACCTGCTCGATCGGACCGAGTTCACCCAGCCGGCGCTGTTCGCCTTCGAGGTGGCGTCCTTCCGGCTGCTGGAATCGTTCGGAGTCGTGCCCGATGTGCTGATCGGGCATTCGATCGGTGAACTCGCGGCAGCGTATGTGGCGGGTGTGTGGTCGCTGCCCGACGCCTGCGCGCTGGTGGTGGCCCGGGGCCGATCGATGGGTGCGCTGCCCGCGGGCGGCGCGATGCTGGCGGCGGCCGTCTCCGAGGAGGTCGCCGCGCAGGCTGTCGCCGGTCGCGGCGACCGGGTATCGGTGGCGGCCGTCAACGGGCCGTCGTCGGTGGTGCTGTCGGGTGATCTCGACGCCGTCGCCGAGATCGAGGCGGAGCTGGCCGGGGCGGGTGTGCAGACCAACCGGCTGCGGGTGAGTCACGCGTTCCATTCCCCGCGAATGGATCCCGTACTGGACGAATTCCGCCGAGTGGCCCAGGGGGTGACCTATCACCTGCCCACCGTGCCCATCGTGTCCAATGTCTCCGGCTCGGTGGCCGGCGCCGAGCTGACGGATCCGGGCTACTGGGTCGACCAGCTGCGCGGCTGTGTGCGGTTCGCGCCGGCCGTGGAAACGGCGGTCTCGATCGGGGTGCGGCGATTCGTCGAGATCGGGCCGGACGCGGTTCTGAGCGCGATGGCCCGGCAGTGCCTCGCCGAAACACCCGATATCGAGGATCGCTCGATATTCGTGGCGGCCGCCAGGCGTTCGACGGACGAACCGGCACAGTTGCTGGCGGCGCTGGCGTGGGCTCATGTCGCCGGTGTCGCGGTGGATTGGCGGCCGTCGTTCGCGGGCCGCACGGCGACCCGGGTCTCGTTGCCTACCTACGCCTTCCAGCACCAGCGCTACTGGCCCGCGCCGATCACCACGTCGGATGTCCGACAGTCGGGTATGGACCGGGCCGGCCATCCGCTGTTGGGTGCGATGGTGCGGCTGCCGGATTCCGAGGGGGCCGTGTTCACCGGGCGGTTGACGGTGGACGGTCATCCGTGGCTGGCCGACCACACGGTCGCCGGGACGACGCTGGTTCCGGGCGCGGCGTTCGTCGACCTGGTCCTGCATGCCGGGACCACAGTGGACTGCCCGCGGGTGGCGGAATTGGTGGTCGAGTCGCCGATGCCGTTGGCCGGGGACGCGGCTGTCGAGTTGCGGGTGGTCGCGAGCGGGCCCGACGAGTCCGGTGCGCGGACGGTATCGGTGCACTCGCGAGCGGGCTCCGGCGCGGACGACGGCGACCGGCCCGACCGCTGGATTCGGCATGTGTCGGCGACGGTCGTGCCGGAACTTCCGGCCGCGAGCACCGCCGACGGCGACACCGAGCGGATGAGCTGGCCGCCGCGCGGAGCGGTGGCCGTCGAGATAGGTGACGTGTACGCGGATCTCGCGGCACGCGGCTATGAATACGGTCCCGCGTTCCGTGGCCTGCGGGCGTTGTGGCGTGGTGACGGCGAAGTGTTCGCCGAGGTGACCCTGCCCGACGCCGCGGGCGCGGCCGGAGAGTTCGGCATCCACCCGGCGCTGCTCGATGCCGCATTGCACGCGGTGGTCGTGGGCGGGTTGGTCCCCGCCGCGGGCGCCGGTGCGGTGGCCGTGCCGTTCTCCTGGGAGGACGTGGACCTCGCCGCGGCGGGTGCGTCGTCGGTGCGAGTGCGTGCGGTGGCGAGTACTTCCGCCGACCGGGTGACGGTATGGCTGGCGGACACCTCGGGTGCTCCGGTGGCCCGGATCGGGACGTTGACATTGCGTCCGATCTCCATCGCGGCACTCGGACCGGTCGGCCGGAGTTCGCCGGGGACGGGCTACGAGGTGGAGTGGGTACGTGTGCCCGAGTTCGGCGTGGAGCACGCCGCGGAGCTCACCGCCGCCGCCGGTGATCTCGGTGAGATCGTTACCGTCGCCGGCCGGGTCACGGCGGTGATCCGGGTGGATCGCCGGTCGGTCGTCGAGCGCCGCGGCGTCGTCGATGAACGCGCCGCCGGTGATCTGCCGGGAACGGTGCGCGATGTGGTGATCGGCGTCTCCGCCCGGATCAGACGCCTGCTGGCTCGGGACGTACCGATTGTGGTGGTGACGCGGCGAGCGGTCGCGGTGCATCCGGGCGAGCCGGTGGATCTGTCGTCGTCGGCGGTATGGGGTCTGGTGCGCTCGGTGCAGAGCGAGCATCCGGATCGGCTGGTGCTGCTCGATATCGACGACTGGGCCGAGTGCGCGAGCGGTATCGCGACGGCGCTGTCGGCGCGCCGAGAACCGCAGTTGGCGATCCGCCGTGGCGCGATCCAGGTGCCACGGCTGCGGCGAGTCGGCGACGAGCTGGTCGTCGATATGGTCGGCGAGTCCGCGTGGTCGTTGACACTGCGCGGGACGGGCACGCTGACCGGGGACAACTTCGCGTTGGCCGAGAACTCCGACGCGCGGGCGGCACTGGCTCCGGGCCAGGTCCGGGTGAGTATGCGCGCGGTCGGACTCAACTTCCGTGATGTGCTGATCGCACTCGGCACCTACCCGGACCCGAGCGCCGGGATCGGTGGTGAAGGCGCCGGCGTCGTACTCGAGGTCGCCGCGGATGTCACCGAATTCGTCCCCGGCGACCGCGTGTTCGGGTTCGTCACCGAGGTGGGCTCGGTCACCGTGACCGATCGGCGCCTGCTCGCCCGGATACCTCGTGGCTGGTCGTTCGCCCGCGCGGCCTCGGTGCCGATCGCCTACGCCACCGCTTATTACGCACTGGTGGATCTGGCCGCGGCCGCGCCGGGCGAGACCTTGCTGCTACACGCGGCGACCGGTGGGGTCGGGATGGCGGCGATCCAGGTCGCCCGGCATCTCGGCTTGCGTTCGCTGGTCACGGCCAGTACGCCGAAGTGGGGTGCGCTGCGGGAACTGGGATTCCCCGAGGACCTGATCGGGGATTCCCGGACGCTGGACTTCGAGCAGAAGTTCCTGGATGTCACCGGCGGCCGTGGTGTGGATATCGTGCTGGATTCGCTGGCCGGTGAGTTCGTGGACGCGTCGTTGCGGCTGCTGCCGCGCGGCGGCCGGTTCGTCGAGATGGGCATGATCGACCGTCGTGATCCGGCGGAGGTGGCGGCCGGGCATCCGGGTGTCCGGTATCAGAGCTTCATGCTGCTGGACGCCGATCCCGGGCGGTTACAGGAGATCCTGGCGACCTTGGTGGAGCTCTTCGAGGCCGGAGCACTGGGGCTGTCTCCGATCACCGCCTGGGATGTGCGCAACGGTCCCGATGCCTACCGGTACCTGAGCCAGGCCCAGCACATCGGCAAGAACGTGCTCACCGTGCCCACCCGGTTGCGGACCGACGGGACCGTTCTCGTCACCGGTGGCACCGGTGCGCTGGGAGCGGTGCTGGCCCGGCACCTGGTCCGGGCATACGGCGTGCGGCGGTTGGTATTGGCCGGACGCCGCGGGCCGGCCGCGCCCGGCGCGGTCGAACTCCGGGACGAACTGGTCGCCGCGGGTGCGGAAGTCGAGGTAGTGGCGTGTGATGCCGCCGATCGAGCGGCCGTGGACGCGGTGCTGGCGAGCATCCCCCCGGATCGTCCGCTCACCGCGGTCGTGCACGCCGCGGGCGTGCTGGCCGACGGGGTATTCGAGCAGCTGACCGAAGAACAGATCGGCGCGGTGCTGGCGGCCAAGGTGGATGCCGCGTGGAACCTGCACCAGGCCACCGCGGGTCTCGATCTCGCGGCGTTCGTCCTGTATTCGTCGATCGCCGGTGTCATCGGCAGTTCGGGGCAGGCCAACTACGCTGCCGCGAACGTTTTCCTGGACAGCCTGGCACACCACCGCCGGATCAACGGATTACCCGCGACCTCGCTGGCGTGGGGTCCGTGGCGGCAGGGCGGTGGGATGACCAGCGCGCTGTCGGACACCGATCTGGCCCGCCTGCGCCGAGAGGGCCTGCTACCACTGGAGGATTCCGACGGTATGGCGCTGTTCGACGCCGCGCTCGCGGCCGGCCGGGCCGTTTCGGTGGCGGCCCGGCTGGATCGGGCCGCGCTGGCCGAACTGTCGCCGGCCGAACTGCGGGCGGTGATGCGCGGTCTGACCCGCCCGGCGCGACGGCGGGCGGCGGGGCCGGTGGACGAGTCGCCGACCGGACTGGCGGGGCAGCTGGCCGGCCGCTCGCCGGCGGAGCAGGAGCAGGTGCTGCTGGAGGTGATCCGGGCACAGGCCGCGGCGGTGCTGGGCTATCAGAGCGCGGCGGAGATCAGCGCGGACAAGCAGTTCAGCGATATCGGTTTCGATTCGCTGGGCATCATGGAGTTCCGTAACCGGCTCAAGGCATCGGCGGGTGTGCAGCTCGCCGCGACCGCCGTGTTCGACTACCCCACCCCGGTGGCCCTGGCGGCTTTCCTCCGCCGCGAGATCGCACCCGGCGACGACCCGATGCCGGCCATCACGAGGGAGTTCGATTCCCTGTCGCGCCGCTGCGCCGACGCGGAACTCTCGCCGGCGCAACGGTCGGAGATCGCGAGCCGGCTGGCCGTGCTGCAACGGCAACTGGAAGCCGGCGACCGAGCTGCGGCCGATCTGGCCGACAACGCCGAAAAGCTCGACGACGCGGACGATCGCGAGCTCTTCGATTTCATCGACAACCTCAGCTGAACTGGCACGAGCAGGAGCCCCACCGATGGCCGACAACGACGAGCTTCGCCGGTATCTCAAGAAGACCGCCAAAGAGCTCTACGACACCAAACAGCAACTGCGCGAGGTCACCGACCGGTCGCGGGAACCGATCGCTATCGTCGGGATGGCCTGCCGGTACCCGGGTGGGGTCACCTCACCCGACGATCTGTGGCGGGTCGTGGCCGAGGGGGTGGACGCGGTCGGGGACTACCCGACGGACCGGGGCTGGGATCTGGATCGGCTGTTCGATGCCGACCCGGACGTGCCGGGCACGATCTACACGCGCCAGGGTGGTTTCGTCGACGACGCCGCCGGTTTCGACGCGGGCTTCTTCGGGATCAGCCCGCGTGAGGCCGCCACCATGGACCCGCAGCAACGGTTGATGCTCGAGGCGTCGTGGGAGGCGCTGGAGGCGGCCGGAATCGATCCGGTATCGCTGCGCGACAGCGATACCAGTGTGTTCGCCGGCGTCGCGCACCAGGACTACGGGCCCCGGGTCGGCTCGGCGCAGATCACAGCCGAGACCGAGGGCCACGTCTACCTGGGTGTGTCCAACAGCGTGCTGTCGGGCCGGGTCGCCTACACCCTCGGTTTCAAGGGACCGGCGATCTCGGTGGACACGGCATGCTCGTCCTCGCTGGTCGCCCTGCATCTGGCCTGCCAGGCGCTGCGGCAGGGTGAGACCGCGCTGGCACTGGCCGGCGGGGTCACGGTGATGTCGGATCCGTCGTTGCTGATCGCGTTCGCGCGTCAGCGCGCGCTCTCGCCCGACGGCCGGTGCCGGGCGTTCGCGGCCGGGGCCGAGGGGACCGGTTTCGCCGAGGGGCTGGGTGTCCTTGTACTCGAGCGCTTGTCGGACGCACAGCGGCTGGGCCACCCGGTCCTGGCGGTGGTGCGCGGTAGCGCGATCAATCAGGACGGCGCGAGCAACGGGCTGACCGCGCCCAACGGTCTGTCGCAGGAGGCGGTCATCCGCCAGGCGCTGGTCAACGCCGGTGTGCATCCCGCGGAGGTCGACGCGGTCGAAGCACACGGGACGGGTACGAAACTCGGTGACCCGATCGAGGCGCGGGCGCTGATCGGCGTGTACGGTGCGCGGCCGGTGGAGACCCCGTTGTGGCTGGGTTCGCTCAAGTCCAATATCGGCCACACCTCGGCCGGCGCCGGGGTCGGCGGTGTGATCAAGATGGTTCAGGCCATGCGGCACGGCATGCTGCCGAAGACGCTGCACGTGGACGAACCCAGCCCGCTGGTGGATTGGTCGGCCGGGACGGTGCGACTGCTCGAGGACAGTGCGCCGTGGCCGCGCGTGGGGCAGCGACCACGGCGGGCGGGTGTGTCCTCGTTCGGGGTCAGCGGCACCAACGCGCACGTCGTTCTGGAGGAGGCGCCGGAGCCCGGTGAGACTACGGTCGCCGGGTCTGTCGAGGGGGCATCACTGCCGGCTTCGACGGAGATCGGGGAGCGGGTCGGCAGCGAGTACGTTCCGTTGCTGGTGTCGGCCGGTTCCGAGGCGGCGTTGCGGGCCCAGGCCGACCGGTTGCGCGGCCTGCTGAATCCGGATGCGGGCGTGGATGTCCGGGATATCGCGTACTCGCTGTGCACGACCCGGGCACACCTGGAGTGGCGGGCGGCTGTGGTGGGCCGGGATCACGCCGAACTGGCGGCGGGGCTGGCTGCCCTGGCCGAAGGTGCGCCGGGCGCGAGCGTGGTGTCGGGGCAGGTGGGTTCGGGCGGTACTGCCTTCATGTTCACCGGTCAGGGTGCGCAGCGCGCGGGCATGGGCGCCGGGTTGTACGCCGGGTTCCCGGTGTTCGCGGCGGCGCTGGACGAAGTGTGCGCGGTCTTCGACCCATTGCTGGGCAGGTCGCTGCGCGAGCTGATGTTCCGGGCCGATGCGGGCGAGCTGCTGGATCGCACCGAGTTCACCCAACCGGCGTTGTTCGCGTTCGAGGTGGCGCTGTACCGGTTGGCCGAGTCGTTCGGGCTCGCCCCGGACATCCTGGTGGGTCATTCCATCGGTGAGCTGGTCGCGGCGTATGTGGCGGGCGTGTGGTCCCTGTCCGACGCGTGCGCGCTGGTCGCGGCGCGGGGCCGGCTGATGGGTGCGTTGCCGGCGGGTGGGGCGATGCTGGCCGTGGCGATCACCGAGACCGAGGCGGGCGAGTTGCTGTCCGGGTACTCGGACAGGTTGTCGGTGGCGGCGGTCAACGGCCCTGCGTCGGTGGTGCTCTCCGGTGATGCGGACGCGGTGGGCGAAGTCGAGCGTGAACTACGCGAACGTGGCGCCAAGACCACCCGGTTGCGGGTGAGCCATGCCTTCCATTCGGCCCGGATGGATCCGATGCTGGCCGAATTCGGGGCGATCGCGGCCGGTCTGAGCTACCGGGCGCCGTCGATCCCGATCGTGTCCGATGTGACGGGTGCGGTGGTGGACGGGTCGGTGCTGACCGATCCGGAGTACTGGGTGCGTCAGGTACGGGCGGGCGTGCGTTTCGCTCCGGGGATCGAGGCCGCGACCGGTGCGGGTGTGCGCCGGTTCGTCGAAATCGGTCCGGCCGCGGTGCTCTCGGCGGCGACGCGTGACTGTCTGGCCGCCGACCCCGAGATCGAGGCGCGTTCGGTGGTGCTCGCGGCCGGTCGGCGCGGTGTCGACGAGACGGCGCAGTTCGTCACCTTTCTCGGTAGTGCGCATGCCGCCGGGTTGCGGGCGGACTGGGGCCGGTTGTTCGCCGGCCACGCGCCCCGCCGGGTTCCGTTGCCGACCTACGCCTTCCAGCGGCAGCGGTATTGGCTGACGCCCACCGACGGATCGGGTGACGTGCGCCGAGCCGGTCTGCTGGCTGTCGACCACCCCATGCTGGGCGCGGCCGTCGCACTCGCCGGCCGGGACGAGTGGCTGTTCACCGGCCGGCTCTCACTGGCAGCGCAGGCGTGGATCGCCGATCACGTGGTCTTCGGCTCGGTGCTGCTGCCCGGGACGGGTTTCGTGGAACTGGCGCTGGCGGCCGGTGCCCGGCTGGGCATGGAGGTACTCGACGAGCTGGTCCTCGAGGCGCCGTTGCCGCTGAGCGAACGCGGCGAGGTCGATATCCAGATCAGCGTGGAAGCGGCCGGTACCGACGGGCGGCGCCGATTCCTGGTGGCCTCCCGCCCGGCGGACGATCCGGCCGCCGCCGCGATCACCCACGCCCGAGGTGTCTTCGCGCCCGGCGCGGCCGCCGACGTACTGCCCACCGGCCGGTTCGACGGCCCGCTGGCCGAGGGCGACGCGGCCGCGGCGGACGTGCTCTACGACCGATTGCTCACCCAGGGGTTCGAGTACGGGCCGGCGTTCCAGGGTGTGCGGCGCACCGCGCGGGGCGAGGACGAGGTGCTGGCCGATGTGCTGTTACCGGCTGCGCTGAGCGCGGACGCCCCCGGTTTCGGTCTGCATCCGGCACTGCTGGACGCGGCGCTGCACGCGGCCGGCGATGTTCTGGCCGCCGAGGTACGAGCCGGGCAGATCCCACTGCCCTTCTCGTTCAACGGTGTACGGCTGTACCGTCCGGGCGCGGCGGCCGTGCAGGCCCGGATCCGGGCCGACGGTGCCGGCAGCGTCCGGGTCGAGCTCCGGGACGCCGCCGGTGATCCGGTGGCCCTGATCGAATCGCTGTTGACGCGCCCGATCGACCGCGCAGCGTTGACGAGCGCGACCTCCATCGCCCGCGACGCGCGTTACGAAATCCGCTGGATTCCAGCGGATACACCGGAACCCGGATCGGCGGGTGAGCTTCGGCTCGTCGCGGTGGGCCGGCCACACGCGACCGGTTTCGCCGAGACCCAGCCGGATACGGCCGCCTGGGCGCAGTCCGTGGCCGCCGAATCCGTGACCGTGGAGGCGAGCGGCCCCGCCGCCGTCGTGGTGTGGTTCGCCGACCCGCACACCGAATCCCCGGACACGGCGGCCGCCGACGCGGTGCACCGGGCGGTGCACACGGCACTGGCGACCGTGCGCGGCTGGCTGGATCAGCCGGTGGCAGCAGAGTCCCGGCTGGTCGTCGTGACCCGAAACGGGGCCGGGTTACCCGGCGAGGATCCCGACCTGGCCGCCGCGGCGATCCGGGGGCTGGTGCGCAGCGCGCAGTCGGAGAACCCGGGCCGGATCGTGCTCGTGGACAGCGATACCGCCGAGGTGACCGGTGCGCTGGTCTCGGCGGTGCTGGACACCGGCGAATCGCAACTGGCGGTGCGGGCCGGCTCCCTGCTGGTGCCCCGGCTGACCCGGCTCGGCACCGGCGCGGACACGGCCCTCTCCTTCGGTACCGGCGCGGTGCTGATCACCGGTGGCACCAGTGGGCTCGGTGCGCTGGTGGCACGGCACCTGGCCACGACCCACGGTGTCCGTGATCTGGTGCTGGTGTCCCGGCGCGGTGAACGTGGCGAGGGCGTCGGCGAACTCGTCGCCGAACTGGCCGAGCTGGGGGCCCGGCCCAGGGTGGTGGCCTGCGATATCGCCGACCGCGACGCCGTACGGGCCATGCTCGGCACATTCGCCGGCGGGCCCCCGTTGACCGGTATCGTGCACGCCGCGGGCGTCCTGGACGACGGCACGATCGACACTCTCACCCCAGGGCAGGTCGATCAGGTGCTCGCACCGAAGGTCGACGGAGCACTGAATCTGCACGAGCTCACCGCCGGCGCCGATCTCGCCGCATTCGTGATGTTCTCCTCGGTCGCGGGGATGCTCGGGTCGGCGGGTCAGGGTAATTACGCGGCCGCGAACTCGGTACTGGACGCCTTGGCGCACCGGCGGATACACGCCGGCCTGCCCGCGGTCTCCGTGGCATGGGGACCCTGGAATCAGGACAGCGGCATGACCGCCGAACTGGCCGCGGCGGCAGTCGATCGGATCGCACGGCTGGGTTTCCGGCCGCTGGCCGAAGCCGACGGTGTGGCGTTGCTCGACCTGGCCGGCGGTCCGGCGTTCCTCGCCGCGGTGGACTTCGACAGTGCGGCGTTGTCGATCCAGTCCCGTGCCGGTGTGCTGCCCGACCTGCTGCGAACACTGGCCCCGACCCCGCCGCAGCGCCGCGTCGGGGGCGGCGGCGAGAGTGCGGACCTGCTCCGGCGGCTGGCCGCCGCCACACCGGACACACACGAGGAAATCCTGGTGGGTTTCGTCCGCGATCAGGTAGCCGAAGTGCTCGGCCACCCCTCCGGTGCGTCGATCGACCCCGAAAAGCCTTTCAGCGAACTGGGTTTCGACTCCCTCGGCGGGGTCGATTTCCGGAACCGGCTGAGCAAGGCCACCGGCCTGCGACTGCCCTCGATCCTGATTTTCGACTACCCGACCGTCACGGCAACCGCTCGGTTCCTGCGTTCCCGGATCGAGGGTGGGACCGCCCGACCCCGCCGGACCGAACGCCGTACCGAGGCCGACGAACCGATCGCGATCGTCGGGATGGCCTGCCGGTATCCGGGCGGGGTGTCCTCGGCGGACGAACTGTGGGATCTGGTGAGCGCCGGTACCGACGCCATCGGTGAGTTCCCGGCCGACCGCGGCTGGGACCTGGACGGTCTGATCCATCCGGACCCGGACCACGCGGGCACCTCGTACTCGGGCCGGGGCGGCTTCCTCGACGATGTGACCGGTTTCGACGCCGCGTTCTTCGATATCGCGCCGCGGGAAGCGGTGGCGATGGATCCGCAACAGCGGTTGCTGCTGGAGGTGTCCTGGGAAGCACTCGAGCACGCCGGGATCGACCCGGCCTCGTTGCGGGGTTCCGATTCCAGCGTCTACACCGGCGTGATGTACCAGGACTACGAGGTGCTCGCCCGGCGCGCCGGCGCGGACGCCGAAGGCTACATCGGCACCGGTGGCGCGGGCAGTGTGGTGTCCGGCCGGGTGGCTTACACGCTGGGCCTGGAAGGCCCCGCGCTCACAGTGGATACGGCGTGTTCGTCGTCGCTGGTGGCGCTGCATCTGGCAGGCCGGGCGTTGCGGCAGGGTGAGACGTCACTGGCGCTGGTCGGCGGTGCCACGGTGATGGCGACGCCGCTGCCGTTCGTGGAATTCTCCCGGCAGCGCGGCCTGGCCCGGGACGGGCGGTGCAAACCGTTCTCGGCCGCGGCCGACGGCGTGTCCTGGGGTGAGGGCGCCGCTGTGCTGGTGGTGGAACGATTGTCGGACGCCCGGCGGCTGGGGCACGATGTGCTGGCGGTGGTCCGGGGCAGCGCCGTCAACCAGGACGGGGCGAGCAACGGGTTGACCGCACCGAACGGGCCCTCGCAGGAGCGGGTGATCACCGCCGCGCTGGCCGACGCCGGTCTGCGCCCCGGCGACGTGGACGCGGTGGAGGCCCACGGCACCGGCACCGCGCTGGGCGACCCGATCGAGGCGCACGCGCTGATGGCCGTGTACGGGCAGGACCGGTCGCGGGACCCGCTGCGGGTGGGGTCGCTCAAATCCAATATCGGCCACACCCAGGCCGCGTCCGGCGTCGGTGGCGTCATAAAAATGGTGCAGGCGTTACGACACGAGACCTTGCCGAAGTCGTTGCACGCCGAAGAACTGTCCCCCCATGTCGATTGGTCGGCCGGGGCGGTGCGCGTGCTCACCGCGCCCGAACCGTGGTCGGCAGGTGCGGCCGTCCGCCGCGCGGGAGTGTCCTCGTTCGGTATCAGCGGAACCAACGCCCACGTGATCCTGGAGGAGGCGCCGCAGCCGTCACCCGCGCCGCCGACCGCGGCCGGCGGTGAGCCGGTCCCGGCCGCCGAGATGCCGCTGGTCGTTTCGGCGAAATCGGTGCCCGCGCTCCGCGCTCAGGCGGACCGGATACGGGCGTGGTGGACCGCGCATCCCGAGGTGGACGCCGCGACGCTGGGGCGGTCGTTGCTGGACACCCGGACCTCGTTCGATCGGCGCGGTGTCGTGGTCGGCGGTGATCGGGAGGGATTGCTGGCCGGGTTGGCCGCGCTCGCCTCCGATACCCCGTCGCCGACTGTGGTGAACGGCCGGACGACCCCGGGTACCACCGCTTTCCTGTTCACCGGTGGCGGTGCGCAACGAGTGGGTATGGGCGCCGAGTTGTCGCGGGCGTTCCCGGTGTTCGCCGCCGCGCTGGACGAATTGTGCGCGGAGTTCGATCGGCACCTGGACGGCTCGTTGCGCACCGCGATGTTCACCGATCCGGACGGCCTGCTCGACCGGATGGATTGGATGCAGCCGGCATTGTTCGCCTTCGAGGTGGCGATGTTCCGGCTGCTGGAGTCGTTCGGCGTGCAGCCCGATGTGGTGGCGGGGCATTCGCTGGGCGAGCTGGTGGCAGCGTATGTGGCCGGGGTGTGGACGCTGGCGGACGCGTGCGTGCTGGTCGCGGCGCGGGGTCGGTTGATGGGGTCCGCGCCGTCGGGCGGCGCGATGCTGGCGGCGGCCGTCTCGGAGGCGGAGGCGGACCGGTACCTGGACGGCGCCGATGATCGGGTCTCGCTGGGAACGGTGAACGGTCCCCGTTCGGTGGTGTTCTCCGGTTTCGCCGACGCTGTCGCCGAGATCCAGGCGCGGTTGACGGCCGACGGTGTGCAGAACACTGTGCTGCGGATTTCGCATGCGTCGCATTCGGTGGTGATGGAACCGATTCTGGACGAGTTCCGCGCGGTGGCCCGGAGTTTGACCTATCGGGCGCCGTCGATCCCGCTTGTGTCCAATGTGTCGGCCACCCGGGTCGCCGACGAAGTGTGCGACCCGGACTACTGGGTGCGGCATGTGCGCAGTTGTGTGCGGTTCGCACCCGGGGTGGACCTGCTGATCGAATCGGGGGTGCGCAGGTTCGTCGAGGTCGGTCCCGACGCCGCACTGACCGCGATGATCGAGGAGAGCCTGGACGAGCGCCCGGAGATCGCGGCGGCAGCCACGGTGGTGGCGTCCGCGCGGCGATCGACAGACGAGATCGCCGGTTTCGTCGCCGCGCTGGGCCGCGCGCACACGGCGGGAATACCGGTGCGCCTGCGCCGACTGTTCGACGGGCGTCCGGTCGAGCGGGTAACCCTGCCCGCCTACGCTTTCCAGCACCAACGGTACTGGCTGGCGCCGAGGGTGGACGCGGCCACCGGCTCGCTCGGTCATCCACTGCTCACCACCGGGTTGCCGCTCGCGGGCCGGGACGAATGGCAGTTCACCGGCCGCTTCTCGCTGCGGACCCATCCGTGGATCGCCGATCACGCGGTCTTCGGTTCGGTACTGCTGCCCGGGACGGCGTTCGTGGAACTGGCGTGCAGTGTCGGTGCGCACCTGCACCTGGACACCGTCGAGGAACTCCTGCTCGAGTCGCCATTGTCGATCGCCGCCGGCGACGATATCGAAGTGCAGATCGGTGTCGGCCGGCCGGACGAAGAAGGTCGCCGGGAATTCACGGTCTACTCCCGTCTGTCCGCGGGCGGGGACACCGCCGAGGAGAACCCCTGGGCGACACATGCGCGCGGGGTCCTGGCCCTCGGTGACGAGTCCGCGCCGAACTGGAACGAGCAGAGTTGGCCGCCCGCCGGAGCACAGCCATCGGCGGAGGAGTCGATCTACGACCGGCTGGCGGAGGCGGGTTTCGACTACGGGCCGGCCTTCCAGGGCGTGACCGCCCGGTGGACCCGCGGCGAGCACACCTTCGCCGAGATCTCGCTCGACGACACCGCGGTCGGTCCGATGACCGGTTTCGGTGTCCATCCCGCGCTGCTGGACGCCTGCCTGCACACAGCCATCACCGGGTTGCTCGATGATCTGCCGCCCGGGCGGCTGCCGTTGCCGTACACCTTCACCGGTGTGCGGCTGTGGCGCTCCGGCGCGCGGGCGGCGCGGGTGCGCGCCGTCGCCGTCGGCGACGGCCGGGTCGGCATCGACGTCGCCGACGACTCCGGTGCGGTGGTGCTCACCATCGACGCCGTGGCCTCCCGGCCCGTCGACGCGGCCGATCTGTCCGCCGCTGTCGCTTCCCGGCCCGCGCCCGTGCTGGACCTGCGCTGGGTCGAAGCGGAACTCCCGCAGCCGACGTTTCCGGACGCACGGGAGATCGCGACCGTGGGCACGGTCCGTATCCCCGGTATCGACCGGCATCACCCCGAACTGGCCGGTACCGAGCGGGTTCCGGAGGTGGTGGTGTGGGCACCGGCACCGGATCCGCTCGTCGCCGACGATCCGGACACCGGCGTCGGGCGGACGCGATCAGCGGGAGACCGCGCCGCAATCGTCCGGGCGGCAGTGCATGCCGCCTGGCACACGGTCCGGTCCTGGCTGGCCGTGGACCTTCCCGACGCGGCCCGCCTCGTCGTCGCCACCCGGCGGGCGACCGGCATCGACGGCGAGCCGGTGGATCTGGCGGCCGCCGCGGCGGCGGGACTGGTCCGCAGCGCGCAATCCGAGCACCCGGGCCGGATCATCCTGCTGGACTACGACGACGAGCTGAGTCCCGACCTGGTGCGCACCGCGCTGGTGGCCGGCGCGGCCGATATAGCGGTGCGCGGATCGCGAATGTTCGTACCCCGGGTGGTCCAGGGCGCCGCCGCTGCCCCGGCACCGGTGCCGGGCGGGGCGTTCGGGACCGGCACGGTGCTGATCACCGGCGGTACCACCGGCCTGGGCGCGGTCACGGCCCGGCATCTGGTCGCCGCGCACGGTGTCGAACACCTGCTGCTGGTATCACGTCGTGGTGCGGCGGCAGCGGGCGTCGCGGACCTGGTCTCGGAGTTGTCGGGGCTGGGTGCGCGGGTGCGGGTCGCCGCCTGCGACGTCACCGACCACACCGGTATGGCGTCGCTACTGGACTCGATCGATCCCGCGCATCCCTTGACGGGGGTGATCCACTCGGCGGGCCTGCTCGACGACGGCACGATCGAAACGCTGACCGCCGAACAGATCGACCGGGTACTGGCGCCGAAGGTCCAGGGCGCGCTGCTCCTCGACGAGCTCACCCGCGGATACGACCTCCGGGCCTTCGTCGTCTTCTCGTCGCTGGCCGCCGCGATGGGCTCACCCGGGCAGGGCAATTACGCCGCCGCGAACTCGGTGCTCGATGCGCTGGCCCGGGTCCGGCGTGCCGAGGGTCTGCCCGCGGTGTCGGTGGCCTGGGGTCCCTGGACTCCGGATATCGGGATGACCGGCGAACTCGACCGGTCGGCCGTGGCACGGTTGGAGCGGATGGGCATCGAGGTGCTCGGCGCGGATGTCGGGACGGCGTTGTTCGATGCTGCGCTGCCGGCCGCCGCGCCGGTGGTCGTGGGCGCCCGGTTCGACCGGCCCACCCTGGCCGCGCAATCCCGGGCGGGGCTGCTGGCCGAGGTGCTCAGTGGTCTCGTGCCCGCGCGTCCACGCCGGGCCGGCGGTGGTGCGGCCGGTGCCGGACTGGTCCGGCGGCTGGCCGCCGCCGCCGAAGACGAGCGGGAGGCGCTGGCACTCGAATTCGTCCGGGAGCAGGCGGCGGCGGTGCTGGGCTACCCGTCGGCGGCTGCGGTCGAGCCGGATACGCCGTTCAAGAGCCTGGGATTCGATTCGCTGGGCGGTGTCGAACTGCGCAACCGGTTGTCCGAGGGGTCCGGTATGCGGTTGCCCGCCACCTTGGTATTCGACCATCCGACCGCCGCGGCGGTCGCGAAACTGCTCCTGCAGCGGTGGGAGGACACCGCGGTGACCTCGGCGGTCGACGATCAGCTGGCGGCGTTGCGCTCGATGTTCACCACCATCCGGTCGGCGCAGGACAAGCAGCGTTTGGCGGCCCGGATCCGGGCGCTGCTCGACGAGGCGACCATCGAGCCGGAACTGTCGCCGCCCCCTGCCCACACGGTGGTGGCGGATGCCAGCGCCGATGAGCTCTTCGCGTTGCTCGATCGAGAGCTGATGGATTGACGTCCGCCCCGGCCTGAGGGCCGGGGGCGGGCCCACACAGCTCAGTGGCCGCGATATCCCGGTCGGCGAAGTCGCCGACCGGGATATCGCCGCGGCGGATCGCTCAGATCGCGACCGCCGCGTTCAGAGTTCGGCTGCCAGTTGGGTGCCTTGTTCGATCGCCCGTTTGGCGTCCAGCTCCTTGGCTTCGTCGGCGCCGCCGATGACATGGCACCGCATCCCACGGTCGCTGAGCGGATCCACCAGTTCGCGTACTGATTCCTGACCGGCGCAGATCACGACAGTGTCGACCTCGAGCACGCGCCGGCCTTCGTGATCGGGCCCGAAACTGATGTGCAGGCCCCGGTCGTCGATCAGCTCGTAGTTCACCCCGGCGATCTGCTCGACCCCCCTGGCCTCGAGTGCGGTGCGGTGGATCCAGCCCGTGGTCTTGCCCAGCGTGGTTCCGAACGGACCGGGTTTGCGTTTCAGCAGCGTCACGTCGCGAACCGCCGGCGACCAGGTGCGTGTGGTCAGCTGGCCCGGCGCCTGCTCGTCGTGGGTGACCCCCCACTCCCGCTGCCATTCGGCCAGGTCGAGCGCGCTGCTGCCCGCCACGGTGAGGAGTTCGCCGACGTCGAATCCGATTCCGCCCGCGCCGATCACGGCCACCCGTCGCCCGGCGGTGCGTTCGCCGCGGATCAGCTCCGGGTAGGAGAGCACCATCGGGTGGTCGATACCGGCGATATCGGGGACGCGGGGGCGTACCCCGGTGGCCACCACCACCTCGTCCCAGTCGCCTTCGGCGAGTTGTCCGGCCGTGACCTCGGTGTTCAATCGCAACGACACACCGAGGACTTCCAGTTTGCGCCGGAAGTACCGGATCGACTCGTCGAACTCCTCTTTGCCGGGAATACGCCGGGCCAGGTCGAACTGACCGCCGATTCGGTCCGCCGCCTCGAACAGCTCCACCCGGTGCCCTCGTTCGGCCGCGCCGATCGCGGCCGACAACCCGGCCGGTCCGGCCCCGATCACCGCGACCTTCTTGGCCTGCCGGGTGGGCAGCAGCTGGAGGAGGGTCTCCCGGCCGGCGCGCGGATTCAGCAGGCACGACACCAGCTCTCCGGTGAAAGTGTGGTCCAGGCAGGCCTGGTTGCAGGCGATGCAGGTGTTGATCTCGTCGACCCGGGATTCGGCCGCTTTTCGCACCCACTCCGGGTCGGCGAGCATCGGGCGCGCCAGCGCGACGAGATCGGCGTCACCACGCTCGAGGATCGCTTCGGCGACGTCGGGCATATTGATCCGATTCGCCGCGCACACCGGAATACTCACCTGTTGTTTGATCTTCGCGGTGTATCCGACGAAAGCTGCCCGCGGCACGGAAGTGGCGATCGTGGGTACCCGGGATTCGTGCCAGCCGATATCGGTGTTGATGATATCCACTCCCGCCGCTTCCAGCTCGCGAGCCAGGGCGATGATCTCCTCGAAGGTCTGTCCGTCCTCCATGAAGTCGGCCAGCGACATGCGGAACATGATCAGGAATTCGTCACCCAGCGCGGCGCGGGTCCGGGCGACGATCTCCACCGGGAATCGGCGGCGATCGGCCGGCGTGCTGCCCCAGCGGTCAGTGCGTTTGTTGGTCAGGGGGGCGAGGAATTGATTGATGAGGAATCCCTCGCCGCCGATCAGCTCGATACCGTCGTACCCGGCCGATTTCGCCAGCCGGGCGCAGTGCACATGGGCATCGATGGTCGATTCGACCTCGGCGTCGGATAATTCCCGCGGTTCGAAGGCGCTGAACGGCGAGGCGACCACCGACGGTGCGACATTGTTCGGGGTGTTCGAATCACGTCCCGTGTGCAGGATCTGCATCGCGATCTTCGCGCCCGCCTCGTGGACGGCGCCGGTGATGACGCGATGCCGCACGGCATCGGCCTCGGTGAGCATCGAGCACGAGAACGGTGAGATCAGCGCTTCCCGATTGGGTGCGTACCCACCGGTGACGATGAGACCTACGCCGCCGCGTGCGCGTTCGGCGAAGAAGGCGGCCAGCCGGTCGGTATGCCAGGGCCGGTCTTCGAGGCCGGTGTGCATCGAACCCATCACCACGCGATTGCGCAGTGTGATATGCCGCAGCTGGAGCGGCGACAGCAAATGCGGGAACGTGGAGCTCATGAAGTGAACCTACTGACCGGTCTTTTATGCCGCAACGGATGGCCGACGGTTTCCGTGCCGATACCGACCGCACGGCCCGCCCCGTCGGTGGCGAAGAATCCCACGACGCGCGTCGACATGGCCGGCGGTCGGGGAGTCCGTGGCCGGACCGGAACACGATGAGGAGTGAGACATCCATCCCGTTGTGCAAAGCGGCACTGCATGCCCTGCGCTGAGGGAGTCAGCTCACTGCTGACGCTGTGACCTGGAGTGGGTCGTCCCGGTGGCACAACGAGTGCGTGGCTCCACCGACGCAGCCGGTCCGTTCGACTTTCCCGTTGTGCGAAGTGGCATTTTATGTCCTCCGCGGCAGGCCAATAGCGTCGGATCCATGGAGTGGAATTTTCGATCGGCCGAAGAACTCGCAGCTGCCTTGCGTGCCGGTGCGGTGACCTCGGTGGAACTGACCGACGAGGCGATCGCCCGTATCGAGCGGGACGACGAGGCGATCAACGCGATCTGTGTGCCGGACTTCGACAATGCGCGGGCCGCCGCGCGCGCTGCCGACCAGGCGCGCGCCCGCGGCGAGGACCGGCCGCTGCTCGGCATCCCGGTGACGGTCAAGGAGTCCTACGATATCGCCGGGCTGCCCACGACCTGGGGCATACCGCAGCACGCGGACTACGTGCCGGCCGAGGACGCGGTACAGGTGTCGCGGTTGAAGGCCGCCGGCGCGGTGCTGCTCGGGAAGACCAATGTGCCGTTGATGCTGCGAGATATCCAGAGCTTCAACGAGATCTACGGCACCACCAACAATCCGTGGGATCACACCCGCACGTCGGGTGGGTCGTCCGGCGGTTCGGCGGCGGCCCTGGCGTCCGGATTCGGCGCGCTGTCCATCGGCTCCGACCTCGCCGGTTCGCTGCGCACGCCCGCGCATTTCTGCGGTGTCTACGCGCACAAGCCGACACTCGGGCTGGCGCCGACCCGCGGCATGGTCGCGCCGCCCGCGCCGGCCTTTCCGGTCGACCTCGACCTCGCCGTCGCCGGCCCGATGGCGCGCACCGCCCGCGACCTCGCGCTGCTGCTCGACGTGATGGCCGGACCGGACCCGCTGACCCACGGCGTCGCCTATGACGTCGCACTGCCGCCCGCGCGCCACGAGCGGCTGGCGGACTTCCGTGTCCTGATCATCGAGGACCATCCGCTCATTCCGACCGGATCGGCGGTGCGGGCGGGCGTGAACCGGGTGGCCGCGGCCCTCGTCGACGAGGGCGCCCGCGTCGAACGGCACAGTCCGCTGCTGCCCGATCTCACCGAAGCGGCGACGCTCTACATGCTGCTGATGCTGTCGAACGCCGCCGCGGGTCTTCCCGTCGGCGTGTACGAACAGCTGCGGATCCACGCCGCCGCCCTGAGCGTGGACGACCGGAGTCTCGACGCGGCGCGGTTGCGCGGCATGGTGCTCGGCCACCGCGAATGGGTCGAGGCGAACAACCGTCGCGAAGTCCACCGTCACGGTTGGCGGCAGCTCTTCGCCGAGTTCGATGCCGTGGTGTGCCCGATCACGCCCACTCCCGCCTTCCCACACGACCACAACGGAGGTCTGGAGGACCGGCGCATCGATATCGACGGCGTCGAGTACCCGTACTTCGACCAGCTCGTCCTGGCCGGTGTGGCCACCATGCCCGGCCTGCCCGCCACCGCCATCCCGGCGGGCCGGTCGCCGGAGGGGCTGCCGGTGGGAGTGCAGCTCATCGGTCCGATGTTCGAGGACCGCACCCCGCTGCGGCTGGCCGAACTGCTCGAGCGGAAGATCGGCGGCTTCCAGGCGCCGTAGCCGCCCTCGGGGTTCTCGGTCTGCGAAGTGCCTCGGCGCTCTACGTTCCGGCCGGGTCGGTTCCCACGGCTGGTCAGTTGATATCGCAGGCGGCGGGTCGCCGCTCGGTACCGTGCTCGGGTGCACGATACGAGACCGATGACCGAGGGTGGAGTTCGCGCCGGGAACAAGCGGGCCGCGCGGGGATGGCTGCGAAAAGCCGGGGTGGTCGCTGCGACGGTATTGCTGATGGCGGGGGTCGGCGGGGCGGTGGCCGGTGCGGCGCCGATCGGGGCTTCGGTACCCCGGGTTTCGGCCCGCGGGTTCGAAGAGCTCGTCGTCCCGTCGGGCATGGGCCCCATCGAAGTCCAGGTGCAGTGGGCGGCCCGGGGCGGCCGTTCGGCGCTCTACCTGCTCGACGGTCTCCGCGCCCCCTTCGATCACAATCAGTGGACCACCGATACCGACGTGTTGCGGCGGTTCGCCGGCGATAACGTCACACTGGTGTTTCCGGTCGGCGGACACTCCAGTTTCTACGCCGACTGGTACCGGCCGAGCAGTACCAACGGCCAGGTCACCGCATACAAGTGGGAGACCTTCCTCACCGAGGAGCTGCCCGCCTTCCTGGCGGAATACGGGGTTTCGCGTACCGACAACGCCGTCGTCGGCGCTTCCATGGGTGGTGGTGCCGCCCTGTCATTGGCCGCACACCACCGCGACCAGTTCCAGTTCGCCGGATCCTTCTCCGGATTCGTGAATCCGACCTTCCCGCTGTGGAACGAGGCGGTCCGCGCCGCGATGTGGGACGAGGGCCGGTTCAATGTGGACGATATGTGGGGCCCGGCAGGTAACCCGGCCTGGAGTCGCAACGATCCGACGGTGCAGGCCGAACTGCTGCGCGGCCTGCCCATGTATGTCTCGGCCGGCAACGGTGTGCCCGGTGTTCTCGACGTGCCGTACGGGGTCGGCAACACTGTGAACGCGATGGGTCTGGAGGCGATGGCCACGGCGGCGGCGCGCATCTTCGGCGATCGAGTCGCGTCGCTGGGCATCCCGGCTCGGGTCGACATCGTCGACGGCACCCACACCTGGCCGTACTGGGACCGGGCGATCGCTACCGCCCGACCGATGATTCTCGACGCGCTGGGCGTGCGCTGACCATGGCCGTCGATCGATCCGTTCGCCGGCGCCACGACCGCGCAGTGCCACCGGCTGTCACCGGGGAACGCCTACCCGAGCCGACGCCGTGACCTACCGACTCAGCTGTGCAGGGTGGGCCGGTAGACGAGTTCTTGGATGTTGCCGTCGAGGGTTCGGCTCTCGATCAGCTCGAGGTCGAAGTCGGCCGCACCCTCGAAGATCGGGTCCAGGCCGGTCTTCCCGGTGATCACCGGGAAGAGCGTCACCTGGACGCGGTCGACCAGGCCGGCGGCCATCAGCGCCCGGTTCATCGACAGGCTGCCGTGCGAGCGCAGCGGTATGGCGGAGTCATTCTTCAGCTGGGCGACCACGTCGACGGCGTTACCGCTCACAACGGTCGCGTCCGGCCAGTCGAGTGGTCCTTGCAGCGTGGTCGACACCACCGTTGCCGGCAGGTTCCGCATCCGGGTGACCCAGGGGTCGCGCACCTCGGACTCCTCGGTGCTCGAAGCCAGCATCTGCGCGAACAACCGATACGTGTTCGCCCCCAGAACCATCCGCTGCTCCTCGTCGTAGGAAGCGAGGCGGTGGGCGAGCAGTTCGGGGCCCTGTTTACCCCAGTACCCGGTCCAGTCGCCGCCGGCGGCGCCGTAGCCGTCGAGGCTGGAAAAAACGTCGAACGTGTAGGTCGCGGTCACGATGCTCTCCTCGAGTCGGTCGATCCGGGTCTGTGGATTGAGACCGATGGCCGCGGCGAAACTCATCGCCGATGGACTCGGCCGGCCGCGTACCGTCACGGGCTGCGCGGTGGATGCCGCGCTGGGACACGGAGGGAACTCGCTATGAGCGACAAATACGACGCGAACCGGGATCGAGTCCTGCGGGTGGCCGCCGAGTTGTTCGCGAAGTCCGGCTACCACGGCACCGGCATCGCCGACCTGGGGACCGCGGTGGGCCTGGGCCGCGGTGCGCTGTACCACTACATCGGCAGCAAGGAGGCGATCCTCTACGAGATCAGCTGCCGCCGCCTCACCCAGCTGAACTCGATCGCGGACGAATCGGCGCTCACCGAAGCCGATCCCGAAATCCGGCTGCGCGGACTCGCGCGGGCGCTGATGCGCGATATCGCCGGGCACCGCGCCGAATGGACAGTCTTCTTCCGCGAACACCACGCGCTGACCGGCGAGCGGCGCGACCGGGTGATCGCCGAACGCGAACGCTTCGAATCCCATTGGCGACACGCCTTGGAGCAGGGCGTCCGCGACGGCCGATTCCGAGCGCTGCCCCGGCTGATGGCCAAAGGGCTGCTCGGTATGTTCAATTACAGCTATGTGTGGATGAATCCCGGGGACAGGGAAACGCCCGACGAGATCGCCGACGCGTTTCTCGACACCGTGATCACCGGTATGCGATCCGGCGAACACGCCTGACCCATGTGTCGTGTACACGCCTCCGGTGGTGCATCCCCGGTCAGTGAGGTCGATCGTCCCTAGGATCCGGGGGTGGAGTACGAAACCTGGTTCCAGGGGAACGTCCGAGTGATGCCGGCCGACCCGGCACTGCCCGCCGGCTACGACAATCTCGAGATCATCGTCGATGGGCCGGTTATCGCTCACGTGGCAGCCGCGGGCAGTGGCCGACCTGAATGCGGCACTGACGCTCGTGTGCTCACCGAGGGTTCTCCGTGGTCGCGCCCGGTTCCGGATCGGTGGCGGCGATGCCCGGAATGCGTTGCCCTTCACCCACTCTGAACGCTGCCGCCGAACTCGGTTCACGCGCCCTACAGTTGGATGCAGACCGATTTGGTCTCCAAGTACAGCTCCAGCGCCGCGGCGCCCTGCTCGCGACCCCAGCCCGACTGCTTGTAACCGCCGAACGGCAGTCCGGACGAGAACACGTTGTAGCAGTTGACCCACACCGTGCCCGCTTTCATCCGCGCGGCCACCTCGTGCGCGGCGCTCACGTCACGCGTCCACACCCCGGCGGCGAGCCCGTAGGTGCTGTCGTTGGCCAGCTCGGCGAGTTCGGCGGTGTCACCGAAGGACTGCACGGTCACCACCGGCCCGAAGATCTCGTTGTGGACGATGTCGGAGTTCTGCGCGACGTCGCCGAGAACGGTCGGTGAGTAGTAGAACCCGGGCCCGTCGATGGGCCCGCCGCCGGTGAGGGCTTCGGCCCCCGCGCGCACGCCTTCGTCGACCATGGTCGAGACCCGGTGCAACTGTTCGGTGGATACCAGCGGTCCGAGATCGGTGGTGTCCTGGAGCGGATCCCCGATCCGCAGTGTTTCGGCCGCCTCGGCCATCCCTTTCGCCACTTCGGCGACAACGCTGTCATGGGCGTAGACACGAGACCCCGCGCTGCACACCTCGCCTTTGTTGAAGAAGATTCCGGTGGCGGCGCCCGCGATCGCCGCGTCGAGGTCCGCGTCGGCCAGGATCACGTTCGGTGATTTGCCGCCGAGCTCCAGCGAGACCTTCTTCAGGTTGCCCTGCGCGGCGGCGAGGATTTCCCGGCCCACCTCGGTCGACCCGGTGAAGGCGACCTTGTCGACACCCGGATGCCTCGCGATGGCCGCTCCCGCGGTCTCGCCGTAGCCGGGAACGATATTGACGACACCGTCCGGAAAGCCCACCTCGCAGATCAGTTCGCCGAGGCGCAATGCGGTCAGCGGGGTCTGCTCGGCGGGTTTGAGCACGACGGTGCATCCGGCGGCCAGGGCCGGCGCGATCTTCCATGCGGCCATGTTGATGGGAAAGTTCCACGGAATGATCTGTCCGACGACGCCTACCGGCTCCTTCTTCGTATAGGCATGGAACCGTGCCGTGGGGTCGTACGGAACCGAGAGGTCCAGGCTGTCACCCGTGATCTTGTCGGTCCACCCGGCCATATAACGGAGCTGGCCGATCGCCAGGGGTAGATCGCCCGTCAGCGCGGCGATCCGGGGTTTGCCCTGATCGAGCGATTCCAGTTCCGCGAACTCTTCGATATTCGCCTCGAGGAGATCGGCGAGTCGCCATATCAGCGTGCTGCGTTGCGCCGGCAGCAGCCGGGACCAGGGGCCGCCGAGGGCACGCCGCGCGGCGGCGACCGCCGAATCTATGTCGGCGGCTTCGGCGGCGGCGACGGTGGCGAGTGTCTCGCCGGTGCTGGGATCGACAGTGTCGAGGGTGGCGCCGCTGACGCTGCCGACCCATTCACCGCCGATGAGGAGCGGGCCGACACGTCCGAGAAACGCGGAGACGTCGCGGCGCAGGGTCCGGGTGGTCGTCGAACGGTCCAGGGTGCTGCTCATCGTCCGCACGTCTCCTCGAAGCTGATGATCCCGCGAATATTTTTGCCGTCCAACATGTCCCGATAGCCCTGGTTGATCTCATCGAGGGTGTAGGTCCTGGTGACGAGCTCGTTCAGCTTCAGCTCACCGTCCATGTACAGATTCAGCAGGCGCGGAATATCGATTCGCGGGTTGGCGGAGCCGAACAGACCGCCGCGGATCTCCTTCTCGTAGCAGATCAGTGTGAACAGATCCAGATCGACCTTCAGCTGATCGCCGGGGGCCACGGAGGTCACGACGAGGACTCCTCGCTTGCCGACCAGTCGCAGCGCCGGTTCCACCAGCGTTCCTTCGGCGACGCTGGTCGTCAGAATCGCGCGGTGCGCCAGGGTGCCCCGCGTGAGTTCCGTGATCAGCTCGAGCGCCTCGTCCATACTCGCGGCCACATGGGTCGCCCCGAACTCCTTGGCACGCTCCCTCTTGTAGGGCACGGTGTCGATGGCGACGATATCCCTGGCTCCGGCGAGGCGGGCGCCCTGTACCGCGTTCATCCCGATTCCGCCGACCCCGATCACCGCGACGGTGTCACCCGGCTGGGTACCGGCGGTATGAAACGCCGAACCCCACCCGGTGGTCACCCCGCATCCCACGAGCGCCGCGCGGTCGAGCGGGACATCATCGCGAATCTTGATGACATTGTCCTGATGGACCACGACATAGGGAGAGAAGGTGCCGAGCAGGCACATCGTTCCCACCCCCCGGCCTCGTGCGTGCACCCGATATGTGCTGTCGGACAACGCGTATCCATCGAACATGTGTGCGCCCAGGTCGCACAGATGGGACCGTCCGCTCACGCACGAATAGCAGCGGCCGCAGGAGGGAATGAACGCCAGGACGACGTGATCTCCGGGTGTGAGGCCGCGAACGGCCGAACCGACCTCCTCGATGATGCCGGCGCCTTCGTGGCCGCCGACCAGGGGATCGAGGTCGATGTAGACACCCGCGTCTATGTGATCGTCGGAATGGCAGAGTCCGGAGGCCGCGAGTGCGACCCGGACCTCGTCGGGGCGGGGGTCGCCCAGTTCGATATCTTCCACCGACCAGCCCTTACGGGCGCCGGGTTCCCAGCAGATCGCAGCTCGAGTCCTCATGTGTGTACTCCTGTTTTCCTGCTTTCACCTTCGATTTCACCCGTGGGGCCGTGACGAAGAGGACTGGGTGCCCGTGTCGCCGGGCTGTGTTGCGGAGGGGCCGGCGGCCGATCACCGGGTTCGCTGCCTGAGCGGCTCGAACTGTGGCCTTCACCACAAAGTACAGCACGCCCACTCGTTGCACGCAAGGGCTGTTGTACCGATCGGTCCAATAGTGGGGCTCGGCAGTTCTCAGAGTTCATGTGCCGTAATGACGTCGATCCGCGGAAAGAATCAGACCGATTGATACAGAACAAAATGGGCGCCGCCGACCCGATGCGGGCCGATCTTCGGCACGATGCGGCAGCGCGGATACCGTTGCCGCCCAGCGGAAGACATCCGGAGTCCGGTCAGCGCGGCGAACCCGGTGCGGACCGTGTTTCTGCGGGCGACGAGCGCGGCGACGGCGTCGTGAGCGTCGGCGGCGACCCGGTGGAACAGTTCCCCCGTCAGACCAGTTTGAAGATCACCTGTCGCTGGACCACGAAGTTGACGGTGGTGGCGACACCCTGCGCGACCACATAGGCGAGCAGCACCCAGACCGTTCCGGGGGGCAGTTGACTGTGCAGAAAGGTGCTGATGCCGACCTGGACGACGAACATCGTCGCGTAGAGGGCGGCCACCGCCAGGAATCGCTTACGGCTGGGCGGTGCCGGAAAGGTCCACCGGCGGTTGATCAGATAGGCCGTTGCCGTTCCGGCGATGAAGCTGATCGTCTTCGCGACGACGAACGGCAATCCCATGTGCAGGAACAACAACAGCAGCCCGAAATCCACGATGCCCGCGACTCCGCCGGAGAGCGCGAAGCGGATGAGTTGCGCGCCCAGTGTCATCCGCGGCGGTCCGGCGTCATCCGCGACCGCGGCTTCCGGCGCCGCCGGGTACTCGTTCAAGTCGGGCCCTGGTCCGCTCATCACCGGTATCCCACCTCAGTGGTCCACCAGAGCGGGCGCGGTGAGGTCGCTCGGGAACACGAAACGCCGATAGGCCCAGAACCGAAACCCCATCGCCAACAGCACACCGACGATCTGACCGCTGATGAAGTTCGCCATCGCCTGCGTCGCCGGGCTCACCTCCGGCACCCGGATGCCCAGGAGATACAGGGAGATCGCCTGCGGTACAAGGGTTACCCCGATACCGATCGCGCTGATGCCGAAGAAGAGAGCGGCTTCGTGCGGCCGCTGTCGCCCACCCCGGGTACGAAACGACCACTCGCGGCTGAGAATGTAGGACACAATGGTCGCGAACAGTACGCCGATCGCGCGGGCGGTCAGGGGTTTGTCGCTCAGCACCGTGAACTTCAGTGCGTACACGATCCCGGTATCGATGAACCAGGTGATCGCGCCCACGACGGCGAACTTCAGCAGCTCGCGGTTCTGGATCAACTGGGAACGGTACGGTTCGGGGATTCGGTCGAGCGCAGATTGGACTACGGACACTTCGCCCACTATAGGTGGTGTCCGGGTGGGATCGGTGCTCACAAGGCAGTCCAAAGTCATTTCAGCAGGTGGGGGTGGAGTACGTTGTGTCATCGGAGTCGCGGCGTGCTGTGCGGACGAAGGCGGGACGCCGCGCGCCGTGCGCAGCCAGCGTCCCACCGTCGTCATCTCAACTCGTACCCGTGCTCAGCGGATCAGTTCCAGAGCAGAGTCGGTTCCCAATTCTCACCGCTGATAGCTCGTGTCCGCTGACGAAATGACCCCAGCGGGGAAAATTCTGGACGTTGGTATGTATCGCCGTCGCGGCCGAGCGGCTGAAAGTCACGTCCGGACGACTGTTCTTCTGATTGCATGTGCTGTATATCCTTACTGCTTCGAATTATTCGGCTGCGGTGCACCCGGAACCGATGGAAGACTCCGAGCTGTTCGTTATTTTGTGTAGGTTGTGGCCTCCTGACATGGTTCCGGTACGAAATCCGGGTGACAGCGCATGGCAGGGGTGTGGAACCGCTACGGGACGGACAGCACGACTTCGTACTTGTCGGTGGTCGCGGATTCCCCGACCATCCGGCCCTCCGCCTCGATCCATGCGTGGGCTCTGAACGGCTCGACGCAGACGCCGGTGCACCATCTCGGCCAAGTGCCGCGAACCCGGCACAGCAGAGCCGCGGCGATGGAACGCGGAAGGCACCCCTCGCCTGCGCAGACCATACTGATCGAGATCACCGTTTCTCTCGCTGCCGCGGCCTCGCCGATCGTTGCCGGGCGCGCCCCAAGCCGAAGAATCCGGAACAACTGTGTGATCCGCAGCGGTGGAAGATGGGCTATCGAGCGACCCGCGCCGACGGCGAACAGGCCGGCGGACCACTCCGTCAGGGATAATTTCCGGGGACTCGGCAGCGGAACCGGAGTTGTCATGAGACGAGCTCGATCAGCTTGGAGTCCAGTAGGCCGTCCAGGAGCGCCGAAACATCTTCGCGAGCGGTTTCCTCGTCCACCCGGTGCACAGAGCCCAGCGCCGCGGAGACTTCGATGAGTGTGTTACCGGCGAAAAACAGTTCGAGTACCGACGACGCGGTCTCGTTCAGCTGCCAGTAGTGACCCGATCTCTTGTCGAGCAATATCGAATTGGTCTTCGACTTCGACATCACCACGTGCCGTCGCAGACCCACTCGGCAGTTGGTATTCCGGAGTTTTCGTTTCAGTTCACGTTTTGTAGCCATACTTCAGTCGCCAAACTCTCGTTCAACATTGTCGGGTGCGCATCGGGATCCAGCTGGTTGAGCATTTTGTTCTTCAGCTCATGGGGCTCGACGAGTCCCAGTTCGGCCAGTTTGGATTCGTCCACCATCGATACGAGCTGGGCTCGGGATTCTCTCATCCCGGCGTACACTTCCGCGGCCACGTCGGCCTTGGTGGATCGCTGCAGGACATCGTTGGGAACCTTGTCCTGCATCGCGCGCACCATGAGCGGTTTGAATCGCCACGGATCGCTTTTCTCGTGCAGTCTCACCCGGAGTGCTCGTCCCACCACCTGGTCGTCGAGAAAGGGAAATGACACAGGAAGTCCGTGCACCGAGATGGCCTGGCCCGTTGTCCGGGTGACGAGACCCGAGACGACGACGCCGTCCAATGCGCCGTGTTGCCCGCGATCGCCGATGAACGGCTGGATGTCGCGCGCGCGACTTTCCAGGAATTCCCGCACCACCCGTCGCGTCTTTCCGGTGGCCCATGGTGGCAGCCGGAACGGTGCGCCCCATTCGCCGAGTGTTCGAACCGGTAGCGGAGTGTCCAGCAGCGCGGCTTGTCGGGAGATCCAGCTTCCGTACGAGCGGCCGTCACTCAAGATGGACATCATGGCCGACCACTTCATCGACGGATTGCGGGCCATGAATGCCCGCAGATGATGGATTCCCGTCAACGGTTTCTGCCGGATGGTCGTGTGCAGGTATATCGACGGTGATTGCAGTACCTCGTCACCGCCGGAACCGCTCAGGTGGTGACGTGACCCCATCGCCAGCATTTCTGTGGCGTAAGCCGACATCCTCGCTCTGTTGCGATATCCCGAGTCGGGTTCATCGAGTCCGGCGCCGTCACGGATATTGTGATAGGGCAGTGGCACACTCTGCGGGTCGTATATCACCCGTGTGCAGTCGGCCATATGCCGGGCGGCCCGATCCGCGTAGTACCCGTCGTCGTTCGCGGAATCGAGTCCGATCTGAGTTACCAGAACAGGGTCCACTCCGGTGTGGCGGGCCAGGAAACACAGTGGGGTCGAGTCGAGCCCGCCCGACATATCAGCGCTCAGTTCCCCGGTCGCGTATCGACCGGTTCGAGCGGCGACCGCTCGCTGGAGCGCCGCGCCGAAATCTTCGGCTCCGTCCTCGAGCGAATACTCGGGTTCGGGGCAACTCCACCACGTCCGAGTCCGGATCGGGCCTCGCGGATCGAGCACCGCATGCTGATCCGTCGCGACAGCATGGATGCCGGCCCAGGGCGAACCCGATCGGACGATATCGGGCATGGGCGGGTACAGCAGCCGGCAGGCGATCCACGTCTCGTCGAGTGGTGCACCCGTGAGCGATGCCAACATATCGCTTCTGCTGGCAACGGCCCTGATCCGGCCGGTCGTACGGAAGACGCGCCGGAGACCGGAAATCGTTCCTTGTACTCGTGTGCTGTCCCCGATGCGTGCGATGGTGTGGAAGCTGCCGGGAACTTCGTCGGAGACTCGGTCGAAGTCGTCCAGTCGCCGCGTGCGGGATGCGAGCTTCTCCAGTTCGCTCACTTCGGCCGATACCGCGCCTATCAGGACGAGGCCGATGTCCCGAGCGTTGAACACTACGATCTCGTCGGGCCTCCAGAATCCGACGATCCACGGTCGTCCGGATGGATAGTTGATAGAAAGTAGATCGCCGAAAACGGATTCTATTTCGGGGAGGTATTCCTCATGATCCGGCAGGACCATGAACCATGCCTCACCGCCCTTTATCGGGGCACCTGTCGATGACAGAGCATTCTCCTCACCTGATGACGGTACGTCGGAAAAAGACGGGGAGTGCACTGCGGACTGTTATGTCATCTCACCAGCGATGTGAATCTCGAACTACTCAGTTGTTTCCCCAGGTCAAGGGCTGGGGTTCCCACCAGGTGCCGTTTATGCCTCGCGTCCGCGATCGAAAGGATCCGACCGACGTGAAAGCAGGCGGCTCATAATTGCCGGAATCGATGCTCTTATCGATCCCGCTTTTTCCAGAATCATCAGTGCTCATGGCGATACTCCTGTAGCTAGCGGATATATGCATATCCGTCCGGCGCTGGCTACCACAAGGTAATGAAGTGACTCCCACCCCTTCAATGAACTCCCCGTCCAATTCGACCGTACCCAGCTCGTCCTGGGCTGTCAATGATGGATCGTTCCAGAATTGTCCTGTATCCTGTTGCAGCGCAGTGTCATACAGCTCCGGCAGCGTACCGAGTGGTCGATACCGGTCCCGAGGGGAGTGGGCCGGAGTCGCCAGGTCTCAGCCGGATCGGGTGCGGGCCGGCCCGCACCCGATTTCGGTGGGATGAGCGAATCGGTTGGGGGGCGGCGGTTCTCATCGAAGCGACGAATCCGGAGCGAGAGCGGTAACCAGTTCTTCGGCGAGTTCCTCGTCCGCGGGGTGGTCGGTTGCCAGGAGCCGGTACCAGAGGACGCCGAACACCAAGTCGGTGACTGTACCGGGGGAGAGTCCGGCGGGCAGGTCGCCGCGGGCGGCGGCCCGCTCGAGGATCAGGCCGAGCGCATCACGCCGGCGTTGCAGGAATTCGGTGCGCCACCGTGTTCCGAATTCGGTGTCGACCTGAGCGTGCGCCATGAGTGAGCGGAGTGCGGCGGCGACGGCGTCGTCGCGGCCGAGCACGAAGGTGGCGTTCAGGAAGGCGCGCAGGTCGGTGGCGTAGCTGCCGTGATCGTCGAGCGGGACGTACAGGTCGGCCTTGGCGGCCAAGGCGTCGAGCAGGACATCGGCCTTGGACGGCCACCAGCGGTAGATCGTCTGTTTGCCGACGCCCGAGCGGGACGCGATGCCTTCGATGGTCAGGCCCGGGTA
Organism: Nocardia sp. NBC_00416; assembly: GCF_036032445.1. Taxonomy (NCBI): domain Bacteria; kingdom Bacillati; phylum Actinomycetota; class Actinomycetes; order Mycobacteriales; family Nocardiaceae; genus Nocardia; species Nocardia sp. NBC_00416. The sequence continues at coordinate 6,805,913 of NZ_CP107932.1, forward strand.
GCCGAGTTCGGCGGTGAGCTCGAAGGCTGTGGTCAGGATGGCCAGGCGGCTGTCCTCGCTGCGTTTGCGGCCGGGGCGGGCGGATGTGGGCTTGTCGTTCATGGGAACCGATGTTAGCCTAAATCGAACCGAGACGGTTCGGTTCGAAATTCAGAAAGCGGGTTATCCCTGATGAACACCCCTAACGCACTCGTCGTCGGCGGGACATCCGGTATCGGACTGGCGGCGGCCCGTCAGCTGCGGGCGCGGGGAGCGAATGTGCACATCGTCGGGCGCGGCAAGGAACGTCTCGACGCCGTCGCCGAATCGGATCCGGATCTCATCGGCCATCGGGCCGACGGCGGTGACCGCGCGGCCGTCGCCGCCGTCGCCGCGGCGATCGGCACGGTGGACTGGCTGGTGATCTCCCTGTCGGGCAGTGAAGGGATGGGGCCGATCGCCGATCTGGATCTGGACGCGCTGCGCGGCGCGTTCGACGCCAAGTTCTGGGGCCACCTCACCACCATTCAGGCGGTGCTGCCCCGGCTGGCTTCCAGCGGGTCGATCACCCTGCTCAGCGCGATCACCGCCCGGACCGCGATGCCCGGTACCGCGGGCCTGGCCGCGATCAACGGGGCGATCGAAGCGATGGTGAAACCCCTTGCCGCCGAGCTCGCCCCGATTCGCGTCAACGGCGTGTCGCCCGGCGTCGTCGATACCCCGTGGTGGAACGGACTGCCCGACGATGCCCGGCGCGAGTACTTCGCGCGGACGGCGCAGGCGCTGCCCACCCGCCGCATCGCGACCGCCGACGACGTCGCCGATATCGTCGTCACCGTCGCCACCAACCCCAATATGACCGGTACGGTCATCGAAGCCGACGGTGGTGCACGGCTGGTATCGCTCGGCTGACCCAGCCGCCGCTCCTGCGCTGCGCACGGCCCTGGCGGACTGCGCTCCGGCACCCGGACCGACCTCGGTCGGTCCGGGGCGGCCCGCTCGAAGTGCGCGACTGGAGTAGACCACGAGATATCTGTCTGATACGGAAGAGTTTTCGCCCGGATAGGGGCCTTCCACAAATTGACACTTCCGTCATTTCGTGGATAGCCTCACGTCTGCACAGTGACTCCGGGCGCCGGCATGGCCAGCCTCGCGACCACGTTCCTGGGCAGCCGTTCACTGTTCACGTCCGCGCACATCTCCGCTGCGCCGGCAACCGGAGGTACCTCATGGCCGTCGAGGTCGGGCCCCAGAACCCACGATCCGAAGGGACCTCGATGACATTCGCCGAGCCCACCGCACGGGGTTGGGGCTCGCTGGCCGAGCCTGTCCATGCCGACGCCGCGGGCCTCGGTGATCCAGTCTGGAAGGACAACGCCTACTTCTCCTTCTGGGACCCCGCCGCCGAGGTCTTCGGAACGCTACACGTCTCGACTTCGCCGAATGCGCCCAGCGCCCGCCGTGCCCGATTCAGCGTCTCCGTGGCCGGCCGCGTCACCGAGGTGATCGAATCGCTGGACGAGGGCACCTTCAGCAGCGAAAGCCTCCATTTCGGTCTCGACGGCCGGGTGCTGATCGATCACCCTTCGGTGCAGGCCGAACTCGTCAACGCGCCGCTGTTCGTCGCGGCCGATTACGGCGTGAACAATGTCATTCCACCACTGGTGCCCGGCAAACCGCTCCAGCATTTCCAGCAGGCGTGCACCGTCTCGGGAACGGTCACGGTCGGCGGGGCGGCGGTTACCACCGCGGGCCGCGGTATGCGCGACCGTACCTGGGGTTATCGAGACGAGTCGTCGCAGTGGGTCGAATTCGCCGCGCTGTTCGTGGTGGACGAGTCGACTTTCGTGACCGCGATGAAATTCCGCGGCGCCGACGACGCGCTCACCGTCGACGGGTTCGTCATCGACGCCACCGGGTCGACGCAGATCACCGACATCACCTTCGCGCGCGACGCAGCCGCCCAATTCCGCTGGGCCCGGTTGGGACTCGCCGAGGGCGGTATCCGCTCGGTGGCGATACGCACCCGCCTGGGCGGATTCCGGGTGCCGGCGGGGCCCGCCGAGACCGACGGACCGGCGCTGGCGGTCTACGACGACTTCGTGATGTTCGACAGCGAAGGGCGCGGGGGCGACGGAATTTTCGAGCAGGCGATCCTGCACCGGGTCGCTTAGCCACTGGTGTCGAGAGAAAGCGGAAGCACCATGTCTGACGAACTGCGCATACTTCAGGCGGCACGACTGAAAGGGCGACCGGGCGAGTCCGATCTGATCGTCGCCGCGGGCTCGGCGGAGACCGACGGCGCGGTCGCCGTGCAGGCACTGGTCGCGGCGGGTGAGCTCGATCGAGTGGGAGCACGCATCAAACTGACGCCGGTCGGCCGGTCCAGGCTCGACGCTCTGCTGGCGGCCGAACGCGCCACCGTCGACCAGGAGCTCCTGCGGCAGCGTTACGCCGATTTCGACGGGTTCAATACCGATTTCAAACAGCTGGTCACCGATTGGCAGCTGATCGACGGCGTGCGGCCGAACGACCACACCGACCCCGAGTACGACGCTCGGGTGGTGACGCGGCTGGCGCAGCTGCACGAGCGCTTCGTACCGCTGCTCGAGGCGTTCATCGGGCTCGCGCCGCGGCTCGCGCCCTATTCCGGCCGGCTCGCCTCGGCGCTGGCGAAAGTCGGGTCCGGCGATTCCGCCTGGTTCGCCCGGCCGCTCGTCGACAGCTACCACACGGTCTGGTTCGAGCTGCACGAGGAACTCATCGGCCTCGCGGGGCTGTCCCGCGTGCGGGAAGCGGCGGCGGGACGGGCCGAATGACCGAACCGCCCGCGGTTCTCGCTCTCGACGCCGAGGCGGCGGCCGATCGCGAGCTGATCGGTGGCAAGGCGTGGAGTATCCAGCGGATGACGGCGCTGGGCATACCCGTTCCCCCGGCCTTCGTCCTGACCACACAGGCCGGCCGTCGCATGGACGGTCGCGCGGCGCTCCCCGACGACGTGTGGCGCGAGGTGTCGGCGGCCGTCGCGGGATTGGAGGCGGTCACCGGACGCCGGTTCGCGGCCGGTTCGCGTCCGCTGCTCGTCTCGGTCCGTTCCGGCGCCGCGACCAGTATGCCCGGAATGATGGACACGGTGCTCAACCTGGGCATGACCGACGCGGCGGAGCAGGCGCTGGCGGAGGAAGGCGGTGGCGGCGCCTTCGCCGCCGACACACATCGGCGTTTTCGCGATCAGTTCGAGAAGGTGGTCGGCGCGCCGCCGCCCGCGGATCCGTGGGATCAATTGCACCGCGCGATCGTCGCGGTACTCGGTTCGTGGAACTCGCCGCGCGCGATCAGCTATCGCGAGAGTCGTGGGCTACCGCACGACGGCGGCACGGCGGTCACCGTGCAGGCCATGGTTTTCGGGAATCTCGACGAGCGTTCCGGCACCGGCGTGCTGTTCACCCGCAACCCGCTGACCGGCGGCGCCGAACCCTACGGTGAATGGCTGCCACGCGGCCAAGGCGAAGATGTGGTGTCCGGCCGCGCCGACGCGCTCGCCCTGGCCGACCTGGAAATCGCCATGCCGGAGGTGCACGCGGACCTGCTGGCCGCGGCCGTGCGGCTGGAAGCCGACGGCGGTGATGTGCAGGACATCGAGTTCACCGTGGAGAGCGGCGTGCTGTGGTTGCTGCAGACGCGGGCCGCCAAACGATCGCCGGCGGCCGCGGTCCGCCACGCTGCCCTATTGGCGCGCGAAGGCCGGATCACCGCGAGTGAGGCGCTCGACCGGGTGTTGCCCGAACACGTCCGGACCCTGCTCACCCCTCATCTGGACCCCGCCGAAATCGCGGCGACCGCAGCACTGGCCACCGGGAAACCGGCCTGCCCGGGTATCGCGGTCGGCGTCGTGGTCACCACCGCCGACGAGGCGCTGGAGCGCGCGGACCGGGGTGAGGCGGTGGTCCTCGCCCGGCCGACCACCGATCCCGACGACGTGGCGGCGATGTCGGTCGCTGTCGCGGTGGTCACCGAACTCGGAGGATCGACTTCGCACGCGGCGGTCGTCTGCCGAGAGCTGGCCGTGCCCTGCATAGTCGGTTGCGGCGCCCGATCACTCAGAGCCCTGGCCGGCCGGATCGTCACTGTCGACGCTTCGACCGGCACCGTGTATCCGGGCGAAATCACCGTTGTCCCGGGCACCAGGGTCGACGATCCCGATATCGCGCTGCTCACCCGGTGGGCACGCGCGGAACTCGCAGACGGCGCACCGGGTTCGCTGCCCGAGCTGCTCCGCCGACGCAAGATGGAGAAGATTCGATGAGCAGCCGCGAAACCGTCGAGGAGACCCTCGACAACACGACGATCGATCCGTCGGTCACCTGGACGACCGGCAATGTGGCGGAGGCATTCCCCGGAGTCTTCACCACACTCGGTTTCACCTTCATCAACGCGGGGGTGGAGTTGGCGACTCGCACCACGTTCAAGAACCTCGGTGTGCTCAAAGGGAAGCAGGTCTACGTTCCCGACCAGACCGAGGATATGTTCTGGACGCTGTTCGCCGGGCGCGCCGCCGCCAATATCGACCAGTTCCGCGAGATCGCGAATATCACCCCGGGCACCTCGGCGACCGCGATCGAACAGCAGCTGTTCGGCTACGTCAGGCCGGAGACCGTGGACGCGAACAGCGCGCGCCGCTACCCGGTCATCGCCGTCAAGGCGCCGGGGGCCGTCCTCCGGTTGCCCAAGCGCCACGATGCCGAATTCGCCGAGCTGCGCCGCTGGCGACTGGCGCATCTGGACGGGATCGACGCCCTCGATCACGCGGGGTGCGTCGAACTGCTGGAGGACGCGCGGGCGCGCTTCCAGCGCATGCTGACCAAGCATATGCTCGTCGCCTTCGTCAGCTCCGGACTCGCGGACCGGGTGACCGATATGCTGGCCGGACTCGATCTGGCCCATCTCGGACCGGCGCTGCTGTCGGGCGTGGGATCGGACGAGAGCGAGGTCGCACACGACCTCTGGGCGCTGGCCCACGACCTGATCACCCTGCGCGAGTTCACCGATCGGCACGGATACCACGGCAACAACGAGGGCCAGCTGAACGGTGTGACCTGGCGGGAGGACCCGACCTCGGTACTCAACCGCCTCGCCGACTACCGCGCCATTCCCGCCGACAGTCCACGGGCCCCGCTCAACCGGAGCCAGGAGCAGATCGAGACACGGCAGCGCGCCCTGGCCGAGGTCCAGGCGGCCCTGCCGTGGGGTAAGCGCGGCACCGCGGCCTGGACCGTGCGGATGGCCGCTCGCTGGATCGCCCTGCGCGAACAGGGCAAAGCCGGATATCTGCTCACCTTCGATATCGCCCGGGCGGTCATGCGCAGACAGGGCGCCCTGCTGGTGTCCGCGGGTGTGATCGACTACGCCGAGGACGTCTTCCAGCTCTCCTACGACGAGGTGTGTGCCGGTGTCACGGGCGATCGGCGCGCACTGGTCGCCGAACGCTGGGCGCAGTACGACCAATGGTGCGACTACCGGTTGCCGCAATCGTGGTCGGGCGTACCGGCGCTGAGCAAGGTCGGCGAGGAGAACGTGCCCGTCCTCGGTGTGTCCGGTGTCGTCACCGGGGTGGCCGCCAGCGGTGGTGTGGTGGAAGGTCGCGCCCGCGTGGTCCGCGATCCGTCGACGACCGAGCTCGACGACGGCGACATTCTCGTCTGCGAGACGACCGATCCGAGCTGGGTGTCGTTGTTCCTCGTCGCGGCCGGTGTCGTCACCGATTACGGCGGCCTGCTCAGCCACGGTCCCATTGTGGCCCGCGAACTCGGCATCCCCTGCGTCTGCGGTACCGACAACGGCAGCTACCAGATCCGCGACGGCCAGCGCATTCGGCTGGACGGTGACCAGGGCACGGTCACCGTGCTCGGGTGACCCGAAGGCCGCGGTGGAACCCGATTCGAACCGGCCCCTACCCGAGGGCGCCGCGCAGCAGGCCGACGAATTGATCGACGATCGGCTCGAGCTGCCTGTGCGTTCCGACGAATCCCGCGTACATTGCCATACCCCAGATCGCGGCGATCAGCATCTCGGTGACGGCGGCGATATCGACATCGGGCCGGATCGACCCGTCCGCCGCGGCGGTTTCCAGGGATGCTCGGATGAAGTCGCGGACATAGTCGACCTGTTCGGCCGCCCAGTCGCCGAGTTCCGGATTGCGCAGCGCGTCGAACAGCGAGGCCGCCAGGAACCGTACGTAGACGCGGTCCTCGGCGTCGATCGCCATGGCGGTGCGCAGAAATATCGCTATCCGGTCGGCGAGATCGGCCCGGGCCCGGGCATCGGCGATACCCGTGGTGAGGATGCTGCCCTTGTCCGCCTCGAACAGGGTGCGGTAGAGGTCGTCCTTGCCCCGGAAATAGTGGTTGATATTGGTGCGGGTGACGTCGGCCCGGGCCGCGATCTCGGTGAACGTCGCGCGGTCGTAACCGACTTCGCTGAACAGTTCACGCGCCGCACCCAGAATCCGCTCTCGGGTATCGGCTCCATCGGAGCCGGCCGGGCGCCCTCGACCCCGCCGCGGCTGCGCTGCCGGGTCGGACACAACATCTACCTCTCGTCCGCCGGCATCGACGTTCCATCGCCGGCCGCTACCCCGCTCCCGATCGAACCACTGCCGCGGATGTTCCACGGGCGAACGCCCTTCCGCACGGACAGCATCGGACCGAGTCTAACTCGATCGTCGACTCGCACAGCGCGGCACGCGCGGAGTAGTTACCGCCCGGCATATCAGGCCGGTGCGGAGGGCATCCTCGATCACCTTCGGAAACCTCGTCCATCAAGATCTTCGACGAGTGAAGGGCGTTCGGTCCGGCTAAGGTCGGGTCCCGAAGTCGCAGTACACCGTTCGTAGCACGTCACAGCCGTCTGGAGTCCCTTTCTTGAGTACCTCCGAGTCCGGAGCGCCCGCCCCGTCCTGCCCTGTACGTCACGACCCGCATTTCGATTCCGACGGCCCGCGGATGCCGCTGTTCGCCCCGGAATTCGCTGCTGATCCACACGGCTACTACCGTGAAATGCGTAAACAGTACCGGTCTCTGATGCCGGTGGAACTGGCGCCGGGTGTTCCCGCGACGTTGGTGATCGATTACAAGACCGCGGTGCAGATCCTCAACGATCCCGAGCATTTCTCCGCCGATCCGCGTACCTGGCAGAAGGACATCCCCGCGGACTGCCCGGTGCTGCCGATGATGGAGTGGCGGCCGATGGCGACCCGGTCCGCCGGGGCGGACGCGGCGCGCTACCGCCAGGCCACCACCGAGAGCGTCGCCGAGGTCGATCTCTACGCCCTGCACTCGACGGTGGAGGAGATCGCGGTCTCGCTGATCAATTCCTTCTGCGAGGACGGCCAGGCCGACCTGATCGTCCAGTACACGTTTCCGCTGATCTTCGGAGTGCTCAATGTCCTGTTCGGCTGCCCGCCGGAGGTCGGGCAGCGGATGGCCGCCGGTATGGCGTCGATCGTGGAGGGCGTCGACGCCGAGGCCGGTAACCAGATGATCAGCGCGGCGATGCTGGAGCTGGTGGCCATGAAACGGACCGAGCCCGGTAACGACATCACCTCGGCGCTGCTGCGGCATCCGGCCGGACTCGATGATCTCGAGATGGTCCACCAGCTGGCCAGCCAGTACGGGGCGGGGATCGAATTCCAGCAGAATCTGGTGGTCAACACCCTGCTGTTGATCCTGACCGACGACCGGTTGGGCGACAGCGTCCTCGGTGGCAGCCTGTCCACCCGTGAGGCCTTGGACGACGTGCTGTTCAACGACCCGCCGCTGGCGAACTACCTGCTCACGTATCCGCGCCAGCCGATCCTCATCGGTGACGCCTGGTTGCCGGCGCATCAGCCGATCGTCATCAGCATCGCCGCCTGTAACAACGACCCCACGGTGCGCAGCGATGATCGCACCGGCAACCGTTCGCATCTGGCATGGGGGGCCGGTCCACGCACCTGTCCCGCGCAGACCATGGCCTATATGATCGCGCAGGACGCCATCGATCAGCTGCTCGACGCGCTGCCCGAGGTACAGCTGGCCGAACCCCCGGCCTGGCGGCCCGGCCCGTTCCATCGGTCGCTGTCGTCGATGCGGGTGGAGTTCCCGCCGTCCGCCCCGCTGCATCTGTCCTGACGCCGGTTCGTGCGGGTCCGGCCTGCCGGGCACAAATCGAGGGTGCTGCCGCGAACCGTAGTGCGGCAACACCCTCGACGTGCTCGGATCAGTTCGCCCGGCAGACGAACATCCATTCGGTGTGATAGTGCGCGGCGGAATCGGGATCGAGGTGCACCCACTCGTAGTGCCCCGGTGCGCCGCCGCCTGCGGTGCACGGATCGCCGACCTGCAGTCCGTCCGGCGGCGGGGGCGGGCCGGGCTGCGGCGCGCCCGGGAGCCCGGGCAGGTCGGCGCTACCGGAGGGGAGCGCGGCGGCCGTGGCCCCCGAGAACCCGGTGACGGCGATGCACAGTGCCGCGATTACGCAGGCTTTCCTCATGAAATCTTCTCCAGTCGACGTTGTTCACTGGCCGACCCTCGACCGGTGCCGTCGCCCGGGTGATCTGAACCACGCCGCCCGCGTCCGAATCGATCGGTCGTCAGAGCCGGTGCCATGGTAGCTGTCCGGTGTCTCGGCGATGGGCCGGGCCTGGTCGGTGACGATGCGGACGTGTCCGGAAATCAGGTATGAATGCTGTTGCCGGAGAGTGTGATCCAACCTCCGGCTCCATGATTCAGTGGTGCGGGCATTCAGTGCCCGCGGCGACTCGTCCGCCGGGCCGGGCCCGGACTCCGGATCGGCTGTGCCGGGTGAGCTTTCAGTCCTCGGGCGGTTCGCCGGACAGTTCGGCGAATGCGGCCTCGTAGGCGAGGAGTGTGTCGACGACGATACGGCGCTGTGGCGGTGTCAGCGGCTGGAGCGCACGGCGCCATGCGCGCGCCCCGGGTGAGAGCCACTGCGAGATCGCCGGTCTGCTCGCCGGGCTGATATCGACGATGCGCCGGCGTCGGTCGTCCTCGTCCTCGCGACGTGACAGCACTCCTTTCCGGCTCAGATCGCTGACGATCAGGCTCACCGTCGTCGGGGCGACGCCGAGCTGCTCGGCCAGTTGCGAAACGGTCTGCGGGCCGTCGAGCAGCAGTAGGGACAGCAGCGACAGGTGTCGCGGGGCCAGGTCGAGTGACCGTATTTCCGCCGGTGGGCGCATTCGCTTGGCCCGGCCGATCAGCCGCGGCATCAGCAGGAGCAGTTCGCGAACGGTGTTGTCCGCGGGGGCAGGTGTTGACACGCGGCAACCTCCGATTTACCTTTGTTTGCAAATATAGTTTGTCGTTGAATCCATTTTAGAGAGGTCGGCATGCCGCACTTGACACTGCATGTTCTGGAGCGCCAATTGGCCGGGCGGGAGACGGAGTTGATCGAGTTGCTGACGCACGCGGTGGTCGACGTCTACGGAGACTGGGCGCGGGGCATCGTGGATGTACGCCTGATCGGCCTGGCCGACGGGCGCTGGGGTATCGGCGGCGTCCCGGCCCGGACGCCCGCCCCGAGCGTGACGTTCGGTATCAAGGAGGCGGCATTGCGCCGTGCGGATGCGCAGGAGATCGTGGCCCGCCTGATATCCGGGATCACCGACGCGATCGTGTCCGTATTCGGCGAACGGGTTCGTTCGGGAGTGACCGTCGAGTTCGTCGGCACCCCGGAGGGGCGCACGGGTGTCGGCGGTGTGCTGGCGGGGCCTTAGTGTGCGTCGCCTCGTGGCGCCGGAGTCCACCTGTGCCGCCGAGGCCTCCATGGTCGTTGCGAGTCGGCCGGAGTCATCGGCGCTCAGGGGTTTCCGGCTGATCAGCTCTGGCCGCCGAGCAACTCGCCGACGGGGATCGGGGGCAGTGCGCGGACGAGTGTCATCACTCCGGTGCAGAGTGCACTGCGTGCCGGCTCCCACTGGTTGGTGTTGCAGACGTAGTTGCCCAGTTTGTCGTAGTGCGTGGAATGACCTTTGTAGGACCAGGTGAGACCGTCTTCGGAGTGGCTCCACGGGCACTGGTTCGGTGCGGATCCCTTGCAGGGGCCCTCGACCCCCCACGGTCCGACCGGGTAGGCCATGGCCTGCGGTGCGCTGGTGAAGGTCAGGGCCGCGAATGCCGCCGCGCCGGTCATCAAGTATTTGACGGTCGAGTTCACTGGGGTCTCCTTCGATGCGCGGGCTTCGCAACCCGTCGACTCCCGTATCGCTGTGGCGGCGATCGTGTTAGCCGCTATCGCTGATCTCGGTGGGCCGTTGTGGCACACGGCGCGTGGATTACGCCGCACCCGTAGCTCTCTCGGCCCGTTGCCAGATTGGTAAACATATGCCTATTGTAGGCAAATGATTACTTTTTTGGCAGACTGCGGAGACCGGCCGATCCGAGTCGTGTCATGACACCCGCCCAGCCTTTCTCGGAGGGCACCGTGCTCATGCCGTGGAAGCCGGGTCCCCGGGACAGCACCGGCGACCCGGTGTTCGTCAGCGTGACGGACTTCCTGGCCACGTCGGAGGAAGATGTGCAGCGGATCTACGAACTCGGGCTCGAACTGGGGGACACCTGGCCGGTGATGCAGGGGGCGGTCGGCGTGTGGCTGTGGGGCCGGCCCGCGCAACTGCGCGGCGGTTCGATCTCGGTGTGGGACAGCGAGCGAGATATGCGGCGCTTCGTGCGGTGGCCGGTACACACCCGGATCATGCGGACCTGGCGTGGTCGCGTGCGCGTGGCCGCCGATTCGTGGCAGGCCGATCGGTTCGACGTCGCGAGCGTGTGGGAACGCGCCGGGAAGACGATCGAACGGCCGCACGGTGTGTGACCGGAAAGCCTGACCCCTTCCGCCGCGACCCGCGCGCGCCCACACCGTGAATTGCCTTGTCGTACTCGTGGACGAACGCCGTCTCCACCGGCTTTCGGGCCGCCGGACCGGGCTGCCGATCCTCGTGACGTCAGCGGAAAGTGAACGGTGGAGACGGTGGGAATTTCACCGGCAGGGCGGTCAGCGACCGGTGGAACGGGCCCGGTCGCCAGGTCGCTCCCTCGGGCGGCAGGTCCGATTCCAGTTCGGGCAGGGCGTCGAGCAGTTGATCGATCGCATCCTGGGCGACGAGGTAGGCAAGTGTCTGCGCCGGGCAGTTGCGTTGCCCCAGGCCCCAGGAGAGGTGCGAGCGGTTGCCGCGGTGGTCGTCGGATCGGATGGCGGGGTCGTTGTTGCAGGCGGCGATGCTGATGACGACCGGTTGGTGGGCGGGCAGCCAGACGTCGTCGATCAGGATCGGCTGTCGCGGGTAGGTGATGAGGAAGTTCGCCATGGGCGGGTTGTCGAACAGGACTTCGTCGAGGGCGTCGCGGGTGGACAGGCTGCCGCCGAGGACGTGTCCGCCGAACCGGTCGTCGGTGAGGATCAGCAGCAGGGTGTTGGAGATCAGGTTCTGCTGCAGTTCGATCCCCGCGCCGTAATGACTCGTCACCTGGTGGATCATCTCCACCTCGTCCAACTCGGCGGGATGGCTGAGCAGTAGCGAGGTGACATCGTTGCCCGGCTGGGTTCGTTTGAGCGCCACCAGTTCTGCCAGGGCCGCTCCGATCATCTGATTGCCCTCGTCGGCATCGACGCCCTCGAACATGGCGGCCATCCCCGCGGCGACGCGCTGCCCGATCTCCGGTGGGCAGCCGAGCAGCGTGTTGCAGACCTCGAAGGCCAGCGGGAAGGCGTACTGCACCAGGAGATCGGCCCTACCGGTCTGGCAGAAGGAGCTGATCAAGGGCACGGCGATCTCTTCGACAGCGGCGCGGATGGCGTGCAGATCGATCTCCGCCAGCGCCGTCACATTCGCCTCGCGGTAGCGCTGATGGTCGGTCCCCGTGCTGCGAGCGGCGATCGGACGCCATTCCATGATGGGCAGTACGGGGCAGTCGGCGGGCATTTCCTGCTGCCAGGCGCGCGGGTCGGCGGGGAAGTGTTCGTGGTCGTTGAGGATGCGGACGGCGGTCTGATGTTCGATCACCAGGGTCGCGGGGACATCGGGGGCGAGGTCGACCGGGACCATGGCGCGGTGTTCGCGGCGCATCTGCTGGAAGACCTTGTGCGGGTTCTCGGAGAATTCGGGGGCATAGAGCGGGATCCGGGGACCGCCGTCGGCGAAGGGTGAGCCGTGGACAGGGCGGATCGGGGCGGTGGTATCGGGCGGCGTCGTGCTCAAGGGTTACTCCAGACTGGGTCGCGACGTGTACCGAGAATCCCGAGCGGTTGTCCCGTCATCTCGGCGCGGTGTAGCAGCTTACGCGAATTCGAGACGAATTATCCTGTGGCAGAACGACTTTGAACAGCACCGGGATGGACCCTTTGTACTGCGCCGCCGACCGGCGCGGTGCCGTCGTCGCTCCTGCCCGGGCGGCTGGGGGAGCGGCGATATGGCTCGCGGCGGAGCCGCGCCACGCATCCCTGTCTCTGGTTCCGCAGAACTCTACGTTCGCCGTCCGCCGCTCGCCACGCGAGCAGTCCCCCGGCTCAGCGCCGGATGTCGTGGGCCGGGATGGTGGCGGCCAAGCGGCGGACCTTGTCGAGAGCGTCGAGGAGGTGGGCGGTTTCGATCCAGCGCCCCAGGAACGCCTCGTGTGCTATCACGATGCCCGCCGCGCCGGCCACCTGCTCGCTCACCGGGCACCGCGCGTCGAGCCCGAGACGCTGGGGGTCCCGGTAACCGCGCAGTCCGGCTACCCAGGTCGGCTCCCGATACGCCACCGGATGCGGCAGGGAGACCGGTATGCCCTCGGCGATCAGTGCCGTGACGATCAGGTCGGTGCACACACCACCGAACCGCCGGGTATCGATGGTCAGCGGGAGCCCGACGAAATTACGGCGGGTGACGCGCGGGTCGGGGTGATGCAACGTGATACCGGCGGCGGTATCGAGACCGGCGCGGAACGCGGCCACCTGTCGTGCCTTGACGGCGATCTGGTCGTCGACGCGGCGCAGTTGCGCCTGCAGGACGGCGGCCTGGAACTCGGTGATCCGGTGGTCCCCGCCGAACCCCCAGGCCGCGTCCGCCCGCCGCCGCCGGCCGCGGTGCACCAGACCGTACAGCCGGTCGGCGAGCCCCGGATCGGAGGTGACGACCAGGCCGCCGGTGCCGGCGACCGGGGACTCGGACTGCTCGAAGTCGAAGCAGCCGATCCGGCCGAGCGACCCGGCCGCCCGGTTGTTCCATCGGGCGCCGAAGACGTGCGCGCAGTCCTCCACCACGAAGAGCTGATGCCGGTGCGCCAGGGCGAGAATCCGTTCCATATCGGCGAGCTGCGCGTAGGCGTGGACCACGAGAATTCCGCGGGTGCGGTCGGTGATCGCTCGTTCGACGGCGTCCGGATCGAGGCACCAGGTCTGCGCGTCGATATCGGCGAAGACCGGAACCGCGCCGTTGACCACGACCGCACGCGCCGGTGCGGTCCGGGTGAGGCCGGGCAGGATCACTTCGTCGCCCGGTTCCAGGTCCAGTGCCGCCAGTGCGAGTTCGAGCGCCGTGGTTGCGCTGGAGACCGGTACGGCATGCTCGACGCCCAGGTAATCCGCCAGCGCCCCGGCGAGTTCGGCCTCCCGCGGCCCGGTGGTGGACCAGCGGCCGCTGTCGAGCACGTCCAGCAGTGCCCGGCGTTCGCTGTCGTCGTGCACCGGCCACCGGTACGGCGTGTTGCGCACCGGCACACCGCCGTTGAGCGCCAGACAGTCAGCCGGTCGCACCGGGGGCCTCGGGTCTCGGGGTCATCCCGGGCTCGTATCGCGCGTGGTCGTGAAACCCGCTGCCGCGCCTCGGAGTTGTGGATTCGTGCCGAGGTCGGTGATCACGCTCGCCTCCGCGTGATCGGGTCGGGTCGTGGTGGGCGGGACGCCGGAACAGCGCGGGCTCCTGCGGTTCCCGGCCCAGCGACGCCGTAGCCCTCATTCTTCCCCCTGACACAGTTGTTGTTCCAGCGGTTCCGGATCCGGTTGCCGAAGTCCGTGCGATCGAGATATCCGATGATAGATCCACCGCTCACCGCATGCCCGGAATCGAACGTCTTCGCCGGACCGGAGATGCCGGCGGACACCGGTCTACGGGCGCAGGCCGTCGAGGATCACCGCGAGAAGCCTGCGCCAGTCGCCGCTTTCGGTGCGGATCGTCGCCGACAGGGCGCCGACGACCATGTAGACGTCGGACACCGTGCAGTCGGCACGCAGCGCGCCGGCGGCGCGGTCGCGTTCGATGATCTCGCCGAGCACGGTTTCGAGCCGGGTGCGGGTATGGCCCCGGGGTTCGCTCCCGGCCGAGTGCCGCGTCGATTCGATCGCGGCCGACAGCCCCCGATCGGCCGCCAGGATCTCGCCGACGTGACGCAGGTAGCGGGCGAGGGCCGGGCCCCGGTCGGCGCCCGACAGGCATTCGCGCCGAGCGAAGTCCTCGATTTCGGTGAACCGCTGCGCGGCGGCGGCTTCGACCAGTTCTGCGTGGGTGGGGAAGTGGCGGTAGACGGTGCCGATGCCCACGCCTGCCGCGCGCGCGATCTCGGGAAGCTGTACGCCGCTGCCGTGTTCGGCGAACAGCGACCGCGCGGTGGCGACTATGCGGTCCCGGTTGCGCGCGGCGTCCGCGCGGGGGGTGCGTCGGGGGGCGGGGCTTGACAATGTCGTCCTCTCGGGGCTTTCTAGTAAACGGAATAGGAATCCGGTTCCGATTTTAGTTCGACGGAAGGTCGATGTCCATGTCCGAAAATCGTTTTCGTGTGCTCGCGGCCGACGAAGTGCGTACCGGCCGGGTCCCGCTACCCCCGGCGTTCGCGGTGAAGGCGCTGACCGGAGATACCGAAGGGCGGTTCTCGCTGCTGGAGGTCACGCTCGCCCGCGATATACCCCGCCACACCCACCATGTCGCCGACGAGTGCATCTACGTGCTGGACGGTGAACTCGGCGTCGACTTCGCCGACCGGACGGTCACCGTGACCGAGGGCATGTTCGTCCTGCTCCCGCACGGCGTTCCACACGCCTTGCGCGCGGTATCGGCGCGGCCACCGCGGATGCTCCAGATCTCCTCCCCGGGCGGCTGGGAATGCTATCTCGAAGACCTCTTCGAAGCTGGTCCGGCGGTACTCACCGACGGTGCCCTGGACCCGGTGAAGATCAACCCGATCGCCGCCCGGTACGACATCCGATACGAGGAGACCGCGTAGGCCCGTACCTGCGGTGGGTGCGACCCCGGCCGGTCCGGCCGGGGTTTGCGGCGGGTGGCCGCCGAGGCAGAGAATGGGATCGGCTCGGTGTCGAGCCGCGCACCTGAACCACTACAGCGGGCGGCCGCGAAGACGTCATCCGGAGGGCGCGACCTGCCGTGAGCAGATCCCAGGTCCGATCGACCGGAGGAGCAGACGATGACACAATTCGCGCCCAGCGACCTCAAGGGCAAGCACAGAGCAATGTGGGCGTCGGGTGACTACCCGCGGGTAGCCGCCGATGTGATCCCCGAACTCGGCAGGCGCCTGGTCGGCGCCTGTCATATCGGTCCCGGCCGGCGGGTACTGGATATCGCCGCCGGAGCGGGCAACGCCGCCATACCGGCCGCCGAAGCCGGCGCCGAGGTCGTGGCCAGCGACCTGACGCCCGAATTGTTCGACGTCGGCCGCCGCAATGCCGCGGCGGCGGGCGTCCACCTGACCTGGGCGCAGGCCGACGCCGAAGCCCTGCCCTTCGACGACGCTGCGTTCGATGTCGTCATGTCCTGCGTGGGCGTGATGTTCGCGCCGTTCCACCAGACCGCCGCCGACGAACTGGTCCGCGTCACCAGAACGGGCGGGACGATCGGTCTGGTCAACTGGACACCCAGCGGTTTCGTCGGCCGCATGTTCGCCGTCATGAAGCCGTTCGCGCCCGCGCCGCCGCCCGGTGCGCAGCCGCCGCCGCTGTGGGGCGACGAGGAACACGTCCGGGCGTTGCTGGGGGCCCGGGTGACGGACCTGGAAATGCGTCGCGAACACGCCGTCGTCGACTGCTTCGCGGACGGGACCGCGTTCCGGGATTTCTTCAAAGCCAACTACGGCCCGACGATCGCGGTGTACCGGGCGCTGGCCGGCGAACCGGACCGGACCGCCCAGCTGGACCGGGAACTGTCCGACCTCGGGGCCGCGCACGATCTCGGCAACGGGCGGATGGAATGGGAGTACCTGCTGGTCACCGCACAGCGTGCCTGACCGCGCCCCCGGTCGCCGGGCCCGGGACTTTCCGGACCCGCGCACGAGTTGTACCGGGGGGCCGATAATGCGGGGGACGAAGGAGGAAGCGTGACCGAAACGCGTAAGGCGATCCTGGCCGGTGGGTGCTTCTGGGGTATGGAGGAGCTGATCCGCAAGCAGCCGGGCGTGGTGTCGACCCGCGTCGGCTACACCGGCGGGCGCAACGACCACCCCACCTACCGCAACCATCCGGGTCACGCAGAGGCTGTGGAGATCGTCTACGACCCGGCGCGGACCGACTACCGCGCCCTGCTGGAGTTCTTCTTCCAGATCCACGATCCGACCACGAAGGATCGTCAGGGCAACGATATCGGGAGCAGCTATCGCTCCGAGATCTTCTATCTCGACGACGACCAGAAGCGGGTAGCGCTGGGCACCATCGTCGACGTGGAGGATTCGGGCCTGTGGCCGGGGAAGGTCGTCACCGAGGTGACGCCGGCCGTCGAGTTCTGGGAGGCCGAACCCGAACACCAGGATTATCTGCAGCATTTCCCGAACGGCTACACCTGCCATTTCCCGCGGCCCGGATGGAAACTGCCGAAGCGGCAGACCACCGCGTAGTGCGCACCGCGAGCCGATGAGCCCGGACGGCGCGTCACTTCGGTTCGCGGGCGCGACGCGCCGATGAGTACTGTCGGGCGGGTGAGTAGTTGGGCGCGTCGCAGGTTCCAGAGGATCGGCCGATTCGATCAGGCGGTGGGCGGCGCGGTGGCGGATCTGCCGGCGTCCAAGGTGGATACCGGGCTGTTGCGGCTCACCGCCAGCGCGAACCACAGCGTGTTGTGGATGGCCTGTGCCGCGGTGCTCGCCAGTCAGAAGGGGTCCACCCGGCAGGCGGCGGTGCGCGGAGTGTTCTCCGTCGCGGGCGCCAGCTTGGTCGCCAATCTGGTGCTCAAACCCGTTTTCGCGCGGCGTCGGCCGGCCGCGGAACTCATGCCCGCCTACCGGCGGCTCTCCCCGGCGCCCGCCTCGTCGTCGTTCCCGTCGGGGCACAGCGCCAGCGCGGCGGCGTTCGCCACCGCGGTGGCGATGGAGAGCCCGCGCAGTGCGCTGGTGGTGGCCCCGTTGGCGGCCGCGGTCGCCTACTCCCGAGTGCACACGGGAGTGCACTGGGGCTCGGATGTGCTCGTCGGCGCGGCCGTCGGTTCCGGGATCGCGCTGGCCACCCGGCGCTGGTGGCCGGTCCGGGAATCGGACGAGGCGCAGGCCCGGATCGTCCGTGAAGCGCCGGTGCTCGCGGAGGGCAAGGGGCTAGTCGTGATGGTGAACCCGGTGTCCGGTGACGCCAACTACGACCCCACCGACGATATCGCTGCGGCCCTGCCCGCAGCCGTCGTCCTGCGCACCCGTCCCGATATCGACTGTGCCGAACAACTCGAACAGGCCATTGCCGACCAGCCGGAACCGGTCGCGGCCGTCGGTGTGGCCGGCGGCGACGGTACGGTCGCCGCGGTGGCCGCCCTCGCGCTGCGCCACGGCCTGCCGCTGGTGGTGATCCCCACCGGCACGCTCAACCATTTCGCCCGTGACCTCGGTGTCTACGATCTGGTCGAGGTCGTCGACGCGACCGGTGTCGGTGAAGCGGTCGCGGTGGATATCGTCGGTGTCGACTACGGCGACGCGAACGAGACGACTACTCGGCATCTGATCAACACCTTCAGCCTCGGGTCCTATCCGGATCTGGTCCGGCTGCGCGAGAAATGGCAGTCGCGCTGGGGCAAATGGCCTGCCTTCGCCGCGGCGCTCGTGGTGACTCTGCGCCGGGCCGAGCCGATCGAGATCTACCTCGACGATCACTGGCAGCGGGTGTGGTTCCTGTTCGTCGGCAACGGTCCCTACCATCCGCACGGCGCGGTTCCCGCCTTCCGGGACCGTCTCGATTCCGGGCTTCTCGATGTGCGCTGGTTGCGCGCCGATCTGCGCTGGTCCCGGACCCGTGCGGTGGTGGCGTTGCTGCTGGCGGCCATCGGGCACAGCCGGGTCTACGGCGAACGTCAACTCTCGGAACTGTTCGTGTACCTGCCGCGCGCCGAGGCGCTCGCCGCCGACGGCGAGGTTTTCGGCAGCGCCACCCATCTACGTTTCTCCACCGCGGGTCAGCTCACGGTGTATCGGCGCGACGAATCGAATCCGTTGTGGGTGAATCGGAGTCGCCCGCATCACCGCCGGGCGCCCTGGCTGCCCGACGTGTTCCGTTTCCGCTGACGGACCGGCGCCCGCGGACGACCGGATCCACCGATCACCTCACGGCGATCGGTCCGGTTCCGGCGGCGCCGTCGGGGATCGCGCCGGGATCCGGCGGGTGATCAGCAGCGCGGCCATCGCCAGCAACGCGGTCACCGCGAACGCGGACTGCAGCGCGTTCAAGCGTGCGTCGGAGTTGACCGAGACCACGGCATCGACGGTCGAGGGCTGCGCCCCGGCTTCGGTGAGCGCGTCGCGCAGCTGGGTGTCGGAGAGAAACGGAACACCGCCGGCCAGTTCGGTGGTGGCCTGCTCTTGTACCGCGGCCGGGACCGCGGGGTTGTTCTCGATACCGTCGATGACCGACGAGGTCAGTGTGGCGATGAGAATCGAGCCGATGAGGGCGGTCCCCAGGGAAGCGCCGAGGTAGGAGGCGGTGTTCTGCAGCCCGCCTACTTCGGCGCTGCGCGATTCGGGAACAGCGGAGATGGTCACCCCGCCCAGTTGTGCGGCCAGCGCGCCCAGACCCGCGCCCATCAGCAGCATCGGCACGGCGACCACGCGGGCGTCGGCGCCGGGGTCCATTCCGGCCGCGAGCAGCAGAATCCCGGCGATGATCGACAGCAGGCCCAGCCGGACCACTCGCCGGGGGCTCGCCCGCGGGCCGAATTTCGGTATCAGCACCGCGGTCGCGATCAACGCGACCGAGAGCGGGAGCAGGCGGGCGCCTGTCCCGAGGGCGCTGAGCTGCAGCACCACCGACAGGAACAGCGGAACGGCGAAGAACACTCCGGCCTGTACACAGAACTGGGCGAAGAACATGCCCAGACCGCCGGTGAGCTGCTGGTTGCGCAGCAGGTCCGGGTCGAACAGCGGTTCGCGCCCCGCGCGCACCCGCGCGGCCAGTCGCTCCCGGAGCAGGTACAGCACGAACAGCCCGCCGAGCAGCAGCCAGATCACCGGGGACAGACCGAATACGGCGGGCGCGCCCGGCCGGTCCTGGATCCAGCCCCATTCGCTCGAACGGAGCACGCCGTACACGATCATGCCGAGACCACCGACCGACAGCGCCGAACCCAGCAGGTCGAGTTCGGCGTGCTCGGCCGGGCTGTCGGTCATCCGGCGGAGCATCAGCATGATCAGCGCCACCACGACGACCTCGCCGAAGAAGACGAGACGCCAGGAGGCATAGGTGGTCACGGCGCCGCCCAGCAGCGGTCCCACCGCGACCGCCGCGGCACCGGCCGCCGCGACGAGCCCGTAGGCGGCGGCCCGGCGTTCGGCGGCGACATTCGCGGCCACCAGGGACACGATCGCCGGCATGATCAGCGCGGCGCCGATACCTTCCAGCAGCGACCAGCCCAGGAGCAGGATGCCGAGATTCGGTGCGAGGCCCGTGACGAACGACCCCACGCCGTACACGATCAGGCCGAGGCCGAACACACGTTTGCGCCCGAGGATCGCGCCGATCTTGCCGCCGGTGATCATCAGGGACGCCATCACCAGTGTGTAGAGGGTGATCGCGGTCTGGATGCCGGTGATGGTCGTGCCGATGTCGCCGGCCACCGTGGCCATCGACACGTTCATCACCGAACTGTCGAGGGTCATCAGGAACTGGCCGGCGCACAGGACCGCGAGCACCAGCCCGGAACCGGTCGACGCCGCGACTCCGGGCCGGTCGTTACTCATCGGCGGGATCGCCGGGGGCGGGCGGCACGGCTATTTCGGGGCGCTGTAATCGATCATCCACGGGACCGAGTACCGATCGGTGACCATGGCGAACAGGTCGGTCCATTCGGTTTTCGCGAGTTCCATGTCCACCGTGCCGCCCGTGGCGAGGGCATCGAAAACCCGCTCGGCTTCGTCGGTGCTGCTCACCTCCAGACACACGGTGAAGTTCGGCCGGGCGGGGACCTCGACGGTCTGGCCGGGCGGGCAGTCCGAGCCCATCAGGATCTGGTCGGTCCCGTTCAACGGCAGCGCCGTATGCGCCACCAGAGATTTGGCCTCGTCCGGCAGATTCGCGCCCTCACCCATATCGCCGAAGCGGATCAGCTGGAGTTCCCCGCCGAACAGGGACTGGTAGAAAGTGAACGCCTCTTCGGCCTTGCCGTTGAACATGAGATACGGATTGACGGATTTCACGCGGATCTCCTCCTCTGGCGGTGCGGATGTGCGGGACATCGTGAAGCCGGAAATCGGAACAACCCTGTGCCACCGTGGACGGTCGGCGGCCGACGCGCAGACTGATCCGGCCGAGCCTAGCTCTCCACCGCGGGGTCCCGAGGTACATCCCGCCGAAATACGGGCCGCGCGGTTCATCGGTTCCGGCAGCGCGGTCCGGCCACCGCCTACCTGGCCCGGAAGGGTGTCCGGCCGGTTGTGGGCGCGACCCGCCGGGTAGGCGAGTCGTTCGCCGGACCGCCCGTTTGCCGGGGAATACTCGGGGTAACTCGCGCGCACCGGGCGACCCGCGTCCGGGCTGGATGCTTGTGGAGGTTTCCATGGCATTGACCCACCCGTCGCAGCCCGCGGGACACGACCGCGACCGGATCGTGGTGAATCCGGTGTTCACCCGGGAGCCGCTGGAAGTACCCCGCAACCGGCTGCCCGACGTCGAACTGGACAGCGATACCGCCTACCAGATCGTGCACGACGAACTGCTGCTCGACGGCAATGCCCGGCTCAATCTGGCGACCTTCGTCACCACGTGGATGGAGCCCGCGGCGCAGAACCTGATGAGCGAGTGTTTCGACAAGAACATGATCGACAAGGACGAGTATCCGCGGACCGCGGAACTGGAGCAGCGGTGTGTGCGGATACTCGCCGACCTGTGGCATGCGGACGACGCGGACCACGCCGTCGGTTGTTCGACCACCGGCTCCAGTGAGGCGTGCATGCTGGCCGGGCTGGCGATGAAACGGCGGTGGCAGCATCGGCGCCGTGCCGCGGGACAGTCCACCGAACGGCCCAATCTGGTGATGGGGATCAACGTCCAGGTCTGCTGGGAGAAGTTCGCCGAGTACTGGGACGTCGAGCCGCGGGTGGTGCCGATGTCGGGGGAGCGGTTCCATCTCACCGCCGCGGAGGCGGCCGCCCGGTGTGACGAGAACACCATCGGCGTGGTCGCGATCCTCGGATCCACCTTCGACGGCAGTTATGAGCCGGTCGCCGAGATATGCGCGGCACTGGATCGGGTGCAGACCGACCACGGCTGGGATATCCCCGTGCACGTGGACGGGGCTTCCGGCGCCATGATCGCGCCGTTCTGCGATCCCGATCTCGACTGGGATTTCCGGCTGCCCCGGGTCGCCTCGATCAACACGTCGGGCCACAAGTACGGACTCATCTATCCGGGCGTGGGCTGGGTGCTGTGGCGTGACGCCGCGGCGCTACCCGATGAGCTGGTGTTCCGGGTCAACTATCTCGGCGGCGAGATGCCGACCTTCGCGCTGAACTTCTCCCGGCCGGGTGCGCAGGTGGTGGCCCAGTACTACACCTTCCTGCGGCTCGGTCGCCGCGGTTACCAACGGGTCCAGGGCTATTGCCGGGAGGTCGCCTCCGCGCTCGCCGACCGGATCGGTGCGATGGGTCCGTTCCGGCTGCTCACCGACGGGCGCCAGCTTCCGGTGTTCGCGTTCACGCTCGCCCCCGGCGAGACCGGCTACTCCGTGTTCGATGTCTCGGCGGCGCTGCGCGAGCAGGGCTGGCTGGTGCCCGCCTACACATTCCCGGCCGACCGGGAGGACCTGGCGGTGCTGCGGGTGGTGGTCCGCAACGGGTTCAGTCACGATCTGGCCGATCTGCTGATGGAGGCGCTGGAGCGGGCGCTGCCCCGGCTGCGGGCTCAGCAGGCGCCGCAGCGGGGGGCCGAGGCGGCTTCGTTCTCGCACGGGGCGCAATTCCGGCCGCACAATTCCGCTTCGCGACGCGACGCGCACTGATCCACTACCGCGTTCAGCGGAACCGGCCGCCCTGGTCGCCGCGGGCGGCCGGTCCGCTGGTCTCGGGACGGGACCCGAGACGTTTATCGACACTTGGGTGATGTGCCGTTGTTCAGGGATCAGAAGGCGCTACCGGAGCCGGGCAGATAGATGCGGGGGATGAGCGGAAGGCCGAGCCCGTAGCCCTGGCCGTAACCGCGGTCCCAGCCCCGGTTCCAGCCGTTGTCGTGGCGGCCGCGGTCGTTCCAGCCGCCGCCGTTCCAGCCCCGGTCGTGCCGGCCGCCGCCGTTCCACCCGCGATCGTGGTGACCGCCGCCGTTCCAGCCGCCGTCCCAGCCGCGGTCGTGGCGACCGCCGTTCCAGCCGCGGTCGTGCCGGCCGCCGCCGTTCCACCCGTGGTCGTTGCCGTGCCGCCCGGGCCGGCTCACATCCTGGACCTGGTCCTGGACCTCGATTCCGGCCGGTGCGCCGTTATCGGCGAGAGCGGGAGCGGCGGTGACGGCCAGCGGCGCCAAGACGATCGCCGCGGCGGTCGCGATCCGGACGGCGAGTCGGCGGGTGCGGGGGATTCGATGCATGATTCGGTCCTCGGTCGGTGTCGCCGCGCGCGGCGGCTGTGGAAGCGATTGCACTGTGGGAGTGCGGCTTTGATGACCTTGACCGTACCGCTAGATAACGGCACATTCAATAGGTGCCCGTTAATTGGTGCTGACAAATTTGCTGCGCGCCCCGGCCGCGACGTCTCGAGCTGCGCTATCGGCTGTCGGAAGCCTCCGCGCCGGAATCGAATTGATCGAGCCGGAGCACGCAGCGAGTACGGCTGTAGATGGTCGGCATGCATTCGTTGCAGTGCACGCAAGCGGATTCGGTGGACGCGTCGGATCGGATGCGGTGCAACAGATCCGGCTCCCGCAGCAGGGCTCGGCCCATGGCGACGAACTCGAACCCCTCCGCCATCGCCCGCTGCATGGACTCCAGGTCGGTGATGCCCCCGAGCAGGACCAGCGGCATGGACAGCTCGCGGCGGAACTGGCGGGCGCGTTCCAGGAGATAGGCCTTCTCGTAAGGATATTCGCGCAGGAAGGCCCGGCCGATCAGCCGGAAACCCCAGCGGGCCGGTCCCGGCAGGGTTTTGGCGAACTCGCGGCGCGGTGCGGCGCCGTGGAACAGCAGCATCGGGTTCAACAGCGAACTGCCCGCGGTCAACTCCAGGGCGTCCAGCGCGCCGTCGGCTTCCAGCCAGGCGGCCACCTGTAACGATTCCGGCAGGCTCAGCCCGCCGCGGACGCCGTCCTCCATGTTCAGTTTCGCGGTGACCGCGATCTGATCGCCGACGGCATCACGCACCCGGCGGGCGATATCGCGGGCGAGCCGGGCCCGATTCTCCAGTGGACCGCCGTAGCGGTCCTTGCGCCGATTGAGCAGTGGGCTCAGGAACGAGCTCACCAGGTAGTTGTGCCCGAAATGTATTTCCACCGCGTCGAACCCGGCTTCGATCGCCAGCCGGGCGGCGTCGGCGTGCGCGGTGACGAGTTCGTGGATCTCGGCCGGGTCGGGGACCTTCATCGAGGCCATCCCGAGCGGACTGAACAACCGGCTCGGCGCCAGCGCGGGGGCGCGGTTGGAGGCGGCGTTGGCGACGGGGCCCGCATGCCCGATCTGCGCGCTCGCGGCCGCGCCCTCGGCGTGCACGGCGTCGGTGAGGCGGCGCAGACCCGGCACGGCTTCCGGGCGCATCCAGATCTGGTGCCGGTCGGTGCGGCCGCCCGGTGCGACCGCGCAGTAGGCGACAGTCGTCATCCCGACCCCGCCGGCCGCCACCTCCCGATGGAATTCGACGAGATCATCGGTGACCAGCGCGTCCGGGGTGCGTCCTTCGAACGTGGCGGCTTTGATCACCCGGTTGCGCAGGGTGAGCGGGCCGAGTGCGGCCGGTGCGAAAACGTCGGTCATTCGTTGTCTCCTGTCGGTGCGGTCAATCCGGCCACGACGAAATCGCGCAGTGTCGCCAGCGCGGGCGGTGTCATCGGGCGGCCGTCGGCGGAGGCGCCACCGAATCGCATGATGATCAGGTCGAACGCGAGCATCCAGCGGCGCCGGCTCTCCCGTTCGCTCACTCGCGGCAGCAGAGCGGACCACGAGTCGATCCGGAACCACTGCTGCTGCCAGGGCCCGACCTGGTGGCCGAGCACGCTCTGGGCGAGCAGGCGCAGATGCAGTCGTCCCAGGGGGTCGGCGGCCAGATCGGTGAACGGCGCGAGTACCGCGTCCACGATCTGCGTGACGGGCCCGGGTTCGGCGGTGACCGCGGTCAGGCGGTCTGCCCAGAGGGCGCCGAGACGGTCCTCCAGCAGGGCTGCGACCAGGGCTTCTTTGGAGCCGAAGTGGTAGTGGACGGCGGCGGGGTTGACACCGGCCTCGGTGCAGACGCGGCGTACCGATACATCCTCGTACCGCTCGGACAGCAGGAGGCGTTCGGCGGCGGTGAGTAGACGTTCCCGTGTGGCGGCCGACACTTTCTGGGGCATGCGGCCAGTGAACCACCGCGCGGGAAAGAATTCAATCATCGATTGAAATATTGATTGAACCACTTGATCGAGCGCTGTGCGGCGTGAGTCGTTATCCGATCGCAAACGGCCGGGTGCGCCGCTCCGGCGCCGCACGGGAGCGGCCCTGGTCTACTGGGTGCCGTAGGCCGCTCCGGTTGTTCCGACACGCCCCTCGATACGGACAAGGAGAACACGATGGCCATCGAGATCCGCGCGGTGACGGTTCTGGGAACCGGGGTCCTGGGCTCGCAGATCGCCTTCCAGACCGCGTACCACGGGTACCGCGTGCAGGCGTACGACATCGACGACAAGGCCCTGGAGGCCGCGCGGGGCCGCTTCACCACCCTCGCCGCCACCTACCGCGCCGAAGTGATGGGCGCTACCGACGAGCTGACCGAGCGGACCCGCGCGGGTATCGGCCTGACCACCGACCTCGCGGCGGCGGTCGAGAACGCCGACCTGGTGATCGAGGCCGTCCCGGAGGTCCTCGAGATCAAACGGCAGACCTACGAGACGCTGGGCGAACTCGCTCCCGAGCGCACGATATTCGCCACGAACTCCTCCACCCTGCTGCCCAGTGACATCAAGGATTTCACCGGCCGTCCGGACAGATTCCTGGCGCTGCATTTCGCCAACCAGGTGTGGAAGTTCAATACCGCCGAGGTCATGGGCACCGCGCAGACCGACCCGCAGGTGTTCCGCGCCGTGGTCGATTTCGCCGACTCGATCGGCATGGTGCCGATCGAGGTGCGCAAGGAGAAGTCCGGATATGTGCTGAACTCGCTGTTGGTGCCGTTCCTGAACGCCGGGATCGAGCTCGCCGCGGGTGATTACGCGGATCCGGAAGCCGTGGATACGACATGGCGTATCGCCACCGGCGCCCCGATGGGGCCCTTCCAGATTCTCGACGTCGTGGGACTCACCACGCCCTACAACATCCTCATGAGCGACGAGCAGACCCGCGGACTCGCCGCGTGGCTGAAGGAGAACTACATCGACAAGGGCAAACTCGGTGTGGCCACCGGGGAGGGGTTCTACAAGTACTCGTGAGAGCCGCGGACCGGGTTACTCCACGAGACCGGCGATCGTCGACCGCTCCGAGCGGCCGGACGCGACCAATCTGCCGCGGTGCAGCACGAAACGATCCGGGGGCGCGGCGGCGATCGCGTCTTCCAGGCCGGTCGCCCGGATCGCGAGCAGATCGGCCTGCGCGCCGGCTTCGGGACCGGCCGGCGGCAGCGACATCACCTCGCGCGCACTACCGGTGACCGCCCGGTAGGCCTCGACAGGTGTCATATGTGCGGCCGTGACGAGCAGCATCGCGGTCTCGAGGGCGTCGCTGCGGCCCATGGGGTTGTACGGGTCGCGCACGTTGTCCGCGCCGCCCGCCAGCGTCACACCGGCGTCGAGCAGCGCGCGGACGGCGGTGAGGCCGCGCGGTGTCGCCGCCGGGTGATCGCGGCCCTGCAGATAGAGGTTGGTGATGGGGAGGGTGACGACGCCGATGCCCGCGGCGGCGACGGCCGCCGTCACCCGAGCGACCACATCCGGTGCGGCCGTGCCCAGACTGACGCAGTGGCCCGCGGTGACCGGCATCGACGCGGGCCAGTCGCGGACCGCGTGCGCGAGCTGTTCGAGGGTGAGCATGGTGGGGTCCAGCCGCTCGTCGGTGTGCATATCGACGCCTACGCCGCGCTCTTCGGCGAGGCCCAGGAGGCGCCGCAGGTTGCCCGCGGGATCGGGGGTCTGATGGGGGTGGCCGCCGACGAGGTCCACCCCGAGGTCGAGCGCCGCGTGGACGGCGTCGTCGCCGACCCCGTGGGGGACCAGCGCGACCAGCTGGATATCCATCACATCGGCGAGTTCGGCGCGCACCCGGACCAGGGCGCGAACTCCGCGCAGGGGATCGTCGCCACGCAGCAGATTGACATGGGACCGCAGCGCCGTCGTCCCGTTGGACAGCGCGCGCAATGCCGCGCGTCGCGCGCGGCGGGCGATATCGTCGACCGTCAGCTGTGGCGTGTGGGCCTCCCATGCCGCGATCGCCGCGCCGAGATCACCCATCGGCGGGCGGATCTCGTCGAACGACAGGGCTTTGTCGAGGTGGGCGTGTGGTTCGGCGGGAGCCGTGAGCAGCAGGTAGCCGGTGAGATCGAGGTCGCCCGCGGACACCGGCGCTCCCCGGGCGGCGACGACGTCGGTCACCCGGCCGTCCGCGATGTGCACGTCGACGAGATGCCCTTCGACGGTGCGGGCATTGCGCAGGGTGGGCACCGGAAGGCCGTCGGCACGGCGATATCCGCCGGTGAGCTGGGTGTGATGATCGTGCACGGCCGACCTCCGGTCGAAGTGGATACGATGCGGCGGAACCGGTCGTCCTGTTCCTGCCGCGGGGTGCGCAAGACTGTGGCGCGATACCGGTCCGTTCCGGCGGCCGCGCTCGTCAGGCGGCGAAATCTCGCTTGCGGATCGCGCAGTGCACGCCTTTCACGAGGTCGACCACCTGGGTCACGGAGAAATCGCCCGCCGCGCTGAGATACAGGTACGCCTCGCTCGGCGTCATGCCCGTGTGGGCGGCGAGGAAATCGACGCTGTGCCGGGCGCAGTCGCGCATTGCCACCTCGAGATTCTCGTCCATGCCGAGCAGGATCCAATGGTCGTCGGTTTCGGCGAAGGGCCAGCCCGAATGTCTGCCGGGCACCGTTTTCACCACCGACAGCCGCGCGGTCACCCGCAACGACCCTTCCAGCGCGGTCAACGCGATCTCGCCGTTGCCCTGGGCGAAATGGGGGTCGCCCAGATAGAAACCGGCGCCCGCGACCTGGATCGGCAGATAGAGCGAGCTGCCGGCGACGACTTCGCGCAGGTCGATATTGCCGCCGAAGCGACCGGGCGGGATGGTGCTCAGCTCCGCGCCACCGGCGGGCGTCACGCCGCACAGCCCCATGAACGGCCGCAGATCGATCGACGCCCGGCCGCGGTCGAACCCGAACACCGCGGCCGATCCGTCGAGCGCGCAGAACTTGCTGAACACGGCGGGCACGCCGCCGTCGGCGTCGCGGGGCAGCGTATCGGGCAGGGCGCCGCGTCCGTGCCGGCTGGAGATGATCCCGTAGGACACCCGGGGTGTCAGCTCCAGGAAGTCCACGCGCAGCCAGTCGCCCGGCTCGGCCCCGCGCACCCGCACGGGACCGAGCACGATATGCGGTCCCTTCGGCGAATCCTGGCGGTGCAGACCGGACTCCGCCAACGCGACCGCGTCGGGCAGGACCTGCCGGGCGGCGACGCCGAACTGTCCGAAGTAGGCCACCGGGTCGCGGCCCTGATCCTCCATCAGACCTTCCTGCGACACAGTGTCGAAGGTGACCGTGTGGCCGCTGTCGACGATCAGCACCGGGTCCGTCGCCGGGACCGGCAGCGTCCCCCAGCTGACTGTCTCCGGGGTGCACCAGAGGTAGTGGTCGGCCGTTCCCGGATCTTTTCCGGCGTAGAGGATCTCGTTCACGCGTGCTCGGCGAGAATCGAGCGGTGTTCGCGCCAGCCCCCGGGGACGGTGATCTCGGACGCCGGGTCGCCCGGCCCCGGTATCCGCCGGCAGACCATGCTCAGGGAGCCCCGGCCGTCCGCCAATTCGATCACCGAGAGCTCGAGCTCGGCCGGTTCGCGCGGCAGCAGGTTCTCGCGCAGATCGGCGTAGGACACCGCGTAGATCTCGCCCGGCACCGCCCAGCCGCCCTCGGATACCCGGGCGAGCCCGGGGAATACATCGTCGAAGGAGAAGAACCGGTAGCGCGGCGCGGTGCGTACGGCGCCCAGATAGCGCGCGCCGGCGAGGGCGTCGTTGAGCGATCCGCCGCGCATGGCCTGACCGTTGACGAACATGAGAACGATATCGTCGGACATCGAGGAACTCCTTTGCGGCACAACGTGCGAGGGCTCAGGCCAGGGTGGTGTTTCCGGGGCCGCGCAGGGCGTGGATCCGCGCCGCCGTGGTGGCGCGCTCCAGATCGCCGCTGGCGAGCTCGTCCAGTAGCGCGCGGTGCTGCGACACCGGTTCGTGGCCGGGCTGCTGGACATAGTCGTCGGTGGGATAGAGAAATGCCTGCCGCTGCAGGAACGACGAGGTGATGGGTGTGAACGCGGCCCGGTTGACGGCCATGTGGAACTCGAGATGGGCTATCGAGTATTGGGGACTGCCGACACCGAACTCACTCAAGGCGGCGCCGAGCGGATCGAGCAGCGCGTACAACGCGGGCCAGTCGACAGTATCGGCCTTGGCGGTCAACATCTTCGCGGCGACCCGGTCGAACGCCACCCGCAGTTCGTGCAGTTCGGCGCGGGCGGCGGCGTCGAACTCGACGACCACCAACTGTCCCCGCCGGACCCGCTCGACCAGGCCCTCGCTGGTCAGACGCTGCAGCGCCTCACGAATAGGAGTGCGGCTGACACCGAGCTCCGCCGCGATCTGTTCCTCGGTCAAGCGAATGCCCCCGGCGTACTCGCCGGTGGTGATCCGCTGGCGCAGAAAGCGGTACACCCGTTCCCGCACACTCATCTGCGCGTCCGAGATGTCGGCGCCGCCGAGTACGTTCACCGGATCCTCGCATCCAACAGGGCAGCGCGGCACGCGTTCGTGACACGTTGCATGAAGGTCCCCGACATCACGTTCATTCCGGCGCGCAGGGCGTCGGTCTGCAGCGCGGAGACCCGATTGTTCAGGTCGAAGTAGCTGTTGCCGGGGGCGGTGAGTTCCTGGAAATCGAAGACGAAGGGCTGCTGCTCGGAGGCGTCCGTCTCACCCCAGGTGGTGGTGTTGACGATCAGCGCGGGGGCCTCCTCGGCGCGCAGCGCCTTCAGATCGCCGGGTGCCAGCGCTTCGGCGTCGAATCGGGTCGCCCAGGAAGCCAGGGCCTCCGCGTTGCGGGCACTGCCGATCAGCCGCGCGCCGGGCCAGGCCCGACGGCAGCCCAGCGCGACCGAGTTCGACGATCCGCCTGCGCCCAGGATCAGCACACTGCCCGGAATTCGTTCGCCCAGTACCGTTTCCATCGCGGCCTGCGCGGCCCAGGTGTTCGTATTGATCCCGGCGCGGCCGCCGGCACCGCGCACGATGGTGTCCACGACCCCGGTACGCGCCGCGGAGTCGGTCAGGGCTGCGAGCCGACCCGGCACCTCCTGTTTCCAGGGGCTGAGCACCAGCGCCAGATCCCAGGACTCGTTCGCGAAGAGCGCGTCGGGGTCCGGGAACGGGAGCGTATCGGCGAGTTCGACATGCTGCGCGGCGAGCGCGTCGAGCAGCAGCGCGCCCTGGAGCGCGCGGGGTGCGGTGGTGCCGATTCCGGCGATCACCGCGAGTGATCCGCCGCAGGTCTCGGTGTCGGCCTCGGCCGTCGTGCCGAGGCGGCGTACCTCGTCCAGGCACTGCGCCACCGCGTTGCGTACGGTGGCCGCGCCGTCGCCGCCGGAGTCGAGCAGCGATATCTGTGATCCGGTCACGCCTTCTCCTTGTGCTGAATGGTCATGGCGACCTGTGGTTCTTCCGATCAGACCGCGACAGTGCGCGGTGCGCGGACCGGAACCACCTGCCGGCCCGTGGGTTCCCCGACGATCTCACCTTTTTCGTAGACGAGCTGTCCACGGAGGTAGGTCGCCAGGACCGATCCGGTGAGCGGCCACCCGTGGTAGGGCGTGACATTGTGCTTGGAGTGCAGCGCGGCGGCGTCGAGGGTGGTCTCGGCAGTCGGATCCACCAGTACGAAATCGGCGTCGAAGCCCGGCGCGATCTGCCCCTTGGTCCCGATCGACCATCGTTGCGCGGGCCGATAGGAGCACAGTCGCACGATGTCCTCGAGGGTGAGTTTGCCGCGCGCCGCGGCGGTGAGCAGCAGCGGCAGCATGGTCTCGACCCCGATGAATCCGCCGTAGGCCTGCCAGACGTCGGTTTCGGCCTGTTCGGCCACGGTGTGCGGGGCGTGGTCGGTGGCGATGATGTCGACATCGCCCCGGGAGATCCCGGCCCAGAGCGCGTCGACGTCGGTGGCGGGCCGGATGGGCGGGTTGAGTTTCACGAGATTGCCGTGCGTGTCGTAGGCGGTCTCGTCCAGGAACAGATGAGCGACCAGCGCCTCCACCGTGACCCGGTGCCCCTGCGCGCGCAGATCCATGACGCGTTGCAGACCGACCGCGGTCGACAGATGGTGGATGTGCAGTTTCGTCCCGGCCTCGGTGGCCATGGTGATGATGCGGGTCACCGCCTCGACCTCGACGAACGCCGGACGCCCCTCCAGATGTGCGCGCGGGTCCGTGCGTCCGGAGGCGCGCAGCCGGTCGCCGAACATGCGCAGCAGATGGTCGTTCTCGGCGTGCACGCCGACCACGAGATCGGCCGCCGCGGCCGCCTCCAGACCGCGGAAGATCGCCGCGTCGTTCGGGCAGCGATTGTCACCGGTGGTCTGCCCCATGAAGAGTTTGAAACCCATGGCGCCGAGTTCGGCCATTCCGGCGATCTCGTCGGCATTGTCGTGGTCGAGCATGCCGTAGAGCCCGAAGTCGACATAGGCCTTGTTCCGTACCAGTTCGAGCTTCTGCCGATACCGCTCGGCGGTGGCGACCGGGGGTTTGGTGTTCGGCATATCGACGATGGTCGTCACCCCGCCGGCCGCGGCGGCCCGGGTGCCGCTGGCGAAGTCCTCTTTTTCGGTCATACCGGGTTCGCGCAGGTGGACGTGCATATCGACGAGACCCGGCAACACCAGTAGCCCGGCGGCGTCGACGGTCGGGATTTCGTCGCCTGCCAGACCCGCGCCGACGGCGAGGATCCGGCCGTCCCGGACCGCGATGTCCTGACGGCGGCGGCCGTCGTGGGAGACCACCGTGGCGCCGGTGACGACGAAATCGGGAAGGGAAGGTGCGGACATCAACTGGCCTTTCAGAGGGAGGTCGGAGGGGTCAGGCGAGGGCGAGGCCGGGGTTCTCGGCGTACACCTCGCGGATCGGACCCAGATCGAACAGATCGTCCACGGTGAGCTTCAGCCCGCCCGCCGCGATCGCGGTGATATTCGCGGCGGCGGCGTCGTCGGAGATCGCGACGATCTGCTGCGCGCGCTCGCCGTTGCGGATGAGGTCGTTACCGGCGAGGCAGCAGTCCAGGGTGGCCGCACGGTCGAGATCGAGGGTCCGGCCGTAGTCGTCGACGGTGAGGTCGGTGGCGTGCCGCGGGTCGGCGAGGACGTCCTTCCACCCGCGGATCTCGGCGTGCAGGAAGGCCTTCACCTTGTCGCGGTTGTTGTCGAGGTTCTCCTGCGTGGTGATGTAGGTCTGGCCCACCAAGGGGAAGCCCATATCGGCGAGCAGGGTGGCGCGGATGTCGAATCCCTTGTGCCGCAAGTCCACCACCTGGCTGTTGATGAATCCGAGGTAGCCGTCGATCTCGCCGACGGTCATGCCGATCGGGTCGCCCTGGACGGGGACGGTCTTGATCCGGGATTCGTCGAGGCCGAGTGCGGCGATGAAATTGCGCCACACCGGCTCGCTCGACGACGCGCAGCCGATGGTCTTGCCGTACAGGTCTGCGGGACCGTTGATCGGTTTCGTGCCCATCGACATGATGCACCCGGCGTAGCGCTGGTAGACCGCGCCGATGATCTTCAGCGGCGCGCCCTTGGCGACCGCCGACCCGACGATCGGCACCTGGGAGACGCCGGCGAAGGTGCGGGTGAGGACATCGGATTCGATGGGCGGCGCGGTCGGCCCGCCCGCGACGAGATCGGCGCCGCTGAACCCGGCCGCGGTGTAGTAGCCGTTGCGGTCGGCGAGATAGCTGCCAGCGAACTGCGTGTTCTTGAGCCAGGAGAGCCGTTGGGAGGCGACGCCGAACCCGCTCGCGGAGTCGGTGGCCGATCCGGTCGAGACGCAGGCCGTCAAGGCGGCCGATCCGGCCAGCGCGATCCCGCCGACCGCCAGGCTGCGGGTCAGGAACTTCCGGCGGTCCAGTTGTGCAGACATGTTGCTCCGATCGGTCGAGCGGTGGGAAGGGTGGCGGGCGACGTTCAGCGGGGATCGCTCATCCGGGCCGCGACGAGTTCTTCGACGACGGCGACGATCTGGTAGATCGCCACGCAGACGACGGTGAGCACGACCACCGACGCCCACAGGCGGTCGAACTGGAATTCATTGGCGGCCCGCAGCATCTGGCCGCCCAGCCCGTCACCGGTCGCGAGCCATTCGGCCAGCAGGGCGCCGACCACCGAGGTGGTCACCGCGACCCGGGCGGCCGCGAACCAGGTCGGGACGGCATGGGGAAGCGAGACCTTGAAGAAGGTGCTGAGGGTGGAGCCGCCGAACGCGGTGATCATGTCGATATCGGCCCGAGGGGTGGATCGGATGCCGTGCAGCATGGTGAGCAGGGCCGGGACGACGACGATGGCGGCGCCGATGACGGCGGTGGCCATCACGCCCCGGCCGAAGATCAGCACCAGGATGGGCGCGACGGTGACCATCGGGATCGCGTGCAGCGCGGTCACCGTCGGCGTGAACATGGTCTCGACGACGCGGGAGAAGTAGAACATCAGCGCGATCGCGGCCGCCAGGGCGAGCCCGAGCACGTATCCGTAGGACGCGTCGGCGAGGGTGCGCATCAGGTCCGCGGCGATCGCGGACCGGTTGGCTCCCGCTTCCGGGGCGGTCAGCAGGTAGTCCCAGACATCGCCCGGTGATTTCGCCACGAACGGGCTCACATTCACCAGCCGCAGGAACACCGTCCAGACGACCACGATGGCGACCACCGCGCCGAGCAGGGTGAGCAGTGTCCGCACGGCGCTTCTGGCGAGCGGATTTCCGAAGAGTGTTCCGGTGTTCATGCGCGGGCCTCCGATACCGAGCCGGCGGCCCAGGGCGTGGTCAGTCGTTCCACCGCCGCGACGACGAGGAAACAGCCGCCGGCCAGCGCACTGCACACCAGGGTGATGCCCCAGGTGCGGACGACGTCGCTGGACTGCTGGGCGACGACCAGCGCGGCGCCCAGACCGCGTTCCTGTCCCATGAATTCGCCGATGACCGTGCCGAGCAGCGCCGCGGGCACGGCGATCTTCAGGGCGGTGAGGATGCTCGGTAGCGCATATAGCAGCTGCACTTTGCGCAGTACGAGATACTTGCCGCCGCCGTAGGCGCGGACCAGGTCCTCGCTCACCGGGTCGGCGTGCCGCAGCCCGTTGATCGTGCCGACCAGCGTGGTGAAGAAAACGGAGACCGCGGCCATGATCGCCGAGGTGACCGGTCCGTTGAAGCAGGCCGCCAGGATGGGTGCGATGGCGATCAACGGAATACAGGCCGAGGCGATACCCACCTGCAGAACCAGTTTCTCGATCGCGGGCACCGTCAGCACCAGGGCCGCGCAGCCGATGGCGGCCAGGTTGCCCCACAGGAATCCGGCCGCGGCCGATGCGAGGGTGACGGGCAGGTGCAGGCTGTAGAACGCCATGCCGTCGTCCAGCAGCCCCTCGACGATGGCTACCGGCGCGGCGATCGCGGGACCGAGCACACCGGTGACGCCGATGATCTGCCAGACGATCAGGACGATCAGCGACCCAGCGGCCGCGAGGAATCTCCGGTCCTTCACGCGTGCACCCCCGCGGCGACGGCTTCCGAGCCGAAGAGCACCGAGGACAGCAGATCGACGTATTCGTGGAAAGCGCTGGTCCGCATCATCTCCGGAGTACGCGGCCGCGGTAGGTCGATCTCGACGACCTTCTGCACCCGCCCCGGTCGCGGGCTCATCACCACCACGGTGTCGGAGAGGAACACCGCTTCGGAGATACCGTGCGTCACCATCAGCGTCGTGGCCGGGCGTTCGGTCCAGATACGGAGGAGTTCGACGTTGAGGTTCTGCCGGGTCATATCGTCGAGCGCGCCGAACGGTTCGTCCAGCAGCAGCACTCGCGGTTCGACCACCAGGGCGCGCGCGATGGCCACCCGCTGCCGCATACCGCCGGATAGTTGCGCGGGCCGGGCGTTCTCGAATCCCGTCAGCCCGACGAGGTCGATCAGGTCCTGGATCGCGGCGTCGTTCACCCGCTTCTTGGAGACCTCCAGCGGCAGCCGGATATTCGTGCGCACCGAACGCCAGGGCAGCAGCGCCGCCTCCTGGAAGGCGATGCCGAGGTGATCGTGACGGCGCATATCGCGGGGCGTCTCACCGTGAACCAGCGCCACCCCCGAGGTCTGCGGTTCCAATCCGGCGAGGATGCGCAGGACGGTGCTCTTCCCACATCCGGACGGCCCGAGCAGGGTGACGAACTCGCCTTCGCCGGATTGGATGTCGACGCCGTCCAGCGCCGTCACTTCCCGCCTGCCCGCCTTGAATGTCTTGGTGAGACCGCCGATATGGATTCCGGGTGCCGTAGGCGAGACCATGCGTTCTCCTCGTATGAAGCCCTCGGGGCTTGTATCCGAGTTCGGATCCAAGCTCGTATCCAAAAGCTACGAGGCGTACGTTTCGTCGCGGTGAATCGCCGACACGGTCGTATTACGTTCCGCTCACCGTGGAGACGTCGGAGCTTCCCCGGCTTCTTCTCGCGCGGTACTTCCGGTCACCGCCGCGCCCGCAGCCGGCCGAGCTCGCGGCGGAGCAGGTCCCGCCCGTCGTCAGGCGAGCGGGTGTGTCCCCGAGCCGTCGGCGAGAGCCCGGGTATGCGAGAGGGTGATCAGCCGCTGCGCACGGTCGATGTCCAGGATCTGCACGGCGATCACCGCGCCCGCTCGAACGACCTGTTCGGGTTTCGCACCGGGGTCGTCGGTCAGTTCGGCGAGCGGGATGTGGATCTCGAGTCCGTCCCCGATATCGGCGAAGACGCCGGACGCACCGAGTTCGGTGACTCGGGCCGGGACGATCTGGCCGACTCGATGGGGACAGTGCACCCAGCAGTCCGCCAACGCCTTCACCGACAGCTGCACTTGCTCGCGAACCATGTCCACATAGAGGATCTCGGCGGTGACCATCCCGCCGACTTCGAAGACATCGCGGGGATGGTCGATGCGCTTCCAGGACAGCTCGGGAAGGTTGGCCATCCCGGTGCAGCCGCCGATATCCACGAAAATGCCGAAGGGGGCGATCTGGGTCACCGTGCCGGTGACGATCTGGCCGCGGCGCAGGGTCTTCATGAAAGCCCAGGCCAGGTCCCTGGGAGTGGGTTCGGTCCGCCACCGGGCGCGCAGGACGCCGTCGCTGTCCGGTAGGACCGCGGTGTAGAGGGGACTGCGGTTGTCGAGGTCCAGAGGCAGCGCGACCGCGGCCCGCGCACCGGCGAGGTGGGCGACCAGTCCGGCGAATTCGGTCTCGTCGGCGATGACGCCGGTGATCTGCCCGTTCTCGTTCTCCCAGACGATTTCGACCGAACCTTCGTCGGGGAGCTCGGCCAGGACCGCGCCGACGTCGGTGGACAGCTCCGGCCAGACGGTCAGCACGGCACGCGGCGTCAGCTGGGCGCGGACCGCGTCGAGGGTGTCGTCGGTGAGGCGATGCCAGCGCGACGCGTTGCCGACGAACCCTTCCTCCAGGATCACGCTCCGGCCCGTGGGGGCGAGCCATCGCAACATCGCCCAGAATTCCTCGTCGGCGGGGCGCTGCAGGCCCGGCTCGTCGAAATCCGGATCGTAGGGGGAGGCGTCCATTCGTTCCGGGAACAACCCGAGCGTGCGGACTCGGCCCAGGGCTCGGTCGCACGGCTCGCCGCTGCCCACGTAGACGTACTGATCCCACCCGACATGCACCGCGAACGAGCCCTCCACCTCCAGCCGGCACCAGGCGCCGTTGTCGCGGAGCATGGCCCGGATCAGTTCCAGGCCGACGGCGACCGGCACGAGCGCGCCGTCGTGGAAGCCGGTGAGGTCGGGCGGGAAGAGTCCGGCCAGACCGTGGCCGTCGATCGGGGGCTCCGAGCCGAAGTGCGCGAACCCGGGCGCGATCCCCGGTTCGCGGATGGCCAGATGCTCGACGCCGGAGTCCTCGGCGAATGCGGCCACCGCCTCCAGGTAGGCGGCTTCGACCGGCCCGTGGTCGCTCAGCGTGTCCTGTGTGCCGACGTAGCTGCCGTGCTCATCGCGGTCGGCGGGGTCGTATTTGGTGACGCGGTAGACGAAGGGCAGCACGTTACCGCGCGCCTCCGCGTGACCGCTCGCGGCCGCGGGCAGTGCGGTCCGGCTCGGCCGGACCGCATCTCGCGTAGCCGACGTGTTCGCTCATCCTCGGAGCGTACGGCAGCCCGTCGCCCATAGAGTTCGCGGCGCATGGCGAAGGGAAGTCACTGTGCGACGGCCAGGGCAGCTGCCGCGAGGGCCAACGCGAAGTAGCCGCCGGGGAACGCGATGTTGTAGAAGACGCGGGCCCGGACATGGGTGATGAGCGCCCCGGTGTAGAACAGGACGAGGCCGATCGCCGCGGCGATCCCGATGACCTGCACGCCCAGCAGGCCGAGCAACAACCCGATGGCGCCGGCCAGTTTCATCGTGGCGAGCCACGGCACCCAACTCGGCGGCACACCCACCTCGGCGGAGTTGGCGAGTACGAACTTCGCGCGGGCGAAATCGGCGAGGGCGATACCGGCATTGGCGACGATGGCCGCGAGGGTGACGACGAGGTAGGTGGTGTGCACTGTTGCGCTTCCTGTTCGGTGGGTACGAGCCGCAGCCGTGGATCCCGGGCGGCGGTCACGGGCGTCCGGCCATGGGGGCGTCCGGTGTGCCGGTTGCCGATTCCACTCTTCCCTGCCCTGCCGAAACCCACCAATACCTGCATTCATAACCTGATGGAATGGATATCGACACCAGGTTGCTGCGCTACTTCTCCGCAGTCGCGGCGGAGGGACACCTCACGCGCGCCGCCGAACGGCTGTACGTATCGCAACCGGCGTTGACCAAGCAGATCAAACAGCTGGAGACCCTGTTGGGCGTGCGGTTGTTCGTCCGGTCGCGCGCCGGTATGACGCTCACCGAGGCAGGGGAAACGCTGGCCGAAGCCGCCCCGGGACTGCTCACCGGCTGGGACCTGGCCCTCCAGCGGACACGCCATACGGCGGCCATGGCCGCCCGGGTGCTGCGGGTCGGATTCCTGGCCAGCGCCGCGAACGAGGCCACCCCGCGGATCATCGCGGAATTCTCCCGGCGGCAGCCGGGCTGGCGGGTCGAGATGCGGCAGTCGTCGTGGGGCGATCCGAGCGGCGGTCTGGACGACGGCGAGGTCGATATCGCGCTCCTGCGCTTACCTTTCCCAGGCCAGGACGCACTGCGGGTACGGGAGCTGTTCAGCGAACCGCGCTGGGTGGCGCTGTCCTCATCGCATCCGCTGGCCGACCGGGAGACGATCGCCTTCAGCGAACTGCTCGACGAGTCCTTCGTGGCGGCCCCGGGGGAGACAGGGGAGTGGCGGGACTACTGGCTGGGGGTGGACGAGCGGGACGGCCGGGTCCCGCGGATCGGCGCGGTCACCGACCAGCCGGACGAATGGCTCAGTGCGATCGCCAACGGGTACGGGGTCGCGCTGGCACCCGAATCCAGCGCCCGGTTCTACGCCCGCCCGGGAATCACCTACCGCCCGCTCACCGGTGTCGCGCCCAGCGCGGTCGGCGTCGCTTGGACCCCTGCCGCCGAGACGAATCCGGTCATAGCAGATTTCGTCCGCTGCTGCCTGGATGTCGGCGGGGACGACGACGCAGAGTCTCTGCCGGTGCCAGACCTTGCGTAGGCCCAGCGGCTCAGGATTGCCCTCACGCTGCCGCGAATTCCCCTATCGCGACACCGGCGACGAAGGCCGCCCACTCGTCGACTGTGAACAGCAACGTGGTCTCCGCAGCGGTCATCGAGACACCGAACGCGCTGGACGCGATGCGCGGCAGCGCCGGATCGGCACATTGCGCTGGCCCGACCACACTCACGAGGAAGGCCTCCCAGCGAGAGACCGGCAGTTCTATCACCGGCTGCTGAGCCGGATCGTTACGGGGATCCATCAGATATTTGCTATCCCGGATGAATGCCGTCTTCCCGGAGAACCGAACCTCGACACATGTATGTTCCGAACCCGAGAACGAAGACTTGAACCACCGCGAACGCATAACGGCCAGCCTAGTCCAGCGCTTGACCTGCCGATCTTCACAGACCGGCGACGCACAGTCCCTTCATGCCATGGCCTTTTCGATCTCTTGGATGAGTTTCGCCGAGGCCGGGCGGTCGAGCGCTGACGACCGGGCACGCGCATACTGGTACTTCAACTGCTCGATCAAACGGATGTCGTCGATGAGTTCGGCATATACCAGGCATTAGCGGCTCTGCGGCTCGCCGAGTTCGCTTGCGGAGCTGCAGAATTCGCCGACATGCTCGGCCTGGCCACCCGGGAGGCTGTACACCTCGCACTGACCGAACCGCCGTCGTGGGCCTGCGCCTTCGGCGCCGAACGGCGGGTTCCATGAGCTGGACGGTCCAATATCCAACTTCCGCAATGAAAAAGCCTGTGTCTGTTCGCTGCACCGAGGTCGGCGATGCGCGAGCCACCTGGTGCCGGTCGCAGCAGTCGATCCGAATCCTTCAGGTGCACAAGGCAGCCGGAGCCCTTCTCATCGCGACCGGTCCCGCGACCGCCCCCGACCTCGCGAACATGCGGGAGTGGTTCCCCGAACTGACGCCACTGTGGGACGCAGTGCGCCATCAGTTCTGGTCGCACGCAGCCTGGGTGGACAGCGCGGGATGACACCGATTCGCTACCCCGATCCGGAATCCATCGAGGAGATCACCGCGCGGTTCCTCCTAACGATGCCCACCGCCATGCTGCCGATGCTCTACGGGTTCCGCTATGCGGACGGCGGTATCGATGCCGAATGTGCGCCCGTCGATCTCACCGGCGACCGTCTCGACTCCGAACTCGATCCGCTGCACCTGCGCGCCGCGGATCTGCGTAACGCCCTCGGCCCGGGCATGTTCGGCTTCGGACTGGTGTTCGTCGTCTTCGCCGATCAGCTCACCGACCGTCCGGAGAACCGGCATATTCCCGAGCGCGTCCGCGTGGCGGCCGACCAGCTACCCGGTGTCGACGACCTGTTGGTCGCCGTCGTTATCGATGCCCGGGGTCGGCAGTGGTGGGCTGTCGCGTCTCGGCACCTGTCCGAACTGGACCCTGTCCGGATGCACGTTCCGGCCACGCCACCCGAGCGCTGGCGGATCCCGGAAACCTTCGACGCCTCACTGTGGACGGCTGCCCTCGCCCTCGACGACGCCGATCACCCGCATCTGCTCTGCCTACGGCGAACGCCCCCGAGAAGTATCTGATTCGCGGCGACACGAGTACTCCTTTGTTCGCCGAACCCTGGAGCTCGGTGAACGAAAGGCCTCGAACACCCCGGACATCCTGGGGCTCTCGCCGGACAACCGAGCACAGGCGGGTCAGGCCTCGCTGGGCTGCACGATGACGAAACCTTCGCCGTCGAGGCGGAGCTGGAACACCTCTCCCGAACCGCCGCGGACCATGGAGGTGAAGGACTGAGAGCGGTTCAGCGAAGTCTGCAGGTTCGCGCTCCAGCCGACCACGGCATCGGTATCGACGAACACCGGTGCCTGCGGGTGCACCGGAATGATGATCGGTGTGCCCGCGCAGACCAGCCCGAGCCGGCCCTGCCCGGAGAAAACGCAGTTGAACAGCCCGCCGCCCGCCATGCCGACGCCCTGCACCATGCGGATGTCGTAGTGCAGGCTCGAGTCGAAAACGAGGATGTTCTTTCCGTTGATGGTCAGCGCGTCACCCGGGGCCAGGTCGACGACGAAACAGTTCCGATCGAAATGCGCGAACCACGCCTCGCCCTGACCGCGCACCGACATCAACGGCACGCCCTCGCCGGTGAGCGCACGCTGCAGGAATTTCCCGACGCCCTGCCCCTTCTTCTCGAACTGAAGATTGCCCCGGAAGGCGACCATCGAGCCCTGCCGCGCCAGGCATTCGCCGTTCACCGCGTATTTGAGCGATTTCGCGCTCTGCGCGGTCAACCCGGGTGCGGTGGCGGGCTGGGCTGTGTTCTCGGCGGCGAAGAGTTCACTCTGCATACCCCGATCTTCCCGCATCGGCGGTTCGTGAGTGATGAGGTCGTCCACCGCACCGAGTGCTAGAACAAGCCGCGACGTCAGGACGGCGGCTGTAACGTGTTCCACTCCGGAGTTCGAACAGACGGTCCGAAGGGGGATCGACCGCAGATGGTGAGTTTCTTCGACAGCCGGGGTGATCAGCTCGTCGCGGAGAAGTTGGCGATCAGCCCGTGGACGCCGGCGAACCTGAGCGGCACCGGTGTGTGCGGTGTCCTGGCCCGGGAACTGGAGAACCACTGCCCCGACGGCTTCGTTCCGGCCCGGTTCACCGCGGACCTCTACCGGCCGGTACTCAACGCGCGCTTCGATATGCGCACCACTGTGGTGCGCCCCTGCGTTTCCGATATCGAATCATCGGTCGCACGGTCCAGGTGCTGAGTGTTATCGATGGCCCGCGGTGCGGATCTGGGTGAGGAATTCGGAGTTGGTCTCGGTCTGCCGGAGACCGGTCAGTAGGAGTTCCAGCGCTTGCTGCGGGTCGCGGCCCGCGATGGTCTTGCGCAGCGACCGGGTGGCGGCGAGCTCGTCGGGGGAGAGCAGCAGGTCTTCTTTGCGGGTGCTCGACCGGTCGATATCGATCGCGGGGAACATGCGGCGGTCGGCGATGTGCCGGTCGAGCTTCAGCTCGGCGTTTCCGGTGCCCTTGTATTCCTCGAAGATCACGGTGTCGGCGAGCGAACCGGTCTCGACCAGGGCGCTGGCGATGATGGTGAGCGAGCCGCCGTTCTCGATATTGCGCGCGGCGCCCAGGAATTTCTTCGGCGGCGCGAGTGCGGCGGCGTCGACGCCGCCGGAGAGGACACGGCCCGACCCGGTGGCGGCCAGGTTGTACGCGCGGGCCAGCCGGGTCAGCGAGTCCAGCAGTACGACCACGTCGCGGCCCA
The DNA here is from genome assembly GCF_036032445.1 of Nocardia sp. NBC_00416. Taxonomy (NCBI): domain Bacteria; kingdom Bacillati; phylum Actinomycetota; class Actinomycetes; order Mycobacteriales; family Nocardiaceae; genus Nocardia; species Nocardia sp. NBC_00416. The sequence goes on from NZ_CP107932.1 coordinate 6,847,879, forward strand.
TTTCGACGAGGCGTTTGGCGCGTTCGATGGCCAGCTCGGCGAGCGCGATGTGTTCGCGGGCGGGCTGGTCGAAGGTCGCGGCGGCGACCTCGGCGGGTACGGCCCGGGACAGATCGGTCACCTCTTCCGGCCGTTCGCCGACCAACACCAACATCAGCTGGCATTCGGGATGATTCTTGGCGATACCGTGCGCAACGGACTGCAGCACAGAGGTTTTACCCGCCTTGGGCGGTGCGACCACCAGGGCGCGCTGGCCCTTGCCGATCGGCGTGATCAGATCGGTGACGCGGGTGGTCAGCTCGTGCGGTTCGGTCTCGAGCCGCAGGCGGTCCTGCGGATAGAGGGGGACCAGATCGGCGAAGTGCGGTCGCGACTTCGCATTGCCGGGCGGCAGGCCGTTGATGCTGTCGATCCGAACCAGCGGTGGCAGTTTGCCGCCGTCACGTTCGGGTCCGACCGCGCCGGTGACGGTATCGCCGCGACGGAGACCGTATTGGCGGACCAGCCGCGGCGGCACCTGCGCATCGCGCGGTCCGGGCAGGTAGCCGTCGACGCGCAGTGCGGCCTGGTTGCCGGTGATGTCGAGCAGACCGGTGACCGCTGTGTGACCGTCTCCGGTCGGGTTGTCCGGTGTGTGAATAGTATTGTCCTGCATGGATTTTCTCCTGAAAAGTGAGGTGTGGGGCCGTAGGTGCCGCTTGCTGCGCACAGTGCTTGCCGAGTGCGTGTAGGTGCCGCGTTGCGCGGCTGGAATCCGTCCGGTGCGGACGCTGTGTCGAGTCGGCAGCATCCGAGCACTGAGAGCGGTGAATTGCGAAGTCTTGTGGGAGGGAGTTGTCCACCTACATCCACGAGATGAAGACTTCGCTAACCGTAACGGCACCAGCTGCAACATGCAATAGTGCCGAGTTGTTCCCTGGTCGCATCGGGCCCATGGTCTGGCTCGCCGTGATGTTCGAGTCCGGCCCGACCCCGCGCGGTGCGGTTGGGAAAATTTCCCGCACGCATCGACCCGCCCGCTGGTTCAGGACAGGTTTTGTGTGGAGGGCAACTGGTTGGAAGCGGCCGGCGCCTGGATGAGGCGCATCTTGACGACCCATAAATTAGGCATCATGATGTCATACATGCGGACCACACTGACCATCGACGAAGACGTGATCGAGTTGATCGAGGCAGCCAGTCGTCGTCAGCACCTCTCCAGGAAACAGATCATCAACGATGCTCTCCGGCGTGCCTTGACGCCGCGCGTCACCCGGCAGGAGCCCTACCGATTGACTCCGCACGAGTCCGCCCTGCGCCCGGGGTTCGATCCGTCGCGGCTCAACCAATTGGCCGATGAGTTGGAGGATGAGGCGATCATCGAGAACTCGCGGCGTAACTCGTGATCATTCCGGACGTCAACCTCCTGCTCTACGCGGTTGTCTCCGGTTTCCCGCAGCACGCCCGTGCGCGTGAATGGTGGGAGGAAGCACTCAACAGTCCAACGCGAGTCGGGCTGACTCAACCAGTCATATTCGGTTTTCTGAGAATCGGTACCAGCGGCCGTGTGCTCGAGTCACCACTACCTGTCGCGGATGCGGTCGGATACGTGGACACCTGGCTGGAGCAGCCGAATGTCGATCTCTTGGTTCCGGGGCCGAGTCACTTGCGCATCGCGTTGAACCTGCTCACCGACATCGGAACGGCTGGGAATCTGACAACCGATGCGCAGATCGCGGCCTATGCGATCGAGAATCAGGGCGAGATCTTTTCCAACGACACCGATTTCGCCAGGTTCCCGAAGATCAAGTGGGTGAACCCTTTGCAGTGATCTTCCGGAGCGTGCGGCACGGCGAAAGGGAGGAGCGGCCATGAAACAGGCGTATCGCTGGACCTCCGCAACGGCACCGGGTGTCGGCCCGGTCCGACGGCTCACTTGCCTGGTGGTTGTTCACGGCTGGTTGGGGGTGCGCCGGGCCAGGATGGACGCCACCCCCACGGCCGCCGCCTGTACCGATGCCGCGTGGGCCTCGGGGTGGAACCGGCTGACCGGCCCGGTGACCGATATCGCCGCCAGCGGCTGATCGTCGGCGCTGAGGATGGGAGCGGCCACGCAGACGATGCCGATCGCGGACTCCTCGTACTCGTAGGCCAGCCCGCGTTCGACGATCTGTGACAGTTGCGCACGCAGCAGTCCCGGAGCGACCACTGTGCGCGGGGTGCGCCTGAGCAGCGGGCCCGCGAGGACACGATCGATCGTCTCGGCGCCCGAGTGCGCCAACAGCGTCTTGCCGATCGCGGTGCAGTACAACGGCATCCGGCCACCGATTCGCGACGGTGCGCGGGCCTGCCGGTGTCCACCGATCTTGCTGATGTAGACGACTTCGTCACCGTCGCGGACGCCGAAGTGCACCGTTTCCCGGGTGCGGGCGAAGAGGTCCTGGAGGAAGGGCACGGCGACCTCGAGCAGGGTCCGCTCGGTGGCCGCCCGCATGCCCAGCTCGAACAGTCCGCGCCCGAGCCGGTAACCGTCGGGCGACGAACTGAGCAGCCGGGCGGCCACCAGATCGCGGGCCATGCGGTGGACGGTGGCCTTCGGGAGGCCGGTGCGCCGGGTGAGTTCGGACAGCCCCACGGCCTGATCCTCCACGCCGAACGCTTCCAGGATCAGCAGTGCCCGGCCGAGGACGGAGCGTGCGTCGAGTCGAGGTTCCGGCATGGGGGTCTTCCGTGAGCGGGTGGTCCAGTCAGTGGACCATTCTACTGTTCAGCTGCCCCGCTGCGGGTGTGCACTGGTTGGCAGCCCCATCGAAGAGGAGAACGGAGGTCGTGGTGGCCACCACTGTCGACAGCACGAGCGACAGCGCATCCGGTGTCGACGAGTCGATCGTCGCCCGCGCAGCCCAACGCCTGATCACCGCCGCGGAGACGCGCCGAACCTGCGCGCCGCTACGGGAGGGGTTGATCAGCCCCGACGATGTCGCCACCGCCTACCTCATCCAGGAGCGGTTCAACGCCGCCCGGGTCACCCCGGGCATCACGGTGGTCGGCCGCAAGATCGGCGCCACCTCGCAGGCCGTCCAGCAGCAGCTGGGCGTCGACCAGCCCGATTTCGGGGTCCTGTTCTCCGATATGGCCTACGCCGACGGGGATGTCATCCCGATCGACCGGCTGCTGCAGCCGCGGGCCGAAGCGGAGATCGCGTTCCTGCTGGGCGCGGACCTCGCCGAGGGCCCGCTCGATATCGCGCAGTGCCGGGCGGCGGTCGCCGAGGCGATGGCCGCGCTGGAGATCGTGGACAGCCGCATCACCGACTGGAACATCTCCTTCGCCGACACCGTCGCCGACAATGCCTCGAGCGGGCTCTACGTGCTCGGGACCGAGCGCCGGACCCTCGACGACTTCGAACCCGTCGACGTCGCCATGAGCATGCGCATCGACGGGGAAGAGGTGTCGACCGGGAACGGCGCGGCCTGTCTGGGCGACCCGCTCAACGCCCTGTCCTGGCTCGCCCAGCAGGCTCGCACCTTCGGTGAGCCGCTGCGGGCCGGGCAGGTGATCCTGTCCGGGGCGCTCGGTCCGATGCGGCCGCTGCATCCCGGCGCCACCGTCACCGCCGCCATCACCGGCCTCGGGACGGTCACGGCTTCGTTCACCACCGCTTCGGAGGTCTCCCAGTGAGTGACAACAGCAAACGTACGAAGGTCGCGATCATCGGATCGGGCAATATCGGCACCGATCTGATGATCAAGGTGCTGCGCCACTCCGAGTTCCTGGAGATGGGCGCCATGGTCGGCATCGACCCAGAGTCCGACGGCCTGGCCCGCGCCGCCCGCCTGAAGGTGCCGACCACCCACGAAGGGGTGGAGGGGCTGGTCGCGCTGCCGAACTTCGACGAGATCGAGATCATCTTCGACGCGACCTCGGCCAAGGCGCACGAGCAGAACCACGCCCGCCTCGCGCCGCTGGGCAAACGCCTCATCGACCTGACGCCCGCCGCGATCGGACCGTTCGTGGTGCCGGCGGTGAACATCGAGGAGCACCTCGACGCGCCGAACGTGAACATGGTGACCTGCGGCGGTCAGGCGACCATCCCGATCGTGTCCGCGGTATCGCGGGTCGTGCCGGTGGCCTACGCCGAGATCGTGGCCTCGATCGCGTCCAAGTCCGCCGGGCCCGGTACCCGCGCCAATATCGACGAGTTCACCGAGACCACCTCGCACGCCATCGAAACCGTGGGCGGCGCCGAGCGCGGTAAGGCGGTGATCATCCTCAATCCGGCGGAACCGCCGTTGATCATGCGCGATACGGTCTTCTGCCTGGTGAACGCCCCCGACGAGGAATCCCACGACCGGATCAAGGCCTCGGTGGTGAAGATGGTCGGCGATGTGGCCGCGTATGTGCCGGGCTACCGGCTCAAGCAGGAAGTGCAGATCGATCCGATTCCGCCGGACCAGCCGGTGCACACCCTGCTCGCCAAGGACAACGACGCGTTCCCGACCCATCGGGTGTCGGTATTCCTCGAGGTCGAGGGCGCGGCGCACTACCTGCCCGCCTACGCGGGCAATCTCGACATCATGACTTCGGCGGGCATGCAGGTCGCCGAGCGGATCGCGCAGAACACCCAGCAGGCAGCATGAGCGGGTCAGGCCCGGAGGCGGCAGCGGAGCGTAACCACGCAGGGCCCTCGCTCATGCTCAATGGACACAGCATGAGCGGGTCAGGCCCGGAGGCGGGAGCGGAGCGTAACCACGCAGGGCCCTCGCTCGTGCTCAATGGACACAGCATGAGCGGGTCAGGCCCGCAGGCGGCAGGGGAGCGTAACCACGCAGGCCCCCGCTCATTCTCGATAGAAAAGGAGAACGCCCGATGAGCTCGTCCGAAGCGCCGACGGTATTCGTCCAGGATGTGACCCTGCGCGACGGTATGCACGCCATCCGGCACCGGATCACCCCCGAGAACGTGGGGCGGATCGTCGCGGCACTCGACGCCGCCGGTGTCGACGCCATCGAGGTCGCGCACGGTGACGGGCTGGCCGGCGGCTCGGTGAACTACGGCCCCGGCTCGCACAGCGACTGGACCTGGCTGGAAGCGGCGGCGGCGAACCTGAAGAACGCGCGGCTGACCAGCCTGCTGCTGCCCGGTGTCGGCACCGCCGAGGATCTGCGGCGCGCCTGGGGTCTCGGTGTGCGCTCGGTGCGCGTCGCCACCCACTGCACGGAAGCCGATGTCGCGGCCCAGCACATCGCGACCGCGCGCGAGATCGGGATGGACGTCTCGGGGTTCCTGATGATGAGCCATATGGCCGAGCCCGCCGCGCTCGCCGCCCAGGCCAAGCTGATGGAGAGCTACGGCGCGCACTGCGTGTACGTCACCGACTCGGGTGGCCGTCTCACCATGAACGGTGTCCGGGACCGGATCCTGGCCTACCGTGACGTTCTCGACCCGGCGACCGAACTCGGCATCCACGCGCACGAGAACCTGTCGCTGTCGGTGGCGAACTCCGTGGTCGCCGTCGAGAACGGGGTGCGTCGCGTGGACGCCTCCCTCGCGGGACACGGTGCGGGCGCGGGTAATACGCCGATCGAGGCATTCGTGGCCGTCGCCGATGTGCTGGGCTGGAAGCACGGTTGCGATGTGTTCGCCTTGCAGGACGCCGCGGACGATATCGTGCGGCCGCTGCAGGACCGGCCGGTGCGGGTGGACCGGGAAACGCTCACCCTCGGGTACGCGGGGGTGTATTCCAGCTTCCTGCGGCATGCCGAGGCGGCGAGCGAACGGTACGGAATCGATGTCCGCACCCTGCTCATGGAAGCCGGCCGGCGTCGGCTGGTGGGCGGCCAGGAGGACATGATCGTGGATATCGCGCTCACCATGGTGGCGGAGCGGGAGGCCGACAAGCAGGCGGTCTGACCCGTCGAGCCGACTGTGGCCGGCCACCGCGACGGAGTCGATGACGACTCGCGCCGGTGGTCGGCCGTCGTCGTTCGAGCCCCATCGGGGGAGGTCGGGATGGTTTCTTGCGTAACGGGGTATTCGGTGAGTGGAAACCCCGCGCCGGTGTCGGCGGATCGCGCAACAGCGTTGTCGCACCGGTGGAACCGGAAGGACGGTCCATGGCTGCCTGGGACGACGAGGTCATCGAACAATTCCGTGCGGACGAAGGCAGTGTCGCCGGGCCCTTCGCCGGATTCGATCTGCTGCTGCTCACCACCATCGGCGCCAAATCCGGACTGCCGCACACGAAACCGGTGATGTACCTGCGCGACGACGATCGGTTCGTGGTGGTCGCGGTGAACGCGGGTGCACCGGCGAACCCGGCCTGGTATCACAATCTGCTCGCCCATCCGGCGGTGACGGTCGAGGTGGCAGCCGAAACCTTCGAGGCCGATGCCGCCGTGGTCGAACGCGGGCCGGAGCGCGACCGTCTCTACCGCGCGATGAGCGATATCCTGCCCGCCCTGGCCGATTACGCGCGGACCGCCCGCAGGGTTGTCCCTGTTGTCGTATTGACCCGGCGCTCCGGGCGTTGTGTGGACAGGACTCGGGATATGCCCGCCCACGGCTTCTGATCCGCGTGCTGAGGCACCTGATGGGGATCAGGTGCTCCACGGACCCGATATCGGGCGTCAATAATCCCCGACGGTGCGTAAGGGGCGCATAAGGAGCCGGTCGTATCGGGCATCGCCCGAAATAGCGTGCTCTGTGTGGGCATTTTCGGGTTCACCTGGGCTGATGGCGGTTCCTTCGTCGGCGGCGCACTGGGCGCGGCTTTCCTCGGGCCGCCGGGGGCGATGCTGGGGTCGGCGGTCGGCGCCTACGCGGGCGGTGTGTGGGGTGACGACAAAGGTGTGGGCGCCGCGATGGAGGAGGCGCTCGTGGCCGGTATCGGGGCCGCGGGCGGTGCCTGGGCCGCCAATCTGGCGGGAAGCCTGCTGAAGGACCATATCGCCGGAGCCGCTGCGCGGGCGTTGTCCGCCGGCGCGGCCCGCCGGGTGGATTCGGTCGCCGCGAAGGCCCTGCTGCCCTGGAATTCACACCACGGCGGACCGCTGGCCGCGCTCGGCGGCGCGTTCGGCGGGTACGAGGTATCGCCGCAGGCGCGGACGCCGGTACAGATCTCGGCCGCCGCCGATATCGGCAACGGCGGATGCCCCGCCCAGATGTCGAATCTGATGATGCCCGCGCAGCTGACCGGACCTGTCCGCGAGATGTACGAGGGACTACCGCGCTATCTCTGCGACGTCTGGCGGAGTTTCGGCACCGGCGGGCGGGTGGCGCCGCCGCCCGCCCCGGCACTTCCCGAGCAGTTGCGCGGGTCCAGTGACAGCGGTATCCCGGAATACACGCGCAAGGCGCGGCGGCTCGACGCGATGATGGAAGACTTCGCCGCGCTCGATCGCGAAGTCGCGGCGCTCGCCCGCGATTCGGGGCGGATCTCCGGCGAGGGCCGCGCGGCCGTGGATGTGCTCATCGATACCGTCAACAGACGAGCAGGCGAGACGCCGCCCGCGGGGACCTCACGGCAAGTGAACGCCCTGGACCTGTTGAACGAGGCGTTCGAGAAGGGCCGCCAGACCCTCGGCGCGGCGGTGACGGCCGGCGATCGGGTGGCCGCCGATACGAACGATCTCACCGATGAGATCGAGACCCTGCGCAAAGAGCTCGACTCGCATCTGCGCGAGCATCCGCGCGCCGACGAACCCGAGCGAACACCCCCCGAGCGAACACCCGAAGCGCCGCCGGTCGTGCCACCCCCGCCGCTCGTGCCACCGGCCCTGCCGCCGGTCCCATGGCCACTGCCGGTCTGCGCGCCGCCTCGTACGGAAGCACCCCGGCAGTGCCCGGCCTCCATCGGTCGCACGCAGGGCGGCGGCCCGAATTCAGGGGATCGGGGAACGGCCGATCGGACCGAGTCGCCGTGGACTCGGTGGCCGGCGTACCGGCCCGGCGTGGCAGTGGAATCCGCCGCGCCCGCGACAGCGGCGCATCACCGGACGCCTTGGACGCCGGGGCCCACGACCGAACAGGTGGTCACGGTCGCCACCCGGCACAGTGGTGCGCCGGTACCGGCATCGCCCGAGGTGTTCGCGTCGGCGGCCTGGTCGGTCGCCGTATCGCTCACCGGATGGTCGGCGGAGGCGGCCCGAGCGTTTGCCGGGGCCGCGCTCGCCGCGGCGCCGGTGGCAAGCGGCCTGCCCGTGCCCGGCTCGACGCCGACCGGGGTCCTGCCGGTCCCGGGCCGGACGCCGTGGTCCGGGATCGCCCATCCGGTGGGCGTCGTACCGGGCAGCGCATGGTCGTTGATGACGGTGCGCAGACCGGGACCTGCCACGGAAAATCCGGAACGCGAGAGCATGTCGATCGATAGCGCCGGGGACTACCTGTTTCCCGTCCTCGACCCTGCCGTTCTGAGCTGTACGCAGCGTGGATCGTGAAAGATCGAGCAGCGGTGACCGGTTGGGGAGCGGGGCGGTCGCGCCGCCGATCCCACGCAGGTGCCGGTTTCGTCCTGCCTCGCGTCGGTGCTGTTGCGCCGTCGGTCAGCGCGGGCCGAGGAAGAGTGTCTGGGTGCTGCGGCCCAGCGGGCCCTTCTCGTCGAAGAGTTCCGATTCGGCCAGACCGATACCGTGCGGCTGCGGGTGGGTGACGGCGTCCAGGCACACCCATTCACCTACGGGCTGGCGGTGCAGGGTGACCGTCAGGTCGGTGTTGATGAACAGGTAGCGCTCCCAGTCCAGCACACTGCTGACGCCGTTTCCGGAGTCCGCCGCGGCGAGGGTGCGTTCCAGCGGGCTGGGTGTGGTGCCCGCGACGATCGGGTAATTGAGCCGGATCCAGCAGACCGCGGGCCCGGGTTCGGTGAACGACCCGGTGACGTAACGGTATTCGATACCGGTGTGGAAGCCCACCGGCTGGGTGGACGGGAACGGGGAGGGCGCGGTCACCTGATCGGGGCCGGGGCGAGCGCCGGTCGGCAAAAGATATTCGGGGATCTCGAGTTCGGGATCGGCCAGTTTGAACCGCCAGGCGTTGGCCCGCATGACCGGCCCGCGCTCGGTGGACAGCGTGGCCTCGATGAGTTCCACGCTGCGACCCGGCCGCACCAGGCGTGCCTGCGCGGTGAGCGGCGCCAGCGGTACCGGCCCGAGGATCTCCACGGCGACCCGGCCGACCTGGAAACCCGGTCGCGGTGCGCACCGCTCGATCACATGCCCGAGCAGTGCGGACGGGGGGCCGGCGTGCTGGGCGTCCGGCGACCACGGACCGCGAGTGAGCTCGGTGGAGACGAACCGCTCGGGGTCCGCCGGATCGGGCAGGTAGAAGGCCTCGTTCACATCGTGTCCGTTCGTCCGGTCGGCGGTCGCGCCGTCTGTCGGTCTCTGCTCCCGACCGTACCGCCGGGTACCGCGCGTCCCGTGCCCTGGCCCGGTTGCCTGGTGTTCTGTGCCGGACAGCCGTCGCGGCCAGGGGTGCATGCTTGCATGCAAGCATGTATCTATCGGCTAGAGTGGCGGCATGCGGACATCGTCGACGCGAACCGACACCGGATCGAGCGCGGCCGACCGGGCCTACGAACTCACCAAGGAACTGGTGCTGTCCGGCGAACTGCCGGGCGGGCACCTGTTCAGTGAGACCGAGATCGCCGGTCGGCTGGGCCTCAGCCGGACCCCGGTGCGCGAGGCGTTCGTCCGGTTGCAGGCCGAGCAACTGCTGACCCTGGTGCCCAAACGCGGCGCCATCGTGGCCCCGGTGCCGCCGGGCGAGGCCGAAGACGTACTGGACGCCCGCGAAGCCGTGGAAGCCGCGGCGGTGCGGCGCCTGCTCCGCACCCCGGAGCGGATCCCGGCCGCGGCCGCGCAACTGCGGGACGCACTCGAGGTCCAGCGCCGGCATGCCGAACCCGCGGATCTGCCCGCCTTCGTGGAGGCCGACGAACTCTTCCACCGCACGCTGGTCGCGGCCGGCGGCAACGCGTTGCTGATCCGCTTCTACACCGGTCTGGCCGATCGGCAGCGCCGGATGAACCTGGCCGCGATGGGTCTGGTGCCCGACAAGATCCCGGTGGTGCTCCGGCAGCACGCCGAACTGATCACCATCATCGAATCGGGCGACGAGACGGCCTTCGCCACCGCGCTGCGCGAGCACCTGGACGGGACGCACCGGCGATGACGCGCGGTTCGTGGCCCGCGGCGGTGGCCGCTATCTTCGTCTGCGCCTGGGGCGGCAACCAGTTCACGCCGCTGCTGGTGATGTACCGGGACGCGGGCTGGTCGACTCTCACGGTGAACGCACTGCTGGGCGCCTATGTCTTCGGTCTCGTTCCCGGTCTGCTGCTGTCCGGCGGTCTGGCCGCGCGCTTCGGACGCAGACCGGTGGCCGTCGCCGGTGTGCTGGCCTCGTTCGTGGCGAGTCTGCTGCTGGCCGCCGGAGTGTACGGCGTCGAATGGATCGCGGCCGGACGCCTCGTCACCGGTTTCGGGGTGGCCGTGGCGATGGCGGTCGGCACGACCTGGGTCACCGAACTCTCCGCCCGCGCGGGTGACGCTGCGGCGACCGGGGCCCGCCGGGCCGCGCTCTGGATGACCATCGGGTTCGGTCTCGGCGCGGGTGTCGCGGGGGTCCTCGCGCAGTGGGGCCCGGCGCCGATGGTCCTGCCCTATCTCGTGCACGCGCTGCTCGCCGCGGCAGTGCTGCCGGTGCTGTTCCGGGTGCCGGAGACGCATCCCGCGGGGTCGCGCGCGGTTGGTTTGCGCACCGGGTTCTCCGGGCTCCGGCACCCGCGATTTCGGCGGGTGGTCGCGCCGATGGCGCCGTGGATCTTCGGGTCGGCGGCCGTGGCCTACGCGATCATGCCGCAGCTCATCGCCGACCGGGTGGGGCAGTGGGGGCTGATCTACTCGACCACGATCACCGTCGCGACCTTGACCGTCGGCGTGCTGGTGCAACCACTGGCGAAACGGCTCGACCGGACCACCAGTGCGCGCGCCGCGGTGGTGTCCATGTCGCTGGTGCCGGCCGGTCTCGCGGTCAGTGTGCTCGCCGCGATCGTGCGGTCGCCCGCGTTGGGCCTGGTCGCGGCGCTCGCGCTGGGCTGCGCCTATGGAATCGTGCTGGTCTCCGGTCTCCTGGAATTGCAGCGCCTGGCCGCACCGGGGGAACTGGCCGCGCTCACCGGCGCTTATTACGCCCTGGCCTACCTCGGCTTCCTGCTGCCGTCCCTGCTGAGCCTGCTCAGCGCGGTGGCCGGATACCCGGTGCTGCTCGGCGGGCTGGTGCTCCTGGCCTTGTCCGGGACCGTGGTCATCGTCCGGCATTCCCGGTCGCACCTGCCGGTGCCCCGGGCGCCGGAGAAAGAACTGGTACCCGCCGCGTGATCTCCGGCGCCGGTCGCGGCGGCGCGAGGGTCCGAGCTCGCCCGTTCAGGCGCCGGGCGCGGTGATCTCGCGGACCGAGAACCGGTAGTCGGCCTGACGCAGCAGTTCGCCGGGGTCATCGGTGGGCGGGTAGATCCACAACTCGTTGACGTTGCGCTTACGCGCCTTGGCGGTATCGCCGGTCGAGACGACCCGGCGGTCCCAGCCGTTGGTGAACACCGCGCCGGCGGAACCGAGGTCGAGGCAGGTGACGTAGGGCGTGGCCGTGAACGGCGCGGGCGGCAACCCCAGCAGGTCGGCGGCGGCGTTGTGACCCGCGAACTTGCCGAGCTGCAGGGCGTGCTGGCAGCACTGCAGGACCCGATGGCCGGGTTCGGCCTCCGCCGCGGCGGTATCGCCCGCCGCGTAGACCTGCGGCACCCCGGCGACCCGCAGTTGCGCGTCCACGTCGAGGCGGCCCAGCTCGTCGCGGTCGGCAGGGATATCGGCGGTGAGCGAACTGGCCCGTACCCCGGCGGTCCAGATCGCGGTGTGCGCGGGAATCCGGGTGCCGTCCGACAGCGTGACGCCGCCCGGCTCCACCGCCGCGAGGCGCACGCCGAGCCGCTGCCGGATCCCCGCCGCCGACAGCGCATCGAGGATCTCCGGCCGGGGTCCCGGACCGAGCTCCGGGCCGATGGTGTCGGCGCGTTCCACCAGCACCACCTCGGCCCGCTCGCCCGCTCGCGCGGCCAGGGCGCCGAGCCGGTCCGCCAGTTCGGTGGCGATCTCGAGACCGGTGAACCCGGCGCCGACCACGACCGCGGCGAACCGGCCTTCGCTCGGTGGCAGATCGGGGAGCCGGTCCAGGTGCGCGTCCAAGGCGGCCGCCGCCGGCAGAGTGTCCACGTCGTACAGCAGTTCGGCGCCGGGCAACGCGGGACGGACGAGCTGGCTTCCGGTGCTGAGAATCAGCCGGTCGTAATCGATCTCGCCGCTGCGGCCGTCCCGTCCGACCACGGTCACGCGCCGGCCGACGGTATCGATTCCGGTCGCGGTGGCCGCGACCCGGCGCACCCCGATCGGTCCCAGGATCCGGTCCAGCGATACCCGCATCCGGTCGGGCCCGGCCTGATACAGCCGCGGACGGATCACCAGGTCGTCCCCGGACGAGATCACAGTGACCGATAGTTCGCGCCCCGCAGCGCGCGCCAGGCGGACCGCGCCGGCCGCGCTCCAGACACCGGCGAACCCGCCTCCCACCACCACTATTCCGGACATGATCTCCTCCTCGACTGCGATATTCGCTTGTGCGCCCGGCGCTGCGCCGGATCGGATTCGGGTCGGCCCGCGCGGAACCTGTCCGGTCGGGCCGGTGATTCAGGCGCCCGCCCGGGCGATCTCGCGGCGGGTTCGTTCGGCGGAGTCCGCGGGCGCGGCCGCGGCCAGATCCGCGATGGTCTGCGCGGCCAGTTCCCGCCGCCAGGCCAGTTCGGCACGGCGCATCGCCACCGCGATACCGCACGCGTGGGTGAATTCTTCGGTCGCCGTGCGGCCGCTGTGCCCACGCTGCCGGATCTCGGTGCAGCGGAACGGGTCTGTCCCGCCCTCGATCGCGGTCACGACGTCGAGCAGGGTGATCCGCTCCGGCGGGCGGGACAGACCGAACCCGCCCCGCGCGCCCGGCGTGGAGGTCAGGATCCCGGCGCGCACGAGCGCCTGCAGACGTTTTTTCAGGTACTCCACCGGCAGGTCGAACCAGGCGGCCAGCCGGGCGATCGATACCGGCCACTGGTCCTCGGCCCAGCTCAGGGTCACACAGCAGTGCAGGCTCCACTCGACGCCCTCGCCCATCTTCATAAAGGGGATACTAAATGTCCCTATTGATCCGGGCAAGGGCGATACCCGGGACGGCGGGCATTCCGGCGGACGGCCCGGAAGCGCCGCACGGCTCGCCGGTCTCGTCGGCGCGAACCATCATGGACACGCGGCCGGCCTCGGTCCAAGGAATTACCGCGGCGGCTTCCTTCGGCCCGGCGGCGCAACACCCGTCAGCTCGAAATCGCGGCACCCCGAGCGCGGCCCGGCAGCCGGGCGGGCTGGTCGTTCGCCGCCGCCAGCGTCGACATCAGGCGGGCGAAGGCGGGGTTCTCATTGCCCTGCCGCCACACCAGATCCAGCTCGACGTGCGCTCCGACCCCCTCGAGCGGCCGGTACGCCACGTGATCGAAGCGCATGCCCGCGGCCGATTCGGGCACCAGCGCCACACCCCAGCCCAGGTTCACCAGGGCCAGAATGCTGTGAATCTGGGTCATGTACTGGGTGATCACCGGAACCACGGCCGCCGCGTGCAGGACGGTGGTGATCAGATCGTGGAAGTACCGCGCCTCGACCGGTGCGTGCATCACCATCTCGACCCCGTGCAACGCGGTCACCGGTACGGGACCCGCGCCGGCCAGGGGGTGGTCGGTGGGCAGGGCCGCGATCAACCCTTCGCGCACGAAGGTGCGGGTCGTGAGATCCGGGCGGGAGATCGGCGGCCGCACCATGCCCAGGTCCAGAGCGCCCTCCGAGAGCGCCTCTACCTGATCCATCGTCACCATCTCACGCAACTCGACGTCCACATCGGGCAGTGCCGTCCGTGCCGCCGCCAGCACGCGGGGCAGGCCGGAGTGCACGCTCGCGCCGGTGAAGCCCAGGCGCAGCACCCCGCCGGTCCCGGCCGAGACTCGATGGACCGCCAGGGCGGCTCGCTCGGCCTGTTGGAGCAGGCGGCGGGCGTCGAGCAGGAACGCGCGGCCGGCCCGGGTGAGCTTCACGGTGCGGTTGGAGCGATCGAACAGTTCCGCGCCGACCTCTTTCTCCAGCAGCTGGATCTGCCGGCTCAGTGGCGGTTGCGTCATGCGCAGTCGCTCCGCGGCCCGGCCGAAGTGCAGTTCTTCGGCTACGGCCACGAAATGAGTGAGCTGGACGAAAGTGAACATTCGATACCGACCTTGTATTGATAGATATGTAATCAGTGTTGGACGTGAATCATAAGTCGTTCCTAGGGTGAGGGCAGCAGGTCCCCCGAACAGGAGCACACACAGCCATGACCACTGCCTCGCCGCAGGAAATCGCCAGAAAGCTGGGCTCCGGCCTGCTGTCCTTCCCGGTCACGCATCTGCGTGCCGACGGCGCCTTCGACGAGGCCGCCTACCGGGACAACATCGCCTGGCTCGGCGGATTCGACGCCTCCGGCCTGTTCGCCGCCGGCGGCACCGGCGAGTTCTTCTCGCTCACCCCGGCCGAGGTCGAACAGGTGGTCACCGCCGCGGTGCAGGAGGCGCCGACGGGGTTGCCCGTGATCGCGCCCGCCGGATACGGCACCGCCACCGCGATCGAGATGGCGCGCGCCGCCGAGCGCGCGGGCGCACACGGCATCCTGCTGCTGCCGCCCTATCTCACCGAGGCGAGCCAGGAAGGCCTGGTCGCGCACGCGCGGCAGGTCTGCGAGTCCACCGACCTCGGCGTCATCATCTACTCGCGCGCCAATGCCGCCTACTCGGAGGCGGCGGTCGCCGAACTGGCCGACCGCTGCCCCAACCTGATCGGGTTCAAGGACGGCATCGGCAATATCGAACAGATGACCCGCATCTACGCGGGGGTCGGCGACCGCCTCATCTACATCGGCGGGCTCCCCACCGCGGAGATGTTCGCCCTGCCCTACCTCGCGCTGGGCGTCACCACCTATTCGTCGGCGATCTACAACTTCGTCCCGGAATTCGCACTGGATTTCTACCGTGCCCTGCGCCGCGGCGACACCGCCGCTGTGCTGAACGCGCTGAACGAGTTCGTGATCCCGTACTGCGATCTGCGCAACCGCACACCCGGGTACGCGGTGAGCATCGTCAAGGCGGGGATGAGGGTGATCGGCCGCCCGGCGGGTCCGGTACGCAGTCCCCTGACCGATCTCGGCGAGACCGAACTCGCCGAGCTGGCCGACCTCGTTAAAAAGGTGAGCTGATGACCAGCATCGATACCGTCCGCCTCAGCGGTGCGAATCTCCTCGGCGCGACGGAGATACCCGGCGCCGGAGCGCCCTTCCGCGCCGTGAACCCGGCGACCGGCGCCACCCTGGAACCGGAGTACCGCGAGGCCGGCGCCGATACCGTCGCCCGCGCCGCCGCACTCGCCTGGACGGCGTTCGACGAATACCGGCACACCGATTTCGCCCGGCGAGCAGCGTTCCTGGACAGCGTCGCCGGTGCGATCGAGAACCTCGGCGAGGCGCTGGTGGAACGGGCGGTGGCCGAGTCCGGGCTGCCCGAAGCGCGTATTCGCGGTGAGGTCGGTCGCACCACCGGCCAATTGCGGCTCTTCGCCGATGTCGTGCGGGAGGGCAGCTGGACCGGGGCGCGGCTGGACCGGCCCGATCCGGCCCGCACTCCGCTGCCGAAACCCGATCTGCGGCAACGCCGTATCCCGCTGGGTCCGGTCGCGGTCTTCGCGGCGAGCAACTTCCCGCTGGCCTTCTCCGTCGCGGGCGGCGATACCGCCGCCGCGCTGGCGGCGGGGGCACCGGTCGTCGTCAAGGCGCATCCCGCGCACCCGGGCACCTCGGAACTGGTGGGGCGGGCGGTCCGCGCCGCGGTCCGCGAGCACGGGTTGCCCGACGGGACCTTTTCCCTCGTGCACGGCGGCCGCGAGACCGGGCTCGCCCTGGTGGGCGATCCGAATATCCGGGCGGTCGGCTTCACCGGCTCCCGGCAGGCCGGGTTGGCACTGGCCGCCGCGGCGGCCGCCCGCCCGGTGCCCATCCCGGTTTTCGCGGAGATGTCCAGTGTCAACCCGGTATTCGTGCTCCCCGGCGCCCTGGCCGAGAGCGGCGCCCGCCTCGGGGCCGAGTTCGTGGCGTCGTTGACCAACGGCGTCGGACAGCTGTGCACCAGTCCCGGACTGGTCCTGCTGGCCGACGGTCCGGGGGCCGACGAGTTCGTGGCCGCGGCGGTCGCGGCGGTCGGGGCGGCGCCGGGCGCGCCGATGCTCAACGCGGGTATCGCCGCCTCGTTCGCCGCCGGCGTCGAACGGCTCACCGGCACCGAGGGAGTCCGGCTGGCCGCATCGGGCGATACCGTCACGGCGGCCTGCCCGGGCGACCCCCATCTGTTCGTCACCAGCGCCGAACGGTTCCGGGCCGACCGGGAATTGCAGGAGGAGGTGTTCGGCCCGAGCTCGATCATCGTCCGGGCGGCCGATCCCGCGGAACTGGTGGCCCTGGCCGGTGCGCTGGAGGGGCAGCTGACGGCCACCGTGCACGCGGCGGCCTCGGATCGAGCGACCGCCCGCCCGCTGCTGAACCAGCTCGAATTGATCGCGGGCCGGGTGCTGTTCGACGGCTGGCCGACCGGCGTGGAGGTCGGGCATGCCGTGGTCCACGGTGGTCCGTTCCCCGCGACCACCGCGTCCGCGACCACCTCGGTGGGAACCGGTGCCATCGAACGCTTCCTGCGTCCGGTGGCGTATCAGAACGTGCCCGAAGAACTGCTCGCCGACGAACTCCACACCGCGAATCCGCTGGGTATCTGGCGACGGGTGGACGGCGCTCTCGGCCGCGACTGACGTTCGAAAGGCCCTCGCTCCGAAGTTGTGAGCGAGGGCCCGCCGAGCGTTTGCGCGGTCACCACTCGGCGACTGTCTGTTGCCGGACGGCCGGCACCGCGAGTCGGCACCGGCTCTGCTGACGGCTTCCGTGACCCGCGGTGCCGCCGCGGCTCACTCGAAGGCGGTGGCCCGCGCGACCTTCTCCCATTCGACGACGTCCGCCCGGACCGCGTCGAGGTGGCCGAGCACCGTATCCACCGAATCCTCGCCCAGCGGCAGCCGCAGCGGCGTCCGGTCGGCTTCCAGCGCGGTCCGGATCGCCGCGGCGGCCTTGGCGGGATCGCCCGGCTGGGCGCCGTCGTTGTTCTCCACCATCCGCCGGGTGGCGCCCGCGGTGTCCGCGTAGACGGCGCTCTCCGCGCTGAAGTAGGCCGCGCCGGGACCGAACAGACCGGTGCGGAACGCGCCGGGTTCCACGACGAGAACCCGGATCCCGAACGGCGCCACCTCGTCGGCCAGCGCCTCGGCGAAGCCCTCCAGGGCGAATTTGGTGGCGCTGTAGGCGGAGAAGCCCGCGAACGACATCTGCCCGCCGACACTGCTCATCATGACCACGGCGCCCGACCCCTGCGCGCGCATCTGCGGCAGGACGGCGCGGGTCAGCGCGGCGGGTCCGAAGAAGTGCAGGTCGAACAGGTCGCGCAGTTCGCGGTCCGTGGTCTCCTCCACCGCGCCGACCTGGGTCCGGCCCGCGTTGTTGACCAGGACGTCGATGCGGCCGTGCCGGGTGACGATATCGGCGACCACCGATTCGATCCGCTCGGTGTCGGTGACATCCAGTGCGACGGCCTCGATCTGGTCCGGGTACGCGGTGACCAGATCGTCCAGGGCGGCGGTGCGCCGGGCGATCGCGACCACGGTATCGCCGGCGTCGATCGCGGCCTGGGTGATCGCGCGGCCGAAGCCGCTGCTCGCACCGGTCACCAGCCAGATCTTCGGGTTGCTCACTGTGTTCTCCTCCGGGTTCGTCCGTCGAGAACAATACTGTTTCCCGCACCGGACATTGTCCAAGACCTGGTGTGATAACCATTGGTTATGGACGTGCACGGACGCGATCTGCGCTATTTCGCCGCGGTCGCCGAACAGTTGAACTTCACCCGGGCCGCCGAAAGCCTGTTCATCTCCCAGCCCGCGCTGAGCAAGCAGATCCGCGCGCTCGAACAACAGCTCGGCGCACCGCTGTTCGATCGGGACGGGCGTGCGGTGCGCTTGACCCCGGTGGGAACGGCATTGCTGCCGCACGCGCAACGGATGCTGGCCGCCTGGGATGCCGCCCGCGGCGATGTGGAGGCCGCGAAGGCGGGGCAGCGGGCCACGCTGGTCATCGGGATCAGCACCAGTCCCGGGCGTGGGCTGCTCCCGGCCGTTCGTTCCCGCTTCGCCGCGGCCCATCCGGCCGCCAAACCTGTACTGCGGCAGATCGGCTGGGTCGATCCGAGCGCGGGGCTGGCCGGTGGCGACGCCGATGTGGCGTTCGTCTGGCTGCCGCTGGCCGACGCCGAACGCTACGAATGGCTCGTGGTGGCCCGCGAGCCCCGGGTGGTCGCACTGCCCGAGACGCATTTGCTCGCCCGGCACGACACCGTCGAGTTCGCCGATCTGCTCGACGAACCGTTCCTCGCGCTGCCCGAGTCGGCGCGGGTGCTGCGGGACTATTTTCTCGCGGTCGACGAGCGCGGTGGTCGGCCGCCGGTTATCGGTGGTGAGATCTCGAGTACCGAGGAGACCTATGAGTCGGTGCTGAACGGCGACGGTGTGGTGCTGATGGCGGCGGGTAACGCGCCGCTGGTCGCGCATGCCGGGGTGGTGGTGCGACCGGTGCGCGGCGTGAGTGCCAGCGAACTGGCTCTGGCCTGGCGGCGCGCCGATGACCGGCCGCTGGTGCGCGGCTATATCGCTGCATGCCGGGCCGCGCTGGCCGGGTCGGCCGGTTCGGGTGGATCGCCTCCGCGGACAAAGTAGAACGTGTTATAGTTTTCCCGGTTTGCGAGCCCCGTGGGCGGTTCACGGGCCGCGGCGCACTGTGGCGGCGCCCCGCGGCCCGTGGCCGCGCCGGAGCGCCGGTCAATGTCGCCGGCCCGCGCTACGGGCCGGCTCGAAAGGCAGACGAATGAACACTGAGCCGCAGGCGCAGATGAACACTGAACCGCACGTGGACGACAGCGCCCTGCTGCACCGTGAGCCACTGGCGGTGGACCTACTGGGCAAGGCCCTCGAGCGGTACGCCGACCGCACCGCGGTCCATATCGACGACGCCACCCTGACCTACCGCGACGTACGCGATCAGATCAGCCGGTTCGCGCAGGCGCTGGCCTCGGCCGGGCTGGGCGTGGGATCGCCGGTGGCCGTGCTCTCGGCCAACCGGCCGGAGGTGATCTTCGCGCAGGGCGCCAACAATGTGAACGGGTCGCGCGCCATGGCGTTGCACCCGATGGGTTCGCTCGACGATCACGCCTATGTGCTCGAGGACGCGGGCGTGCAGACCCTGATCTACGATCCGGCCGGCTTCGACGAGCGGGCCGCGCAGCTGCGCGACAAAGTGCCCGGACTGCGGAACTTGTTCTCGTTCGGTCCCTCCGAGACGGGCGTCGATCTCATCGAACTGGCCGCCGGTTTCACCCCGGCGCCGGTGCGGGGGCCGCGGGTGGATCTCAACGACACCATGAGCCTGGCCTATACCGGTGGCACCACCGGCAAACCCAAGGGCGTGGAGATGAGCTTCCGCGGCAGCACCACCATGCTGCGGATCCAGATGACCGAATGGGAGTGGCCCGACGAGGTCCGGTTCCTGGTGTGCACCCCGCTCAGCCACGCGGGCGCTGCCTTCTGGAACCCCACCGCCCAGCAGGGCGGCTCCATCGTCGTGCTGCCGTACTTCCACCCGGCCAAGGTGCTCGAGGCGATCGAGAAGTACAAGATCACCGCGACCATGCTGGTGCCCACCATGCTGTACGCGCTGCTGGACAGCCCGGACCTGGACAAGTACGACCTGTCCAGCCTGCAAACGGTGTTCTACGGCGCCTCCGCGATCTCGCCGACCCGGCTGGCCGAGGCGATCGAGAAGTTCGGCCCGATCTTCTTCCAGTTCTACGGTCAGGCCGAGAGCCCGATGACCATCGCGGTACTGCGCCGCGGCGACCACGATCTGAACAAACCGGAACGGCTGGCCAGCTGCGGTCGCCCGGTGCCGTGGCTGTCGGTGGCGCTGCTCGACGAGAAGGGCAACGAGGTGCCCCAGGGCGAACCGGGCGAAGTGTGCGTGCGCGGGCCGCTGGTGATGAACGGATACCTCAACAAACCCGAACAGACCGCGGAGGCCACCGAATTCGGCTGGCTGCACACCGGGGACATCGCCCGGCAGGACGAGGAGGGCTTCCTCTACATCGTCGACCGCAAGAAGGACATGATCGTCTCCGGCGGATTCAACGTGTATCCGCGCGAGGTCGAGGATGTGCTGTCGGCGCATCCGGCGGTGAGCGCGGCGGCGGTCATCGGTGTGCCGGACGAGAAATGGGGCGAGGCGGTCAAGGCGGTGGTCGTGCTGCGCGAGGGCCAGAGCGTCACGGTCGAGGAGTTGCAAGCGCTGGTGAAAGACCGCAAGGGTGCGGTGTACACACCGAAGACGGTGGATTTCGCCGACAGTATTCCGGTGAGCCCGCTGGGCAAGCCGGACAAGAAGGCGCTGCGTGCGCAGTACTGGGGCGAAGGCCGGCAGGTGAACTGACCTTGCCGGGGCGGCTACCGCTCGTATATGGCACGGCAATGTCCGGCGGATACGACCAGGATCATCAGTTTCCCGTCGTCGACTTGGTATACGAGACGGTAGTTGCCCACTCGCAGCCGGAATCCGGCTCGACCGGTGAGCGCTTTCACGTCTATGCCATCGCGCCGGTAGGGGTCGTCGCCCAGGAGTGTCAGCGCAACCAACAGCCGTAGGGCGTCTTCTTGCGGGATCGTTCGAAGTGCGCGCCGAGCGGCGGGGGTCCAGCAGAATTCGTACTTCATGCGACGGCGTCGTTGCCCGCTGCCAGCACCTCGTCCATCATCTGGCCAAGGGTGATGTGTTCCGGCTCACCCGCCTCGGCCAGCGCCTCATCGGCCATCTGTCCCAACTGCTCATCCTCCCACTCTTCGAGTTTGGCGAGCATGAAGAGTGGAATTACGGCTGCGGCCGGTTCGCCGCCGCGAGTGATCAGGGTGACGTGTCCGTCTTGTATCGCGGCGTTGACCACCGAGGGCAGTTGAGCGCGGGCCTCTCGGATACTCAGCTGGTCGTCCACTTCCGAAGTGTACACCCAGGTGTGTACCGCGGGCTGGCGAGCGGATCCGTTGGGACCGCGTCCTCACCGGTCCGGTGGGCCGGTGAGGATCGCGGTGACGGTGTCGATCAGCTCGGTGAGCAGTTCATCGGAGGAGAGCCGGGTCCCGCTGAGTGCGAGCATGCCCCGGAGACCTTCCGGATCGCCCAGGGTCTGGAAGGTCAGGTTCATGGCCTGGGTGAGGCGGAAGCGGAGCGTGCGGGGTGCGGTGCCCGGGGCGGTTTCCTCCAGCAGGGCGTTGAAACGCAGGGCCTGCGGGGCGAAACCCTCGGTCAGCCGGGTCAGCGCGGGATGGTTACCGCTCATGATGCCCGCGACCAGGCGGATCCAGGGTGTGCCGCCCGCGGCGGCGAGCTCCCCGACCGGGCGGACGAAAGCGTCGGCGAGCGCGCGGGCGTCGGGCGCACCGAGGGCTTCGACGGTGTCGAGCAGTTCGGCCCGCCGGGTGTGCAGTTGTTCGCTGCGCCGGCTGATCAGCGCTTCGACCAGCGCGTCCTTGGAACCGAAATGGTAGTGGACCGACGCGACATTCGCGCCGGCCTCCGCCATCACCGAACGCAGGGATACCGCGTCGATCCCGCGTTCGGCGAACAGTCGTTCCGCGGCCAGGATCAGGCGTTGATCGGTGGGCAGCACGGGGTCCGGTCCCGCACCGGGTTCCGCGCCCCCCGGGGCTGTGCCTTCGCCCGCGCCCGGTTCTTCGGACACGGGCGCAGGGGCCGGGCGTGGATCCCGGCCCGCCCTCGTCCGGCCCGATGTCATGATCGAAACTCTAGGAGACCGCGTCGGGGGCGCCGTACAGGGTCACCACGCAGGCGCCGCCGAGCCCGAGATTGTGCGCCAGTCCCAAGCGCGCACCCGGCACCTGACGCTCACCCGCGGCCCCGCGGACCTGGGTCACCAGTTCCGTGCACTGCGCCAGACCGGTGGCGCCGAGCGGGTGGCCCTTGGAGATGAGACCGCCCGAGGGGTTGACCACCCACCGGCCGCCGTAGGTGGTGGCGCCCGATTCGACCAGCCCACCGGATTCACCCTCCCCGCACATACCGAGGGCCTCGTAGGTGAGCAGTTCGTTGATCGAGAAGCAGTCGTGCACTTCGAGCACATCGATGTCGTCGATGCCCACGCCGGCGGTTTCCAGCACCCGCCGCCCGGCGGTGCGGGCCATGGGGGCGCCCACCACGTCGATCATGGAACCGGATTCGAACGCGGCGCCGCTATCGGTGACCAGCTCCTGCGCGAGGATCGGCACCGCGCGGTCGAGTCCGTGCTCCCGGGCGTAGCGCTCGCTGACCAGGACGGCGGCGCCCGCGCCGTCGGACATGGGGGAGCACTGCGACCGGGTCAGCGGATCGGAGACCATTTTGTCGCCGAGGACCTGTTCGAGGGTGTAGGCGTCCTGGAACTGGGCTTTCGGATTGCGGGTGGAGTGTTCGTGGTTCTTCACCGCGACCTGTGCGAGTTGTTCGCGGGTGGTCCCGTACCGCTTCATGTGTTCGGCGCCGGCCGCGGCGAAGAACTGCGCGGTCAGCGGGGCCTGGCCGAACCCGGCCGCGGCCTTCAACGCGTCGATGTGCAGGTCGATGGTGGTGACCTTCGGCGTAGTGCCGTCACCGGCCATGGCCTGTTTGGTCATCTGCTCGAACCCGACCGCGAGCACGATATCGGCCAGCCCGGCCTGCACCCATTCGCGGGCGAGGACCAGCGCGGTCGATCCGGTGGCGCAGTTGTTGTTGACGTTGACCACCGGAATGCCGGTGAGCCCGATCTCGTAGAGCGCCCGCTGCCCGGCGGTCGACGGCTGGAAGACGTACCCGACCGCCGCGCGCTGCACCTGGTCGTAGCGCACCCCGGCGTCGGTGAGCGCCTGGCCGACCGCTTCGGCGACCATCTGCGGATACGTCCAGTCCCGGGTCTGGATCTTCTCGAATTTCGTCATCCCGACACCGGCGACGTACACCTGCTCGGTCATAATTCTCTCCTCAGAAGCTGATATAGGCGATGCGGCGGAGGCGGAGGTATCGCATCGCGATTTCTCCTTGCCCGGGTGCGGTGTGATCCGTGAAAGCGTTGTCGCGGTTCATGATTGCGGTGGTTCGGAACCGACCACCCACAGCGCGTGGAACTGGGCGGCGCCGCCCATGGCGTGCCCGATGGCCCGCCGCGCGTCCGGCACCTGATGCTCGCCCGCGGTGCCGCGCACCTGCATGGCGGCTTCGGCGAAACGCAGCAGACCCGTAGCGCCCGTGGGATTTCCGGAGAGCACACCGCCGGAGGGGTTGATCGGCAGCTCGCCGCCGAACGCGGTGCGGCCGGAATCCACCACCTTCCAGCCCGCCCCCACCTCGGCCAGGCCGACGTTCTCCAGCCAGATCGGTTCGAACCAGCTGTAGGGGATGTAGAGCTCGGCGGTATCGATCTCGCGCGCCGGATCGGTGATCCCGGCCTGCCGGTACGCCTCGGCGGCGCACTGCCGGCCGGCTTCGGGGTTCACTTCGTCGCGGCCGGCGAAATGACCCGTCTCGGTGCGCCACGACATGCCGTGGATCCAGGCCGGGGGCCGGCCGGTGTGGTGGGCGTCGGCTTCCCCGGTGATCACCACCGCGCACGAACCGTCCGAGGACGGGCACGATTCCAGGAACCGGATCGGGTCCCACAGCATCCGGGATTCGCGCACCTGGTCCACGGTGATATCCGGCAGTTGGATATGCGCGTAGGGGTTGCGGGTCGCGTTCAGCCGGTGGTTCACGGCGATCTGCCAGCCGATGTGCTCCGGCGCCTGCGCCCGGCGGATGTACTCCCGGATCACCGGCGCGAAATGCGCGCCTGCGCCCGCGCCGAGTTGTGCGCTGAACGGCAGCCCGCGCGAGAGGGCCCAGGTGAAATCGCCTTCGGATTCCTTCGAATACGCGACCACCAGTACCCGGCGCGCCAACCCCGCCTGCACCAGGTGGGCGCCGTATATCGCGGCGTGCCCGCCGACGCTGCCGCCGGTGAACACCCGGGTCACCGGTAGCCCGCGCGCCCCCATGGCATCGGCGAGATACAGCTCCGGGTTCATCACCCCGTCGAACAGATCCGGAGTTTTCGACAGCACGACGGCGTCGATATCACCGAATTCCAGTTCGGCGTCGGCCATCGCCTGGTCGACGGCTTCGCGCACCATCGCACCGATGGTGACCTTGCGCTTCTTGGCCTGTTTGCTCTGTCCGATTCCGACGACCGCGAGTTTCACCGGTCTCCCTCCAATAGGCAGATCATGTTCTGCTGGAGCGCGGGCCCGCTGGTGGCGTGCGCCAGCGTGCGGTCCGCGCGACCGGTCAGGATGTGCCGCGCCGCCTCGCCGATCCGGATGAGGCCGGTGGCGGTGGTGGGCCGGGCGACCAGCGGGCCGCCGCCGGGATTGACGGTGGCGCCGGATAATTCGAGCGCGCCCGCCAGCAGCGGTTCCTGATAGCTGTACTCGGTGTGCAATTCGGCGATCTGGACGTCGCGGGCGCCGAAACCGGCCTGATCGGCTGCCTTGGCCGCCGCCAGCGTCACCGTGTCGACCCGGGTGAGGTCGCGGGTGCCCGGATAGTGGGTGTCCATCCGATGGTCGGCGCCGCGCACCCAGGCCGGGCATGCGGCCAGACGTCGCGCCGTATCGCCGGACGCCAGGACGAGAACCGCGGCGGCGTCGCCGATCGGTCCGCGATCGTGTTCGCGCAGCGGCGAGGCCAGGTAGGGGGCGGCCAGCAGTTCGTCGACCGTGACCTCCCCGGACACCTGCGCGCCCGGATTGCCCACCGCGGCCGCGCGCGCCCGGGCGACCACCTCGGCCATCTGCTTCTCGTCCAGCGCGCCCGCGGCGACCAGGGCCTGGGCCTGCAGCGCCGCGAGCGCGTCCTGATGCGGGCGCAGCGGGGCCAGGAAATAGGGGTCGAGCTGGGTGGCGGTGACCTGGTCGAGGTCGGTCGCCAGCGATCCGCGCCCGACGCCGTAGACCACCGCGATCTCGCCCTCACCGAGTTGCAGCCACGACCACGCCTCGTAGGCGGCCCAGGCCGCGTCCATCTCGACATGGGATTCCGAGATCGGCGGCCACGCGCCCACCGCGTCCAGCGATTCGATATAGGCGAAGGTCCGGCCTTCGTGGAAATCGTGACTGCCCGACGCCCAGAAATCGACCTCGGTGCGCTCGATCCCGGCCGACCCCAGTGCTTCCCGCATCACCGGGAGCAGGATCTCGGCCATATCGTCGCGCCGGTCGGCTGTCGTGCCCGGTGACTGTGCGAATGCCACCACCGCGATATCACGCATCGGAACCTCCCGCGATCGGCCGGTAGTAGCGAATGCTGTTCATGGATGTCTCCAGGTCGGCGTCGGCGCACCACACCGGTTCCACCCGCATGCCGATGTGCACGTCGGCGAGTTCGACATCGCGAACCAGGTGCATGAGTGTGGTGTCCGCGCCGTCCACCTGGATATAGGCCACCAGATACGGCGGCTCGATCTGCTGGCCGGGGAACGGGAAGTTCACCACGCAGAAGGTCTTCACCACTCCGGCGCCGGCCAGTTCGAATGGTTCGGACAGTTCGTTGAGGCAGCGGGAGCAGAATTCGGGTGCGGGCAGGTAGACCCGCTCGCAGGTCGGGCAGCGCCGGGCGAGCAGCCGGCGTTCCCGCAAGCCGCGCAGGAAAGCCGAGCGGCCGGTTCCGGCGACGAAGGTGTAATCAACCTTGTGCGGGCTGGTGAACGATTCCACCGGGCTGGGCAGGGTGCTCATCACGACTCCACCGGTTCGAAGCAGACGATATCGCGGATACTGCCGACCCGTTCCGCGCGCCAGCGGGGCGCCACCCGCAGGCCGGCGGTGAGACGGGACGGGTCGCCGCCGGTGTCCACGGCGTGGAACAGGGCGCCCGTGGTGCCGTCGATGGCGATCAGGGCCCAGGCGAAGTGATCGGCCGCGATCTCGTCGCCGGGTCGGGTGGGCACCCAGGTCCAGTGGGTGACCGTGCCCGCGGGTGTCAGCCGGACCAGTTCGCCGGTGGGCGCCGCGGAGACCGGATCGAACTCCAGCGCGGGGCAGAGCACCGCGCCGGACGCGGTGCGCACCCCGTACAGTTCGCCGTCGCGCAGACCGCCGAGGAACGTGCCGATCTTCTCGCCGACAGTTCTGTTGTACGGGAATTCGATGCTGTAGGGCGCGGTCAGGCTCGCGTCCGGGGACTCGGCTGTCATCGGTCTCCTGCCGATCGGGTGCGCGGTCCGGCACTGGGCCGCGTGTCGATCGTGTCCCGCGCGGCCGCCGCTGTCAATCACTTGATTGAATCAGTTGATAGTTCCAGTGTCCCGCGTCCGGAACGCTTGTGCGATCCTCGGTGCATCGCCCGCGAGCATGACGTAAGCTCCGGACTAAAGTAGAACCTGTTCCAATTCCTCCGGTGAGGAGAGATCACCATGGCCATCGTTGAACAGCTGGAGCCGACCACCGACGGGCGGCGTCGACTCGAGCTGCGCAGCCCCGCTACCCGTGAACGCGTCGGCGAGATCGAGGTGAGTACGGCCGACGATGTGGCCGCGGTCCTGGCCACGGCGCGCGCGGCGCAGCCGGGCTGGGCCGCCCGGCCGGTCAAAGAGCGCGCCGCGATCATCCGCAACGCGGTCTCGGTGCTGCTCGCGCGGCGCGACGAGATCGTCGAGACGGTGATGCAGGAGACCGGTAAACCGCGCGTCGAGGCGCTCGCCGTCGAGATGGTTCCGGCCTGCGATTTCCTGAACTACTGGAGCGGCCGGGCGCCCAAGGATCTGGCCGACGAGAACCGGCGGCTGCACGGCTACATGCTGCCGCTGAAGAAACTCGTCATCAACTATCAGGCGCTCGGCGTGGTCGGGGTGATCACGCCCTGGAACGGCCCGTTCATCCTCTCCCTCAACCCGATCGCCCAAGCGCTGCTGGCCGGCAACTCGGTGGTCCTCAAGCCGTCCGAGGTCACCCCGCATTCGGGGGAGTGGGCGGTCAAGGTGCTGCACGAGGCGGGCGTGCCCGAGGATGTCCTGCAGGTCGTGCACGGTGACGGCGAGACCGGCGCGGCGCTGGTCGACGGCGATATCGACAAGATCTCGTTCACCGGCAGCGTCGGCACCGGGAAGAAGATCGCCGCCGCGTGCGCCGGCCGGTTGATTCCCTGCACCCTCGAACTCGGCGGCAAGGACGCGATGATCGTCTGCGCCGACGCCGACCTGGATCGCGCGTCCCTCGGCGCGGTGTATCTGTCGATGTTCAACACCGGTCAGGTCTGCGTCGGAGTCGAGCGGATCTACGTGGTGGACAGCATCGCCGACCGGTTCATCGAAGAGGTGCGCAAACGCGCCGCCGAGGTCACCTACGGGGCCGTCGGCAAGGATGTCGGCCCGCTGTTCTGGGACCGGCAGCTGGAGATCGTCGAGAAGCACGTCGAGGACGCCAAGGCCAAGGGCGCCACCATCCTGCTCGGCGGTGAATCCGATACTGCCGAAGGCGTGTTCTTCAAGCCGACGGTGGTCGTGGACGTCACCCACGATATGGACATCATGCAGCAGGAGACCTTCGGTCCGATCGTCGCGATCATGCGAGTGCGCGACGAGGAGGAGGCCGTGAAACTGGCCAACGACTGCCAGTACGGGCTCAGCGGCAGCGTGTTCACCAAGGACAAGGCCAAGGTCGTCCGCCTCGCCAAACAGCTCAAGACCGGCTCGGTAGTGCAGAACGACGCGTCGGTGATCTATGGCGTCGCCGAAGCGCCGTTCGGCGGCCGCAAGGACAGCGGTCTGGGCACGGTCAACGGCCGCGACGCGCTGCGCGGATTCGCCCACCCGCAGCCCGTGCTGCTCGACCGCTGGGGTCTGAAGAAGGAAAGCATCTGGTACCCCTACAGCGAGGCCACGGCCGCCACGCTGGAGAAGAGCATCGCCACCCTGTTCGGCAACAAGATCATGCGCCGCCTGGTGCGCTGACCCCCCGACCCGGCCGCCTGTTCAGTCAGGCGGCCGGGTGGTCGGCGGGTTCGTCGCCGTCCGCGGCGGGGGACTTGCCGCGCCCCGACCGATACCGCTTGACGACCTCCCAGGCGATCGGCAGCACCGAGACCACCACGATGAGCAGGAAGATCAGATCGACGTTGTCGCGAACGACGGTGATCTGGCCCAGCAGATAACCGAGCATCGTGACCCCGGCGCCCCACAGCACGCCGCCGACGATGTTGTAGGTCAGGAATATCGAGTACTTCATCTTGGCCGCGCCCGCGACCAGCGGCGCATAGGTCCGCACGATGGGCACGAACCGGGCCAGCACGATGGTGATCGGCCCGTGCCGCTCGAAGAACGCGTGCGATTCGTCGATATAGGACTTCTTGAAGATCTTCGCGTCGTCACTGGAGAACAGCGCCGTCCCGCCCTTGGCGCCGATCAGATAGCCCACCTGATCGCCCGCTATCGCCGCCAGCGGGATCAGGACCAGCAGTACCCCGATCGGCGCGAAGGGTTCGATCTCCGCCGATTTCGAGGCCGCGATGAGGCCCGCCGTGAACAGCAGCGAATCACCGGGCAGTAGCGGGAACAGCAGACCCGACTCGATGAACACCACGATGAGCAGCCCCAGCAGTACCCAGGTGCCGAACGAATTGAGCAGATTCACCGGGTCCAGAAAACCCGGCATCAGGGCAAGTTCGGTGGTGGTCGCCGCGACGGCAGAGTAACTCACCCCGCCGAAGATACCGCAGCAGAGTTCGCCACCAATATCCGGATTGCCGGATTTGTGAATATATAGCGGACCGGTAGCCGGTCACTGGTTCGCGGCGCGCTGTCGCAGCGTCGTCTCGATCGCCGCCACCCGTGCCGCGGGGATCCCCCAGGGCTGCTCGATCCCCAGCCGGGTATCCAGGTCCCACAGCACGCACTCCTCGTCCGGCCGGGCCGCCAGCGACCACGCCACGACGGTCCGGCCCAGCTGGCTCTCCATATCGCCGTGCCCGGTATCCGGCGTGCCGTCGCCCTCCGGATAGTGGTGCAGGAACTGCCCGTAGGCGCGCGAGCAGAAATCCGCGTACCGCCGGGTGCACAGGATGAGACCGTGCCACGCCTCGTCGACCGCATGGGACGGCATGCCGATCACCTGGCCGTCCGCCAGGGCGGGGCCGCAACAGCGCAACCACTGGCGCAGTCCGGTGGCGACCAGTTCGCGCGGCTCCCAGGGGCAGGTCTTGAAAACGGCGTCGGAGAGGTCGAGTTCGTCGACCGCGCGGGCTACGGCGGCGGGATCGACACCGCGGGGTCGCCGGAGCGGAGCGAAGAAGAACACTGTGTCATTATCCCGCCGACGCTGTCCGTGTCGCAGTCGCCGCCGCGAAACCACTGCACGCCAGAGTTGTTCGCCGGTACCGTTGAAAGATGGATGTGGCGGCATTGTTCATCATGTTGATGTTGGGCCTCTTTTGTCTCGGGGTCTTCGTCGCCGTCATTGTCGTGATCGCCAAATCGTCCTCGGGCGGTGGTCGCCGCGGGCGTAGCCGGGGCGGATATTCCGCCGGCGGCGTCTGGGTCGCCGATAGCGGTTCGGGCGGCTGGGGTTCCGGCGATACCGGTGGGAGTTCCGGTGACGGCGGTTCCTCGGGGAGCAGCTGCGGCGGCGGTGGGGGAGGAAGTAGCTGTGGCGGGGGCGGCGGCGGGGGCGGGGGTGGCTGTGGAGGAGGCGGCGGGGGTGGCTGACCGTAGAGCGGGCAGACTGATTCCCGAACCTCGTTCCGGCCATGGCTGATCCGGCCGCGCTGCTCATTCTGTCGGTGTTCGGGGTGGGCTGTGTCGTACTGGTGGTGGGAGTAGCGGTCGTGCTTTTCCTGACGAGATCGCCGAGTGAGGGTCGGTCGCGTCGTAGCCGATGGTCCCGCCGCCGCGGCGGATATCCCTCCGGTGGGGCGGGTGAAGCCTGGCTCGCCGATAGCGGTTCGGGCGGAGCCGATTCCGGCGGCGGAAGCGGCGGTGGCAGTAGCTGTGGTGGCGGCGGTGGGGGCTGCGGAGGTGGTGGCGTGGGAAGCTGAGGGCGAGGCCGGGTCAGGCGGAAGCTGTTATCCCACTACCGTATTCGGTCGAGCGTGGGATTCGCTATTTCCGCCCGGCGGATCGACGAATTGGATGTAACCTGGGGTTGCGTGTAATATTCCGGTCGGCGCAAACGAATTCACTCTCGTGAAGACGGGGCGTTCCGCCGCTCGGTGTGGGAAGTGTTGCGACACAGGATCTGCCGACACGCCCTTGATACCGATTTGATATATATTGGAACTCAGTAATTTCAAACTATGCCGTCCAAATCGATGATATGCAGTAAATTATCCGATTGAACGCAGGTTGTTGCGTAAAAGTGCCGTAATGCGCGAATTGTCCACCTGTTCTGCGGAATTGGACAAACGACCATAGACGGTTCCCGGGTGCGTCTCCATCTTGCGATCGCTACTCTGCGTGCCGTGGTTACCGCATTGGTAGTGCTCGCAATCCTGATTCTCGTTGCCTCCGTAGTCCATCTCGCCAGCCGCCCGCCGGAGGACCTCGCCCCCCGGAGAGCGCGGGCGCGGGCCGGCTCGGAGACCTACTCCGACTGACCCGCACCACCCGCGGGCGAAAGCACCACCACCGCAATCGGACGCTTCGTCTTCCGCTGGTACTCGCTGTACCGGCCCTGATTCACCGCGTCCACCAAACCCCAGCGGCGCGCGTACTCCGGATCATCGGGCCCGGTGGCCCGGGCGACAACCGGAAACGCGCGCCGCCCCACCTGGATCGCACACTCCGGCCGCGCCTTCACATTCGCGAGCCACCCCGGCGGCCGCGGTGACCCACCGTTCGACGCGGTCACCAGATAATCCTCCCCGTCCCTGGCGTAGGTCAGCGCCGAAGTCCGCGCCTGCCCGGTCTTACGGCCCACGGTCTGCAGCAGCAGCGTCGGATTCCCGAACAGCAGCC
Organism: Nocardia sp. NBC_00416; assembly: GCF_036032445.1. Taxonomy (NCBI): domain Bacteria; kingdom Bacillati; phylum Actinomycetota; class Actinomycetes; order Mycobacteriales; family Nocardiaceae; genus Nocardia; species Nocardia sp. NBC_00416. The sequence goes on from NZ_CP107932.1 coordinate 6,879,155, forward strand.
GGTGCCCCACGAGCCCGCCACTCTTCTCGTACACCCACTGATGCGCCTGCAACGCCCGTACGAACAACCCGGCCACACGCCCTCCTCCGGTTCGGCAACAGTCCCAACCCTAACGAGGAGACCGACCTCCCCGCTGACCCCATCGACCGCATCCCGCATCGATCGACTGGCCCCAGTCACGCCGACCGGGTACCATCCCACAGTTGCGGCCCCAGGTCGCGACGAGGGGCGGTAGCTCAGTCGGTTAGAGCCGTGGACTCATAATCCATTGGTCGTGGGTTCGAGCCCCACCCGCCCCACAGTGAAAGGCCAGTTCAGGGTCATGGGGTTCGACCGGATTCGGATAGCGAATCCGTCGTGGGACAGCAGTAGTGAAACTGCTATCCGTATGGATGTTTCTGACCTGTGACCGGGTCAGGCAGTGACGCCCAGCCGAGCCGCAAGCGCCCGCGACTCGCGCTCGTTGAGGCGACCGCCGTGCATGACCAAGTCGGCCGCCAGAGAGCGCGCCAGCGGATGGCACTTCATCGACTCTTCGCTTACGGCGGTGCCGGTGCGTAGCGCGCCGAGCGTGCCGAGCCAATCCCGTTGTTGCGCATAGGCGCGGGACAGTTCCAGCCACAGCCGCGAACGGCGGTCGACCGACGGCACCGCGTCGGGATCGACGGCACTTGCCGCGTCCAACGCTCCGCCGGACTTGCGCAGGTCGACCTGTACGGACACGGCGCTGACTTCGGTGTTCGCTACACCGAAAAGCGTCCAGGGATGGGCCGAACCGGCGGGCAGTGCCCGCGCCATCCCCATCGCTTGGTCTATGCCGCGTAGCGCGTCGCCTTCGCGGCCGATACGGGCGGCTGTGATCGCGCCGTGCAGTTGGCAGGCGCCCCAGAGCGCTTGTGCGTCCTGGTCGCCGTCCAAGTGCGGTTCCAGTAGCGCCACGGCATCGGACGCAAGGTGGTAGGCGTCCTCCTCGCGGCCCGTCGAGCGCCAGACGTTGCCGAGTACCCAGGACGCCGACGCGAGCGTTACCGGGTCGTCGGCGACCTCGGCGGCCGACATGCAGCGGTCGGCGGCGAGCCACAACAGCGGCGCGTCAGCGACCCATGCAAGGACTTGTTCGGACAGCGCGTAGGCACCCGACAGCGCTGCTGCTGCGGCGCGGCGTTCCTGTCCGTCGAGAGTGCGCAGCGCGCGGCGGCCGTCGCGGATCAGTTCGGGCAGCATCGTCCCCGCATCGGCGCGCGGTGTCGCCGATGTGTGCCACATCCGCCAAGCGCGCTCGACCCGTGCGGCGAGTTCGGCGGGGTCGACCGGCGACGGTGACGGGGTGAGGTCTACACCCTCTATAGCCTCGCGGATTGCGGGCACGACGGGGTGCCCGGCGCGGCGCGAGATGCCGACCAGCAACTCGTGGTCGCCGGTTATCTCGGTCAAGTCCCGCACGCCGAGCGCTTGCCCGATCCGTAGCAGCATGTCCAGCCCGGGCGGGTGCTGTAGACGGCCTTTCTCGACGTCACGTAGCCAGTCCTCGGACCGGCCGACCAGACCGGCGACGACGGCACGGGTGCGGCCGGTGCGGGTGCGGATGTTCTGGATGCGTTCGCCTATCGCGCGTGCGGCGAGTTCGTCAGGGGTCGGCATAGCGGCCTGCCTTCTTCGCGGATCGGGTCCACTTCGCGGATACCCCCGGCCCGTCGGCCGGGGGAGATGTCCTCCGCGAAGAGGTAACTCCAGGATAGGGCCGCTGGTGGAGTCCGACCAGCGGCTCGAGTAGGGGGAATCCCCCCATCCCGCACAGTGGTTCGTACCCACCGGTGCGGCCAGGGCGCAGCGCGCAGGATTTCCAGCGCCCCGCCGCCGAGTGTCGAGCCCCGGCGGCGGGCGCAAGTCAGCGACCGCAGGGGACAGGGACAGGGGACACCCGATGCGCTACCGGCCGACCGCACTCGGATATGTGGATCTGGACGTGAGCACGGCTTTGGCTTGGGACCGGGCGCAGGTCCAACGCCTGGCGCGTCATCTCGGTTACCTGGTGATCTGGCCTGATCTATCGTCGGTGCTCCCGCTGTTCGATCAGGTCCGCGCTGCCGATGTGGATGCGGTCGTCATGCCCGGTCCGCACCATCTCGGTCCGCTGGAGTTGAACAGGGTTATGGATGTCGCCGATGTGGAGACGGTGTTACCCCGCTTGTCCTTCGCGCGGTGGTCGCTGGTGAGGCATGGGCAGTGATCGTGTTGGGGTACGTCGTCGCGATCGGTCTGCCGTCGGCGGTGCTGGTGTGGGCGGTGGCGTGGCCGGCACCGGAAGCCCGTCGGCCCACGACCAGCGAGGAAAATACGACAGCGAGTGCTGATTGCCGGGGCTCGGAACCGTTGTCGTAGGGGGTCGGTGGGGGTGCTGCGGTCGGTGCGGCGGGAGACGACCTCGTCGATCGTGAGGTTCTTTGCGGGGCCGCAGTGAGCCGACCGGGATCGAACTCGGAATCTCACACCGGGACGGCCGGGGCGGTCGACGCGAGGGGTGAGAACGGCCGGCATACCTTGTGTGTCAGGTCGGCCCGAGTTCAGAATCGCGGTATGGGACCGATACTGCAACAACTGGTTACGCTCGCGGGGGTTCTCCTGGGTGCGGGTTCGACGTTCGCGGCGACCACCTACATCGAGCGCTCGAAGTGGCGGCGAAGTTTCGAGACCCGCTGGGATGACATGCGCTTGACCGCGTACAGCGAGTACGCCGATGCCCTGAAGGCGTACCTGCAGATCTTGTACCGCTATGGGGCGGAGAAAGGCCTGCCCAACCTCACGACACCGGCTGATGAACCGCTGGCGCCCAATGTCCTGGCTGAGGCCAATGCCGCTCGAAGTGTCAAATGGGAGCGGGTACTGCTGCTGGGTTCGTCGAATACGATCGCCGCCGCCAGGCGCTGGCACAAGGCCGCTCACGATCTCACCTACCTGGTGTTCGAAGAACACCCGGGTCCGGACCGGTATGTGCGGCTCTACGAATCCATGGGTTCTCTCCGGGACGACTTCTACGTGTGCGCCCGCGCTGACCTGGGAGTACGCGGCGGCAGCGTGCCGACCAGCGAAGGGGCTTGGCTTCCGCCGCACCAAGCGCATCTGCTCACCTCCGAGGCGGCCCGGGGGAGTGCTGAATCCTCTCCTGTCACGGAGATCGGTGACCTCGTCGACGAGCCGGCCTCCCCGCGGTGATCGAGACGCCGAACCGCGTCCTGCGGGGGCTCCGGCAGTCCGTCCGGAGTGCGTCCGGGCTCGGCCCGCTGGGCGCGGACGCGGTTGTCGAGCTCCTCGGTGCCGTTCCGCCGCCACGCGAGGGTGGTGCGCAGTATCGTTCCTAGTGCTGAAAAGCGTTGATTCGAAGCCGGTCTCGTGTCGAGGCCACCGGGGGAGGTATTCGGGATATGAATCCGGATCAGCACGAAGATCGTTCGAACTTTCCGCCGTCGGGCGAGATCCCGCTACACGTCACGTATGTCTGCGACAGCGCTATCAGGCGCAAACTCGTCCGGGTGGAAACCCTGATGTTGTGGTCGAGTGGTCGGCTGTGGGGGCTCCTCGTCATCGCGGGAGTCGTGATGGCGGGACGCAGGTGGGCCTACGACGAGGGGGTTGTCGATATCGCCGGCATGGCGGGGGCATTCTGTGTCGGTGTGGTCTTCGTGCTCAGCCTGATCATTGTGCTGAGTCTGTGGAGGTTGTTGTTCGGGCGCGGCGGCTTCAGCAGCTACGCCGCTCCCGGCACCACGGTTGTCGCCGTCTACGGCCACGATATCGTCGATTTCCAGATACGGATGGGGGACAAGTTCCGCAACCTGCCGTACCGGGAGATCAAGCGTCTCAACCTGTTCCGGGATGTTGTATACCTACGCAGGAGGGACGGCGCCGGTATCCCGATACCACGCGAGTTGGCACCGGAAACCGCGCTCGCGCTGATGCGCGACGCCGGGGTGCGGATGTGATCACGCCCGGTCCGTGCCGGTGGCGGCACGGGTCATGCGCAGACCCGGCGAGTTCGTACGGGTTCACTCGGCGTCGAAGACGATGATCCCCGCCATCCGGTTGCCCAACCGCGCGATGAGCGGCACGTCCGTCGTGGTCCGGTGCGGTGGGATGATGCGCGGATCGCGCAATGTGACTGTGCCGCCGCGATAGCGGAGAGTGGCTCGCCCCGCGGCGACCGCGTTTCTCGCCCAATTGGTTTCGCCGTGGAGCAGAACAACCGCTATCACCTCGCCCTTGCGGAACACGGCGATCGGGGTCTCGTACTGTTTGCCGGTTTTCCGGCCGATGTGCTCGATTACGGCGAAACCCGCTAGCGAAGGCGCGATTCGCTGCATCAAGGGGTTCAGATACTTCGCGCCCGCCCGGTCCATCCACTTGGGAAAGTAGTAGGGGAGAGGGCTTTCGGAACTGGTCATCTCGGTCAGCCTACGAGCGGGTGATACGCCGAACATCCTTCTGTGGGCGGAAATTCACGGCTCGCGCCTTCTCGGGCGCCGGTGGCGAGCGCTTCTGGCGGGCCGAACCGGCCTCACCATCGTCAACCCTGGGTTGACGAATGGTCGATCGTCAACTATCAGTTGACGATGAGGCGGTGCTCGGTGGGGCTCTCGCCGGTATCGGACGAACATTGGAGTGTCGGTGTCAGCTGTCGAGAACGAGACGCAATTTCCCGGTGGAGCGCAGCGGCGGGTGGTGATCGCCGGGGCCGGTATCGCCGGTCTGGCCGCCGGGCTGCGGCTGCGGGAGGAGGGCTGGGACGTGCTGGTGGTCGAGCGGGCCGCGACTCGTCGCAGCAGCGGCTACCTGGTGAATCTGCACGGACCGGGTTACGACGCGGCCGAACGGCTCGGCCTGCTGCCGGCGCTGACCCCGTGCGATATCGGGTTCTTCCGTTCGATCCTCGTGCACGCGGACGGCCGCGAGAAGTTCACGATTCCCGCGGCTTTCGCACAGGCCGCGGTCGGGAAGCGGGCATTGACGGTGTTCCGGGGTGATCTGGAGTCGGCGTTGTACGACCGGGTCGCCGAGACCGCGGATATTCGGTTCGGCACCACGGTGGCCACTGTCGCTCAGCAGGACGACGGCCTCGATATCACCCTCGGCGACGGAACTCGGCTGCGCGCCGAACTCCTCGTCGGCGCCGACGGTGTGCACTCCGGAATCCGTGAACTCGTCTTCGCCCCGGAGAGTGAATGCCTGGTGAGTCTCGGACACATGGTGGGAGCGTTCCCGCTCGAACAGCTTCCCGCGCACGTACCGGAAGGCGCCGGTACGACATTCATCGGGCCCCGGCGCACGGCAGCCGTGATGAATCTCGGGCCGGGACGCTCTTCGACGTTCTTCGCCTACCGCTGCGCCGAACCGGAGGCGGCGCTCGCCCTCGGGCCGGAACGCGCCCCGCCGGGGCCTTCGGCGACCTCGGCGGAGGAGTCGCCGAGGCCTTGCGGCAACTCGAAGCCGACCCGGCCGCCGCCTATTTCGACTCGGTCGGCCAGGTCGTGCTGGACGGGTGGAGTCGCGGCCGGGTGGTTCTGCTCGGCGACGCGGCATGGTGCGTGACCGTATTCGCCGGGTACGGGGCGGCGCTCGCTCTCGACGGGGCCGACCGGCTGGGGGCCGCCCTCGCGGCACGGGCCGACGATGTCCCCGCCGCGCTCGCGGATTGGGAGAAGGCGTTGCGACCCGAAGTCGGCAAGCGGCAGGCCCTGGCCCGCCGCGGGATCAGCCGGTTCGCGCCACCGTCGCGAGCACACGTCCGGGCTGGTGAGATGATGCTGCGGGCCATCCAGCTTCCCGGAATCCGCGCGCTGGTCCGTCGATCGATCCAGCGCGCGAACAACTAGACGAGTAAATCCGAAGGGCGCCGGGCTCATATTGCGTTTGCTCGGTCAGCAGTCGGGTGTGGGACATTTGCTGGCGTGCTCACGGTGAAGATGAACGATCGGGCAGCGGTGACCTTGGGTGTGCTGTCGGGATTCGGGGTCATGGAGCCACGGGCAGGATTGGCCTCCGGTTTGCGTGAGCAGGCCGCGCGCGGAATTGCCCGCCGGGGTGAGGTGTTGACCTGGGCCGACTCGGCCGCCGATGCCGGCAACGCACCGTCGTTCTTTCCCAACTTGTCTTACTGGGAAGCTAGCGACAGTTCATTCCATCTGGAGGACTTCGTTGCGGTGGCCGTCGCGGTTGTGGACAACCAACCGCTCATCGAGGAGGGCGACCAGCGGGTTCTGCTCGTGCACGGCGTCGCGTTGGCGCGGGTGATGAGTCGGCTGGTCTACGAGCTCGACTTGCCTACTGCGGTGCGCTTCATCGTCGGCGCGAACGAAACCAACGCAACGTTCCGGTTTCATCGAATCCGCAGCGGTGAGAGCTGGAACACCCCCGACCTGGACAGCTACCGACAAGACAAACTGGTCGTTATCGACGTCGAACCACCCGACGCCGCCTGAAGCGCGCAGGCCCAGTGGCCAGGGCACGCGCAGCTGCGTGATCCGCGACGGCTCCCTCGCGCCGGTGCCGGAGCGGCGACCTCAGAGACAGGTGTCGGGGGCGAGCAGCAGTTGCCGGGTCTCCATCCAATTCTGGCCGGTCAGCAGGCGGAACGCGGTGAGCAGGGTGTCGCCCAGGTCGAATGCCGGGTCGATCAGCCACTGCGTGCGCAGGCCGTTCCAGGTCGCGAGGAATTGGCGGGCGGCCGCGGCCGGATCCAGTCCGGGGTGGGCCAGGCCCGCCTGCTGCCGTGCCGCGATGATCTCGGTCCAGCGGTCGCGTGCCTGCTCGTAGTGCGCGGCGAAGAATTCCCGGGCCGGATGGCCCGGCGTCCCCGCGTGGCCTGCCAGCGCGGTGTAGAGGAGCACGATCTCCCGATGGGTTCCGCTCGCGTACTCGTGGAGCCGCGCCAAGTCCAGGACCGATTCTTCGGGAGACAAACGCTCGTCGTCCTCGTCGAAGGCGCAGCGCAGCGCCGCCACGAGTAAGTGGTCGCGCGTCGGGAAGTGGTAGAGGACGGTCGCCTCGCCGATACCCGACCGGGTCGCGGTCTCGGCCAGGGTGAGTCCGCTGTGCCCCTTCTCGAGTATCAGGTCGAGGACTGTCCGTGCGATCGTCCGCCGCCGCTCGGCGGTTCTGGCGTAGGTACCGCGTCCCCCGGTTGGTGCTGTCGACATGCCGCGACTCTACGCATGCTCCAAATTCGAGCAACTACTAGTTTTCAGCCGAAAACAGCCGCGATTCACACCATCCATGGTGCGATATTGCTGGCTCAACTGATCAACGCTCGGATTTCAGCTCGAGGAGACCCTGTGGACCACTCCGCCGATCCCACCTTCGCCGCGCCCTATCTCGATATCGACGAATGGCGTGACGCGCCCGTGCCCCATCGATACGCGCACGGCGGTTTCCGGGGCACCGATACCCGCTTCTCCCTCTACTTCCCGCCCGCCGGGGACTATCGAGGGCGGTTCTTCCAGCACATCACGCCGGTCCCCGACAGCGAACATCTCGCTCAGCGCGCTACGGGGCGGGAGGACAAGATCGGCTTCGCGTTCTCCTGTGGTGCGTATTTCGTGGAGACCAACGGCGGCGGTGATCCGGCGACCCCGGGCGGTCCGGTCGCGGACGCGACCATTACCGCCTACCGGGCCAACGCGGCCGCCGCGCAGTACTCCCGGGTGGTCGCTCGGCGGCTGTACGGCGACCACCGCCCTTACGGTTACGCCTACGGCGGCAGCGGTGGCGGCTACCGGACGATCGGCGGGGCCGAGAGCACCGAAGGAGTGTGGGACGGATTCGTGCCCTACGTCATCGGGAGCCCCATGGCCATCCCGAACGTCTTCGCGGTCCGGATGCACGCGCAGCGGATACTGCGCGACTCCTTGGACCGGATCGCCGACGCCGCCGACGCGGGGTCGGCGCGCGCGGTCGACGCGGGTCTCACGGAAGAAGAGCGCGCGACCCTGGCCGAGGTCACGCGGATGGGTTTCCCGCTCCGCTCCTGGTTCGGCCACCGCACCATGGGTTTCCACGCCTTCGGCACCCTCTACCCCCATATCGTGACGGTCGATCCCGCCTACTTCGCGGGCTTCTGGTCGAGCCCCGGGCATCTGGGCGCGGAACCGGATGCCTCCGTGCACCGCGACCGCGTCCGCCACCGCGGCCCGACCAGCGGCGCCATCACCGCCGAACAGGCTGCCGCCCAAGGTCTCCCGGACCAGCGGGCCGCGGGAACGCCGCGCGGAGGTTTCGACGAAGCGTTCAAAGGCCCGCGCGGAGAAAAGGACTCCGTCGTCGCTGTCGGTCTTCCCGGGTTCCCGGCCCGGATCCAGGGCGCGGACCTGGTGGTGATCACCGGTGCGGCCGCCGGAGCGCGCGCCACCGTCACCGGTTTCCACGGCGACGCGGCCGTGCTGGACGCTCCCGACCGCGCGGGGATCCTGGCCCGGCTCGAGCCCGGCGACCTGGTCGACATCGACAACAGCGCATTCCTCGCCGCCCAGACCTACCACCGCCACCAGGTGCCCGACCGGACCTACCCCGTGTGGGACCAGTTCCGCGACGCGGCGGGCGACCCGCAGTATCCGCAACGGCCGTTCCTCCTCGGCCCCCTGTTCACGCAGGCGGCTTCCGGGCACCTGCCGACGGGCCGTTTCACCGGAAAGATGATCGTCGTGTCCTGTCTGCTGGACCGCGAGGCTTTTCCCTGGCAGGCCGACTGGTACCGCGAGCGGGTCCGCGAACATCTCGGCGACCGGACCGACGACCATTTCCGGTTGTGGTTCGTGGACCACGCACTGCACGGCGACGACGAATATCAGGAGCACCCCACCCGGACCGTCACCTACCTGGGCGTTCTGCACCAAGCGTTGCGCGAACTCAGCGCGTGGGTCGAGACCGGCCGGACGCCCGCCGCCACCACCCGCTACAGCGTCGAGGACGGCCAGGTGCGGGTGCCCGCCCGCGCCGCCGACCGGCTCGGCGTGCAGCCCGTCGTGACGCTCACCGTCGACGGCGCCGACCGTGTCGAGATCGCCGCCGGACAGCGTGTGCGGCTGGAAGCGGTCGCCGAGACACCGCCCGGCGCGGGGCCGATCGTCGCCCTCGCCTGGGACTTCGACGGAACGGGCGCCTTCACCGATACCACCGACCCGGACCCCGCCGCGGCGGTGACCATCGGACGTGACCACGTCTTCACCGAACCCGGCACCCATTTCGTGACGGTCCGTGTCTCCGCCCAGCTCGACGGCGACCCGGCCACACCCTTCGCCCGCACGGACAACCTGGCCCGTGCCCGCGTCGTCGTCGGCTAGTCGGGAGACCGACGCCGCCGACCAGCGTGCGGTCCGTTCCCGGCAGGCGGAGATATTCCGGTAGCCGCCGCGGGCCCGGCGCGTGGGCCGTGCTGAAGGGAACGGCCCGCCGGCCCGGTTTCGCCCGAGGCCGGGTCACGGCGATCCGGTGTGTGTTGCTACAGTCCGCTCTGTACACGTTCTCAGGGCGGGGCGGAATTCCCCACCGGCGGTAATGGCATCCGGGTCCACCCGGAAACCGAGCCCGCGAGCGCCACGGTCTCCGCGGAGGTGGTGGGTCGAGCAGATTCCGGTGCGATCCCGGAGCCGACGGTCACAGTCCGGATGAAAGAGAACGCGGCACCGGAACGCCCGCGTGCGGGCGGCTGTTGTTCGCGTTGCCATGCCCTGGGTGACATCGCGAACAGGAGGACCCATGTCACCCACACCGAACCGCATCGCCCTCGTCGCCGCGCGCTGGCACGCCGATATCGTCGACCGCGCCGTGACAGCCTGCCGGACGGAGCTCGTCGGCCACGGTTACCCCGATATCGACGTGATCCACGTCCCCGGCGCCTTCGAGATCCCCCTGCGGGTCAAACGTCTGGCGGCGACCGGCCGATACGCGGCGATCGCCGGTTGCGCCCTCGTGGTGGACGGCGGAATCTACCGCCACGATTTCGTGGCGGCCACCGTGGTGGACGCACTCATGCGCGTGCAGCTCGACACCGATGTGCCGGTGTTCTCCGCGGTACTGACCCCGCACCACTTTCACGAACACGGTGAGCATCTCGCGTACTTCACCCGCCATTTCGAGGTCAAGGGCGCGGAATTGGCCGCCGCGATCGCCGCCACGTTGGCACCGGACACGGTTCCCGCCTGACCCACGGTCGCCGGACGCGGACTCGCGTCGCGTCCGGCGTACCTCGGCCTCGGTTGTCACAGTCGGCGAGAACCGGCCGGACGTCGAGCCAGGCACTCGATCCGCGGGCGGACGCACCGTGCCGGTACCCCGGCCGACTCGTCTCGATCTGGTAGAACCCACTGTGCGTCGACTGATATCCAGAATCCGTCGACAACGTGTTCCCGGAGTTCGGTACCGGTACCGGTCCGGCTCCGAGATGGTTCGGCCCGGATCCGGCGAACGAGAAGAGGATTGGTGGACGCCGACCCGTACGCGCTCCTGCACGGTCCGCTGTTCTCGCGCCGGACCCCGCTCGACCGCGGCAACGCGGCCAGCCGTATCAGCGCCTACATCTACGGCAACATCCTCGTGCTCACCGCGTTGGTGCCGGTCGACGCCACCGAGAAACATGTCGGGATCTGGGTGGTTCTGGGCACGGCCCTGTCGACCTTCGTGGCGCACAGTTTCGCCGAATCGGTCGGCCACCGGGTGCGTGAGCGCAGTACGCCCACGATGGCGGACCGGATGCGCGAACTGCGTAATTCGGTGCCGGTGCTCAGTTCGGCGGTGCTTCCGTGCGTGATCCTGGCGACCGGGTGGGTGGGGTGGCTGGAGCCGCGAACGGCGCAGGTCGCCGCCGAAGCGGCGGTCCTGGTACGGATCGGGGGCATCGTGTTCGTGATCGCCCGGCTGAAGAACGAACGCCCGACCCGGGGTTCGGTGGTGGGCGCCGTTCTGCTGACAGTGGTCGGCGCGATCATCGTGATCGTCAAGGTCGCGCTCACCCACTGAGCGCCCGGTATCGGGAATTCAGTCGGCGTGCGCGGCGTAGATGTGCTGGGCGACCTCGTCGCGCATGGCGGTGAATCCGGGATCCGCGCGTATCGCCGGAAACGGCGAGTCACCGAGTTCGCTCTTGAACGCCGTCGGCCGGTCGTAGACGATACGACCCGGCCGGGTACCCATGACGATCACCCGGGTGCCCAGCAGCAGGGCCTCGTCGATGCTGTGGGTGACGAACAGGATGGTCTTGCGGCGTTCCCGCCACAGGGCCAGCAGTTCGCCCTGGAGTTTCTCCCTGGTCAGCGCGTCGAGGGCGCCGAAGGGCTCGTCCATGAGGACGATCCGCGGATCGTTGATCAGGACGCGGGCGATCTGCGCGCGTTGCTGCTGACCGCCGGACAGCTCGTACGGTCGCCGCCCACCGAGATGATCCAGACCGACCATGGTCAGCAGGCGGTCGGCCGCGGCCGCGCGTTCGGCGCGGGCGACACCGCGCACCTTCGGACCGAACTCGACGTTCTGGCGCACCGACAGCCAGGGGTAGAGGGTGGGCTGCTGGAATACGACACCGCGATCCGGGTCCGGCCCGGTGACCGGACGGTCACCGATCCGGACCGTGCCCGCGGTGGGTTCCAGGAATCCGGCCAGGATGTTCAGCAGGGTCGTCTTACCGCAGCCGGACGGGCCGACCACACAGACGAATTCGCCGCCTTCGATCGTCAGGTCGGTGGGCGCGAGTACTCGGGTGGGGCCGTCGTCGCCGGGGTAACTCTTGGTCACCGCGGTGAAGGTCACTCGATGGGCCGGCTCGGTCACCGCGCGGCCGCTCGTGCCGCGTCCGGATAGATGGCATCCCGGTAGGCCTGTTCGCCGCCGACCGCGGCGATACCGCCCTGGCCCAGCAGGAATTGCGCGGTATTGCGCAGCGCGCCGGCGAATCCGCCGCCGAGGTAGTCGGGTCCGGCCTGTTCCGCGGCGGTCGGATAGGTGTATCCGGCCAGCTGCGGTCGCGCCAGTTCCGGATCGATACCCAGCTGTGCCCCCAGCGATAGCGCGGCCTCCTGCGGGTTGTCGCGCAGCTGACCGATCGCGTAATTCTGGATTTTCGCCCAAGCCGCCGCGAATGCGCTGTGCTGGTCCAGGAATGCCGTGGTCGCCGCGGCGACATCGAAGGTGGGCGCGCCCTGGGCGGCGGTGTCCGCGCTGGAAGTGAGCACCGTGCCCCCGGACTCGATGAGTTTCGACAGCGTCGGATCCCACACCCACGCGGCATCGATCTGATCGCCGGTCCAGGCGCCGGGGATCGCCGCGGGCTGCATATTGATCAGATTCACCTGGCCGGTCAGTCCGGCCCTGCCGAGGGCGGCGAGCAGGCTGTAGTGGGCGGTACTGCCGAACGGCGTCGCGATCCGCTTACCGCGCAGCCCCGCGATCGAGGTGATCGACGGGTCCTTGACCACCAGCGATTCCGACTTGCCGATCACATCATGGATCCACAGCACCCGCACGGGCAGGTTCAACGGCGCCGATACCGCCTTCGTGGCGGGACTCGATCCGAGCGTCCCGATATCGATGCTGCCCGCGCCGAACGCCTGCACCACATCGGCGCCGGAGGCGAACTGGCTCCAGGTGACCGTCGCGTTCGGCAGGCACGCCTCCAGCAGACCCCGGTCCTTGACGTACAGATCGGCGTTGGGGATCGCCTGATATCCGATCCGCGCCGGGGTGGTGACGCTGGTGTCCGGTGCGAACGGGCAGGCCGCGGCCGCGGCGCCGGTATCGCCGCGACCGGATTCTACGCAGCCGGTGGTCGTGGCCGCGCCGAGGACGGCGATCAGCGCCAGGGCCGTGCGAAGTGTGCGTTTCATGACTTGCCTTTCCAGGGAACCGCCACGTCACCGGCAAGTTTGAGCAGGGAATCGAGGACGAGCGCCGCGCAGCCGATGACGATGATGCAGGCGATGGTCAGCGGTGTGTCCAGCTGGGTGCCGGAGATATAGGCGAGACCGCCGATACCGGGTATGCCGTTGTTGAGTTCGGCGGCGACGACAGTGGTCCACGCGAACGCGGTGGCGAGCCGGATACCGCCGATCACCTCGGGCAGGGTCGCGGGCAGCACGACCCGCGTGATCACCTGCACCCGACCGGCGCCCAGCGAGCGGGCGGCGTTCAGGTAATCCTGTTTGACCCCGGCGACACCGTTGAGCGTGGCGATCGCGATCGGCGGGAACGCGGCCAGGAACAGCAGCCAGATCTTGGACACGTCACCGATGCCGAACCAGACGATCAGCAAGCCGATATAGCCCAGCGGGGGCAGCGACCGCAGGAAATTCAGGATCGGTTCGGTGATCAGCCGGACCGGCGCCAGCATGCCCATGACGAACCCGACCAGTGGTCCGGCCACGACGGCCAGCCCGACACCGACCCCGATGCGCTGGAGGCTGGCCACCAGGTGTTCCCAGAGGTAGTAGTTCTGCTCGCCGATCACGGTCCGGTCGACACCGGGTGCGAGCTGATGCCGGGTATTGGCGCGCACGAACGCATCCCACACCGCGCCGGGCGGCGGGAGATACAGCGGATCGACCAGTCCGGCGGCGGTGACCAGCAGCCAGAGGCCGACCACGAGCACGAGGGCGCCGATTCGCGTCGCCAGCGCGGGGATCGGGGTGCGATAGCGGTTTCGCGGCGCCGGCGCCGACTCCGCACTGGATGTATCCGCCGCCGGTGTGGTGGTCGCGGTCATCGACCGCCCTCGGTACTGCACCCCACGTCGGCCACGACACTCTCCACACTTCCGCCCGACCAGGGCCGCTGAGCCGATCGTCGGCGAACGGCAGGAGTGGCGACGCTACCGGGAAGCGGCGGCGAGGGGCAGAGTTGAGCGCGGCGTGATCCGAATTCGCTCGGTTCAGCCCGCTCGACCGGTGAGCGTGCCGAGGAAACGCCAGGTGGCCTGTTCGTCGTCATGGCCACCGAGGTCGGTTTGGGTGACCAGCAGTTCCGTGGCGCCCGCGTCCACGTAACGGCGCAGCTCGGCCTCGACTTCGGCGGCGGTGCCGATGACCGCCAGCTCGGCGGCGGTGGCGACGCCTTCGCGGTCCAGCACCGAGCGGTAGGACGGGATCGAATCGTAGAAGGCCAGCTGTTCGGCCGCCCGGGCCCGCGCCCGATCCGGATCGTCGGTCACCACCACCGCGACTCCCGCTATCACGCGGGGCCGGGACCGGCCCGCCGCGCGGGCGGCCGCCTCGACTCGCGGCACGATATCTCCGTCCAGGGTGCGCGGCCCGGCCAGGAACGGCACGATGCCGTCGGCGAGTTCGCCGGACGCGGCGAGCGCCTGCGGGCCCATGGCGGCCACGACGATATCGGGGCCGTCACCACCCGCGACGGCCGCCGGCAACGGTGGCGCGGCGGTGAGGGTTTCGCCGGTGAAATCGGCGGTTCCCGTGGTGAGCACGGAGCGCAGCACGGTCAGGTACTCCCGCAACCGGCGGATCGGGCGCTCGGTGGCGATCCCGAAAGCGGGTTCTTCCAAGGCCCGCGCGCCGAGGCCGAGTCCGAGGGTGAAGCGGCGGTGGCTGGCCGCGTGGGCGGTCTGCGCCTGACTCGCGACCACGAGCGGGTGGCGCGGATTGATGGGCACCACCGAAGTGCCGACGTGCAGCCCCGGCACCGCCGATCCGACGACTGCCGCCAGTGACAGTGAGTCGAAGTCGAAACGCTGTGCGAACCAGACCCGGTCGATCCCGGCGCGCTGCACGAGCTGGGCCCGGTGGATGACATCGTCGACGGCATTCGGCGCCGTGGGCCGTGGACCGAGCACGATCCCGACCGGTGCGGTGAGTGGCATATCCGCGCCAACACCCGCGCCGACGGGTCGTATTCCCTTCGGGCGCTGTTGAACTCACGCTGAATGTGAACCGTGACAGCTGCCCGGTGACCCTCCCGGCCCGTTCCTCGCGGCCCGGGATCGTCACGACCGCGGGTCGTATCTACCTCCGTCGGCACTTGTCGCCCGTCCTTCGTTCAGGGGGGTTCGTGACGAGGTGCGGCCACAGTCATCGCGCGCTGGATGTCGGTGCCTGTTGCTAATTTCCGTGTCGAAGCACAACGACGACGAGCGGGATCCAGTATGAGCACGGCAACCACGACCTATCTCGAACTGTCGGAGGACGGGGGTTCGGCGCACAAGTTCTACGAGGTGGTCGTGGACGACATCCACGTCACGATCCGATACGGGCGGATCGGCGACCAGGGGCAGAGCAAGGTCAGTTCCTTCGCCGACGCCCGCAGAGCACAGGCCGCGGCGCAGAAGAAGATCGGCGAGAAGGTACGCAAGGGCTACACGCCCGCGGTACCGGGTGCGCGAGCGGCGCGATCGGTCACCCGGCGGGCGATCAGCAGCAGTCGCTCCACCGCCCGCACCGCGCCCGTGCTGTGGAGCTTCGATTCCGGCGCCGCGGCGTTCGGCATCTTCATCGACGCCGACCGCTGCTGGGTGGGCAACGAGAACGGCGATGTGTTCACGCTGACCCCCGCGGGTGAGGTCACCGGGCGCTTCCGGTTGCCCGAAGCGGTGAAATGCATTGTCGCGGATGATTTCTGGATCTACGCCGGCTGCGACGACGGCCGTGTCTACGATCTGTCCGGCAAGGTGCCGCGGGCAGCCTACGATATCGCCGCGGATGTCGACATCTACTGGCTCGATATCCACGACGGCATCCTCGGCGTCTCCGATGTGCAGGGCGGGCTCACCGTGATCGACCACGAGGAAGAGTCGCTGTGGACCCGGCGCAGCGACGGCCAATCGGGCTGGATGGTGCGAATCGACGCCGACGGCGTGTATCACGGGCATACGAGAGGCGTCACGAAATATGACCTGAGCAGCGGTAACCATCAGTGGCACCGCAACACCGGCGGTTCCGTGCTGTTCGGCTGGCAGGAAGCCGGCGCGGTGTACGCCGGCACCACCCGTAATCAGGTGCGGATGCTCGACAAGGACGGCGGCAACGACCGGACCTTCCAGTGCGATGCCGCGGTGTATTCCTGTGCGGCCTCACCGGACGGACGCTACGTTTTCGCCGGGGACAACTATTCGTCGGTCTACTGCTTCGACGCCACCGGACGGCGGCTCTGGAAACTCGGCACCGGCTGCGGCTCGGCCTATTCGATGCAGTACCACGACGACAAGCTGTACCTGGTCACCACCAGCGGCGCCCTGGCCTGCCTGGATGTGAGCGTGACGGCGATCGGTGATGCCGAGCAGGGCGTGCTGCCGCACACCGTGTCGGTCAAAGCGCCCCAGCTCGCCGCCGTGGTCCCCAGCAGCACCGTGGAGGTGACCACCGATATCGACGGCGGCGTGGTCGTCGAATGTGTGGATGTGGGCGGGCGGCTGCGCGTGCACATCGTTTCGCCGGGCTACCGCCGGGAATGGAATGTGCAGTTCCCGCGAGATATCCGGCAGCCCGGAACCCGCTACGTGGTGGACGGGGTGGCGGAGTCGGTGCGGGGCGGGTTCTACCGGGTGCGCGGCGATATCCGCCGCCTGACCTGACCGGCTAGTTCTGCACGGTCGGGCGGATGGTGATGTCGCCGATCTCCACATCGTGTGGTTGTTCCACGGCGAAGGCGACGGCGGCCGCGACTGCCTCCGGCGCCAGCGCCCATTCGGCCATGTTGCGCCGGATCTGCGTTCGGACCCGGGGATCGTCGATGCTGTCGGCGAGTTCGGTGCGGACGACGCCGGGGGAGATCGACGTGGTGCGCAGCACGCCGTCGGTCGACTCCTGTCGCAGACCTTCCAGCAGGGTCCGGACGGCGTTCTTGGTGCCGGCGTAGATGCCCTGGTCCGGGACGATCTTCAGGCCCGAGGTCGATATCGTCGTCACGAGATGACCGCTGCCTTGTTCGTGGAAGACAGGCAGCGCCGCGGCTATCCCGTGGAGGACGCCGCGGAGGTTGACGTCGATCATCGCCGACCAGCCGTCGATGTCCAGGTCGGCAATCGGGCCGATCTTGCTGATGCCGGCGTTGTTCACGAGCACGTCGAGCCTCCCGAATTCGTCCAGCGCCGTGGCGACCAATCGTTCGAGGTCCTCGCGGCGGGTGACGTCGGTGCGGCAGGAGGCGACCCGGCCGCCCGCGTCGCGGATCGCCTGGACGAGGACGTCGAGGCGTGCTGTCCGGCGTGCGCCCAGTACGACGGCCGCTCCGCGTTCGGCGAGCAGGCGCGCGGTTGCCGCGCCGATCCCGCTGCTCGCCCCGGTGATAACCACGACCTTGCCTTCGATCGATGACATGACATTCCCTTCGCGCCGATACGGACACTTGTCCGCTTGACCTTCACCGTAGCGGACACTTGTCCGCTTGGCCACTCCGCGGCAAATCGCGACGAACGCACGCGCCGAGACGGAGGGCATGAACGATCAACGCCGCCCGCGGCCCCGGCCGCTGCGCCTGGCGACATCCGGTTCGCCGGCGAAATTTCCGCCCGGCCGCATCCCCGCGCCCGTCGGGTCATGAGTATCGGCCGGGAAGACTAGCGCTCGATGGCCGAGATGCCCGAAATACTCATGCCGGATCAGAGTGCGCCCGGTTATCCGGCCGAGTTCAGATTCTCCCCGGCTATCGAAAGTTACTACCGCCGTTTGCCGCACACGCTGCGCAGGCAGTGGGATGCCTTCGGTTCGGGATCGGCCGTCGAGGTGCCGCTGCAGGCGGGGGTGCGTGAGGTGGAAGGCACTGCGCGAACGGATTCGGGTTCGGCATCACGCAATGCGTCGCCGAGCCTCATGTCCGATGCGGCGGGGCCGCCGAACCTGAATCCGTCCACGGCAGCCGACGAAATCACACCCGGCCGAACGGGGGAGACCCGCGGCGGTGAGCAGGCCGCGCCACCTGTGCCCCCTGGAGTCGGCAATTCCGCCACCCCATGGAGCCGTCAGAACCGGGCGGCGCCGGGACCTCAGCCGGGCGCCGCACTCTCCAGGAAGCGGGCCGGAGCCGGTGCGTCCGGTCGCAAGCGTCGGTTGTCGACGGACGAGACCGTGGTGGTCTACCGGTTTCCGGACGGCCGGGCCCAGGAGGTCTCGCGGGCGGTCGCACGCGCACTCGATGTGGCATTCGGCGAGCGACCGGGCAGGAATGCCCGGACCGGAAACCCCGACCCGACGACGATTGCGCCGTCGGGCCGACCGGTCGGCATCCGGCTCGAGGCGAACTCGGCCGCCACCGGCGATATCGCGGTATGGGCTCGACGCAGCGCGGTGCTCGTCGTATTCGAGACCGGGAACAACCGCGCATACGAAGTGATCGTCGACAGCCGGCTACGACCGTTTCCCATTCCGCCGGACGACGAGCACGACGAACTCGGCCCGTTCACGGGGTTCCACCGACTATCGACCACCGGACCGGCGACCGTTGCGGTCGACCGACCGGCCAGCGCGGAAGCAACCCGCTCCCCCGGTGGGCTTCACAGCAGGGAGAAGGCGGTCGGTGCCGGGTCAGCGCAGACGAAGAGCAGCCGGATACCCCCGTACGCTCCGGCCGACGATGCGGTGCCCGAGAAGAAGCCGACCGACGGCGGCGACCGAGCGGCCGTCGCGAACTCGTGAGCTTCGGCTCGACGCGGCATCTCGCATACTGTGCACCGGTCCGTCGGCTCTCGCGCTGACCGGCGGGTTCAGCGGTCGCCTCGCCCGATGCTCACGGTAGGAAGGCTTCCGGTGAACGGGTCTTGATAGGGCGCCACGTAGGTCTTCGCAATGTCCTTCCCCAAAATAGGAAGTGCGGTGCCAGCGCCCGCCATGGACATCGAAGTGCCTGTTCTCAGTGCCCGGTCGCTCCTGGTGAAGTTGCTCAGAACTTCTCCGACGGTCCTTCCGGCCTTTCCCTCCATCAGCAGGGCTTCGGAGGACTTTCTTCCGAATGACGCGCCGAGGCCTCCGCCCGCCGCGCCGATGGCGACATCCGCGACCAGATCCCAGCCACTGTGTTTGTTGAGAAACCCGTGGAGGGCGCCTCCGGCAAGTCCCCCGAGGGCTCCGTAGAGCGGGTTCTTGAAGAAGCCTCCCACTACGGGAAGTGCGAAGCTTGCCACGAGACCCAGAACCGGGTGGTCGAGGGCTGTCAATTCGCTCATCTCCGTTCAGGTCCGGTCCGCCGAACACGGCCGACCGGGTCGTAGATCTCGGCCCGCGCTTGCCGATCCGCTCCACCGGTGTCGCCGGGCCGGACCTCCCGCGCCGAGTTCGAGTATCACACGCAGACCAGAACAATAACGCCGCGAATGTGCTCCGTCACCCGTGCCGACGAAACCTCATCAGGTGTCACCATCCCGACACGATTCCCCCGGAATCACGCTGAGCGCAAAGCTCTCTCGGCCCCCGGGCGGGTCGTACGGTCGGTAGGTGGTATCTCGTAGCGGACCTCGACGGCATCTGAAAACGGTCACCGGAGTCAGCGGAGGCGCCGACATCTACGCGGCGGCCGTGGACCCGGCCCGTTCGACACTCGATACCGCGATCACCGTCGCGAAGATCGCCGAGGACCACAAGTTCGACGCGCTCTTCGCGGCCGATCTGCTCAGCTTCGGCGCGCAGGGTGCGATCGGCGCGCAGGAACCGCTGATCTACCTCTCGGCGCTCAGCGCGGTGACCTCGCATGTCGGCCTCATCGCCACGGTCACCACCACGTTCCATCATCCGTACAATTTGGCCCGTTTGTTCGGCACGCTCGATCATGTGAGCAACGGCCGCGCCGCCTGGAACGCGGTGACCTCGTCGCTGGGCGAGGAGAACTACAGCGATCTGGAGTTGCCCGGCCCGGAGGAGCGTTACGCGCGTGCCGCCGAGTCGCTGGAAGTGGTGCACGCGCTCTACGACTCCTGGCACGCGGGCGCCCTGACGCCGGACGGCCGGGGCGGTGCGGTCCTCGATCCCGGCCGGGTGCGGCCGATCGAGTACCAGGGCCGCTATTTCACTGTGCGCGGTCCGCTGAACATTCCGCCACTGCCGCAGGGGCGGCCGGTGCAGTTCCAGGCCGGGCAGTCGGCGGGCGGGATCGAACTCGGCGCCCGCTTTGCCGAAGCTGTTTTCACCTCGCTCACCACCCTCGACGACGCGCTCGACTACACCCACAAGATCCGGGCCCGCGCCGCGGAACTGGGACGCGCGCCGGGACTGCCCTATATCTTCAGCTCTTTCCACGCCACCTACGGAGCTTCGGAAGCCGAGGTCGCGCGATTGGTCCGCGAGCAGGAGGAATCCTTCGATTTCGAAGCCGGTCGCCGACTGCTCGCGGATATGCTCGGCGGCGGTGTCGACCTGTCCGACCTGCCCTTGGACCGGCCGCTGCCGGAAAGCTTACTGCCCGAACTGAATTCGGTGCACCGGCGGCGCGGTCGCGTGGAGATCTTCGCCCGCCTGGCGGCCTCGGGGCGCACCTTGCGCGAACTCGTCCTGGAAGCCCGGCACACCGGGCACTGGTCGGCGGCGGGCACGCCCGAACAGCTGGCCGACGCCATCGAGGAGCGCTACCGCGCGGGCGTTCTCGATATCATTTCCCTCGGCGGCCTCGACGATCCCCGCACCCGCGATTTCGTGACCAACGGACTCCTTCCGGAACTGCGCCGCCGCGATATCGTCGGCAGCGACTACCGCGGCGGCACTTTCCGCGACAATCTCGAACTTCCGCCGCTGCCCGCCGCCACGCCGGGCCGGATCGCGGTGTAGCCGGCGGTCAGGAGTGCCGGAGCGCGGGGTGGTTCGGGCCGGTTCCGCTACCCGCGCGCAGCCCTGTCCGTGTCGTGTCTCCACGGCAGCAACGCGGAACTGGCGACCAGAGTCACCGCGGCTACGCCGATAGCGGTGCGGATAGTGGTCGCGGCGGCGATCACGCCGCCCAGTGCGATGAAGGCGGGCTGGACACTCCTGGCGCTGATCGACCAGGCGGTGCCGACACGGACCATGTGGTCGGCGTCGGTGCGGTTCATCCGGTAGGTCGCGAACACCGGGTTGAACACACCGGCGCAGAACAGCAGCAGTGTTTCGGCGACCAGGATGACGGTGAGGCCGAGCGGGCCCGGTCCGGCGAACACCAGCGGTCCCAGCCAGCAGGTGCGCAGAGTGCCGAATGTCAGGAGGATCGCCCGCTCGCCGTACCGGTCGACCAGTTTCGGGGCGCACATCGATCCGAGCAGGCCCCCGAGACCGGGCACGCCCAGTGCCAGCCCGTACTGCCATGGGGCGAAGCCGAGTTCGCGCAGTACGAGCAAGGCGATCAGCGGTGTGGTGAGGACGAGCGCGCCGCCGAAGAGCATGGCGTTCCAGAACAGCCGGTGCAGCGTGGGGTTTGCGAAGACGTAGGTCCATCCGGTCCGGATATCCACTGGCCGAGGGCTTTCGCGGGACGGGGGCGCGGATCTCGGTTCGGGCGTGCGGAGCCGGCGCAGGCCCAGTGCCGAGGCCAGATGGCCGCCGGCATCGATGATCAGGGTTGTCGTGGTGCCGAGCACCGAGATCAATACGCCGCCGACGGGTCCGCCCAGTGTGGTCGCGGTCCAGAACGTGGTCTCTAGGCGGCTGTGGGCCCGGACCAGGTGCGTTTCGGAGACGAGCGTTTTGAGGTGGGCGCCCTTGGCGGCGTTGAAGACCAAGCCGGACAGGGTTTGCGCGGCGGCGACCACGCACAGGTGCGCGTAGGTGAGTACACCGAGCCACGCGGCGATCGGGACAGTGGCCAGTGCGAGGCACGCCAGCAGATTCGCGGACACCATCGCGCCGCGCTTGCGCCGGAATTCGAGGAACGAGCCCATCGGCAGGGCGATCGCGGCCGCGGCGATGCCGGCGAGGGCGGCCATGAGCGAGATCTGCAGATCGGAGGCCGCGACCACCAGAATCGCGACCAGGGGCAGCGCGCCGGTACCGATCGCGCTGCCCATCTGGTTGGCGGTGAACGCGGTCCAGAGCCGGTAGAAGTCGGGTGGGAGCCGGTCGGGGTGGTCCGGTGCGAGGCCTGCGGATTTCACGATCGAGTTCCCGGTCCCGGTGCGCATCACCCGATGGTGCCCGACCGCGGCGCGGGGGTGACCAGGCGAACTCCCCCCGGTCGAGCTCGCGCGGCAGTTCGGTCGATCGGGGCCCGGTTCGTGGGCGAGGGGTAGGCCACCACGCGATTGCGTGCCGGCCAGGAGGGCACCCGGATCAGACGATCAGCCGAGCAGGTGATCCGTCACCGAGGTGCTGAGCGAGACGCCGTTGATCTCGAGGTAGAGCTGCCGCTCGGTGATCGACAGCGTGGCGGTGTTGCGGCGGCCGAGGGCCGCCGCCGCGGAATCGATGAAATCGCGGTCGAAGGCGACGAGCGGGATCGTCTCGGCACGGTGGATCCGCTTGCCGGTCAGCTGCGCCGACACCTTGGCGGGGTCGCGATGGGTGTAGACGGCGACCCGCCCGGCGAGTTTGCTGCCGCGATGCACGCGGTCGGAATCCGGGGCGCCGACCTCGATCCAGGCGGTGATCCGACCGGTGAGGTCGCGGACCAACACCGCGGGTTCGTCGGTGGAGGAGACGCCGCCGTCGCTGAACGCGATGCCCTCCTCGTACTCGAGGCAGTAGGCGAGCAGCCGGGTGACGAGGAATTCCGCGGTCTCCGACGGGTGCCGGGCCAGGCGTAACTCCAGCTCCTGATAGACGCCACGGTCGATATCGGACAGGTGCAGGGTGAAGGTGTACAGAGTCGCGCCGGTAGCCATAGGAGGGTCAGCCTATCCCGCGGCGTCGGTCGTTCGGACGGCGCGCGCCTGTGGGCGGATATTGTCAGAAATTGTGCTGTGTCACAAAGAGGCCGGGCGAAATGCGGCCGCGGCGGGGTAAACGGTCGGCTCTGGATCCGGGCAGCGAACTCCGCCCGTTCATACAACTACTCCCCGGGAGTCCGGACTGAATTCTCAGTCGGACTCCCGGGGAGCGGTCCAGTGGCCGGAGCTACCGCGCGTCGAGCGAACTCGCCGCGAGTGTGGCGATCAGCCGAGGCTGAAGGGCTGACCCCACACGCGGAACTCGGAGATGCCCTGTTCGGTGGACACCTCGACCCGGACGAAGGAGCGAGCCTGGGCGTATCCCGCGCAGCCGTTGAGGCCGATGGTGGAATCCGACCAGGTCACCGATCCGTTCGGGCCGGTGAACTTGTTGGCGAAGGAATGGCCTTCGTCGCCGTAGACGTCGGGCTTCTCGATATCGAGCAGCAGGAACGACGTGGCCTGGCCCGGGCCGAGGGTCAGGTTGCCGCCGGAGCTGAGGTTGCCGGTGACCTTGTCGCCCGAGCCCTGGACGCCGGCGCCGCCGTTCGCGCCGCCGCCGCTGATATCGACCTGGCAGCCCACCACGTAACCGGGGGTGATCTTGGTGCCCTTGTGCGCACCGTGCACCTCGACCTGCGCGCTACCCGAGACCCAGGCGTTGCGGTGCAGCGGGGTCGACCCCATCGACGGGTTGATCAGCGCCGACTCGTTGGCGATGCGCGCGGTGATCGACAGGCCGTTGGGCAGGGTGTGGGTGAGCTCGCCGCCGGGCAGCGGGACGAAAGTATCGGCACTCGCCGCGCCGGCCGAGAACAGGCCGATCGCTGCGACGGTCGCGCCAGCGAGGCTCGCGATCCGCACGGCGCTCTTCTTGATTACAGACATGACAATTTCCCTCTCGGAAGAGAATTCCGTTCAGCGACGGATTTGATCGACCAGTTACGACGTGCGTCAGCCGATGCTGAACGGAGCTCCGTACAGGGTGGTCTTCGAATAGTGGTCGCCGATGATCTCGACGACGGCGTAGGAACGGGCCTGCGCGTATCCGGCGCAACCTTCGATATTCATTTCGACGTCTTTGTAGTCGACCCAGTACACGCCGGGCTTCGGAATATCGGTTCCCTCGACGTTCACGAACTTCACGTCGCCGGGGCCCAGTTTGAGGCCGATCGAACCGCTGACGCCCATGCTCGAACTGCTCATGCTGGCGGACAGGCCGGCGGAGACAGCGTCGTCGGCGATGCTGACCTGGCATCCGATGATGTAGCCGGCGCTCACCCGGGAAGTGCCGTGGGTGGAGGAGTTGTTGGTGCCGGGGGCATTGGTGGGGCCCTTCCAGGGGCCGGGCGTGCCCTCCGGGGTCTCGGCGACGTCCGCGAAGACCCGTCCGCTCACCCAGGCGACCCGGCCGGCGCCGTTGGCCGACAGCGACGGCGAGATGAGCGCGCTCTCGTCGACTCGGCTCAATTTGAGACCGGGCCCGAGCTTTTCGCCGCCGGGGAGCGGCACAAAGGTATCGGCGGTCGCCATTCCTCCGGCGACGCCCAGCGCCGCCGCCGTCATCGCCGCGACAGCAGCAATCGACTTGATGTTCATCGTTTGTCCCTCATGCTCTTGCGAATTGCCACCGGAGCGCGTCTCTACAACGCATCCGGCGAAAACGGCAGCCGAAATTTCCGGACCATTGGCACACGAAAACACAGTGCCGCGATTCGGGTGTTTCCTGCCCACTCGCAGGTGAAATCCGGTGGCTATGGGAACCCACCGGTGGTGTCAGATCGTCTTACCGAGCGATCAGGTGACGAATGGCTGCGTCATGAATCCCTCATCCCTGTCTATCTTCTTGCAACCCGGTCGGGTTCGACCGGAAATTCTGCGGCGAAAGGGAGTGCGGGCGCGGCGACGTCAGCAGCGTCTGAGTGCGCATCTCTTCACCTCTCGCTCGTGCGTCGCTGCGCCGGACAGATGTTCGACCCGGTAGGGACGCCATCCGTTGCGAACACCGGGGTGCGGTGTCGGCGCAGTCTATTGCTTCCTTATCTGTGATTAGGTTAGCCTTTGCTCACTATAAAGGTTTGCTAACAAAATTTGTGAGCGATAACAGTGACCTATATCACACAGACCGGGAAGGGACGATTCGATGCACAAAAGGTGTGACACCGCTTCATGACCGCCGGTTCGTCCTATGAATACCACACATATGTAGGTGCCCGCAGGTGGACTGGATGGTTGCTGGCGGCTCTCTGTCTGGTAATCGCCTGCTTACTGAGTCTTGTGGTCGGGGTGAAGCATATTCCGATCACGGAAATCATTAGTGCCCTGTGGACGCCCGATGGATCGCCGGACGACCTGGTCATCAGCGAATACCGGCTGCCCCGGACGCTGCTCGGATTGCTGGCCGGTAGCGCGCTCGGTGTCGCGGGCTGCCTGATGCAGGGGCTGACACGCAACCCGCTGGCCGATCCGGGACTCCTCGGAATCAATGCCGGAGCGGCTTTCGCCATCGCGGTCGCCGTGGCATACCTGGGCGCCGACGGGATCGCCTCCTACGTCTGGTTCGGGTTCGCCGGCGCCGCGGTCGTGTCGATCGCGGTGTATCGATTGGGAACTGTCGGGCGCGGGGGCACCGACCCGATTCGGCTCACCCTCGCCGGCGTGGCGATCACCGCCGTGCTGACCGGTGTCACCAAGGGCCTGATCCTGCTGAACGCGACCGCGTTCGACAAGATGCGGCAGTGGGACGCCGGCGCGCTGACCGGGCGCGGGTACGACGTGCTCGCCGGCGCGGTTCCCTTCATCGTGATCGGGTTGATCCTGGCCGCGGTCGCCGCCCGCTCCCTGAACGCCGTGGCGCTCGGCGAGGATCTGGCCCGTGCGCTGGGCGTGCACGTGACCCGCACCCGCGCCTGTACCGCGCTCGCGTTGATCCTGCTCTGCGGCACCGCGACGGCCGCGGTCGGTCCGATCACCTTCGTCGGTCTGGCGGTACCGCATATCGCCCGCTGGATCGTCGGCCCCGATCATCGCTGGATCGTCGCCTACTCGCTGGTTCTCGCGCCCGCCCTGGTGCTGTTCGCGGATGTGGTCGGCCGGATCGCCATCCCGCCCGACGAGCTGTCGGCCGGTGTCGTGACGGCCTTTCTCGGCGCCCCCGTGCTGATCTGGCTCGCCCGCCGTTCGGAGATGAGGCAGTCGTGACCACTCTGCGCAAGCTGCCGCGGCTCGGGGCCGAGACGACGGTCGACTTCGGCCGGACGGTCCGCGTCCTGCGTTTCCGCGGGCTCACCGCCCGGTTCGGGGTGCGCAGCGTCGTGGTGACGACGCTGCTGCTCGTCGCGGCCGCAGTGGTGGCGCTGCTCGCGCTCGGCACCGGCGATTTCCCGATCCCGCCGGATCGGGTGCTGCGAGCGCTGTTCGGCAACGGTGTGGGCGGCGACGAACTCGTGGTCCGGGAGTGGCGCGCCCCCCGGGTGCTCATGGCGCTGGTGCTCGGCGCCGCGCTCGGGCTGAGCGGGGCGATCCTGCAGTCGGTCACCCGGAACCCACTGGGCAGCCCGGATATCGTCGGATTCAATTCGGGCGCGTATACGGGTGCGCTGCTGGTGATCCTGGCCGGCGGCGGGTACTACGCCACTGCGGCCGGCGCGGTGGGGGGCGGACTGCTCACCGCGCTCGCGATCTTCCTGCTCGCGTTCCGGCAGAACGTCAAGGGTTTCCGGCTGATCATCGTCGGTATCGGGGTCGGCGCGATGCTGGCCGCGGTCAACACCTGGCTCATCCTGCGCGCCGACCTCGACGACGCCATGTCGGCCGCCGCCTGGGGTGTCGGCACCCTGGACGGACTCAGCTGGGCCGAGATCGTGCCGGCGCTGATCGTGCTGGCGATCCTGGCGCTCGCGGTGGTACCCGCCGCGTACCGA
The DNA here is from genome assembly GCF_036032445.1 of Nocardia sp. NBC_00416. Lineage (NCBI taxonomy): Bacteria > Bacillati > Actinomycetota > Actinomycetes > Mycobacteriales > Nocardiaceae > Nocardia > Nocardia sp. NBC_00416. The sequence continues at coordinate 6,905,876 of NZ_CP107932.1, forward strand.
TTGCAGGTCCTGGAACTGGGCGACGACGCGGCCCAGGCGCTCGGCATCCGGGTGAGCCGGGCGCGGTTGGTGCTCACGGTGCTGAGTGTCGCGTTCACCGCCGTCGGCACGGCGGTGGCGGGTCCGATCGCCTTCGTGGCTCTCGCGGCTCCGCAACTGGGCCGGCGGCTGGCCCGCACCCCGACCACCGCGCTGCTGCCGGCGGCCGCGATGGGGGCCCTGCTGCTGGTGGTCTGCGATTGGATCTCGCGGCGCGCGTTCGCGCCGACCACCGTGCCGGTCGGCGTCGTGACCGCTTCGATCGGCGGCGCGTATCTGGCCTATCTGCTGGTGGCCGAGGCTCGACGGAACTGAGGAATCATCGTGGAAGAACAGCTCGATCGCACTGCCGCCGACGAGGCCGGTACTGCGCCGCACACCGGCGCCGAGGCACGGTTGCGGGCCGAACGGCTCCGGCTGGGATACCGCAGCAGGGTCATCAGCGACGAGCTCACCGTGGATATCCCCGACGGCACTTTCACCGTCATCATCGGACCGAACGCCTGTGGGAAATCCACCCTGCTGCGGGCATTGTCGCGGCTGCTGGCGCCCGAATCCGGTGCGGTGCTGCTGGACGGCAAGCAGATCGGTTCCTATCCGGCGAAAGAGGTGGCGCGGCGGATCGGTCTGCTGCCGCAGACCTCGACCGCGCCGGAGGGGATCCGGGTCGCCGATCTGGTGGCGCGGGGCCGCTATCCGCACCAGTCGCTGATCCGGCAGTGGTCGCGCAAGGACGAGGAGGCCGTCGCCGCGGCGATGGCGGCCACCGGGGTGGCCGATCTGTCCGGTCGGCTGGTCGACGAGCTCTCCGGTGGTCAGCGGCAGCGGGTGTGGATCTCGATGGTGCTCGCCCAGGAGACGCCGATCGTGTTGCTCGACGAACCGACGACCTTCCTCGATATCGCCCATCAGATCCAGCTGCTGGATCTGTGCCGCGAATTGAACCGGGGGACCGGGCGAACCGTGGTCGCCGTATTGCACGATCTGAACCACGCGTTCCGGTACGCCGACCATCTCATCGCCATGCGCGACGGCGCGGTGATCGCGGCCGGTGCGCCGCGCGAGATCGTGACCGCGGAGTTGGTGCGGCAGGTCTTCGACCTGGGATGCCGGGTGATCGACGACCCCGAAACGGGAGCGCCGCTGGTGGTTCCACTGGCCGAGAACGCGGTCCGGATGTCCTGAATGGGACAGGGCTACGGCGGGGTCCATTACCCGATAGATGTTTTACTTTAGTAAAGGTTAGGCTAACCTCAACTGTGGTCGTGTGTCGTACCGCTCGATAGAGAAAGTGTATCGGCACGACACCGAATGTGATTCACAGCGAAGGGAGTTGCCGTGCCGGCGGCAGTGCAGGACGCCTCGAAGGCAAGCGATCCCGAATTACCGCTCACCGGCCCTCAGCTGGGGATTTGGAACGCGCAGCAGTTCGATCCGGAATCCGGCCGCTATCTGGTCGGTGAGGTTCTCGAAATCTCGGGCGACGACCCGATCGATGTCGAGGCACTGGCCGAGGCGATCGGCGCCACAGTGGCCGAGGCCGAGAACATGCGGCTGCGGTTCCGCGATACCGCGGCGGGACCACGGCAAACGGTCTGCGCCGAACCCGCGGTACTGCAACCGATGATCGATCTGCGCGGTGCGGCCGATCCGGTGTCGCTCGCGCACGAAGCGGTGGCGCTGGAACGCCATCAGGCGGCGCAGCGGTGCCGGGGCATGGTGGATCGGCGCCTGTACAACTACACGCTGATCCGGCTCACCGAATGCGAGGTGTGGTGCGTACAGCTCTACCACCACCTGATCGTCGACGGTTACAGCGCGGCGCTGCTGTCGCGCCGCGTCGCCGCGCACTACACCGCCCTGCGCCGCGGTAGCGAGCCGCCCAAGGCGACCTTCGGCGCTATCGCCGAGCTGGTCGCCGATGAGCAGAACTACCGCGACAGTGCACAGTTCGCCGCCGACCAGCGCTATTGGCGCGAACAACTCAGCCCCGCACCGTCGCTCGACGGCCGGGGCACCGCGCTCGGCGGCGCGGTGGAGCGGACCATCCGGGCCGAGGCGATCTTGCCGGTCGAGACGCTGGACCGGTTGCGCAGCTGTACAGAAAAATACCGGATCACCTGGGCAGACGGCCTGATCGCCTGCTATGCCGCCTATGTGCAGCGGTTGCTGGGCAATTCCGATGTGGTGCTGTCGATGTTGATGATGGGCCGGGTCGGACGGGTCGCGCTGAGTACCCCCGCGATGGCGGTGAACGTCCTGCCGCTGCGACTGACCGTGCATGCGCACGACACGGTCGGCGAACTCGGCGTCCGAGTGGCCGAGACGCTGCGCGATATGCGTAAGCATCAGCGTTACAGCGGTGCCGATCTGGCCCGTGATCTGAGCGGTTTCGGTGCGGGCGAACTGCTGCACGGAGTCGGCATGAACCTCAAGGTCTTCGACTTCGCGCTAGATTTCGACGGGGCCGAGGGCGTGCTGCGCAACGTGGCCGGTGGGCCGCCGGAAGATCTCGGCCTGGTGGTGACGCCGTTACCCGATAAATCGGTGCTGCTCGGTTTCGAATGCGACGCGCGGACCAACGACCCGGACACCGCGTACCGCCGGGTGGCCGGACTGGTGCGAGTCGTCGAGGCGTTCACCGAACTGGACAAGGTCGCGGTCGGCGCGCTGGAACTGGTCGAGCACGACGAGCGTGTCCGGCTGCTGGCCGGTCGCGCCGGACCCGCGGCCGCCGGCGGGGCCGAGCTGGTGCCCGCCGCGCTGGACCGGATGATCGCCGAATACACCGATGACACTGTGCTGGTCGCCGGATCGCGGCGGTATACGGGCGGCGAACTGGGCGGCGAGGTGCGCCGGCTGGTGCGCTACCTGCGTGACCAGGGTGTGCGGACGGGCGACCTCGTCGGTGTCGCGTTGCCGCGCACCGCCGATCTCGTGGTCGCGCTGCTGGCCGTCTGGCGCGCGGGTGGCACGTATCTGCCGCTGGACCCGGAACATCCGGTGCCCCGGCTGCGCACCATGATCGAGGACGCGGCGCCGGTACTGGTGGTCACCGACAGCGCGCTGTCGGCCGGACTCGCCTGCCGGACGGTGGTTCTCGACGCCGAACCCGTGCGCGCCGCGCTGCGGGCACACCCGGACGAGCCGGTGACCGAGGCCGAGACCGGACCGATCCGCGGCGACCATCCGGCCTATGTCCTCTACACCTCCGGCTCCACCGGGACCCCGAAGGGCGTGGTGATCGACCACACCGCGCTGGCGCAGTTGGTGGCCGGCCACCGGTCGGGGATCTACGCCGAGACCGTCGAAGGAGCCGGCGGCCGCCGGCTCGCCGTCGCGCACACCACCTCGTTCGCCTTCGACGCCGCGCTCGATCCACTGCTGTGGCTGCTCGACGGGCATCGGATCCACTTGTACGACAGCGAGATCCGCCGCGACCCGGCGGCGCTGGTCGCCGCATTCGGCGCCGACGGCGTCGAGGTGGTGGACGGCACTCCGACACTGGCCGCCGCGCTGTTCGGGCACGGCCTCACCGAGCTCGCGCCGCGCCTGCTGGTGCTCGGCGGAGAGGCCTGCCCGCCGGACCTGTGGCAGGCGGTGCAGCGCGCCGGGATCACCGCGGTCAACCTGTACGGCCCGACCGAGGCCACGGTCGACGCGATCGGTGCGCCGGTACGCGGCGCCGACCCGCATATCGGCTTCCCGCTGCCCGGAGTCCGGGCCTACCTGCTGGACAACGGTTTGCAGACCGTCGCAGACGGGCAGGCCGGTGAGCTGTACCTGGCGGGTGCGGGTATCGCCCAGGGTTATCTGGGCCGTCCCGGGTTCAGCGCCCAGGCCTTCGTCGCGGACCCGTTCGGTCCGCCCGGGGCCCGGATGTACCGGACGGGCGATCTGGCGCGTTGGGCGCCCGGCCGCGGCTATTTCTATTCCGGCCGCGCCGACGCCCAGGTGAAGATCCGCGGGCACCGGATCGAGATCGGCGAGGTCGAGGCCGCATTGAGCGGGCTGCCCGAGGTCGCGGCGGCCGCGGCCGATGTCCGGGATCTCGCGGGACGTCCGAGCCTCATCGGTTATGTCGTGCCCGCGGCGCGCGGTGCGGCGGAGACCGCGGACCTGGGCACCCGGTTGCGCAACAGGCTGGCCGAATCGGTGCCGGACCCGATGGTGCCGACCCGGATCGTGGTGCTCGGCGAGCTGCCGTGGACCGTCAACGGCAAAGTGGACCGCGCCGCACTGCCCGAACCGGCCGAGTCGACGGGTGGCCGGGCGCCGGCCACGCCGGCCGAACAAGCCGTGGGCGAGGTGGTCGCCGAACTGCTCGGGCGCGACACCGTCGATATCGACGACGACTTCTTCGGCGCCGGCGGCGACAGCATCACCGCGATCGGTGTGTGCAGTCGCCTGCGGGAGCGCGGAGTGATCCTGGCTCCGCAGGATCTGCTGACCCGGCGCAGTCTAGGCGAGCTGGCCGCGGCGGCCGAGCCCGCGGAAACCGCGGCCGGTCCGGTATCGGATCCGGCGCCGCGCGCCGATACCGTCTCGATCACCCTGCCCCCGCGCAACGCCGCCGAACTGGCCGCCGCGCACGGACCGATCGCCGATGTGCTGCCGTTGTCGCCGCTCCAGGAAGGGCTGCTGTTCCACGCGCTGCGCGACGGGGCCGCCGATGTGTACACCTTGACGGCCCGGTTCGAACTGGCCGGTCCGGTGGATCCGGAGCGGCTGGCGGCCGCGTTCGCGACGGTGCTGACTCGGCATCCGAACCTGGGTGCGGCCTTCCACTACGAGCAGGTCGATCAGCCGGTGCAGGTGATCCCCCGCGCGCCCCGAGTGGCCTGGCGGGTAGCGGATCTGCGTTCTCTTGCGGCGGCCGCGGCCGAAGAAGGCGCGCTGGCGCTGGAAACCGAGGCGGGCGCGCAGCTTTTCGATATCGCCGAACCGCCGCTGTTGCGCGCGCTGCTGATCCGCCTCTCCGATACCACGCACCGGTTGGTGCTCACCGCCCACCATCTGCTCGCCGACGGTTGGTCGGTGCCGATCGTGCTGCGCGAGATGCTCGCGCTCTACCACGGTGAGCAGTTGTCCGAACCCGGCTACTACGGCGCCTATCTGGCCTGGCTGGCCGGCCGCGACAGCGCGGCGGCTGCCCGCCGCTGGGGCGAATACCTGGCCGGACTGCAGGCGCCGAGCCTGGTCGGCGCACCCGGACCGCGATCCGGTTCGATCGGCCTGGGGGTACCGCTGGCCGAGGCGAGCGCCGCCGCACTCGAGGTGTTCGGGCGGGCCAACCGGCTCACCATGAACACACTCCTGCAGGGCGCGTGGGCGCTGGTGCTGGCCGAACAGCTCGGCCGCACCGATATCGTCTTCGGGGCCGTGGTGTCGGGGCGGCCGGCCGATCTGCCGGGTGTCGCGGGCATGGTCGGTCTGTTCAGCAATACCGTCCCGGTCCGGCTGGATCTCGACCCCGGCCGCGCCGCCGTCGAGCAGTTCGCCGAACTCCAGCAGACCACGCTCGAACTACAGAACCAGGGCTATCTGGGTCTGGCCACCGTGGAGCGCGCGGCCGGGGTCGGGCGGTTGTTCGACACCCTCGTCGTCTACGAGAACTTCCCGAAAACCGGTGTGCAGGGACAGGAATCGCACGAGGTCGCGGTAGCCGACGTCACCGTGCACAGTCTGACCCACTATCCGGTGACCGTGACAGCTCTGCCCGGCGACCGGTTCCGGCTCATGCTGCACCACGACCCGGGTGCGGTGGATCGCGCGACCGCGCAGCGGCTGGCCGGACGGTTGGCCGCGGTGCTCACCGCGCTGGTGGACGATCCCGGCGCCACCGCCGGGGCGGTGCTCGACGCCACCCGCCACCCCGATACCCGGGGCCGCACCCTCGCCGACTGGGGGTCGGTCACCCCGATCGATCCGGAGTCGCCGGCCGTCACGGCCGAGGGCGTGACGATCGGCTTCGGCGAGTTCGAGGCGCGCGCGAATCGACTGGCCCGCTGGCTCGTTTCGCAGGGTGTCGGACCGGAGACCGTGGTCACGGTGGCGATGCCGCGCAGCCCCGATTCGGTGATCGCGGCGCATGCGATCTGCCGGGCGGGCGGGGTCTATCTGCCGGTGGATCCCGGACAGCCCGCCGAACGCGTGGACACCATCCTCGCCACCGCCGCCGCACCGCTGGTGCTCACCACCGGCGCCGCCGCCTTCGAGACCGACCGCGCGCCGGTCGTTTCCATCGATACGCTCGACCTGGCCGAGTTCGCCGCGACCGCGCTCACCGACGACGATCGACGGGCCCCGTTGCGGCCGGAGAACGCCGCCTACCTCCTGTTCACTTCCGGCTCGACCGGGGTGCCCAAGGGGGTGACGGTCGCCCACGAAGCCATCGTGAACACCTTCGCCTGGCTCCAGGAGCAGCACCGGTTCGGTTCGGGCGATACCGTGCTGTACCGCACCCCGGCGACGTTCGACGCCTCGCTGTTGGAGATCTTCCTCCCGCTGCTGGTGGGCGCCCGGATCGTGCTGGCCCGGCCGAACGGTCACCGCGATCCCTACTATCAGGCGCAGTTGATGGCCGAGGAGCGGGTCAGCGCCGTCCAGATGACCTCGTCGATGCTCACCACGACGGCCGAGGAAAGCGATCTGTCCGGATGCACCGCGCTGCGCTGTGTGTTCACCGGCGGTGAGCCGCTGCCACCGGGCACCGCGCAGCGCTTCCGGGCGGTGACGGGAGCACGGGTGAACAACCTCTACGGGCCCACCGAGGCAGCCGTCTGCATCACCTATCACGCGACCACCGACGCCGATACCGTCACCGTCCCGATCGGCCGGCCGCCCGGCGGGGCCGGGGTGCGGGTCCTCGACGATCAGTTGCTGCCGGTGCCGTTCGGTGTGGTCGGCGAGCTCTACCTGACCGGTGTGCAGCTCGCACGCGGCTATATCCATCGTCCGGAGCAGACCGCGCGCACCTTCGTAGCCGACCCCGCCGGAAACGGCGAACGCATGTACCGCACCGGCGATCTGGTGCGGTGGGGCGCCGACGGTGAACTGGAGTACGTGGGCCGCACCGACAGTCAGGTGAAACTGCGCGGGCAGCGGATCGAGCTGGGCGATATCGAATCGGCGGTCCTGCGCCATCCCGGGGTCGCCCAGGTCGCGGTGATCCTGCGCGAGGACATTCCCGGCGATCAGCGCCTGGCCGCCTACCTGCGGACCAGCCCCGGGGCGTGCGTCGATCCCGACGCGGTGCGGGCCACCGTAAGAGAAGTACTGCCGGAGTACATGATTCCCGCGGCCTTCGTGGAACTCGACGAGATCCCGATGACGAGCAGCGAGAAACTGGACCGCAAGGCGCTGCCCGTGCCCGATTATCCGGTCGATCCGCCGGCTGTGGCCGCTGTCGCCACCGCGGTCGTCGACTCCGGTCCGCCCGGAGTCACCGGGGCGGTGATCGAGGCCATGGCCGCGGTTCTGGGCGTCGCCGCGATCGGTGTGGACGACGACTTCTTCGCGGCGGGCGGACATTCGCTCACCGCGGTGCGTCTCGTCGGCCGCCTGCGCCGGGCGGGCCACGACGTCGTGGTCGACGATATCTTCGAGGCGCCGACCGCCCGGACGCTGGCAGCTCGGATCGACGGTATTGCGACGCCCTCCGAGGAGACCGCCCCGACTGCCGCCGAGTCTCCGGACGCCGAGGCACCCTCGGAGGAGATCGCCATGCTGGGCCGGCGTCTCGACCATGTGCTCGAACTGCGCACCCGGGGGTCGGCCGAACCGCTGTTCTGTGTGCACCCAGTGGGCGGCACCGCATGGCAGTTCACTCCGCTGGCCCGGCGGCTGCGCGCCGATCGGCCGCTGGTCGGATTGCAACTGCCGGCGTTGCGCGGGACGGAATCCGGCGCCACCACGATCGACGAGCTCGCCGCCCGCTACCTCGCGACGATCCGGGAGAGACAGCCCGAAGGGCCCTACCACCTGCTGGGCTACTCCCTCGGAGGCAATATCGTGCACGCGATCGCGGCGGCCCTGGCCGAGAACGGCGAAGAGGTCGCGTTCGTGGGACTGGTCGATTCCCATCCGCTCGCCGACCTCGCCGATCAGGCGGCCGAGGCATTGGCGGATCCGGACCGGCTGGAAGTGCTCCTGCCCGAACTGCCCGCGGACGCACCCGATCTCGCGGCCCGGATCCGTGGCGCGGCCGGTGAGCTGCTGCGGATGGTCACTGTTTCCGCGGCTCCTGGCTACAGCGGGCCGATGGCGTTGTACGCGGCGGACCCCGGCGGCGAGGACGATGCCGCGCGGGTCGCCGCCCAGCTGTCGGGATGGCGCCGCGACGGCGCCCGGATCACCCCGCGCCGGTTGCCGTACACGCATTTCGGGATCGTGTCCGAGGACGGCTGGTCCGAGGTCGCCGCACTGCTCGACACCGAACCGGCCCTGCGGACCTGACCGTGCGTCTCGAGACTCTGCCGCGGCACTGTCCGGTGCTCCGGTGGTTCCAGAAAGAAAGTAGAACACCTATGTCGCTGTTATCCCACAGCCGCTTCGCGGCCTGGCTACGTCTCGTGGTCGGCCTGTTCGTCGCGGTAGTCGCGGTCGCGGGCTGTAGCTCCGATGCCGAACCCGCCGCCGAATCCGGGACCCGGCCCGTCCAGACCGAACGCGGCCCGGTCGAGGTGCCCGCCGCCCCGCAGCGAGTTGTGGTGCTCAACGGCGCGCTCGCCGGCTATCTGTACGACCTCGACGTCCCGGTGGCCGCGGCGGACCCGCGGGTGCTCGGGGTCAGCGGCCGCAGCGCCGATTTCCCGGCGGCGTGGGCGGACGACGCGAAAGCGCAGGGCACCCAGGTGGTGCCGGTCGGGCAGAGCGTGAACCTGGAGTTCATCGCCTCGATGACCCCCGACCTGATCATCGGCGGCGGCCAGGGGTTCACCGCCAAACAATCCGTGGACGCCTACGACCAGCTCAGTGCCATCGCGCCGACCGTGCTGGTGCCCGGCAACGTCACCGGCTGGCAGGATCAGCTGAAACTGGTCGCCGAGGTGGTGAACAAGAGTGACGAGGTCGGTGCGTTGATCACCGCCTACGACGACAAGGTGAAGCAGGTCGCCGCGGAGATCAAGGTGCCCGAGCAGAAGGTCGCCTATTTCCAGTCCGCGGCCGACGGCCAGCCGAAGATGATCCTGCCGAACGCCGCTCTGCCGACGCTGCTCGCCGAACTGGGGTTCAAGGCCGACGACCAGGTGCTGGCCAAGGCCGGTAGCCCGGAGGTCAATCCCTCCGCGGACTGGTTCGGGTTCAGTCCCGAACTGCTGACCAAGGTCGTGGATGCGCCGGTGACGTTCGTGGTCCCGCTCAGCGGAGCCAAGAGCGCCGCCGATCTCGCCAAGGATCCGATGTACGCCCAGCTGCCCGCGTTCAAGGACAAGAAGGTCTATGAACTGCCGGCCACCAGCTACCGGCCGGACTACCGCGGCGTGATGAACACCCTCGACCTGATCTCGGAGCAGTTCACGTGAAAACCCCCGCCGGCCTCCTGATCGACATCTCCCCGTTGCGGGAGAGCCGGCGGTTTCGCTGTGCCTTCGGCGCGCGACTGGTGTCGGTTCTCGGCATCGGGCTGCTGATGGTGGCCCTGCCGGTGCAGGTCTACGACCTCACCGGATCGAGTCTGCACGTCGCCGGGGTGTCCACGGCGATGGCGGTCGCGTTGTTCGCCGGAAGTCTCGGCGGCGGTGTGATCGCCGACCGGTACGACCGGCGCACGGTGATCTCCTGGTCACGGTCCGCCGCAGGCCTGGCGTTTCTCGCGCTGGGCTGCAATGCGCTGCTGCCCGATCCGTTCATCGGGGTGATCTACGCCGCCGCGGTGACCGACGGACTGGCCGGCGGAATCAGCGGATCCGCGCTGATGGCGCTGGTGCCGATGTTGGTGGCGCGGGAGAAGGTCCCGGCTGCCGGGGCATTGACCACGCTCACCTCCGATCTGGGCACCATGATCACCCCGGCGATCGCCGGGGTGCTGATCGCTCAGATCGGGGTGTCCTTCGCGTTCTTCGCCGCTGCGGCGGCGACCGTGGGCACCGTGACGCTGATCCGGGCCATCGGGCCCGCGCCGCCGCCGGCCCGCGAGATCCGCAATCCACTGGTGGAACTGGGGCACGGTATCGGGTTCGCGGTGCGGCACCGCATCATTCGCGCGGTGCTGGTGAGCGGTCTGCTCGCCATGCTGGTCAGTGGACCCCTGGTTCTGCTCCCGGCATTCGCCGATCGGACGCTCGAGGCGGGCCCCACGACGCTGGGCCTGCTCTACGCCGCACCCGGTGCGGGCGCCGTCCTCGGATCGCTGACCAGCGGCTGGATCGGCCGGACTCCGCGCAACGGCCTGGTGCTGCTGGGTTCGCTCGCGCTCATGCCGCTCGGCGTGATCATGGCGGGCATCTGGCCGCAGGCGGCGTGGAGTTTCCTCGGGCTGGCCGCATTCGGTGTCGCCCGGGCGGTCAACGGGATCCTGCGCTACGCGGTACTGCAACAGAACGCGCCGGAGGAGATGCGCGGCCGGATGTCGGGACTGCTGATGGTGCAGTCGGTGGCCGGTACCGCCGTCGGGTCCATGGTGGCCGGGGCGATCGGCAACCTCGTCGAACCGGGCACCGCGCTGGTGGTTTACGGCGCGGCCGTGCTGGTGCTGTTCGCGCTGGCGCTGGTGTTGGTGTGGCCGCTGTACCGGCTCACCGCGCCGGCGGGCGGACCGCCTCTGCCGCCGCCTCCGGCGCAGGTTCCGGTCGCCGGGAACGTAGTCGACGAGAAGAAGGACGGTGTGTGATGGTGGATCGCGGAGCCTACCGGGAACGGATCGCCGAGGTGCTCGCCGGTTCGCACGGCGTGAAGGTCGGCTATCCGATCGGTTTGCGGGAACTGGAGGTGATCCGCACCGCGCCGGTGGGTTCCGGCCTGGTGCGCATCACTTTCGGCGGTCCGGAACTGGACGGATTCCACAGTTATGTCCCCGACGAGCACGTGCGGCTCGTCTTCCCGGATACCGACGGCACGTTGCGCTTACCAGAACGTGACGGTCTCTCCCTGGAATGGCCTGCTCCACGGCCGATCTCCCGGGAATACACCGTGCGCCGCTACGACGCGGCCGCGGGGGAACTCGATATCGATTTCGCGCTGCACCCCGGCGGACTCGCCTCGGATTGGGCGCTGGCCGCGCAACCGGGCACCCGCATCCACATCGCGGGCCCGCCCGGGGGCGTGGTGGTGCCCACCAGTTACGACAACTACCTTTTCGCCGGCGATATCACCGCGCTGCCCGCGATCGCCCGGTGGCTGGAATGGCTCCCGCGCGACAAGCCGGGCTGGGCGTTCATCGAAGTGGTCGACGCGAGCGAGGAGATCGAGCTGGACGCGCCGGCCGGAGTCGAGGTCCGGTGGCTGCACCGGGGCGACACGCGCGCCGGCACCGGCGACCTGCTGGAGAAGGCGATCCGCACCGTCACCGTGCCCGACGGGCAGAACGTCTACGCGTGGGTCGCCGGTGAAGCCGGGCAGTTGCGGCCGATCCGCAAATGGATACGCAGCGAGCTCGGTGTGCCGGCGAAGGACTACCTGGTCGCGGGCTATTGGAAACACGGTGTCGCGGATTTCGACCGCGAAGAATAAGGAGTACAGACGATGACGAACGAGCCGACGGCGGTGGCCGGCCGCGACCATTTCATCCGTGATGTGGCCGATCTGCTGGGGGTCACGCCGGAAGAACTGCCCACCGACACCAATCTGCTCGATGCCGGACTGGATTCGGTGCGCATCATGCAGCTCGTGGAGAAGTGGCGGTCCGAGGGGCACGAGACCGTCGATCCGCTGATGCTGGCCGGTGACCCCGTTCTGGAGTCATGGCTGGAGGTGCTGTGCCCGTGACCGGGCGCCGTGGACCGCGCGTTGCGCGCGGTCCACGGCACCGGGGGTCACTGTGCGCGATGGCCCTCGGCGAGCAGTCGGCGCAGATCGCGGCGGCTGGTCTTGCCCACTCCCGTTTCGGGGAACTCCGCGATGGTGACGACCGCGTCCGGCATCTTCCAGGCCGCGATACCGCGCTCCCGGACGAAGGTGCGCACGGTGGTCAGCGTCGGCGGGGCCGCCGGGTCCAGCGGTTGCACGAAGGCGCAGATGCGCTGTCCGAGTACCGGGTCGGGCGTTCCGACGATCACCGCGTCCCGGATTCCGGGGTGTTCCAGCAGGTAGCCCTCGAGCTCCTCGGCCGAGACCTTCTCGCCGCCGCGGTTGACCCAGTCACCGGCCCGGCCCTTCACTACCAGGTTGCCGTCGGGCCGCAGCGAGACGACGTCACCGGTGCGGTACCAGCCGTCCTCGGTGAAGCTGCGGGCGTTGGCGTCGGGATTGTCGTAGTAGCCGCGAATGGTGTACGGGCCCTGGGTCATCAGATCGCCGTCGGTGCCCGGAGCCACGTCGTCGCCCGCCTCGTCGACGATCCTGATCCGGTCGTGCTCCGACATCGGCCGGCCCTGGGTGCCGACCACCACGTCGATCGGATCGTCGAGCCGGGTGTAGCACACCAGGCCCTCTGCCATACCGAACACCTGCTGCAGCGTCACGCCCAGTGCCGGGCCGACCCGGCGGGCCAGTTCGTCGGGGCAGCGGGCGCCGCCCACCTGGACCACCCGCAGACTGGACAGATCGGGCAGCTCGCCGCCTTTTTCGGCCCGTTCGACCCACAGCCGCGCCAGCGGCGGCACCAGTCCGGTGATGGTGACTCCGAACTTCTCCACCGCGGCGAACGCGGTCGAGGGCGTCGGATCGGGTGTCATGGCCACCGTGCCGCCCGCGTAGAGCGCGCCGAGGATGCCCGGCGAACTCATCGGGAAGTTGTGCGCCACCGGCAGTGTCGCCAGGTACACGGTGTCCGGGCCCAGTTCGGTGATCTCGGCACTGCGGCGCACGCTGTAGAGGTAGTCGTCGTGGGTGCGGGGGATGAGCTTCGGAATTCCGGTGCTGCCGCCGGACAGTTGCAGGAACGCGACATCGCCGGCGTCCAATGCCGGCAGGTCACCGGGCTCGTCCCGGAAATCGGCGAGGTCGGCCGCGCCTTCGGCGAAAACGTGCTCGGCGTCGTCGGTGACCAGCAGGACGTGGCGCAGGGTCTCGACCTTACCGCGGACCGTATCCGCCAGTGCCGCATGGTCGAAGCGCTGATGCCGGGCGCAGGTGATCATCGCGACCGCCCGGCTCGCCGCGGCGATGGGAACCAGTTCCGCCTCGCGGTGCGCGGGCAGGCAGAACACCGGCAGTGCGCCGATCCGGAACAGCGCGAAGATCACTTCGACGAATTCGGCGCGATTGGGCAGTTGCACCAGGACTCGATCGTGTCGGGCGATGCCGAGCCGGATCAGTCCGGCGGCCAGCGACCGGGACCGGCGGTCCAGGTCGGCGTAGGTCCAGCGGTTCGCCGCGTCGACGACCGCGATCGCCTCCGGGTTCTCGGTGGTGCGCGCGGTCAGTACGTCTCCGAAGGTCTCACCGGTCCAGCACTTTTCGGCGCGATACCGGTCGATCTGGTCCGGCGGCCACGGTGTGAAACCGGGGAGGGCGGGCGATGACATGGAGCACCTCTTTCCGATCAACGATCTTGTTCGATGTCACACCGGAATGCTAGCCTTACGGTGTAACTTCAGGTTAGGCTAACCTAATGGTCACGAAGCAATGGGGCGAAGGGGTCATCGTCACCGGAGCCGCGGGGGGTATCGGTGCGGCGATCGCCGCCGAACTCGCCGGCGATTCTCCGAATATCTCACTCTGGGACCGCGACGCCCGCGTGCACGAGGTCGCCGACCGCATCGGACGGCAGCACGAGGGGATCGTCGTCAGCAGCGCCGAAGTGGATGTCAGCGACGCGACGGCTGTCGCCGAAGCATTCGACAAGGAACTCGCCGAACACGGCACGCCCCGGGTCGTCGTCCACGCCGCGGGCGCGATGATCGGCGGCTCCGCGCTGGACACCACGGCACAGGAATGGCAGCAGTGCGTCGCGGTCAACGCGAACGGCGCCGTGTACGTCGCCCAGCGCGCCGCCCGCGAAATGGTCGCCGTCCGGCGCGGATCGATCGTCGTCGTGTCGTCGAACTCCGCCACCGTCCCCCGCGTGAACCTCGCCGCCTACGGGGCCGCGAAGGCCGCCGCCACCGCGTTCACCCGCTCACTGGCCCTCCAGGTGGCGCCGCACGGGGTGCGGGTCAACCTGGTCTCCCCGGGTTCCACCGATACCCCGATGCTGCGCGGAATGTACGCCGACTCCGGCGCGGCGGGTCTCGGCGAGGCCGGGCGCGCGAGCCTGCTCGACGGTGACCCAGAGAACTACCGGCTCGGAATCCCGCTGCGGCGTATCGCCGATCCCGCCGATATCGCCGCCGCCGTTCGCTTTCTGATTTCCGATGCCGCGCGCCACATCACCATGCACGACCTCCGGGTCGACGGCGGCGCAACGCTGGATATGTGACACGAGAGGATGATCATCATCAACGCCGAGAACTCCGCGAGTATCGCGGATCCCGCCTTTGTCCTGTCCCGTCCGCAGCGCACCGTGACCGCGTCTGCAGGCGGGCGTGTCTTCCACAGCGCCGCCGAAGCCGCCGCCCAGCTGCGTGCGCGACGGGTCACCCATATCGTCGGGGCGTTGCCGTTCAGGCCCGGTGCGCCCGCGGCCCTGTGGGCGCCGGAGACGATATCGATCACCGAGGGGCACCGGTCCGCTCGGCCGGTGACCGCACCCGATATCGCCGTCACCGAGAACCTTCCGGAGCCCGAGGACCATGTGCGCCGGGTGGGCGAGGCCGTGCGGCTGCTGGCCGACCCCCGCAATCCGCTGCGCAAGGTGGTGCTGGCCCGGGCGCTGCGAGCCCGCGCCGCCCGCCCGGTCCGTGCGCTCGACCTGCTCGACCTGCTGGTCTCCACCGACCCCGCGGGCAACGGCTATCTGGTGAACCTGTCCGCGGCCGGCGGCCTCTATACCGGCCGCCACCTGGTGGGTTCGAGTCCGGAGATCCTGGTGCGGCGGATCGGCGCCCAGGTCACCAGCCATCCGCTGGCGGGTTCGGCGCGGCGGGTGCCCGAGAACGCCGTCGCCGACCGGATCGCCGCCGAGACGCTGCTCGGTTCGGCCAAGGATCAGCACGAACACGGCTATGTGGTCGATCATGTGGCAGGCGTACTGCGCGACCGGTGCACCGACGTGCGGACGCCGGCGCGCCCGGATCTCACCGAGACGCCCGCCATGTGGCATCTCGGCACCACACTCAGCGCGAAGGTATCGGCCGCCGGACCGTCGGCGCTGGAACTGGCCGCGGCCCTGCACCCGACCCCCGCGATCTGCGGCACCCCGACGGCGGCCGCCGCCCGCCTGATCGCCGAACTCGAAGGCGAGCGCGGGTTCTACGCCGGCGCGGTCGGCTGGTGCGATGCCGATGGGAACGGCGAATGGATGGTCAGCATCCGCTGTGCCGAACTCGCCGCCGACCACCGGACCCTGGTGGCGTACGCGGGTGGCGGCATCGTCGCGGAGAGCGATCCCGAGGACGAACTGGCCGAGACCACCGGGAAACTGCAACGGGTACTCGGGCCGCTCGGGGTGGCCGGACACCCCGCCGCCGTGCCCTGACCCCGACTACCTTTTCACCACTGCGCCAGGGCCCGCGGCTCCCCAGAAAGTCGCGGGCCACAACAGATGAGGAGTTCTGGACATGCCCATGCAGCCGATCGCGCCCTATGCGATGCCGTCGCTGGACGACGAGACCAGCAACAGAGTGTCCTGGAGACTCGATCCCGATCGCAGTGCGCTGCTGATCCACGACATGCAGAACTATTTCCTCACCGCCTATCAGCTCGACCGTGACCCGGCCCGGACGATGATCGACAACATCGTCCGGCTGCGCGCGCGGTGCCACGAACTGGGCATCCCGGTGATCTACAGCATGCAGCCGGGTGATCAGCATCCCGATCGGCGCGGGCTGCTCGCCGATTTCTGGGGTACCGGGATGTCGGACGGGCCCGATACCGAGGTCATCGCCGAGCTGGCCCCCGCCGAACAGGACATCCGGGTCACCAAATGGCGTTATTCGGCGTTCCAGCGCACCGACCTGCGTCAGCTGCTCGGCTACCGCAACCGCGACCAGCTCGTGGTCACCGGTGTCTACGCTCATATGGGCTGCATGTTGAGCGCGGCGGAGGCGTTCATGAACGATATCCACGCGTTCCTGGCCCACGACGCCGTGGCGGATTTCAGTCGCGAGGAGCATTCGATCGCGCTGAAGTACACGGCTCGCCGCTGCGGCATGGTGCTCAGCACCGAGGAGATGCTGAACCAGTGGCGGCCCGCCGCGGTGCCTTCCGGGGCCTGATCCGGCGACGGGAGCGGCGGCTCCGCTGGGTCGTGCCGCCGCCGGGCGCTCACCGCTGTTCGCCCAGTTCGCCGGAGCGGCGCCAGGATTCCCGTTCGGCCGCGAACGCCGCCGATTGGCGTTCCCGGAAGGTGTCGATGGACGCCGCCTGGTCGGTGAGGAAGCGGCGGTGGTCGGCGAGGCGGAATTCGCCCGGGGTGGTGCGCAATTCGCCGCGGCCGGCCGCGAAATCGGCGCGCAGGTCGAGCAGTTCGTCCGCACTCACCGGATACCAGCGGATCCGGTCGAAGAACCGCAGCAGCCACGGTGTCCCGGACTCGTCGCGTCTGTTCCACACCTGGGTGGTGCGGCCGACGAACTGGTAGCCGCCCGGACCCTCCATGCCGTAGATGCACAGATACGCACCGCCGATGCCGACCGCGTTCTCCGGGGTCCAGGTGCGCGCCGGGTTGTATTTGGTGGTGATCAGCCGGTGCCGCGGATCGATCGGGGTGGCCAGCGGCGCACCGAGGTACACATCGCCGAGTCCGAGTACCAGGTATTCGGCGGCGAACACCGTGTCGAAGACATCCGCGACGGTGTCCAGGCCGTTCATCCGCCGGATGAACTCGATATTCCACGGGCACCACGGGGCGTCCGCGCGCACACCGTGCATATAGCGGGTGATCGCCTCGCGGGTGGCGGGGTCGTCCCAGGACAGCGGCAGGTCGACGGTGCGGCTGGGCACCACCAGATCCTCGGCGACCGGTAGTTCTTGCTCTACCTCGGTCAGCAGGTCCAGCGTCGCGGCGATACTCGACACCGCCGGATCGACGCGCAGCTGCAGGGAGCGGACACCGGGGGTGAGTTCGGTGACCCCGCGCTCGCGTCGGCCGATCAGGCTCTGGTGCAGGGCGTGCACCCGGGCCCGCAGTTCGAGATCCAGTGTCATGGTCCCGTATTCGACGAGGATCCCGTCGTCACCGGCACGCCGGTAGGTCACCGGGGTGCCGTCCGCGGTCTCGGCATGCCGCAGGATACCGTCGTCGCCGTCACCGCCGCCCGACAGCACGATCGGCCAGCCCGCCCGGCGTGCGGGGCCCAGATCGCGCGGTGACGCGGTCCGGTCGGCGCGCACCGGTACGAAACGCACCGTGTCCCCGGGGCACAGCTGTCCGAGTTTCCACAGGTCGGCCGCGGTGACGGTGACCGGGCAGACGAAACCGCCCAGGCTCGGCCCGTCCGGGCCGAGCAGGATCGGGGTGTCGCCGGTGAAGTCGAGGGCGCCGACACTGTAGGCGGTGTCGTGGATATTCGAGGGATGCAGTCCGGCCTCGCCGCCGTCCGCGCGCGCCCAGCGCGGTTTCGGGCCGATGAGTCGCACACCGGTGCGATCGGAATTGAAATGCACCTCGTAGGAGGTGGCGAGGAGGGTGTCGATATCGTCGCGGGTGAAGAACTCGGGCGCCCCGTGCGGTCCTTCGGTGACCGCCAGTTCCCAGCGCCGGGTCAGCACCGGCTGGTCTCCGCCGGGGACGGCGCCGATCGGTTCCGCGACCGCGGCGCCCATCGGCAGCGTATCGCCGGCGCGCAGGGCCCGGCCGTCGAGCCCGCCGAATCCGCCGAGGGTGAAGGTGGCGGTACTGCCGAGGTATTCGGGTAGGCGCAGGCCCCCGGACACCAGGACGTAGCAGCGCATCCCCGGTCCGCGAATCGGTCCGATGTCGAGCACCTCGCCCGCGGGCACCAGCACCGGCCGCCACAGTGGGGCGAGCCGCCCGGCCACGGTCACCTCCACCGGGGCGCCGGTGACGCACACCCAGGTCGGCTCGGCGAAACGCAGGGCCGGTCCGGCCATGGTGCATTCCAGCCCGGCCGCCGCCTCGCTGTTGCCCAGCGCGCGGTTGCCCAGCCGGAAGGACAGATCGTCCATCGGACCCGACGGCGGCACGCCGACATGCCAGTAGCCGACCCGCCCCGGCCAGTCCTGCACGGTGGTGAGCAGGCCGGGCCGTTCGACCACGACGTGCGGTCCGGCCGCGGCGCCGGGCTCCGGGGCGAGCGCCACCGGGGCGGTCATCGCGACACCACCATTCGCACGGGTGTGGGATCGAATCCATTACAGGGGTTGTTGATCTGCGGGCAGTTGGACACCAGGACCAGGGTGTCGGCGTCGGCCCGCAACGAGACCGTCTTACCCGGCGCCGACAATCCGTCGACGATGCCGAGGGTGCCGTCGGGTTCCACCGGCACATTCATGAACCAGTTGATGTTCGACACCAGGTCCCGTTTGCCCATACCCCATTTCGCGGCCTCGACGAGGAAGTTCTCGACGCAGGCGTGCTGGTGGCGGGTGTGCTGCCCGTAGCGCAGGGTATTGGACTCCTGGGAGCAGGCTCCGGCGATGGTGTCGTGGTTGCCGACCTCGTCGGCGAGCACGGTCATCAGGGCCGTGCCCGCGTCGGTGCGCAGCACGCTGCCGGTGGTGAGGAAGATATTACGTTGCGCGGCGATCGTGGCCTGGGCGCTGTAGCGGTCGGTGTGGTCGGCCGCCGCGTACAGCAGGCAGTCGACGGCCTGGTTGCCGTGCAGATCGATGATGTCGAGCCGTTCGCCGGCCCGGACGATCGCCGACCACGGGGCGCGGGCCGGGACCACTTCGTCGAGAACGACTGTCGCCGTCGCGGAGACGCTGTTCATACCCACTCCTGTCGGGTTCGGGCGGCCGACCAGGCCTGTTCGGTGTTCTGGACGGCGCGCTGGTATTCCGGGTCGCTGTTCACGGCGGCCGCGGCCGCCCGGTCACCGGGCCAGGCGACCAGGTCGAGATCGGTGACGGGGGAGTCGTCGAGGGGATGGGCGGTCGCGGCCACCAGGACCGTCACCGGCAGGTGGATCAGCAGGTCGACGTAGGCGCCCGGACCGGCGGACCCGGTGGCGGTGAGAGCGCCGTCCCCACCCACCCGCACCCCGCGGAACAGGGAGAGCGTCGGGCCGATATCGCGCGGCGCGAGACCGTGTTTGGTGGCCGCGCGTTCCAGTAGCAGCCGCCCGTCGCGGGTGGTTCCGCAGAGCGCGTCGTGGCGGCCGGAGGTATCGGCGACCACGGTGGCGAGCAAGCGGCCTTGATCGGACAGCAGGGGGTGTCCGGTACCGAGGTAGGCCTGCCAGGGCACTTTCACGGTGTCGGCGATATTGAGTCGTTCCCAGGGAGATTCCGCGCGGAGCAGGAACAGGTGCGCACAGGCCGAGCCGTGCGGGTCGGCGAGCCGCAGGCGTGTCCCGCGACCGAGGACCGTGCTGGTGTAACCGCCGGCCGGCAGCCGGACCGACCAGGTGGTGTCGTCGAGCGGGACCCCGTCGGGCAGTGCGGGAGCGGCTGCGGTGGCCGTCGCCTGGGCGCGGGCGTGCGCGCGAGCGCCGGTCGTCGAGGCAGTGGTGGGTGTCATCGTCTTCCTTGATCGTCGGGCCTGGCGGCGGGGCGGGTCAGCCGTGCTGGGGGACCGGCTCCGGTGCGGGCAGCGGGGCCTGCGGTGCGGTCGTGGCGACGGGTTTCGTGCCGGCGGAACGCAACCGGTGTACGGCCAGGGCGGCGAGGAAGGCCAGCAGCGAGGCGAAGAGGCCGAAGAAGGTGGGCCAGCCGTCGAAACCCGGGCCGATCAGCGAATTGTCGATATAGAGCACGGTGTTCGGGACCCCGTACATGGTCGGGGTGAGGACGAACAGCACCAGCCGGACACCGAGCCCGGCCGCCATCGCCGCCACCGCGGCGGCCGTGGTGACGCGGGTGGTGAGGTGGGCGGCCACGAACGGGACGATCAATCCGGCCAGCATGAGGTCGAAGGCCAGGGTGAGCAGGATGCCGGTCTGCGGGACCTGCACCGCGAAGAAGATCGCCACCGCCACGACCGGGATCATGGTGAGCCGCACATCCCGCAGCAGGGTGTCGCGTCCGGCCGCGTCGGTCCGGTCGGTGCGTCCGGCGATATTGCGGGTCGCCACCGACGCGGTGCCGAGGATAGCGCCGTTGGCGGTGGAGCACGAGGCCGCGACGATCGCGGACAGCACCAGGATCGCCAGGCCGGTCGGGGCGTGTTCGTCCAGCAGCGCCAGCAGTCGCGGGCCGTCGTCGCCGCCGACGACATCGGTGGTGGCCAGTGCGACCAAGGCGTACGGGATCCCGACGACGGCCGTTCCGGCGGCGCCCACGAAGCAGGCGCGGCGGGCGGTTTCGGGGGAGCGCGCCGAGAAGATGCGCTGCATGAAATCGATCGCGACGATATCGCCGATGCCGAGCGCGATGAGGGTCGCCCAGTTCACCATCGCCCCGTCGGAGCTGCTGGTGAGCTGGCCGAGGTCGAACGGTCCCATCCCTTCGGGGATGTGGATGCCGTAGGTCGAGCCCACCCAGATCAGCAGGGCCAGCGAGCCGATCACGGTGATCACCATCTGTGCCAGCGCGGTGTAGGCGTCGCTGAACATTCCGCCGGTGACGGTGTAGGTCAGCACGATCACCACGATGAGCACGACTCCGGCGCTGTACGGGATGCCGAGGAAGCGTTCGAACAGAAAGCCGCCGGCCACCAGATTGCCGGCGAGCAGAATGCAGAAGCTGAAGATCATCAGGATCGAGGCGGTGAATTCGACACCGCGCCCGTACTTGATCCGGTAGAAGTCCGGCAGGGTGAGCAGGCCCATCCGGTTCATCGGCTTCGCGAAGAAGAGTCCGGTGAGCAGCAGGCACAGGCCGAGGCCCAGTGGGAGGGTGGCGCCGGCCCAGAATCCGACCGAGCCGGCCAGGTCGGTGTTGCCGAGGGTGGCGTTGGAGTCGACCGCCTGGCCCATCAGCCCGGCCGCCACCAGTGGTAGCCCGAGTGATCGTCCGGCGACCAGGAAGTTGACGCTGTCGCCGTCTACTTTGCGGGAAACCAGCAGGCCGATGCCGATTACCGCGAGCACGCTGACCGCTATTCCGAGAATGATCATGGCCCGGGGCCCTTCATCCGACACGAATATCTATCGAGTGAAAGTTTTCCGGGCGGTCGCGACGTCGTGGTGACGGCGATGTATCCGTATCGAGACCTCGCGTAACGTCTGCGTTGCCGATATTTCTATCGAATGACAGGAATGGGTGTGCATGTCCGAATTGCCGGTCGGTCACAATGGATCCATGACCCAACTCGGTCCGGGCCGCCCGCGTCTCGCGCCACGCCGCCGCCAGGGGCAGACCCCGCGTGCCGAAATCCTCGACGCCGCCGCCGAACTGTTCACCACCCACGGCTACGGCAGTACCTCCACCCGGGCCATCGCCGAAGCCGTCGGAATCCGTCAGGCCTCGCTGTATCACCACTTCGCGGCCAAGGACGATATCCTCGACGCCCTCCTCGGTGAGACCATCGCGGCGGCAGCGCAACTCGCCGAGGCCCTGCTCGCGCGGCCCGAACCGGCCGCGGTCCGGTTGTACGCGCTGGCGCGGTTCGATATCGAGCAGCTGTGCGCGGCGCGCTGGAACATCGGCGCGCTGTACTTCCTGCCGGAATTGCGGGGGGAGCGGTTCGCGCCGTTCCGGGCGCGCCGCGACGATCTGCGCGCGGGCTACGAGTCGCTGGCGGCGCGGATGGTTGCCGAGGGCGGTGCGGTCGGGGTGCCGGAGGCGGAAACCCTGCCGTTCCGCTTGGTGGAGACGGTGATCAATATCCGCTCGGACGCGGGTGGAGTGCCCGGCAGCGTGCAGGGGGCGATCGCCGAGGCGGTAGTGCGGATCCTCGGCTGGGAGGGGGATCTCGGCGGGGTGCGGGACGCGGCCGAAGTCTTGGTGCGCGATATCGGGGTGTGAGTTCGGAAGTGGGAAGAGTTGAGGCGGCTGCCACGGGCGCTGCCTCGCGGCCGCCCCCGTCGCTGCCCGCCGCGGCGGCGGTCGGCGCGCCGGGAGTGCTGCGGTGTCCGGTGACGCGACCTCTCGCCGGTACCGTGCGACCGGCTCGACCGGTACCTTCGAACGCGTACGAAACTAGAACGTGTTGTAATTCTGCTGGGGATTCGCGTGAGAAGGAGCCGATACTGTGTTCGCGTTCTTCACCAGGGAGGGTGAGCAGTTCCTGCCCACCCGGATAGCCATGTCCAGATGGAGCCCCACCCAGGTGGGTGGTCCGGCGATCTGCGGGCTCCTGGCGCGCGAACTGGAAAAGCGGTCCCCGGGCGAGGAGTTCGTACCGGCCCGCCTGACCGTCGACCTGTTCCGCCCGGTCGTCGACGAACCGGCCACCCTGCGCAGTGTCGTGGTGCGGGAGGGCAAACGGATATGCGTCGCCGACGCGGAACTGCTGCAGCGCGGCGAAGTGCGGTCCCGGGCGACCGTCGCGTACCTGCGCACCGGCGAAGTGCCCGTCGGTGAACTCTGGCGGCCGCCCCACGATTTTCCGGTCCCCGAGACTCCGGACGCCTCCGAAGCGGGCGCCCATCCGCTGTTCAAGAGCGGCGACGGCGACTGGACCACCGACTTCGCGGCCACCCAGAACGCCGAACGCAAAGTCATCTGGCAGAACATGCTCCCGGTGGTCGCGGGAGAGGTGGTGACTCCGTTCCAGCGGGCCGGCATGGCCGGAGACGCCGCGAGCCTCATGAGCAATTGGGGCACCGCCGGGATCGGCTATATCAACTCCGACGTCACGCTGACGCTGGCCCGGGTCCCGGCCGGGCCGGGTATCGGGGTGCTGGCCCAGGATCAGGTGGCCTACGAGGGGATCGCGGTCGGCACCACCACCCTCTACGACCGGAGCGGTCCGCTGGGCACGGCGGTGGTGACCGCGATATCCAATGTGCGGCGTCAGGTCGATATGCGGCGCTACTGAACGGCGGGCCGGCCGTTAGGGTCGCGGCTCGGTATGCGAAGGGCGCGGCCACGGCCGGGCCTCGCTGGCCTCGATATCGGTATTGAACCGCTCGAGGTAGGCGGCGAAGGACCGCACGTCCGTTTCGTTCCAGTCGCTCAGCACCCGGTCCAGGGCGTTGACGTTGTAGTCCCGGTCGGCGCGCACCCGCCGCTCGCCTTCGGCGGTGATCCGGAACTTGCGCGCCACCCCGCCGTCCGGGTCGGGAATGCGTTCGACCAGATCGGCTTTCAGTATGGCCGCGGTCTGCCGGTGCACGGTGGAGGCGTCCAGGCCGAAGGCCTCGCTCAGTTCGCCGATGGACATGGGCCCTTCGATGCGCAACCGGCGCAGGACCAGGTAGGCACTGCGTTCGAGGTGGTCGGGGCGGCGCAGGTGGGCGTTGAGGCTGTGCCGCCCCAGGAGCATGGTCTCGAATTCGATCAGTTCGGTGGGTTTGTCCATGACGGGTGTCCTGCTCGTTCTCGGATGCCGTGGTGGCCCGGAGGGCGTCCCGCCACTCGTTGTATCACGCAGCCGGGAGTGTCTTGCATCATACACATGCTGTGTAGGGTGCAACTCCTGTGCAGCGTGCATTCAACCGCGGGTGCGAGCAGTGCTCAGTCCCGCCGCGCCCGCCGGCGGGCGCGGCGTTCGACGAAGAAGCGCGCGGCCCGGGCCACCGCGTCCAGAACCGGTTCGGGTTTCCAGCCGAGCTCACGTTCGGCCTTGCCGTGGTCCATCCGCGACATGACGTGCATCAGATTCACCGAGGTGACCGTGAACCGGCTGTCCCGGCCGCGCAACGCGGCCGCGGCGCCGGAGAGGGCGGCCGCCGGATAGAGCAGCGGTAGCGGAACAGCCAGGCGGGGAGGCTCCCGGTGCACCGCGTGCGCGGCGGCGGTGAGCAGTTCCGCGCTGCTGAGGTAACGATCGGAGACGATATAGCGCTCACCGTCGCGTCCGGCGGTCCCGGCCAGGATCAACGCGCGCGCCGCGTCCTCGACGCCCACCGATTCCGATCCGGTCCCTGCGAACCGGAAAGGCAGTTCGCCCAGCGCGGCGGCCGCGACGAAAGACCCGTGCGGGGTGGGCTGCCAGTCGCCGGGGCCGTAGGTGTTGGCGACGCACATCGCCACCGCGGGCAGTTCGCGCTCGGCCGCGTAGCGCAGCACCAGATTCTCCGCCTCGACCCGGGACCGGACATACGGGCCGCCGAGTCGGCCCCAGTCGAAGGGCGCGGTCTCGTCGGCGACACCGCCGCGCCGGCGGCCGATGGTGGCGGCGGAACTGGTGAAGACGAATTTGCGCGGTCCGGTGGCGCAGGCCGCGTCGAGGACATGGCGCAGACCCGCGATATTGGTCCGGAACAGTGGCTCGGGATCGCGCAGCCACGCCCGGGTGTCCACCGCGCAGTGGTACACGACGTCGCAGTCGCGCATGGCCTCGCGCAGTGCGGCGTCGTCGAACAGATCGCCGTAGTGGATCTGCACCGGCAGGTCCGCGATCGCGCGGATATCGCTGGTGTGCCGCACCATGACGCGGACCGGGGCGCCCGCGGCGACCAATTGGCGGGTCAGGTGCGATCCGAGGAACCCGGAGGCGCCCACCACCAGTGTCACCGGCTCCGCCATCCCGTACTCCTCGTGTTCGCCCACGGGAAACCGTCGGCTCCGGGTACGAGTGTCGCAAGGCCGCGCGGTTGCCGTACATGGAACTGGGCGATTGACTGGACATTACTACGGACCAGTGTCCGAAATCCGGCACGAGCCTCGGGTCCGGGCTGCTCGGGGTGCTCTCCCGGGGCGGCACGCGGCCGCCCGTTACGCGTTCGGCACGTTGTCCGCCGATCGGGCGGGGTACGGTTTGCCCCGGTACATACCGTTCGGCGACCCGGTCGCGGTGCCCACCGAGGTCGAGTTCGGCCGGTCCTCGCGACCGGCCGCCGGACGCACAGTGCGATCTGAAAGGACTCGTCCATGGCGATCGACACCGGCGGGAAATCCGCGACGTACGATAGCCGTTCGCCGGGCTCGCGCAGGCGCGGACCGGGGCGGCACGGACTGGACTGGCTGGTCTTCGGGATCACCTCGATCGGGGCAGTGGCGTTCGTCCTGTGGGGAATCTTCGACCAGGAGAGCCTGGCCACCGTGGCCGCCGACGCCCAGTCCTGGGTGATCACCAACACCGGCTGGATGTTCGTTCTGGTCGCCACTTCGTTCGTGGTCTATGTGGTGTGGCTGGCCCTGAGCCGCTACGGCAAGATCCCACTCGGCGCCGACGACGAACAGCCTGAATTCCGGACGGTTTCCTGGATCGCCATGATGTTCAGCGCCGGCATGGGAATCGGCCTGATGTTCTGGGGAGTGGCCGAACCGCTCACGCATTTCACCTCTCCGCCGCCGGGCACCGCCGAAGCCGGAAGTCCGCGGGCGGCCGAGGTCGCGATGGAGACCACGCTGTTCCACTGGACCCTGCATCCATGGGCCATCTACGCGGTCGCCGGTCTCGCCATCGCCTACAGCACTTTCCGGCGCGGACGCTCCCAGCTGTTCTCCTCGGTGTTCCGGCCACTGCTCGGCCGACACGCCGACGGTCTGGGCGGTAAGGCCATCGACATCATGGCGATCTTCGCGACGCTGTTCGGATCGGCGGCCTCACTCGGACTCGGGGCGTTGCAGATCGGCGCCGGATTCGAGTTCAACGGCTGGGTGGACGCCGTGGGCAAAGTCGGGCTGGTACTGGTGATCGCCGGCCTCACCATCGCGTTCGTGCTGTCCGCGGTGTCCGGCATCGCGCGCGGCATCCAGTGGCTGTCGAATATCAACATGGTGCTCGCGGTGATCCTGGCGGTTTTCGTCTTCATCGCCGGACCCACCTTGTTCATGTTGAACTTCCTGCCCACCGCGCTCGGTGACTACATCGCCGAACTGCCGACCATGGCCTCGCGCACCGGGATATCCGGCGGCGAGGAGATGGAGGCGTGGCTGTCGATCTGGACCATCTTCTATTGGGCGTGGTGGATCTCCTGGACCCCCTTCGTCGGCATGTTCATCGCGCGGATCAGTCGGGGCCGCACCATCCGGCAGTTCGTCGCGGGCGTGCTGCTGGTGCCCAGCATGGTGAGCCTGGTGTGGTTCGTGATCTTCGGTGGCGCGGCCATCCGGCAGCAGACCGACACCCACGACCTCACCGAGGCCGACGGCAGCGTGAACCCCGATTTCGCGCTGTTCCACCTGCTCGAGGAATATCCGCTCACCTCGGTCATGACTGTGCTGGTGATGATCCTGGTGGGAATCTTCTTCGTCTCCGGCGCGGACGCGGCATCCATCGTCATGGGCACCCTGTCGGAGCGGGGCAGTATCGAACCGTCCCGGCCGACCGTGATCTTCTGGGGCACCGCCACCGGTGCGGTCGCCGCGATCATGCTGGTGATAGCGGATTCCGACGATCTCGGTGGCGCGCTGACCGGTTTGCAGGCGCTCACCACCGTGGTCTCGCTGCCCTTCATGGTCGTGATGGTGATGATGTGCGTCTCGCTGTATCGCGATGTGCGCAGCGACCCGATCATCGTGCGGGCGAACCTGGGCATCGAACTGGTGGAGGGCGCGGTGCTGCAGGGAGTGGCCCGGCACGAGGGCGAATTCGAACTCGTCACGTCGCCGATCGAGACGGAGGACGGGGAACCGGTCGGCGGAGAATCGGTGCCCGGCGAGCGGTGACGCGGTAGCCGCGTCGTCCCCGGCCCGCGCCGATCGCGGCCCGGGGTCAGCGCAGATGTCCGCGGAAATCCAGGCAGGCCCGGCCGGGCGCGGCCGGCGGCCGGGCCCGGGGCCCGCTGTTCTGCGTCGCCTCGATGTAGATGCTCAGGCCGGTGCTGAGCTTGTCGGCGAGGGCTTCGAGCTGATCGGGGGAGAGGGACTCGCCGAAGGCCGCCGCGGCGAGAAGACGTTCCCGTACCTGTTCGAGGTTGAACCGGGCGAACGGGATGGGGGCGAGTTCGGGCATGCCGGTCACGGTACCCGAATTCGAACATATATTCGATAGATGATTTCGGGTTCGGGGACGGCACCGGCTCGGCGGCGGGGCCCGGCCGCAACGGGCCGGGTGCGGGGCATCCCGACATGTCTCGAAGTCCCGCCGCCCGCGACGTAGGACCTCGCGGTGCCCGGATTCGGCACTCGCGCCGCGTCGGGCGTCCCGCGTCGCGATCGGAGGCGGGCGCGCGCGGACCGGCTGGACCGGGCGGCGGGGCCGGATCGCCTGATCGAGGCCTACGAGTCGGGGATCGTCGGCGCAGGGTCAGGTGGCGATGTTCGGAGAGCGCCGACGGCAGTCGTGGGATGCGTGGATCGCCGGCGGTGCGGATCGCCGAACGGGTGTGCACGCTCGAGGGGGACCCGGCCGCAGCTAATCGCGCGAACGAAGGTGCCCACGGGGTGGATCCGGGCTCGGCGACGTGGAACCGACCGCGTGCCGCCGGGTCAGCCGATGACGGCATTCATGATGGTGCCCGCGCTGGTGGCGATGACACCGCCGATCATGGCTCCGGCCACCATCTTCGGCGATTCGAGACCGCCGCCGGACCATTTCTCCCAGGCGAACCGGCCGCCGGCATAGATGATCGCGCAGATTCCGGCGAGCAACACGAACCAGGTGAGATACCGGACCAGTTGCAGGAATTTGTCCGAGATAGGGGGTGCTTCGGGTGTGGGGTTACCGATTTGTGCCAGCGTATCGGTGACGGCGGCCAGTATCATCTCGCAGCTCACTCTGTATCGGGGTGGGCGGGAACGCTAACGCATCGTAACCGCTCGCCGGGTCGGTCGCAGTAATCCCAGTTCCGGGTAGGTATTCGGGTCACCAGCGGTTATAGCGTGAAACACGCTGCGCGGCAAGAACTTGCGCACCGGCGGTGTCGGTCTGGATGATGGGGTGGGGCCCGGGCGGCCCGTACGGTCTCGGCGAGGGAGCAGACGGTGAGCAGCATCGCGGCGTCGGTTATGGACGCGGTATCGGTATATGCACAGGTCAGCGATCCCACTCCGGAGGCTCCGCCGCTGGCCGACAAGATCATGAAGTTCGTCGGGTACGCCACCTGGCTGGCGATTCTGTCGGGAATCGTGAGCATCGTGTACGCGGGCGGTCGATTCGCGTGGGAGAAGTGGTCCGGCAGTGGTCTGCAATCGCCGAAGATGGTGGCCGGAGCCATGATCGGCGGTGTCGTGGCTACCAGTGCGGGCACCATCATGAACGCTGTGCTCGCCGTCTGAGAACGGCCACGCCGACCGCAACCGCTACGTTTCAGCTATCTCCGAGCGTATCCTGCTGGCAGTCCTTCCATCAGCGATGAGCAGGGAGAATGCCAATGGGCGAAATGCCCGCCGCGGCAGCCGGAGACCCGACGCACGGTCCGGCCACCGGCCGGTTGCGGATGACCCGGCGGTCCATGCTGGGCCTGGTCGCGGTAACCGGACTGGTGGCCTGCGGGAGCGAGGAGTCCGGCAGCGAGGTCGCGCCGTCGGGTTCGCCCGCCTCGCGGCGCGAGGTCGCGGCCGACGCGTATGTCTTCGGCTACCCCATGGTCCTGATCGATACGCTCCGGCGTCGGGCCCTGGGCTACGTATCGGTGAACCGCTTCCAGCACACCTCTACCCTCCCCGCCGCCAGCCAGCGGACCGTCATCCAGATCGATCTGGACAACCTGTATTCGGTGGGCTGGCTGGATCTGCGCAAGGAGCCGGTGCTGTTCTCGGTGCCGGAGATCCGGGACCGGCGCTGGGTGATGCAGGTCCTCGACGCGTGGTCCAATACGACCGCGACGCCGAGCAGCGTCCGGCCGGGGGTCGAACCCGGCGCCACCCCGCCCTACGTCTACGCGGTCACCGGGCCCGGGTGGAACGGGACCCTGCCGCCAGGGGTCGTGGAACTGCCGGTGCCCACCGAAGACGCCTGGCTGTACGGCCGGGTCGAGGTACGCGGTCCGGCGGACGTTCCAGCGGTGCGCGCGGTTCAGGCCCAGTTGCGCCTCGCGCCGCTGAGTGCGTGGAATACGCGCGCGGCCACGGAATCCGACTCGATCCCGGGCAACCAGGACTGGTCGGAATCGGCGGGACACGATTCGGTCGCGCAGATGCCCGCGCGGGATTTCTTCGAGCGGATGTGCAAGTTGATGGTGGACAACCCACCCGCTCCGGATGACGACACCGCCATGCGGCGTTTCGCCACCATCGGGATCCGGCCCGGGGGCTCGCCCGAAGGCGTGAGCACCGGCGAACTCGACGCGGGCGCCGAAGCGGCGAAGGCGAAGATCGCCGCCTATGTCGATCCCGCGACCCAATTGCGCAATGGCTGGGTGATCGCGCTCAATGTCGGTCGTTACGGCACCAACTACCTGTTGCGGGCGGCAACCGCCCACCGCGGCGTCGGCGCGAACATCGCCGAGGCGGTGGTCTACCCGGCGCTGTTCACGGTGGCCGACGACAACGGCGACCCGGTGGAGTACACGCTGCGTTTCGAACCCGGCCAGGCGCCGCCGGTTCGGGCGTTCTGGTCGATCACCGCGTACGGGGCAGACGGTTTCCTCGTTCCGAACACCGCGGGCATCCAGACTGTGGGCCATCCGATGGCGGCGGAATTCGCCTCCGACGGCGCGCTCGAGTTCGCGGTGCAGGCCGCTGATCCGGGGCCCCGGGTGCCGCGGGCCAATTGGCTGCCGATTCCGGAAAGCGGTCAGTTCTCACTGGTCATGCGCCTGTACGAGCCGGAACCGCGGGTGCTGGACGGCAACTGGTCGCCGCCGCCGCTGGTGCGCTAGTCGTACCCGTCGGCCGGGAGACCTCCGGTTCGAGCGCATACCGTGCGTACGGCGACATCCCGTCTGCACGGTCGGCCGGCTGGCAGTGCGATATCGCGCGCCGGCGGCTGTCACGCAAGACCGGGGTGCTGAGCTGTTGCGGAGAGAGAACTGGAAGGCGACTGCGCTCCAGAACTCCCGGGCGCGGCCGATGCCGGGCGCCGGGAACCCACAACCCCGGGTGCGGCCGATGCCGGGCGCCGGGAACCCGCTCGCCCGAATGTATGCCCGGTCGGTGCGCCGGCACACCGACCGGGCCGTTGCCCTGACCGGGTAGAAACGAGCCGTCGCACCGGGGCCGCCGTGCACGGGGCAGGTGGTCCGGTCGGGGGGTGCGGGCTCAGATATTGGCGCCTTTGGTGCGATTGCAGCCGCGGCACAGGATCTGGAGATTCGAGGCACTGGTGGCGCCGCCGCGGCTGAGCGGGATGATGTGGTCGAACTCCAGATAGTGACTGTCTCCGCATTCCACGCAGCGGCCGCCGTCGCGCTGCCACACCTCCGCCTTCACCTCCTGCGAGATACTGCGCGAATCACGCTGTCCCGGAGCGAGGACGAGCCGTTTGGCGACCCGCAGCGCGCCCTCCAGCGCGGCGGCGAGATATTCCGGGTCGGCGACGGCGAAGGTCCCGCCGCCGCGGGCCGAGGTGGCCGCGATGGTGACGGCGTCGCGTTCGGCGGTGACCGAGACGATCCGGGACCACGGCAGCTCGACACCCGCGCCGGCGCCGACGAATCGCAGCTTCTTCGTGCTCACGATCAATCGGCCGTCGGTGTGTTTGGGGCCGCGGGCCAGTTCCCGGATCTGGGTCGCGTCGATATCGAGGTAGACCAGTTCTTCGGCGTCCAGGTGCAGATCCGGTGTGCGGACGGTGGGCAGATCGCCCTCCCGCAACCGGGACAGTGCCCTTCCGCGTCTCATCCGTGACCGGAGTTCGTCGACCAGCGGACCGGCCACGCCCAGTTCGGTGACGGCGTGTTCGACATCGTCGTATTCCGTGGCCGTGATCTGCCCGTCGGCGAAGGCGAACGCGACCCGGCGTTCCACATACTGCAGTGCCATCGGTTCCAAGGCGGCCCGGCCCGCGGCCCGATCGATCCGCTGATAGCGCAGCGAAGCCCACAGCGCCTCCCATTCGGCGCCGCGCGGCCCGGACGCGGTGAGCACCCGCGCGGCGCGGGTGTGCCAGTGGATGAGGAACTCCTCGATATCCGTGGCGCAGGTGGCGCACGGTTGGTGCCCGCCGAAGACCCGCCGCCGGCGGCGGGTGCCGCAGCGTTCGCAGTCGTGCGGGTGCGGCCGGGTGGTGGGACGCCGGTCGGCGGTCCAGTGTTCGCCGTCCCACCAGCGCAGCCGGGCCGGGTCCTCGGGGTCGCGGTACCAGTCGGCGCGGTCGGGGTCCGGGGGCGGCGGGATGCGGACGGGATCGGTGGTGGCGAGCCGGCGCAGGGTCACGGTGCCCGGCAGTTGCCGGGTGGGCTGCGGTTCGGTGAAGCGGTCCCAGGGTGCGGCGGGTGCGGCGGAGGATTCGTTGAGCCGATAGTGAGCGTTGCCCGGATGTGTTCCGGGGGCAGGACGAGTGCCGTTCGCCGATCCTGTGCCCGGGTCGGCGGCGCGTATCGCGGGTCCGGATCGGCCCGGTCCGGCGGCCGGGTGTCGCGCGCCGTCGCGATGCGATTCGTCGCTCGCGCCACGCGGTTCGCGCGTGGGCGTTCTGGTGAGCACGGCGGTGCTCCGGTCCGACGCCGCGTGCCCGGTCCGCGGTGCCCTCAGCAGTTCTGTGGCTTCGTCGACCGATGCGGGTTCGTCGTCGACCCTGATTCCGAATTCGGTCACCAGACCTGCCATACCGGTGGCCCAGCCCTGACCGACAGCGCGGAACCGCCAGCCGCTGTCACGGCGATAGAACTCGCCGAACATCATGGCCGACACCGCTTCCGAATCGCCGATCGTGTACTCGGCGACCGGGCCGTCGACCGCGAATACGGTGATCCGCAGCTCGTCGACCTGGGTGAACACCGCGCCTTCCAGCGACCCCGACACCACGATGCGGTCCACTTCGGCCTCGGTGCGGGGTAGCGATACGCTGAGCCGCGCGGTGCCCGGGGCGGGGTCCTGGTCGAGGGTGACCGCTTGCGAGATGTGCCGGGGCGCGTTGTAGAAGACCAGATCCCGATCGCCGCGCACCGACCCGTCGCCGCCCAGCAGTAGGGCATGCGCGTCCAGCACATGCTCGGACCGCCAGGAA
Source organism: Nocardia sp. NBC_00416 (assembly GCF_036032445.1). NCBI lineage: Bacteria > Bacillati > Actinomycetota > Actinomycetes > Mycobacteriales > Nocardiaceae > Nocardia > Nocardia sp. NBC_00416. Next base: position 6,938,286 of record NZ_CP107932.1, read on the forward strand.
ATCACTACGGCCAGAAGCGATGTCGGGATCGCAGTATTGGCACCCTTGCTCAGTTCCATCGTCGTCGAACTATGCCATGCGATGCCGACACGCCCGCAGGCGTGCAGGTCGTCGCTGTTTTCGGGATCGATGGGGCAGAGTTGTCCCATGACCGATCCGGGGCAGCCGGCGGATAAGCGGCCGGGGGCGCGGCGGGTGCCCACGCCCGCCGATGTGCTGGCGGCCGCGCAGTCGGCGGTGGACGCGGCGCAGTCCGCGGCCGGGCAGGCGCTCGAGGCCGCACAGTTGACGGCGGGCCAGGCATTCGACGCGGCGGTCCGGTTGCCCCCGGCGTCGGCGCAGCTCGCGGCACAACTTCCCGATGTGCTGGAGAATCTGTCCACTGCCATCGATCGCCTCAACGCCACGATCGATCGCCTCGACCGCACCCTCGCGCTCGCCGATCCCGCGTTCGCCGCCTACGACAGGTTGCTGCCCCGGTTGGAGGCGATGATCGCACTGGGCGAGGATCTGTTCGGCGCGCTGTCCAGGCTGCCCGGGGTGGGCCGGCTCGGCCGGATGGCCGGGATCGTCGCGCCGGAACCACCCCCGGAACCGGAACCCGGACCGAAGCGGCGGCCGCGGCGCGGATCCTGAGCGTTCAGTGAGGGTCCAGCGCACTGCCGTTGAAGGGTGCGTCGTGCGCGGTGCGGTCGTGCACCGGGCGCACCCGGACCTCGTCGTCGTCGAAGGTGATCTGCGCGTTCTTGTTCGCGTTGAGCAGGATCAGCACCAGCTGATCGGCCATCCTTTCGGCGGTTTCCCCGCTGGAATATCGTCCGAGCACCCGGCTGCTGGGTCCGACGGTGCCGCTGCCGCGGTCGTAGTCCCACTGTCCGGTACCGGTCGCCACCGCCAGCCGGGCGACGACTTCGACGGCGCCCGTACCTTCGTGCGGTCCGCGTTCGCGCACCGGTTCGGTGCCGATCTCGATGATCTGGTCGGCCCGAAGCCAGTCCCCGCCATGTGTTTTCACCCAGAGCTGTGCCATCAGTCCATTGTCGCCCTGTTCGCGGGTTCGGGCCGCGCGTTTTCCGGGGACGGGCTACCTCGCCCGGCCCATCGGGATACCGGCCGCGGGCCGATCGGCGCCTGCCGGGCCGGTGGCCAGCGCCCGGTAGACCGCCGCGGCCTTGAGCAGCATTTCGTCGTATTCGGCGTTGGCGTCGGAGTCCAGCACGATCGCGCCCCCGGCCCCGATCTGCCAGTGTCCCGCGTGGCGCACGGCGGTGCGGATGACGATATTGAGGTCGGCGGTGCCGCCCAGCCCGAGAAAGCCGATCGTGCCCGAGTACACCCCCCGCGCGCGGGTCTCGAGGGCGTCGATGATCTGCATGGTGCGGATCTTGGGCGCACCCGTCATCGATCCGCCCGGGAAACACGCACGCAGGCAGCCGATGACATCGGTGTCCGCGCGCAGCGTCCCGCGCACGGTCGAAACCAGCTGATGCAGGGTCGAATAGGTTTCGGTGGCCAGCAGTTCGTGCACGCGCACACTGCCGACCTCGCAGACCCGGCCCAGATCGTTGCGCAGCAGGTCGACGATCATCACGTTCTCCGCCCGGGTCTTCGGGTCCTCGGTCAGCGCGCGGCGCAGGCGTTCGTCCACCACCGGGTCGGGGTCGCGCCGGGCGGTGCCCTTGATGGGTTTCGTCTCGACGGTGCGGGTCCGGTCGATCTTCAGGAAGCGTTCGGGGGAGGAACAGGCGATCTCGAGGTCGGCGAATCGCAGATAGGCCGAGTAGGGCGCGGGATTGGTCCGGCGCAGCGTGCGGTAGACATCGAGTCCGCCGGTCGTGGCGGGGAAGGTGAGCTGATCGGTCAGTGTGATCTCGTACGATTCGCCCGCCTGCAGGGCACGGCGGCACGCGGCGATATCGCGCAGGTACCGCGCGCGTCCACGGACCAGGTGGTCCTCGATGCCGGGGGTGTCGCCGTCGGTGTCGAGCGGCGGGGGGTTCGACCAGGCGGGCAGTGTCTGCAGGATCGCCGCCGTGGCGAGCAGCCAGGCGTCGCCCGCCGCGCGGTCGGATTCCTGCGGTCCGGTGAGCGCGAGCAGGTGGGTGCGTCCGGCGAGATGGTCGACGACGATCACCCGGTCGGCGAAGATCCACTGGGCGTCGGGCGCCGCCGACCGGTGCGCGGCCGTCGCGCCGCAGTCGGCCTTGACCTCGTAACCCAGGTATCCGACGTAGCCTCCCGCGAAATCGAAGGGGAGGTCCTCGGGCAGCGGCGTGCAGCGGGTGCGCAGTGCCGCGGCCAGGTAGTCCAGGATCGTGCCCGGCTCGTCGCGGACCCGACCGTCGGAGCTGCGTACGGTGACCGTCCCGCTGCCGACCCGGTAGCCGACCGTTTCGGCCAGCGGCCCGGTGGCGTCCCCGAGGAACGAGAAACGGTCCAGCCCGGGTTCCACATGCTCGCTGTCCAGCCAGAACGCGGTCGGTGAGGTGCGGTAGAGACGAAGGAAGGCGGCCTCGGTGTCGACGGCGCGATCGAGTACGTGGTGCCGGAGGGTCGCGGAGGAAGACATCGTGGACCGAACCCTACGCCGCGGGCGTGTCCCGAACTGTCGTCGGTTGCCCGCAGTTTCTCCGGACGGGTGGGGCACAATGTCAGGCATGTCTGTTGCGCAGCCGGTAGGCGTGGATCGTGAACACGTCGACTTCACCGTGGTCGGGAACTGGATGGACGAGCGGGGGCTCACCGGCGGCGACTTCCAGGAGGTGAGGGCCCTCGGCGGCGGGACGCAGAACATCATGTTGCGTTTCACCCGGGGTGGGCGGGACTACGTGCTGCGCCGCGGACCGGCGCATCTGCGGCCCAAGAGCAACGAGGTCATCCGGCGGGAGGCGCGGCTGCTGGGCGCGCTCACCGGCACCGATGTGCGGGCCCCGCGGGTGATCGCCGCCGAAACCGACGAGTCGGTGCTGGGCGCGGTGTTCTACCTGATGGAACCGATCGAGGGGTTCAACCCGCAGACCGAGCTCCCGGCGCCCTTCGCCGCGGACGCGGAGGCGCGGCGGCTGATGGGCTTGTCCGCGGTCGAGGCCATCGCCCGGCTGGGGGCGCTGGACTACCGGGAACTGGGGCTGGCCGATTACGGCAAACCGGAAGGGTTCCTGGAACGCCAGGTCGGCCGCTGGATGCACGAACTCGACTCGTATGCGGCGAACGAGGGTTACCCCGGTCCGCAGATCCCCGGGCTGGAATCGGTGGCGGATTGGCTGGAGCGCAACCGTCCGGCCTCCTGGACCCCCGGGATCCTGCACGGTGACTGCCATCTGGCCAACATCATGTTCTCCTACGACCGCCCGGAGGTCGCGGCCCTGGTGGACTGGGAGATGTCGACCATCGGCGATCCGCTGCTGGATCTCGGCTGGCAGATCGCGACCCGGCCGGAACCCGGCACCTCCGGAGCGGCGCTGATCGGCAAACTCGGGGAGGCCGGATCGCTGCCGTCGAGCGCGGAGATGATCGAGCACTACGGCAAGTTCTCCGATCGCGATCTGAGCGCGGTCACCTGGTACACAGTGCTGGCCTGCTTCAAGCTGGGCATCGTCCTGGAGGGAACCTACGCGCGGGCGTTCGCGGGTAAGGCGCCCGTGAAGGTCGGTGATTTCCTGCACGCGAACACGCTCGAGCTGTTCGCGCAGGCGCGTGGACTCATAGAGTGAGAACAGGTTTCATTATTGCGATCCGTCCCGCGGTCCGCGCCCGCGGTTGAGGAGTGATCGTGGTGTGCGCGCATCGGTCGGTTCGGCGGTGGTGTGCTGCCGATCTTGTTACCGCGTGATCCCCGGCGTCGTTTCGTCATCCGCGCCTCCGCTTCGGGGCCCGGGCCTTGCGTCACTGCGTCGACCAGCCGAGTCGATCGGTGACGGCGGAGCTACTCATGGAATCCCGCCGGAGAGCCGGTGGATTCGGGGAGCTGATCGGCGGGGCGGGCGCTCGCTCCGGCCGGTCTATATGGTCGACCGACCAGTTCTCTGTGGAAAATCTTCGCCAACTACTAGAACGTGTTCCAGTTCGTGTCGTAGTGTGGAGGCTGTCACATGAAAGCCCGCGCATGCGAGAGGTCGGACACGAATGAAGACGAAGGGCGCGATCCTTTGGGGGATCGACGAGCCGTGGTCCGTCGAGGAAATCGAACTCGGCGATCCGCGCGCCGGTGAGGTGCAGATCCAGCTGGAGACCGCTGGAATGTGCCATTCGGACCACCACATGGTCACCGGCGCCACCCCCATGCCCTCCTTCCCGGCCATGGGCGGCCACGAAGGCGCGGGCGTCATCACCAGGCTGGGTCCCGGCACCCCGCCCGATCTCGCCGTGGGCGATCACGTAGTGCTGTCGTTCATCCCCGCCTGCGGACGCTGTCCGTCCTGTGTGGCAGGACATATGGCCCTGTGCGACCTCGGGATGGGCCTGCTCTCCGGGCAGTCCATCAGCGACGGCAGCTACCGCATCCAGGCCCGGGGCAAGGACGTCATCCCGATGTGCCTGCTCGGGACCTTCTCGCCGTATATGACGGTGCACTACTCCTCGGTGGTCAAGATCGACCCCGAGATCCCGTTCGAGGTCGCCTGCCTGGTCGGGTGCGGTGTGCCCACCGGTTTCGGCTCCTCCACCCATGTGGGCAATATCGGGCCCGGGGATACGGCGGCCATCGTCGGCATCGGCGGCGTCGGGATGAGCGCGCTGCAGGGCGCGGTGCTCTCCGGAGCGCAGAAGGTCGTCGCCATCGACCCGAACCCGTGGAAGCTGGAACAGGCCAAGAAGTTCGGCGCCACCCACACCTACAGCAGCATGGCCGAGGCCATCGTCCCGCTGATGGAGGCCACCGAGGGACGGATGGCCGACAAGGTCATCCTCACCATGGGTGAGATGCAGGGCGAGTACATCGAAGAGGGCCTGATCCTCACCGCCAAGGCCGGCACCCTGGTCGTCACCTCGATGGGCCGGATGGACGCCTTCGATGTGAAGCTGAACAGCTTCCTGCTCTCCATGCTGCAGAAAACGGTCAAGGGTTGCATCTTCGGCGGCGGCAACGCCCGCCAGGACATCCCACGGCTGCTTTCGCTGTACAAGGCGGGTCAGCTGAACCTGGACGATATGGTGACCCGCAGCTACTCGCTGGAGGACGTCAACCAGGGCTACAAGGACATGCTGGACGGCAAGAACATCCGCGGCATCATCAAGTACACCGACGCGGACCGCTGATCCCGGCCGGAGTACCCGCGCACTGCGCGTTCCGGGCCGGTGGGGCCGATCGATTCCGCGCCCCCCGGCCCGTGCCGGTCGATCGGCCGCCGGCCCGGCCGGCGTTCCGGGCGCACTGCGCCGACTCGTCCGAAGCTCCCGTCACCCGCGCCGGCCCGGTCGGGGCCACGTGACCGGTCCGGACGGCCGGTCCGGCGCGCTGTTGCCGTCCGGGGCAGGGGAATTGCGGTGCACGGGTCCGCGCGGCCGGGTTCGCGTGGGTGAACCGTTGCCCCGGAACCGCTCGGGCGGATTCCGGGCGAGCTGTTCGGTCTCGTAACCTCGGGGTGTGCGCGCACTCGAGCAGATCAAACAATGGCCGGTCCGGCATGCCGCGGCGGGTGTGGTCACCCCGGACGGCCAGTGGTCGGCCGGTGACGGTGACCGGGTCTACCGGCTCGCGTCGGTCACCAAGCCGTTGGTCGCGTACGCGGTGCTGGTCGCCGTGGAAGAAGGGGCGATCGAGCTCGATCAGCCTGCCGGGCCGCCCGGTTCGACCGTCCGCCATCTGCTGGCGCACACCTCCGGGGTGGCTTTCGACACCACCGATATCCTCGCCCGGCCCGGCGCGAAGCGGATCTATTCGAGCGCGGGATTCGAACTGCTGGCCGATTTCGTTGCCGAGCACTCCGGCATTCCGTTCCCGGACTACCTGCGTGAGGCCGTATTCGAACCGCTGGGCATGTCCGATTCGGAGCTGGCGGGTTCCGCCGGGCACGGCGCGTATTCCACACTCGCCGATCTGCTGCGTTTCGCCGGCGAGCTGCTCGAGCCGCGGCTGATCTCCCCACAGACCCGCACCGAGGCGACCACCGTTCAGTTTCCGGGGAGCAACGGCGTGCTGCCCGGATTCGGCTCGCAGCGGCCCAACGACTGGGGTCTGGGTTTCGAGATCCGGGACGGGAAGACGCCGCACTGGACCGGCGTCGCCAACTCGCCTGCGACCTACGGTCATTTCGGGCAATCCGGCACGTTCCTGTGGGTGGATCCGCGGTACGACCTGGCGTGTGTGGCATTGAGCGATGAGAATTTCGGTGACTGGTCGCGCGAAGTATGGCCTCCGTTCAGTGATTCGGTCATCGCGGAGGCGGCACTCGCCCGCAACACGGCAAAGAAGTAACACGTGTAACACCGGGCACTCGAGTACACTCGGGCAACGCCTTTTCGACGGACCGTTGGGGAAGACGAGCATCGTCGAAACCGGAGGTGTACGTGGTGCGCGGATCGACTCGATACGCGGAGGCGACGGCGGGTGTGGTGTATGTCCACTCGTCGCCCACCGCGCTGTGCCCGCATATCGAATGGGCGCTCGCGGCCGCTCTCGGCGCTCCCGCCAGTCTGCGCTGGACCGCGCAGCCCGCGTCTCCGGGTCAGCTCCGGGCGACGACCGATTGGGTGGGCCCGGCCGGCACCGCCTCCCGGATCGCGCAGTCGTTGCGGTCCTGGCCGGTGCTGCGTTTCGAGGTCACCGAGGATCCCGGTGAGGGCGTCGACGGGGAGCGCTACAGCTTCGTGCCGTCGCTGGGTCTGTGGCACGGTTCCACCAGCGCCAACGGGGATGTGATGGTCGGCGAGATGCGCCTGCGGGTCATGCTCCAGGCGGCTCGGGAGCTGGGTCGGCACTCCGCCTACGACTTGGCCGCGGAGCTCGATCGGGCCCTGGGCACGGCCTGGGACGATGATCTGGAGGTCTTCCGGACGGGCAGCGAAGGGGCCGAGGTCACCTGGTTGCGGCGGGACGTGGGCTGAGGCGTCAGGAGCCCGCCGGTCGAGGCGCGGTACGCGGACGCGCGAGACTCGCCTTCCGGTCCGGCCCGACCGTCACGACGATCATCCGTTTGCTCAGTTGGTGCGTTTCGCTGTCGTCGGCGGCCCCGGCAACCTGGTTCACTTCGCTTGTTGATCCGCGTGGACTGGTGCACAACGTAAAGGAGGCGGATTCATGCGGGTCCGCCTCCTCGAATCGCTACCCACTGGGAGCCGGTATGGATGGTTTCACCGCCCAACGGTCGGACAAGCTCGACCGCAGCGTCATCGTCACCGGGCTCGTCATCGTGTCCGGCATGATCATGGTGGTTCTCGACACCACGATCGTGAACGTGGCCCTGGACTCGTTGAGCAGAGAGCTCGACGCACCGCTGTCCACGACTCAGTGGGTGGTCACCGGCTACCTCCTCGCGGTGGCCCTGGTCATTCCGCTCACCGGCTGGGCCATGGACCGGTTCGGGCCGAAGGCGGTGTGGATCACGTCGGTGAGCCTGTTCGTGATGGGCTCGGCCCTGTGCGCGGCCTCCTGGTCGATCGAAAGCCTGATCGCGTTCCGCGTGATCCAGGGACTCGGCGGCGGCATGCTGCTACCCGGCGGGCAGACGATCATCACGAGGGCCGCGGGGCCACAGCGCCTGGGTCGCGCGATGGCCATCCTCGGCGTTCCGATGCTCTTGGGGCCGGTGTTCGGTCCGGTGATCGGCGGCCTGCTCGTCGAATACACGAGCTGGCACTGGATCTTCCTCGTCAACGTCCCCGTCGGCATTCTGGCTGTCGCGCTCGCGGTGTGGAAACTGCCCGCCGGTGGTGCGCTGCCGGAGTTCGGTCGTCTCGACGTGCGCGGCCTCATTCTGGTCTCCGGCAGCCTCGTATGCCTGCTCTACGGGCTCTCCCGCGCCAGTTCCCACGGCGGATTCAACGAGTGGAGCGTGCTCGGGTGGCTGATCGCAGGCGTCGTCGGCCTGGCCCTCTACACCTGGCACAGCCTGAGCAAGGGAGCCGACTCGATCATCGACGTCCGCCTGCTCACCAACCGGCTCTTCGCCAGCGGAACCATCGCGGTCTTCCTCGTCGCCATCGGAATGTTCGGCGGCATGCTGCTGCTCCCGCTGTACTACCAGACCGTCCGCGGTGAAGGAGCGCTGGACGCCGGTCTGCTGCTGGCCCCTCAGGGCCTCGGCGCGATCGTGGCGATCGTGATCGGCGGGAGGCTCACCGATCGGATCGGCGCGGGCTACGTCGTACCCGTCGGCATCGTGCTGGCGCTGATCGGCACCTTCCCGTTCACCCAGGTGGGCGTCGATACCTCGTATGTCTGGCTGAGCGTGGCCCTGTTCGTGCGCGGTATGGGCCTGGGCGCGGTGATGATGCCGACGATCTCCGCCGCATACACCGAACTGAGCAAGGACGCGGTATCGCGTGCGGCGCCGACCCTGTCGGCCATCCAGCAGGTCGGCGCCTCGCTCGGCAGCGCCCTGCTGGTGACGGTGCTGACGCAACGGCTCACCGACCAGCTCACCTCGAAAGGCATCCAGGCCGCGGGCGCCGGCGCCGACCAGATCAGCTCGGTACCGCCGGAGGCCATGCCGGTTGTCGGCCCGCTGCTGGCCAGTTCGTTCGGGTACGCGTTCTGGGTCGCCTTCGCACTCACAGCCGTGATCATCGTCCCCGCGATGTTCCTGCCCCGGCACGCGGCTCGCGACCGCAAGAAGACGCCGGCGGCTCCCGGCCTCTAGCGCGCTCTTTTCGCGCCCGAAGCGGCACCCCGGGTGAATAACCAGTGGACGTGCCCGCAGGCCGCGGGGACTATACGGCAATGGTTTTCGATGTACGAAACGCGGACTTGGACGGCCTCAACAGCGCCACGAAGTATCCGTCGATCCCCACCTATCACGCCCTCGGGGAACGCGGCTCGCTGACCGGCGCCGTGACCGAGTTCGCGGGACGGGTCATCGGTACGGAGAAGGTGGACGGCACGAACGCGCGGGTCATCGGATTGCCCGACGGGACCTGGCTGCTGGGTAGCCGGGAGGAACTGCTGTGCGCCAAAGGCGACCTCATCGGTAATCCGGCACTGGGAATCGTAGCGGCGCTGCGGGAATTCGCCGAAGCCGCCGTCCCGGACGAGGATGTCGTCCAGGTGTTCTACGTCGAGTTGTACGGCGGGAAGATCACCGGCGCGAGCGCGCAGTACACCGGGCGTCGAGCGGTCGGGTACCGGATGTTCGATCTGGTGGTGCTGCGGGACTACACCGAGCTGTTCGCCGCATCGCGTGCGGAGATCTCGCGCTGGCGCGAGTCCGGCGGCCAGCCGTTCGCCTCCGAAACCGATCTGGCGGCGGCGGCGCATCGTTACGGACTGGAACTCACCCCGCGGCTCTTCGACCTACCGGCGTCCGAACTGCCGACCGAAATCGACAAGACACGCGACTTCCTCGCCGAGTTTCTACCCCGGACCCGCTGCGATCTGGACGCCGACGCGGGCGGCCGGCCGGAGGGGATCGTGCTACGCACCGCCGATCGGTCGGTGATCGCCAAGGCGCGGTACGAGGATTACGACCGCACGCTGCGCCGGCGCGGTTCCGGCCGCTGAATTCACTGTGCCGCCCGGCCAACGCTGCCGGTGACATGCCAGGGCGGACCGCTCGGCCGTCTCAGCCGCGACTTCTGCCGAGCCGGGAGCGCGGCCTGGATCGCGATCGGAGTTCGGGCCCCCGGGGGCGATGGGCCCGAACTCCGATCGGTGCGCTGTGGCACCGGAAAATGCGGAGATCGAGCCAGGTGTACCACGGGCGGCCGATGGCTGCGGGCTGCCCCACAGAATCTATCGGGGGCAGCGCTCCTCGGTCCTCAGGCGTAATCGGCGCAGAGCGGTTCGAACCCCTGACCGCTGGCGTGTGAGCCAGAACTCTACTGCTGAGCTATACGCCCGTATCCCCGGAGCGGAAGCCGGCTGGCCGACCAAAGGAGGGATTTTCGTCGTTCGAGCTGTTGAATTCGTCGAGCGGGCACATTTGCGCCCGTACAACGGCAGTACCGACTGTGTGGTGACCGAGAAAACGGCGTATGTCGGCGAAGCGACCAACACCGACGCCCTTATCAGGATCGACGGCGCATCCACGACCAGCCGAGACGAAGGTGACTATCAATACTACGCAGGCCCGGTTCGGGTGTACGCCCCAGGTAAATGCATCATCTGGGGTGGTGGGGCCACCTTCAGCCGAGGACGTTCCCTGTGGACCAGCGGACCCTCGCACTGCGGCTAGTAGTACTCAGTCAGGTCGGCGTCGGCCCGAGTTCTCCAGCGATTCTCGAGACGATGCCTTGTGTACGCCGTGACCGTGGCTCGTGTTGGTGAGAAGCTGGATTAGTTTGTGAGTGAGGTGTTTTCCTCGCTGGTGCGTGAAACTCAGCCAGCCACGCCGGGGATGTACGTGCAGGGATTGATGTTGGATGGGCGCCGTCGGTCGATGCAGCCGATGGCGTAGTGGCTCGGAGTCGATCACCAGCGGTTGCGGCAGTTGCTCTCTAATTCGCCTCGAGACGTCGTATCGGTGGGGAAGCGTTTTTCTGCAAGGCATTCGACAGTTTCCGGTCGGCCGCCGGACAACCCGGGGTGGGTGGTGGAGATGAAGTGGGACGGCGTGCTTCTCTGAACTCGCAAGTCGGCACTCGCTGAGACTCTCGCCGGGGCCGGGAGACGGTAGCGCAAACCGTATGCATCGGCGTCACCAAAAGGACTGGGCAACAACAGGTCTAACCTCATAGCCACGAAACTCGGCTTCCGTCGATTCGCGCGATGAGCGGCATTACTGCTCACTCGCCCTGGCTGAAGTCGGCATGGTCTCCCACCTCGCTTCGCCGACCGCACGTTGCAGGTCCGCGTCGCCGATTCAACAGGCACTGCCCGGGGCTCATGGCCGTCGCGGGTCGCCCGCCGAATCGGCGCTTGTCGCGAGGCCTGTTGTTTTCGGCCGACACCACCCTGGCAGTGCCGGCCTTTCTGTAAGGGGCCGTTTCGACGCTCCGCAGTTCGGGCGCCGCTGTTCGCCGTCGGAGCAGAACCCGGATACTAGTTGGCGATTGGAAACTAGTTGATTATGCTGCGTGTGTGAGTGACGAACTGACCCCACAAGCCGCGCTGGACCTCGCCTCGGCCGCCACCCGTCGAGCCCGCAGCGCAACGGCTCAACGCCGCTGGGTGCCATCGTTGGCCGCGCTGCTGTGCTTCGGCACCTTCTTCCTGATCGGCGACACGATCGGCATGCTCTTCGACTGGACGATCACCGTTCGCGGGGTAGCCGGAATCGTGGTGGCGCCCGCATTCGGGCTCTTCCTGGCGTGGGTGATTCGAGCATGGAGGACCGGCGGTGTCATGCCCCGGCCTCTGGCCGAGGAACCCGCGCAGCGTTGGAAGCGGGTGGCCCTGGGCGGGCTACCGCCGGCCGTAGCCTTCGTCTTTTTCAGTGGAAGTGCCTTCGCCCTGGTCATGGGCGTGTGGATGTGGGTCCAGCTGGCACGACCGCGGGTCGCGCTGTGGCGGAACTGAGTACAGTGCTGGCCTCGCTGCCGCGCCTGAAAGTGGTTGCGTTTCTGGGCGGGTGCCGCGAGGCGGAATTCGGCACGATCACCGACCTGTGTGAGATGAACAAGTCCACACTGTCGAAGGCGATGACCGTGCTCGAGGCCGCCGGATACCTCACGATCACGAAAGGATATGTCGGGCGCAGACCGAAGACATGGCTCGCCTTGACCGAACACGGCCGTACGGCGTACTACGAACACTTGAACGCTCTTACCGCGCTCGCACAACAAGCACAGAAGGCGGAGGGCGAGGCAGGCACACCATCTCGTGAAACCTGATCTTTGCCCAGACCCAAGGCGTAAGCCGCGCCGGCTCGGCTGACGCAGCCGACCGTCCGACGTCCTCTCGGTGAACGAGACTTCGCCCACGATCCGCGGTTCGACGTACACCGCACCGGGCGCATCGGACTCGACGGTCGCGATCTTTCGTGGCAGCGGTTCAAGTTTCGTTCGAAGCTCGTCGAGCATCTGGACGGCCCAGCCGGTACCGACGTTGCCGATGTAGATGAGTTGGCCGCCGCCGTCGTCGTCGTGGACGGCCATCAGTAGTGAGCCCATGTGGCCTGCGCGCCGACCGGCTCCCGGTTTCCAGCCCACGATCACGATCTCTTGGTCGAGCGCGTTCTCGACCTTGGTCCACGATGCGCTGGTCGAGCGATCCGGCAGGGCTGGTGGTGGACGGGGAGATCATCGCGCAGAACTTGGCCGTGACCCCGTCGTCCGGGCTGCTGCAGCGCCGCATGCACGTGCCCCAGCCGTGGGCCTTGATCTCCGCGGTGCCGGTGCAGCTTCGACGTCCTCGCCGTCGATGGCGAGGATGTGACCGGCCTGCCCCTGAGTCGATCGCCGGGATCGCCTACAGGAGATGGGCTTCGAGACCGCGCCGGTGCAGGCCCGCCGTACCGGGTGCGGGTCGGGGCCGACCGGCAATTCAGCTGTGGGCGCAGAGGGGTTCGAACCCCCGACCGCTGGTGTGTAAAACCAGAGCTCTACCGCTGAGCTATACGCCCGTATCCCCCGGAGCGCTGTCCGGGGGACCGGTCTATGAATCTAGCGCGGCGAGCGCTTTCTCCCAAGCCGCCTGGTCACGGGGCTCTCCGGGACCGTTCATCTCCGCGAAACGGATGATTCCCTCCCGGTCGACGACGAAGGTGCCGCGGTTGGCGAAACCTGTGGTGTCGTTGAAGACGCCGTACTCCTGGGCCACCGCGCCGTGCGGCCAGAAATCCGACAGCAGCGGGAAGGTGTAGCCCTGTTCGGCCGCCCAGATCTTGTGGGTGGGCGGCGGACCGACCGAGATCGCGATGATCTCGGTGTTGTCGTTCTGGAACCGCGGCAACTCGTCGCGGACCTTGCAGAGTTCACCCTGGCAGATGCCGGTGAAGGCCAAGGGGTAGAAGACGATCAGGACGTTCTTCTCGCCGCGATAGTCCGACAGCGAGACTTCCTGATTGTTCTGATCCTTGAGGGTGAACTCCGGCGCCTGCGTGCCGACCTCTAGGGGCATGAGGTTCCTCCAAATCTCGGGCAGCGCACATCGTCGAGAGGTGCGCCGACAGCTATGGGCGGCTCAGCGCTGCTTGGTGGGGGCCTTGGGCTGCACCAGTCGGCTGGCCGACCATTCGCCGAGTTTGATGGCCGAGGTCTGGGTGAGCCCCGCGGTGGGTGCGGCCTCGGCGATCTCACTGGGATCGACATGGCCGTCGTTACCGGTTTTGGGGGTGAGCACCCAGATGAACCCGTCGTCGGCGAGTGGGCCGATTGCCTCCATCAGCTCGTCTACCAGGTCACCGTCGCCGTCCCGCCACCACAGCAGGACGACATCGATGACCTCGTCGGAGCCCTCGTCCAGCAGTTCACTGCCGGATGTCTCTTCGACGTCGGCCCGAAGGTCGTCGTTGGTGTCCTCGTCCCAACCCAGCTCCTGGACAACCAAGCCGTGGGTGATGCCAAGCTTCTGAGCGAAATTCTGATCGTCCGCCGCGGCGACCACGGTGGCGTCCTCCTCAACTCCCGACTACAGATATCTGCAAGCGAACATGGTTATCGGCCCTAACGCAAGCCGATCGGGTAGATCAAATATTCGATGTCGCGATAAACCCCTGGTGACGGGCGATCCGGGTCAGCTGGGGCAGGCATCGCGCACCGCGTTGCGCGCGTCGTTCACACGCTTGCTCGCATCGTTGAGAGGTCCTACGGGGGAGGTGTAACTCATCTCCCGGGTCGCCTGGGCGAGGCCGCGGGCGGCATCGACGTAGGCGGTGAATTTGGTCTTCAGCTCCTCGGGCAATTGGGTGCCCGCGGTGTTCACTCCGCCCTCGACCTGTTTGGCGGCATCCTCCAACGCGGTCACCGCGCCGTCGCGTTTGGCGGCGTAGTCGGGGGCGTTGTCGTCGTGCGCGTCGACGAAGTCGTTGTACTTGCTCACCCCCACCCCGGTGGTGCCCGGGAACAGGGTGCAGTTGTCGGAGATGGCCTTGTCGCGGGCCGCGGCGATCTGCGAGGACGTGGCAGCGGCGGACGAGGACGACGCGGCGTTGCGGTAGGCGGTCGCTTCGGCGGCGTTGGGTGTCGCCATACCTGCGACCTGCTGCGCGCAACCCGTCACGGTCGCGCCGGCGACCAGTGCCGCCGCGGCGCACACCAGCCCGAATCGGCGCGGATCCAGCCCTTCCATCGTCCTCCCGACTCCTCGGTAACCGCTGCCTGTCGAACGGTACTGGATCGGCGGCTGACATGATGATGTGGGACGCGCCACGCGAGGACGCGGGCGCGCCCGGAATAGTCGTCACGAGTGATCCGCACACCAGCGGGCCGCTCGGGGTCACCGCAGCCATCAGCTCGACCACCCCCTGTACGAGGAGCAGTTTTGACCGATCTGATCCACTCTGGCGTCCCGGCGGAATCCGCTGTGCCGGGTTCCGCTCCCACCCCTCGCGACGCCAACGGCGTGCCGCCCGGTGGCCGAGTCCGCGTGATTCGTGAAGGAGTGGCGTCCTACCTACCGGATATAGATCCGGAGGAGACCAGCGAATGGCTCGAGTCCTTCGATGAGATGCTCGAGCGTGAGGGCCCCGGCCGGGCCCGCTACCTGATGTTGCGGATGCTCGAGCGCGCCGGTGAGCGCCGGGTGTCCATTCCCGCGCTGACGTCCACCGATTACGTCAACACCATTCCGACCGAGAACGAGCCCTGGTTCCCCGGCGACGAGGAGACCGAGCGGCGCTTCCGGGCCTGGATTCGCTGGAACGCCGCCATCATGGTGCACCGCGCGCAGCGCCCGGGTATCGGCGTCGGCGGCCATATCTCGACCTACGCGTCCTCTGCGGCGCTCTACGAGGTCGGCTTCAACCATTTCTTCCGCGGCAAGGACCATTCCGGCGGCGGCGATTCGATCTTCATCCAGGGTCACGCCTCGCCCGGTATCTACGCTCGCGCCTTCCTCGAAGGCCGACTGAGCACCGATCAGCTCGACGGTTTCCGTCAGGAATACAGCCACGGCGGCCTCGGCAAGGGTCTGCCCTCGTATCCGCATCCGCGGCTGCTGAGCGATTTCTGGGAATTCCCGACGGTGTCGATGGGCCTGGGCCCGATGAACGCCATCTATCAGGCGCGGTTCAACCACTACCTGCACGATCGCGGGATCAAGGACACCTCCGATCAGCACGTGTGGGCGTTCCTGGGCGACGGCGAGATGGACGAACCCGAATCGCGCGGCCTGGCCCAGGTAGCGGCCATGGAGGGTCTGGACAATCTGACCTTCGTGGTGAACTGCAACCTGCAGCGCCTGGACGGCCCGGTCCGCGGTAACGGCAAGATCATCCAGGAACTGGAGTCGTTCTTCCGCGGCGCGGGCTGGAACGTCATCAAGGTGATCTGGGGTCGCGAGTGGGACGCGCTGCTGGGCGCCGACCGCGACGGCGCGCTGGTGAACCTGATGAACAGCACCCCGGACGGTGACTACCAGACCTACAAGGCCAACGACGGCGCGTATGTCCGCGACCACTTCTTCGGCCGCGACCCGCGCACCAAGGCACTGGTCCAGGACCTGTCGGATCAGGAGATCTGGAACCTCAAGCGCGGCGGTCACGACTACCGCAAGGTGTACGCGGCCTATGCGGCGGCGCTGGCGCACAAGGGTCAGCCGACGGTGATCCTGGCCAAGACCATCAAGGGCTACACCCTCGGGAAGCATTTCGAGGGCCGCAATGCCACGCACCAGATGAAGAAGCTGACCCTGCAGGATCTGAAGGACTTCCGCGACCTGCAGCGGATCCCGATCAGCGATGCCGAGCTGGAGAAGGATCCGTACCTGCCTCCGTATTACCACCCGGGTGCGGAGACCAAGGAGATCCAGTACATGCTGGATCGCCGCAAGGCGCTCGGCGGGTATCTGCCGGAGCGGCGGACCGACGTGGCACCGCTGAAGCTGCCCGGCGACGAGGCGTACAAATCGGTGCGCAAGGGGTCCGGGAAGCAGAACGTCGCCACGACCATGGCGCTGGTGCGGCTCATGAAGGAACTGCTGCGCGATAAGGAGATCGGCAAGCGCATCGTGCCGATCATCCCGGACGAGGCCCGCACCTTCGGTATGGATTCCTGGTTCCCGTCGCTGAAGATCTACAACCGCAACGGCCAGCTCTACACCTCGGTCGACGCGGAACTGATGCTCGCCTACAAGGAGAGCACGGTCGGGCAGATCCTGCACGAGGGCATCAACGAGGCCGGTTCCACGGCGTCGTTCACCGCGGTCGGCACCTCGTACGCCACGCACGGCGAGCCGATGATCCCGCTCTACATCTTCTATTCGATGTTCGGGTTCCAGCGCACCGGCGACGGTCTGTGGGCCGCGGCCGATCAGCTGGCGCGCGGTTTTGTCCTCGGCGCGACCGCCGGCCGCACCACGCTCACCGGTGAGGGCCTGCAGCACAACGACGGACATTCGCTGCTGCTGGCGTCCACCAACCCGGCGGTGGTGTCCTACGATCCGGCGTTCTCGTTCGAGATCGCCCATATCGTGCGGGACGGCCTGCGTCGGATGTACGGCGGTACGCCGGGCGTCGACGGGTTCGGCGGCGAGAACATCTTCTACTACATCACCCTGTACAACGAGCCCTACCAGCAGCCGGCCGAGCCCGAGGGACTCGATATCGACGGGCTGCTCAAGGGGCTGTACCTGTACAAGAAGGGTGGCGCGGGCGATGTCCGGGCGCAGATCCTGGTCTCCGGGGTCACCGTGCCCGACGGTCTGCGGGCCCAGCAGTTGCTCGCCGACCACTGGGGTGTGGCCGCCGACGTCTGGTCGGTGACGTCCTGGGGTCAGCTGCGCCGCGAGGCCCTCGAATTGGAGATCGAGGCGCTGCACCATCCGGGCGAGGATCCGGGGCAGCCGTATGTGGCCCGGGCCCTGGCCGGTGCCGAGGGGCCGTTCGTGGCCGCCACCGACTGGATGCGTGCCGTGCCGGATCAGATCCGTAAATGGGTGCCGGGCGATTTCACCACGCTGGGTACCGACGGGTTCGGCTTCTCCGATACGCGCCCGGCGGCTCGCCGCGTGTTCAATGTCGACGCCGAATCCATCGTGGTCGCCGCTCTGGCCGGACTGGGCCGGATCGGCCGGCTCGATCCGGCGAAGGCCGCCGAGGCCGCCGCCAGGTACCGGATCGACGATGTGTCGGCCGCGCCGGAGTTCACCGCCGGCGGGGCCGGAGACGCGGAGTGACGGCGGTTCGATGATCGAACGCAGACCACCGCGGCCCCGCCGGGTCACCGAGGGCTCCAACGAGCACGAGGTGTATCTGCCGACAGGTGCGCTGTCACCGAACCGGCAGACCCGCGACCCTTTGCCGGACACGCTGCTCAAACGCGTCAAGCAGTTCTCCGGCCGGCTGTCCACCGAGGCAGTGGGGTCGATGCAGGACCGGCTGCCGTTCTTCGCCGATCTGGACGCCGCGCAGCGCGCCGGGGTCCAGATGCTGGTGCAGACCGCGGTGGTCAACTTCCTGGAATGGCTACAGGATCCGGACAGTGATATCCGGTTCAGCCTGGACGCCTTCCAGGTCATCCCGCAGGATCTGGCGCGGCGGCTGACGCTGCGCCAGACCGTGGACATGGTGCGGGTGGCCATGGAGTTCTTCGAACAGTGGCTGCCTGCACTGGCGCGCAACGACCGGCAACTGGTCGCGCTCACCGAGGCGGTGCTGCGATACGGGCGTGAGCTCGGCTTCGCGGCCGCCTCGGTGTACGCCAGCGCGGCCGAATCCCGGGGCGCCTGGGATACCCGCCTGGAAGCGCTCGTGGTGGACGCGGTGGTGCGCGGCGATACCGGACCCGACATGCTCTCGCGGGCGGCCACGCTCAACTGGGACGCCACCGCGCCCGCGACGGTGCTGGTGGGTACCCCGCCGCGGGATCAGGGCGTCTCGGTGGTGGGCGCGGTGCACACCATTGCGGCCCGGCACGGCCGGGCCGCCCTGGCGGTCGTGCAGGGCGCGCGGTTGGTGATGGTGGTGAGCGGACAGTTGGGCGACACATTGCACACATCGCCGTTCATGGCCGATCTGCTCACCGAGGCGTTTTCCGACGGTCCGGTGGTGATCGGACCGACGACCCGCACACTGGGCGCCGCGCACGGTAGCGCCCTGGAAGCGCTGGCGGGCATGGAAGCGGTGATCGGCTGGCGCGAGGCGCCGCGCCCGGTACACGCCATGGAATTGCTCCCGGAACGTGCCCTGCTCGGGGACCGAGCTGCGGTCGACGCGCTCGTCGAGTACCTTGTCCTTCCGTTGGCTTCTGCGGGTTCCGCCCTGGCGGACACCCTGGATGCCTACCTGGAGTGCGGTGGTGCGGTCGAGATGTGCGCCCGTCAACTGTACGTTCATCCAAATACTGTGCGTTATCGCCTGAAGCGGATCGGGGAAGTCACCGGTCGGGACCCGCTGAATCCGCGCGATGCGTATGTGTTACGAATCGCGGCCACAGTAGGCCGTTTGACACGAACACGTAACGAATCGTCAACACCGGTCTCAGAGGACTCTTTTGTCCCAGTGGACAAGGATGGGCTGTAACGCCGACCCCGATTCGGTCGATCCGGACACCCCACGCGGGCTTTTGTGGGGACCATACAAAACCTGTCCGCAAGCTCTATTCGCGTCGACATCTCGCAAATGCGGTCTCACAGTGTTTTCTTAGGTACGTGATCGCGTTGTTCGCCCCTGGACAGGGCTCTCAGACACCCGGCATGCTCGCGCCCTGGCTCGACCTGCCGGGCGCTCATGACCGCCTCGCACTGTGGTCGAAGGAATCGGGCCTGGACTTGGTCCGGCTCGGGACCGAGGCGACCGCCGAAGAGATCACCGATACGGCGGTGACTCAGCCGCTGGTGGTCGCGGCCGCACTGCTCGCCTTCGCCGAGATCGGCGAGCGGCGGGTACCGGCCGACACCATCGTGGCCGGACATTCGGTGGGTGAACTCGCCGCCGCCGCGGTGGCCGGAGTGATCTCGGCCGACCAAGCGGTTACGCTGGCAGCCATCCGCGGTACCGAAATGGCGAAGGCGTGCGCGCTGGAGCCGACCGGGATGTCCGCGGTGCTCGGCGGCGACGAGGCCGCCGTGCTGGCTCGGCTCGAGGAACTCGAACTGGTCCCGGCCAACCGCAATGCCACCGGACAGATCGTGGCGGCGGGACGGCTGGACGCACTGGCCGAACTGGCCGCGAATCCGCCGGAGAAGGCCCGGGTCCGGGCGCTTCCGGTGGCGGGTGCGTTCCACACCGAGTTCATGGCCCCGGCTCGACAGGCGGTAGCGGCGGCGATCGCCGAGATCACCCCGCACGAACCGACTCGCCCGCTGCTGTCGAACTCCGACGGCAAGCCGGTCGAGTCCGGTGCGGACGCGGTGGCTAAGCTCGCCGCGCAGATCACCCGGCCCGTCCGGTGGGATCTGTGCACCGAAACCGTCCGGCAGGCCGGCGTTTCGGCGGTGGCGGAGTTGCCACCGGCGGGAACCCTGGTCGGAATTGCCAAACGGGAGCTCAAGGGCACCCCCAACCTGGCGCTGAAGACCCCGGAGGACATCCCCGCGCTGGCCGAGCTCACGAGCTCGGGCTAGCGTGCCTGCGGCCGTGTTTCCGCGAAACCTCGCGGGAGTACGGCACCGAGTGACGTAACTGTTCGTCTACTCGACCCGAAGAAATATGCAAAGCCCTACCCGGAAAAATTGAGAAGGGAGCCACGAAGTGGCCGCTCTGACCCAGGAACAAATCGTCGAGGAACTCGGCAAGATCATCGAAGAGGTGACGGGTATCGAACCCTCCGAGGTGACCATCGAGAAGTCCTTCGTCGATGACCTGGACATCGACTCGCTGTCCATGGTCGAGATCGCGGTGCAGACCGAGGACAAGTACGGGGTGAAGATCCCGGACGAGGACCTGGCCAGCCTGAAGACCGTCGGCGACGCCGTCGGCTACATCCAGAAGCTCGAGGCGGAGAACACCGACGCCGCCGCCGAGCTCAAGGCCAAGTTCGACAGCGCCGAGTAGGGCCGACACCGTGACCACTCCTTCCACCTTGAACGGGAACTTCCCGAACGTCGTCGTTACTAGCTTGGCGGCGTCCACGTCGATCGCGGGTGACGTCGATGCGACGTGGAAGGGTCTCCTCAACGGCGAGAGCGGTATCGACGTTCTCGAGGATTCCTTCGTCGAGGAATACGACCTACCGGTCCGCATCGGCGGTCATCTGAAGGTTCGTCCCGAAACCCTGCTGAGCAGGGTCGAGATCCGCCGGATGGCCTACGTCGAGCAGCTCGCGACCGTGCTCGGCCGCGAGGTCTGGCGTAATGCGGGCAGCCCGGAGGTCGATCCGGACCGGCTGGGTGTGGCCATCGGCACTGGACTTGGTGGCGGTGACGCGCTCATCGATTCGGTAGACAAGCTGAAGAACGGGGGCTATCGCAAGATCTCGCCGCTGGCTGTTCAGATGGTCATGCCGAACGGGCCGTCGGCCGTCGTCGGTCTCGAGCTGAAGGCCAGGGCAGGAGTGGTCACTCCGGTCTCGGCGTGCTCGTCGGGCTCGGAGGGCATTGCCAACGCATGGCGGATGATCGTCATGGGCGACGCCGATATGGTCGTCACCGGCGGTGTCGAGGGCTTCATCGACGCCGTGCCGATCGCCGCGTTCACCATGATGCGCGCGATGAGCACCCGCAACGACGACCCGAAGGCCGCCTCCCGGCCGTTCGACAAGGACCGCGACGGTTTCGTCTTCGGCGAGGCCGGCGCGCTCATGGTCATCGAGACCGAGGAGCACGCCAAAGCGCGCGGGGCCACCATCCACGCCCGCCTGCTGGGCGCCGGCATCACCTCCGACGGCTTCCACCTGGTCGCGCCGGACCCCGAGGGCACGGGCGCCGCCCGCGCCATGACCCGGGCCATGCAGACCGCGGGTCTGTCCAAGAAGGACATCACCCATATCAACGCGCACGCCACCGCCACTCCGATCGGCGATACCGCCGAGGCGAGGGCGATCAACCTGGCTGTGGGCAACCACGCCTCGGTCTACGCGCCCAAATCGGCGCTCGGGCACTCGATCGGCGCCGTCGGCGCGCTGGAGTCCGTGCTCACCGTGCTGGCCGTTCGGGACGGTATCGTGCCGCCGACCCTGAACCTGGAGAACCAGGATCCAGAGATCGACCTCGACGTGGTGGCCGGCGAAGCCCGCCGCCAGGAGATCGAGTACGCGATCAACAACTCGTTCGGTTTCGGTGGGCACAATGTCGCGCTCGCCTTCGGTCGGGCATAGCACCCCGATCGAATTGTTCGACGACCCACTGCGGGGCCGCCGGTTCACCGGTCGGCCCCGCGCTGGGCTTCGACAACTGCGGCCCGCGTTTCGGCCGCACACATTCGAGGAGAGAACGCGATGACGATTATCGCTCCGGCCCGCCATCAGGACACCGCGACGGATCCGCGTGATCCCCTCGGGCGGTTGCAACGCTTCTTCGACCCCGGCACCCTGCTGCCGTTGCACCCGCGCGACAAGTCCGGTGTGCTCGCCGGGGTGGGTGAGGTCGACGGCGTCCGCACCGTCGCCTACTGCTCGGACGCCACCGTGATGGGCGGCGCCATGGGTGTGGAGGGCTGCCGGCACATCGTCGACGCCATCGATACCGCCATCGACTCCGGAGCGCCGGTGGTCGGCCTCTGGCATTCCGGCGGCGCCCGGCTCGCCGAAGGTGTAGAAGCTCTGCACGCGGTCGGCCAGGTCTTCGAGGCCATGGTCCGCGCGTCCGGCCTGGTGCCGCAGATCTCGGTGGTGCTCGGCTTCGCCGCCGGCGGCGCCGCCTACGGCCCCGCGCTCACCGATATCGTCATCATGGCGCCCGAGGGCCGCGTATTCGTCACCGGACCCGATGTGGTCCGCAGCGTCACCGGCGAGCAGGTGGATATGGTCACCCTCGGCGGTCCGGAAACCCACGGCAAGAAGTCGGGTGTCACCCATATCGTCGCCGACGACGAGGCCGACGCCGTGCACCGGGCACGCCGGCTGGTGTCGATGTTCGCCGAACAGGGCGAATTCGATCTCGTCGCCGCCGAACACGGCAATGTCGACCTGCGGGCCATGCTCCCGGCCTCGGCCAAACGCGCCTACGACGTCAAACCACTGGTCCACGAACTGCTCGACAATGTCGACGGCGAATCCAGCTTCGAGGAACTGCAGGGCGGATACGCCCGCTCCATGGTGACCGGCCTGGGCCGGCTGGCCGGCCGCACCGTCGGTGTACTGGCGAACAACCCGCTGCGACTGGGCGGCTGCCTGGATTCCAAGAGCGCGGAGAAGGCGGCCCGGTTCGTCCGGATGTGCGATGCCTTCGGCATCCCGCTGGTCGTCATCACCGATGTGCCCGGCTATCTGCCCGGTGTGGGTCAGGAATGGGACGGCGTGGTCCGGCGCGGCGCGAAACTGCTGCACGCCTTCGCCGAGGCCCGGGTCCCGCGGGTCACCCTGGTGACCCGCAAGATCTACGGCGGCGCCTACATCGCGATGAACGCCCGCGCGCTGGGCGCCACCGCGGTCTTCGCCTGGCCGGGCTCGGAGGTCGCGGTGATGGGCGCCAAGGCCGCCGTCGGCATCCTGCACAAGAAGGCCCTGGCCGCCGCCCCCGACGCGGAGCGCGAAGCCCTGCACGAGCGGCTCACCGCCGAACACGAGGCGATCGCCGGAGGTGTGGAACGAGCGGTGGCCATCGGGGTCGTCGACGAGATCATCGACCCGGCGCACACCCGCAGCGTGATCGCCGCCGCGCTGGCCGCCGCACCCTCGCGGCCGAGTCACCACAAGAACATCCCCCTGTGAGCTAGTTTGCGGGCCACTCTGCAGCCGTGAAACGTCCGCCTTCGCGAACTGTCACCCCCTCCCTGCGCCGAGTCCAGCGAGGCCCTCGAAGGTCGAGGCCCGGCCCGGCGTTCAGCCCTCGAAGCGCATGCGCCGCAGGCGCGAGTCTCGAGGGCTGAACGCCGGGCCCTCAGGGGCCTCGACCCGCGAACGCCGCAGGCGGCGCCAAAACACAGACCTTCGTGGGTGGGCTTCCGTTTCGCTGGGCGTGAGTGCTCCCGCCCCGCCGGAGGTGGGCCGAATACACCGGAAATGATCTGCTCGCCCACCCGAGTCGACGACAATGCGCAGATGGGACGCGATGGAGCGGGGGCTCGCGAGCGTAAACGGCACGGCCGGCACTACACACCCGCGACACTCGCGGGGTTTCTGGCCGGGCGGGTCGCCGAGCGGATCGATGTACCCGGACAAGGCGTGCGGGTGCTGGATCCGGCGTGCGGGTCCGGTGAGCTGCTGTTCGCGATCAGGGACGCGCTCGCCGCGCGGCTACCCGGAACGTCGGTCGAATTGGTCGGCTACGACCTGGACCCGGCTGGGCTGTCGCTGGCCCGGCGCCGCGCCGCAGAGGCGGGGGTCGATGCCGAGTGGCGGCAGTCGGATTTTCTGGCCGACTGCGCGGGGTTGCCCGGCGAATCGTTCGACGCGGTGATCGCGAACCCGCCCTATGTGCGCACTCAGCAGCTCGGCGGTGTGACGGCGCAGGCGTTGCGGGGTCAGTTCGGTCTGCGTGGCCGGTTCGACCTGACCCATCCGTTCGTCGCCGCGTTGCCGCGGCTGCTGGTACCGGGTGGAGTGCTCGGGCTGTTGTGTGCGAATCGGTTCCTGACCACGAAGGCGGGCGCGAACCTGCGGGCGGTGTTGCTGGCCGATCTGACGCCGGTGGAACTGTACGACCTGGGCGACACCAAACTGTTCGAGGCGGCGGTATTGCCGGCGGTGACCATCGCGGTGCGCGGCGGGGCGCGGGGGAACTGCCGGTATGCCTCGGTCTACGAGGACGATCCGGGTGGGCCGACGGGGCCGGAATCCGCCGCCGGGGGTGCGCTGGCCGAGGTCGCGGATTCCGCGCACCGGCCGGATTCGGCGCGCGGCGGGCCGGTCGCGGATCCGGACCTGTTCGCGGCGCTGCGGGGCGCCGACGGTGCGACGGTGTGGCGACACGGCCGCAGGTTCACGGTGGCGGTAGGGGAGTTGGCGACCGAGACCGGACCGGCCGACACGTCGGTGGGATGGCGGATGTCGCGCGTGGGGCACGACGACTGGTTGCGCGGGGTCTCCCGGCAGATGTGGCGGACATTCGGGGAGCTCGGGCGTATCCGGGTGGGGATCAAAACCAACGCGGACAAGGTTTTCATCGCCGCGCATTGGGGGGATCCGGCGACCGAGCCGGAGCTGCTGTGCGATCTCATCACCCATCACGATCTGCGGCCGTGGCGGATCGAGCGGTCGCGCGCGACCCGGGTGCTGTATCCGTACGACCTCACCCGGACCCGCCGGGTCCCGGTGGATCTGGCCCGGTATCCGCGTACCGCCGCCTACCTGGAGCAGCATCGGGAGGTGCTGGCGGCACGGGCCTATCTCACCGGCGCGGGCCGGAAATGGTTCGAGCACTGGGTGCCGCAGCGTCCGCATCTGTGGCGGGTCCCGAAGGTGGTGTTCCCGGATATCAGCGACCGGCCGCGTTTCGCCCTGGACCGTTCCGGTGCGGTGGTGAACGGCGATTGTTACTGGATATCGCTGGCGGATCTGGGTGGGGACGGCGGCGCCGAGGATATGGCCTGTTTGATGATGGGTGTCGCGAACTCCGCGCTGGGCCTGCGGTACTACGACGCGATGTGCGGCAACCGCCTGTATTCCGGCCGGCGGCGCTGGATCACCCAGTATGTGTCGCGGCTTCCGTTACCCGATCCGGGCACCTCGGTGGCCGCCGCGATCGTGCACCGGGTGCGCGCGTTCGCCGAGGAGCCGGAGCCCGGTGCGGCGGCGCAGGCGGAGTTGGACGCGCTGGTCTATCGGTCCTTCGCGCTGAGTGGAGATCAGCCGGCGCTGTGACCGGACACCATCGGCAGTAGGGTGCGGCGAGCGAACTCGCGGCCCGCTGCCTCGTCCTGGATCGGGATGAGGCCGTCCGGGGTGAGGGCCAGCGACAGCGCCAGCCGGGCCATTATCTCGGCGATCAGGTCGGGATCGAAATCGATACCGCTGTCGTTGAGCTCGCGCAGTTTCGCGGCCAGATAGGTGCGGCCGACGGCCAGGATGGGCCCGGCCTCGGTGGTGAGGCGGGGCAGGACGAGATCGGGTTCGGTGCGCAGCAGCCGGATCAGCAGCGGATTTCCGGCGATGGCGGAGATGAAGGCGACGAAGATCTCCACGAGTTGATCCTCGGAGCCGGCCACCGTGCGCACCCGGTCGTCGATCTTGGCGACGAAGCGTTGCGCCTCGCGGATGGTGACGGCTTCGACGAGGTCGTTTTTCGATTCGAAGCGGCGGTACAGGGTCGCGGGGCTTATTCCGGCGCGGCGGGCGATCTCACCCATGCTGGTGCGTTTGATCCCGAAGTCCAGGAATGCCGATAACGCACTGTCGAGCACTTTCCCGCTGTCGGCGGGGGGCTGGGCCAGGATGCGCTGCAGAATCGGCGGTACGGGAGACATGGTTTTCCCACCTTATCGGACGTCCGGGGCGCCGAGTGACCTGCGCGTTGGTTTGGTGCCGGGCATCACTCCCGCGGCAGGTCCAATTCGGCCATCTCGTGTTCGATCGCATTCGCCGCGAAATCGACTCCTCGGGAACGGAGTTCGTGCACGCGTCGCCGCAGTGCCTCGATTCCTCCCGGTTGAGCGGCTATATCCGCCACGCTGACCTGTCCGGTCGGCCGACGCATCCCGGACTGCTCGCACGCCACCCGTCATACCTCCTGCCGGACACGTTCCCGTGCCCCGTGTCCGGGCCGCCCGAAACGCCGACACCTTGCAGGACAGCGGGTTTCGAGCTTGCCCGTCTCCCCGTTTTCGTTGTCCCCATCGTATCAGTCACCTACTGGACGCTTGTCCAATTATGTGTCCGGTGCGGTCCCGGGACGAAGGTCTCAGAGCTCCTTCGCCGACTGATGCTCGGACATGTGGTGCAGGTAGACCATGGCGTTGAGCTCCACCCCGCGCTGCTGTTCGGCGGTGAGCTCGCGCCGGACCTTGCCCGGCACACCGGCCACCAGCGAGCCCGGCGGGATCTGCGCGCCCTCGGGGATCAGCGCATTGGCCGCGATCAGGCTGCCCCGGCCGATCACCGCCCCGTTGAGCACGGTCGCACCCATTCCGATCAGGCAGTCGTCCTCGATCGTGCACCCGTGCAGGATCGCGTTGTGCCCGACCGACACCCCGGCGCCCACGGTGGTGGGGAAGCCGGGGTCGGCGTGCAGCACGCAGCCGTCCTGGATATTGCTGCGCTCGCCGACGGTGATCAGCTCGGTATCGCCGCGCAGTACCGCGTTGTACCAGATGCTGGCCTGGGCCTCGAGCCGCACCTTGCCGATCACGGACGCATTCGGCGCGATCCACGCGGTGTCGTGTACCTCGGGCTGATGTCCGCTGACTTCGATCCTCATATACGCAACCTAACGCGCCCGGCTCCGCCGCCGGAGAGGCGGTGAGCCGCGACCGCCACGATCCGCGCGCGTCAGCCCTGCCCGGGCTCGCGCAGCGGCCATTCGGGCCCGTCGCCGAGTGGGAGGTCGCGCATCTTGTCGGGATTGCGTACCGCGTGGATGGCGGTGATCCGTCCCTGGTCGACGGTGAAGGAGAAGATCCCGTGGTGCCGTCCGTCGAAGATCAGCAGGCCGGGCATGCCGTTGACCTCGATCATCCGGCCCCAGCCGGCCTCCGCCGCGGGCGCGCGATACCAGCCGACCAGCACCTCGGCGATGTACTCGGCGCCCCGCAGTGGCTTGCGGACCGCGGCGACCTTGCCGCCGCCGTCGGCGGTGAACGTCACGTCGCTGTCGAGCACACCCAGCAGCGCGCCCATATCCCCGGACCGCCAGGCCACCGCGAACGCCGAGACGACCTTCTCGTGCTCGTCGGGCGAAGCGGGGAATCGCGGGGTGCCGTCCTCGACTCGTTTACGGGCGCGGGAGGCGAGCTGCCGGACCGCGGCCGGGGTGCGGCCGACGACGTCGGCGACCTCGGGTCCCGACATCCCGAACACGTCCTGCAGAACGAAGGCGGTGCGTTCGGCCGGTGACAGCGATTCCAGCACCACCAGCAGCGCCATGGTGACCCGTTCGTCCTGGGAGATCCGATCCGCCGGATCGTCCCAGGTCCCGACAGCGGGCTCGGGCAGCCATTCCCCGACGTACTGTTCGCGCCGCACCCGCGCGGAGCCGAGCTGATCCAATGCCAGCCGTCCGGTGACCGTGGTGAGCCAGGCCTGCAGGTTGTCGATCGGCGCGTTCCCGGCCTCCTGATGCCGCTGCAACCGCAACCACGCCTCCTGGACGATATCGTCCGCGTCGGCGAGGCTGCCGAGGGTGCTGTAGGCGAGGCGACGCAGATAGGGGCGCAGTTCCTCGAAGCTCCGGGCCAGCTCGGCAGGATCGGCGGCGGCGCGTCGGTCGGTCACTGCGGTTCCCCGTTCGGTCGTGCCCGGTACCGGGCGGATTCGGTGTCAGCCGGTAGACGACGCAGCTCTCACGAGTGTGACACCGGTGCGCCGGACCGCCGCGACAGGTCGCTCACCCACTGCGACAATGCGGTGTGGTCACCAACGATATCCGTTTCGTTGCCGGCCGCTGCTGACGCGGATCGCGGTCACCGAGGCGCTGGTGGTGTGGGATTCGTTCGAGCAACCGCACCGCGCGGCGCGCGACTACGGGACATTCGGTCCGTTCCGGTTCGACCGCCGCCGATACGACGAGGCTCTCCGGGCGCTGGACCAGGTGAACGGCCGAGTCACGCGCCCGGCGACGACCCGGCGATGCCGGTGGATACGCTCACCCGGTGCGTAGAGGCGTGTCCACCGCGGCCGGGTTGTTGATCGGGTTCACCCTGGACCGCGCGTTCGGCGACCCGCGGCGATGGCACCCGGTGGCGGGATTCGGCGCGGTGGCGGTGAGCGTGGAGTCGGTGACCTACACCGATCACCGGGCCGCCGGGGTGGCGCACGAACTGGTCCTGGTCGGGTCGGTGGTGGGTGCGGGTCTCGCACTGCGTCGCGGTGGCGCGGTGCCGGTGGCCCTGGCCACCTGGACGGTGCTGGGCGGTCGCAGCCTGACCCGGACCGGGCTGGATATGGCACGGCGGCTGGAGTCTGGGGATCTGTCCGGCGCCCGAGAACTGCTGCCCGCGCTGTGCGGGCGCGACCCGGAGGCGCTCGATGCCGACGGTCTGGCGCGGGCGACGCTCGAGTCCATCGCCGAGAACACCTCCGACGCGACCGTCGCGCCGCTGGTGTGGGGTGCGGTGGCGGGGGTTCCGGGTCTGCTGGGCTATCGGGCGATCAACACCCTCGACGCCATGATCGGCTACCGCAACGAGCGCTATCTGCGCTTCGGCTGGGCGGCGGCCCGGCTCGACGACGCCGCGAATCTGCTGCCGGCCCGGCTCACCGGGCTGCTCACCGCGCTGGTGGCGCCGGGTGTCGGGGGTCGGCCCGGGACGGTGCTGCGGACCTGGCGTCGCGACGGCGGCCGACATCCGAGTCCGAACGCGGGTGTGGTGGAAGCGGCCGCGGCCGGCGCTCTCGGGGTCCGGCTGGGGGGACGTACCGAATACCGGCACGGCGTAGAGCAGCGGCCCGAACTGGGTGCGGGCGAGCCGCCGACCGTCGCGGATCTGCGCCGGGCCGTGCGGTTGTCCGAACTGGTTCAGTTCGCGGCACTGGGTTCGGCGGTGGCGGTGGCGCTGCTGTGCGCGAGCGTGCGAGAACGTGCGCGAGGTCGGGCCCGCGCCGGCCACGCGGGCCGGACGCGGCGCTGACAGCGCCTCAGGACCGGGTGCGGCCGTATCGGTCGGCCAAGCGGGCCTCGGTGGTGACCGGCTCGGGGTCGGTGGGTCTCGGGTCGGCGGGATCGGGACCGGCCGCCGGTGTGCGCTGTTTGCGGCGTTCGCGGATCTCGGCCCACGCGAAGTAGCCGAGTCCGAGCGGCGCCATGACGCCGAACGCGAGCCATTGCAGGCCGTAGGAGAGGTACGGTCCGGCGTCGAGCTGGGGGAGCGGGACCGGTGCGAACGCGCCCGGCTGTTCCTCCGACAATTGGAGATAGGCCCCGCGTTCGCCCACCGGGACGGCCGTCAGCGGCAGGCCGAGCACCGTGGTCTCCTGCGGGACGTCGATCGAGTAGACGTGCGGGACGCCGTCCTGAACCGCGGGGACGCGTCCGGGGTCGATGTTCTCCGATACCCGGACCCGGCCCTCCACCCGCTGAACGCCGGTCGGCGCGGGCGTGATCGGGGGCGGCTGGGAGCCGTCGACGGCCGCCACCAGACCGCGGTCCACCAGCAGCGTGCGACCGTCGGTGAGGGTGAAGGCGGACAGGACGCCGAAGGCCGGTGCGCCGTCGAGATGGCGCAACCGCACCAGCACGGTCGAATCGGGAACGTAGGCGCCCTCGGCGTACACCTTCTGCCATTCGGTGGCCGCGCCGCCGTCCAGCGCGTCGGTGATGTCGACCGGGTCGGCGTCGACCGACTCGGCGATCAACTGGTTGCGCTCGGAGGTGGTCTCGTTCTTACCGAGCTGCCAGGGGGCCAGCACGGTGAAACACAGGTAGGCGAACGCGACCACGACCGCGGCCAGGATCAGCCAGCCCGGGCGGAGCAGGAAGGTGAGGCGGCGCATCAGGCCGCACCGCCGGTGACGGGGGCGCGATCGTCCAGCGCGGCGTGGATCCAGTCCAGCAGTCCGGGGACCGCCGCCTCGATCTGGGCGCGGACCAGCTCGAACTCTGCCGTCTCCCCGTAGTAGGGGTCGGGTACGTCGGTGCCGTCGGCGGCCGGGTCGAAACTGCGCAGCAGCCGGCGGCGCTGGTGCGGGACGCCGCGGACGGCCAGGTTCCGGTCGTGTTCGGTGGTCATCGCGACGACGAGATCGGCGTCGGCGTGCTCGGGGCCGAATCCGGTGGCCCGGTGGCCCGTGGGGTAGCCGTGGCGGCGCAGTGTCTCGGTTGTGCGCGGATCGGCGTCGGATCCGGCGTGCCAGCCGTGGGTGCCGGCGCTGCTCACCCGGACACGGTCGCTCAGACCGGCGCGGGACAGATGCCCGGCCAGGATCTTCTCCGCCATCGGGGACCGGCAGATATTGCCGGTACAGACGAACGATATGTGCAGTTCACCCACGACAGCCATTCTGGCGGGTCGATCGGCCCGAGCGCCACGTAGGGTGCGTCTCATGCTCGCCGATCATGTCGATTTCGCCGGATTGCGTCATCACGGCGATGTGGAAGCTCAGCCCGGCCTGCTCGATTTCGCGGTGAACGTGCAGGGCAGCGGGCCACCGAAGTGGTTGCGTGACCGATTGGCCGCCGCGCTCGACACGCTGGGCCGGTATCCGGCCGCCGCGGACGACCGCAGCGCCCGGGAAGCGGTGGCCGCCCGGCACGGGGTCCCGGCCGACCATGTGCTGCCGCTGACCGGCGGTGCGGAGGGTTTCGCGCTGCTGCCGCGGCTGCGGCCGCGGCTGGCGGCGGTGGTGCATCCGTCGTTCACCGAGCCCGAGCTGGCACTGCGCGAGGCGGATGTCCCGGTGCGCCGGGTGGTGCTGGAACCGCCCTACGTCCTGGACCCCGCCTTGGTCCCGGAGGACGCGGACCTGGTGGTGCTCGGCAACCCGACGAACCCGACCTCGGTCCTGCACCCGGCGGCCGCCGTGCGCGCCCTGCTGCGCCCGGGGCGGATCGTGGTGGTGGACGAGGCGTTCATGGACGCGGTGCCCGGCGAGCCGGAATCCCTGGCCGTGTCGGCGGGGGCCGGGCTGCTGGTGCTGCGCAGCCTCACCAAGACCTGGGCCCTGGCCGGGCTGCGCTGCGGCTATTTCCTGGGAGATCCGTCGGTGCTGGGGCAGCTGGTGCGGGGCCGGGCGCATTGGCCGCTGGGCACGCTGCAGCTCGCCGCGATCACCGCCACCGCCGGATCGCGCGCGCTTTCCGAGGCCGAGGCGCGGGCCCTGGCCATCGGGTACGACCGCGCGGAGATGGCCGAGCGGCTCACCGAGGCCGGTGTGGAAGTACTGCTCCCGGCGACGGCGCCTTTTCTGCTGCTCCGCGTCGAACACGGGGATATGCTGCGCGAATATCTGCGCCGCAAGGGGATCGCGGTCCGTCGTTGCGATACCTTCCCGGGTCTGGGACCGGATCATCTGCGGGTGGCGGTCCGGCCGGCGGCGGACGTCGACCGGCTCGTGCAGGCGCTGCGGACGGCGGGTCGGCTCGTATAGCGGTGTGCGCCATGATTGTCGCCGATCGACTCTCGAGAGAAAGGTGCACCGTGGTCACCGTTGCCGAACTCGTCACGACGCTGGAGACGGCCTATCCGCCACGGCTGGCCGAACCGTGGGATTCGGTGGGACTGGTGTGCGGCGATCCCGGGGAGGTCGTGCGGCGGGTGCTGTTCACCGTGGACGTCACCGAAGCCGTCGTGGCCGAGGCGGTGCGGTGGGGCGCCCAGGTCGTGGTGGCCCACCATCCGCTGCTGCTGCGCGGCGTGGACAGTGTCTCGGCCGACCGGCCCAAAGGGGCGCTGGTGCATCGGCTGATCCGCGCGGGCTGCGCGCTGTTCACCGCGCATACCAACGCCGATTCCGCCGACCCCGGCGTCTCGGACGCGCTGGCCGCGGCGCTCGGGCTGACCGTGACGGGTCCGATCGACCCGAAACCGGTTGCCGCTGTGGACAAATGGACCGTGCAGGTGCCGCCGGAGCATGCCGACGCGGTGCTCGCCGCGCTGTTCGCCGCGGGTGCGGGCGGCACCGGGGACTACCGGGAAGCGGCCTGGCAGGCGCCGGGCATCGGCCAGTTCCGGCCGCTCGACGGCGCGAACCCGGCCGCCGGCGCGGTCGGCGAGCTGTCCCGGGTCGTCGAGGACCGCCTCGAGGTGGTCGCCGCCCCCGGCGTTCGCGCGGCGGTCCTGGCGGCGCTGCGCGCGGCGCATCCCTACGAGGAACCCGCCTACCACGTGACCGAACGGGCCGGCCTGCCCGGCACTCTCGGCCTGGGCCGGATCGGCACGCTCGCCGAGCCGCTGACGTTGCGCGAGTTCACCGCCCGCGCGGCCGCCGCGCTTCCGGAGACCACCTGGGGAGTGCGCGCGGCGGGCGATCCGGACCGGGTGCTGCGCACGGTGGCCGTCTGCGGCGGGGCGGGTGATTCGCTGCTCGATACCGTCACCCGGCGCGGGGTCGACGCCTACCTCACCGCTGACCTGCGCCATCATCCGGCCGACGAACATCTGCGGCGGTCCGGCCCGGCGCTGATCGATGCCGCCCACTGGGCCACCGAGTTCCCTTGGTGCGCGCAGGCGGCCGCGGTGGTGGCCGACGGCCACCCGGAACTGGAAACGCGCGTATCCACCGTGCGCACCGACCCCTGGACGGTCGGCTGCGGCGGCTGATCGCGGTCCGGGCGAGTTCGGACCGGTGGGCGGTCCGGGCGCGTGACCCGCGGAGTACGGTGGACGTTCTATCCGTCCACAGCGTGCAGGGAGTTCGTTAGCGTTGAATGTCGAACCATCGATTCAGGCCCAACTGCTGCGTCTCGCCGAGGTCGACACCGAGCTGACCCGGATTGCGCACCGGCGCCGTGTTCTCCCCGAACAGCAGGAGGTCGACCGGTTCGAGGCGGAACGCAACGCGCACAAGGACGCGGCCGTGGCCGTGGAGATCGTGCTGGACGATCTCGATCGCGATATCCGCAAACTCGAGGGTGAGATCGAGGCGGTCCGCAAACGCGAGGATCGCGACAAGGGCGCGCTGGAGGCGGGCTCGGTCGGCGCCAAACAGCTGTCCGAACTGCAGCACGAGCTGACGAGTCTGGAACGCCGTCGCTCGGTGCTCGAGGACGAACTGCTCGAGGTGATGGAACGCCGTGAGGCCTCCGCGGCCGACCACGAACACGCCGGCGCCCGGCTCGACCGGACCGAATCCGAACTCGAGGTCGCGCGCGGTCGCCGCGACGAGGCGGTCGCCGACCTCGACGTGGCCCAGCAGCGCTGCGAGAACGATCGCGCGAAACTCCTCGGTGTCTTCCCGGAGGAGCTGCTCAAGATCTATGACCGGCAGCGCACCGCGCACGGCACCGGCGCGGCGCTGCTGCAGGCCCGGCGGTGCGGGGCATGCCGGATCGAACTGGATCGCGGCGAGATCGCCCGGATCGCGAAAACCGCACCCGACCTGGTGGTGCGCTGCCCGGAATGCGGTGCGGTGCTGGTGCGGACCAAAGAATCCGGATTGTGAGACCGCGCCGGACAGCGGAGCCCGAGTAGCACAAAGGACACAGCATGAGCGAGTCAGGCCCGGAGGCGGCAGCGAGTGTAACCACGGAGGGCCCTCGCTCGTGCACAAAGGACACAGCATGAGCGAGTCAGGCCCGGAGGCGGCAGCGAGTGTAACCACGGAGGGCCCTCGCTCGTGCACAAAGGACACAGCATGAGCGAGTCAGGCCCGGAGGCGGCAGCGAGTGTAACCACGGAGGGCCCTCGCTCGTGCACAAAGGACACAGCATGAGCGTGCGCGAGGTGATCGTCGAGGCCGACGGCGGGTCGCGGGGCAACCCGGGCCCGGCAGGCTACGGGGCCGTGGTGTTCGACGCGGACCGGGTCGGGGTGCTCGCCGAACGTAAGGAAGCCCTCGGTGTGGCGACCAACAATGTCGCCGAGTATCGGGCGCTGATCGCCGGCCTGGAGGCCGCCGCCGAACTCGGCGCGCGGGTGGTCTCGGTGCGGATGGACTCCAAACTCGTGGTCGAGCAGATGTCGGGCCGTTGGAAGATCAAGCACGCGGCTCTCGTCCCGCTCGCCGATCGCGCGCGCCGGTTGGCGGCCGGGTTCGAGCGGGTGGGCTACCGGTGGATTCCGCGGGCCGAGAATTCCCATGCCGATCGGCTGGCGAACGAGGCCATGGACGACGGTGAACTGGTCGACGAGGTGCGCGCGGCCGAGTCGTCCCCGGCCGCCGCCGATTCGGCCGGTGACTCCCGCAGTGCGGCGGCGCGACTCGCCGGCCCGGGCCCGGGGTGGACCGGTGCCACCGGGCGCCCCACCCGGCTGCTGCTGTTGCGGCACGGTCAGACCGAACTCTCGGTCCAGCGGCGCTATTCGGGTCGCGGCAATCCGCCGCTGACCCCGGTGGGCCGGGAGCAGGCGGCCCGGGCGGCGAAAATGCTGGCCGCCAAGGGCGATATCTCCGCCATCGTGACCTCGCCGCTGGGTCGTGCCCGGGAGACTGCCGAGGCCGCCGCCGCGGCCCTCGGGATCGAGGTGCGGGTGGTCGAGGGGCTCACCGAAACCGATTTCGGCGACTGGGAGGGGTTGACGTTCCAGGAAGCCGCCGAACGCGACCCGGATCTGCATGCCCGCTGGCTGGGCGACCCGTCGCTGCGGGCGCCCGGCGGTGAGAGTTTCGACGAGGTCCGGGAACGGGTGGAGCAGGTGCGCGCCGATCTGGTTGCGCGGTATCCGGGCGGGAACGTCGTGGTGGTGAGCCATGTGACGCCGATCAAGACGCTGCTGCAACTCGCGTTGGGGGTCGGCCCGTCGCTGCTGTACCGGCTGCACCTGGATCTGGCGTCGCTCTCGGTCGCGGAGTTCTATCCCGATGGTGGTTCGTCGGTGCGGCTGGTCAACGGTACGAGCTATCTCTGAGAAGCAGGTGGCCGACGGGGATCTCGTAGATCCGAGCGGCGCGCACGGTTACCGACCCGGTGTCGGCCACGGTTGCCGACCCGGTGCCGGCGTGCTGACCGTGTGGGCCGGTGGCGCACCGGCGCCGCCTTCGTCGCGGTGTTCGCGGCCGTGGAGTACACCGGTCTGCGCCGGATCGCCGGCTGACGCGCCGCCGGGTCAGGCGGGGTAGCAGTGGATCTCGGTGGCCTTCAACGCGGCCCACAGCTCCGACCCCGGGCGGATTCGCAGATCTGCGACGGTGGCGGCGGTGATATCGGCCAGCGCCGGTACCGGACCGTCCAGCCGGACCCGCACGGTGTGCGCGTGCTGTTCGAGACCTGCCACCGTCACCGGCCAGGTGTTGCGGGGGCTGCCGTCGGGACGCCGTGGGTGCAGACCGACCGCCGCCGGTGCGAAGGTGAGATGTACGGGACCGGTGGCGGGTTCGGCGACGATGAGTTCGCCGCCGCCGTCCAGCTGTACCCGAGTGCCTTCCGCGGTACCGCGGAAGAGATTGAGCCCCACCAGATCCGCGACATAATCCGACCGCGGCCGTCGCGCGACCTCGCTCGGCGGCCCCTGCTGGACCACCGCACCGTCCTCCACGATGACGAGTCGGTCGGCCAGCACCATCGCGTCGAGCGGGTCGTGGGTGACCATCAGAGTGTGGCCGGAGTATTCGCCGAGGTGGCGGGAGAGTTCGGAGCGCACCCGGACCCGGGTGGCGGCGTCCAGCGCGGCCAGGGGCTCGTCCAGCAGTAGCAGCGCCGGTTCGACGGCCAGGGCCCGGGCCAGCGCGACCCGCTGGGCCTGACCACCGGACAGCGCGCGCGGCCGGGCGTGCGTGTAGTCGGCCAGCCCCACCCGGCTCAGCCAGTCGGCTGCCCGGTCGCGGGCGGCGGCCCGGCGCATTCCGCGGGCGCGCAGGCCGAAGGCGACATTGTCCAGTGCGTCGAGGTGGGCGAAGAGCAGATAGTCCTGGAACACCACGCCCGCCGAACGGTGCTCGGCGGGAACGAATTCGCCCGGCGGGGCATCCCACACCTGTTCGTCCAACCGGATCGAACCCCCGGTCAGCGGGGTGAGACCGGCCAGCGCGCGCAGGGCGGTGGTCTTCCCGGCGCCGTTGGGTCCGAGCAGTGCGACGACCTCCCCGGGCATCAGGGTGAGGTCCAGGTCGAGCGAGAAATCGCCGCGGGTCACCCGCAGCGCGGCGGTCACGGTCACAGCACCCCCCGCAGCCAGCGTTCCCGCAATGCGGCCAGGACCACCACCGAGACAAGTAGCAACACCAGGCTGAGCACGATCGCCGCGGCCGGATCGGTCTCCAACGCCAGATACACCGCGAGCGGCATGGTCGTGGTCCGGCCCGGGAAGTTACCGGCGAAGGTGATGGTGGCCCCGAATTCGCCGAGCGCCCGCGCCCAGCAGAGCACCGTGCCCGCCACGACACCCGGCAGGATCGAGGGCAGGGTCACCCGCCGGAAGGTCAGCCAGCGGGAGGCGCCCAGCGTGGCGGCCGCCTCCTCGTAGCGGGGGTCGGCGCCGCGTAGCGCCCCCTCCACGGAGATCACCAGGAACGGCATCGCGACGAACGCTTCCGCCACCACCACTCCCGCGGTGGTGAACGGGAGCGCGACCCCGAACCAGTCGTACAGGTACTGGCCGACCAGCCCGCGCCGGCCGAGCACCAACAGCAACGCGACACCCCCGACGACCGGCGGCAGCACCAGCGGCACCGTGACCAGCGCCCGCACGAGTCCGCGTCCGGGGAGGTCGCCGCGCGCGAGCAGCCAGGCCAGCGGTACACCCAGCACCAGGCACAGCACGGTGGCCAGGCTCGCGCACACCAGCGAGAGGCGCAGCGCCTGCCCGACCTCGGCGCTGAACAGGCGGTCCGGCAGATCTCGCCAGGGCGCGCGGACCAGCAGTCCGGCCAAGGGCACCATCAGGAACACCAGGCCCAGCAGCGCGGGGACCATGAGGACCAGCGGCCGCCGGCCGCGGACCGCCCGGCGCCGCCGCAGCGCCGCTGTGCGGCGCCGCGCCGGACTCGGGCTCACGGGGTGTCGAAACCGGCCGTCGTGAAGACCGACCGAGCCTGTGGGGAGATGACGTAATCGACGAAGGCCGCGGCCGCCGCCGGGTTGGGCGCTGCGGCCAATGGCGCGATCGGGTAGTCGTTGATCGCCCCGTCGGATTCCGGGAATTCGATTCCGGTGACGGTATCGCCCGCGGCCCGGACATCGGTGCGGTACACCAGCGCCGCGTCGACCTCGCCGAGGGTGACCTTGGTCAGTACCGCTTTCACATCGGGTTCGCGGGTGTCGGGTTGCGGCGTCACACCCGCCGCGGTGAAGACCTTGTCGGCCGCCGCCCCGCACGGCACCTGTTCGGCGCACAACGCGATCCGGTGCTCGGGGCGGCCGAAATCGGCGAGTCCGCTGATGCTGCCCGGATTGCCGGTGGGAACGGCGATCTCGAGGCGGTTGCGCACGAAGGTGACCGGCCCGGCGGTGACATCGCCGGATTCCTGCACCTGTTCCATATTGCGGGGCGCCGCGGAGGCGAACACGTCGGCCGGGGCGCCCTGCCGGATCTGTTCGGCCAGCGCCGAACTGCCGCCGAAATTGAACACCACGTCGACTCCGGGATGCGCTTGCTCGAACCTCTCGCCGAGCGTGGTGAAGGTTTCGGTGAGCGAGGCCGCCGCGAAAACGTTGACGGTCCCGACGAGGCCGTCCTCGGGACCGCTCCCGGCGCTGTCCCCGGAGTCGTCGGCGGCGCAACCCGCCAGCATGGTGATCAGCACGGCCGCCGGGGCCAGGCAGCGCAGTACACGCCCTACTGTTCTCATCGTCAGCTCTCCGGAATCTCGACCACCACATGCGTCGACTTGACCGACGCGACCGTCACACTGCCCACTTCGATACCGAGTTCGTCCACCGATTCCCGGCTCAGCAGCGACACCAGCCGGAACGGCCCGGCCTGCATCTCCACCTGCGCCATCACCGTGTCGGTGACGACCCTGGTGACGATTCCGCGCATCCGGTTGCGAGCCGAGGCCGCCACAGTAACCCCGGGGTCGGGCGCCTCGGCGTTCTGCCGCGCGAATTCCGCCAGATCCCGGCCCTCGACACCTTTGCGCCCGTTCTCCAGGCGGACCGCCGGAAGCCGCCCCTGATCGATCCAGCGCCGCACGGTGTCATCACTGACTCCGAGCAGCCCGGCGGCTTCCTTGATCCGCAGATACGTCACGGAGGGCAGTATATAGCCGGATATGCGGAACAAAAGAGGGAAAAGCGGCAAACCTCTCATCCGGTCGGCAGCGTCAGGATCATCTCGTTCTCGGGTCGCGGGTCGTCGTCTCCGCAGGGTTGGACCGCCCCGGTGCGGGTGAACCCCTGGCGTAGATACAGCTGCTCGGCCGGGCGGTTCCCCTCGATGACCCACAGGCGCAACGTCCGGTGCCCGGCGTCGATCGCCCAGCCGATCACCGTCCGAACCAACTGATCCGAGACCCCCGTCCGGCGTGCCACGGGCGCGGTCCACATCGACACCAGCAGCGGCCCGTCCACGCTGGTGATGACACCCGCTGAACCCACCGGCATCGCTCCCGTTTCCGCGACGAACAGGATTCGCCGGGTAGCCCACTCCCGCCACTGATGTGCCTCCCACACCAGTGCCTCCGCGTGGGTCGTGGAGAACGTACCCGGCGGGGAACCGGCCAGGGCGTCGAGGCGGACCGCTCGGGCGGTCGGCCAGTCGTCGGGCCCGATACTTCGTATCCGCATTACGCGATGGTGTGCCGAAAAAGACTGCGCGGCAACCGAGTTATCGCCGCTGATTGTGCCAAGTGACGGAGTAGCGGAAGAGCGGAAGCCGCCGCCAGATCATCCCGGGCAGGGTCGCCGCGGCGATGCGCCGGGCTTGCGCGTAGGTGTGTGGAAAATTCATCTCCATCGGTGCGGTGTGCTGCCAGAAGCCACGAGACCGTGCGAGAACCCGATGCTGCACCGTCCCGGCCACGTTCATGGCGTAGTCGCTTATCGACGCGCTCCGCGCGAGCCCGATGACGACCAGTTTGCCACCCACGGCGGTGAGATCCGCCAGCCGTCGCAGACCGGAGGCGAGATCGGGCAGATGGTGCACGCTCGCCACCGCGGCCACCAGGTCGTAGTGCTCCTCGGGCAGCGGATAGGTCATGACATCGCCGAGCACCCAGCGGACCTCTGCGCCGGTTTCGCGGGCTCGGTCGAGTACCGCCGGGTCGGAATCTATGGCGGTGACATCGGGTACTCGTTCGCGCAGATCCGTCGCCAGGAGTCCGTCGCCGGTTCCCACGTCCAGCGCGGTCCGGGCTCCGGCAGGAGCGGTATCGAGGACGGCCGGGTAGTAGTGCGTGTTGTGGTTCCAGCGATGACGCGAATCGGTCGGCACGTGACACACTCTGACACGGGCGTAGGAAGATCAGGCGATGGGCGACAACAACAACGCACTCGAAACCGCCGCGAGCAAGCTTCCCGACATGCTGGACCGCTTTCGCATGCTGGTGGACTGCGAGTCACCGTCGAATGATCAGCGGGGCCTGGAAGTCTGTGCCGTGTTGATCCGGCCGTGGCTGTCGGCAGCGCTCGAGCGTTCCGTCCGGCTGGAACGGGTAGGCGAGAACGTGCACGTCCTGGCCGAGGCCCCCGATCCCCGGGTGCTGGTGCTGGGTCATTTCGACACTGTGTGGCCAGTGGGTACAACCGCCGACTGGCCGTTCTCGATCACAGACGGGATTGCCACCGGCCCCGGCACGTTCGACATGAAGGGCGGAATCGTCCAGGTGATTGCGGCGATCGAACTCCTCCAGGACGCGTCGCATGTCAGTGTCCTGCTGACCAGTGACGAGGAGGTCGGTTCGGCGTCGTCGCGGGTGCTGATCGAGGAACAAGCGCGGAAGGCCGGGGCCGTCCTGGTGTGTGAGCCGAGCGCGGACGGTGGCGCGGTGAAAATCGGACGTAAGGGGATCGCCAACTACCGCGTCTCCGTGACCGGCCGGGCAGCCCATGCCGGATTGGAGCCGGAGCTGGGGGTGAACGCGGGCGTCGAGCTGGCGCACCAGATTCTCGCGATCGCCGATCTGGCTTCCGGTGACACATCGGTGGTGCCCACGGTCCTGACGGCGGGGACCACCGTGAACACCGTTCCAGAATCGGCGCAGTGCGCAGTGGATGCGCGGTCATGGGCTCTGTCGGACCTCCAACAGGTGGACCGGGCGATGTTCGCGCTGGCCCCGCACCTGCCGGGTGCCACGGTAACGGTGACCGGCGAGATCGACAGGCCACCGTTCGAGGAGCACAGCGCGCGCCGGCTGTTCGGCGAGGCCGCGTCGGCTGCGCGAGAACTCGGCATCGGCCCATTGCAGGCTGTCAGGTCCGGCGGCGCCTCGGATGGCAACCTGACAGCCGCGATCGGGGTGCCCACGCTGGATGGACTCGGCGCGGTCGGCGGTCACCCGCACGCCCGCAACGAACATGTCGACGTTACTGCGATGCCCGAACGGGTAGCTCTGCTCGCGGTCCTCCTCGAACGGCTGCGGCACCTTTCGCCCGCCGCGTGACCGACGAGCCACAATGGCAAGGGTGACGCGAGTTCTCATCTTGGGCGGTTCCTGGTTCCTCGGTCGCGAGATCGCCGAACAGTCGGTGGCACAGGGCTGGGAGGTGACAACGTTCCGGCGCGGCAGATCCGGCACCGACGTCGAGGGTGTGACCACCGTGCGTGGCGACCGCACGGAGCCCGACGATCTTGCACGCCTGGCAAGGTCCGGGCCCTGGGATGTCGTGCTCGACACCTCGAGCTTCGTGCCGCGCGAAACCCTGCGACTGGCCCGCGCACTGGAGCCGGTGGCCGACCGCTACGTGTTGGTGTCCACCGTATCGGTGTACGAAGGGTGGCCGATCGAACCATTGAGCGAGTCGTCTTCGGTGCTGGAGTGTCCGTCCGATGCCGGACCGGATTACGGATACGACGGCGACCCCGGACCGTCGACCTACGGATTCGGCAAGGCCGGCTGCGAGCGTGCCGTCACCGAAATATTCGGCCCGGCGCGGACCACGATCCTGCGGCCCGGTGTCATTCTCGGGCCACACGAGTACGTCGGCCGCCTGGAGTGGTGGCTCCGGCGTATGCAGCGCGGCGGCCGCGTGCTCGCGCCCGGCAGCCCTGACCGGCCGATACAGCCCGTAGACGTCCGGGACGTCGCCGCGTTCGCGCTGACTTGCGACCTGACCGGTGTCTACAACCTGACAGCGGCACGCCGCGAGCGTATGGGCGACATGCTCGGAGCTTGCCGAGACGTCACGAGCAGTAGCGCGGTCCTGGAGTGGGTGACCGATGAGCAGTGGCTCGCCGAGCAAGGCATCCGCCAGTGGACCGAACTTCCGCTCTGGCGCACTTATCCGGGCGCCTGGAATGTAGACGCCGACGGCGCTCGCAGGGCGGGGTTCGCTTGCCGCCCCATTCGTGAGACGGTCGCCGACACCTGGGCATGGCTGACCACCGGCGGTGCCGCAGTGGCGCATGAGCGTGCGGGCGAACTCGGGATCAGCCCGGCGCGTGAGGCGGTGATTCTCGGTTTGTGGGATGCCGCCCAGCTCGACCATTGCGGCAGTGAATAGCTACTTCGAGGTTGGCAGTGCCCGCATACCAGTCGTGCGAGACAGCGATATCGAGGTGAAGTCCTCGATAGCTGCGCCGAGTTGCAACGCCTCGGTCGCACCCCTGTAGCGGGAGTTGCCGAGAGCGCGGGCGAGCGCATGTAGCCGCAGTGCTATGGCTTCGGTGCGGCGCGCGGGCGGCAATTCGAACACCGGCCGCAACGCTTCCTGTGCCCCCGCGAGGTCGTCGCGCAGTGTGCGGGCAGCGCCCAGATCGACGTGCGCACCGAGCGCACCCGCGCCCCAGCGCTGTGCTGGAGGGATGGTGGCGAACAGGTCGACCGCTTGAAGCGCCGCCTGTTCGGCCTGCTCACCGTCGCCGAGCGCGACATACGCCGCGCCTGCGCAAAGCGCGCGACGAGCTCGGTCGAACGCTAGTTCGCCGCCGACCTCGTCCAGGAATTCGTCGTGGCCGGCTCGATCGAGTTCTGCGGCAGCTGATTCGAGTTCGGTATGGACCTCGCCGCGAGCGCCGAGCATCGACAGCGCTCGCGCGTTGACGGAGTGCAACCGCGCTCGCGCGGTCCCGGCCGGTGCGGTGTCGAGCGCCGCCTCGGCGATCCGGTTGGCGCGGCGCGGGAACCCGGACCAGAACGCGAGAGTGACCTGCAATGCGCGTGCCCACGCCTGGAGAGAAGGGTGGTCGATGATGCAGCCGTAGGTGTAGGCGGCGCGGGCCTGCTCCTCGGCCGGTTCCACCAGACCGAGGTCCCAGGACACCGACGACAGCAGCCCGCACACCTGTCCGGCCAGCAGGTACAGCGCCGCCTGCTGCAGCGGCTTGTGCGTCCGGTCGAGCTGGTCATAGACGGTGTCACGTAACGCGACCAGGTCGTTCAGCAGTTCCAGCGGGGGAGTGACGTAGTACGCGGTCGCAGCTTTGCCTGCGGCCGCGTGGAGATGCTCGAGCGCGGAGGGGTCCAGTGCGGATGCGGCTTCGATGGCGTGGTTCACCGATTTGTGTGCTGCGGACACAGCAAGCTCCTGTTCAGTGGCGGGTCGACTGTGAGTCGCGTTGTGCGGCGGGCCGAGTAGGACAGCAATGGGTTCACCGAACCAAGCTTCGAGCACGCGCCGTGCGCTGGGCCGGGGTCGACCCGCGCCGCCGTGAAACCAGCGCTTCGTAGCGCTGCGCGAGACCTCGACCTCTATGCCGAGCGTCTCGGCGCGGCTGGCGAATTCCCTCTGAAAGTCGCCGGTGCCGAAGCCGTGCTCGGCGGCGAGCTGTTCGAGTCGAGTACGCGGTTCTCTGCCCATACCTACCTCCACTCACGGCCGTCAACGTGCCGATATTGCACCTCATATCGGCAGTGCCGCACGGAGAGTGGGCCAAATGTAGGCCGAAGTGGGCCGCTATGGGCCGTCCGTGGGCCGCCGCTCGGCGTGATGCTGAGGGCAAGTCGCGGCGTCAGGTGAGCCCTCCAGGGCTTCCCACCTCTGCCGATTCGCTTCGGTGGGTGACGCCCACGTCCTTGACGTCGCGGCTGTCACGGGACTGCGCGAGCGAAAGGAACCAGGAGCTATGGATTGCGAGAACCGGAGAGCGGCCGTG
The DNA here is from genome assembly GCF_036032445.1 of Nocardia sp. NBC_00416. Lineage (NCBI taxonomy): Bacteria > Bacillati > Actinomycetota > Actinomycetes > Mycobacteriales > Nocardiaceae > Nocardia > Nocardia sp. NBC_00416. The sequence goes on from NZ_CP107932.1 coordinate 6,981,452, forward strand.
GAACCACTACCGATCCGGATACCGAACGCGGCCCCGCGATCGGCCGGCCTCGCGCTGGTCAACAACGAGGCGATGTCGTCGACGCTGCGATTGTGGACGGAGGCCGCCGAGTATCGAGAACTGCTCGAACGGACCCGGGACGGATTGATCGCGCTCGACACCGACACCGGCGCGCTGTACGAGCCGACCCGGGAGGACGGCGAACGTCTGCAACGTGAGGTGGACGGTGTGATCGCACGGTGGAAGGCCGAGCGGCGGGCGGGGCACCGTGCCTGCTGACCCCACTACTGGGACCGAACCCGCGGTCACGGGATCGGAGTGCCGGAGCCGGGAACCGATCCGGGGGAACGCACACGCCCATCACGAGCTGGCGACTCATGCCGCGCATCGATGCCGCCGCTACTACGACGCCCTGCACTACACGACCGAGGTGCGGACGTGACCGAGCCCGTGCCGCGGACCGGGGTACGGAAGGCGGTGGGTGTCGACGCCGCCCGTCCGAGTATCGCGCGGGTCTGCAACAGAATGCTCGGTGGGAAGGACAATTACCCGCCGGACGTGGAGGTCGTCCTGGAACTCGAGAAGTCGGCGCCGGGCCAGTGCGCAGCGGCATGGGCGAGCCGGGAGTTCCAGCAGCGAGTGCTGCGGTACCTCGCGGGCACGGTCGGGGTGCGGCAGTTCCTCGACCTCGGTGCGGGCCTGCCGGTCCCGGAGGCCCGCCGGGTCGACACGCACCAGATCGTGGGCCTTTCGCAGGTGATCCCAGCAGCGGATCGGCCGACCGTCGTTTACATCGACAATGATCCGGTGTGCGTCGCGCACGGCCGCGCCCTGCTGGCGACCGACGACCGAACGCATTACCTTCCAGGCGATCTCACCGACCCCAACCTGCTGCACGAACCGGGTGTGCGCACCTACCTCGATCCGGAGGAACCGATCGCCGTGCTGCTGTGCGGGGTGCTGCATCACCTCGAGGACGACCAGGACCCTGCCGGGATCGTGCGCGGCTGGGCCCAGGTGCTGCCGCCCGGCTCGTTCCTGGTGCTCACCCACCTCCACGACCCGGGCCCCGGCGACGACCTCCACCCGTATGCGCTGTCGTGCCGACTCCGGTACCTGGAGACACTCGGGTCCGGCTGGTTCCGGACTCGCGCGCAGATCGCCGGACTGTTCGACGGCCTACGGCTGGTCACGCCTGGTCTGGTCGAGCCGGGCGAGTGGTGGCCGGGTGGTCCGCCGTTGCGAGGCAGATCTGTGGCGGAGCGGTTGTTGCTGGCGGGGGTCGGTCGGACGCCGGGAGCTCGGTGGTGGGACGGCCGGTGACCATCCCACCACCGCGGTGTTCAGTCCCGCGGGCCGCCGGCCACGTAGATGACCTGTCCCGAGACGAAACCGGCCCCTTCGCTGGCCAGGAACGACGCGGTGTGCGCGATGTCCTCCGGGTAGCCGACCCGGTTCACCGGGATCTGGGACGCGGCGCCCTTCTGGAAGTCCTCGAAGTCGACGCCGACCCGGGCAGCGGTGGCCGCGGTCATATCGGTGACGATGAAACCGGGCGCGATCGCGTTGGCGGTGACCCCGTATTTACCGAGCTCGAAGGCGAGGGTTTTGGTGAACCCCTGCATACCGGCCTTGGCGGCGGAGTAGTTCACCTGGCCGCGATTGCCCAGCGCCGAGGTGCTGGACATATTGACGATGCGGCCCCACTTCTGGTCGACCATGTACTTCTGGGCGGCCCGGGTCAGCAGGAACGCGCCGCGCAGATGCACGCCCAGCACGGTGTCCCAGTCGTCGACGCTCATCTTGAACAGCAGGTTGTCGCGCAGCACGCCCGCATTGTTGACCACGACGGTCGGCTCGCCGAGTTCGGCGGCCAGCCGCTCCACGGCGGCGGTCACCGAGTCTTCCTTGCTGACATCCGCGCCGAGCGCGATCGCCTTCCCACCGGCGTCCGTGATCGCCGTCACGGTCTCGGCGCACGCGGATTCGTCGAGGTCGAGGACCCCGACCTGCATCCCGTCGGACGCCAGCCGTTTGGCGATGGCCGCCCCGATACCGCGGGCGGCGCCGGATACTACTGCGATCCTCTCGGCCATGAGTTCGAAGTCCTCTCGTGTGGTCGATTGTCTTTACGCCATCTAACAACGTGCCGGGGGCGGGGAGCGAGGGGGTGGCGGTACAAGATCTCGATCGGGACGCTGTGCGTGCCGGACAGTGCCGGTCGGCGATCAGACAAGGCCGGTGAGTTGTCGAGCATGAGGCTCCCGGCCACGGCCGATATTCAGGCCGCCGAGCCGCCGGCCCGCTGCCGGTCCAGCCAGTTGTCGACCCGCCCGTCGACCCAGCGCACGCGCTGCCTTTTCCGCGGTCCGAGCGTGGCCGTCACCGCCCCGCGTGTTACCTGTCCGATAATTCACCCCGGTGTGGTTTTGTTTCACTCCCTGGTGGGTAGCGCGCGCTCTATCCTCGAAATACACCAGTCGCCAGCGAGTTTGGAATGTGATGACCACTCCTCAGTCTCCGTATGACCCGACGTCGGACAAGCCCTACCCGTCGCAGCCGGCCGCCGGCGCCCAACCACCCTACGACCCCGCGCCACAGCCCTACGGTGCGTCCCAGCACGCGCCCGTTTCGCCCTCCGACGCCAAGACCTGGGCCATGCTGGCGCATTTCGGCGGAATCGTGCTCGGTTTCGTCGCGCCGCTCATCGTCTGGGTGCTGTACAAGGACCGGGACGAGTTCGTGCGGCGACATGCCGTGGACGCGTTGAACTTCCAGATCGTGCTGGCCATCGCCTATGTGGTGTCCGCGGTGCTGATGATCGTGCTGATCGGCCTGCTGCTGTTCCCGATCGTGTGGATCGCGGGCATCGTGTTCAGTGTGCTGGCGGGGATCGCGGCCAACAACGGCCGCGAGTACAAGTACCCGTTCAACGTATCGCTCGTGAAATAGCTGTTTCCGGGCCGGCGGGTATATCGCCGGCCCGGAAACATTCGCGGTACCGGATGGGCGCAGTGGTATCCGGTGCCACGGTCAGGGACGCAGGACCGAGGTCAGGAATTCGGTCTGGTCGTAGACGGCCTGCTCGAACAGGTCGTCGAAATAGATATCGAAATGTCCTGCGGGATAGCGCTTCACCACCGCGTGCTTGGTCTTCTCGGCCGCCCGTAACGACGGTTTCACCGGGGTGATCGAGTCGTTGTCGCACAGCGCGTACAGCACCGGCATCTTCAGCTCCTTCACATGCCGGCCCGGGCTGTGGAACAGCAGCGATATGGCGGCGCGGGCCGCGATCTGGGGCCGGTAGCTCTGGCTGTCCTCGGCCAGCCGGCCGAATCCGGCCGGAACTTCCGTCCCGCTCATCATCGCGGTGGCGCGTTTACGACCGGCGAGCCGGACCTGAACCGGTTTGCGGAATACCGTGCCGAACACCAGATCGGCGACCGCCCGCGTCCCGACCTTCACGAAACTCAGCAACCCTTTCGCCAGGGCCGAGGACAATCCGCTGACGAACGGAACCTGGGCGACCACCGCCGCGATATAGGCGTCGTCCGGGGCCACCGACAGGGCGTGCCCGCCGCCCAGCGACGTGCCCCACAGCGCGATCCGCGTGGCATCGAATCCGCGCAGCGTGCGGGCGTAGGCCACGGCGGCCGTCCAATCCTCGCGCTGCCGGGCGAGATTGACGACCTGCCGGGGATCGCCGTCGCTGTCCCCGAAATGCCGGTAGTCGAATGCCAGCACCCCCATTCCCGCCGCGGCGAACCGCCGGGCGAACCGATCCAGTCCCATTTCCCTGTTGGCCCCCAACCCGTGCCCCATCACCACGATGGGGCGGGGCTTGGGCGGGCCGGCCGGTAGGTACAACCAACCGGCACATTTCTGACCTCCCGACGGGAAGCCGACCTCGACGCGCTCCATGAACAGTGACGGTACCGAGTTATTGCCTTCGGTGAACTATCCGGCTGTGGCGACAACCCCGGGCGACTGGCGGCGGCCCACTCGACCGCACCGAGTATTCTGTGGCGGCGGATGAGTCGGCCGGGCGGTCGCGGCACCGGGAACGGACACCGATCGGTGTCACGCCCGGAGTCGAGGAAAGTCCGGACTCCACAGAGCAGGGCGGTTGTTAACGGCAACCCGGGGCGACCCGCGGGACAGTGCCACAGAAAACAAACCGCCCACGGCCCGCGAGGGCCGTGCGGTAAGGGTGAAACGGTGCGGTAAGAGCGCACCAGCGCCCCGGGTGACCGGGGCGGCTAGGTAAACCCCGCCCGGAGCAAGGTCGAAGATCGCACCTCGCGGTGCGGTTGCGCAGGTGTTCGAGGGCTGCTCGCCCGAGCCTGCGGGTGGACCGCTCGAGGTACCCGGCGACGGTGTGCCCAGATGGATGGCCGCCCCCCGGTGCGAACCGGGGACAGGATCCGGCTTATGGCCGGCTCATCCGCCCGGCGGGGGTCTCGCGGAGACCGCCGCCGCTTGTCGCCGGGGCCGGCGGTACTCCGATCGCGATGGACGATATCGCGGCCGTGGCGGCCGTGGCGCTGACCGAGGTAGGACATCTCGGCAAGGCGTACCCGCTGACCGGCCCGGAGAAACTCACCCGTGCCGATCTCGTGCGCGAGCTAGCCGCGGCGCTCGGTCGGGAAATCGGATTCGTGCCGAGTTCGCGGGAGGAAACGATTCGGGGCCGTCCGGCGATGACCTTCGCGCAATGGGCCCGGCGATATGCGGACGAATTCTTCGGTGCGGTTCCTGTGGACCGCTGATCGGAAATTCCGGCGTGTCGGCCCGCGCGGCGTGTCGGACCGATGTTCCTATTCCGGCGAATTCCGCCGCGGCGGCCGGCCCGCGGAATTCGGCCGGGCACGGAGAGGGCCGGGGTTCGCTACCCCTGGCACATAACCGTGACCATCTGCTGAACGGCCGCGGTTTCGGGTGGGGTGGGTTCGGTGTCGCCGACGGTGAGCCGGTCGGTCAACGCGGTGGTCACCTCGTCCTCCGGCGTGCCGGCCCGGATATCGGCGCAGGTTTCGGTGAAGATCGCGGTGATCGCCGGATCGTCACGCCCTTCGGCCAGGCCGGGGAACGCGCCGCGGAAGCCGATGACGAACGACCCCGCCTTCACCTGGTCGAGTTGCGCGGCATCGGGATTCGTCGCGGCGGATGTGGTGGTCGCGGCGGTTTCCGGCGTGCCGGTATCGCTCTGGCAGGCGGTAACGCCCGGTAGGACGGCGATGAGGGCGGCGGAGAGCAGGAGTAGCGGTCTGTACACCGCCGGATGGTAACTCCACGAGATGGACACCGTCCCCCGCCGGGCGGGGGACGACGTTCATCCAGCGGCAGCTCAGGCCGAGGGACCGATCACGAGCATCTGCGCCAGCGCTGTGGCCTGCTGCGGGCCGAGGATGGGAAGCAGATAGTCATAGATGAGAGTAGACATACGTGATGAAACTCCAGCTCGGGATTTAGTCGGACGCTTACGGTTCGCCACAGTAGCAGTTGCTCGGTCAACGGGATATTTTCCCGCTGGATTCGTGTAGAACTGGCATGAATGGTGATCGGCGTCATAAAGTATGCGGGGTCGGCAGGCTCGTTCGGGGCCGTGGAGTTCGCGGAGCGAGCCGATTCATTCCTATCGGAAGACAGGTCACAACACATATGCGGGTAGCACGTACCTTGGCAACCGGAGCTTTGATCGCCGGGGCCGCATCTGTTCTCGCTACCGTGGGCGCCGGTTCCGCCGGTGCTGTCGCGGTGACGCCGATGCCCGGTGGAGTGCGGGTGGACCTCAGCCCCGCGGATACTCGCTGGGTGGATCAGAACAATATCGGGCAGGCGGTCGCGGGCATTCCGCATCCGTCGGCCCCGTCGTTCGGGCAGGCACTGGACGCGGCCGCGGCCGTGTCCTCGGCCTATCCGAACGGCCGGGTGGTTTTCACCGTGTTCGGCCCGCTGCACGAACTGAGCGGATCGATGTTGGCATTGCAGTAGTGTCTCGCGGAGTTTCCGCAGTTCGGGCCGGTGCCGGGGCAACCCGGCGCCGGCCCGGTCCGTTTGCCGACCGATGCCCGGATTCGGTTGTGGCGCTTGGTCTTCCGGGTCGGTATCAAGCCGTGTCGATAGCGGCCGCGGCGGCGGGGTAGCGCGTCAGGCATCGACCGGCCGCGGTGTCCTCGGCGTCGGCGAGGGTTTCGAGCAGGGCGATGTCCTCACCCGCGGCGCGGGCCGCGGCGGCCCGGGCGCGCAGGGCGTCATGGGATTCGACCGCGTCGCGGTGATCGCCCAGCACGGTTTGCAGATTCTTGGCGCGTTTGCCCAGATCCGCGGCAGTGTCGCCGAGTGTCGCCGTCGCCGCCTCGCAGGAATAACGTAACCGTTTGGCGCTCTTACGGATATCGTGCAGCAGTTCCACCCGGTCGGTGGGTGTGACGGTCGGCTCGGCACGCACCAGGCGGCGCACTCTCTTGCGATCGGCGCGCAGCACCCGGTCGAACACCTCTCGCGCGGGTGTTCCGGCGACCGACTCCAGCAGGGGCGGGGACTTACGCCATTTCTTCAACTCGCGCCGCATCTCCCGATAGCGGTCGCTGTCCAGCGCCGCGAGCACCTCGCCGTGCGCGGCGGTGTAGCGGTCGCGCTCGGTGCGGACCAGACGGTCGTGTGCGGCTTCCAGCGCGGCGGAATCGGGAGCGGCGTACCGGTCGAGCAGGTCCGCGAAACGTTCGGCTCGCACCTCGGCGTCGCGTGCCACTCCCAGGATCGCGGCCAGCCAGGCGAGTTCGGTGCGGATCCGGTTGTCGGCGTCGGGATCGAGCAGTTTCTTGTAGGAGCGCAGTACGCTGCGCAACCGCCGCGTCGCGACCCGCATCTGGTGCACCGAATCGTCGGCGTCGGCGCGCACATCCGGCTCCGCGGTGAGTAGACGTTCGATATCGGCGCGCAAGGCCTCGGTGAGCGCGGCGCCCGCGGTGCTCGCCTTCTCACCCATGATCCACCGCCGCGAAAGTATCGGTCGCCTCGACCAACCGGTCGACGATTCCCGGTTCGCTGGACGAGTGCGCGGCATCGTCGACGATGTGCAGTCGCGACTCCGGCCAGGCCCGGTGCAGATCCCAGGCGCTGACCGCGGGACAGACGATATCGTGACGGCCCTGCACGAGGACGGCGGGAATATGGGTGATCGCGTCGATATCGCGCAGCAATTGCGCTTCGTCGAGGAAACCGCCGTGCCGGAAGTAATGGTTCTCGATCCGGGCGAAGGCGAGCGCGAAACGGGCATCGGCGGTTTCGGCCACTCGCTCGGGATCGGGGCGCAGTGAACTGGTCGCGCTCTCCCAGGTGGTCCAGGCGCTGGCCGCCGCGGCGACGACCGCAGGGTCCGCGGCGTGCAGCAGCCGGTGGTAGGCCTCCACCAGATCCCCACCGCGTTCGTCCGGGGGAACCGGCGCGAGGAACTTCTCCCACTCGTCGGGGTACACGTAACCCGCACTGCCGTTGTAGTACCAGTCGATTTCCTTGCGGCGCAGCAGGAAGATGCCGCGCAGCACCAATTCGGTGACCCGCTCCGGATATCGCTGCGCGTAGGCCAGCGACAGGGTCGAACCCCATGAACCGCCGAAGACCAGCCAGCGATCGATGCCGAGTGCCGCGCGCAGCGCTTCGATATCGCCGATCAGATGGCCGGTGGTGTTGACCGACAGTTCGGCGCCGTCGGCGATATGCGGGGTCGACCGGCCGCATCCGCGCTGGTCCAGCAGCACGATCCGGTAGCGGTCCGGGTCGAAGTAGCGGCGGTTCTGCGGTGTGGTGCCGCCGCCCGGCCCGCCGTGCAGGAAGACCGCCGGTTTACCGTCCGGGTTACCGCTGGTCTCCCAGTACACCGCCTGGCCGTCGCCGACCTCGAGCAACCCCTGATCGTAGGGTTCGATCGGCGGGTACAGCGGGCGCATCAGAATGCCAGGCCGGAGGCCAGGTCGGGGATCTCGAGCGCGCGGACGGCCTCGCTGTGCACATCGGAACAGTTCTCGATGGTCACCGTGTCCACGACGCTTTTATCGGCCAGAACCTGCGCGTTGATCTGGCCGTTGGTGAACGCCCATTCGTGGACCATGGCGTTGAGCCCGATCCGGCCCAGCGTCGGCCCCTGGACACGCCAGCTCGGCAGCTCCGGCCGCATCATGTCGCACAGGTTCTTCGCGGCCTTGTCGGTCACCTCGAGGGGCGCGACCGGCGCGGCGCTCTGCGTCGCCGTGCTGGTCGCGGAGGCGGCGGAAGCCGCGGGGGAAGACTGCTCCGAACCGAGCTGCGCACCGCCGCACGCGGTGAGCAGCACCGTCCCGCAAACTCCCGCCACCAAGAGGGCACCCCGTGTTGTCCAAGCGCGTTGCCGCATCAGTACCTCTGTACTCGAGTCGAAACCGTCGACTTCGAGTCTGCCATCCCGCGCGGTGGTGGGGAGTCGCCTCCGAGTTCCGGGGCAGGTCAGAAACTGTGCTCCGGGCCCGGGAACGTTCCGTGCCGGACCTCCTCGGCGTATGCGGCGGCCGCCCCGCGCAGTGCGTCGCCGACCGCGGCGAACCGTTTCACGAACTTGGCGGTCCGGCCGCTGGTGAACCCGGCCATGTCCTGCCAGACGAGCACCTGGGCGTCGCAGTCGGCGCCCGCGCCGATACCGATGGTCGGGATGGTCAGCTTGCGGGTCACTTGACCGGCGACCTCGGCCGGGACCATTTCCATCACCACCGAGAACGCACCCGCCGCCTGGACCGCGATCGCGTCGGAGAGCAGCCCCTCGGCGCCCGCGCCGCGGCCCTGCACCCGGAAACCGCCGAGGGTGTTGACGCTCTGCGGGGTGAAGCCGATATGCGCCATCACCGGGATTCCGGCGCTGGTCAGCAGCCGGATCTGGTCGGCGACGCGTTCGCCGCCCTCCAGTTTCACCGCGTGCGCGCCACCCTCCTTCATGAAGCGGGTGGCCGTGGCGAGGGCCTGCTCGGGGGAACCCTCGTAGCTGCCGAACGGCAGATCCGCGACGACCAGCGCGCGGGGGGCGCCGCGCACCACACCGCGCACCAGCGGAATCAGCTCGTCGGTGGTGATCGGCACGGTCGTGTCGTATCCGTACACCACATTGGCGGCGGAATCGCCGATCAGCAGCACCGGAATGCCCGCCTCCTCGAAGAGGCGGGCGCTGGAGTAGTCGTAGGCGGTGAGCATGGCCCAGCGCTCACCCGTCGCCTTCATCTGTTGCAGATGCTGGACGCGGGTGGCCCGGCGCGCGGGCTTCGCGGGGTCGGTGGCGCCGTACGCGGGCGTTTCCGCCGTGGCATCGGGCATGGTTGATGAGTCGGACATCATCGTCCCTTTCGTCTCCTCGAGGCCCTGTGCGGGTCCCCGGGTCTGGTTGACGCCTTCCAGTGTGCACCCGCGGCCGAGCCCGGATTAAGCCCGCGACCAGGTGCGGTTCGTCACATCCCCAGGAGTGGGGGCCGGTCCGGCTAGCATTGCGGCGGTGCGGAGCGGGTGTGGTGTGCTGGCGGGTGTGCTGGCGGCGGCGACGGTGTGCCTCGTGGGATGCGCGGACTCGGATCGGGAACAGTCCGCCCCGCCCGCCCCGGTTCCCGCGGAGTTGACTCGTTTCTATACCCAGGCGCCCGACTGGGAACCCTGTGCCGGGTACACCGAACCGGGCGAGGGCTTGGCGCCGGCCGCGCAATGCGCGCGGATCGAGGTACCCGTCGACTACGGGGACCCCGACGGCCCGACCGCGCAGCTGGCGGTGTCCCGGATGCGCGCGACCGGAGATCGGATCGGGTCGCTGCTGATCAACCCGGGCGGCCCGGGAATGTCGGGGTTGTCCACGGTCATGATCGGCGGCGGGACCCCGCTGGCCGAGCGGTTCGACCGGGTGGGTTTCGATCCGCGCGGCGTCGGCGCCTCCACCCCCGCCGTCGACTGCCTGAATCCGCAGGAAACCGATGCCGAGCGGGCCGAACCGCCATTGCCGAACACTCCGGAGGGCATCACCGAGGCGGAGGACGAGAACCGCGAGTACGCCGGCCGCTGTGTGGCCCGTACGGGTGCGGAGTTCCTCGCCCATGTCGGTACCCAGGAGGTCATCCAGGATATGGACGTCATCCGGGCGGTGCTGGGCGATCCGAAACTCACCTATCTCGGCTACTCCTACGGCACCCGGCTCGGGGCGGCGTACGCGGAGCGGTATCCCGGCAATATCCGCGCCATGGTGCTCGACGGCGCGATCGATCCGTCCCAGGATCCGGTCGCCGAATCGCTGCGCCAGGCCGCGGGGTTCCAGCGGGCCTTCGACGCCTACGCCGCGGACTGTGTGCAGTCCCCGGACTGTCCGCTGGGGACCGACCCGGCTCAGGTGGTCCCGCGGTTCCGGGCCCTGGTGGACCCGCTGTGGGACGCGCCCGCGGCCACCACCGATCCGCGCGGGCTCAGTTACGACGACGCCGTCACCGGAGTCCAGCAGACGCTCTACAGCGCCGACTTCTGGCCGGTGCTCACGGTCGGTTTGACCGAACTGACCGAAGGTCGCGGCGATACGCTGCTGCAACTCGCCGATATGTACAACGGCCGCCGCGACGACGGCACCTACAGCAACCTTTCCGACGCGTTCGACGCGATCCGCTGCGTGGACGATCCCCGGATCACCGATCGCGCGGTCGCCGGCCGGCAGGACACCGAGTACCGCGAGGCCGCGCCCTTCCTCGACGACGGCCGCGGCACCGGCGCGGCGCCGCTGGAACTGTGCGCGGACTGGCCGGTGCCCAACACCAGCCGGCCGCACGAGATCTCCGTGCAGGGCCTGCCCGAGACCGTGGTGGTGTCCACCACCGGCGATCCGGCGACCCCCTATCAGGCCGGTGTGGACCTGGCCGAGCAACTCGGCGCGGCCCTGATCACACACGAGGGCGACAGTCACACCGTGGTGCTCACCGGGGGCGCGACCTGCGTGGACGATGCGGTCATCAGCTATCTGGTGGACCTGAAATCCCCGCCCGAAGGTCTGCGCTGCTGACCCGACACACAGCGCAGCGCGTCATGTAACACGGATTTAACGCCGGGTGCCTACTCTCGCGGTCATGGATCGCCAGAAGGAATTCGTGCTGCGGACGCTCGAAGAGCGGGACATCCGCTTCGTGCGTCTCTGGTTCACCGACGTGCTGGGCTATCTCAAGTCCGTCGCCATCGCGCCCGCCGAACTCGAGGGGGCGTTCGAGGAGGGCATCGGGTTCGACGGTTCCGCCATCGAGGGATTCGCCCGGATCTCCGAGGCCGATATGGTGGCCCGGCCCGATCCGTCGACCTTCCAGGTGCTGCCGTGGTCCTCCAGCAAAGGACATCAGCACTCCGCCCGGATGTTCTGCGACATCACCATGCCCGACGGTTCGCCGTCGTGGGCCGATCCGCGCCACGTGCTGCGGCGTCAGCTCAACAAGGCCGGTGACGTCGGGTTCAGCTGCTACGTCCACCCGGAGATCGAGTTCTTCCTGCTGAAGAACCAGCCCGACGGCGTCGACCCGGTCCCCGCGGACACAGGTGGCTTCTTCGACCAGGCCGTGCACGATTCCGCCCCGAACTTCCGGCGGCACGCCATCGACGCGCTCGAATCCATGGGCATCTCGGTGGAGTTCAGCCACCACGAGGGCGCGCCCGGCCAGCAGGAGATCGACCTGCGCTACGCCGACGCGCTGTCCATGGCCGACAACGTGATGACCTTCCGGTACCTGATCAAGGAAGTCGCGATCGACGAGGGCGTGCGTGCCACGTTCATGCCCAAACCGTTCGCGCAGTATCCGGGCTCGGCCATGCACACGCATATGAGCCTGTTCGAAGGCGAGGCGAACGCGTTCTCCGATCCGGACGACCCGAACAACCTCTCCGCCACCGCCCGCGCCTTCATCGCCGGCATCCTCGAACACGCGCACGAGATCAGTGCCATCACCAACCAGTGGGTGAACTCCTACAAGCGGCTCATCCACGGCGGTGAGGCGCCGACCGCGGCGTCCTGGGGCCGGTCCAACCGGTCGGCGCTGGTCCGGGTGCCCATGTACACCCCGAACAAATCGTCCTCGCGACGCGTCGAGATCCGCAGCCCTGATTCCGCCTGCAACCCCTACCTGACCTTCGCGGTACTGCTGGCCGCCGGCCTGCGCGGTGTCGAGAAGGGCTACACCCTGCCGCCGGAGGCCGAGGACGACGTCTGGTCGCTCACCGCCGCCGAACGGCGCGCCATGGGGTTCAAGGAGCTGCCGGGCACGCTGGACGAGGCGCTGCACGCGATGGAACGGTCGGAGTTGGTCGCCGAAACGCTGGGTGAGCACGTGTTCGACTTCTTCCTGCGCAACAAGCGCCGGGAATGGTCGGACTACCGCGCCCAGGTGACGCCGTTCGAACTGCGCGAATACCTCGGTCTCTGATCCTCGGCAGCTGAGGGTCCGGCACAATTCCGGTCCGGTTGTCGGTACCTTGAGCTTCATGGTCCGCCCCCCGTCCGCCCGGTCCGCCGTCCCCGGCGTCGGCCGGCTCGGATTGCTCGAGCCGTCGGCCGCCGACTCGCTGAGAACTCTCGGCTGGGACAACGTCGACAGCATCGCGGTGCTGTGGTCGCTGTCCCGGGCGCCGGACGCGGACCTGGCGCTGAGCACCCTGGTCAGGCTGTCCGAGGCGCTCGGAAACGAGTGGGCGGAGCTGGATTCGGCGATCCGCTCCGAGAAGACACTGCGCGGCCGGCTGTTCGCGCTGCTCGGATCGTCGACCGCGTTCGGCGATCACCTGGTGGCGGATCCGGGGTCCTGGATCCTGTTGCGCCGCACCGAACTACCCGACCACGACGAGCTGATCGCCGATCTGCTCGCGGTGGTCGCCGCCGAACCCGAGTCCGGTCCGCACGCCGGGCCGATGCTGTTCCGGGCCGGCGAATCCGGACCCGAAGTGGTGGCCCTGCTGCGCAAGCGCTACCGCGACCAGCTCATGCTGCTGGCCGCCGTGGACCTGGCCGCGACCGTCGAGGACGAGCCGGTCGTCCCGTACGAGGTGGTGGGCCGACAGCTCACCGCCCTGGCCGACGCCGCGCTCACCGCCGCGCTGGCGGTCGCGGTGGCCCGGGTGTGCCGCGACGAGCCGTGCCCGGTGCGGCTGGCGGTGATAGCCATGGGCAAGAGCGGGGCGTGCGAACTCAACTACGTCAGCGATGTGGACATCCTGTTCGTCGCCGAACCCGCCGACGCCGTCGCGACCCGGCTGGCCGCGGAACTGATGACCGTCGGATCCTCGGCGTTCTTCGATGTGGACGCCGCACTGCGGCCGGAGGGCAAGGCGGGAGCGCTGGTGCGCACCCTCGATTCCCATCTCGCCTACTACCAGCGCTGGGCGCGGACCTGGGAGTTCCAGGCCCTGCTCAAAGCGCGGGCGATGACCGGTGACATCGAGCTCGGAGAGCAGTACCGGGCCGCGACCGACGCCATGGTGTGGACCGCGTCCGAACGACCCGATTTCGTCCCCGATGTGCAGGCGATGCGCCGCCGGGTGGAGGACCTGGTCCCCGCCGACCTGCGCGAGCGGGAACTCAAACTCGGCAGCGGGAGCCTGCGCGATGTGGAGTTCGCGGTGCAACTTCTGCAACTCGTGCACGGACGCGTCGACCCCAAACTGCACGTCCAGGGCACTGTGGAGGCCCTGGCGGCGCTCGCCGCGCGCGGATACGTGGGCCGTGACGACGCCGCCAACCTCACCGCCTCCTACGAGTTCCTGCGCCTGCTCGAACACCGGCTGCAGTTGCAGCGGCTCAAACGCACCCACACGCTGCCCGCCGCCGACGACGAGGAAGGGATGCGCTGGCTGGCTCGCGCCGCGCATATCCGACCCGACGGCACCCGCGACGCCGCGGGCGTCCTACGCGGCGAACTGCGCCGGCACACCGGGCGGATCCGCCGGTTGCACACCAAACTCTTCTACCGCCCGCTGCTGGAATCGGTGGCCCGGCTGGACTCGGACGCCCTGCGGCTGAGCCCGGACGCCGCGGTCCGTCAGCTCGCCGCCCTCGGTTACGCCGACCCCGAGCACGCCCTCGGTCATCTGCGCGCACTCACCAGCGGTGTCTCCCGTAAAGGACGCATCCAGGCGGTGCTGCTGCCGACCCTGCTGGAGTGGCTGGGCGAAACCCCCGACCCCGACGCCGGGCTGCTGGCCTACCGGCGGGTATCCGAAGGCCTGGTGGACCAGGACTGGTATCTGCGGGTGCTGCGCGACGAGGGCGCGGTGGGACAGCGGCTCATGATGGTGCTGGGGTCCTCGGCGTATCTACCGGATCTGCTGATCAACGCGCCCGAGACCATCCGCATGTACGCCGACGGCCCGCACGGCCCGCTGCTGCTGCGCACCGGTCCCGTCGAGGTGGCGAACGGAATCCTCACCGCCGCCGACCGCTACACCGACCCGAAGCGCGCCGTCGCCACCGCGCGCTCGCTGCGCCGCCACGAGCTCGCCCGGGTGGCGTCGGCGGATCTGCTGGGCTTGCTGGACGTGCCCCAGGTCTGCGCCGCGTTGTCCGCGGTATGGGTGGCGGTGCTCGAGGCCTCGCTGCGCGCGGTCATCCGGGCCAGCGTCGCCGAACGCGGCGCGCCCGCACCGGCGGATTTCGCGGTGATCGGGATGGGCCGGCTCGGCGGGATGGAACTGGGTTACGGGTCCGACGCCGACGTGCTCTTCGTCTGCGACCCGCGTCCCGGCGAAGAGGAACACGTCGCCGTGAAATGGGCCAACGGCATCGCCGAACAGGTTCAGAAACTGCTCGGCGCCCCCAGCACCGATCCGCCGCTGCAGGTCGACGCCGGGCTGCGACCGGAGGGACGCAGCGGTCCGCTCGTGCGCACGCTGACCGCCTACGACGCCTACTACCGCCAATGGGCGCACTCGTGGGAGGTGCAGGCCCTGCTCCGCGCGCATCAGGTCGCCGGAGACCAGGACCTGGGTGTTCGTTTCCTGCATACGATCGACCGCGTGCGCTACCCGGCCGGCGGGGTCTCGGCCGACGCGGTGCGCGAGATCCGCCGGATCAAAGCCCGGATCGATTCCGAACGGCTACCCCGGGGCGCCGACCCCGCGACCCACACCAAGCTCGGGCGCGGCGGCCTGGCCGATATCGAATGGACGGTGCAGCTGCTGCAATTGCGGCACGCACACGAGATCCCGGCGCTGCACAACACCTCCACGCTGGAATCGCTGGATGTCATCGAGAAGGCGGGCCTCCTCGGCGCCGAGGACGCCGACCTGCTGCGGCAGTCCTGGATCACCGCGACGGCGGCCCGCAACGCACTGGTCCTGGTCCGCGGTAAGCCCTCCGATCAACTACCCGGTCCCGGACGCACCCTCTCGGCGGTGGCCAAGGTGGCCGGCTGGCCCAACGATGACGGCGGCGAATTCCTGGACAACTATCTGCGGATCACCCGGCGGGCGAAAGCCGTGGTGGAGCGGGTGTTCGGCAGTTAGCCGCCGGCTCCGGAGGTCAGGGCGCGGAACCGGGCGACCACCTCGTCGAGCGCATGCCGATCCTCTCGATCCGGCGCGATCCGGCCGCCCTCCGCGGTGACCGTCACCCTGGTGCCGACCTCGATCCGGAGATCGGCCCAGCACCACGGCAGAACCGGCAGGTTCACCGCATGCTCGTTGGCGGCGAGGGTGATCCGAGAAGTATGGCCCGCCGCGCAGGCTGCCAGCGCTTCGGCGATCTCGGCGGTGAGCGCTCCGGGCGACCGGAATTCCTCGATGTACACGGCAGTAATCTATGGCCCTGCCTGCGGCGGGTCGGGGCCAACCCCGGTTCTTCACTCCGCCGCTCAGTCGCTGCGCTCCTTGTGGCCGGTGTGGAGCCGGAGGTGCTAACGGTGGGACGGTCGATTCCTATACCGGAGAGCGAAGGGGTCGCTCGTGTTCATCGCTGTACGCCGTTGCCCGCCTTGTGATTCGATTATCGACGGGTCGGGCGGGGCGATAGCGCGGTCCGGGCGGTACCGGGGTCCGGTAGGGAAACGGGGAGGCAGTAATGACCACGACACGGTGGGTGCGGTGGGGCGTCGCGGCGGCCGCGGCGATGCTGACGTTTTCGGCGCTGTCGGCGTGTGCGGAGGCCGGTTCCGCGCAGAACGCGACGAGCTCGGACAATCCGTGGCAGATCGCGGGCGCGACGACCAGTACCGGCCCCAGCGGCCCGCGGGAGGGGGTGCCCGACAGCGACCGGCAGGCCGAGAACGGGGACGGCGGCGACATGGACCGCCTCGCGCTCAACGCGGTCGCCGATATCGAGGCCTTCTGGTCGGAGAACTATTCGGCGAACTTCCCGGGCGAATTCCGCCCGGTAGCGAAACTCATCTCCTGGGACGCCGACGCCGCGGAGCGCGACTCGGTCGAGTTCTGCACGGTCAGCACCCACGAACTGGTGAACGCCGCCTACTGCGGCGAGGACGAGACCATCGGCTGGGATCGCGGAGTGCTGCTGCCGGAGCTGGTGGATCGGTTCGGTGAGATGGCGGTGGTGATGGTGCTCGCGCACGAGTACGGGCACGCGCTGCAGATACCCGCCGGGATCGCGACCGAGGATTCACCGGGCCTGGTCACCGAACAGCAGGCCGACTGCCTGGCCGGAGTGTTCCTCCGGCATGTCGCCGAGGGCGACTCACCCCATTTCGACCTCAACACCAGCGCAGGTCTCAACGGTGTCCTCGGCGCCACCGTCGCGGTGCGCGACCGCGACCCCGACGATCCGGAGAATGTGCACGGCAGCGCTTTCGAACGGGTCACCGCTGTGCAGATGGGGTACACGGACGGCGCCGGAAGCTGCGCCGAGATCGACGAACAAGAGATCGAGCAGCGCCGCGCCGGCCTCCCGGTGACCTTCGATACGGGGGAGGAGTACATGCAGCTCGAGGTCACCGAGGACGCGCTGGGCGAGATGGCGGCCGCGCTGGCCGATATCCTGCCGGTCGCCGATTCCCCCGACTACGACTACGACGGTGTGCCCAGCAGCTGCTCGGACGCCACACCGACCGAACCGGTCGCATACTGCCCGGCCACCGAGGTGATCGGGACAGATGTCGACGCGCTGGCCGAGCGGGCCGGTGGAACGGGGGACGAGGACGAACCGCTGTCGGCGGTCGTCACCGGTGACTACAACGCGTTCGTCGTCTTCGTCTCCCGCTACACGCTCGCCTATCAGAACGCGCAGAAGCTGACCCTGACCGGCGCCGACAGCGCCGGACTGCGCACGGCCTGCCTGTCGGGGGTGGTGACCACCGCGCTGAGCAGGGTCGACAGCAACCCGCGGCTGTCCGCAGGCGATCTGGACGAGGCGGTATCGGGCCTGCTGGCCGACGGGCTGGCCGCCGCCGATGTCGACGGTGAGGTCGTCCCCGAAGGCTATCTGCGGTTGGAGGCCTTCCGCCTGGGCGTACTCGAAGGCGAATCCGCCTGCCTGAACGAGTACGAGTAGGACGCACCCGTGGAACCGGTGCGCACACCGGTTCCACGGGTGCAGTGGCCTCCGGAACTACTCCGCCGGAACCCGCGCGTCCAGCCAGGCGACGACATCGGCGAGTACCCGATCGCGTTCGGGTTCGTTGAAGATCTCGTGGTAGAGCCCGTCGTAGCGGCGGACCGTGAGATCGGTGGTGCCCGCGTGCTGTTCGATGCGATCGGTACTCGCCGGGGCGGCGATGACGTCGGCGGTGCCGTGCAGCGCCAGCGTCGGCACCCGTAGCCGCGGCAGCCGATCGAGGACCGTCGCGGCGGCCGTGAGGATTTCGGTCGCCGTGCGGGCGGGCAGCTTGCCCCGGAACACCAGCGGGTCGTCGTCGTAGGCCGTGACGACCGCCGGGTCCCGGCTGATCTGCGACGAATCGAGTTTCAGCACACCGAGGTTCGGCGCCAGCCGGGTGAGTACCGGCGCCAGCAGTCGCTGCGCCGGATTACCGGCGTCGATGATCAGCGGCGGCGCCGACACCACCACTCCGGCCACCTCCAGCGGCGCCCTGGTGGCCAGGTACAAGGTGATCAACGCGCCCATGGAATGGCCGACCACGAACGCGGGCGCACCGGGGTGTTCCTCGCGTGCCAGGTCCAGCAGTGCCGCCACATTGTCCGCGGCATTGTCGACCGACCCGATATTGGCCCGCGTCCCGGCATCCGCCGACTCCCCGTGCCCCACATGATCGAGCGCGTGGACCGCGAAACCGGCCGCGGCGAAAGTCCGCGCGACGTAGTCGTAGCGGCCCGAATGTTCGGCTACGCCGTGTACGAGGACGATGACCCCGCGGACCGCGACATCGGGTATCCAGGACCGTGTGCTGATCCGGTTCCCGGCGTGTTCGAATTCCCCGCGGCGCTTCTGCACGCCCTGATCACGCATCACTGCACTCCCCTCGAAGCCGGTACACGCTGTCCGCGAAGGCCGGAACGGAGGTGGAGGTATCGCATCATCAGCACTCCCTCCAAGCCGGTACATGCTGTCCGCGAAGGCCGGAACGGAGGTGGAGGTATCGCATCACTGGGTCCTCCCTCGAAGCCGGTGCATACGTGGTTCGCGGCGGAGGCGGAGATATTGCATCAGCGCGGCTCCTGACGCCCTCGGGCCCGGTCCGGCTCGGCGAGCGCGGTGACCAGGCGCCGGTTGAAGTCGATCAGCCGAGCGTAGTTCACCCGGGACAGCCGTTCGTCGTTTCCGTGGATCCGTTCCAGATCGGCGGCGGTGAGCTGGACCGGGGCGAAATTACAGCGGGTATCGGCCAGATCGTCGTAGTGCCGCGAATCGGTGGCGCCCGGCACCAGGCCGGTGGTCACCGCGACGCCGGGCGCCACCTCCGCGGTGATCCCGGCGACCAGGTCGAAGGCCGGTCCGGGCGCGGCTGCCGGGGTCGGTTCGGAGGACATCCCCACCAGTTCGATCGTCACGCCCTCATCGCGTACGGCCCGGCGGCAGTGGGCGAGGACGGAATCGACCGAATCCCCGGGCAGGATGCGGAAGTTGATCAGCGCTTCGGCCTGCTGCGGCAGCACATTCGCCTTCACCCCGCCGCGGATCACGGTCGGCGCGGTGGTGGTGCGCACCATTGCCTCGGTCTGCGGGGTCGCGGCCATGATCCGGGCGATCACCGGCGCGGCCGCGCCCGCGAAGCCGAGCAGTCGGCGTTTGACCGTGGGCAGATGCGGCCGGAGGCGGGCCAGCATATCGGTGACCACCGGTGTCACCCGCAGGGGCATCGGATCGTCCTGGATCCGGCTCACCGCGCGCGCGAGCCGTCCGACCGCGGTCTGCCGTCCCGGCATGGACGAATGCCCGCCAGTCTCCGATACCGACAACCGGACCGTCGCGTACCCCTTCTCACCGAGCATGATCGTCGCCACCGGTACGCGCACATCGTTCACGATCCCGTCGGTGATCACCCCGCCCTCGTCCAGCAGGAGATCGGCCCGCACACCCCGCTCGCGCAACCGGGCCGCCATCCGCGCCGCGCCGGTGTTCCCGAACACCTCCTCGTCATGACCGAACGCGAGATAGATGGTGTGGCGCGGACGGACCCCGGCGGCGAGCGCGGACTCGACGGCCTCCAGGATCGCCAGCACCCGGCTCTTGTCGTCGATCGCGCCGCGCCCCCAGATGAACTCCTGGTCCACCACCCCGTCGAACGGGGGATGGGTCCAGCGTTGCGGGTCGCTCGCGGGCACCACGTCCTGGTGCGCGAGCAGGATCGCCGCGGTGCGTGCCGGATCGGCGCCGGGCCAGGTGTAGAGACGGCTGTGACCGAACTTCTCCATGTCGAGTTCGGCGTGCACCCGTGGGAACGACCGCTCGAGATGCGCGGCCAAGCGGACGAACTCCGCGTCGGTGTCCGGAGCCTCGGACGTCTCGTCCGTTTCTTCCCGGGACACGGTGACGCAACGCAGCGCGGTCGCGAGTCGTTCCGCGGTGGCGTCGTCGACCGGGACACCGGATGACGGGCGGGCCTCGATGTTGGTGGACATACGTGCATTCTGCTCGGCCCGGCGATCCCGTGGGTCCGGTTGCCGGCCCCGCCGTGACCACCGCCGCCGGAAGGCTGCGACCGGCCGCGGCGGAGTCGCCGCGCACCCGGGCGTGCCGCCGGGCCCGTCCCGTGGTCGAAGCGCCGATGGCCGGGCATTATTCTGGGAGCCATGGCAGCAGGCAAGCCCGACAAAGAGGCCAAGGCCGCGGCGAAAGCGGCGCGCAAACAGCAGTCGAAGGAACGTCGTCAGCAGATCTGGCAGGCGTTCCAGATGCAGCGCAAAGAGGACAAACTGCTGCTGCCGCTGATGATCGGCGCGGTGGTCCTCAGCACGCTGGTGCTGTTCGGGATCGGGTTCCTCTTCGGCGTGCAGTGGTTCCTGCTGCCGCTGGGCGTGCTGCTGGGCGCGTTGCTGGCGTTCATCATCTTCGGCCGCCGCGTGCAGAAATCCGTGTATGGCAAGGCGGAGGGCCAGGCCGGTGCGGCCGCCTGGGTGCTGGACAACCTGCAGGGCAAATGGCGGGTCAGCAACGGGATCGCCGCCACCACCCAGCTCGACGCGGTCCATCGTGTGATCGGCCTGCCCGGGGTGATCTTCGTGGGCGAGGGCTCCCCACAGCGGGTGCGGTCACTGCTCGCGCAGGAGAAGAAGCGCACCGCCCGGATCATCGGCGACACCCCTATCTACGACGTGGTGATCGGTAACGAGGAGGGCCAGGTCCCGCTCAAGGAGCTCCAGCGGTACCTCACCAAACTCCCGCGCAATATCGACGCCAAACGGATGGATCTGATCGAGGGCCGGCTCAGCGCGCTGAGCTCGCGCGGCGGTCCCGCGATGCCCAAGGGGCCGACACCGGGGAACGCGAAGATGCGCGGTATGCAGCGCACTATCCGCCGCCGCTGAGCGGAACCGGACCCGCGAGCGGGTCCGCACCCGCACGTCGCGCGGTCAGCGCGAGCGCACCACCGCGGTCCCCGTGGCCCGGTCGTGCATACCGCGGCCGTCCTCGTCGGTGAACAGGGCGGGGATCACGAACACCAGCAGTACCTGCCGGCCCAGCGCCCGCAGGAATCCGACCGGCGCTTCGGCGTCCACCCGGATCACCCGGATGCGCAGGAAGTACTGCCCGGGGGTGAACCCGAACAGCGTCACCGCGGCCAGCCCGATCACGAACCACAGGAGCAGGTTCACCGTCGACGCCGGCACCCCCTGTGCGATCAGCGCGGAGATCCCGACCGCGATCAGCCAGTCGACCAGCATCGCGACCACGCGGCGGAACATCCCCGGCAGCGATCCGACGCCGTCGCGCGGCAATCCCAACCGGGCACCGGCGTAATCGTCGCTGCCCGCGGAGCCGGGGGCGACGGGAGGTCCGGAGAGCCAGGAGCCGGTGATACGTGCCATGCTCCCAGGATAAGCGGTACCCGCACGCGCGCCGCGGCCGTGGCGGGCTGGACCGGGGTCGGCCGAACCCGCTGTTCGTGGCGTGGCCGAAGACACCCCGCCGACACGACGTGTAACACTGGCGAAACACACTCTTGACTGGCGGGAAACACCCTGTCCATAGCGTCGGGGCGCGACGCCCTGCACTCGATACTGGCTGGGAATCTATCCGTAAGGAGAACTAAGTGACGTTCAGCACGGCCGACGAGGTCATCAAGTACATCGCGGATCAGGATGTCGAGTACGTCGACATCCGGTTCAGCGATCTGCCCGGTGTGCAGCAGCACTTCTCCATCCCGGCGAAGGCCTTCACCACCGACCTCGCCGAGGAAGGCCTCGCGTTCGACGGTTCTTCGGTGCGGGGTTTCCAGTCCATCGACGAATCCGACATGCTGCTGCTGCCCGACTTCAGCACCGCGCAGCTGGACCCGTTCCGTGCGGCGAAGACGCTCAACATGAACTTCTTCGTGCACGACCCGTTCACCCGTGAGTCCTACTCGCGCGATCCGCGCAATATCGCGCGCAAGGCCGAGGAGTACCTGCGCTCCACCGGTATCGCCGACACCGCGTTCTTCGGCGCCGAGGCCGAGTTCTACATCTTCGACTCGGTCCGCTACGACTCCGGTATCAACGGCGCCTTCTACGAGGTCGAGTCGATCTCGGGCTCCTGGAACACCGGTGCCGAGTTCAACCCGGACGGCAGCCCGAACCGCGGCTACAAGGTCCGTAACAAGGGCGGGTACTTCCCGGTCGCCCCCTACGACCACTACGTCGACCTGCGCGACAAGATCTCCACCAACCTGCAGAACGCCGGTTTCGAGCTCGAGCGCGGCCACCACGAGGTCGGCACCGCCGGTCAGGCCGAGATCAACTACAAGTTCAACACCCTGCTGAGCGCTGCCGACGATCTGCAGCTGTTCAAGTACATCGTGAAGAACACCGCCTGGGCCGAGGGCAAGACCGTCACCTTCATGCCGAAGCCGCTCTTCGGTGACAACGGCTCCGGTATGCACGCGCACCAGTCGCTGTGGAAGGACGGCAAGCCGCTGTTCCACGACGAGGCCGGCTACGGCGGCCTGTCGGACCTGGCCCGGCACTACATCGGCGGCATCCTGCACCACGCCCCGTCGCTGCTGGCGTTCACCAACCCGACGGTGAACTCCTACCACCGCCTGGTCCCCGGCTACGAGGCCCCGATCAACCTGGTGTACTCGCAGCGCAACCGCTCCGCCGCGGTCCGCATCCCGGTCACCGGCAACAACCCGAAGGCCAAGCGCATCGAATTCCGCGCGCCGGACTCCTCGGGCAACCCGTACCTGGCCTTCGCCGCCATGCTGATGGCAGGCCTGGACGGCATCAAGAAGAAGATCGAGCCGCTGGCTCCGGTCGACAAGGACCTCTACGAGCTCCCGCCGGAGGAGGCCAAGAACATCCCGCAGGCCCCCACCAGCCTGGCGTCGGTGATCGACCGCCTCGAGGCCGACCACGACTACCTCACCGAAGGCAATGTCTTCACCGAGGACCTGATCGAAACCTGGATCAGCATCAAGCGTGAGCAGGAGATCGCCCCGGTGAACCTGCGGCCGCACCCGTACGAGTTCGAGCTCTACTTCGACGTGTAAGCCGCTATAGCGGTCTGACCTGCGACGGAGCATCTACGAACCACCTTCCGTCCGCAATACGTCCGCAACAGCTGTAGACGAGTCCACCCGCTCAGTGATCACAGACGCGATCACTCGGCGGGTGGACTCGTGGCTCGACTACTCCTCCGTGGAGAACCGCCGACTCCTCCCGGAAAGTGATGCCCGACACATGGGTCCGGCGGCCGATGAGATCCCGGCCGGTCTCGCGTCTTCTTTTCAGAGTTCGCGTCGAGCAAGGAGATCGAAGATGTCGACCACACCGAAGGGCCCCGCGTCCTACTTTCCGTCCATCGAGGCGAAGTACGGGCGGAGTATCGACGAATGGAAGGCCGTCCTGCGCGACTCCGGATCGTCCGCGCACAAGGAACTCGTCGAATTGCTGAAGACCCACGGTTTCGGGCACGGGCATGCGAACGCACTCGTCCAGCACCACCTGCACCCCGAGAAATGGGCGGCTGCCTGAACGAATTCATCCGGGACATCGGCGGGCGGGCCGACGCGCACGAGGGGTGCTGCGGGTCTATCCGCTTCTGCTGTGGGCAGCTCGCACGGAGTCCGGGATTCGACGGGTGTTCCGGTTACGCCTCGACCGAGCGCTCCGCGGAGGGTGCTTTGACGATGCCGAATATCTGCCCGGCGCCGATCGCGTAGTTCTGGCGCTGCACTTTATCGCTGGAATTGCCCTCGATGGTGTGGATCCGGCCGTCCCGGACGGACTCCACGATCCCGATGTGGTCGGGATTGCCGTCGCCTTTCCAGTCGAAGACGATCAGATCGCCCGGCTGGGCCTGGCCGGCCGTCGCGTCCAGATTCATGGTCAGCGCGTCGTTCCAGACCGCGGGGACGTAGTCGTAGTCGGTCCAGTTGACCTTGTAGCCGGCTTCGTCCCACAACCAACTGGTGAACGCGGCGCACCAGGCGCTGTCGTTGTCATAGGGCTTGCTGTCGAATGCCTCGTCGAATTCGCTCACCCCGATCTGGCTACGCGCGCGGTCGAGCGCATCGCCCACCGGGTCGTCGTGGTCGCTGTCCTCGTACCCGGCGTCGCTAGCGGTCTGCCGGAAGGGAGTGCTCACCGGCACGACGCCGCCACCGTTGCGGTGGCTCGACGGGACGGTCGGAACAGATCCATCGATCTCGCGGGCACGCCTGTCGATATCGTCGGCTGCCCTGTCGACTTCGTCGTGCACGCGATCCACCGAGTTCAGGAGAGCGTGGATCAGTCCGATCTCCGCTGCGGCGGAGAGCCGGTAGATCCCGTCGTCGCCGGAGGCCGGTGCGGGCGCGCTGGTGAGCGTGTTCTTCAGTTCCCTCTCGATCGTCCGGACGTTCTGGTAGGTCTTGTTCGAGGTGTCGAACGCCGCGAACTTCGAGCTGTCGATGTTCTGGTTCTCCCGTTCGAGTTCCGATACCCGGGTCTCGACTTCTTTGCGGCGATCGGAATAGCTGTCGACCAGGACGGATTTGTCCTCGGGTGCATCCAGCCCCTCGTCGCTGAGCAGACCCTTCTTCTCCAGCCACTCGACGAAGTCCGGCTGGCTGCCGGGGTCGCCCGAGGCCAGCAGCAGCACCGACCGCTGAATGTATTCCTCGACCGCGTCGATGATCGCGTCGAGGCCCGGGCTGGAGCCGTCAGGGTGCGGCAGGGTGATCTCGAGTTGCGCCGCGCTGGTCGGACTCATCCGGATCCTTCTCTCTGCGCCGACTGGACGGGTCCCAGCGCGCTGCCGGTACGGGGGCGACCGGCGTCGGGCCGGAGTGTCACCCAGTGCGACATATCGCCATTATCGGACATTCTCGGCGTAGGGAAATGTATCCGATTCACCCCACGGAATCGCGGGGCCGGGCGCCGAAGATGTTCCGTGGATACGGAATCCGTCGGCGAGTGGGCGCCGTTGTTACCTCGCGCGGGGCTAATATCGAGCCCCCGGATCAGGAGGTTCCGTGAAACAGCAGGCGCACTTCTTGACGATCGCGACGGCCGATCTCGACGCGGCCCGGCGGTTCTATGTCGACGCCCTCGACTGGGAGCCGTTGCTCGATGTGCCCAACGAGATCATTTTCTTTCAGATCGCACCGGGTCTGGTGCTGGGTTTCTTCCACGCGGAGAAGTTCAACGCCGATATCTCCGACGGGTCCGATCGGGCCGCGGTATCGGGACTCACCCTGTCGCACAACCTCGGCAGTCGCGAGGAGGTGCGCGGCACCGTGGACGCCATGGTCGCCGCGGGTGGCACCGTGCTCAAACAACCCACGGACAGTGAGTTCGGTGGAGTGTTCAACGGGCACGTCGCCGATCCCAACGGCGTGGTCTGGGAAATCGCCTACAACCCCGCGTGGCGGATCGACCCGGACGGTTCTGTCGTCTTGAGTTGACGCGGGCGGTGGATCGGCTCCGGCTCGCCTCCCGCCGCCGTAGGCTGATGCCCGAAATTCGGCCACGGCCGGGCACCCGCGAGGAATCGGAGTTCGCACATGGTGATTCGTGAACGACTCGGAATGACCGCGGTCGATACCGCACCCGTCTACGGTGAACCGTTCGAGACGGCGGACGGCACGATCGTCATCACCGTCGCCCGCCGCAGCAACCCGTTCACCACCACGCTGCGGCCGGCCGGGGTCTTCGTGGTGAGCGACGGGGCGGCCAGCTGGGTGCCTGCGGTCGATGTCAGCCGCATCGCGCTGACCGGCGAATGGATCGGTCTGCTCGCCGCCGTGATCACCGCCTTGGCGGTGCTGCGGCGCCCGCCGTGGCCGGACCTCTCCCGCCGGCGCTCGGGCACTTCCTGATCATTGTGCGGTAGCCGCTGACGGGCGCGATCAGCTGTTCGCGCCGAGCCGCGCCCGCGTGAGCAGCGCTATCGCGCGCGGCCCGACACCGTGCAGGGCCGACAGGTCCGCCAGGCGTTCGGGCAGGTCGCCGATCGACCGGTAGCCCGCGTCGATCAGCGCCCCGGTCGCCGGTCGGCCGATCTTCACACCGTCGAAGACCGGTCCGCGATCCTCGGTTGCCGTCATGCCGCGAACTTACCCCCGAAATCGGTGAACTGCTGGAAGAATTCGGCCTGGTGACGAAGCAGGACTGACCGCCCCCGCCGCGGAGCTCGGTGCTAGACCGATGCGGTGGCTCGTAGGGTGCGGGAGTCCTGGTCGGCGGTCTCGTATTACATGCTGACCGCGTCGCCGATCGCGATGCCGTCGAACTGTGTCCGTGCAACGAGTCGAGCCCGACCCAGATATGGGCGCCGTCAGACGTTTCGACGATGCCGGTCGCTCGTTTGTTGTTCCAGCGCCGAATTCTTCCGGATGCGGTGAACGCCGCGACCCCTGTGCGTTACCGGGGCTATCCGATGCCCGGCCCGGATCTCGACGTGGTGATCGGCATTCGTGGTCCGGTCCACTTTCGACGCGATCGGGTCGTCGGGTCGCCCTGTCGCCGATTCTGTTTCGCCTTGCGCCGTGGTCGCGACGGTACTATGGTTCATTACATGAGTAATGAACCACTCAACCAGGGAAGGTGAGGTCCTGTGCTCGCGGACGGTAAGCCGCTTTTCCTGCAGATCGCGGAGATGGTCGAGAACTCGATCGTCGACGGATCGTTGCCCGAGGAGACGCAGGCGCCGTCGTCGAACGAGCTCGCGGCCTTTCATCGGATCAACCCGGCGACAGCGGCGAAGGGCCTGAATCAGCTGGCGTCGGACGGAATTCTGTACAAGAAACGAGGGATCGGCATGTTCGTCACCGCCGGTGCGCGCGGCGCGCTGCGGCTGCGGCGCAAGGAACGATTCGCGCAGCAGTACATCGACCCGCTCATCGCCGAGGCGGACAAGCTCGGCATGGGCATCGACGAACTCAAGACCCTGCTGGACCAGCGGGAGGGGACCCGATGAGCACCACCTTCATCGATCCGGCGCTCGACAACGAAGTGCTGGCATCGGCCCGCGGCCTGACCATGCGCTTCGGCTCGGTCACCGCACTCGACGATGTGACCTTCGATCTGCGCGAGAACACCATCTACGGGTTGCTCGGGCGCAATGGCGCCGGGAAGACCACCCTCATGCAGGTGCTCACCGGGCAGATGTTCCAGACCGCGGGAGAGGTCCGGATCCTCGGCGCCGTCCCGCACGAGAACGCCGCCGTACTGCGCTCGGTGTCGTTCATCAAGGAGAGCCAGGCGTATCCGGCCGACTACAAGGTCGAGAATGTGCTGACCGTGGCCCGTCATCTGCTGCCGAACTGGGACGAGGACTTCGCCCGCGAGTTGGTGAGCGATTTCGATCTGCCCACCGACCGCAAGGTCAAGAAGCTCTCGCGCGGTATGACCTCCGCGCTCGGCGTGATCATCGGGCTCGCCTCCCGAGCTCCGCTGACCTTCTTCGACGAGCCCTACCTGGGCCTGGACGCGGTATCGCGCCACCTCTTCTACGACCGCCTGCTCGCCGACTACGCCGAACATCCGCGCACCGTGGTGCTGTCCACCCATCTGATCGACGAGGTCGCCGACCTGCTCGAGCATGTGCTGCTGATCGATCGGGGCCGGGTCGTCGCCGACGCCTCCGCCGACGCGCTGCGCGATTCCGCGATCACGGTATCCGGCGCGACGACTGATATCGACCAATTCCTCGGTGACCGGGCGGAACTGCGCCGTGAGTCGCTCGGCGCCCAGTCACGGGTGCTGCTGCGCACCACCGGCAATGCCGAGGACACCCGGCTCGCGAAAGCTCTCGGCCTGACCGTCGAGCCGGTTTCGCTGCAACAACTCATCGTCGAAACCACCACACTGCACCGCAAGGAAAAGTCATGATCGCCCGCGCTCTCAACGTCTCCCGGATCCACACGATGGCCTGGCCGGCGCTGATCGCCTGGCCGCTGGCGATTCTCTTCGCGGCCTTCGTGATCCCGTGGGTGATCTTCGCGCTGATCGACGCCACCGAGACGACCACGACCGGCAGTATCTACGCCATCCTCGGCCTCATGACGGCCTTCTACATGAGCGCGATGACGCAGACCTTCCCGTTCGCCCTCGGCCTCGGCGTCACCCGCCGCGACTTCTTCGCCGGGACCGTGCTGGTCGGCGCCGTTCAGGTCTTCGGGCTGGGGCTGCTGCTCTGGGCGCTGGCCGTCGTCGAGGGCCTGACCGACGGGTGGGGTGTCCGAATGGAGATGTTCGGCCTACCCGCCGATTTCACCGACAGCGGGCTCGTCCAGCTGGCAACCTACCCGGCCTTCCTGGCCCTGCTCGCCTGCGTGAGTCTGTTGCTCGGTGCGATCTTCCAGCGCTGGCGGGTCAACGGCCTCTACACCGCCGCCGCGGTTGTCCTGATCGCCGGCGGCCTCGCGGCCGTACTGGTCACCTGGCAACGCTGGTGGCCCGAGGTCGGCTCCTGGTTCGCCGACGTTCCGCGCGTGGTGCCGATGGCGGTGCTGCCCGCCGCGGTCGCGCTGGTGGCGCTGGCCGGTGCGTGGGCCACGATTCGCCGCGCTACCGCGTGACCCGGCCCACCCGGGGCCCCGCTCGCACCCGAGGTGTGGCGGGGCCCTTCCTTTCACCGTGAGCGGGTACCGCCGGGCGGGGGCAGATGTGCGCACATCTGCTGGAAATGGCGCCACGCGGTTTCAGGGGGGACGGGATCGGTGCGATCGGTGACCGCGCCGAGCAGGCCGACCAGCGCCCACGACAGGCTTGTGACAGTCAGGTCGTCGACCCACGGTTGCGGCTGCTCCGCGAGGTGTTCGCGCAAGATCGTCGCGATACTCTGCCGGTAACCGCGCAACGCGGTGGCCGAACTCTTCGGGCCGATCAGCGCTCGGTACACGTCCGGGTGGCCGGCGGCCAGAACGAGCATCACACGAACCGGCGCCCAGAGCCCCCGCCCGGCGCGGCGGCCGATCTCGGTGCGCAGGAATTCGGCGCAGCTCACCACCAGCAGATCGTCCTTGTCGCGGTAGTGGGCGTAGAAGGTGGAACGCCCGATATTCGCGCGGTCGATGACATCGCTGACAGTGATCCGGTCATAGGGGCGTTCCATCATCAGCCCGATGAGAGCCTCGTGCAGGGCATCGCGGGTGCGGCGGACCCGGCGATCTGGCGCGGACATGGTCTCCTCTCGGCGGACAGTTCCGGCGGATCTGTACGGAAACGGACGGATCACGCGGTTCTGATTCTGGTCGGGAACGGGGTGGGTGGCGACGATCGACTCATGACATCCGATCAGCGTGTACGCAAACCTATGTTCGTCGACCAGCCCGATACCGGGCTCGTCCTCTCCGGCCTGCGCCGGTACAACCTGTTCACCGCGGTGTTCTTCCTGGGCCGCCAGGGCCGGCTGCTGCGGGATTTCGTCGACCGCACCGGGTTGCGGCCGGGTGAGGATGCCCTGGACATCGGCTGCGGGCCCGGCAAACTCGTGCGCGCACTCGGTCGGCGGGCGGGGGAGGCCGGAACCGCTACCGGCGCCGATCCCTCCGCGGAGGCGGTCGCACACAATCAGCGTCGGGATCCGCGGCATCGATATGTTCGGTCCGCGGCCCAGGAACTCGACTTTCCCGACGCGGCATTCGACGTGGTGACCTGCACGTTCGTAATGCACCATATTCCCGAGAAGTATCGGGCGGCAGCGCTCGCGCAGATGTGGCGGGTGCTGCGGCCAGGGGGCAGGCTGCTCCTCGCGGACGCGCACCCGTCGCCCACTGTGCGGACAGCATTCGCTATGAGCGACCGGGTCCGTCGAAGGGAACCCGCGGATCGCTTCGCGGTCGCCGATATTCGCCGCTACTCGCCGGCGCTGCGTGAGATCGGCTTCGATGAGCCGGAGTTCGTGTCACGCGGCCACAACACTGCGACGCTGCTGGCCATCAGGCCGATACGCTGAGTTGACGGCCGGCATCCAGTCTCGCTGAGCCGGAGCTTCCCACTGATGGTGAGTCGCTAAGGGATATGACAAATTGGATCTTGTGCCGTTGACGGGAGGTGGAGCGTTGCTGCGGACTCTCCAGAACATAGGAAGGGGTCCGGGCCCCGGAACGTCTCTTGTGCTGCGGGACGGTTTCGAGTCACATCCCGGCCGAGGTCTTTTCCGTGTCCGGCACTCGGCGGTGGTGCAGTCGGGGGGAGCGCGGCGGTGAGACATCCGAGGACGGTCGCGACACTCGCGTTGGGGCGTGCTCTGGTGCACACGACCGACGATATGCTCGACCGAATCGACTCGATCCGGGCGCGGCGTCCCTCGCCCAGCGGGCGGGTGATCCCCGAGGTGAACGGGAGTGGCCGGCTCACCGACATGTACATCGCTCCCGGAACCATTGCCGCCGCCGCTGATCCAGCGAGCCTCGCGGCCGACATCATGGCCGGGATCACGGAGAGTACGGACGACGCACTGCGGCAGCACACTATCGCGATCCAGGAAACCGTCTGGCCTGATGTTCCGAAGGTGCCATGGGTGCGCCGCCGCCGCTAGTCGAGATCGCGCACGGGCTGCGTGCGGTGCCATGTCGGGTGTGAGCGCGATGGACGACGTCGAATCGCAGCCGAATCGGAATTCGCCCGTGTACGAGGCATTCAATCCCGACTATTCGGTCGGGGTGGGATGCAACCTCTTCGGGGTGATCGTCGGTGTGCACCTGGGTGATGAGGTCTGGGAGAACACCGACGCCTGGCTGGCGGCCGAGATCGTTCGGGTGGCCCGCTTGGCGCATCTGAAGTCCCAGGTCGGGAGAAGGTCGGTGCTCTCCGCGAGGGGGGCGCTGCCACATGTTCTCGACGAGCAGGGCCTGCCGACCGAGGCGGACTATCAGCGAATAGAGAAAGCCGAGTTCGGCGACGTGTTCTGATGTCCGATACCCACGGTCGGACGTGTGCATACCACACGCGGTTCCGCATCCCAAGGGTGGGGATAGCCGAAAATATGCCTACGGAGTACAGGCGGGAAAGGATCCGACCCATGAGCCGCTTTGAGCAGCAGCCGGACGATTTGCGCAGCAGCGGGAGCCAGGACCACAGCAAGGTCCCAGCGCTGCACGAAAAGGCCAAGGATGATCAAGATTGGGAGTCGGGGTTCCACTCGGGCGGCGGAGACGGCGTGTGGCCCATGGTCGTGGCTGCCCGGGAGATACGCCGGGCTCGAACCGCGAACTGGACGTACACGGCCGATACCCAACAGGGTTCGGGCGATACGAAATACGGTGCCGCGACGACGTTCGAGGACACTGACATCGAAGGCGGGGCCGGGGTGAACCGGCGTGCCGCGGACTTGTGACCGTTGATCCGATAAGGCGCCCGCAAGGGTCCACCCCACAAGATAGGGATGCCGTCGGGTGACCGCGGCGAAATAGACGTCAGGAGTCGTTCCGGTGACGGACCACAAAGGTACATTCGACATCGACGACAACAAGTTGAGCGATGGCGACTGGATTGTTTCGAAGAACGGCGACTACAAGATGGGCCTGCAGGACGGCCGACTCGTCGTCGTGGACAAGAACGATCACGTCGTACAGCAGACTGGCGATTGGGACGCCAACGAAATCTATTTCGACGAAGACGACGGCTGGTTCGACGACGATACTCGCATCACGCTCGAGAACGATGGCGATGAAAGGCGCGAGCTTATCGCGCATTCGAACGATGATGGTGCAGGCGGAAACGACGATATATCCCAGATAGCGATCACCAACGACGGACGGATAATCTTCGTCAGAGGCGATTCGAAGCTGAAGGATAGTTGGGACGGCAAGTACCCCGGCGACGATAAAGTCTTCAAGGATTTCAAATTCGACGGCCTTGAGTCTGTAGACACCATCGAAAACCTTCGACGGCAAACGTTCGGGCTCGGCTATAATCCGCAAGATCCGGATAAACTGAAGCCGGACAGTGACACGGAAGGATTTCCGCTCGAAATCCAGAAGCCGCGCGCTACCGGGGGCGCCGAGATCTCCACTTTTCTAGCGGGCTATATCGACCTGAACAACGACTACCTGTCCTATCTGACACATCAGATCGGGACCGGTGATATCAACAAGCCGAGCTTTCTGAAGGATCCCAAAGACGACAAGGCCAAAGACAGCGGTTTCGACCAGAAATTCACGGACGAGCTGGCGGAGGCTGCGGGTAAATCCTACGAGGCGGAAGGCGTACTCTCGGCCCGATTAGCGTTGCTGAAGAGGAGGGGGGCGGCGGTCGACAAAGGATTCGGCGATAAGCTCGTGGTGATCGACGACTTCAATCATATGACGTACAAGAGCATGTACGAGCGGGTTCTGCAACTGAACGACAAGATCGCCAACAGCCTGATCGGGGTGAACAAAAATGAAGAAAATCTCAAGAACGAAAAAGGCGACGCGATAGACGCCGCTGACCCGGGTATTCAGCATGCCATCGAAGAACAGCCTCTCTATGGATACATCAAAGAGGGAGTCGACGACTGCGCCAAGTATGTCAACGACTACGTCGAGGAGATGGAGAAGCTGGCAAAGGAGAATCCCGAGTTCAAGGAGATAATCGACGACGGTGACAATCATCCGGGGAACGACCCGGAGAAACCGAAACCGAAGCCCGATCCCGATCCCGAGCCCGATCCAGACCCCAAACCGACGCCCGAGCCCGAAAAAACCCCCAAGCCCCAGGACACCGGCGACGACACCAAGGGTGATCCCCAGTTCGGTTCCGGCGACGAGACCGATAAGGGTAAAGAGACCGGCACCGGTGACGATGACCCCAAGCCGGGCGACGCCGCCGACGTGCAGAGCGATCTGGAGAAGGAATTCTCGAACATCGTGGGCGGTTCGCCGACCGATGAGACCGGGGGGACCGACGAATCAGATCCGCTCGGCGGCACCGACAGCAAAGACGACGAGAAGTCCGGCCTGCAGCAGATCAAGGATTACCTCGCGGGCGATACCGGCACCAATGGCGGCGCGGCCCAACCCAATGTCCAGCCGGCTGTCAACAACGGCGGCGGCGACAACGGAATGGGCAGCATGATGGCGATGGCGGCCCTTGGGCCGATGCTGTCGGGCGTGATGGGCGGCGATCAGGCCGGCAAGGAAGACAAGAACGACAAGGACGACGACGATGATGATCGTCGCGACGAGGACCAGCCGGCCCCCGGGCCCGGTCAGCAGCCGCCGGGCGTCGCCGCGGCTCCTGCCCCCGGAGATCCGGGCGCCACGGCGCAGCCGGCGGTAGCCGCCCCCGACAACGGCACGCCGCCGCCGGTGAACACCCCGGGCGCCACGGTCGACCACAAACTGCCGGGGGCGAACGGTCCGACGATCAAGGTCCCACAGGGTGTCGCGGACGCCTTGACGCGGCAGGAGAGCAACCCGGCGATCAGCGCGAGTACCGCCTACGAGGGCACGCCCGGTGCGCAGACCCCGGAGAAGCCGTGGTCGGTCGTCGATACCACTCCCCAGACCGGCGATGTGATCGTGTGGGACAACAACCACAGTGCGATCGTGGTCAACAACGGGAACGGCCTGTTCTACATCGACAACGGCCAGATGGTCGCCATCGATCAGAACAATCTCGACAGCGCCCAGTACGGCAAGTTCCAGAACTTTCTGCACCCGACCGGTCTGGACGCCGCCGGTATCGCGCCCAGCGAGCCCGCGCCGACGGAGTTGCCGGAACCGAAGATCACCCAGTCGCAACCGCCGCCGCCTCCGCCCGTGCAGGCGCCCCAGGCGACCTGATCCGGTGGTGCGGTACCGACGGTTCCGGGTCCCCGTTCCGGGGGACCCGGAACCGGCGTCGGCGAATGCTAGTCTCCGCTGAGTTCGCCAGAGGGAGGCTGCCATCAACGCGCTGTTGCTCGTCCTGTTGATCGTCGTGCTGGTCGTGGCCGGCGTGGCGCTGTATCTGCTGGTCCGGAAGAAGGACGAGCCGGTCGCGGCGGCCGGGCCCGTCGACCCGTTCGCCGACAAGGACTCCGACGCCCTGCGCGGTGACCCGCGGGCTCTGAAGGCCGGAGATATCGTCGATATCTTCGGGGAGACCTTCACCGTCCGCGGTTCGCTGCGGCTGAAAGAGGGCGGGTACCAGTGGAGTGAGCATCTGCTGGATACCGCTGAGGGCACCCGCAAATGGTTGTCGGTGGAGGAGGACCCGGACCTCGAGCTGGTTCTGTGGACGGAGACCCCCGGTGTTGCGGCGGCGGGCGGAAACGAGCTCGAGCACGACGGGAAGCGGTTCCGGCTCGACGAGTCGGGCAGTGCCCGGTACCTGAGTGAAGCGACGACGGGGCTGACACCGTCGGGCACGGTGGCGTACCACGATTATGTCGCCGACGACGGAACCCGGCTGTCGTTCGAGGATTTCGGCGAATCGGGCAAAAAGGAAGCCGCGATCGGGCAGGTGCTGTACCGAAGTGCGATTATGATCTACCCGCAGTCCTCCTCGTGAGCAGTAGCCGCGGTACCGGAGGGACTGTGCGCCGGACGGGGGAAGGTTTCTGTGAGTCGTAAGTCCTGGGTGATCGCGATGGTCTGCGCGATCCTCGCGGTCGTGCTGTCCGGATGCGGATCCGATGACGACGACGAGGGCATCCGGTCCTATATCGCCGCGAACTACACGCGTGCCACCAAGCTCGACGAAGCGAACAACGGGACCGCGTATACGGCGAGCAAGAAGCCGACGGCGGTCGCCGACGAGATCACCAAGGCGATTCGGCCGCTGGACCGGCGGACCGCCGGTGCGACCACCTACCTGCAGTACCGCGACGACATCATCGCGATCTCGCCGAACGGGTCCGGCGCGAAGATCCTGCTCGACGACTATCGGACCGGGCACCGCCGGCACCACAGCGCGGTCAGCGTCTTCGGCTGGCCCAGTGACAACACCGGCTTCCGCGGCGGCGGTTCCGGCGAGGGAAAGTAGCCGCCGGCTCCGCCCACAGATCCACTCCCAGGAGGAAACAATGCTCGAAGACCTGCCCGCGAACGCCGGCGCCGCGGCTGCCTATTCCGGCCTCGGGTTCGTCCTGATGGTGTTGGGGTTCGTCCTGGTGGACGTGCTCACGCCCGGTAACCTGCGTCATCAGATCTGGATCGAGCGCAACCGCAACGCGGCACTGCTGGTCGCCGCGAACATGCTGGGCGTGGGCATCATCGTCGCCACCGCCATCTGGACCTCCGACGGCGCGATCGGGCAGGCCCTGGTGACCAGCGCGGTGTACGGGATCATCGGCCTGGTCGCGATGGCGCTGGCGTTCCTGCTGCTGGAGTTCGCGACTCCCGGGGAGTTCCGGGGCGTGGTGAACGAGCACGAACTGCATCCCGGGGTGTGGGTGAGCGCGGCGGTGCACATCGCGGTCGCCGCCGTGGTCGCGTCCGCGCTGACCTGAGTTGCCGCGCAACGATTCCTCGGCGAGCACCGTCGAGTCGCCGTCCCCGGCGGTCGGGGACGCGCCTGTCCGGGATGCGTCGTCCGGGACCGGCGCCGCGCCGCCGCCCGTTCCCGGCCGGTTCGCGCGGTCCGCTCTACTGCTCACGGTGTTCGTATGCGCCGCGTGCGGACTGGTGTACGAACTGTCCCTGGTGACGCTGGGCAGCTATCTGATCGGTGACACCGCGACCCAGGCGTCGATCACGCTGAGTGTGATGGTCTGCGCCATGGGGGTCGGCGCACTGGCCGCGAAACCGCTGCGGCGGCTGGCGGCCCCGGCGTTCGTCGCGGTCGAACTGGCTCTCGCGCTGGTGGGCGGGCTCTCGGTGCTCGGCTTGTACGCCGCCTACGCCTGGCTCGATCTCTACACGGCGGCGCTCGTGGCGGCGGCGGCGCTGATCGGCGCGCTGGTGGGCGCCGAGATCCCGCTGCTGATGGAGATGCTGCAGCGCATCCGGAAACAGGAGGCGGGCAGCGCGGTCGCCGATCTGTTCGCGGCGGATTATGTCGGCGCCCTGCTCGGTGGTTTGGCGTTCCCGTTCCTGCTGCTACCGGTGTTCGGGCAGATCCGCGGCAGTCTGATCGTCGGGGTGGTGAACGCGGTCGCCGGGCTGGTGCTGGTTCTCGTCTGGTTCCGTGGCGATCTGTCCCGGTGGGCGAAGGCGGCTTTCGGCGCGGTCACCCTGCTGGTCGCGGCGGTGCTGATCGGCAGCTACGTCTACGCCGACCGGTTCGAGGCGACCGCGCAGCAGGCGCTGTTCGCGTATCCGATCGTCTGGCAGCGCCAGACCGAATACCAGAAGATCGTGCTCACCGAATCCGTTTCGCCCTTCGGGACCCGCGATACCCGGCTCTTCCTCAACGGCGACCTCCAGTTCTCGTCGGTGGACGAATACCGATACCACGAGGCGATGGTGCACCCCACCCTCGCCGGGACGCGGAAGAATGTGCTGGTCATCGGCGGTGGTGACGGTCTCGCGTTACGGGAGATCCTCGAGTATCCGGATGTGGACACCGTCACCCTGGTGGAACTCGACCCGGCCATGATCGAACTCGCTCGCACGGATTCGCGGCTCACCGAACTCAATCGGCACTCCTTCGCCGACCCCCGCGTACGGGTGGTCACCGCCGACGCGTTCGCCTGGCTGCGTACCGCGGAATCCGAATACGACGCCGTCATCGTCGACCTGCCCGATCCGGACCAGACCTCCATCGCCAAGCTCTACTCCACCGAGTTCTACGCGATGACCGCCCGGGTGCTGGCGCCCGGCGGAACCATGGTGGTGCAGGCCGGTTCGCCGTTCTTCGCCCCGCATTCGTTCTGGTGCATCGCGGCGACCGTCCGCACGTCGGGGCTGAACATTCTTCCGTACCACGTGGACGTGCCGAGTTTCGGCGACTGGGGCTTCGTCCAGGCCACCCGTGACCCCGAACCGGAGCTCGCCCTGGACCCGCCCGTGCCGCCGCGGTCGATCGATCAGCAGAGCCTGCCGGCGGCCACGGTTTTCGCGCCGGACCGCCGGGACACCGGCGAACAGCCGTCGACGCTCATGCATCCGACGATCCTCGACCTCGCCCGCAAAGAGTGGGTGTAGGAGCTCACACGGGCGGTTCCCAGGACAGCACCGGTCCGAGGGCGCGCAGGGCGGCGGCGTCCGGGGTCAGCCGCAGCACGGTGTTGCGCACCAGGGCGACCGGCGGCCAGGACATCTGGAGTGCGGCGCCCATCCTGCGGGACAGCCGGACCAGCGGTTGTACGCGGGCGCGGCGAGTCCGATCGTATTCGGCCAGGGCGGCCGGAATGTCCGGGATCCGGTCGAGCAGCGCCGCGAGCGTGACGGCATCCTCGACGGCCAGGTTCGCTCCCTGCCCCAGATTCGGGGTCATGGCGTGCGCCGCGTCCCCCAGCAGTGCCACCCGCTCCCGGACATAGGTGGCCGGCGGCGGCAATTCGTAGATATCGTGGCGCAGGACCGCGTCCGGGTCGGCCGCGGCGAGCAGCGCCGGGATCGGATCGTGCCAGTCGTGGAAGCGGCGGTTCATCTCGGCGAGTTCGCCGTCGGGACTGCGCTGTCCCGCGGGAAGATTCGCGGAGCCGAACATGTACACCCGGCCGTCGCGCAGCGGGGCGATCCCGAAACGCCGGCCCCGGCCCAGGGTCTCCCCGCCCGAATCGATCGGCGCGGCCGGGCTGACGATGGTCCGCCAGGCGGTGTATCCGGCGTAGACCGGCGGTCGCGAATCCGGCCACAGCGTCGTCCGGATCGTGCTGTTGACACCGTCGGCGCCCAGCACCAGATCGGCCTCGCTGAGGCCGCGACTGTGCTGTACTCGGACTCCGGCGCCGGTCGTTTCCACCGAATGCACTGTCGCGCCGAAATGCGGCGAGTCCGGTCCGAGCGCGTCGCGCAGGATCTCCGACAGTCGGGTGCGGTGGATGACCACCAGATTCCCATAACGGTGGCGTAGTTCGGCGATATCGGTGCGCACCAGCCAGCGGCCGGCGGTATCGCGCATACCGCCCTCGGTCGCCGCCAGGGACTGCTCGCGCACCGCGGCGCCGACTCCGACGGCGTCCAGGCCACGTAAACCGTTGGGCCACAGGCTGAGTCCCGACCCGGCGGGTTCCGGCCCGGCGGCCCGTTCCAGGATCTCCACCCGCCAGCCGCGCCGCCGCAACGCCACCGCCGCGGTGAGACCCGCGATTCCGGCGCCCACAATGACGGCGCGCCGGTCGGCGTGGTTCGGATCCGTGGCCATCACTACCTCCGATCTCGAAGCCGCACTGTCCGGACTCGGCTCGATTATCGCCGGTGCCGCCCGGTTCCCCCGCAGCGCGGTCGCGCGCTACCGGCGTGCCCCGATCAGCGGGTCGAGGTCGGCGCGGTGGGGGTCGGCGGCGTGGACGGGGTCGGTGTGGCACCGGACGGCGTGGCCGGTGCCGACGCCGACGAAGTGGCGATGGTGCTGCCCTGGGAATCGGCCTTCTCGGTGGTCGCGCTGCCCGACGCCGCGGCGGAACCGGTCGGCTCACCGCTACCGGTGCTTTCGGGGGCGGTCGTCGTCGGCGGTGTGGTCGTGGTGGGTGTGGTCGTGGTGGGCCGGGTGGTTTCGGGTGTGGTCGAGGTCGCCGGAGTGGACGAGGAAGGGGCGGCGGTGGTGGTCGGCGGCGCGGCGACACTGGTGGTCGGAAGCGGTGGCGCGAGCGGCGGGGCGGGTTGCGGTTCGGCCGCCGGGCCCTCGGTGGGCGCGGTAGGAACGCTCTCCGCGACGGCGGTACCCGGTAGGACCGGCGGCGCGGCCGGAATCGTGGTGGTAGCTCTCGGTACGGTGTGCGGCGCTGGTTCCGGCACCGGGAGCCGAGGCGCGGGTGCGGGTTCGGGGGCCGGTTCGGCGACCGCCGGGCCCGGCACCACGGTCGCCGATGCCGAGGGGGGCGCCGGCGGCGCGGGCGCATCGGTGACCGTCGCGGTGCCGTCCCTGGTCAGTGCGAGCGCGGACCCGCTCACCAGCGCGAAGACCAGTGCCGCGACAGCGATCCCGGCCCGTGGCGTCCGCCGCGGCTCGGGCGGCGCGACAGCCGGAGGCAGCAACGCCTGCTGTGCCGCGGCGGCGAGTTCACCCGCCGAGCTGTACCGTTCGTCCGGTTTCTTCGCCATTCCCTGGGCGATCACCGCGTCGAACGCGGGCGGCAGACCCGCGGCCGAGGGCAGTGGCGGCCGATCGGTGAGATGCGCGGCGATCTGCCGCTCCACACTGTCCCCGAGATACGGTTTCGTCCCCGCCAGGCATTCGTACAGCACGCAGGCCAGGGAGTACACATCCGAGCGCGCGTCCGTCTGGTCCAGCGTGAGTCGTTCCGGCGCCATATAGGCCAGCGTCCCGATCATCGTGCCGGCCCGGGTGAGCGTGGTGTCCTGACCGCTGCGGGCGATCCCGAAATCGATCAGATACGCGAAGTCCTCCGGCGTGACCAGAATATTGGACGGTTTCACATCCCGATGCAGCACGCCGCCGGTGTGCGCGGCGTCCAGGGCGGCCGCGATCTGAGTGATCACCGCGACCGCTTCGGCGGGGCCGAGCGTCCCCTTGTCCGTGAGCACAGTGGCCAGGTTGGGGGCCTCGACCAGACGCATCTCCAGGAACAGGCGGCCCTCGATCTCGCCGAAATCGTGGATCGGCACGATATGCGGTTCGTGCAGCCGGGCCACCAGCTGGGCTTCGCGCTGGAAGCGCCGACGGTACACCTTGTCCTGCGCGAACTCCGCCGACAGCACCTTCACCGCCACCATGCGCTCGGTGCCGGTGTCGTAGGCGCGGTGGACTTCCCCCATGGCGCCGGCCCCGAGTGGATCGAGCAGTCGGTAACGACCGAACTCTGTACCTTCCACACCTTCCACGAGCTACGGATACCACATCCTGTGATCGATGACAGCACCCCATCACCGCGGGTGAGTGTGGAATCACCCAGCGAGAAGGACTTTTCCGCTAACGATCGGGCTCGTCTCGCCCCATGGATTCACGCTCCACGGATTCGACGGGAGGGTCCGCGAACACGGTGGCCGCGGTATCGGCGGCCAGGCGCGCGGCCGCGGTCGCGTGGACGCGCAGCGCGAACCGGCCGGTGTCGGGGTCGAGCGCGATCAGCCCGTATTCACCGTCGACCTCGTCCTCGCGCAGACCCAGTTCGCGCAGCGCGTCGGCCAGCACCGAACCGGGGGGCAGTGCGACGGTCAGCAATGGCATCACCCCAGGTTACGCGCGGGCCGCGACCTTCTGCAGTTCCGCGAGCAGGGCCCCGGGCTCGACGATGCCGTAGCCGTAGTCGTAGTCGAATCCGGTGCCGGCCCGGTCGGTCGCGGTGCGCTGCAGCAGTTCCCGCAATCGGGCCGGCGGCAGCTCGGTGGCCGACCACCGGGTGCGGATCGCGGCGACCACTCCGGCCAGTACGGGGCAGGCGGTGGAGGTGCCGGTATCCGGAACATCGGCGCCGAAAGCGGTGGAGCCGAGGAAATGGGAGTAAGCACAGAGATCGGGTTTGCGCTCGGAGAGCCGTCCGGGACCCTGCGAGGAATACCCGACGCGTTGTTTACCCGTATCGACACCGGCCACCGACAGCGCGTTCGGATGTGAGTTCGCACCGGTGATCGGCCGCTCGGGGTAGGCGCAGCGCCCGTCCGGGCAGTCGCGGCCGCAATTGCCGGCCGCGAAGAGGATATCGGCGCCCGCCGCGTCCAGCGAGCCGATGATGATGTTGAAAGGGTGATCCGGATTGTCGGAGTAGTTGCCCGGATCGCCGACCGGGAAATCCCACTGCGGCGCGAACGACCCCCAGCTGTTGCTGATCACCAGGGCCCGGCGGTCGGCGGGTTGCTCGGTCAGCACGGTGCGCAGGTGGGCGAAGGCGGCCAGGGCGTCGGAGAGCAGGCCGTCCATCCGGCTGCCGCCGGACCGCGTGCTCTGCAGCAACGGGATATCGAGGAAGGCGGCGGCCGGCGCGGCGATCATGGCGTCGAATGCGCACATGGTGCCGTGGTCGACGGGGAATTGTCCCGCGGTGCCCACGACTCCCGCGGGGTTCCAGCTGCGGGCCGCGTCGATCGCGATGGCGGCGCCGCTGACCTGACCCACCTTCGCGGCGTTGATCCCGGTGTCCAGGACGGCCAGTGCGACCCCTGCGCCGGTCAGTCCGGCGGCGGCGAGTTCGTCGCGTCCGAGCAGGGCGGCCACCTCCTGCCAGGTGCCCACCGGTCCGGTGTCGCCGCAGGTGAGTACCGGCTCGATCAGTGGATCGGCGAATATGCCGGTCACACCCGGTGCGCCGGAGACCGCCGCGCGGGCGGCCGGGTCGCCGTCGGGGATCTCCCCGCGCACCAGGTACGAGCCGCCATCCGGGCGCGAAGCATCGCTCACCGCGGTGCTCGGTGGCAGCGCGACCGGGCCGAAGGCGGTGTCGAGAGTGAATCCCGGTACCTCGCCGGTGATTTCGGCGGCGGAGATACCGGCCGCGGATGTGGTTGCGGCGGAGATCAGTTCGGGTTCGGGGCGGAGCTCGATCACGACTCGCATGCCCGCAATAGTGCCCCGCGGATCCGCGAACGGCAATCCGTGTACGGGTGCGGGCGGGGCGAGCGGGCGGGGCGCCGTTTCGCGGGCGGAACCGTCAGCCGCCGAAAAAGCCCTGGTTACGGCGTTGGTTCAGTTCGATCAGCTCTTCCTCGGACAGTTCGTCGTCGGGATCGGCGTACCGGGTGGGTCGGGGCTCGACCGGCGGCGGTACCGGGCGGGGCTTGTCGACGGCGTCGCCGAAGGCTTCGGCGACCGCGGTGAGGCGCGGGTCGGCGGTGATGATGTCCATCTGTTCCCGCACATTGTCGCGCGCGGCCGTGAGCGCCTCCTGCGCGAGCTGGGTGATGAGCTGCCCGAGCTCGGCGCCGTACGGGGTGACGGACTGGTCGATCCGGACCGATTCGAGTGTGCCGTCGGCCCGGACCTGCACGGCGACACCGTAACGGCCGGCACTGCCGGTATCGGTCAGCAGCGCGCGCTGGACGGCCTCGAGCTGCCCGCTGATCGGATCGATATCGCCGGAATTCGGTGGCACACGGAACTCGCTTCCCCCACGGACATGGAATCTTGCTGTGCTAGCGTAGCAACCCGTTCGGGGAGGTTCTGTATGTCTGATCTGTATGTCGACGCACCTGCGGTGGAGGGGATGATCGGTGCCCTCGGCCAGTCCAAAACCGTGTTGGACGGTATACCCACGGAGAGCTTCGTCGCGCAGATCGAGCAGACCCTGCCCGGTTCCGGCCTCGGGCACGCCGTGATGCTCGCGGGGTTCCGGGCCCGCGCCAGCACCCGGGGCGCCGGTGGCCAGGTCCAGGAGATCTGCGATCGCGCCAAGGCCGATATCGGCGAATTCCTGCAGACCGAGCAACAGAACGCCGCCGATGTCGCGAATGCCGGCGAGCCGCCGCGATGAGTTCGCTACCACCGACCAAGACACAGGTCCGACTGTGGGATACCGCCAAACTCGGTGAACAGGGTCAGGAATGGGCGCGGGCCGCGCAGACCGTGCACACCGAGCACGGGTCGGTGTCGCGGCAACTCGCGGACTCGCCGGGAATCTGGCGTGGGGACGCCGCCGACGCCATGCGGGTGAAAGGCGAAGAGACGCGGACCTCCCTGTCTTCGGTAGCCGGGGCCCTGGAACAGGCGGGCACGATAGTCACCCAGGCCGGACCGAGCCTGTCCGCCGCGAAGACCGCCGCGGTGAACGCGATCGCGACGGCCGAGGGGGATCGGTTCGTGGTCGGGGACCAGGGTGATGTCGGCTTCACCAAGGAAATGCTGGCGTGGGTGCAGGGGGAACTCGGGATCGCGAGCTGGCAGTCGGCGTACTCGATTCTGTACAAACAGGCGAAGAAGCACGAAGAGGTGATCAAGCCCGCCTTGCGGGCCGCGGGTGACGCCGCGGAAACCGTGCGGAACGCGCTGGACAAGGCTTTCGAGAACGTCAAATTGCCCGCCGGGTGGGAGCTGGAAGCGATCGTCACCGAGTATCAGGTGGAGGCTGATCCGGGTGGGATGGTCACCTGGCCGGAGGACGGGCTGCTCGGAATCGTCGCCGGTGCACTGGGCAAGGCCAAACAGGTCACCGTGGCCGAAGCCGAGATGCTGGATCAGCTCAGTCTGGTGGAGAAGGCCAAGTTCTACCAGCTCATGACCGAGGCAGAGGACACCGCGCTCGGGGTGTACCCGGGCGACAAGGAACAGGACGATCAGACCGACGCCTTCCGCCACGCTTACTGGAATGCCTTGATGACTCAGGAGTTCGGTGAGGACTGGACGAAGGAGTACGGGTCCAAGCATGAGGGCAGACCTGATAACGCTGCCGTCCGCGAGGCTATGGACCTGCACAACAATGAGATCGGACGCAATATCGCGCTGCAGAATCCCGACGCGAGTCCGGAGGAACTGCAGCAGCTGGTGAAAGACGCGGTGGGGCGCGGCGATACCGTGGTCATCAATCAGGGCCACGAGTTGAGCTGGTCGGATGACGTGGCGATCGGCGACACCGTGGACTCGGATATCTTCAACGAGAACCCGAGATTCCTTCCGGGCGCCCCTCTACCCGACGATAATCCGTCGACGAAATGAGATATCCAGCGAAGGGTCTGGTGAAGATGACTACCTCGAGTGGACGAGGATTCCGGGGGCTGCTGGCCGTGGGGGCGTCCGCGTTCGTGTTGGCGGCAGGCTCCGGGTGCGGTGTGGTTTTCGGTGAGCGTATCGAGGTCGGTCGGGACGATGCCGCGGTGGACGGTGCGTTCCAGCGGGTGCTGGATTCCCGGCAGCCCGCGCGACTCGGGGATGTGATGGCCGACGCGGATCTGCCGTTCGACTCCTGGGATCGGATGTATCGATTCTCTTCGTTGAAGGACGGTGACGAGTTGAATGCCGCGCTCGGGACCGACGTCTATTGGTCCGGTCTGCCGGGCGGTTCCGACTCCTCGGTGCAGATATTTCTGAACGAGGGCAGCGTCGTCCACGCTTTCGTCGATAATGTTCCGTCCTTCGGGGTGAGTCGTGACCACTACGCCACACCGGATTCGATGGTGACACCGGTGCAGCGGGAGCAGGGAAATCCGACCGGACCAGGGACCGAAACCTACTGGGGATTGGATATCGACGAGGCCGGCTGATATCCGCGCGGGGTCTCGCTGCGGTCAGGCACCGGCCGCCGCGTCTCAGCGTGCGTGGCTCGGGGCGGCGACGCGATGGTCGGCGAGCCGATTGAGCACCGCCTGGTTGGCTTCCCAGCCGTCCGGGAATTTCACCGGCACCCCGAGGTAGACCGGTTCCGCCGACGGATGCGCGTCGAGGAGTTCCCCGATCCCGGCGCGGCCCACGACGATACAGGCGTGTCGATGCCGGGAGGCCAGCACGCACAGCCGACCGGCCTCCAGGTGGAAGGCGCCCGCGTCGCGGCGGCCGGAGAGCGGATGCAGGATGACCGTGACATCGTATTCGCGGCCCTGGAGCCGGTTGGCGGTATCGACCGTGACCTCGG
The DNA here is from genome assembly GCF_036032445.1 of Nocardia sp. NBC_00416. Taxonomy (NCBI): domain Bacteria; kingdom Bacillati; phylum Actinomycetota; class Actinomycetes; order Mycobacteriales; family Nocardiaceae; genus Nocardia; species Nocardia sp. NBC_00416. The sequence continues at coordinate 7,026,033 of NZ_CP107932.1, forward strand.
CCGCGATCGTACCGGCCAGTGCGTCGCGCACGGCCTGGGCTTGATCGCGGTGCGCGGTGCCGACCGCGATCCGGGTCGCGTCGATCGCCCGGTCGCCGTGTTCGGAGTGCGCGACTCCGCCGCGTTCCAGCAGCCGGCAGGTGAGGTCGGCGATGGCGGCGACGGCTTCCCCGTCGGTGCGCAGGGTGTGGCGGGCGGGTAATTCGTAGTACGCCCAGCCGTGCACGGCGGCTTCGTCGAGGACATCGTCCACCGGACCGCGCAGGCCGCGGGTGGTGAATTCGAGGCGGCGCTGTTCAGGCCGGGTGCCGGCCGCGAACGGTGCGAAGGGATAGAACGCCGAGGAGACCACCGCGGCCGCCGAGGGCGGCAGCCGCCAGGACACCGGCAAGGTGTGCACGGGGATTCCGTCGTTGTGGTTGAGCATCACGGCGACCGCGCTCATGGTCGGATCCCACGACAGGCCCGCCCAGCGGTCGGCGTCGACGGTGGCGAACGGGTCCAACTGGCCGGGATCGCCTACGAAGAGGCCACGCTCGAAGCGATTCGCGATGCGCAGCAACATATCCGAGCGCATCTGATAGGCCTCGTCGACGATCGCGTACGACCAGCGGCCTTCGTCCAGGGTCGCCCATTTCGCGGCGGTGCCGATGACGATCGCGCATTTCTCCAGGTCGGCGGGCCGGTTGGCGACCTCGACATTGTCGCGGTCGATTCGCGCGCTGCGGCGATAGTCGCCGGCGGAGAGCCGGCCGATCAGGAGTGCGGGGTCGGCGGTGGCCAGCCGGTCGATGAGGTCGTCGACCTGTTCGTTGGTCTGCGCGACGATCATCCGTTGCTCGTCGTCGGCGGCGGCCAGCTGCCGGGCGGCGCGCACCACCAGCGTGGATTTACCGGCGCCGGGCGGCGAATCGACCACCAGGGCCCGGTGTGCGGTGTCGTCGAGGTCGGTGAGGATCCGGCCGACCACCTCGTCCGCTGTGGTCACGACCATTCCTCCGTGAGTTCGGGGGCCGCTTCGGGCGGGGGACCGCCGTGCGTCCACGGAGTTTCCTCGCGGGGCGGGAGTTTGGCGGGCGGCCCGGCGAAGCCGGTGGGGGAGAAGCGGGCGAAGCCGATCGCGTCGCCCTCCTCGGGCACGCTGCCCAGGGCGGGATTCTTGCCCTGACCCATACCGCTCACCAGTTCCAGCTGGATCACATCGTCGTCGACCGCGACGACCTCGGCTTTCTGGTTGGGCCGGTCGATCCGGATCAGTGTTTCCCCGATCCGGGCCCGGAACGGGTCGGCGGTGTGCACCCAGAGATACGGTCGCGGGACCTCGCGCGATTTCGGTTTCGCGCGCCGCTCGGGTTCACAGGCGGCGACCGCCCCCTGGAACGCTTCGCCGACGAGCCGGTATTCGATCAGCACGCGGGGGTCGTCGAAGGCCCGCTGCGCCTGGAAGGCGTCCAGAGCCTGTTCCTGTTTGAGCAGCCGCCGGGTCGCCGACACCGCCGAATCCCGGCGGGCCTGCGGATAGCCCTCGGGGATATCGGAGACGAACCAGGAGAACGCGGACCGGTCGTCGGTCCACCGCTTCGCCACGCTCGCCCCCTCCGGCAGTTCGCGCAGCATTTCCACCGCCCGCCACATCGATCGCCAGGTCGGTTCCAGTTGTCCGCGCAGCGCTTGTTCGAGCCGTTCCGCGGCGATGACCTTCGCCCATTCGTGTTCGGCGCTGTCGTAGGCGGAGATCAAGGGCGCCAGTTCTTCGTTGTCGAATCCGGGATCGGTCGCCGGTCCGGCGGGCGGATACGCCAGCGGATCCTCGGCCAGCGCGGCGGCCTCCGGCCCGGTCATTCCGGCCGGCGGGTCGATCCAGCCGAGCAGCGCCGCCAGGTTCCCGTCCTCGAGGGCGGACTGTCCGGACGCCCAGTGGGTGGTGAGTACCGAGGTCATCGCCAGCGATACGTTGGACCCCGGGAAATCCGAGCGATCGCCGAACCAGGTGAGCCATCTGCCGAGCAGCGGAAGCGATTCCGGTACCGCGTTGTCGCCCTCGGTGCGATGGAAGCGCACCGACCGGCCCAGTAGCCGCAGGAATTCGATCCCACCGGGGTTGGGTAGCAGCAGTTGCGGCGCGTCCAGATAGCGCAGGTAGGCCTCACCGGTCGATTTCACCGTCAGTTCCTCCGCGTCCTCGCAGAACGCCGAGATATAGGGCAGTACACGGTCGGCGAGGTGTTCGATGAACCGCAACCGCAGCACCCGGTCGCGCGGCTGCGCCACGATCAGCACTGTCGAATCCTCCGGTGCGCAACCGAGGATCACCGCCAGCGGGGCGGCCGCCTCACCGGCGAGCCGCAACGGCACCAGCACCAGCGGACGCTCCGACAGGTGGTAGTGCCGCCGGGCCGCGATGGGTTCGGCGCGCCCGGTCCGCGCCGCGGTCGCCTTGGCCAGCGCGCTGAGCACGCTCATCGGGCGACCTCCAGGCGCAGTGCGCGCGCCCGCCGCAGCATCTCCGCGATATCGGCGTGTTCGGGTCCGGGATCGAGGGTTCCGTCGGCCAGGGCCAGGACTGTGTCGAGGTTGTCGATTCCGCCGAGGTCGTCGCAGACGCCGCGGCCCAGCGTATCCACCGAGCCGTGGGTGCGGGCCTCGGACCGGCAGGCGAACGCCAGTTCACAGCTGGACATGCAGTCCGGCGCGTAGCGCGACGGGATCGCCGCGACGGTGTCGGACAGTCCGGCGCCGGGTGTGAAAGTGGCGCCGGGCGGAACGAGATCCAGCAGCGTGTCGATCGAGGTGAGCCGTGACAGCTGACGGCCGATCACCGCGAGTTGTTTGCGCAGATCCACCAGCGCCGCGGTCGGGCGGTTGGTGAAATCCCGGGCGCACACCAGGATCGAGTTGTGCGCGACCAGCTCCGGGGGCTGTCCGAGTTCGCGCAGCAGTTCCCGCATGGCCAGGACGTAGACGGCCGACTGCCGCGCCGCGGAGGCCACTTGCGCCGGGTCCGCTTGTCCGTCCACGATGGCGAACGATTTGATCTCGACCACGTGGAAGAGCCCGCCGATCTGCAGCGCCACCACATCGGGTTCGAGGTAGGCGGTGGCTCCGGCGATCTCGAGGCGCAGCATCGGATGGTCGAACATCGTGCCCTGGCCGGACGAGAGCGCTTGCCCCAGTAGCTGTTTGGTGCGTTGGTAGCGCACCGAATTGGTCGCGTTGTCGCCGACGGTCTCCAGATCGTGGTACCCGACCTCCGGGATGGTCAGTCCCAGCTCCTCGCGCAGCAGCCGCAGTAGCTCGGCGCATCCGTGCGATTTCACCATGGCTTCGAAACTGTTGCCACGGGTGATCGCGAACGGCGACTGGCCGAACTTGGGTGGGAAGCCCAGCTCCTGGGCGATCACGGTCTTGTCGACCGCGGCGGCGTCCAGCAGGGCCCGGCGGGCGCAGCCCGGGTTGGCGGTCAGCGCGGCGATGGTCCGGGCGTTGTGGCGGCTGGTGGGTGCGTCGCCGCGCAATTCGTCCAGCCGGGTGGTCAGGGTTTTCTCCGCAAGCGTCATCTCAGGCCTCGTTCCGTCGGCGATCGGCCACCGCGAGCCGAACACCGAACAATTGCGCCGCGGGATCCGCCAGTTGCCGTACCGCACGCTCCGCGGCGTCGGCCCGCTGCTGTGTGTCGTCGTCTCTGTGCACCTCTAATTCGCGTTCCGCGGCCGCGAGCACCACGTCCGGGTCGATGCTCTTCCCGTCCGTCGCCCCCGGAATCGACACTCCCAGTTGCCACAGCACGCGTTGCCCCGCCGGTGTACACCCGTGGTCGGTCATATGCCGGGCCAGCCGGATCGCGCCGGTCAGCAGATCCACCCGCGGACTCAACGGCCCGACCATACGCTGCGCCAGCGGCCAGGTGCTCACGGCCAGCAGGCCGCGGGCGGGGGCCAGCAGATCGGTGGTCATGGCCGCGCAGAGGTAGTACGGGCGTGCGTAGGGCGCGGCCCGGAAGGAGCGTTCTTCGTCCCGGCGCAGGCTGGTGAGCCGGGCCGGGACCAGTTCTCCGGAGAAGAATGCGTCGTGCACGGCGAGGATCAGTTTCGGGGCGGCGGGCACCGAGAGCAGGGTGAGCGCCCGGTGCACATGCTCACGGACCGGTACCGCCGCCGCGAGCTGCCGGACCGGCGCGGGCTGTTCCGGCGCGCCGAGAACAGCGGTGTCCCATTCCGTTTCGGCGGCCCGGAGTTCGGCACGCAGGCGGCGGGCCGCCGTCCGGTCGCCGGATCCGGCGGCGCGGCGCACCTGCGCGCGTAACTCGGTTATGCGCTGTTCGAGCGCCTCCGCGGTGGGCATGGGGAGAATGTAGGTGGCAATTCCAGGGAAGTCCAGTGAATGCCAGTATTTACCGGGGTATGTCGCCGGATTCCGGATTCGGGCAGAGCCGCCGCAGCATACTTTTGCGTATGTTAGCGTCGCGAATATGATTGCGGCGGGGTCGAATACAGAGTTGGGAATCGGTCAGAGTTTCATCGACGAACTGGCCGCGCGGGCGCAGGCCGCCGAGGACGCGCGCAGATTACCGGAGCAGACCATCGCCGACGCGGTGGCCTCGGGTTTCCTCGGAGCGCTGGTGCCCAAGCGGTTCGGCGGCCCGCAGGAGAGATTCCCCGCCGTGCTGGATCCGATTCGCCGGATGGCCCACGGATGTGTGTCGAGCGCGTGGACGCTGGGATTCTATGCCCTGCACAACTGGCTGCTCGCCCTGTTTCCCGAACAGGCGCAGACCGAGGCCTACGGCAGCGGTCCGTTCCTGTGCCCGGCCCCACTGGCGCCGACCGGCCGGGGGATTCCCGCCGAGGGCGGGATCCTGCTGTCGGGCCGGTGGTCCTGGGCCACCGGCGTGATGAGCGGCAACTGGATCATGGTGGGCGCGCTGTGCGGGCCCACCGACGACCTCTACCTCGCGCTGACACTGCTGCCCGCCGACGGCGTCGTGATCGAGGACGTGTGGCATACCGAGGGGATGCGCGCGACGGGATCCAACGATGTCGTGATCGAGAATGTATTCGTCCCCGAACACCGGATGGCGCGGGTGCTCGACATCTACGGCGGCACCGCGCCCGGAGCCCGCCTGCACGACGCCAGCACCTACCGATGGCCGCTGGTACCGGCCCTGGCGCTGGCCGCGTCGATGCCGGCGTTGGGAGCGGCCGAACGCGCCACCGATATCTACGCCGACCGTCTCGAGGGCCGGGTCCTGTACGAGGGCGGTACCCGGCAGCGGGACAAACCGATCGCCCAGGCCCACCTGGGGCAGGCTCAGGTCCGGCTGCGCGCCCTGCACGGCCTGCTCGACGATACGGTCGGCGAGATCGAAGGGCTGCTCGACACCGGAACGCCCGTCGCGGTGCCGGTCCGGGCGCAGGCCCGGCTGGCCGCCGCGCATATCGTCCGAGAGTCCCGGTCGGTCATCGGCGACCTGCTGTCCGCGTCCGGCGCGAGTGTGCACTTCACCGACCATCCGATGCAGCGGTTGAAACGCGACGTCGACGTGCTGAGCGGCCATGTGGTCTTCGACTACGACACCGCCCGCGAACTCGCCGGGGCCACCGCGATCGGTATTAAGGTGCCACGTTCGGCCATGCTCTGACCACAGCTGTCGCACCCGCTCGGCCCGAGCGGGTGCTCGGCCGGCCTATTCCCGAAGCGCGGCCTCCGAGCGGCGCATGACCTCGGTGTCCAGTTCCTGGATCTGGATGGTGACGCCGTCGGGGTCGATCAGCCGGAGGCTGCGTCCGAAGTCCTCCTCGACCAACTCCGGGGTGTAACCGGCTTCGCGCAGGCGGGTGGCGACTGTTTCGAGGGGCTCGTCGGTGGCGAATCCCAGTTCCACGGCGCCCGGCGGACGCCCCTTCGAGACCGAGGCGTCGTGGATGCCCACCGCGCCCGCGTCCGCGTCCAGTTGCGTCCAGACCGACAGTCCGGTGTCATTGCCGGGGCGCAATCCGAGCCCGGCGTAGAAACGGCGGGATTCCTCGACATCGGCGACGTATCGGATAGGCAGTGCAGTCAGCACGGATCCTCCTGGGCAGAGTGGGCGGCCACGGCCGTCCGGTAACGGGTTTACCGTTCCGATCGTGCATCGCGGCACGCTGCTCGGCGACGAAATACGCCGGTCCGGACGGAATCCGGCACCGAAGCGGCCTGTGGTGGCGGAATCCGGCACCACAGGAATCCTCGCGTCGGCTAGATGATTCCGCGCGACCGGAGAGCCTCGAGCTCGGCCTCGGTTTTTCCGAGCAGACCGGAGTACACCTCGTCGTTGTGCTGTCCCGGCCGGGCCGACCCGGCGTTGCGAATGGTCCCCGGAGTGACCGACAGGACGGGAATCACGCCCGGGCCCTTCACATTCCGCTGGATCCGCTCGTCGTAGTGGTCGGCGATCATGCCGCGCGCGTTGAGCTGCGGGTCGGTGACGACCTCGGCGACGGTATTGATGGGCCCGCTGATCACGCCCGCCTCGTTCAAGGTGGCGATGATCTCCGCGGGCTGCCGGGCCGCGGCCCACTCGCCGATGATCTCGTCGAGTACGTCCTGGTTGCGGCCGCGCGCGGTGTGGCCGGCGAAACGTTCGTCCGTGGCCAGCTCCGGTCGTTCCATCGCCGCGCACAACCGTCGGAACACCGTGTCCTGGTTGGCGGCGATCACCACCCAGCTGCCGTCGGCGCTGCGGTAGATATTCGACGGCGCGATACCTTCCAGGCGGGTGCCCGAGGGGCCGCGCACCACGCCGCCCACGTCGTAGTCGGGGATGGTGGATTCCTGCACGGCGAGGCAGGCTTCGGTGAGCGCGGCGTCCACGATCTGCCCGTCGCCGGTGACCGTGCGCCGGTAGAGCGCGGCCAGCGCACCCTGGGCGGCGAACATCCCCGCCAGGCTGTCGCCTAGGGAGAGTGCGAGCCGCGGGGGCGGACCGCCCGGGAAACCGTTCATATGGCGCAGGCCGCTGGCCGCCTCGGCGACCGAGGCGTACCCGGCTTTCTGCGCTTCCGGTCCGGTCTGCCCGTATCCGGACACGCGGACCAGGATGATGCCCCGGTTGCGTGCCCGCAGCACCTCGTATCCGAGACCCCACCGTTCCAGCGTGCCGGGGCGCAGATTCTCCACGATGATGTCGGACGTCTCCGCCAGTTCCAGGAACAGGTCCCGACCGGCGTCTTCCCGGAGGTTGAGGGTGAGCGCTTTCTTGTTGCGCGCGTGCACCGTCCAGAAGAAGTGATGCCCGTCCAGTTCGGCCTGGCCCCAGGTGCGCAGCGGGTCGGGGGCGTCCGGCGGCTCCAGTTTGATCACCTCGGCGCCCATATCGCCGAGTAGCCGTCCGGCGAACGGTCCGGAGATCAACGTGCCGATCTCGAGTACCCGGATACCGTCCAGAGCGCCCGTAGTCGCGGAGTCCATCGCGGCATTATCTCCTGCGCCGGCCGGGCTCGATCCGAGGGGTTGCGCGCGGCCGGACGGTGTCCCGCGACGGCAGCGCGGACCGGCTCATGCGCGCGGGCCCAGGTCGCGGGTGCGCAGCCAGTCGTCGACCAGGCCGATCGCCTTCGCGAGCGGTTCACGCTGGTCGGGACCGAGATAGTAGTGGTTGGCGCCGGGGATCTCGTGCAGTTCCTTGTCCGCGCAGCCCAGCGCCGCGTAGATCCGATGGGCGTGCGAGGGGGTGCAGACATTGTCGGCGGCGTTGTAGAGCACCAGCGTGGGCACGGCGATATCCGGTCCGCAGGCCACCGCGTCGCCCAGTGCGTCGTCGATGCTCCACTGCGACAGCCAACTGCGCAGGGTGGTGAACCGGGCCAGCCCGAACGCGCCGGTGTTCACCTCCTGCGGTTCACCAAGATAGGACTCACCGGGAGTGCGGTCATTGGGGTCGAGGGCGGGGTCGAGGACGGTGGGGTCGGCCATGGTGCCGTGCACGACGAAGCAGAATTCGTCCTGCGGACGGTCCGAAGCCCGGATGGCGACCAGTTTCTCCTTCACCCAGGCGGTGATCCGCCGGTTCCGGTCGTGTTGGGCCTGCCGGTAGCGAGCCACGAATTCCGGGGTATAGGGCGGCTGGTTGGGGTTGGCCGTGTCGTAGAGGTCCAGTTCCGGGTCGCGCCGGGTCGGGTCGGTCTCGTCCAGGATCGCGGGATCCAGGCATTCGGTGAGGGTGTGGTGACGGCTGATATGCGCGGCCATCAGCAGAATTCCGTCGGCGGGGATCAGGCCGAGTGCGGTGAGGTCGGGACCGTCACCGGAGGGGCTCGCGGTGACCGTCGGATGTTGGGCCTGCTGCTGGTAGTACACCGATAGCGAGCCGCCGCCGCTCCACCCGGCCAGCACGACCTTGTCGTAGCCGAGCCGGTTCTTCGCGTCACGGACGCATTCCCCGAGGTCCTGCACCACTTTCTCCATGAGCAGCGCGGCGTCGGCGCCCCGGTAGCGGCTGTTGCACACGATGATGTGATGCCCTGCCCTGGCGAGTGCGGTGACGATCGGCAGGTAGGTGCCGCTGGAGACCGGGTGCATGAGCACCAGCACCGTATCGGAGGCGAGGTCCGCGGGTTTCACCAGAATCGAATCGAGGGTGACCATTTCGGTGAGCCCGCCGTAGGCGTCTCGGGTTCCGGAGGTGTTCGCGTAGGCCACGACATACGGGATGCGTTCGACATGATGCGACATTGTGTTGCCTGCCTTGATCTTTCGATCCGGCCGTGTCCGGGGCGGCGCGGAGTGCGGGCCCCGACCGGCGGGAATTCGGCGCCGGCGGGGATCGGGATCGGCCGAGATCAGTGCGCGCCGAGATTGCCGGCGATGACCTCGGGAGAGGGAACGAGTCTGCGCCGGGTGTCGACCGCGATGGTGGTCCACCCGATATGGGTGATCTCCTCGCGTTTGCGTCGTGCCCGCTCACGCATCTTCTCCGGCGCCCCGTGATGAACGCCCTGCGGCGCATGCGAGATCAGGCCGGGCGGCATCGGCACGCCGTACATGTCGCCGCCATGGAAGAACGCGATCTCGTCGTAGTCGGCGTTGCGGTGATACCACGGAACGGTTTCGGTGCCTGGCGCCGATTCGGCGCGCTTGGGCAGGAAGTTCATCACGTACACGCCCGTGGCCTGCATGAACAGATGCACGGTGGCGGGCAGGTGCACGGTATCGGAGAGGATCACGTTGTAGTCGGCGATATTGAAGGTGAACGGGAAATTGTCGCCCTGCCAACCCGCCACGTCCAGCGGGTGATGCCGGTAGAAGAGCGAAGTCGGGCCGCCCTCGTGGATCAGGCGGATCTCGTACTCGTCGCGCCCGTCGTCGTCGAAGGCATACGGCTCGGGGACGGTCGTCCGGCCGGGGTCGAACGGGAAGTGGCGGCCCAGCGGTCCGGGCGGCGGGACCCGGAACTCCTCGGTCGCTTCGATCATGAGCAGCGTCGTCTCGTCGTCGGGCACCTGCCGGAACGTGCATGCCTTCGGCAGATAGACCCAATCGCCCTCGCGGTAGCGCAGTGGTCCGAACTCGGTTTCCAGCAGGCCGGTTCCCTTGTGCACGAACGACAGCAGATCGCCATCGATGTGCCGGGCGAAGAACGGCATCTCCACGGCGCGCCTGCTCAGTGATATCCGGCAGTCGGCGTTGGAGAACAACAGCAGCGGTGCGCCCGCGGGATCGGTGGCGTCGGTGGGTTGCAGCGCGTCGGCGAGTACGTCGACCGGGGCGAGGGGGCCCACGGCGCGATAGCTGACGGGATCGTTGCGCCGGTACAGCTGGGCGGTCCGGCCGGTGAATCCGCCGCGGCCCAGTTCGTCGTCCTTGAGCCCGTTCAGGTCAGCGTGCAGCCGATCCGGGGTGGTGCCTTTCCGCAGGTGAACAAAGGATTCCATAGCAGCATCCAGTCCTCGTCGGGCGCGGAGCGGACGTAGCTGCCGACTGGGCCGACAAGCGTTGCGATCCGCCACACCGCGGAGCAAAGTCGATGGGGGTCAATATTGCAGAGAAATTGATGGGTGTCAATATAATCGGACCATGAACGCTGTCGTCCCACCCGAACCGCGGGGTCCGCGCAATGCGCGCGGGCGCCCGCCCACCGGGGATTCACCGGCCTCGGCGGACGAGATCCTCACCGTCGCGCTGCGGGTCTTCGCGCGCGACGGATTCGCCGGGGCCTCGGTGGCCGCGATCAACCGCGAACTGGGGGTGAGCCACAACCTGATCCACCAGCGGTTCGGTTCGAAGGAAGCGCTCTGGTACGCGGTGGTGGACTGGATCTTCGGGAATGTGGTCACCCTGCTGAAGATCCGCCCGCCGCGCCGGGACCTGCCGCCGCTCGAGGAATTCCGGGCGGGCATCATCCGGTTCCTGGAACTCCAGGCCGAGCACCCCGATGTGGTGCGGTTGATCAGTATGGAGGCCGCGATCGAGGGCCCCCGCCTGACCTACCTCTACGACCGGCACATCGAACCGATGTCGGTGCTCATCGCCGAACCCCTGATACCCCTGATCCAGCAGCGAATCCTGAACCGCGACGATCTACGATCCCTGCATTTCCTGATCGCCCACGGCGCGACCGCGCCGTTCGCGCTGCTGCCGCTGGCGACCCGGATGTCGCCCGCGGATCCGAGATCCGAACGCGCGGTGCGCCGCCACGCCCGGCTGGTCGCCGACACCATCGTCGCGGGCATCGAGGCACGGGCGGCGCGGCGTCCGGCCGGGGAGTCCGGCTGATCGACCGTCGGGAGCCGCGTCGTCCACCCGCCGCGCGTACCTTCGTCTCTGCCCCGGCCGGGCACAGCCGGTGGACGGACTGTGCCCCGCCGCACCCATTAAGCTGTCGCGATGGCGCGGGCTCGGGGTGCCGTCCAGTTGACGGTCGATGATTGGTTGCAGACCGGATACACGATCCTGGCCGAAGCGGGATTCCGGGACCTGAAGCTCGACGAGGTGTGCCGGCGTCTCGGGGTGACCAAAGGCAGTTTCTACCACCACTTTCCCGATATCCCCGCGTTCAAGGACGCGCTCGTGACCTCCTGGGGCGGCTGGCGCGACCGGGAGCATGGGCGGATCGACGCCCTCGCCGGCGCCCCGCCGCGGGAACGGTTGATCGCGATGACGGCCCTGCTCAACAGTTCCCGGCACTGGACCCTGGAACGGGCCATGCGCGAATGGGCGCGTTCGGATCCACGCGCGGCCGCGAGCGTGCGGGCGTCGGACCGGCATGCGCGCCGCGCGGTCCGGCAGGCATTCCTGGATCACGGGTTCGACCCGGATACCGCCGCCCGGCGCGCGGAGTGGATGTTCGCGATGGGCATCGGCGCCTTGCACCTGTCGGATTCGCCGCGGGCCGAGCGGGCGGCGGCGGGCGAGCGGACCGCACTGGTCGATTTCCTGCTGCGACCGTGAAATCCTCGCTCGATCCGCGAATCGACGGCCCGGCCCGCGCCTGTTCACCCCGCGGCGGCCGCCTGCCGCGAAACAGCCGAGCCCAGCTCCGCCAGTTGTCGCACCGAGCGACGGGCCACCAGTTGCATCCCGATCGGCAGTCCGTCGATCTGCCCGGCGGGAACGCTGATCGCGGGTTCCCCGATGAGATTCCAGATACCGGTCATCGACAGCAGCGCCTGCTTGGTGGGGACGCGGTAGCCGGAGACGACCGAGAGGCGCTCGCCGAGGGCCGGTGCGGTGATCGGTGCGGTGATCGTGGCCAGCACGTCGATCTCGCCGTCGAACAGCTGCCTCACCTCCGCTACCGCCCGTGGACGCTCGGCGCGGGCTTTTTCGTACTCCCGCGAGGTCACTTGCCGGGCGCCGAGCAGGCGGTCCAGCGTATCGGGCTGATACAGGTCGGGACGGTCGCGCAGCATGGTCGCGTGTACGGCGGTGACCTCGAAGCTCTGGATCGTCTGGAACATCGCCTGCAGCCGCTCCGGGTGCGGTAGGCGCGGCTCGACGAGGCGGATCGCTCCGGTGGTTTCCAGCCCGGCGAGGACCGCACGGCAGCGTGCGACGAGGACAGGGTCGGCCGGTCCGAGGTGGACCGGGTCCAGCCAGCCCACCGTGATCGGGCCGTCCCCGCGCGGCGGTCCGGCCGGTTCCAGCCCGAGTTCCCGGCCCACCACGTGGAGATCGGCGGGGTCGGCGAGCAGGAAGCCGACGTGGTCCAGGCTGGACGCCAGCGGATATACGCCGTCCACGCTGATCTGTCCGTATCCGGGTTTGAATCCGGTGACCCCGCACAGCGCGGCCGGGACGCGACAGGAGCCGCCGGTATCGGTTCCCACGGCGAGCGCCACGATTCCGGCCGCGACCGCCGCGGCGCTGCCGCCGCTGGAGCCGCCCGTCATTCGCGCGAGATCGTGCGGGTTGCGGGAGGGCCCGGCGGCCGAACAGTCTCCCGTGGGCCCGTAGGCGAATTCGTGGGTGACGGTTTTGCCGAGTACGACCGCGCCGAGTTCTTCCAGCCGCGCGACGATGGGTGCGGACGTGGTGGCGATGTTCCCGGCCAGCTGGGCGGAGCCGCATTCGGTCGGCATGGCGGCGACGTCGATCACGTCTTTGACCGCGATCGGGATGCCGTGCAGCTGTCCCCGACGCCCCGGGCCGCGCCTCTCGCGGTCCAAGGCGGCGGCCCGGTCGAGCGCGCCGGCGCCGTCGACGTAGGTGAAGGCGTTGATCTCGGGGTTCACCGCGTCGATCCGGGCGAGCGCCTGTTCGACGAGCTCGGTCGAGGTGGTCGAACCGGCGCGCAACCGGGTGGACAGGTCGCGGATCGACGGTGCGTCGGCGCGTGTATTCGCCTTGCGTGGAACGGTATTCGCTGTGCACATGGTAGGTCGGTCCGATCCGGGTCAGGTGAGGAGGCTGATGGCCGGGACGATGGCGGATGTGCAGATCGCCATCGAACCGACGCACCCGACGAATCTGTGGACGTGCCGGGGTACGAGCGCCCCGATCCGGAAGGCCAGCGGCGGGCCGCTGAGCACGCCGAGTACCAGGGCGGCCAGGGTGGGGACGGGTGACGCCTCGAAGGCGATGACGGCCGCCGGCGCGACGGAGACGACGGGGACGAAGCTGGGGTACCACCCGTGGGCCCGCCACCGGCCGCGCCAGACGATGACCGACAGCGCGCCGGCGGCCAGTTGCGCGCCGAGGATCTGCGGGAACAGGGCGGCGAGACCCTCGGTGGGCTGTGTCGTGAGATAGGCGAGGACGGCCCCGGCGATCAGCCCCGCACCGGCCCATTCGTTGCCGAAGAACGGCGCCTCGGTGAAGTCGGCGAGGACGCGGCGCAGCATCCAGGTCGCGGACTGCGGCGAATCGGCGCCCACCCCGGTACCGAGGCCGGGTTGCTGCACGTATTTTCCCGCGTGCAGATCCAACCAGGGCAGTCGGCGGCAGACGGCGAACGAGATATAGGCGGTGACCGCCATCGCCGCGGTGAACCCCGCGACGGTCGGAACTCCCAGGGGGACACAGAGGTAGGTCGCGGCGGCGATGGCCGCCGGCGCGGTGAGTCCGGCGCCGAGCACGGCGGCGGTCAGCGCGACCTTCCAGCCCCGGCCGTACATCAGCACCACCGCGGGCGTCACCGAGACGAAGGCGACGAACAACGGCTGCCAGGGGGTGTCCGGCGATCGGGTCCAGCCCCAGCAGAGGTGGCTCAGCAGCAGCGCGAGGATCCCCGCGCCGGCCATCCAGCCCCACAGGCCGGAATCGCAGGCGACCGGGAAACCCTTCCAGCCGACGTCTCTGGTGCGGATCGCGTGCGCGAAACCCGCGCCGGCCAGCATCAGCAGCCCGGCCGCGGCCGTCCCGTAGAAGGTCGGATCGGACAGATTCGCGAGGACGGCCGTGCCTGTTTCCCGAATGCCCGACAGCGCATCGCCGATCCAGGTGTCGCCGGTCGTGGTCCGAGCCAGTGCGGGGAGGGCTCCCGCCGCCGAGATCGAGACGGTGGCGGCGACGGCCGCGACGCTGAGGACCGCCGCGTGGTCGTTCCGGCGGAACGAACGCACGAGCGCTGGGCCCCTCATCGCGGGAACCTTTCGCCGCGGGTGTATCCCAGCATCGAGTCGTACAGATCCGTGCGCCGGTCCCGGTGCAGATCGTTGAGGTCGTTCCAGATCGGTGCACTGCGCGCGGTCGCCAGGTCGACGGATGCGTAGACGATCGTGCGTTCTTCGGGCCCGGCGACGGCGCCGAGGGGCCAGCCGTTGGTTCCGGCGATCATCGAGCAGCCGAGGAATCGCGCCTCGCGGTCGACGCCGACCCGGTTGGACGCGGCGATGAACACGTTGTTGGTGTGGGCCGCGGTCATCGTCAGATAGTCGGCCATGCACCGGCCGGCCTCGTCGAACAACGGCGGCGGAGTCCAGACCCAGTTGTTGCTCGAACAGATGATGTCGGCGCCTTGCTGGGTGAGGATCCGCGGCACCTCGGGAAACCAGATATCCCAGCAGATCAGCATCCCGATCCGGCCGATAGGTGTGTCGTACACGGGAAAGCCCAGGTCACCCGGGGTGAACCAGAGTTTCTCCTGGTTCCACAGGTGGGTTTTGCGGTAGGTGCCGATCAGCCCGCCCGGGCCGATGAGCGCCGCGGTGTCGAACAGCCGCACACCGTCGAGCTCGGCGAAGCCGACCACGACGTACACCGCGCGCCGGGCGGCGAATTCGCACCAGGCGTCGATGAAGGGGCCGTCGACCGGTTCGGCGTGCGCGAAGGCTTCGGCGCGGTTGTCGAAGGAGTAGCCCGAGGACGACAGTTCGGGCAGCACGATCAGGTTCGCGCCCTCGGCGGCCGCCGCTTCCGCGGCGGCCAGGCCTGCGGTCAGGTTCTGTTCCCGATGCTCGAGCCCGACCTTGGGGTCGGACTGGACTACGGCGATGGTCACGGGACTGACGGTCATGGCATCGACTCTTTCGGCTTACTGGCTGTTGCCATTGGCCAAACGTTTGGGTTAACCTGCCGGAGCAAGGCCAAACGTTTGGGTAGGAGGTGTTCGGAACGCTAGTGTGATCCAGAACATGTTGTCAAGACTCGAGAAGGAACCCGTTGACGATGTCGAACCCGCGTCCCGCGACACTGCAGCAGATCGCCGCCGATCTCGGGCTGCACGTCTCCACGGTGTCCCGGATCTTGAACGCCTCGGCCGCCGACGGCGCGAAGGCGGCCTCGTCGAAGACCGTCGAACGGGTCAGGGCCTACGCGAAAGAGGTCGACTACCGTCCCAATCCGCTGGGCGCGGGCCTGCGCACCAAGCGCACCAACCAGGTGGCGGCATTGGTGCCGCGCCTGTCGGATCTGGTCCTGTCCACCATCTACGAAGGAATCGACGAGGCCGCCACGGAGGCCGGGCTCTCCGCGTTCGTCACCAACACCTTCGACGATCCGCGGATCCAGCAGCAGAAGGTGGAACTGGCCCTCTCGCGCCGGGTCGACGGCATCATTCTGGGCGACTCTCGCCTCGACGGCGTCGTCGCCGCCGAACTGCGTCGGCGCAAAGTGCCCTACGTCCTGGTCAACCGCCGGGCGCCGGGGCACGTATCGATCACCTGCGACGACTACCTCGGTGGCCGGCTCGCGGCCGAACACCTTTTCCGGCACGGGCATCGAACCGTCGGCATCGTCGCCGCGCAGCCCTACGCCAGCACCGGCTCGGACCGGCGTCGCGGATTCCTGGACTATTTCGCCGAGAACGAGTGCCCGATCCCAGAGGAACTCGTGGCGCACTGCGGTTTCGACCCCGAGTCCGGGGCCGAGGCCGCGGATCGGCTGCTCCGGGACCGTCCCGAGCTCACCGCGCTGTTCGCCGTGAACGATTTCTCCGCGATCGGTGCCATGTCGGCGGTCCGGCAGCACGGGCGCACGGTCGGAACCGACCTGGCGGTGGTGGGTTTCAACGATATCTCCATCGCCCGGCAGCTGGCCGTGCCGCTGACCTCGGTGCACTCCGATATGCACGGTATGGGCCGCGCGGCCGTGGATGCCCTGGTGCGGATCATCGCGGGGCAGACCCCGGAAAGCCGCGCCCTGCCCCCCACGCTCGTCGTCCGAGCGTCCTCCGACTTCCGAACCACCCGATAGATCATTCGACACCGAACAACGAGGAACCATCATGGCTGTACAGCAATTCGTTCTGCGCGATTTCGAGCTCGAAAGCGGCGAGACGCTCCCCGAGGCGGTCCTCGCCTACGCCACCTACGGCGAACTCGATCCCGGCCGGGGCAACGCGATCGTCTTTCCCACCTGGTTCGCCGGCACCCATGAATCCAACGAATGGTTGATCGGCCCGGGCCGCCCGCTCGACACCGACCGCTATTTCGTCATCGTCCCGAATACGTTCGGCAACGGGCTGTCCTCGTCGCCGTCGAACACCGCCGCGCCCTTCGACGGACCGCGGTTCCCCCGCCTCACCATGCGCGATAACGTCGAAGCGCAGTATCGGCTGGTCACCGAGCATTTCGGCATCGGGCGGCTGGCACTGGTACTCGGCTGTTCGATGGCAGCCGTGCAGACCTACCAGTGGGCGGTGGACCATCCCGAGATGGTCCGGCGTGCGCTCCCGTACTGCGGAGCGCCCCGGACCCCCGCGCACGGCCGAGTGTTCGTGGACGGCCTGCGCGCGGCGCTCACCGCACCGCTGAACGGGGCCGGTGACCGCACCGCCGCCGAATCCCGCAGCGCTCTGGAGACATTCGCGCGGGTATTCGCGAGCTGGGGCTTCTCGCAGGCCTTCCACCGGCAGGAGGCCTATCGCGAACTCGGATTCGATTCCGCGGAGGAGACGACGAGCGGATTCTGGATCGCCAACTTCGCCGGTCTCGACGTCGACAACGTGCTCAGCCAGCTCGACACCTGGATCACCGCCGACATCTCGCGCGGTCCGCGGTTCGGCGGCGACCTGCCCGCGGCACTGGGCGCGATCGACGCTCAGCTCGTCTCCCTGGCCTGCGATACCGACCTGTACTTCCCGCCGGAGGACGAGGAAGCGGCCGCGGCTCACCTCCGGAACGGGAAAGCCCTGACCATCCACAGTGTGTGGGGACATCAGGCGGGCGGCGGGGCCGATCCGGTCGGCGCCGAGATCATCGGCGAGCAGACGCGCCGGCTGCTCGACGCGACTGTGTGATCCGCGAACGGCCGCCGCTCGCAGCGAAGTGTGTCGTTTCGTGAGCGGCGGCCGGCTGCATCCGATGGTGGCGGTGCCAGAACTCGCGCGATCAGGGCCCCGTGCCGCTCCGAGCGCCGATATCGGCGCAGCGGGTCCCCATCATGCAAGCCGGTCGAGCAGCTCGGCGAATTCCTGGGCGTAGGCCAGTTGCCGCCGGAGCTGTTCGGCGCTGTCACGGGCTTTCGCCCGGAAATCCCGCAGCTCCGCGCTCGCCGCGGCCCGTAGCCGGGCCGACGCGGTGGAGTCGTCGATGACGTCGATGGCGTCGAGCAGTCGTTTCATCTCGGCGAGGGTGAACCCGAGCGGCTTCATCCGGCGGATGGTCAGCAGCCGTTCCACATCGGCCGCGGTGTAGAGCCGGAACCCGCCCGCCGACCGCGCCGAGGGCTGCACCAGACCCACCTCGTCGTAGTGGCGAATGGTCTTGAGGGACAGCTCGGTTCGATCGGACACCTGCCCGATCTGCAGATACTGTGCGTCGCCGTCCATTTCAGTGCGCGCCGGTGAGGTGTCCCGAGAGGCGTTCGTGCCGGGCTACCGAAGCGGCGTTGAGCCCGAGGATCTCCACTCGCTTGTCCTTGGCGGCGTATTTGGTGGTGATGGCGTCGAGCGCGGCGACGGTGGACGCGTCCCAGATATGCGTATCGGACATATCGATCACGATATTGCGGGGGTCGCCGGCATAGTCGAACTGGTACACGAGATCGTTGCTGGAGGCGAAGAACAGTTCGCCCTGCACCTTGTAGACGCGGGTATCGGCATCTGTTCCGGCTACCGGGACCACCTCGGTGAAGTGGGCGACCCGGTGTGCGAAGGCGACCATCGCGGTGAGGACGCCGGCGATCACGCCGTAGGCCAGGTTGTGGGTGGCCACGGTGATCGCGACGGTCACCAGCATCACCGTGGTCTCGGCGATCGGCATCCGCCGCAGGGTCGCCGGGGCGAGCGAATGCCAATCCATGGTGCCCACCGACACCATGATCATCACCGCGACCAGCGCCGCCATCGGGATCTGCGCGACGAGCCCGCCCAGGCCGACCACCAGGATCAGCAGGAAGACACCGGCCAGGAACGTGGAGATCCGGGTGCGGGCCCCGGACACCTTCACATTGATCATGGTCTGGCCGATCATGGCGCAGCCGCCCATCCCGCCGAAGAAACCCGTCACGATATTGGCGATGCCCTGTCCCCGGCCCTCGCGGGATTTGTCGGAATGAGTATCGGTGATGTCGTCGACCAGTTTGGCCGTCAGCAGCGATTCCAGCAGCCCCACCAGCGCCATCGCCAGGGCGTAAGGGGCGATGATGCGCAGGGTCTCGAAGGTGAGCGGGATATCGGGGAGCAGCGGCAGCGGCAGGCTCGACGGCAGTTCGCCCTCGTCGCCGACATTCGGCACGTGCAGCGCGAACACCAGCGTGATCGCGGTGAGCGCGACGATCGCGACCAGCGGGGCCGGAATCGCGGTGGTGAGTTTCGGCAGCCCCACGATGATCGCGAGCCCGGCCGCGATCATCGGATACACCAGCCACGGCACACCGAACAGGTGGGGGAGCTGAGCGAGGAAGATCAGAATCGCCAGCGAGTTGACGAATCCGACCATCACACTGCGCGGGATGAACCGCATCAGCTTCGCCACCCCCGCCACACTGAGCACGACCTGGATCGCACCGGCCAGGATCACGGTCGCGATCAGGTAGTCCAATCCGTGGTCGCGCACCACGGGGGCGACCACCAGCGCCACTGCGCCGGTCGCCGCCGAGATCATCGCGGGCCGGCCGCCGGTGATCGCGATGGTGACGGCCATGGTGAACGAGGCGAACAGCCCGACCCGCGGGTCCACACCCGCGATGATGGAGAACGAGATCGCCTCCGGGATCAGCGCCAGTGCCACCACCAGCCCGGCCAGCACCTCCGTGCGCAGTCGCTTCGGACTGCGCAGCGCCGCCGCCACCGAGATACCGGCGGTGCCCGGCCGATCCGTGCTCGACACGATCGCTACTCCGTTCAGAGGTCGTGCGCACGTGGGCGCGGCCGGGTGAGCGGGGCTGCTCATCGGCGGGAATGTTCGATGGAGGTGGCGGGCGGTCCGGTCTAGGCCGCACTGCCGGGCAGGCGTGCCCGGAACCACTCGGCGAGCAACCCTACCCTCCCGTAAGGGGAGGGTTGCAAATCCGGCGGGGTGATAGTGGTCCGGACCCCCGTCGAGCGCATCGAGTCGGCCGATCCGGTGGCCCGTGATGTGGTCGGGAGACGCAGAGCCCGGAACTGACGGTCGCGTCGATCACCCGGCCGGTGACTCAGCGTGCGAAGACCTACGCGGCCGAGCCGATCGGCGAGATCGGGACCTGCGGCGGTAGCACTGGCCGATCGCGTCGGCGAGGGGGCGCCGCGAAGCGTCGTTCAGCGCAGGGACGCGGTGAGTGCTTCGTCCATCGACGCCAGCAGGCGTAGCGCGGCCGCGAGATCGTCGGGAGCCATACGCTCGAGGGCGGTGTGTCGTGCCTGCTCGAAGGTGGCGTCGCCGCGACGCACCATTTCCGTGCCCGCTTCGGTCAGCGTGATCGTGTTGGCCCGGCGGGTGCGCGGTGAGACCGCCACGTTCATCAGCCCGGCGGTCACCGCCGCGTCGATCTGGCGGCTGACGGTGCCCTTGGTCAAGCCGAGGCGGTCGGCGATGGCCTGCTGGTTGATCTCGCCGGGATGGGCGTCCACCACGCTCAGGACCAGGAACTGCGCCAGCGAAATGCCCAGCTCGCGGCGGAACATGCTCTCGCCGGCGCGATCCATCAGCGAGGCGACGCGACGAACGAGGAACCACAGCTTCGACCAGTCGTCCGGCCAGGGTGCGTTCTGCATTGGCTCAGCATAGACATCCGGGTTTGACATCAAACAGTTTGAGATGCAACAGTTGCTTATCAAACCCTGCTGTGAGGAGTGCTCCGATGCGAGTCCTGTTGGTTCTCGACCACCCCTATACCCTCGAGTCGTCGCAGAACGTGCGGCATCGTCGTAGCTTTTCCGCTGCCCTCGCGGCGGCGGCGATCCGCGGCGCGACAGCGGCCGGACACGAGGTCGATCTGATCGACCTGGCGGCCGACGGCTTCAATCCGGCGATGACCGCCGACGATCTGCGGGCATGGCGCCAGAGCGCGGTGGTCGATCCCGTGGTTGCCGACTACCAGCGGCGGCTGATGGAAGCCGATCACCTCGTATTCGTGTTCCCGGTCTGGTGGGAGGCGATGCCCGCCGCGACGAAGGGATTCCTGGACCGTGTGCTCACCAAGGGCGTGGTCTTCGAGGAACTGGCCGAGGCCAAGGGCAATCCGTTCCGCAATCTGATGCCACGTCTGGCCGGGGTCACCGTGATGTCGGTGATGACCACCCCGGGCAAGGTGTATCGCTGGTGGTACCGCGACCCGCTGACCAAGATCATGTTCAAGGGCACTTTCGCCAAGATCGGCGTCAAGAACCTGACCTGGATGAACTTCGACGATGTCACCGCGAAAACCTCGAAGCAACGGGAGCAGATGCTCGCCGACGCCGAACGCAGATTCGGAGGTCTGTCCCTCGGGCCCGTCGCGTCCGCTGCGCGGTCGCGGGCGTGAGGTCGATGGCAGGACCCCTGCTCCGGGCGGCCGCCCGCAACCGCTCGGCGAGCAACCCTGCCCTTGCGTGGGGCAGGGTTACAACCCCGATAGGGCGAGAGCGGCCGACGACTCGGTCGGCGGCCGCATCTCGGCCCCTATCCCGGGTCGGCCGACACTGTCGCCGGACTCGGGTGAACCGGCGTCAGCCGATCATGTCGGCGAGGCGGTCGACCTGGTCGGGATCGGCGCCGTAGCAGTACAGCATCACCTCGTCGGCCCCGAGATCGGCGAACTGTCGTATCGCCGAGCGGATCTCGGCG
The DNA here is from genome assembly GCF_036032445.1 of Nocardia sp. NBC_00416. Lineage (NCBI taxonomy): Bacteria > Bacillati > Actinomycetota > Actinomycetes > Mycobacteriales > Nocardiaceae > Nocardia > Nocardia sp. NBC_00416. Next base: position 7,047,134 of record NZ_CP107932.1, read on the forward strand.
GAGGTGGTGCGCAGGCCGGACAGCATGTTCTCGGCGATACCGGTGAACTCGTAGTAGGCGCCGAGGGCCGCGCGGGCGTCGTCGACCACCGGTTGCGGACCGAGAGCGATATTGACCTGCGCGACCATCCGGGGTTCGCCGTCGCGCCCGTGTTCGCGCCAGTATCCGCGGACCGAGTCGAACAGTTCGCCGCACCACGGCGCGGGGGCCGCCGCGAGAAACCCGTCGCCCCAGCGGGCGACGCGCTCCAGCGCGGCGGGCCGGAAACCGCCGAAGAGGATCGGCGGCCCACCGGGCCGCAGCGGCGCCGGTCCGATCGGACCGCATTCGGCTCCGAACGGCTCACCGGACCACAGCCTGCGCAGCAGCGCGAGTTGTTCGTCCATCCGGCGGCCACGGGTACGCAGGTCGACACCGGCCGCCAGATGGTCGTCGGCGCGACCGCCGACGCCGAGCCCGAGCACCAGCCGGCCCCCGGACATCCGGTCCAGAGTCGCGACCTGTTTGGCGAGCAGCGCGGTATCGCGTAGCGGCGTGAGCAGTACCTCGGTCTGCACCTGCACGCGACTGGTGGCGCCGGCGAGCATCGACAGCGCGACCAGCGGTTCGGGATTGTCATAGACGAGGCGGTCGAGCAGGCCGAGCGTCGAGAACGGTCCCGCGTCGGCACGACGGGCCCAATCGAGCAGGGCGGCGGGGTCGGCGATCGGCAAGCCGAGTCCGATTTGCATGGGATTCCTCCAGAAAATGGGTGGGCAGATAACGCCGCCCACTCCATCGCCCGGAATCATCCGGGCGGGGGCTCCCATTCTGCGGCTGTACTTCCAGGGAGCACCAATCGGATTGCTGTCACTATAGATCCGCCAGGAACGGCCGCGTACCCGGCCCTGCGGTCGGCCGATCTGCCCGCGCCCATCGGGCAACGTGTCCGAATGGGCCCGCGCATGCGGCGATCAGGGTGTTGTCCGCCGCGGGCGTTCGCTGTCGCGGGCCTGCGGGAAGCCCGGACACGGATCGTGTCCGCGTTCGTGACCACCGCGAGGAGCCGGGTGTCAGTCGTCGTCGTCGAGCGACCGCTGATAATCGGTTTCGGCCCGCGCGTTCCACAGAATGGGGTGAGCGCCCGGGCCGCACTCCTCACTCCATTCGATCGTCGATTCGCCTCGCATTCTTTCCGCCTGCCTGTACAGAATACGAAGGTTGCTACACAACCCGGCCATTCCGGCGGTTGCCGCGCCCACATCGGTATTCGTGCATTTCACCTCGACCCGGCTGCCGACCGGAACCGATGAGCAGTACGCGATTCCCGGCGGAACCGCCTGAGCCACCCCCGCACCGGCTGTCGCCGACACCGCCACCACGGCGAATCCGGAGATGACCGCAGGCAGAACCGGAATGCGCTCGGAAATTCTATTGAGGCTGAACATCGCGATCTCTCTTCGTCTGTGCTGCCGGGCAATACGTGCCACCTAAGCACGGAACAACGCCCTTCCCGCCAAGAGGAAGAAGCTCCTTCCGGCGGATCGCGATAGTCGGGCGGCCCGATGACCTGCTTTCGTTCCTGTCCCGGTATCCGGATCACGAAAGGGCCGCTATCGCATCGCGCGAATCACCGGTCGGCCGTCGAGCCGCCCGCGAACACAGGTGCCCGGCCCACTGTCCGATCACCAGCTGCCGGGCGGTTCCCGGGTGAACAGCGGCGGGTGGATGCCCTTCTCGACGATCTGTGCGCCCGACCACGGACAGCCGCTCGCACGGTCGCGCTGGTGACCGGTGCAGAATCCGTCGGCGACAGGCACCAGCCGGCTACGGAACTGCCGGGGCATTCGACTCCGGTGACGGGTCCCGTGATGCCGTCCCGGCGGGTGAACAGCCGCAGCTGCCGGGTGGTGATCCACGGTCCCCGCCCGCACTCACAGCGCCGGATGTCGCGAACCCGCATACCGACCCACGGGCACGCCCCGGGCACGTTACGCCAGTGGTCGTCGATGCGGCCCGCGCGGATATGGGCGCCCCGCAGGCAGAACTGTGTTTCCGGGCAGCGGATCAGCCCGGATTCCCCGGCAACGGTGAGCATCCCGGTGTGCACCCACGGCCCGGTCCGGCAGCGGCACATCGGTGTGGTGTGCGGTGGCATGCGGTGTTTCCCCAAGGGTGTCGTCGTCCGAGGCGGTGTGTTGGAACCCCTGCGTCCTCTGCCCGAAACTCCGGTCGATTTCCGTGACCGATTCGACGCCCTCGTGTCGAGAATCAGACTGAAGGCGATCACGCTGTGACCACCGCGGATCCGGTCGTTTTCCACCACTGCACCGCCGCCCGAGCCAGGGAACTCCACGCGACCGTCGAGGCGGTCTATCTGGGTTCCTACGTGGAGGCCATCGTCGGCGGTGACCCGTTCGACACCCCCGCCGAATTCATGCGCCGCTTCGATGTCTACACCGGCCCCACTCGCGGGGCCGGATTCGAGCTGGTGATCGCACGTGTCGCCGGCGCCCCGGTCGGCCAGACCTGGGGTTGGCCCTTGACTCCGGACACCGGCTGGTGGCGTGGTTTCCAGCCGGACGAAGGTGTGGATCCCGAGTTCACCGCGGAGACCGGGGCCCGGACCTTCGCGCTCTCGGAGATCATGGTCTGCGCCGAGCACACCGGCCGCGGCCTCGCCCGCGCGTTGCACGACGAGTTGTTGCGCGGCCGTGCGGAATCCCGCGCGACCCTGCTCGTTGACCCGGAGAACGAACGTGCCTACCGCGCGTACCAGAATTGGGGCTGGTCCCGGGTGGGGACGCTGCGTCCGAGCTGGCAGGGCGCACCCACCTTCGATGTGCTGATCCGCGACCTGCCTCGACACGGAGGCCCCGGGTGACCGGGTCGAGACCGATCTTCGAAACATGTTCGCGCGCAGTCGACAACGAGCAGGGAATCGCCACCGGCTGGTTACCGGGAGCGCTGTCGATTCGCGGCCGGGACACGGCCCGCGAACTGGGTGAGTGATATCGCGAGGAGGATGTCGCGCACGTCTCCCGCTACTCGGTGCCGCGGTTTCCTTGGCCCTGAAACCAGGAACCCCGGAAAGCGGATGGCTTTCCGGGGTCCGGCGGTTACGGGGGAACTGTCCGAAACCTACGCAGTTTTGGGGTGGAGCTGTACATCCCTCACCGGAGCGGCCACGCCCGGCGAACAGGGGCCGCGATCGTCAATGCGGGGACGTACGGGTTTTACTGAGGGGGGGTCTCGCCGGCGGAGCCGGTGAGCAGCGGCAGCAGTACCGGCAGCAACGCCTCGGCGGATCCGGTGCCGCCCGCGGGAGGTTCTGCCTCGATCGGCGTTGCGGACTCGGTCAACGAGAGGGGTGCGGCGCCCGCGGCACCGGCGGCAGCGCCGATCCCGGCCGCGGCGATGAGCGCGGCACCGGCGAATGTGCGGAATTTGTTGGATCTCACAGGGTTCCTTTCGTTTCGTCCCGGGTCGGGACAGATAGTGACGATGTCATATGTCCGGAGAGCGCGATAGTGTTACAGCGAGATTCGGATTCTCGGCGGCGCCGAGTGTCGATCATGCCGGACAGCAGCCGAGATCACCGGCGTCCGGTGCCGCTTTCACCGCAACGTCTTCGCCATCATGTTCGCTCCCCACTCGGGGGCTCGGGGATCCTCTGACCGTCCGGCATCGTCGAATCCGTGGCGCCGGTACAGCGCGATGGCGTGTTCGTTGGTGGGCGATACCGTGAGCAACAGGGTCCTGGCACGCACCTGCCCCGCCCACCGCTCGATTGCCCGCACCAGCCGATCCCCGACCCCTCGACCCCGCGCCATCCGTTCCACCCAGAGCGTTCCCAACTCGACGACGCCCTCCTCCGAGCCCGGGAAGCCGCTGACCATCCCCACCGAGCGCCCGTCCGACTCGGCGAGCACATTGCAGGATCCCGGGATGCTCAGGCGAGCCCGCCAGCGCTCTTCGCGGTCGCCGTCGCCCTGCCAATCCTCGAGCCGGGACGCGAACGCGTACGGGGCATCCGCGAGAGCCTCGAGCCGAAGTTCCCGCCAGATCCGCCAATCGTCCGGACTTACCGATCGCGTATCGATCACGATGCGAGAATGCCCGGCGGCGGCGAACCGCAATCGAAATCCCGCTGTGACTGGGCGTCCGCGCAACACGCCGCCGACACCCAGCGATCCGAACGAAGGGTCTTCGCGGTCGTGGACGGTGCGGTCGACGTGGTGGTGCCGGTGGGCGCGTTCGCTGGTCCGTGCCAGGGCTCGGGCGCTGTGAACCAGGGTCGGGCGCGTGGCAGTGACGGCGCGACCGCGCGGGGCTAGGGTCGGGAAGATGCCGCGCGAACACGCCGCACCGCCCCCGCGGACGCCGTCGTTCCATCTGGACGCGATCGGCGCCGAGCGCTCGACCTCGGACGATGATCCGATGGCCGTGCTGGTCGCTGTCCTGGACCTCCAGGCCGCGTTGCCCGGTATCCAGCGGATGCGGCGCTGGGGCCACGAGGCGCTGGCCGTCGGTCCGGGGGAGCGGGCGCTGGATGTGGGTTCGGGTACCGGTTCGGAGGTCGTGGAATTCGCCGCCCGCGTCGGGGAGCGGGGCGACGCTGTCGGGGTCGACCCGAATCCGGCGATGCTCGCCATCGCGCGCGAGCGCGTCGCGGCCGCCGAAACGCCCGGCCGGTTCGTCGAGGGCGATGCCTACCGCCTGCCGTTCGACGACGATTCGTTCGACGCGGTGCGCTGTGAGCGCGTCTACCAGCATCTCGACGATCCGGCGGCGGCCACCGCGGAGATCGCGCGCGTACTGCGGCCGGGCGGGCGCGCGCTGCTGATCGACAGCGACTGGCAGACCGCGATCCTGCACCCGGGGAACCCCGAGGTGGTGGGGCGGATGACCGCCGCGATGCTGGCGGCCACCCCCAACGCCGTATCCGGTCGGCTACTGCGCGGACTGCTCGTCGCGGCGGGATTCGCGATCGACGATATCGGCTCGGAAGCGGTGATCTGGGACCCGGTGACCGTGCGCCCGATGTTCGAGCAGTTGGGTAAGAGCGCCTTGTCGGGTGGCGTGATCACCGAACAGGAGCGCGACGAACTCGTCGCCGATATCGATGCGGGTATCGAGATCGGCGACTATCACTTGGCGGTGACGATGTTCGCCGCCCTCGGCCACCTCCCGCCGCGGTAGTCAGGGCTACCGGTGTGGGGATGCGCCGATCGTCCCGACCAGCTCCAGGTCGAACGGTCCTGTCACCTCGGCTATCTCACGCAATTGTGTTCCGCGCTTCGGCCCCACCGGGTGCGGGCCGGTGCCCGGCCGCCCCGGATCCGAATGCGGGCCTCGCCGCTACCCGGCCGATTCTGATGGCCAACTCCGCGCAATCGACCGGCCGCGTGGTGTCGACGACCACGACCGGCCCGATTCCCAACGGTGTGGCTTGTTCCGCCCACGAATCCCAGTCCGCGGCCAACCGGAGTTCGTCTCGATGCAGTGCGGCGCGGCGCCGGCCGGCGTATCGGGATCGTGCCACTCCGACCGGGACCTCGCACCAGACCTCCACGATCCGCTCGGGCGCCACCGTCTCGATCCCGGCTTCGGCGAACCGTAGATCGCGGGGCCGGAACCACCAGGAGTCGATGACCACCACATCGCGCGGCGCGGCCCGGGCGAGTGCCCAGACCGCGTCCATCGCGATTCCGCCGATCTCCGGCACGGCATCGATATCGGTGACGCAGCCGGCCAGCGCTTCCTTGACGGTGTCTTTCGAGAGGAACTCGGCGGCCAGCGTCCGGGCGAGCGCGCGCCCGAGTGTCGATTTGCCCGAGCCGGGCAGTCCGTTCACCAGCACCAGGAGTTTGCCCACCGGCCCATCGTCGCCGGGCGGAGATCGGATCGCGAATCCTGTCCGCGCTCGGGACGACGAGGTGTACGGCCCGTCGGGTCTGGCGCGCGCCGTGACCCGGAGCGTAGACGCGGCCGACCGGCCCGCCATCGGGTGCACGTGGCCGGTCGGCGCCCGAACCCGCAGGTCCGCACCGGGTTTTCAGGGCAGCGGGGCCCATCGGGTGCTGCCGTCGGCCGCCCGGGCGACCGTGCCGAACGCGACGTCGGCGAAATGGATCCCGAATGCCGGATCGCCGGTGGCGGCGAGTTCGTCGACCAACCGCCGACGGCCGTCTATCGCCGCCGCGATGTCGTGATCGGCTCCGGAAGTCCAGTGTGGGTAGCGGATCTGCAACGGCGAGTGCAGCGCGTCGCCGAAGGCCAGCAGGCGTTGCTCGCCGGAGGCGATGGCGAATCCGGTGTGCCCGGCGGTGTGGCCCGGTATCTCGACGACGCGGACGCCGGGGAAGATCTCGTCGCCGTCCCTGATCGTGCGCACCCGCGGCGCCATCGTCGTCAGCATCTCCGGGGTGACGCCGTGTGCGGCGAGGTGGCGCTGGTCCCACTCCTGCTCCGCGACAAGGTATTCCGCGCCCGTGAATGCCGGTGCGTCGGTGCCGGGCGCCGGGTGGTGGGCCCAGCCGATGTGGTCGGTGTGCAGGTGGGTGAACGCGACGGCCTCGATCCGGTCCGGTGTGCGACCGGTCAGGGCGAGATTCTCCAGGAGAGCGCCACCGCCGATGGCGCCGATGAGCGTGTTGCCCGGGTCGTCGGGCTCGGCGATCGGTCCGATTCCGGCGTCGATCAGCAACGCCCGCTCGCCGTATTCGACCAGTAGTCCGCCGATCCCCGCCGGCAGCTTTCCGTGTTCGTCGAGGTGGTCGGCGTGCGCGGCCCACTCCTTGTCGGTGGCGTCGGGCAGCCAGCCGCGCGGCTCGAGCCCGACCGCCCCGTCGGGTACGTAGGTCACGCGGAGCTCGCCCACGTGGATCGAGCGCATCCGGGCGGGGCGCTGGAGTCGCGAGTCGTCGACTGCGGCGGTGCGGGTCTCAGAGGTGGTCATGGTTCCGGCCTGTCTGTCGTGTGGGTGAGTGCGTGGCCACACCAAAAACCTTAAAGCTAGAACTATTAAAGTTGCAACTGTTTCAGCTTGATGAATCGCTTATGCTGGTCGCATGAACAACGGGCCGGCGTCGGACGCCGAGGAACAGGCCACCGCCGACCGGGAACTGTGCGGGCTGGTCAACGCGCTGGCCCGCCGGATCGAGTCGCACGTCCGCGACCGCGCCACCGCCCTCGACCTGACCGCCGCGCAGGCGGTGGCGTTGCGCGAACTGACCGGACCCATGACGATGCGGGACCTGGCCGATCGCATGAGCTGCGAACCGTCCAACGCCACGTTCATCATCGACCGGCTCGAAGGTAAGGGTTTCGTGGAACGCCGCCCCGATCCTCGTGACCGCCGCACCAAACAGATCGTCCTCACCTCCGACGGCACGGCGCGACGCGAGCAGTTGCTCGCCGTCCTCGCCCAGGACTCCCCGCTGCAGCCCCTCACTCAGCCGGAGCAGCGGACCCTGCAGCAACTCCTCTCCCGCGCGATCACCGGAAGCTGACGCCGCTCCCGGTAGCGGGGTAATGCGCTCACGCGACGGCCCATGATGCCGAACCTGTGCTCCGACAACGCAGGCCTTCCCCGCCACCCCCCGCAAGCTACGGCGGTCGGTGCGGTGGCGGATACACGTGCGCTGCGGCTGACGGGAGCTCGGGCGTAGCTTTCTCGGCGCTCGGCCATCGGCGCGACAGGGTGGGGGGATCTCTATACAGTGATCGAGAACAAACCGTCCGGCCTGTCCGCGCTCGCCACGGACCGGGGGACGGCTGTACAGCAGAAACCGAGGAACCCGATGAGTATGTCCGGACTGTCCGCCGCACGAGATCTCGCCGCGCGCTACGCCGATGTGGTCACCAGCCTGCGCGCTGACGAGTGGACGGCCCCGAGCCGGTGCGCCGGATGGTCGGTGCAGGATCTGGTCGCCCACACCGGATCCAATTTCGCGGCTCTCATCGATCCGCCGCCGGCCGATCCCGCAGTACCGGCGCCCGAGACCGCCGAGCAACTCCAGGAACTGCTGGTCGCGCAGCGCCGGCATTGGTCCGCGACCCAGGTCGCCGACGAGTTCCTGCAGAACATGGACGGCGCCATGGGGGCGTTGACGGCCATGCAGGAGGGTGAGATGGCCACGGCCCCGATCACTTTGACCGACCTCGGCACCTACGAAGCCCACCAGCTCGCCGACGCGTTCGCCTTCGACCTCTGGTGCCATATGTACGTCGATCTCCTGGCGCCGGAGGGGCCGGTGAATCGTCCGGTCGGGCCCCACGATCATCAGTCGCTACGTGCGGCCGTCGACTGGATGTGGGCGGGGTTGCCGCAGATGTGTCCCGAGGTGGCTCCCGCGCTCACCCGTCCGCTCGGCGTCCGGCTCACCGGGCCCGGTGAAGGCGCGTGGACGCTGACCTCGATCGGTGATCGGGTCGCGGTCACCGCCGGAATCGATTCGTCCGACACGATCGTCAGCTCTTCGGCAGCGGATTTCGTGCTGTGGGGGACCGGACGCAGTCCCTGGGCCGAACAGGTCGCGATCTCCGGAGACGACGAGTACGCGACGGCCGTCCTCGACCTCATCGATATCGTCTGACCCCCCTCGCGTGCGTGGCGCCGGACTGATCAGCGCGTACTGATCAGCCCGGGCCGCCCACTGCCCGATAACGCGACCACTCCATTCCCCGGCTCCGGTCCGGTCCACGCTGGCGAGGTCACCTTTCTCGGATAGCGCACGCGAGTCCGGTACTGCGACGGCGCGCCCGGTTGATCGCCAACTTCGACGGGTCCTGTCATGGGGGCTACCGTGTACGTCGGCAAATCACACGATGCGCACCCAGCCGCTCGCCGCGGGAGCTCCGAAACGAGGAAACCGATGTCGGGATACGTGTTCGACACCAAGCACGACCGCTATCCCTTGGCGGTACACGTCTTTCTGGTCGAGCACGGCCGAATCCTGTTGATGCGCCGCGCCGGCCGCGGCTACGCCGACGGCCGGCTCGGGTTGCCGACCAGCCACGTCGACCGCGGCGAGGCTCCCACCGCGTCCGCGGTCCGTGAAATCGCCGAAGAACTCGGAATCACCCTCGCTCCTGCCGATCTGCGCCCCAGCGGCACCATGGTCCGGTTGGTCCAAGAAGCCCGGGTGGACATCTTCCTCACCGCGGAATCGTGGGCGGGCACGCCGGTTATTCGCGAACCGCACAAGTGCACCGAACTCGTCTGGGCCGATCCGGAGGACCTGCCCGGCGACGCGCTCGACTTCCTGGCCACCGCGTGGGCCGATGCGAAAGAAGGGCGACTGCTGCGGGAATTCGGCTTCGCGCCGGTCCCCAACTGAACCCGGGCCCGGTCGAGGCCCGGTATCGGAGCGTCCGGCCGGGTGAACGAAATCAGGCGCACGAGTCGGCGTCCTCGGGCGAGACATCGGTCAAGCGGCGCAGGGTGAACGGCTCGGCGAGGATCTCTTCCAGCGCGGCCGCCACCCGCTCGAAGTGCGGCAGCGTGAAGTGGTGGTCCAGTGCCGCGGCATCGGTCCATTCCTCCATGATGATCATCCGGTCCGGGCGAGCCGGATCCGAGTACGGGTGGTAACCCAGGCAGCCCGGCTCCGCCAGTGAGGGTGCGATCATCGCGGTCAGCTCGTCGCGCAACCGCTGCTCCTGACCCGGGCGGGCGGTGAATCCGGCGATGATGGACAGAGAGTTCGACATGGGTAACTCCTGGTCGTGTCGATCGGTGTGGTGTTCGCTCGGCGAACGATCTCCATCGTGTCGGCACACCGCCGCCGCACCCAGTGCTCCGATCGACCGGGGTCGGGCCGGCCTGGGTTTGCCAGGACCAGGCACAGGCCACCGGTCATCCGGGATGCTGGAGGGTATGGATCGTGCTCGCCAGCTCAGTGAGTTCCTCAAGACCCGCCGCGCCCGCCTGAGACCCGAGGAAGCCGGCGCCGCCGACTTCGGGGGCCGACGCCGGGTGCCCGGTCTGCGTCGTGAGGAACTCGCCCTGCTCGCCGGGGTGAGCGTCGACTACTACACCCGCCTCGAACAAGGGCGTGCCCGCAACGTTTCCCCGGGCGTGCTCGACGCCGTGGCGCGCGCTCTCCAGCTCGACGCCGACGAACGCAGGCACTTACACAACCTGGCCGAACCGGGAACAGCCCGGAAACGACCCAGTCGGCCACAGCGGGTCGGGCCGGAAATGCGCCAGGCTCTCGAAGCCCTCGCGGCCGTCCCCGCCTACATCGTCGGCCGCCGGCTGGACATCCTCGCCTGGAACGAACTGGCCCGCGCGCTCGTCGCCGATTTCCCCGGGCTCCCGAAAGCCGAACGCAATATGGCCCGGCTCGTCTTTCTCGACGAAGCCGCCCGCGATCTCTACCCCGACTGGCAGACCAAGGCCCGCGATACGGTCGCCAACCTGCGCTACGACGCCGGCCGTCATCCCGACGATCCACAGCTGGCCGCGCTGATCGGTGAACTCTCGTTGGTCAGCGACGAGTTCCGGCGGCTGTGGGCCGAGCACGATGTGCATGCGAAAACGCGTGGCCGCAAACGGTTCCGCCATCCCCAGATCGGCGAACTCGCACTCGACTATGTCGCGATGCGCGCGCCCGACGACCCGGATATGACGATGATGATCTACAGCGCCCCCGCCGACTCGGCCGCCGCGGCCGACCTGCGACTGCTGGCCGCGTTGGCGGCCCCGGCACCCGAGGTGCGCCTCGATCAGATCGCGGATTCGTGAGCGCGCCGGGCTACGGTGGGTTCGCGTATCCACCGCCGTCTGCAGTTCAGGAGATCGAACCGCGTGGCACGATCCAGCGCTGACGCAGGTCGGGGTATGCGGCGGATATCAGTTCGAAGTGTTTGTCGTAGTGCAGGACTGTGGCGCCGTAGTGGACCGCGGTTGCTGCGATGAGGATATCGGTGGCCTGGGCGGACCGCCCTTGACCTGCGGACCACAGCTGCTGCCGGATGGAGCGGACTATCGGGTCGATGGCCGGTTCCATCGGCAGATAGCGGAACGCCTCGGTGTAGATCTGCAGGATCTTCTGGAGTTCGTCGGGGTTGCGGGCACTGAATGCCGCTTCGTCGGTGGTGACGGCGCAGGAACAGAGCACCGCGGCCGAGGCGTTGAGTCGGTCGAATGCCTCGCGTACCGGAACGTGGCGCTGGATGCGGGCGACCGCGCTGTGGTCGGCCAGATACAGCGCGCGAACTGTAGGGGTCACCTTGGAGGCTGCCGGTCGCTTTCCTCGGCGATCTCGTCCTCGGATAGGAACGGTCCGTGATCGGCGAACCACGCGATCGCGTCGTGCTGCTGTTGTTGGCGGACGAGCAGTCGCAGGGCGGTGCGCACCGTCTCTGTCTTCGTCGCTCCGCCCGTGATCTGCCGGGCCTGCTCCATCAGTTCGTCCGGAATGTCGATCAGTGTTTTGGTCATGGCCCTCCAATCGGATATATAAATCTCTTCGGAAGTATATCTCAATCGGTGGGTGGTGTCCGTAGGTTAGCATCAGTGGTGCCGAATATGTGCATCACTGATGTAACCTGAGAACATGCGCACCACGATCCGCCTCGACAGCGATGTCCTCGCAGCAGCCGAGCGGCTGCGACTCGAACGGGGCATAGGCCTCGGCGAGGCAGTCAATGAGCTGGTGCGAGCTGGTATTCATCATGGGCAGCCGGCCGTGCGACGCCCGTTCCGGCAGCGGACCCGCTCCTTGGGCGCGCGGGTGGATCTGTCCCGGAATTCGGACGTATCGGATCTGGTCGACGAGCCGTACCCCGGGCAATCGTGATCCTCGACGTGAATGTGCTGCTGTATGCGGTCGACGAAAGCAGTCCCCATCACGAGGTGGCGCATTCCTGGCTGGAGAGTGCGATGAACGGTGATGTGCGTGTCGGCTTCCCGTGGCACAGCCTGGTCGGTTTCGTCCGGATCGCTACACATCCGAAGATCTTCACCACCCCGATGACGGGGCGGGAAGCTTGGACCTACGTCGATGAATGGCTGGATCACGATATGGCCTGGGTGCCGCTGCCGACAGACCGGCACCGGCGGGTCCTCGGCCGGCTCGTCGATGATCATTACGCCACGGGAAATCTGGTGCCGGACGCACACCTCGCGGCTCTGGCTATCGAGCACGGAGTCGCCGTGTGTTCTTTCGACACCGATTTCGCCCGATTCCCCGAGGTGACATGGATCAACCCACTCGGTCGGTGACAGCGACCGCCGACACTCGGTCACCGGCCAGAAAATCGTCGACGAAGCGAATCGCGCGTCCTTCCAGATCCGCATAGTGGGTGTCGCGCGCGGCCCCGGTGAGAGTCTCGTCGAGCAGCAGGTTGCCGTCGGCGTCCACACGCTGCGGTTTCTCCTCGGCGCCGGGCAGCAGTCCTACCGACGACTGCGCCAGGCCGCAGTAGTAGGCGACGCCGTCGTCGAGTTGCATGCTCAGTGACTGCCGCATGAGGTCGACGACTCCGTCGTCATCCGCCGCGCCGGCCAGCCCGAGCCACAGCGCCCGCTTTCCCGCGAGCCGGGGTTTGCTGCGGCCGTAGGCGAATCCGTAGTTCCACACGCGATCGATCCAGCCTTTGAGGATGGCCGGGACCTGCACCCAGTACACCGGAAACACCGCGACGACGATGTCGGCGGCGAGGATGCGCCGCATCTGGTTCTCCACCTCGAGGGAGTAGGTCTTTTCCCGGTTGCCCCAGTCGGGCAGGTCGGCGACGGTCATGCGGGGATCGAAGCCTTCGGCGTGCAGATCCAGCAGGTCGATCCGGTAACCGGCCGCGGTGAGCCGGCGGGCGGCGAGCCGGGCGATATGGGCGGTGAGCGAGTCGGGGCGGGGGTGGGCGACGACGACCAGCGCGGTACGAGTGGTCGTGGTGTGCTCGGCCGGGTTGATCTGCACGAAATCCTCCAGTGCGTCCGGTTTCCCGGACGATCGGTTGTGGTGTCGGATTCCATTCCACACTCGATCCGCTGGACGATCTATGGCTGAAGATCTAGATCTGATAGGAGTTCGTCTACGCTCGGGGTGTGGATCCCTTGAGCAACCTCCTCGGCGGTATCCGGGCCGAAGGAGCCGTCCTCACCCACGCGGTCCTGGAGGCCCCGTGGACCATTCGCTTCGCCGACGGCGCGCCGTTGACCATGGTGACCGTGCTGCGCGGCGGGGGCACATTGTTGCTGCCCGACGGGGCGGAGCGCCGGATCTCGGTCGGGGACACCGCGATCGTGCGCGGCCCCGAACCTTTCCTCCTCGCCGATCGAGCCGATTCGGTGGACCTGCCCCACGAGGAATACGAGATCGCCTGCTTCACCACCGATGCGGAATGCGAGGCGAGTCTGGGCAGTGGCCGGTGGGGTAACGACCCCGCCGGTGAGACCGCGCTGATCGTCGGCGCCTACCGGGCCTCCGGCCGGCGTCATGAACGGCTGCTGCGCGCGGTGCCGCCCGTTCTGGTGGTGTCCGACGATGTGGAGGTGTGCGCCTGGATGGAAACCGTGGCCGCGGACGCGGCGAAACGGCCGGCCGGAGCGCAGGCGCTCATGGACCGGCTGCTCGACTGGGCGCTGGTGTGCACACTGCGCGACTGGTTCGAGGGGCAGAACACCGACGCGCCGGGATGGTATCGCGGGCCGGCCGATCCGGTGGTCGGGCCGGCGTTGGCAGCGATGCACCGGCAACCCGCCGCCGGTTGGACGGTCGCGTCGCTGGCCTCCGAGTCCGGGGTCTCCCGAGCCCTGTTCGCGCGGCGTTTCACCGAGGTGATGGGGCAGTCGCCGCTGGCGTATCTCACCGAGTGCCGGATGGACGACGCGGAGGAACTGCTGGCCGACCGCCGGCTCACCGTGGCGCAGGTGGCGAAAGCCGTCGGCTATGCGGACGCTTTCGGTTTCAGCGCGGCGTTCAAACGGCACCGGGGCGTTCGCCCGAGTGACTTCCGCGCCACCTCCGATATCGGAGCGTGAGACACCGGTCCGGCCGCGACCCTTGAAACGGGGTTGCGGCCGGACCGGTGTCCGGATCCCGGCGGCGAGTTCGCCGAAGAGATCAGACCGAGGCCGTCGCCAGCGCTTCGGTCGACTGCACGGCCTGGCCGACGCCGGCCACGATCGCCGCGGCACGCAGCGACTCGAAGATCACCTCACGCGAGACCCCGGCTTCGCGCAGTGTGTGCTCGTGCGCCTCCATGCAGTGCTGGCAGCCGTTGATCGAGGACACCGCGAACGACCAGAGCTCGAAATCGGCCTTGTCCACGCCCGGCGAGCCGATGATCTGCATCCGCAGCCCGGCCCGCAGATCGTCGTACTTGCCGTCCAGGAATGCCTTGCCGCGATAGAAGACATTGTTCATGCCCATGATCGAGGCGGCGCCGAGCGCGGCGTCGTAGGCCTCGGCGGAGAGCACGTCGGCGGCCTCCTCCGCGATCTCGCGCAGGGTGGTGGTGGACTTCGTCGCGGCGGCGGCGGCCAGCAGCGTGCCCCATAGTTGCTGTTCGTTCAGCACCGTGGTCCGCGAGATGGACGAGAGGTTGAGTTTCAGGTCCTTGGCGTACTCGGGTAGCGAGTTCTTCAGGGCGTCGATGCTCATGGCTGTTCCCTCCGGTCTCAGACGGCCGCGGCCAGCAGTTCGCCGGCGTCGATGGTCGGGTCGCCCTTCTTCCAGTTGCAGGCGCACAGCTCGTCGGACTGCAGCGCGTCGAGTACCCGCAGCACCTCGTCGACATTGCGGCCGACGGAACCGGCGGTCACCGAGACGAACTGGATCTCGTTGTTCGGGTCGACGATGAAGGTGGCGCGGTCGGCGACGCCGTCGGCGTTGAGAACGCCGGTGGCGGTGGCCAGTTCACGCTTGAGGTCGGACAGGATCGGAAAGGGCAGGGTCTTCAGATCCTCGTGCTGGGCCCGCCACTGGAAGTGGACGAACTCGTTGTCGACGGACGCGCCGAGCACCTGGGCGTCACGATCGGCGAACTCCTCGTTCAGCTTGCCGAACGCGGCGATCTCGGTGGGGCATACGAAGGTGAAGTCCTTCGGCCAGAAGAACACGATCCGCCACTTGTCCGGGTGGTCGGCGCTGGTGACCCGCGTGAAGTAGTCGTCCGGCTGCTGAGCGTCGACCTTCGACAGGTCACCGCCGATCACCGCGGTGAGGTCGTAGGCGGGGAACTGGTCGCCGATGGTCAGCAGGGGCATGCGTGATCTCCTCGTTGTGTCGGTGGTACCGGCGGAATCGATGCCCGGCCGGTGCGGCGAAAGCCTGTGTTCGATCTTGCCCAACCAGCGGTGAAAGGTAAAAGTGATCAGTCGCACTAGACTGATAGGTGTGCCCGATCAGTCTTATCAGCCGACCCTTTCACAGCTGCGTGCGTTCGTCGCTGTCGCGGAATATCGGCATTTCGGAACCGCCGCCGCCCGTCTCGATGTGAGTCAACCCACGCTGTCGCAAGCACTGGCCGCGCTGGAGAACGGCCTCGGTCTGCAGTTGATCGAACGCAGCACGCGGCGGGTGCTGGTCACCGCGGTCGGCGCGCGCCTGCTACCACAGGCGATGGCGACGCTCGAGGCGGCCGACCAATTCCTGGCCGCGGCAACCGGCGACGTACTCACCGGGGTGCTCCGCATGGGTTTCATCCCGACCGTCGCCCCGTACGTTCTCCCGTCGCTGCTGCCCACCCTGCGCCGCAAGCTGCCCGCGCTGATCCCGCAGGTGATCGAGGACAAGACCACGCGATTGCTGGACGAACTGCGCGCGGGAGTGCTCGACGTCGCGGTGGTCGCCGTCCCCACCGAGCTGCCCGGGCTGGTCGAGATGCCGCTGTACACGGAGGAATTCGTGGTCGTCGTACCGGCCGACCACGAGCTGGCGGGCCGCACCGATCTCGAGCCGTCCGCACTGGACGCGCTGCCGATCCTGCTCCTGGACGAGGGCCATTGCCTGCGCGCCCAGACACTGGAGCTGTGTCGGTCGGTGGAGGCGCACCCCGGCACGGTCGGCGACACCCGGGCGGCATCGCTGTCGACTGTGGTGCAGTGTGTCGCCGGCGGGCTCGGTGTCACGCTCGTTCCCGAAATGGCGGTGAAAGCCGAAACCGGGCGGGGCGCACTCGAGATCGCCCGCTTCGCCGCTCCCGCGCCCGGGCGAACGCTCGGCCTGGTGTTCCGCGCGTCCACCGCCCGGGCCGACGACTACGCCTACCTGGCCGAGATCATCCGCACCCAGCGGCCGTTCTGAGCTCGGTCGCCGATCGGCCGGCCGGAATCGCGGTCCGCGGGTGTCGAGGACCCGGCGCTCGTATCCATGCCGGTTCGCGCCGATCGGCTCACGGTCGCGACCGGGGCGCGTCGGTCTCGTCGACGCCAAGGTTGGCGAGCAATCGGAGATTGTCCGCATCGATACTGCCCGGCTCGGGCGCCAAAGTGATCAGCTCCTGGCCGGAACCGTCCGGCAGCGTGAAACGCTCCTGATGCAGCGTGATCACGCCGACCATCGGATGCCGGAAGCGCAGCGCTCCGTGGCCGCGCACACTCACCTCGGCGGCGGCCCACAGTTCGCTGAACCGGCGGCTGCCGATGGACAACTCACCGATGAGCGCGGCCAGTTCATGGTCGTCGGGGAACTCGCCGGCGGCATGGCGCAGGTGGGCCACGGTCTCGGCGGTGCACGACGGGCGATCGGCGTACAGGTCGAAGCGGTCCGCGTCGAGGAAGATCATCCTGGCCAGATTGCGGTCCTCCGCCGGCACCTGATCAAGATCCCAGTACAGGAGGCCGGCCAGTCGGTTGTAGGCCAGTACGTCGATGCGGTGGTTGAGGATCAACGCCGGATAGTCGTGCATCGTGTCCAGGATCTGCCGCAGTTGCGGCCGGATCGTGGCCGGGTAGTTGGTGGGCCGCGGCCGGCGGCTGCGCTGTTCGACCAGCTTGTACAGGTGTTCACGGGCCACCTCGTCGAGTTGCAGCGCTCGGGACAGCGCGTCCAGCACCTGCCCCGACGGTTGTGTCGCTCGGCCCTGTTCGAGCCGGGTGTAGTAGTCGACGCTCAGGCCGGCCAGCTGCGCCAGCTCCTCCCGTCGCAACCCGGTCACGCGGCGGCGGCCACCGACGGTGACGCCGACCGATTCCGGTGACACGTGCGCGCGACGCGACTGCAGGAAAGCGCTGAGGTCGCCGAGATCGTCCATGCGTCCCAGTATGCGCGTGGGCACCCGGTCCGGCGGCGACAAGGGTGGTCCTGTCAGTCCCAGGAACCCGTGTCCGGTGGTACGAGCGGACTCTGGTCGATGCCCGGCGTCCGGGCGCAGGATTGCTGACATGAACGTACTGATCGTCTACGCACACCCCGACCCGAACTCACTGACCGGCTCTCTGAAAGACCTCGCCGTCGATGTCCTGCGCGCGGACGGTCACGAGGTCGTGGTCACCGACCTGTACGCCATGAAATGGCAGGCCGCGGCCGACTACACCGACTTCGACGGCATCACCGGGCCGGACCTCATGCATGCCTCCGGTGCGGCCTACCGATCCGGCCGGCTCATCGAGGAAGTTCGCGTGGAACAACAGAAGTTGCTCGACGCCGACCTGGTCATCCTGCAGTTCCCGCTGTGGTGGTTCACCATGCCCGCCATCCTCAAGGGCTGGATCGACCGAGTGTTCACCTACGGCTTCGCCTACGGCGCGCAGCTACTGCGCTATGGTGCCGGTCCGTTCGTCGGCAAACGCGCCATGGTCGTCACGACCGCGGGCGGCAGGATCGGGCACTACACCGAGCGGGGAGTCAATGGTCCGATCGACGACCTGTTGTTCCCGATCAATCACGGCGTGCTGTCGTTCACCGGATTCGAGGTGCTGCCGCCGTTCGTCGAGCACAGTGCCGTACACCTGGACGATCAGCGCTACGCCGAGATCGCCGAACGCTTCCGGCAACGACTGACGACCGCCTTCACCACCGAACCGATCCCGTATCGCGCGGAGTCCGGCGGCGACTACACCGGCCTGACGTACCCGGACGGTTCGGAGCTGTTATCCGGTCGGGAATCTCCCGGCACCAGGGGATTCGCGCTGCACATCGCCGGCCCGGACCGGGAACCGGACGAAGCGACGGCAGCCTCGGCACCCGGACGATGAAACGCCGGGTTGTCCGATAGCGGCGACGGTACCGGCGTTCAGGGGTGCGCGGCGCCCGATGACGGGATGTCCAGGACGGCGAGGAACGCCGATGCCGCCGGCGTGTGGGTGACGCGGCTCCAGATGACGTGTTCGACGCGGGCCGGGGCGTCGGAGACTTCGAGGGTGACCACGCCGGTGAGCTGGGGTACGTAGGCGGACGGGAGCATGGCCACGCCCAGGTTCTGCTCGACCAGCCGGGCTGTGTAGTCGGCGGTCGTCACCTCGAAGGCGACCTCCCGGTCGAGTCCGGCGGCGGCGAAGGCCTGATCGGATTGGAGGCGTCCGGCCGTGCCGGCCGGGAGGTCCACGAATATCTCGGTGGCGAGGCGGCACAGGTCCACGGAGTGTTCGCGGGCCAGCGGGTGCTCGGGCGCGACCACGGCGACGAGCCGGTCGCGGGCGAGTTCGTGGTCGGCGACACCGTGCGGCCGGGCCGTGGTCGGCAGCCCGAGGAACGCCACGTCGAGGGTGCCCTCGCGGACCTGGTCGGTGAGGTCGTCGCTGGCGCCCACCCGCAGGGTGACGCGCACATGCGGGTACCTCCGGCGGAATTCCCGCAGGGCGCGTGGGATATCGACCGCGGTGACGGTGGCGATCAGCCCCACGGCCAGCCGTCCCCGTACCTCTCCGACGGCCGCGGCGGCTTCGGCGGCCGCGCGTTCGGCGGCGTCGAGGCATTGGCGGGCGGCGGGGAGGAACGCCTCGCCCGCCGGTGTCAGCCGCACTCGGCGGCTGGTGCGTTCGAACAGTTTCGCGCCGAGTTCCCTTTCCAGGCGGGCGATCTGGTGACTGAGCGCGGATTGCACGACCAGGCAGCGCTGGGCCGCCCGGGTGAAGTTGTTCGTCTCCGCGACGGCGAGCACATAGCGCAGCTGCTGAAGCTCCATGGATCAATCTTGTCTGGAGATCGATGGGGTGACAAACATGTGTTGGACTCATTGATCAATGCCGGGTGAGACTTCGAGAGTGAAAAGTCCAGCTGTGCACAGGGTTTACGACGGTTCCGCGACAGGTTCTCCGCGCGGAGATCTGCCCCGCGCCGCACTGACGGCCTTCGCCCCGTTCGTGTGGGGCACGACCTACATCGTCACCACCGAACTCCTGCCGGCGGGACACCCGCTGTTCGCGGGGCTGCTGCGCGCTCTCCCCGCCGGCCTGATCGCGCTCGCGATCACCCGGACCTTGCCGCGCGGAGCCTGGTGGGGGAAGTCCGCGGTACTCGGTGTGCTGAACATCGGGCTGCTCTTCCCGCTGCTGTTCCTCGCGGCCGAACGCCTGCCCGGAGGGGTCGCCGCGACCTTGGCGGCCGCCCAGCCGCTCGTCGTCGCGGTGTTGGCGGTGGCGGTCCTGCGTGAGCGCCCCTCCACGTGGCGAATCGGCTGGGGGGCGATGGGACTGGCCGGCGTCGCACTGGTGGTGCTCGGCCCGGCCGCGGCGTTCGACGGGGTCGGCGTCGCGGCGGGGCTGGGGGGTGCGGTCTCGATGGCACTCGGCCTGACCCTCACCAAACACTGGGGCCGACCGGCGGGAGTCGGTCCGACCGCGTTCGCCGGTTGGCAACTCACGGCGGGCGGTGTCTTGCTGCTGCCCCTGACCGCGTTCGTCGAGGGGCCGCCGCCCGCGATCGGCCCGGCCGCGGCGATCGGTTATCTCTGGCTCGGCCTGTGCGGCGGTCTGATCGCCTATGCCGTGTGGTTCCGCGGTGTCACCACCCTCCCGGTGAACTCGGTCGCGATCCTCACCCTGCTCTCACCGCTGGTCGCGGCCGTGCTCGGCGCCGCCCTGCTCGGACAGACGCTCGGCGCGATCCAGCTCGCGGGATTCGCGCTCGGCCTCGCCGCGATCGTGGCGGGGCAGCTGCCCGCACCCGGCCGCTTCTCCGTTTCCACTGCGACACCCGCACCGAAAGGAATATCCCGATGAGAATCGCCGTTGTCGGCGCCGCCGGAATGGTCGGCTCCCGCGTCGTCACCGAAGCCGTGGGCCGGGGCCATGAACTCGTGGCCGTGTTCCGGGCCGGCGCGCCGGCCGCCCTACCGCTCGGCGTGACCGCCGTCGCGGGCGACGCGAACGATCCAGGCCGAATGAGTGAGCTGTTCGCGGGCGCCGACGCGGTAGTGGCCGCGACGCGCCCCGCGCCCGGGTCCGAACACGCCGTCCCGGAAACGGCTACGGCGCTGCTCGACGCGGCGTCGGCGAGCGGTGCGCGCATCCTCATGGTCGGGGGCGCCGCACCCTTGCGTAACCCTGATCGTCCGGATCTGCTGGTGCTCGACAGTCCCGAGTACGTGCCGGAATCGATCCGCCCGATCGCCGCCGCCAGTGTCGCGCAATGGGAAGCGTGCCGAGCCCACCCGGCGGACTGGGTGTACCTCAGCCCCTCCGCTGTCCTGGAACCGGGAATTCGCACCGGAA
The DNA here is from genome assembly GCF_036032445.1 of Nocardia sp. NBC_00416. Lineage (NCBI taxonomy): Bacteria > Bacillati > Actinomycetota > Actinomycetes > Mycobacteriales > Nocardiaceae > Nocardia > Nocardia sp. NBC_00416. The sequence goes on from NZ_CP107932.1 coordinate 7,067,724, forward strand.
AATACCGCCGCGGCACCACCACACTCCTGGTCGATGCCGACGGCGCGTCCCGGATCTCGGCCGAGGATCTCGCGGTGGCGATCGTGGACGAACTCGAGAGTCCCGGTGGATCACGGAATTTCACTGTCGGTTACTAGCGATTCGATCGGATTCGACGGCATGGCGGCACACGGAGATCATCGGATGAAGCGGCGCGTGCTGGGTATCGTGATCGCGTTCGCCTGTCTGGGCGCGACGGTATCGGTGCCCGCGGACCGTGCGGTGGCGGAGTCACCCCGCGTGGTCGACCTGCCCGCCGGCTTCCAGCCCGAAGGAATCGCGATCGGAACACGGCCGATCGCCTACATCGGTTCGCGAGTGGACGGTTCGCTCTACCGCGCGGATCTGGTGACCGGGCGGGGAGCCGTCCTGAGCCGCGGACCGGGTACGCCGTCGCTCGGTGTGGCGCTCGACCACCGCGGCCGCCTGTTCGTCGCGGGCGGCACCGGCGGTGATGCCCGAGTCGTGGACAGCCGGACGGGTGCGGTGCTCGCGAACTATCAGCTGGGCACACCGCCGGAAACCTTCGTCAACGATGTCGTGCTCACTCCCACGGGTGCGTGGTTCACCGATTCGCGCACGCCGGTGCTCTACCATCTGCCGCTCGGTCCCGGCGGTGCGCTGCCGGGACCCGCGGCGGTGCAAGGGCGCGCGCTGACCGGTGATATCGGCTATGTGGCCGGGGCGATCAACGCCAACGGGATCGTTCGCACGCCCGACGGAACGGGACTGATCATCGTGCAATCGGTGACCGGACGGTTGTTCCGCGTGGACCCGGCCACGGGTGTCGCGACGCGGATCGATCTCGGCCCCGAGGCGGTGCCGGATGGGGACGGGCTGCTGCTACGGGGGTGCGTGCTGCTCGTCGTGCAGAACAGGCGCAACACCCTCGCCGAGATCAGGCTCGACAGCGCGGGCACGCGGGGCGAGTTGACCGATCGCTTCACCGAACCGGGGTTCGATGTACCGACGACTGTCGCGATCCACAGTGGGCGCCTGTACCTGCCCAACGCTCGTTACGCGACGCCGTCGACACCGGCCACCCGGTACACGGTGGTGTCGGTCGATCGGTTCTGAGGTGGGGTGGGTTGCCGTCGATACCGCCGCGCGCGACGGTCCTCCCGAGTCCCGAGTCCCGAGTCCCGAGTCCCGAGTCCCGAGTCCCGAGTCCCGAGTCCCGGGTCGCCGGGTCGCCGGGTCGCCGGGTCGCCGGGTCGCCGGGTCGCCGGGTCGCCGGGTCGCCGGGTCGCCGGGTCGCCGGGTCGCCGGGTCGCCGGGTCGCCGGGTCGCCGGGTCGCCGGGTCGCCGGGTCGCCGGGTCGCCGGGTCGCCGGGTCGCCGGGTCGCCGGGTGGATCGGCAAATACGACCGCGAACGGGTCGCCGCCCTCGCGGACCTGAAACGAGCATTGGAGGAACCTGTGAGCGCACCGGAATTCGTCTACACCACCTATATTCGGACCACTCCGCAGCAGCTGTGGGAGGCGCTGACCGAACCCGCTTTCACAAAACGCTATTGGGGCGCGACATTCGATACCGACTGGCGTCCGGGATCACGAATGGTGTGGCATCAGCAGGGCTGGTCGAGCGACGACCCGGAGCAGGTGGTGCTGGAGGCCGAACCGTACACGCGGCTGTCCTACACCTGGCACACCTTCGACTCCCGATTCGCCGAGGCGTTCGAGATGGAGCCCGGCGATGTCGCGGCATGGGGCCGGGAGGCCCGCTCGAAGGTCACCTTCGAGCTCGAGTCCAAGGGCGAGGTGGTGAAACTGACCGTGGTGCACAACGGCTTCGAGCCCGGCAGCGCTGTGCTCGCCGGAATCAGCGAGGGCTGGCCCGCCATCGTCGCCGGCCTCAAAACGCTGCTCGAGACGGGTGCGGCCCTGCCCGAGCCCAGCGCCTGACTCCCTTCGGCGCCTGCGCATTGCCCGCCGCCGGCATACCGGCGAATGCCCTGTGGTCAGCGCCTCGCGGATCTCGGAACACGTCCCCGCCGACACCGCCTTGGTTGTCGCGGGTGGGTTCCCGCGCCGCCGGCCGGTGCCGATGATAGACATCAGTGGTGGAGGTTGGGGTCGCACTGGTCGATATCGCGCCGGGCCGGGTGGAGTTGTCGGACCGCCGGACCGAGCGGCGCTGGACGGTCGAGGTGGCCGCGTACCGGATCGCGTCTGTTCCGGTGACACGGGAGCAGTACGCGCGGACTTTCGGTGCGGGTGGGGTGCCCGATGGGGGGCTGCCGTTCGACAGCGTTTCGTGGCTGGACGCGGTGCGGTTCTGTAATGCCCTGTCCGAGCGGGAAGGACTCGCATCCGCGTACCGCCTCGACGGTACGAACGTGGAGCGGATCGATACGAGTCAGGGATACCGGCTGCCCAGCGAAGCCGAATGGGAGTATGCCTGCCGGGCGGGCACCGAAGGCCCGCGTTACGGCGAACTCGACGAGATCGCCTGGTATCGGGCGAATTCCGGGGGACGCGTGCATCCGGTCGGCGAGAAGCGGCCGAACCCGTGGGGTCTGCACGACATGCTCGGCAACATGTGGGAATGGTGCTGGGATATCTACGATCCCGCGGTGTACGGCGAATACCGGGTGCTGCGAGGCGGCGGTTGGTTCGACGAGCACTGGAGTTGCCGGGTGTCGGTGCGCCGGCGCAGTCATCCGACGCTGCGGCTCGACGATGTCGGATTCCGGGTCGCGCGGTCGGGGCGAGCGGACTCCGGGTGCGAAGTAGCCGGCTGAGCTCGCCGATCGCTGCGCTGGGACGAACCCGGTGGACGGGTAGGACGCGGCCCGGCTGCGGGATTGTGGAGGCGGCGGCAGCGGGGTCGCGGATCGCCGGACCGCCGGGAACTCGGCGTGGATGTTCAGAGGTGGATCTTCGCCAGCGAGAGGACGATCTCGGCCGCCGCGTCCACCAGTCGACCCCGCGGCACCGGTAGCCGGCCGTCGATCCAGTCCACATAGAGGGCGACGAGGGCGCCCGCCAGGGCGGTACCGAGGATCGCGAGCGCTTCTTCGCTGTTCGGTATCAATGTGTCGTGCCCCAGGGTGGGCACCACCGTGCGGAGGAAAGCGGGCAGCCGATCGGCGCTGTGCCGGCGCAGGGTGTCGTCGGTGAGGGGTTCGCGGAGCAGTACGCGGGCCCGGCGCGGATCCTCTTCGAAATAGGCGGCGCAGATCTCCAGCGCGGAACGGACCGTGGCCCGCGGATCGGCATCGGGGCGCAGCGTGCTCAGCCGGATCAGGAGCTCGCTTTCGAGGCGGTCGTAGACGGCGGTCAACAGGGCTCGGCGGTCTTCGAAACTTTCGTAGAAATACCGGGGGCTCAGGTTCGCCAGGCGCGTGACCGCGCGCATGGTGACGGCCGCCGATCCGTCGGTGCCGAGCAGGGCGAGACCGACGTCCACGAGTTGCTCGCGACGCTGCGCGGACCGGTCGTCCAGCGTCCGGCCGCGCCACAGCTTGGGTGCGTTCACCGGTTCATCCTCGCATCGCTCCGGGCATTCATTGACATCAGGTGATTCAACATGAATCATACGATTCACGTTGAAGTGCGCGCGCGGCCCCGGTCGCGTCGGTCGAGAGGCTCGTACGTGTTCAGTGACGAACAGTTCCAGCAAGCGCTGCGCCGGCCCCGCCTGGCCCGGCCCGCCCCCGAATTCCTCGACGCGAACCGCGCGGTCCCCATCCGAGTGATCCCGGAACCGGAACTCCAAGCCACCACCGAGGAATGGTTCGTCCAGTTCGACCGGAAACTGGAGTACTACGGCAAACTCGGCCTCGACCTGTCCTGGCTGATGGAGTGGGCGAAGAAATACTGGTGGAGCTTCCTGGCCCGGGACATGAGCCTCAACCACGAGTTGTACGCGGCCGATATCCGCTACACCGACGTCACCACCTTCGGGCGCACCATCGTCGGCATCGACGAATTCGTGAAGTACAACTTCGCTTTCTTCGACGCCATCCCGGACTGGCGCTACGACCCGCTGCCGAATCAGGTGTATCTCGACGTCACCCCGGACGAGCGCGTACGGGTCGTCATCCGCTATATCGGCAGCGGCCACTGGGACGGGCCGCTGCGCCTGTATCCGTACGACGACAGCGCGCCGGTGCTCTACGGAAACGGCCGCTTCATCCAGTGCCCCGCGGTCGATCGCTATCACTTCGACGCCGACGGGCTGATGGAAGAGGGCGAGACCCTGTACGACGCATTCGATGTCACACAGCGCGGCGGGATCCTGCCCCGTGACGACAGTTGGCAGTTCAAAGCGCTGATGTCGGCGTCGAAGATCCCCGCCCTGCTGCAGCGTCTCAGGTCCTAGCGCGCCCGGACTCAACTTCTCGGCGCCGTCGCCACGGCCTCGTCGAAACGCGGGTGGGAGACGATATCGGCCGCGCGCAGATCCGGGGCGATCCGGGCGCGCACGAAGGTCTCGCCACCGCGGAACAGGCTCATGCTCACCAGCAGCCCGAGCGGTAGCCAGCCGGGGAAGATCGCGAAGACCAGCCAGGCCGGCGGCCGGATATGGGCGGCGACCATGAGCACCACGGCGACGATGTTCACCGCGCCCAGCGCGATGAGCGCGGTGCCCGCCGCACGGTAGATCCGCGCGGGGACGAGACAGGCTGGGCAGAGCGGCCATTCACCGTGCAGGACGATATCCGGGTAGGTGCGGGCCACCGAGTTCAACCGCCAGATCTGCACTATCCGCAGCACCAGGCGCAGCAGGTTCACCGGCCGGCCGCCCCGGCGAGTGCGGTAGAAGGTCAGCTGCTCCGCCCGGCGCTCGACGCAGTCCCGGCCGTGCGCGGCACAGATATCGGGCAGGTCCTCGGCGAACACCAGATGCCAGGGCGACCCCGCGGCGGGCGTCCCGATCTCGGGATGAACGGCGAGTCCGAGTTTCATACCAGCCACCCTCGTCGATGGTGTTCGCGAAAGTACTCGTCGTCCGCTTCGACGATCTCGGGTGAGAGGTCCCTGCGCACGGGTGGCGCCGGGAGCGGGGGCGGCCGCAGGCGGATCGGCGGGGGCGGATCGGCCTGGGTGCGAAGGTGTTCGAGTTCACGGCGCCCCTGCTCGGCGAGCCGCCGCAATTCGGCGTCGGGGAGCATCTGCGCGCGCTGGATCATGGTGGGCAGTACCCGGTCGAGCACCTGATTGAACGATTCGTTGCGCATCAGGTCGCGCACGCTGCCCTGACCGGCCAGGATCGCCCGTATCTCCGATTTCAATCCGGGATCCAGCGTCCGGTCGGCGAGCGCGCGCAGGGATTTCGAGAGGTGGCGCGACAGCGCGATATCGCCGCCCGCGACATCGAGAATCGGTTCGGGATCGGGCATCGTCACACCCCCGGGTGGTCGTAGGCGGCAGTGGGGAGCGCCGGAATCGGAATCGACGTGGCGTGCGCCATCTGTCCGAGCACGCCGCCGTAGACGCCCTCCGCCAGGGTCACCGTTTCGGTGGTCAGCTCCACGACTTTTGCCCACCGCGTCAGCATGGTCGTGATCTGCAGAGCGCTGAGGGCGCCGATCCCGACCGCGGGGATCGCACCGATTCCGGTGGACGAGAGCGCGGCGGCCGCCGCCCACTCGACCGCCAGGATGATCACCATATCCATGACACCCTGGAGCGCGTTGCCGATCGCCTGCGCCTGCAGATACGCGGCCTGGGCGAAACCCTCTACCTTTTCGCCTATTTCCCGGAGTGCCACGGCCTGGGTATCGAGCGCGGTGGTGAGTGCGGCGAAGTACTGCCGCGAACTGTCGGCCGCGTTCCCCCGCCAACTCGGTTCCAGCGCCGCGACTGCCTGCCGCACAGCAGCCGCGTACGCGGTGTTGTACTTCGACATGGTGTCCGCGGCGAAAGCCGCCTGCTGGATCGCCTCCCAATCACCGCAGAACTCGTTCGCCACCCACGAAATGGGGTCGGTACCGAAGAAGTGCTGGCATACCTGCTGGGTCCAGTACGTCGGGGAGATCGCGTTGGCCGTGACGAGGAACTCCGCCAGGTCCGGGATCGGGTCCTGCGGCTGCGGTTTCGTGAGCAGGTCGCCGGGTGCCGCGGTCATTTCGCGGCTCCCGGGTAGGTCCGGTCGAGCGCGGCCGCGGTGGCGCCGTCGGTGGTTCGGTACATCGTCGCGGTCTTCGTGAGCTCGGCGGCCGCTGCGGCGGTGATCCGGCCGAGCGTCGCGTAGTTCGGGGTCAGTGCGTCGCGGACATCGTGGGCGGCCTGCGCGACGGTGGGGACGATACCGCCGACATCGTCGGGCACGTCGAGCCATTCCTTCAGGTACGGGCCGACTTTCGCGTCGTTGTCCGCGGCGAGCTGCTGGAGTGTCGTCGCCAGCGTGTCCAGGGCGTTCGGGTCCACTGCCAGTGGTTCGGTCATACGTACTCCTCACCGGCGCGGACCTGGGTGATCGTCTGCGCTGCGCTGCTGCCCGGTGCGTGTTCAGAACACGGCTATCCGAAGGTGGTCACAGAGTTGGACGCGATGGGGGACCGATCGGTTCCCGGTGCGCCGGGATTCCGGTCGGCTCGGTCACCAGGTATGCGCGCGAAAGTTCACCGGCTACGACCGGCCGGACCGGGCAGCTGTCGAGCCACGGGTGGTCGCTCGGTAGGCGATCGACGCCGCCGACGCGTCGGGCCGCATGCCGAATGCGGCACGCGGCCCGACGGGCGGTATCGGGCTCAGGTCCGGGAGCCGAACCGTTCCAGGACGGCGCTGGCCTCCTGGCTCGCGGTGCCCTCGGCGCCCAAGTGGGCCATGGCTTCCGGGATGGGGCGGCCGTGATGTGCCATCGCTTGGGCGTACAGGCGGCCGGCCCGGTAGGAGGAGCGCACCAAGGGGCCCGCCATCACGCCGGCGAAGCCGATCTCCTCGGCGACCTTCGAATGCTCCACGAACTCTTCGGGCTTCACCCAGCGGTCCACCGGATGGTGGCGCGGCGACGGGCGCAGATACTGGGTGATGGTGAGAATATCGCAGCCCGCTTCGTGCAGGTCGCGCATCGCCTGGGTGACCTCGTCGGGGGTCTCGCCCATTCCGAGGATCAGATTGGACTTGGTGACCAGGCCGTCGGCGCGGGCCGCGGTGAGCACCTCGAGGGAACGCTCGTAGCGGAACGCGGGGCGGATCCGTTTGAAGACCCGGGGCACGGTTTCCAGATTGTGGGCCAGCACCTCGGGACGGGCGGAGAATACTTCGGCGAGCTGATCGGGTTTCGCGTTGAAATCCGGGATGAGCAGCTCCACGCCCGTATTCGGGTTGAGTTTCTTGATGGCGCGTACGGTCTCGGCGTAGAGCCAGGCGCCGCCGTCCTCGAGATCGTCGCGGGCCACCCCGGTGATGGTCGAGTAGCGCAGGCCCATCGCCTGGACGCTCTCGGCGACCCGACGCGGCTCATCGCGGTCCAGCGGCGACGGTTTACCGGTATCGATCTGGCAGAAATCGCAGCGCCGGGTGCACTGTTCGCCGCCGATGAGGAAGGTGGCCTCCCGGTCCTCCCAGCATTCGAAGATGTTCGGGCAGCCGGCTTCCTCGCAGACCGTATGCAGGCCCTCACGCTTCACCAGGCCCTTGAGCTCGGTGTACTCCGGACCCATGGTGGCGCGGGTCCGGATCCAGCTGGGTTTGCGTTCGATCGGGGTCTCGGCGTTGCGGGCCTCGATCCGCAGCAATTTGCGGCCGGCGGGAGCTTGGGCGGAGGTCATGCGGTGGCACCTTTCGGATCGCGTGCCGCGGTGGCGGCGGCGTGGTCCGCGACGGCCGGGGTGCCGGCGTGCGGAATATCGTGCTCGGTGACCGGGAGCTCGCCGTCGAGTGCGGCCGGGACGAATCGGGCGATGAGGGGCGCCGCGTCGGCGACGGTGACCGCGCGACCGAGCTCCTGACTCAGACTGGTGGAGCCGACATCACGGATACCGCAGGCGATGATGCTGCCGAACGCGCCGAGATCGGAGTCGCAGTTCAACGAGATGCCGTGCATGGTGACCCCGCGCTGCACCCGGATCCCGATCGAGGCGATCTTGCGCTCGGGCAGCAGGCCGGCGGCCGGCAGCCACACTCCGGACCGTCCCGGAACCCGCCCGCACTCGACGCCCAGATCGGTGACCGTCCGGATGAGCGCCTGTTCGAGACGCCGGACGTAATCGACCACGTCGAGCGGTTCCCCGAGCCGGATGATCGGATACCCGACCAGCTGACCCGGTCCGTGCCAGGTGATCTTCCCGCCGCGGTCCACGTCGATCACGGGGCTGCCGTCGGTCGGCCGATCGGCCGGTTCGGTCCGCCGGCCCGCGGTGTAGACGGAAGGGTGTTCCAGCAGCAGCAGGGTGTCGTCGCCTTCGCCCTCGGCGCGCCGGGCGGCGATATCGCGTTGCAGATCCCAGGCCTGCTGATAGTCGATGAGACCCAGTTCACGCACGTCGACGGGGGTGCTGTCGTAGCGGGCCGACCGGGTTGCGGTGCGGGTGTTGTTCACATTCATGACGTTACGCTCGTCTCCAGTGTGAGCTGCATCAGCGTCAAATCCATCCAGCGGCCGAATTTCCGGCCCACCTCCGGCAGCACGCCCACCGTGCGGAACCCGAACCGTTCGTGCAGGGCGATCGACCCGGTGTTGCTCGATTCGATGACCGCGATCACGGCGTGGATATCGCCGGATTTCCCGGCGCGCGCGATGAGTTCGGCCAGCAGTGCCGCGCCGATACCGCGCCGCTGGAAACGGTCGGCGATATAGACGGAATTCTCGACGGTGTGCCGGTAGCCGGATTTAGGCCGCCACGGCCCGTAGCTGGCGTATCCGGCGACCGCACCGCCGACCTCGGCCACGAGGACCGGACGGCCGTGCTCGGTGCGGTTGCGGAACCAGGCGAGGCGCTCGTCGAGTTCCACGGGCTCGTCGTCCCAGATGGCGGTGGTCTCAACGATGGCCTTGTTGTGGATCTCCAGGATCTCGGGCAGATCGCCGGTCCGGGCGTCCCGGACCACGGTGGTGCTGGGTTCTGTCATCGGCCTACTGCGGCGGCGAGCGCCGCGCCGACCGTGGCGTGGCGGAACTCGTAGCCGGTCTCCTCGAGCACACCCGGCAGGGCGCGCGGACTGTGCAGGATCGCTTCCTCCGCGAACTCGCCGACCGCCAGGCGCAGGGCGAAACCGGGGACGAAAAGCGGTGCGGGACGGTGCAGCGCGTGCGCGAGCGCGCGGGTGAACGCGGCATTGGTGACCGGGGCGGGTCCCACGGCGTTCAGCGGGCCCCGCACCGATTCGTTGGTGAGAGCATGCCGGATCGCGCCGACCTCGTCGTCGAGTGAGATCCACGGTTGATACTGGCGGCCGTTGCCGAGCCGTCCCCCGAGACCCAGCAGGAACAGCGCTTTGAGCTGCGGAAGTATGCCGCCGGCTCCGGAGAGCACCACGGCACTGCGCAGCAGGACCGTGCGGGTCCCGGCCTCGGTGGCGGCATGGGTCGCGGCCTCCCAGTCGCGGCACAGCGTGGCCAGGAAACCGGTCCCTATCGGGCCCGTCTCGTCGACCGCCTGATCGCCGGTATCGCCGTAATAGCCGACCGCGCTGCCGTTCACCAGAGTCGGTACCCCCGCCCGCGCGACGGCCGTCGCGAGTACATCGGTGGGGGTGATCCGGCTGTCCCGGAGCAACTGTTTGTAGGCGCCGGTCCAGCGTTTGTCGCCGATACCGGCGCCGCACAGGTTCACCACGGCGTGCACGCCGTCGAAGATCTCGGGGTCGAGTTCGGCGTGCGCGGGGTCCCAGCGACGTTCGTCGGGCGCGGCGGCCGGCCGCCGGACCAAACGGATCACCTGCTCCCCGTCGCGGCGCAACGCCGCGACGAGCGCGGTCCCGATCAGTCCGGACGAACCGGCAACCACAACCGACATCGTCGTCGTCCCTTACAGGCCGAGATCTGCCTCGAACGCCGCCTCTTCGAGGCGGTGCCGGATGGTGGTCAGGAACCGGCCGGCATCCGCACCGTCGATGAGCCGGTGATCGTAGGTCAGCGGCAGGTAGCACATCGAGCGGACGCCGATGAATTCGCTGCCGGACTCGTCGGTGACCACGGTCGGGCGCTTCACGATGGCACCCGTACCGAGCATCGCCGCCTGCGGCGGCACCAGGATCGGGGTGTCGAACAGGGCGCCCTGGCTGCCGATATTGGTGATGGTGAAGGTGCCGCCGGCCAGCTCGTCGGGCTTCAGCCCGCCCGAACGGGCACGGTTGGCGATATCGGCGATGGCGCGTGCCAGGCCGGCCAGCGAGAGGTCGCTGGCGTTGTGGATCACCGGCGAGAGCAGGCCCTGATCGGTGTCCACCGCGATGCCCAGGTGCACCGACGCGTGGTAGGTGATCTCCTTGCTGTTCCCGTCGTAGCTGGCGTTGACGTTCGGGTGCACCCCGAGCGCCTCCACCACGGCCTTGGCGAAGAACGGCAGGAAGGTCAGGTTCACGCCCTCACGCTTGGTGAACTCGGCCTTGGCCTTCTTGCGCAGCGTGGCGATCTTGGTGACGTCGGCCTCGTGCACCTGGGTGAGCTGCGCGGTGGTCTGCAGCGACTCCAGGGTCTTGGTCGCGGTGATCTGCCGGATCCGGTTGGCCTTCTGGGTGGTGCCGCGCAGCGCCGCCAGGGCGGGGCTGGGCGCGGCCGACCGGGCCGGAGCCGCGGCGGTGGGAGCGGCGGCCGCCGGGGCGGCGGCCGGAGCCTGCTTGGATTCGGCGGCGGCGAGCACGTCCTGTTTGCGGATCCGGCCGCCGACACCCGAACCGGTGACGCTGCCCAGATCGACGCCGTTCTCCTCGGCCAGTTTCCGGACCAGCGGGGTGACGTACGGGTTGGCGCCGTTGCCGGCGGCGGGCTGCGCGGGAGCCGCCGCTGCCGGGGCAGGTGCGGGTGCGGGAGCCGGGGCAGGTGCGGGAGCCGGAGCGGGCTGAGGGGCCGGTGTCGGCGCGGCCGCGGCGGGCGCGGGTGCAGGTGCGGGAGCCGGGGCAGGTGCGGGAGCCGCCGCAGGGGAGCCGGAGCCGATCACGCCGAGCTGACCGCCCACCTCGACCGTGTCGTCCTCTTGCGCGGTGATCTCCAGCAGCGTGCCGGCCACGGGGGACGGGATCTCGGTGTCGACCTTGTCGGTGGAGACTTCGAGCAGCGGTTCGTCGACGGCGACCTCGTCACCGATCGCTTTGAGCCATCGGGTGACGGTGCCCTCGGTGACAGATTCACCGAGTTCCGGCATCTTCACGGAAGTGCCGGCGGCCGCGGCGCCGACGGCGGGGGCGGCGGGGGCCTGAGCCGGTTCCGCGGCGGCCGGAGCGGCCGCCTGCTGGGGCTCGGGCGCGGGCTCGGCGGCGGCCGGTTCGGGAGCCGGGGCGGGCGCGGGGGCCTCGCCGGCATCACCGATGACACCCAGTTCGCCGCCCACCTCGACGACGTCGTCTTCCTTGGCGACGATCTTCGTCAACACACCCGCCGTAGGGGACGGGATCTCGGTGTCGACCTTGTCGGTGGAGACTTCGAGCAGCGGCTCGTCGACCTCGACCGTGTCTCCTTCCTGCTTCAGCCACCGTGTCACCGTTCCCTCGGTGACGCTCTCACCAAGAGCGGGCATCTGGACGGAGAAGGCCATGTCCGTTGACTCCTCTAACTGCTCGACGGGTCTACAACAGTTCGTTCCGGAGGATCCTGCCGCGGGTCGCGACGGTGTTCCAGCCGGCGTTCATTCTGCGCGGCGCCGGAGATCCGTGTGGTTGTTGTTCCGGGAACCATCCTTACATTCGCCGCGCGGCGCGCTTACCGGAGGGCATCCAATTTTGGTAGGTGGCACCATGGAATCACCGCCGGATGCGGCGCGATTCGAGTGGCGAGCAGGAGGTCGGCGGCAGTGGGTTTGCTGGACCGTTTCCGTCGTGGCACGGCCGGGCGCAGCGGTGTTTCCCGTGGCCGCGGCGCGGAGTCCCGATATCTGGCGGAGTGGGTGCGCACGCATACGGGCGTCGAGGGTTACGTCGAACCGAAGACCACTGTGACCGATGTCACGGTCGTGCTGGTTGCCGCCGATGGGGAATGGACGCGCCGGATCGTCGGTGAGCGCGGCGCCCACCGACTCGCCCGGGACCTGCGGATCCCGGTGTACGACGTGGGCCGGACCGGTTATCCGCAGCGCATGCGTGACTACGACGAGCGGCGGCGGATCGAACGCCGCCGCGCCCTCGAGCGGGATCTCCACGAGGACTGAACAGGCGCGATGGGTGGGAGCGCGGTCGGATCACCAGTGCTCTCCGAAGACAGTCAGCGACCCGGCTTCACCGTGCTGCCGCGTCGATGCGACCGGGATCCGGCGCGCGGACGATCCGTTCCGAACCCTCCCTGCCCGGTGCGATCCGTGACCGGATCGACCTGATGGAATCGGCCGCACCTCGGCACCGGCGATCGCACGAGTCCCGCCGCCGAGGTGCGGCCGGATACCGGACTCTCGAGCCCACAGCCCACAGCCCACAGCCCACAGCCCACAGCCCACAGCCCACAGCCCACAGCTCGGCGGGTTGCGCCGTCCCTCGGGAACGGCGCAACCCGCCGGATGTCGGGACGGTTTCCCGCCGACGCGTCACCGGTCTATCGCCGGACACTCACTGTTGCGCGGCGATGTCCTCCAACACCGCGATGAGTGTGCGGACGGGGACGCCGGTGCCGCCCTTGCCGATATAGCCGAACGGGCCACCCGTGTTGTACGCGGGCCCGGCGATATCGATATGGGCCCATTCGACGCCGACGGGGACGAACTCCTTGAGGTATGTGCCCGCGACCAGCATGCCGCCCCAGCGGTGCGAGGTGGCGTTGACCATATCGGCCACCTTGGAATCCAGGTCGGCGCGCAGTTCCTTGGGCAGCGGCATCGGCCAGCCGTGTTCGCCGACCTCCTGCGAGATCCGGGCGACCCGGTCGCGGAACTCCTCGGTGCCCATCACGCCCGGGGTGCGGGTGCCGAGCGCGACCATCTGGGCGCCGGTGAGCGTCGCGACATCGATGAGGTAGTCCGGGTCGTCCTCACCGGCGCGGACCATGGCGTCGGCCAGGATCAGCCGGCCCTCGGCATCGGTGTTGGTGACCTCGATCGTGGTGCCGCCGTACTGGGTGAGCACATCGCCCGGGCGCTGCGCGGTGCTCGACGGCATGTTCTCGGCCATCGGCACGGTCGCGATCACGGTCACCGGCAGACTCAGCCGCGCGGCGAGCAGGGTGGTCGCCACGACCGCCGCCGCACCGGCCATATCCGAGGTCATGTTCTCCATGTTCGCGGCCGGTTTGATGGAGATGCCGCCGGTGTCGAATGTGATGCCCTTGCCGACCAGCGCGACCTTCTTGTCGCCGCCCCGATAGCTGAGCCGGACCAGCCGCGGCGGACGCGACGATCCCTTGCCGACACCCAGCACGCCGCCGTAACCGCCGTCCTCCAGCGCTTTCTCGTCGAGTACCTCGACCTCGAGGCCGGCGCCCTCGGCCAGCAGCGCGGCCCGCCGCGCGAATTCGGCCGGATACAGATGACTCGGCGGGGTGTTCACGAAATCGCGGGCGGTGGCCACGGCTTCGGCCGTGAGTTGGGCGCGTAGCAGCGCGTCACCGCCGAAATCCGGTTCGGGGACCAGTAGTTCGACGCGGGCCAGCGGGCCGGCATCGGGCTTCGGCGCCGATTTCGCGGAACGGAACGGGGTGAACGAGTACGCGCCGAGATAGAAACCCTCCACGGTGGCGCCGATATCGAGACCCGAGAGCGTAGTGACGGCGCGCGCGACACCGGTCAGCGCGCGCGCGGCGACGCCGGCGGCGCGGCGGATCTGCTCGGCGTCCAGGTCGGCGGCGCTGCCGAGACCGACAGCGAGCACGCTGGCGACATTGTCCAGGCCGGCGGGGGCGGGGATACGGGTGAGCTGGTCGGTCCTGCCGGTGGCGCCGACGGCGGTCAGCTGGTCGAGCAGCCGGTCGCGCAGATCGGTGCCGAGCACATCGCCGAACAGGTCCCCGGGCAGGAGGACCGGCCCATCGTCGGTGGTGGCCAGGCCGATGACGAGGACATCGGTATCGGGCTCGATGGTCTGGGTGCGTGCCAATTCCGGTCCGAGGGGACGATCTGCGACTGCGGTCATGGCCCCAGGCTATTCGGTGGACCCGGCCCGGCGTACCGCGACGCCTTCGAGCAGCATGTCCACCGCCGCGGCGGCGATTCGTCGAAATCGAGTACCGGCGGCGGTCGCGGGGCACAGTCGGCGACCAACGACGCCGCTGCTCGGGCCCGCGGTCACCGGGCCCGGGCCCCGCATACGAAATACCGTGACGAAATGACGTTCATCCGGTAGTGGAGCGCATAAGTTCGCTGATGGGAACACTATTCACAGGAGGCGGTATGGGAACGGAACTGACCGTGCGGCGGGCCGGAACGGGCGATCTCGAACCGCTGACGGAAGCCTTCCGGGAGGCGACTCCGGACGAGGCGGTCACCGAGTGGATCATGCGCGGGTACCCCATGGACGAGTTCCTCGACGTATGGGTTCCGCAGATCATCGATCGCGGTCTGCGTGACGACGAGATCTGGGTGGCCGGGGTCGAGGACGAGATCTGGGCGATCTCGGTCTGGCAGAAGCTCACCTCGACCGACCGGCTCGTCGCCGACGCCGCGACCGCCCGGGCCCACGCCGACGAGGCTCCCGGGGTGCGGCCGCTGGAACGGTCCGCCTACGTCACCGAACTCATGGCGCGCGAGCATCCGCGGAAGTTCCCGCACAGCTACCTGGAGGTGATCGTCACGGTGCCCGGGCGCCGGGGCAAGGGGGCAGGCGCGGCCATCCTCACCGAACGAACCAGAGCGCTGCGTGCCGCCGGGATGCCGGCCTACCTGGAGGCGAGCACCGAACGGTCGTCGCGGCTGTACACGAGGCAGGGCTTCGTGCGCACCGGCGAGACCCTCCCGCTGCCAGAAGAAGGACCCACCCTGATCCCGATGTGGTTCGAGGCCTGACGGATCCGCGCCGGTACGGGTCGCGCGGGCGGCCGGCCCGGCGTCCGGTACCGGTGACGGCGACCCGGCGCGGTGGCGGACCCGCCCCGGACGGCCCGGGATAAGCTCGCCGGGTGAGCGACGCCGAGCTGCAGCAGGGCCCTGTCCATGGAGTACACGTCGAACTCGGGGCGAAATTCGCGCCGTTCGGTGGCTGGGAGATGCCGGTCTCGTACACGGGAACAGTCGCCGAGCACACCGCGGTGCGGGAATCGGTGGGACTGTTCGATGTGAGCCATCTGGGCAAGGCGACCGTGCGCGGGGCCGGGGCGGCGGAGTTCGTGAACTCCGCGCTGACCAACGACCTGGGCCGGATCGGCCCGGGCCGCGCGCAGTACACCCTGTGCTGCACTCCCGACGGCGGGGTCGTCGACGACCTCATCGCCTATTTCGTGCGCGACGACGAGATCTTCCTGGTGCCCAACGCCGCCAATACCGCCGCGGTGGTGCAGAAGCTCGCGGCCGCCGCGCCGCCGGCGATCACAGTGACCGGCGAACATCGCGAGTACGGCGTGTTCGCCGTACAGGGACCGCGGTCGGCGGAAGTCCTCACCGCGCTGGGACTGCCGGTCGACCTGTCCTATATGGCCTTCGCCGACGCCGAGTGGGCGGGGCAGCCGGTGCGGGTGTGCCGGACCGGCTACACCGGTGAGCACGGCTACGAGCTGCTCCCGCGCTGGGCCGGCGCCGAGGCGCTGTTCCGGGCCCTGGTGGAACAGGTGCGGGCGGCCGGCGGCGAGGTCGCCGGGCTCGGCGCCCGCGACACCCTGCGCACCGAAATGGGCTATCCGCTGCACGGGCACGAACTGTCGCCGGAGATCACGCCGGTGCAGGCCCGGGCCTCATGGGCAGTGGGCTGGGCCAAACCGGATTTCTGGGGCAAGGCCGCGCTGGAAGCCGAGCGAGCGGCCGGGGCGCGCCGGGTCCTGCTGGGCCTGGAAGCGCTCGATCGCGGTATCCCGCGGGAGGACCAGGCCGTGCTGCTCGACGGCGAACCGGTCGGGGTGACCACCTCCGGCACCTTCTCGCCGACCCGGCAGCTCGGGATCGCGCTGGCGTTGCTGGACCCGGCGGCGGTGTCACCCGGGACCGAGGTCGTGGTGGATGTACGGGGGCGGTCGCTGCGCTGCACCGTGGTGCGGCCGCCGTTCGTCGCCGCGCACACCAGCTGAGCCCCGCGACCCGCCCCGGTCGCGGCCCGCGAAGTCGGGCGAGGCGGACCACCGAGGATTCGACCCGGACCCACGACATACACTGCTGGTCATGACCGCTGCTGCACAGTTCGCCCGTATCCCTCATCCTGCGCCCACACCGGCGCAGCGGGTACAGGAGATTCTGACGGCGCCCGGTTTCGGCCGGTACTTCACCGACCACATGGTCACCATCGACTACACCGAGGCCGACGGCTGGACCAACGCCGTCGTCGAACCCTACGGTTCGCTGACACTGGACCCCGCGACCATGGTGTTCCACTACGGGCAAGCCATCTTCGAAGGACTCAAGGCGTACCGGCAACCGGACGGGCAGATCGCCTGTTTCCGGATCGACGCGAACGCGGCCCGGTTCCGCCGGTCCGCGCGCCGGCTGGCAATGGCCGAACTCCCCGACGAATTGTTCATCGAATCGGTGCGCCAACTACTCGAGGTCGATTCGGACTGGGTCCCGGCGGCCGGCGGCGAAGAGTCGCTGTATCTACGGCCGTTCATGTTCGCCAGCGAATCAGGTCTGGGAGTCAAACCCGCCTCCGCCTACAAATACCTGCTGCTCGGATCCCCGGCGGGGGCCTACTTCCCGCGCGGCGTGAAACCGGTGCGGGTGTGGCTGTCTACCGACTATGTGCGGGCCGCGCCCGGCGGCACCGGTGAAGCCAAGGTCGCCGGCAACTACGCGGCGTCCCTGCTGGCGCAGGCCGAAGCCACCGCCAAGGGCTGTGACCAAGTGGTGTGGCTGGACGCCATCGAACGACGCTACGTCGAGGAGATGGGCACCAACAACCTGTTCTTCGTCTATGGGTCGGGATCGGACGCACGACTGGTGACCCCGGAACTGTCCGGGTCGCTGCTGCCCGGCATCACCCGGGATTCGCTGCTGACCCTGGCCGCCGACTCCGGCTACCCGGTGACCGAACGCAAGATCTCCGTCGACGACTGGCGGGCGGGCGCGGAATCCGGCGAGATCACCGAGGTCTTCGCCTGTGGCACCGCCGCGGTGATCACCCCGGTCGGGTCGGTGTGCGGGCCCGACGGGGAGTTCTCCATCGGCGGCGGGGAGCCCGGTGAAGTGACGATGGCGCTGCGCGACACACTCACCGGAATCCAGCGCGGCACCTTCGCCGATGTACACCAGTGGATGCGGGTGCTGTAATTTGGCCCCGCCTTCGGCGGGGCGGGTCGGGGCCCTCGTCAACCCCGGTTCTTCACTCCGGCGCTCAGTCGCTGCGCTCTTTCGCTCTGTCGCTCCAGAACCGGGGCGGGCCCCGACCGCAGGTGCCGACCCTCTGGCAGAAAGGGTCGCGGCGCGGGGGAGTCCTGGGGATCCCGGCCTTCCCCGGCCGGTCAGTCGCTGCGCTTCTTCGTTCCGTCGCTGTAGAACCCGGGCCCGGCCGGGCTGGATTGCGTCGCCTGCGGCGTCGCGGGTCGGGGCCCTGGTGCCCCGGGCCGCGACGCCGGCCGTGCGGACGTGTGTGACATCCGTGCGGTCGTGAACTGTGATCACCTGTGGAGGATCACCACGATGTCGATGCTCGACGGGCTCGCCTGCTCTGGGATCAGCCGGGCATGAGGGTGTGCCATTCGGCCAGCGAGCGGGGGCGCAGCACATAGTTGCTCTCGCGGACCGTGTCCAGCGACGCGTGCGGGTCCGCGGAGTACCAGTGACCGGGGTACACCTCGGGGTTGGCCGGCATGTCGGCGAGGTTGCGCAGGCTCTGGAACATGGCGTCGCTATCGCCGCCCGGGAAGTCGGTGCGGCCGCAGCCGTCGATGAAAAGCGTGTCGCCCGCGATGAGTTTGTCCTCGACCAGGAAGCACTGGCTGCCGGGGGTGTGGCCGGGCGTGTGCAGGAATTCGATATCGAAGACGCCGACGCCGAGTTTGTCTCCGTGACCGTGGCCGGTGAGTTCACCGGGCGCGATCCCGGTGACATCGGCCACCCACTTCTTCTCCTGATCGTTCACGTGCACCGGGACGGTCGTCTGTTCGAGCAGTTCCTTGACTCCGCGCAGGGTGAATCCGAGCATGCTGCCGCCGATATGGTCGGGGTGATGGTGGGTGACCAGTACCCCGGACAGCTTCAGTCCGTCGTTCTCGGCGATATCGGCCAGATCCCCGGCGGCGTAGGCCGGGTCGACGACGACGCATTCACCGGTGTCCCGGTCACCCACGAGATAAGCGAAATTGCGCATCTGCGTGGCGATCGGATCTCCTACGGCGAAATCCCGGCCGGCCAGTAGTTGTCGGAAGTAGAGGCGCTCGGCTGACATGACCTCCACCCTATGGGCAGCGAGGCATCGGTGAAGAGGTGCGTTCGCAATATTGAGGCCGGGTGACATCAGGCGGTCGGTCTTTTGTGGCTCAGACAGAGTTCGCGGCGCCCGCGAACCCCAGTGCGGCCAGCGCGGTGGTGAGTTCGACGGCCGCGCCGAGCAGATCACCGGAGAGTCCGCCGATCCGGCGCACGCCGTGGTCGACGAGGCGGACGGCGGCCGCCAGGGCCAGGAGCGCGATCAACGGGCCGGACCACCCGAGCT
The DNA here is from genome assembly GCF_036032445.1 of Nocardia sp. NBC_00416. NCBI lineage: Bacteria > Bacillati > Actinomycetota > Actinomycetes > Mycobacteriales > Nocardiaceae > Nocardia > Nocardia sp. NBC_00416. The sequence goes on from NZ_CP107932.1 coordinate 7,086,582, forward strand.
CCGGTACCGCGAACACGGCCGCCGCTGCGGCGGCCGCCGCCCAGCCGATCACGGCAGAACGCGATTGCGTTCCGGCGACCATCGAGCCGAACCAGGTGCCCGGCGCGGGCTCGATCCCGCGCCGGCAGGCCGCGACGACCGCGATACGGCCGAGCGCCACCGCTGTGATCACCGCGAGCCAGTGGCCGGAAGCGGCCAGCGTGGTGAACGCGCCGGCCTGGACACCGGCCGCCAGCACGATCGCGGCCACCCCGAACGGCCCGGCCCCACCGCTTTTCATGACTTCGCGCGCCCGCTCGGGCGAACCGTAGACCCCCAGCCCGTCGAACGTATCGGCCAGCCCGTCCAGATGCATGCCCCGGGTCAGCAGCGCCAGCACCGCGACCGCGACGAATCCGGCCGCGATGCCGGCCGGCTGCAGCACCCACAGCACACCCGCCGCGATCAGCCCGAGCGCTGCTCCGGCCACCGGCGCCAGCCCGATGGCGCGGCCCGCCGCCCGGCGATCGACCTCGCTCGGCCCCCGCACCGGCAGCACCGTGAGCCAGGAGAAGGTGAGACGCAGTGTCAGCATCGCTTTCGGCTCATCGCGCCGGTCACTTGTGTAGGTCGATCGCGGCCGGTTCGGGGCTCGCGGTGCTGACTCCCGCATCGGCGAAGGTCGCCATTTCCGCGAGCACCGCGACCGCGGCCCGCAGGATCGGCAGCGCGGTGAGTGCGCCCGAGCCCTCACCGAGCCGCATCTCCAGATCGAGAACGGGGGTGAGTTTCAGTTTGGTCAGCGCTTCGGCGTGCGCGGGTTCGGTGGAGCGGTGGGCGGCCACCCACCAGGCCGCGGCGCCGGCGGCGAGGTCTTCGGCGACCAAGGCCGCGGCGGTGACGATCACCCCGTCGAGCAGGACCGGGGTGCGCCGGGCGGCCGCCTGCGCCAGGAACCCGGTCATCGCCGCGATATCGGCGCCGCCGGCCACCCGGAGCAATTCCACACCGTCGCGGGCCACCGGCCGCGCCCGCCACATGGCATCCCGGATGGCGGCGACCTTGCGCATCCAGCCGTGATCGTCGACGCCCGTACCGCGACCGACTGCCCGCACCGGTTCGATCCCGGTGAGAGTGGCGATGAGCGTGGTGGCGGGCGTGGTGTTGCCGATGCCCATATCGCCGGCCACCAGCAGGTCCGCGCCGGCGTCGATCTCCTCGTCCGCGATCGCCCGGCCGGCCGCGAGCGCGGCGGCCACCTCGTCGGCGGTGAGGGCGTCCTCCCGGTCGATCGCGCCGCTGGATCGGCGCACCTTGTATGCGCTCACGGTGGCATCGGTATCGGTCGCCACCGCGATATCCACCACGCGCACCGTGGCATCGGCGACACCGGCCAGCGCGTTGACCGCCGCCCCGCCCGCCCCGAAATTGGCGACCATCTGCGCGGTGACGTCACTGGGAAAGGCCGACACCCCGTGCCGCGCTACGCCGTGGTCACCGGCGAACACCACCACCCGCGCCCGTTCGAACTGTTTCGGCGGGCATACGCCCTGGCAGGCCGCCACCCAGTTGCCCAGCTCCTCCAGCCGCCCCAGCGACCCGGGCGGTTTGGTCAGCGACGCCTGCCGCTGCTCGGCCGCCGCGCGGATGGCGGCATCCGGCGGGGCGACGGGTGCGAATCCCTCTGTCACTGTTCGAGCCTTCCGATCGGGTGCTGTCGCGGCGGCGTGCGTCGCGCCGGGAACTGTCCCGGCCGTCGGCGTCGCGTCGTCTTCCGGACAATATTGCCCGCCGCACGCGGTACGCCGGGGAGGCACCCGGAACGAGCGCCGCCGACCCGGCTACGTGCCGCGACTTGCCCCGCGTCAGGTCGCTGTTCGTTCACGCAGGGTGGCCACGCCCGGTCCGGTGAGCTCGGCGCAGTACCCGGTGCGCCCGGCCATCGCCATGACCAAGGCGAGGGTGGTGCCGCGTACGGCGGGCCCGGAGCCGGTGGCGAACGGACCGTCGGTGGCCTCGAGGCGCAATCCTGCGGTGGCGCTGCGACCGGAAACCGTGAAATCGCGGGCGGCGAAGAACCGGGCGACCTCGGTCGTCGATTCGAGAGCCGGGGCGCCGGTCAGCCCCAGCGGCCGGCGAATATCCGTACCGTGCACCACGACCTCACCCAGCCATGCCGGGGTGTGCCCGGAGGGTGCCGTGGTACTGGCGACGACGGCACGGAACCGCGCGAGCGTCTCGGCGGGATCGGCGCCGCGGTGCTCGCGCATACGCCGCTGATTGTGCAGATCGGCATCGAAGCGCGCGCCGATCATGCTGCGGATCCACCGCATCCGGCCGATGCTCGCGGCCGCGGTGAGATGGGCGAGGACCTCCTCCACCGACCACTGGCCGCAGAGGGAGGTAGCCGCCCACTGTGCTCGGGTCAAGGCGGCCAGTTCGTCGGCCAGGGTGGCTCGTTCCCGATGGATGGCCGCCCAGATATCGGTGCGCCGAGTGGTCCGCATCGTCGGATTCAACCATCGACCTCCGACAACGGAAGCGCGATGGATCCGTCGTGTCGCGCCGAGCGAGGAGCGGACCTCGATCGGCAGGACCGGTGTGCACGGTGCGTACCGTCCGGTCTTATTTCAGGCGGGTCGGCAAGCCGGCGAGCACGAAATAGGCCTCGTCGCACGCTCGGGCGAGACGCTGGTTGAGCGAGCCGATCTCGTCGCGGAACAGGCGACCCGACCGGGTCGCCGGGATCACGCCGAGACCGACCTCCGGGGTGACTATCACCAAGCGGTGCCGATAGTCCGCGACGGCGGCGACGAGGGCGTCGAGATCGGGGGTGATCGTGCCGCGTGGCGCGTCCCAGGCGGCACGGGCATCGAGGCGGGCGGTCAGCCAGGTGCCGATATCGTCGACCAAGGTGGCGCCGGGATGGCCGGTGCGCAGCTCGATCGCCGGATCGGCGCCGTCGACCACCGTCCAGTCCGCGGGTCGGCGGGCCCGGTGCGCGGCGATCCGCGCGGCGAAATCGGTATCCGCGGGATCGGGTATCGCGGTGGCCAGGTAGCGGACCGCGCCCTCGGCGACGAGGGATTCGGCGAAGGCGGATTTACCCGAGCGCGCGCCGCCCAGTACAAGGGTGCGCTGTCCAGGGGGCGATGCGGGCCGGGACACCCGCGGATCAGATCGCGTCGCCGGGGCCGACTCGCGGCTTCGGTGCGCGCATCTTGCGCAGCTGGGACGCGCGCACGAACGCGTACCAGCCCAGTCGGAAACCGGTATCGGTGGATTTCGGGAAGCGTTCCCGGACCCGGCGGTTGACCACGCGGCCGAGCAGGAAACCCTCGGCCATCATGAAAGCCATCATGACCAGCATGGCCAGGGTGATGATCGACTGCCAGGCGGGGGCGGCGAACATGGTCAGGATCAGCAGCAGCGCCATCGGCATGAACAGCCCGACCAGATTGCGGCGGCCGTCGACGATATCGCGCACGAACGCGCGGACCGGCCCCTGATCGCGGGGCAGCAGATACTTGTCCTCACCCGCCAGCATCCGGGCACGCCGGTCCTGCGCGGCGGCGCGGCGGTCGGCGGAAGCGGACTTGCGATCCTCCTTCGAGCCACGCGTTTCCTTACGCCGGGCGCGTGCTTCCTTCGAGGTCATGGGCGGCGGCGAGACCGGGCCGCGGCGTCTGCCCTCGGCATCGCGCCGGCTCGGGGTGGGCCGGCCCTTGCCTGCCGTGGGCGCGGCCTTGGCCGCGGCCGTATCGGCCTCGGTGGCGCTCGCGGTGGCGGTCGCGGCCCGCGAGCCGTCTGCGGACACATCGGTACCGCTGGACTCACCGCGTCGGAACAACTTCACGGTAACCAGGCTAATCGGTCAGCTGACCGGCCCGTACCCGGGGCGGTGGCACAGGTGCGGCCGAGCACCGGCCGGGCCGGTCGTGGCGGCGCGCACCCGAGCCCGGTCGCCGGGACCGGCACGGTGGTGTCGCCGCGGGCCCCGGAGATGGCAAGATAGGGAATAGCAGCCCGTCCGAGGGTGTTGTCCCACCCTGAACCGTGCGCTGTTCACGGACCGACCACGCTGTCCATAGGAGAGTTCATGAGTGTGCAGAACGACACCGCCACCACAACCCACGGTGTGAAGCTGACCGATGCCGCCGCGGACAAGGCCAAGGCGCTGCTCGATCAGGAGGGCCGGGACGATCTCGCGCTGCGGATCGCGGTGCAGCCGGGCGGCTGCGCCGGTCTGCGCTACCAGCTCTTCTTCGACGACCGCACCCTCGACGGCGACCTGACCGCGGAGTTCGGCGGCGTCAAGCTGGCTGTCGATCGGATGAGCGCGCCGTACGTGCAGGGCGCCGCGATCGATTTCGTCGACACCATCGAGAAGCAGGGTTTCACCATCGACAACCCGAACGCCACCGGCTCCTGCGCCTGCGGCGACTCGTTCAACTGAGTGTCCCCGGGCCGGTGACAGCGCCGGCCCGGTACGCACGGATAGACCGGGTTACGTGACGATCAACTTGTCGCGGAGCCGGTTACGACACGTAGTCGTAGCCCCGGCGAATTGATACGGTGAACCGGGGGCAAAGCCCCGTTCACTTTCTTGTTCGCGCTGATTCCGAAGGGGCCCACTTTCGTGTCCATTGCTGTATCCGCGTCCATCGCGACCGACCATCTCATGCGTTTCTCCGGCCGTTTCGCCGATGTACTGCTGCCCGATCAGCTCGAGCATGTCTCGCTGAGTTTTCTCGTCGACGACCTCGTGATCCGCCGCGGCGGGGTCGCGGGCAATATCGCCTATGCCATGGGCCTGCTCAAGAAATCACCGCTGTTGATCGGTTCGGTGGGCCGGGATTTCGACGAGTACCGGCAGTGGCTGGAGTCCCACGGCGTCGACTGTTCGGTGGTCCGGGTGTCCGAATCCGCCCATACCGCCCGGTTCGTCTGCACCACCGATGAGGACATGGCCCAGATCGCCTCGTTCTATCCCGGTGCGATGAGCGAGGCGGGCGATATCTCGCTCACCGCGCTGGCCGAGGAGCGGCAGCTGGATCTGGTCCTCGTGGGCGCGAACGATCCCGAGGCGATGTTGCGGCATACCGCCGAATGCCGTGAACTCGGTGTTCCGTTCGCCGCGGATCCGTCCCAGCAGCTGGCCCGGCTGGACGGCGACCAGGCGGTGCAGCTGATCGAAGGTTCCACCTACCTGTTCACCAACGAGTACGAATGGGGCCTGCTCAAGCAGAAGACGGGCCTCACCGAGGAAGAAATCGCCACCCGGGTGGGTGTGCGGGTGACCACCCTCGGCAAGGACGGCGTCCTGGTGGTCGACACCGACGGCACCGAGGTGCGCGTCGATGCCGTGCCGGAGAACGCCAAGGTCGATCCGACCGGTGTGGGCGATGCGTTCCGGGCCGGATTCCTCACCGCGCACAGCGCGGGCCTGAGCCTCGAACGCGCGGCTCAGCTGGGATCGCTGGTCGCGGTGCTCGTGCTGGAGACGGTCGGCACCCAGGAATGGACGCTGGACCCCGATGCGGCGCTCAAACGTCTCGGCGAGGCCTACGGCGCGGAAGCGGCCGCCGAACTGGAACCGCTCCTGCGCTGAGGACCCGTGGCGCCGTCGGACGGCGCCGGGATAAGCGAAGGCCCGCTCACCACGGTGAGCGGGCCTTCGCGTGTCCCGGGAGCCGGACCGCGGCTACACGTGGACCGGGTAGGCGGGTTCGGCGATCTCCGGCTTGATCCGGTCCTCCACGAAGATCCCGTGCCAGATCATGAACACCAGCAACGTCCACAGCCGGCGGCTGTGATCGGAGTCCCCGGCCCGGTGCGCATCGAGCATGGCGGTAACGGCGGCCTTGTCCAGGAGGTGATCGGTCTGCGATTCGATGATCTGCTGCCGGGCCCAGTCGTAGAGTTCGGTGCCGCGCAGCCAATGCCGCAGCGGCACCGGGAACCCGAGTTTGGCGCGGTGCAGCACATGCCCCGGCACGATGCCCTCGAGCGCCTGCCGCAGGGCGTACTTGGTGGTGTCCTTGGTGATCTTCTGGTCCAGCGGGATCTGCTCGGCCACCCGGAACACCTCGGAGTCCAGGAACGGCACCCGCAACTCCAGCGAATTCGCCATGGTTATCTTGTCGGCCTTGACCAAGATGTCGCCGCGCAACCAGGTGAACAGGTCCAGATGCTGCATGCGCGCCACCGGGTCCCAGCCGGCCGACTGCTCGTAGAGCGCGGCGGTGACGTCCTGATGGGTCCATTCCGGGCGGAACTCGCGCAACACCGAGCGCAGTTGCGCGTCGTTGAAACTGCGGGCGTTGCCGTAATACCGCTGCTCCAGGGGCAGCGACCCGCGGTGCAGCAGGCTCTTCCCGCGGGTGCCGTCGGGGATCAGGTCGGAGACCTTGCCCGCCAACCGGCGCAGGCCACCGGGCAGTTTGTCGAACGGGGCGAGCGACAGCGGCTCCCGGTAGATGGTGTAGCCGCCGAACAGTTCGTCGGCGCCCTCACCCGAGAGCACGACCTTGACGTGCTTGCGCGCTTCTTTCGCCACGAAGTACAGCGGTACCAGCGCCGGGTCGGCCACCGGGTCGTCCAGATACCAGACGATCTCCGGGATGGCGGCGGCGAACTCGGCGGGGGAGACGACCTTCACGATATGTCGGGCGCCGATGGCGGCCGCGCTCTCGGCGGCCACGTCGACCTCGGAATAGCCCTCACGTTCGAAGCCGGTGGTGAAGGTGATGAGCTTCGGGTTGTGCCGCATGGCCAGCGCCGCGATAGCGGTGGAGTCGATCCCACCGGAGAGGAACGAGCCGACGGTGACATCGGCGCGCATATGTTTGGCGACCGAATCCTCGAGCGCGGCCGCGATCTCGGCGTAGCGGGCCGGTTCCGTACCGGCGGCGAAGGGCCGTACCCGGAACGACGGCACGAAATAGCGGGTGACGACCGGTTCGGCGCCACCGCGGACGACGGCGTAGCTGCCCGATTCCAGGCGGCGGATACCGGCGTGCAGGGTCTCCGGCTCCGGAACGTACTGCAGCACCGTGTAGTGCTCGAGCGCGCGGTGGTCGAGCGATTCGTCGAGCCCGAGGTCGGGCAGCAGTTCCAGCAGGCTCTTCTTCTCGCTGCCGAACGCCGTGCCACCGGGGCCGGTGGCCAGGAACAACGGTTTGATCCCGAAGGGATCGCGGGCGAGGAACAGCTCCCGGGTGTGGGTGTCCCAGATCGCGAACGCGAACATGCCGCGCAGTCGCCGGACCGCCTCGGGGCCCCAGTAGTGGAACGCCGCGACGATGGCCTCGCCGTCACCCTCGGTGGCGAACATGGGCTGCTCGCCGAACTCCGCGGCGTGCTCGCGTGCCAGCTCCTCGCGCAATTCGAGGTAGTTGTAGATCTCGCCGTTGAAGGTGAGCGCGTAGCGCTGCGGATCGTCGGCGGGGCCCCAGCGCAGCGGCTGGTGCGAATGCTCGATATCGATGATCGACAGCCGGTTGAAACCGAAGATCAACTGGTCGTCGTGCCAGGTACCGCGCTCGTCGGGGCCCCGGTGCCGCACACAGTGCAGGGCTTCGTACACCCGCTCCACCGTTTCCGGCGCTGCGGTATCGGACGTCAGAAATCCGAGCAGTCCACACACTGCGGCGCTAACCTCGTTTCCACTGGTAGGAGATCCGCACCGAGGGGCTCGGCGCGGCAGGCGAAATCTAGTGTCCGAGTATGCCGCACGTTCGGTTTCTCCGTGCGATTCACCTCCGCTCGGCCCGGCCGCCACCCTACGGAGTGTCGAAGCCGACCCGACGGCGTACCGGGCGCGAGTTTGGTCTACGCTGCGTAGTACTCGGACTCTTCCGGGTGGTGTCGCGCGGTGCGCGGAGCCGCCCGGGTAGCCCGAACGAGCTGTTTGTCTGTGTCCCCGGCGGCGGGTCCCGCCACGGGGATGCGATGTCGGAATGTGTGGCGACCAGGAAGGCGTTGAGCGTGGCGCACAAGGCGAGCGACGAGATCGGGGCACGGCCTGCCCGGCGGCGGGGTCGTGTCCTGCGGCGGGCCGGGTTGGCGGTATCCCTCGGGATCACCACCATGCTCGTTTCCGGCTGCTCGATCGACAATGTGTGGTTGCGGTTCGGCTGGCCCTCGGGTGTCACCCCGCAGGCCCACCGTATGCGTGAGCTGTGGACGTGGTCGGTGGTCGCGGCCCTCATCATGGGCGTGCTGGTCTGGGGCCTGACCTTCTGGACCGTCGTGTTCCACCGCAAGAAGAAGAACTCGCCGGAATTCCCCCGGCAGACCGGCTACAACGTGCCGCTCGAACTCACCTACACCGCGATTCCGTTCGTGATCATCGCGGTGCTGTTCTACTTCACCGTGGTCGTGCAGAACTATGTGCACGAGAAGGTCGACAACCCGGATGTCGTCGTCGACGTGACGGCGTTCCAGTGGAACTGGAAATTCGGTTACCGCGACGTCGATCTGAAGAACGGCTTCACCTACAACGGCGTCGACACCGCCCGCGAGGACCTGAACCAGCAGCAGCTGCAGGAATACGCGGAACGCACCAACGAAGAGGGTCACCCGCAGCCGGGTCCGGTGCACGGCCGTCCCGAGAACGACATCCTCTCGTACCTGCACTACAACAAGATCGAGACGATCGGCAGCAGCACCGAGGTGCCCGTCCTGGTCCTCCCGACCGGCAAGGTGATCGAGTTCCAGCTGGCCGCCGCCGATGTCATCCACGCGTTCTGGGTTCCGGAGTTCCTGTTCAAACGGGATGTGATGCCGAACCCGAAGGAGAACAACTCCGACAACGTCTTCCAGATCAGTGAGATCGACCGAGAAGGCGCGTTCGTGGGCCGCTGCGCGGAAATGTGCGGCACCTTCCACTCGATGATGAACTTCGAGGTCCGGGCTGTCTCGCCGGACAAGTTCCAGCGCTACATCCAGGCACGGGAATCGGGTATGACCAACGCGGCCGCACTCGAATCCATCGGCGAATCGCCGGTGGCCACCTCGACGCAGCCGTTCAACACCGATCGCACGGTCAAAACCGACACCACCGAGAGCAAGTGAGGGCTGATCTGAGATGAGGATCGAAGCACGGTTGTTCGAACTGCTCACGGCATTCTTCATTCTCGTGGGCGTCATCTACGGCTTCTTCACCTCCCAGTCGCGGACCGGGATCGAATGGGCCGGTACCACGGCGATCGTCCTCACCGCGGGACTGTCGCTGATCATCGGCACCTACTTCCGCTTCGTGGCCCGTCGGCTGGATCTGCGCCCGGAGGACTTCGAGGACGCCGAGATCGTGGACGGCGCCGGTGATCTGGGCTTCTTCTCGCCCGGCAGCTACTGGCCCATCCTGTTGGCCGGCGCGGCCGCGGTGACCGGCCTGGGCTTCGCCTTCTTCGAGCCCTGGCTGCTCGCGCTCGGTGTGATCCTGATCCTGACCGCCGCCGGCGGCCTGGTGTTCGAGTACTACCTCGGCCCCGAGAAGCACTGAACTGTCCGTCCCGCCTCCAGCGGGTCGGGGCCGGGGCCCTCGAGACCCCGGTTCTTCACTCCCGCCGGAGTGGACGGGCAGTGTGCACGGACGAGTGCCACACGCAGTCGGCATAACTCGACAGACCCGAGATCGCTGGACCTCGGCACAAGCAAAAACCCTGCTGTCCTTTCGGGCAGCAGGGTTTTCTGGTTCCGAGCGACAGCACTCCTTTGGCCGGTCACCCTCCCGCGGACGCGACCGGCCGGTTTCTGGAGCGAGCGAGCGAAGGCGCGCAGCCACCGATCGACAGAAATAACCACCCTACGACCACCTCTCCGGATGGTCATCGTTCTGTGGTCGGGGCACGCCCCGGTTCTGGAGCGACGGAGCGAAGGAGCGCAGCGACTGAGCGGAGGAGTGAAGAACCGGGGTTGACGAGGGCCCCGACCCGCCCCGCCGAAGGCGGGGCAACAGACACAGCTCAGTCGACCGATTCGTAGCGCATGCTGTTCTCCGAACGGCAGATCTCCTCGATCCCGGTGACGATATCGCGCAACTGCTCCGAGGGCAGCGCCTGCGGGCGCAGCCGGCAAGTGAAGGTGATCAGGCCGTGGTCGGTGGCGGGCAGGCTGTGCGCCGCGGACTCGGCGCGCAGATGCGCTGAGCGCACCCCGTAGGTCATGGCGGAGATGACGGTGAAGCAGCCGGTCCGCTCGCGATGCCCGTTGAAGAGATCGTGCAGGCGGTAGAACACCGAGGTGTAGTTCGACAGCGGAGCGAAGACACCGACCCGGTAGGCCGCGCCCCGCTCGGAGGAGCTGATCACCGTGTCGGCCAGGTATTCGGCGTCACGCAACGTCAGCACCTTGGGTGTGAACATCACCGCGCCCGCGGCGGCGTTGCGGACCGGCATACCGGCCTTCCCTGGAGTGGCCGAAGCGATGGCGCCCAGCGATTTCCGGGCCCGGCTGCCGACCTCGCGGCGCGCTCGCAGCGACCGGGTGGGTGCGGTGGGGTAGAGGCTGGACCATTGGCCGAAACGCACGGTACCGAGTTGCACCTGGCCGGCGCCGACCGGGCGAGAGACCTTGAGCGGGGCGGTATCCACCCAGCGTCCCACCTGCAGCACGGCGTCGCGCGGCCGGCAGACCTCGGCATAGGCGTAATCGACGAAACTGTCGAAATCGAGGAAGCGGTGCGAATCGGTGGACAGCCAGGTGTTGTCCTTGTCGACCTGCACGGCGTCGAGGGTGAGCGCGGTGATGATGCCCGCCCGGCCGCCGGCGCCGAGGATCCGATGGAACCGCTCGGTGTGGTGGGTTCTGCCGCAGGTGCCGATCCGGCCATCCGTATCGACGTACTCCAGATCGGCGATCTGATCGATGAACAGGCCGTGCCGGTGCGACGCGGTGCTCACGCCGCCGACCGAGGCGAAACCACCCGCGGTGATATCGCGATGATCGCCGACCACGGGTAGGCCCAGGCCGTGCGCGGCCAGCCTGCGGTCGATATCGGACAGGCGCGCGCCTGCCTGCACCCGCACGGTGCGGCGGCCGAGGTTCAGATCGACGATCGCGTTCATCCGACGCAGCGACACCACCGTCTGCTGATCCGGCAGGTCGAGCCCGCCGTCGGCGGCGGGATCGCCCCCGTGGACGGTGAGCGGCCTGGAATGGTCCCGGGAATTCCGCACGGTGCGAACGACATCCGCGGTGTCGCGAGGCAGGTACTCGGCGGGGGAAACAAGGTGCGGCGTGCTCATGGCACGAAAGCTAACCACAGCTGGGCTGCGCTGGCGATATCTGTGTTTATTGCGCCGCCTTCGGCGGCGCGGGTCGGGGCCCTCGTCAACCCCGGTTCTTCACTCCGGCGCTCAGTCGCTGCGCTCCTTCACTCCGGCGCTCCAGAACCGGGGCGGGCCCCGACCATGTAGTAGGCCCTTCTAGGTCTTGCCGTTCGGGGCCGATACATGCGGTTCGGGCGTCCAGGAACGGGGCGAGCCGAAATCTGGTCGGTTGTAGCCCTCACTTGACTCGGTGTACGGAGGGTGCGGCCTTTCGCGGAGGGAGGCGGTTGAGGCGCGCGCGAACAGTGATGTAGATCCGGAAGGTGCGGGTTCACCGCGCGACCTGCTCCTTCGTGAGCCGTCTGAGGCTGGACGCGGGCTGTGCGACGTTCCGCGGAGCGAAACATTCGGGGGCTCACCGGTGCGGACTGCGGGCCGAGGATCGTGAGTTCGGTGCGCGACGCAACCCCCCGCGTCGAGTTCAGCGAGACACTTAAAGGGTTGAGGCCCGTCCCGGCGTTCAGCCCTCGAAGCGCATGCGCCGCAGGCGCGAGTCTCGAGGGCTGAACGCCGGGACCAAGGGGGCCTCAACCCCGCGACGCCGCAGGCGGCGCAAATAGACACAGACCTTCGCGTGGGGGCTCACGTCTGGTGTTCGCGTGGGGGCTCACGTCTGGTGTTCGCGTGGGGGCTCACGTCTGGTGTTCGCGTGGGGGCTCACGTCTGGTGTTCGCGTGGGGGCTCACGTCTGGTGTTCGCGTGGGGGCTCACGTCTGGTGTTCGCGTGGGGGCTCACGTCTGGTGTTCGCGTGGGGGCTCACGTCTGGTGTTCGCGTGGGGGCTCACGTCTGGTGTTCGCGTGGGGGCTCACGTCTGGTGTTCGCGTGGGGGCTCACGTCTGGTGTTCGCGTGCGGGCCCGCCCTCGTGTTCGTGGGTGCGCCCACTTGTCGCCTGCACCCGACTCTCGCACCGATCCAGCCCGCCGAAAATCACAGCCGGCGCAGCCGCTGCCCGATCACCTCGACCCAGTTCACCTGTTCGAAAGTGGCGAAATCGACGCGGATCGCGTCCTGTACGTCACGTCCGGGCGCGAACATCACGGCGCGTTTGTCGGCTTCGATCACCACGTACATGCCGTGCGGGTCGGCGAGGAAGGTCACCTCGAGCTGGTTCAGGCTCGGAAAGTGCGGCGAGGGGCCGAATTCGATCTCCTGGAAGAACGGCAGTCGATGCGGGATCCGGTCCACTCGGCCCGCTTCCACATCGGCGTGCCGCAATACGAAACCCCAGGACTCCACCGCCGTGAGCAGGACATGCTGCGGCGGTAGCGCGCCCACACCGATGGGATCGGTATCGGCGGCGTCGAACCCGCCGTCCACATCGACCCTGGTCCGCACCGCGACGGCCATCCCGCGCAGGTGTCGTCCGTTGTAGAAGGTGATCGGTGTTTCCCAGGGGGTGTGCAGTGCGAACTGTCCCTCCAGCGGATATCCGGGCCGCAGTTCGAACGGGCCGAATACCGGTTGCCGCGCGAACGCGATATCGGCCGATCGTTCACCGTCGTCGTTTTCGTGCTCGACCCGGGTGATCAGCTCGACCGCGACCTCCTCGATCCGCGCCGGGCGGTCGTGGCAGCGCATCCGGATGATGCCGCGCACCGGCTGTCCGGGCTGCACTCCGGGCGTGCAGAGTTCGGTCTCCACCTCGGCGGTATGCGCGCCGAGCGCCCCCAGCATCGTCCTGAACATCGGCGAATCTCTCCCTCCGGCCCTGCCCGAGAGTTGTTCCGCCACTCCGGGGTTCATCGGGACAACAGCGTAGACGTAATCGACTGCCCCCGCGTGACTGTCCCGGTAGGGTGGTCGAAGTCCTTGAGCGCCTGCGGAATCCGGTGTGGAGGGTGCGGGAGGGAGGCCGGTGTGTCCAATATCGAGCAGCGGATCGGCTGGGCCGTGGATTGGCTGCATCGCAGTCAGCTCGGCGATCGGCACGGCGGCGCCGGCTGGGGCTGGGTATCCGATGTACCGCCGAATCCGCAGAACACCGCTGAGGCGGTGGTCGCGTTGACCGCCGCCGCCTGGCCGGTGCCGCGGGCCGACGAGGTACGTGCGCTGGTGCGGCGCGATGTGGTGGACACCGATAGCGGCGCCTGGGAGTTCCGGTCGCCGATCGACCTGTCCTGGCGATTGCGGGCGCTGGGCTGCCTGGGTGTCGCGCCCACCGATCCCGCGGTGGTGGGTTGCCTGCGTGAACTGCTGTCCAAACGGGACCCCGAGACCCGCGGCTGGCGCTTGTCCGGTCCGGTGGGCCCGGTCTCGCTGACGGCGACCACAGCCGCACTGCACGCGCTGGCGGGCCTGGCCGCGGCCGACGAGACGGCTGCCGCCGCACTGCTGCAGGGTAGCTCCCTGGTGGTGTCGTTGCTGCTGGACGACGATCCGCGGACGCAGCCGATGTACGCGTGCGCGCATGCCGCGCTGCTGCTGTCCCGGCCCGAGATCGCCCTGGTGGGAGGTAAACGGGTCGACCGGGTCCGGGCGCTGACGGTGGAGCGGATGCTGGACGGCCTGCGCCGGGGGGAGGCACGCGTGGAGGAGGAGCCGTTCCGGCGCGGCACGGTCGCCGACACCTGGCGGCATCTGAGTCTGCATCTCGCGGTGTGCGCGGTGGTCACCGCCGACGAGCGCGCCGTATTCGACCCCGGTGTGCGCCGGGGGCTGGTGGAACTGCTGGAACTGCAGGAGACGCAGGATCTGTCGGCGGCGCGCGGCGGTTTCCGCACCTCCACCGAGGGTTTCGTGACCTCCTACGCGACGGTGCAGGGGCTGGAGGCCATGACCGCGGTGCGCCGCATGGTGAGCGAACGGGTCAATCCGGCCACGGTTTTCGACATGATCTGCCGGGAGCAGGGCGTGCATCCGAGGGACGCGCAGGAGGTGGTGGGGTTCCAGGGGACGGTCGTGCTGATGAACAGTCATGCCGGTGCGATGACCCTTGCCGCGGCGGTCCCGGCCGGGGTCACCATCGCGCTGCTGGCCGTGCTGTTCGCCGACGACCTAGGGGCGGTGGTGAGTCGCTCGCTGGTCGTCTGGGGAACGTTCTTCGTCGCTCTCGGCACCTACACCGGGATCGCGACCCGGCTGCCGTCGGTACCCAAGGGGCGGACGGCAGCCGCGGTGTTCGCGGCGTTCACCGCGGTGATCCTGCCCGTCGTGACCTTCCTGCTCTCATGAAGAAGACCGGGCGCGGTCTGGCACTGTTGATCGTGGCGACCAGCCTGTGGGGCGCGTCGAGTGCGGGAATCGCCGGTGTGGGCGCGGCCGGGTTCGCAGCCGCGCCGGTCGCCGCCGGCGGTGCGGCGGCACTGCTGGCCGTCGCGGTGCTGCGCGGCACCGCCCCCTGGCGGGACTTCCGGAGCGCGCCAGGGTTGTTCCTGCGGCTCGGGGTCCTCGAGGTGCTGAATCTGGTGTGCTACGTGGCCGCGCTGCACATCGGGCCGCTGCCGGTGGTGGTGGCGCTGCATCTCACCGCTCCGGTGCTGATGATCATTACCCAGGTCGTGCGGGGGCGGCGGTCGATCACGGTGGTGGTGACGGCGGAACTGGTGGCGGTGGGTGCGGCGATCTGGCTGGTGGCCTGGCACCAGTCTGCGGATACGGCACTCGGGCCGGCGCTGGCCGGATGCGCGCTCGCGGTCGCCAGCGCGGCCTGTGTGGCCGGATTGATCACCCTGGTGGTGCGGGAATCGGCCGATCGGCCCAGTGGATCGGCTGCCGGGCTGCAGTTGCTCACGGCTTCCGCGCTGGGCGCCCCGCTGCTCGGTTTCGCGGTGGTCACGGGGGCCGGGCCGAGCGCCGGGCAGTCGCTGGCCCTCGCCGCCATCGGAGCACTGCTGCTGGGGCCGGGGTTCGCCTTCTACTGGCTGGCGCTGCGCGATCTCGACGAAGTGACCGCGGGCTTGGTGGGTCTCAACGAGGCGGTGGTGGCGACGGCGTCCGGTGCGGTCGTGGTGGGGGCGGATATCACCGTCGCGACCCTGTTGGCTGGAGCTCTGGTGCTCGGCGCCGTGGGACTGGAACTGGGCGGCCTCGATCGCTTTCGTGCGCCGTCTTGACGAATCCCGCGCACGCGGTGAAATCCTTGTCCCCCGTATCGGTTTCGACGCCGCTGTTCACATCTACGCCGAACGGATGTACCGCGCCGATCGCGTGATCCACATTATCGGCGTTCAGGCCGCCGGCCAGGATCACCGGCCGGCCGATGAGCGCGAGCTCGTGGACGATACGGGCGCTGACCGACCAGTCATGAGTACGGCCGGTACCGCCGAGCCGATCGGCGGTGCGGGAGTCGAGCAGGATCGCGTCGCAGTCGGCGGCGATCTCCCGGGCACGGGCGGCCGCGTCGGCGCCGGTGACGTGGACCGCGCGCACGATGGTCCGACCGTGCGCGGCGGAGTGCACGGCCCGCAGGGTGTCCCGGTCGACCAGTCCGTGGACCTGGATGGTGTCGACGCCGACCCGGTCGGCGAGATCGAGAATGGCGTGGGCGTCCTCGAGATGGGTGACCAGGACGCGGTTCACGAACGAGGGGGTGGCCGCGCACAATTCCGCCGCCGCGTCGGCGGACAGGGCATCTTCGCTGTAATGGGTTGTCCCGGAGATGAATCCGACGGCATCCGCGCCGGCGCTCACCACCATTTCCAGGTCCTTGCGGGACCGGATACCGCAGATCTTGGCGCGAACCGTCATCCGACCATGGTACGCGCCGGGCTCAGCTCGCGGCTGATTCCGGGATCCGGGGAAGGTGTGAGGTGGGCCCCGACGGAACGTTCTTCTTCAGGCTGGAGGCGTAGACGTCGACGTACTCCTGACCCGACATCCGCATCAGCTCGTACATGACCTCGTCGGTGACCGCGCGCTCGACGAAGCGGTTCCCGCCCATCCCCTCGTAGCGGGAGAAATCGATCGGTTTGCCGAACTTCACCGTCACCTTGCGCCGCCGCCACCGGAACGGTCCGGGCGGGCTCACCTCGTCGGTGCCGGTCACGGCGACCGGGATCACCGGGACCCCGGTCTCCAGCGCGAGCCGGGCCATTCCCGTTTTGCCCTTGTACAGCCGGCCGTCGGGGGAGCGGGTTCCCTCCGGGTACAGGCCGACGAGCCTGCCTTCGTCCAGAAGTGCGCGGGCCGCGTGCAGCGCGTCCTCGGCGGCGTCGGCGCCACTGCGGTCGATCGGGTACTGACCGGAGGCGCTGAAGAAGAACTTCTGCAGCCGGCCCTTCAGCCCCGGGGTGTTGAAGTATTCGGCCTTGGCCAGATAGTTGATCCGCCGCGGGCTGGACAGCGGAGCGAAAAGCCAATCCGCGAAGGAGAGATGGTTACCCGCCATGATGGCCGCGCCGTCGGCCGGGATGTTCTCCACGCCCTCCACCTCGGGCCGGTTGTACAGGTTGATGAACGGACCCAGCAGCACAAACTTAAGCAGCCAGTAGAACATGACGTCCTTACTCCGGGAACCGGGATGGAATTGGGGGAATGCCTCTCGCCTGCCGACTCTACCGCCGGTCGCAGATCACATCCAACCCCGACGGATAATCTCACTCACAGCTTCGGTCCGGCTCTTCACCAGGGCGTTTCGTATTCGTGAACGCCCCGCGACAACTATTCGGGCATTTCGGATCGCCCGCAGCCGACGTAACCGCCGGAGTCGAGTTCAGCGAGACGCCACAAAGGGTTGAGGCCCGTCCCGGCGTTCAGCCCTCGAAGCGCATGCGCCGCAGGCGCGAGTCTCGAGGGCTGAACGCCGGGACCAAGAGGGCCTCAACCCCCGCGCGCGCCAGCGCGCCGATAACACAGCTCACCCCCGCGACGCCGCGGGCGGCGCCTTCAACACAGTGCGGGCCAGTTCGGCGGCGCCGATCATTCCGGCCGCCTCCCCGAGCTGGGTGGTGCGGATGCGGGCCAGCGGCCGATGCCCGTGCCCGGTGACCGCGGCCGCGTACTCTTCGCGCGCTTCGTCGAGGAACAGTGGCGCCGAACTGCTCACCCCGCCGGCGATCACCACCAGGTCGGGGTCGAAGATATCGCCGACGAAGGCCAGGCCCAGGCCGAGCCAGCGGGCGAATTCCGCCATGACACGGACAGCCAGCGGGTCGCCGTCGTGGGCGGCGTCGGCCACCCGGCGGCCGGTGAGCGCGCCCGGATCGGCCACGACCTCACGGGCCAGCGCCGACGGTGTGGCATCGGTGGCCAGCAGTTCGATCGCGGTCTCGGCCAGCGCCGTGCCGCTGCAGTACCGCTCCCAGCACCCGCGCTTCCCGCAGCCGCAGTCGCGGCCCTGGGGGACCACCTGGAGGTGGCCGAGTTCCGGTGCGACCCCGTGGGTGCCGCGATACAGTTCGCCGTCGATCAGCAGCGCGGCGCCGATACCGGTGCCGATCGCCACCAGGACCACATTGTGGCCGCCGGCGGCGGCGCCGAATCGGTATTCGGCCCACATCGCGGCATTGGCGTCGTGTTCGAGCAGGACGGGGAGCCCGAGCCGCTCGGTCAGCCTTTTCGCGACCGGAGCGTCGCGCCAGGGCAGGTGCGGGGCGAAACGCACGGTGCTGCGATCGTGCGAGATGAAACCGGCCACGGCCAGGCCGACCGCGTCGAGTGCGTGCCGGGCGGAGAGTTCGCGGACCGCGCGATCGAGCGCGGCCTCCAACGCCGCCGCCGAATGCGGCGTGGGGTACTGCACCGTATCGAGGACTTCGCCGGTGCCGTCGACCACCGACGCGCGGATATTGGTGCCCCCGATATCGATTCCGACGGTCAGCGGGGCGCCCGGGCCGGATGCGGTCATTGTTTGATGTTCACGGGGATACCGACATAGCGGGTCTTCCCGGCGGACGGGACCCGGCCATCAGGGGCGGCGTCGCCGGTCGCGGTGGGATCGGTGGTCTCGTCCGGCGAGCTGCCGGCGCCGGTGGGCTCCGCCTGCGCCCGATCCGTATCTCCGGTGGCCGCGGCCGTTGCGGCTGGCCCGGCGGCCGAGTCGTGGTGGGGGTGACCGTACGCGGCAGCGGTTTCCGGCCCGTGATCATGCGGCGCGACCGGGTCCACCGGCACCCCGGCCAACGCTTCGCGCAGCACCGTTACGATCGCGGTGCCGTGGGCCGCCACCGTGCTCAGGACCTCATGATGCTCCCCGCGGACCAGTGCCGCCGCGGCGCACAGCGGGCACCAGGTGCAATTGGACCACTCCGGTTGCCCTTCCGCCGCGGCGGTGCGCAGGACCGGTTCGACACGTTCGAGCACGGCCTCGGCGAGCATGCGGAGTTCATCGGCGAATTCGGCGACGCCCTCGGGCTGGCGATAGCGGGTTCCGGTCACTGCGGCCACTCCTGCGGGTCGGGACGGAAACGGATCACGAGGTATCCGTTGTCCAGTTCGGCGGTGCTGACAGTGCAGCGGCGTAGCACGGGTGCCAGGCGCAACCGGCGGCGGACGCCGTCCGCTCCCACGATCAAATCGTCCTCCACTCGTCCGAGTCGTAAGGTCGCCGGATCGGCGACCGGCAGATGGATACGCATCGCGTACACCGACTGCAGACCGGCGCCGGACTCCAGCCGGACCCCGGACGCGGCGGTATCGGTATCGTGCGGTGGCGCCGAACCCGGATCGTCGCGCACCACGCCGCCGCTGTCGAGCCGAACTCGGTCGTCGAGTTCGCTCTCGGAGCCCACAGCGTCCTCCGCGACCACGTACGACAGCGCGGCCAGCGGGCCGATCCCGACCGGTTCGGCGCCGGTATGCCCCGCGACGAGCACCGGAATCTCGGGCATCGAGCGCCGCAGCCCGGCGATCACATCGAACTGTTCGGCACAGCGGTTCAGATACCAGCGCACGGCGGGATGCTGTGGTTCCGGACCCGGGGGCGGCACCGGAGCCAGCACCTTGTTCACCACCACCGCGTCCAGCCGCAGCCCGAGCAGCGCCGTCGCCGATCGCACGCGTGCGGATTCGGCGACCGAGACCCGTTCGGCCAGCGTGATGAGGCGGGCGCTGGTGCGCTCGGTATCGGCGAGCAGATCCCGGACCTCGGTGACCGCGGCGACGATCCGCTGCACCGTCGCCGCCAGGACGGCCCGGCGGATGTCGGTGCCGATCGAACTCATCATCCGCTGATGCGGCGGCCAGACCCGGTCCAGGTAGCCGAGCATGGTCTCGGGTGCGGTGACGATGCGCAGCATATCGGCGGTCGGCGGGCAGTCCAGGACGATCGCGTCCCATTCGTCCTCGGCCGCGTACTGGGCGATCTCCACCAGCATGAGCAGTTCCTGGACCCCGGGCAAACCGGTGATCTCGGCCGGATCCAGTGCGCTCAGATCGAGTCCGTGATCATGGCCCGGATCCGCACCCAGCAGCGCGGCGACGGTGCCGAAGCGGTCTTCCAGCAGCGCCAGCGAATCCAGTTCGATCACCTCCAGCCCCGGGACGACCTGGGTGATCCCGGGGACGGTGCCCGCGTCGTGCGCGAAGCGGAACCCCAGTGCGTCGCCCAGGGAGTGCGCCTGATCCAGCGAAGCCACCAGAATCCGCTGACCGGCCCGGGCGCAACTCATGGCCCGGGCGCACGCCAGCGTCGTCTTTCCGACACCGCCCTTACCGACGAACAGTTCGACCCGTGTGCGTGGTCGCGCGCCGCGGGCGGGCCGGCCGCCGCCGCGGTGATGGTCTCCGGAGCGTTGCGGCCCGGTCAGCCTTCGACCCGTTTCTTCAGTTCCTTGAGCGCGGTATCGGTGATCACCTTCTCCGCCTTGCGTTTGAACATGCCGATCATCGGAATGGTCAGGTCCACGGTCAGTTCGTAACGCACCTCGGTGCCGCCGCCGGGCTGTTCGACGAGTTCGTAGCGGCCCTCCTGGGCCTTCTGCAGTTCGCCGCTCACCAGTGTCCAGCTGACCGCGAGATCATCGGGCTGCCACGTGTAGGACAGCACGTAGGTGTCTTTGACCACGCCCGCGTCCAGCACGAACCGGGCGGTCCGGGCCCGGCCGTCGGGCCCGGTCTCGAGCACCTCCACCGACTTGGCCGCCGATACCCATTCCGGGTAGGACGCCAGATCGGCGATAACGGACATCACCTGCCCTGCGGGCGCCGCGATGACGATCGATCTCTGGGTCCGGTCGGCCATAGGTTCTCAGTGATTCCTTTCGGCGGTGCGGTGCAGGATTCGTCAGTTCTCGTGCGGAGCGACCCCGGCCGGGCGGTCGTCCTCGAGCCGGTCCTTGATCTCGAAGGACATCACCTTGCCCGCCACCCGGCGATCCCGGTTGGCGGCGGCCAGTTTGCGTGGCGGCAGCGACTGCGCGGGTTCGGCGTGTAAGAAGTAGTGCAGGATCACGCCGTCCAGCGACGGTTCCAGCCATACTTCCATGGTTCCGGTCAGTGCGCCCCGCACCGACCAGCGAATCCCTTTGTCGCCGCGATCTTCCCGGATATCCAGTTCGAGATCGGGCCACCAGCGCCGCCATTGACCCGGGGCCGCCAGCGCGGCCGCCACCGCGGCGCCGGGGGCGGCGAGGAAGGTTTGGTCCGCGACCTGGATACTGCTCACCCGGGTGAGCGTAGTAGATCGGCCTTCGGTAACGGCACCAGCTTCCTGCTGGACCGCGAAGGTGTCCGAAACCGCGGTGCGCGAAGGTCAGTACAACAGTTGCCGGAGGCGGGCGCCGAGGGCGTCCCAACGCCATTGGCGTTCGACGAAGGCGCGCCCGGCCGCGCCCATCGCGGCGGCCGCCTCGCGGTCGGCGAGGATATCGGCGATCGCCTCGGCGACATGGTCGGCACGGCGTCCGTCCACCACCCGTCCCGTCTCGCCGTCGAGCACCGTTTCCGGGGCGCCGCCCGATAGTCCGGCTACCACCGGGACGCCCGACGCGGAAGCTTCCAGATAGACGATGCCGAGCCCCTCCACATCCAGTCCCGCGCCGCGGGTCCGGGCGGGCATCGCGAATACGTCGGCGAGCGTGTGATGGGCGGCGAGTTCGTCCGCGGGCACGCGGCCGGTGAACACGACGTCGTCGGCGAGGCCCAGGGCATCGGCGAGTCCGCGCAGCCGCTCTTCGTAGGGGCCGCTGCCGGCGATGACGAGGACCGCGCCGGGTACCAGTTCGCGGATCCGGTGCATGGCGATCAGGAGTACGTCCTGACCTTTGCGCGGCACCAGCCGGGACAGGCACAGCACCGTGGGGCGGTCGCCGAGGCCGTAGCGCTGCCGGAGTTCCGCGCGGGCGGCGGGGTCGGGGCGGAAGATCTCGGTGTCCACACCGGGCGGCAGGTATTCGAGCGCGGCCTCGGGGCCGAACGCGGAGGAGAATCGCCGGCGCGTGTACTTGCTGACATAGGTGACGACATCGGTCTGGTCGCCGATGACGCGCAGTGCCTGTCGCGCGGCCGGCAACATCGACCAGCCGACCTCGTGGCCGTGGGTGCTCGCCACGATCCGGTCCGCGCCGGCGCGGCGCAGCGCCGGGGACAGCAGGGCCAGCGGCGCGGCCGCGCCGAACCACACCGATTCACAGCCTTCGGCCCGCAGCACCTTCCGTGCACGCCGTAGTACCGCCGGTGTGGGCACCATCAGGGTGGTGGGGTGGCGGACCACCTGGAACGGTTGTTTCGCGTCGAATCGGGTGTGACTGTCACCGCGCCACCGGGGCGCGTAGACGACCAGATCGTCCGGGCACAACTGTCCGGCCAGCGCCTGCAGATACGACTGGATACCTCCCGGCCGTGGCGGGAAATCATTGGTAACCAGCAGAGTTCGAGCCATACGACCCACAGTATTGGCGCGCTGTCGGCGGCGGTGCTTCGGGTATCAGTAGCGGCGGGCCGAATGGTAGGGGGTGGAATCCATCGGTGCGACGGCCACGGGGACACCGAAGGTGGACGCGTGCAGCATGAGGCCGTTGCCGGCGTAGATGCCGACATGGGAGATGTCGTCGTAGAAGAACACGACGTCGCCGGGCTGGAGGTCGCCCCGGTCGACCGGGATGCCGTACGCCGCCTGCGCCGAACTGGTGCGCGGGACGTCTTTGCCGACCTGTTTGAACGCCCACTGCACCAGCCCGGAGCAGTCGAACTGGTCGGGGCCGGTGGCGCCCCACACATACGGGTCGCCGACGCGGGTGAGTCCGGCGGCGAGGGCGCTGGTGCCGTTGCCGGGCACCAGGTCACGAAGCAGGCTGTCGCGGTCGAATCCGGGCGGGAACGGCGAGCCGGCCAGCGCGGTCCGGTCCGTGCTCGACAGCGTGCCCCAGATCTCGATGACCCGGGCCACGGCGCTGCCCAGATCGGTTTGTTTGCGCTGTACATCGTCGCGGACGGCATCGGCTTGATCGGCGGCGGCGCGGGCGGTGTCGGCGGCGGCGCGCGCCGCCGATTGCGCGGCGGTCGCGGCGTCGGTGGCGCGTTTGTACTGTTTGAGCTGGTCGGAGGTCTGGGTGGCGACCACGTCCAGGGTGGACATCTGGTCCAGGAGTTGTTGCGGGGAATCGCTGACCAGCACCGAGAACAGGCGATTGGTGCGTGCGCCCTGGTAGGCGGCGATGGCGGTGCGGTCGATCATCGGCCGGTAGCGGGCGACCTCGTTCCGGGCCGCGTCCACCGCGGCCGTGGCCGCGGCGACCTTGGCGTCGGCGTCGCGCTGGACGGCGAGTTTCGCGTCGAGGTCGGCCTGGGCGGTGAGCGCCTGCTGGTTGAGCTGTTCGGTCTGCCGGGACAGGTCGATCATCTGCTGAACCGCCTCGGTCGCGGAGGTCGGTGCGGGCGCCTGGACGGGGTCGGCGCCGGCGGGGCCACCGCCGTAGAGGGCCGCCGCGAGGAGTCCGGTCGCCAGGGCCGCGCGTCCGGGACGCCGGTTCCGACTGTGGCCGTAACGCTGACTCCGTTGTTGTGCTGCCACAGCTTGCCGTGCCCCGCTCTCGTTGTGACGCCCGGTTCGAGGACGCCGTCGAAGGTCTCGATTAGATTACGGACGGCCCCGCGGGGTGTCCAGTAGGCGCGAATCGGTCACATCGAACGGACGGCCGACCCCGGCGTCGAGCGCGCCCCGGACCCACCCCGCGGGCGGCGCTCAGTAGCGGCGGGCGCCGGCGAAGGGCATGGACGAGATGGGCGCCACGGCCACCGGGCTGCCGGAGGTGGCGGCGTGTACGACGTTGCCGTCGCCGGCGTAGAGGCCGGAATGGCCGCCGCCGTAGAACGACACCACGTCGCCGGGCCGGAGGTCGCCCATCGAGATGGGAGCGCCGGAGGAGAGTTGCGCGTCGCTGGTGCGCGGTAGTTCGCGACCGGCCTGTCTGTACGACCACTGCACGAGGCCGGAGCAGTCGAAGGCGTCCGGTCCGGCGGCGCCGTAGACGTAGGGCGCGCCGACCTTCGACAGTGCGGCGTCGAGCGCGAGGTCACCGGCGGTCTTGGTCGGGGTGACGAACGGCGGCGGCCCCGCGGGGGAGTTGGGCGCCTCGACGCCGGGGATGCCCGCCGGGATCGGGATCTCGTTGGGCACCTCGAAGGTGCCCACGCCGTGGATCGTCACCGGCTGGGCGGCAGCCGGTGCGGCGGGGACCAGGAATGCGCCCAGGGTGGCAGCGCCGACGGCTCCGGTGACGGCTGCGCGCCGCGCCTGTCGCTTGACGGTGTTGAACGCCATGATGCGGTCCTTCCGATCTCCCCGCCCGGCCACACCGGGTTGGTGCGCCGAAACTCCGCGAGGTCTCGAAAAGATTACGAACTGATCACGGTCATTTGTAAAGCCTGCGTCATCGATAAATGTGCGCAATGCAGCTTTCCGCTGGCAAACTGTGCGAGGGAAATCACATGCCGTCGAAAGATTGCGTCGCGGTTACGTCTGGATGAGATGGGCGGTCGCCGCCCTTGTTATTGCCGTGCATCTCGAGTGGAAAGCTCATCGCTTTCCCCAGCTCGAGCGGGGGGATGTCGCGCGCTGGACAGCGACCCTTCTGTGCTGTCGTCCAGTGTTTGCCCGGCCGGCCCGTGGTCGTTTTGGGCTCTCCGACCATTTTCTGAAGAATTCGGCAATTGCATAGCTAATGGACATCGAATGTGAACTGGCGCACAGTTTGGTGGTGAGAGGTGCGTAAGGGGGAACACAGACAGGTTCCGGCCCCGGACAAGATCACGCACAACGATCCGATAGCGCGAATCTGTCGGACCCGCCCCGTACCCTGCCGCCGTGTCCGAACCCGCGCCGCTGCCCGCCCGGCAACTGGCGTTCGACCAACTCGACACCCCGCTCTACGACACCACCTTCGTGGTCGTGGACCTGGAGACCACCGGCACCAGTCCGGCGGACGACGCGATCACCGAAATCGGCGCGGTGAAGGTGCGCGGCGGCGAGATACTCGGTGAATTCGCCACTCTCGTCGACCCGGGCCGGTCCATCCCGCCGACGGTCGTACAGATCACCGGCATCACCACCGCGATGGTGCGCGCCGCGCCGACCATCGAGGCGGTACTGCCCGGATTCCTGGAGTTCGCGGCCGGCGCGGTCCTGGTCGCGCACAACGCGCGATTCGATATGGGGTTCCTGAAAGCCGCCGCCACCCGCTGCGGCACCTCGTGGCCGCGGGCGCAGGTGGTGTGCACGGTGCGGCTCGCCCGCCGTGTTCTCGGCCGGGACGAGGCGCCGTCGGTACGCCTGGGAGCACTGGCACAGCTGCTCGGCGCGAACACCACTCCGACCCACCGCGCCCTCGACGACGCCCGTGCCACGGTGGATGTGCTGCACGCGCTGATCGGCCGGGTGGGCAATCAGGGCGTGCACAGTCTCACCGAGCTCATCGACTATCTGCCCGAGGTCACCGCCGGTCAGCGCGCGAAACGCGCACTCGCCGTAGACCTGCCCGCCGCACCCGGGGTCTACCTGTTCCGGGGCCCGTCCGACGAAGTCCTCTATATAGGGACCGCGGTGAACCTGCGCCGCCGGGTCCGCAGCTATTTCACCGGCTCGGAGACCCGGGGCCGGATCCGGGAGATGGTCCGGCTGGCCACTCGGGTCGATCACGTGGTGTGCGCGCACGGCCTCGAGGCCGGTGTCCGGGAACTGCGCCTGCTGGCCGCGCACGCCCCGCCCTACAACCGGCGCTCCAAATTCCCGAAGCGGGCCTGGTGGATCGCGCTGACCGCCGAAGCCTTTCCGCGGCTTTCGCTGGTCCGCGATCCCGGCGGCCCGGCCGTGGGCCCCTTCCGTGCGCGGGCCGCCGCCGCCGATATCGCCGCCACCGTGTCCGAATACTGCGGCCTGCGCACCTGTTCGGCCCGGCTGTCCCGGACCGCGCTGCACAGCTGCCCGCCGGAAGCGGTCGGTGGTTGCCCGGCCGCCACCCCCACGCCGCGCGGCGCCTACGCCTACGCCTACGCCGCGGACGCGGCGCGCGCCCTGTTCGCCGGAACCGACGACACCGCGATCCGCGCCCTGCTCTCCAGGATCGAGGCCTACGCCGTGGACGAGCAGTACGAATCCGCGGCGCGGTTACGTGATCGCGCGGCAGCCCTCATCCGCGCACTGCGCCGCACCCAGCGGCTGGCCGCCCTGGCCCGGCCGGCCGAACTCGTCGCCGCCCACCCCGACGGCGCCGGCGGCTGGGAGTTTGCGGTGATCCGCTACGGCAGGCTCGCGGGCGCGGGGACCGCCGCACGCGGCATTCCGCCCATGCCGGTGGTCGAACAGATCGTGGCCGGGGCGCAGACGGTGCTGCCCACCGGACCCGGCGCGCAGGAGGCGCGGTCGGCGGAACTTCCGCTGGCCGGAGCCGGGCCGCAACCGCCGCCGCTGCGTGGCGCCTCACCCGAGGAGGTGGCACTGATCGCGAGCTGGCTCGAACGTCCCGGCGTGCGGATCGTGCGCACCACCGACGGGTACGCCGAACCGGCCCACGGCACGGGGCGCTGGATCGGCTGGGCCGAAGCCGCCGACGCCGCCGCGGGTGCGGCGCGCGGAGCGGAGTCCTACGACGAACAGCGCGGCTGATCGGCCGGGGCCGGTGACGCCTGGTCGCGCTCCGCGCGCCGTGCCGCTGGTTGCGCGGCGATGCCGCGCCGAAACGCGCCGGCCCGCACCGCGCCGAAGGAAGCTGCCGGGCCGCGGCCGGGCGCACGGTGCCTAGGCTGTCCCCATGATTACCGCGATCGTTCTGATCCAGGCCGACAACGGGCGTATTCCGGAGACCGCGCAGGCGGTGGCCGATACCCAGGGCGTCACCGAGGTGTACTCGTGCGCGGGAGATATCGACCTGATCGCCCTGGTGCGCGTCCGCGACCACGAGGAGGTCGCCGAGGTCGTCACGGCCCGCATCGACAAGGTGGCGGGCGTCCAGCGCACGGTCACCCATATCGCGTTCAAATCGTATTCGAGCGCCGACGTCGAGGCCGGGTTCGCCCTCGGGGAGTGATCCGCCCCGGGGCCGGGGTCAGTCGTCGCCGAGGGTCCGGGTGAGCGCGGCCCAGCGGTCCAGGAGGTCCGCGGCCGTACCGGTGTCGATGGCGCTGGCGGCGCGTTCGATCCCGCCCGCCAGGCGATCGTCGAGGCCGGCCGCGGTATCGACGCCGCGGGACAGGTCGTACGCGGCGATCGCGGCGGCGGAGTTCACCAGTACGGCGTCGCGCACCGCGCCGGGGATACCGGCCAGCACGTCCCGGGCGACCTGTGCGTTCACCTGGGCGTCGCCGCCGCGCAGCGCGTCCAAGTGGACCCTGGGGATACCGAATCGCGAGGGATCGATGACCGTGTGCCGCACGGCGCCGTCGGCGACCACATAGGCGTCGGTGACATCGGAGGTGGTGATCTCGTCCAGACCGTCGCGGCCGCGCACCACCAGCGCGCCGGCCCCACGGTCGGCGAATACGCCGGCGATGGTCTCCAGCAGATCCTCGAACGCGCATCCGACCAGTCCGGCGCGCGGCTGGGCCGGGTTGGTGAGCGGGCCGAGCACATTGAACACCGTCGGGATCCCGATCTCCTTACGCGCCGGTCCGGCGAACCGCAGGCCCGAATGGAACAGCGAGGCGAAGCAGAATCCGATCCCGACCTCGCGCACGCAGCGCGCCACCGATTCCGGTCCGAGGGCGAGTTTCACGCCGAGGGCCTCGAGCACGTCCGCGCCGCCGCTCTTGGAGGACGCGGCCCGGTTACCGTGCTTGACCACGGGGACTCCGGCCGCGGCGACCACGATCGAGGACATGGTGGAGATGTTCACCGACCCCGAACGGTCGCCGCCGGTGCCCACGATGTCCACCGCGTCGCCGTCGATCTTCACCAGGCGCGCGTGGCCGAGCATGCCGCGTGCCATGCCCGACAGTTCGGTCGGCGTAGGGCCCTTGATCTTCATCGCCACCCCGAACGCGGCGATCTGCGCGGAGGTGGAGTTATCGGTGAAGATCTCGTCGATCACCCAGGTCGTATCGTCCGCGGTGAGGTCCTGTCCGTCGGCCAGCGCCCCGAGCATCTGGGGCCAGCTGCGCACGCTCATCTCAATCTCCTCGTCGCACCGATATCGTGACCGAACGGTTGTGCACACCCTAAACCGCGCGCCGCACTCCGCACCGCACCACGTCATCGGCGCTGTTCGCGAGGCCGCCCGGAACCGGTCCCGCCGACACGCCGGACCGGTGTGAGAGACGCACGGAGCGGGTGAATCACGACACGGAAGATCAAGATGGGAACCCGACTTAGACTGTCGTACTACGAAGAGTCATACTTACCCCGTGACGACCGCAGTAGGTACCTCAGGATCGGCCATAACCCAGCGTGTGCACTCGCTGAACCGGCCCAACATGGTCAGCGTCGGTACCATCATCTGGCTGTCCAGCGAGCTGATGTTCTTCGCCGGCCTCTTCGCGATGTACTTCGTCGCGCGAAGTCAGGCGCCCGAATGGCCGATGCCGCCGACCGAGCTGAACATGAAGCTGGCCATCCCGGTCACCGCGGTCCTGATCGCCTCGTCGTTCACCTGCCAGATGGGTGTGTTCGCGGCCGAACGCGGTGACGTGTTCGGGCTGCGCCGCTGGTACGTCGTCACCTTCTTCATGGGCGCGTTCTTCGTGTGCGGGCAGGCCTACGAGTACTACCACCTGGTGGCGGAGGGGACCTCGATCTCCGGCAGCTCCTACGGGTCGGTGTTCTACATCACCACCGGATTCCACGGTCTGCACGTGATCGGCGGTCTGATCGCCTTCCTGTTCCTGCTCGCGCGGACCGCGATGAGCAAGTTCACGCCCGCTCAGGCGACCGCCGCGATCGTCGTCTCCTACTACTGGCACTTCGTCGACATCGTCTGGATCGGGCTCTTCGCCACGATCTACTTCGTCCGGTGACGCCGACCGGCGCCCGAGCATCAGCGCCGGAGGAGGTAGCGCAGCGTGACCACGCAGGCATAGCTCGGGTGCACAAGTCAACAGCCCACCAGGTTCCGTCTACTCCAAAGGGACACAGATGAGTTCATCGCCCCCGACAGCGCCAGCGCCCGCCAGCGGTGGGCACGGCGAGGCCAGCAAGAAGCGCAGGCAGCGGCGGGTACGCCGACGGATAGCGGGCGGCCTCGCGCTCATGGTGGGTCTCGTCGGAGCCGGTTTCCTCGCCTCGGCGCTCACCCCTGAACCGCAGGTCGCCACGGCGAACGAGGATTCGGTGGCGCTGATCCGCGAGGGTCAGCAACTGTACGAGACCTCCTGCGTCACCTGCCACGGCGCCAACCTGCAGGGCGTCGCCGACCGCGGCCCGAGCCTGATCGGCGTCGGCGAGGCGGCCGTGTACTTCCAGGTGTCCTCCGGGCGCATGCCGATGACCCGCAACGAAGCGCAGGCCGAACGCAAACCCCCGAAGTTCGATGCGCACCAGACCGATGCTCTCGGCGCCTATGTCGCAGCCAACGGCGGCGGCCCGACGGTGATCCGCGACGCCAACGGTGAGATCGCCCAGGAGTCGCTGCGCGGCGACGATATCGGCCGCGGTAGCGAACTGTTCCGGATGAACTGCGCGTCCTGCCACAACTTCACCGGCCGCGGCGGCGCGCTGTCCTCGGGCAAGTTCGCCCCCCCGCTGGAGGAGGCGTCCGAGGCGCAGCTCTGGACCGCCATGGTGACCGGCCCCCAGAACATGCCGAAATTCTCCGACCGGCAGCTCAGCCCGGAGGAGAAGCGCGACATCATCGCCTACGTCAAGGACTCGGCCGAGGCGAAGTCGCCCGGCGGCTGGGGCCTGGGCGGGTTCGGTCCCGCCACCGAGGGCCTGGCCATGTGGACCATCGGCATCGTGGCGGTTGTGGGTGCGGCGATCTGGATCGGATCCCGGACATGACCGGGTCAGCGCCCGGCGTCGGTAGCCACGGCGGGCATCCGGGCATGTCCCATCGGAAGGGCTCTAGCCATGAGTGAAGAACAGGAGCGAAACGAGATGGGTCGCCTGGACAAAGATTCCGCGGCCGCGACCCCGGCGGAACCGACCGAGGCCGAACTGGACGCGATGTCGCGGGAGGAGCTCGTCGAGCTCGGGACCGCGCGTGACGGCGTAGAAGTGGTCTACCGGCGGGAACGCTGGCCGGTGCCGGGCACTCGCGCGGAGAAGCGGGCCGAACGGCAGGTCGCGTTCTGGTTCGCGATCTCCGGTCTGGCCGCTGCCGCGCTGGTAGGCGTGTTCCTGTTCTGGCCCTGGGAGTACAAGGGCAAGGAAGACAGCGGGCACGGCATCTACGCGCTCACCACTCCGCTCTACGGCCTGACCTTCGGTCTGTCCATCCTGGCCGTCGGTATCGCCGTGGTGCTCATCCGCAAGAAGTTCATTCCCGCGGAGCTGTCGGTACAGGACCGCCACGACGGCAAGTCCAGCGAGGTCGACCGGCGCACGCTGGCCGCCGAACTGGGCGACGCCCTGGAGACCTCCACCCTGGGCCGCCGCAAGCTCATCACCCGCACGGCCGGTGCCGGCCTCGGTGTGTTCGGACTCGGCGCGCTGCTGGTGTTCGTCGGCGGCATGGTGAAGAACCCCTGGGCGCAGCGCGAGAAGTCGCCGCTGTGGGTATCGGGCTGGACCCCGGACTATCCGGGCGAAACCATCTACATCCGCCGCGATACCGGCCGTCCACAGGACATCGTCCTGGTCCGCCCCGAGGACCTGGACGCGGGCGCCATGGAGACCGTCTTCCCGTGGAAGGAATCCTGGCGCGGTGACGAGCACGCGACTCTGCAGTCGCTGCGCGGTATCCGAAACGCCGTCATGATGATCCGGTTGCGGACCGAGGACGCGAAGAACGCGATCAAACGTAAGGGTCAGGAGAGCTTCAACTTCGGCGACTACTTCGCCTACTCGAAGATCTGCACCCACCTCGGCTGCCCGACCTCGTTGTTCGAACAGCAGACCAACCGAATTCTGTGCCCGTGCCATCAGTCGCAGTTCTCCGCGACCGAATGGGGCAAGCCGATCTTCGGTCCTGCCGCCCGAGCGCTGCCGCAGCTGCCGATCACCGTAAACTCCGAGGGGTACCTGGTCGCCAACGGTGACTTCATCGAACCCCTCGGCCCGGCCTTCTGGGAGCGTCGATCATGAGTGCTGGAGAGGCTGTCGGCCGCAAGCTTGCGGCACAGGCCAACGAAGTGGACGAGCGGTATCGCGCCGCCGCCTTCATGAAACGATCGATCAACAAGGTGTTCCCCACCCATTGGTCGTTCCTGCTGGGTGAGATCGCGCTCTACGCGTTCATCATCCTGCTGCTGTCGGGCGTGTACCTGACCCTGTACTTCGATCCGTCGATGACGCACGTGACCTATGACGGCGCCTACCAGCCGCTGCGCGGTGTCGGCATGTCACGGGCCTACGAGACCGCCCTCAACATCTCCTTCGAGGTGCGCGGCGGCCTGTTCGTCCGGCAGGTGCACCACTGGGCGGCGCTGCTGTTCGCCGCGTCGATCATCATCCACCTGTTCCGCATCTTCTTCACCGGCGCGTTCCGCAAACCGCGTGAGGCGAACTGGGTGATCGGCTCGCTGCTGCTGATCCTGGCCATGTTCGAGGGCTTCTTCGGCTACTCGCTGCCCGACGACCTGCTCTCGGGCACCGGCCTGCGGGCCGCGTTCGGCGGTATCACCATGGGTATCCCCGTCATCGGCACGTGGATGCACTGGCTGATGTTCGGCGGCGATTTCCCCGGCGAGATCATCATCCCGCGCCTCTACATCGCGCACGTGCTGCTGTTCCCGGGCATCATGCTGGCGCTCATCGCCGCACACGTCGCGATCGTCTGGTATCAGAAGCACACCCAGTTCCCCGGACCGGGACGCACCGAGAAGAACGTGGTGGGCGCCCGGATCGTCCCGGTGTTCGCTGCCGATCAGGGTGCGTTCTTCGCCTTCACCCTCGGTTTCGTGGCCGTCATGGGCGGTGTGCTGCAGATCAACCCGATCTGGAACCTGGGTCCGTACAACCCGTCGCAGGTGTCGGCCGGTTCGCAGCCGGACTTCTACATGATGTGGACCGACGGTCTGGCGCGGTTGATGCCACCGTGGGAGCTGTACCTGGGCCGCTACACCGTGCCCGCGGTGTTCTGGGTCGCGCTGATCATGGGCCTGGTGTTCATGGTGCTGATCGCCTACCCGTGGATCGAGAAGAAGCTCACCGGCGATTACGCGCGGCACAACCTGCTGCAGCGGCCGCGCGACGTTCCGGTGCGGACCGCGATCGGCGCCATGGCCATTGCCTTCTACGTGGTGCTCACGCTGTCCTGTGTCAACGACATCCTGGCGCTCAAGTTCGACATCTCGTTGAACGCGACCACCTGGATCGGGCGTATCGGTCTGCTGGTCGCACCGCCGGTCGCCTACTTCCTCGCCTACCGGTTCTGCATCGGTCTGCAGCGCAGCGACCGCGCGGTACTGGAACACGGTATCGAGACCGGTGTGATCAAGCGGCTGCCGCACGGTGAGTACATCGAGGTGCACCAGCCGCTGGGCCCGGTGGACGGCCACGGGCATCCGATCCCGCTGGAATACCAGGGCGCCGTGGTGCCCAAGAAGATGAACCAGCTGGGTTCGGCGGGACAGCCGGGTACCGGCAGCTTCCTGCGGGCCGACCCGCGCGCGGAGAGCGACCAGCATTTCGCGACCGAGCTGGAAGAAGAGCACCGCCAGCTCGCCGTGCTCAAGCGAGTGCAGGACGAGGCGGAGTCCAACGGACACGGCGGACACTGATCCGCACCCGCGACACCGTGTCGTAGTGGCGCCCCCGGAACCTTCCGGGGGCGCCACTACGTTTTCCGGGACCGGGTGTAGCGGTCCGCTGTCAGCGGCGTCGAGCCGCCTCTATCGCCTCGAATTTGGCGAGGTTGTGCCGGGCATCGGCGAGCGCGTCGTGCGCGTCCCGGGGCGGCGGCGGTAGATCGGGGCGGCCGTGGGCCTCCCAGTGCTGGCGCAGCTCGTTGGTGTAGCGGGGGAGGGTAGCGGGCAGATCCACCATCGACCCCCACAGCTGGCACAGCACCACATGGTCGTAGGCGCCGACCCACGCCCACATCTCCGGCTGCACCGTGGGCCGCGGGACCAGGAAGCGGAGCAGCTCGTCGCGGATCTGCGCCCGGGTACGCCACAGCGGAGAGGCGGCCGGAGGCAGTTTCGGCAGCACATTCTTGCGGACCCACGGCCCGGCCCGCGCGGCATCGAACTCCGAAGACACCGCATAGTATTCGCGGCCGTCCTCGCCGACCACTCCGATCGACACGAGATCGATCACGCGGCCGTCCTCGATGAACTCCGAATCGTAGAAATATCGCAAGTAGCGGATCCCGTCGGCAGCAGTATTGATCGGGATGAGCCTACGCGTGCGTGTGCTGCGACCCGCCGGAGACCGGAGGGCATCGAGTGCCACCGCAGTGGTGGCCCATTCGGAACCCGGCCGCGACCCCGGCGCCGCCGGGGGCGGCATCCTCGCCACGTATCCTGAACATGTGAACTGGACCGTCGACGTGCCCATCGATCGTTTGCCCGAGTTGCCTCCACTGCCGTCGGACCTGCGTAAACAGCTCGACGACGCGCTGTCGCGGCCGGCGCTGCAGCAGCCCTCCTGGGACCCGGAACAGGCGGCTGACATGCGTACGGTGCTGGAGAGCGTGCCGCCGATCTGCCTGCCGGGCGAGGTCGACGAGCTGCGCGAACGGCTCGCCGAAGTCGCGCGCGGTGAAGCGTTCCTGATGCAGGGCGGGGACTGCGCGGAAACCTTCGCCGACAACACCGAGCCGCATATCCGCGGGAATATCCGCACGCTGCTGCAGATGGCCGTGGTGCTCACCTACGGCGCCAGCCTGCCGGTGGTGAAGGTGGCGCGGATCGCCGGCCAGTACGCCAAACCGCGATCCTCCGATACCGACGCGCTCGGACTGCGGTCCTATCGCGGCGATATGGTCAACTCGCTGGTCGCCGACCCCGCCGTACGCGAACACGACCCCTCCCGCCTGGTGCGTGCCTACGCCAACGCCAGTGCCGCGATGAATCTGGTGCGCGCACTGACCCACGCCGGAATGGCAGACCTGCACCGGGTGCACGACTGGAACCGGGATTTCGTCGCACAATCACCGGCCGGGGCGCGGTACGAAGCACTCGCCGGAGAAATCGACCGCGGCCTGCGATTCATGACAGCCTGCCGGGTCAACGACCCGAGCCTGCAATCGGCGCGCATCTACGCCTCGCACGAAGCGCTGGTGCTGGACTACGAGCGAGCGATGCTGCGCCTCGCCGAGAACTCCGCGGGCGAACCGGCGCTCTACAACCTGTCCGCCCACTTCCTGTGGATCGGCGAACGCACCCGCCAGCTCGACGGCGCGCATATCGCCCTCGCCGAACTGCTCGCCAACCCGATCGGCCTGAAGATCGGGCCCACCACCACCCCCGAACAAGCGGTGGAATACGTGGAGCGCCTCGACCCGAACAACGAGCCCGGCCGGCTGACGCTGGTATCCCGGATGGGCAACACGAAAGTCCGCGAAATCCTCCCGGCGATCGTGGCGAAAGTGCAGTCCACCGGCCACCAGGTCATCTGGCAGTGCGACCCGATGCACGGCAACACCCACGAATCCTCGACCGGTTTCAAAACCCGGCACTTCGACCGCATCGTCGACGAGGTTCAGGGTTTCTTCGAGGTCCACCATGCGCTCGGCACCCACCCCGGCGGCCTGCACATCGAACTCACCGGCGAAGACGTCACCGAATGCCTGGGCGGCGCCCAGGACATCTCCGACCTGGACCTGTCCGGGCGCTATGAGACGGCCTGCGACCCGCGCCTGAACACCCAGCAGTCCCTCGAACTGTCCTTCCTGGTCGCGGAGATGCTGCGGTGACATGACCCCGGCTGTGTTTATTTGCCCCGCCTTCGGCGGGGCGGGTCGGGGCCCTTGTCAACCCCGGTTCTTCACTCCGCCGCTCAGTCGCTGCGCTCCCTCGCTCTGTCGCTCCAGAACCGGGGCGGGCCCCGACTGTGTTGGATTGCCCCGCCTCCGGCGGCGCGGGTCGCGGCCCTTGTCAACCCCGGTTCTTCACTCCGCCGCTCAGTCGCTGCGCTCCCTCGCTCTGTCGCTCCAGAACCGGGGCGGGCCCCGACTGTGTTGGATTGCCCCGCCTCCGGCGGCGCGGGTCGCGGCCCTCGTTAACCCCGGTTCTTCACTCCGCCGCTCAGTCGCTGCGCTCCCTCGCTCTGTCGCTCCAGAACCGGGGCGGGCCCCGACCACTTGATGCTGACCTTGTCAGGTGGGGTGGGTGATTTGTGGAGGTTGAGGATGTCAGCACTGCCCTGACGTTGGAGGGTGGGTTGCTCGTGACGGTGGGCTCACCTACACAGTGAGGTAACTCGCGGTGGTGGGCGGGGGGCTGTCCGCGCCGCGGTGCGCGATATCGCGCACAATCCGCTGCGCGACCTCGTCCGCGACTACATCTGGCAGGGGTGGGACCACCCCGACACCATGGGCGACACCCTCGGTGATTCGGCGCTGTCGCTGCTGCGTACCCTGCTCGGATCGCCCGCCACCTCGAGGCTTCGCCGAATCGTTCGGTTTCACCCCCGCCGCTCGGAACCGGTTGTGCGCCCATGACAGGGGCGTGCGCGGGACGCGTGCCGATTCGGCGCGCGAGGTGCGCGAATGGTGACCTATTCTGCCCTTACGCGGGGCGAGCGGCTGGTTGGGCGGGAAGGTTCGGCATGGTAGTGGTGTTCCGGTCACAGGATTTCGCCGCGCACGAACGTGCCGACGCGACACGCGTCGCCATGCAAGAACAGTCGGTGCCCTCCCACGTGGAGCTGGAGAATCCGGACAGGGTGGATTCCCTCATGGAAGTCTGGCCCTACGGGGAAGCGAGCATCTTCCGCAGCGTCATGACCGGCTACCAGTTGGTGCGTTCCCCGAACCAGGTGAAGGCGGGCCCCGCCGATGTCCTCGCCATCGCGGTGCAGGAGAGCAGTATCGGCTACAACGAACAGTTCGGCAGGCAGCAGGTGCTGGCCACCGGAGAGCTGTTCGTGGTCGATCTCAATACGCCCTATGACTACCAGCTGGCCGGATACGGCAGTTCGCAATGCTTGCACGTCCCGATCGAAGCCGTCGGCCTGCCGCATGAGGTGGTGCGCGAAGCCGCGAGCAGACTCGCCGCGAGCCCGCTGTACAACCTGGTGACCGCGCAGATCGGGGAACTGACCCGGCACGCCGAACGACTCAGCGCCGACCCCGCCGCACCGGCCCTCGGGGAGACCAGTGTCGAACTCGCCCGGGCACTGCTGGCCTCCGCCTACGACATCGATTACGCGCGCGGGCTCATGGCCGAAGTGCTGTTACCGCGGGTCCGGGCCTATGCGCGCCGACACCTCGGCGAGCCCGCTCTCACCCCGGAACGGATCGCGCGCGCACACGACATCTCCACGCGCAGGCTGTTCCGGCTGTGCGCCGACGCCGGAT
This sequence comes from Nocardia sp. NBC_00416, assembly GCF_036032445.1. NCBI lineage: Bacteria > Bacillati > Actinomycetota > Actinomycetes > Mycobacteriales > Nocardiaceae > Nocardia > Nocardia sp. NBC_00416. The sequence goes on from NZ_CP107932.1 coordinate 7,122,826, forward strand.
TCAGCCTCGAGCAGTGGATCATCGCCGAACGCCTCGCCGGCGCCCGCGCCGATCTGGCCCGCCGGGAAGATGCCGCGACCGCCATCGCCGCGGTGGCGCGGCGCTGGGGATTCGTCAACAACGCGCATTTCAGCAGACGGTTCCGCGACATGTTCGGCATGTCGCCCAGGGAATGGCGGCGCATCGCGCCCGAGGAACGCGGCGCCGACAGCACACAACCGTGCCGCGCGAGCCAGTTCGAGCACCCGCGCGCGTTCTAGCCTGGCGGCGTCCGACAGCCCGCGGCGGACCGCACCGCACGAGACGGAGACACGATATGACCACCACACCCGACACCATCGTCCTGGTCCACGGTCTGTGGATGACCCCACGCAGCTGGGAGCACTGGGTCGAGTACTACGGGGCCAAGGGCTTCACCGTGCTGACCCCCGCCTACCCCGGTTTCGAGATCGAAGTGGAAGCGCTGCGGGAGGACCCCTCGCTCATCGCCGAGCTCACGGTGCAGGAGACCGTCGACCACCTCGCCGCCGCGATCGAATCGGTGCCGACGCCGCCGATCATCATGGGGCATTCGTTCGGTGGAACCCTCACCCAGCTGCTCATCGACCGTGGCCTCGGCGTCGCGGCGGTGGCGATCGACTCCGCGCCGACCGAAGGGGTGCGCGTCACCCCGCCCTCGCAGGCGAAATCGCTGTTCCCGGTGCTCAAGAGCCTGTCGAACCGGCACAAGGCGGTCGGCTTCACTGCCGAGGAGTTCCACTACGCGTTCACCAACACCATCGACGAGAATGCGTCGCGCGCCGCCTACGACCGCTACCACATCCCCGCACCCGGCAACTGGGTGTGGACCTACGGGGTATTCGAGAACTTCCGGCCCGGCCACCATGAGACGTGGGTCGACTACTCCCGTGACGACCGCGCCCCGCTGCTGTTCATCGGCGGCAGCGAAGACCACATCATGCCGCCGTCGGTGAACAAATCCAACGCCGCGCATTACCACAAGTCCGCGGCCGTCACCGAATACCACGAATTCCCCGGCCGCTCGCATTGGACCTGCGCCGAACCCGGCTGGCAAGAAGTCGCCGACTACGCACTGGACTGGGCGCTGACGCAGGCGGCGAAGCCCGCCACCGAATCCGTCGCCGACTGAGACCCGCATCCCGGCGCGAGGGCTCGATAAGATCTGAAGTCCGCGTTACCGGCAGCGAGGAGGCCCGGCATGGCACTACTGCTCGAGGTCTCCGAGGCACGGCCCTACGACCGGGCCGCGCTGCGATCGGCATTGCGTCGCGCCGGACTGCCGCGGTCGATCTCGGTGACCCCGCTGCCCTCGACCGCGCCACGCATGCGGGTGCACAGCTGGGAACTGGGTGACGGTACGGCACTACTGCGGTTGGAGAGCACGGGTATCGCCGTCGCCCGGTCCGCGCCACGGCCGGGCGAGACGCCGGTCCGGCGCATGGGGGTGGCCGTGCTCTCCCCCGGCGAATGGAGGTTGAACCGGGCCGGTGACACCGTCGCACCGGTGCCGGGCGAACCGACACTGGTCGCCGTGGACGACGCGACGCGGTTCGACTTCCGTCGCGGCAGCACGGGAACGATACTCGCACTGCATTTCGACTGCGCCCGAATCAATCTCGCCACCTCGACGACGGCCAGAGCGATGCGCGGCCTGCATTCGGGTAATTCCCTGTACGGGTTGGTGCGCACCTATCTGCAGCAACTCGCGACGGTGGCGAGCGCCAACGAGGAGATGTTGCCCGAACTGCACAGCACCACCATGGATCTCATCCGGGCGCTGCTGCTGAACGCCGCCGATGACCCGGATGCGGTACCGGCGAACCCGGATACGGTGCAACACATCCGGCGTTTCATCGAGGACCATCTCGACGATTCCGCGCTGTGTGCGGAGATGATCGCCGCCGCGCACAATATCTCCCCGCGCCAGCTGTACAAGGTGTGGGCGCGCACCGGCACCGGACTCGCCGACCACATCATCGGCCGCAGACTGGACCGGGCCCGCGAAACATTGCGCGCCCAACGCCATCTCACCATCACCGCGGTGGCGCACCGGCACGGATTCAGCGACCCCACCCACTTCGCCCACCGCTTCCGCGCCGCCTACGGTGTCACCCCCTCCCAGTGGCGCCACGGTGCGGCCACCGGCATCGCGGTCGCGTCGCGCTGAGCACACAATCGTGCCCGCGCAGCCAGATCGGCGGCGGTACTGCTTCCTAGAGTTGGGCACGAGATCTGTCTCGTTCGAACACCGGAGGATCCATGAAGTCCCGAACAATGCTTCGCCGAGGGCTCCGCACTGCCGCGACGGTCGCCGTCGCCTTCCTCGCCGTCAGCGGCCTGGCCGCGGCACCCGCCGCTGCCGCGACCACACCCACTGTCGTACTCGTGCACGGCGCCTTCGCCGATGCCGGCGGCTGGGCGGACGTGGCGGCGCAACTGTCCGCGAGCGGCTACCCGGTGCGCACCTTCGACAACCCCCTGCGCGGCCCGGCCGGTGACGCCGCCCGGCTGACCGACTTCCTTGCGGGTATCAAGGGACCGATCGTGCTGGTCGGGCATTCCTACGGTGGCGTGGTCATCACCAACACCCACGATCCCGATGTGCGGGCCAATGTCTACATCGCCGCATTCGCTCCCGACCGCGGCGAATTCGTACAGGGGCTGCTGAATCCGATCACCTACCCGGGCAGCAGATTGCTTCCGCCCGCACTGCAACTCACCGCGGTCCCCGACACGTCGAGCCCGGTCGGCGCCGGAGTGGACGGCTATATCAGCCGGGACTACTTCCACGAGGTGTTCTGCCAGGATGTTTCCCCGGCCGTCGCCGCGGATATGTTCGCCCACCAGAAGTCCGCGGCACTGGTCGCCAATCTCGAACCCAGCGGGGACCCGTCCTGGTCGGACACGCCGAGCTGGTACCTGGTCTCCCGCGACGATCGGGTGATTCCGCCCGCGCTGCAGCGGATGATGGCGGGCCGGGCCGCACCGGGGCACACCGCCGAAGTCGACGCCTCGCACGTTTCGCTGGTCTCGCAGCCGGGCCGGGTCACCGCCCTGGTGCGCGAGGCCATCACCGCCACGTCCTGACACCTCCGACGGCCGTGGCCGGCCGCCCGGTCCGCTCCCATCAAGGGAAGGCGACGATGGTGACCGTCGCCCCCGGTTCGACATTGGCGTTCGCGGGCGGGTTCTGCGAGACCACGGCCGAGGAGTCCAGGGGCGCGAGCTGGCGGACCTGGACCGTCAGGCCGAGGGATTGCAGGGTCTGGCGGGCGTCGGAGACCTTCTTTCCGGTGACCGACGGCATCGTGACGGCCTCGCAGATCAGCAGGGTGACCGAGGAGCCGGCGTCGACAGTGGTGCCGACCGCCGGGTCCGTGCCGATCACCCGACCGGCCTCCACGAGCTTGTCGTAGACATTGCGTTCGCCGCCCACGGTGAGGCCGAGGTCGGCGAGTTTCGCCCGGGCCTGGTCGGGGGTGGCGGCGCGTAGGTCCGGTAGCTGGACGGGTTTGGAGCCGTTGCTCTTCCAGACTTGCACGTGGGCGCCGGCGGGCAGGACAGTGCCTGGGCCGGGATCGATCCGGGCCACGGTGCCCTCGGGGGCGGTGCTGGCGATCTCGCCGCCGTCGACCGGTTGCAGGCCCTGATCGCGGATGAGCTGCTGGACGTCGTCCCAGTTGTCGCCGGGGGAGACCGCAGGCACCTGTGGTTTACCGCTGGACACCAGGATGTCGATGGTGGAGCCCTTGGTCTGCCGGGCGCCCGGTCCCGGGTCGGTGCCCACCACACCGCCCACGGGCACGGTATCGGAGGCTTTGTCCCGGGTCCCGGTCTCGAATCCGGTGTCCCGCAGTTCGGCGGTGGCGTTCTCGAGGGTCATGCCCGCGACCGACGGGACGGTGGCGTAGCGGCCCATCCCGAGCCACCAGCCGCCGACTCCGACGAGCAGGGTCAGCACCACCACGACGGCGGCCCAGATCATGCCGTTGCGCCGGTTGGTGGCCCGGTTCTCCTGGTAGGAGCCGTACTGAGTGGGCTGCTGCGGCGGGATATAGGTCGGCGGCGGCGGTCCGTCGACGCGCGGCCGGGCCGTGGTGACCATCCGGGTGGCGTGCGGTCCGGCGGCGGGCTCGGGGGCGGGGGGCCGGGTGATCGGATGCCGGGCGCTGGTGTGCTCGGCCGAATCGCGGGGTGCGGGGACCCGATAGGAGGGCAGGTCCAGGCTCGCGGCGATGGCGCGCAGTTCGGCGACCATCTCGTTGGCGTCGGCGAACCGGTGGCCGGGTTCTCGTGCGGTCGCGCGAGCGACCAGACGGTCGAACTCGGGTGGCACCCCGGCGATGAAATCGCTGGGCGCGGGTACGTCGTTCTCCACTCGCTGGTAGGCCACCGACAAGGAGTTGTCGCCGGTGAACGGCACCTTTCCGGTGAGCAGCTCGAAGATCAGGATCCCGAACGCGTACACATCGCTGCGGGCGTCGGCACTACCGGAGGTCACCTGTTCGGGTGACAGGTAGGCGGCGGTGCCCAGGATGACGCTGGCCGAAGTGGTGTTGGCCGCCGCGACCGCGCGGACCAAGCCGAAGTCCGCGATCTTGACATCGCCGCCGTCGGAGATGAGCACGTTCTCCGGTTTCACATCGCGATGCACCAGCCCCGCGGCGTGTGCGACACCGATCGCGGCCAGCACGGGCTCGGCGACCGCGCGTACCGCGTGCGGCGGCATCGGCCCCCGTTCGCGCAACAGTTCGCGCAGCGTGCCGCCCTGGACCAGCTCCATGACCAGGAACGGGTACTCGCCGTCGATGCCCTGGTCGTACACCTCCACCAGGGAGGAATGTTTGAGCCCGGCGACGGCGCGGGCCTCGAATTCGAAGCGGCTCAGGAACTGGGGGTCGCCGGCGAATTTGGGATCCATCACCTTGATGGCGACCTGGCGGCCCAGGCGGGTGTCGACCCCGCGGAACACCATCGACATCCCACCCCGAGCGATCGGCGCGTCGATCTGGTAGCGCCGGTCCAGTACCGCGCCGATCAATTGTCCTCCGGCTGTCACGAACCTCTCCACCTTCGTACCGTGTCCGACACGGTGGCCGCCCCGCGCGGCTCCACCGATGGTATCGGCCGGACTGATCCGGGTGTCTCACGGCGGGGAGATGGGCAGCGTCTACCGTTGTCACCCGTGAGTGTCTTTCCCTGCAGCGACGATGTCCTGCCCGCCTCGGTCCCTCTGCTCGCGCTCCCCGAAGTCGCGAAGCAACTGGGCATCGTGGTGACCCGGGTGCACGAGCTGCTGCGCGAGAATCAGCTGCTCGCCGTCCGCCGGGACGGCGTGGTCGGGGTCCCGGAGATCTTCTTCGACGATACGGGCGCGGTGCTGAGATGGCTGCCGGGTCTGATCACGGTGATGCGCGACGCGAAATACACCGACGAGGAGATCCTCGAGTGGATCTTCACCGACGACGACACACTGCCCGGGAAACCGGTGGAGGCGCTGCACGGTCACCTGGCGCGCGAGGTGCTGCGGCGCGCCGCAGCGGACCCGCTCTGACCCGCGGGCGCGGTCGTCAGGCCCGGAACGCCGCCCCGGCCGCCAGCCGTATCCGCTGGTGTGCCGGGACGACCGCGCGCCGCGCGAACACGGTGTAGCCGCTGTCCTCGATCCGGTCGAGAATGGCCGCGTAGAGGGTCGCGGCGGTGCGGATCGCCGGGCGTACCCGGGGGTTCAGCAGAGCTGTTCCCGGTGCCGCCCGGCGGTAGAGGTCGCGGTTGACGGCGATCAGATGGGCCAGGGCCCGGCGGACGCGGCGTTCGGTGCGGCCGGTGCGCCGGCAGTGCGCGAGCAGGTCCTCGTCCACCCCGAAGGCGGCGAGCTCGGTCGTGGGCAGATAGATCCGGTCCCGGTCGAGGTCCTCGCCGAGATCGCGCAGGAAATTGGTGAGCTGGAAGGCGTTGCCGAGCGCGGCCGCCGCGGGTTCCGCGTCGGCCACCGGGCCGACGGTTCCCAGTACCGGCAGCAGTTGCAGACCGATGGCGGCGGCCGAGCCGCGCATGTACTCGTGCAGTGCGGGCATGGTCGGGTAGCGGTTGCGGAACAACGGGGATTCGGGGATGTCCATCCGCATCGAGTCCAGGAAGGTCCAGAAGTGGCGCGGGTCTATCGCGAATCGATCGACGGTATCGGTCAGCGCGCGAGCGACGGCGTCGAATTCGGCGGGTAGTGCCGTCGGCGGAGGGGCCGGTCTATCGGCGCGGGTGAGCGTCCAGGCGTGCCGGAGACGGTATTCGATGGCGTCCAGCGCCGCCAGGGCTTCCCGTGAGCCGTAGGCGGCCGGTGTATCGACGATATCGTCCACCGTGCGGGCGAAGGCGTAGAGCGCGTGCACGGCCGGGCGGCGATCGGCCGACAGCAGGCGGGTGGCCGAATAATAGGTACGCCCGTGTGCCGCGGCGATACGTCGGCAGAGTCGGTAGGCGTCCGTGAGCGTCGTGTGCTCGGTGTCGAGATCGGCCGGGGTTCTCCCCGGCGTGCCGGAGTGCGGCAGTGCGCCGGATCTCGCCTCGTGCGCGTCGTTCACAGACCGCCCGTGACCGCGGGCGCGGGTGTCCGGGCGACCGCGCGCGGAGTGCCGCGCAGCCGCAGCGGGTCGACCGTGCGCAGTGACAGCGCGGCGACCACGGAGGCGAAGGTCGCGGCCGCGACGTGCCAGAAGTTGTAGAGGCCGATCGAACCGTCGGGCTGGAACACCAGCATCAGCCAGGTGCAGACACCGACCAGCGTCATCAGTGTGGTGGTCGACAATGCGAAACCGGCGGCCAGCGCCAGCGGCCACGAGTAGTACCAGGGCAGCGCGGCCGGCGAGAGGATGACGATGGCGACGAAGGCGATCAGGATGCCCAGCACCGCGTCCCGTTCGGTGAGCTTGAACCGCCACCACGTCCACACCAGCAGCACCACCAGCGCGAGCATGCACAGCATGCGGGTCACCTCGAGCGACGAATCCAGCCCGAACGGACTGATCCAGGTGGTGGCGTGCGCCATGACCGTCGGCAGCGACAACCAGTTGATGATCTTGCGCGACCCCGACAACGCGGTGAGCCAGCCGATTCCGACGCCCGCGATCGCCGACGCCGCCACGAAGACCGCCGCGAACACCGCGAGACCGAGGGTCGCGATCTTGGCGAACATCTTCCAGTGATGGGCCAGGAACTCGCGGCTGGTGGTGGCCAGGGCGGCTCGCTGTCCGTCCTCGGCGCGGCGGTCGCGCTCGTGCAGCATCCAGATCCACACCAGGAACGGCAGCGCGACGCCCGCGGTCGCCTTGATCGCGACCCCGATCGCCACCACCACGATTCCCGCCACATGGTGACGTTCCAGCACCAGCGCGATACCCGCGCACATCAGGCCGACCATCAGCATCTCGTTGTGCACGCCGCCGATCAGGTGGATCAGCACCAACGGGTTCAGCACCGCGAGCCACAACGCGACGGCGGGCCGGCCGCCGAGATGTTTGGTCAGGTACGGCACCGCCCACATCATCAACGCCAGGCCGGGCAGCATCACGAACCGCAGGGCGATCGTGCCGCCGACGACGCTGTCCCCGGTGACCGCGGTGATCGCGCGGCCCAGCAGCAGGAACACCGGGCCGTAGGGCGCGGTGGTGGTGGTCCAGACGGTGCTGACGTTGTCGAGCAGGATTCCGGGGTTGGCGACCGGACCCACCTGATACGGGTCGAATCCGTCGCGCAGCAGCGCACCTTGGGCGAGATAGGAGTAGGCGTCCCGGCTGAACATGGGGACCGCGAACATCAACGGCGCGATCCAGATGCCGACGATGGCGCGCAGTTCGTTGAGCCGCACCTCACCGGAGTGGCCGCCGAAGCCCAGGGTGATCCGGCCCAGCCGCACCCAAGCCGCGACCATCATCAGCACACCGGCCCAGACGCAGATCATCGACAACGCGTATCCGTGGCCGAAGCGCAGCCAGGACAGATGCACCGCCTCGAGGAGTGGGTCGCGTTTGCGCACACCGCCGGCGCCGAAGCCGCCGAAGGTGATCATGAGCGCGCCGGCGAACCCGAGTAGCGCCGCGTGTCCCTCCGGGCTGCGCAGGAAATCGGCGCAGAACCGGAGCCAACCCCAGAAGCCCGGCGCGAAACCGGCACGTCCCGGTATGCGCGCGGGCTGCGCGTGGGGTGCGGCGACGCCGGTGTCGGAGACCGGAACGGTAGTGGCTGTGGTGTGCATATGGGGGGCTGGCATCTGGTGTCGGTCCCCCCTGAATGGTCGGCGGTCGCAACCGCGGGTGTGTAGGTCGGCGCTCAGTTTACGGCTTCCGTCGCGGAAGCCCGCCGGACGGTGGCAGGGGCGCGCGTTCGGACTACGCGATTCTCGCCCACAACCCGTTGCGCCGCGAGTTTTCCCGACAGCAGCGCCGTCGGTACACCGACCCCCGGTGTCGTGCCGCATCCGGCCAGGACCACGTTCGCGCTGCCGCGCGCGAGATTCCGGGTGCGGAACGGGCCGGTCTGACGGAACAGGTGCGCGGCCGAGAACGGCGTCCCGGCGAGCATGCCCTGATCCCGCCAGGTCGCGGGCGTGTCGAGACGGTCGACGTCGAATCGTGTCGCGATCCCGTGGTAACCGCGCCCTTCCAGCACCGCGAGCAGTTCACGCAGGTAGGCGGGGCCCAGCCGGTCCCACTCCAGCGGCGCCGAATCCAGGTTGGGGCAGGGAGCGAGCACGGAGAACGGTTCGTACCGGGCGCCGCCGCGGGAGAGGTACAGGCCGGCGTCGCTGAGTGCGGGCCGGGTGAGCAGCAGTGACGGATCGCTCATGAGCCGCCCGCCCCGGCGCGGCGTGATCTCGGCGAAGGTCCGCGCCCAGGCGGCGCCGAAGTCGATCGTGTGATGTGCCTGCACCGGCCATGTTTCGGCGATCTCGGCCGGTACGGTCCCGTGCGCGACGACCGCGGACGGTGAGGCCCGCAGCCCGCGCCTGGGCCGCGCACCGAAACGGTCCAGCGATCCGAGGTCCGCGGTGACCACGACCGCGTCACAGGGGAGGGCCCGTCCATCGGCCAGCCGCACCTGCCGGGCGCGGCCCCCGGCGTATTCGATCCGGGTGACCTCGGTCTCCAGTTCGAGTCGGCCGCCGGTCGCGGTGAGCGCCCCGGCCAGGGTTTCGGCGACCGATCGCATACCGCCGTCGGGGAAGTAGACGCCCAGGGCCGTGTCCATGTAGGGGATCGCGCCGTATACGCCGAGCGCCTGTGCGGGCGCGGTGCCCGCGTACAGCGCCTGGAAGGTGAACAGGCGGGTCAGCCGCGGATCGCGCAGGGTGCGGGAAACCCGATCGCCCAGCCGTCCGAACGCGCCCAGCCGGATCAGGTCGAGCAGTGCCGCCCGCTTCTCGGGGATACGCACCATATCCAGCGGTGAATCGAAGTTCGCCGCCAGGAACTGCTCGTATTCGGCCCGGAAGACCCGGCCCAGCCAGTCCCGCAACCGCCGATACCGGGCGGCCTCCTCCGGCCCGTAGGCCCGGGCCACTTCCCTGCTCATCCGGTCGGGGTCGGAGAACACCCGCAGGTCGGAGCCGTCGGCGAAACGGGCGTGATAGGCGGGGGAGAGCGGCCGGATCCGCAACGGCGGGTCGGCGCTCGCTGCGTCGAGGCCCACGGCGGCCAGCGCGTCGTCGACGAGCTCGGGGAGGGTGAGAACGGTCGCGCCGGAATCGATCTCGTAGTCGTCGAACCGGTACCGACCGACCCGGCCCCCGACATGATCGGCACGCTCCAGCACCGTGACCGAGCAGCCCGCCCCGGTCAGGTGCAGCGCGGCCGACAGTCCGGACAAGCCGGCTCCGACCACGATCACCCGGTTCACCGGGCCCGCCACCGTTCTCACGGCTGCCCCGGTGGCGTGCGGTCTCGTCCCGCCCGGCCGCGCGCGGTCGTCCGCCGCGGTCGTCCGCTGATCTCTGCGTTCACGCCGCGCGCCGGGTGGCGGCCAGAGCCATCTCGCGGAGCCGTGTTTTCGCCTCCGGGGTGGCCGAACTCGCGTCGATCGCGGTCAGGCCCTGGTCGGTGAGCGCCGTGATCCGCGCCTCGACCGCCTCGACCGCGCCGAGTTCGATGAGCAGCGCGCGCAATTCGCCGACCTGCTCTTCGGAGAGGTCGGTGCCGATCTCGGCGCGCAGCTTGCCGGCCGCCGCCGGGTTCGTCTCCGTGGCCCGCTGCAGCGCTTCGGCGACCAGTACGGTGCGCTTACCCTCGCGTAGATCGTCACCGGACGGCTTGCCCGTCACCGCGGGATCGCCGAAGACTCCGAGCAGATCGTCGCGGAGCTGGAAAGCCGTCCCGATATCGGTGCCGTAGGTCCGGTAGGCGGTGACCAGCTCGGGGCCGGCGTCGGCCAGGGCCGCGCCGAGGTGCAGCGGGCGTTCCACGGTGTAGGCGGCGGTCTTGTACCTGTTGATCCGCAGCGCCGCGGCCACCGATTCGTCGCCGCTGGCCTCGCCGTGCACGTCGAGCAGTTGCCCGCCGAGCACCTCGGTGCGCATCCGGGACCACACCGGAGCGAACCGGGCGAGCGCCGCCGGATCGAGTCCCGCGCTGTGCACCATATCGTCGGCCCAGGCCAGCGCCAGATCACCGAGCAGGATCGCCACCGACTCGCCGTAGTGCGCGGAATCCCCGGCCCACGCCGAGTCGCGATGCCGCTGCTCGAAGTCCACGTGCACCGTCGGGAAGCGGCGCCGGGTCCGGGAGCAGTCGATGATGTCGTCGTGGATCAGCGCGCACGCCTGGACCAGTTCCAGGGCGGAGCAGGCCCGCAGTACGGCAGCCCCCTCGACGCCCGCCGGATCGCCGCCCGCGCCCAGCCAGCCCATCCACGCGAAACCGGGCCGGGTGCGTTTACCGCCGCGCAGCACGAACGATTCGAGCGCCGTCACGCTTTCGACGAACACCGGGCCCAGTTCGGCGACCGCCTCGCGGCGGGTGGCGAAGAACTCGGTGAGTGCGTGTTCCACGGCGGTGACGAAGGCCGCGGTCCCGGGGACGGCCGAAGTGGGACCCGACCGGGTCGGAGTACCGGTTCCGGCGGACAGGGTGACCTCCCAGTTCGTAGTTCCGCCGCGGGCGCGGCCACCGGTGCAGGCGTCGCCGTGCCCCGGGGCCGGAAGCGACCCGCGTTCGCCCGCCGCGCGGCGGGACCTGATCGCAGAATACGCGCGCGAGGGCGCCGCCCGGGATCGGGTGGCGGGCCGGACGGGAGACCGTCAGGGCCGGTCCGGGCTCCGCTTTAGACTGGGCCGGTGACTTTCGACAACGCGCGGGGACTCCCGACCCCTGGCCGGCCGTCCCCCACGTCACCGGACGTCTCCGCGACGCCTTCGGTCGTGCAGAGCTTGAGTCGGCATTCCGGCTGTGCCGTGCCGTTCTCGGTGGAGTTCTCGCCGCCGCGCGACGAGGCGGGTGAGCAGCGGCTGTGGCGTGCGGTGCGCACGTTCGAGCGGATGCACCCGGCGTTCGTATCGATGACCTACGGCGCCGGCGGCAGCACCCGTGACCGGACCGTGCGGGTCACCGGTGAACTCGCCCAGCAGACCACCCTGCTGCCGGTCGGTCACCTGACCGCCGTCGGGCACAGCGTCGCCGAACTGCGATCCATCGTCGGCGCGTACGCCGATTCCGGAATCAGCAATATCCTCGTGCTGCGCGGGGACCCGCAGGGAGACCCGCTGGGTGAGTGGCACAAACACCCCGAGGGGGTGGAATACGCCGAGGAACTGGTGCGGATCGTGCGTGATCTCGGGGACTTCCATGTCGGAGTGGCCTCGTTCCCGCAAGGACACCACCGCTCACTCGACCTGGACCAGGACACCACCTACCTGGCCGCGAAACTGCGTGCGGGCGCGGAATACTCGATCACCCAGATGTTCTTCGACGTCGAGGACTATCTGCGGCTGCGGGATCGGATCGCCGCCTGGGATCCGGTGGAGGGCGCCAAACCGATCATTCCCGAGCTGATGCCCATCACCTCGCTGCGGACCGTGGAACGCGCCGAGCAGTTGTGCGGCCGCCCGCTGCCGGCCCCGGTGCTCGAGCGGCTCCGGCGGGCCGCGGGTTCCGGACCGGAGGAGGATCGCGCGGCCGTCCGGGCCGCCGGGATCGAGATCGCCACCGAGATGGGGCAGCGGTTGATCGCCGAGGGCGCCCCCTGCCTGCACTTCATCACCCTCAACTTCGCCAAGGCGACGTCCGAGGTGCTGACGAATCTCGGTTACGGAGTGACCACCGCGCCGATCAGCGCCTGATCCGACGTCGCCGAGCCGGAACCCGACAGCAGTCGATTCGGGGCAGGGCTCAGTCGGTGGTCGCGTAGACGCGGACCGCGGTGCGGCCGTCGTGGCGGACGACCTCGAGCGCGTGGTCGTCGTGCCGCAGGATCAGCCCGGGCGCGCCGTCGACCGGATCGAGGATTTCGATACCGGCGATCCGGTCGCCGTCATGGTCGAGTCGATCGCCCGGCTTCGCGGCGATGAACACCCGACCGTCGACGACCCACCAGGTGCCGGGGAGGCCGGGCAGGCGCTCCGGTGACTCACTGAGCCAATGCCGTGCGACGGGATCGGTGCCCTGCGGGCTGCGCAGCCGGACCGAGTATCGGTCGAGCCATTGCGTCCACGCGGTATCGACGCTGGTGTGGCCGACGATGGTCATGGTGCAGCCTCCTCGAAACCCCGGGCCCCGCGGGGCCCCGCCCGCCGGTCGTGCCGGGCGGGTTCATCATCCGTTCCGGTCCGTACCGGGCACAAGAGCCAGAATCAGTGAGAATCCAGGCCTTGGCAGGGGGTGAGAGAGCGTCCACGCCAGGTGAGAGCGTTGCCGCGGCGCGCGCGGTGTGAGTGTTGCCACAGGTACAGGTAGGTGGCGACGGACATCGGGTGCGCCAGCGCGGCGGTGAGGTCGCGCCGGTGCGGCCACCGGCCGGTTTCCATACTCCGGGCCAGCATCCGGCCGGCGCCGGCGGCGGCGTACCCGAGCAATCCGATGCGGCGGATCCGGCCGCGGCCCAGGACGGCGGCGAGCGGCGGGAGCCAGTATGCCCACGCGGCCGCTGTTCCCACCGCGAGACCGCCGGGAACCGAACCGCCGTAGGCCGACCAGAGCCATCGGCTGTAGCCGGCCGCGAGATCGTCCGGGCCCCGGTACATCCGTGTCCGGGCCAGCTCGCCCGCGGCGGCCACCGCCGTACGGTATCCGGCGCGGCGGAAAACCCGTGCGATATCGAGGTCCTCGGTGACACTGCCGGCGACCGACCGGTGCCCGCCGACCGTGCGGTATCGCGCCGCGTCGACGACCAGGAACTGCCCGCAGGCCACGACGGTCGACGTGCGAGTACCGCGGTCGGCGAACGCGACCGGCAGGGTGGACGCCCACGACCAGCACAGCAGCGGCTGCACCAGACGCTCGACGGTCGTCTCCGCCCGCTGCTCCGGCCACGGCGCCAGCAGGGCGAGGCCCTGCCTCCGCAGCCGGGTCACCGCCGCGGCGACGGCGGTGGGCGCGAGCCGGATATCGGCGTCGAGGAAGACCAGGACTCCCGGATCCCCGCCGGATTCACGCGCATGCTCGGCGAGCGCGGCGCAGGCCGCGGCTTTGCCGGTCCAGCCCGGGGGCGGATCGGCGGTACTGCGCAGGAGTACGCAGCGTGGGTCGTCGTCCATCGCCCGAAGGGCGCGTTCGGCCGTGCCGTCGGTGGAGGCGTCGTCGAGGACGAGAATCCGCAACCGCCGGATATCGGTCTGGGCGCGCAGGTCACCGATCAGAACGGGTAGCAGTTCGGCTTCGTCGCGTGCGGGTACACAGACAGTCACGGATTCGGTGACGGGTGCGACGGTGGCGGGCAGCCTGGGCACCGTGATCCGGTTCCAGGCCGTGAGCGCGGCGCCGCCCACGGCCAGGCCGGTTCCCGCGGTCACCGCACGCCGGCTCCACCTCCGCGGATCTCGCGCGGCGGATCTCACGCGTCGGTCTTGACCTGATCCCACCAGCGGCGCAGGGAGAACCCGGCCGGAGATCCGGGAGCGGGTGGATTGCGATCGAGATAGGCGAGGGCGATGACCAGCGCCGCGATGGCCAAGGTGATACCGCCGACGATCCCGGCCCAGCCCGCGAACGAGCGGGTATTCGGATCGGCGTAGCCGACCTCGGCCCGGACCGTGCTCACCTCACCGGCGGGCAGTTTCCAGGAGACCACGGAATCGCCCTCGCGGGTCCCGTTGGTCTTGGCCACCCGGGCCGGGAAAGCAACGCTGAGCTGCACATCGGATCCGTGCGGGGCCAGCGTTTCCAGGTCCACCCGGCCGCTGAGGCTGACCAGGTCGCCGTTGCGCTGGAATTTCAGCTGGAACAGCCCCTGGGCCTGCTCCGAGAGTTGCCCCAGCTGTTCGACCTCGCCGAAGTTCAGGTCGTCGAAGTACACCTCGCTGCCGACGTACCCGTCCTGGTTGTACGGCTCTATTCGCACCTTGGTCGCCAAGGCTTCCGGGGCGGTGAACTGTGGGCCCTTGTCCTCACCGTTCTCCGGGACGACCGCCGCGACGATCCGGCCCGAGACCCGGTCGTTGGACGACAACCCCATCGACGCCTGGACGCGCAGGCAACCGGCCAGCGCGGGCGTCAGCAGGGCCGCCAGGACGAGGGCCGCCGCTATCCGTATCCGGAGCGGACGGCGTGAGCGCGGCGCGGGGACCGGAGAGCCGGGTTTCGCGGTAACGGGACTCGGAGGCACGGATGACATGGTGCCAGGCCGGAACTCACCCACGCCATGCGACGGGCCCGACAGATCCGGTATCGCGGCCGGCCGCCGGCTGCCCGGCCGCGCGAACCAGCCCGACCAGCAGCGGAACCCCGAGGACCCCGAGCACCAGACCGCCGTACACCGCCGAGTACGGCAGCCCGAGGAACACCGCGTGCGCCAGCGCCGACCCGAGCCAGGTCCACAGGAACATCAGTACCGGGACCGCGTTGCGCACGGATCGGTCGGCGGACCGCTCCCACCGGGCGAGCGCCGCGGCCATCACCGCCGCCACCCCCAGCCAGCCGAGATAGTTGGTGCCGGGGATGGACTCCAGTCCCGGCAGCCCCGAGCCGGTGGTCTGCCAGGTCCATTGACCGTCGGCCACCATCTGCGGGTCCAGGAACAGATCCCAGCCCACCGCCCCGACCGCGGTGGCGGCGATCCGCGTCACCGGTGTGGTGCACAGCAACCCGGTGACCACCCAGATCGGGTACAGCCCGCCGGTCCACGCCAGCGGCACCACGAGCGGTACGTCGAACAGTTCCGGACCGATGCGCCCGTCGGCGTAGTCGTAGGCGCCGAACGGGACCCCGGTCGCCGTGCCGACTGCTTCGGCGAGCAGTCCGATCCCGGAGACGATCACGGCGAATCCGACCGCGTACCGGATCCCGCGGGTCACCGCGGCATGCAGCAGCGCCGTGCCGGCGGCCAGCACCACCACGGCCACCGTCACCGCGTCGCGGGCCGAACCGCTGGTCAGCGGGTAGGCGATCTGCGTCCCGACCAGCAGCGCCAGGAATCCGGCGGGCAGCGCGTCCGCTGTCCGGCGCCCGTGTCCGGGCACCGTCATCGGCGCAACCACGCGCGCATCCCACGGCCGTCCTGTAGTGCCAGGCGGGCCGCGGTGCGCCCGCTCGCGCCCGATACGCCGCCGCCGGGGTGGGTCGAGGCGCCGGTGAGGTACAGACCCGGGGCCCCGGGCACCCGGTGCCCGGACAGTTCCGGCAGCGGCCGCCACATCATCATCTGGTCGAGGCTCATCTCCACGTGCATGACGTTCCCGCCGCGCAACCCCATCTCCGTTTCCAGATCGACCGGGGTCTGTACGTGCCGGCGCAGCACGGAGGCGGCGAAACCCGGTGCGTGGCGGTCCAGTTCCGCGATGATCCGGTCGCCCTCGGTTTCGGCGTGCCGTGCCCAGCCGCCCGGTTCGGCGAGCCGGTAGGGGTGCCATTGCGACCACAGGGAGACTTGGTGCTGCCCGGCGGGCGCGATACTCGGGTCCAGTGCGCTGAAACTCATGGCGAGCACCACCGGCCGCGGTGGCAGCCGCCCGCCGAGCGCGTTGCCGTGTGCCGACGCCAGCCGGCGGCGGTCGGAGACCAGCAGCTGTAATCCGGTCGCCGACTCGGCGGCCGTGGCCCCCGGATAACTGGGCAGCGCGCTGGTCGCGGCCCGGACCACCATGCCGATTCCGGGTCCCACCCTGATCTGCCGTCGCCACCGGTCGAGCGGTTCCGGATCGAATCCACCGGCCCGCAGCAGTTCCAGCGTGGTGAGGATATGGGTGCCGGCGATCAGGGTCGGGGCGTGGTATTCCCGTCCCGCGGCGGTGCGTACCCGCCAGCCGTCCCTCCGGCGGGTGAGTGCGGTGGCGGCGTCACCGGCCACGATTTCGCCGCCGTCGGACCGCAGGCGTGCGACCAGCGCCTCGGTCAGCGCTCCGCTCCCGCCCACCGCCCGCCCCGGCGGAAGGGTGTGCATCAAGGCCGCGAACGCGACCATGGGTGCGGTTCCGGGCTCCGACATCGGCGGTCCGGACTGGGCCCCGAACCAGGCCAGCGCGGCCTTGAGGCGTTCGTCGTCGAACCAGGTGTCCAGCAGCGCGTCACCGGACTGCAGGAATTCCCGGGACAGGGCGCTCCCGCCGCCGCGGGCGTCCAGGCCCCAGAACGAGCGCAGCAACCGGCCGGGGGTAGGGGCGCCGCCGAACGAACGCATCACCCGCCGCGCGCGCGGCTCCCAGACGCCGACGAACTGCCGGTACGCCGCGGCGTCCCGGTCGCCGCAGGCGCCGGCGATGGACGCGCAGGTCCGGTCGAGGTTCCGATGGAAGACGATCGGCGCCGCCCCGGTGTCCGGACAGGCCGGGGCGAAGGCCCACGGGTCGCAGTCGAGATAGCGCAACCCGAACCGGTCCAGTTCGAGCTCTTCGATGATCCCGGTATGCCTGATCATCAGGTGCGCCGAGGACCCCCGGTCCACTCGATGTCCGGGGAATCGTTCCACTGTCGAAACGGCTCCGCCCAGGACGACATCGCGTTCGAGCACCCGTACCCGCCGCCCCTCCCGTGCGAGATAACAGGCCGCCACCAGCGCATTGTGACCGGAGCCGATGATCACCACGCTCATGACAGCGGGAGCGACCGGCCGAGGATGCCGAACCGGCGGTTATCGCCGGCGAACACGAAATCACGCAGGACGTCGCGGAACCCCATCCGCCGGTACAGGCGCCAGGCCCGGTTGTCCTCCGCGCACACCTCGGGCGTCGACAGCAGCACGGCGCGCTCGGGTCGGTTCCGTAGCAGTTGTTCGAGCAGGATCGCGCCGATGCCGCGACCCTGCGCGCTCGGATGTACATGGAGTTCGGTGAGTTCGAAATAGTCGCCGAGCAGCTGCTGGGCGGCCGGCTCCGGCCAGCCGGCCCGGCGCATCCCCGCGTGCACCTGTTGCTGCCACCACTGATGAGGCCCGCCACGATAGCCGTAGGCTATTGCCACGATGGGGGAGCGGCGCAGGTCGAACTCGCCGTTGTCCTCGGGCACCACCGCGGCGACGGCCTGCCAGCCCGCGCGGTGGGTGTGTTCGGTCCACATCGGCGCGCGATGATGCTCGGTGCCGCGGGGATATTCCATTGCTGCGACGTACACCGCCAGCGCGTCGTGGAGCCGGGCGCGCAGCGCGGCAACCGAGAGGTCGACGACGACCGGGGCGGGGAGATGGTTCGACTTGACGGCGGTCATTGCGGTATCGGTGGGCTCTTTCGCGGTCGGCGGGCCGGAGCTGCGGATTTCGGGCACGCGAACATGTCGGTGGTCGTCTCTATATTCAAGCTCGAGCCAAACGTTCGAATGCCTGTTCGGCTCCCACGGTGCACCTCAGCCTGCCATACCGGTGGACCGCCGCGGGGTGCCACGGGCGAGATACGGAGGGACGGCCATGTCCGACCGAAGCGTTCACCCGGTGCAACCGGGCCGGGCCGGGATGTTGTTACGGCGCGCCGACGGACTGCTCATGGAGGCCGCGGGGGAACGGGATCCGCGGGAACGGTTCCGCGTCGCCTACCTGGCCGCGTTGCGCGGGGCGGGGGCGGTGCTGGCGCTCACCGGAGCCGACGCCGCGCCCCGGGCGCGATCGCGTAACGCGTGGGTGATGTTGCAGCGCGCCGCCCCCGAATTCGTGATGTGGGCCGACTACTTCAGTGGCCATTCCGCGACCAGAGCGGCGCTCGAGGCCGGTCTGCCCCGGGCGATCGACGATGCGGAGGCGGACGAGTTCTCCTCGCGGGTGGGCGCATTCCTGCACGACGTCGAGGACCTCATAGCCCCGGCGGCACGGCTGCGGGCGGCCGGTGAAGGCGGCGGCGCGCCGCGCTGACCGTCGCCGTCAGTGGCCGGACCTCTGCTTTCGGCTCCGGGCGGGATTCGATCCGGCGACGAACTTCGTTCGGCTGCACCCATATGGTGGTACGGCTCTTGGCGAACTCGTATCATTGATGACAGATAGCCGCCAAGGGGTTATCTGTCGCCTACCCGGAGGCGACAGCCACGTCCTAGTGCCGGGGGAGGTACCGTGCCACTCTCCGAGCACGAGCAGCGCATGCTCGAACAGATCGAGAGCGCTCTCTATGCTGAGGATCCGAAGTTCGCGTCGTCCGTCCGCGGTGGACGTCTTCGAACGACCTCTAGTCGTCGCAGACTCCAGGCCGCGGCCTTGTTCGTACTCGGCCTTGTCCTACTCGTCGCGGGTATCGCCCTTCCGGTGAGACCAGGCGGCTTTCCGATCATCAGTCTGGTCGGGTTCATCGTGATGTTCGGTGCGGGAGTGCTGCTCCTGCTCGGCAGCGCCAAGGGCGGTGCGCCGGGCCGGGGCGGCGGTTCGTCGGGCGATTCGCCCGGGACATCCGGGCCGGCGGAACGAGCCGGTGGCCGCGGCCGCCAGCGTCGGACCGGCGGGTTCACCGAGCGGATGGAGGACCGTTTCCGCCGGAGGTTCGAACAGGATTAGCCGGGCAACCGAACCGGCCACAACGATCGACAGCGGTGCCGCACCGGATTTCCGGTGCGGCACCGCTGTCTGTACGGGTACCGCCCGTCCTGTGGGATGCCGGGTGGGCGGGGGTCGCGGCGTGTCCCCGCCCGCCCATTTCCCACATCGCTCCACCGGGCCCCTCCGCACTGCCCCACCGCGGCGGCGGAGTGGGTGTGAACAGGGGGTTTGCTGGAAGTTGACGGGGGATGTCCGAGTCGGCCCGCGTGGACGCGCGCGAGGAGGCAGGGCCCGCGAAAAGTTCACCCCGTGAGTGATAGCTGGGATGACCTGCGAAATCGGACGGCCGGGGAGGCACATCACCCCGTGTTTCGATTGAAAGTGGGGGAAAGTGGGGTAATGTGGAGCGCGCACTACAGGAGAGGCCGTAAGGCACTCGGCCGGCGCAGTCGGCCAACACCATTCGAGGTGGTCCGGTAGGAGGTATCGGGTTGTTTCTCGGTACTTACACACCTCGTCTGGACGACAAAGGGCGGCTCACGTTGCCCGCGAAGTTTCGAGATGATCTGGCGGGAGGGTTGATGGTCACCAAAGGACAGGACCACAGCCTTGCCGTGTATCCGAAGGACGAGTTCAGTGCACTCGCCCGGCGCGCCGCGTCGGCATCCCGGAGCAACCCGCAGGCGCGGGCCTTCGTCCGGGCGCTGGCGGCGGGAACGGACGAACAGACGTTGGACGGGCAGGGCCGGATCGTGTTGTCGGCCGAACATCGCCGGTACGCCAACCTCACCCGCGACTGTACGGTCATCGGTTCGGTCGACTTCCTGGAGATTTGGGACAAGCAGGCGTGGGAGACCTACCTCGCCGAGCACGAGGAGGACTACGCAGAAGCGAGAGACGAGGCACTGGGCGGAATCTTCTAGCCCGCGCGAGTGCCACGCGGCCTCTGCCCGGATGCGGACCCTGACGTACTTCCCCGACGCCAGGTGCCGCTTCGGTCAGAGACCCCGCGGCATTCGTACATCACCGATTTCCCGCTGTCGCAATTCCTGTGAATGCGCTGGATCGGGTGATGTCGGCGCGGCCGTATCTCACGCAATCAATTGTTCGACCGCTTCGGCACCGGTATCCGCACCGAGAATCCGGGTGCGATGCGACCCGAATCCGGTCGTCACGGGGCCAGGCACGAATCCGGGAGGTCGATTTGAACCGTGAGCAGCACGGCACACGACACGTACCTGTTCTGCTCACTCGCGCGGCCGAATTGCTCGACCCGGTAGTCGACGGTCCGGCGGCGGTGTATCTCGACGCGACACTGGGTCTCGGCGGCCACGCCGAATACTTCCTGCGGACCCACCGGGATCTGCACCTGGTAGGACTCGACCGCGATACCCGCGCGCTCGCGCTCGCCGGTGATCGGCTCCGGCCCTACGAAGACCGGATCACCCTGGTACACACCCGATACGACGGGATCGCCGATGCGCTCGCGGCGGCCGATCTGCCCGCCGTCGGCTCGGTGAGCGGCATCCTGATGGATCTCGGTGTCTCGTCCATGCAATTGGACGAGGCCGAACGAGGTTTCGCCTACTCGGTGGACGCACCACTGGATATGCGGATGGACGCCACCACCGGCCCGACCGCCGCCGATGTGCTCAATACCTATAGTCAGGGCGAAATCGCGCGGGTGCTGCGAGTTTACGGTGAGGAACGCTTCGCGAATCGGATCGCCGCCGAGGTCGTCCGACGCCGGGCCCGGCAGCCGCTGCATACCAGCGCCGAACTGGTGAGCCTGCTCTACGACACCATTCCCGCGCCCGCCCGCCGTACCGGCGGGCATCCCGCCAAGCGGACCTTCCAGGCCTTGCGGGTCGAGGTGAACGGCGAACTCGATTCGCTGCGGGCGGCATTGCCGGCGGCACTGGACGCGCTGCGCCCGGGCGGCCGGATCGTCGTCATGTCCTACCAGTCGCTCGAGGACCGGGTCGTCAAACACGAACTCGCCGATCGCGCGAAATCCAGGACCCCGGTCGGCCTGCCGGTCGAACTTCCGGGCATGGGACCGGAGTTCCGCATTCTCACCCGTGGCGCCGAGCAAGCCGGCGCCACCGAGATCGAGGAGAACCCACGCGCCGCGCCGGTCCGGATGCGCGCGGCGGAGAAAATCGTGCAGGAGGCGGGATGATCCGGAACACCGGCACCATCGGCCGTGGCGGTTCAGCCGTTCGCCCGGCGCCGAATTCGGTTGTCTCCGTAGCCCGGTTCCGGTACGACGGTGCGTATGCGATTACCGGATATCGCATCGATGTCCAGAGTGCCGCGGTGGTGTCGGAGGAGCACCGACCGGGTACGACGGACCACAGGAGCGGAGCGCGCGGGTCGATACCGCGGGCCATCACACCGATACGGGGGTATCAGGTATGAGTGTGGGCACACGTACCGAGACCGGGCGTCCGGCGCGCCGGGTGCACGACGCGGAGCGGGTGAGATCCGGTGCCGCACAACGGGCTTACGCCCGGCGCCGACAGCGCGCCGCGGGCCCGTCCGATACGGCGCCGGCGGTCGCGGCGAGGTCCGAGTTGGCCGGGCGGGGTCCGTTCGTCGCCGCGATCCTCGCCATGTTCGGCTGCGGTCTCGCGCTCACCCTGGTGCTGACCACGCGCGCCGCCGAGGACAGCTACCAGCTCAGTGACGCCCGCGAAGCCAACCGGGTGCTCTCCGATGAACGCGCCGCCCTGCAGCGCGAAGTGGCCGCGGCCGATTCCGCGCCCGAACTCGCGGCCCGCGCACGGGAACTCGGGATGATCCCGGCGGAGGACCCGGCTCGCCTGGTGGTCGCCCCGGACGGGACGGTCACCGTGGTCGGTGAGCCGAAGCCGGCCCAGGGCCCGCCGGCGCCGCCGCTGAACGCCCCTCCCCGTCCCGGGGCGCCGGGCGCCGGCGCGGATCCCGGGGAGCGGATCGTCCCGGTTCCCGCGCTGCCCCGTACGGACTCGGCTGCCCCGAACCAGGGCAACGTACTGGCCGCGCCGAGCACCGCCCCGGCCCCGGTACTGCAGGGCCCGGAGACCGCTCCTGCGCCGGGCGATCAATTCGGTGCCCGATCGCCCGTACCGGACGCTCCGGCTCCCGACTCGGTGCAAGACCCCGACGGTTCGGCTCCGGCGAATGCCGAGGTGCCGCCGCCGGCTCCGCCCGAGGTAGTCGATCCGGCGGGAGAGTCCGCGCCGATCGAGGGGGCCGCCGTCGCGCCGGCCGATGCCCCGCTACCGGCCGACGTGCCGGCCAACGGAGTGCCCACTCCGGTCGCGCCGCCCGCCGAGAACGGAGTACCCGCCGGCGGCCCGGTCGCCGCCGATGTCCCGGCTCCGGAGGTCGCCGGCGTCCCGCCCGCCGGCACCCCGCGGCTGCCGCCCGACACGACGGGTGAGGAGATGCGATGAACCGGCGCGGGTCGGGTCGCGGACGCGATTCCGCGCCGAGATCCGGTGCCGCGGCCGGCCGCGGCACCGGCAAGAAACGATCCGCCGAGGTCGCCCGATCCGCGCCTCCCCGATCCCGGCCCCCCGCGCGACCCCGCACCGGCCGATCCACCCCGGACGGCCCGGTCCGGATCCGGCTCGGCGCCGGCCGGTTGATCATGTTGGTCGCGCTCACCGTGGTGGCCCTGCAACTGCTGTGGCTGCAGACGATCGCCGCGCCCACGCTGTCCGCGCAGGCGGCCGGGCAGCGCACCGCGTACCAGGATCTGCCCGCCACCCGCGGCACGATCACCGACCGCAACGGTAAATCGCTGGCCTTCACCATCACCGCCCAGTCGCTGAACTTCCAGCCGATCCGGGTGCGCAAGGATCTCGCCGACGCGCACACGAAGGACGATTCCGCACCCGAACCCGATCGGCGGCTCGAAGACATCGCCCGTACCGTTCACCAGGTCCTCGGCGACGAGGGGCCGCCGGAGTCCGAACTGCTGGACAAACTGCGCAGTGACCAGACCTTCGTATATCTGGCGCGCAATGTCGACCCACGCAAGGCCGACGAGATCACCGCGAAGTTCCCCGAGGTCGGAACCGAGCGCCAGGACCTGCGTGAATACCCGGGCGGATCGCTCGCGGCCAATATCGTCGGCGCCACCGGCTGGGACGGGCACGGCCGGGTCGGGCTCGAAGCCTCGCTGGACTCGGCGCTCGCCGGCACCGACGGGTCCTACACCTACGACCGCGGCTCCGACGGCGCGGTGATACCGGGCAGTCTGCGCGACCGCCAGCCCGCGTTGGACGGCAACAATGTCGAGCTCACCCTGGACTCCTATCTGCAGAACTATGTGCAGCAGCAGGTACAGCAGGCCAAGGACCGATCGGGCGCGAGATCGGCCTCCGCGGTGGTGCTGGACGCCAAGACCGGCCAGGTGCTGGCGATGGCCAACGACAACACCTTCAATCCGGCGCTCGGTCCGCAGCACTGGGACCCGGCCGGACTCGACAATCCGTCGGTGACCCAGCCCTTCGAACCCGGTTCGGTCAACAAGGTCGTCACGGCCGCGGCGGCCATCGAATACGGGCTCACCACCCCCGAAGAGGTACACCAGGTGCCGGGCCGGATCGATATGTCGGGGGTGACGGTGGGCGACGCGTGGGAGCACGGTGTGGCCCCCTATACGACCACCGGGATCTTCGGTAAATCGTCCAACGTCGGCACCCTCATGCTGGCGCAACGGGTGGGGGAGGACCGGTACGCCGATATGCTCGACCGCTTCGGTCTGGGGCGTCGCACCGAGGTCGGATTGCCCGGCGAGAGTTCGGGTCTGCTGCCCGCCCGGGATCAGTGGTCGGGCGGCACCTTCGCGAACCTGCCCATCGGACAGGGTCTGTCGATGACGACACTGCAGATGACGGGGATGTACCAGGCGATCGCCAACGACGGGGTCCGGATACCCCCGCGCATCGTGCGCGCCACCGTGGCGCCCGACGGAACCCGCACCGAGGAGCCGGCGCCCGAGGGGGTCCGCGTGGTGGGCGCGCAGACCTCGCGCACGTTGCGCACGATGTTCCAGTCGGTCCTGCAGAACGATCCGACGGGCGTCCAGATGGGCACCGGGTCCGCTGCCGCCGTCGACGGGTATCGGATCGCCGGGAAGACCGGGACCGCGCAGCAGGTCGACCCGAACTGTGGTTGCTATTCGAGTTCCTCGTACTGGATCACCTTCGCCGGTATAGCGCCCGCGGACAATCCGCGCTATGTCGTCGGCATGATGCTCGACGCGCCGGTGCGCAGTTCCGACGGCAGTGGCGGACAATCGGCGGCACCGCTGTTCCACAACATCGCCTCGTGGGCTCTGCAGCGGGATCGGATACCGCCGTCGAGCGAACCGGAACGGCAGTTCGTCCTGCAGGCGTCGTGATTCGGCGAACCGGATTGTCCGACCGTGACGTGGCGTCGGTAACCTGACTCGTCGTCGTATCCGCGCTCCATCACGCAGAGAGGAACCCTGTGCCCGCGCAGTCCAGCCAGCACGCGCTGCGGCCGGCCCGGCCGCTGTCGACCCCGCTGCCCGACCTGCTGGATCTGATCGACGCCGAATCTCGGCCGCCGGTCGCCCCCGACCTGCTCGTCACCGGGATAGAACAGCGCTCCGACGCGGTGTTACCCGGTGACCTGTTCACCGCGTTACCGGGTGCCCGTGCGCACGGCGCGCGGTTCGCCGCGGACGCTGTGCGCCGGGGCGCGGTCGCCGTACTCACCGATGCCGCGGGCGCCGAGCTCGCGGGTGAACTCCCGGTGCCGGTCCTGGTGCGTGAGAATCCGCGCGCGATCCTCGGCGAGCTGTCCGCGGTGATCTACGGTCAGCCGTCGCAGCGGTTGCGGATCATCGGGATCACCGGCACCTCCGGTAAGACCACCACCTCGTATCTGGTGGAGGCGGGTCTGGCCGCGGGCGGCCTGTCCACGGCTCTGATCGGCACCATCGAGACCCGGATCGGCGGCCGGCGCGTTCCGAGCGCGCTCACCACCCCGGAGGCTCCGCAACTGCACGCCATGTTCGCGCTCATGGTGGAGCAGGGTGTGGACGCGGTGGTGATGGAGGTGTCCAGCCACGCGCTGGCGCTGGGCCGGGTCGACGGGGTGCGGTTCGCGGTGGGCGCGTTCACCAACTTGTCGCAGGACCATCTGGATTTCCACGCCGATTTCGAGGACTATTTCGCCGCCAAGCGCCGGCTGTTCGAGCCCGAATCGCCGGTGGCCGCCCGTACCGCGGTGGTGTGCGTGGACGACGCGTGGGGACGTCGCCTGGCCGACGGCCTGGCCGCGCCGGTGCGGGTCTCGACGACCGAGTCGGCGGATTGGTCGCTGACCGGCCCGGCCCGCGCGCACAGCGGCGAACAGGAATTCACCGCGGCCGGGCCGCAGGGCGACACCGTCGTCCGGTTGCGGCTCCCCGGTGACTACAACGTCGCCAACGGCTTGCTCGCACTCGCGATCTGCGCGGCCGCGGGAGTCGCGCCGGCGACCGCCGGGCCCGCGCTGGCCGCGGTGGATGTGCCCGGCCGCATGCAGCGGGTGGAGCGGGGGCAGGAGTTCCTGGCTCTGGTGGACTACGCGCACAAACCGGCCGCCGTAGAGTCGGTCATCTCCACCCTGCGCACCCATCTGGCCGACGCGGGGAGCCGGGGCAGGCTGGCGGTGGTGGTCGGCGCGGGCGGCGATCGGGACACCGGAAAGCGCGGGTTGATGGGCGCGGCCGCCGCGCGCGGGGCGGATCTGCTGATCGTCACCGACGACAATCCGCGTTCCGAGGACGCGGCCGCGATCCGTGCCGCGCTGATCGCGGGCGCGCGCAGCGTTTCGGAGGAGCAGTGCGGCGAGGTCCGCGACATCGGTGACCGGACAGCGGCCATCGAGGCGGCTGTCGGCTGGGCGAACGCCGGTGATGTGGTGCTGGTGGCGGGGAAAGGCCACGAGGTAGGGCAGGAGATCAACGGGGTGAAATATCCGTTCGACGACCGCGAGGTGCTCGCGGCCGCGATCGATTCGACATTGCGGCACAGTTCCGGGGACGCGGACAACGGTTCGTGGCCGAACGGCGCGGAGGACTTGACAGTTTCATGATCGAAATGACACTGCGGGATATCGCCGAGGTCGTGGGCGGACAGCTGCACGACCTCGGTGACCCGGAGGTGAGGGTGACCGGATCGGTCGAATTCGATTCGCGCCGCGTCGGTCCCGGGGACATCTTCCTCGCGCTGCCCGGCGAGCGCGTCGACGGCCACGACTACGCGGCCGCGGCGATCGAAGCGGGTGCGGTCGCGGTGCTGGCCGCCCGGCCGGTGGGCGTACCCGCCATCGTCGTCGAGCCCGCACCGGAATCGGTGCCGTCGAATTCGCTTGCGCTGAGCCATGATTTGACCGGGGCGGGCGCCGCCGTGCTGACCGCGCTGGCCGCGCTGGCACGGGAGAGCGTTTCGCGCCTGGTCGCGGCCGGCGGGCTGACCGTGGTCGGCGTCACCGGATCGTCGGGTAAGACGTCGACCAAAGATCTGCTGGCGGCGGTGCTCGCGCCGCTCGGCCCGGTGGTGGCCCCGCCCGGATCCTTCAACAACGAACTGGGTCATCCGTGGACCGCTCTGCGCGCTGATCCCTCGACCCGCTTCCTGGTATTGGAACTATCGGCCCGGGGGCCGGGGCATATCGCGGCGCTCGCCCGGGTGGCGCCCCCGAGTATCGGAGTGGTGCTCAACGTCGGCACGGCGCATCTGGGTGAGTTCGGCAGCCGCGAAGCGATCGCCAAAACCAAGGGCGAACTCGTCGAAGCTCTGCCGGCGACCGGTCTGGCGGTATTGAACGCCGACGATGCGCAGGTCAGCGCGATGGCGGCGCGAACCGAGGCCAGGGTGGTGACGGTTGGGCACTCCGCCGGCGCGCGGATCCGGGCCACCGGGACCACCCTCGACGATGAGGCGCGGGCATCGTTCACGCTGCACACGCCGCTCGGCGACCGCCCGGTGACACTCGCCGTGCACGGAGAACACCAGGTCGGTAATGCGCTGTCGGCGGCCGCGGTGGCGCTGGAATGCGGTGCCGATCTGGACACCGTCGTCGCGGCGCTCTCCGGCGCCCGCGCGGCGTCGGCGCGGCGGATGGACGTCCGCACCAGCGGGGCGGGGGTCACGGTGATCAACGATTCCTACAACGCCAATCCGGATTCCATGCGGGCCGCGCTGAAAGCGCTGGTCACCATGGCCCGGTCCGGCGACACGCCCCGGCGGAGCTGGGCGGTTCTCGGCGAAATGGCCGAACTCGGCCCGGAATCGGTGGTGGAGCACGACGGTATCGGGCGCCTCGCGGTCCGCCTGGATGTGGACCGGCTCATCGTCGTCGGCACCGGACGACCCTCCCGGGGCATGCACCAGGGAGCGGTCATGGAAGGCTCATGGGGTGAGGAGTCGGTGCTCGTCCCGGATATCGAAGCGGCCGTTGAACTGCTCGACGCCGAAGTCGGCGCGGGCGACGTGGTGCTGGTGAAGGCATCGCAATCGGTCGGCCTGTGGGCGGTGGCGGAACAACTGCTGGCCGTGGGTGAGAAGGACACGGGTGCCGGCACACCGGCATCCGGCGGCGCCGGCGCCGCCGACGGGGTGAGCACGGAGGCAGTGCGATGAGACAGATCTTGTTCGCGGCGGCGATCGCACTGACGGTGTCGATCCTGTTGACCCCTTTGCTGATCCGGATATTCGCCCGGCAGGGTTTCGGTCAGGAGATACGGGTCGACGGTCCGGCCAGCCATCAGTCCAAACGCGGTACACCCACCATGGGCGGGGTGGCGATCATCATCGGTATGTGGGCCGGCTACCTCGGCTCCCATCTGATCGGGATCGGCTACGACGCCGAGGGACCCACGGCCTCGGCGCTCTTGGTGCTGGGTCTGGCCACCGCGCTGGGCGTGGTCGGTTTCATCGACGATTTCATCAAGATCCGCAAGGGTCGCAACCTGGGTCTCACCGCCGCGGGCAAATACCTGGGACAGATCACCGCGGCGGTCGTCTTCGGTGTACTGGCGCTGCAGTTCCCGGGGGGCAGCGGACTTTCCCCGGCCAGCCGGCAACTGTCCTATGTGCGCGATATCAACACCGTCTCCATGAGCGTGGTGGTGTTCCTGGCCTTCGTCTGCCTCATCGTCGTCGCCTGGTCGAACGCGGTGAACCTGACCGACGGTCTGGACGGACTGGCTGCCGGATCCATGAGCCTGGTGATGGGCGGCTACGTCGTCATCACCTTCTGGCAGTACTACCACTCCTGCGAGACCAAACCCGAGACCGGCTGTTACAACGTGCGCGACCCGCTGGATCTGGCGCTGGTCTGCGCCGCGGGTACCGCCGCGTGTATCGGATTCCTGTGGTGGAACGCCGCGCCCGCCAAGATATTCATGGGCGATACCGGATCCCTGGCGCTCGGCGGTCTGCTCGCCGGGCTGTCCATCACCACCCGGACCGAGCTGCTGATGGTCGTCATCGGTGCGCTGTTCGTCGCCGAGGCGGCCTCGGTGGTGCTGCAGGTGGCGGTTTTCCGGACCACCCGCAACCGGTTGTTCAAGATGGCGCCGTTCCATCATCATTTCGAGCTGAGCAAATGGGCGGAGACTACGGTGATCATCAGGTTCTGGCTGCTGGCAGCGATAGCCTCGGCAGCCGGACTCTCGTTGTTCTACAGCGAATATCTCTCCGCGGTCGGGTGAGCTGACGATGGAGGAACATGCGCCGCGGGCCCTGCGTTCACCGGGTCCGATGTTGGAATTCCTACGCGGCCGTGATGTGCTGGTCGCGGGGTGGGGCGTCTCGGGTCGTTCGCTGATCACTCCGCTGCGCGATATCGGAGCCCGTCCGGTGGTCACCGACAGCGGGGCCGCGGCCCTGGCCGAAGCCGCCGAACTGGGGTTGGATATCGCGCCCGCGGCCGATCTGGCGCGAACCGATTGGTCGCGGTTCGCGCTGGTGATCACGAGCCCCGGCTGGCGACCGGACTCCCCGGTCCTGGCCTCGGCGGTGTCCGAGGGCATCCCGGTCTGGGGCGACGTCGAGTTCGCGTGGTGGGTGGACCAGGCCCGGATCTACGGTCCCGTCCGTAAATGGCTGGTGGTCACCGGAACCAACGGTAAGACCACGACCACGTCGATGACCCATTCCATTCTGCGCGCCGCCGGTGTCCCCAGTGTCGCCTGCGGCAATATCGGGCTGCCGATCCTCGACGCGCTGCGCCGCAATCCGGGGCCGCAGGTACTGGCCGTGGAGCTGTCGTCGTTCCAGCTGCACTGGGCGCCGTCGGTGCGTCCGGAAGCCGGAGTGGTGCTGAACGTGGCCGAGGATCACCTGGACTGGCACGGCGGGCTCGACGCCTACGCGGCCGCGAAATCGCGGGCGCTGCTGGGGCGGGTAGGCGTGGTCGGGCTCGACGATCCGGTGGCCGCCAGCCTGGCGCGGCGGTCGAAGGCCCGCCGCACCATCGGATTCCGGATCGGGGTACCGGCCGACGGTGAACTCGGTGTGGTCGACGGCAAACTGCTGGACCGCGCCTTCACCAAGGCCGCGATCCTCGCCGAGGCCAAGGAGATCAGCCCACCCGGGCCGGCCGGCATCGCCGACGCGCTGGCCGCCGCGGCGTTGACGCGGGCGATCGATGTGGCGCCGCAGTTCGTCCGGGAAGGACTGATCGAGCACAAGGTCGGACCGCATCGGTCGGCGCTGGTTCGGGAACTGGGCGGGGTCGAGTTCATCGACGATTCCAAGGCCACCAACCCCCACGCGGCGCGATCGTCGATCCTCGCCCATCAGCAGGTCGTCTGGCTGGCCGGTGGTCAGCTCAAGGGCGCTGGGGTCGAGGATCTGGTGGAGGAGGTCGCTGAGCGGCTGATCGCGGTCGTGCTGTTCGGTGTCGACGCTCCGGTCATCGCGGCCGCGCTGGCGCGACACGCGCCGGAAGTCCCCGTGGTCGAGTTGGATACGCGGGATCATGCCGGGATGGGGCAGGCAGCGATGGACGAAGCGATCACCGGCACGCCGAACACCGATATCGCCGACGCGGTCATGGACCGCGCGGTGCGGGAGGCGGCGGCGTTCGCCGGACCGGGCGATACCGTGCTGTTGGCGCCGGCGGCCGCCTCACTGGACATGTTCACCGATTACACCCACCGCGGTCGCAGCTTCGCCGCCGCGGTCGAGGACCTGAAGGACGAGGACCTCGGGCGGCGGTTATGAGAGCACGCGGTACGCGGCAGGTTCAGGTGGGCCGATTCGGCGCCTGGCTGGCGCGGCCGCTGGCCTCGTTCCATCTGGTCGTCACCATCGCCACTCTGCTCACCGTGCTGGGTCTGGTGATGGTGTTGTCGGCGTCGAGCGTGGAGTCCTATGCCGACGGTGGTTCGGCCTATTCGCTGTTCATGCAGCAGATGATGTACGCGCTGGTCGGTGCGGTGCTGTTCTATCTGGCGTTGCGGATACCGTTCCGGCGGTTGCGGCAGGCGTCTTTTCCGGTGTTCGCGCTCTCGGTGCTGCTGCTGGTGCTGGTGCTGATCCCGGGCGTCGGCAGTACCGTCAACGGCGCCCGCCGCTGGATCGATCTGGGACTCTTCTCGGTCCAGCCCTCGGAGCTGGTGAAGGTGACGTTCGTGGTGTGGGGCGCCCATCTGCTCATCTCGCGGCGGGCCGCGGGGCGTGCGGCCAATGATCCGGGCGGTTTGAAGAACCTTCTGGTTCCGCTCGTGCCCGCGGGTCTGATCGTCTGCTTGCTCATCGTCTTGCAGCCGAACCTGTCCACCACCATCGCGCTCGGCATCGTGCTGCTGGCCCTGCTGTGGTTCGGCGGTCTGCCGGTGCGGTTGTTCGTCGCGATTCTGGCCTCGGGCGCGATCGCCGCCCTGGCGCTGGCACTCTCGGCCGGGTACCGCTCCGACCGGATGCGCGCGTTCTTCAATCCCGCCGACGACCCGCAGGGCATCAACTATCAGGCCCGTCAGGCGATGTACTCGCTCGCCGACGGCGGGCTGTGGGGCCGGGGCCTCGGGCAGAGCCGGGCCAAATGGAGCTATCTGCCCAACTCACACAACGATTTCATCTTCGCCATCATCGGTGAGGAACTCGGTTTCCTGGGTTGTGCGCTGGTGCTGGGCCTGTTCGCGTTGTTCGTCTACACCGGCCTGCGGATCGCGGCCCGTTCGGTGGACCCCTTCCTGCGTTTGCTCACCGCGACCGCCACGACCTGGATCACCGGCCAGGCGCTGATCAACATCGGGTATGTGGTCGGTCTGCTGCCGGTCACCGGGTTGCAGCTGCCGCTGGTATCGGCGGGCGGTTCCTCGCTGGCGCTCACCCTGCTGATGTTCGGCGTCATCGCCAATGCGGCCCGGCACGAACCCGAGGCGGTGGCGGCGCTGCACGCCGGACAGGACGGGCGGGTCAGCCGGCTGCTGCGGCTGCCCAAACCCGAGGTCTACCATCCGGCTCGGGTCCGCGCCGCCGCGCCGGCCCGTGACCAAGGGCCCGCCCGCCGCCCGGCGCGCGATCAGCCCCGGGACCGGGACGAGCCGCGCGCCCGGTCGCGGGCCAACAGCAGGGGCACCGACACCCTGCGGGCCACCCGGGCCTGGGAACCCAGCTATTCGGTGACACACGCACGAGAACGGGGAAGAAACAGGTGAGCGCACCTCAGTCCGCCAACGAGCACACGGCGCGGCGCGCGGACGGGATATCGGTGATCGTCGCGGGCGGCGGCACCGCCGGGCATATCGAACCGGCCTTGGCCGTGGCCGATGCGCTGCGACGGCTCGATCCCGGAATCCGGGTGACCGCGCTGGGGACTCGGCGCGGTCTGGAGACGACCCTGGTGCCCGAACGCGGCTACCCCCTCGAACTGATTCCGCCGGTGCCGTTACCGCGCAAACCCAGCGCGGATCTGCTGCGCCTGCCGAGCCGGATCCGGGCGTCGGTGACCCGGACGCGCGAGATCATCGATGCGGTCGAGGCCGATGTGATCGTCGGGTTCGGTGGGTATGTGGCGCTGCCCGCGTATCTCGCCGCGGGCCGCGGCCTGCGGCGGCGGCGCCGTGCGGTGCCGGTGGTGGTCCACGAAGCGAATGCGAAAGCGGGTATCGCCAACAAGGTCGGCGCCCGGCGCGCGGCCCGGGTACTCGCGGCAGTACCGGATTCCGGGCTCGCCGCCGATATCGTCGGCATCCCGGTGCGCTCCGCGATCACCTCACTCGACCGGGCCGGGTTGCGCGCGCAGGCCCGTGCGCATTTCGGATTGCCCACCGATGGTCCGGTGCTGTTGGTGTTCGGCGGTTCCCAGGGTGCGCGCTCGCTCAATGACGCGATCTCCGGCGCCGCGCCGCAACTGGCCGCCGCCGGAATCTCGGTGCTGCACGCGCACGGCCCGAAGAACACTCTCGACGTCGTGTCCGTCGACCCCGCCGCCCCCTACGTGGCCGTGCCCTATCTCTCCCGGATGGACCTCGCCTACGCCGCGGCCGACGCGGTGGTCTGCCGCTCCGGGGCGATGACCGTCGCCGAAGTGTCGGCGGTGGGGCTGCCCGCGGTGTATGTGCCGTTGCCGCACGGAAACGGCGAACAGGAACTCAATGCCCGACCCGTCGTCGCGGCCGGTGGTGGCAGAATCGTTCCCGACTCCGAACTGTCCCCGAAATATGTGATCGACGAGGTGATACCGCTGCTCACGCAACCAGCACGCATTGCCGAGATGGGCCGCGCCGCCGCCGGCGCCGGCCACCGCGACGCCGCCGACGAGGTCGCGCGGATCGTGTTGCGGGCGGCGGGCCGGTGAACGGGGAACAGGTGACCGCACCCGAGACGGGGCCCGGCGCGCTGCCGCCGGAACTGGCCCGGGTGCACATGGTCGGCATCGGCGGCGCCGGAATGTCGGGGATCGCTCGTATTCTGCTGTCGCGCGGCGGCGCGGTCTCCGGCTCCGACGCCAAGGAGAGCCGTGGTGTGCTCGCGTTGCGGGCGCGGGGCGCGCAGGTGCGCATCGGCCACGATGCCGGAGCGCTGGACCTGCTGCCCGGCGGCCCGACGGTGGTGGTGACGACCTACGCCGCCATCCCGAAGACCAATCCCGAACTGGTGGAGGCGCATCGCCGCGATATCCCGGTGCTGCTGCGGCCGACCGTCCTGGCCGCACTGATGAGCGGCCATCGCACTCTGCTCGTGTCGGGGACGCACGGCAAAACCTCCACCACTTCGATGCTGATCGTCTCGCTGCAGCACTGCGGGCTGGACCCGTCGTTCGCGGTGGGCGGCGAACTCAACGAGGCGGGCACCAACGCCCATCACGGCAGCGGCGATATCTTCGTCGCCGAGGCCGATGAGAGCGACGGCTCGCTGCTGCAGTACGACCCGGATGTCGCGGTCGTCACCAATATCGAATCCGATCATCTGGATTTCTTCGGGTCCGACGAGGCCTATACCCAGGTGTTCGACGATTTCACCGACCGGTTGGCCGACGGCGGACTGCTGGTGGTGTGCCTGGACGATCCGGGGGCGCGGGCGCTGGCGGAAAGGACCGGGCAGCGGCTGGCCGCCCGCGGTGTCCGGGTTCTCGGCTACGGCTCGGGGGAGCTGCCCGACGCGCCGGTTCCCGTGGGTGTGCGGCTCTACAGCTGGGAACCACGGGATGTCGGCGGTATCGCGCAGTTCCAACTCGACGGCGAACCCGCGCCGCGCACCCTGCGGCTGTCGGTGCCGGGCCGGCATATGGCGCTCAACGCGCTGGCCGCGCTGCTGGCCGCGCGGGCGGCCGGCGCCGATGTGGACGAGATAATCCAGGGGCTGGAGAGTTTCGGCGGTGTGCACCGGCGGTTCCAGTTCGTGGGCCGGGAGAATCGGGTCCGGGTCTTCGACGACTACGCCCACCATCCCACCGAGGTCCGGGCGGTGCTCGGCGCCGCCGCCGAACTGGTCGAGCAGGAGGCACGCGACGGTGCGCTGTCGCGCCGGGGCCGGGTGATAGTGGTCTTCCAGCCGCATCTGTACAGCCGCACCGCGACTTTCGCGGCCGAATTCGGCGCCGCGCTGGATCTGGCCGACGAAGTGGTGGTGCTCGATGTGTACGGGGCCCGGGAGGAGCCGTTGCCTGGGGTCAACGGCGCGCTGGTCGCCCAGTCGGTCGGCAAACCCGTGCACTACCAGCCGGATATGTCCAGGGTGGGCCGGCAGGTGGCCGGTTTGGCGCAGCCCGGCGATGTGGTGATCACGATGGGCGCGGGCGATGTCACGATGCTCGGCAGCCAGATCCTGGACGGACTACGCGCGCGTCCGCAGTACGGGCGGTGAGGCGCGTTGCGGTCCGGGGCGCGACGATTCGGGGTGGGCGGATTGCGGCGTTACCGGCTGTGGGCGTTGCCCGCGCTCGCCGTGTTGATCACACTGGTCGCGCTCGCCTGGTTCACGCCGCTGATGTCGGTCCGCGAGGTGCGGATCGAAGGGGCGGGCGCGATACCGGAGGACGAGATCCGCGAGCTGCTACAGGTTCCGGCGACGGGTTCGATTCTGCGGATAGATACGGCCGCGATGGCCGCGCGGGTGGCGACCATGCCGAAGGTCCGCAGTGCGCGGGTGCAGCGGGTGCTGCCGTC
Source organism: Nocardia sp. NBC_00416 (assembly GCF_036032445.1). Classification (NCBI taxonomy): domain Bacteria; kingdom Bacillati; phylum Actinomycetota; class Actinomycetes; order Mycobacteriales; family Nocardiaceae; genus Nocardia; species Nocardia sp. NBC_00416. The sequence continues at coordinate 7,157,564 of NZ_CP107932.1, forward strand.
GACGGTGCGGGTGCGGATCGAGGAACGAGCTCCGGTGCTGTACTACGACACTCCCGAGGGCGCCCATCTGCTGGACGCCGGCGGGATCGAGTACGCCATCGAGCCCGCGCCGATCGGAGTTCCGAAGTTGCGCACCGCCAGTCCGAGTGGGGCCGACGCCCTCACCCGGGCCGCGGTCACGGTGGCGACGGTGCTGCCGCCGGAACTGGAGGCGCAGGTGGAAACCGTGCACGCCGAGGGCGCGTCGAATATTTCGCTGACACTGCGCGACGGTCGCACGGTACTGTGGGGCAGCAGCGAGGACGGCGAACGCAAATCGGCGGTGGTGCTGCCGCTGCTGACTCGTCCGGGAACCGTGTTCGACGTCTCGAGTCCCAGTCTGGTGACGGTAAAATGACTTCCAGCAATCTTGTTCGGTTCGACCCTGTCGGGTTCGATGCCTCGCCTCGTCTCAGGGCTTCGGCCCGGCGACCGGGTACGGCGGGGGCAGGGGGCGTCCCACGATGTGGGTGCGGGCCACGAGGCAACCGTTCACGATACGACGGGTGCGGTCTTGGTAGAAGCAAGTTCGCAGAAGAAACTGGTTTTCGTCTCGGCGCGCCTGCGAGCGGATCGCGACGGCGGCGAATAGCGTTCCGCACCAGTCGGATACTTGACATAACTCCAACCCTATGGTTGAGGTTCAGGGTTTGCCCGGATCGCGGTCCACGGTCAGCTGTCCCGTGGATCGGCACCGGTCATCCGAAAACGACAGACTTTGGATCGAAGGAAGGCGAGAGCTCATGACGCCCCCGCACAACTACCTTGCCGTGATCAAGGTCGTCGGTATCGGCGGCGGCGGCGTGAACGCCGTCAACCGAATGATCGAGCAGGGTCTCAAGGGTGTCGAGTTCATCGCGGTGAACACCGACGCCCAGGCACTGCTGATGAGCGATGCCGACGTGAAGCTCGATGTCGGGCGGGAGCTCACCCGGGGACTCGGCGCGGGCGCCGACCCCGAGGTCGGCCGTAAGGCCGCCGAGGACCACAAGGACGAGATCGAAGAGGTGCTCAAGGGCGCCGATATGGTCTTCGTGACCGCGGGCGAGGGCGGCGGTACCGGTACCGGCGGCGCTCCCGTCGTGGCCAGTATCGCGCGGAAACTGGGCGCGCTGACCATAGGTGTGGTCACCCGCCCGTTCTCCTTCGAGGGCAAGCGGCGCGGTAACCAGGCCGAGGTCGGGATCAACCTGCTGCGCGAATCCTGCGACACCCTGATCGTCATTCCCAACGATCGGCTGCTGCAACTCGGCGATGCCGCGGTAAGCCTCATGGACGCTTTCCGGTCGGCCGACGAGGTGCTCCTGAACGGTGTCCAGGGCATCACCGACCTGATCACCACCCCGGGCCTGATCAACGTCGACTTCGCGGACGTCAAGAGCGTGATGTCGGGGGCCGGCAGCGCGCTCATGGGGATCGGATCGTCGCGCGGCGAGGGGCGGTCGGTCAAAGCGGCCGAGGCGGCGATCAATTCGCCCCTGCTGGAAGCGTCCATGGACGGCGCGCACGGGGTGCTGCTCTCGATCGCCGGTGGTTCGGATCTCGGCCTGTTCGAGATCAACGAGGCCGCGTCCCTGGTGCAGGAAGCCGCGCATATCGAGGCCAACATCATCTTCGGTACGGTCATCGACGATTCGCTCGGCGACGAGGTGCGGGTCACCGTGATCGCCGCGGGATTCGACGGCGGCGGTCCGGCGCGGCGTACCTTCGACGCGGCGACCACGCGGGGTTCGCTCGGCTCCGGGCGGACCGCCGAGATCTCCGCCCAGTCGCGGACCGCCGAACTCGGGCAGTCGCGTACGGCCGAACTCGGTGCGGGCCGCGGCCATTCCGAGGAACCGGTCTCCCCACGGTCGTCGGATCCGGGCTCGTCCATTGCGCGCGGTCCGGCACCGAGTTACCGGGATACCGAGCGCACGCGGCCGCCGGTGGATCCGACGCTGAGTCACAGCGGCCGGTCGCATCTCCAGTCGCCGCCGGACCTGCCCGACGATGACGACGACGATGTCGACGTTCCGGATTTCATGCGCCGCTGAACCGCTGGTCGGCACGGCTCGTCGACCGGCGGTGCACCTGCGCGGATTCGGTGTGCCCGCGGGTGCACCCGGTCGGCGCGGGCGCGGCACCGGCGCCGGATGGGAGTGCCACTAGGCTCGAGGGCATGACAGCGGCACCGGTACTCACCGTTCGACGGGTCGTGACCACGCGCGCGGGGGGTTTCTCCGCGCCGCCCTACGACTCGTTCAATCTCGGCGACCACGTGGGCGACGATCCCGAGGCGGTGCGGCGCAACCGTGCCCGGCTCGCCGACACTCTCGGCCTGCCCGCGGATCATGTGATCTGGATGGAGCAGATCCACGGTCGTACGGTGGCGACAGTGGACGGTCCCCGCGACGAGCCGTTCCCCGGTACCGACGCGCTGGTCACCACCAGGCGCGGGCTGGCACTGGTCGTGCTGACCGCCGACTGTGTGCCCGTACTGCTCTCGGATGACGAGGCGGGGGTCGTCGCCGCCGTGCACGCCGGACGGATCGGGGCGCGGATCGGGATCGTGCCCCGGGTCCTCGACGCGATGGTCGCCGCAGGCGCCCGGCTCGATCGGATCGGGGCCCTGCTGGGCCCCGCGGCCAGCGGCCGCCAGTACGAGGTGCCCGCCGCGATGCGCGCCGATGTGGAAAAGCATCTACCGGGTAGCGCAACCACCACTGTCCGCGGTACGCCCGGTCTCGATCTGCGCGCCGGGATCCGTCGGCAGCTCACCGCCGCGGGTATCACCGCGATCGCCGAGGATCCGCGCTGCACCATCGAGGACGCCGCGCTTTTCAGTCATCGTCGCGGTGCGCCGACCGGACGTCTCGGCAGCGTCATCTGGATGGAGCCGGGCGCGGCGTGAGCCGTGGGTTCCCCGGGTGGCGCGCGGGGTGTCGCTGAGAGTGCGGTCGCCGTGTGTGTCGGGTTCCCCGGGGATGTGGTGCGAAGAAGCGGGTAGTCGGGCTTAGGAGGAGAGTGACCGATGACAGCAGAGGTATTGCGGCGGAGCCGGATCGGCGCGACGGCGTGAACGAGGTACGCCAGGGAGATCGATCCGGACCCGGATCCGCGCGTGGGCGAGCGGATTCCGGCGCTCCCGAGTGTTGCGGTGAAGTGCCGCCCGGCGCGGCGGGACGTGCCGAACCGGCTCGGGCTGTCCCGGACACCGCGGGCGCGGATGCCGGGACTTCAGCTCGCGCTGTGGAGCTGGCGGCTAACCTGACTCGCCTTCTCGCGCGCATCGACGCAGCGTGTGCGGCTGTCGGCCGGGATCCGGGCGAGGTACGACTGCTGCCGGTGACCAAATATTTTCCCGCCACCGATATCGCTGAGCTGTATCGTCTGGGCCGCCGTGACTTCGGGGAGAATCGCCCGCAGGAGGCCGCCGCGAAGGCCGCCGAGCCGATCGGTACCGGGATCCGGTGGCATCTGATCGGCCGGCTGCAGCGGAACAAGGCGCGACAGGTGGTGCGGTGGGCCCATTCGGTGCATTCGGTGGACAGCGAACGTCTGGCGACCGCGCTGGGGGCCGCCACCGCGGCCGCCCGGGATGCCGGTGAGCGGGATACGCCGCTCGAGGTGCTGATCCAGGTGAGCCTCGATGCCGATCCTGCCCGTGGCGGCGTCGAGCCCGCCGCGGTGCCGGCGCTGGCGGACGCGATCGCGGACACGGCGGAACTGCGTTTAGCAGGGCTTATGGCTATTCCGCCGCAGGCCGCGGATCCGGACGCGGAATTCGCCCGCCTGGCCGAACTGCATACCCGTCTGCGCGCCCGGCATCCCGGTGCCACGGAACTGTCCGCCGGAATGTCCGATGATCTTGAAAGGGCTATTGCCCATGGTTCCACGTGTGTGCGTGTCGGTACCGCTCTCATGGGCACGCGACCGATAACCTCGGCGTAGCAAACAAACCTCATCAGTCACATTCGACACATATGCTGGGACACGACGAGGGCTGAGCAAGACTTCAACACCCGGCCGCCACCGGGGCCGAAGGAAGGTCGACCAGAATGAGCGAGCGCAGCGAGCGAGTAATCGACGCAGCCACCATCGTGGTCATGACGGAGCCGAGCGACAGCGAGGCGCAGTCATGAGCACGCTGCACAAGTTCAAGGCGTACTTCGGCATGGTTCCGCTCGAGGATTACGAAGACGACTACGTCGACGATCGCACCCCCCGTGGGGTGGAGGATCGCGGCGGGCGCCGGCCGCGTGACTACTCCGACCGCGCTCCCCGCGACTACGACGATCGTCCCGACTACGACCGGTACGCCGAGGACCGCTACGACGGCCCCGACTACCGCGAGTCGCCGTACAAGTCCTCGTACCAGCCCGGCTACCCCGCGCCCCGCCGGGACGACTACCCGGGCGACGCCTACGACGACGATTACGAGGGGCCGCGCCGCCCCACCCGTATCGACGCCGCCGCCTCGGGGCGGTATCGTCCGGGCGGCGGCGCCTCCCTGCGCGGCGCGACCAGGGGAGCGCTGGCGGTCGATCCCGACGCCGAGGAGCGACGGCTGGCCGAGCGGGTCCGTCCCGAACCGGTCGCCGCCCGCCGTCCCGCGATCTTCGAGGACGGAGGTCCCTTGTCCAAGATCACCACGCTGCGCCCGCGCGACTACAGCGAGGCCGCGATCATCGGTGAGCGGTTCCGTGAGGGCAACCCGGTGATCATGGACCTGGTCGACCTGAGCAATGCCGATGCCAAACGTCTGGTCGACTTCGCCGCCGGGCTGGCCTTCGCCCTGCGTGGCTCGTTCGACAAGGTCGCCACCAAGGTGTTCCTGCTCTCGCCCGCCGACGTGGACGTATCGGCGGAGGAACGCCGGCGGATCGCGGAAACCGGGTTCTACAACCAGAAATAGCCACCGCGCCTGAGTCGGCGGCGTGACGCGGTATCGCCGGAGTCGGCGCGGGCATTTTGCACCGCGCCGATTTTGCGGCAGAGTGAGGTCGTGGCCTTGTTCGCGGTGCTGTACTTCGTACTGTTCATCTTCTGGCTGTTGCTCATCAGCCGGGTGATCGTCGAGTTCATCCGAAGCTTCGCCCGCGACTGGCGTCCCACCGGGGTGGTTGTCGTGATACTCGAGGTGATCTTCACCATCACCGATCCCCCCGTAAAGCTGCTGCGGCGGCTGATACCGCCGATCTCGCTGGGCGGAATTCGGCTCGATTTGTCGATTATGGTTCTGCTGTTCCTGGTCTTCATCCTGATGTCGGTGGTAAGCCGGCTCGGGCAGCCGGTAGCTCCGGTGTGACAGAATGGGCCGTGAAGACTTGCCAGAGCCGCTAGATCTGCCAACGCGCGAAGGGATCCTTCCATGCCGCTGACCCCAGCCGATGTGCACAACGTCGCGTTCAGCAAACCGCCTATCGGGAAACGCGGCTACAACGAGGACGAAGTAGATGCCTTCCTGGATCTGGTGGAGCAGGAACTTTCCCGGTTGATCGAGGAGAACGCCGACCTTCGCCAGCGGGTTGCCGAACTGGACGCCGAGCTCGCCGACGCCAAGACCAGCCGCGGTCCGGGTGGGCCCGGGCTCGGTAAACCGGTGCAGCAGGCCCCGCCTCCGGAACCGATCAAACCGCCGGTCCAGGCGCCTCCTTCGGCGCCGATCCCCGTGGTTCCGCCCGCCCCGTCCGCCGCCGATGCCGCGGCCGACGCGAATATGCAGGCGGCCAAGGTTCTGAGCTTGGCCCAGGAGATGGCCGACCGACTCACCAGCGACGCCAAGACCGAAGCCGAGAATTTGCTGGCGAACGCCCGGGTCAATTCGGAGCGGTTGGTCAACGACGCTCGGGCGCGGTCGGAGGAGATGGTCGCCGACGCGCGGCACAAATCCGACGCCATGCTCTCCGACGCCCAGACCCGTTCGGACAGCCAGCTGCGCCAGGCCAAGGAGAAGGCCGACGCCCTGCAGGCCGACGCCGAGCGCAAGCACACCGAGATCATGGGCACCATCACCCAGCAGCGCAACGTCCTGGAGAGTCGGATCCAGACGCTCAAAACCTTCGAACGCGAGTATCGGGTGCGGTTGAAATCGTATCTGGAATCGCAGCTCGAAGAGCTGGAGAACCGTGGTTCGGCAGTACCGGTCGACGAGGGTGACTCCTTCGATACCGGCGCCAACCAGCTCGCCCCCGCGTCGTTCGGCAAAGGCGAGTAAACGCCCGATACCGCTGGGAGCGAACGGGCACCCGGCCTGCTGTTCTGGGGGTCATCATGCTTGTCTTGACACTGGCGCTGGCCGCGGTCGGTCTGGCGCTGCTGATCCTGTCCCTCGCCACCGGATCGGTGATCTGGGCGTGGGGCTGCATCGTGGTCTGCGTGCTCGGTGCTGTGGTGTTGCTGGTGAGTGCGCTGTCCATGCGCGCGCCCGATGAGGAACTGCCGCCACGTGATCAGCACGCGAAGCGCTGACGACAAATTCGAACGAGAACCAAAACGTCCTTCCAAGGTCTGCGGGTCGTGCGGCTCCGTGGGCGGCTGTATAAGTGGTTGACCGTCCTGGTTAGAATCAAACCTGTAAGTCGGCGACGATCCGGCCATCACCGGGGAGCTTTCGGAAGAACGGCGCCACGCGGCGCGATGCTCGTCCCTGCCGCGCACGCTCACTAGAACCGAACGGGCGAGCCCGTCACAGCTCGAAACGAGAGGTCCGCCCGGCCTGCCGGGCCGGTGGACAAGCGGGGTGGTACCGCGGTTCCGGCGCACCCGCCGGTGATCGTCCCCGTGCCGACACACCGCGCCCATCCGGGCGCGCCGGGCACGAGGAGACGTGTATCCGCGATGGCGGACGAGAATTCCAGTAGCAGCGCATACCCCCGTGTCGATCTCGGCGGGTCCGGCATGTCCTTCCCCGAACTGGAGCGGGCCGTCCTGGACGCATGGGCCGCCGACGGAACGTTCCGCGCCAGCATCGACCACCGCGGCGCGGAGGCAGCGGAGTTCGTCTTCTACGACGGCCCCCCGTTTGCCAACGGTCTGCCGCATTACGGACATTTGCTCACCGGATACGTAAAAGATGTCATCCCACGTTTCCAGACCATGCGCGGTAAGCGGGTCGAGCGACGTTTCGGCTGGGACTGTCACGGCCTGCCGGCGGAAATCGAAGCGGAAAAGCAGCTCGGTATCACGGACAAATCACAGATCGACTCGATGGGCCTCGCGGAATTCAATGCCGCGTGCCGGACATCGGTGCTCCGTTATACCGGAGAATGGCGCGATTATGTGACCCGTCAGGCGCGCTGGGTGGACTTCGACAACGACTACAAGACACTCGATCTCGACTTCATGGAGTCGGTGATGTGGGCGTTCAAGTCGCTCCACGACAAGGGTTTGGTCTACCAGGGTTTCCGGGTGCTGCCCTACAGCTGGTACGAGCAGACGCCGCTGTCGAACCAGGAGACCCGGCTCGACGACGCCTACAAGATGCGGCAGGACCCGGCGGTCACCGTCGATATGGTGCTGCGGGTACCGGCCGACCATCCCCTGGCCGAACTCGACGGCGCCGCCGCCCTGATCTGGACGACCACTCCGTGGACGCTGCCGTCCAACCTCGCCGTCGCGGTGCACCCCGATGTGCGCTATGTGCAGGTACGCGGCGCCGACGGCAAGAGGTACGTCCTGGCCGCCGAACGGCTCGGCCACTATGCCCGCGAACTCGGTGACGAACCGGAGGTGCTCGGCGAATACGACGGCGCCGCGCTCGTCGGCCTGGACTATCTGCCGCCCTTCGATTTCTTCCTCGGACATCCGCGCGCGCACCGGGTGCTGTCCGCGGACTATGTCGCCACCGACTCCGGCACCGGGCTCGTCCATATGGCGCCCGCGTTCGGTGAAGAGGATATGGAGGTGTGCAGCGCCAACGGGATCGAGCTGGTGCAGCCCCTCGACCAAGGCGGCAAATTCACCTCCATGGTGCCCCCGTACGAGGGGCTCATGGTGTTCGATGCCAATCCCGTCATCATCAAAGACCTCAAGGCCGCCGGGAAACTGTTGCGGCACGAAACCGTCGAGCACTCCTATCCGCACAGCTGGCGCTCCGGGCAGCCGCTGATCTATATGGCGGTGCCGTCCTGGTTCGTCGCGGTGACCGAGTTCCGTGATCGGATGGTGGAGCTGAACAAGCAGATCAACTGGGTGCCCGAACATATCCGGGACGGCCAGTTCGGAAAGTGGCTCGAAGGGGCCCGCGACTGGAATATCAGCCGCAACCGCTACTGGGGCAGCCCCATCCCGGTATGGACCTCCGACGATCCGGCGTATCCCCGCGTCGACGTCTACGGCTCGCTGGACGAGCTGGAACGCGATTTCGGGGTCCGGCCCACCGATCTGCACCGGCCGGTGATCGACGAACTGACCCGGCCCAATCCCGACGACCCGACCGGACGGTCGACCATGCGCCGGGTGCCGGAAGTGCTCGACTGCTGGTTCGAATCCGGTTCCATGCCGTTCGCCCAGGTGCACTACCCGTTCGAGAACCAGGACTGGTTCGGTACGCACTTCCCCGGCGACTTCATCGTCGAGTACAACGGCCAGACACGCGGGTGGTTCTACAACCTGCACGTCCTGTCGACCGCCTTGTTCGACAGCCCGGCATTCTCGAACGTGGTCGCCCACGGCATCGTGCTGGGCGACGACGGCCTGAAGATGAGCAAGTCCAAGGGCAACTACCCCGATGTCAACGAGGTGTTCGAGCGGGACGGTTCCGATGCCATGCGGTGGTTCCTGATGAGCTCGCCGGTGTTGCGCGGCGGGAACCTCATCGTCACCGAACGCGGGATCCGTGAGGGCGCGAGCCATGCCCTGCGGCCGCTGTGGAACGCCTGGACATTCCTGCAGCTGTACGCCGACCGGCCCGGAGTGTGGCGGACGGATTCGCCGCATGTGCTGGACCGGTACATCCTGGCGAAACTCGCCCATACCCGGGACGTGATGACCGACGCCCTGCAGGAACTCGATATCGCCGGGGCCTGTGAAGAACTGCGCACCTTCGCCGACGCGCTCACCAACTGGTATGTGCGCCGGTCGCGTTCGCGGTTCTGGTCCGAGGAACGCGATGCCGTCGACACCCTGCACACCGTGCTGGAGGTCGTGACCCGGCTGGCGGCTCCGCTGTTGCCACTCGTCACCGAAGTGATCTGGCGCGGATTGACCGGCGCGCGTTCGGTACATCTGACCGACTGGCCCGATGCCGAGACGCTGCCCCGGGATCCGGAGTTGGTCGCGGCGATGGACGAGGCGCGCAGCGTGTGCTCGACGGTGCTGAGCCTGCGCAAGGCGCAGAAACTGCGGGTCCGGCTGCCGTTGGCGGAGGTCACCATCGCCGCCCCCGATGCCGCGCGATTGGCGCCCTACGCCGATATCATCGCCGACGAGGTGAACGTCAAGAAGGTCGATCTGACCACCGATATCGCCGCGCACGGCCGATTCGAACTGGCGGTCAACGCGCGTGCCGCCGGGCCCCGGCTCGGCAAGGATGTGCAGCGGGTGATCAAGGCGGTCAAGGCGGGCGACTGGTCGGAGAACGCCGACGGGGTGGTCAGCGCGGCCGGGATCGATCTGCTGCCCGAGGAGTACACCCAGCGGCTGGTGGCCGCCGAACCGGAATCCACCGCGGCGCTGCCCGGTAACGCCGGTCTGGTGGTGCTGGACTCGGTGGTCACCGACGAACTGGAAGCCGAGGGTTGGGCCCGCGACATCATCCGGGACCTGCAGGAGACCCGGAAATCGCTCGGCCTGGATGTCTCCGATCGCATCGCCGCGACACTGGAGGTGCCGGCCGACCGGCAGGAATGGGCGCGCACCCATCGCGACCTGATCGCCCGGGAGATCCTGGCCGTCGAACTGGAATTCGGCCCCGCCGGGCCGGACGCCGCCGATCTGACCGGCGGCGCACGCGCACGGATCGTCAAGGCGGGCTGAGGATCCACCGCCGGCCGGACCGCCGGGTCCGGCCGGCGGCTGTTCGCTGGGTGGCTGTTCGCTGGGCCCTTGCCGGAGATCCGGTTGCGAGAGGGATCTACGCGTGCCCCAGTTGTTCCTCAGGTGGCCGTAAACGCGTCGAGGTCGTGAGGTCATGGCCGTGACCAGGGCGCGTGGTCCGCACTAGGGTGGGGCCTTATGGCTTCGGACAATCCCGACGAATGGTGGCGGCATTCCCCTGAGGGACAACAGAAGAGCTCTCCTTCGGGGCAGTGGCAGCAGGGCTACCAGTCGCAGGGCGGGCAGCACAGTACGGGCGGGCAGCAGAGTACGGGCGGGCAATGGGGGCCGGCCGCGGGCCACGGCCCGCAGCCCACACCGCAGCAGGGCGCTTGGGAGGTGCCGCCGCTGGATGCCGGCGGGTACGGGAGTCCGCCGCCGAAGAGCAACGGTCCGTTGATCGCGGTGCTGGTCGCCGTGGTGGTGCTGGTGCTGGTCGGTGTGGTCGGACTGGTGGTGCTGCAATCGCGGGGGTCGGCGGAGGACCCCGCGGATATCGCCGCCGGAACTTCGTCGGCGGTCACCGATTCCGCCGGCCCCTCCGCCTCGGCATCGGCGACCTCCACCACGGCGACCACCAGCGCGCTGCCCTCCGCGGGCGAACCGGCGCTGCGCGAGGGGGTGGCGCCGGTCGCGATACTCGGTCCGACCTGGCAGGCGGGCGAGGACACCTACACCATGGCGTTCAAGGGCTGGCCCTTCGCTTTTCGTACGCCGGGGTCCTGGGGATGCATGAAGGGCTCGGTCGACAAGATCCCCGATGCCGAGGCCTGGGGGTGCGTCGATGAAGGCAATTCCGCTGCCGGACAGAAGGTGAACCTCATTCTCCGCAAATGTCCGGCGACCTGCGATGCCGCGACGCGGACCCGATTCGACAACGAGTGGTTCGATGCTCCCGGTACGGCGCAGCGGTTCGACGACCGCACTTCCTACGTGCAGACGGCGTCGAATCAGCAGGGTAAGTTCACGGTGGATTTCAGCAGGTACATCGCGGCGGAACCGGGTGGCGAACCGGTCTGGCAGCTGGGGGTCTTCGTGGAGTCCCCGCCGGGCTCCAAGGATGCGGTGCTGAAGACCCTGAACGACATATCCACCCAAACGCAATAAACATCTTTGTGATTTAGATCACATGCTGAAAGTTTGCCAGACTCTTGTCGGCCTTCGGTCAGGCGGGCAAAATCATCGCCGATACCGCTGAGTCCGGGCCTCCGGACGACCGGGAACGGTGATCATTTCGTTCGGTTCTACCTGAGTGAAGTTGCGTCGGAGCCGATTCACCCGGCGTGACCCCTGTGGTTGCGGTATCCCACCCCCGTGGCGGGTGCCGCGAGTAAACCGGGGCGCCGCACGGCGCCCCGGGCACCGACGGGCAGAAGGGTGGGCACGTGATCGGAATTGCACTGCGCCGGGGTATCGCCGGCTTGCTTCTCGCGACGGCTGTCGGGGCCGCCGCGGCCGCGCCCGGGTGGGCGCAGACCGGAAGTGGTGCCAGCGGATCGTCCTCCGGCTCTGGATCGCTCAGCGCCAGCGGATCGGCGGCCCTGCCGGTCTCGAGCAGCAACGGGCTCGGCGCGCTCGCCGCGGCGACGTCGCAGACCGGGAAAATGTACGAATGGGGTGCGACCGGCCCGGATACCTGGGACTGCTCCGGACTCGTGCAGTGGGCCTTCAGTCAGGTGGGCGTCATGATCCCGCGCACGACCTGGGAACAGGCCGAGGCGGGCGCCTCGGTGCCGCGCTACGCGCTCTCGCCGGGTGACGTCATCATCATCAACGAAGACGCCTCCCACGTCGGAATCTACGCGGGGTTCGGCCAGGTGCTCAATGCCTACGGCGCGGGCGTTCCCGTGGGGCTGAGTCCGCTCGGCCAGTTCTACATCTACAGCATCCGGCGGTTCTGACGGTCCGGAGGCGACCCGCCGCCGGACCGTGCTCAGTCCACCTGTCGGCGCAGCAGCGGTCCGTAGTCCGGATGCGCCAGCGCCGAGGCGAACTGCGCGATCAGATAGTCCCCGGGGTTGCCGGTGTCGTACCAGCGGCCCTGGATGACCTGCCCGTACACGGCATGGTTCGCCGCATAGGCGTTGATGGAGTCGGTCAGGTATACCTCGCCGGTGCGGTGGGCGTACCAGCTCTCCGTCTGTTCGCGCAGTTCGTCGATGATGCCCGGCGTCACCACATATCCGCCGATGGCCGCGTAGGCCGAGGGTGCGTCCGCCGGTTTGGGCTTCTCCACCAGGCCCGAGATGCGCAGTAGGCCGTCGTCCAGATCCTCCCGGACCACCGGGACGCCGTAGCGTTGCGATTCTGTCGGGTTCATCGGCATCAGGGCCAGTACCGGGCAGCCGGTCGATTCGTAGGCGCGGATCAACTGCTGGGCGCGCGGCTCCTCGGCCACGAACACATCATCGGGCCACAGCACCAACATCGGCTCGTCGGCGGCGGTGCGGGCCGCGTTCAGGACCGGGGTGCCGTTACCGTACGGCCCTTGCTGATCCAGATAGGTGATATGGCCCAGCCGGGACAGTTCGCCGACCTCCTCCACCGCGTCCGCGTAGGCGGACTTCCCGTCGGCGCGCAACTGGGCGACCAGGGCGGGGTTGGGCCGGAAATGGTCCTGGATCAGCGATTTCCCGCCGCTGACCACGATGGTGATATCGGTGATCCCGGAGGCCACCAGCTCACGTACCGTGTGCTCGATCACCGGCTTGTCGCCGACCGGCAGCATCTCCTTGGGGATCGCCTTGGTCAGCGGCAGCAGTCGGGAACCGATACCGGCAGCGGGGATCACGGCCTTGCGGATCTTCATCGTCCGATCATCACATATCGGTGACCCGGGTAGCGGCATCCCGGTCCGGACCGATGACACCGGAAATGCCCGGTGGGCGGGTCCGGCGGGCCGTCGGCAGCGAGCGCGCCCATCCAGGGAATCTCCGGCAACCCAGTAGTGACCGACCCGCATCCGGCCCGCGGCGGCCCGAACCTGTCGGCGACCCCGCGTAGATTCTGCGTTCATGGACACCAGCAGGGGCGTGACCGGACGGCGGCGAAGGCCGCGGTGGCGGCCGGCCGGGAAATGGTGGGCCACTCCGTGGTGAGCGGCCGGCATCCGGATGTCGATCCGGTACATGGTTCGCTGTCGGCCGAGACTTCCCGGCGCTGGGTGCTGCACATCGATATGGACGCGTTCTTCGCCTCCTGCGAACAACTGACGCGTCCGACCCTGCGTGGGCGGCCGGTACTCGTCGGCGGGACCGGAGGGCGGGGTGTGGTCGCGGGAGCGAGTTACGAGGCGCGGGTCTTCGGGGCGCGTTCGGCGATGCCGATGCAGTACGCGCGGCGACTGGTCGGCGTCTCGGCGGTGGTCGTTCCGCCGCGGGGCGCGCTGTACGGAACGCTGAGCGGGCGGGTCTTCGAAACGCTGCGGGGGCGGATCCCGGTGCTGGAGACGCTGTCGTTCGACGAGGCGTTCGCCGAGCCGGCGGAATTGGCCGGAGCGAGCGTGGCCGAGGTCGCCGCGTTCTGTGCCGAGTTGCGCACGGAGGTCCGGGAGCGCACCGGCCTGGTGGCCTCGGTCGGGGCGGGGCGTGGGAAACAGCTGGCCAAGATCGCGTCCGGCATGGCCAAACCCGACGGGATACGGGTGATCGCACCGGGTGAACAGCAGGCGCTGCTGTCCGCGCTGCCGGTGCGCAAACTGTGGGGGATCGGACCTGTCGCGGAGAGCCGGCTGCGCGCCCTCGGGATCGAAACGGTGGGAGCCTTCGCGGCGCTTCCGGAGTCAGAGGCGGCGTCCGTTCTGGGCGGCAGTGTGGGCGCGGCCCTGCACCGCCTCGCCCGCGGGATAGACGACCGGCCGGTCACCGAACGTGCCGAGGCCAAACAGATCAGTGCCGAGACCACGTATGAACACGACATCGTCACGCTGGAGAGATTGCGCCCGGCGATCAGCGAGATGGCCGCCGCCGCCCATCGCCGGCTCGTGCGCGACGGTCGCGCCGCCCGTACCGTGGTGCTGAAGCTCCGCCGCGCCGATATGAGCATCACCACCCGATCCACCACGCTCGCCTATGCGACCGAGGATCTGCCGACGCTCACCGCCGCCGCCCAGCGGGCCGCGGTGGACCCGCGTGAGCTGGGACCTATCCGGTTGGTCGGTGTCGGGTACGCGGGGCTGTCCACGATTCGACAGGAATCGCTGTTCCCGGAACTGGATCGGCTGGGCGCCGAGCCTGCCGACCGGGCCGGGGCCGGGCTGTCCGGCGTCACCGGATCGGCGCCGGACGGCGGTGCGGCGGGGTCGGATTCTCTGGCGCCCGCCGAAGAGAGCTCTGTGGATTCGGTAAGACCCGCGCCGGGTGCGGCGGGCTCGGCCGCCGGGGGGCCCCCGGGCCCGGTCTCCGGATCCGGACCCGCCGAAAACGTCACTGTCGCGCCGAGTTCCGGCATCTCCGCTGGTGGCGACGCACTCTGGCGGCCGGGTACGGATGTGCGGCATCCCGAATGGGGATTCGGCTGGATACAGGGTTCGGGGCACGGGCGAGTGACCGTGCGATTCGAGACGCGCTCGACAGGACCGGGGATCGCGCGTACTTTCGCTGCCGACAACAGGGAGTTGTGCCCGGCGAGCCCGCTCGACAGTCTGTCCTGAGGGGGCGCCGGGTAGTTTGGTCCCGGGCAGCGCTGCCGGCTCCGGTGGATCTGTCCCATTATCACGACTCCGAACCCTCGAACGCAAAGGACGAGCAGTTGAAGCTTCGCAAGACCGGACGTATCGCGATCGCCGGCCTGGCCGCCGTGGCCGCGCTGACCCTGACCGCGTGTGGTAGCGATGATTCCGACTCGGACACCAAGGCCGCGAGCACCACGTCCGCGTCGGCCGCCGCCTCCGACGAGGCCGCCGCCGATCTGCCTCCGGTGCCCACCGCTGCCGATCTGAACACCCAGCTCCAGCGCGCGCTCGACCCGGCTGTTCCGAACGAGGAGAAGCTGGGGATGGTGCAGGGCGCCGAGGCGGATCCGGAGCTGCCGGCGAAACTGACCCAGTTCTATACCGATTCGGGCGCCACCATCGAGGTCACCGAGGTGAACGACTTCGCCGACACCCTCAATGCCAAGGCCAATTTCAAACTGGGCGACACCCAGAACGTCGTCGACGTCCCCTTCGTCGCCGAGGACGGGGTCTGGAAGGTCGAGAAGACCTGGGCCTGCAACATGCTCGCCCAGGCTCAGGTGCAGTCGCCGGCCTGCGTGGCCTGAGTTCAGGATCATGGAACCGGTCGGTCCGCACAGAGCGGACCGGCCGGTTTCGTCTGTCGGGTCCGTGTGCTATCGGTGAGCGCAGCCGCAAGGGCCGCCGCGGTCCCCGCTAGGATTGCGCCCCGTGGCTGACACGATGGTGGTGGCGGCGCCCGAGCCGGCGAAGATCTCCGATGGTCCGCGACCCCGATCGCGGGGTGGCTGGGCGCGGCCGGTCGCGCTGGTATCGGCGCTCATCGCAGCGCTGCTGGCACTGTCGGTGCCGCTGCTACCCGTCCGAGTGGACGCCGCGACCCTGACCTGGCCGCAGGACGATTCCGCGGCGTCGATCGAGGCGCCACTGGTCTCCTACGCGCCCTTGAACTTCACGGCCACCGTGCCGTGCGCGGCGATCCAGCAGTTGGGTCCCGGTGGCGGCGTACTGACCTCGACCGCTCCGTACGGCGCACCCGATCTGGAACGGTACGGTTTCCTGGCCCGGGTGCGGCCGGCGACACCGGAGACCGGCGCCCAGCTCGATGTCGTGCTGCGCAACCAATCGCTGTACAGCGTTCCCGTCGCGGATCTAGCCCCCGGCTGTGAGCTCGGCGTGCGCGCCGGCATGAGCGAATCCGTCGCCACGCTCACCGGACGCGAACCAGTGGTGCTGGGCGGGGATTTCCGCCCGCAGCTGGTCGGAGTGTTCAGCGATCTCGAGGATCCCGCCGGTACCAGCGTGACCGCCGAGGTGGACAGCCGTTTCAGTTCCAGCCCGACCCCGCTGAAGCGGATAGCGATCTGGTCGGCCGTGGTCGCGACGTTGATCTCGTTGTTCGCGCTGCACCGGCTGGACAGCCTGGACGGCCGGCGGGCCCGCCGTTTCCTGCCGGCCCGCTGGTGGACCTTCCGGCCGGTCGACGTGGTGGTCCTGGGCACCCTGGTGCTCTGGCATTTCATCGGCGCCACCACCTCCGACGACGGCTATCAGTTCGGGATGGGCCGGGCCGCGCAGGCCTCCGGATACATGGCGAACTACTTCCGGTATTTCGGCGTCCCGGAGAATCCGGTCGGCACCCCGTACTACGACCTGATCGGCTGGATGGCCGACCTGAGCACGGCCAGTCCGTGGGTGCGGCTGCCGAGCCTGCTGGCCGGGATGCTGGCCTGGCTGGTGATCAGTCGCGAGGTGGTGCCCCGGTTCGGCGCCGCACTGCACCGGAACCGGTTCGTGCCGTGGACCGGTGCGCTGGTGTTCCTCGCCGTCTGGCTGCCCTACAACAACGGGCTGCGGCCCGAACCCATGGTCGCGCTGGGGGTTCTGCTCACCTGGTGTTCGGTGGAGCGCGCAGTCGCGACTCGGCGGTTGCTGCCGTTCGCCGTCGCGATCCTGATCGCCGCGTTCAGCTGTACCGCCGGCCCGCACGGCGTGATCTGTCTCGCCGCGTTGCTGGCGGGGCTGCGGCCGTTGATCAAGATCGTCGCGGCGCGGGCGCCGCGGGCGGGGTGGCTCGCGCAACTGCTGCCGCTGGCCGCGGCGGGGGTGCTGGTGCTGGTGGTGGCCTTCGCGGACCAGCCGCTGTCGGCCATGCAGGAGATGCGCCGAGTGCACGAACTGGCCGGCCCCCATGTGCTGTGGTTCGACGAATACCTGCGCTACCAGTACCTGTTCATGGGCACCGTGGACGGTTCGGTGGCCCGCCGGTTCGGGATCTTCGTGATGATCGCCGGATTGGCGGTCTGCCTGCTGACCCTGTTGCGCAAAGGCGGCCGTATCCCCACGGCGGCGGTCGGACCGTCGCGCCGCATCCTGGGCGTCACCGTCGGCGCCATGGCGCTCATGATGACGACTCCCACCAAATGGACCCACCACCTGGGTGTTTTCGCCGGGCTTGCCGGGGCGGTGGCGGTCCTGACCGCGGTGGCGGTCGGGCCGCGGGTCATGCGCGGCCCGCGCAATCGGGCGCTGTTCGCCGCGGCCGTGTCCTTCCTGCTGGCGTTGGTCTTCTCCGGCCCCAACGGCTGGTGGTACGTCTCCTCCTACAGCATCCCCTGGTGGGACAAACAACCGTCGGTGGCCGGTATCGCCGTCAACAAGGTTTTCCTGCTCGGCACGGTCGCGCTGCTGGCGCTCGCCGCCTGGTGGCATGTGCGGGCGCCGGACGCGGGGCACCATCGGATCTCGCGTTGGGGCTGGCGGTTCGCCAAGGTCCCGGCGCTGACGGTGGCCGCCGCGTTCATCGTGCTGTTCGAGGTGGCGTCGTTCGCGAAAGGCGCTGTCACGCAATATCCGGCGTTCTCGCTGGCGAGTTCGAACCTGGGTGCGCTCGCCGGCAATGCCTGTGGTCTGGCCCCGCACGTCCTGGTGGAAACCGATCCGAACCGCGGGCTGCTCGCCCCGCTCTCCGGTGATCCCGCGGCTGCCCTGGCCGGCGTCGGAACCGGTTTCAGCGCCACCGGAGTCGCGGCGGATCTGAGCGCCGACGCCGAGGAAGGCGCGGACGCCGCTATCGCCGATTCGATGGGGGCGGCGACGTCGGGAACCGGGGTGGCCACCGAAACGGACAGTCCCGCACTGCCGTTCGGTCTCGACCCGGGAACACCCGTCCAGGGCAGCGATAACGCGGACGGACCGGCCGAGCTGACCAGCGGCTGGTATCGCCTGCCGGCGGTAGCCGACCGCGCGGATATCCTCGCGCTCAGCGCCGCCGGGCGGATCTGGTCCAAGGACGCCGACGGTGTGGTGACCCATGGGCAATCCCTGGAATTGGAGTTCGGGTCGACCACCGCGCCGGGCGGTTCACCGGACAACCCGGTCGCGCTGCGCCGAGTGAACCCGATCGACATCGGCCCGGCGCCCTCCTGGCGCAACCTGCGGGTACCGCTGGCCCCCTACGCCGACGCCGACACCGTGCGCATCGTGGCCGAGGACCGTGACCGCGATCCGCGTCAGTGGCTGGCCTTCACCCCGCCCCGGATCCCGCAGACCCAGGACCTGAACACGGTCGTCGGAACCGCCGATCCGGTGCTGCTGGACTGGGCTGTCGGCCTGCAGTTCCCCTGCCAGCGGCCGTTCGACCACCGCACCGGCATCGCCGAGGCGCCGAAGTACCGGATCCTGCCGGACCGGGTCGGTGCGCACGACACCAACCTGTGGCAGAACCACGACGGCGGCGGCCCGCTGGGCTGGACCGGCCTGCTGCTGTACGCCCGCACCCTGCCCACCTATCTGGACCAGGACTGGGACCGTGATTGGGGACAGCTCCAGCAGTTCCTGCCCATCGATCCCGATGCGGTGCCGGCCCGCCCGCGGATCACCCAGGAGGACCGCTCCGGTATGTGGACACCCGGCCCGATCAATGTCGCCTACTGAGCCGCGTGCGGCGACGCTGGCTACGCTGACTCCCATGTCGACAACTGTGCAGTCCGTCGGGATGACCGGTCTCAGCGCCGCAGAGGTGGCGCAACGCCGGCGCGACGGGCTCACCAACGATGTTCCGGACCGCGCCAGCCGTTCGGTCCGCGATATCGTCCGGGCGAATGTGTTCACCCGGATCAACGCCATCCTGGGTGTGCTGTTCGTCCTGGTGATGGCCACCGGCTCGGTGATCGACGGCATGTTCGGGCTGCTGATCGTGGCCAACAGTGCGGTCGGCATCATCCAGGAGACCCGGGCCAAACGCACGCTGGACCGGTTGGCGATCGTCGGCCAGGCCAAACCCACGGTGCGCCGCGACGGCACGGCCGGGCAGATCGCGCCCGGCGAGGTGGTGCTCGACGACCTGATCGAACTCGGACCGGGCGACCAGATCGTGGTCGACGGGGAAGTGGTGGAAGCCGAGCTCCTCGAGATCGACGAATCGCTGCTCACCGGCGAAGCCGACGATGTCGCCAAAGGGACCGGCGCGCAGGTGCTCTCGGGCAGCTATGTGGTGTCCGGGTCGGGCGCCTATCGGGCGACCAAGGTCGGCAAGGACGCCTACGCCGCGAAACTGGCCGCCGAGGCCAGCAAGTTCACCCTGGTGAACTCGGAACTGCGCAACGGTATCGACACCATCCTCAAGGTGATCACCTATCTGCTGATTCCGGCCGGTGCGCTGAGTATCTACAACCAGTTGGTGTCCAGCGGGGAATCGTGGCGGCCCGCGGTGACCGGAATGGTGGCCGCGCTGGTACCGATGGTGCCCGAAGGCCTGGTGCTGATGACCTCGATCGCGTTCGCGGTCGGCGTGGTCCGGCTCGGTCAGCGCAAATGCCTGGTCCAGGAGCTGCCCGCGATCGAGGGCCTGGCGCGGGTGGATGTGGTGTGCGCGGACAAGACCGGCACACTGACCGAGAACGGTATGCGCCTGGCCGAACTCCGGATGATCGAGACGACAGCGGACGCCGAGGCGAGGGCACGGCAGGCGCTGGCTGCCATGGCCGCCGATGATCCCCGGCCCAATGCCAGCGTGCAGGCCATCGCCGAAGCGCTCCCGGACACACCCGGCTGGCAGTACACCGCGGTGGCGCCGTTCTCGTCGGCGAAGAAATGGAGCGGCTTCTCCTACGGACCACACGGCGATTGGCTGCTGGGCGCACCCGACGTCCTGCTGGACACGGACTCGGCGGACGCCCGCGCCGCGGAGGAACTCGGCGCGACCGGCCTGCGGGTGCTGCTGCTGGCTCGCGGTGACCGTCCGGTCGACGCCCCCGGCGCGCCCGGGACCCTCACTCCCGTCGCGCTCGTCGTGCTGGAACAGAAGGTCCGCACCGACGCCCGCGACACCCTGGACTATTTCGCGAGCCAGGATGTGTCGATCAAGGTGATCTCCGGCGACAACGCCGTCTCGGTCGGCGCCGTCGCCTCCTCGCTGGAACTGCCCGGCGGCGATCGCCCGGTGGACGCGCGGACCCTGCCCGAGGACCCGGACGAACTCGCCGGGGTGGTGGACGCGCAGACCACCTTCGGCCGGGTCCGCCCGGACCAGAAACGCGCCATGGTCGGCGCCCTGCAGTCGCGCGGCCACACGGTCGCGATGACCGGTGACGGGGTGAACGACGTGCTGGCGCTGAAGGACGCCGATATCGGTGTCGCCATGGGGTCGGGCAGCCCCGCTACCCGCGCGGTCGCGCAGATCGTGCTGCTGGACAATAAATTCGCCACCCTGCCGTACGTGGTGGGTGAGGGCCGGCGGGTGATCGGCAATATCGAGCGGGTCTCCAATCTGTTCCTCACCAAGACCGTGTACTCGGTACTGCTGGCCTTCCTCGTCGGCGCCGCCGGCGTGGGCTCGCAGATCTTCGGCTACGAACCGATCGGGTACCCGTTCCTGCCGCGGCATGTGACGATCGCGGCCTGGTTCACCATCGGCATCCCGGCGTTCGTGCTGTCACTGGCGCCGAACAACGAACGAGCGCGCACCGGATTCGTCGGGCGAGTGATGCGTCTGGCGATCCCGTCGGGTGTGGTGATCGGTACGGCCACGTTCGTGGCCTATCTGATCGCCTACGCGGGCCCGGAGGCCAGCGAACAGCAGAAGATGCAAGCGGGCACGACAGCGCTCATCACCCTGATCATGATCGCGGTATGGGTGCTGGCGATCGTCGCGCGCCCGTACACCTGGTGGAAGATCCTGCTGCTGGCGGTCTCGGTAGCGGCGTACCTGGTGTTGTTCTCGGTTCCGTTCACCCGCGAGTTCTTCGCGCTCGACCCGTCCAACGTCCGCCTCACGACCGCCGCGTTCATCTGCGGCGCGGTGGGGATCGTGCTGGTCGAGGTCGCCTGGTGGGCGAACGCAACCCTGCGCGGTGAATCCCACACGCTGATTCCCGCGGCCCCCGGCGAATCCTGAGCCCCGTCCGCGAACAGCTGCACCCACCCCGCGCCCAGTCCGGCGCGGCCCACAAAGTGTGCGGCGCGGCCCACCCGTCTTTCACGAGCCGCCTTGTGGGAGCGGGTCGCGCTGTTGCGAACCGCCCGTCGGCACCCGCATCGCGGCGCGTCGGACGCGACACTCTACCAACCCAGATGCCTTGTGGGGTGGGTTCATTCAGGTCTGGAGTACCTTCGTGGCATGGAGGTTCTGTTGCATCAGATCGACGCGTTCGCCGACGCACCGTTCTCCGGGAACCCGGCCGCGGTGATGCCGTTGCCCACCTGGTTGCCCGATACCGTGCTGCAACAGTTGGCCGAGGAGAACAATCTCGCCGAGACCGCGTTCTATACGTCGCGGTTGCCTCCGGAAGCCGGGCCGCCGCCGGGGAGTTGGCCCGCCTACCATTTGCGCTGGTTCACTCCGGCGACCGAGGTGGCGATGTGCGGACATGCCACGTTGGCGACCGCCGCGCATATTCTGACCGATATCCAGCCGGGTGAGGATCGGGTCGGTTTCTTCACCCGCAGCGGCTGGTTGCGGGTGGATCGCACCGATGACGACGAGTACGTGCTGGATCTGCCCGCCGGGGAGTCGACGCCGGTCGAACCGGATCCGGTGTTGATGGCGGCATTGGGGGTGGAGCCGGTGCGGGTGTATTCCGGCGCGGACGTGGTCGTGGTGGTGGACAGTGAGCGGCGGGTTCGTGAGCTGGCGCCGGCGTTGAGTGCTTTTCCGCCGGTACCGCGAGGAGTGGTGGTCACCGCGCGAGGTGACGAGGTGGATTTCGTTTCCCGGTTCTTCGGGCCGGGGGTGGGGGTACCGGAGGACCCGGTCACCGGTTCCGCGCACGCCCAGCTGGCGCCGCTGTGGGCTGCCGAACTCGGCCGGAGCAGTTTGACCGCGCGTCAGCTTTCCCGTCGGGGTGGCACGCTCGGGGTCGAGCACGTCGGCGACCGGGTGCTGCTCACCGGTCGCTGCCACCGGTATCTGGACGGCGTGGTGACCCTGGAGTTCTGATCGCCAGTTCCGGTCAGCCGGTCGGTACCGGCCCGTCGTCGGGCGGCGGACCGACCGGGTCGGTGGAGTCGGGCAGCAGCGGTGCGACTGCGAACCGCCCGGCTGTCGCGTCGGCCGGTAGTGCCTGGACCGCGCGGATTCCGGGGCGGTCGGCGAGTTCACGCAGGCGCGGGAGCGGGGCTCGCACGATCGCCCCGGGTGCGCAGGCGCAGCCGGCGCGCAGGCGGGACACCGCTACCTCCAGAGTGGCGGCGGTGCGCTCGTCGGCGACGGTGTACCGGAGCTGGTCGGCCAGCTGCCAGGCGGCGTCGTCACCTGACCGCAGCAGCGCGGCGTCGCTGCCGGGAACCTGGACCGCGACCAGCGGGGTCGCGACGCGGGGTAACGGCACCTGGTAGAGCGCCTGTCCGACCCGTAGGTCACCGACCCGGTTCCGGAGTTCGGCGGCGGGCCGGTAGTCGGTGAACGACACCAGCGCCCAGCGGTCGCCGTCGTCGGGTCCGCTCAGCGACTCCCCGGCCCGGTCGAGGTATTCGGCGACCGGTTCTCCCTGGTCGGGTCCGAGACGGTCGGTCGACACCCCTTCGTCGGCGGGCGGCTCGAGCACCCCGAGCGCCAGGATGAACGCCCCGCACGCGACGGCGGCCGCGCCGAACCCGAGGCCCCGCATCCGGCGGCGGTGCCGGGTCCGGAATGGCGGGGGCGCGGGCGGCTCGGTCATGCGGGCGGGTCAGGCGTCGCGCAGGGTGCGCAGCGCCTGGGTGAGGTCGTCGGGGTATTCGCTGGTGATCTCCAGGTATCGGCCGTCGGCGGGATGCTGGAATCCGAGTGACCGCGCGTGCAGCCACTGGCGTCGCAACCCGAGTCGTTCGGCGAGCCGCGGATCCGCGCCGTAGGTGAGGTCGCCGCAGCACGGGTGGCGGATCGCGGAGAAGTGCACCCGGATCTGATGGGTGCGGCCGGTTTCCAGATGGATATCGAGCAGGCTCGCCGCCTGGAACGCCTCCACGGTGTCGTAGTGGGTGACGCTGGGCCGGCCGTCGGAGGTGACCGCGAACTTCCATTCGTTGCCGCGGGCGCGGCCGATGGGCGCGTCGATGGTGCCGCTGCTCGGGTCGGGGTGGCCTTGGACCAGGGCGTGGTAGCGCTTGTCGATGGTGCGCTGTTTGAACGCTCGTTTCAGCACCGTGTAGGCGTGCTCGGACTGCGCGACCACCATCACCCCGGAGGTGCCGACGTCGAGCCGGTGCACGATGCCCTGCCGTTCGTGTGCGCCGGAGGTGGAGATCCGGTAGCCGGCCGCGGCCAGTCCACCGACGACGGTGGGGCCGCTCCAGCCGACTCCGGTGTGCGCGGCCACGCCGACCGGTTTGTCGACGGCGACGATATCGTCGTCGGCGTAGAGGATTCTCATACCCTCCACGGGCTCGGCTTCGATGGTCAGGACACGGCGGGGTTCCGGGAACACCACTTCGAGCCAGGCGCCGGCGGTGAGCCGATCCGATTTTCCGGCGGGTACGCCGTCGAGCTGTACCGAACCGTCTTCGGCCAGTGCCGCCACCGCGGTGCGGGAGAGACCGAGCAGCCGGGCGAGCCCGGCGTCCACCCGCATGCCGTCGAGTCCGTCGGGGACCGGCATCGTCCTGGTTTCCCTCATGCGGCGGTCTCCTCGCCGTCGGCGCGCTCGGCGGCGGGTCCGCCGCGGTCGGGGCGGGGAGTGTCGGGAGGAGCGGGCGTCGCGTCATCGGATGACGCTGTGTCCCGGGATGACGCTGTGTCCGGCGACGATGTGGCGTCCAGGGATGACGCGGTGCCCTCGGCGGAGTCGGCGGCCTGCGCGGACTCGGCGGCCACCTTGTCCTTGTAGCGGGTGCCGTCGGGTTCGAAACCGAAAACGGTGAGCAGCACCAGCAGGATCGCCCCGCACACGATCGAGGAATCGGCCACGTTGAACACCGGCCACCAGCCGACCGATACGAAGTCCACCACATGGCCCTGCAGGGGTCCCGGCGCGCGGAACAAGCGGTCCATCAGATTGCCCAGCGCGCCACCGAGCACCCCGCCCAGTCCGACGGCCCACAGTGTGGAGCGCAGGGTGCGGCCGATGCGCAGCACCCCGATCACCACGGCGGTCGCGACCAGAGTCAGCAGCCAGGTCATCCCGGTGGCCATGGAGAACGCGGCGCCGGGATTGCGCACCAGCGTGAGCTCCACGAGATCGCCGACGATCGAGACCGATTCGCCGGGACGCAGCTGCGCGACCACGATGACCTTGGTGACCAGGTCGAGCGTGAACAGCGTCGCCGCGACCGCCAGCAGTAGCCGGAGCCGCTGCCGGGGCTGCGCGCCGGTATCGCCGGGAAGGGTTTCGGGGTCCTGCTCTGGCGTAGGCCGGTCCTCACTCACGACGACCATCATCTCTCGAGGTGTATCGGTGCAGCACCGTGGGCACCCGCGCGGGCGCGCGGAGCCCGTCGTCGCGGCGCGTCGCGGCCCGGCGCGGCGCCTGCCCGGGACCGGTGGCCGATGATCCGCGCGATGTCCCAGCCCACGCTCAGGTATGCCTCGTAGGCTGTCGGTCGTGACGGTGTTGTGTTCGATTCCCACGCCTCGCCTGGCGAGGTCCCGAGTGCTGTTAGCGGTTCTCGCGGTGGGGCTGACCGCTTTCGGTTCCGGTTGCGGCGACGGCGGGGAGTCCGGGACCGACGCGGACGGTACGGAACCGCTGGGTATCGGCAACGAGGTGACGGTGCCGATCGCGGCGGCCGTGGTCACCACCGTGGATCCCGGTAGCGAGCCACGATCGCTGCTGCGGCCGTCCTATTTCGACGGCACGATCCAGGCGGTGACACTGCGCACCGATCACCGGATCCAACAACAGATCGATTCCCAGCAGGTACGCGACTTCTCCAGTCCCGCGCTGACCATCCCGATGACCGCTACCACCGATTCCGACGGTGTGGAGCTCACCCTCGGTTCGGTCACGACTACCGATCCGGCACTGTCGGAGGCGCTCACGGCCGCCGGCGGCACCCACGCCGGGTTCGAGATGAGCGAGCTCGGCGGTATCACCGCGCTCCGCCTGGCGCCCGCTCCCGATACCTCCAATTCCGCCCGCGCGGCCCTGGAGCAGGCCTTTTATCAGGCGGTTTATCGGTCCATCACTTTTCCCGACGAGCCGGTCGGCGAGGGCGCGGTGTGGCGGGTGCAGCAGACCGTCGGCGGTGCGGTCGATCTCGACCAGGTCACCACCGCCACGCTGGTGAATCGGGACGGCGGCCGGTTGACGGTCCATCTGGATGTCACCCAGACCCCGACGTCGAGTATCTGGGATCTGCCGAACGAGGCCGGCACCCTCGATATCGAGGATTACGCGATGCAGGGCAGCGGCGATATCACCGTGGATCTGGGTCTGCCGCTGCCGGTTGCCGGATCGATCGCGATCGGCGGCCACCAGTTCTATCGCGATCCGCGGACCTCCACGGTACTGCGGCAGGTCATCGAGACGAACGTCAGTTGGGGCGGCTGACCGGTCCGCCGCGTCCGGGCCCCGACGAGGCCGCGGACCGGGCCTAAGCTCACAGATATCCGACAAACGATCCGAGACGGAGGTCTTGTGATGTCTGATGTCTCTCCCGTTCCCGAGGGCTACCCCACCATTTCGCCCGGTCTGGCGATCGCCGGCGCCGCCGACGCGGTGGAGTTCTACAAACGGGTGCTCGGCGCCACCGAACGGATGCGGATCCCGGGCCCCGACGACACGGTGATGCACTGCGAACTCCTGATCGGCAATTCCGTGCTCATGCTCGGTGACCCGGCTCCCGATATGGCGTTCCGCGATCCGCACTCGATCGGCGGCACCCCGGTCAACCTCTACGTCTATCTAGCGGATGTGGACGCTGCCTACGCGGCGGCGCTCGCCGCGGGCGCCACCGAGATCAGCGCCCCGCAGACCCAGTTCTACGGCGACCGGACCGGTTCCTTCGTCGACCCCTGGGGTCATCAGTGGACCGTCGCCACCCATGTGGAGGATATCGAGCCGGCGGAGATGCAGCGGCGAATGGACCAGCTGGGATCCTGAACCGCCCATCCCGGACCCACGGCGTGCACCCGATGACTACGATGACCGAGTCGAAGGAGCAGGAAGAGGGTCTGGCGATGCGGGTGCTGGCCGTGGACGACGAGCAGCCGGCGCTGGACGAGCTGCTGTACCTGCTGCGCGCCGAACCCGCGGTGACCGAATTGCACGGCGCGGCCGACGCGACCGGTGCGTTGCGGATACTGCGTGCGCGCGGCGCCGACGCGGTGTTCCTGGATATCAACATGCCGGGGCTGGACGGGATGGAACTGGCCGGGGTGCTGGCGGAATTCGCGAATCCACCGGCGATCGTCTTCGTTACGGCGCACGAGGATCACGCGGTGGCCGCGTTCGATCTGGGCGCCGTGGACTATCTGCTCAAACCGGTCCGGCAGCAGCGGCTTGGTGCCGCGGTGCGGCGGATCGCGCAGCGGCGCGCCCGCACCGAACCCGAATCCGATCCGGGCGCGAACAACGAGGTCATTCCGGTCGAGCTGGGCGGTGTGACCACACTGGTGCACCGGTCGCAGGTGAACTGGGTGGAGGCCGAAGGCGACTACGCGCGCCTGCATACCGACACCGGATCGCATTTGGTGCGCATTCCACTGTCGGCGTTACAGGAGCGCTGGCGTGACGATTTCCTCCGGGTGCACCGGTCGTACCTGGTGGCGCTGGGGCGGGTGACCGGTTTGCGCACGGCGGGTTCGGGCACGCTGGTCTGTCTGCGCGGGGCGGGTCCGGTGGAGCTGCCGGTGAGCCGACGGCAGGTCCGCGAACTCAAACAGCGGCTGGTGCACGGACCGCATCCGGCACCGGACCGGCGATGATCGGGCCGGCGCCGAGACCACCGCGACGGCGCGTGGTGCTCGCCGAACGCCGGGGCGCGCGCCGCGTCCGGACCCGGGTGGAGGTCGCCGAACAGACCGAGATCGGGGCGGCGCTGATCGGCGGGCTCGTCCGGGCGCAACTGGGACTGGCGCTGAGTTGCGGCCTGGCGCTCGCGCTCGTGTTCGCGGCGCTGCCGCTGCTGTTCAGGGTGACCGCGATCGCCGAAACGGTGGTACTCGGCATCCGGCTGCCGTGGCTGCTGCTGGGCGGCGCCGCCTATCCGGTGCTGTGGCTCTCCGGCCGCGTCTACCTGCGGCTGGCCGAACGCAACGAGAACGATTTTCTCGAGTTGACCGGTGATTGAGCCGCGGCTGTCCACGGCGGCCCGGCCGCACCGGGCGGTGTCGTGAACGCGTCCGGCCTCACCGTGGCGGCGCTGGTCGCGGCGGCGGTGGCGACCGTCGTGCTGGGCGTCTACGGCGTGCGGTGGGCGCGTACCACCTCGGATTTCCTGGTCGCGTCGCGCAGCGTGGGACCACGCTGGAACGCCGCCGCGGTATCGGGGGAATACCTCTCGGCCGCCTCGTTTCTCGGGGTGGCCGGGTTGATCGCCAAATACGGTGCGGACGCGCTGTGGTACCCGGTGGGCTTCACCGCGGGGTATGTGGCGTTGCTGCTGTTCGTGGCGGCGCCGCTGCGGCGGTCCGGCGCCTACACCGTGCCGGATTTCGCCGAGTTCCGGTTGGGTTCGCCGCGGCTGCGCCGGCTCGCCGCCGCGCTGGTCGTGGTGGTGTGCGTGGTGTATGTGATCCCGCAGTTCCAAGGCGCCGGGCTGACCCTGCGGATTCTGCTCGGTGTGCCGGGCTGGGTGGGGGCGGTGGCGGTGGCGGTGATCGTGGTGGCGAATGTGGTCTCGGGTGGGATGCGCTCGATCACGCTCGTGCAGGCGTTCCAGTACTGGCTGAAGCTGACCGCGGTCGCGCTGCCGGCCCTCGTGCTGCTGATGCATTTCTTCGCCGCCGACCGGCCCGCCGGAGATCGCGAACTCGGTGCGCCGGCGCCGCCGACGGTGAGCGAACGCACCACGGTGGAGGTGACGACACCGGTGCTGGTGCAGTTGGCCGCCCCACAGCGGGTTTCGGTGCACGGGGTGCTCGACGGCCGGACCGTGGACGGGCCGGTATCGCTGAGTGCGGGAGTCCACCAGCTGGCGCCGGACACCCGCTTGATACTCGATCCGGGCGCGGCGGTGCCGGTGGTGGCGGGGGCGCCGGGCGACGGCGCGCGCTGGCTGCTGCCCGGTGGCGGTTTCGCCGGACCCCATCCGCTGTACCAGGTGTACTCACTGATGATCGCCACCTTCCTGGGCACCATGGGGCTCCCGCATGTCCTGGTGCGCTTCTACACCAACCGGGACGGCCGGGCGGCCCGGTCCACCGCGCTGGCGGTGATCGCCCTGGTCGGGACCTTCTATCTGTTCCCGGTGCTGCTCGGTGTCTTCGCCCGCCTGTACGTACCGCAGCTGCTGATCACCGGAACCTCGGACGCGGCGGTACTGCTGTTGCCGTCCTCGGCGCTGGCGGGGTTGCCGGGGCAGCTGCTCGCGGCGCTGGTCGCGGCGGGGGCCATGGCGGCGTTCCTGTCCACGTCCTCCGGTCTGGTGGTGAGCATCGCGGGGGTACTGAGTACCGATGTGCTCCGCGGGCGCATCCGCGATTTCCGGGTGGCGGCGCTGGTCGCGGGCGCGGTGCCGTTGGGGCTGTCGCTGGGGGTGGTCTCGCTCGATCTGTCGCGCACGGTGGGGCTGGCGTTCTCGCTCGCGGCCGCCACCCTGTGCCCGCTACTGGTATTGGGGATCTGGTGGCCGGGCCTCACGGCGGCGGGCGCCGCGGCCGGTCTGGTGACCGGGGGAGTCGTGGCGGGTGGGGCCACGCTGGTCTCGGTGCTCGGTGGCGTCTCCGATGACGTGGCTGCCGGCTGGGCGTCCGCACTGCTCGGCTATCCGGCGGCGGTCGCGGTCCCGTTGGCGTTCGCGTCGATGGTGCTCGTCAGCCGGTTCACGCCGCGCGCGCCGGGAGTCGGCCGGGCTTTCGTGCGGATGCACGCGCCGGAACGACTGGGGATGGGCGCCGACCGGGTGCCCGGAACACGGACGGACTGATCCGGGGCGCTACCGCTCGTCGCGTCGCGGCGACCGCTCACCGCAGAGTTGCCCACCTCTGCCGAGTGACCCGCATCACAGGTATCGGCAGGTCGTGCCGGGCCGCTACCTTCTGCACAGGTAACACCCGTCACATTGCGAGGAACCCGGCATGACCGACATCGATCTCGACAAGAGCGGCGGGCGGGACGCCCCGCCGCCCGACTTCGTCGCCGTGCAGACCAGTCCGGAGTTCCAAGAACTCCGGACCAGGTTGCGCCGCTTCATCTTCCCCATGGCCGCCTTGTTCCTGCTCTGGTATCTCGGTTATGTGCTGCTCGGCGCCTACGCGCACGACTTCATGGCCACCGAGGTGTTCGGTGAGATCAATATCGGGCTGCTGCTCGGGTTGGGGCAGTTCGTCTCGACCTTCCTCATCACCGGCCTCTACGTCCGATTCGCCAACCGGGAACTCGATCCGCGGGCCGCGGCACTGCGTGCCGAACTGGAAGGAAGCGCGTCGTGAACACGCTGTACGCCGCCGACGCCACCGTCGGCAATCCGACCGCCAATATCGCCATATTCGCGGCGTTCGTCGTGGTCACCATGGTCGTGGTGTTCTGGGCGGGTCGTAATACCTCCGGCGCCACCGACTATTTCACCGGCGGCCGCGGGTTCACCGGTCCGCAGAACGGAATCGCCATCGCCGGTGATTATCTGTCCGCGGCGAGTTTCCTGGGGATCGCCGGCGCCATCGCGGTCTACGGATACGACGGATTCCTGTATTCGATCGGGTTCCTGGTGGCCTGGCTGGTGGCGCTGCTGCTCGTCGCCGAAATGCTGCGCAACACCGGAAAATTCACCATGGCCGATGTGCTGAGCTTCCGGCTGAAGCAGCGGCCGGTGCGCACCGCGGCCGCGATCACCACGCTGGCGGTGTCGCTGTTCTACCTGCTCGCGCAGATGGCCGGCGCCGGCGGCCTGGTGGCGTTGCTGCTGGATGTGTCCAGTGAGACCGGGCAGGCGGTGGTGATCGCCGTGGTCGGGGTGCTGATGATCGTGTACGTGCTGGTCGGCGGAATGAAGGGCACCACCTGGGTGCAGATCATCAAGGCCGTCCTGCTCATCACCGGCGCCGCGGTGATGACCGTCATGGTGCTGGCGAAATTCGGCTTCGACCCGTCGGAAATCCTCACCGGCGCGCAGTCGGCGATCAGCGGCTCCGCCGATACGAAGGTGGCCGCACGCGATGTGCTGGCGCCCGGCGCCCAGTACGGCGGCAGCGAGATGTCGAAACTGAACTTCGTCTCGCTCGGGCTGGCGCTGGTGCTGGGCACCGCGGGCCTGCCGCATGTGCTCATGCGTTTCTACACGGTGCCGACCGCCAAAGAAGCGCGGCGTTCGGTGGTCTGGGCGATCGTGTTGATCGGCGCCTTCTACCTGTTCACCCTGGTACTCGGCTACGGGGCGGCGGCGATCGTCGGACCGGACCGGATCCTCGCGGCGGCCGGCGGGCAGAACGCCGCGGCGCCGCTGCTGGCCTTCGAACTCGGCGGGGTGATCCTGCTCGGCGTGATCTCGGCGGTGGCCTTCGCGACCATCCTCGCGGTGGTCGCCGGTCTCACCATCACCGCCTCGGCGTCTTTCGCGCACGATATCTACGCCAACGTCATCCGCCGCGGCAAAGCCGACGACGCCGCGCAGGTCCGGGTGTCCCGGATCACGGCGGTGGTGATCGGGGTGCTGGCCATCGCGCTGGGCATTCTCGCCAACGGGCAGAACATCGCCTTCCTGGTGGCGCTGGCCTTCGCCGTCGCGGCCTCGGCGAATCTGCCGACCATCCTGTACTCGCTGTTCTGGCGGCGCTTCAACACCACGGGCGCGCTGTTCAGCATGTACGGCGGGCTGATCTCCACGGTCGTGCTGATCGTGTTCTCCCCGGCGGTCTCCGGGTCCGCGACGGCGATGCTGCCGGATCTGGATTTCGACTGGTTCCCGCTGTCGAACCCGGGCATCGTCTCCATACCGCTGGCATTCGTACTCGGTGTGGTCGGCACCTATCTCGGCGGGAAGGACGGCGAAGACCCGGCGAAGGCCGCGGAAATGGAGGTCAGGGCGCTGACCGGCGTCGGCGCCGAGAAGGCGGTCGCGCACTGAATCCGGGGCCCGGGTGCCGTCACGGCGGTACCCGGGCCGATGATCCCGGGCGCCGATCGGCCGGACCCCGCTCTGTGAGGGTGAGCGGGGCACGGCCGATCGGCGTTCACGGCCTGATCCCGGGCCGGAACTTGGGCACCCGCATACTCACCTTCGTCCCGGCTCCGGGCGCGGTGTCCACCACGAGGCCGTAGTCGTTTCCGAACGCGGCGCGCAGCCGGTCGTCCACATTGGCCAGCCCGACATGCGCCTCGCCCCCGGCTCCCGCGGCGTCCAGCGATCCCGTACGCAACAGATCGGGGTCCATGCCCGCGCCGTCGTCCTCGACGCTCAGCACACAGTCCGTCCCGGCGTCCAGCGCTTCGATCGTGACCGTGCCGCCGCCGGGCGTACCCGCCAGACCGTGCCGGACGGCGTTCTCCACCAAGGGTTGCAATGCCAGGAAGGGCAGCGTCACCCCGAGCACTTCCGGTGCGATCCGCAGCCGGACCTCGAGTGCGGAACCGAACCGGGCGCGTTCGAGTTCCAGGTAGCGTTCGATATTGCTGAGTTCGTCGGCCAGGACGGTGTACTCCCCGGCGGCGCGGAACGAATACCGCGTGAAATCGGCGAAATCGAGGATGAGTTCCCGGGCCCGGTCCGGATCCGTGCGGACGAACGAGGCGATGGTGTTCAGGGCGTTGTAGATGAAATGCGGACTGATCTGGGCCCGCAGGGCGCGGACTTCCGCGCGGTCCAGCCGGGACCGTGAAGCGTCGAGTTCGGCCAGTTCCAGTTGGCCGCAGGCATACCGGGCCACCTCCGCCAACGCGCCGAGCGCCCCGGGCCCCGGGCGATTTCCGGTGACCATGCCGAGCGCGCCCGCGACAGTGCCGCTGTCGGTGAGCAGTGGCTGAGTGACCAGGGTGCGGCCCGGACGGTCGGGATCGGGCAGTGCAACCAGTACCGGTCGTTGCGCCGCCACGGCCCGCCGGGCGGCCTCGGTGAACTCCGCCGCCAGGTTCTCGTGCGCTCCGTCCCAGGCCAGTAGTGCCCCCTCGGGATCGCTCACCCCCAGACCCTCGGCCCCGACGAGAGATCGCAGATGCGGGACCGCGTCCGTGGCCGAGGTCCGGGTCAGACCCTGCCGCAGCGGCCGCGCCGCCAGCGACGCGGTGTGCAGCGCGAGGTGGACCGCCCGTTCGGCCGGAGTGGTGACCATGCGCCGCGGCGACCGGATCAGCAGCGCCCCGGCGATCAGTACCGCCGCCGCGGCGACAGCGAGGACGGCCGCGGTCATCGCACTCCCTGTCTCGATTCGTCCGGAACCGGGCCGGCACCGTGATCGGTTCGTCTCGCCGGCCTGGGCCGGTCATCGTCTCACGCTTCCCGCGGCAACCGCCATTGCCGCGGGAAACCTTCTCCGGAAGCGATGACCGGCCCACGCCGGCGAGCCGGAACGCGGACAGGTCGAGCGGACGAGTTCGAGGGGACAGGGGAGGACAGGGCCGAGGAGCCGACGCCGTCATCGAGTCGGACCTAGAGATCGGAGGGCACGCGTCTTACGGATGCCCGGATCGATCAGACGGCGACCGGTTCGGATGCTGGTCTGCGGGGGCCGGTGATCACCCCTGGTACTTGTCGACGGTGAATTCCACCGAACCGGGTTCGGGGAGATGGGCCGCGCCGACGGTCACGGTCGCGGTGAAGCGCCCGATACCGGGATGGAACAGTGCCGAACGTCCGTCGTTCATCCAGTATCCGGGTCCGTTCGCGGTCCGCGTGGTCGTCCCCGTCTCACCCGTGTCCAGATTCCGCCAGTTCAGGGTGACCGGCAGGCTGCACGGTCCGACCCCGAACATGATGGTCGAAACCGTGAACGACGCGTGCTCCGGATAGCCGGGACCGTTGACCGAGGTGTCGACCTGGGCCACACAGGAGCCCTGGGTGAGGGAGTAGACGGTCTGGAACGAACCGCCGTCGGCCGCGGCGGGAGCCGCGGTGGCCGCCAGCGTTCCCACCGCCAGCGCCGCGGCGGCAGGCAGGACGAACGCCGTCGTACGTGCTGTCATCGTTCACCTCGCTGATCGATCGTGCGTATGCGGGTCGATCGTGGTTCGTGCGGTACATCCGTGGTCGTGACGCGGCACGACCCTACCAGTGACCGAGACTGCCGGTGGCGGAATCGAGTTCGTGGCCCGGGTACCTGGGGGGACACGCCCGAGCCTCGGGGCACGCCCGGGCCGCGCTCGGGTGGTCGGACCGAGCGCATAAACTCGCTACACCAACCCCCGCCGAGCCTTGGGAGGAAGGACAGATCTTGGCCGCCTCGTCCGGATTCGTTCATCTGCACAACCACACCGAGTACTCGATGCTCGACGGTGCCGCCAAGATCTCACCGCTGTTCGCCGAGGCCGACCGCCTCGGTATGACCGCGGTGGGAATGACCGACCACGGCAATATGTACGGCGCCGCCGAGTTCTTCCACTCGGCGAAGAAGGCCGGGATCACACCGATCATCGGGATCGAGGCCTATATCGCGCCCGCCTCCCGTTTCGACACCAAGCGGGTCCTGTGGGGCGATCCCAGCCAGAAGGGCGACGACGTATCCGGCTCCGGCGCCTACACCCATATGACCATGGTCGCGGAGAACGCGACCGGTCTGCGGAACCTGTTCAAACTGTCCTCGCTCGCCAGCATCGAAGGCCAGCTCGGTAAGTGGGCCCGGATGGACGAGGAACTCATCGCCGCGCACGCCGAGGGCATTATCGCCACCACCGGCTGCCCCTCGGGCGAGGTGCAGACCCGGCTGCGGCTCGGGCACGAGCGCGAAGCGCTGGAGGCCGCCGCGAAATGGCAGGAGATCTTCGGCCGCGACAACTTCTTCCTCGAGGTGATGGATCACGGTCTGTCCATCGAGAAGCGGGTTCGCGAGGGCCTGCTCGAGGTCGGTCGCACCCTCGACATCCCGCCGCTGGCCACCAACGACTGCCATTACGTCACCAAGGAACACGCACTCAACCACGAGGCGTTGTTGTGCATCCAGACCGGTAAGACGCTGTCCGACCCCACCCGGTTCAAGTTCGACGGCGACGGATACTTCCTGAAGTCCGCCGACGAGATGCGCGCCCTCTGGGACGCCGAGGTGCCCGGCGCCTGCGACAACACCGTGTGGATCGGCGAACGCGTCCAGTCCTACGCCGAGGTGTGGGAACACCGCGACCGGATGCCGGTCTTCCCGGTTCCCGAGGGGGAGGACCAGTCCGGCTGGCTGCGCAAAGAGGTCCATCGCGGTCTGGATCGGCGCTTCCCCGACGGTGTGCCGCGCGAATACGTCGAGCGCGCCGAATTCGAGCTGAACGTCATCATCGAGATGGGCTTCCCGGCCTACTTCCTGGTGGTCGGCGACCTGATCAACCATGCCCGCGAGGTCGGTATCCGCGTCGGTCCGGGGCGCGGTTCAGCGGCCGGGTCGCTGGTCGCCTACGCCATGGGGATCACCAATATCGACCCCATTCCGCACGGGCTGCTGTTCGAGCGCTTCCTCAACCCCGAACGCGTCTCGATGCCCGATATCGATATCGACTTCGACGATCGCCGCCGCGGTGAGATGGTTCGCTATGCGACCGATCGCTGGGGCAGTGACCGGGTCGCGCAGGTCATCACCTTCGGCACCATTAAAACCAAGGCCGCCATCAAGGATTCGGCGCGCGTCCAGTTCGGCCAGCCCGGTTTCGCCATCGCCGACCAGATCTCCAAGGCGCTGCCGCCGCCGATCATGGCGAAGGATATTCCGCTGTCGGGGATCATGGACCCCGAACACGAGCGGTACAAAGAGGCCGCGGAGGTCCGCGACCTCATCGGCAGCAATCCCGATGTCGCCAAGATCTACGAGACCGCCCGCGGTCTCGAGGGCCTGATCCGCAATGCCGGTGTGCACGCCTGCGCGGTGATCATGTCCTCCGAACCGCTCATGGAAGCGATCCCGCTGTGGAAGCGCGCGCAGGACGGCGCGATCATCACCGGCTGGGATTATCCGTCGTGCGAGGCCATCGGCCTGCTGAAAATGGACTTCCTGGGCCTGCGCAACCTCACCGTGATCGGTGACGCGCTGGACAACATCAGTTCCAATCGCGGGATCGACCTCGATATGGACAATCTGCCGCTCGCCGATCCGCCGACCTACGAATTGCTCTCCCGCGGTGACACTCTCGGGGTGTTCCAGCTCGACGGCAGCGCCATGCGTGATCTGCTGCGCCGCATGCAGCCCACCGGCTTCGAGGATATCGTCGCCGTGCTCGCGCTCTACCGCCCGGGTCCGATGGGCATGAACGCGCACAACGACTACGCGGACCGCAAGAACGGCCGGCAGCAGGTCAAGCCCATCCACCCCGAGCTGGAAGAACCCCTGAAGGAGATCCTGGCCGATACCTTCGGCCTGATCGTCTATCAGGAACAGATCATGCAGATCGCGCAGAAGGTCGCCGGATACTCGCTCGGCCGAGCCGATATTCTGCGCCGTGCGATGGGCAAGAAGAAGGCCGAGGTCCTCGAGGCGGAATTCGAGGGTTTCGAGTCCGGTATGCAAACCAACGGATTCTCCAAACCGGCGATCAAGGCGCTGTGGGACACCATTCTGCCGTTCGCCGGATACGCGTTCAACAAATCGCATGCCGCCGGCTACGGCCTGGTTTCCTTCTGGACCGCCTATCTGAAGGCCAACTATCCCGCCGAATATATGGCGGGCCTGCTCACCTCGGTCGGTGACGACAAGGACAAGGCCGCGATCTACCTGTCGGACTGCCGAAAGCTCGGTATCACCGTGCTGCCGCCCGATGTCAACGAATCGGAGATGAACTTCGCCTCGGTCGGCGCCGATATCCGTTTCGGGCTCGGCGCGGTGCGCAATGTCGGCGCCAATGTGGTGTCGTCCATCATCAATGCCCGCAGGGACAAATCCAAGTACACCGATTTCTCCGACTATTTGAACAAGATCGATACGGTCGCCTGCACCAAGAAGGTCACCGAGTCGCTCATCAAGGCCGGCGCCTTCGATTCGCTCGACCATCCCCGTAAGGGGCTCATGCTCGTGCACTCCGACGCGATCGACGCGGTGATGTCCACCAAGAAGGCGGAGGCCATCGGGCAGTTCGACCTGTTCGGCGGGATGGACGACGACGGCGAATCGGTGGCGTCGGTGTTCGACGTGAAAGTCCCCGACGACGAATGGGAGAGCAAGCACCGGCTCGCCCTGGAACGGGAGATGCTCGGTCTCTACGTGTCCGGCCATCCGCTCAACGGCGTCGACCATGTACTCGCCGCCCAGGCCGATACCCAGATCCCGACCATCCTCGAGGGCGATATCAAGGACGGCACCCAGGTGACCGTCGGCGGGATCCTCGCCTCGGTGAACCGCCGGATCAACAAGAACGGCCTGGCGTGGGCGTCCTGTCAGCTCGAAGATCTCACCGGCGGGATCGAGGTGCTGTTCTTCCCGCAGGCCTATTCGGTGTACGGGATGGATGTGGTGGAGGACGCCGTGGTGCTGGTGAAGGCCCGCGTCTCGATGCGCGACGACCGTATCTCGCTGATCGCCAACGATCTCGCCGTACCGGACCTGTCGGCCATCGGGGTGGCGAAACCGCTGGCGGTGACCATCTCCACCCGGATGTGCACCCCCGATAAGATCGGCGAATTCAAGCGGGTGCTGTCCCGCCATCCCGGAACCTCGGATGTGCACGTTCGGCATGTGGGCGCCCGGGAGAAGACCACCCTGCTGAAACTGGACGACAGTCTGCGGGTGGAACAGTCCTCGGCGCTCATGGGAGACCTGAAAGCGCTACTCGGGCCGGGCTGCCTGGCCGGCTGAGCGTGCCGCGCTACCGGGCCGCCTGTTCGACGCCGGCGGCGGTGTTCTGGTCCTGGTTGCCGAAGTCCGTCGCGACCGCGCCCACACCGTCGCCGACCCCGTTCACCGCTTGACTCAGCAGGTCGAGACCGGTGAGTCCTTCGGCGGCGCCGGGACCGTACTGCGCGGCGAAGTTCTGGCCGATCTCGTCACCGCCCCAGCACTCGCCCTCGGCGTCGATGACGGTACGGGCCGCGTTCACCGCGGCGGCGACCCGGTCCGCCACCTTCGCGATGGCGGGGCGGCTGGCCTGCAGCGCTTCCTGGTCGACCCGGATGGTGCTCATTTACCACCGTCCAGGTAGCTGCGGTTGCGGAAGAACTCATCCTCGTCTTCCCGGCCCATCGGCGCGGCCGGTTCCGCCTCGGTTGCGGGATCGGCGAACAGGGTGCCGATCACTGCTTTGATACTCGGCATACCCGGCGCCAGATCCGGCAGGTCCGGGACCTCGCCCGCCATGTCCTGTATCGGAGCCCAGGCGTCCCGGGACAGATCGGTGGCCCGGCGGGCGGCCTGCTGCACCGCCTCCAGGATCGAACGCCCCAGCTTTTCCGGGGTCGACCGTTTGAACGCTTCCGGCGTGAGATGCACCTGCACCGGGACTCCGGCGGTGTTCGCGTCGACCCGGACCAGGTTATCGGCCGACCACACGCTGACGGTCGTCTCCGCCAGCCGCTGCCGCACCTCCGACATCGCCTGCCGCTGCCGTTCGAAGGTGCCCAGCAGTTGATCCACACTCTCCCGCAACACCCCCGCGTCCGCCCGGATGGCCGCGCGGTCGTACTCGCTCATCGATACCTCATTTCCACGGAACCGGTTCCTACCCTTCGACGCGCGCGGGCGTCGACCGGTTCCGGCGTGGTCGCCGGCGAAGCTCCGGTCGGGGTTCGAGATATACCATCGCGCCGCGCCCGGCGCCCGTACGGCCGATCGGCGCGTGGTCGGGTTCAGTGGCTGACAGCCACGCCGAGCGACTGGGTATCGATGAACGCCGGGCCCTGGCCCTGGAAGACCTCGAGGTCGCCGATCCCGAACCCCGCCGACTCGATCAGCGCGCGGATATTGCGGTCCAGATGACATCCGCCGGCGATGCGCTGCTGGATCGGGTCGAGCCGGTGCTGCCAGCGCTGCACCTTCGGATCCGGCGACAGACCGTGCTCGACGAAATGGAGGGTGCCGCCCGGTATCAGTACCCGGCGCACCTCGCCGAGAGCGGCCTCGATATCGGGGATGGTGCACATCGTCCAGGTCGAGAGGGCGGATTCGAAACTGTTGTCCGGGAAAGGCAGTTCCTGCCCGTCCAGGCCCGCGCGCTCGATCGGCACCGTTCCCGCGGCGCGGCGCGGCGCCGATAACCGCCAGCCCAGGTCCGCGGGCTCGACCGCGCTCACCGAATCGACGGTGTCCGGGTAGAAGGGCACGTTCAGCCCCGAGCCGAAGCCGAGTTCCAGCACCCGCCCGGACAGGCCGGCGCATACCCGCTCCCGTAACGGCTCGTTGGCCTTCATCCCACAGGCCACGTTCACGATGCGCGGTACGACATGGTCGCGATAGATACCCACGCCCTCTACTCTGGCACCCACTACCTGCGAAAGCCATGGTGGACACTCGGATCGGCTACTCTGGGGCAGAGCTAGGGAGGTCGCTCATGCCGATCAGGTTCCGTAAACGTCAATCCTTCGGGCCGCTGAAACTGAACTACACCCAAGCGGGTCTGTCCTCATGGAGTATCAAGATCGGCCCGTGGTCGTGGAACTCCCGGACCAAGAAGAACAGCGTCGATCTACCGGGTCCGCTGAGCTGGCGTCAGCGCTGAAACCTTCCCGGCCACGGTGTTCCGCGGCCGGGAACGCGCGATCAGATCGGGCGTAGTTCGATCACCACGCCGCCCTGCTGCCAGGTCTGGTAGATATCGGCTTTGTTCGGGTTGCCCTCGGCGTCGAAGCCGATGCCGTTGAATCCCGCGTTGGTCTTGTTATCGCGTGCGATGACCTCGAACAGGTGCACCACATCGTCCGTACCGGTGTGCACGAGGGGGTCGAACTGTTCGGGCCGCCCGCCCCGGCTCGCAGTGACCGGAGTGCCGGGCGCCAGATTCTTCACCCAGGGCCGCAGCGCCGTACCGATCAGCAGACTTTGCCCGTGCACGGTGTAGGCGACCGGAACATCGTAGGTGCGCCCGGATTTCCGGCCCACCACGTGCAGGGTCACCAGCCGTTTCCCCACCACCGAGGACAGCCCCGGTACCCGTAGCAATGTCCGGACCAGCAGGTTGGTCACGCCCTGTGCCCGGCCGATCGGCTTGGGCCCGCTGGTGCCGGGGGTGCCGTAGGGGTTGGGCGCTGCGGAGTCGTCGCTCATGGTTCCAGTATCGGCCCGCGAGGCGCGTCGTGCCGTATGTTCCGTTGTCCGGCGCCGACCTACAGCACTTGGTCGAGGAATCTGCGCAGCCGTGGGGTTTCGGCACTGTCGAACAGCGCGTCCGGGCTGCCCGACTCCACCACCACGCCGCCGTCCATGAAGACCACATGATCGGACACGCTGCGGGCGAAACCCATCTCATGGGTCACCACGATCATCGACATACCGCCCGCGGCCAGGTCCGACATCAGTGCGAGTACCCCCTTGACCAATTCCGGGTCCAGCGCCGAGGTGGCCTCGTCGAAGAACATGATCTCCGGTTTCATGGCCAGCGCTCGCGCGATCGCCACCCGCTGCTGCTGACCGCCGGAGAGATTGGCGGGCCGGGAATCGGCTTTCCCGGTGAGACCGACGACCTCGAGTTGTTCGAGCGCGAGGGCCCGGGCCTCGTCCTTGGCCAGGCCGCGCAGTTTCCGCGGACCCAGCGCGATATTGTCGGCCACCGTCCGGTGCGGGAACAGATTGAACTGCTGGAAGACCATGCCGATGCGCTGGCGCAGCCGGTCCGGATTCTCGGTGAGCACCGATGCGCCGTCGAGCAGGATATCCCCGGAATCGGGTTCGTGCAGCCGGTTCAGCACCCGCAGCAGGGTGGACTTCCCGGAACCCGACGGGCCGATCACCGTCGTCGTCTTCCCGGCGGCGACGTGGACGTCGACCCCGCGTAGTACCTCGTTGCCGCCCAACCGCAGCCGCAGGTCGGTACCGGTCAATGACGCGCTCATCGGTTACCCCCGGCCTTCGGTGATGGTGGACTGCTCGACCGGGTCGATCGGCTGATCGGGCCGGCCGGTGCGCATCCGCTGATCGACATAGTTCACCAGATGGGTGAGCGGGATGGTCAGCAGCAGATAGACCAGCCCGGCCGCCACCAGCGGGGAGAGGTTGCCGGTCTGGGCGTTGAGATCACGGCCGACCGCGAACAGTTCGCGCTGGGTGGCCAGCAGGCCGAGGAAATAGATCAGGGAGGAATCCTTGATCAACGCGATGAACTGGTTCATCAGCGCTGGCAGCACCCGCCGTACGCCCTGCGGGATCACCACCAGCGTCATCGCCTGCCGGTACCCGAAACCGATCGCGCGGGCGGCCTCCAGCTGACCCGGCTCCACCGACTGGATACCGGAGCGGAAGATCTCGCCGATATACGCCGAGGCCAGCAGTGCCAGCGCCACCGCGCCGAGCCAGTACGGGTTGTTTCCGGTGATACCGCTGACCACCGGTCCGATGCCCAGCCCGATGAGCAGGATGATGACCACCGCGGGCAGGCCCCGGAAGATATCGGTGTACACCCGGGCCGGCCAGCGCAGCCAGCGGGTCCGCGAGATTCCGGCCACCGCGAGCAGCATGCCGATCACGGTGCCCAGCACGCCGGAGACCAGGGCGAGGATCACCGTGTTGGGCAGGCCCGTCTTGAACAGGTCCGGGAAGGCCTGCCGGTACAGCGACCAGTCGAAGAAGGTGTCGCGCAACTGTTGCAGGGTCGATTTGGGCGCCTGTTGCGTCTGCTCCTGGGGTGCGTTCTCGGCCGCGAGCGCGGCGAAATCCGGGAACTGCGGGGCGGGCGCGGCTTTCGACCCGGGTTTCCAGCCCGGCGGTGGTTCCCGGGGCACCCAGTCGCTGTAGAGGCGGGCGTAGGTGCCGTCGGCGATCACCGCGTCCAATCCGGCGTTGAGCGCGTCGATCAGCGGCCGATTGTTCTTCGCCACCGCCCAGGCGGCGAAGTTGTCCAGGCTGAACGAGTTCTGCACCACCGAGGTGCCGTCACCGGGGGCGATGGCCCCTTCGGCCTGTGCCGACGGCGCGACCCAGGCGTCCACCTGACCGGTCTTCACATTCGCGTAGGCGGTGTTGTAGTCGGGGAACTTCACCGGGTCCAGGCCCAGTTCGTTCACCACATATTCGTCCTGGACCGTGCCCTGTACCACCGCGATCCGGGAGCCCGGGCCCAGATCGTCGAATCCGTGTACCGGGCTGCCGTCCTTGACGACCAGCGAGAAGTAGCCGAAATCGTAGCCGTTGGTGAAGCCGACCATCTGGCGTCGGGCATCGGTGGTGGTGATGTTGGACGAGCCGGCGTCGAAGCGCCCGCCCGCGACCTGGGCCAGCAGGCCCGCGAACTCGGTTCCGGAGAATTCGACCCGCAAGCCGATCTTCGCGGCTACCGCCCGCAGGAGTTCGTTGTCGAATCCGGTGAACGCGCCGGCGGAGTTCACGCAGATGCTGGGCGGGGCGTCCGACAGCGTGCCCACACTCAGCACCCCGGGCTGCGCGAGGCCGAGCCGGGATACGTCGACCGATCGCACGGCGATGGTGGAATCGGTGGTGAACCGGTCCTCGGTCCCGGCGCCCGGGGCGGTCAGGTTCTCCGGCGCGGCAGAGGCCGCTGCCGGGCCGGGCGGCGCGCACAGGTCACGGGCGGCGGTATCACCGCCGCCACCTCCGCACGCCGCCGCCAGCAGGGCGACCGCGAGCAGGATCGCGGCGAGTAGCGCACGGGAACGCGGTGGGGGCAGACCAGCCATGATCGACAACCCTAATAGGTGCGGACGGCGGGGCCGTCCGCAGACCGCGCCCGGCCGGAGGGGTCGCGAAGTTGCGCCCGGCCCCCGGCTCCGCCCACGGCGGCGCGGGTACGCGGTGTGTCCGGGTACCCGCGAGCCGTCTCACCCCGCTTCGAAGAACGCGCGCGGTACCTCGACGAGCATCGTGTCGATCTGCTTCTGCTCGATACCGCGGTCGAGCACATAGGGCAGAACATCGTCGAACAGGTGCGTGTAGTGCCACTGCGGCAGTACGGCCGCCCGCAGGGACGGCGCCATCCAGTCGATATAGCAGTTGGCGTCCTGGGAGAGCACCATCCGGTCGGCGTATCCGCGGCGCACCATCTCGATGAGCGTATCGGCGCGCGCTTCGAAGGTGGTCTCGAGATTGATGCCGAACCGGTCCATCCCGAGCACGAAACCGGCGTCGGCGAGCGCGGTCAGATAGTCGAGGTCGGTGGTGTCGCCGCTGTGCCCCAGCACGATCCGGCGCGGATCGATCCCCTCTTCGTCGCACAGCACCCGCTTGACCTCGAAGCCGGAGCCCGACTCGGGATGGGTGTGCACCGTGATCGGTACACCGGTTTCGTGGTGGGCCCGGGCCACGGCCCGCATCACCCGTTCCACCCCGGGTGTCAGACCCTGAGTGTCGATGGCGCATTTGAGCATCCCCGCCTTGACCTCGGTGTCGCCGATACCGTCCCGGATATCGGAGACGAACATGTCGACCAGCGGATCGGGGACCTGGGTGCCGAGCATCGCGTCGAGCGCCGGGCCGCGATAGTGGAAGTAGAACGGCAGATCATCGTAGGTGTACAGGCCGGTGGCCACGATCAGGCGGAGCGGAATCCGTTGCGCGATCTGCGCGATCCGGGGGATGTAGCGGCCCAGGCCCACCACGGTGGGATCCACGATGGTGCGCACACCCGCGT
Organism: Nocardia sp. NBC_00416; assembly: GCF_036032445.1. Lineage (NCBI taxonomy): Bacteria > Bacillati > Actinomycetota > Actinomycetes > Mycobacteriales > Nocardiaceae > Nocardia > Nocardia sp. NBC_00416. The sequence goes on from NZ_CP107932.1 coordinate 7,200,716, forward strand.
CGTAGGCGGCGGTCAGCTGTCGTACCGCGTCGTCCACCCGCTCGTCCTCCGAACCCCATTCCGCGGAATAGTTCTGTTGCACATCGGAACTGAGTACGAAGACGTGCTCGTGCATGAGCGTGACACCGAGGTCGGCGGTATCGGCGGCGCCGCGGACGGTCTGAATGGAGGACACAGGAGGCTCCTGACAAGGGCAGCGGGCAGCGCGAAACGCTTGCACGACAAGTGGTTTCGATCCGCGGTGTAACCCGGTTGGGTCCGCCGACGGCATATCCGGCAGTAGTTCCCACGGGTGGGAGCCGGTTTCGGGGATACCGGAACTGTACGACGTACTGTCTCGGGCGGGCCATATTCCGGCGGCATGAAAGCTCCGGCGACATTTGTGCGGAGAGCACAGTCGCCCAGGTCACGCCGGGACGGCGGGCCGGTCGGGCGTTTCAGCGGTGCGGCGCCTCCGGTCGCAGCACCGCGGCGCCGAGCAACTGGGTGGCCTGCAACGCGAGCCGCGGATACAGATCCGCGCCGTGGGTCTCGGGATTCGCGCCGATCAGGTTCAGTGCCTGCCGGACCCGGTATTGGACCGTATTGCGATGGACTGCCAGGCGGGTCGCCGCGGCGGCGTAACTCCGATTTCCGGCGAGGAACACCCGCAGTGTCTCGCGCAGCCAGAGATTGCGTTCGTTGTCCGCCGCCAGTTCGCCCAGCTGGTCGGCGACGAACTCGCGCAGCGTATCGATATCACCCGCCAGCAGGGCGACGGCTGCCACGTCGGGATAGGACAGCACGCGTGCCATGTGCTCGCCGCCGAGCAGCGCGAGCCGGCGCGCCCGGTCGGCCTGACCGGCCGTTCGCCGGAAACCCGCGATCCCGGTGCCGTAGCCGCTGAAGACCGCCCGCACCGGTAGCCCCCGTTCCGACAGCAGCCGTTCGACTGCCGCGCTGTCGACGGCGGCCTCATGTGGCAGGGCGAACCACAATCGGGCCTCGTGTTCGTCCACCGGCACCATGAGGGTCCCCTGCGCGCGGTCGAAAACGCCGGCCAGCGCCATTCGGAGGTGGTCGAAAACCTCGACGGCGGTGGCGGGATCGATATGCGGATCGGTCCAGGCGTAGACCGCGAGATGGCCGCGCGTGAGCGGGTACTGCAGGACCTGCTCCGCGGCGTCGGCATCGGTGGCCGTGCCGTTGAGCACCCGGGTCACCCACTGTTGCCGCAAGCCGCCCCGATTGCCGACCCAGCGGTCGCGTTCCTGTTCGTAGGCGACCCCGACCTGCTCACAGACCTGGTCGATGTACACCGAGGTGCGGTTGACGATATGGACGATCGCCGGTGTGCTGACCGGGCCGCCGAATTCGATCGCGTACCGCATGGCGGTGTCCAGGAATCCGGCCTGCCCGACGCGGTAGGCCCGGATCAGCGCGGAGGCGGGAACATCGCGCTGGGCGAGGATCCGGGCGTACACGAGTGCGCGCTCCGGAGCCCGGACGTCGTCCTCCGTCGCTTCGTTCTGCAGGAACTGCAGTGCCTCCATCAAATTGTCGGTAGTGCCCGCTTCCATCAGTTCGCGTAGCCGCGGATCACGGTCCAGCGCCGGCACCTGGGTTCGCATCAGGCTCGACAGCTCGTCGATGAACTGGGCCCGGTCACGCAGGAATGTCTGCGCGACCAGCCCGACCACCTCTTCGGTGCTGCGCGCCGCCCGTTGTTGCTCCACGCGTCAATGATCGCGCGGCGGGGTGAACGGGTCGCTGCCCGGGCCGTACTTCGTCGTCCTGGGCGCAACCTCCCCTCGCCCGTCGATCGGTCGCCGCGGAACCCGTGGTTCGGGCCGATGCGGACGGATAGAGTCGGTCCACCGGCGGGAGGCCGGTGGACCGGGCCGCGCGTGCCGGTTATCGCTGGATCGACCCGGTACAGGGGGCGTATGAAGATCTCCGCCGGCGCGCCCGGCTGGTACGACGCGTGCACACCGGAAGAACGCGCCACCACGGTGGCGCTGGCCACGTCCCGGTGGAAATGGACGGTGGTGTGGGCGGTGCTCACCGGGGCCGGGCTCGTGCTGGCCGTGTTCGTGTCGACGGCCGGACTGCTGCCGCTGCGCCGGTCGCCGTCCGCGACGCCGGGTGTGGTGCTCACGGTCGCGATAGGTGCCCTGCTGCTCGACCTCGCGGTACTGCTGCTGAACTGTGTCGCGTGGGCGCGGGTCCGGCAGGTGTTCTCCGGCGCCGCGCCGGACGCGGCGGTGCGTCCCTTCCGCCGTATGCGCTGGCTGCCCACGTCCCTGGTCTCCCTGTTCGGGACCGTGGCGATGCTGATGGTAGGGATCTATCCGCTGGCTCGCTACGGCGACGCGGGTCTCGCGGGGATGTCCGTGGCCGATTGGTCGGCCGCGGGGGTCGCGGTGCTGTGCGTGCTGTGCGGGCTGTCGACGATGTGGTTGAAGGTGATCCTGCGGCCGGTTCGCGGTGGTGCGTAGGCGGCCACCGCCCGGGTGCGCCGGGCCGGTCAGTTCAGCGGGCTGCGGCGCTCCAGCAGGACGGCGTCGCGCCAGCGGCCCTCGAACCGGCCGATCCGCTCGCGGATGCCGACGGTGCGGAAGCCCGCCGCGTGATGTAGCGAGACACTGATCCGGTCCTCCGGGAACACCGTCGTCTGCAGGGCCCGCAGTCCGGCCTTCTCGGCGGCGACGACCTGCTGCCGCAGCAGTGCGGTGCCGACGCCGCGGCCTTCCTGCTCATCGGCGACCATGACGCAGCTGTCGGCGATATCGCGGTAGAACTCGTGGCCCGATACCGGGGTCAGGGCCGCCCAGCCGACGATCCGGCCGTCGATCTCGGCCACCCAGCGGTGGTCGGGCAGCCACTGGTGGTCCAGGGTGTGCCGGTCGGGCGCGTCCGCGGCGAAGACCGCGGGATAGGCGGTGCCGCGCTCGGCGTAGATGGTCCGGACCGGGTCCCAATCGGCGTCGGTCATCGCGCGGACCGTGATGTCGCGGGGGAAGTCGTCGGGGCAGGGCGGCTGGGGAGTGAGGATGCCCATGACCGCGTCGGCGGTGTGCGGGAGTTCGGTGCAGCGGTGTGGGTTGACCATGACGAGGGTGGCGGTGCCCTCTTTGTGCACTGTCACGAACCCGGCGTCGGTGAGCTTGCGGACGTGATGGGAGACGGTCGGCTGACCGATACCGAGTGCTTCGGCGATCTCGCCGATGTGGATTCCGGCGGGGCTCGTGGCGACCTGGTGCAGTAACCGGACCCGTGTCGGGTCGGCCAGGCAGGAAAACCAGCCTGCGTAGACGGTCGCGTCGGCGACCGGGAGCGCGTCGCCGCGCACCTGGTCCCGCACGACCGGCGGTTCCAAGGAGGTCATGGGGCCACTATATCGACGGAGGTTATTCGGCCCGAGAAAGTCGGCTTCCCGATGTTTATCCAGTGTCGTCGATATTGCCGGGCGTGGGTATCGCCGTCGCGTACCCACAAGGCGGGCGCCGCGCGGCGCCGGAACTGACGGGCCGACTCCGATACCGGCTGCCACCGGGCGATATCCGTGCGGTCGAGTCCGGTTCGGCGGGCGTCTCGCGGCCGGCGGGTTGCGGGATCGGGACTGTTCGGCGCCGGTGAATTCTTCCTGCCGTGCACAGGGCCGGAGAATTCTTTACCATTTCGTTTCCTGGCCGCACGGATTCCGGCGCGGCCCACGGAAAGGTATTCCTTATCGATTTCTCCGGCGGCGCACCGACCCGTCCGATTACATTCGGGTGGCGCCGGCGCGGTCCACACCGGACCGTCACGGGCCTGCACGTTCGCGCCCTGTCCGGGACGGCCGTTGCCGAGAAGATCGGATGACCTTACTGTGTAAGGATGGGCAGCGTCGCTTATTCCGGCAACGCCGGAGCAGAATTCCGGCGGCTGACGTCCGCCTTCACCCGGGTCTACGGTGGCCGGAAGGGTGTGGGGGCGGCGCTGGCGATATACCGGCACGGGGAGCCGATACTCGATATCTGGACAGGGGAGTCCGCACCGGGCCGCCCGTGGACCCGCGATACCGGCGCGGTGGTCTTCTCCGCGACCAAGGGGATCGCTTCCACGGTCGTGCACCGGCTCGCCGACCGCGGCCTCATCGACTACGACGCGCCGGTCTGCGAGTACTGGCCGGAATTCGGCTGCAACAACAAGGACCGGATCACCGTCCGGCAGGTGCTCACCCATTCGGCGGGGCTGTCCGGCGTCGGGACCCTCGCGGCCCACGGGTCCGAACTGCTCGACCACGAACTCATGGCCGAACGCCTGGCCGCCGCCACTCCCGACCGCCTGCTGGGCGTTCCGGCCTACCACGCGATGACCTTCGGCTGGCTGCTCGCGGGTCTTACGCGAGCGGTCACCGGGCTGAGCATGAAGGAGCTGTTCCTGCGGGAGGTCGCCATCCCGTTGGGCACCGACGGCGTCCATCTGGGCCGCCCACCCGCGGGCTCGGTCACCATGGCCGCCGAAAGCTTCGGCACCGGATTCTCGTTCGCCGGAACCCCGCGCGGATCCCGGCTGGTCACCCTGCTGCAGAGCATCCCCGGCGCGCTCGGCGTCAGCAGTCGCTCACTGTTCATCCCCGGCGCCGAGGCGATTCTCAGCGGCCCGAACCCGCCGGTGCTGGACAGCGAGATGCCGGCCGCCAACGGTGTGTGCACCGCCAACGGTCTGGCCGCCGTGTACGAACCGCTGGCCTGCGACGGCCTCGCCGGTGGCAAGCGGTACCTGTCGGGCGCCGCCGTGCAGGCAATCCGCCGGATCGAACGGTACCGGCCCGATACCGGGCTCTTCCTCTACATGGGCCCCCTGTGGCATCTGGGTTACCACGCCATGCCCACCGTCGGCGCGCCCCGCGGGTTCGGTCATATCGGCCTGGGCGGATCATTCGGCTGGGCGGACCCCGACAGCGGCCTGTCCCTCGGTTTCGTGCACAACCGGCTCGCGCTCGAAACGCTGGCCGTCGACCAGCCCGCGTTCGCCTGGTTGCTGCCGCTGGTCCTCGCCGGGGCCCGGTCGGCCGACCGGATCGGCCGCGGCGCCCCGCGCGAGGCCGCGGCCTGATCGATCAGGTCAGATAGCGGTAGGCGGGGGAGCCGGGCTCGAGTTGCTCGCACTGGATGGGGGACCGGGCGATCCGGTCCAGCAGCGGTGGCAGCCCGTTGCGCTCGCCCAGTTCGATGCCGACCAGCGCGGAGCCGGTCTCCCGGTTGTTGCGCTTGACGTATTCGAACAGGGTGATGTCGTCGTCGGGGCCGAGTACCTCGTCCAGGAACCGGCGCAGCGCGCCGGGTTCCTGGGGGAAGTCCACCAGGAAATAGTGTTTGAGTCCCTGGTGCACCAGCGAGCGTTCGATCACCTCGCCGTAGCGCGAGACATCGTTGTTCCCGCCGGAGACCAGGCATACGACGGTCGAACCGGGTTCCGGCGCGGTCTCCAGCAGTGCGGTCACCGCGAGCGCGCCGGCGGGCTCGGCGATGATCCCCTCGTTCTGATAGAGATCGAGCATGGCGGTGCACACCGCGCCCTCATCGACGCGCAGCAGCCGGAAAGAGCCCGCACTGCCGGGAGATTCGGTGGAGATGAGCAGCGGCAGCGAACCGTGCGAGACCACTCGGCCGCCGAAACCGGCCACCGCATCGTAGGGAACCTGCCCGATCCGGCGCACAGCGGCGCCGTCCACGAACGGGTCGACCTCGGGCAGGGTGACCGGCGCGCCCGCGACCAGCGCGGCGGTCATCGAGGCGGCACCGCTCGGCTCGACGCCGAGGATTCCGGTCTCCGGAGCGCGTTCACGCAGGTAGGTGCCGATTCCGGCGAGGCAGCCGCCGCCTCCTACCGGAACGATCATCAGGTCCGGCGCGGCCCCGAGCTGCTCGAGGATCTCGGCCGCGATGGTCCCCTGGCCCGCGGCGGTGCGGGTGTCGTCGAACGGGGGCACCATGGTGGCGCCGGAGCGGCGGACATCATCGGCCGCGGCCGCGGCGGCGGCGTCGAAGGTTTCCCCGACCGCGATCAGCTCCACGAACTCGCCGCCGTGCACCCGGATGCGGTCGCGCTTCTGCTTGGGGGTGGTGGTGGGGACATAGATCCGGCCGGTGATCCCCATGGCCCGGCAGGCGAACGCCACTCCCTGGGCGTGGTTGCCCGCGCTCGCGGTGACCACCCCGGCCGCGCGTTCGGACTCGCTGAGCTGCACCACGAGGTTGTAGGCGCCGCGCAGCTTGTAGGAGCGCACGACGGTGAGGTCCTCACGTTTGAGGTACACCTGGGCGCCGGTCAACTGGGACAGGCGCGGGCATAGTTGCAGGGGAGTGGGTTCGATGATGTCGGAGATGCGTTTGGCTGCGGCGTCGATCTCGTCCGCGGTCAGCGCAGGACGGGCTTCTGGCAGGTGAGTGAGCACATCGGACACCCGCTCCATGCTGCCACCCGCCGCTGCCCGAGTATGCGGCGGGTGGCCCTGTCCTGCGTTTTCGTTCATTTCGGCGGTGTGGTCCGCAGTGGCCGGATCGGTCAGCGCGGAGTGAGTACGAAGACCGGGATCTGGCGGTCCGTCTTGGTCTGGTAGTCGGCGTAGGGCGGGTAGGCGGCGACCGAGCGTTCCCACCACAGGGCCTTCTCCTCGCCGAAGACCTCACGCGCGGTGTAGTCCTTGGTGACCGTGCCGTCCTGCAGTTCCACATGGGGTTCGGCGACCACGTTGTGGTACCAGACGGGATGCTTCGGCGCGCCGCCCAGCGAGGCGACGACCGCGTATTCGCCGTCGTGCTCGACCCGCATGAGCGCGGTCTTGCGGAGTTTGCCGGATTTGTTCCCGACCGTGGTCAGCACGATGACCGCCATGCCCTGCATGGTGGTGCCTTCGGTTCCGCCGGAGTTCTCGATCTTCTCGGCCTGTTCCCGGGCCCAGTCGGACGTGGACGGTGCGTATTCTCCTGTCAATGGCATGTCCGGGGGAACGTCTCGGGCGCGAGTCGTGTTCCCGGCGCGACTCTCGGTGCTGGTCTCCGGCCCGGAGGCCGAGCCCGTTCGGGCATCCCGACCGTTGATATATGTGTCCGGGAAGACAAAAGTTCGATGGACCGAAGACCGGGTCCACGGGTAGCCTGAACAGATGACCGCATCCCATCTCGTCGACACGCGCGTCGCCGTTCACGGCGGGGCGGCGGTCGATATCGCGGGGTCACGCTGGCCGGTGTACAAGCTGGAGGCGCTGGTCGCCGGGCTGCTCATCTTCCTCGTGCCGACGCTCGTCCTGGGTTCGGCGCAGGTCGGGGTGTTGCTGGGGGCCGCCGTCGGCACTGCGCTGTGGGCCCTCGGGTGGTGGCGCACGGTCCACTAGGCGTTCGCCGCGGGGTGGCGAACAGTTCCGTCGAGATCCTCTCCGTACTACCCTGGGCCGAGTTGAACACTTGTCCATTTGGCCCCGGGGCGAGCGTCCGGGTCCCCGAGGTATGCGAGCCGATTCATGACCGATCGAGTACATGCCTTCACCGACGACGCGCTGGGCGAACACGACGCGGTGGCACTGGCGGCGCTGATCCGCACCGGTGCGGCGAGCCCGGAGGAAGTGGCCGAGGCCGCGCTGGCCCGCGCGGAAGCGGTGAATCCGCGGCTGAACGCGATCGCCTACCGCTCCCCACGGCCGCGGTACGCGGAGCCGGACTCCTCCGGCGTGTGGTTCGGGGTGCCGGCCTTCGTCAAGGACAACGCCGATGTGGCGGGGATGCCCAGCCGCTTCGGCAGCGCGGCGATCACCCCGCATCCGGCCGCCGCGGACGACCGGTTCACCGCGCAACTGCTGAGCACCGGGGTCACCGTGCTCGGAAAGACCACACTGCCCGAATTCGGCTTCATCTCGAGCACCGAATTCGAGACCGGCGAACCCACCCGCAACCCGTGGGACACCGGACGCACTGTCGGCGGTTCGTCGGGTGGGTCGGCCGCCATGGTCGCGGCCGGCGTGGTTCCGGTCGCGCACGGCAACGACGGCGGCGGATCGCTGCGGATTCCGGCGGCCTGCGCCGGCCTGGTGTCGTTGAAACCCAGCCGCTTCCGGCATCTGGACAATGCGCAGGCGCGGCAGTTGCCGATCAAACTCGTCTCCGAGGGCGTGCTGTCCCGTTCGGTCCGGGACCAGGCGGTGTATCACGCCGCCGCCGAGAAGTATTGGCGCAACCCGAAACTCCCGCCCATCGGCACGGTGGAAGGCCCCTCCGCGCGCACCCTCCGCATCGGGTTGCTCACCACCTCGGCCAACGGGCGGCAACCCGACGCCGCGACCCTCGCGGCGGTCACCGCCACCGCGGCGATTCTGGAGAGTGCGGGCCACACCATCGAACCGATGGACTCCCCGGTGGCCCCGCGACTGGTCGAGGACTTCCTCCAGTACTGGGGCTTCCTGGCGCAGATGTCGGGGGTCACCGGGAAGCTGAGCCACGGGCGCTCGTTCGACGCCGCCCGCCTCGATGCCTTCACCAAGGGGCTCGCCGCCTCCTTCCGTCGACGCCTGCTCAGCACCCCGGGCGCGCTGTACCGGCTGAACAAGGCCCGCGCCGATTACGACACGGTGCTCACCCGCTACGACGCCATCCTGTCGCCGGTGCTCACCCACGCCACACCCGAGCTCGGCTACCTGCGACCGGGCGTGCCCTATGACGAATTGATCGAGCGGGTCACGAATTTCGTGGGCTATACCCCGATCAACAATGTGACGGGTTCGCCGTCGATCGCGGTTCCGGCCGGGCTCACCGAGACGGGCTTGCCGGTGGGAGTCATGCTCAGCGGCGCCTACGGGGGCGAGCGGACGCTGCTCGAGCTCGGCTTCCTCCTGGAAGCGCAGGCCCCGTTCCCGCGTATCGCCGCCGCGACCACCGGGTCCTGACCGGCCGCGCCCGCGAGCCCGGCGGGTCAGCGGACCAGTAGCGCGACCGGAAGCCGGGCGAACAATTTCTCCGTGCGGGCGCGGTTCTGGAACGTGTGACCGGTGAGCCGGTCGGTCCAGGACCCGCCGGAGAGCTCGATATAGGTATCGCCCCAGCCGGTTTCACCGATCGCGACACTGTGCCGGGTGACCGCCACGATGATCTCGGGCTCGCCGCCGACCCGGCCCCGCGCGAAGGCCACCAGTTTGTCGGCGTGCTCGCCGTGCCCGAACACCGGGGTATAGGTACCGCCGACGAAGCACTCCGGGCGTTCGCGGCGCAACCACAGCGCGTAGGCCACCAGCCACATCTTCGCCGCGCCCGTGATGTCCAGTGGCGGAGTGGTGGTGAGGGTGTGCAGCATCCCGGACCGGGACCCGAAATCCACCGGCCGCCGATTGTCCGGATCGACCAGTGAATCCTCCCAGACCTCGCAGCCCTGATAGATATCCGGTATGCCCGGTGCGCACAGCTGCAGCAGCTTCTGCGCCAGCGAATCCGACCAGGCATGCGGCGCGAGATCGTGCGCGAGATCGGTGAGCTGGCGGCCGACCGGACCGTCGATCACTTGATCGAGCCAGGAGTGCACCGCGTTCTCGAATTCGGTATCGGGTTCCTCCCAGGAGGTGTGCTCCCCGGATTCGCGCATCGCCTTCTCGGCGAAGCGGTGCACCCGGTCGCGCAGCCCGGGCACCGAGGGGGCGGGGCGGCCGTCGGCCGGCCACATTCCGAACATGTTCTGCAGCAGGAACAGTGCCGTCGCCCCGTCCGGCGCCGGGAGCTTCTCCAGCCACAGGGTCACCGCCCGCGCCCACATTCGCGGTACCTGCGACAGCACGCCGATCCGCGCCCGCACATCTTCCCCGCGTTTGGTGTCGTGCGTGGAAAGGGTGGTCATCGACGCGGGCCAGCGCCGCGCGCGCGAAGCGTTGGCGAGATGGAATTCGTTGACGGTGCGCCCGAACCTGGCCGGATTGCCGCCGATCTCCTGGAGCGACACCAGTCGCACGGCGCGATAGAACAGGATGTCCTCCACGGCTTTCGCGCCGATCGCGTTGCTCACCTGATGGAACCGGGTCCACGCGGTACCGCCGGCGGTCAACGCCATGATCAGGATGGCCAACGGCACCCGCAGCTCGGCATTGCGTTTCTCCACCTCGGCGACCACCGCGCTGATCATGCCGGCCAGCGGGGTGTAGTCGGCGCGCGCGACGGGCAGGAACGACAGCACCTCGATGGTGGCGTTGCTGAGGGCCATGGTGTCGAAATCGTCGGCGCCCGCGTCGGCTTTGATCGCGGTCACCAGTCGCCGCATCTCCGGGACGAGGATGCTCTCGGCCACCGCGCGTTTGATGCGGTGCTCCTTCTCCCCGACCCAGACGCGGTCACTGCCGTGGCCGGTGATGTGGCGGGACAGTTCGGTGAGGATCGGTTCCCCCGCGGGTTCGAGCAGGACGCCGCCGAAATCCGCGACACCGTCGTAGCCGGTGGTGCCGTCGATCGGCAGCGTGGGGTCGAGAGGTTCCCGGTTGGCCAGGGTCTTCTCCACCAGCAGCAGCCGATTGGGTCCGATCAGGGTGCGCAACCGCTGGAGGTATTCGGCCGGATCGGCGAGTCCGTCCGGGTGGTCGACGCGGACGCCGTCGATCAGATCGTGTTCGCACCAGGCGGCCAGTTCCCGGTGGGTCGCCTCGAATACCTGCGGGTCCTCCTGGCGCAGCGCGGCCAGTCCGCTGATGGAGCAGTACCGCCGGTATCCGCAGATCCCCGATTTCCAGCTGACCAGCCGATAGTGCTGCTTATCGTGGATCCGCAGCGCGTTGTCGCCGTCGGTGCCGGGGGCGATCGGGAAACGGAGTTCGTGCAGGGCCAGCAGCGGTTCGGGGCCGGTCCGGTCGACAGTGAGGGCGGCCGGATCGTTCGCGCCGCGCAGCACCGGAAGCGCCAGGCGTCCGCCCACGCCGTTGCCGGGACTCCAGTCGATATCGAAGAACGAGGCGAACTGGGATTTGCGGCCGTACTGCAGCACATGCCACCACCACATGTTCTGCTGCGGATCCGCGACCCCGACATGGTTGGGCACCAGATCCATGATCAGCCCCATACCGCGGTCGTGTACTTCGTCGGAGAGGTTCTTGAGTCCGACCGGTCCCCCCAGCGCGGGGGAGACAGTGGTGGGGTCGATGACGTCGTATCCGTGGGTGGAGCCGCGCGCGGCGGCCATGACCGGGGACAGGTAGATATGCGAAACACCCAGTTGTTGAAGGTATTCCGCGATGGCCGCGGCCTGGATGAAGGTGAGGCCGTCCGGTCGCAGCTGTAGCCGGTAGGTGCTGCGGACCGGAGTGACGCGCGGATTGCGGCGGAAGCTCGGCGGGTCTGCGGGCATACGGTTCTCGGTCGGGGTCCTGAGGTGGCGCGGTGGGCAGGTGGGCGCCTCTGGTGGCGCGGATATGCGGAGACTGCCGGGTCAGCCCGGGTGATAGGCGTCGCCCGGTGATCGGGCACTGCTCGCGTGCATGGAGACGACACTAGCGTGATCTCGGCGCACGGATACCGTCGGCCGTTGGGCGGTTGTTCAGTTCAGTGCCGGTGAATCCGTCCAGCGGCGCGCGTAGCCGGTTCGCCGGGCGATTGCGGCGAGACTCCCCAGTATCGCTCGCTGCAGCCAGGCTGGTATTCCGGCCAGGTAGCCGTCCTGTAGGTTCCAGAGCAGGGCGAGTGCCAATGGGTTGCGTGGAATCCCGGAGCGGGTGGTCGCGCCCGCGCCGTCCAGGGCGCTCCACAGCGTGAACATGTCCAGATGCCGCAACAGCGGACGGATCTCGTGGTCGAGCACGGTATCGGGCGACTCGTTCCAGAATTCGTGCACTGCCCGGGCCGGTGCGTGCACGGTATCGCCGGGGCCGGCCGGGTGTCGGGCGCGCGGCGGCATTGGTAACTTGAACGGCGTTCAAGACGCTGTGCGGCTGTGACCGGTCGCGCTCCGACGTGGAGGATCACCGTGCCCGCTGCCGCCCCCGCAGGACTCACCGCCGCGCAGATCTCCGACCTCGACGCGCGCTATGTCTGGCATCCGTACGGCGGGTTCCCGGCCACCACCGAACCGCTCGTCGTCACCGCCGCCGCCGGCACCCGGCTGACACTGGCCGACGGCCGGCAACTGGTGGACGGAATGAGCTCCTGGTGGGCCGCGGTGCACGGCTACCGGCACCCGGTGCTCGACGAGGCACTGGTGGCGCAGTCGCGGCGGATGAGCCATGTGATGTTCGGCGGGCTCACCCACGAACCGGCCGCCCGGCTGTGCGAACTCCTGGTGCGGCACACCCCGGCCGGGCTCGACAAGGTGTTCCTGTGCGATTCGGGCTCGGTATCGGTCGAGGTCGCGGTGAAGATGTGCCTGCAGTATTGGCGGTCGGCGGGCCGCCCGGACAAGCGCCGCCTGCTCACCTGGCGCGGCGGCTACCACGGTGACACCTTCACCCCGATGAGTGTGTGCGACCCCGACGGTGGGATGCACACACTGTGGACCGATGTGCTGACCGAACAGGTCTTCGTCTCCGCCCCGCCCGCGGACTACCGGGACGACTACGTACGGGAACTGGAGCGGGCCGTGGCCCGGCACGCCGACGAACTGGCGGCGGTCGTGGTGGAACCGGTGGTCCAGGGCGCCGGGGGGATGCGCTGGCACGATCCTCGCTACCTCGCCGATCTGCGCCGGCTGTGCGACGAACACGGGGTACTGCTGGTGTTCGACGAGATCGCCACCGGATTCGGCCGCACCGGAAAGCTTTTCGCGGCCGAGCACGCGGGGGTGTCCCCGGATGTGCTGTGCGTCGGCAAGGCGCTCACGGGCGGATATCTGACGCTGGCCGCGACCCTGTGCACCTCGGAGATCGCCGAGACGATCAGCGCCGCGCACGGCGGTCTCATGCACGGTCCCACCTTCATGGGCAATCCACTGGCCTGCGCCGTCGCCGTGGCGTCGGTGGAACTGCTGCTGTCGAGGGACTGGCGGGGGGACGTGTCGCGGATCGAAACCGAGTTGCGCGCGGGTCTTGCGCCGGCCCGGGACATTCCGGGTGTGGCGGAGGTGCGGGTGCTGGGCGGTATCGGGGTGATCCAACTGGATCGGCCGGTGGATATGCGTGCCGCCACCGCCGCGGCCACCGCGGCGGGCGCCTGGATCAGGCCGTTCCGGGACCTGATCTACGCGATGCCGCCCTACATCAGTGATTCCGGTGATATCGCCACCGTCACCGGCGCCATGGTCGCCGCGGCGCGCACCGGGGGGTGACCGAGGGCGGGCACAGCACTGCCCGCCCTCGCACCGGCGAGGGCGGGCATGGGCCGGGATCAGGGCCGCGCGGCCGGGGTCCCCGCGTCCTCCCGCCGGGCGCCCGATTCGGCGAACGCCCGGGCATAACGAGTTCCGGCGACCAGCAGCAGGATGCCGACCACGAGGAAAGCGGCCACCCGGATCAGGCCGTCGAGCGTGGCCAGGTCGAACAGGAACAGTTTCGCCAGCGCCGCCGCGGTGACCAGCAGCCCGGACCCCAGCGCGACCTTGGCGGCGGTCGGCGATTCGGCGTTCAGCGTGCGCAGGCCGTACAGGAGCGCGGCGAGCGCGCCCGCCATCCAGACGATGGTGGCGACGCTGTGGCCGATGACGAATCCGTCCGCGGCGCCCGAGATCACCCCGAGCGATACGGTCGCCGCGGTCACCAGGTAGAGCGCCGCCGCGCTGCCGCCGATCCACAGCAGGGAGACGACGGTGTCGTCGGCGGCCGAGCCGGCGAGCCGTCGCAACCCCCACAGCGCCACCGCGACCACCGCCAGCCCGGCGATCGCCGACGCCGCGGTTCCGGCGCTCAGGTCGCGTACGGCCGCTGATCCGGTGGCCAGAGATTCCGGGCCGGCGATCGTGAGGAACGCGAGACCGCCCAGCATCGCGTAGCCGCCGCCCAATGCGCCGGTGACCCGATTACGGGTCTGTCCCGCGATCGCCAGATAGCAGCCGCCGACAAGGAACAGCCCGAGCGGGAGGGTGGCGGCAGTGGTGACACCCCAGCAGGTCTCCAGCAGCGCGAACGATCCGGCGACCGCCGCGACGGTCGCGGTATGGCCCGGGATCCGGGCGATATCACGGACCTTCGGCAGCAGTGCGGTCGCGGCGACGGCGAGGAGCACGACCGCGTAGCACGACGAGATCACCGTGGCGGCGGGCCGGTCGTACAGCGCGGGTGCGGCGAGCAGCGGTGTGGTGGCCAGGGCGAAGGTCAGGGCGGCCACGATATCGCCCGGTCGTTTCCGCACCACCACGACGGTGCCGGCCAGCCCGACCAGCGCGACCCCCACGGCGGCCGCGAGGACCAGCGTGCAACGGCCGGGTCCAGGGTCGCCGACGGCGGCGGCGGCGACGATGGCGATCTGGGTGGCCAGGACGGCCGGAACTGTCCGGACCACATGCAGGAAAGGCCAGTCGTTCCGGTATTGCACGGGCACACAGGCCAGCTGGAGCACGATCAGGAACGCGAGCAGGCTCAGTTCGACGCTGACGAACGGGGCCAGCACGGCCGCGCCCGCGACGACGAGCACGGCCAGCGACTGCGAGCGCCACTGCGTGGCCAGGCCGACCCCCGCGGCGGCCACGCCGAGCGCGGCAGCGAAACCGAGCCCCGGATGCAGCCAGTCGTAGATTGTGGTCATCGCGACCACGTCCAGATAGGCGCCCGCGAAACCGGTGGCGGCCAGGGCGGTTCCGCCGACCCGGCCGCCGGTGCGGCGGTAGACGCGCATTCCCGCGCCGATGAGCGCGGCCGAGAACGCCGCACCGGCGACGACGCGCGGAACCGGGCCGAATATGCCCGCCTGAGCGGCCAGCACCAGCAGCATCACGACACCGATGAGGGTGACCGCCACGCCCGCGACCGCCAATACGCGGCTGATGACGCCCTCACGCTGCCACCACGGTATCCGGGGAACGGCAGGGGGCCGGGGGACCGGTGGGCCGGGCGGAACCCCGGGCGGCGCCACCGGGTATCGCGGGTACACACCGGCGTACGCACCCGGCGGCGGAGTCGGGCGGCCCGGCCACGGCGGCTGGTGGCCGGCGCTGGGTCCGGGGGCGCCCCGGACAGCGTGCGCCGGCCGACCGGGTGCGGCGACTCCGGAGGGGGACGCGGTTGCGCCCGGTGTGCGTACCCCGCCGTCGCGCACACCGGGCGTCCCCGCCGCGTCCGGTGCGGGGACGGTCCGCGCTGCTGTGCCGGTGGCGGTGTCGGCCCGCGGCGGCTGTGCCGCCGCCGATCCGGTGGTCGCCGCCGTGTCGGCCCCGCTCTTGTCCGCTGAAGGTTCCGTCTCCGCTGGGGGTTCCGGCACGGTGGTGGCCCGCACTTGGCGGTGCAGCGATTCGAGATCGCGCCCGAGGGTGCTCAGCCGGCCGCTGAGCGCGGTGAAATCTCCGGCGACCGAGGTGAACTCGCCGGAGAGGCGGGCGACCAGCGCCGGATCGATCGAAGTCGTCATGAATCGATGGTCGGCCGCGGGCGGCCGGGAAGGATGAGTAGGACTACTCGGGGCGGCGCCGGGATCTACCCGATCTCCGGCGGGGGATCACCCGGTGCGATCAGTCGTCGAGGCCCTGTTCGATCACGTAGCGGGTGAGTTCGACCCGATTGGCGAGCTGGAGTTTACGCAGCGTCGCCTGCACATGGTTCTCGACGGTCCGATGGCTGAGATCGAGGCGGGTGGCGATCTGCTTGGCGGACAGGCCTTTGGCGACCATCCGCAGCACCTCGGTCTCGCGATCGGTCAGCGCCGGCCGGTGCGGTGCGCCGGGATCAGCCGGGACGGTGGCCATCCGGCGGTATTCGCCCAGGACGAGACCGGCCAGGCCGGGCGTGAACACCGCTTGACCAGCGGCGGTGGCGTGGACCGCGGCGATGAGTTCGGCGGCGGAGGCGCTCTTCACCAGATAGCCGGACGCGCCGGCTTTCACCGCGTCCAGCACATCGTCGCGTTCGTCCGACGCCGACAGCACCAGCACCCGGCTGCCCGGTGAGACCCGCAGGACTTCGGCGGTGGCCAGGGCGCCGTTCCCGTCGGGGAGTTGCATATCCATCAACACCACATCCGGTCTCGTGGCGGCGGCCCGCCGACCGGCGGCCGCGGCGCTCTCGGCGGTGGCGGCCACCCGGAATCCGGCCGCGGCCAGATCACGGGACACCCCTTCCCGCCAGATCGGATGATCGTCGACCACCATCACCGAAATCGTTTCCGCCGCCTCTTCGGTCACGCCGCCGCTCCTTCCGGGTGCGGGCGCCGCGCGTTTCTCCGGCCGGTGCGACCGTGCGGGGCGGGCGCCGGGCAGCCCACGATTCGCTTCCACGGTAGTCGAGAGACACCAGCGAGCCAGGGAGTGCGCGCTGCTGTCGAGTCGGCGACTCTCACTCGGCCACCAGCCGGTCGGTGAGGTCGGCCGGGGTGTCCGGGGGCAGTGTGACGCTTTCGAGCAGCCGCCGCAGCGTAGGCACATCCTGCGGGTCCACGGGCACCGCGCCGTCGACCAACGCGGTGACGAGATCGACGGCGGCGAGCGAGAGCTCACCCACCAGCACAAGCGTGCGCAGCGAATCCACCTTCCCCGGAGGGAGCGCGGGCGCGTACCTCCGCACCTGCTCCACCAGCGTGGAACGATAAGCGTTCTGCACTCTGTTCCTCGTTCTCTCCTGGGCGGGACCGCCCGCCGCTCCGGGTGATGGCGAAAGGGAGCTCGGCCGGACGTGTGGCCGTCGGGCATGTTGCGGCAGTGCGACAATGGTCGGTGGGCATACGTCCTCGACCACGATCGGCGTGGTGACCAGCTCGAGACAGTGGACATCTTCGCTCCGGCGCCGGCCGTTTATGGAACCGGGACCATTTCCGGGTGCAGCAGGGTGGCCGGTGCCTGGGTGAGCTGGTCGTATCGGCCCAGTGCAGTGTTGAAGAAGCTGCGCAGGTAGCCGTTTTGCAGTTCGAGCGAGACGTGCGGATCGACGGTGCCGACCACTTGCGACGCGACACCGGAGGGCATGAGGTTCGCGGTCACCAGTGGAGCGGCGATCAGCTGGTTGTCGCAGAACGAATGGTGTTGTGCGCCGTTGAGCCGGAAATGGAATTTCGGTCCGTGACCGGTGGCCCGGAGCTGTTGCCAACCCGGGAAGTCGTCGCGGTCTTCGCCGTCGCCGCTGATGAGCATGAACGGGCGGTCCAACCCCTCGGTGACGACCGACCCCCACAGGCGGCCATCGAGGTCGGCTGCCGCCGCGATCCGGGGGTCGTCGTGCATTGCCTGGGCCGCGGTAGCGCCGCCCAAGGAATGTCCGAACATCACGATCTTCGACACGTCGAGTACTCGGGGGAGGTTCGCGGGCAGCGGGTGGCGGTCGGCGTCCGGGTTGTTCCCCGCGGCGATATCGACGAGTTTGTCGAGCACGAACCGGGTGTCGGCGACCCGCGTCGCCAACGCGGTGAGGATTTGGGCCTCGGCCGCGCCGGGGTCGGCTGCCGGTGGCAGCAGGCGCTGTTCGACCCGTCCGCCGGGAAATTCCGTCGCGGATGAATCGTAGGTGTGGCTCATGGTGACGACGACGAAACCGTGGCCGGCGAGATCTTCGGCTTGCGCGGTGCTCAGTTCACGCGGCATGCCCGAGCCCGGTGAGAACACCACCACCGGGCGACGCCCACCCGACACCTCCGCCGCCGCGCCGACGCCGCCGTGACCGGGCGCCCACGCCCATCGCTTCTCCGGCGAAGCACCGACCTGAATCAGGCTGTCGGCATATACCTGGGCGACGCCCGGCGAGAGCCATGGCCGCACGGGAACTCCCGCCACATCGGTGGCGGGGTACCAGATACTGACCATCAGCTCACGCGGGTCGGCAGGGCTGTACGGATCGAGCCGCGAGGCATCGACCAGGTGCAGATCCACCACACCGACCGCCTCGGTGCCGGTTGGCTCGGGCAGGGTCAGGAGGACCGGGACCTGTTGCGACGGTTCCGGTTCGGCTCGTGCGCCGACATCCGTCGGCGCCAACGCCAATAGGACCAGAACAGACGCAAATCGAAATAGACTCTTCCGCAATGTGATCCCTCCCCGAAGTCAGATGCTGCTCGCCCTCGGCCGGTGTAGTCCAGCCCGTGCCTGCGGCAGAAGTTCGCGCGAGCGACTGTGCGAAAACGACTCGTCGAGCAGAAGCCGGTTCATGCACCATCCCCACAGCATTCCTGACAGTATCGGTCCCCGGGTGCGGCCTGCGGCCTCATGGGTGAAAGCCGAGCGCGCCAGCCGGATCGCCGGACGAGTTCCAATTCCTCTGGGCCGGTCGGGCGCCACAGCACAGTGGTCGGCTTCTCGTCGTCGTGGATCACCATGCACCTCTCACTGCGGCCTCGGCTCAGCGCTGGGCAACGCTGCTCGAACGCGGTGAGCTCCGCCGGGTCTCGGGCGTGAGCGAGCTGCCGGTGAACCGGTTTCAGACCGGACCGGGCGGTTCCTGCCGATCGAGGTGGTCGGCTTTGTCGCGTAGGTAGCGCTGCTCGACCTGGTTGCCGGTCAGCTCGGCGGCTCGGCGGAACAGTGCGGCCGCCGCGGTGGGGTCGCCGGTCCGCTGGAGGAGGTGGGCGCGGACGGCGTGTTCCCGCTGCCGGGTGAGCGGGTTCCGGTCCAGATGGTGGTGTCGGTCGAGCTCGTCCAGGAGTGCCAGGCCGCGGGCGGGCCCGTGCGCGTGGGCGACGGCTACGACGCGGCCGAGTTGGACCGGTGGCGTGGGGGTGAGTCGTTCGAGCCACAGGTACAGCATCGCGATCTGGGGCCAGTCGGTCTGTGCCGATGTGGCGGCTGCGGCGTGCACTGCGGCGATCGCCGCTTGGAGTTGGTAGGGGCCGGTTTCGCCGCGCTGCCAGACGCCGTCGATGAGGGTGGTGCCCTCGTCTATCAGGTCGCGGTTCCACAGGGTGCGGTCCTGCTCGTCCAGGGGAACCAGCTCGCCGGCGACGGTGCGTGCGGTGCGGCGGGATTCGGTGAGCAGCATGAGAGCCAGCAGGCCGGTCACTTCCGCGTCATCGGGAAGCGAGGCGTGGAGCATGCGGGTCAGGCGGATCGACTCGCGGGTCAGGTCGACCCGGGCGAGTTCTTCGCCGGCCGTGGCCGTGTAGCCCTCGTTGAAGATCAGGTAGAGCACCTGCACGACGGCGGCCATCCGGCTGTCGCGGTCGGCGTCGGTGGGTGGAGTGAAGCGCGCGCCGGCGCGCGTCAGCTGTTGTTTGGCGCGGCTGATCCGCGTGCTCATGGTGGCCTCGGTGCTGCCGTGGGCGTGGGCGATCTCGGCGGTGGTCAGACCGCCGACCGCGCGCAGCGTGAGCGCCACTCGTGCGTTGTGACCCAGCGCGGGATGACAGCACAGCAACAGGAGGGTGAGGCTGTCGTCGGTCGCGGCCGGGTCGTGCGGTGCCCGGGCCGGTTCCCGCATGGCCAGTTCGGCCGCGCCGGCCGTGAGCTCGCGGTGTCGGCGGGCTCGATCGGCGCGGAGCCGGTCGACCATGCGCCGGTACCCGATCCGGATCAGCCAGCTGCGCGGGTTGTCCGGGACGCCTTCGGCCGGCCAGGTCCGAGCGGCGGCCAGCAGTGCCTCCTGCACCGCGTCCTCGGCGATGTCGAAGCGCCCGAACCGGCGGACCAGCGCGCCGAGTACCTGCGGCGCCTCGGTGCGCAGCAGGTACTCGACGTCGGGGGTCATGCGGTGAAGTCCTCGCCCATGATCGGCCGGATCTCGATCGGTTCGCCCAGCGCCTCGACGATGCCCGCGGCGATCTCGACGGCGCGTTCCTGTCCGGTCACGTCGATCACGGCGAAGCTGGCCAGCACTTCCTTCAACTCGGCGAACGGCCCGTCCGTCGCCACCACACCGGCGGGTGTCCTGCGGAGGGTGGTGCTCACCGCCGGATGGCCCAGGCCCTCGCTGGAGACGAGTTCCCCGGACTCGATCAATTCCCGTTCCAGCCGCTGATAGGTGGCGAACGCCGCCAGGGCCTCTTCCGAAGGAGTGTCGGCGGTCGCGGCGTCCCAGGCGGCGTCCGGGGTGTAACCGAGCAGCAGGTATTTCATGATGTGTCCTCCACGGTGACGGTTGTGGCCACGCTAACCCGGATCCGGGGTTCGCCCTGGTCAGTCGGTGCGCCGCAGGGAAAGCGCCAGCACGGTAGTCCAGGTGAACGCGATCAGTCCGTTGACCGCGATCTGGATGCTCATATGGTCGGGCGATATCGGAATCAGCAGAACCAGCCCGGCGGCGGCGTGCGCGACGGCGGCCGGCACCGCCCGGCGGCGGGCGCAGCGCACGCTCATCACGAGGGCCGCGACGGCCAGGGCGGTGAACGCCGCGGCGGCCGCGGCCGAATGCGCGATGCTGTGCCAGGACATCTCGGCGACCGGCCCGTCGGGCGTTCCGGCCGGGAAGCCTTTCTCCGGGTCCATGGTGAACGCGCCGGCGGCGACGAGCCCGGCTCCGAAGATCGCCACCAGAATCGGCAGGGCCCGCCGTCCGACCCCGTCGGTGATCGTTCGCCGGATTCCGGCGGCCAGCGCCAGCCCACCCAGGCCCGCGAGCACGAACGTGATGATCTGGATCCAGCCCAGGCCACCGGTGGCGAGTTGGCTGATCGGGTGCCGGGTGATGTCGAAGCCCTCCCGGGTGAGCATCTGGGTGATCGCCGACGCGAAGAACACCGGCCCCGCGACGGCGCCCGCGAAGAGCAGACGTCGTCGCGCGCGGGTGTCGCCACGGGCGGCAGGGCGGTGGTGCGCGGTTGTGGTGGCGGCGGTGGTCATGGCCTCCTCCTTCGGTGGTGGGTCATCGCTGCTACCTCGGTGCCGCATCGCGGATCTCGACCGGACCAACAAGTGATTCAGAACACATGTGCCGGTATCGAAATTCGCGGACCGGCTCCGAGGTAGCAGCGAACACCCACCCACAGGAGGACGACATGATCGAGACGCAGCAGCCCGGCCCCGAACTGAAAGCCCTGGATCGGCTGACGGGCACCTGGCAGGTCACCGGCGGCGCGGAGGGAACCGTGCGTTACGAATGGATGCCCGGCCGGTTCTTTCTGCTCCAGCATGTCGATCTCAGCCAGTTCGGCGAGCCGGTCACCGGTATGGAAGTGATCGGCAATCTGCGCCCGTTCGGCGAACCGACCGGCGCCGACCTGATGTCGCGGTACTACGACTCGCTCGGCAACAGCTTCGACTACGTCTACGAACTGACCGGCGACACACTGACCATCTGGGCCGGGGCCAAGGGCGGTCCCGCGTACTACCGAGGCGTATTCGACGCCGCGGGCACCACTGTCCGCGGCGAATGGGTCTACCCCGGCGGGGGCGGGTACGCGTCGGTCATGACGCGCATCTGACACTGCTCCCGGCCCGCTGCACTCCGACCAGTGCCGACCTGAGGGAGATCGCGGACGACCGGTTCCTTCCGCTGCGGCCGGATCGCCCGCAGAGAAGTAGGACTCGCGCAGGGGCGGGCGATCGGCTCAGGAGCGTGGTACCCGGAACTCCCATTCGGTGCCCTCGCCGACCACGCCCACGGTGAGTAGTTCCGCGGTGCCGCTCAAGGCCGCGATTCTGCCGGTGATCGAACGAGAGATTCCCATTCGGCCCTCGTTCTCGGCCTCCGCCAGCCGGCCGGGCGCAATACCGACCCCGTCGTCGCGCACACTCACGATCAGCTCGGTACCGGTGTCCTCGAGCAATACATAGGCGCGGGCGTCCGGGCCGGCGTGCAGGGCGACATTCGTGAGGGCGGCCGTGACCGCGGCAGTGATCTCCTGGGCGTACCAGCGGCCGATCGGCACCGGTTCGCCCGGGGTGGCGACCACGATATGCGGGGTGGAGTGCGCGGTGAGCAGCGGGCGGAGGTCGACGGTGGTATCGCCGGTATCGGAGTGAGCGCCCTGTTCGGAGATGAGCCGCCGCAACGCGATCTCCTGTTCGCCGGCCCGCAGCGCCAGTTCCGCGGCCGGTCCGCCGATCGCGTTTCCGCGTCGCTTTATATAGGAAAGGATCTGCAGCACACCGTCGTGCACCTGCCGGGCCAGTCGTTCTCGCTCCTCGGTCGCGGCGGTGAGCCGGACCGCCCGCTGCAACTGTTCCTGGGCGCGGCGCGCCGTATTCGCGGCGAGACCCAGCGCCAGCCCCACCGAAACCAGTACCGGCGCGGTGGCATCGGCCCAGACGTCCTGCCCCCACTGCTGGCGCATCGTGATGATCGCCGCCGCGACGATCAGGCCCGACGCGACTCCGGCGACCGGCCCGCGCAGGATGGCGGCCGAGATCACCGCGTTCGCCGACCACATGGTGGTCGGCAGCGGCTGGTGTCCGTGGTACCAGTCGTAGTCGGCGACCAGCGGGGTCGCGGCGATGAGACCGAGCACCACGAGGTGGTCGCCGACGACGACCAGCGTCCGGGTGCGCGCGGTATCGGTGGTGTGCCATTGCGCGAGCAGTAGCGCCGAAATCCCGGACCAGATCACCATGAGCGCGATGAAGAACCAGCTCAGTTGTTGATTCTGGTAGTACCGCACGGACGCGATCTGCTGGCCCACCGCGTACAGGAGGGTGACCAGCCGGAACGCCTGGACCGCCCGCCACAGCGGCGCGGTCGCGGCATCGGCCGGATCGGGTCCGGTCGGCGGGGACGGGCGCATGAGGTGCCTTCCTCGTCGGCTGCCGGTGGGTGGACGCTACCGCGGAATTTCGCGCCCTTCCGCGAGCGCGGCCAGCTTACCGAGCGAGATACTCCAGCCGAGTTCGTTGTCCGCCGCGGAGACGCCGTCGGGCAGCCCCTCGTGGACGGCGTCCACCCGAGTGCCCGCGGGGCCGTCGCTGAGGGTGTAGGTGATCCGCATCTCGCCGGTGATCGCCGGATCGTGGGTATCGAATTCGACTGTCTGGACCACCTTCTCGTCCAGGATCAGCTCGGCGAAGTGCCCGTGGAAGGTATCGGTGGCGCCCGCGGTCTTCCCGCTCTGCGCCGGGTCGTCGTAGGTGAGCGAGATGCGGAACCGGCCGCCCTCGGTCGCGTCGAACTCGTGGACTCGGCTGGTCATTCCGGTGGGCACCATCCAGGTGCGCACCGCGTCGCCGTGCACCAGGGCCGCGTAGACGGTGGCACGGGGCGCGGCGATATCCCGGTGGATTCGAGTGGTGGCCATGGCCGAGACCTTAGGGAGCGAACACGGTGCGCGGCGGGCGAATCTCCGTACCGGCTCGATATCCCAGATATCGGTCGGTCCAATCCACATCGAACCACCCAGGTGCCGCCGCCCGGAAACGCGGCGGAGTCCACGACCCCGCGCCCGCTGGGACGGCGCCGGCGAGTCGGGCTCCGGTGACCCGGGGCAGATCGGTGCGGTTGGTCAGCGTCGCCAGATCCGGTTGCTCGGGCCAGGACCCGATCACCAGTCCCGCGCATTCGACGCCGGCCTGGCGCAGCGCCCAGGTGGTGAGCTCGCTGTGATTGAGCGTGCCCAGACCGGGCGCGGTGACGACCAGTACCGGGGCCGAGAGTTCGCGTGCCAGTTCGAGCAGGGTGAACTCGCCCAGCCGGACCAGCAGCCCGCCGGCGCCTTCCACCAGGACGACGTCGGATTCGAGCGCGGTGAGCGCGGTGACGGTTTCGTCGAGACCGAGCAGTGGCGCGCCGCAGCGGCGAGCGGCGGTATCGGGGGCGAGCGGATCGGGGTAGCGGGCCAGTTCGGCGGTCTCGGACACCCCGCCGAGTGCCGTGACGACGGCGAGATCGCCGGGTTCATCGGGGGCGACACCGGTTTGCGCCGGTTTGCACACCGCGACAGTGCGCCCCGCGGCCAGGGCGACGGCCGCCAGGGCTGCCGTGGTCACGGTCTTGCCCACCTCGGTGGACGTTCCGGTGACGAGCAGCCGCGTCATACGGGCACCGCATCGGCGGCACGGGACCGGGCCAGTACCGGTGTCAGTACCGCCGCGATGGTGTCGAGGTCGGCGGGGGACAGGTCGGCGCGGGCGGTGATCCGCAGCCGCGAAGTGCCCTCGGGCACCGACGGGGGCCGGAAACAGCCGACCTCCAGGCCGTTTTCGCGGCAGGCGAGGGCGGCGTCGTAGGCGATCCGGGGGTCGCCGAGCACCACCGGCACCACCGCCGAATCCGGGGCGGCGACACCGGCGATCCGGGCGATCGCGGCGGCGTGGTCGAGCACTCGGCGAGCCAGCCCGGGATCGCGGCGCAGGACCCGCAGCGCGGCGCGGGCCGCCCCCACCGCGGCGGGCGCGAGGCCGGTATCGAAGATCATCGTGCGGGCCGTGTCGACCAGGTGCGCCCGCACCCGTTCGCCGGCCAGTACGGCACCACCTTGGGCGGCGAGGGCTTTCGACAGGGTCGCGGTCACCACCACATCGGGTTCGCCGGCCAGTCCCGCTTCCTGGACGAGTCCGCGACCGCCGGTGCCGCGCACCCCCAGTCCGTGCGCTTCGTCGACCAGCAGGACCGCGCCGTGTGCACGCGTCACGCGGTGGAGTTCGGCCAGCGGCGCGAGATCGCCGTCGGCGCTGAACACCGAATCGGTGAGCACCAGGGCGCGTTCTTCGGTGCGGTCGGCCAGCAGGCGGCGTACGGCGGCGGTATCGCGGTGCGGGGCGATCTCGATCCGGGCGCGGGAGAGCCGGCAGGCATCGACGAGCGAGGCGTGGCAGCCGGCGTCGGACACGATGAGCGAGCCTCGTCCGGCGAGTGCGGTGACGGCGCCGAGGTTTGCGGCATAGCCGGACGCGAAGACCAGCCCGGACGCGAATCCGGTGAACTCGGCGAGTTCGGTCTCCAGGAGTTCGTGGTCGGTCGTGGTCCCGGTGACCAGCCGTGACCCGGTGGACCCCGCGCCCCACCGGTGCACGGCGTCGACCGCTCCGGCGACCACCTCGGGATGACGGGTCAGACCGAGGTAGTCGTTGGAGGCCAGGTCCAGGGCCGCCGCCTGCGCTGTTCGCGCGCGTAGCCGTCGCCGCAATCCGGCGCTCGCGCGTGCGGCGGCGCGATCGTCGAGCCAGGCCAGTGGATCGGTGGTCACCCGGGCACCATACTTGAACGGTGTTCAAGGTTGTCGGGAGTGGTCCCCGGGGATCTGCCTCAGCGCACGTCGGAGCCCAGGCGATGCCGGATTCCGGCGGTGAACAGTTGCAGTCCGAAATCGAAGCGGGCCGTCGGGTCAGGGGATTCGGCGAGCGGACCGGTCGACTCGGCGGGCGGGTCGGTCAGGGCTCCGGCCGAGTCCATCTGCATCCGGGATTGTTCGTCCACGGTGTGCCCGAGCACGTAGTACAGCAGTGTGTAGGCGGCGAGTTCGGCCTGTTCGCGCGGTATGCCGGCGCGGACGACGGTCCCGGCCAGCCGCTCCCGGCCGGTGCTGGTGGTGAGGCGGGAGGCGTAGGTGGCCGAGACCAGTTCCGCGCCGTCGCGGTAGGTGAGCAGGCAGTCGCGCAGCCGGTGGGCCAGTTCGGTGAGCGCTCCCGACCAGTCACCGGCGGCCACGGGTCGTTCCATCGGGGCGAGGATGCGGTCGGCCACCGCGCCGAGCAGGGCTTGTTTGTTGGGGAAGTGCCAGTACAGCGCACCGGGCTGGACCCGCAGGGCGCCGGCGAGCCGGCGCATGGTGAGGTCGGCCAGGCCGTACTGGTCGAGGATGGCGATGGCCCCGTCCACGACGTCGTCCCGGTGTAACTGCACGATGCGGACCTCCCGATAGCGCTGCGACTCTCTCAGACGCTACCCCAGCCTGAACGCCGTTCAATCTTCGGCGCTACGCTGCCCTGAACGCTGTTCAAGTTCGCTGTCCCCGGGAGGCCGGGGCCAGGAAAAACCCTCCGGACGAAGGGATACGCCCGTGACCCAGGCACCTGTTAGGAACGCCGACCCCGCAGCGACCACCGCGGATGTGCTGACACTCGCGCGCGAGCAGGTTCTCGACCGCGGGACAGGACTCACCCGCGAACAAACCCTCGAGGTGCTGCGCCTGGGCGACGACCGGCTGGAGGAGTTGCTCGAACTGGCCCACGAGGTGCGCATGAAGTGGTGCGGCCCGGAGGTCGAGGTCGAGGGCATCATCAGCCTCAAAACCGGCGGCTGCCCGGAGGACTGCCATTTCTGCTCGCAGTCGGGTCTGTTCCAGTCGCCGGTGCGCGCGGCCTGGCTGGATATCCCGAGCCTGGTGGAGGCGGCCAAGCAGACCGCCAAGACCGGTGCCACCGAGTTCTGCATCGTGGCCGCGGTCCGCGGCCCCGACGAGCGACTGATGACGCAGGTGGCGGCGGGGGTGGAGGCGATCCGCAACGAGGTCGACATCCAGGTCGCCTGTTCGCTGGGCATGCTCACCCAGGACCAGGTCGACCGGCTCGCAGCCATGGGGGTCCACCGGTACAACCACAACCTCGAGACCGCGCGTTCCTACTTCCCGAACGTGGTCACCACGCACAGCTGGGAGGAACGCTGGGACACACTGCGAATGGTGCGCGCGGCCGGCATGGAGGTCTGCTGCGGCGGAATTCTCGGCATGGGCGAAAGCCTGGCGCAGCGTGCCGAATTCGCCGCGAACCTGGCCGAACTCGACCCCGACGAGGTGCCGTTGAACTTCCTCAACCCGCGACCGGGCACACCCTTCGGCGACCTCGACGTTCTGCCCGCCGCCGACGCGCTGCGCGCCGTCGCCGCGTTCCGCCTCGCGCTGCCGCGCACACTGCTGCGCTTCGCCGGTGGCCGGGAGATCACGCTCGGCGATCTCGGCGCGAAGAAAGGAATCCTGGGCGGGATCAACGCGGTCATCGTGGGCAACTACCTCACCACCCTCGGACGCCCGGCCGAACAGGATCTGGACCTGCTGGGCGAACTCGAGATGCCGATCAAGGCACTCAACGAGACATTCTGATCGGCGACGTCAGCCGGGGAACGGCCGACCCCGTGAGTACTGTCAGCGCTATGGACGCGCGCTACAACCCGTTCACGGGCCGGCCGATTGTGCCCGGGCTCGACGAACCGACCGCCCGGGCCGTCGAACTCGGTCTGGAACCACCGCGGTTCTGCGAGCACTGCGGCCGCCGGATGATCGTGCAGGTAGACCCCGGCGGCTGGTGGGCCAAGTGTTCCCGGCACGGCGTGATCGACTCCGGCAGCCTGGAAAGGCGGTAGGGGTGCCCGGGCGGAACCGGACCGGGTTGCGACGGGAGCTGCGCGCCGCCGTCGTACTGCTGCTCGCGGTGGTCGTGGTGAGTCTGGTGGTGGGCGCGCTCTGGGGCTTGCTGGCGCCGACCGAACGGGTGCTGGTCGTCGAGCCGGGTCGCGGCGCCGCGCTGGTCGGTGAGAGCCTGCACCGCTTCGACGCCATGGCGCTGTTCACGGCGGCCGGTGCGGTCACCGGTTTCCTCTCGGCGGTCGGTGCGTGGCGCTGGCGGCGGATGCGCGGTCCGATCCAGCTCGTCGGCCTGATACTCGGCTCGGTGGCCGGCGCCCGGGTGATGGCCTGGGTCGGGGAAGTCGTCAACACCTGGGACAATCCGCGGCCCGAGGATCCGCCGGTAGGCCAGATCGTCGCCCTGCCCGTCGAGCTGGGCAGCCTGCTGGCGCTGGTCGCGCAACCGCTCGTGGCCGGGCTGGTGATCCTGATCCTGGCCGGGCTGAGTCCGGCCGAGGATCTCGGGACGGGCTTCCTGAGCCCGTTCGACGATTCCCGGCCGCAGCCCTACGCCGATCCGGAATCCGACGCGGCCGCCTACCAGCGAGATCCACCCGAGTCGCCACCCGCGGGCGACCCGTCTCGGGCCGGTGCGTCGGCGGGGTCCGTCCGGGCCGATGCGCTCTCCGCCGACGATTCGCCGCCGGCAAGACCGAGCTGACCGCGCCGATTGCGAACGGCCCCGCATGCGGTCGATGCGGTCGGTCTCCGGCCAGCGGTGCCCTCACCCGGTCGGGGGTGCCGCCGGTTCAGCCGAAGAGTGCGTGGGTTCCGGTATATCCCAGCACCGCCGCGACCAGTCCCGCGGCGATGCTGCCGCCGGCGTAGCGGACCACATGCCAGTAGGCGCGTTGTTCGGTGAGGCGCACGGTTTCATAGCTGAAGGTGCTGTAGGTCGTGAACGCGCCGCAGAACCCGGTGCCCGCCAGCACCGTCCACGCCGGGGGCAGGCCCGCTCCGGTGAGCCCACCGAGGATCAGGCAGCCGGACACATTGACGGCGAACGTGCCCCACGGGAACCTCCCGCTGTGCCGGGCCTGGACCGCCCGGTCGAGCAGATAGCGCAGCGGCGCACCGACCGCGGCCCCCGCGATCACCAGTAGTACGTTCACCGCGCCGCTCCCGCCGGTCCGCGCCGTCCGGCGGTGCGCGCCAGCCACATTCCGGCGGCGGCGGCCGATACCGCCGCGACCAGGGTTGCGGCCAGGTAGACGGCGCCGACGACGATCGTGCCGGGTTCGAGCAGCGCGCGGATCTCGTCGGCGTAGGTGGAGAAGGTGGTGAACCCGCCCAGCACGCCGACGCCGAGGAAGGGGCGCAGCAGGGGATGCGGGGTCCGCAGTTCGGTGACCACGACCATCAGCACGCCGAGCAGGAAACTTCCGCTCACATTGATGACGAATACCGCCCAGGGAAAGCCGCCGGCGGGGGTGGGCCAGTACTGGATCAGTCCGTACCTGGCCAGTGCGCCGAGCGCGCCGCCGACGGCGATGACGACCAGGATCGCGCCGTGGGTGGCGGCGAGTTCGCGGGCCTGGCGCGGGGATCGCAGCTCGATATCCGGATCGACGGGAAGCTCAGGGCCGGTGACCGGCTCCGGGTCGGTGGGCACAACTCTCTCCTACTCCATAACCACCACAGGACGGTGAGGTGACGGGTAGGGACTGTCGGCGGCCGTATCGCCGCGGTTGTTCCGGGTCGGTACCCGGAGCGGCGAGCCCCACCGCCGCGCTGCGGAGTTTAGTGGCCGGGCGACCTCGCCGGTGCGTCGGGACGACCGCGACCTGCGCGATGTGCTGCTCTCAGGAGAGCACGAGGACGGCGCGGTACCGAGTAGTCGGAGCCGGCCCACGGGCTGGACGAGACAGCTGCTCGGCTGCGTGACCGGTGGACCGAGCGCGCAAGATCGCGCCGATTGTCCCGGACAGTGCGCGGATTCGCGCGGACGGTCGTAGGCTGACCCCCGATTCGGCAGGCCGACAAGGAGATAACGTCGTGGGGTTCACCAGTGCGCTCGTGGTCGAGGAGATCGATGGGACGTTCTGGAAGGTCCGGGAGCCGTTGGGATATGCGGGCGCGGACGAGCATTTCGAGGTTCCCGTGGGATTCCGCACCGATTTCGCGTCGGTGCCGCGGCCGGTGGTGTGGTTGATCCCGCGGTACGGCGTGTACACGCGGGCGGCGATCCTGCACGACTATCTGCTGCGCTCGGACCAGGTGAGCACGGTCGACGCCGACGGCCTCTTCCGGCGGGCGCTGCGCGAGTGCGAGGTCTCGCTGCTGCGCCGGTGGATGATGTGGACGGCGGTGCGGTTCGGTAGCCGGCTGCGGGGCGCGTCCGCGGCGGCGCTCGCGGTGTGGACCGCGGTCGCGGTGCTGTCGATCCTGTTCCTGCTGATCCCGACCGTCGTGGTCACCGTGTTCCTGATGCTGTTCTGGGTGATCGAACTGCTGGCGTGGCCGCTGGATCGGTCCCGTGCGCACGACCGGCGCAAGCAGGTGCCGCGGCCGGAGATGCGGAGCTGAGGCCGGGCCGGTCGAAGGCTCGGGCACGGGGCTCGAACGCTCAGGCGCGAGGGCGCAGCGCGGCGAACTCGTCGGTGACCCGAAGCCCGGAATCGGTGAATCGGTAGACCGACGCGGGGCGTCCGCCGGTGCGGCCCGGGGCGGCGGTGTCGCCGGTGGGGGTGATCACCTTGCGCCGGGTCAGGACGCGTTGCAGGTTCGTGGTGTCGACATCGTAACCCAGTGCGGCGCAATAGATTTCCCGGAGTGTGGACATGGTGAAACGCTCGGGGGCCAGCGCGAACGAGATATTCGTGTAGGAGAGTTTCGCGGCGAGGCGGGTGCGGGCGTGCTGGACCACCGTGCCGTGGTCGAACGACATCTCCGGCAGGGCTGCCACCCGATGCCAGGAGGTGTCGTCGGGCAGTCGCGGGTCGGCGGTGAGGGGGACCAGCCCCAGGTATGCCGAGGCGATCCGGCGCGGTCCGGGGATGCGGTCCGGGGCGCTGAACACCGACAGCTGTTCGAGATGGTTCACCTCGCGGACGTCCACCTTCTCGGCGAGCTGGCGGCGGGCCGAGGTGTCCAGATCCTCGTCGTTGCGCAGCCGGCCGCCCGGTAGCGACCAGGTCCCGCGTTGCGGGTCGAGCGCGCGCTGCCACAGCAGCACGGCGAGCTCGCTGTGCCCGCCCGGACGGTCCACTGTGCCGCTACGGCCGCTCTCACCTGGGGCGATGTTCGCGGGGAACCGGCGAACCTGGAACACCGCGGTGAGCGATTCATGGATGGTGCTAAACTGGTCCACGTTTTCGATCATAAGTCGAAAACCTGGTTGAGTGCGAATCGGCAGAGGCGCCGATCGCGCGGAGGAAGGAGCGACCATGGCGACGATGGGAGCAGAATTGGCCCCGGCGCCGGGTACCGCATTGCGGGAGCGGATCAGCGACGGGCCAACGGGCTATACCGGTGTCGAGCCGACACCGGAGTGGGCGGCCGAGGTGAAACGGCTGGCGCGACAGCGCAATGCGACCATTCTCGCGCACAACTATCAGCTGCCCGAGATCCAGGACGTGGCCGACCACGTCGGCGACTCGCTGGCGCTGTCGCGGATCGCGGCCGAAGCCCCCGAGGGCACCATCGTCTTCTGCGGCGTCCACTTCATGGCCGAGACCGCCAAGATCCTGAGCCCGGACAAGACCGTGCTGATCCCCGACCAGCGCGCCGGATGCTCGCTGGCCGATTCGATCACGGCCGAGCAACTGCGCGAATGGAAGGCCGACCATCCCGGCGCGGTCGTGGTGTCCTACGTCAACACCACCGCAGCAGTGAAGGGGCTCACCGATATCTGCTGCACCTCCTCCAATGCCGTCGACGTGGTCGCCTCCATCGACCCCGATCGCGAGGTGCTGTTCCTGCCCGACCAGTTCCTCGGCGCGCACGTGAAACGGGAGACCGGCCGGGAGAACATCCACATCTGGATGGGCGAATGCCACGTCCACGCCGGTATCAACGGCGACGAGCTCAACGAACAGGCCCGCGCCCACCCCGACGCCGAACTCTTCGTGCACCCCGAATGCGGTTGCGCCACTTCCGCGCTGTACCTGGCCGGGGAGGGCGAATTCCCCGCCGACCGGGTGCACATCCTGTCGACCGGCGGCATGATCGACGCCGCCCGCGCCGCGAAATCGAACCAGGTGCTGGTTGCGACGGAGGTCGGGATGCTGCACCAGCTGCGCAAGGCGGCCCCCGGAATCGATTTCCAGGCCGTGAACGATCGCGCCGCCTGCAAGTACATGAAGATGATCACCCCCGCGGCCCTGTTGCGCTGCCTCGCCGAGAATCGCGACGAAGTGCACGTCGATACCGAGACCGCCGCGCTGGCTCGGCATTCGGTCCAGCGCATGATCGAAATCGGCAATTCCGGCGGCGGCGAATGATGTGCTCGCCCGGTAGCCGGCCCTCGTCCGGCGCACAGATCCGGCAGTGCTTCCCGCCGACGGCGGTGCGCTCCTGGGCGCGACCGTGATCGTGCGGCGGTGGCCACGATGACCGGTGCACAGTGGGGTCACGCCTGGGAAGAGCACGCGGACCTGGTGGTGATCGGCGGTGGCGTCGCCGGGCTCACCGCGGCGCGCGCGGCGGCACGCCGCGGTCTGCGGGTGCTGATCCTCAGCAAGGGCGGCCCCAGCGATACGGCCACCCAATACGCGCAGGGCGGTATCGCGGTCGTCGCTCCGCACGGTGATTCGGCGGATTCCCATGTCGCCGACACCCTCGCGGCCGGCGGCGGATTGTGCGATCCCGACGCGGTGCGGTCCATTGTGGAGGCCGGACCCGACGCGGTCGCCGCGCTCACTGATCTGGGCGCGGTGTTCGACCTCGGACGCGACGGCCAGATCTCGCGGACCCGGGAGGGCGGGCACAGCACCCGCCGCATCATTCACGCCGGTGGCGACGCGACCGGCGCGGAGGTGCAGCGCGCGCTATCGGCGGCGGGAATGCCCGTGCTGTTCGGGACAGCCGTGCTCGAGGTCGTCACGGGCCCGGCCGGGGTCCAGGGCGTGATCGCCGTCTCCGAGCGGGGCGCCGGGGTCGTGCATGCGCCGGCGGCCCTGCTGGCGACCGGCGGTTTCGGCCAGCTGTACGCGTCGAGCACCAACCCGGCCGGGGCCACCGCCGACGGTGTCGCCCTGGCTCTGTGGGCGGGAGCGGCGGTCGCGGATCTGGAGTTCGTGCAGTTCCATCCCACCATCCTCTACACACCGAACGGCGTCGGCCGTCGGCCGCTGATCAGTGAGGCGGTCCGGGGAGAAGGCGCGCGGCTGGTCGACTCGCGGGGCGACTCGGTGACCGCCGGTGTCCATCCGCGCGGAGATCTGGCGCCCCGCGATGTGGTGTCGCGGGCCATCGCCGCCCGGATGCGACTGCTCGGCGACGACCACGTCTACCTCGACGCCCGCGAAGTAGACGGGTTCACCCGGCGTTTTCCCACGATCACGATGTCCTGTCGCGCCGCCGGTATCGACCCCCGCCGCGATCTGATCCCGGTGGTGCCCGCCGCGCACTACCAGTGCGGCGGTGTGGTCACCGATCTGCACGGACGCACCGGGGTACCCGGGCTCTACGCGGCCGGGGAGGTCGCGCGCACCGGGTTGCACGGCGCGAACCGGCTGGCCTCCAACAGCCTGCTGGAGGGTTTGGTGATGGGTGAGCGCGCCGGGCTCGCGGCGATGGAACGGCTGGGCGAACCGGCGAACGCGGCGGGCAGGCCTCGGCCCTTCCGGCCCGCGCTGTCGCGCAGCCTGCTCCAGCAGACGATGACCGAGCACGCCTCGGTCGTCCGAGACGGGGCCGGTCTGGCGCTCGCGGCCGGGATACTCGACACCGCGCGGTACGACGAGTCGCCTCGGGTGGGTGACGGTGCCTCGGCAGGCGGGGCCGGTGCACCGGCGGATCTCGTCGCCCGATTCGAGGACGCCGCGCTCACCGTGACGGCGCGGGCGCTGCTGCTCGCCGCCCGGGTACGCACCGAGAGCCGCGGTTGCCACACTCGCTCGGATCATCCGCACGCGGTGGCGAGCGCGGCACAGGGGACGGTGGTGCGGCTGGATGCCACCGGCGCTCCGCGGGTGCTGGCCCAGCAGGCCCCGCTGGCGGCGCCGTCATGAGCGACCGGCCGATACGGGCCTACGCGACGCCCACCCGGCCGAGACCGGCCGATCCGCTGTCCGGTGACGAAGCGATCCCGCCGACGCACGCGTCCGCGGTGGAATCGGAAACAAGGAGATGACAATGACGTTGGATCCCGGTCTGGATCTCGCGGAAGTGCGCGGTCTCATCCGCACCGCGCTCGACGAAGACCTGCGGTACGGGCCCGATATCACCACCACGGCCACGGTCGCGGCGGACGCGGCGGTGAAGGCCGCGGTGGTCGCCCGCCAGCCGGGCACGGTCGCCGGTATCGATATCGGCGTGCTCGTGCTCGACGAGGTGATCGGCGCGGGCGGCTACGAAGTCACCGAGCGGGTGCCCGACGGCACTCGCGTCGCGCCCGGCGACACGGTCCTGGGCCTGGTGGCGCCGACCCGCGGCCTGCTCACCGCCGAACGCACGATGCTCAACCTGATGTGCCATCTTTCCGGTATCGCCAGCGCCACCGCCGCCTGGGTGGACGCGGTCGCCGGAACCGACTGCCGCATCCGGGACAGCCGCAAAACGCTGCCCGGGCTGCGGGCGCTGCAGAAGTACGCGGTGCGGGCCGGCGGCGGGGTGAACCACCGGATGGGTCTCGGCGACGCCGCGCTCATCAAGGACAACCATGTCGTCGCCGCGGGGTCGGTGGTGGCGGCGCTGCGCGCGGTCCGCGCGGCCGCCCCGGATATCGAATGCGAGGTCGAGGTCGACGACCTCGACCAGCTCGACGCCGTACTCGGCGAGAACGTCCAATTGATCCTGCTCGACAACTTCCCGCTCTGGCAGACCCAGGCCGCGGTCCAGCGCCGCAACGCGAAAGCGCCGGGCACAAAGCTGGAATCCTCCGGCGGTCTCACCCTGGACATGGCCGCAGGCTATGCGCGAACCGGTGTCGATTTCCTGGCGGTCGGGGCGCTCACCCATTCGGTCCGGGTGCTCGACCTCGGTCTCGACATGTAGGGCGCGGTCGGCGCCCGCGTCCGCGCCGGAACACCAGCGCACTCCGTGTGGTTGCTCGTGACGGACCCGGACGAAAGAGGATGCTATGTCGAAGCCGGCGGATGCCGCGTATCACTGGAACGGCGATGCACTGGATCTGGACGCGTACCTGACGCGGATCGCATACACCGGCCCGCGCACTCCGACGTTGTCCGTGTTGCGCGACCTGGTCGCCGCGCACACCACCGCCGTACCGTTCGAGAATCTGGAGGCGGTGCTGGGGCGGCCGGTCCCACTGGACCTGGAAACCCTGCAGGACAAACTGATCCGGCGGCGGCGCGGGGGTTACTGCTACGAGAACGTCGTCCTGTTCGCGGCGGCACTGGAGCGCTTCGGGTTCGGCATCACGGGTCTGTCCGGCCGGGTCACCATGGGGTCGGGCGGTCTTCGTCCGGCCACCCACGCGCTGCTGCGGGTCACGGTGGCCGACGACGACCGGGTGTGGCTGGCCGATGTGGGTTTCGGCCACGGGCCGTCCGAACCGTATGCCCTCGTCGACGAGCCGGAAGAATTCCGCCTCGGCGGCTGGCGGTTCCGGCTCGAACGCACCCGCGGTGAACTGGGCGGGGACCAGTGGGTACTGCACCAGTTCGTCGGTGCTGGATGGGTCGACCGCTACACATTCACCATGGATCCGCAGTACCGGATCGATTACGAGGTGGGCAATCACTTCGTCTCCACCTCGCCGCGCTCCCCTTTCACCCAGCGCCCGTTCGTGCAGCGTTTTCTGCCCGGAGTGCACCACACGCTGGACGGGCGCGCTATGACCACGGAGTATCCCGACGGGACGAGCGTCTCCCGGGAATTCGAGCTCGCGCAGTTGCCGAAGGTTCTCACCGAGGTATTCGATATCGATCTCGCCGGCGAGGACGCGGAGGCGCTGATCCACGCGCCGTGGACCACTCGCTGACCGGAGCATGTTCCGGAGCGGGAGGTTCGCGGTGGTCCGGTGTTCCGGTTCAGAACCGGGTGCCGACGGACCAGACCGGCGTCGAATGCACGCGGGTCAGCCGCCAGCCCTCGGGCAGGCGTCGTGCGGAGAAACGGTAGATCTCACCCAGGGTGAAGCCCGGGTTCGGCAGGGTGCCGTCGGTGGTGGCGGGAGCGAATACCGCGAGTAGGTTCGCCCGGATCTCGGCGGTATCGGTGGCCAGTTCGATCGCGGTATTGCTGACGAAATGCTGGATCACCCGGTCCGGGGAGTGGTTACGTGCCGCCTGGGCCATCAGTGCATCACGGCCGGCGGCCTCGCCGCCCGGGGTGCGTGCGGTGGCGTCGCTGGTGTAGATCGTCCGGAACTGGTCGAAATCCCCGTCGTCCAACGCGCGGGCCAGCCGGTCGACGAGGGCGGTGAGTTCGGCGCGATCGGTGAGTTCGCACAGTGCGCGCCCGGGCCGGTCGGCGGCAAGGTGCACACCGGCTGCGACCGCCGCCCCGGCGGCGGTCGTGGAGAACAGGGTCAGGGGCACCAGGCGGCGACGAATCTTCACGGCGGTAGCCTTCCGCTAATTGTTGGAGCAGCCAATGTTGGTAACTCCAACGATAAACCAATTTGTGGGGATTGCCAACAATTGCTTGCTACATTCCGGGTATGAAGATCGCGCACGAGGACGTCCCCGGCAGGCTTCGCTCGCTGCCGACGCGACTGATCAACCAGACCGCACTTCTTGCCGACCGCGCCACCGAGCAGGCGCTGGCCGATACCGGATCGCGGCGGCATCACTACGCCGTGCTCACCACGCTGCGGGAGGCCGGCGCCGCCAGTCAGGCCGAACTCGGCCGGCGCACCAAAATCGACCGCAGCGATATGGTGGCGGTCCTCAACGACCTCGTCGCGCGTGGCTTAGCCGATCGGTCCGCCGATCCCGACGATCGCCGCCGCAACATCGTCACTCTCACCGAAGCGGGTGGCGCGCACCTGGACGAGCTGGACCGCAGGCTGGACCGGGCGCAGGACGAACTGCTCACCGCGTTGTCCGCGCCGGAGCGCCGGACGCTCGTCGCCCTGCTCACCCGGATACTCGACGCGCACACCGCCGCCGCGGATACCCGAAGCAGCTGACCGAATACTCGGAAACACGCGCCGCACCGCTCGGGGGCGCCGCGGATCAAGCGCGGATCATGGTCCGCTGGTGTACCCGCGCACCCCGGTAGCGCAGACCGGGCACCAGCGGCGTGGGGCCGTAGGCGGTGAAACCCATCCGCTCGAAGAACCGGACGGCCCTGGTGTTCTCGACCAGCGTCTGCAGATGGCAACCCGGTGCGCCTGTCGCGGTCAGCCGATCGAACCACCGGTGCATCAGCCCGTCCGCCGCACCGGTACCGCGCGCTTCGGGAGCGATATTGATATGCAGATGCGCCGGCCAGCGCGGATCGCGTATCTCGCCCGCGCTCGGATCGCGGCGCAGCGCCACCGCGGCCGCGTCGAGCGCACTGCGGGCGAAGAAAGCGGCCGGGCGGCGGCGCAGTACGAGCCGGTGCCGCCGGATGGCGTCGGCGATCCGCTGTTCCTCGCTGAGGAAAGCCGCGGTGTCGAGGCAGCCGGTGAGGTAACCGACGAGTGCACCGTCGTCCTCGGCCAGGAACAGCGACTCCGGCTCGTGGTCCATATAGGGTTCGAGATAGATTCCGGCCTCCGATTCCGGATGCCCCCAGAGGCTTTCGGTAGGGGAGCCCTCCCCGGCGCGTACGAACAGCTGCCGCAACGCGTCGCGGTCGGTTTCGTGGAAGGGCCGAATACGCATATCGGACAATCTACTTCGAATTCGCGGCCCCGGTCATGCGGTGAGTTCGCGTTCGAGCGGAGTACGGAACCGTGGAATCGGGCGCACCGCACCGAACCAGCCGGCGGCGCGTTCGGCCTCGGCCGCAACCAGCGATTGTGCCTCGGCGCCGATATCCTCCAGGATCCGTGTCACGATCTCGCCGTCCTTGCGCTGTGCCCAGCCGCCCACGATCCGGCCGTCGTACCAGATGCTCGGGCCGATATTGCCGTTGCGGTCGAACAGCCGGGGCTGATGTTCGCCCAGATACCAGGAGCGCGACTGCCAACCCATCGGAGTCGGGTCCAGTGCGGGTAGCAGCACCGCCCACGGCGGCGGATCGGGCACCGGCTCGAGATCGCCGGCCAGGATCAGCCCCGGGGTGCCGTCGAGATCGACCTCGACGGTATCGATCCCGGCGAGTGCCTTGCGGACCTGTCCCAGCGTCCATCCGGTCCACCATTTGATATCGCCGATCGGTGCGGGCCCGAAGGTGTGCAACCACGCCCGGACCAGTTCGGTGCGGGCCGCCTCGGCCTCGATATCGCCGAGGGGGCCGGGTAGCCAGGACTCCACCGGCGCCCACGAGTACTGGCTGCTCGACCACGTACCGTTCGGCCGGGCCCGCACGATCCGGCCCTCGGTGCCGAGCAACACCAGCACCCAGCTGGTGATATTGGTGGCCCGCGAATACGGCTTCTCCGGCGCGGTATCGATCTGCGTCCGCAGTTCGGGAACGTCCTTGCTCAACTGGGCCCCGGTGGCGCTGCCGCGTGCGAGCAGCGCTCGATGCGTACGCTCGGCGACTTCGGCGAGCCAGCCCGGGGCATCGCCCGCCCCGATCCCCGCCTGCTCCAGGTATCGCGCGTAGGTCCGGCGCTGTCGGGCCGCGAGATCGGTGCCGCAGGAGGCGTGTAGTACGGGCACCAGATCGACCGGCGCGACGAACATGGTGCGCCGCATCGCCAGCATCCGCACCAGCGACCGGTCCTCGTACAAGGCCTGTTCCACCTGCACCGGGCCCAGGTCGTGACCGCGGGCCGCCACCGACAGGTGCACGGTGGCGGGATCGGTGGCGTGCAGTACCACCATCGACCGCGTGATCTCGGCCGGATCGGCGCTACGGTGTGCGCCGGAGAGCCGGTGGCGGACGCCGATCCGGGCACGGCGCTGCGCGGTACTGATCGAATACATGGCCCGGATGCTAGCGGCGGGATCCGACACCCCCGGCCCGTCCGGCCGGGTTCCTGCGAATGTGGCCCGCGCCGTGGAATATTCGAAGGATGAGCAGACGCGCAGTGAGCTTCCTGGCCGGGGTGCTGTTACCGGCATTGACGGCGACGCTGCTGGCCGGGGCGCCCGCCGCCGCGACCCAGGCGTGCGCGGTCCAGAGCCGGCCGATCTCGGTACCGGTCGACGGTGAGCAGGCCACCGGCCTGGTCTACGAACCACGCGGCTGTACGGTCGGCAACGCGCTGGTCGTGGCCGCGCACGGGCACAAGGGTTCGGCGGCCCAGTACTCCGAATACCTCACCTCGATCGCCGCGCGCACCGGAACTCCGGTCGTCTCGATGGATATGCGCGGCAGTGCTCGGTGGCGCACCGGGGAATGGAATCTGTGGGCCGGATGGCAGGATCTGGTCGCCGCCACCCAGTGGTACAAAGCAACGCATCCCGGTGTGGCGCGCACTATCCTGTGGGGCTGGAGCCAGGGTGCGATGACCTCCGGACTGGCCGCCGCCTACGGCCCGGCCGGACTGTTCGACTACTGGGTGGACACCTTCGGCCCCTCGGATCTGTTCACCCACTGGTCGGGGCCCGCCGCCGACTACCCCGCCCTCCAGGCGCAGATCCAGCGGGACGCCGGCAATTGTGTGCCCGTCATCTGCCCGCTCGCCTATGCCGACCGCTCCCCGGCGCTGCAGGCCGGCCGGATGGGTATCCGGCACGCTTTCCTCATCCACGGCACGGCCGACGAGGTGGTGCCCTACGCGGCCAGCACTCAGATGCGGGCCGCGCTCATGCTCGCCGGTAAACCCAGCACGCTGTATTCCATCGTCAGCGGGCGAACCCTGAACGGAATGGTCGAACCCGGGCGCCACAATATCGGCCCGGCCCTGTTCGAGGCCGGTTGTGTGGTGGAGCGGCTCGCCCTGGGTACCGAACCGCTCGACGGCAACCGTGACTATGTGGTCGATGTGGCCCGGGGCATCGTGGCCGCGCCCCCGCCACCGCCGAACGCCAAATGCGCCGCTTAGGCCGCGTTTCATAAGTCGTGGCCGGATAACCACAGGTTGATTGCGGCGACGCGGACCGTGGCCAGGTAGCGGACAGCGAGTTTGTCATAGCGGGTGGCGACTGCGCGGTGCTGTTTGAGGCGGCTGATCGTGCATTCCACGGCGTGGCGCAGTTTGTAGAGGTTCGGGTCGAACGCTGGCGGCCGGCCGCCAGCGTTTCCTTTGGCCACGCGATGCGCTGCCTGGCCTTGATCGGGATGGTTGCCTTGATCCCGCGTTGCCGCAGGTAAGCACGGTTGGCCGCCGAGGAATAGGCTTTGTCGGCCAGGACCCGATCCGGTCGCGACCGGGTGCCACCGACCCCGAGTCGCGGCACCCGTATTTCGCCGAGCACCGTCGTGAACTGCGGGCAATCGGCCCACTGACCAGGTGTGATCACCAGAGCCAACGGCCGCTGGCCCTGGTCGGCGGCCAGATGCAGCTTCGTGGTGAACCCACCCCGCGACCGTCCCAGACCGTGGTCAGCGGGTTCGTCGTCGAAACCACCCGCCGGTTCGACCTGACCGTCGAAGTCGCGGCGGGCACCCGCCGCATGCTGGTGCGCACGGGCGATCGTGGAGTCCACGCTCACCGTCCACTCGATCTCGCCGCCCGCGTCGGCGTGGGCTTGCAGCGCGGTCAGTATCGATTCCCACGTGCCGTCACGCTGCCAGCGGCGGAACAACCCGTACACCGTCTGCCACGGCCCATACGTTGTCGGAATATCACGCCACGGGCTGCCGGTCCGGATCCGCCACCGGATCCCGTCGATCAACCGGCGTTTCGACCACCGCGGTGGCCGACCCGGC
Organism: Nocardia sp. NBC_00416; assembly: GCF_036032445.1. Classification (NCBI taxonomy): domain Bacteria; kingdom Bacillati; phylum Actinomycetota; class Actinomycetes; order Mycobacteriales; family Nocardiaceae; genus Nocardia; species Nocardia sp. NBC_00416. The sequence goes on from NZ_CP107932.1 coordinate 7,241,002, forward strand.
TTCATACCAGCAGGTAGTAGCGGTTTCAGTTTCGCCCACTGAGCATCAGTCAGATCCGCACGGCACGTTGCCGTTACGCTGTTCACGAGGTCTCCGGTTGGTTTCCGGTTGTGCTTGGTCGTTCAACCAACTACCGGAGACCTCGCCACATCACCAACTTCTCAACCCGGACAACGGGTTCCATCCCACACCATCGGGCTTATGAAACGCGGCCTAGCCGACTGCCGCGGTCAGGCCACCGCGTAGCCGCCGTCGATACCGATCACCTGACCGGTCACCCACGAATCCGGTCGCGCCAGGGCGGCCACCTACGGCGCGATATCTTCGGGGCGGCCCCGGGTACCGAGCGGAATCCCGGCGGTCTCCTGCGCTTTCAGCTGTTCGACAGCGGCGCCGGACAGCCCCATCCGGTCCAGTGCCTCGCTTTCGGTCGGCCCCGGGGCCACCGCGTCGACCCGGATACCGTGTGCGGCGAGTTCCAGTGCCCAACTACGGGTGAGCTGTTCGACGGCGGCCTTACCCGCATAGATCCGAAGGCCCGCCGCACGCGGCGGTGAGGGCCTGTACCGCGCACGGCGCCGGGTCAGATCGATTTCACCCAGTTGGAGAGCAGCTGTGCACCGGCGTCGCCCGACTTCTCCGGGTGGAACTGCGTGGCCGAGAGCGCGCCGTTCTCCACGGCGGCCAGGAACCGGCCGGTACCGTACTCGCACCAGGTCAGCCGGGGTGCGGCGAGATGGTCGCTGGGTGGCAGTTCCCAGGTACGGGCAGCGTAGGTGTGCACGAAATAGAACCGGGTACTGGGGTCCATTCCGGCGAAGAGGACGCTGTCCGTGGGCGCGGAAACGGTGTTCCAGCCCATATGCGGCAGAACCGGCGCCTCGAGTTTGTCGACGGTGCCCGGCCACTCGCCGCAACCGTCGGTCTCCACCCCGAACTCCACGCCGCGATCGAACAGGATCTGCATCCCCACGCAGATACCCAGTACCGGCCGCCCACCGGCCAGCCGCTGACCGATGATCCGCTCCCCGCGCACCGCCCGCAGCCCGGCCATGCAGGCGGCGAAGGCACCGACACCCGGAACCACCAGGCCGTCGGCGGCGAGCGCGGCCTCGGGGTCCGCGGTCACCTCGACCCGCGCACCGGCCCGGACCAGCGCCCGTTCGGCGGAATGCAGATTCCCGGACCCGTAGTCCAGCAGAACCACCGAAGTCACAGTGCCTTCTCCCTGTCGGATGCATGCGGTTCGCGGAGGCAAGAGCCCAGGTAACCCATCACACCACCCCCACTGTCGCTCTCCATGCGGCCGCGGCGGCCGCAGCGAAGGCGAAGGTATCGCCGCATCACAGTGTTCCCTTGGTCGAGGGCACGCCCTGTACGCGCGGGTCGGGTTCCACGGCGGTGCGCAGCGCGCGGGCCACCGCCTTGTACTCCGCTTCGGTCACATGATGCTGGTCGCGGCCGTAGAGCACCCGGACGTGCAGCGCGATCCGGGCATTGAGGGCGATCGATTCGAAGACGTGCCGGTTGAGTACCGTCGAATACGGCGCCCCGGGATCGTTGCGACCCCGGACCGGTGCGCCGGGGATCACGGCGTGCAGCAGATGGTCCGGTTCACCGGTGTGCACGCAGTAGGGCCGCCCGGAGACGTCCACCGCGGCATGTGCCAGGGTCTCGTCCATCGGAATGTAGGCGTCGCCGAACCGGCGGATGCCTTTCTTGTCGCCGAGCGCCTGCCCGAGTGCCTGCCCGAACACGATCGCGGTGTCCTCGACGGTGTGGTGCGCTTCGATCTCGATATCGCCGTCGGCGCGCACGGTCAGATCGAAACTGGCGTGGGTGCCGAGCGCGGTGAGCATATGGTCGTAGAACGGGACACCGGTGGAGATATCGGTTTTTCCGGTGCCGTCCAGGTTCAGGTCCACCACGATGCTCGATTCCCTGGTGGTGCGCTCGACCCGCGCGGTTCGGTTCATACTCTCTTCCATCTCGGTGATCAGCGCTGCGCTGTCAATTCGGTGGCGGCCAGTTTCGCGCCGGCCCGCAGGAATTCGTCGTTCTCGGCGGCCAATCCGATGGTGGCGCGCAGGTATCCGCCGATTCCGACATCGCGGATCAGCACACCTTCGTCCAGGTAGTGCTGCCAGGCGCGCGCGGCGTTCTCGAATTTGCCGAACAGCAGGAAGTTCGCATCACTGGGCACCACCTCGTACCCCATCTCGGTCAGCTCCCGGGCGACCCGGTCGCGTTGGGCGGCCAGTTCGGCGACACTGCCCAGGGTTTCGTCGGCATGCCGCAGCGCGGCCCGCGCCGCCGCCTGGGTCACCACCGAGAGGTGGTACGGCAGCCGCACCAGCAATAGCGCGTCGATGACCGCGGGGGCGGCGACGAGATAGCCGAGGCGACCGCCTGCGAACGCGAACGCCTTGCTCATCGTCCGGCTGACGACGAGTTTCGCCGGGTACCGGTCGATGAGGCCGATGGCGCTGGGCGCCGCGGAGAACTCGGCGTAGGCCTCGTCCACAATGACGATTCCGGGTGCCGCGTCGAGGATCCGGGCCAGGTCGGCGGGCGCGACACTGTGCCCGGTGGGGTTGTTCGGGCTGGTCACGAAGACGACGTCGGGCCGGCGTTCGGCGATGGCGGCCAGCGCGGCGTCGATATCGATGGCGAAATCGGCGCCGCGTTTCGCCTCGACCCATTCGGTATCGATGCCCTCGGAGATGATCGGATGCATCGAATACGACGGAACGAAACCGAGCGCCCGCCGGCCGGGTCCGCCGAACGCCTGCAGCAGCTGCTGCAGGATCTCGTTGGAGCCGTTGGCCGCCCACACATTGGAGGTATCCACGGCGAACCCGGTTTGCCTGGTGAGATAGGCCGCGAGATCGGTGCGCAGCGCGACCGCGTCGCGATCCGGGTAGCGGTGTAGATCGGCGGCCGCGGCCCGGACGGCCGCGGCCACTTCGTCGACCAGTGCCCGACTCGGTGGATGCGGGTTCTCGTTGGTGTTGAGCTGCACCGGAACGCTGAGTTGCGGTGCGCCGTAGGGGGATTTGCCCCGCAGGTTCTCGCGCAGCGGCAACGCGTCGAGCCCGATGGCGGATCCGGGAACGGTGATCGCGGTGCTCTTTTCGGAGTCGGGTGTGGTCACGACAGCGCCTCGAAACGGGCGCGGACGGCTTGCCCGTGCGCGGGCAGATCTTCGGCGTCGGCCAGCGCGACCACATGTCCGGCCACGTCTTTCAGGGCCGACTCGCTGTACTCCACGACGTGGATCCCCCGCAGGAAGGTCTGCACACTGAGACCCGACGAGTGCCGGGCGCAGCCGGCCGTGGGCAGGACGTGGTTGGATCCGGCGCAGTAGTCGCCGAGGCTCACCGGGGCGTAGGGGCCCACGAAGATCGCACCGGCGCTGCGTACCCGCGCGGCTACGCCGGCGGCATCCGCGGTCTGGATCTCGAGGTGTTCGGCGGCGTAGGCGTTGACCACTCGCAAGCCCTGATCGATATCGTCGACCAGCACGGTCCCCGACTGGGTGCCGGTCAGCGCGGCGGTGACCCGTTCGACGTGCTTCACCACGGCCAGCTGCGCGGTGAGCGCGGCATCCACGGCATCGGCGAGTTCGAGGCTGTCGGTCACCAGCACACTGGCGGCGAGCACATCGTGTTCGGCCTGGCTGATGAGATCGGCCGCCACGTGCACCGGATCGGCGGTGGCGTCGGCCAGGACGGCGATCTCGGTGGGGCCCGCCTCGGCGTCGATCCCGACCAGGCCGCGGCACAGTCGTTTGGCGGCGGTGACGTAGATATTGCCGGGACCGGTGATCAGATCGACCGGCAGCAGCTCGGCGCCGTCGGTATCGGTGCCGCCGTAGGACAGCAGCGCCACCGCCTGCGCACCGCCGACCGCCCACACTTCCTCGACGCCCAGCAGCCGGGCCGCGGCCAGGACGGTCGGGTGCGGGAGCCCGCCGAACTGCTGCTGTGGCGGCGAGGCCACCACCAGCGAGTCCACCCCGGCGGCCTGGGCCGGGACCACGTTCATCACGACACTGGACGGGTAGACGGCGTTACCGCCGGGCACGTACAACCCGACCCGCTCCACCGGGACCCAGCGTTCGGTCACGGTGCCGCCGGGCACCACCGCGGTGGTGGTATCGGTGCGCCGCTGGTCGGCGTGGACGGTGCGGGTGCGTTCGATCGCGACCTCGAGTGCCGTGCGTACGGCCGGATCGAGCTCGTCCAGGGCGGCGGCCAGCCGGTCCGCCGGGACCCGGACGGATTCCGGGGTGACCCCGTCGAATTTCGCCCCGAATTCGAGCGCGGCGGCCGCGCCGCGGTCGCGGACGGCCTCGACCACGGGCCGCACCTGATGGAGTACCGAGTCCACATCGACCCCGCCGCGCGGCAGCGCGGTGCGCAGTTGCGCGGTGGTGGGAGTGCGACCGCGTAGATCGACGCGGGCGAGCTCGATACGGGATGTCATGGTGGTTCCGGTCCTTGTCTTCGGCCTGGGTACATCAGCACAAGGTGCCGTTCCAGCCTAATAGGCGCCGTTGGGCGGAGCCCATCCGCAGTCCACGCACGGCCGCAGGGAAGGGGTGTGCAGTGGGTCTGTGGTCAGGAGATCCGGGTGTAGATGAAATCGAGCGTGTGGTCCCAGCTGCGCGGGTCCAGTTCGGAGTCCGAGCGCTCCCAGGTGGCGCGGAATGTGCTTCCCGTCTCATCCAGGTTCCCGGTGAACCGCTGGGAATGGCCGGGCGCATCGCGCCACACCCGCCACAGCGGTCCGTCGAAGGAACCCTGGTAGACGCGGTGCTCGCCGTACTGGTCGTAGTGCAGGATGACCAGGTGTTCCTGATACAGATCGTCGGCGCCGACGAGCCAGGTCCAGCTGACCCCGGGATCGGGGACCGTATAGCGGACCACCAGGAATCGCGCATCGGGCATCCACTCGATCGACGTATGCCCGGTGATATCGGGGTGCAGGCTCGTGGTCGTCGTCCACTCACCGACCATTCTGCCCATCGAGGCCAGTGCTGACTCTGTCATCGGAGCGTCTCCCATCGGTGGCGCGAACTCGGATGCTCAGCTGCAGCGGCGACGCAGTTCCGGGACCCCCTCACCCTCGAGCTCGTCGAGGACCACCGGACGGCCCGCCATCGCCAACGCTAGCGCCTCACCCCGGCCCCGTACCGGAAGACCGGACCCCTTGATCCAGTCGAAATCTGTCGCGACGAACTGTAGCCCTCTGGTAAACCGCCACGGGCGAGCGAACGGGTCGGGCCGGTCGAGGACGGCGCGCAGCCGCTCGGCGGGGATATCGCGGCGCAGGCCGAGCGGGCGGCGGATGTCTTGCTGGTGTACGAGCAGATCCGCGAGACCCAGCCGTGGCCACCAGCGCGAGACCGAGCCGGGCGCCGCCTCGAATTCCGCGAGCAGCTCCGCCGGCGTCCGCCGGGCCCCGGCCGCGGCCATGGCGTTGTTGACACCGTCGATCGAGAATCTGTTGCGGATCGCGATGCCGGCGTATTCGGTGAGCGGGATGCTGTCGTAGCGCAGATGCGCGACCATCTCGCGCACCCGCCAGCCCGAACACAATGTGGGCGTATCCCATTGCGCTTCGGTCAGTTCCCGCAGCAGGGCGATCAGCTCCGTGCGCTCCGCGGCGAGCATTCCCCGAATGTCCATGTCACACACACTAACTCGGGAGGTGGTCGGCTACCCGGCGGTCAGCGGGTATCGCTGTCGATGAGCAGGTTCCCGCCGGAGCTCACGATCCGCAGCGTCGGATTGCGTGTCTGGCCCCCGTAACTGAGGTTGTTCACCCGCATATCCACCGAACCGTCCGGGTTGTTGCCCTTGTACGCCTCGATCTGGTTGAAACTCTGCACGGTCCGGGTCGACCAGTACTGATCGAACTCGTCCTGGCTGCCGTACACCTGTTGCGCGGCGGGCGTCAGCAGCGACCAGGAACCCGTGGGATCGAGATAGAACTGCTCGATGACCTGCCCGGCCTGCACCCATTCGACCGAGCCGCTGCTCGCCGTGGCGCCGAGCGCCGGACTGTTCGAGGCGGAGGTGTCGGGGGAGCTCGGTGCCGTGGCACTGGTGGAATTGTCCGCGCGGGCCGGGCTGTCGTCGCCGGAATCGGAGGAGCTGAAGAACAGTACTCCGCCGACCACCGCCGCACCGGCGATCCCGCCGATGATGACGGCGCGTTTGACACCGCCGTTCCCCGATCCCGATTTCGGTGCGACCCGCTGGGTGGTCGTCGGGGGATTGGTCGAAGGGCGGCGCGGCGGCCGCGCTTCCTCGCCGTTGCGATTCGCCGTGCGCGGCTCCGGACGCCGCCGGGGCGCGGTGTTCTCGGTCGCGCTGCCGTACCGGCCGGGCGCGGGCGACTCCATGGTGCTGACGGCGGCGCCGCCGTGCCCGTTGCGATCCTGTCCGTTGCGGTCGAACGCCTCGCGGGCCGGGACGAAACCCGCATGCTCCGCCGAGGAGTTCTCGTAGCCGGCGAACTGGGACAGCTCTTCGCGCGCCTCGCGCATCGTGGGCCGCTCGCGCGGGTCCGGGCTGAGCAGGTCCAGTAGGAAATCGGTGGCCGGACCGGCGTTCTGCGGATCGCTCACCTGTCCGTTGGCCGCCGCGTAGAGGACTTTGAGCGGATTGCCGGAACCGAACGGCGGCTCGCCCTCCAGCGCGTGGAAGAGCGTCGCGCCCAGGGCGAACACATCCGCGGCGGGGGTCGGATCGGCGCCGCGCGCCACCTCCGGCGCCAGATACGCGGCGGTACCGCAGATGAGGCCAGTCTCGGTGAGCGTGACATCGCCGGTGGCCCGGGAGATGCCGAAATCGGTGATCTTGACCGTGCCGTGATCGTCGAGCAGCACATTGCCCGGTTTCACGTCGCGGTGCACTATCCCGGCCTGATGCGCGGCGATGAGCGCGGCCGCGACCTGTTCGCCTATCCGGGCCACCTGCGGTAGCGGCAGCGGTCCCTGGGCGGACAGCACCATCGCCAGGCTGCGGGATTTCATGTACTCCATCACCAGGCACGGATCGCCGCCGTGCTCGGTGATATCGAAGACCACAATGGCATTCGGATGCTGGAATCGGGCCGCGTTGCGGGCCTCCCGAGTCGCGCGCTGGCGGAGCACATCGCGCTCGGCGGGCGGCAAACTGGGCTTGATGTGGATCTGCTTGATCGCCACCGACCGTTGCAGACGCTCGTCGACAGCACGCCAGACAACGCCTGTGCCGCCGCTACCAATCTGCTCGACCAGGCGGTAGTGATCCGCGATCAACTGACCGGTATCGATGGCGCCTACTCCGAACCTTCTCGAAATCGTGACATGCCGCGTACTTGACCACTCACGCGTCCGGGACGAGTGTAGCGGGCACCTCGACCGCCCCAGTGGGTGATGTCACTTTAACGGGGTGCCGGTCGGGCGATCACGGCGGCCGGGCCGCCACGGACCGAGGCGCGCGGCGCGGGCGAACACCGGGCTACTACGCTGTTCCGAGTGAGTCTTGTGCTGCTGCCCGCCGTCGATGTCGCCAATGGAGAGGCCGTACGCCTGGTGCAGGGCGCGGCGGGTAGCGAAACCAGTTACGGTTCGCCCCGCGACGCGGCCCTGGCGTGGCAGGAGTCGGGCGCCGAATGGGTGCATCTGGTGGACCTGGACGCGGCCTTCGGTCGCGGGTCCAATCGTGAGCTGCTCGCCCAGGTGGTCGGTGAACTCGATGTGGCCGTCGAACTGTCCGGCGGGATCCGCGACGACGAATCGCTGAAGGCGGCGCTGGCCACCGGTTGCGCCCGCGTCAACCTCGGCACGGCCGCGCTCGAGAATCCGCAGTGGTGCGCGCGGGCCATCGGCGAATACGGCGACCGGGTGGCGGTCGGCCTGGACGCGCAGATCGTCGACGGGGAGTACCGCCTGCGCGGCCGCGGCTGGGTCAGCGACGGCGGCGATCTGTGGGAGGTACTGGAACGGCTGGAACGCGACGGCTGCACCCGCTATGTCGTCACCGATGTCACCAAAGACGGCACTCTCACCGGACCGAACCTCGACCTGCTGAGTGAGGTGTGCATGGCGACCGAGGCGCCGGTGATCGCGTCGGGTGGGGTCTCGGCCCTGGCCGATCTCACCGCGATCGCGGGCCTGGTGCCCGAAGGTGTGGAGGGCGCGATCGTAGGCAAGGCGCTCTATGCGGGCCGGTTCACCCTGCCCGAGGCGCTGGCTGCCGTCCGTTGACCGCCGTGATCGGGGAGCCGAGTCGATGACCGGGGCAGACACCGAGCTGGCCACGCTGATGACCACCGCCGCCGAGGTGCTGGACGGGGTGCACGACCGGTTCCTGGAAGGCCGGGGCGCGCCGAGCGCGGTGGCCAAGGGATCGAAGGATTTCGCCACCGAACTCGACCTGGAGCTCGAACGGACCATCTCCGGGCAACTGCTGACCCGGACCGGGATCGAGGTGCACGGTGAGGAATTCGGCGGTCCCGCGCTCACCAGCGGCACCGCCTGGGTCCTCGACCCCATCGACGGCACCTTCAACTATTCGAACGGGCATCCGCTCACCGGCACGCTGCTGGCGCTGGTCCGCGACGGCGAACCGGTGCTCGGCCTGGCCTGGTTCCCGCCGCTCGGCCGCCGGTACGCCGCCGTGGCCGGTGGCCCGTTGCTGCTCGACGGTAAACCGCAGCCGCCGCTGGCGCCCGCCATCCTCGACGAGGCGATGATCGGGTTCGGCGCCTTCAATATCGAGTCCACCGGCCGGGTGCCCGGCCTGTTCCGGCATCGGGTGCTCGGCGCGCTGAGCGCGCTGTCGTCCCGGGTGCGCATGCACGGCTCGACCGGGATCGACCTGGCCTTCACGGCCGAAGGCACCTTGGGCGGCGCCATCGTCTTCGGGCACCACCCCTGGGACAACGCGGCCGGCGCGCTCATGGTCCGGTGTGCGGGCGGAGTGGTCACCGACCTCGAAGGCGTGGAGTGGACCATCGAATCCGGGTCGGTGCTCGCGGCCGCGCCGGGCGTGCACGCCGAACTGCTCGATATGATCGCCGCCACCAGGGGTAGCGGGCACACCGCAGTATCCGATCGGGTGGACACCGCGGGCCCGCGTGGCGCGGAGGGGACCTCATGATGCGATACCTTCGCCTTCGCTGCGGTCTCCGCGGACCGCATCAACCAGCCCCGATGAGGACCCTATGACGCTGGCTACTCGGGTTATTCCTTGTTTGGACGTCGATGCCGGGCGGGTGGTGAAGGGCGTCAACTTCCAGAATCTGCGCGATGCGGGCGACCCGGTGCAACTCGCCGCCGCCTACGACGCCCAGGGCGCCGACGAACTCACCTTCCTGGACGTCACGGCCTCCACCGGCGACCGCGGCACCATGGTCGACGTGGTGACGCGGACCGCCGAGCAGATCTTCATTCCACTCACCGTCGGCGGCGGGGTCCGCACCGTTGCCGACGTTGACCGGTTGTTGCGGGCCGGTGCGGACAAGGTCTCGGTGAACACCGCCGCCATCGCCCGGCCCGAGGTGCTCGACGAGATGTCGCAGCGGTTCGGGTCCCAATGCATCGTGCTGTCGGTGGACGCCCGCACCGTGCCGGCCGGCGAGCCCGATACGCCCTCGGGCTGGGAGGTGACCACGCACGGTGGGCGCCGCGGCACCGGTATCGACGCTGTCGAATGGGCGATCCGCGGGGCCGAACTCGGTGTCGGGGAGATCCTCCTCAATTCGATGGACGCCGACGGCACTAAAGCCGGTTTCGACCTGCGGATGATCGGCGCGGTCCGGGCCGCCGTCTCGATACCGGTGATCGCCTCGGGCGGCGCCGGTGCGGTCGAACATTTCGCTCCGGCGGTGCGGGCAGGCGCCGACGCCGTACTGGCGGCGAGCGTCTTCCACTTCGGCGACCTGACCATCGCGCAGGTCAAGGACGCGCTGCGGGCGGCGGAACTGGTGGTGCGCTGATGAGTCTCGATCCGGCGATCGCGGCCCGGCTGAAACGTAACGAGTCCGGGCTGGTGGCCGCGGTCGCCCAGGAGCGCGCTACCGGCGCCGTCCTGATGATGGCGTGGATGGACGACGAGGCGCTGGCCCGGACGCTGGCCACCCGCCGCGCGACCTACTATTCGCGCTCCCGGCAGCAGTACTGGGTGAAGGGGGAGACCTCCGGCCACACCCAGTACGTGCACGAAGTACGGCTCGACTGCGACGGCGATACGGTGCTCCTGGTCGTGGACCAGGAGGGTGCGGCCTGCCATACGGGCACGCACACGTGTTTCGACACCGATGTCCTCCTCGCGCCGGACCGCGCCGACTCCGGCACGGACTGAGCGCTATTCGCCCGCCCGGTCCGGTGATCGGCGGCTGATGGCCCGCGGGACCGCGACGGCGGTCAGCTTGTCCGGATTACCGATCCCATAGCCGCTGTGTGGGCCGGATGCCGCCGCCCTTGCGCCAGACGGACGAACCGGGTTTGCGGGCCTCACGGCCGATGGCCCACAGCGTGCCCTTCGTGACCGCCTCCTTGATCGACCCGGCGACGCGGCCGCCGACCCGGCCGCCGAGGTAGATCGTGCCGGGCGAGTCGTCTTTGTGGGTGAAATGGAATGTGGCCGCCCGCCGGCCCAGACCGACATTGGTGGCCAGGTACGCCAGATCCAGCACGGCCGGCCGGACTCCGGCGATACGGCTGAGCACGGTGTCGGCGGCCGTCGCGCCGGTGGGTCCGGCGGTGTAGCAACTCATCCGCAGTGGCCGGCCCGACGGTGCGGACGCGTCGCCGGCGGCGACGATACGGTCGTCGTCCACGCTGGTCAGCGTCTCGTCGGTGAGCAGGCGGCCGAGGGGGTCGGTGCGCAGGCCGCTGACGGCGGCGAGCTCCGGCACACCGAATCCGGCGGTCCAGACGGTGATCGCGCTGGGACGTGTCGTGCCGGCGGCGAGGACCACGGCATCCGGCCGGACCTCGGCCACCACCTCGTTCTCGAGCAGCTCGACTCCGTGGCCGGTCAACCATCGGGCCACCGAGCGTCGGGCGGGTTCGGAGAACGACGGAGCCAGTCGGCCCCCGCAGATCAGCGTGACGGTCCGGCCTTGTTCGGCCAGTTCGGCGGCGGTCTCGATACCGGTGAGTCCGCCGCCGACCACGGTGATCCGGGCGTTCCCGGGCGCCGCGGCGAGAGCGTCGCGCAGTCGCGCGGCGTGTTCCAGTTCCGCTATGGAACAGGCGAATTCGGCCGCACCGGGAACTGCCGGAGGAGTGGCCGCCGTACTGCCGACGGCGTAGACGAGGTAGTCGTAGTGCAGCACGCCGCCCGCTGCCAGCCGCACCGCGCGCTCCGCGGGATCGATGCGGGTGGCGCTGTCCACCACCAGCTGTACCCGGTCACCGAGGAGGGTGCCGTAGTCGGCGGTGGCGTCGCCGGTCCCGGCCGCGAACTGGTGCAGCCGCAGCCGCTGGACGAATTCCGAACGCGGGTTCACGAGGGTGATATCGATATCGGTGTTCTGCTGCAGCCGGTTGGCCGCCAGACTTCCGGCGTAGCCGCCGCCGAGGACGACGATATGCGTGCGCTGTGCGGTCATCGGGATCTCCTGTTCGCTGGGGAGTGGTGCCCTCGAGATCCCGGCGGCGCCCCGTTTGTGACAAGGGCTGGAGAATTGGTGACTCAGATCACCGCGATGGCGGACCTGCGGCGGCGCCGCGGCCGATCGCACCGGTCAGCGTCCGGGCTCCGGCGCCGTCGGCTGTCCGGACCGGCCGAGCGTGGCGGCCAGATGTCCGGTGAGCGTTTCCCCCAGATCGGCGAGAGCGGCTGTCTGCTCAGCGTCCAATCCGTCGAACACCAGACGTCGAACCACATCCATGTAACCGGGCGCGGCTTCCACGACCTTCTGGTGACCTTCGTCGGTGAGCAGGGCGAGTACGCCGCGTCGACCCGCGGCGGCGGTGCGGGTGGCCCACCCCATCCGTTCGAGCTTGGACACCACATGCGACAGTCTGGATAGCGATGAATTAGCTCGTTGGGCGAGTTCGCTCATCTGCAGTCGCCGATCGGGCGCCTCCGAGAGCAGGGTGAGCACCCAGTACTCGAAATGCGTGACCCCGGATTCTCGCTGCAGATCGGTATCCAGGGCGCCGGGCAGGCGGTTCAACAGTGCGACCACCGCGCGCCAGGCGCGTCCTTCCACCGGGTTCAGCCAATCCGTCACTAGTCCGCCTTCTCTCCACCCCGGCGACGATTTGCGGCAGCGGTCGCCCGGCTACAGAGAGTTTGCCACGACTTCGCTCGTTCTTGTGGCATCTCGGAAATGAAGGTGAGTTCATTCACAAACCCGGCGGGCCCGGTGGCGCGGCGCCGATCCACACGACGGCGGTGGTGGTGCGGATTCAGGCTCCGGGGCGGGCGCGCAGGAACTCCAGCGCTCGGTCCGCGTGCACATTCGCGCGCAACTCGGCGCTGATCACCGTGCCGATCCGGCGGTCGGTATCGATCACGAAGGTATGCCGTTTCACCGGCATCAGCTTGCCCAGCAGTCCGCGTTTGACCCCGTACTGCTCGGCGACCGTGCCGTCGGCGTCGGACAGGAGCGGGTACCCGAGCCGCTGCGATCCCGCGAATCCGGCCTGCACGTCCACCGCGTCGGCGCTGATCCCCGCGCAGCTCGCGCCCAGGGCGGCGAACTCGGCGGTGAGGTCGCGGAAATGACATGCCTCCGCCGTGCACACCGGGGTGTTCGCGGCCGGGTAGAAGAACAGGACGAGCGGCCCGCCGGCCAGCAGGGAATCCAGGGAGCGTTGCGTTCCGGTCTGGTCGGGAAGTTCGAACACCGGGGCGAGCTGGCCGATCTGCATACCCGGACAGTACCGGGACGGCGGGTCGCGCGGGGTGCGTCGCGACCTCGCCGGGCCGAGCTGGAATGATGACACGAATGCACGGCGCGCCCACTCCCGCGACTACCACTCGCGAACGTTTCCTCGAACTCGCCGCCGAACACCGGGTCGTCCCGGTGACCCGGAAGGTGCTGGCCGATTCGGAGACTCCACTGTCGGCCTACCGCAAACTGGCCGGAGATCGAGCGGGCACCTTCCTGTTCGAATCAGCGGAGAACGGGCGGTCCTGGTCGCGCTGGTCGTTCATCGGCGCCGGCAGCCCGTCCGCGCTCACCGCTGTGGACGGCGCCGCCACCTGGCTGGGCGCCACCCCCGCGGGCGCGCCGTCCGGCGGCGATCCCCTGGACGCGCTGCGCGAAACCCTGGAGCTGCTGCGCACCGAACGGCTGCCCGGTCTGCCCCCGCTCACCGGCGGGATGGTCGGCTACCTCGGTTATGACGCGGTGCGGCGGATGGAACGGCTGCCCGAGCACGCGATCGATGATCTGCAACTGCCGGAGATGGTGCTGCTGCTGGCCACCGATCTGGCCGCGTTCGACCATCACGAAGGCGCGATCACGCTGATCGCCAACGCGGTGAACTGGAACGGTACCTCCGAGAACGCCGATGCCGCCTATGACGACGCCGTCGCCCGGCTGGACCGGATGACCGCCGCGCTCGGCGCGCCCGCACCGTCCACAGTCTCGGTGTTCGACCAGCCCGAACCCGATTACCGGCGAGCCCGGACCCCGGACGAGTACGGCGCCGGTGTGCGCCGCCTGGTCTCGGAGATCGAGGCCGGTGAGGCGTTCCAGGTGGTGCTGTCGCAGCGATTCGAGATGGACTTCGGCGGCGCGCCCATCGATCTCTATCGCATGCTGCGCGCGGCCAACCCGAGCCCGTACATGTTCCTGCTGCACATCCCGGACGGCGCCGGCAACACCGCGTTCTCCATCGTCGGGTCCAGCCCGGAGGCGCTGGTCGCGGTCCAGGACGGGGTCGCGACCACTCATCCGATCGCGGGCACCCGCTGGCGCGGGGCCACCGAGGAGGACGATCTGCTGCTCGAGAAGGGCCTGCTGGCCGACGAGAAGGAGAACGCCGAACACCTCATGCTGGTCGATCTCGGTCGCAACGATCTGGGCCGGGTCTGCCTCCCGGGTACGGTGCGGGTCACCGAGTACCGGCACGTCGAGCGGTACAGCCATGTGATGCATCTGGTGTCCACGGTCACCGGCCGGCTCGCCCCCGGCAAGATCGCGCTCGACGCGGTGCGCGCCTGCTTCCCGGCCGGAACCCTCTCCGGTGCCCCCAAGGTCCGGGCGATGCAGCTGATCGAGGAACTCGAGCCCACCCGGCGCGGCGTATACGGCGGGGTGGTCGGCTACCTGGATTTCGCCGGTGACGCCGATACCGCGATCGCCATCCGCACCGCCCTGCTCAAGGACGGTATCGCCTATGTGCAGGCGGGTGCGGGCGTGGTGGCCGATTCCGAGGCAGAGTACGAGGACACCGAATCGCGCAACAAGGCGATGGCCGTACTCCGCGCCGTCGCCGCCGCCGAGACCGTGCGCGCGTTCCAGGACGAAGGCGCCGGTGAGACGGATCGGGAGGCGGCGGCCTCGGTTCCTGGAGGCAGCGTATGACCGACGCCGACGACGATCCGGCCGCGATACCCACCGCGAACTCGGCAGCGGCTCCGAACGGTGACAGCGCCGCTCCCGCCCCTGGTGCGGCCCGGCCGCGGCCGGTCGACTGGGGCGACGAGGAAGTGCTGTCCGCCGCGGCGCCGGCCGGGCCCTCCCCGGCCGGACGCTATCCGGTGGCCGCGCTCGTCCTGCTGGCCGTGGGCGCGGCCGCGCTGTGGGGATCCTCCCGGCTGACCTGGGTCACCGTCACCTCCGCGGACGGACTCACCGAACCCCGCACCGACGAGTTGAACGGCGGCGTCTGGTTCGGCGCGCTGACTCCGCTGGCGCTCGTGCTGCTGGCCGCCATCGCCGCGGTGGTCGCGACCCGCGGCTGGGTCCGCCGGATCGTGGGGGTGCTGGTCGCGTTGATCGCGGCGGTCACCGCGGTACCGGCGCTGGCACTGCTCACCGGGTCCGGCGCCACCGAGCAGCGGGCGGCGACGCTGGCCGAACTGCCCGGCCGTGCCGACGTGCAGGAGTTGGCGACCGCGCCGCTGCCCGCGCTGCTCACCCTCGCCGGTGCGCTGGCCGCGTTCGGCGCGGGGCTGCTGCTGGCCCGGATGCCGGCCGGCGCCAAAGGACTCTCCGGGAAATACGACAGTCCGGGGGCACGCAAGGCGGCCGCCACCGAGGCGGTCGCGCACCAGTCCTCCGGCGGTCCGCTGCCGGAACGGGTGCTGTGGGACGCACTGGACGCCGGCGCCGATCCGACCGACTCCGTGCGGCCGGGCCCGGGCACGGTCACCAGCGACGACGCGCCCGGCGCGCCGGAAACCACCCGGGGAAGCGCGGCCGGCCCCGCCGGGGAGGCGAACCGGCCGGATACAGCCCGGAAACCGGGCGCATCGGATTCCGATGCCACCCCGTAGCAGGCCGGTCCGGGCCAGGTGATCCGCCCCCGGCGTCGCCGCGCCGCACCCGGCCATTTACTCTTGTTCAGCATCGGTGAGACATCGCCTGGGGGAATCCTGCAGGCAGTAACTCGCGTCTCCCCAGAAAGGATTCGAGCCAGATGACGGTACTCGACTCGATTCTCGACGGGGTCCGCTCGGATGTAGCCGCTCGGGAAGCGGTGCTGGACTTCCCCGCGGTGAAGGCAGCGGCCGCCGCCGCAGTGCCTCCGCTCGATGCGAAGGCAGCGCTCCTCGAAGACGGCATCGGCGTGATCGCCGAGGTCAAGCGGGCCAGCCCCTCCAAAGGGGCACTAGCCGAGATCATCGATCCGGCCAGTCTCGCCAAGTCCTACGAGGACGGTGGCGCCCGGATCATCAGCGTGCTCACCGAGGGCAGGCGCTTCCACGGATCGCTCGACGACCTCGACGCGGTCCGCGCGACGGTGACCATTCCGGTGCTGCGCAAGGATTTCGTGGTCGGTCCCTACCAGATCCACGAGGCCCGCGCGCACGGCGCCGACGTGATCCTGCTGATCGTGGCCGCGCTGGAGCAGGACACGCTGGCCTCGCTCATCGATCGCACCGAATCGCTCGGGATGACCGCGCTGGTCGAGGTGCACACCGAGGAAGAGGCCGATCGCGCCCTCACCGCGGGCGCGTCGGTGATCGGGGTCAACGCCCGCAACCTCAAGACGCTCGAGGTCGACCGGGACTGCTTCTCCAGGATCGCCCCCGGCCTACCCACCGAAGTGGTCCGGATCGCCGAATCCGGGGTCCGCGGGACGGCCGATCTGCTCGCTTACGCCGGCGCCGGCGCCGACGCGGTACTGGTGGGCGAAGGGCTGGTCACCAGTGGCGACCCGCGCGCGGCGGTTTCCGAGCTGGTCACCGCGGGCACGCACCCGTCCTGCCCGAAACCGGCCCGGCGGGGACGATGATGGCGTCGGCCGGGCCGTCGTCCACCAGCGTCCCGTTGCCCGCCGCCAGCCGGGGGGTGGCGCAGCGCAGCGAACACGAGCCCGATGAGGGCGGCCATTTCGGCGTCTACGGCGGCCGGCATGTGCCCGAGGCGCTGATGGCGGTGATCGAGGAGGTCACGGCCGAGTACGACAAGGCTCGCCTGGACCCGGACTTCCTGGCCGAGCTCGATCGGCTGCAGCGTGACTACACCGGTCGCCCGTCACCGGTCTTCGAATGCGTCAATCTGGCCGAGCAGGCCGGGGGCGCGCGGATTCTGCTCAAACGGGAGGATCTGAACCACACCGGCTCGCACAAGATCAACAATGTGCTGGGCCAGGCACTGCTCGCCAAGCGGATGGGCAAGACCCGGGTCATCGCGGAAACGGGAGCCGGCCAGCACGGTGTCGCGACCGCCACCGCGTGCGCGCTGCTCGGCTTGCAGTGCATCGTCTATATGGGCGCGGTGGATACCGCGCGGCAGGCGTTGAACGTGGCCCGGATGCGACTGTTGGGCGCCGAGGTCATCTCGGTGACCCTGGGTTCGCAGACGCTCAAGGACGCGATCAACGAGGCGCTGCGCGATTGGGTCACCCACGCCGACGACACCTACTACTGCTTCGGCACCGCCGCCGGCCCGCATCCGTTCCCGGTGATGGTCCGCGATTTCCAGCGGGTCGTCGGGCTGGAGGCTCGCGCGCAGGTGCAGTCCCTGACCGGGCGGCTGCCGGATGCGGTCGCCGCCTGCGTGGGCGGCGGCTCCAATGCCATCGGCATCTTCCACGCCTTCATCGACGATCCCGGGGTCCGGTTGGTCGGGTACGAGGCCGCCGGCGACGGTGTGGACACCGGACGGCATGCCGCCACCTTCGCCGGTGGGTCGCCGGGCGCGTTTCAGGGCGCCTACTCGTATCTGCTGCAGGACGAGGACGGGCAGACCATCGACTCGCATTCCATCTCCGCCGGACTCGACTACCCCGGCGTCGGCCCCGAGCACGCATTCCTGCGGGATACCGGCCGTGCCCAGTACCTGCCGATCACCGATACCGCCGCGATGGACGCGCTGCTGCTGCTGAGCCGCCGCGAGGGCATCATCCCGGCCATCGAATCCGCGCACGCGGTGGCCGGGGCCATCGAACTCGGCCGCGAACTCGGCGAGGGCGCGATCATCCTGGTGAACCTGTCCGGTCGCGGCGACAAGGATATGGATACCGCCGCCCACTGGTTCGGGCTCTTCGATGATGCGGACAGCGGCAAGGAGAACGGTCAGTGAGTTCCGATTCGCGGCTCGGCGCCACGTTCGCCGCCTGCCGGGCCGAGGGGCGCGCCGCGCTCATCGGTTACCTTCCCGCCGGATACCCCGACCTCGACAGTTCCCGTCAGGTCGTGCGGGCGATGGTCGAATCCGGTTGCGATATCGTCGAAGTCGGCGTCGCCTACTCCGATCCGGTGATGGACGGGCCCACCATCCAGGCCGCGGCCGAGCAGGCGCTGCGCGGCGGGGTGCGGGTACGGAACGTGTTCTCCGTGGTCGAGGCCGTCACCGACGCCGGGGCGCAAGCCGTGGTGATGAGCTACTGGAATCCGGTGCTCAAATACGGCGTGGATCGTTTCGCCCGGGACCTTTCCGCGGCCGGTGGCGCCGGCATCATCACCCCGAATCTCATCCCGGAGGAAGCGGGCGACTGGTTCGCGGCGTCGGATGCGCACGCTCTGGACCGGATCTTCCTGGTCGCCCCCTCGTCCACCGAGGAGCGCCTGGCCAGCACGATCGACGCCAGCTCCGGGTTCGTCTACGCCGCGTCCACCATGGGCGTCACCGGAGCCCGTGACGCGGTGTCGAGCATGGCGCCCGCGCTGTGCGCCCGGATCCGCGAGCACAGCGATATTCCGATCGGAGTCGGGCTCGGGGTGCGCTCCGGAGCGCAGGCGGCCGAGATCGCCGGTTACGCAGACGGCGTGATCGTCGGCTCCGCACTCGTATCGGCCGCTGGTACGGGCCTGGACGCGGTCCGCGTGCTGACCCGGGAGCTGGCCGAGGGCGTCCGCACCGCCGCCGTCGCATCCTGACCCGCCCGGAATGACACACGGGTGGAGCCCGGGCTTGCCCTGACAACCGGCTCGACTACGGTTGCCCCGTGACCGTTCTCGCCGCACCGGAAACCGTCCTGCCCGCCGGCACCCCCGGCGGCGCCGTGCCGCACGCTGCCGAGCTGCTGGCCTATCTGCCCAGTCCGCCGCAGGGCGTCTGGGAGATCGGGCCGTTCCCGCTGCGCGCGTACGCGGTCTGCATCATCATCGGCATCATCGTCGCCATCTGGTGGGGCGAGAAACGCTGGCAGGCCCGCGGCGGCGAAGCGGGCACCGTACTGGACGTCGCGGTCTTCGCGGTCCCGTTCGGTCTCATCGGCGGCCGTCTCTACCACGTCGCCACGGACTGGCAGAAGTACTTCGGCGCCGACGGCAACCCGATGGACGCGCTGAAGATCTACCAGGGCGGTCTCGGGATCTGGGGTGCGGTGTTCTTCGGCGCCGTCGGCGCCTGGATCGCCTGCCGTATCTACAAGATTCCGTTGCCCGCGCTCGGCGACGCCGTGGCGCCGGCGATTCTGCTCGCCCAGGCCATCGGCCGGCTCGGCAATTACTTCAACCAGGAACTCTACGGCCGGGAGACCGATCTGCCGTGGGGTCTCGAGATCTATCTGCGGTTCGACGAGTCCGGCCGACTCGACATGATGAACGGTGTGTCCTCCGGCGAGGTGCATTCGATCGTGCACCCCACGTTCCTCTACGAACTGATATGGAACGTGCTCGTGGTGGTGGCGCTGGTGCTGATCGACCGCCGCTTCCGGATCGGCCACGGCCGGCTGTTCGCGCTGTACGTCGCGGGCTACTGCTTCGGCCGCTTCTTCGTCGAACTCATGCGTGACGACGAGGCCACCCATCTCGCCGGCATCCGGATCAATTCGTTCACCTCCGGCCTGGTGTTCCTCGCGGCGATCGCCTACGTCCTGTTCGCGACGAAGGGCCGGGAGACTCCCGCCCAACTGAGCCCCGACGCGGGTCCCCGCCCCTGGCCCTGGCAGATCGGCGCACTGCGTACGGCGGGTGCGGCCGGGGGTGCGACCGATTCCGTTGTCGCCGCGGACGAGACGCCTGGTGAGGGCGCGGACGGCCCCGCCGAGCCGGAGTCGGCGACGGAGACCTCGGGTGAGCCGGCGGAGTCGGAGGGCGCCGAGGAGAAGGCGGAGTCCGACGAACCGGCTGCGGCTTCGGACTCGGCGGCTTCGGACTCGGCGGGATCGGAGTCGGCGGGCGCGGACTTGGCAAGTGCGGAGTCGGCGGGCGCGGAGTCGGAGTCGGAGTCGGCCGGGTCGGGGTCGGCGGTGACCGCCACCGAATCATCCGATGATTCGGTCGCGGACCGGAACGGCGACACCGCCGAATCCGGCGCTGCGCGAAGCAAATAGGACGCTGCCAGGCGGCCCGGGAGGCCGTCTGGCAGCATCTTGTCGGAGGGGAGGCGACAACCGGTTGTCCTCCGCTGCCGGGGGTACTACCCAAGGAGGAACGATGACCGATCCGTACCAGCAGGGCGGACCGCAGTACGGCGCACCCGGGCCCGGCCCGGATCTGAGCAAATCGCCCGGCGCGCCGGGCTATCCGTCGCAGCCGCAGCCGCAGCCCTACCAGTCCCAGCCGTATCCGTCGCAGCCGCAGCCCTATCCGGGCCAGCCGGGTCCGCAGTACGGTCAGCCGCAGGGTTACGGTCAGCCGCCGCCCGGGTACGGTCAGCCGCCGCCCGGGTACGGTCAGCCGCCGCCCGGGTACGGCCCGCCGATGGGGCCGGGCGGATACAACCCGATGGATCCCGAAGCACCCTATGGCCGCGATATCAACGGCGTGCCGTACTCGGACAAGCAGAAACTGACCGCCGGTCTGCTGCAGATCTTCCTGGGTTCGTTCGGCGCCGGCCGGTTCTACATCGGTGATACCGGTATCGCCGTGGCTCAGATCGCGGCCACCTGGCTCACCTGTGGGCTCGGCGGTATCTGGCCGCTGATCGACGGCATCATGATGCTCACCGGCAGTGTGCAGGACACCCAGGGGCGTCCGCTGCGCGAGAACTGACCAGCCACGTACAGGTCGGACCCCCGGTGCCGCCGGGGGTCCGATGCGTTCCGGGGGCAGGATCACCGGCCCCCACCTGCCCCGGAACACCGCTGGGCCACGATCGTATCGGCGCGCGGAATTCATCGTCGGGTAACAGCGCGATCAACCAGGTGGATCACCATGATTCACGCAGGTGTCCATTCTCGCGTTCCGGAGACGCCCGGCCCGCGGGCCGGGCGGGACGGGACATCCCGGCAGGATTAGGCTTCGACACGTGATGCGACGGACGAAGATTGTGTGCACCCTCGGCCCGGCCACTGCCACCGAGGAACGTATTCGAGAGCTCGTCGAGAGTGGGATGGATGTCGCGCGGCTCAACTTCAGCCACGGCGAGCACTCCGACCACGCCGAAAACTACAAGAAGGTGCGGCAGGCCTGCGACGACCTCAGCCGCGCCGTCGGCATACTCGCCGACCTGCAGGGCCCCAAGATCCGGCTGGGCCGCTTCGCCGAGGAACGGACCGTCTGGGCGACCGGTGAGACCGTTCGAATCACGGTCGACGATATCGTCGGCAGCCACGATCGGGTCTCCACCACCTACAAGCAGCTCGCCGCCGACGCCAAATCGGGCGATCGGCTGCTGGTCGACGACGGCAAGGTCGGCCTGGAAGTGATCCGCGTCGAGGGCAACGACGTGGTGTGCGAGGTCACCGAGGGCGGGCCGGTCAGCAACAACAAGGGTGTTTCGCTGCCGGGTATGGACGTTTCGGTCCCCGCGCTCTCCGAGAAGGACATCGAAGACCTGGAATTCGCCCTCAACCTGGGCGTGGACTTCATCGCGCTGTCGTTCGTGCGTTCGCCGTCCGATATCGAACTGGTGCACGAGGTGATGGATCGGGTCGGCCGGCGGGTGCCGGTGATCGGCAAACTGGAGAAGCCGGAGGCCATCGACAACCTCGAGGCCATCGTGCTGGCTTTCGACGCGGTGATGGTGGCCCGCGGCGACCTCGGTGTGGAGCTGCCGCTCGAGCAGGTGCCGATCGTGCAGAAGCGGGCGATCCAGATGGCGCGGGAGAACGCCAAGCCGGTGATCGTCGCCACCCAGATGCTCGAATCGATGATCGAGAACTCCCGGCCCACCCGTGCGGAGGCCTCGGACGTGGCGAACGCCGTGCTCGACGGCGCCGACGCGGTGATGCTGTCCGGGGAGACCTCGGTCGGCAAGTATCCGATCGAGACGGTGCGCACCATGGCCCGCATCGTGCACGCGGTGGAAACCGAATCCACCAGCGTCCCACCGCTGACGCATACGCCGCGTACCAAGCGCGGCGTCATCTCCTACGCGGCGCGCGATATCGGCGAGCGTCTCAACGCCAAGGCGCTGGTCGCGTTCACCCAGTCCGGTGACACGGTGCGCCGCCTGGCGCGGTTGCACACCCCGCTGCCGCTGCTGGCGTTCACCCCGCTGCCCGAGGTGCGCAGCCAGCTCGCGCTGACCTGGGGTACCGAAACGTTCATCGTGCCCACCGTGGACAGCACCGACGCGATGATCCAGCAGGTCGATCAGGCGCTGCTGAGCATGAACCGCTACACCAAGGGCGACCTGGTGGTCATCGTGGCGGGCTCCCCGCCCGGTACCGTCGGCTCGACGAACCTGATCCATGTGCACCGCATCGGCGAGGAGGACCACTGAATGCCCGAGGACCGCGGAGTCACGGGGTGAGCGCGCCGGTGGACGATACCGCGGCCGGCGAGCGCAACGATCTCGACACCCTGCTCGGGCTGCTGGATCTCGAGGAGATATCCGCGGACGTCTTCCTCGGACATCATCCGGAGAAGGTGGCCAGCCGGACGTTCGGCGGGCAACTGGTGGCGCAGGCGCTCGTCGCGGCGGGCCGCACCGCCGGGCAGCGCCCCATCCATGCCCTCAACGCCCATTTCGTGCGGGGCGGCGATGTGAAGAAGCCGATCGAATTCCATGTCGAGCGGCATCGTGACGGTCGCGCCTTCGCCAATCGCACCGTCACCGCCATCCAGGACGGCCTGGAACTGTTCGTCATGCTGGCCTCCTTCCAGGAATGGGGGAAGGGCCTCGAGCATGCGCACGCGCGGCCGGAGGTGCCCGACCCGGAGACGCTGCCCCGGATCCAGGAGAGTTTCGCCGGATTCGAGGACAAACTCGAGATGTTCGTCAATGCTCCGCATCCGATCGATATGCGGTATACGAACGATCCGTCCTGGATCATGAAGGGGACCGGCGAGAAGCTCAACCACAACCGGGTGTGGATGCGCGCCGACGGTGAGCTGCCGGACGACCCGCTGATCCATGTCGCGGCACTGAGCTACTCCTCCGACACCACCGTGCTGGATTCGATCATCACCACGCACGGCTTGTCCTGGGGGCTTGACCGGATCGTCGCCGCGACGGTGAACCATTCCATCTGGTTCCACCGGCCGTTCCGATTCGACGAGTGGGCCCTGTACGCGACCGAGTCTCCGGTCGCCGCCGGGTCGCGCGGGCTGGCCACGGGTCGCTTCTACTCCCGCGCGGGTGAGCTGCTCGCCACCACCGTGCAGGAAGGCGTGATCCGGCACTTCCCGGCCCGCCGCTGAGCGAGGCCGGTCGGGCAGTGCTCGATTAGGAGCCTTCGCTGCTCGATTAGGAGCCTTCGCTGCTCGATAAGGAGCCGCTGCCCGGTCAGAGCCCGAGCTGCCGGATCAGAGTCGTTCCGACAGCTTCGGCTCCATCTCGACATCTGTGCGCTGTTCGGCGCTGAACGTGAAGGGAGCGCCGGGGCGCAGCGTGTCCAGACCCCGGAGTAGCCGGCGCTCCAGCGCGTCGATATAGCCGTCGGTGAGCTCGGCAGGATCCCCGACGAGACTCAACGCGATCTCGAAGGTCGCGTGCCCGTCCGGTTCCGCACCCGGATTTCCGGCGCGCCAGCGGCTGTCCAACGCGCGGTGCCGGGAATCGTCTTCGGCGACGGGCAGGGTGAAACGCCACGCGCAGACGTCACCGTCGCCCAACTGTTCGGCGAGTTCAGCTCTGACGGTATCGACCAGACCTTCCAGGATTTCCGGTGTCACATAAACATGAAGCGAAACATCCGAAATGCGTTTCGGCATGCCTGATTCCTGTCGTGTGTCGAACCTGCAACGGAAGTGGATTCTCGAATCTGTGTACCGGGTCGCGAGTGTAGTGCCCGCAACACGAAAAGTCAGGGCACGGGTCGGTATTCGACGCGCCCGCAGGTGCGAGCCGTCGGCGCGGATACTCCCTGCGCACCGCGCCCTCACTGCCGTTCGAGGGTCCGCGCCGCATCGGTTGGCGCGCGCCGCGCGCCGGTCAGGCGGATATTCGGACGCGCGGCGTCACGCGTACCAGCCGGTGTGCTGGGCCGCGACCAGTGGAGACAACCGGGTCGATGACCTGCCCGGCCGGACTATCAGCGGTGGTCGTCCCCGGTGCTGGTCCCCGGGCGTGGCGGTGGGTGCCAGAGCCACCAACAGCGGCACCAGGGCATCGGCGATCTTGTCGCCGACCTCGCAGTAGGCCTGGGCGGACAGGCCCACCGGGTCGGCGATGTTCTCCCGCCCCACCCGGGACAGATCGTGGCGCGAGCGATGCAGGTCGGCGACGGTGCGGGCGCCGGTGATCCGCGCGATCCGGTGGGCCTCCAGCAATGTGAAGGCGCGCGCGGCCGAACCGGCGGCCAGTTCGGTCGCCTCGTCACGGATGTTCTCGGTCATGGTGAGTACCAGATCCGCGCGATCGATATGCTCGGGTCGGAGTTTGCGAGCACGAAAACCACTGGGATCCCCACCGAGTCCGATAATGGCCTCGGCCGCCCGCGGTTCCACCGGAAAACCGACCAGGGCCCGGGTACCGGCGCTCTCGGCGGTGACCCCGGCGAGCCGGTATTCGACCGCGATGGAGCGGGTGAGCCGTTCGGCGAGTACCGACCGGCACACATTTCCATTGCAGACGAACAGGATGTGCATATCGCTACGGTAATTCGCGCGAAAGCGGCCGAGCGGCGCTGTCCGTGCAATATCACAGCGGTCTGGTGATGAATTCATCTGCGTGCAGCATGCCGTATACGAATAGATCCTGGATTTATTCCTCGGTAAACACATTGTTTCGGTGACGCCCGTACCCATCTCCCCATCTCGGGATCGGGCGCCGGCCGGTACCCCGTACATCCGTGCCTTCTCCGGCGCCGGGATCACCGCTGAAGCAGCTCGCCGATCGCGGGGGAGTTCGCTTCAGGCGGCTGATCGTCACGGCATCGTTCGTGGACCACTTGGATGCGGGAACGAAGAGAGGGGCCGTCGGCGGGTGGCCTGTCACGGACTGTGAGGGGGAGTCGGGCCGGATCCGGAAATGCCGTCCGACCTTGGTGCCGAGTGTGGGACTCGAACCCACACGTCCTTCCGGACAACGGTTTTTGAGACCGTCGCGTCTGCCAGTTCCGCCAACTCGGCGCACCGGGTGCACATGTTATCCGCTCACCGGCCGGATCACCGAATCGCGGGTCACGGAATCTGGGGAGACCCACGTTACGCAGGGTATATGCACCTTCGATCTGGGTGAAAGGTAGTCTCTACACCACCCGATCGCGTGACGGCGGATCGACGGCCGTGGATCGGCCGGATCCGCCGTCGCCGTATCGGGACGAGGCATCGGAACCAGAGGGGTCGTATATGAGCACTAGTGCGGACGCCGGGGCGAAACGCGTGGTCGTCGCCGAGGACGAGGCGTTGATCCGGATGGACCTGGTCGAGATGCTGACCGAAGAGGGATACCAGGTCGTGGGTGAGGCCGGGGACGGTCAGCAGGCGGTCGACCTGGCCGTGGAGCACCGTCCGGACCTGGTGATCATGGATGTGAAGATGCCGCGCCGGGACGGGATCGACGCCGCCGCCGAGATCGCCTCGAAACGTGTTGCGCCGGTGGTGATCCTCACCGCGTTCAGCCAGCGTGACCTGGTGGAGCGGGCCCGTGACGCCGGCGCGATGGCCTATCTGGTCAAACCGTTCACCAAATCCGATCTGGTGCCGGCCATCGAACTGGCGGCCAGCCGCTTCCACGAGATCACCGCGCTGGAGAGCGAGGTCGCGAGCCTTTCCGATCGGCTGGAGACCCGCAAACTCGTCGAACGGGCCAAAGGGGTGCTGATGCAGACCCAGGGGCTGAGCGAGCCGCAGGCGTTCAAATGGATCCAGCGCACCGCGATGGACCGCCGGACCACCATGAAAGCGGTCGCCGAGGTCGTTCTGGAGAACCTCGCGCCGCAATGAGTCCGGGTCCGCCCGCGGCCCCTACCGCACGTCGACTCCCACGCACGAGGATTTAACGCTCCCGCAACACAAGTCGGAAAAGAACTGGTGACGACATCATCGGAGATGATCCGAATGTGACGCGGGATCAACATGCCGGAGTTATGTTTCTCCCGAGCCGGCGTGGCCGGCTTCCTCGGCCGAGGTTGATGAGGAACATAGGGGTAGATCGTGCTTGGTTCGACATGGCTGTCGGGTACGCCCCGGCGCGGACGCACGGTACGCGGGTTACTGAGTGTCGGCGCGGCAGCCGCATTGGTCCTGACCGGATGCGGTGACAAGACCGCGAACGATCCGGAGACACCCGGCGGCGGTGGACTGTCCATCCAACCGCTGATGCAGATCGACGCGGCGGGCAAGGAAGTGCCGGCCGCCGATACCGCCGCCGCCGCGGATCCGGCGGGTAAGGGTTCGGCCACCTGTCCGCCGACCACCACCGTCGCCATGGCCGGCGCGCTGACCGGCCCGGACGCGGCATTGGGCATCAATATGGTCAACGGTGTGAAGCTGGCGCTGGATCAGCACAACAAGGCGAACAAGGGCTGCCAGATCCAGCTGAAGGAGTTCGATACCGAGGGCGATCCGCAGAAGGCCAGCCAGGTGATCCCGCAGATCGTCAACGATCCGTCGGTCCTCGGCCTGGTCGGTCCCGGTTTCTCCGGCGAGACCAAGGCCACGGGCCAGATCCTCAGCGACGCCGGCCTGGTCGCGGTCACCTCCTCGGCCACCAATGCCACGCTCACCGAGAACGGCTGGAAGACCTTCTTCCGCGGCCTGGCCAACGACGACGTGCAGGGCCCGTCGGTGGCGAAATACCTGGTCGACAACGCGGGCTACAAGAAGGTCTGCGTGATCCAGGACAACACCGATTACGGTGTCGGCCTGGCCGCGAGTATCACCACGGGGCTCGGCGCCGCGGCCGATCCCGCGTGCGCCGCCAGTATCAAAAAGGGTGACAAGGACTTCTCCGCCACGGTCACCAAGATCTCCCAGGCGCAACCGGACGCGATCTTCTACTCCGGCTACTACGCCGAGGCCGCTCCGCTGGTGCAGCAGTTGCGCTCGGGTGGCGTGGACGCCACCTTCGTCTCCGCCGACGGCACCAACGATCCGCAGTTCGTCTCCCAGGCCGGCGGCTCGTCGGAAGGCGCGGTGCTGTCCTGCCCGTGCGGTCCGGCGCCCGGTGAGTTCGCCCAGGCCTACGAAGAACTGAACGGCCAGGCGCCGGGCGTGTACTCGGTAGAGGCCTACGATCTGGCCACCATCCTCGCGGCCGGTATCGACGCCGGGAAACTCACCCGCCCGGACCTGCTGGAATTCGTGCGCGGATACAGCGGGGACGGCCTGGCCCGGCACTACCAGTGGAACGCGAACGGGGAGCTTTCCTCCGCATTGATCTGGGTCTACGAGGTCGGATAACGCGTGTGTGAGCGGTACGCGCACCGGATTCGCCGGGAGCGCGTACCGCTCGCTGCGCGGGTGCGGGTCCGATGATGATGAGGGCGGATTACGAATGACAGCATCCTTGCCGGCCGCGGTTGTGCTGGCGCAGGGATCGATCGATTTCAACTATGAGGGCGTGATCGATCAGTTCTGGCGGCTGACGGTCGACGGTTTGTCCTACGGTGCGATCTATGCGTTGGTCGCGGTGGGATACACCCTGGTCTACGGTGTGCTCCGGCTGATCAACTTCGCGCATTCCGAGGTATTCATGCTCGGCATGTTCGGGCAGTACGTCGGCCTGATGCTGCTGGGTTTCGCGCCGAGCGGCAATGTGTACACGGAGGGCATCGCCCTCACAGTCACCTATATGGGTCTGGCGATGCTCTTCGGGATGGTGGTTTCCGGAGCGGCCGCGGTCGGCTTGGAAAGGGTGGCCTACCGGCCGCTGCGCCGACGCGGCGCCAGACCGCTGACCTTCCTGATCACCGCCATCGGCATGTCCTTCGTGCTGCAGGAATTCGTGCACTTTGTGCTGCCGAAACTCTGGCCGGATCTGGGCGGCACCAATGCCCAGCAGCCGATCATGCTGGTCGAACCGACAGTGCAGTTCAGCATCGGCGGCGCCGACGTCACCAATGTGACGCTGGTGATCGTCGTGTCGGCCGTCGTCCTGGCCGCCCTGGCCGAACTGGTCATCAATCGGACCCGGTTCGGTCGCGGTATCCGGGCTGTGGCCCAGGATCCCGATACCGCCACCCTCATGGGGGTCTCGCGGGAGCGGGTCATCATGCTGACCTTCCTCATCGGCGGGCTGCTGGCCGGCGCCGCGGCCATGCTGTACGTGATGAAGATTCCCAACGCCATCATCTTCTCCGGCGGTTTCGTGCTCGGGATCAAAGCGTTCAGCGCCGCCGTGCTCGGCGGTATCGGCAACTTGCGCGGCGCGCTGCTCGGCGGACTGCTGCTCGGCCTGGTGGAGAGCTACGGCCAGATGCTGTTCGGCACCGAATGGCGCGATGTGGTGGCGTTCGTGGTGTTGGTGCTGGTGCTGTTCTTCCGGCCGACCGGCATTCTCGGCGAAAGCCTCGGGAGGGCCCGCACATGAGCACAGTGACCATGCGGAAGCCCGCGGGCCACGGCTTGGGTGATGAGATCCGCGCCTGGTGGGCGGGGCTGAGCCGGCCCGCGCAATGGGCGGTCGGGGTGCCCGCTATTGCGGTGCTGGCCCTGCTGCCGCTGTTCCCGCCGCCGCTGCTGGACACCCCGGGCACCAGTTTCGGCGGCGTGATGGCGCAGTTCGCCATGTACGCCTTGATCGCCATCGGTCTCAATGTCGTGGTCGGTCAAGCCGGTCTGCTGGACCTCGGCTACGTGGGCTTCTATGCCGTCGGCGCCTACACCGTCGGTTTGCTGACGAGCCCGAACAGTCCGTGGAACCAGACCGACGGTGGCCTGCTGGACCCGGAGTGGGCGTGGTTGGCGTGTGTACCGCTGGCGATTCTGGTGACCGCCGTCTCGGGGTTGATCCTCGGTTCGCCGACCCTGCGACTGCGCGGCGACTATCTGGCCATCGTGACCCTCGGCTTCGGTGAGATCGTGCGCCTGCTCGCCGACAACCTGGGTGAACTCACCAACGGCAGTCTCGGACTGTCCGGCATCGCCTATCCTCGCTTCGGCGAATCCGAGACCCATCCCAACGGTGTCTTCTCCGCCGGCAATGTCGGTGCCCCGGACAGTTCGAATCTGTTCGACCGCGCCAATTCCGGTACCTGGTGGTATTGGGTGGGCATGTTCGCCGTGATCGTGGTGTTGCTGCTGGTCGGCAATCTGGAGCGCAGCCGGGTCGGCCGGGCGTGGGTGGCGATCCGCGAGGACGAGGACGCCGCCGAGATCATGGGGGTGCCCACGTTCAAGTTCAAACTGTGGGCGTTCATGATCGGCGCCGGTATCGGCGGGCTGTCCGGCGCCCTGTTCGCGGGCCAGGTGCAGTTCATCAACCCGACCGGGTTCAACATCATCAACTCGATGCTGTTCCTGTGCGCGGTGGTGATCGGCGGCCAGGGCAACAAACTCGGGGTGATCGTCGGGGCCTTCCTCGTGGTGTACCTGCCGAACCGGCTGATGTCGGTGGAGATCACCGACGACGAGTCCACCGGCTACCTCTTGCTCGCGATCGCGGTCGTGCTGGTCGCGGTGCTGCTGATCGGATGGCGGGTCCGGGCCCGTGCGCTGACGGGACCGCTGCGCTGGGTGTATCTGGCGGTGACCGTCCTGGCGGCGGTGTACGCCGTACTGCTGCTGAGCAGTGTGCTCATGTTCTACGACGGCGGTGCGCGCAGCCTCGGCGACCTGAAGTATCTCTATTTCGGCATCGCACTGGTGGTGATGATGATCCTGCGACCCCAGGGCCTGTTCCCGGTCCGGCAGAAACTGCTCGCCTACGGCCGGCAGATCGCCCGGGCCGTCCGCCGCCCGGGCAAGGGCGCCGCCGCGGAGGTGACGTCGTGACCGGACCGAACGCGGGCGACGCCCTGTTCGACAACGAGGATCTGGCTGCCGGATACGCGGCCGAGCGTAAGGCCGAGTCGGCGGGCGAAGTGGATGTGACCGCCGTCGACCCGGCGCTGGCCGACGCGGCGACGGTCGCCGAGGTGGTCGCCGCGCACCGGGAGATCCGCACCGAGGTCGGGGAGCCGCTGCTGCGCACCGAGAACCTCACCGTGAAGTTCGGCGGGCTCACCGCCCTGGACGCGGTGAGCTTCGAGATCAGGCGCGGGGAGATCCTCGGTCTCATCGGACCCAACGGCGCGGGCAAGACGACCTGTTTCAACGCGATCACCGGCGTGTACCGGCCCGCGGCAGGCACGGTGTACTTCGACGGCAGACCGCTCACCAAGACCAAACGGAACGCGATCACCCGGCTGGGTATCGCCCGGACCTTTCAGAACGTCCGGTTGTTCGGTGAGATGACCGCACTGGAGAACGTGGTGGTGGGCACCGACGCGCGGCACCGGACGTCCGTGCCGGGCGCGTTGCTGCGGACACGCCGGCATCGCTGGGAGGAGCGTGACGCCATCGAAAGGGGGATGGCGCTACTGGAATTCGTCGGTATCGCGCCGCGCGCGGTGGAGAAGGCGCGCAACCTCTCCTACGGCGATCAGCGCCGTCTGGAGATCGCCCGCGCGCTCGCGACCGAACCGAAGCTGCTGTGCCTCGACGAGCCGGCCGCCGGGTTCAATCCGAGCGAGAAGTCCGCGCTGATGGACCTGATCCGCAAGATCCGTGACGACGGGTTCACCGTCCTGCTGATCGAGCACGATATGCGGCTGGTGATGGGGGTGACCGATCGGATCGTCGTGCTGGAGTTCGGTCGCAAGATCGCCGACGGCCTGCCCGCGCAGATCCGCACCGATCCCGCCGTGATCGCCGCCTATCTGGGGGTGCCCGACGACGAGCTGACCTCCGCGGACGTTTCGGCGTCCACCGCGGCGCTGCGTGCGGAACAGGACACGGCGCGCGACGCCGGCGACGGATCGGAGGACCGGTGATGACCGGATCGCGGAACCAGGTCGGCACGGCGGGCGCCGAGCCCTTGCTGGAGGTGACCGATATGGTCGTGGGATACGGCAGAATCGAGGCGCTGCACGGTGTTTCGATCCGGGTGGCGCAGGGGGAGCTGGTGACTCTGCTGGGCGCGAACGGGGCCGGTAAAACCACCACCATGCGCGCCCTGTCGGGACTGTTGCCGCTGACTCGCGGGCGCATCCTGTTCGACGGCAGGGATATCAGCCGGTTGCCGGCGCACCAGCGGGTGATCGCCGGCCTGGTACAGGCGCCCGAGGGGCGGGGCGTCTTTCCGGGGATGACCGTCGAGGAAAACCTGGAGATGGGCTGCTACGCCCGGCCTTTCAAGAAGAAGACCGAACACGCCGCCGCGCTGGACCGGGTCTTCGAGTTGTTTCCGCGCTTGCGGGAGCGGCGCAAACAGGTCGGGGGCACGCTGTCCGGCGGCGAACAGCAGATGCTCGCCATCGGCCGCGCACTCATGGCCCGCCCGCGGCTGCTGCTCCTGGACGAGCCGTCCATGGGGTTGGCGCCGATGGTGATCCAGCAGATCTTCCGGATCATCGCCGAGATCAATGCCGGCGGGACCACCGTGCTGCTGGTGGAACAGAACGCCCGCCAGGCGCTGGCCCGCAGCGACCGGGCCTACATCCTGGAGACCGGGGCGGTCGTCAAAACCGGGCCCGGACGTGAGCTGCTGGACGATCCCGCGGTGCAGGCCGCCTATCTGGGCGTCGGCTGAGGTCGGCGGAGACGGGTGTCGGTGGGGGTCCCTAGACTCTCGGGGTGTGACCCCACCGACCACTGCGCAGCCGACGACCACCGCCGATACTTCCGATTCCTCGGGGGAACGGCCGACGCTGCTGCTACTGGACGGGCATTCGCTGGCCTACCGCGCTTTCTACGCACTGCCCGCGGAGAACTTCCAGACGGTCACCGGTCAGACCACCAACGCGGTGTACGGGTTCACCGCCATGCTCATCAACCTGCTGCGCGACGAGAAGCCCACCCATGTCGCGGCGGCCTTCGACGTATCCCGGCAGACTTTCCGGGTCGACGCGTTTCCGGAGTACAAGGCGAACCGGTCCGCGACACCCGATGAATTCCGCGGGCAGGTCGAGCTCACCAAGGAGGTCCTGGGCGCGCTCGGCATCCCGGTGATGGCGATCGAGGGATATGAGGCCGACGACATCATCGCCACCCTCACCACCCAGGCCGCCCCGCAGGGCTATCGGGTGCTCATCGTCACCGGCGACCGTGATGCGATCCAGCTGGTCGGTGACGACGTGACGGTGCTGTATCCGCGCAAGGGCGTCTCCGAGCTCACCCGGTTCACGCCCGAGGAGGTCGAGAAGAAATACGGCCTCACACCCACCCAGTACCCCGACTACGCCGCGTTGCGGGGCGACCCGAGCGACAATCTCCCCGGAATTCCCGGCGTGGGCGAGAAGACCGCCGCCAAATGGATCCGCGAATACGGTGACCTGAACACCCTGGTCGACAAGGTGGACGAGGTCCGCGGCAAGGTCGGCGACGCGCTGCGCGCCAATCTGAGCAGTGTGGTGCTCAACCGGCAGCTCACCGAGATGGTGCGGGAAGTCCCGCTGCCCTACACCCCCGACCAGCTGGCACAGGGGGCCTGGAACCGCGAGCGGATCCATCAGCTGTTCGACGATCTGGAATTCCGGGTGCTGCGCGACCGGCTCTTCGAGACCCTGGCCCCGCCCACCGTCGAGGCCGAATCGGGTTTCGAGATCAGCGGGCAGACGCTGGAACCGGGCAGTGTCGCGGATTGGCTCGCCGAACACGCGAAAGGCGGTGCCCGGCACGGGATTTCCCTGGCGGGTAACGGGGTGCCCGCCGCCGGAGACGTGCGTGCCCTCGCCATCGCGGCGGCGGACGGGGAGTCCGGCTATATCGACGTCACCGCTCTCACGGCGGACGACGATGCGGCGCTCGGCGCCTGGCTCGCCGACCCGACCCGCGGCAAGGCGCTGCACGAGGCCAAGAGCGCCCTGCACGCGCTGCGCGGTCGCGGCTGGAGGCTGGCCGGCCTCACCAGCGATACCGCGCTCGCGGCCTATCTGGTCCGGCCCGGCCAGCGCAGCTTCAACCTCGACGACCTGTCCCTGCGCTACCTGCACCGCGAACTGCGCACCGAAACCGAAGCGGCGCCGCAACTGTCACTGCTGGACGCCGAAGACGCGGTCGACGCGGAACTCGCGCAGAACGAAATGCTGCGCGCCCGCGCCGTCGCCGATCTGGCCGATGCGCTGGACGCGGAGCTCGCGAAGATCGAATCCACGCCACTGCTCGACGAGATGGAACTGCCACTGCTCGGCGTACTCGCCGAACTCGAGGACGCCGGAATCGCGGTCGACACCGATCAGCTCGGCCAATTGCAACGTCAGTTCGCCGATAAGGTCGCCGAGGCCGCGAACGCCGCCTACGACGTGATCGGCAAACAGATCAATCTGGGTTCCCCCAAACAGCTGCAGGTGGTCCTGTTCGACGAACTCGATATGCCGAAGACCAAACGCACCAAAACCGGTTACACGACCGACGCCGACGCGCTGGAATCGCTCTACGAGAAGACCGAGCACCCGTTCCTACAGCATCTGCTCGCGCACCGGGACGCCACCCGCCTCAAGGTCACCGTCGACGGTCTCTTGAAAGCCGTCGCCGACGACGGCCGGATCCACACCACCTTCAACCAGACCATCGCGGCCACCGGCCGGCTGTCGTCCACCGAACCCAACCTGCAGAACATCCCCATCCGCACCGATACCGGCCGGATGATCCGCGATACGTTCGTGGTGGGCGCGGGCTACGAATCGCTGATGACCGCCGACTACAGCCAGATCGAGATGCGGATCATGGCGCATCTGTCCGGCGACGAAGGCCTGATCGAAGCGTTCAACTCCGGCGAGGACCTGCACAGCTTCGTCGCCTCCAAAGCCTTCGACATCCCGATCTCGGAGGTCACCCCCGAACTGCGGCGGCGGATCAAGGCGATGTCCTACGGACTGGCCTACGGGCTGAGCTCCTACGGCCTGTCCGCGCAGCTCAAGATCAGCACGCAGGAGGCGAAGGAGCAGATGGACATCTACTTCGCCCGGTTCGGCGGAATCCGCGACTATCTGCACGCCGTCGTGGAGCAGGCCCGCAAGGTCGGCTACACGCAGACCCTCTTCGGTCGCCGCCGCTACCTGCCCGACTTGGACCACAGCAACCGTCAGCGCCGCGAAGCCGCCGAACGGATGGCCCTCAATGCCCCGATCCAGGGCACGGCCGCCGATATCATCAAGGTCGCGATGATCAACGTGCACACCGCGCTCACCGAGACCGAACTCCGCTCCCGGATGCTGCTGCAGATCCACGACGAATTGGTCTTCGAGGTCGCGCCCGGCGAACAGGAACCGCTGCGGGAACTCGCGCTGGACAAGATGTCCTCGGCCATCGAACTCTCTGTACCGCTGAGTGTTTCGGTGGGCGTGGGCCGCAGTTGGGACTCGGCGGCCCACTGAACCGGGTCGTCGCCGCGGTGTAGCGGTCGGAAACAGCGGCGAGTCCGGTATCGGTCGGCAATGGTTGTCGGCACGCGGGCCGGGACGACACCACACACGGCGATTCCCACATTCGCGCTGCGCGGCCGGGTCGACCGGTCGCGCGGGGCGCATACGAGCCGAGCCCGTGTCCCGAGTACCGACCGAGCCGGGATGCCGGCGTCCCAGTCTTCGCGACTGGGCCTACCCTTCCAACCCCGGCACCTCCTCGGACCTTTCGGTGCCGGTAAACCCTCGGCACGGTGCGAGGAAGCGGTGGTTCGAGTCTGGTTCGTCACGGAACAACTGCGCGAAGATCAGGTTGCGCGCCGGTGACCAGCGAGAATACTACTCGGCGGTAGAAGAAACGGCCCGCGAATGTGGTTGCCAACTGCCGGATGAGTCTTTATTGTCGGTTCCGTGCAAATCCTTGCCGACGGCCTGCGCGCCGCACCGATGGTCGCTGATCGCGACGGTGCGGCGCCTCTCCCGCGTACCGCGGGGTCGCCTCGTCGGCTACTTGCCGTAGTAGTAACCCGCCGTAGCGGGGTCTGATTCGGACCGGCCCCCTCGCTGCGGGCCCCCTTTTTCTTTCGACTTTTGCTGGTCCCCCCAACCTGCCGACCTTCTCTGGGAAGACCTACGTGCTGATGACCACACTGATTCTGGAAAACGACACCCTGACCACGGCCGCCCCTCGTAGTCTGCGCACCGAGTGCGCGGAATTGAGCGCGGCGCAATTCCACGACCGATACGGCGAATGCGACGGTCCGATCCGGCTCGCGGGCTGGTCGTCCACCGGCGCGCGCGACGGCGCGTTCGTCGCCACCCTCCAATTCGCGGGCTGGTCCCGCTCGGTCGTGGCGGCGGGTAGTCCGATCGCCGCCATGACCTCTGCCCTCTACGAGTCGGGCTACCCCGTCGAGATCCTGCGGTTCCATCAGCGACGGACTCCGGCGGGAACCGCGACCTTCGTGCAATGTGAGTGCGACGGCCGTCGCGGTTGGGGCGCCGCCCTCGCCGCGGACGGGGCGGAGTCGTCGGTGCGGGCGATGATCGCGAGCGTCAACCGCCTCGGCGCCCTGCGCTGACGGCCGGGCGGCCGGACCGGAACGCGGAACGACGGCGAGCTCTACACCATCCCCGGAAAGTGTGGAGCCCGCCGTCGTCCACCGATTCTATTCGGCCACTTCGCCGTTGGCCGACTGTTGTTCGGCGAGTTGTTTGCGGACCTCGTCCATATCGAGCTCCTTGACCTGGGACACCAGATCTTCGAGCGCCGCGGGCGGCAGCGCTCCCGGCTGCGCGAAGACGAGTACGCCTTCGCGGAAGGCCATGATGGTCGGGATGGACTGGATATTGGCGGCCGCGGCCAGGCCCTGTTCGGCCTCGGTATCGACCTTGCCGTGCACGACGTCGGGATGCTTGTCCGACGACGCGTCGTAGGTCGGGGCGAAACTGCGGCACGGTCCGCACCAGGAAGCCCAGAAGTCGACGAGTACCACGTCGTTGCTGGTGACTACATCATCGAAATTCTGCTGCGTCAGCGTCTGGGTGGCCATGACGTCCTCTCGTGGTCGGTTTCAGGCTGTAACGCCGGCCCCGGCCGCGGTGTTCCACGGCGGTGTCGTACGCCACCGGGTTTCCACCCTACGTGTCGTGACCGGGCGATGTGGCCGGCTCCGGTCAGCTGTGTTCGGCGACCGCCCACGCCCGGCGCTGGTCGCCGTCCCAGCGCCGGATGCCCACCACGGTCGCGGTGATATCCCGGTCGGCGGCGACCGCCGCCACTGCCTCGCCGATCCGTTGCGGGAGGATCCGGCGGGCCAGGGTGATATGCGGCATCCAGTGGTTCGGCCGCAGGTTGGCCGGGATGTCGGGGCACGGCTCCACCACCTGGTACACCCGCCGATGCCATGCCAGCAGCTGTTCCGAGGGCACCACCGCCCGCACCAGGATCGGCCGGCGGGCCCCGAACACCAGGACTCCCCCGACGCGCACCGGAAACGGACGGAAGGGCAAGCGGTCCAGGTCCTGTTCGATCCGCGGCCAGATCTGTCGTGCTACCGCGACGGTGATATGCGGCCGGTGGCTTTCGGTGTCACTGTCGCGCCTGCCCTGCCCGAGTCCGGGCAGGCCCGCTTCGGCGAGCAGTTCCCACTCGCGCCGGATACGCCGTTCCGCCGCGTCGTCGAGCAGTAATTCCACCGACTGCACCATGATCTGCAGACGGTAGCGGGTCGGGCGCCGCGTGATCGAAGGATGGTCCGGACCCGCGCCGCGCCGGATCAAACTTGGGTTACACGCAGTGCCCCGCGCGTGGCGGTCGCCTAGTGTGCCTGACAACGTCGACGATGGGGCGAGGTCCACGATTCTCGCGAGCGGCAGGTGGTGGCGGTGGCTGATCGATCCGGTACCCGGGTGCGGCGGATGCTGTGCGGGCTGGCGGGCGCGGTGCTGGTCGCCGGATGCGTGACCAATATCGAAGACACGGGGCCGGTTCCGCCGAAAGTGGCGGTGCGGACCGTGGACGCGCTCGCCGCGCGGGTGCCACCCGATGTCGCGGCCGCCGGTGAGGTGGTGGTCGGGGTCAATGTGCCGTATCAACCGAACGAGTACCGCGACCGGCACGGTGCGATCGTGGGTTTCGATATCGATCTGATGGACGCGGTCACCGCGGTGCTCGGAATCCGCGCCCGCTACACGGAATCGGCGTTCGAGAAGATCATTCCCGCGGTGCAGGCCGGGACCAACGACATCGGGATGTCCTCGATCACCGATTCGGTGGAACGGGAGGAACAGGTGGATTTCGTCACCTATTTCAGTGCCGGGGTCCAGTGGGCCCAGCGCACCGGCCACCCTGTCGATCCGGAGAACGCCTGCGGCAGAAGGGTCGCTGTGCAGGCGACCACGGTGGAGCACATCGAAGAGGTCCCGGCCAAGAGCGAACGCTGCGTCGCGGCGGGGAAGGACCCGATCATCATCGACGCGTTCGACGAACAGAGTGCGGTCACCAACGCGCTGGTACTCGGGCAGGTCGACGCGATGTCGGCGGATTCCCCGGTGGCCGCCTACGCCATCAAACGGACCGACGGCAAGATCGAACCGGCCGGGCCGGTGTTCGATTCGGCCCCGTACGGATGGGCCGTCCCGAAGGGTTCGCCGTTGGGGCCCGTGCTGCGCGACGCGGTGCAGTACCTGATGGACAACGGGCAGTACCGGAAGATCACCGAGAACTGGGGCGTCCAGGCGGGTGCCCTGCGCACTTCCGTGATCAACGGCGCGAGGAGTTGACGCGATGACCGCCGATTCGAATGTGACCGCCGGTGCGGCGTCCGAGCCGAAGCCGATCGAGGCGATACCGCTGCGCCATCCGGGGCGGTGGGCGTCGGCGGTGGTCATCCTGGCGCTGGCCGGCCTGTTCGTCTACGGCGCCGCCACCAACCCCGCCTACCACTGGGACGTGTACTGGCGGTACCTGCGGGATTCCCGCATCGCCGCGGGCGCCGTGGTCACCTTGGAACTCACTGTGCTCGCGATGGTGATCGCCGTCGTGCTGGGCACGCTGCTGGCAGTGATGCGTTTATCGCCGAACCCGGTGTTGCGGGCGACGGCGTGGGTGTACCTCTGGGTGTTCCGCGGCAC
The DNA here is from genome assembly GCF_036032445.1 of Nocardia sp. NBC_00416. Lineage (NCBI taxonomy): Bacteria > Bacillati > Actinomycetota > Actinomycetes > Mycobacteriales > Nocardiaceae > Nocardia > Nocardia sp. NBC_00416. Next base: position 7,279,097 of record NZ_CP107932.1, read on the forward strand.
CCCGGTGTATGTGCAACTGGTGTTCTGGGGGCTGGTCCCGTCGCTGTACCAGAACGTCGCGTTCGGTGTGCCGTTCGGTCCGCGCCTGCTCGAGGTCGATGTCCAGAGCTTGCAGGCCGGGTTCGCGTTCGCGGTGATCGGGCTGGGACTCAATGAGGCCGCGTACATGGCCGAGATCGTGCGCGCCGGGATCAGCTCGGTCGGGGAAGGCCAGCGCGAGGCCTCGACGGCGCTCGGTATGTCCTGGTCGCAGACCATGCGCCGGACAGTGCTGCCGCAGGCCATGCGGGTGATCATCCCGCCGACCGGCAACAACCTCATCAGCATGCTGAAGACCACATCGCTGGTCACCGCGATCCCGTTGAGCACCGATCTGTTCGGCCGGGCCCGCGATATCTACGGAGTGAACTTCCTGCCGATCCCGTTGCTGCTGGTCACCGCGACCTGGTATCTGGCGATCACCAGCGTGCTGATGGTCGGCCAGTACTACCTGGAGAAATACTATTCGCGCGGGATATCCCGGCAGTTGACCGCGAAACAGCTCCAGGAACTGGCAGACGCGCAGGGGAAGGCACGGTCGAAATGAGTGCGACGAGTGCGGAGCCGATGGTTCGCGCGGACCGGGTCTGCAAGAGTTTCGGGGCGCTGCGGGTGCTCAACGGGATCTCGCTGGAAGTCCGGCGCGGGCAGGTGCTGTGTCTGATCGGGCCGTCGGGCTCGGGAAAATCCACCTTCCTGCGCTGTATCAACCATCTGGAACAGGTCGACGCGGGCCGGTTGTACGTGGACGGTGAACTGGTCGGCTACCGCGAGAAGGGTGGCAGGCTCTACGAGCTGCACCCCGGAGAGGCCGCGCGGCAGCGGCGCGAGATCGGCATGGTGTTCCAGCATTTCAATCTGTTCCCGCATCGCACTGTGCTCGCCAACATCATCGAGGCGCCCACCCAGGTCAAGCGAGTCCGCAAGGCCGTCGCGGTGTCCAGGGCGAGGGAACTGCTGGATCGGGTCGGGCTGGCGGACAAGGCCACGGCCTATCCGGCGCAGTTGTCCGGTGGCCAGCAGCAGCGCGTGGCGATCGCCCGCGCGCTCGCGATGGACCCGAAATTGATGCTGTTCGACGAGCCCACCTCCGCGCTGGATCCGGAACTGGTCGGCGAAGTGCTCACGGTGATGCGCGAACTCGCCGATTCCGGGATGACGATGGTCGTGGTCACCCACGAGATGGGTTTCGCACGCGAGGTCGCCGACCAGTTGGTGTTCATGGACGGAGGAGTGGTGGTGGAGGCCGGGCCGCCCGGTGATCTGCTGGCGGCCCCGGAACACGAGCGCACCAAGGCTTTTCTTTCCCGCCTGCTGTAGGCGCGCGGCCCGCGTGAGTGGGAACTGGCCCGGTGCGCGACGGTGGTGAGTGGTCGCCGAAGGTTCATAACTGCCGTTCATCGTCGTCAGAAGAACCAACTGTTTCACTTATGGCCGCGGCTGCGGAATCGTCGAGCCATGGGAGAAATCGCAGTTGGGAGGACCGAGCCTGCCGCCGCGGCGGCCGCCGACGCACTCGCCGCGTCCGCGGTACCGGTCTTCGGCCCGGGCGAGGACGGGTACAACGCCGAGGTCGACGGGTTCCAGACCGCGTACCGGCACCGCCCGGCGCTGGTGGTGGCCGCGCGGCACGCGCAGGATGTGCGGGCAACCGTCGAGGTCGCCGCCCGGCACGATCTGCCCGTGGCGGTACAGGCCACCGGCCACGGGCTCTCGGTCGCCACCGAGAGCGGCCTGCTGATCAGTACCCGGCGCCTGATCGGTATCGATATCGATCCGGCGACCGCGAGCGTACGGATCGGCGCCGGGGTACGGGCCGGTGCACTGATCGAGGCGGCGGCACGGCACGAGCTCGCGCCGCCGACCGGTTCGTCGCCGTCGGTGGGCGTGGTCGGATACGTGCTCGGCGGCGGAGTCGGGCTGCTGGCCCGGACATTCGGCTACGCCGCCGAGCACGTCCGCGCGATCGAACTCGTCACCGCCGACGGCGCGGTGCGCCGGCTGCGGCCCGGTGACGAACTCTTCGGCGCCGTGCTGGGCAGCGGTGGCAATTTCGGTGTCGTGACGGCACTGGAACTGGGTCTGCTTCCGGTCACCGCGGTGTACGGGGGCCAGCTCGTCTTCGACACCGGCCTGGTCCCGCACGCACTCGAAGTGTGGCGCGAGTGGAGCGCGACCGCGCCCGATACGGTCACCTCGACCGTCGCCATGCTGGCCTTCCCGGATATCCCGCCGGTCCCGGCTCCGCTGCGCGGCCGTTTCGCCGCATCGATCCGGATCGCCGCGGTGGGCGACGCCGCCGCGGGTGCGGAAGCGGTCGCGCCGCTGCGGGCGATCGGTGCGGCGCTGCGGGACGATCTTCGGAGCATGCTCTACAGCGACTCGCACACTATCCACTCCGACCCGGATCATCCGCACGCCTACGCGGCGACCAACGCCCTGCTCGACGAATTCACGCCGGAGGCGCTCAGGGCGCTGCTCGCGGTGGCCGGACCCGATTCCGGGTTCGGCGGCGTGATCGATATCCGGCAACTCGGGGGCGCGTTGCGCGATCGCCGGCAGGCCGGTCTCGCGGTGGATCACCGTTCGGCCGGTTACGTGGTCCGGGTGATCACCATGCCGGAAGCCGGTGACGAACCGGACGCGCCACCCGGCGAGGTGGTGCGGGCGGCGCTGGCGCCGTGGACCGTCGGCCACAACCTGGGGTTCCTGTACGGCGCGGGGTACGCGGCCGGAGAAGCGCAGACCAGGGCCGGGTATCACGCCGACACCTACGACCGGCTCGCCGCGCTGAAGGCGAAGTACGACCCGCACAACATGTTCCGCTTCAACCGCAATATCCGACCGGCGGAGTGACCGCGGCCGGCCGGCGATGTCCCGAAGTCGTCGGTCGGGGCTCACCAGCGATGGACGCGGGCGGTGACATGCTCGGTGAATTCGCTGGTCGATGCGAGGCCGCCGAGATCCGCGGTGGCGATACCGGCCTCATAGGTGGCGGCCACCGCCCGCTCGATCCGGTCGGCCGCGCGCGCGAGCACCGGCTCGCCGCGCCGGGTCGCCAGCCAGCGCAGCAGCATGGCCGACGAATGGTGCAGTGCCACGGGGTTGGCGCGGTTGTGGCCGGCCAGATCGGGGGCGGCGCCGTGCACCGCCTGCGCCATGGCCCGCGTCTCGGAGCAGTTCAGGGACGCGGCGGTGCCCAGTGAACCGGCGAGCTGAGCGGCGAGATCGGAGAGGATGTCGCCGAACAGGTTCTCGGTGACCAGGACATCGAAATCGCCGGGGGAGCGGACCAGGTGGGCAGCGGCCGCGTCGACGTGTTCGTCGTTCACCCGCACCTGCGGATACCCCCGCGCGACCTCGTAGCACGTATCGCGGAAGAGCCCCATCGTCAGCGGCAGCACATTCGCTTTGTGCACGATCGTCACCTGCCCGCGCCGGGCGGTGGCCAGCCGGAACGCCTCGTGCGCGATCCGTTCGGAGGCCGCGCGGGTCACCAGTCCGACCGAGAGCGCGATATCGGGGGTGGGGCAGAATTCGCCGGACCCCACCGCCATGTTCCGGTCGGCGTAGAAGCCTTCGCTGTTCTCGCGCACGATCACCAGATCGATTCCGGGCGCGACCGCGGCGATCCCCGGAATCGCGTGCACCGGGCGAATATTGGCGTGCAGGGCGAAATGCCGCCGGATCGCGCCCCCGGGCGCGACGCGGTGTTGCGGGGGATAGGAGGCGTTGTCGTGCGGGCCGAGGATCCATCCGTCAGTGTCGCGCAGTCCGGTGAGGGTGACTTCCGGTAGCGCCGAACCGAATTCGTCGATCGCCTGCCGGCCCATCGGCAGGGGGACCCAGTCCACCGGCGCCGCGTCCGCCGCGGCCAGTGCCTCGTCCACCACTCGTCGGGCCGATCCGACCACCTCGGGCCCGATGCCGTCGCCATCGATGAGTCCGAGCCGCAGCGGCCGCCCTGGCTTCGTCTGATCCATCCGGCCATGGTCGCAGGACCGGGCGGCGGGATCCGCCGACGGGCCGGTTCCACCCCCGGTCGGCCGATATTCGGGCCGGCCCGAATATCGGGTCGCTGCCTTGTCGGCCCGGCCGCCGCGTTGCTATCGTAGTGATATCACTTTGATAGAGGGAGGATGTCATGACTTTCCGGAATGCCGTTCGGGTCAACGGCTTCGTGGTTCTGCTGATCTGGCTCGTGCTCACCATTGCCCTGGCGGCGGTGGCAGTGGCGGGATTCGCGGCCGTCGCGCAGCAGCGGAACGCCCCCGCGCTCGCCGGGGCGATCGTCGCCTGTGTGCTGGGGGCGGGGCTGCTGTTGGGGATCACGGGCCTGACCGTGGTGAACCCGAACGAGGCCAAAGTCGTCCAGTTCTTCGGCCGCTACGTCGGCTCGGTGAGCGATCCCGGTTTCTTCTCGGTACTGCCGCTGACCGATCGCCGCAGCATCTCGTTGCGGGTCCGCAACTTCGAAACCCAGAAGCTCAAGGTCAACGACGCCGACGGTAACCCGGTGGAGATCGCGGCGGTCGTGGTCTACAAAGTGGTCGACAGCTTCAAGGCCGCCTTCGCCGTTGACGACTACGAGGAATACGTGGAAACCCAGTCCGAGGCCGCGGTCCGGCACCTGGCCACCACCCACCCCTACGACGCGCACGACGCCGACCGCACCAGCCTGCGCGACGGCGCCGAGGTCGCCGAGGAACTCACGGTGGAGCTGCGGGAACGTACCGATACCGCGGGTATCGAGGTCATCGAGGCACGGATCACCCACCTCGCCTACGCGCCGGAGATCGCCCAGGCGATGCTGGTCCGGCAGCAGGCCGCGCAGGTGGTGGCCGCGCGGACGCAGATCGTCGAGGGAGCGGTGGGCATGGTCGGGCTGGCACTGGAGCGGCTCACCGCCCAGGGCATGGTGGAGCTGGACGAGGAACGCAAGGCCAACATGGTGTCGAACCTGCTCGTGGTGCTGTGCGGTGACCGGCCGACCCAGCCGGTGGTCAATACGGGATCCCTGTACAACTGATGGTCGAGCGTAAGAAGGTCCTGCTCCGGCTCGACCCGGCGGTCTACGACGCGGTCGCGAAATGGGCCGCTGACGATCTGCGCAGTGTCAACGCTCAGATCGAGTTCGCCATCCGGCGCGCGCTCGAACAAGCCGGGCGGCCGCCGCGGCCGCCGCGCGGCGAATAACGCCACCCTTGGGCCCCGAACTCACGCTGCGGCACGGTTCGGGGCCGAAGGCATGGGGATCCTCGCCTGCTGTACCGCGCCTGCGCTGGCACCGGGCTGGATCCTTCCGGTCATATCGGAAATATGGGCAGATCCACACGCGGAGGGAATGCGCTCGCCCGGATGACCTCAGTGCTGTAGATACCGCGCGGAATCGGGCAGCCGCGGCTTATGGCTTACGAAAATCGCGGTCCCGGGAAAGAGCTGTCCCCGCAACGGGCTCCATTGGCCCCATTCGCGGTCCAGCCATTCCGGCCAATCGGGCTCGACGATATCGTCGAGAACCAATCCCGCCGATACTATTTCCCGGACTCTGTCACCGATGGTGCGATGGTGCTCTACATAGGTGCACCGGCCCGCGCTGTCGATTTCGGTGTACGGCGTGCGGTCGAAATAGGGGATCACCGCTTCGAGGCCGTCTGGGCCGGGATCGTCGCGGAATATCCAGCGCATCGGATGGTTCACCGCGAACACCCAGCGGCCACCCGGTCGCAGCACCCGGGCGATCTCGCGCATGACCAGCGCGGAGTCGGCGACGAACGGCACCGCGCCGAAGGCCGAACAGGCCGCGTCGAACGATTCGTCCGCGAACGGAAGGGCCTCCGCGCCGGCCTGGACCAACGGCACCCGGGGCCCGCCCCGGTCCATGGCGGCAAGCCCCCGTGACAGCATTCCCCTCGAGATGTCCAGTCCCACCGGCCGAGCGCCCTGCCCGGCCAGCCAGCGGGCGCACGGCGCCGAACCGCAGCCGACCTCGAGGATTCGTTTCCCGGTGATCTCGCCGAGGAAGCGCATATCGCCCTCGTGCAGGCCTTCCGGGCACCACACGAATTCGCCGCCGACGCTGTCGGCGCCCAGGAATTCCCCGTGCGTATCGTGGTACTGGCCGGCGTCGGCATCCCACCAGCGCCGGTTCGCGCGTTCGCTCTCGCTCGATCCGACCCGCAAACGCGCCGCGCCCGCGGTGCCCAGTAGTTCGGTGGCCTGAGCGTGGCGATCTTGAACGAGGTCGTCGGACACGAACCGAAGCCTATAGTTCCGCTGCGGGGGGTCGTTTGCCCGCCCGGTTCCGGGTCGCGTACGCTGAACGCGCAAGTGATCACACCTGGAGCAGCTGGGTGTATCGCAGCGTACCGAAAGTCTCAATGTCCGCAACCGATCACAATCCGTCCGGAGCAAACCGCCACATGCCCACCACCGTCACCTCGCCGCAGGTAGCCGTTAACGACATCGGCTCTGCGGAGGATTTCCTCGCCGCCATCGACGCCACGATCAAGTACTTCAACGACGGCGATATCGTCGAAGGAACCATCGTCAAAGTCGACCGCGACGAGGTCCTGCTCGACATCGGTTACAAAACCGAAGGCGTCATTCCGTCTCGCGAGCTCTCCATCAAACACGATGTCGACCCGAACGAGGTCGTTTCCGTGGGCGATGAGGTGGAGGCTCTTGTCCTCACCAAGGAGGACAAAGAGGGTCGCTTGATCCTGTCCAAGAAGCGGGCGCAGTACGAGCGCGCCTGGGGCACGATCGAGGAGCTCAAGGAGAAGGACGAGGCCGTTCGCGGCACTGTGATCGAGGTCGTCAAGGGCGGTCTGATCCTCGACATCGGGCTGCGCGGCTTCCTGCCCGCGTCGCTGGTCGAGATGCGCCGCGTCCGCGATCTGCAGCCGTACGTCGGCAAGGAGATCGAGGCCAAGATCATCGAGCTCGACAAGAACCGCAACAACGTGGTTCTGTCGCGCCGGGCCTGGCTGGAGCAGACCCAGTCCGAGGTGCGCAGCGAATTCCTGCACCAGCTGCAGAAGGGCCAGGTCCGCAAGGGTGTGGTCTCCTCCATCGTCAACTTCGGCGCCTTCGTCGACCTCGGCGGTGTCGACGGTCTGGTGCACGTCTCCGAACTGTCCTGGAAGCACATCGATCACCCGTCCGAGGTGGTCGAGGTGGGCAACGAGGTCACCGTCGAGGTCCTCGACGTCGATCTGGACCGCGAGCGGGTCTCGCTGTCGCTGAAGGCCACCCAGGAAGATCCGTGGCGCCAGTTCGCCCGCACCCACGCCATCGGCCAGATCGTGCCGGGCAAGGTCACCAAGCTGGTGCCGTTCGGCGCGTTCGTCCGCGTCGAAGAGGGCATCGAGGGCCTGGTGCACATCTCCGAGCTCGCCGAGCGCCATGTCGAGGTCCCGGACCAGGTCGTGGTCGTCGGCGACGACGCGATGGTCAAGGTCATCGATATCGACCTGGAGCGTCGCCGGATCTCGTTGAGCCTCAAGCAGGCCAACGAGGACTACAGCGCGGAGTTCGATCCGTCGAAGTACGGCATGGCCGACAGCTACGACGAGCAGGGCAACTACATCTTCCCCGAGGGCTTCGACGCCGAGACCAACGAATGGCTCGACGGCTTCGACAAGCAGCGCGAAGAGTGGGAAGGCCGTTACGCCGAGGCGGAGCGCCGGCACAAGATGCACACCGCGCAGATGGAGAAGATGGCAGCCGACGCCGCGGCCGAGGCTGTCAACGGCACCGGTGCGTCGAACTACTCCTCCGAGAGCGGCGCGCAATCGCCCTCCAGCCCGCCGGAGTCGGGTGGCGGTTCGCTGGCCAGCGACGCCCAGCTCGCGGCCCTGCGGGAGAAGCTCTCCGGTAACGCCTGAGGCGTTCCGGTAGCGAAGTAGCAGAACAGAAGACCCCGGTCCTGATGGACCGGGGTCTTTTGCGTCAGTACCCGACGGTGAACCGGCGCTGGATGTGCCGCGGCGTCCGGACCTCGTCGAGCAGCGCCACCGCCACATCCTCGGCGGAGATATCGCGGCCGCCGGTATCGAGCAGTTGATCGCCTCCTACCCGGAAACGGCCGGTGCGCTCGCCGGGGTCGATCCGGCCCGACGACGGGCTCAGATAGGTCCAGAGCCGGTTCGAGGTGCGATAGACATCGAGCGCGTCCCGCAGTGCGGATACGACCCGGTGGTACTCCCGGGGAACGCCGAGGTTGCGGGGCAGATTGTCGGCGAAATCCGGTTCGTCCACCAGTTGGCGTCCGGGCGCTATCTCGAGGCTGCCCGCGCCGCCGACGACGAGGACCCGGGTTTCCGGATGCCGGGCCAGCGCCGCCACCATCGCTGACGCGCCCACCACGAAGTCCTCGGCTCGTGCGATCGTATCGTCGATTCCGTGCCCGGCGTTGACGGCGCTGATCACCACATCCAGACCCGCGATCCCCGTCGAGATGCTGTCCGCGTCGCGCCAATCGGCCACCTGCCAGGCCACCTCGCCCCGGTCGTCCGGGATCCGGGACTCACTGGTGGTGAATCCCCGCACGGTATGGCCGCGGCGTATCGCCTCGACGGCCACCCGCGAGCCGATGACGCCCGTGGCGCCGAAAACTCCGATATGCATGACCACTCCTGGGTACGTGCCGTGCATTTACTACACGGCGTTCAGAAACTTCACGGTGAATCTTATCCGCACTCTGTAGAGTGTCAACCGTGGCCGAGGTTGTGATGAGTCGCCGGGAACGTCTGCGGGTGGAAACGGCGCAGGAGATCAAAGCGACCGCGCTGCGGCTCCTCGCCCAGGGCGGACCCGACGCGATCGCGTTGCGGGCGATCGCCCGGGAGATGGGGATGACCGCGGGCGCCGTCTACGGGTATTACGCGACTCGCGACGAACTGATCTCGACCCTGATCGCCGATGTCTACACAGCCGTGGTCGATCGCCTCGAGGCGGCACGGGACGCGGTCTCCGCGGACGACCCCGGCGCCCGGATCGTCGCTTGGGGTGAAGCGGTGCGCGAATGGGCAGTGGAACGCCCGGCGGAATTCCGGCTCATCTACGGTGATCCGGTTCCCGGTTACCGGCCGCCCCCGGGCGGTCCCGCCGTCGAGGCGGAACTGCGGGCCTGCACCGGTTTGGTCGGTCTGGCGGCGGCAGTGTGGCCGCGGCGGTCGGACCGGGCGGAGGACTCCGGCTTCGAATGGACCGATTTCGCTCCGGAGCTCGTCGCGCACGTCCGGTCGGATTTCCCGGACCTGCCGCCCGCCGGACTCGCGCTCGCACTGCGGATGTGGGGTCGAATGCACGGCCTGGTCGCGCTCGAGGTGTACGGCCATCTACGGCCGCAATCGGCTGATCCGGCGAAACTGTTCCGCGCGGAAATGCATGATGTGATCCGTGAACTGGGGTTTCGGCCGCCTGTGGGGTGAACAGTATTCCCGCGTGGCGGGTTCGGCGGACGGGAGGCCGCCGGACGGGTATACGGCTCGGCGGCCGCGGAGACAACAGTGGCCCGGTCCGGAGACCGGGCCACCGTTGTCCGTCGCGCACTAACCTGCCGGGACCGGGACCCAGCGCGGCCAGACAATCGACGGACGCGGGCGATGAGCGGCGAGACTATGGCGGGAAGCGACCGTGTAGGTGCTGAGCCAGGAGCGGCGACTCTTCGCCAGGAATGCCGCGACGGCCGGAATCGCGAGACAGTGCACACGACCCGCCGATCCCAGCCGGTGCCGGCCTGTGCGGTAGTGCCTGATGCGCATGCTCGTTCCTTTGCTATCCGTGACAGAAGCTGTGAATCGGTGCCTGCACTCAGGCCGAAGACTAGCCCAGAAACTGGCGTAATCAGGACATTTGTGCCGTTCGACCTCACCTGGGCGTGTCGAGAGGGTATGGCGCGAGTAGCCTCGCCGCCGGTTCGGCGTACTCGGATGCGAGACTGGGCGAATGTTACGAATCGGCCTCACCGGCGGTATGGGCGCGGGCAAATCGACGGTCGCGCGGGCCCTCGTGGCGCGCGGCGCGGTGCTCATCGACTCCGATGTCATCGCCCGGGAAGTAGTCGCGCCCGGAACCCCCGGGCTCGCCGCTCTGGTCGAGGCGTTCGGCGAGGATATCCTGGCTGCCGACGGCAGCCTCGATCGTCCGGCCCTGGCGGCCAGGGCATTTCGCGACGACGAATCCCGCGCGACGCTGAACTCCATCACTCATCCGCGGGTGGGGCAGCGCACCGCCGAACTGCTGGCGGCGGCCGCGCCGGATGCCATCGTGGTCCAGGATGTCCCGCTGCTGGTGGAAAACCATATGGCGCCTTTTGTGAACCTGGTGCTCGTGGTGGACGTCGCCGCCGAGACCAGGATCCGGCGGCTCGTCGAGTTCCGTGGTGTACCCGAGGACGACGCGCGGGCGCGGATCGCCGCGCAGGCCACCGACGAGCAGCGGTACGCGGCCGCGGATGTGCTGCTGGACAACAACGGTCCCACCGGAGTGGTCGAGGAAACCGTGGCCCGGCTCTGGGACGAGCGGCTGGTGCCGTTCGAGGCGAACCTGCGCGGAGCTGTCGCCGTACGTCCGCACCCGCGGGTAGTGGAGCCGGTCTCGGCGTGGGCGGCCCAGGCCGAGCGGTTGATCGCCAGACTGCACGTGGTGTGCGGCGCCGCGGCACAGCGGATCGATCACGTCGGACCGACCGCGGTGCCGGGCATGCCCGGGCGCGATCTGCTCGACCTCCAGATCACCGTGGCCGACCTGTCCGCGGCCGATGACATCCGGGACGCGCTGGCGGCGGCCGGTTTCCCGGTGGTGGTGGGCGCGGGGGCCGCCGAGACGATCGCCGTTCCGGGCGATGAGCACGTCGGTGCCGCGGGCGGGTCGGAGCGTGTGCACGGCAGCGCCGATCCGGGGCGTCCCGCCACCGTGTACGTGCGCGCCGCGGGGACGCCCGCGCAACAGTTCGCGCTGGAGTTCCGTGATCGGCTGCGCGCGGATGCGCGGGTTCGTGCCGACTACGCCGAGGTGCTGCGCGAGGCCGCGGCGCAGGCGGCCGGGTTCGCCGGGGACGCGGCGGAGAACGCCTACCGGGCAGTGGTGCGCGACTGGATCGGTTCGGCTGGTCGCTGAAGTGCCGCGTGCCTGATCCGGCCGTGTCTCCGGACGAATCGAGTCGGCCGCCGGCTCGGACCGGCGAGTTTTCATACCGGCCAGGTGAATTCGGGATCGGTCTCGCACTCGCGCCGCCGCTGGTCGGGCGGCACGGGTCTCGGGCGAAGGCGCGGACCCGTGCCGGTTGTCCGGGCACGGGCCGTCGCCGGTGTACTCAGCTGGTCTTCACGGTGCCGCCGTCGATCACATAGTCGGCGCCCAGGATATTGGCCGCTTTCTCGGAGGCCAGGAATGCCACCAGCGCGGCCACCTCCTCGGGCTCGGTGATCCGTCCCGAACTGATGCCGAACTCCTGCGGGACGGCGGCAAGGAACTCCTCGTGCCCGATGCCGCCGGCGGCGGCGACCTTTGCGCCGAAGCTGTCGGCTCCGCGCCACAGCGAACTGCCGACCACGCCGGGTGACACGGTGTTCACCCGGACGCCCTGCGGACCGAACTCTTCGCTCAGGCGTTTGCTCAGCGCCGTCAGCGCCGCCTTCGCCTCGCTGTAACCGGCGGGTCCCACTGCGGGAAGACGCGAGTTGATCGAGGAGATGTTGATGATCGCGCCGCGCCGCTCGCGGATGCTCGGCAACGCGGCCCGGGTGCTCCACACGGCACTGAACAGGTTGAGGTCGAACAGCTTCCGCCACTGCTGATCCTCGATATCGAGGAAGCCGCCCAGGGTCAGTTCGTCGGCGTCGCCGCCGCCGACGTTGTTGACCAGTATGTCGATTCCGCCCATATCGGATAATGCGGCCTCCACCACCGCGGTGGCCCCCTCGGGCGTACTCAGATCCGCGGAGACGGTGGTGTCAGCGACCGCCTTCAGTTCCGGGGTGATGGTTCGGGCCGCGCCCAGTACCCGCACGCCTTCGGCGGACAGTGCCTGGGCGACTGCCAGACCGATACCCCGGCCGGCTCCGGTGACCACGGCGGTCTTTCCGGTCAATTCGAGATCCATGGTTGAACCTTTCTTGAACTGTAGGTCAAAAATGTGGGCATGAGGAAGCGCCGTGCGAATGATCGAACGGTCAGAGAGTTGTCAGGGCGGTGTCGATGATGCGGTGCAGGCCGGGCCGGTCGTAGGTCTTGGCCATCACCCGCAGTCCTGCGATGGTGTTCATCAGGAACTCCGCGTATGTCCGCGGATCCGTCCCGGCGTCGATATCTCCGTCGCGCCGCCCTGTGGCAATCCGCTCCTCGAGGGCGCCGGCGACGTGATCCTGCATGATCTGCACCGCCCGGGTGATTTCCGGGTCATCCGTTCCGAACTCGGTCGCGGTGTTCACGGCCAGGCATCCGCGCCGCTGCGGATGTGCGAGATCGGTGTCCACGAGGTGGCGCAGGAAAGCGCCGATGCGCTCCCGTGTGGTTCCGGGCCGGGCGAGGAATTCCTCGGCGCGGGCCTGTCCGAGTTCGTCGTATCGGGTGAGTGCCCGCTGGAACAGTTGTCGTTTGCTGCCGAAGCTGTGGTAAAGGCTGCCCTTGCCGATTCCGGTTGCCTCGGCGAGGGCAGCCGGTGAGGTGTTGGCGTAGCCGTGGGTCCAGAACGCCTCCATCGCCCGGTCCACGACCGTGTCCGGTTCGAAGTTGCGTGGTCTTCCCATGGCGAGGACTCTATCCAGTTGTTGACCTGAAGGTCAATAAATTGCGCTCATTGCCAGGTCAAGGACATGCCGAGGGACGCCGTCCACGCCTGGAAATCGTATTCGTGGGCGGCGATGCCGTCGATTGCCCGGGTGGCCGTGGCCACCGCTTTCTCGGCGGCGGCCGCGTCGAGAAGGCCGGCCGCATGAGCCGCCAGGAGCTCGTCGACATCCAGCAGCAGAGTCTCCCGTCCCGTCCGTACGACCAGGTCCAGATAATGATCGACCGAACGCCATTTCTTCGGTCCGACCTCGCCGAATTCACCGATATCGACGTAATAGTCCTGGTCGCGCATATGGGCGGGATGGAAATGGAAGACCGTTGCGCGCAGATCGAGTGCGGGCAACAGCCAGGATTCCAGGTAGTGGAACTGTGGATGGTCGGCGGTGCGCGCCATGTACAGCCCCCAGGGTTCGAGATGGTAGCGCTCCACGTCGCGGACGAAGCCTTTCGGATCGGTGTTCGTCAGTTCCGCGATATCGAAGTACTCCACCTTGGGCCGGTGAACGTCCACGCTGGTTGCCTCTGTCACAGCTGCTGAAGCTACCGCAGCACGGTGCCCGCCGCGGCTCGGTATCCGCGCCCGGTGAGCTGCGGCGGCATGCGAGGAGGGCGGAATCGTGTCGGTGCCGGCGCTTATTCTTGGGGTATGGCATTCGCAACCGAACTCCGTGCGGCCGGCGTCACCGGAACCGAGGCCGACGGGGAGACTCCGCTGGCGAAATCGGAGTTCCGGCCGGTCGGCGAGATCGAACGCACCGGCGGGCGGTTCGAGGTCGTCAGCCCCCATCAGCCGGCCGGCGATCAGCCCGCGGCGATCGAGGAACTGGAACGCCGGATCAACGCGGGCGAACCCGATGTGGTGCTGTTGGGCGCCACCGGTACCGGTAAATCGGCGACCACGGCCTGGCTCATCGAACGGCTCCAGCGGCCGACTCTGGTGATGGCCCCGAACAAGACGCTCGCGGCGCAGCTGGCCAATGAATTCCGGGAGATGCTGCCGCACAACGCGGTCGAGTATTTCGTCTCCTATTACGACTATTACCAGCCCGAGGCGTATATCGCGCAGACCGATACCTATATCGAGAAGGACAGCTCGATCAACGACGATGTGGAGCGGCTGCGCCATTCGGCGACCTCCGCGCTGCTGTCCCGCCGGGATGTGGTGGTGGTCGCGTCGGTGTCCTGTATCTACGGTCTGGGTACACCGCAGTCGTATCTGGATCGGTCGGTGCTGCTCGAGGTGGGCTCGGAAGTCGACCGTGACGCGTTCCTGCGGATGCTGGTCGATGTGCAGTACACGCGCAACGATATGTCGTTCACCAGGGGGTCGTTCCGGGTACGCGGCGATACCGTCGAGATAATCCCGTCCTACGAGGAACTCGCGGTGCGCATCGAATTCTTCGGTGACGAGATCGAGGAACTCTATTATCTGCATCCGCTGACCGGGGATGTGGTGCGCAAAGTCGATACGGTGCGTATCTTCCCGGCCACTCATTATGTGGCGGGCCCGGATCGGATGGAGCGAGCGGTCGTCGATATCGAGGCCGAACTCGAGGAACGCCTCGCCGAACTCGAGCGCAAGGGCAAACTACTCGAAGCCCAGCGGCTGCGAATGCGGACCCAGTACGACCTCGAGATGATCCGGCAGGTCGGGTTCTGCTCCGGTATCGAGAACTATTCGCGCCATATCGACGGCCGGCCCGCCGGTTCGGCGCCCGCCACCCTGCTCGACTACTTCCCCGACGATTTCCTCCTGGTGATCGACGAATCGCATGTCACCGTCCCGCAGATCGGCGGGATGTACGAGGGGGACATGTCGCGTAAGCGCAACCTCGTCGAATTCGGGTTCCGGCTCCCGTCGGCTGTGGACAACCGCCCGCTCACCTGGGAGGAGTTCGCCGGGCGGATCGGCCAGGCCGTCTACCTGTCCGCCACCCCGGGCGATTACGAACTCGGCCGGGTGGGCGGTGAGGTCGTGGAACAGGTGATCCGTCCCACCGGCCTGGTCGATCCGCAGGTTCTCGTCAAACCCACCAAAGGGCAGATCGACGACCTGCTGCACGAGATCCGGTTGCGCACCGAACGCGATGAACGCGTCCTGGTCACCACGCTGACCAAGAAGATGGCAGAGGACCTGACCGACTATCTGCTCGGGCTCGGCGTGCGGGTGCGGTACCTGCACTCCGAGATCGACACCCTGCGCCGGGTGGAGTTGCTGCGCCAGCTGCGGCTCGGCGAATACGACGTGCTGGTCGGCATCAACCTGCTGCGCGAGGGTCTGGACCTGCCCGAGGTCTCGCTGGTCGCCATACTGGACGCCGACAAGGAGGGCTTTCTGCGCAGCACCAAGAGCCTGATCCAGACCATCGGCCGCGCTGCCCGCAATGTCTCGGGGGAGGTGCACATGTACGCGGACAAGATCACCGATTCGATGCGCGACGCGATCGACGAGACCGACCGCCGTCGTACCAAACAGCTCGCCTACAACGAAGAGATGGGGATCGATCCGCAGCCGCTGCGCAAGAAGATCGCCGATATTCTCGATCAGGTCTACTCCGAAGCCGCCGACGGCGTGGAGGTCGGCGGGTCCGGCCGCAACGCCAGTCGAGGTCGCCGCGCCCAGGGCGAACCGGGCCGGGCGGTCAGCGCGGGAATCGTCGAGGGTCGCGATATCAAGTCCATGCCGCGCGCCGAGCTGGCCGATCTGGTCGCCGAACTCACCGACCAGATGATGAACGCGGCCCGCGAGCTGCAGTTCGAACTCGCGGGCCGGCTCCGGGACGAGATCGCCGACCTCAAGAAGGAGCTGCGCGGTATGGACGCGGCCGGGTTGCAATGAACGGTTCCGGCGCGCGGCCCACGGCGCGGTCAGCCCTGGGTGGCCATCCACTCGCTCACGCGCCGCTCGGCCTCCTCGCGGGTTACGTCCTCCACCTTGGTCATCACGACCCAGCGGTGACCGAACGGGTCCAGCAGCGCTGCGTACCGGTCACCGGTGACGAAGGTGGCCGGATCCTCGGCGACCTTCGCGCCGTGTTCGCGGGCACGTGCGATCACGCCGTCGACATCCGGGCAATAGTGCACGAGAGAGGTGTGCACCCAGTCACCGGTCGGCGCCAGGACGTTCTGGTCCGGCACCGGGCCGCCCAGTTGGAGGGTGGAATCGCCGATCTTCAGTTCGGCGTGGGCGGGCTGTCCGTCGGGCATATCGTTGCGGGAGACCACCTCGGCGCCGAACACCGCGGAGTAGAAGTCGATCGCGGCATTGCCGTCGCCGACCGCGATGAAGCAGGTGATCGAGTGGTAGCCGGCGGGGATGGGATTCACTGTTTCGCTCATATCCTCGACTCTGCCGGGGCGGGCGGCCGAGATCTTGTAAGAAAGCGACAGCCCGCGGCGCCGGGAGATCGGGCCGGTCGGGCACGCGGGTCGGCCTTCGGCGCCCGTGCCGGCGGTGCACGCCGGGTGTGGCCCCGACCCGGCGACGGTTGCGGTTGCGCCGGGCGCTGCGCCGATGCCGAGCCGGTCGGTGGGCGCGCCCGGCCACGAGAACATTGTGGCCGGGCCGGCGTGGCCGGACGGGTGATCGAGGCTCAGGCCGGATCGCCCGACCCGATGCGCCCTGCCACGGGGCCCGCCGCGCCACGGCTCGCCGCGGCCGTAGCGGCGCCCGTCCCATCGGAACCTGGGCACGCGAAATCGAGGCGTCCGGCGACCGTTCGCCGTAACCCGTGTGGTCGGCCATGACCGACCGAGCGGAGGTGGGAAGCGGGGTGCCCGCGCCCGGTGACCGCAAGGCGATCCTGCACCCGCACGAACAGGAACGCTATCGGAGCTTGAACCGGCTCCCGGCCGACGGCCGGGTCGCCGCGTACGTCGAGTGGTACTGGTCGGTGCGCTGGGATATGCGCGGCCGCGCCCCTTACTTCGCCGAGGTCCTCCCGTACCCGTGTGTGCACCTGACCTTCGAACAGGACGGTGACCGGCGCGGGGGTTTCGTCAACGGTGTCTGCACCAGGAAATTCGTTCGCGAACTCAGCGGTAGCGGGGAAACCTTCGGGGTGCGATTCCGGCCCGGTGGATTCGGGGCCTTCACCGGCCTCGATGTCGGAGCATTCCGGGATCGCGCGGTCCCCTTGGCGGAGGTGATGCCCGATATCGGCGACCTGGTCGACCGGGTGCTGGCCGAACCCACCGACCCCGGCCGCCGGCGTGTGGTGGAGGACCATCTCGCGACCCGCCCGCACCCCGACGACCCCAATTTCCGGCTCGTCTCGCGTATCGCCGCCGCGATGTCCGACGATCCGGAGCTGACCAGGGTCGACCAGGTCACCGAGCGGTTCGGGGTACCGGTGCGGACTTTGCAGCGTCTCTTTCGCCGCTATATCGGTGCGGGTCCGAAATGGGTGCTGCGGCGATATCGATTACAGGACGGGGCGGACCTGCTGGCCCGCGGTCGCACCGCGGATCTCGCCGCGCTCGCGGCCGAACTCGGGTATTTCGATCAGGCGCATTTCACTCGTGAGTTCACCGCCGAAGTCGGAATGGCTCCGCTGGAATATGCCAAGAATTCGTTACGCTCGCGCGATGAGGTGACCTCGAAGGTGCTGCCTGCCTCATAATCGATGTGAACATCTCACGTAGGCGGTACCTGTCGGCGACAGATGAGGAGCTGAACATGGATGTCGTGGTGTTGATCGGCCGGGTGATGTTCGTCATTCTCTTCCTGAGCTCGGCACTGGGGCATTTCACCCAGACCAAGGCCATGGCCGGTTACGCGCAGGCCAAGGGCGTACCCATGCCGGAGATGGCGGTGCGGGCCTCGGGGCTGCTCATGCTGCTGGGCAGTATCAGCATTCTGTTCGGGATCTGGGCCGACCTGGGCGCACTGCTGCTGTTGATCATGCTGGTTCCGACCATGATCATGATGCACGCTTTCTGGAAGGAAACCGACGCCGAGGCCACCCAGATGGAGACCATCCAGTTCAACAAGGATCTCGCGCTGGCCGGCGCCTGCGTCATGCTTTTCGCGTTTTTCGCGCACACCGATGAATTGGGCCTGACGATAACGGGTCCGCTGTTCTCGCTCTGACCGTCGGCGTAATAGTGCCCGGCGCCCCGCCACGTACCGGCGGGGCGCCGGGCACTGTGAGGAAAATCCCACGGGCTCAACAGTGTTCGTATTCCTTGTGATCGCTCACAGGTTTGCGCCCGACTGAGCGAGAATCACCAGGTAGACACGGCCGTCTATCGGTCGGCCCGGCGAAATGTGAAACACCACCGCTGCCACCGACGTATGTGATGTACAACGAATCCGGATATTCCGGCGTTCGATACGGCTATGGTCTACGCAGTCGCTGCACCGTTGCCCGACTTTCCACGAGCTTCCGGCGCAGCCGCGTTTATACCCCGCACAGTTGGAGGAGAGAATGACCGCCTACCGGACCATTGTCGTCGGTACCGACGGCTCGGACTCGTCGTACGTCGCAGTGGAGAAGGCCGCCTCACTGGCCGGCGCCGCGGGTTCGACGCTGATCGTGGCCTGCGCCTACTACCCGACCGACGACCGTGACGTCGCCGCCGCGAGCGATATGCTCAAGGACGAGGCGTACCAGGTTCGTGGTTCGGCGCCCACCAACGAGATTCTGCGCGTCGCGCGGGACCGGGCGACCGCCGCGGGCGCGAAGGAGATCGTCGAAAAGGCGATCGTGGGCGAGCCGGTCGAATCCCTGCTGAATCTGATCCGGGAAACCCAGGCGGATCTGCTCGTCGTCGGCAACCGCGGCTTGAACACCCTGGCCGGGCGGTTGCTGGGCTCGGTGCCCTCGGACGTGGCGCGCAAATCCAAATCCGACGTCCTGATCGTGCACACCGTGCGCTGATTTCGTCCCGCGATACGCCCTCGCCCCGCCCAGGACAACAGATCCGGGCGGGGCGAGGGCGTATTGCTGATACGGTCCCGGCCGGGTCAGTCGGTCAGTCGGCTCAGCTCCGGAGGCAGATCCTCGCTGTGCACCACGGTGAGCCGCTGAGTGGCCCGGGTCAGGGCGACGTACAGATCGTTGTGGCCCCGGGGCGATTCGGCGATCACCGTATGCGGTTCCACCAGATACACCGCGTCGAACTCCAGGCCTTTGGCTTCGGTCACCGTCAGCACTCGCACGGATTCGCTTGCCAGACCCGATAATCCGTCGAGCTGCCCGGCCGGCGCCAGTACCGCGGCGGTTCCGGGCCCCCGCTCCTCGGCGAGCAGCCCGGCCAGAGTCGCCTCGACCTGCGCAGCCGGCACCCGATGCGCACGCGGCAGGTGCCCGGAATCACGGACCGAGCGCGGCACCCGGGCGTCGGGATCGATGGCGGCGAGCACATCCGCCGCCACCGCCATGATCTCCGACGGGGTGCGATAGTTCACGGTCAGTTCCGTGCGCTTCCAGCGCCGCGCCACGTACGGCTCCAGCATCTGTGACCACGAGCGCGCGCCCGCCGGATCGCCGGTCTGCGCGATATCGCCGACGACGGTGATCCATCGGTTCGGAATTCGCCGCATCACCATGCGCCAGGCCATCTCCGACAGTTCCTGCGCCTCGTCCACGATCACATGGCCGTAGGTCCAGGTCCGGTCGCCCGCGGCACGTTCGGCGGTGGTCTGCCGGTTGCGCACCTGCTGGCGTTCGGCGAGCTGGCTCGCGTCGATGAGGTCGTAGGCCATGAGGATCTCGGGGTCCAGTTCGTCCTCGATGTCCTGCGGAGCCGAACCGGTCAGGATGTCCAGGGCGTCCTGGGCTTCGGCGAGCTGGGCGCGCCAGCGTCGCCGGGCGCGTTCGCGTTCCTCGGCGTCGTCGGTGCCCAGCAGCTCGGCCAGTTCGTCCAGCAGCGGTGCGTCGGCGGGGCTGAACTCGCCGGTGCCGGTGCGCACGAGCTCCGCGCGGTCGGCGGGATCGAGCAGTTTGCCGGCGGCGCGCTCCAGGCGTCGCGGGTCGGCGAACAGCTCGCCGAGCACCTGCTGCGGGGTGAGCAACGGCCACAGCTCGGCGAGGACGCGCTGGACCTTGGGGTCGGCGCGCAGTTCGTCGCTGATCTCGGACAGATCGGCCGCGCTGAGCAGGCTGCGGCCGTTGCCGGCCGGATCCGCGCCCATGGTGTGCGCCAGCTGGTCGGTGAGGGCTTCGATCACCATCGACGCGAAGATCGGGCGGGCCAGATTGTGCGCCCGGCGCGAGGAACGGGCCCGGCCGCGCGCGCGGGTGACGATCTTGCGGTCCACGGTGACCGGGTAGCCGTCGAAACTCAGCATGATCGGCTCGTCGGGCACCTGCTGCCGGTCGCGCACGGCGTTCTTCAGAATGTCCAGCACACTCGTGGAGCCCTTGATCTCCCCGGCGCGCAGCGAATCCGACCGGGTGGCCTTCACTCCCGGGTAGAGGTCGCCGATGGTGGACAGCAGGACACCGGTTTCACCGAGCGAGGGCAGCACCTGACCGATGTAGTCGAGGAAAGTGGCGTTGGGGCCGATGATCAGCACGCCGCTCTTGGCCAGCTGTTGCCGGTAGGTGTAGAGCAGATACGCGGCGCGGTGCAGGGCCACGGCGGTCTTACCGGTGCCCGGCCCGCCCTGCACCACGAGCACGCTCTTGTGCTCGGCCCGGATGATCGCGTCCTGTTCGCTCTGGATCGTCTCCACGATGTCGGACATCTGCCCGGTGCGCGCGGCGTTCAGCGCCGCCAGCAGCGCGCTCTCACTACCGACCCCGCCCTCCGACGCGGTGGCCCCGGCCTGCCGCGCCACCTCCAGATCGAGGTACTCGTCATTGACCGCGGTGACCCGGCGGTTGCGTGAGCGGATGTGGCGGCGGCGCAGCACTCCGTCCGGCGCGGCGGTGGTGGCCAGGTAGAACGGCCGGGCCAGCGGTGCACGCCAGTCCAACAGCAGCGGTTCGTAGTCGTTGTCCTCGTCGAGGATGCCCAGGCGGCCGATGTACCGCTGCTCGGCGTTGCTGTCGTCGTCGGCCAGATCGATCCGGCCGAAGCACAGGCCGTGTTCGGCGGCATCGTATTTGGCCAGGTCCTCGGTGTAGAGCTGGGTGAACGATTCGCGTTCGGTGCGGGCCTGCGGAGTCCCGCCGGTTTCCAGCAGCACGGTGCGCAGCCGTTTATCGGCGTAGGCGCGCATACCGTCGAGCCGCTCGTACAACACCGACAGATACGCCTGCTCGTGATCGAGGTCCCGTGTCGCCGTGTCCGGGGGCGCCTCGTCGGGGGCCAGGGCGGTGGGGCGTTCCTCGGTGCGGTTATCGGGCAAGTTCTGACTCCTTCTCACCCACGGCCCGACGGGCTCGGCGGGACACGGCGGGATCGCGTGCACAGAGTTGTCGAGTCTACTGTGGGTTCGGATCGGATGGTGTTTCCGCAGGTCGTCCCAGTGCGGGTCAGGAGGCGTTGGTGTTGTCGCCGCGCCGTCCGCGTCCCAATGCGCCATCGCGCGGCCCCGGTGGTTTGGCCTCGTACATGGCCACATCGGCGTCGTGCAGAACCGCCTCCGGCGTGCGCGTATCGCCGGGCTCCAGGGTGGTCACGCCGATGGACGCGTTCACCGCGATCCGGTGCCCCCGGGCGACGATCGGTTCGGCCATGGCCGCGCGCAACCGGCGGACCAGCGGCTCGAGCTCCTCGTCGCCGGGCCGTCCGGCCAGCAGGACGAGAAATTCGTCACCGCCCAGGCGGCCCACCAGGTCCTCGGCGCGCAACGCGCGCTGGAGCCGATGGGCCACGATCCGCAGCACGGTGTCCCCGATGGCGTGCCCCATGGTGTCGTTGATCGATTTGAATCCGTCGAGGTCGATGAACATCACGGTGGACACCCGCTGGTGTGCGCCGCTGGCCGCGAGCGCCCCCGACAGCTGGGACAGGATCAGCGACCGGTTCGCCAGGCCGGTGAGCGGATCGTGGGTGGCCTGGTATTCCAGCTGGCGGCGGCTGGCCAAGTACTCGGTGATATCGGCGAACGAGCACACCGCCGCCGTGCCCCGCTCGTCGGGATTCAGCAGCCGGCTCGATACCGCCAGCCAGCGCCGCTGGCCGTCCGGGCGGACGATCGCGAACACGAAGGCGGTGATGGTCTCGCCGGTCGTGAGGGTTCGCGCCACCGGGTGACGGGTCCGGGGCATGGGCCGGCCGTTGGCGTCGAGCAGTTCCAGGGGCAATTCGTTGATATCGGAGCCGACCAGCTGTGTCTGGTCGTCGATACCGAAGATCCGCCGGGCGGCGGGGTTGGCCGAGGCGATGGTCCCGTCCCGGTAGATGACCGCCACCCCTTCCTCGAGTTGCGATACCACTGTCGTGAAGTGCTGTTCGGCCCGGCGCTGGGCGCGCTCGGCGGATTTCTGTGCGCTCAGATCGTGGATGACCACCTGATAGGCCAGCCGATCGTGCCAGGCGGTGAGGACCGAGACGGTCTCCACCGGCACCTCGCGGCCGTCCAGCGCGAGCAGGGTCATCTCGGTGGATTCGGAGGCGATACCGGTCGCGGTGAGGCCCGCTATGCGCTCGTACATGGGTTGGCGGAAGTCCGGGTGCACGAATCGGATGATGTTCTGGCCGAGGACCTCGGCGAGATTCTTGGCGCCCATGATCCGCAGGGCCGCGGGGTTGGCGTAGACGACGATGCCGCGTTCGTGGACACAGATGCCGTCCGGGGAGTGCTCGACCAGGGAGCGATACCGATGCGCGAGCTGCTCGGCGGCGGAAGCCCTGCGCTCCTCCATACCAACCCCCATCGTCGGTTGACCCGGACATTCAAACACGGCGCTACGCCCGGATCCACACGCATAAAATTCTTACTTGTGGACGTGATCTCTCCAATGATCACGCCACAACGTGTTTCCCGACGGTGCCGAACGGCCGGGGACCGGCGAGGGAGATGTCATGACGGGCACCGGACTCAGATTCGATCTTATGTCGATTACCGGGATCGGTGCCGTGACCGGGTACGGATGGGGCCGGGAGACATTCTGGGCCGGCGTGCTGAGCGGGAGATCCGCGGCGCGGTTCGAACCCGGTTACGGACTCGATCCGGCTACCGGGGGGTGGGCGGCGCTGGTCCCCGACGGCGGCGATCCGGAGATCGGCGGCACCCGTTACGGCCGCGCGGTGTTCGCGGCGGTCGACGAGGCGGTGACGGATGCCCGGAGCCGCGGCTGGGTGCCCGGACGACGGGTCGGGCTGGTGCACGCGGCCGTACTGGGCGATGTACGGCACTGGGGGGACTTCGCCGGGCCGGCCGGGCCCGGGTTCCGGGGCCGGGACTTCCTGCGGCTGCTGCCGTCCACGCCGATCTCGGTGGTCACCCAGGCCTTCGGTTTCACCGGTCCGGTGATGGGGGTGTCGGCGGCGTGCAGTTCGTCGAATGTGGCGATGCTGCAGGCGAGGCTGTGGTTCGCGGCCGGACTGGTGGACGATGTGGTGTGTATCGCCTCGGACCTGCCGGCCACACCGGACCTGGTCCGGCACTTCGCGAAGCTCGGCGCCGCCGTCGTCGACGTCGAATCACTACAGGGGTGCCGGCCGTTCCAGGAGGGCAGCCGGGGGTTCAGTGTGGGGGAGGCGGCGGTGGGGTTCGTCCTCACTCGCCGGGCGGATCGTGCCTACGCGACGGTGCTCGGCGGGGCGATGAACAGTGAGGCCCATCACGTGGTTTCGGTGGAGCCGAGCCACGACCGGATCGTGGACTGCGCCCGGATGGCGCTGGCCGATGCCGGGGTCGGCCCCGGCCAGATCGACTTCTTCAACGCGCACGGCACCGGGACAGCCCAATGCGACCGGGCCGAACGTGACCTGCTGACCAGGGTGTTCGCCGATCGGCCCGCGGTGTATTCGATGAAACCGCTGGTCGGGCACTGCCAGGCGGCCTCGGGTGCGGTGGAGATCGCGGCCGCGGCCCTGGGCTACGAGCGGGGGGTGATCCCGGCTCCGCCCGCCGTCGCTCCCGCCCATCCCCGGCTGCTGGACGGCCCGTCGCGTGCGGGGTCCGGCCTCACCGCCAAACTGTCGCTCGGGATGGGCGGCAACAACTCGATGGTTGTCCTGGGGCCGGGCTCACTCTCGCGAGCCTGAGCGGTGGGTGGCCCCCGCGCCCACCGCCTGAGAGGTGTGGTGGGTGCCACGCCGCCCGGATATGCGCCGTTGACCTACTCTGGAGAAGTGCGGCCGTCCCGGCCCGCCCCCGCCGTGGGTCTTCGGCGGTCGCTCCGAGGGACCGCCGCAGTGCCCGGTCGGGAGGGGTGCGGCGGCCGGGTCGCGCACCGTAGTCCACTCGGTACCGGCCGTTCGGCGAAACTTGTCGGTGGTCGGTTCTACCATCACCGCGGGCTCGCTCTGCGGCCCGAGTCGAACACGTCGACCGGGCGAATCGGGCCGTCCTCCGCGCTGACGCGTGTCACGGTGCGACGGTGACACAGATCGCGGCGGCAGCATCGACGACGAACGAAAACGAGAAGGGACCGACCTGGTGGCGGAACGCCTGACTGTGCGCGGAGCTCGGGAGCACAACCTCAAGGGGGTCGATCTCGATCTGCCCCGCGACAGTCTCATCGTCTTCACCGGTTTGTCCGGTTCGGGAAAGTCCAGCCTGGCGTTCGACACGATCTTCGCCGAGGGGCAGCGCCGGTACGTGGAGTCCCTGTCCGCCTACGCCCGGCAGTTCCTCGGCCAGATGGACAAACCCGATGTGGATTTCATCGAGGGACTCTCACCGGCTGTCTCGATCGACCAGAAATCCACCAACCGCAATCCCCGCTCGACCGTCGGCACGATCACCGAAGTACACGACTACCTGCGGCTGCTGTACGCCCGCGCCGGTGTACCGCACTGCCCGGTGTGCTCGGAGCTCATCGCCAAACAGTCTCCGCAGCAGATCGTCGACCAGGTACTCGCCATGGAGCCGGGCGTCCGATTCCAAGTACTGGCGCCGGTGGTGCGCACCCGCAAAGGTGAGTTCGTCGACCTCTTCGACCAGCTCAACGCCCAGGGCTATGCCCGGGTCCGGGTGGACGGTGTCGTGTATCCGCTCACCGATCCGCCCAAGCTCAAGAAACAGGAAAAACACGATGTCGAGGTGGTGGTGGACCGCCTCGCCGTCAAATCCACCGCGAAGCAGCGGTTGACCGATTCGGTCGAAACCGCGCTGCGGCTCGCCGACGGAATCGTTGTGCTCGATTTCGTGGACCGTGACGAGCACGCCCATGATCGGGAACGCCGTTTCTCCGAGAAGCTGGCCTGCCCCAACGGGCATCCCCTGGATATCGAGGACCTGGAGCCGCGCTCGTTCTCGTTCAACTCGCCCTACGGCGCCTGCCCGGACTGTACCGGTCTCGGCGTCCGCAAAGAGGTCGACGTCGAACTCGTGGTGCCCGATCCCGAGCTGAGCCTCGCCGACGGGGCCATCGCGCCGTGGTCGCGCGGCCAGAGCGCCGAATACTTCCTGCGGTTGCTGTCCGGCTTGGCGCAGTCGCAGGGATTCGACCTGGACACGCCGTGGCGGGAGCTGCCGCCCCGGGCCCGCAAAGCGGTGCTCGAGGGCAGCTCGGACCAGGTGCACATCGTGTACACCAACCGCTACGGCCGTCGGCGCTCCTACTACGCCGATTTCGAAGGGGTCATGCCGTTCCTGCAGCGACGGCTCGACTCCACCGAGTCCGAGCAGATGAAGGAGCACTACGAGGGCTATATGCGCGACGTCCCGTGCCCGGTGTGCAACGGGGCGCGGCTGCGTCCGGCGATTCTGGCGGTCACTCTCGCGGCGGAGTCGGAGCGGAAATCGATCGCCGAGGTCAGCGAACTCTCCATCCGCGAATGCTCGGAGTTCCTCAACGCGTTGACGCTGGGGGAGCGGCAGGCCGCGATCGCCGGGCAGGTGCTCAAGGAGGTCCAGGCGCGGCTGGGGTTCCTGCTCGATGTGGGTCTGGACTATCTGACCCTGTCCCGGGCGGCGGCCACGCTCTCCGGCGGCGAGGCGCAGCGAATCCGATTGGCCACCCAGATCGGTTCGGGGCTGGTCGGGGTCCTGTACGTACTGGACGAGCCGTCGATCGGCCTGCACCAGCGCGACAACCGTCGCCTGATCGAAACCCTGACCCGGCTCAAGAACCTGGGCAATACCCTGATCGTCGTCGAACACGACGAGGACACCATCCGCGCCTCGGACTGGGTGGTCGATATCGGCCCCTTCGCGGGCGAGCACGGCGGTGAGGTCGTGCACAGCGGGACCTACGCGGATCTGCTGACCGATGAGAAATCGCTGACCGGCGCCTATCTCTCGGGCCGGGAACGGATCGAGATCCCGCTGGTGCGGCGGCCGGTGAACAAGAAGCGCCGGGTGGCCGTGGTCGGGGCGACGGAGAACAATCTGCGGGGCATCGATGTGGCGTTCCCGCTGGGCGTGCTCACCGCCGTCACCGGCGTATCCGGGTCCGGGAAGTCGACCCTGGTCAACGACATCCTGGCGACCGTCATGGCCAACAAGCTCAACGGCGCGCGCCAGGTGCCGGGCCGGCACACCCGGGTCAACGGACTCGATCAGCTGGACAAGCTGGTGCGGGTCGACCAGTCGCCGATCGGCCGCACGCCGCGGTCCAATCCGGCCACCTATACCGGGGTGTTCGACAAGATCCGCAGCCTGTTCGCCTCCACCACCGAGGCCAAGGTGCGTGGATATCAACCCGGCCGGTTCTCGTTCAATGTGAAAGGCGGCCGCTGCGAGGCGTGTTCGGGCGACGGCACACTCAAGATCGAGATGAACTTCCTGCCGGATGTGTACGTACCGTGCGAGGTCTGCCACGGGGCGCGCTACAACCGGGAAACGCTGGAGGTGCACTACAAGGGCAAAACCATCGCCGAAGTCCTCGATATGCCGATCGAGGAGGCCGCCGAATTCTTCCAACCGGTGACCTCCATCCACCGCTATCTGGCGACTCTGGTCGATGTCGGGCTCGGCTACGTACGGCTGGGGCAGAGCGCCACCACGCTGTCCGGCGGTGAGGCGCAACGCGTGAAACTGGCCGCCGAACTGCAGAAACGCTCCAACGGCCGGACGGTCTACATACTCGACGAACCCACCACCGGCCTGCATTTCGAGGACATCCGCAAACTCCTCGCGGTGATCAACGGCCTGGTGGACAAGGGCAATTCGGTGATCGTCATCGAACACAACCTGGACGTGATCAAGACCGCGGACTGGGTCATCGATATGGGTCCCGAGGGTGGTTCCGGCGGCGGCACCGTGGTCGGGGAGGGCACACCCGAGGACCTCGCCGCGATCCCGGCCAGCTACACCGGCCAGTTCCTGAAGGAAATCCTGGAACAGCCGGTCGCGGAGACGAACTCCCCGAAGCGGAAGTCCGGGCCGGCACGCAAGACCGCGGCGCCGGCGAAGAAGGCGGCGAAAGCCGCCGCTGCAAGCGAACCGGGCGAGAAGGCCGCGAAGTCTCCGGATGCCCAGAAGGCGAAACGGCTGGCCCGTAAGGCGGCCGCGCTGCGCTGACCCGGGCCCCGGCCCGGCGGTCGGGGCCGGTTACGGACGAGCACTCCGACACGGACCGTGTCCGCTACCGATCCGCGGTAACGGGCACAGTCCGCGCCGGAGCGCGTCGAGAATCAGGATCGCCGGGATCGCCGGGAATCGTAGGTCCCCTACAGCGGGTAAGCGGTCAGTGGACGGGGCCCGTGTACTTCTCACCGGGCCCGGTTCCGGGTGCGTCGGGTACCGCCGAACTCTCCCGGAACGCCCTCTGCAATGACTGGAGGCCCTCGCGCAGCGGCCCGGCGTGCGGTCCGAGATATTCCACCGACGCGGTGATCAGCCCGGCCAGCGCGGTGATGACCCGCCTGGCCTCATCCATATCCCGCTGCGGACTGTTGTCCGGGTCGGCGTCGCCGAGCCCGAGTTTCTCCGCGGCGGAACTCATCAGCATCACGGCGGCGCGGCTGATCACCTCCACCGCGGGGATATCGGCCAGTTCGCGCACGTCGGCTTCGGGCTGTTCGGTCATGACCTCAGGTTAGAGAACCGGCCGCCCTCGTCACCGACCCGGTCCGGCGGCGCGCAGCATCCGCAACTGGCCGATCTCGGTCGCGTTCTTCATCAGCTCGGCATTGACCCAGGCCGCCAGGTGCGCGACCGTCAGCCCGGCCTCGACCGGCCAGGGGTAGGACGCGGCGGCGTCCAGATCCGGGTCGGTGGCGCGATCGAGCACCGCGAGCCATTGCTCGCGCAGCGCGCTCAGCCAGGTCAGGGCGGCGGCGGTAGCGCCCGGCCAGTGCACCTCGGTGCGTGCGGGGATCGTCCGGCCTTCGGCATGGGCGATCGCCGAACTCCACCACCAGCCGATATGCCAGGTGAGCCAGGCGACCGTCGGGACCGGCACGGGATCGGGTTCGGTCTCCGCGAAGTCCGGCCGCCATCGCCCGTCGGGGCCGCGACGCACCGTCCAGGTCACTGCCGCGGGCGCCCAGTGCGTATCGTCGTCGGTCAGGGCCTGGAAATGCAGCGCGGCCAGCGACCAGACCAGGTCGAATTGCCAGCGCAGCAGGTCACGTCGGTCGCTCACGGGCGTCGAGCCTGGCAGGCGGTCCCGCCCCCGGCAACTGATTTACGAGCCGGGCGCCGGAGCTCGATTCGGAGATCCGAACAGCAGCTGTTAGAATTTCGAGCGACGACCGCCCCGGTCCTGTCCGGGGCAGACAAGTGGAGCCCGACTCCCACCGTTGCCGGCGAGTGATCGCCTGGTCAGACGGTCCGGTCACCCATCCAGGTGGTGGGTTGTACGATCCCGCTCAGCCGGGATCGCGGTGCAGGCCCATGGCCTGCACGGACCGGTCGACATCGGGCCTCGTCGCGGCGAAATACCGCAACGGGGCCTTCGTGTTGAACAAGGGGTTCATTTCGAGCGGTCGTCGGATGACACCGCTAGACCTAGGAGGCCCCATCAGCACTGAGACCCGCATCAACGATCGCATCCGTGTTCCCGAGGTCCGGCTCATCGGACCCGGCGGTGAACAGGTTGGGATCGTGCGTGTTGAAGATGCACTACGCGTCGCCCTGGAGGCAGACCTCGACCTCGTAGAGGTCGCGCCGGACGCACGTCCGCCGGTCTGCAAGATCATGGACTACGGCAAGTTCAAGTACGAGACCGCGCAGAAAGCGCGCGAGTCCCGGAAGAACCAGGTCCAGACCGTGATCAAGGAACAGAAGCTGCGGCCCAAGATCGACGATCACGACTACGAGACCAAGAAACGCAATGTGGTGCGGTTCCTGGAGGCGGGGTCGAAGGTCAAGGTCACCATCATGTTCCGGGGGCGCGAACAGTCCCGGCCCGAACTCGGGTTCCGGCTGCTCCAGCGGCTGGCCTCCGATGTGGCGGATTTGGGTTTCGTCGAGACCTCGGCCAAGCAGGACGGCCGCAACATGACGATGGTCCTCGCCCCGCACAAGGGTGCGAAGACGCGGGCCAAGGCCGCGCAGGATTCGGCAGCCCGGCCGCAGCCCGGCGCGGCTCCGAATGCCGGTCGGCCGGTCGCGCAATAACAACGGCGTAGCCGTGAACACTGCGGCATCACGCCGCAACCACCGCGGCGTACGCCGCAGCGATATTGCGTCGAGCCCGCAATAACGCTGATCAGTACACCTGGTCCGCCCCTGCGCGGGCACGACACAGATTGAGGTTGCCATGCCGAAGATGAAGAGCCATAGCGGCGCTTCGAAGCGTTTCAAGGTGACCGGTAAGGGCAAGCTGCGCCGTCAGCAGGCCAACCGCCGGCACCTGCTCGAGCACAAGTCCAGCCGCCGGACTCGTCGTCTGGACGGCACGGAGGCCGTCGCCCCGTCCGACGTCCGTCGTGTGAAGAAGCTGCTGGGTATCTGATTCCCTTCCCGGGGATCGATACCGTCCGGTACCGCATACGCGACCGGACGCCGAAGAACCGACCCACTCGGGTGCGCTCACCAGGCACCCCCAAGATCGAACAGGACTGACCAGTGGCACGCGTCAAGAGGGCCGTCAACGCTCAGAAGAAGCGCCGTTCCATCCTCGAGGCCTCCAAGGGCTATCGCGGGCAGCGCTCGCGGCTGTACCGCAAGGCCAAGGAACAGCAGCTGCACTCGCTCACCTACGCCTACCGGGACCGCCGGGCCCGCAAGGGTGACTTCCGCAAGCTGTGGATCGCCCGGATCAATGCCGCGGCTCGCGCCAACGACATCACCTACAACCGCTTCGTGCAGGGCCTGAAGGCCGCCGGTGTGGAGGTCGATCGTAAGAACCTCGCCGAGCTGGCCGTCTCCGATCCGCAGGCGTTCGCCGGCCTGGTCGCCGTCGCCAAGGCCGCGCTGCCGGAGGACGTCAACGCCCCGGCTGCCTGAGTCGGATACCGGCTCCCGGGCGATCCGTCCGGTCCGCTGTGCAGAAGGCCCCCTCCTTCGGGAGGGGGCTTTCGTGCGTTCCGGACCGGGCACGGATCGGCGTATTTCGGTCGCTTACCCGGCGTCCCCGGTGTCGGGGTCCCGGCCCCGCAGGGTCGGTGCCCACCGGTCTGTACCGATATCGAGCCGAAGCTCCGGTGAGGATCGAGTGAAGCTTCAGTTAGGCTGAAGCTATCGAGGCTGCGCGAGTCGTGAACAGCTCGAACCGACTATCGGCCGACGAAGTGAGGGCATATCCATGAGCATCCGCCACTACCTCTATCGCGCACCCTCGGTTTCAGCGCCGGAGGCGATCGACGCCGTTCGCGACGGTGCGCTGATCGTGGATGTGCGCCGGCACTTCGAATGGAACCGCACCCGCATTCCCGGCGCTGTCCACCTCCCGCTCGAACAGCTGGCGGCGGGCTGCGAAGAACTGCCGGATGATCGGCTCCTGATCACTTTCTGCACCGGCGGCCTGCGCTCCTACGGCGCCGCCAATCTACTCATCGATCACGGCTTCGAGGCCAGGAACATGTCGGGCGGACTGGTCGACTGGCGCGCCGCCGGTGGGGTGTTGGAAGCGGGCCGGCAAGAAGGCCGCTGACCTCTCCCTGTCGGACGGGCGCCGAGCGCCTGCGTCGCGGCGAGGAGTCGGCGATCACCCCGGCTGTCGCGTGGTTAACTCGTCGCAGGGGTTTGTGCTGAGTGAGGAGTGGATCGTGGTGGACCGCAACGGATCGGTAGATCTCAAACAGGACCGAGCCCACAGTGCCCGCATCTACGACTACTTCCTGGGCGGTAAGGACAACTATCCGGCTGATCGGGAGGCGGCGGCGCAGATCGAGCTGGCCATTCCCTCGGTTCGGGCCGTGGCCAGGGGAAACCGTGCGTTCATGGCGCGTGCGGTGCGCCACCTGAGCGGATCGGGCGTCCGGCAGTTCCTCGATATCGGCACCGGTATCCCGACCGAACCGAATCTGCATCAGGTCGCGCAGGAATCCGCGCCCGACGCGCGGGTCGTCTACGTGGACAACGATCCGATCGTGCTCGCGCACGCACGAGCGCTACTGGTCGGAACGCCGGAGGGCGTAACACAATACGTGCAGGCCGATGTCACCGAACCGGATCGGATCCTGGCCGATCCCGCGGTCCGGGACACCCTGGATTTCGGAAATCCGGTCGCGCTGAGCCTCATCGCGCTGTGCCATTTCGTGCCCGGTGACCGGATCTACGAGATCATCGACACATTGCTGGCGCCGTTGGCATCCGGTTCGTTCCTGGTGATGACACACCTGACCACTGATTTCGACCCGGTGATGGTGGAGGGCACGGTGCAGGCGTATCGGCAGAGCGGTATCGAGATGGAAGCCCGTACCCGCGAGGGAGTTTCGCGTTTCTTCCATGGGATGGATGTGCTCGAGCCCGGAATCGTCGCCATCGACAGCTGGTATCCCGAGGGAGCCGAAGCGCCGCCGGCCCCCAACGTCACGCAGTTGGACACCGGCGCGCCGAAGCCGCCCGCGGCGGGATATGCGGCTGTGGGGCGCAAGCGCTAGCCGAGCGAGGCCGGTCTGGTTACGCCCGGGCGTGACGGCAGCGCGCGAGAGCGGCGGCTGCTCCCACGAATTCCCATCGGTCGTTGCACAGCTCGGTCCGTGCCACGTGGCCGGCGTAATGCACCTATCGGGTCATCGACTCGAATCTTCCTGCGGGGGAGTGGTGTGCGCGAGGGCGCGTTCCAGCAGGTCGCCTGTCTTCCGGATATCGGTGTCCGCGATCTCGTCGAAGAAGCTCGCGGCGGCCTTCGCGAAGGCGGGAACCAGTGCGGGAGTGAGTCGGTGGCCGGCGTCGGTGAGTTCGAGAACCACTGCGCGCCGGTCGGCGGTCGCGCGGTGGCGCCGCAGGAGCCCCTTGGTTTCGAGGCGATCGACGAGTCTCGTCGTTCCCGCAGTGTCGGTCCCCAGCGCCGTGGCGAGCTGTTTCGGGCGAGTCTCGCCGTTGGCGAGGTTGACCAGCAGGGCGGCTTGCTGCGCTGTCACATCGTGCGGCGCGAGTTGCCGGTCGAGCAGTTTAGACAACCGGCGGGCGGAGTCGTGCAGCAGGGAGGCGGTCCGCAGAACGGTGGCATGTTCCATGCGAACAGGATAGATGTCTAGACAGTAATTGTCTCTACAGCTAAATCTGCGGCCCCGACGCCACTGTCCGTTTCCCTTCGGGTGGGCCGGAGACGTCGCGTGCATCGGGTGCTCCGGGTGTGGGCGGGTTTTCGGTGGGATCGGGCGCTACGGTCCGGTGCCGAGGTTCGTGGCCCACCCGTCGGCCCAGGCGGTGAGTGGCTGCAGATGGTCGATCAGTTGCCGCCCCGAATCGGTGAGGACGTAACCGGTGGCGGCGCGTGCGACGATTCGCGTCCCGCCCAGTTCGTGTAGTCGCCGGGTCAGCAGGCTGGACGACATGTCGTCGCAGCGGGCGCGCAGTTCGCGGAAGGTGAGGGGATCCGGCGCACGGTGGAGCTCCCAGAGGATGCGCAGCGCCCAGCGTCGGCCGACCAGGTCGAGCAGGGCCATGATCGGGCGCCCGGTAGTCGATCCGCGGACCGGCCTTCCGGGTTCTGGCACCGAGAGGTCGCGGCTCATGTGGATCGGATCGGGAGCGGTGACTGCTCCAGCAGCCGGCGCATCTCGCCGATCGCCGCGCGTAGTGCGGCGTAGGGCCGTAGGAACAGCGTGATGTGGGTCAACTGGCCGGTCGCGTCGTATTCCTCGTGCAGCACTCCGTTCAGTTCGTCGTCTCCGATCCGGGCCCTGAATCGGGAGAGCGTGTCGCGCTCGTCGCCCCATCGGCCGGTGCGGGCGGGTTCTTCGAGGACCTCGGCGATCAGTCCGATGATGTGCAGGGCGGCCGCGTGCCCGCGATAGTCGGTTGCGGGGCTCGAGAACACCACATCGTGGGTGACGGTCGCGGCCAGCGCCCGAATGTTCCCGGACTGCCATGCGGTCAGAGTCGGAGACGTCATCATGCCTCTAATATAGAGGCATGATGCCTGCCGTGTGAGCCGGTTGGGATCGGCGGCGGAGCGACCGTGGTGGCGTTCGCCAGCACCGGCAGCAAACTCGAGGTCGCCGAACGGAACGGCGCCGACTACACGATCAACACTCGCGGGAAGTCGGCCGATCAGGTGCGGACCGTTCTGGATAGCCTGACCGGTTCAGCGGTGCAGGGCGGTCTCCTGGTGCACGCGGGAGAGTTTGGCGGGGTTGCGCACGGCGTAGAGCCCGGTGACGAGTCCGTCGTCGATGCGCATCGCCACGATGGTGTCGATCGCGCCGTCGACCCGGACGATCAGCGCCGGGTGACCGTTGATCTCTGCCGGTCGCAGCGACGCCGCGCCCGCGATCCTGCTCAGTACGGCCGCCACCGGGTCCGCCCCCACGACCGGCGACAGTGCCGCCCGCACCACTCCGCCCCCGTCGGTCAGCAGGACGACATCGGGTGCGAGGACGTCGAGCAGGTCCCGCAGATCACCGGTGTCGACCGCTCGCCGGAACGCTTCGAAGGCGTCGCGGGTCTGGGGCCTCGGTAGCGCGGTCGGCGCGGCTGTCTTCCGCGGTGCGGGGGGCGGGCGTGGTCTGTTGGGTGGCGGTCATGGGACTTTCCGTTCGCTCGGCGGTGTCATCCACCAGACGCCGGACCCTGCCGTTTTGTCACACCACTTCAGCAGTGATGCACATCACGTGAACGCGTTGTTATCGGGATCCGGCGGCCTTCGTCTCATGGTCGTTCGATCCAGCACCACGAATGAGGAGTACACGATGGAACCCCGTTTCGACCTGACCGGTAACGAGCTCGGCGCCAAGATCGGCAAGAGGTTCGCGAACACCAGCCTGCTGATCCTGCAATCGACCTTGCCGAAGTCCACGATGGAACTGGTGGAACTGCGCGCCAGTCAGATCAACGGCTGCGGCTTCTGCGTCGACGCGCACGCGAAAGAGCTGGCGGCCGCGGGAGAACCCGCCGTCCGGATCAACCTTGCGGCGACCTGGCGTGAGTCCACTGTCTTCACCGAGGCCGAGCGGGTCGCACTCGCATTCGCCGAGGAGGGCACCCGGCTTGCCGACGCCCACACGGGTGTGTCCGATGCGACGTGGGCCGGGGTCCGCGAGCACTACGACGACGATCAGATCGCCGCGCTGGTCTATCTGGTCGCCATGATCAACGCGGCGAACCGGCTCGGCGTGATCGTGAGGCGAATCGTTCTGAATGTCTTTGCTACGGTGTCGGTTTCGCTGGTGATCGGTTTCCAGCCGATGATCGCGGCCGCCGCCCCGGCCGGAATCCCGGTCGAGCCCGCCGCGCCGACGACCCGAATCGAAACGACGACAGCACCTTTCGACCCGATCTGCCCGCTCTGCTTCCTGCGCGAATTCCTGGAGAGCAATTCCTAGCCGTGGGCGGCTCTCACTTCGGGGCGTCCGGTGAGATGTGCGGCAGCGCGGGCGCTGGACTTCGGTGAGGTCGTCGGTGTCGTTGGCCGGCGGCCGACCGGGTCCCGTCTCCGCGAGTGCTGAGACAGGCGCGCTCTAGGATCGCCTGGTGCGTGACCCACGAGAACCGATGGACTGGCGGAATGCGCGGGTGGTTTCCGCGGTGAAGCTGCACCGGAGTGCGGCGCGGAAGAAGGCGGGCAGGTTCCTCGCCGAGGGCGCCAACTCCGTCGGCGCCGCACTGGAGACCGGCCGGGTTCGCGAACTCTTCTACTCCGTCGAAGGCGCTACCCGTGAGCATGCGTTGATCGCGGGCGCGGAGGCCGGCGGCGTGCGGACCACGCTCGTCTCCGATCGGGCCGCGCAGGCGCTGGGGGAGACGGTGACGCCGCCCGGTTTGGTGGCGGTGTGCGATCTGGTCGATATGCCGTTGGACCGGGTGGTGCCGGCGGAGCCGGGCGGGGAGGGTCCGCGAATGCTCGCGGTCCCCGTCGGTATCGCCGACCCCGGGAACGCGGGCACGCTCATTCGCGTGGCCGATGCCGTGGGCGTGGACGCCGTCGTCCTCGCCGGTGACAGTGTGGATCCGCACAACGGCAAATGCGTGCGCGCCTGCGCGGGCAGTCTGTTCCACGTCCCGGTCGTGCGGGAGCGCGACACCGCCGCGGTTCTGGACCGGCTGGAATCCGCGGCGATCGCCACGGTCGCGACCGCCGCCGACGGTGAGATCGACCTGGACGACGCCGACGAGTTGTTCACCGGGCCGGTCGCCTGGCTGTTCGGAAACGAGGCCCACGGCCTCGATCCGGAGGTGGCGCGCCGGGCCCGGCATCGGATCCGTATCCCGATCCGGGGGCGGGCCGAAAGCCTCAATCTGGCTTCGGCGGCGGCGATCTGCCTCTACGCGAACTCGCGCGTCCGGTTCGGCCGCGACTGATCCGGTGCGGTCAGGTCCCGTTTTCGATCAGGTCCGTGAACAGTTCATCCGCCCAGTCGGCGGGGACGGCGTCCGGTCCGGCGACCTGTAGCGCCGCCATGACCGTGAGCAGCATGCCCGTCGCCAGGAACCGCCGGCAGTCGGTGACCGAGGCGCCGGTCAGTTCGCGGATCAGGCGATAGATCCGGCCGTATCGTTCGCGGACGACCGGGCCGATCTCGGGATCGGCCGCGGCGGCGAAGGCGTGCAGGAGCACCTGGAGGAGTTCCCGGTTCGCCAGGAACCGGTCGTATGCCACGGACAGGGCGCTCATCGGGTCGTTCGTGTCCGCGCCGACGGCGGCCTCGGTGAAGAACTGCTCGATGCGATCGCAGACCTGGGCGACCGCGGCGAGGAAGAGTCGCTGTTTGGAGCCGAAGAGCCGGATGACGTACGGCTGGGAGACTCCGGCCCGGCGGGCGATCTCGTCGGTGCGGGTGGCGACGTAGCCGGACTCGGCGAAGGCGGATACCGCCGCCGTCAACACCTGTTCGCCCCGTTCTTCGGCGGTCATCCTGGTCCTGCTCGATTCCGGCATGGTTCTCCGTAAGTTGTTAGGCGGCCCGGGAGGGCCGGATGTGGCTGATGGTTCTCTGCCTTATGTGGCTTCAGAGGAGTGGCCGTCCGACCCTCCGGGGCGCCCTGACTGCTAATTGAGAATTGCGCGCCATGTGCGGTCGCTGATTACGGAGATGATGGCGGGGTGTTCCCTCGGGCCGGGACTGTCGTGTTCAGAACTCGGAGGAACGAATGAACCAACAGCGGCCCCGTGCGTGGGCTGGTGTCGATGCCGGCAAGGGCCACCATTGGGTGGCGGTGGTCGATGAGACCGGTGCGACCCTGTGGTCGAAGAAGATCATCAACGACGAGTCGGCGATCCTGACCGCGCTCGGCGAGATCTGCGGCCTGGCCGAAGAAGTCCACTGGGCGGTGGATATCTCGGGGTCTTCCTCGGCGTTGCTGCTGGCGTTGCTCGCCGCTCACGGCCATCAGGCCGTCTATGTGCCCGGCCGGACCGTCAACCGCATGTCGGGTGCCTACCGCGGTGAAGCAAAAACCGATGCCCGCGACGCCTACGTCATCGCTGAAACCGCTCGGCACCGCAACGACTTCACCGCGATCGAGGTGCCGGCCCAGCTCGCTGCCGACCTGGCGTTGCTGACTGCCTACCGCACCGACCTGGTGGCCGATCGGGTCCGGATGATCAACCGGCTGCGGGACGTGTTGACCAGCATTTTCCCCGCTCTGGAACGGGCTTTCGACTACAACAGCCACAAGGGCGCGCTGGTCTTGCTGACCGGCTATCAGACTCCGGCCGCGATCCGACGGCGCGGCCGGACCCGGCTCACGGCCTGGCTGGCCAACCGCAGTGTCCGCGCCGCGGACACCGTTGCCGACACCGCCGTGCAAGCGGCTCAGGCCCAGCACACCACACTGCCCGGCGAGGACGCCGCCGGGCAGATCGTCGCAGACCTGGCCAAGCAGATCCTCGCCCTGGACGACCGGCTCAAGCAGCTCGACAGCCAGATCCGTGAGATATTCCACGGTCATCCGCAAGCCGCGATCATCGAGTCCCTGCCGGGAATCGGGCCGATCCTGGGTGCGGAGCTGGTTGTCGCCGCCGGTGATCTGTCCAATTACACCGATGCCGGGCACCTGGCGTCGGCCGCCGGGCTGGTCCCGGTCCCCCGTGACTCGGGCCGGCGGACCGGCAATCTGCACCGGCCCAAACGGTACAGTCGCCGCTTGCGGCGGGTGTTCTACATGTCGGCCCAGACCAGCATCATCCGCGACGGACCCAACCGCGACTTCTACCTGAAGAAACGCGCCGAGGGATGCAAGCACGTCCAAGCCATCATCGCCCTGGCCCGCCGACGAGTCGGTGTCCTGTGGGCACTGCTGCGCGACAACCGCGAATTCACCCCCGTCCCACCGGTCGCGCTCGCAGCTTGACTTCCTCATTGAGACTCCTCTGCATCCCTGACGTCCTTGACGTCCTTGACATGTTATCAGTCAATGCATACCGTAAGAACGACTTAGTTATCAGTCGATTACAACAAGGACTGGACATGACCGAAATACTGAACCCGCCCGAGACGGTCTCGTCCCCGGCGCGGTCGGCCGCCGAGACCGTCTCTCGCATCACACCGCCTCGCCGTCCGCTGGCAGCCGTGCTCGCCGCGGTCGGAATCCCGATGTTCATGGTCACGCTCGACAATCTGGTGGTCACCAACGCGCTCCCGGTGATCCGCACCGAACTGAACGCCTCGCTCAGCGACCTGCAATGGTTCGTCAACGCCTACACCCTGTCCTTCGCCGCCCTGCTGCTCACGGCCTCCGCGCTGGGCGACCGGCTGGGGCGCCGCCGCGTCTTCGTGGCCGGAATCGCCCTGTTCACGGTCGCCTCGGCCGCCTGTGCGGTCGCGAACGACCCGGGGATGCTGGTCGCCGCCCGGGTGCTGCAGGGCTTCGGCGGCGCCGCGGTGATGCCGCTGTCGCTGACCCTGCTCTCCGACGCGGTCCCGGAACGGATGCGCAGCGCGGCCATCGGCATCTGGGGCGGTATCTCGGGTCTCGGGGTCGCGGTCGGTCCGCTACTCGGCGGAGCGGTCGTGGATGGGTTGAACTGGCACTGGATCTTCTGGATCAATGTGCCGATCGGGATCCTGGTGCTGCCCCTGGTGCTCTGGACCCTGCGCGACTCACGCGGCGGTGGCGGCCGGCTCGATCCGCTCGGGCTCGTTCTCAGCTCGGCCGGGGTGCTGGCGATCGTCTGGGGCGTGGTGCACGGCGCCGACGACGGCTGGACCTCGCCCGGTGTACTGACGGCCCTGCTCGGCGGTGTGATCCTGCTGGGCGGCCTCATCGCCTGGGAACATCGGGCCGCGGCCCCCATGCTGGCGCCCCGGTTGTTCCGGGTCCGCGCCTTCAGCGTCGCCAATGTGGTGGCCTTCGCCTTCTCCATCGGCGTTTTCGGGTCGATCTTCCTGCTCGCCCAGTTCTTCCAGGTCGTGCAGGGCTACACCCCCCTCGAATCCGGGATCCGCACCATGCCGTGGACCATGGCGCCGATGGTGGTGGCGCCCCTGGCGGGCCTGGTGATCGACCGGGTCGGGGCCCGGATCCTGCTCGTGACCGGGCAGGTGCTGCTGGCGGTGGCGCTGGGCTGGATGGCGGCGATCACCACGGTCGACATCGCCTACAGCACGTTCGTCCCGCCGCTGCTGCTCGCGGGGGTAGGGATGGGGCTGACCTTCGCGCCGCTGGCGACCGTGGTGATGGCGGCGGCGCCCGAAACGTATCGGTCGGTGGCCTCGGGGACGAACAACACCGTGCGGGAGGTCGGGGTGGCCATGGGCATCGCGGTCCTCGCCTCGGTGTTCGCCTCGTACGGCGCTTACACCGACCCGCAGAGCTACGTGGACGGACTGGTGCCGGCCGTATGGGTCGGCGCGGGAATCGTCGCGGTCGGGGCGGTGGCCGCGGCGCTGCTGCCCGGGCGGGTCCGGCACGGCTGAACCCGGAACGGATCGATCGGCGGCGCGCCTGCGGGCGGGCCGCCGATCAGCGTTCGCGGACGGTGACCAACGCGTCGGTGCCGCTGGTGGCGGCCCGGTCCGGGAGCAGGCCGCGCTGCCCGCGCCCGGCGGTCGCGTACAGCACCACCAGTAGCAGGCTGAACCACACGTATCCGTTGCCGATGAACTGCTGCCACGCCGTCCAGTCCAGCTCCCGGCCGTCGTTACCGGGCAGGTCGCTGTGCTTCGCCAGGACGAACACCACCGCGGTCGCCACTGCCGCGGCGTACCAGCCGCGGACCTGCGACCAAGGCCGGGTGGTCGCGTACCCGATCATCGCCAGCAGCGCCGGCGCCACCCACACCCAGTGATGCGACCAGGAGATCGGCGATACCAGCAGCGCGACCACCGCGTTGACGGCGAGCGCGATCATCGGCGGCGTTCCGGTGCGCCGGATGGCCGCCACGGCCACCGCCACCAGCGCGACGGCCGCCAGCAGCCACAGCGCCGTGGCCAGGGTGCCGGTGATCTGGAAGCGGGCCAGTACCGCCTGGATCGATTGGTTGGTCTGGAACTCCGACCCGCTCAGTCCGCCGACATTGCCGAAACCGCCGAACCAGTAACGCACCGATTCGTCCGGCATCACCGCGAAGCCGATCACCGTGGCGATCGCACCGCTGATCGCGGCGGTCGCCGCGGCCTTGTAGTCCTTGCGGATCAGGAAGAACAGGACGAACGCCGCCGGAGTCAGCTTGATCGCCGCCGCGATACCGAGCAGAACCCCGCGTGGCCAGCGGGGATTGCGGGTCAGGCAGTCGGCCGCGACCAGGCCCATCAGCATCAGGTTGACCTGACCGAAATCCAGGGTCGCCCAGATCGGTTCCAGCAGCAACGCCAGCGGAGTCGCGGTCGCGGTCACTACCAGCGCGAGTTTGCGCTGGTCGTGGCGCGGCCAGAGCTGCCGAGCCACCAGGAACAGGGTGAGCGCCAGCGCGCCCACCGACACCACCAAATAGGTGACCACCGACGCCGCCCAGGGCAGCAGCGCGTAGATGCCCAGCGCCAGCGCCGCGAACGGCGGATAGATGAAGGGCAGGCTGATATCGGCGGCCGTTTCCGGCAGGTGTCCGTAGAGGTCGCCGCCGGAGCGCCACTCCTCGACCCCGAGCCGATAGACCTCGAGGTCGATGTACTCGCCGCTGATGGCGCGGAACGGATCGATCGGGTGCGATATACACACCCACGTCACGATCACCGCCAGAAGCGGTAGCAGCCAGACCGCCTGCTGGCGGGCACGTCCGGCGAGCGTCTCGGTGCGGGTCAAGGCGTTCGTCATCGGAGGGGACTTTACCGGTTGAAGGTGTACACGTACCGGGCAGTGATGGTCGGGGGATATCGGCGTGAGCCGGATACCGGTCATCGAATACGATTCCACCAGCAGCAATACGGGCACCGGAGCCGACCGGGTCCGCTCACCGATGCCTAGGGGAGAGACGAGAGACCGTGGCCGACGACACCGACGCAGGCGCAGCGACCGGCGAGCAGGAATCCGCGCTCACCGAAGAAGCCCTGGCCGCCGCGGCGGCGGCCGCCGAGAAAGCCTTCGCGGCCGCCGCCGACCTCGAGGCGCTGGCCGCCGCCAAAACCGAGTACATGGGGGGCCGGTCGCCGATCGCGTTGGCGCAGCGCTCGCTGGGCTCGCTGCCGAAATCGGAGAAGGCCGACGCCGGCAAACGGGTGAACAAGGCGCGGGCGCGGGTATCGGAGGCGTTCGAGGAGCGCCAGCGCGCCCTG
Source organism: Nocardia sp. NBC_00416 (assembly GCF_036032445.1). Lineage (NCBI taxonomy): Bacteria > Bacillati > Actinomycetota > Actinomycetes > Mycobacteriales > Nocardiaceae > Nocardia > Nocardia sp. NBC_00416. The sequence goes on from NZ_CP107932.1 coordinate 7,320,158, forward strand.
CTCGCCGAACGCGACGCCGCGGTGCTCGTCGCCGAGGCCATCGACGTCACCTTGCCGGCGAACCGGGGTCCGGTCGGCGCCCGGCATCCGATCACGGTCATCTCCGAACAGGTCGCCGATGTGTTCGTCGGTATGGGCTGGGAGGTCGCCGAGGGCCCGGAGGTGGAGACCGAGCATTTCAATTTCGACGCGCTCAACTTCCTGCCCGACCACCCGGCGCGCACCATGCAGGACACCTTCCACATCGCACCGGCGGGTTCGCGGCAGGTGCTGCGCACCCATACCTCCCCCGTGCAGGTGCGGTCCATGCTCGAGCGCGAACTGCCGATCTATGTGGTGTGCCCGGGCCGCACCTTCCGCACCGACGAACTGGATGCCACCCATACCCCGGTGTTCTCCCAGGTCGAGGGATTGGCCATCGACAAGGGCCTGACCATGGCGCATCTGCGCGGCACGCTGGACGCGTTCGCGCGGGCGCTGTTCGGCCCCGACACCACCACCCGGATCCGGCCCAACTACTTCCCGTTCACCGAGCCCTCCGCCGAGGTCGACGTGTGGTTCGCGGACAAGAAGGGCGGCGCGGGCTGGGTCGAATGGGGCGGCTGCGGCATGGTCAACCCGAAGGTGCTGATCGCCAGCGGTATCGACCCCGACGTGTACAGCGGTTTCGCCTTCGGGATGGGACTGGAGCGGACCCTGCAGTTCCGCAACGGCATCCCCGATATGCGCGACATCGTCGAGGGTGATGTGCGGTTCACCCTGCCCTTCGGTATCCGGTCCTGATCTTCCGAGCGAGAGAGCGAACGTCACAGTGCGAGTAGCGCAGTCCTGGCTGACCGAAACGATCCGCCGCACCGTCCCCGGCTGGGAGGTCACACCGGCGGAACTCGATGCCGGATTCGTCCGGGTCGGGCTCGAAGTCGAAGAGCTCGATCAGCTCGAACCGGTGGGCGGGGATGTCGACCGTCCGCTGGTGGTCGGGCGGGTCGCCGAGATCACCGAACTCACCGAGTTCAAAAAACCGATCCGGTTCTGCAAGGTCGATATCGGCGCGGCCGAACTCCAGGAGATCGTCTGCGGCGCAACCAATTTCGCGGTCGGCGATCTGGTCGTCGTGGTGCTGCCCGGCGGTGTGCTGCCGGGTGGTTTCGCGATCTCGTCGCGCAAGACCTACGGGCATGTCTCCCACGGCATGATCTGCTCGGTCGCCGAACTCGGCATCGGCAAGGACCATTCCGGCATCCTCGTGCTGGAACCCGGTACCGCCGAACCCGGCACCGACGCCAATGACCTGCTCGGGCTCGGCGATACGATCATCGAACTCAACATCACCCCCGACCGCGGCTACTGTTTCTCGGTGCGCGGGCTCGCCCGCGAACTGGCCTGCGGTTTCGATCTCGAATACGCCGACCCGGCAGTGCGCACGCTGGGCGAAGGGCCCGACGCATGGCCGGTGCGGGTGGAACCGGAATCGCGGTGCACCCGGTTCGGGGTGCGCCGGGTGACCGGTATCGACCCCGGGGCGGTCAGCCCGTGGTGGTTGCAACGTCGTTTGCTGCTGGCGGGTGTGCGGCCCATCTCGCCGGCCGTCGACGTGACCAACTATGTGATGCTCGAACTCGGTCAGCCGCTGCACGCCTTCGACGCCGCGAAACTCAGCGGCGGCCTGGTGGTGCGCCGCGCCCGCGCCGGTGAGACCCTGCGCACGCTCGACGAGGTTGCCCGCGAACTCGACGCCGAGGACGTGGTGATCGCCGACGACACCGGTGTCGTCTCCCTCGCCGGTGTGATGGGCGGAGCGTCCACCGAGGTGGGCGCGGAATCGACCGATATCGTCCTCGAGGCCGCCACCTGGGATCCGCTGTTCGTCTACCGCACCGCACGCCGGCACAAGCTGGTGTCCGAGGCGAGTAAACGCTACGAGCGGGTGGTCGATCCGGAGCTCAACCTGGCCGCACTGGATCGGGCCGCGACGCTGCTCGCGGAGATCACCGGCGGCACGGTCGAAGCGGCTCTCACCGATATCCGGTTCCCGCTGGATCCGCCGGCACCGATCCGGATGGATATCGACCTGCCCGACCGGGTGGCCGGTGTCCCATACGCCCCCGGGACCTCCGCGCGCCGACTCACCCAGATCGGCTGTCAGGTCGAGGTGGCGGTCGACGAGACCAGCGGCCACGGCCAGCTGGTGGTCACCCCGCCGAGCTGGCGGCCCGACCTCGCGCAGCCCGCCGACCTGGTCGAGGAGGTGCTGCGGCTCGAGGGTCTGGAACGGATCCCGCTGGTGTTGCCGCAGGCGCCGGCCGGTCGCGGCCTGACCCCGGTGCAGCGCCGCCGCCGCGCGGTGAGCCGGGCGCTGGCGTTCGCCGGCTGCGTCGAAGTGCCCCCGCCGGTGTTCCTGCCCGCCGGTGTCTTCGACACCTGGGGCCTGGAGCACGACGATTCCCGTCGCACCACCACCCGGGTGCTGAACCCGCTCGATTCGGAGCGTGCCGAACTCGCCACCACGCTGCTGCCGGGACTGTTGGAGGTCGCCGCCCGCAACATCTCGCGCGGCGCCCGTGATCTGGCGCTGTACGGGATCGCTCAGGTGGTCCTGCCCGGGCCGGACACCAAACCGGTGGAACCGCTCCCGGTGGATCGCCGCCCGACCGCCGCCGAAGTCGGCGAACTGCTGGCCTCGTTGCCCGAACAGCCCCAGCATGTGGCGGTGGTGCTCACCGGACGCCGGGAACCCCGCGGGCCGTGGGGTCCGGGCCGCGCGGCCGAGGCCGCGGACGCCTTCGCGCTCGCCGATGTGATCGCCGAGGCCGCCGGGGTAGCGCTCACTCGCCGTCCGGGCAAGCATCTGCCGTGGCATCCGGGGCGCTGCGCCGAGCTGACGGTCGACGGCACGGTGATCGGCTATGCGGGTGAACTGCACCCCGGGGTGCTGGAACGCTCCGGTCTGCCGCCGCGGACCTGCGCGCTGGAACTCGATCTGGACGCGCTGCCGCTGGACGAGTCCCGGCCGGCTCCGGCCATCTCCCCGTTCCCGGCCGTCCTTCAGGACGTATCGGTCAGCGTGACCGCGGACGTCCCGGCCGCGGCCGTGGAAACCGCGCTGCGCGCCGGCGGCGGTGCGTTGCTCGAGGACATCTCGCTGTTCGACGTCTACGCGGGAGCGCAGGCCGGCGAGGGTCGTAAATCGTTCACCTACGCGCTGCGTTTCCGCGCGCCCGACCGCACGCTCACCGAGGACGAGGCCAGTGCGGCTCGGGACGCCGCGGTGGCGGCGGCCTCGGACGCGGTCGGCGCGGTGATCCGTTCGTAGGAGAACTCGGTGTCCGGCAACAGGCTTGCGGTATGGCCGAACGGCCGGGCCGCACGCCGTAGGGTGTTCCTATGAGTGAACCGAGCGCAGGCGATCCGGGCGCGCTCGCCGCGCGGCTGGCGGTCCTACCCGACGAGCAGTTGCTGGCGGTGCTGGTCGTCGCCACGGCGGGCCGGGAAAACCTGGCCCCCCTGTACGAGGCCGCCACGAGACTGCTGTCCGAAACCGGGCAGAGCGCACCGGCATCCGGTGTGATTCCCGGCACTCCGGTCGGTGGCGGCTATGGCACCGCGCCCGATCTCGATTCGTCGGCGCAGGTCGGTGGCGGTATCGGCACCGGGGCCGGACAACATCCCGGCGCAGGCGGCGGGGCGGGCGGCTACACCGGCTCCGGTGTGCCGACGTTCGGTTCCGTTCGCGATAAGGTCGAGCGGCGTATCGGCACCGCGTTCGGCGCCCGGGCACTCGATCGGCAGAGCCGGGCCGGGCGCGGCGCCGATCAACAGTGGGAAGCGCGTGAACAGGCCGCGCGGGAACGTCTGGAACAGATCCGCACCTCCCTGCACGAGGGCGAAGGGTCCTGATCCCGCCCGGCCCGCGCCGGAGTGACAAGGGATGGACCCGTGATGCGATACCTCGGCCTTCGCCGCGGCCTCAGCCGACCGTATGAAGCCGCTCCGAAGGAGAACCGGTGACCGAAACCATCGAGGCCGCCCGCGTGCTCGCCGACCGGCTGCTCGACGCCCAGGTGCAGTGGCTGCTCGACGAGGTGAGCGGCGACCGGTTCGCCGAGGTCGTCGCCCGTGACGTGGCCGCGGTCCTGGATGTCGCGGCCACCGTGAACGCCGGCGAAGTGGTCGAGGCCGAACAGGCCGAGCGGACCGTGGCCACGCTGATCGACAAGGTCGGCGGCAGTGCCGTTCTCGCCGATACGGTCGGTGTGTTCGCCGACGCGATCTACGACAGCATCGCGTCCAACGAAGACCACACCCTCGGCGAACTGGTCGAACGGGAACCGGTCGAGGCGCTGCTGCAGAAGATCGTCGATATGCACCAGACCCAGGAGCGCGTCCTGGAACGACTCACCGACAGCCCGCTGGTGGCCACGGTGGCTTCCAAATTCGTGGACAAACTGGTCGGTGATTTCGTGGAGGCCAACCGGCAGCGCGCGGAGAAGATCCCCGGAATGGGCACGCTCATGTCGATCGGTCAGTCCGCCGCCGACCGCGCCCGCAAGGCCGCCGAGAGCAACACCATTCTCGGCGATATCGCCGGCAAAGGTGCGATGTACGCGCTCAAACGCACCAACAACGCGATCCGCGAAATGCTGCGCGACGCACCGGTGCACGACGCGACCATGGAATTCTGGGACCTGCACGCCGATGAACCGATCAGCGGTCTGCGCGAGTACCTCACCAAGCAGGATCTCAACGAGCTGGTCGGGCTCTGCTACCGGATCGCGGTGACCACCCGGGAGAAGGAGTATTTCGGCCTGCTGGTGGACGAATGCGTCCAGGTCTTCCACGAGAAGTACCGCGACTACACCGTGGCCGCGCTGCTCGGTGAGCTGGGACTGTCGGGGGAGGACATCGTCACCGAGATCCTGCGCTACGGGCCGGCCGTGATCGAGACGGCGAAGCGGGACGGGGTCCTGGCCGGGCTGATCCGGGAACGCCTCGAACCGTTCTACCACTCGGACGAGGTGTTGAAGATTCTGACTCCGCCCGAGTAGGGACGGAGTCAGGCGTCTCGGTCCTCCGCACGGTCGAGACCGGAATCCCGCATGATCCGGGCGAGCGTCTCGGGGTCCACCGGACGTTGCGGCGGCTCGGCCGGCTCGGCGGCATTGGCGCGGGCGATCGGCAGGAGTTCGTCGTAACCGTCCTCGCCCGGGACGAGCTCTTCGTACCCGCGATAGTGGATACCGTCCGCGGTCCGGCCCCGCAGCGGGAGCCGGATGGTCACGCCGTCCGGCGCGAGTACCGGCGGGCTGGTGTCATCCGAATACGCTGTCAAAATAAGCCTTCAATCGATCGGCGAGAACTCGGTCACCGAGGGTGAACTCCTTCAGCTTAGTGCGACCCCCGTGCGTCCAGGCGGTGAAGGCTTCGGCGAACGCCTCCGACGGTTTGTCGAAGTAGCTGTTCCATTTCCGGTGGCCGCCGATGCGCTGGAGAATGTCCGAATGCAGCGAACTCCATTCCGGTCCGCTGCTCAGCCAACGGCCGCCGGTTCCGTAGGCGGCGTCCGTGGCATGGCCGAACTCGTGCCATACGACGTTCGCGCTACCGGAATCGCCCCCGCTGTTGATCACGATCCGCCGGGGCCCGCCCATGTACACCCCCTGCACGGTATTCCAGCTCGTACCGGACTTCCGGCCGTACGGTGTGTGGCCGCGTAGCTGGTCGGTTCCGGGCATGTCCAGCAGCGGTCTGTTGCCGATCACTATGCCGCCGCCGACGACCGCGTTCATATGGTCGCTGACGCGCTGGTAGATCCGGTGGGGAATCCGGGCGAGTTCTTCGATCACGTGCTTCGTCGCGGGTGTCCGGTCCATGATGTCCACGAACGGCCCGCCCTCCGGCGGGGGGAACGCGACGGTGAAGTCGTATCCTCCGCCGAGATCGACGTGGTCGCCCGGGTGCAAGGCGACCTGCCGGCCGGGCGCGATCATCTCGCCGTTGACCCGGGTCCCGTTCTGGGAACCTTCGTCCCGGATCCAGACACGACCGGAGGGATGGGCGCCCAGCGTGGCGTGCCGCCGGGAGACCAGATCGCCGTGCGGAAGCCCGGACGGGAGCTCGGAGTTGTTGCGGCCGAGGACCATCGGTTCGCCGCCGCGCGGGATATCGAAGGCGAGGTCCCCGTGCGAGCTGTTGAACTTCACCGCCAGATCCTTCGGAATGAGCGGGGTGTCACCGTCCGCGTACTGGGCGCTGCCCACCCAGTCGCCGAATCGGACGGAATCGCCCGGACGCAGCGGTACCGGGGGTGCGGCCGGGTCGACTTTCACGCCGTTGACATAGGTCCCCCGCTCGGAATGGTTGTCCCGCAACATCAGGTTCCCGTATTGATCGCGCAAGACGGTCGCGTGCTGCGGGGACACCGACCGATGTGCGGTGAGCTGATCGGCCATGGGCGAGATCGGGTCGCGACCGATGACCATTTCCTCACCACGCCGCAGGTTGAGTGGCGGTACGCGCGGGTCATCGGCCAGGCGCAGCGTCAGCGGCCGCTCCGCGCCCACCTCGAGCCGGGATAGGCGGCCGTCGAGCTTCAGCGTGTCGGCGGCCTCTATATACCGCTTCTCGCCTGCCTCGAGTGCGCGGCCGTTCACTTCGGTGGCCGGGGGCAGTTCGGGCTCCGGATCACGGACCCACACCCGGCCGTCGGGGTCGCGGCCGACGAACACCTCGCGCGTACCGACCCTGAAGTGCTGCGCCTGGTCACCGCGGAGGTTCGAGTCGCCGACGAAATAGCGGACCGGGACCGGTATCTCCTGTCCGGGCGACAGCCGGATCGGCGGCAGGCGCAGCTCCGGCGCGAAATGCACGACCGCCGGCGGATGGACGGGCTCGCCACCCAGACGCGCGGTGGTGACGAATTCGGGACCGAGCCCGATCTGGTCACTTGCGTTCAGCGTAACCCGCTGGTCGGGGGCTATCCGGTCGCCGTTGACCCAGACCCCGTCGGACCCGGGATGGTCCCGAATCCACACTCGGCCGTCGTGGTCCATTCCCAGCGTCGCGTGCCGCTCGGCCACCCCCCGGTAGCGGCTCAGCTGGTTCGCGAACGGTGAATCGGGACCGGTGCCCACCGGGACCGATCGGCCGGCCGCCAACTGCGTCGGAATCGCGTCCGGCCCGCCGCCGAGACGCACCTGCATCGGGGGTGCTTCGGTGCTCCTGTCGGCCGGCAAGAACTGCGCTTCGCCTCGGACCAGTCCGAATCGCACCGAATCACCGGGGCGTAGTGTGCGCTTTTCGCCGGGTGCGAGCGGATCATCGTTGACCTTGGTGCCGTTGGCGGATCCGTCGTCCTGGATCCACACCCGGCCGTCCTCGTCCATCCCGACCAGGGCGTGATCTTTGGACATGGTGCGGAGGTCGGGGAGGTCGCTTCGCTGTACGAAGTCGCGCCCGATCCCGATACTCTGCCCGCGCTGCAGCCGCAGCGGAGGCGCGTCGTTCCCGAACAGCCGCACATCGGATATCTGACGCCGGAGGTCCAGGCCGAGATCGAAGGCGCGGCTGAGCATCAGTTGCTGGCTGTCGTATACGCGGACCCACTCGCCGCTGACCATCTGCTTGCCGTCGATGAACGTGCCGTTCATCGAGTTGTTGTCGCGGAGGAAAACATGGCCGGCGTCATCGACTCTGATGCTCGCGTGCCGCCGTGATACGTACTCGCCGGCCACATTGTGCAGCAGCGCGTCTCGGCCGCTGCCCAGGATGTATTCGCTGCCCGGCAGCAACCGCAGTGAGAGTTCGCCGCCCTGCGCCGGGGTGAACACGACGTCGACGTGACCGCTCTGCGGGTGGCGGAAGTGGTGCGTCTGGCCCTGCGGTGGCGGCGCTGCGGCCAGTTCGTAGTCGCCGCGGTCGGGCGGCGCCTCGTCGGGACCGATTCGCTGAAGCGGACGGGTCGGCGGCCCGTCATAGGATTCCTCGCGTCGCGGAACCGGATCTGCGTCTATCGGCCTTTCCTCCGGTGTGGCGCGCATATCGACGCCCTTCGGGGGCTGACCGGATTCGGGTCCGGCGTTTCGGCCGCCGGGGGACCGGTTCTCGCCCGCCTCGACTCGGGGGCCGGGGCGCTCCTGGTGTGCGGGCGGCCTGACCTGTGTGCGCGGGTCTCCCGATTCGGGTCGGCTGTTCCGCGGTGGAACGTTCTGGGGCTCTCGGCGATCGGCGGGAAGCGGCGGGTGCGCGTCCACCGTTGTCCTGCGAGCCTGTCCGGGGGTGTCGCCGGGCCCGGTGTGCGGGGGAACGACCCCGCCCGGGTCGGCAGGATGCGGCGGTGGTGCCGCGTCGGCCATGCCGTCGAGTCGCTGTAACACCCCGTCGTGCCAGTCGTGGCGCCCCAGCGCGGAGAAGGCGGGCTGTAGTTCTGCGACGTGGTGCCGTATCTCCGCCACCTCGGCGCGGGTGAAGCCGTGTTCCTTCCACTGCACGGTCCCCTCGGCGGGACCGTGATCCAGGAACTGTTTCGCGAAGGCTCCGATGCGGCCGTCCGGCTCGAACGCGAGACTGTGGTCGATGCCCCAGACCCTGCCGTCCGGGTCGATCATCCAGTTCTCGCTGTTGCGGTCGGGGATATCGATCAGTGCGTCGAGCAGTCCGAGCCGGTTTCCCGAGGGCGTGCCGTGGAATCGCTCTTCGGGTGCCCAGTCCCTCGGATACGAGTCCAGCGCGCTCTTGCCGGGTACTACTTCCAGATAGACGTGACGGCCGTCGATGTGCACCGCCGGTACGCGCGCCCCGACGGTATCGCCCATCACCGAGGCGAGGAATTCCGCGTGCGCGTGCCGCGGGTCCGCGACCACCTTGTGGACCACTTGGCTGCCGTCCGGAAAGGTCAGCATTTCCACGGATCTCGCCGAGTTCTCGAGGGTGGCCTGGCGCGACAGCGGCTCGGCACGGGGCGGTTCACCCGAGAGCAGCTGGTCGACGCGCCGGCCGAAGTCCAGCTGCCGCCGGGCGATCGGCGCGAGGTCGAGGTCGCCGCGCACCCCGGCGACTCCGGCCCGGTGCACGCGCAGCGCGCTGCCCGCCGCGCCCACGAAACCACTGCCGAAGCCGACGACCGCCGATTCGCGGACCATCGTGAACATATCGCCGAAGCTGTGAATATCTTTGTAATGGATGATCAGCGAGGGCACCGCGCCGGCGATTCCGCCGGTCAACCCACCGGCGCCGCCGATCAGCACGGTCCCGCCGAGGTGGCCGGTGAACCTGCCGATATCGGTGCGGGCCCGTCCGCCCAGCCGCCCGAGTATGCGTGGCGCGACTCGGCGCCCGATCTCGGCGCCGACCACACCGCCGATCACACCGCCCGCCACCATCTCGAAAAGGGAGCCCATATCGAATTCGTCGCGCGCGCCCGTTTCCAGATCCCACACCTGGGCGCCGACGCTGATCGCCACGCTGGTGAGGGCTCCGATCTTCGCCGCATGGACGGCGCCGTGCAGGGCGGCGCGGCGGGCGGCGCCCGCCGCGGCGTCGGTGGCAACCTTGGCCGTGAGCCGGGTGACCGCCATCCGCATGGCTTGCTCGGCGGCCAGCCGGTCGGCGACGGCTTTGAATCCGCCGCCGTACAGGAACAGCAGAGCGTCGTAGGCCAGCTGCACGCCCAGGACGATTCCGGTGACGATCAGCAGGTGCTGTGTCTGCTCGGTGACATCGGCGACCTCGTGACACTGCCGACCCATGTCGTCGCAGACCGCGGCTTGGTTGCGCATTGCCCCGACGATTGTCCGGTTCCGTTCGGAAAGCCCGGTCCGCGTGGCGCCGTCGAGTGCTAGCTCTGCCTTCTTCCCCTCGGCGTCGTACCTGTCGGCCCCGGCACGGAGGCCCCGGCCGGTCGCGATGTACACGTCGCCGCGGGCACGCATCGGCGCGACCTCGGCTTCCGGCCAATGACCGATGACCAGGTCACGCACGGCAGCCGGCACCTCGGCCAAAAGTGCGTTCATATCCATTCCGGCGGCCTCCGGAATCCTCATCCTGCCTGCTAGGGCACGCTCACCCCCTCATGGTGAGGTGTCGATATTCCCACAGAAGGTGAGTGTTTGCCCGCTTTGTACTGTTCATTTGATTCCCGTGCGCGGGAATATGGAAAGGTGGCAGAGAAACTCGTATGCCGGTCGAAAGGTGGGCTGCGACGTGGGTGAACAGTTTCGAGCGGATACCGGGGAGTTGCGTGCGACGGCGCCGGCGTTCGAACAGTTGGGCGCCGAAGTGGCGGCGCTGGTACAGCGCCTGCAAGATCTCGTATCGTCCGATATCGCCCCCTGGGGCGGGGACGACACCGGCCGAGCCTTTGCCGAGACGTTCGTCCCCGAGGAACGACAAACGCTGTCCGAACTGGGCAGCCTCACCGACGTACTGCGGCAGACGGGCCCGGATCTACGGCAGGTAGCCGACAATTTCGAGCGACAAGACCTGGTGGGCGGGCAGCAGATCCGTACCGCCGACTCCGAGACTCCCCGCACCCGCACACCGGCGGCGACGAATTTCGTTGCCCCGGTGGGCGGTGCCGATCCGTACGTTCCGGCGGATACCGGAGCGCCCGCAGTCGTGCCGCGGGCGAACGATCCCGCCTCGACTCGCGATGTCACCGAAACACCCGCGTCATCCGCACACTCCGCGGGCGCGGCGCCGTCGAACGCCGCCGGAAGTTCCGCACCGACCAGCGGCGGATCCGCTGCCGACGCGCCGGGGCAGGCGCCGCCGCAGCAGTCACCACAGCGGCAATCGCCGTACGACGGAACGGGTGCCCGGAACAATACCTCGACCGATCGCACCGGCAGCCCGGCTACGCCCTCGATCACCCCTCCGGCCAGCGGCCTCCGGCCGGTGCCCAACCCCGGCTCGCCCGGATCGGCCGCCGCCGTGACGAGGTCGGCGCGCGGCGGGTCCCCGGGCACCGCTGGTACGCCGTGGTCGAGCTCCGGTCGGACCGGCCCGCCCCGGGTCGCCGCCCCGGGGCCGGGAGGATCCGATACCCCGCCCCGGATGCCGGGCCGGACCCCGCAACGACCCGCCGAGAAACCCGGCGCTGCGGAACGTGATCCCGCCGCCGCGGCCGCCGAGTCGTTCGGCGCCCGCCTCGCTCGGGAACTGGCCGAACGCCACGGTGTCCGGGCATTCGGATTCGAGACCCCGGGTGTGCCGCGTGAGGTGCTGATCGAGATCGTCGCCGCGGTCAACGACGTCCTCCCACGGCATCCGGCGATGGTGCTGGCTGCGATCGGCATCGACGAGATATCCGACGGCGCCCCGATCCGGCTCGACCTCGAACCGGTCGACCGGCCTGCTGTAGCGGAGGATTCGGCTGGGGCGGACACCGGACACGTCGCGAATCCGGGCGCCGACGGGAACCTGATCGCCGCCTGCATCACGCTGTCCGCCGGGGCGGCCGTGGAACCGGCACAGTGGGAGCATGCGATCCGCAGGGACGAAGCGGCCGGCGGGTTCGCACCGGGGTGCGCCCGGCGGCCGGTGTACTCCGCTGTGGTTCGTGAACTGGGCCGGGTTCTCGACGCGGCCGGTGGTTTCCGAGCCCGCGCCGCTGCCCGGCGTGCTCTGATCGCCGCCTACCTGCCGCTGGCGGGACCAGAAACGGCGGGCTCCTTGGCGCGTACGGTCGCCGGATTCGGGCAGTGGCGGGCGCAACTGAACGGCGGCTTCCCGGCCGGCCGCTTCGAGCCCGCGGCCGCATTGGCCGAGGCGTTCACCGAGGTCGTGCTCGACGCTCGTCGCGCCTCGCCACCCGCCCGCGCGCTGCACCGGCTCCTGGTCGAGACGGCCGATCCCGCGGGGACCCGGCGCGACCCGGCCGCCGACCGGCTGCCGTGACAGTGCCGGCCGGTACCGGGACTTCGGTCAGCGCCGGGCGACGACCGCCCGTTCCACCGCGCCGAACGCGATATCGCTGACCTTGCCCAGCCCGGCCAGTAGCACGATGGCCAGCAGCATGATGTCGGTGCGGCCGGTGTTCTGGCTGTCGATCAGCAGGAATCCCAGCCCCTTCGACGAGGCGATGAGTTCGGCCGCCACCAGGAACAACCAGCCGTTGACCAGTCCCAGTCGCAACCCGTTGAGGATCGACGGGGCCGCCGCCGGCAGCATGATCCGGGCCAGCAGCGCCGCGCCGCGCAGCCCGTAGGCGCGGCCGACCTCGATCAGATGCGGATCCACCTGGGACAGCGCGGAGGCGGTGGTGGTGTAGATCGGGAAAAATGCGCCGATCGCGACCAGCACGATCTTCGGCTGTTCTCCGATTCCGAGCCACAGCAGCAGCAGCGGTACCCAGGCCAGCGACGGTACGGTGCGCAGGATCTCGACCGTCGGCGCCAGCATGCGGCGGGCAATATCGGACAGGCCGATCAGCGCACCCAGCGCCAGTGCGGCGCCCGCCCCGGCCAGGTATCCGATGAACTCACGCTGCACGCTGATGGCGAGGTGGTTCCACAGCGCTCCCTCGGTGAGCAGGTCGCCCGCGGCGGACAGCACATCCGTGGGTGGCGGGAGCTGAGACGGCGAGTACAGGCCCGCGGCGGTCACGGCCTGCCACAGCGCGAGCAGCGCGAGCGGGACGACCAGCCCGAGTCCGATCCGCCCCCATCGCGTTCCAGGGGCGGGCGGTGTCGTCTCGGGGTCGCCCGCCGCGGGGTCCGTGAGCTGCTGCGACACGGTGGTCACTGGGTGGCCTGCGCCGCGAATTTCGGTTCGAACAGCGATTCCAGCGACGCGGTCGCCGCGTCCGCCGACCGCACACTGCCGTCGCCGACGACGATCGGCACCACGCGTTCCAGGACGCTGCGCAGTTCCGCCCCCGGCACCGGGTCATTGTCCAGCACGGTCCGTTCCAGCTCTTCGGCCGCGACCTCCGGGGTGACGCCGGCGTCCCGGGCGAGCAGCGCGGCCAGTTCGGTGGGATGGGCAAGGGCCCAGGCACGCGCCTTCTCATAGGCGTCCACGACCGCTTGTGCCCGGTCCGGATGTTCGGTCAGGAAGTCCTCGCGGGCGTTGAGCGTGCCGTAGGTGGCGAAATCCGCGTTCCGGTAGATCAACCGGGACTTGCCCTCCTGCCGGCTCTGCGCCATGTACGGGTCCAGGGCGGCCCACGCCGCCACCGATCCGCGTTCGAGTGCGATCTTCCCGTCGGAGTGCTGGAGATTGACGATATCGACGTCCTTGCCGGTGAGCCCGGCGGTGCCGAGGGCCTGCAGCAGGAAGAAGTAGGCGTCGGTGCCCTTGGTCGCCGCGATCTTCTGGCCGCGCAGCTTCGCCACCGAATCGATCGGCGAACCCGGCGGGACGGCCAGTGCCACCCATTCCGGTTTGCTGTACAGCGACACCACTTTGATCGGAGTGTTGTTGGCGCGTGCCATCAATGCCGCCGACCCGGCGGTCGACCCGATATCGATGGCCTCCGCCCGCAGGTTCTCGTTGGCCTTGTTGCTGCCCGCGGACAGTACCCAGGTCACGCTGTAACCGGCGTTCTCCAGGAGTTTCTGGTCCCGCACCACCAGACTCAGCGGATTGTAGTAGGCGTAGTCCAGGCGGATATCGGCATCGCCCGCGCCACCGGACCCCTCACCCTGGACACAACCGGAGCTGAGCACGGCGACCGCCGCGATCAGGACCGCAAGGGCGGCTCGGAACTTCATCGGGCGGGCTCCTTAACGAGAAGAGCGGCGGCGGCCGGGGCCGTGCCGGGCTCGGGTACTCCGAGCCGGTCGAGCAGGGTGGTACGCAGGGCGGTGAGCCGGCTGTCGGTCCGCTCCCGCGGCCGGGGCCCGGGGACCTCGAAGATCGCGCCGATACCGGAGCCACGTCCGGGCTCGGGTTCCAGCAGCACGATCCGATCGGCCAGCAACAGTGCTTCGTCGATATCGTGGGTGACCAGCACGACGGTGGTGGCGATATCCCGATGGACATCGACCAGCAGGTTCTGCATCTTCAACCGGTTCAAGGCGTCCAGCGCCGCGAACGGCTCGTCCAGCAGCAGTACTCCGGGCCGGCGAACCAGGGCCCGCGCCAGCGCCGCCCGCTGGGCCATGCCGCCCGAGATCCGGCGCGGCCGGTATTTCGCGAAACCGGTCAGCCCGACGACCTCGAGCCAGCTCCGCACGGCCGCCGCGCCGGCGGATCGCCCGGTTCCGGCAGGCAGTCCGAGCGCCACATTGCCGGCGACATCACGCCACGGCAGCAGCCGCGGCTCCTGGAACACCACCGCGCACCGCGGATCCACACCGGCGATGGGCTGATCGTCGATGCGCACCGAACCGGCCGACGGACTGTCGAGACCGGCGATGAGCCGCAGCAGAGTCGACTTCCCCGACCCGGACGCGCCGACGAGCGCGACGATCTGCCCCGGGGCGATATCGAGATCGATATCGCGCAGCACGGTGGTGGGCCCGAAACTGCGGCGGACCCCACGCACCGTGAGAGCCGCGGGGTGAAGAACGGTCGAGGTCACCGAGGGAAGATATGCCCCCGGTCAACCGGTGAACAGGTTTATACGACACATGATTCGAACCGGCGAGCGGCCGAGTGCCGGCGTCTCAACCCTGACGCGCGCTCACCTGTTCGGTATCCCGCTTGTGCAGCCCCACCCGAGCGTCGCCCTGCGCGGCGAGCAGGTCGCGGATCTCGGTGAGCAATTCGGTATCGGTCGGCGTGGGCTTGTCCGCGATTCCGTTCCGTGCCCGGTAACGCTTCTGCATGGTCTTCATCGGCAGGATCAGCGCGAAGTACAGCACGGCCGCGACCATCATGAAATCGATCGCGGCGCTGATGATGGGTCCGAGCGCGATGAAGGTCGCGGGCTTTCCCGATATCAGGGTGACACCGAAGCCGAGCTGACTGCTCCCGCCGAGCACGGCCAGCAGCGGCTCCACCACGCCTTTGGTGACCGAGCTCACGACCGCGGTGAACGCGGTGCCCATCACCACGGCGACGGCGAGATCGATGACGTTCCCGCGCATGAGAAAGTCTTTGAAACCCTTGAGCATCTACGCAACTCCGTATCGAACGTTCCTGTTCACCGCCGGTCCCGGCCGATCTGCGCCGACCGCTGCGAGCCAGGTCCCGGGGCACACCGCAGGTGATAGTGGCAGCCGGGATTGCGCCGCGCAAACCGGCAGCGTCCGTCGGGTGAGAGGTACCCGGAGTGCGGGGGGCCGGAAACCACCTGTCGCCCGGTGACTCGCTGTGGTGGGCGACGTGAGTGGGGGAGCGCTAGGGTCGGTGGTATCGGGCACGAGCGCTATCTACCAGGAGGAAACCCGTGGAATCGACGTCACCGATGGGCCGCGCGGTCCGGGGCTTCAACACCGGGGTGGTCGCTCTCCTCGACGTTCCGCTGCTGGGCCCGCTACTGGGCAAGGGTTTCGTGGAGATCGAGTACGTGGGCCGGAAGTCGGGCCGGACGTTCCGCACCCCGGTGAACTATCTGAAGAAAGACGGGGAACTGGTCATCGGGGTCGCGATGCCCGATAAGAAGAGCTGGTGGCGCAATTTTCTCGGCGAAGGCGCCCCGATCCTGCTGCACTTGCGCGACGGAGACCGGGCCGGGCACGCGACCGCGCAGCGGGACGAGAAGGGACGGGTCACGGTGCGGGTCCGGCTCGACGAGCCGAGCTGACAGCGTCCGTGCGGCTTTCCCGCAGGCGGCCGCGGGCGGCGGCCCGGGAAACCGGTGTGCGATAGCGGGCACGAGCCGGTAACGTGCTTTCCGTGTCGAGCCCGGAGGCATCCAGAGCAGGGCTGTCGGTCATCCCCGTCAGCCCCTGAATCCCAGATTTCTCACACCGTGCCCTGCTGAGGGGCACGGTGACTCGGTGATGCCCGGGCGCTGACCGGGGTGACGAGACATTCAGTCCTGTCTCTTCCACCTCGGAGTCCTTCATGCCCTTTTCTCTCTACCTCTTGGCCCTGGCCGTATTCGCCATGGGCACCTCGGAATTCATGCTGGCCGGTCTCGTCCCGGACATCGCCGCCGACCTCGGAGTGGGCATCGGCGCCACCGGCCTGCTGACCTCGGCGTTCGCCGTGGGAATGATCGTGGGCGCACCGCTGATGGCGGCGGTCGCCCGGAACTGGCCTGCCCGGGCCGGCCTGCTGGGTTTCGTGATCCTGTTCCTGGCCGCGCATATCGCGGGAGCTGTGACCGGCAGTTTCGGGGTGCTGGTGGCGACCCGGGTGGTGGCCGCTTTCGCGAACGCGGGATTCCTGGCGGTGGCGCTGACCACCGCCGCCGGGCTGGTTCCCCCCGGCCACAAGGGGCGCGCGCTGGCAGTGTTGCTGTCCGGTACCGCCCTGGCCACCGTCGCGGGGGTCCCGGGCGGGGCTCTGCTGGGGGCGATGCTGGGCTGGCGGGCGACCTTCTGGGCGGTCGCGGTCGTCTGCGTCCCTGCCGCGCTGGGTGTTCTCGCCGGCATCCCCGGGCGGATGCGCGGCGGCGGTGACCTCGGCGGCCCGGATCTGCGCGCCGAACTCACCCCACTGCGGCGCCCGCGCCTGGTTGTGGTCATGGTCCTCGGCGCATTGGTGAACGCCGCCACCTTCGGCAGCTTCACTTTCCTCGCGCCGCTGGTGACCGGGCCGGCCGGGCTGGGCGCGCTCTGGGTACCGGTGGCACTCGTACTGTTCGGTGCCGGTTCCTTTGCTGGGGTCACGGTCGCCGGCCGGCTGTCCGACGATCGGCCGGGCGCGGTGGTCGCGGTGACCGGGCCGCTGCTGTGCGCCGGGTGGTTCGCCCTGGCGGCGTTCGCGGATCGTCCCGTGGCGCTGCTCGTCCTGGTGTTCGCGCAGGGTGCGCTGTCGTTCGCGCTGGGGAGCACGGTGATCGCGCGGGTGTTGTACGAAGCGGCGGACGCGCCGACCATGGCCGGGGCCTACGCGACCGCGGCATTGAACATCGGTGCGGCGGTGGGCCCGGCCGTGGCGGCGTTGTCCCTGGCCACCGGGCTCGGCGAGCTCGGGCCGGTCCGGGTCGGCGGTGTGCTGGTGGCCGTGGCGCTACTGCTGGCGGCACGGTTCCGGCAGGTGCTCGGCGCGGGTACCGAGATCCCGGAGTCCGAGCCGGCGAACCGGTGACGGCGGGCCGCCGGCGCGGTGATCCGCTGTACCGCGGAGCCGGTTCCGGCGGCCGCCCGGGCGGCGTTCGACTCGGCGGCCCCGCCGGCGCCCGGCGGTCGGCCGCGGTGTCGAAGTCTTGGTTGCCGATCGGTGAACACCAGGGGGTGTAAACGGAACGTAACAGTGTCCAGAGTTCGACGACACGCGACCGGAAACGATGTTTCGCCCTGTCCGTTTCGTTAACCTCGGGAACACCATCCGGAGTGGCCGAGTGGTGTGGCGCGAACGGCCAAGGGTGTGGAGGTACCGAGCGTGGGTACACCGTCGGCGATCGATGTGCGGGCCCGCGGCCCGCGGCTCTATCACGTGCAGCAGGACCATCCGCTGGCTATCGCCCTGCTCGCGGAACTCGCCATCGACTACAGCACCCGGTACGGCGATACCGCCGGCGCGATCCATCACCGGCTCAGGGACTGCCCGGCCGCCGATTTCGCCGACCCGCTCGGAGACCTGGTGGTGCTGGTGGAGCACGGGGAACCGGTGGCCGGCGGAGGTTTCCGCCGACGCGATCCGACGACTGCCGAACTCGAACGGGTGTGGACCGCGCGCGAACAGCGGCGGCGCGGCCTGGCGACCCGGGTGCTGGCGGAGTTGGAGGCGGGCATGATCCGGCTCGGCTATCGGCAGGCGTGCGCGGCGATCGGCGATCGGCAACCCGAGGCCCGGCGGCTGTACACGACGGCGGGATACACCGAGGTGCGGTCCGGGCCCCAGCGGCGTGACCGGCCGTTCCGCTTCGAGAAGGTGCTCGGAGCCGATCCGCTGGTGCGCGGTGGGACACCGGAAGGCGCCGCGATCCCGATCCCCGGCCGGGTGCGTCGGCGGGTGTGACGCCCGTGGGCGCCGGGCCGCGTCGCCGCCTCCCGACGGCCGAGCGCCGGGTGAACCGGCAGCCGACGGCAGTATCGTCAGCGGCCGGGCCCGGCATCCGTGGCCGGAAAGGACGCCTGTGCTCGCCTCGTTGTCGTTCGCGGTCCTCGCCGCCGGTCAGCTGGCGCTGGTCTGCTGGTGCGGTGTGCGGTTCCGGCGTACCGCCGACCGCATCCTGATCGTTCCAGCGGTGGTGTGCGCGGCGCTGGTCTACGACAACGCGGTGCTCGCGGCGGGTCGCTGGGTCGGCGCGGGCGCCGCCCTCGAGACCTGGTCGGCTCCCCGTTTCGTGGCGCATATCGTGCTCACTCCACTGCTGATGCCGTGGGCGGTCGCCGCCGCGGGCCGGGCCGGTGTCGGATGGGCGCGCACCGAGTGGGCGCGCGCGGCGGTCTACGTGGTGACGGGAGCGGTGATCGCGACGGGGGTCTTCGGGGAATTGATCTCGCTGACCCTGGTCCCGGCGCAGTGGTCGGGGACCGTGCGCTACACCACCGCCCACGCGTCGATCGCCGGGCTGCTGCCGCCCGTCGTGACCGTGCTGGTGGTGCTGGTCGCGGCCGGCGCGGTGTGGCGCGTGCGTGGCTACCGCACCTGGACGGTGACCACGGTGACGATGACGGTGGTCTCGGCCGCGATGCCCCCGATGCTGCTCACCAACTGCGCCGAACTGGTCTTCGCCCTGGGGACGGTGGCGACCGCCGTCCGGCTGTCCGAGTCGTCGCCGACGCCTGCCACGAGCACGAGGTGATCGGTTCCGCCGCGCACGATGAATTCCGGCCGTGGGCGACGTCTTCTGTGTTGTTCCGCCGACTCGGACCGATCCCGAGCCGGCCCGGTAACCGGACGAGCCCTGAACGAAGGAGAGACGGATGAGCACTGGAAAAGATCTGGCACTGTCGCATGTCGGCCTGCTGGTCGGCGATCAGCAGGAGGCGCTGGAGTTCTATCGGGATGTCATCGGTCTCGAAGTGCGCGCGGATATGCCGTTCGGCCCGATGCGCTGGGTGACCGTGGGCCCCGCCGGACAGCCCGGTATCGAGTTCATCCTGGAGATACCGTCGATGGTGCCCGACGACGAGCAGCGCCGGGAGGCCGAGCGACGGCTGGCCACGGGCGCGCACGGGACGCTGATCTTCACGACGGACTCGGCCGACGACACCTTCACGCGGTTGCGCGACGCGGGTGTCCGGGTCACTCAGGAGCCGGCCGATCAGCCCTACGGCGTGCGCGACTGCGGATTCGCCGATCCCTGGGGGAACTTCCTGCGCTTCTCCGAACCGCTGGGCTGAGCGGGCCGCGGCGGCCGCGACCTGTGCCGACGGGCCGATACGGGCCGCGAGTGCCGATGCTCGGCGCGCACCGGTTCGGCCGGGCCGTGTGCGTCGTCACAGCTCCCGGCGCGGTCGCCGACCATACTGTCTGACCATGGGCGATGCGCAGACCGCTGAAGGAAACGACGCGACCCTGCCGCTGCGCGAGGACATCCGGTTCCTCGGCGGCGTACTCGGTGACACCATCCGCGATCACGAGGGCGCCGACGTCTTCGATCTGATCGAGCGGGTGCGGGTGGAGGCATTCCGGGTGCGGCGGGAGGAGGTGAAGCGCAGCGCGGTCGGTGAGATGCTGGCCGGGGTCGACATCACTGTCGCGCTGCCGCTGATCCGGGCGTTCAGTTATTTCGTCCTGCTGGCCAACCTCGCCGAAGACATCCAGCGCGATCGCCGCCGGGCCGCGCACGAGGCGGCGGGGGAGGCGCCCCAGGATTCCTCGCTGGCCGCGACCTACCGGAAATTGGACGCGGCGGGGTTGCCGGGGGAGCGGGTGGCGGAGTTGCTCGCCGACGCGCTGGTGTCACCGGTGATCACGGCGCACCCCACCGAGACGCGACGCCGGACGGTGTTCGATACCCAGACCAGGGTCACCGAGCTGATGCGGCAGCGGCAGCGTGCCCCCGAGTCGGAGCGGCCGCGCCTGGAGCTCGAGATCCGGCGGCAGGTGCTGACCCTGTGGCGTACCGCGTTGATCCGGTTGTCGCGGTTGCGGATCCAGGACGAGATCGCGGTCGGACTCCGCTACTACGAGCTCACGCTCTTCGATGTCATTCCGGCGATCAACGCGGGGGTGCGGGCGGCGCTGGGGTCGCGCTGGCCCGAACAGCGACTGCTGCCCGAGCCCATCCTGCGGCCGGGTTCGTGGATCGGCGGTGACCGCGACGGGAACCCGTACGTGACTGCGGAGGTGGTGCGTACTGCCGCCGGGCAGGCCGCCGGGGTGGCGTTCGGACGCTATCTGCGGGAGCTGGTGCAGCTCGAGAAGACGCTGGCGTTGTCGGCGCGGCTGGTCCCGGTGACCCCTGAGCTGCGCGCCCTCGCCGATCAGGGTTATCCGGACCCGAAGACGCATGCCGACGAACCGTATCGGCGGGCGCTGTACGGGATCCGGGTCCGGCTCACCGAGACCGCGCGGCGAGCGCGCGGCGCGCTGGAACCGCAAGCCTACGGCCCCCCGGACTTCGAAGCGTTCTGCGCCGATAACGGAACCGGGGCGCGCCCCTACGCGACCCCGCAGGAGCTGCTCGACGATCTCGACACCGTCGACACCTCCCTGCGGGCCGGCGGTGACGGGTTGCTCGCCGACGACCGGCTGGCGGCGTTGCGGTATGCGGTGGAGACCTTCGGATTTCATCTGCAGGGCCTGGATATGCGGCAGAATTCCGAAACCCATGAGCAGGTCGTCGCCGAACTGCTGGCCTGGGCCGGTGTGCACCTGGATTATCCGAGCCTGTCCGAACCGGAGCGGGTCGAACTGCTCACCAAGGAACTGCGCACCCGGCGGCCGCTGCTGGGCCGGCAGGCGCGGCTCAGCGATATCGCGACCAAGGAGCTGGGGATCATCGGGGCGGCCGCCGCGGTGGTGGCCGAACTGGGCGCGGACGCGGTACCCAACTACATCATCTCGATGTGCACCTCGGTCAGTGATCTGCTGGAGGCGGCACTGCTGCTCAAAGAAGGCGGACTGCTCGACCCGGGCGCCGCCGACAGCGGTCCGTCCAGTCCGGTGGGGATCGTCCCGCTGTTCGAAACGATCGAGGATCTCGCGGCCGGCGCGTCGACACTGGCCGCGGCACTGCGGGTGCCGGTGTACCGGGATCTGGTGGCCGCGCGCGGTATGCGCCAGGAAGTGATGCTCGGATACTCCGATTCGAACAAGGACGGCGGATATCTGGCCGCGAACTGGGCGCTCTACCGCGCGGAGCTGGATCTGGTGGAGCTGGCCCGCGAACACGGGATCCGATTGCGGCTGTTCCACGGTCGCGGCGGCACCGTGGGCCGCGGCGGCGGCCGCAGCTACGACGCGATCCTCGCCCAGCCCGCCGGTGCGGTGCGGGGCGCGTTGCGGCTCACCGAACAGGGGGAGGTCATCGCCGCCAAATACGCCGAACACGGTGCGGCGCATCGCAATCTGGAATCGCTCATCGCGGGCACCCTCGAATCGACGCTGCTGGATGTGGAGGGGCTGGGCGCCGACGCCGAACCCTCCTACGCGCTCATGGACGAACTCGCCGCCCGGGCCCGCGCCGCGTACGCACAGCTGGTGCACGAGACGCCGGGATTCGTCGAGTATTTCCGCCAGTCGACCCCGGTCGCCGAGGTGGGCGATCTGAATATCGGCAGCCGCCCCGCGTCCCGTAAACCGACCAATTCGGTGTCCGACCTGCGGGCCATCCCGTGGGTGATGGCGTGGAGCCAGGCCCGGGTGATGCTGCCCGGCTGGTACGGCACCGGCACCGCGCTCGAGGAATGGGTGGACGGGGACCCCGACCGGCTCGCCCAGCTCTCCGACCTGTACCGGCGGTGGCCTTTCTTCCGTACCGTGCTGTCGAATCTGGCGCAGGTGATGGCCAAGAGCGATCTCGCGATCGCCGCCCGCTACGCCGAATTGGTGGACGATATCGATCTGCGGGAGCGGATCTTCGGGATGATCGAGCGCGAACACGCGCGCACGGTGGCCATCCACGCCGCCATCACCGGCAACGACCATCTGCTGGCCGACAACCCGTCGCTGGCGGAGTCCATTCGCAACCGGTTCCCGTATCTGGAACCGCTGAACCAGTTGCAGGTCGAGTTGCTGCGCCGATTGCGTGCCGGCGACGACTCCGAACTGGTCAAACGCGGCATCCTGCTCACTATGAACGGATTGGCCACGGCGCTGCGCAACTCGGGGTGAGAGGTACCCGCGAGCGGGGCGCCGCGGCCGGCGAGTACTCGGGCCCGCCACGGTTCGGGCGGTCGTGTTCGGCGGTATCCGGCCCGGCGCCACCTGCGCCGGCGTCTTCCGTCGTACCGTCGCCTGTATGACGACATGGAGCGAATTCACCGCCGAGGCGCCGCGGATCAGCGAGATCTTCCGTCGTCGCCACAGCGCGACCAGCAACCTGTGCATGCTCGCGACCTTGCGCTCGGACGGATTCCCGCGGATCAGTCCGGTGGAGCCGATCATCTTCGAGGAGAGACTGGTGATCGTCGGGATGCCGGGTACCACAAAATTCCAGGACCTGGTGCGTGATCCGCGCTTCTGCCTGCACACCGCCACGGTGGACACGATGGTGGCCGAAGGCGACGCGAAACTCTTCGGCGTGGTGGTCGACGACCCGGATACCGCACTGCACTCGCGTTTCGCCGAGTACCTCTACGACGACAGCGGTTTGGATCTGCGGGGGCAGCCGTTCGATCATTTCTTCGTGGCCGATCTGAGCTCGGCGTCGTCGGTCGAGGTCGGGGACGACCTGATGAAGGTCACCATCTGGAAACCGGGCCAGGGCGAGCGCCTGGTCGAGAAGCGGTGAGGGCGGCCGCTATCGGCGTCGCTCCATGTGCGTCCGGGTCCTAACCGACGGATGCCGCCCGCTCACGGGACGCCCGCCAACCGGAGGGCGGCAGTCGTCGCCGCCGCGGCCACCAGGACCAGTGGCAATGGCATCCGGAAACGGCAGAGCACACCCGCGACCAGCACGCCCGCCGGGCGGGCGAACCCGGCGGGTGCGGCGTCCTCGGTCAGGCCGGTGGTGAGTACCAGGGCCGCGAGCACCACGACCGACGAGTTCTCCAGGAGTTGTGTCGTCCGGGCCGACAGTGCGATCCGTGATCCCAGCGCGGGGCCGGCGAGCCGGAGAGCGAACGTTCCGGCCGCCAGCGCGAGTGCGGCGCCGACCAGGTAGCCGAGGTGGTTCATCGGCGGCCGGTTCGCGGGATCGTGAGGACAACACCCGCCGTGGCCAGCAGAATCGGCAGGCCGGGCGGCAGGAACGGTGTGGCCGCCAGTGCGAGGGCCGCGCCGGCCAGTGCGCCGCGCCGGACGGCGGGCGCGCTCAGCGCGGGCATGATCAGCGCCAGCAGCACCGCCGGGAACACCGCGTCCACACCGAATGCGCCGGGGTCGGGAATCGCACTGCCGGCCAGGCCGCCGAGGAAGGTTCCGGCCGGCCAGGCCGCGAGGATCCCGAGCCCGCAGGCCAGGTAGGCGGCGCGGCTCTGCGTGGCCGTGCGCTGGCCCAGTGCGACCGCCACGGTTTCGTCGTTGAGCAGGTGGGCGCGGCGGACTCTGCGCCAGCCGGTGCCGAAGACGTCGGGGACCGAGAGTCCGTACGCGATATGGCGAACGTTGACCAGCAACCCCGCGAGGAGCGCGGCGATCGGGCTGCCACCGGCGACGACGATACCGAGGAACAGGAACTCCGAGCCCCCCGCGAGAACGAGGACACCCAGGGCGACCGGAAACCACAGGGGCAGTCCCGCCGCGACCGCCGTGGCGCCGTACGACGACCCGGCCACGGCGACGGCTACGCAGAGGGCGGTGATCACGGGGCGGGTCGGCCGGTCGACTGTTCGCCATAACGAACGCATGGCTACCATGGTGAACGTCACCGAGACGTTCGTCAAACCGAACATATGACTGATGGAGCGAACATGACGCAGCGTGATGGGAGTGGGGCCGGGGACTCGATCCGGACGCCGCAGCAGGTGATCGCCGCCTCGCTGCGCCGCGAACGCATTCGCGCGCAGCTGTCGCTCTCTGAGGTGGCCCGTCGGGCGGGCGTCGCCAAATCGACACTGTCCCAACTCGAGTCGGGCACGGGTAACCCCAGCCTGGAAACCCTGTGGGCGTTGTGCCTGGCCCTGGAGGTGCCCTTCTCGCGCCTGCTGGACCCACCGCGCACCCAGACCAGGGTGGTGCGAGCCGCGGAGGGGCCCGCGGTATCGGCGGCCGAGGCCGATTACCGGGCCACCTTGCTGGCGGTGAGCCCGCAGGGTGTGCGCCGCGACATCTACCGCATCGCCGCCGAACCCGGTCGCCGGCGGTCCTCGCAACCGCATATGCCCGGGGTGGTCGAGCATGTACTGCTCGGCACGGGCCGTGCACTCGTCGGCACGGCCGACGATCCAGTGGAACTGACGCCAGGTGACTACATCGCCTACCCGGCCGACGTACCCCACGTCTTCGAAGCCCTCGAACCCGCCACGGTGGCCACGCTGATCTCGGAATACTCCTGACCCGCGACGTTCGAACGGCGTTCCGGGCGCGGCGGCGGCCGGTCCGCGGGTTCCGGGCCCGGTGCGGTCAGTCGCCGGTGAACCGGGGCGCGCGGCGTTCGAGCATGGCCGCGACCGCCTCGTCGTGGTCGGCCGTGTGATGGGTGATGGCCTGCATCGCGGCGGAGAGTTCGAGCAGCGTCTCCAGGCTCTGGTGCTGGCCCTCGCGCAGCAGGCGTTTGGTCATCCGCAGGGCGTGCGGCGGGTTGACGGCGATCTCGGCGGCGAGCTGGAGCGCGGTCTCCAGTAGGCGGTCGGGTTCGACGACCTCGTTGACCATGCCCCAGTCGAGGGCGGTGGCCGCGTCGATGGCGGCGCCGGTGAAGGCCAGCTGACTGGCGCGCGCCATCCCGACCGCACGCGGCAGCAACCAGGCGCCGCCGTCGCCCGGGATGAGGCCGAGACGGACGAAGCTCTCCGCGAACGTCGCCGTGGTCGCCGCGATCCGCATATCGCACATGAGGGCCAGATCGCAGCCCGCGCCGATCGCCGGGCCGTTCACCGCCGCGATGGTGGGGATCTCGCAGTGGTAGAGAGCTTTGGGGATGCGCTGGATGCCGTGCCGATAGCCCTGGCGCAAGTCGGCGGGGGCGCCGCCGAACATACCGGCCTTGTCCCGCATGTGCTTGACATTGCCGCCCGCGCTGAACGCTGTGCCCGCACCGGTGAGGATCGCCACCCGGATCGACTGGTCGCGGTTCGCCTCGCGTACCGCGTTCTCCAGGGCGTCGATCGTCGCCTTGTCGGAGATCGGATTGCGCTGCTCGGGATTGTCGATGGTCCAGACGACGACGTCGCCGGTGCGCTCCACGCGCACGGGTGCGGTCACGGTTACTCCTCGGGCCACGGTGCTGCGGTCACCGGAAACAATGCCCGATCCGTTCGGCGCGGGCGAGCGCGAGGTGCGGTTCGGGGCGACGGTCGGCGGTGCGCACGGCACGTCGCTGCGGATCTGGGGCTCCGCCGCCGCAGTGGCGTCCGCCGGCGCCGGTGTGGGCTGTCGTTCATCGCCGTGGCTCCGGCGGTTGTGCTCGTGGACCAACCGCGCGGTGAACCCCGCGAGGTTGCGTGTCCGTGATTCCACTCGGGACAGGATCTCGCCGAGCTCGGTATCGGAAGCCGCGGTGAGGTCGCCGGCGAGCAGGGTGTCGATTGCCTGATCCAGGACGCTCAGCCGGTCCCGGAACGCGCGATTCGAACACATGTTCTAATGCTAGCCGATGGGGGCTGGTTGTCAGTGCCGACTGTGTCTACTCGGCGTGCCGACGGCGCACCATCTCGGTGATCCAGATGGGCGCGAACGGGGAGGTGCAGTTCGGTGGAGTCGGGTAGTCCTCGAGGAGGGGTCAGGCGCGATCCTCGACGCGCCGGGAGCTCTCGCCGAAGACCCACGGCGAGGTCTGGGCGATGAAAGAGGTCGGGAACGTGGGGCCGAACCCGGTCGACTCATCCAGTCGGCGAGCGGCCTCGGCGGGCAGATCGAGGTCCAGCGTCGCGAGGTTGTCGGTCAGCTGCTCGACGGTCCGCGCGCCGATGATGGGGTGAACGTTGCGCGAGCGCGACCGCACCCAGGCGAGGGCGACCTGGGACGGAGTGGCGCCCAGTTCGTCGGCGACCAGTTGGACCACCTTCGCGACATCGAGGTCGTGCGCACTGATCTGGCCGGGGTCGAGGCGCCGGGGCGCGTCGCTCGCCGCGCTGGTGTACTTGCCCGACAGGACACCGCCGCCGAGCGGGCTCCAGGCCGCGACGGTCATCCCGAAGGATTCGGCCATGGGCAGCAGTTCGTTCTCGATATCCCGGTTGAGCAGGCTATAGGGCACCTGGAGACCGGCGAAAGGCGACCAGTCGCGCCACTCGGCGAGGGTGTTGGCACGGGAAACGATCCAGGCCGGCGCGTCGGAGATCCCGATATAGAGGACTTTGCCGGACCGGACGGCATCGTCGAGCGCCCGCATCGTTTCCTCGACGGGGGTGTTCCGATCCCAGAGATGCACCCAGTAGACGTCGAGGTAGTCGGTCCGCAATCGACGCAGGCTCGTTTCCAGTGACAGAGTCAGGTTCTTGCGGTGGTTACCCGCCGCGTTGGGGTCGGCGCCGTCACGGGAAACGGTGTACTTGGTCGCCAGCACGAAACGGTCTCGGCGCCCGGATAGCAGTTCGCCGAGGAATTCCTCGCTGGCGCCGCCGCGGTAGTTGATCGCGGTGTCGACGACATTGCCGCCGGCGTCGGCGTAGGCATCCAGGATGCGCCGGCATTCGTCGAGCGGGGCTCCGACACCGCCCTGCTCGCCGAAGGTCATCGCGCCGAGGAACAACTCGGATACGCGCAGGCCGGTTCGGCCGAAAAGTCTGTAACGCAAGGGTTCTCCTCAGTGACTCAGGCGCCGAACGCTTCGGCTGCCGCCTGCGCGATCTCCTCGGGTGAGACGTCGCGGAGGTGCTGGGAGATGCCCCAGCGGTGCCCGAACGGGTCGATGATCTGTCCGTGCCGTTCGCCCCAGAAGACATCGGCGAGGGGGTGGAACACCTCGGCGCCCGCGTCCAGCGCGCGTTTCCAGAGAGCGTCGGCGTCGGGCGTGGCTATCTGCAGCGCGCCGTAGGTGCCACCCAAGGTGAGCGGCGAGACGATCCCCTGTGCGGGGAACTCGTCGGCGATCATGACCGCCGAGTCGCCGAAGGCCAGTTCTATCGTGAGAACCTTGCCGTCCGGCAGTGGGATCCGGCTGCGCTCCTGGGCGCCCAGCGCCTCGGTGTACCAGCGTGCGGCGCGCGCCACGTCACGCACGACGAGATGGGGGGTCAGAGTGGCCACGGCTGTGCCCTTCCGGAAAACGTTCGCCGAGGAGCGACCGGCGGTCGTGTATCGAATGTCTCCGGGGCGCTGTCCGTACTTTGCTCCCGCGCCCGGTGGCAGGTCCGCGTCGGGTGCCCACGGATCCCGGCTGTCGCAACATCCGCACGGCCGCCGCTATTCCGCCGCTTGCCATTTCGGCGCCGCGGACCTCGGTCGCCGATGCGAACCGGGGCGTCCACGTGGGCTTGCCGAAGTCGGGCGCGAACCACGTTGTGAATGAGCTTGCATGGTCGTGCATAATCATCACATGGCTGATCTCACGGATATGCCCGACCGGAACGGACCCCTGCGCGTGGCCGTCGCCGGTGCCAGTGGTTACGCGGGCGGAGAAGTGCTGCGCCTGCTGCTGGGCCATCCGGAGTACCGAGCCGGGCGCCTCGAGATCGGGGCGCTGACCGCCGGCAACAACGCGGGCACGGCCCTGGGCGCGCTGCAACCGCAGCTGCTGCCCCTGGCGGACCGGATCCTCGCCCCGACCACGGCCGCGGAACTGGCCGGTCACGACATCGTCTTCCTCGGCCTGCCGCACGGGCAGTCGGCGGCGCTGGCCGCAGAACTCCCGGATTCGACCGTGATCATCGATTGCGGCGCGGATTTCCGGCTCACCGACCCCGCGGCCTGGGACCGGTACTACGGCGGCCCGCACGCCGGGAGCTGGCCGTACGGGCTGCCGGAACTGCCCGGCGCGCGAGACGCGCTCCGGGGCGCGACTCGTATCGCGGTGCCCGGCTGCTACCCGACCGTCAGCAGTCTGGCGCTGGCTCCCGCGATCGCGGCCGGGATCGTCGAGCCGACGGTGAACATCGTCGCCGTCAGCGGCACCTCGGGCGCGGGGCGCAAACTGGATGTGGGTCTGCTCGGTTCGGAGGTCATGGGTTCGGCGCGGGCGTACGGCGTCGCCGGCGCGCACCGGCACACACCCGAGATCACGCAGAACCTGTCGGCGGTCGCCGGCGCGCCGGTCCGGGTGTCGTTCACCCCCGTGCTCGCGCCCATGCCGCGAGGAATCCTCGCGACCTGCACCGCGCCGGTGCGGGTGGACGCGACCGAGGTCCGCGCGATCTACGAGAAGGCCTACGCCGACGAGCCCTTCGTGCATCTGCTGCCCGAAGGTGTGCTGCCCCAGACCGGCGCGGTCCTCGGCGCCAATGCCGTCACGCTGCAGGTCGCGGTGGACGCCGATGCCGGCCTGCTGGTGGTGATCGGCGCGATCGACAATCTGACCAAGGGCACCGCGGGCGGCGCGGTGCAGTCCATGAACCTGGCCCTGGGCCTGGACGAGACCGCCGGGCTGTCCACCGTAGGAGTGGCGCCGTGACCACCGACAAGAACGGAAACCTCGTGCACAACCAGGGCGTCACCGCACCCCTCGGCTTCCGCGCGGCGGGGATCGCCGCCGGGATCAAGACCAAAGGCGGTCCCGATCTCGCGCTCGTCTTCAACGAGGGCCCCGACTACGCCGCGGCCGGTGTGTTCACCAGCAACAAGGTGAAAGCCGCACCGGTGCTGTGGTCGCAGCAGGTGCTGAAATCCGGGCGGCTGCGCGCGGTGATCCTCAACTCCGGTGGCGCCAACGCCTGCACCGGTCCGCAAGGGTTCCAGGACACGCACCGCACCGCCGAGGAACTCGCCACGGCGCTGAGCAACTGGGGCACCGAGACCGGAGCCGGTGAAGTCGCGGTGTGCTCCACCGGGCTGATCGGTGACCTGCTGCCGATGGACAAGATCCTGCCCGCGATCACCGAGATCGTGCACGAGATGGGCGGCGGGATGTCGGGCGGCACCGACGCCGCGCACGCCATCATGACCACCGATACGGTGTCGAAGGAAGCGTCGCTGCACCATCCCGGCAAGTGGAACGTCGGCGGGATGGCCAAGGGTGCGGGCATGCTGGCGCCGTCGCTGGCGACCATGCTGGTGGTGCTCACCACCGACGCCGTCGCCACCGCCGAGCAGCTCGATACCGCGTTGCGGCGGGCCACCCGGCTCACCTTCGACCGGCTCGATGTGGACGGGTCGATGTCGACCAACGACACGGTGTTGCTGCTGGCCAACGGCGCCAGTGAGGTCAGCCCCACCCAGGCGGATCTGGACGCGGCCGTGCTCGCGGTCTGCGACGATCTGGCGGGTCAGCTGATGGCGGACGCCGAAGGCGTCACCAAGCGGGTCCTGGTCACGGTCGAGGGGGCGCGCAGCGACGACGACGCGCTCACCGCGGCCCGGGTGATCGCCCGGGACAGCCTGGTCAAGACCGCAATGTTCGGCTCCGACCCGAACTGGGGTCGGGTACTGGCCGCGGTCGGCACCGCCCCGATCGACCTGGATCCGGACCTCATCTCGGTGTCCTTCAACGGTTCTCCGGTATGCGTCGACGGCACCGGTGCGCCGGGCGCGCGCGAGGTGGATCTGTCGGGCGCCGATATCGCGGTCGTGGTAGATCTACGGCTCGGCTCGGGGACGGCCACCGTCCGTACCACCGACCTGTCGTACGGCTATGTCGAAGAGAACTCGGCATACAGCTCATGACCGAAGCCATCCACGCTATGTCCGCGCTGGACAAAGCGCATATCCTCGCCGGGGCCCTGCCCTGGCTGCAGAAGTTCCGCGACAAGATCGTGGTCGTCAAATACGGCGGCAACGCCATGATCGACGACGATCTCAAACGCGCGTTCGCCGCCGATATGGCCTTCCTGCGGACGGTGGGCGTGCACCCGGTGGTCGTGCACGGGGGCGGGCCGCAGATCTCGGCCATGCTGAAACGCCTCGGCATGACCGGGGAGTTCCGGGGCGGTTTCCGGGTCACCACACCCGAGGTGATGGATGTGGTGCGGATGGTGCTGTTCGGTCAGGTCGGGCGCGAACTGGTCGGGTTGATCAATGCGCACGGACCGTACGCGGTCGGCATCTCGGGAGAGGACGCCCGGCTGTTCACCGCGACCCGCCGCACCGTCGATGTCGACGGTGCGGCCACCGATATCGGGCTGGTCGGCGATGTCACCGATGTGCACCCGGACTCGGTGCTCGACCTGATCCGTGCGGGCCGGATCCCGGTGGTGTCCACCATCGCGCCGGACGCCGACGGCGTCGTGCACAACATCAACGCCGATACCGCCGCGGCCGCGCTGGCCGAGGGGATCGGGGCGGAGAAACTGGTGGTGCTCACCGACGTCGAGGGCCTGTACACCGATTGGCCCGACCGGTCGTCGCTGACCAGCGTGATCGACACCGACGCGCTGGCGGAGCTGCTGCCGTCACTGGATTCGGGAATGGTGCCCAAAATGGAGGCGTGCCTGCGCGCCGTCCGGGGCGGGGTACCGGGCGCACACGTTATCGACGGACGCGTGCCCCATGCGGTACTGCTGGAGC
Organism: Nocardia sp. NBC_00416; assembly: GCF_036032445.1. Taxonomy (NCBI): domain Bacteria; kingdom Bacillati; phylum Actinomycetota; class Actinomycetes; order Mycobacteriales; family Nocardiaceae; genus Nocardia; species Nocardia sp. NBC_00416. Next base: position 7,351,028 of record NZ_CP107932.1, read on the forward strand.
TTCTCACCGGGGAGGGGATCGGAACCATGGTCACACCATCATCGGCGGACGAGGAAAACGGAGTCGGAGCATGAACACTGCGCAACTGCGGCAACGGTGGTCGAACGTGATGATGCGCAACTACCCCACCCCGGAGGTCGTACTGACCCGGGGGACCGGTGCGGTGGTGTACGACGCGGACGGCAACCGCTTCATCGATTTCGTGGGCGGAATCGCGGTCAACAGTCTCGGTCACGCGCACCAGGCCGTCCTGAGCGCGGTGATGGATCAGCTCGGCACGCTGGGCCATGTGTCGAATCTGTACGGCAGCGAGCCGGTGATCGAACTCGCGGAAACCCTGCTCGGGCATTTCGGTGACGGCGACGGGCGCGCGTTCTTCTGCAACTCCGGCACCGAGGCCAACGAGGCCGCCTTCAAGCTGGCCAGGTTGACCGGTCGCCGCAAGATCATCGCCTGTGACGAGGCGTTCCACGGCCGCACCATGGGTGCGCTCGCGCTCACCGGCCAGCCCGCCAAGCGGGCGCCGTTCGAACCCATGCCGCCCGGTGTGGTGCACGTGCCCTACGGTGACGCGCGAATCCTCGAGCGCGCGGTCGATTCCGATACCGCCGCAGTGTTCCTGGAGCCGATGCTCGGCGAGAGCGGCGTGGTCGTCCCACCGATGGACTATCTCGTTCGGGCCCGGGAGATCACCGCGCGGGCCGGAGCGCTGCTGATCCTCGACGAAGTGCAGACCGGCATCGGCCGCACCGGAAAGATGTTCGCCCACCAGTCGTTCGGCATCACCCCCGACGTGATCACCCTTGCCAAGGGGCTGGGCGCGGGGCTGCCGATCGGCGCGGTACTGGCCACCGGGGACGCCGCGGAGCTGTTCACCCCGGGGATGCACGGCACCACCTTCGGCGGCAACCCCGTCTGCGCGGCCGCGGCGCTGGCGGTGCTGCGCACGCTCGAGGAGGACGGGTTGCTGGAACACGTCGAATCGGTCGGGAAACGGCTCAGCGACGGGATCGCGGTGCTCGAGCATCCGCTGATCTCCGAGGTGCGCGGCGCGGGACTGCTGATCGGGATCGGTCTCACCCAGCCGGTGGCGGCCCGGGTGGAGGCCCACGCGCGGGCGGCCGGATACCTGGTGAACCCCGCCAAGCCCGATGCCGTGCGGCTCGCCCCGCCGCTGGTGCTCACCGAAACACAGGCCGACAATCTGGTTCTGGATCTGCCCGGAATCCTCGACGAGGCGCTGGCCGAAACGGAAGGAACCCGAGGATGACCGCCGTCCGGCATTTCCTACGCGATGACGACCTCACGCCCACCGAACAGGCTGAAGTGCTGGCCCTGGCCGCCGAACTCAAGAAGAGCCCGTTCGCGCACCGGCCGCTGGAGGGCCCGCGCGGTGTCGGGGTGATCTTCGACAAGAACTCCACCCGCACCCGGTTCTCCTTCGAGCTCGGGATCGCCCAGCTCGGTGGGCACGCTGTGGTCGTGGACAGCCAGACCACCCAGTTGGGGCGCGACGAGACCCTGGCCGACACCGGGCGCGTGCTGTCGCGCTACGTCGAGGCCATCGTCTGGCGGACCTTCGGGCAGCGGCGCCTCGAGGAAATGGCGTCCACCGCGACCGTTCCGGTGGTGAACGCGCTGTCCGATGATTTCCACCCCTGCCAGGTGCTGGCGGATCTGCTCACCATCACCGAGCACAAGGGCGGGCTGCGCGGGCTGCGGCTGGCCTATTTCGGTGACGGCGCCAACAATATGGCGCATTCGCTGCTGCTCGGCGGGGTGACCGCCGGCCTGCACGTGCGGATCGCCGCCCCGGCGGGGTTCCTCCCTGATCCCGCGGTGGTAGAGGCCGCTCAGGCGCGTACGGCCGAAACCGGTGGCAGTATCACCGTGACCGAGGATCCGCGGGTGGCGGCCGCCGGCGCCGACGTACTGGTCACCGATACCTGGACTTCGATGGGTCAGGAATCGGACGGCCTGGACCGGGTCGGCCCGTTCCGTCCCTACCAGGTGAACGCCGAGCTACTGGCCCGGGCGGGCGCGGACGCGATGGTGCTGCACTGTCTGCCCGCACACCGCGGCGAGGAGATCACCGACGAGGTGCTCGACGGGAAGCAGAGCGTGGTCTGGGATGAAGCCGAGAATCGGCTGCACGCGCAGAAGGCGCTGCTGGTGTGGCTGCTGGGACATCAAGGCGCGCGGCGCCGATGAGCGAAGCCCGAACGCATTCGGCAGGCCCGATAACGGCGGCCACCCGGGCCGGTCGGCAGTCGCGGATCATCGCGCTGCTGGCCGCGCATCCGGTGCGCAGCCAGACCGAACTGGCCACGCTGCTCGCCGCCGAGGGGATCGAAACCACCCAGGCGACACTGTCGCGTGACCTGGACGAACTGGGCGCGGTCAAACTCCGGGCCGCCGACGGCGGTGCGGGCGTCTATGTGGTGCCCGAGGACGGCAGTCCGGTGCGCGGGGTCACCGGTGGTACCGGCCGGCTGACGAAACTGCTCGGTGATCTGCTGGTGTCCACGGATTCCAGCGGCAATATCGCTGTCCTGCGCACGCCGCCGGGGGCCGCGCACTTCCTGGCCAGTGCGCTGGATCGGGCGTCGCTGCCGTTCATCGTCGGCACGATCGCGGGGGACGACACCATCGCGGTGATCGCCCGTGAGCCGCTCACCGGCGCGGAGTTGGCGGCGAAGATCGAAAACCTGGCCTGACGTGCGGTGCGCGGTGCCGGTCGGACCCGGCGTGCGAGCCCGTTTCGCGGTTTCAGTACCTGCGTCGAACCGCCCGGACCGCGGTGCGGTGGTCGATCCAGCGCCCGGTGCTGCGCGCCGCGGCGCAGATCAGCGCGATCACCGACAGGATCAGCAGCGGGGTGATGGCCGCCAGTCCGGCGAGCTCACGCGCGTAGATCACCGCACCCTCGCCGATCGTGGATGTGATGACACCGAGTACCGAGCTCACCAGGGTGAGCGCGCGACCTATCCGGCGACCCGCCAGCAGCAATACCGCTGAGCCGGCCCACAACAGCAGCACCGCGCTGACCACCAGCAGGGCGATGATCGAGTAGAGCAGATCTTCCCGCCCGGCCGCCCCGGCCATTCGCACCGTCTCCACCAGGCCCACGCACCAGATGAAAGCGGGAAAACAGGCGACCAGCAGGGTGGCGATCGCGGCGGTGACCGCGGTGCCGCGGGACGGTTTCGGTCCGCCCGCGCCGGCCACCGGACCGGGCCCGGCCACCGGAGCGGCCCATGCCGGGCCGCTCGCCGCGCGGCGGGGATCCGTGGCGACCCGCGCCCGGGCGGGAATCGGCGGCGTCCAGGAGCCCCGGCCGGGCCACTCGCGCGGGCCGTGCTCCGGCGGTATGCGCGGCTGCGCGGCAGGTGCGGATATGGGTGCCGCGACGGGCGCCGCGGTGTGCCTGCCGTCGAGCGCGTCGCGGATCGCGGTGGTGAACTCGGCGCAGCTGCCGAATCGGTCGTCGCGATGTTTGGCCATGGCACGGGCCAGCACGCCGTCTATCGCGGCGGGGAGGTCGGGCCGGGTGGCGGTGAGCCGGGGCACCGGTTGCGAAATATGGCCCATCACCACTTGCCCGGGATTGGTCGAGGCATACGGTGGGCGGCCGGCGAGAACCGCGAACAGCGTGCATCCCAGGGAGTACTGGTCGGTGCGCTGGTCGACCACTTCACCGGACAGTTGTTCCGGAGAGCCGTAGGCCAGGGTGGCGGTGAAGGCCCCCGTCGCCGTCATCTTCGTATTGGCGTCGGTGAGCCGGGCGATACCGAAATCGGTGAGTACCGAATGCGCCTCGCGCAGCGGATCGGCGTCGGCGATGAGAATGTTGGCCGGTTTGACGTCGCGGTGCAGCACGCCTCGCCCGTGCGCGTAGTCCAGGGCCGCCGCGGTTTCGCCGAGTAGTCGCACGGCGGTGGCGGGCGGGTGTGCGCGGGCCACCCAGGTGGCCGCGTCGGTTCCCCGGACGTATTGCATCGCGATCCACAGATGACCCTCGTCGGTTCCGCGATCGAACACGCCGACGATGCCCGGATGTTCCAGTCGCGCGACGACATCGGCCTCGAGTTCGAACCGGCGGGTGAGTTCGGTGTCGGTACTCACCTCCCGGTTCAGCAGCTTCAGTGCGACACTGCGCGGCAACCGTGGATGGCGGGCGAGGTAGACCGTCCCCATTCCGCCCTGGCCCAGCACCCCTTCGACTCGGTATCCGGCGAAGGTCGCGCCCACCCCCAGCACCGCTGCTCCTTCCGCTCCGATCCGAACGCCGTGACGCTACCGCACTTTCCGGTACCGTCCGGCGGTTCGGCTCGTGATCCGGGACCGAGCGCGCCTATCCGGCCGGACACCTCGGCGGGCCGGTATTCGACGCGGAGATCGGGCCGTCGGTGCGGAGCTCAGTGGTTGTTCACCAGGTCCTGCAGGATCGGTGTGGCCAGTTCGATGCCCAGTTTGCCGATGGTCAGCGCGGCGTTGCCGAGATTGACGACGATGAAGCCGATCGTCTCGTAGTTGTCCTGCGCGAATTGCTGCAATGTCTGCACGGCGTCCCACCTCCTTTACCGTTCGGGCTGCTGTCGGTGTGATCAGCGTCTCACAGTGGATGGGGGTCCGGAAGGGCTCGTCATCGATCGAGACACTCGGGCCAGCGGATATCCGCGCAGGTGGCGGCCGTGACACCCCGAGTGTGAATGAGATTGCATCATCGTGCATAATCATTTGTAGCGGTGGCGCGAGCCGTACCGGCAACGGGCCAGCATACTGCTGAGAGGCAGTGGGCCCGCGAACACAGCAGACCTACCATCATCCGCACTATCGAAGATCATCCGAGGAGCACCAGAACATGTCCGATCGCGTCGTACTCGCCTACTCCGGTGGGCTGGACACCTCCGTGGCCATCAGCTGGATCGGCAAGGAGACCGGCGCCGAGGTCGTGGCCGTGGCCATCGACCTGGGACAGGGCGGCGAGGATATGAACGTGGTGCGCCAGCGCGCCCTCGACTGTGGGGCCGTCGAAGCGGTCGTCGTGGACGCCCGCGACGAGTTCGCCGACGAATACTGCCTGCCCACCATCCAGGCCAACGCGCTCTACCAGGACGAATACCCGCTGGTATCGGCCATCAGCCGGCCGCTCATCGTCAAACATCTGGTGGAGGCCGCGAAGTTCCACGGCGCTTCCACGGTGGCCCACGGCTGCACCGGCAAGGGTAACGACCAGGTCCGGTTCGAGGTCGGCATCGGCGCGCTGGCTCCCGATCTGAACGTGATCGCCCCGGTCCGCGACTACGCCTGGACCCGGGAGAAGGCGATCGCGTTCGCCGAGGAGAACAAGCTCCCGATCAATGTCACCAAGAAATCGCCGTTCTCCATCGACCAGAACGTCTGGGGTCGCGCGGTCGAGACCGGGTTCCTCGAGGACCTCTGGAACGCACCCACCAAGGATGTCTACGACTACACCACCGATCCGACCGTCAACTTCGAGGCGCCCGACGAACTGATCGTCACCTTCGAGCGGGGCGTTCCGGTCGCCATCGACGGCCGTCCGGTGAGTGTGCTGGAGGCGATCACCGAGCTGAACACCCGCGCGGGTCGCCAGGGCGTCGGCCGGCTGGACATGGTCGAGGACCGGCTCGTCGGAATCAAGAGCCGCGAGATCTACGAAGCCCCGGGCGCCATCGCGCTGATCACCGCGCACCGGGCGCTCGAGAACGTCACCCTCGAGCGGGAGCTCGGCCGGTACAAGCGGCAGGTCGAACAGCGCTGGGGCGAGCTGGCCTACGACGGTCTCTGGTTCTCGCCGCTCAAGCGGGCGCTCGACGCGTTCGTCGCGGAGACCCAGCAGCACGTCACCGGCGATATCCGGATGGTGCTGCACGCCGGCAATGTGGTGGTCAACGGCCGTCGCAGCGACCAGTCGCTCTACGACTTCAACCTGGCCACCTACGACGAGGGCGATACCTTCGATCAGTCGCTGGCGAAGGGCTTCGTGCAGATCCACGGCCTGTCCTCCAAGGTCGCCGCCAAGCGCGATCTGAACCAGAAGTAATAAGCGAGAACCCGCCCGGAATCCGGGCGGGGCGACGCCGCTGTTCCGGTGGTGCGGCGGGTGCCCGCCACCGGCGCGAGCGACGACCATCGGCGTCGGACACCGGTCCGCGCCCCGGTGATCGCGCGGGTTCCGGTCCGCGCCCGGATCGGGCGTGGGAGCCGGGCGGCCGGACTCCGGTCCGGACCGGCGAATACCGTGGGGCCGACGATTCGAGCGGCACACCGAGACGGGAGAGGTAGTGGGCACCAACGAAGGCGCGTTGTGGGGCGGGCGGTTCGCCTCCGGTCCCGCCGAGGCGATGGCGGCACTGAGCAAATCGACCCAGTTCGACTGGGTGCTGGCGCCCTACGATATCCGCGCCTCCAAGGCGCATGCCCGGGTGCTGAACAAGGCCGGGCTCCTGTCGGAGCCCGATCTGGCGGATATGCTCGCCGGCCTCGATCGGCTCGCCACCGATGTCGAATCCGGTGATTTCGTGCCGGCGGAGTCCGATGAGGATGTGCACGGCGCGCTCGAACGCGGACTGATCGACCGGGTCGGCCCGGAGATCGGCGGCCGGCTCCGGGCCGGTCGCTCGCGTAACGACCAGGTGGCCACACTGTTCCGGATGTGGCTGCGCGACGCGGTGCGCCGCATCGCGTCCGGGCTGGTCGCGGTGGTGGACGCGTTGGCCGACCAGGCCGCCGCCCACCCGGACGCGGTAATGCCCGGTAAGACCCATCTGCAGGCCGCGCAGCCGGTGCTGCTCGCACATCACCTGCTCGCGCACGCCCATCCGCTGCTGCGCGATATCGACCGGCTGCGCGATTTCGACCGCCGGGCCGCCGTCTCCCCCTACGGGTCCGGCGCCCTGGCCGGGTCATCGCTGGGCCTGGACCCGGAGGCGATCGCGGCCGAACTGGATTTCACGGCCTCGGCCGCCAATTCCATCGACGCCACCTCCGCGCGCGATTTCGCGGCCGAGGCGGCTTTCGTGCTGGCGATGACCGGAGTGGATCTCAGCCGGATGGCCGAAGAGGTCATTCTGTGGAGTACGCCGGAATTCGGCTACATCACGCTCGCCGACGCCTGGTCCACCGGTTCGTCGATCATGCCGCAGAAGAAGAACCCGGACGTCTCCGAACTCACCCGGGGAAAAGCGGGCCGGCTGATCGGTAATCTCACCGGGCTGCTCGCCACACTGAAGGCCCAGCCGCTGGCGTACAACCGGGATCTGCAGGAGGACAAGGAGCCCCTGTTCGACTCGGTGGCTCAGCTGGAACTGCTGCTGCCCGCCATCGCGGGTCTGATCTCCACCCTTACCTTCCATACCGACCGGATGGCCGAACTCGCACCCGCCGGTTTCACCCTCGCGACCGATATCGCGGAATGGATGGTGCGGCACGGGGTGCCGTTCCGGGTCGCACACGAGGCGGCCGGGGCGTGCGTGCGCACCGCCGAGGCGCGGGGAGTCGGGCTGGACGAACTGACCGACACCGAGTTCGCCGCGATCGATCCGGCACTCACGCCGCGGGTGCGGGAGGTGCTGACGGTCGCGGGTTCGGTCGCGTCGCGCAACGCGCGCGGCGGTACCGCGGGGGAGCGGGTGGCCGAACAACTCGGCGAGATCCGGCAGGCGGTCGTGGAGATCCGGTCCTGGCTGGGCTGAATCGCCGCCCGCGCACTGCCGCGGTCCCGCATGGCTCGCCGCTCCGGTTCGGGCGGTGAGCCATGCGAGAGGCTCTGAAAAATCTGACTACGACGATATGCGCATCTGAATATGTCACCCGGGTGGAGAGAAAACGCCCGATCGACACAGAGGAGCAGAGGCCTGCGCCGCGCGGGTGTCCGGTGTCGTCAGGTGTGGACCGGCGGGTTCGCACCCGCGATCTCGAGTACTCCGGCGAGCCACGGACTGAAATCGTCCGGCTGTTCGCGTAGCCGGGTGCGCAGCTCCTCCGGGCGTATCCAGCGGTGGCCGGCGACCTCGGCCGGATCCGGGGCCGGTTCGACACCGTCGAGCGAACCGACCAGGACATGGTCCCATTCGTCCTCGACGAACCCGGTGCGCGGATCCTCGGCCCGGTACCGGTACACGCCGACCTCGGTCAGCGGAACCCGCAGGCCCATCTCCTCGATCAGCCGGATACCCGCGGACTCGAGTACCGGGACACCGGGCGCCGGATGGCCGCAGCAGGTATTGGACCAGCGGGCCGGGAACCGCGTCTTACCCAGCGCGCGCTGCTGTAGCAGCGTCCGGCCCGCGGTATCGAAGATCAGCACCGAGAACGCCCGGTGCGGGCGCCCGGGTGCGCGGTGCGCCGCGGCCACCGCACACGAACCGACCGTCGTACCGGCGTCGTCCACGAGCTCGACGAGCAGGGATTCACGATCGGCGCCCGCCGTCCGGCGCGCGGGGGTCGGCGGGAGGGTCGGCTCGGTCACGATCCCCACCTTATCGGCGCGGGACGCGAGGGCTCCTCGAGGTGACGGGTACATGATGTAGATGTCACAACGGACCTTCGGGTGCGGCGAGCGATATGGCAGGCTTTGTGCATACCTCCAGGGTTATGAGGTATTCCACGCCACGTGTAGGGCTGGGAGCGGAACGTGAAGTTGAGTGTGCGAGATTTGGCGGGGTCGGCGCGGCGGGTGTTGTCCACCGCGCAGAACGGTCTCGAAGTGATCCGGTTCGGCGGGCTGGGACGGGACACGGAATCCTCGCCGTTCGAGATCGCCGAGCGTCGGCCCATGTACCGGTTGCGGCGCTATTTCCCCTGCGCCACCGGCGGCGGTCCGGTGGCGCTGTTCGTGCCGCCGCTCATGGTCAGCGCCGATATCTGGGACGTCAACGGCGACGACGGCGCGGTGGGAATTCTGCACCGCAGCGGTGTCGATTGCTGGGTGATCGACTTCGGCTCCCCGTCAGCGGAGGAGGGCGGCTGGAAACGGGATCTCGCCGACCATGTGCTCGCCGTGAACAGCGCGATCGACACCGTCTGCGCGGCGACCGGGCGCAACGTGCACCTCATGGGGTATTCGCAGGGCGGCATGTTCGCCTACCAGACCGCCGCCTACCGTGCCGGGAAAGGCATCGCCAGCATCGTGACCTTCGGGAGCCCGGTCGATATCGTCGCCGGAATGCCGCTGGGCCTGCCGCACGACGCGGTGAGCGATCTGGTGGATTTCGCCGCCGACCATGTCGTGCCCCGGCTGCCGATCACCGACCGGATGGTGCGGATCGGCTTCCAGATGCTCGATCCGGTGAAGACCGCCAAAGCGCGGATAGATTTCCTGCGCCAGCTGCACGATCGCGAGGCGCTGCTGCCCAAGGAACGCCAGCGGCGGTTCCTGGCCAGCGAGGGGTGGATCGGTTACGCCGGGCCCGCGGCGGCCGACCTGCTGAAACAGTTCGTCGTGCACAACCGGATGATGCTGGGTGGCTTCGTCATCCGCGATCAGCCCATCTCCCTGGCCGATTTGAAATGCCCGATCCTGGCTTTCGTCGGCGAGGTCGACGAGATCGGCCAGCCGGCGGCGGTGCGCGGTATCGTGCGGGCCGCGCCACGCGCCGAAGTGTACGAATCCACCGTGGTGTCGGGGCATTTCGGTCTGGTCGCGGGCTCCGTGGCGACCAGGTTCACCTGGCCGCAGGTTCGTGACTGGGTGGGCTGGGTCGATGGGAGCAACCCGTTGCCGGAGGAGATCGTGCCCATGTCGGAGCATGTGCCCGCGGGAGCGCCGCGGACCGCCCTGCTGCGCGCGGTGCACACCGTGGCGGCACTCGCCGAGGCCGGCGCCGAGATCGGCCGGACCATCGAACATATCGCCGGGAATACGCTGCGCGGTTCGGTCGGAGTGGTCGAGGGCGCCGCGCGGACCCTGCCCCGGCTGACCCGGCTCGGCACGATCGAGCCGCAGACCCGGATCTCCATCGGCGGGCTCATGGCCGAGCAGGCCCGCCGCTCGCCGGGCGGCGAATGCTTCCTGTTCGACGACCGGGTGCACACCCACGCCGCCGTCGATATCCGGATCGACAATGTGGTGCGCGGACTGATCTCGGTCGGGATCCGCCCCGCGAGTCGCGTCGGGGTGGTGATGGAGACCCGGCCCAGCGCGCTGGTGACCCTGGCGGCGCTGTCCCGGATCGGCGCGGTCGCGGTGCTCATGGCGCCCGAGAGCGATCTGAGCGCCGCACTGGAGCAGACCGGGACCACGATCCTGGTATCCGATCCGGAGAACGTGCGCCACGCGGTCGCCACGGGTGCCCGGGTGCTCGTCCTGGGCGGCGGCGACGCCCGTGGACTGGCCGTTTCCGGCGCCACCGATCTGGTAGATCTGGAGCAGATCGATCCGGAACAGGTGCGGGTGCCGGGCTGGTACCGACCGAATCCGGGACGGGCGCGCGAATTGGCGTTCATTCTGGTCGCCGGGGGCGGCGACCGCCTGGAGGTCAAATACATCACCAACCATCGCTGGGCGCTGTCGGCCTTCGGCACCGCCACGGCCGCCGACCTCGATCACAAGGACACGGTCTACTGCCTGGCGCCGCTGCACCATTCGTCCGGATTGCTGGTGAGTCTGGGCGGCGCTATCGCGGGCGGGAGCCGGATCGCGCTGGCCAGGTCGCTGGATCCGGCGCAATTCGCCGAAGAGGTCCACCGGTACGGGGTCACCGTCGTGACCTATACGTGGACGATGCTGCGGGACATCCTCGACGCCGAGGTCTTCCCCGAAGGTCACGCGCATCCGATCCGATTGTTCATCGGCTCCGGTATGCCCCCGGGACTTTGGCGGCGCACCCTGGAACAGTTCGCGCCGGCCCGAGTCCTGGAGTTCTACGCCTCGATCGAGGGCGATGTGGTGCTGGCGAATGTGCCGGGCGTCAAGTTCGGGTGCAAGGGCCGTCCGGTGCCGGGGACGGCGCGGGTCGAGCTGGTGGCCTATGCCCCGGAGACCGGGCAGGTGCTGGTGGACGAGAACGGGTATGCCCGGCGCTGCGCGGACAACGAGGTGGGGCTGCTCATCGGCTCGGCCGGCGCGACCGTGGACCTGTCCCTGGGCGGGTTACGCGGTGTGTTCGAACCGGAGGACTCCTGGCTGCCCACCGAGAACCTGTTCCGCCGGGACAGCGACGGTGACTACTGGCTGGTCGACCGGATCGACACGGTGATCGGGACCAGGCGCGGACCGGTGTTCACCCAGCCGATCGTCGATGTGCTCAACGATATCGCCGCGGTGGATATGGAAGTCGCCTACGGATTGCCGGCCCGCGACAGTGTTCTGGCCGTTGCCGCGGTGAGCGTGCGACCCGGGTTCCGGCTCGAGCCCGCCGATGTCACCGAGGCCCTGCGCTCACTGGCGCCGGACCAGCGCCCCGACCTGGTGTACGTGGTCGACGATATTGCGCGCAGTCCGTGGTTCCGCCCGTCGGCGCATGCGGTCCAGGCGGCGGGCGGGCCACAGCCCGGCCCGCTCACCTGGTGGTACGACCCTGCCTCGGAGAGTTACGAGGTGCTCACCGAAACCGGTGCGGCCCGGCTGTGACAGGTCGGCGGATCCGCGGCACGGCCGGATCCGCATCGGTAATCGGTGACCGCCTCGAGTATTCGGTCGAGTTGGTCACCGGTGAGCATGGGCCACAGCGGTAACCGCACGATGGTCGCCGCGAATCGGGCGCTGCGGGTGCACGGGACCGGTGTCCGGCCGTATTTGAGGCCCGCCGCGCTGGAATCGAGAGGGACATAGTGGAACGGCGCGACGATCCCTCGTCCGGCGAGATGCCGGATGAGCCCGTCCCGCTCTTCCTCGCTGGGCATCCGGAGATAGAACAGGTGCGCGGTATGCCGCCGGTCCGGCGGGACCGTCATCGGCACGACCCCTTGCTCGGCCGCCCACGCACCGAGCCCGGCCGCATAGGTGTGCCAGACCCGGTGCCGGGCGCGCTGGATGGTGTGGAATTCGGCGAGCTGGGCGTCGAGCACAGCGGCGTTGAGTTCGCTGGGCAGATAACTGGATCCGATGTCCTGCCAGGTGTATTTGTCCACCTTGCCGCGCAGGAACCGGGCCCGGTCGGTGCCTTTCTCCCGGATGATCTCCGCGCGGCCCATCAGGATCTCGTCGGAGAGCAGCAGCGCGCCGCCCTCGCCGCAGTGCACGTTCTTGGTGTCGTGGAAACTCTGGGTGCCCAGCGTGCCGAGAGTGCCCAGGGCGCGGCCGCGCCAGGTGCCGCCGAGGCCGTGAGCGTTGTCCTCGATGAGCGCGATCGCGTGCCGGTCCGCCAGCCGCTGTAGTGCCGCCATATCGGCGGCGACCCCGCCGTAGTGCATGACCACGATCGCCTTGGTGTGGTCGGTGACCGCCGCGGCGGCGGCCTGCGGGTCGATATTTCCGGTGGTCTCGTCGATATCGACGAACACACAGGTCGCGCCGTGCACCGCGAATGCGGCGGCGGCGGAGGTGAAGGCGAAACTCGGCACGATCACCTCGTCGCCGGGACCCAGTTCCAGCAGCAGCGCGGCCAGTTCCAGCGCGTGCGTGCACGAGGTGGTCAGCAGCACATGCGGGGAGCCGGTGATCTCGGCGAGTTTCGCGGACGCCGCCGCGGTGAACGGGCCGTCACCGTGGCAGTGGTCGGAGTCGAGTACGGCCGTCACGTTCGCCAGTTCCGCGGCGGACCGGTAGGGCCGGCTGAAGATGATCCGGTCGCTCATCGCGCGGCCGCCTCGGCGGGTTGCCGCACGGTCGATCGGGGGACCTCGTCGGGTGGCCGGGGGGTGGGTGATTCGACTGTCAGATACAGCGGTTTGCCCACCAGGATGTGCAGCACCACGCCGAGGTATTCGGCGATGAGCCCCAGCGAGAACAGCACCGCGCCCGAACACAGCAGGGTGACGACGACGATCGAGGCCCAGCCCTCGGGATCACCGCCGTCACCGGCCAGCGCGGAATAGATGATCAGGCCGGCGAGGACCGCTCCGGCCAGCGCCAGCGTCACGCCGAGCAGGCTCACCAGTCGCAGACCCCGGGTTCCGGTGCACAGCACCATCTTCCAGAACAGCGAGAACAACCGCCGGTAGTTGTAGCCCGATTCGGCCCGACCCTCGGTGCGCAACCGCACCGGAACCGTCGCCGTCCGGCCGACGACCCAGGTCAGCGCGACGTCGAGATAGGCGCCGTTCCCGGCGACCTCGGCGAGCCGGCGGCCGATATCGCCGCGGATCAGCCGGTAACTCTCGAAGCGGGTCGAGGCGGGGAAGGCGAACAGGGTGGCCAGCACGAGTTTCGCGCCGCGTGAGGTGAGGTTGCGCAGCGGACCGTGCGGGCGGGTGTTGGTGGGCCGGGAGTACACCAGATCCGCACGCTCGCGGTAAGCGGCGTCGAGAAACGCGGCGATATCGCCCGGATCGTGTTGACCGTCCTCGTCCATGGTCACCACCCAGCTGCCCCGCGCGGCGGCCATTCCCGCGATGGTCGCGGCATCCTGACCGTAATTGCGGCTCAACCAGATCACTCGCACTCGCGGGTATTCGCGGGCGAGTCGCTGGAGGGCCAGATCGGACCGGTCGGGACCGTGATCGTGGACGAGCACGATCTCGTCCACCCGGAACCGGAGCCCGCCCGGCGTCTCCGTGGGCGCGGCCAGTGTGTGTAGTTCGCGCACCAGCTCGGCGATGGTCTGCTCACCGCGGTAGACCGGAACCACCACCGAGATACCGCACACTTCGGGCGAATCGGATGCCGAACCGGTCGGCGGTAACGGGGGATCGGACCACGGGAGGCCCGCACGGGTGGATGGAGCGGACGGAGACGCCGATGGCCGGTCGGTGGCCGGGGCGGAAGCGAACCTGGGAGAAGACGGCATTGGCGAGATCGACTTTCGACGGCGGATAACGCGTGCCGGGTCTCGATGACGCTGGTGAGCCCGAGAAATGCGAACTCTAGCAGGTGTACTGGGCGCGGCGCGGGTAGATCCGGTTGCGCGTCATTACGGTCGCGGAGCCGCTCGGAAACGGTAGGGTCTGGGACCCGTGGCGGATGGTCGAGCCGATGATCGGCGGGATGTGCTCCGATGGGGGCTGGTGTGCGCGGCGGGAGTGCTCGCCGCCTACGTCGCTGTCCTACTGGCGAATTCCCGGCATTTCTACACCGACGACACCGAATCCCAGTACGCGCCGCTGTGGGTGATGATCGGCCGCCGGCTGCGGGACGGGAAATTCCCTGTCATGGTGCCCGAACACTGGTTGGCCGGTAACTATGCGATCGAAGAGGCCGGACTGCTCAACCCGCCGCAACTGCTGATCGACCTGGTCGCGGTCTCGGTGGACGATCTCGCGCTGTACGCGACCGCGGTCAAATTGCTGTTCGCGGTGATCCTCGGGCTCGGCGTGTACCGGGTCTGCCTCGGCTACGGGGGTCGTCCGGCCTGGTCGGCGGTCGCCGGAGTCGCCCTTCCGTTCAGCGGTTTCCTGCTGTTCTTCGACGCCGCCAGCTGGATGACCGCGTTCACCGGAACCGCCTGGCTGGTCCACGCCTGGGCGTCGGGGGTCCGGTACGCGCGCGGGCGTGGCGGGCCGATCCCGGTTTTCGTGTTCCTCTATTTCACGTTCTCGGTCCAGTACGTGTTCCCCGCCGTCGAAGCGGCCGTCCTGTTCGGCGCGGTGTTCATCGGCGAGGTCGTGTACCAGCGTCGCTGGGCGCCCTCGGTCCGGCTGGCCCTGGTGTCGGGGTGCGCGGCGCTCGCGGGCCTGGCCACCTACCTGCCCAGCCTGCTGACCGCGGATGTCACCTGGCGTGGGGCGTCGGAGATACGCAACGACCAGTTCCTGGCGGTGCCGTGGTCGGAATCGCTGAACGCCAGCCTGCCCAGCACGCTGCCGGCCTTCACCTCCTGGTGGGGCTACGTACAGCCGCTGCCGATGGTGTACATCGCCTGGTTCCTGATCCCGGCGCTGGCGTTCGTCGACTGGAAACGCGCGGCCGAGGCGGCCCGCGAGCTGAGCGGGCCCGCGCTGTTCGCGGTTCTGACCCTGCTGTGGACCGCCGGACCCGGCACCATGGGTCCGCTGCGCTGGCCGGCGCGGGTGCTGCCGATGGTGGCGCTCGCCCTGCTGGTGCTGGTGTGCGTTCTGCTCGGCCGGTTCGGGACCGTGGCCGGGGGACAGCGCCGCGGTATCGCGGCGGGCCTGCTGATCGTCGCGTTGCTGGCGCGCTCCGCGGCGGCCGCGCCCGAGGCGGTACTCGGGCACCTCGCGGCAGCGACGGGGGTCGGGGTGCTGGGGGCGGCCGTAGTGTGGCTGGCCCGGACCCGCGGCCGGGCCGCGGCCTGTGTACTGGCGCTGGCCGCGGTGGCGCCCATCGCCTACCTCCAGGTCCACGCCGCGCAACCCACGCCGATGAGCTGGCACCTGCCGGAGAAACGCTCGGCGATGAAGGCCGCGTTCCCCGACTTCCCCGGTACCACCTTGCAATTGGGCGATCGTGCGCTGATCGATCCCGGCGAGCGCACCCTCGACGGCGCCTATGGATCGCTGGCCTTCGGGAACTATGCCAAGAACCTGGAAGCGGATTACGTGGGCGGCTACACCCCCAACGGTCACTTCTATTTCGGGCATCTGTTGTGCATGCGCTGGGACACCAGCGTCTGCCCCGACGCCTACCGCCGGGCTTTCGCGCCCGAACCCGAGACCGGCCGCCCCCTGGTGGATCTGATGCTCGTCGACCGTGTCGTCCTGCACCGGGCGCTGTATCCCGGCGCTCGTGATCAACCCGCTCCGCCGGGCTGGAAATGGGTCGACTACCCGGGACACGAGAAGTACCTCGAGGTCCTCGAACGAGAAGGCGGCCCGGTATCCGGTCGCACCGGGCGAATCGCGTACACCGACGGCGTCGCCACCGGCGCGCCCGCGGAATCCGACACCACCAGCCGGGTCCGGGTCGATTCGCCCAGCGGCGGCCGGATCGTCTTCGCGCGGCTGGGCTGGCCCGGATACCGCGCTCACCTGGATGGACGTCCGATTCCGATCGATGTGGTCGCGAACAGTTTCGTCGCGGTGGACATCCCGCCCGGCACCCGTGCGGCTGATCTGGAGCTCACCTGGCGGCCGCCGGGCTGGAGAATCGGGATCGCGGCCGCGGTAGCGGGATTGCTCGGTCTCGCGCTCCTCGAACTCTTGTATCGGCGCGGACGTCGCCAGGGCGGGACACCGATCCCGCCGCCCGCCGAACCGGCAGCCGACCAGCCGGATCTGGTGGCGGCCCGGCCGTGAGCGATCCCGCCGCACACGCGTCCCCGGCCACCGCCTCCTCCGAAGCGGGCGCCACGCCCGGCGAGCCGCCGGACCCGGGTCCCCTGCTGCGGCTGGTCCGCCGTCAGGGACTCGCCTTCGCTGTGGTCGGGGCCGTCAATACGGTGATGGGAATAGGTCTGACCGTCGCGTGGCTCGCTGTTCTCGGCGCCTCGGTGCCGCCGTCGGCCGGGGTGGCCGCCGCGTACGCGACCGGAATCGGTATCGCGTTCGTACTGCACCGGAAACTGGTGTTCCGGGTCCAGGGCCGGGTGTTCCGGGATTTCGTGGCGTTCGCGGCGGTCAACAGCGGTGGACTGGTCGCCAACGCGCTGCTGCTCGAACTCGCGGTGACGGTGCTCGGTTTCCCCCGGGCGCCGGCCGCGGTGGTGGTGATGGGGGCGGTCGCGGCCGGGACCTATTTCGGCCACCGGTATATCTCGTTCCGCCGCCCGGTAGGTTGATCTCCATGTCGGAGGAAACCATTCTGGACCCCACCCTGCTGAGCCTGCTGGCCTGCCCACAGGACAAAGGGCAGCTGCACCTGGTGCGCGCCGCCGACGGCGCGGATGTGCTCTACAACCCGCGGTTGCGCCTGGCCTACCCGATCGACAACGGGATCCCCGTACTGCTCGCCGACGAAGCGCGTCCCGTCGAGGACGGTGAGCACGCGGACTTCGCGAGCCAGTACGGAGAATGACCCCCGGGTCAGGGCTCGTCGCCGGACCGGGGGCCCTGGCCGATATCACCGGTGAGATACCGCTGCACAGCGGGTCCGACGATGGCGACGACGTCGGGCAGCGGCAGCTCGGCGACCGGTTGCAGGTTCAGGATCTTGCGGGTGAGCACCAGCCCCGCCATCTGGGATGCCGCCAGTGCGACCCGCAACCGTCCGTCGTCACCGTCGGTGGCGATGCGTTGCCGGACCCGTTCCAGGATCACCGACAACAAGAAATCCCGGGCCAGCGTGGTATCGCCGCCCGCGACGATGCTGCGGACCAAAGCGATCGCTCCCGCGCCCGCCGGGGAATCCCAGAGACCCACCACCGCCGCCACCATGGCTTCGCCCAGTCGATCCACTGGTGCCGCGTCGATCTGCCGCAGCACGATCTCCGGATCCACCGGCAGTTCCACCACCGCCGCGAACAACTGCTGTTTCGTTCCGAAGTAGTGGTGCACCAGCGCCGGATCCACTGCGGCGTCCGCCGCTACCGCCCGGATCGAGGTCTTGTCGAAACCGCCCCGCGCGAATCGCTGCCGGGCGGCGGCGAGGATCGCGTCCCGCGCCCCGGACTGCCCGGGGCGCCGGCCCGTCCGGGGCACCCGCGCGGCGTCGGATTCCTCCGTAGTCATGCGGTCCGGCGCCGCAGCGTCGCCGCGCCCAGGCAGAGCGCGACCGCCGCGAACCCCGCGACGATCGCCAGATCCCGCCACATCAGGCCCGTCGGTTCGGCATGGATCGATACTTCGTGCAGGGCGTCCACCGCATAGCTCAGCGGCATGATGTTGCTGATCACCTCCAGCCAGTCGGGCAGCTGTGCGCGGGGTACCAGGAGTCCGCACAGGAAGATCTGCGGCGCCGCCACCAACGGCATGAACTGCACCGCCTGGAACTCGGTGCGGGCGAACGCGCTGCACAGCAGCCCCAGTGCGACTCCCAGCATCGCGTCGACCATCGCGATCAGCACGACCCAGCCGGGATTGCCGGCCGCGTCGAGGCCCAGCAGTCCGAACGACACCAGGCAGGCGACCGCCGCCTGGGCCGCCGCCGCGAGGGAGAACGCGCTCCCGTATCCGCCGAGCAGATCGAGTTTGGTCAGCGGTGTGGTGAGTAGCCGTTCGAGTGTTCCCGACGTGCGTTCGCGTTGCATGGCGATCGCGGTGATCAGGAACATCACGATGAACGGCAATATGCCGAGCATGCTGATCCCGACGCGGTCGAACAGGCTCACCGGCTGCTGTGGCGTGGCCGGAACGTCCTGATAGATGAAGTACAGCAGGGTCATCAGCAGTGCCGGCACGACCAGGATCATGGCCACCGTCCGCCGATCGCTGCGCAACTGCCGGAGGATCCGGGCGGTGGTCGCCAGGTAGGCCGCCCCCGGCCGGGGTCCGGCCGGCGACAGCGTGGCCGGTTCGGTGCGTCCCGGCGCCACGGTCGATTCCGCTCCTCGGTCGCTCATGCCGGGGCTCCCATCGTGATGAGGGCGAGGAACGCCTGTTCGAGGTTCTGCTCGCCGGTGTGTTCGCGGAGCCCGTCGGGACTCAGCTGGGCCAGCAACCGGCCGTCGCGCATGAGGAGCAGCCGATCGCAGTGCTCGGCTTCGTCCATGACATGGCTCGACACCAGCAGGGTCGTGCCGCCGGCGGTCAGCTCGCGGAACTGTTTCCAGAGCTCCACCCGCAGGACCGGGTCCAGCCCGACGGTGGGTTCGTCGAGTACCAGCAGTTCGGGTCCGGCGACCAGCGCGCAGGCCAGCGAGGCCCGTGTCCGCTGTCCTCCGGAGAGTTCGTCGCCGCGTTGTCCCTGATGGTCCAGTAATCCGACCGCGCCCAGCGCCGATTCGACCGCGTCCCGATCACCCCCGTAGAGCGCCGCGAAGTACGCGACGTTGTCGCGCACGCTGATATCGGAGTAGATGCTCGGCGCCTGGGTCACGTAACCGATCCGCCGCCGCAACCCGGCACTGCCCGCGGGCAGTCCGAGTGCGGTGACCTCACCCCCGGCCACCACCTGGGTGCCGACGATGCTGCGCATGAGGGTGGTCTTCCCGCAACCCGACGGTCCCAGCAGTCCGGTGATGGATCCCCGCGGAATGCTCAGCGAAATATCCTGTAGCACTTCGTGTTTGCCGCGGCGAACGGTGAGGCTCCGAACCTCCACCGCGGCCGGCGCGCCGGTATCGGACATGATCCACCTTATTCATCCGGTGTTGAATTCATTACCTGATGAATTATTCGCCCGGCGGGTCCCCTCCGCAAGCCGTGAGGTCGATCGACCTGTCGACCCCACTTGTCCCGAGCGGTGCGCGCCCAGATCTCGCGCCGTCCCCACCGGCCCGGTTCACCGCGTGGACCTGCACGGACAGACACCCCGGGCGGGCGCCGGGTACCGGCTGCGACAATCCACAGGTGAGTGCCGAGGAACTGGCTGTTGATCCATTGACCGCCGCCCGGCGTCTACTCGGCGCAACCCTGTGGTCGGGCCCGGTCGGCGCCAGGATCGTCGAGGTCGAGGCATACGGTGGCGACCCCGCGGGACCCTGGCATGATCCGGCGGCGCATTCCGGGCGCGGCCCGACGCCGCGTAACGCGGTGATGTTCGGCCCGCCGGGAAGGCTGTACTGCTATCTCAGCTACGGAATGCACACCTGCGTGAACATCATCAGCGGTCCGGACGGTGTGGCCAGCGGCATTCTGCTCCGGGCGGCGGAGATCATCGCCGGCCACGCGCAGGCAGGTGGTCGCCGGCCCGGCGCGCGCACCGATGCCGACCTGGCCAAGGGGCCGGGCAACCTGGGCAGCGCGCTGGGCATAGGGCTCGGTGACTACGGCGCCGACGTTTTCGATCCCGAGTCCGCGATCCGGCTGGAACTGGGCAGTCCGGTCGAGCCGTCACGGATCGCCACCGGACCACGGGTCGGAGTGAGCTCCGCCGCCGACCGCCCGTGGCGGGTCTGGCTGGCCGGTTCCCCGGCGGTCTCCGCATACCGGCGCAGTCCACGCGCGCCGCGCGGCGAGAAGTCCGCCTGAGCCCACGTCGCCCGGCCGGCTCGCGCGGCTGGTGCGCCGGTCGTGAGCGGGAACTGCCGCGACCGACCGCGATGCACGCGGATCGCCCGCGCCGGGACCGTGCGCAGCGGCGGACACTACCGCCGCGCATCGCCCACCGGAGTGGTTCGCGATGATCGCACCGCGCGTTATCCCGGTTGCGGTGGTGCGCGAAGATGGACCCGTGAGCAGCGACATCATCGACGAACTGACCTGGCGCGGTCTCATCGCGCAGTCCACCGACCTCGACGCGCTCCGGGAGGCGCTGGGCTCGGGCCCGCGCAACCTCTATGCCGGCTTCGATCCCACCGCGGCCAGTCTCCACGCGGGACATCTGGTGCCGCTGCTGGCCTTGACGCGCTTCCAGCGGGCTGGGCACCGCCCGATCGTGCTGGCCGGTGGCGCCACCGGACTGATCGGCGATCCGCGCGAGGTAGGCGAGCGGGCGATGAATTCCGCCGATACCGTCGCCGCCTGGGCCGAGCGGATCCGCTCCCAGCTCGCGCGGTTCGTGGACCTGGACGATTCGCCGACCGGCGCGCTCATCGTGAACAACATGGACTGGACCGGTGCCCTGAGCGCCGTCGACTTCCTGCGCGATATCGGCAAACACTTCTCGGTCAACGTAATGCTCGCCCGCGACACCGTGAAACGGCGGTTGGAGGGAGAAGGAATCTCCTACACCGAGTTCAGTTACATGCTGCTGCAGGCCAACGACTACCTGCAGCTGCGCCGCACGCACGACTGCGTACTGCAGGTCGGCGGCTCCGATCAGTGGGGCAACATCATCGCGGGGGTGGAACTGAACCGACGCGTGGACGGCGCCGCCGTCCACGCGCTGACGGTTCCGCTGGTCACCTCGGCCGACGGTAAGAAGTTCGGCAAGTCCACGGGAGGTGGAAGCCTCTGGCTAGACCCGGAGCTGACCAGCCCGTACGCCTGGTACCAGTACTTCGTGAACACTGCCGACGCCGATGTCGTCCGCTACCTGCGCTGGTTCACCTTCCTGGACCGTGCCGAACTGGGGGAACTGGAGGAGGCGACCGCCGAGCGTCCCCACGCACGCGAGGCGCAGCGCCGTCTCGCGGCCGAGATGACCACGCTGGTGCACGGAGAACAGAACACCCGCGCCGTGCAACTCGCCAGTCAGGCGCTGTTCGGTCGCGCCGAGCTGCGGGACCTGGACGAGCCGACACTCGCCGCGGCGTTGCGTGAGGCCGCGGCCGATGGGACGGTCGCCGAGGTGGTGCCCGGCGGCGACACGATCGTCGACCTGTTGGTCGCCGCCGGCTTGTGCGAGAGCCGGGGAGCGGCCCGCCGGGCCGTGAACGAAGGGGGCGCCTCGGTGAACAACGAGCGCGTGAAGGACCTGGAATGGACGCCGGAAAACAGTGACTACCTGCACGGACAGTGGCTCGTATTGCGCCGTGGCAAGCGGAATTTCGCGGGTGTGCGGCGTACACCGGTGAATTGATCTTGGTGGGCTGGGTCACACTTGTGCGATCCGGCCCGCCGGATCGCTTGTCGGCAAGCCTCTGAACTGCGCAGATGCGGTGCCGACGTGGCGATTTGACGTAGCGTTCTCCGCCGCGTAG